>OY730441.1:0-3255000 GCA_963422665.1 Alphaproteobacteria bacterium
CGGCCAGCATGCTGGAGCGCGCGATCGAGGAGCAGGCGCGGGGCGAGCCCGCCGCGGCCGAGGGTATCCGGCAGGTGCTGGCGAAGGAGATCGGCGCGGACCTGGCGAGCGTTGCGCCCGGTTCGCCCGAGGCGGCGCGGCTCAAGCAGGCGCTGGTCGCGCGCGGGCTCTGGTCGGCCTATCTGGAGGTCGGCATCGGGCCGGATGCGGAAGTCTTCACCAAGGCGCAGCCGATGTCCGCGGTCGGGACCGGCATGGAGATCGGCGTGCGCCCGGATTCGGTCTGGAACAATCCCGAGCCGGAACTCGTGCTGGTCGTCGCGCCGTCGGGCCGGATCGTCGGCGCGACGCTCGGCAACGACGTCAACCTCCGCGATATCGAGGGGCGCAGCGCCCTGCTGCTGGGGCAGGCGAAGGACAACAACGCCTCGACCGCGCTCGGCCCCTTCATCCGCTTCGTGGACGGGAAGTTCGGCCTGGACGACATGCGCCGGGCGGAGATCGCGCTGCATGTGGCCGGCGGGGACGGGTTCACGCTCGAGGGGGCGAGTTCGATGACGGAGATCAGCCGGGACATCGAGGACCTGGCGGCGCAGACCATCGGCGCGGCGCACGACTATCCAGACGGGCTGGCGCTGTTCACCGGCACCATGTTCGCCCCGATCCAGGACCGGGACGCGCCGGGCCAGGGCTTCACCCACAAGGCGGGCGACCTGGTGTCGATCTCCAGCCCCCGCCTCGGCGCGCTCACGAACCGCGTCACCACCACCGACCGCGCGCCCCGCTGGACCTTCGGCGCCCGCGCCTTGATGGCCAACCTCGCCGGGCGCGGGCTGCTGGGCTGAGGGGAAGCACATTTTCGGCTCGGGACGAGCCCCCGTATCGGGGTCCGGGCGGCGGACCGGATGCAGGAGCGATTCTGTTCGCTTGGCGGCAAGCTCGGAAGAAGCGCGTTGTTCGTTAATTTACTGTAATAATTCCTATATCAACTTGACATCGGAAAGATCGTGGCCATATTGAGCCGGGCGGGGGCGGCATCCGGAGGCCGTTTCGTCTTCCGCGCCGGCGGCGGGGGAACGAAACGAAACGGGAGCAGGAAGGAGGGGCCCATGCCCGAGACGCAAGGGCGAAAGACGCTGGCGAAATATCCCGGGATCGACACCGGGCGCCATGCCCGATCAAACCGCAGAACATGACCTTCGCGCATGGGGACCATGACAAAACATGACATTTCATGACATGCCGAGGGGGCCCTTGAGCGCCTGCGGGCTACTCTCCGTCAACCCTCCCGGTCACCGTCGCATGGCGGGGCAGGTCGTCGGCGATTTCGAGCCAGCGCAGGCGTTCCTTGTAGAAGACGTGGAAGGTGGGTTTCAGGGTCTGCGGGTCGTCGAGGGTGCTGATGTAGAAGTGGGTTTCGCCGGGGAACCGGTCCGACTCATAGGTGAGCGGAGTGCCGCAGGCCGCGCAGAAGCCGCGCTCGACGCCGGGCGAGGAGGCGAACATGGCCCGCCCGCCCCTGGTGAAGGTCACGGAGTCCGCAGCCGCGCCGACGAACATGGTGACCGGCGCGCCGGTGCTGCGCCGGCAACTGGTGCAGTGGCAGTATCCGGTCCAGAGCGGCGGGGCGTCGATCCGGTAGCGGATCCGGCCGCAGAGGCAGCCGCCTTCGAGCGGGGATGCGGGCATGGCGTTCGTTCCTATTCAGGCCGCCGCTGCGTCGACGGCGGGCCGGCCGCGTACGCTGATGCGCCAGAGCAGTCGCGAATCCGCCTTCGAGGTGGCGGCGCCGATGGGGGTGGCGGCGTGCATGGTCTGCAGCGTGTCCCAGACCGCCAGGTCGCCGACAGCGTATTTGTGGCGGTAGATGTGCCGCTCCTGCAGCGCGTGGTCCTTGAGCTCGTCGAGCAGCGCTTCGGCCTCATTGTCGG
The DNA here is from genome assembly GCA_963422665.1 of Alphaproteobacteria bacterium. GTDB lineage: Bacteria > Pseudomonadota > Alphaproteobacteria > Bin95 > Bin95 > Bin95. Next base: position 1,932 of record OY730441.1, read on the forward strand.
CCATGCCCCGGATGGCGTAGGCGCCGTGGCCGAGCGCATAGAGCGCCCTGCGGCCCGTCACCGGATGGCGCATGACCAGCGGGTGATGGACCGGCGGCACGCGCCGGTCCTGGTCGTCGTCGATAATCGGGTTCGCCGGCGGCTCGCCCCGGCGCCGCTTGCCGCGCCCGTATTTGTGCGCAACCTCAAGTCCGTCGATCCGCCGCTTCATCGCTTCGTCGAGATGGTCGTAGGCCGCGGCCATGTCGCAGAACTGCGTTTCGCCGCCCCGCTCCGGCGCGATGATGGAGTAGAGCATGGTCGCGCTCGCCGGCGTCTTCTCGTAGGACTGGTCGGTATGCCAGAGCGCGGCGCCGTTGCGGATCTTCGGGTCCTCGTCGCGCTTCTCGGTGTTGCCGACCGTCAGCAGCTCGGGATAGCCGGGCATGCGCATATGGTCGAGCACATGGGGGATGGGCGCGCCCCATTGCCGGCCGAAGCGCAGATAGCCCCTCTTGTCGAGCGTCTGGTCCCGGATGACGATGACGCGGTGCTCGTAGAGCGCGCCGGTCAGCAGGCGCATGAGCGCCTCGTCGGCCCCGGCGCCCAGATCGACGCCGCGAATCTCCGCGCCGAACGCGGCGTTGAGCAGGGTAATCGACGCCATGGCGGTTCCTCCCGTCGGACAGCCTCTTCCGGCTCCGGAGTCTACTCCGGGAAAGTCCCCGCTGGATACCGTCGCCGGCTATTCGGCGGCCTGGACCAGATAGTCGTCCATGGGCGCGGCGCCCGGGCGCGGGTCCTTGTAGAGCACGCCGTCCTTCATGATCATGGCGAGATTGCCGCGGTCCTGAACCAGGGAGACATCCTTCGTCGGGTCGCCGCGCACCAGCAACAGGTCGGCGAGGTAGCCTTCCTTCACCCGGCCGAGCTGGCCCGCCATGCCCATCAACTCTGCGCCGACGACCGTGGCGCAGCGCAGCGCCTCGACCGGCGAATAGCCGAAATAGCGGACGAAATGCTCGATATCCCGCGCGTTCTGGCCCATCGGGGTCATGGCGAAGCCGTAATCGCCGCCGACCACCACCCGGATGCCGCGTTTGCGAATCTCGCGATAGGTCTCGCAGGTCAGGTCGAACATGCGGAAAAGGCCGAGGGACCGGGCGGTCTCGCGGTCCATGCCGTAAGCCTCGCCTTCCCGGGTGCAGTTGTGCACCAGACCGAAGGCCGGGCCGACGAACGCCGTGTCCTTGACGCTCTCCAGCGCGTCGAGCGCCTCCTCGTTGGCATAGTCGCAGTGGTAGATGCACTCGATGCCGTGCCTGACCGCGAGCATCACGCTCTTCGACGAGCGCGCATGGCACGCCACCGTCTTGCCGAAATCGCGCGCGACCCCGACCAGAGCGGCCACTTCGTCATCGTTCGTCGGCGTGACCTCGCCCTTGGCGAAGACCACGAAATCGTCGCCGGAGAGGTTGATCTTCAGTTGATCGACGCCGTCGCGGACGCATTCCCGGGCGACCTTGCGCATCTCCTCCGGCCCGTCGGCGACAAGGCCGAAGCTCTCCTGGTGGATATGCCGCTTGCGCTCGTCGCCGAGCCCGGCCGTGGTCGTGATTTCGGGCGAGCCGGCGCGCATGCGAGGGCCGGCCAGAAGTCCCTCCTCGATGGCGTCGCGCGCATTGACGCCGAGAAGCGGCTTGGCCGAGGCCGCCTCGAAGATCGAGGTGAAACCGTGCTCCAGCAGCAGGCGCAGGTTCCTCGCGGTCAGCAGCATGTGGCGCTCGGGGCCGATCCGGCCCAGATCCGGCGGAGCCATGATCCCGGTGAAGCTCGGGTGGCAGTGGCCTTCGACCATGCCGGGCATCAGGGTCATTCCCGCGCCGTCGATCCGCTCGTCCGGCAGGTCGCCGACCGGTTCGCCGGCGGGCGCCACCGCGGCGATGCGGTTGCCCTCCACCACGACGGTCGCGGGGACCGGGCCGGCGGCTTCGCCGTCCCACACTTGCGCATCGGTTACAGCTATTCTCGACATCGCCTCCTCCCTGCTTTGCTTGCCGGTCGTGCGAACGACCGGAAGCCGAAAGTCTGCCCGCCGCGCGGCGAGACCGCAATTGTCCGGTCGGCGCCCGCCGTCCCCTCAGAACAGCGGATGGCCGAGGGCGGCTTCCAGTTCGGCCAGCGCCTGCGCTTCGGTCTCGACCCTGATCGTCGCCATGCCCATGGCGCGGGCGGGCTTCAGGTTGATGCCGAGATCGTCGAGGAAGACGCAGGCCTGCGGCTCCACGCCCAGCCGCTCGCAGGCGAGGCGGTAGAAGGCCGGCTCCGGCTTGCGGACCCCGGCCTCGCGCGACTCCACCACCGCATCGAACAGCGCCATCGCGTCGGCGATCTCGCGGGCGCGGGGGCTGTCCGCGTCCGGCGCGCGCATATTGTTGGTGAGGCAGGCGGTCCGGTAGCGGGCGGCGACCGCCCGGAGCGCCGCCACCATGCCGGGCCGCACCGGGCCCTGGACGAGGTCGAGGATTTCGCCGGCGTCCAGCCTGTAGCCGAGCGCCGCCGCCTCGGCCTCGAAAAGCCGGCGGAACCCGCCCCGGTCGATCTCGCTGCGCTCGAACAGCGCCCAGGCGTTGCCGTCCGGATTGCGGCTGTTGATGCGCCGGACCGCGCCTTCCGGCAGGCCGTTGGCGCGCTCATAGCGGGCGAAGGCGTCGAACGGGCTCTCGGTCACCACGCCGCCGAAATCCCACAACACGGCCTCGATGGTCACGACGCGCCTCCGCGGAGGCGCGCCGGTCCGAGCGCCGCCTCGTCGAGGCCGAGGTCGCGGAGCTCTTGCGGCAGGCCCTCCCCCGCCACGAGCGCGGCGACCGCCTGGCCCATGGCCGGCGCGGTCTGGATGCCGTAGCCGCCCTGCCCCGCGCACCAGAAGAAACCGGGGATATCGGCGTCGAAACCGGCCACGAGCGTCTTGTCGGCGACGAAGCTGCGCAGCCCCGCCCAGCGCCGCTCGATCCGGCGAATCCGGAACGTCGTCGCGCGCTCGATGCGGTCCACCGCCATCGCCACGTCGATCTCCTCCGGCTGCGCATCGCAGGGCGGCGAGGGCGTCTCGTCGGCGAGCGAGCCCAGCACGCGGCCCGATTCCGGCTTGAAATAGAACTGCTCGTCGACATCGACCGCCATCGGCCATTCCCCGGTTTCCGCCGCGAAGGTGAAGGCGGTCCGCCGCTTCGGCGCCAAGCCTATAGGGACCGCGCCGGCCAGCGCCGCGATCTCGTCCGCCCAGGCGCCGGCGGCGTTCACCACCATGCGCGCCTCGACCTCCTCCCCGCCCCGGAGCGCCGCCCGCCAGCCGCTTCCGGTGCGTTCGAGGCGCTCGACCTCGGCATTGCGCCTGAGCGGCAGGCCGCGCAGGAAGCCCCGGTGCAGGGCATGAATGTCGATATCGGAGGCCTCCGGCTCGAAGACGCCGCCGGCCACATAATCCGGGCGGAGCGCGGGTATCAGCCGGCAGACGCCTTCGCTGTCCAGCATCCGGATTTCCGGGACGAACCGCCGGCCCTCGCGGAAGGCGCCTTCCAGCGAGTCCGACTGGTCGGCGCGCCCGAACAGGACCAGGCCGCGGGGCGTCAGCAGCGGCACTTCCGGGAAGCCCTCCGGGGGCTCGTCGAAAAACGGCTTCGAGGCGACCGTCAGCGCCCGGACCGCGGCATTGCCGTAGGCCTGGGTATAGAGCGCCGCCGAACGGCCGGTGGTGTGGTAGCCCGCCTGGTCCTCGCGCTCCAGCAGCAGCACGTCGAAATGCCGGGCGAGGAAATGCGCGGCGGACGCCCCGGCCATGCCGGCGCCGATCACGACGATGTCAGCCATGGGCGTTCCCGGCAGGCGCGGGCCGGGCGGTGCGGAAATTCAACGGCAGGCGCGCATCCGGCGGCATTGCGGGTTTCTCCGGTTTGTGTTGCTCCGCCCGCCATGGCTGTCGCATCGGGCGATTTTGCCCTATATAGTGCATCCTGTTCTCGACCTCCCGTGGATATGGCGCATCGCTTCCATGCTGTCCCGCCTGCTCGGCCTGTTTTCGGCCAATATGGCCATCGATCTCGGCACCGCGAACACGCTGGTCTATGTCGAGGGGCGCGGCATCGTGCTCGACCAGCCGTCGGTGGTCGCGATCGGCCAGTTCAAGGGCCGCAAGAAGGTGATCGCCGTCGGCGACCAGGCGAAGCAGATGTTGGGCCGCACGCCGGGGTCGATCGAAACCATCCGGCCGCTTCGCGACGGCGTCATCGCCGATTTCGAAGTCGCCGAGGAAATGATCAAGCACTTCATCCGGCAGGTGCATAACCGGCGCGGCTTCGCGAGTCCGCAGATCGTGATCTGCGTGCCCTTCGGATCGACCGCCGTCGAGCGCCGGGCGATCCAGGAATCGGCGGAAAGCGCCGGGGCGAGGCGGGTGTTCCTGATCGAGGAGCCGATGGCGGCGGCCATCGGCGCCGGGCTCCCGGTCACGGAGCCGACGGGTTCGATGGTCGTCGATATCGGCGGCGGCACCACGGAGGTGGCCGTGCTCTCGCTCGGCGACATCGCGTTTGCGAGTTCCGTGCGCACTGGCGGCGACAAGATGGACGACGCGATCATCGCCTATATCCGCCGCCACCATAACCTGCTGATCGGCGAGGCTTCGGCGGAGGGAATCAAGAAGGAGCTCGGCTCCGCCATGATGCCGACAGGCCCCGAGGAACGGCAGATGCCGATTAAGGGCCGCGACCTGCTGAACGGCGCGCCTAAGGAAATCCTGATTACCGAAAGCCAGATCGCAGAGGCGCTGGCCGACCCGGTGGCGCAGATCGTCGAGGCGGTGAAGGCCGCGCTGGAGAACGCGGCGCCCGAACTCGCCGCCGATATCGTCGATCGCGGCATTGTGCTGACCGGCGGCGGCGGACTGCTTGCCAATATCGACAGGGAGATCCGCAATGCGACCGACCTGCCGGTCTCGGTGGCCGAGGAGCCGCTGTTCTGCGTTGCGCTCGGCACGGGGCGCTGCCTCGAGCATATGGGAGCGCTGGAGCGAGTCCTGATCGGTTAGGGGAGCCGCCTTATTGCAGGAGCAACGCGCAGGGCCGGAGGTCAAGGCCGAAACGCCGGTCCAGGCGACCCTGCGCCGCGCCGTGTTCGCCCTGCTGGTCACCGTCTCCCTGGGCGCGCTCGTCATCGGCAAGGCGGAAGTCTATGTCTTCGACTGGGCGAAGAGCGCCGTCGGAGACCTGCTGGCCCCGGTTCTGCACGCGGTGACCGTGCCCGTGCGGGCCGCGCGCGACATCGGCAGCAATATTGGCCGCGTTGCGGCGCTGACCGAGGAGAATTCCGGCCTCCGGGCCGAAAACGCCCGCCTGCGCCAGTGGCAGGCGCTCGCAAGGCGGCTGGACGGCCAGAACCGCGAATTGCGCCGGCTGCTGCGCTTCGACCCCGGCGAAGAAGTCCGCACGGTCGCCGCGCGCGCAATCGCCGACACCGGCGGCCCCTATGCGCGCAGCCTGCTGATCGATGCCGGCAGCCGCCAGGGCGTTCGCCCGGACCAGGCGGCGGTCTCCGGCGACGGGCTGGTCGGACGGGTCATGTCTGCGGGAGTCCGCAGTGCGCGCGTACTGTTGATTACCGACCGCCGCTCGCATGTCCCGGTGCTGGCGGGCCCGGACCGGGTTCACGCCATTCTCGTCGGCGACAACGGCGCCCGCCCCCATCTGCGCTTCCTGCCCCGGAACGCCGCTCTGGCGCCCGGGGATATCGTCGTCACGTCCGGCCGCGGGGGTGTGTTTCCTCCCGGCCTGCCCGTAGGCGATGTCGGCGCTGCGGTGAAATCTGCCGGCGGGGTGGAAATCGTGCCGCATGTGGACTGGACGCGGCTGGAGTTCGTTCGGGTCATCGACCGGGGCGCGCCCGATGTCGTTGCGCTGGCGGAGGAATAAGTGCTGGCGCATCTCGACCGGGCGGCGTGTGCGGCGGTTCCGGCCGCAAGCATTGTCGTGCTTCTGCTTATCTCGCTGGCGCCCTGGATCGGCGACCGCGCCACGCCGGCGCTGGCCGTCGCGGCGGTCCACTACTGGGCCGGCAGGCGTCCGGACCTTGTGCCGGCGCCGTTCGTCTTCGCCGTCGGCCTCGCGCATGACAGCGTGGCGGACGCGCCGTTCGGCCTCATGGCGCTCGTCTATCTGTTCGTGCTCGGCGCGGCGCGCAGCCAGCGCTTCCTGTCGGTCGGGCAGCCATTCGCCGCCGGCTGGGCCGTGTTCGCCGTCGTGGCGTTCGCGGCCAGCGCCATCGCCTGGGCCGGCGCGTCCTTCTACTACGGCGCTGCGCTGCCGGTCGGCGCGCCTGCCGTCGTGCTCCTGCTGACCGTGCTGGTCTATCCGGCCGTGGCGGGGGCGCTGGCGGTCCTGGATACAGCGGCATTGAAGAGGAGCGGCTGATGGCGGGCGTCCGCAACCGGGTCCAATCGGCCCGCCGCCGCGCCCTCCTTCTCGGCGGCGTCCAGCTCGCCCTGATGGGGCTGCTGGCGGGCCGCCTCGTGCAGTTGCAGGTGCTCGAAGGCGAACGCTATTCGCGCCGCGCCGAGGACAACCGCACCGCGAAGCGCCTGCTCGCGCCAGAGCGGGGCGAGATTCTCGACCGCCGCGGCCGGCCGCTGGCCCGCAATCGGGAGACCTACCGCCTGCTGCTGGTTCCGGAAGCGGCCGGCCCGCTCGATGCGGCGCTGGACGCCGTCGCCCGCGTGGCGGCGCTCGACCCGGCGACGCGCGAACGGGTCCGGCGGACGGCGCTGAAGCAGCCCGCCTTCGAGCCGGTGGTGGTGCTGAACGACATCTCGTGGGAGGAAATGGCCCGGCTCTCGCTGGCGACGGCCGAGCGCGAGGGCATCTACACGGTCGCGGCGCAGCGCCGGATCTATCCGCTGGGCGCCGCCGCCGCCCACGCCGTCGGCTATGTCGGGCGCGTCTCGCGGAAGGACCGCGAGCGGTTCGACGCCGCCCCCCTGCTGCGGATGCCCGATTTCCGCATCGGCAAGACGGGCGTCGAACGCACCCGGGACGAAGCGTTGCGGGGCGTCGCCGGCGCGCGTGTCGTGGAGGTCGCCTCCACCGGCCGCCAGCGCCGGGAACTGGGAAGGCGGGAAGGCCGACCCGGCGAAACACTCCGCCTCGCCCTCGACGCCGACCTCCAGACGTTCGCCGCCGGACTGTTCGGCGAGAAAACCGGCGCCGCCGTGCTGATGGATGTCCGAACCGGCGGCCTGCTGGCCACGGTGTCGTCGCCCAGCTTCGACCCCGGCGCGTTCCATGACGGCTTCCCGGACAAGCGGGCGTGGCAGGCCCTCGCCTCCGATCCTCTGCATCCGCTCAGCAACCGCGCCGTGTCGGGCCAGTATGCGCCGGGATCGACCTTCAAGATTGCGGTCGCGCTCGCGGCGCTGGAAGCGGGGGCCGTATCGCCGGACGGGCGCTTCTTCTGCAACGGCGTCCACAAGCTCGGCACCGGGCGGTTTCACTGCTGGCGCCGCGGCGGACATGGACATGTGGACCTCTTCAAGGCGCTTCAGCAGTCCTGCGATATCTATTTCTACGAGATTGCCCAGCGCACCGGCATCGACCGCATCGCGGCAATGGCGAGAAGGCTCGGGTTCGGAGAGCCGACCGGCGTCGAGCTTCCGGGCGAGCGCGGCGGGCTCATCCCCACCAAGGCCTGGAAGCGGAAGGCGCGCAACGAATCCTGGCGGATCGGAGAGACGTTGATCGCAGGCATCGGCCAGGGCTATGTGCTGGCAACGCCGATGCAGTTGGCGGTGATGACCGCGCGGCTCGCCAATGACGGGCGCGCGGTCCTCCCCAGGCTGCTCGGCGGCGGGGCCGCCCCGGAGCTCGAAATCGACGGGAGGCATCTGGCGATCGTGCGCCGCGGTCTGGCTGCCGTCACGGGATCGCGGGGGGGGACCGCCTGGAAAGCCCGTATCGAAGAGGCCGGGCTCGAGATGGCGGGCAAGACCGGCACCTCGCAGGTGCGGCGCATATCGAGACTCGAACGCCGGCTCGGCGTGCGCAAGAACGAGGAGTTGCCGCGGGAGCAGCGCGACCACGCGCTCTTTGTCGGCTACGCCCCCCTGGAGCGCCCGCGCTACGCCGCCGCGGTCGTGGTGGAGCATGGCGGCAGCGGGTCGAAGGCGGCCGCGCCGCTCGCGCGCGACCTGCTGCTGGCCGCCCAGAAATCGGGAATCCTCGCGTCGTGAAGGCTTGGGAGCTGCGCCGTCCGGGCCTCGGAATCGGCGGCCTGCTGCTGCGGGTCGATTGGGCGCTGGTCGTCCTGCTGGCCCTCACCGCGGCCGTCGGCTTCGCCATGCTCTACTCGGCCGCGGGCGGCCATGTCCGGCCGTGGGCCGGCCCGCACGCCTTGCGTTTCGCCGCCGGCCTCGCGCTCATGCTGGCCGTAGCGCTGGTCGATATCCGGTTCTGGCTGCGCTGCGCCTATCCGATCTACGCTGTCTCCCTCCTGCTCGTCATCGGCGTGGAGTTCGTGGGCGATGTCGGCATGGGCGCCCAACGCTGGCTGAAAATCGGCCCGCTGTCGGTCCAGCCGTCCGAGATCATGAAGATCGCGCTGGTGCTGGCGCTGGCCCGCCATTTCCACGCTCTCGACGAACGGGAGGTCAACCGCTGGCCCATGCTGCTGCTGGCGCTCGGGCTGATTGCGGCCCCGGCGCTGCTGGTGGCGCGGCAGCCGGATCTCGGCACGGCCTCGATGATCGCAGCCGGCGGGGCGGCGCTGCTCTTTCTGGGCGGAATCTCCTTGCGGGTGTTCGCGGTCTTCGGCGCCGGCGCCGCGGCGCTTGTGCCGGCGGTCTGGTACACGCTGAAGGACTATCAGCGCGACCGGGTGCTCACCTTCCTCGATCCCGAACGCGATCTCACCGGCGCAGGCTATCACGGCTTCCAGTCGAAAATCGGCATCGGCTCGGGAGGCGGGTTCGGCAAGGGCTATCTCGAGGGCACGCAGAGCCATCTGGGCTTCCTGCCGGAAAGCCATACCGACTTCATCTTCACGGTCATTTCCGAGGAATTCGGGCTCGCCGGCGGGCTCTTCGTCCTGGCGCTCTACCTGGCCGTCCTGGGTCACGGTTTCGCAATCGGCTTCATGGCGCGGAACGATTTCGCCCGCCTCCTCGCCTTCGGCGTCTCCTTCGCCTTCTTCCTGTTTGTGTTCGCCAATATCGCCATGGTGGCCGGCCTGATCCCGGTAGTCGGCGTGCCGCTGCCGTTCATTTCCTATGGCGGCACGGCGATGCTGACGCTCCAGATCGGCTTCGGCCTGGTGCTGTCGGCCAAGGTTTACCGCGATGTCGAAATGGAGGTCGAGGCATCCGGCCGGCCGGCAGGGCCCGGGTCCATCGCGGCGATGCGCTGAACCATCCGCGGCCCGTCCGTCCGCCCGTGCTCATAGGCCAGCACCACGAGGCGGCCATGCACCGCCCGGAGAAGCTCGCCCGGCTGCAGAAGAAAATCCGGATTGCGGGGCCGGCCGAAGGCCTGCTGGCCTTCGGCGAAGGTTTCGTAAAGCAGCAGGCCGCCCGGCGCGACCAGGGAAATCGCGGTGGCGAGCGTCGGGCGGTGCAGGTAGTTGACGACCGCGACCGCGCCGAAACGCCGGTCCGCGAACGGCCACGGGCTGCCGTCTTCGAGGTCCCGGGCAAGGCCGCCCGGCAGGCGGGAGATGTCCCTGTCCACGGCGAGCACGGGATGGCCGCGGGCAGCGAAGAACCGCGTGTGGCGCCCGCCGCCGGCGGCCAGGTCGAGCACGGGCGCCGCTGGCGGCACGAGGTCGGCGAAGCGCGCGATCCAGTCGGATACTGGCATCGGTCCGTTCATGACACTATATGGGGAGCATGATCGTTTACCGGCTCACCTGCAAGAACGAGCACGAGTTCGAGGCTTGGTTCCGCGACAGCGCCGCCTGCGACGCGCAGATAGCGGACGGCAAGGTGATGTGCCCGCATTGCGGCGACACTTCGGCGCGCAAGAGCCTGATGACGCCCAATGTCGCGCCCAAAGGGACGGGAAGCGCGGCCGACAGGCCCTCGGAGCGCCGGGCCGCCATGATGCGGGAGCTCCGGGCGTTGCGCCGCAAGGTCGAGGAAAACTGCGACTATGTCGGCCCCCGTTTCGCGGAGGAGGCGCGGCGCATCCACTATGGCGAGGCCGACAGCCATGCGATCTACGGCGAGACGACTCCCCGGGAGGCGAAGGCGCTTGCCGAGGAAGGCATAGAGTTCGGCCGCATCCCCTGGGCGCCCCGGCTGGACAGTTGACGGACGCGGCCCGGACCGCGCCTCAGCGCCCGGCCACGGTCATGGCGTCGATCCGCAGCGTCGGCGCGTTGACGCCGCTCCGGAATACCAGGTCGTCGGCGGCGTCGATGCCGAGCAGCATGTCGCGCAGGTCCCCCGCGATCGTGATTTCGTTCACCGGCTCGGCGATCCTGCCGGCGCGAATCGCGAAGCCCGCCGCGCCCTGGCTGTAACGCCCGGCGACCAGATCGACGCCGGGTCCCATGACCGAGGTCACGAACAGGCCGGATTCGATCTCGCCGATCAGCTCTTCCGGGGAAGCGCCGCCCGGCTCCAGGTAAAGATTGGACGATGCCGGGCCGGGCGCCGAGCCGGCGCTGCGGGCGGCATTGCCCGTCGGCGGCAGGCCAAGTTGCCGGGCGGAGCGCAGGTCCAGCAGCCAGGAGCGGAGCACCCCGTTCTCGACCAGGGCGCGGCGCGCGCAGGGCAGGCCTTCGGCGTCGAACGGACGCGAACCGGGGCCGCGCCGGCGGCCTGGATCGTCGATCAGCGCCATGCCGTCCTTCAGCACCGCTTCGCCCATCGCCTCCTTGAGAAAGCTGGTGCCGCGCGCGACGGCCGCACCGTTGACGGCCCCGGCGAGCGCGCCGACGAGCCTGCCCGCAAGGCGCTGCTCGAAGACCACCGGCATGACCGCCGTTTCCGGCTTGACGGGGCCGAGCCGGCGCACCGCGCGCTCTCCCGCGTTCCGGCCGAGCGCCGCCGGCTCCGCGAGGTCGCAAGCGTGGACGGCCTGCGACCAGTCGTATTCGCTCTCCATCGCCGTGCCCTCGCCGGCGAGGACCGATACGGACAGCCCGCATCCGGACCTCCTGTAGCCGCCGGCGAACCCGTTGCTCGACACGAGCGCGACACGGGTTTCGGTGCGCCCGGCGCCCGCGCCTTCCGAATTGGTGACCCCCGGCACATCGAGCGCCGCCGCCTCGGCTTCCGCAGCCTTCCGGACGAATTCCTCCGAGGCGGGCACATCCGCGTCATAGAGGTCCAGGTCGGGCCAGTCCGAGGCCAGAAGCGCCGGGTCCGCCAGTCCGGCATGGGGGTCTTGGGGCGCGGCGCGCGCCATGGCGACCACCCGTTCGACCAGCGCGGCCGCCGTCTCCCGCTGCCGGTCGGCGGTGGCGACCACCGCCTGGCGGCGTCCGACGAGCACCCGCAGGCCGGTCTTACGGAGCTCGGAGCGCTCCATGTGCTCGATCTTGCCGAACCGGACCGTCGCTTCGAGCGAGCGGCTGTCGATATCGACGGCGTCGGCTTCGTCGGCCCCCTGCGCGCGCGCTTCGCGCACCAGGTCGCACAGGAAATTCAGGACATCGTTGGTCATGGCGCGGCGACCATAGCCGATGGGGAGGGAGGCGTCTTGCTGCGAGCGTGCGCCGGGACCCGAAAAGGGCCGCCCCCGCCTTGCGGGAGCGGCCCGGCGCGAAGGGGAGGAGCAACGCGCCTTATGATTTGGCCGGTGCGGCCGTTTCCGCGGGCTTGGCCGCCGGCGCGGCCATCGCCGCCGTTTCGTCCATGGCGTCGCGGACGCGCTTGTCGAACATGGCGAACACCTCGCGGCCGGTCCTGGCCGACATTTCCGCAAGTTCGCCGGCCCCGGCGACCGCCGATTCCCAGGCGCCCTTGGCGAGTGCGGCGCTGCGCTCCGTCTTGTCCTCGAAGCTCGCATCGCCGAAGAACAGGTTCATGTTGGCGGCGGACGCCTCGGCCGCCTCGCGCGCCAGTTCGCCCTGGCGGCGCATGAAGGCGCCCGCGCCCTCGAACGCCGTCTGGCCGGCGGCGGTCATGGCCTCGACATTCTTGCGGTGCAGCGCCATCGCGCCCTCGGCGTCGAATGCCGGAATCCTGAAATCGGCCATGAACCGGGCCGGATCGAAATCGGCTAAGGGCATCTTGTACATCGCTCTTTCGGTCTCCGTTCCTGTCTCGGGAGCCGGCTGCCGCTGAAGGCCGCAGGCGTCGTCTCGCAGTGCAATATCGCTATGCTGCGATGCAGCGTCAAGCGGTTTTTTGTGCGCTGCAAAAATTTCCCCGGCAGCGCCGGCCCTCCAGAACGGGCGCCCACCGCTTCAGCGCCTTGTCCAGCCTGGCCATCGTTCGGCCGAGGTCTTCGCTTTCATCCTGCAGCCAGACGCGCATCACGGTGAGGTGAATTCCGGCGAGCAGCTTCACCCGCAGCAGGCCGAAGGGCGTGCGCGGCGGCGCGCCGGCGGCTTCCAGCATCCAGGCCATGGACCGGGCGAGCGCCGGCGCCAGCGGCGCGCCGGCAAGCGGGTCGCGAGGTAAATCCCGCCAAAGCGCCTCGATAGCCGCGCGATGCGGCTTGAGCGCGTCATATCGGCGCATCAGCAGGTCGAACAGCCGGTCGCGAAACGGCTGGTCCTCGTTCGCATCGGTCTCCGCCAGCACGGCCGCATCGACGCGGGCGATCGCCGCTCTCGCCATCGAGCCTTTCGACGGGAAGCGCCGATAGACGTCCGCAAGGCTGCATCCCGCGCGCGCCGCAATATCGGACAGCGTGGCCTGCCGCCAGCCGCATTCGGCGGCGACCGCAAGCGCCGCGTCGAGAATGGTGTCGGCATCCATGACATCTCCTCCTTCAGGCCCCAATATGGGGCGCAGCATCGACCGAGGGGAGGGTGGCGCCGTGAGTTTTCGCATCCGGCATCTGGACCATGTCGTGCTCCGGGTCCGCGACATGGACGCGGCGCTGGCCTTCTATACCGGCGCACTCGGCTGCCGCGAGGAGCGGCGGCTGGAGGAGATCGGCCTGGTGCAGTTGCGCGCCGGCGCGAGCCTGATCGACCTGGTGCCAGGCGCCCCGGAGCCCTCGGGCGCCAACATGGACCATTTCGCGCTGCGAATTGCGCCCTTCGACGAGGCCGGGCTTCGTGCCTGGCTCGCGGAGCACGGCATCGAGACGGAGGCCGCGCTCCCGCGCTACGGCGCCGAAGGCACCGGCCCGTCGATCTATATCCGCGACCCGGACGGCAACACTGTCGAACTGAAGGGGCCGCCCACGGGACTGGGCGCCGCTGCGTAAAGGCTCCGGATTGTCCTCGGCCCGGCGGCCCGGTCTCCAATTCCCCCTACTTCGCTTGCGAGGGAGGGCTGGGGTGGGAGGCCCCCTCTCAATCTGGCGCCCCCCGCGAAGTGTCATGACACGTGGAGAAATGGGTCAACCTGGCCATGGTTGGTTCCGGTTCTTGCGGAAGCGGTTATCCGGGGTCTGTTATGGAGACTGCGGAGGAGAAGGTTGCGCGTGTTGAGTTGGAGAACGCGCAGCTTCGGGATCGGGTTGCGCGTGTTGCAGAGCGGCCGGGGGAGTTGGAGCGCCGTCCCGGTCTGAACGGCGGCAATAGCGGCAAGCCTCCATCGAGCGCTGGGTTGAAGAAGCCTGCGGCGGAGCGTCGAACCCGGAGCCTGAGGGGCAAGACGGGCCGGCAGCCGGGCGGTCAGGCGGGCCACGAGGGCCGGACGCTTTGCCGGACGGGGAGCCCGGACCGTGTGAAGGAGCATGTTCCGGCGGTATGCCGGGGCTGCGGTCGGCTTCTGCGATCGGTTGTCCGGTCGCGCGTCGGGTATTCGACCTTCCTGAGCCGCGTCGGTTGGAAGTGACGGCGCACAGCGGTCATGCCTGCCGCTGCGGGCGTTGCGGTGAGGTGACGCGGGCGTCGTTTCCGAAGGGGGTATCGGGTCCGGTTCGGTATGGTCCGCGTCTTTCGGGCGTTGCGGTGTGGCTTCGTCACGGTCGGTTCCTGCCGGAGCGGCGGTTGTCGGAGGCGCCGGGTGTGTTGTTCGGGGCGCGCGTGTCGCCGGCGACCCTGGCGAGTATGAGCCGTCGGGCGGCGGCGCGTTTGCGTGCTGCGGCCGGGCATATGGAGGAGATGGCGGCCCGCAAGGCGCGTGCGAAGTATCCGGACGAGACCGGGCTTCGCCTTGGCGGTCGCACGCGGTGGCTTCATGCGATGCGCGCCCCGCTGCTGGCGGCGTATCGGGTGAGCGAGCGGCGCGGGGCTGTGCCCGAGGGTGTGAGCGGGATAGCGGCGCACGACCGCTGGCAATGCTGTTGGCCGATGGCGGGGGTGGAGCACGCGCTTTGCAATGCGCATCGCCTGCGGGAGTTGCAGGCGCTTGTGGCGTGCGACGAGGAGGACCGGGCGCGGCGCCTGCCGCGTCATCTGCTGCGGGCGCGGCGAGTGGCGCGTGTGGCGCGGGAGCGGGGCATTGCCGTTCCGGGGCGGGTGCTGGCGCGGATTGTGCGCGGCTGCGACCGGCTGCTTGTCGAGGCGATGAAGCGCCATGAGGACCGGACGCCGCTCCCGTCACGCGGCAGGGGCGGGACGCCGGGGCGGCGCAAGAGCCACAACCTCGCCTTGCGCCTGCAGGCGCGCCGGGACGAGACCCTGCGCTTTCTCACCGACGCGCAGGCGCCCTTCGCCAACAATGAGGCCGAGCGCGACCTGCGCACGATGAAACGGCGACAGAAAATCTCCGGCGGCTTCCGCTCCCGGCGCGCCGCCGACGACTTCGCCCTCCTGCGCTCCGTCATCGCCACAGCCCAAAAGCAGCGCCGCAATGTCCTCAAGACCCCGATGGGGCCGCCCGGAAGCTTCATCAAGGACATCCGATACGCCTGAAACAAAACCAGGCAAGCCCCGGGGCAATAGCAAACATCCTGGGCAGTTACGACAAAACATGACATTTTATGACACTCTGCCGGGAGGCCTCGTCCAGCAAGGCCATGCCGGGCCGAGGGCGCCGGTTGCGGACCGGAACGGGATGTGTGCCTGCGGCAGCCCCCGAGCGGGAGGGGAGCATAACCGAGCGCCCCAAGACATGAGTCCCGCGTTGAGCACCCTGGTATCAGCCGTCGGGGACCAGCACCGTCTTTCCGACGACCTTGCGGTCGAGCGCCAGTTGCAGCGCCTCGCCGGCGCGGGAGAACCGGATGCGGCGGCCGATATGCGGGCGCAGGCCGTCCTCCGCCACCCAGCGGGTCAGGTAGCGCCATGTCTCTTCCGGCAGGTTCGGATTGCGCCGTCCCGCCTCGCCCGCGCGCACGCCGATCACCTCGATGCCCTTGATGAGGATATGGTTGACCTTGGCGACCGGCCGGCGGCCGCTCGTGAAGCCGATGGTCAGGATGCGTCCGCCCCACGCGGTCGAGCGCATCGCTTCGTCGAAGGCATCGCCCCCTACGGGGTCGTAAACGACATCGACGCCGCGGCCGCCGGTTGCGGCCAGCACCGCTGCGCGGAAACCGGCCCGGTAGTCGATAACGACATCCGCCCCCTGCCTGCGGAGCACGGCCAATTTCTCCTCGCCCGCCGCCGCGGCGATCACCTGCGCGCCCAGGCGCTTCGCGCAATGCACCGCCGCCATGCCGACACCGCCGGCCGCGCCCAGCACCAGCACGGTTTCGCCGGGCGCCAGCCGCCCGCGCTGCAGCAGCGCATGAAGCGCCGTGTGATAGGCCGAGCGGAATACGGCGGCCTCCGCCATGTCCAGCTCCGGCGGTGCGCGGCGCACGCGGTCGAAAGTGACCGCCGCCAGTTCGGCGAAGGCTCCCGGCCGGTGGCTCACGACCACGCGTTCTCCCGGTTCGAAGACATTGCTGCCGAAGCCGGTGGCGACGACCGTGCCGGCGGCTTCCAGTCCCGGCACGAACGGCAGGTCGGGCCTGAGCTGGTAGCCGCCGGCCACCATCAGCGCATCGACATGGTTGACGCCCCAAGCCTCCTGCCGGACGAGCACCTCGCCCATGCCCGGCTCCGGGTCGGGCCGCTCCTCGACGGTCAGCATATCGGGCGAGCCGAGCTCGCGGCAAAGGATCACGCGCATCGGCGGATGACAGGCAGGAGATACATGGCGAGGGATGGGCTCTTGCGGGAAGGGCATGTCAGCATTGCGCCGGTCGAGCGGCATGGCAAGAGTGCGGCCGGGGCGCGAATGGCCCATAGTCCCGGTTTCGTTTCCCTTGAGGCACAGGTTGCGCCGCCGATGACCGAAAACGCCCCGCTCCCGCTCGCCGGCATCCGGGTGCTGGAGTTCTGCCAGACGATCATGGGACCGAGCTGCGGCCTGGTGCTGGCCGACCTCGGCGCAGACGTCATCAAGGTCGAGCCCGCGCCGGATGGCGACAAGACCCGCCGCCTGCCGGGCTTCGCCGCCGGCTTCTTCGGCGGGTTCAACCGCAACAAGCGCTCGCTCGCCGTCGATCTCAAGTCGGAGCGCGGCCGGGACGTCGTCCATCGGCTGGCGGTGGGCGCCGATGTGGTCATCGAGAACTACGCGCCCGGCACCATGGAGCGGCTCGGCTGCGGCTGCAAGACGCTTCGGGAGATCAATCCGGGGCTGATTTTCGCCTCGCTCAAGGGATTCCTGTCGGGCCCGTATGAAAACCGGCCGGCGCTCGACGAAGTGGTGCAGTTCATGGCAGGCCTCGCCTACATGACCGGACCGCCCGGCCGGCCACTGCGCGCCGGCACCTCGATCATCGACATCATGGGCGGCAGCTATGCGGTCATCGCCATCCTCTGCGCCCTGAAGGAACGCGAGACGACGGGCAAGGGGCAGTTGGTTAAGTCGGCGCTGTTCGAATCGACGGCGTTCCTCATGTCGCAGCACATGGCCGGAATCAGCGCGGCGGGGCGCGAGCCGCAGCCCATGCCGGCGCGGGCCCGGGCCTGGGCGATCTACGAGACCTTCGAGACCGGCGATGGCGAGCAGGTGTTCATCGGCATCACCAGCGACAACCACTGGCGCGCATGGTGCGGGCATTTCGGCTGGGCGGACGAACTCGCCGACCCGCTCAACGCCACCAATGAGAGCCGCGTGGTCCAGGGAGACCGGCTTGCCGCCCGCGTTGCGGACATCGTCAAAGTGCGCCCGCTCGCGGAGATGACGGCCATACTGGAGGAGATCGCGGTGCCCTTCTCGCCCGTGGCGAAGCCGGTGGACCTGTTCGACGACCCGCAGCTCAACCATGAGGGGCGCCTGCTGGACGTGCGGCTTCCAGGCGGTCCCGCGACGCGCCTGCCGCGCCTGCCGGTCGAGATCGGCGTCCACGATTTCGGCCTCCGCCGCCAGCCCCCGGCCGTCGGCGAGCAGACGAGCGAAATCCTGGCCGAGGCCGGCTTCGACGAGGCCGAGATCGCCGCGCTGGCGGCCGACGGAGCGATTACGCGGTGAACGCCCGGTAGTCCTCGACCGCATCCTCGACGGCAGCCTCCAGCAGCCTGGCGCCGTCCTCGGCGCGGGCGAGCGAGGCGTCGGAGCCGATGCGGCCGTCCGGAAACCGGGTCCGGAAGGCGTCCGGTTCCCTCTCGAAGCCGGCGGGGGCGCGTTCCGGCGTCATGGCCACGTCCTCGCGCCGGGTCTCCGGGGCATAGTGCCAGGCGAGCGCGATCTCGGACGGCGTGGCGTGCATCCCCTCGGCCTTGCCGTAAAGCTCCTTCGCAAGCGCGCGCACACGGGGCCCGGCGAACCAGTTGTGCAGCTTGCAGCGCGGGGCCTCCAGCTCCTTCAGAACCTCGCGGATGAAGGGGATGTTGCCGCCGTGCCCGTTCAGCACATGGACATGGGCGAAGCCGTGCCGGGCGAGCGAGCCGACCGTCTCCCGCAGCACTGCCCGGAAGGTCTCCGGCGCGAGCGTGATCGTGCCCGGAAAGGCCATGTGGTAGGGCGCGACGCCGAGCGCGAGCGTGGGCGCAACGAGAACGCCAAGGCGCTCCGCCGCCGCTTCCGCCACGGCTTGCGGGCAGAGGGCATCCGTGCCGAGCGGCCCGTTCGGCCCGTGCTGTTCCGTCGAGCCGACCGGCAGCAGGATACCGCCCGCCCGCTCGAGATAGGCCCCGACCTCGGGCCAGGTGAGACGATCCAAACGCATGGATGCAGCATATAGCGCGAAAAGGAAGAACGCGGTTAGGCGGGCAGGATGATTCGTAAGGACGGCAGATATATCTGGTTGGGGATGGGCATGAGGGGTCGTTGAGGTCGTCTCTGGATATGGGAGGCGCCGGGTTCTGTTCCGGATGGCCGTGGCCGCAAGAGTCGCCAGTGTGCGCTGCGCTCGCTATCTGGGCTTTCGCTTGCGGCGATGCTGTCGGGAGCGAACGATCTTCGGGCGATATTCCGTTGGGGCCGCCGCTTGCGCCCCGAAGCGCCGCGCGGCTCCCGGCGGAGCGGGCGCAGGCCTTCCGCCCGTTTCCGGCATGAATCCCTCGCGGAGAACGCCGGCCTTGCGCCTTATTTCGCTTCGACGCCGAGGATCGAGTCCGTCACCGCGCGCGGGTCGCGTTCCGGCCAGCGGCCGGCATCGACCTGGGCGAAGAAGTCGCCGCAAATGCGGTTGAACTCGTCCGGGTCCTCGATATTGATGGTGTGGCCGCAATTCACCATGACCGAGAGCGCCGCCGAGGGGATGGTCTGCTTCATCAGCACGCCGGGTAAGAGGCAGGGCCAGTCCTCGTCGCCGGTCAGCACCAGGGTCGGCACGCGGAGCGCCGCCATCTTGTCCATGAGGTCGTAGAGCGAGGGCCTGAGCGCCTGGATGCCGCGCATGGTGGCGGCCGCTCCCGCCTGCGAATGTTCGGCAAGCTGGTCGCGGAACTCGCGCCAGCCGCGCGGGTCCTTGTTCTCGAACTGCACGCGGGTCGGCCCCTTCGAATAGATGTCGGCGAAGGCGTCCATGCCGTCCCGCTCGATCAGCGCCGCCGTCGTCTCGGCCTCGGCCCTGAATTGCGCGCGCCTGTCCGGCTCCGCCCCGTAGCCGCAGCCGGCCACGACCAGGGAGATCGCGCGGGCCGGGTGGCGGAAGCCGAAATGCAGCGTGGCGAACCCGCCCATCGACAGCCCGCAGACATGCGCCCGGTAAATCCCGGCCGCGTCCATGACCGCGGCGATGTCGTCGGCCGCTCGCGTCTGGCCGTAGCGGGCCGGATCCTCCGGCGCGTCGGAAGGCGGGTAGCCGCGGGCATTGTAGGCAAGCACGCGGTAGCGGTGCGAGAACTGCCGCATCTGCGGCTCCCAGGATCGCATGTCGCCCGCGAACTCGTGCACGAAGACGACCGGCGTCCCCTTTCCCGCCTCTTCGTAATACAGGCGCACCCCGTCATCGGTCGTAGCGTAAGGCATGGGCTCTTCAGTCCTCCATCTCAGGCAGGCCGCCCCGGACATAGCCCGATGCGCCCGCTCCCGGTAACGGCTCGCAAGCCGGCCGCTTCGCCGGCCCCGCAGATACCCTGCAAGATGTCATGATATGTCATGTTTTGTCATGCGGCGCCCGCGTCCTCTCCCGTTTCCTTGCCTCCCGTCTTAATTCTACCATATATTTTCCAGAGTCAGGCTATATTCACTTTATGGCTTATCCCTTTGCTTCCGGTCACCCCATATGTTGATCGGCGTTCTACGTTCCAGGCGCGGTTTTCGGGCCGTGCCGGGGGATTTGCGGGAGTTTTGGACTTGGGGAAGTTGGTTTCGAGCGCTGTCATGCAGGTTGGCGGGACGGCATTCGGCCCCGATTGAGGCAGATCGGAGGGCGGGCGGCGGCTGGCGCCCGGCCTGCGGCGATCGGACGTGTTGTCCGGCGCTGTCGCGGCAGTCGGCGGGTCCCAGGCGCGTGCCGATGCCGAGCGGGGTGTCGAAAGCCGTTGCGGTGTGGCGGCGACGGTTCCAGCGGAACACGCCCTCGTCGAGGTAGCGGCGCAGATGGGCGCGGCGCAGGCCATGGCAGGTTCCGAGCGCCCGGCGCGCTTCAGGTTCGAGAACACACGATGGATCCACGTCAGCACGAGAGGGGCGGGCGTTGCGCCAACGACCCTGGGCTGGCGGTCGTGGTCGGGCAGGCCGCAATACCCTCTCCAGCCATCGGCCATCACCCGCGCGCCCGGCGCCGGGGTCCCGGCAACGAAGGCACGAAGGCGGCGCGCGGAGAAATCCCCGATCGGCGCCAGCCGGATGCGGCATGGCTCGCCCTCGGGCGATAGCTCGACCGCGCCGGCAATGCGCATCTTGCCTTGTGGGCTGCGACCTTGCCCGCCCGTGGCCGGGTCTCTTGCGGTGCGGAACGGGAGGGGGGCCTCATCGATCTCGATCGGGTCCTCAAGCAAGCTACGATCCGGATCGACCATGGCGCGGCGCCGCTTGTGCACCAGGAGCCGGGCACTCTTGTAACTGCCGAGCCCGAGCCGGGCCTGGAGTTGCAGGGCGGAGATACCATTCGAGTGGCTGGTCACGATGTGAACGGCCATGAACCGGATCTTCAGGGGCAAGGGGCTGCGGTGCACGATCGTGCCTGCGGTCACCGGGGTCTCCTTCCCGCAGGCCGCACATTCCCGGCTCGCCCGGCGCCGTTTCAGTTCCCGGCCCCTGTCATGGCCGCAGGCGGGGCACACGAAGCCGTCGGGCCAGCGTCTGGCGGCGAGAGGCCGGGCACAGGAGGCTGCATCGGGAAAGCGCGCCTCGAAGGTGGCGCGGGACATCGGGCGGTCATATTTCCAGCGGCTCGCCATATCGGAACATTATACAAACATGATGCCGACGACCACCGGAAACTCAATATCTCGTCAAACCGGACCCAAAGGGATAAGCCCTTTCAATAATTTTGGCTCTTATTCGATTTGAAATGGTCAGAAATGGTTCGGTCCAGCCTTGGGCAATCAACGCCGATGCGCCGCTTCAAGGCGATGGCGCGACGGTGTTTCGCCGAACTTCTTCCGGTAAGCGGCGGCGAAATGGGCAGGGCCGGAGAAGCCCGTGACTATCGCAGTTTCAAGGATGGCCAGGTCGGTCCGGCGCAACAGTTCGCGGGATTTTTCCAGGCGCAGGTCGCGATGGAACGCCCCGGCGCTGCGGCCCGGCCCGGCCTCCGAGCCGGGGCAGCGAAACGGGGACCCGGAATATTCACTTTTTGTTTCGTTTAGGGCTTGACCGGGGAGAAAGTGTGCTAGAATGGTCCCGAGAGCCGAGGCTTCCGGAGGCCGCGTCTCTCGCTTCTGAAAAATCCGCCCGAAACTCGCGGGATAGCTGCGTCCGCCGCCTCGCGCCCGCACGATACGCGCGAAACAGGGTCGCCCCCGAGCCGGGCGGCGACGAAACCGGGGAGACGACGCCCCATGCCCGATGCGACCGCCGAACGCCCCGCCCGCCAGACCGGCGGCGCGCCCCCGAACATGACAAAACATGACATTTCATGACACTTCGCCAGGGGTCTCCTCCAGCAAGCCCATGCCGGATCGGCGAGACGGCGCGCGCCCGGGACGGGGCGGCGATTGTGCTTCGGTCGAAACACTTCTGCCCGTTTCATTCAGCGTTCTGCTCCTCTGCCTGTTCGCCTGGTTTCTTTGGGAAGCGATTTGTTTGTAAGCGGCTCCGACTCGTCCGGCTTGCTCAGCCCTCTTCCGGTTCGCGCCAGCGACGCACCGTGCCGAGGTCGATGTCGAGGAGGTCGAGGGCGCGGCCGAGCGTGTGGTCGATCATCTCGCCGAGATTCTGCGGGCGGGCGTAGAAGGCCGGGACCGGCGGCATGACGACGGCGCCGTTCTCGCTTGCCGCCGCCATGGCGCGCAGATGGCCGGCATGCAGCGGCGTCTCGCGCACGAGCAGCACCAGCCGGCGGCGTTCCTTCAGCGTCACATCCGCGGCGCGGGTCAGCAGGTTCGTCGTCGTGCCCCAGGCGATTTCGGAGAGCGACCGGACCGAGCAGGGCGCAACCACCATGCCGCGCGTGCGGAACGAGCCGGAGGCGATGGCGCCGGCAATGTCGCGCGGATTGTACACCCGGTCCGCGAGCGCCTTCACCTCCGCCGGCTTGCGGTCGGTCTCATGCGCGAGCGTGACCTCGGCGGACGCGGTCATCACCAGGTGGGTTTCGACGGGGCGCGCCGCCAGAAGCTCCAGCAGGCGGACGCCGTAAACGACGCCGGAGGCGCCGCTGATGCCGATGACGAGGCGGTCTGTCATGCCGATTGCAGCCTCGCCGATGCCGCCGGTTCCTGCAAGCCGGCGCGCGCCATGACGAAGGCCGGCAGCAGCGCGGCGAACGCGAGCAGGCCGACCGCCACGAACACGTCCTGGAACGCCTGCGCCTCTGCCTGCGCCAGCATGACCTCGCCCAGATACCGGGCTGCAGTCGCGCTTGCCTCCTGGGGTCCGAGCCCGCCGGAAGCCGCCAGGCGGCTCACACCCTCCAGCATCGCCTTGCTGGCGGCGTTGGCGGCCGTTTGCGTTGCCGTGAAGGCTTCGGCGAATACGCCGGTGCGCATTTCCAGCAGGACCACCAGCAGGTTGATGCCGCAGGCGCCGCCGAGCATCCGGGTGAAGTTCACCAGTCCCGATCCCTGCTGCAACTGGTCCGGGCGCAGCGCCCTCAGCGAGCCGGTGTTGAGCGAGGGGATGACAAAGGAGAGCCCGAAGCGGTTGACCATGATGAAAAGCGCGAAGGTCCAGAAGGGCGTGTCGGCATCGGCCGTGGACATGAGCAGGAAGCCGAGGCCGAATACGGCAAGCCCGGCCATGATCGGCCAGTGGGCCGGAACAAGGTCGCTGAGGCGCCCCGAGACCGGGAACATGACCGCCATCAACAGGCCCGCCGGCACCATCAGCAGGCCCGCCCGCATCGCCGTGTAGCCCTGCACCGTCTGCACGAAGACGGCGATGAGGTAGATCGACCCGAACATGCTGAAGCCGAAGATGAAGCCGACCACGAAAGCCGAGGCGAAACGCCCGTTGCGGAACAATGTCAGGTCGAGCAAGGGCGACCTTGCCGCCAACTGGCGGAAAATGAAGCCTGCCGTGGCGGCCGCGCCCAGGGCGAGTTCGAAGACGATCCGGTCCGAGTTCCAGCCGACGCGCTGGCCGCTGGCGAGACCGTCGAGAAGAGCCACGATGGCCGTGACCAGCAGCAGGAAACCCGGCCAGTCGAACGCCGGACGCGGGCCGAACGCCTCGCGCTCCGGCATGAAGACGAGGCCGAGCGGCAGCGCCGCCGCCACGCCCGGCAGGGGAATCAGGAAGATCCAGCGCCAGTCGAAACCGTCGATGGCGAGCCCGCCGAGGGCGGGGCCGAAGGCCGGCGCCAGCACGACGCCCAGGCCGAACAGCCCCATCGCCGTGCCGCGCCGCTCGGGCGGAAACACGCGGAACAGGATCTGCATGGAAAGCGGTTGCAGCAGCCCGCCGCAGGCGCCCTGGACGACGCGGGAGAGAATGACGATGTCGAGGCTGGGCGCAGCCGCTCCCGCGAAGGCGGCGGCGGTAAAGGCGAGCAGCGTGCCGGTAAGCACCGCCCGCGCCCCGAAATGGCGGACCAGCCAGGCATTGAGCAGCATGCCGGCCGTCATCGCGGCGAAATATCCGGTCGCGACCCATTGCGCGCGGTCCTGCCCGACGCCGAAGGCGCCCATGATATGCGGAACGGCCACGGTGACGCTCGTCGCCGAGAGCACCATGGCGATCATGGCGACCAGCGCCGTGCCGCTCGCCCACCAGCGATATTGCGCGCCGAAGCGCTCCGTCAGGACCTCAACGGTCTCGGACGTCAATGTTCACTTCCACCATCATGCCCGGCAGGAGCGTCATGCCGTTGCGCTCCAGCCCGATGCGCACGGGCACACGCTGGGTGATCTTGGTGAAATTGCCGCTCGGATTGGGTGTCGGCAGCAGGGCGAAGTTGGCCGTGGTGGTGCTGCCGATGCGCTCGACCGTGCCCTTGAACCCGGTGTCGGGATAGGCGTCCACGGAAACGGCCACCGCCTGGCCGACCCTGAGCCGGCTGAGTTCGGTCTCCTTGATATTGGCTTCGATCCACAGCTCGCCCGGGTCGTGGAGCAACACCATGCGCTGGCCGTCGTTCACGAACTCTCCCTGCTCGACGAAGATGCGGTCGATCAGCCCGTCATTGGGCGCGCGCAGCAGCCGGTCGTCCACATCGACCCGCTGCTGGTCCAGTTCGGCCAGCAGCCGGGCGGTGCGGTGGTCCAGCATGGCGAGCTCGGAATCGATGACCTCCAGCCGCCGCCGCTCGACCTCCACCTCGGCCATCTGGGCGCGGGCGGCCTGGGTCTCGGCATCGACCTTCTGCAGGTCGGCCTCGATCCGGTCCACTCTGGAGCTGGCCTGATCGAGCGCCTGCCTCGAAACCACCCGGCGTTCGTAGAGCGCCTTGGCGCGGCGCAGTTCGGAGCGCGCAAGGTCGAGGTCCGCCAGCAGCACCGAGCGTCCCGCCCGGCTTGCGCGGACGCCGCTCTCGCGGGTGCGCATCCTGGTCGAGGTCTGCGCGTCCATAACGCCGTGCTCGACGAGCAGCCGGCGCCGCTCGGCTTCGAGCCCGGCAAGCTCGGCTTCGATGCCCTGCACCCTGAGCTTCGGGATGCGGTCGTCGAGACGCGCCAGCACCTGGCCGCTCTCCACGCGGTCGCCTTCATCGACCGCGAGTTCGACGATGGCCCCGTCCACCTTGCTCGCCAGCGTCACCATGTTCGCCTTGATACGCGCATCGTATTCGTGGACATGCGTGAAGCGGTCCCACACCTCGCGCGCGCCGTAGGCCAGCGCCGCGCAGGCAATGACGGCGATCGCAAGATAGCGCAGCCGCCGCATGGCGCCGCCGCGCCGCGCCGGCGGGGGGGGCGCGGCGGCGCTCTCAGGCGTTTCGGCCATTGTCCCTGTCCTCGTTCAGCCGTTCCAGGCGGTTCCGTATCGCGTTGAAAACATGGAGGCAGATGTCGAGATGCTGCGGGTCGATATCCTTCGTCAGCTCCTGGCGCAGTTCCCGTCCGACCCGGTCGATCTCCTCAAGCAGCGGCAGGGCCGCCGGTGTCAGCCGGACCGTCTTGGCGCGCCGGTCGCTGGGCGAGTCCCGCCGTTCGATCAGGCCGTCGCGGGCGAGTGCGTCGAGCTGCGGCACGAGGGTTGAATCCCTGATGCCGACCCTGAGCGCGAGGCGGCCCTGCGTCAGCCCCTCGGGATAGGCGCTGAGATGGATCAGGGCCGCCCAGCGCGCCTGCGAGAGGCCGAGCGGCTTCAGCCGCGCATCGAGCGCCTGGCGCCAGAGCCGCGACAGTTCCGCAAGCTTCAGGCCGAAACGGTGTCCGACCTCCAGCCCCGGCACAACCTCCATCTTCGTCTCCTCATAATTCATTACCTATATATTAGGGAGCGAAGAATTGGGAGGCAAGGGGGCGCGACGATCTTGGCTATCCCTCCCTGACGGCTGGACAGAAGGTTCCTGCCTTGCCGCCATCTTCCCCGGTCGGCCGTTATGCGAGGCGCGGGACGGGCTCTTCAACAGCCGGATGCGCCGGAATGCGGCGGCCCGGTTGCCGGGGGCGGGCCGCCGATGCTGGTACACTGGTCGTTAGCGAAAACGAACGAAAACGGCATAGTGGAGCGCACCATGCACGACCGCCACCGCCTCGTCCCCGAAGACTTCGACGTTCCCGACTTTCTCGAGCATTCGCGGTTCCGCTTGCGGATGCTGTCGATCAACGATCTCATCAAGGACTACGATGCCGTGATGTCGAGCGTCGAACACCTGCGCGCGACCTATAGCCCGGAAAGCGGGAGTTCATGGCCTGAAGGGCTCACCATCGACGACGACCTCGCGGATCTCGGCTGGCATCAGCATGAGTTCAGGCATCGCGCCTCTTTCGCCTACACCGTGATGACGCCCGATGAAGGCCGCTGCCTTGGCTGCGTCTACATCAAGCCTACCCGCAAGCGCGGCCACGACTGCAAGGTCATGATGTGGGTGCGCGCCGACGCGCTCGCGAGCGGACTCGACGAGGAGCTCTATCGCACCGTTCGCGCCTGGATCGCCGACACCTGGCCCTTTGCCAGTCCCGCCTTCCCGGGCCGCGCCATCTCCTTCCGGGAATGGCGCGAATTGCCGGGTGACTGAGCGCCCGCTGGTGCGGGCGCTACTCAGGGTGAGCGAAAGGACGGGGGGCGGGCTCCGGGAACTCCCTCATCCCGAGTGGCGGCGGAGCCGCGTATCGAGAGCCTGTCCCGAGCTTGTCGAAGGGGAGACGGTCGGATTGCCGTTTCAGCCTGAAAGAGTCCCGCCCTGATCCTGCGGGCGGTCCTCCCAGGAGACGACCGTCTGCCGGGCTTCGCCGAGGCCCTCTATGCCGAGATGCACCTCGTCGCCGATATCCAGAAAGCGCGGCGGTTTCATGCCGCTGCCGACGCCGGGCGGCGTGCCGGTCATGACGACATCGCCCGGCATCAGGGTCATGAAGCGGCTGGCATAGGCCACCGCTTCGACCACCGAGAAGATCATCTTGCCGGTATTGCCGGTCTGCATTCGCTCGCCGTTCACATTCAGGAACATGTCGAGGTTCTGCACATCGGCGACCTCGTCCTTCGTCACCAGCCAGGGGCCGATGGGCGCGAAGCTGTCATGGCTCTTGCCCTTCGTCCACTGGCCGGACCGCTTCGACTGGAACTCGCGTTCGGAGACATCGTTGCCCAGCGCGAAACCGGCGATATGGTCCATGACCTCGCCTTCGCCGATATATTGCGCCTTCGAGCCCATGACGACGACGAGCTCGACCTCCCAGTCGAGCATCGTTGAGTCGACCGGCTTGACGATGGGGTCGTTCGGCCCCGTCAGCGCCGTAACCGGCTTCTGGAAGTAGATCGCGTCCTTGGGGATCGGCGCTCCTACCTCGTTGGCGTGGTCGATATAGTTGAGGCCGACGCAAAGCACCTTGGCCGTTCCGGCCACCGGCAGGCCGAGGCGCGGCGCGCCCGGCACTTGCGGCAGGCTCGCGGCGTCGAGGCCTGCAAGACGCGCCAGGCCCGCGGGCGAAATCGTCTCGGGCGTGAGGTCGGCAATCGCGCCCGAGAGGTCGCGAATGGCGCCGCCTGCGTCGAGCAGGCCCGGTTTCTCCTGGCCCCTCGGGCCGTAACGCAACAATTTCATCTTCTACTCCGCCGCTTCGGCCTTTGTTTCCATCATCTCGCCGACCGCTCCGGCCGCGATGAGTTCCTCCACCTGCGCCGGCGTCCAGCCTTCGCGCAACAGGATTTCGCGCGAGTGCTCGCCGATATGCGGGGCCGTGTCGAGCACCTCGTTGGAGCCGACCTTCGCCAGGCCCGGAATGTTCGAGAGCGGCAGCGCGCCCGGCATACCGGGATGCTCCATCCAGGAGACGCTCTCCACCGTCCTGACATGCTCGTCGGCGAGGAAGTGGTCATAGGTCGAGACCGGCGCGTTCATCACGCCGGCCTCCGTCAGCGCCTCGGCCCACTCGGCTGTCGTGCGCTTCAGGAACTCGGCCCGGACGATCGGCATCAACTCCACCTCGCGTTCGATACGCTTCTCGCGGGTGCTGTAACGCGGGTCGCCGGCAAGATCGCCGCGCCCGAGAACCTTGCAGAGCGAGACATAGTGGTGTTCGCGCATGGCGGTGACGTTGATGAAGCCGTCTGCCGTCCGCATCGTGCCGACCGGCACATAGAGCACCTGCGGCGCGCCGCCTTCCAGATAGTACTCCATGACCTTGGCGGACTGGAACGCCGCCGCCGATTGCATCAGCGAGCAGTCGATATAGGCGCCCTTGCCGAAACGGAACTTGCGCAGCAGCGCCGACGAGATGGCCTGGTAGGCGTAAAGCCCGGTCATCACGTCAATGGCGATCATGCCGATGCGTTGCGGCGTGCCGGAGGTGTCGCGATTGATCGACATCCACCCCGAAAACGCCTGGATCACCGAATCGGTCACCGGAAGGCGGTTGTAGGGGCCTTGCTGGCCGAAGCCCGTGACCGAGAGGTAAATGACCTCCGGATTGACGGCCTTCACCTGCTCGTAGCCGATGCCGAAGCGCGCCATCACGCCGGGGCGGAAGCTCTCGACCACGACATCGGCCTCCGAGGCCAGCCTGAAGGCGACCTCCCGCGCGGCCTTGTTCTTCATGTCCATCGCCAGCGATTTCTTGCCGCGGTTGAACACGACGGAATGGGCGCACTGGTCTCCGTAAGTCTTGCCGAGCGTGCGCCCCCAGTCGCCGTCGAGCGGCTCCAGCTTGGTCACCTCCGCGCCATGCTGCGCGAGCAACATGGTGCTGTGCGGGCCGGCGACGCCCTGGGTGGCGTCGAAGACCTTGACGCCCTCCAGGGGCATGGGGGTCGGCATGGGTCGATTGTCTCCTCGCCCGGATGGGGGCGTGCAGCGAAAAGCGGATTCGCAATATATCGGGCGGCGGAGGCAATGAAGTCAATGCGCTTGCCGGGCGGCGGGTGCGCGCGGCAGAGTGGGGCCGTCGAGCAGGGAGGAGCCGCATATGCGCTTGCGTCTCAGGCAGATCTGCCTTGTCGCACAGAATCTGGAGCCGGTCGTCGCGGACCTGAAGCGCGTCTTCGGGCTGGAGGTCTGCCATGTGGACGGTGCGGTGGCGGCCTACGGGCTGGTGAATGCGCTGCTGCCGGTCGGCAGCCAGTTCCTGGAGGTCGTCGCGCCGACGCAGGCAGGAACCGCCGCCGGGCGTTATCTGGACCGGCGCGGGGGCGACGGCGGCTACATGGTCATCACGCAATGCGCCAACCTGGAGGCGCGGCGCCGGCGCGTCGCCGCACTCGGGGTGCGCATCGCCAACCCTCTGGAGCACGGCGATTTCCAGGGAATGCAACTGCATCCCAGGGACACGGGCGGCGCCTTCTTCGAGATCGACAGCCAGCAGGGCGGCGAGGCGGAGAACGGTCCCTGGCATCCCGCAGGGCCGGACTGGACGCCGCATGTCCGCACGGGCATCGTCTCCGCGATCCGCGCGGCCGAGCTGCAGAGCCCCGACCCGGAGCGGCTGGCGACGCGCTGGAGCGAGATTGCCGAAATTCCGCTCCGGCGCGACGGCCGGGGCGCTGCGGTCATGCCGTTCGACAATGCGGAACTGCGCTTCGTCGAGGCGGCGGACGGGCGTGGCGAGGGCCTGGCGGGGCTCGACCTCAAGGCGGAGGATGCGGATACGGCCTTCGCCAGTGCGCGGACGGCGGGACTGCCGGTCGGGGAGGGAGTCATCGCGCTCGGGGGCATGCGCTTCCGCCTCGTCTGACGGCTGCTATGCTTTCCGCCGAAGGAACAGGGGAGGCGCGGCCATGCATTTCGGCTATTTCGGCCTGATGGGCTATCGCGAACGGGGGACGCCGCCGCAGCGCGTCTTCGAGGAGCATATCGAGCAGGTGCGCCAGGCGGACAGGCTCGGCTTCGAAATCGCCTGGTTCGCCGAGCATCATTTCTCCAACTACTGCATCTGCCCCTCGCCGCTCTTGATGGCGGCGCGCTGCGCCGGCGAGACCCGCAATATCAAGCTCGCCCCGGCCGTCGTGGTGGCGCCGCTTTACCAGCCCGCGCGGCTGCTGGCCGAGATCGGCATGGTGGACGCCAGCTCGGGAGGGCGGCTCGTCCTCGGCGTCGGCAGCGGCTACCAGCCCTACGAATTCGAGCGCTTCGGCCAGGACCTCGCCGTGGCGCGGCCGATGCTGGAGGAGTTCCTCGACATGCTGGAGCTCGCCTTCGACAAGGAGACCTTCAGCTATGAGGGCCAGCATTACCGGATGCCGGAGACGCATATCAGCGCGCGCCCGGTCCACGGCCGCCCGGACATTTGGGTCGCCGGCGACGGCGAGGCCGGCCACCGCCTTTGCGCGCGGCGCGGTTACTCGCCCATGTTCACCGGGCGGTGGCTCGGCGCGGAGTACCTGGCCGGGATGCGCGAGCGCATCGCCGGGGCCTGGCGGGCGGAGGGTTGCGACCCGGAGACGATGCGGATCGGCTTCCAGCGCTTCCTTTGCGTGACGGAAAGCCGCGCCGAGACGCTGGCCTATGTCGATAACGCCCGGCACCAGATGCGCCTCGCTTCGGCCTTGCGCCGCCGCGCCGAGGTCATGGACGGGGCGATGATGACCGAGGCGCCGATGCCGGACGAACTTTCGCTGGAAGAGATCGCCGGCAATCTGCTGGTCGGCGACTGCGAGATCATTGCGGAGCGGCTCACGGCCGAAATCCGCGCAGCCCGCCCGGCGCATGTGATGTTCCATTTCCAGGTCGGTGGCTCCTCGCACCGCGCGGCCCTCGACAGCATGGAGAAGCTGATGACCGACATCCGACCGATGGTGGAAAAGGAACTCGGGCCGCTCGCGGAATTCGGCGCGGCGGCCCGCCCGCAAGCCGCGGCGTAGCCCCATGTCCGAAGACCTGCTCGAGCGCCGTGAGAACGGCGTCGCCTGGCTGACCCTGAACCGGCCGGAACGCCTGAATGCGCTGACCGACGACATGCTGGACGGTCTGCTGGCGGCCATGCAGCGCCTCGCGGCGGACCGGGAGGCCGGATGCGTCGTGCTCTCGGGCGCAGGGCGAGGCTTTTCCGCCGGCGGGGATGTGAAGGGCATGGCCGCCGGCTCGCACCGGGACGATACGCTGGAGGGCCGCACGCAGTCGCTCCGCCGGCGCATGGAGGTGAGCCGGATCATCCACGAAATGCCGAAGCCGGTCATCGCCATGATCCGCGGCCCGGCCGCCGGCGCGAGCCTGTCGATTGCACTCGCCTGCGACATGCGGATCGCCAGCGAGACGGCGTTGATTACGACGGCCTTCGCGCAGGTGGCGCTTTCGGGAGATTTCGGCGGCTCCTGGTTCCTGACGCGGCTGGTCGGCCCGGCGAAGGCGAAGGAGCTCTACATGACGGCAGCGCGCCTCGGGGCGGAAGAGGCCTGCGCGCTCGGCATCCTGAACCGCGTCGTCGCCGACGACGCGCTGGAGGCGGAGACCGCCGCGCTCGCCGAGAGCCTCGCCGCCGGCCCGCGCATCACGCTCGCCTACATGAAGCAGACCCTCAACGGCGCAGTGACGGCGTCGCTGACCGAAACGCTCGACATGGAAGCCCGCAACCACTCCCGCTCCGGCCTCACCACCGACCACCTCGAAGCCGCCAAGGCCTTCGTCGAGAAACGCAAGCCGGTGTTCTCGGGGCGGTAGCGCCCGGTCCTTTCCGGCCGGCCCTGCGGTGTCCTCGTCCCCCGCCCTTTTCGTCGCCCCGGCCGCTTCCCCTCGTCACCCCGGACCCCGATCCGGGGTAACGAGGGGGCCGTCAACTGCACCCGTCCGTTTGCCCGCAGGTCATGCACTTCATGCAGGTGCCGTTGCGGACCATGGTGAAATTGCCGCAGCCGCCGCAGGCGTCGCCTTCATAACCCAGCATCCGCGCCTGGCGGACCGCGGCATCGTGCGAGCCGGCCCCTGCCGCCGCCGGTATGGGCGCTGCGACGAACGACGCCTCTACGGCCTCCTGGCCGGCCGATGCGGTTTCGGTGCGGCCGCCCGCGAGCACATAGAGGTTGTCGCGCACGAAGCCGCGGCTGGCGGCCGTCGGGATCGGCTGGCCCATCTCGCGCTCCGCCAGCGCCGCCTCGTTCTCGCCGGCGCCCAGGCTGTCCGGGCGCAGGTCGTCCGCCATTACGTGGCTGAGGTCGCTGCGCCCGAGATAGGAGATCGCAAGCTCGCGGAACAGATAGTCCAGGATCGAGGTGGACATCTTGATCGCGTCATTGCCCTCCACTATGCCGGACGGCTCGAAGCGCGTGAATGTGAAGGCCTCGACATATTCCTCCAGCGGCACGCCGTATTGCAGGCCGATGGAGATGCCGATGGCGAAATTGTTCATCAGGCTGCGGAAGGCCGCGCCTTCCTTGTGCATGTCGATGAAGATCTCGCCGAGCTTGCCGTCGTCGTATTCGCCCGTGCGCAGATAGACCTTGTGGTTGCCGACCGTGGCCTTCTGGGTGTAGCCCTTGCGGCGGTCCGGCAGGCGCCGGCGCTCGATCCGCCGTTCGACTATCCGCTTGACGATGCGCTCCGCCAGGACGGTGGCGCGCCCCGTCGCCGGCTCCCCGGCGACTTCCTCGTCCGGATCGCCGCCGAGCACGGATGCCGCCAGCGGCTGCGAGAGCTTCGAGCCGTCGCGGTAAAGCGCGTTCGCCTTCAGGCCCAGGCGCCAGGAAAGCAGATAGGCGTCGATGCAGTCCTGCACGGTGGCGCCGTTCGCCATGTTCACAGTCTTGGAGATCGCGCCCGAGATGAAGGGCTGCACCGCGCCCAGCATCCGGATATGGCTCCCGGTCGAGAGATGGCGGGTGCCGCGCCGGCCGCAGGGATTGGCGCAGTCGAACACCGCCAGATGCTCGTCGCGCAGCTCCGGCGCGTCCTCGACCGTCATCGCGCCGCCGCACCAGAGGTTCGCGGCCTCGATCTCCACCCTGGAGAAGCCGAGCGCGCCCAGCAGGTCACCGCTCTCCAACTGTGCGTCGTCCAGGCCCAGCGCCTCGCGGCAGGCCTCCTCGCCGAGCGTCCAGCGATTGAAGACGAAGCGGACATCGAAAGCGCTCGGCAGCGCGGCCTCGACCGCGTCGATCATCGCCGGCGTGAAGCCCTTTGCCGCCAGTGCCTCATGGCCGATGGCGGGCGCGCCCTTCAGCGTGCCCCGGCCGACGGCGTAGCGCTCGATCGCCTCGATCCTGTCCTCGTCATAGCCGAGCGCGGCCAGCGCCTCCGGCACCAGGCTGTTGATGATCTTGAAATAGCCGCCGCCGGCGAGCTTCTTGAACTTCACCAGCGCGAAATCCGGCTCGATGCCGGTCGTGTCGCAGTCCATCACCAGGCCGATCGTGCCCGTGGGCGCAATGACGGTGGCCTGCGCGTTGCGATAGCCATGCCGTTCGCCGGCGTCCAGAGCCGCGTCCCAAGCCTCCCGCGCCGCTTCGGCGAGGCCGTCGAAGGGGCAGGCATCGGCGTCGAGCGGCTGCGGCTTCGTGTTCAGCCCCTCATAGCCATCGGCATCGCCATGCGCCGCGCGGCGGTGGTTGCGGATCACCCGCAGCATCGCCCCGGCATTGGCGGCGTAGCCCTCGAACGGGCCCAGCTCGCCGGCGATTTCGGCCGATGCGGCATAGGCCACGCCGGTCATCAGCGCGGCGATGGCGCCGGCGGTCGCGCGGCCTTCGTCGCTGTCATAGGCGATGCCGGACGCCATCAGCAGCCCGCCGACATTGGCGAACCCGAGGCCGAGCGGGCGGTAGCGCCAGGACCGCTCGGCGATGCGCCGCGCCGGGAACTGCGCCATCGATTCCGAGATTTCGAGCGCGACGGTCCACAGCCTGACGGTGTGCCGGAAGCCCTCGACGTCGAAGCCGCCGTCCTCGGTGCGGAACGCCATCAGGTTGATCGACGCCAGATTGCAGGCGGTATCGTCCAGGAACATGTATTCCGAACAGGGGTTCGAGGCGTCGATCCGCCCTTCCGCCGGGCAGGTGTGCCAGTCGTTGATGGTCGTGTCGAACTGCACGCCGGGATCCGCCGAGGCCCAGGCGGCGTGGGCGATCCTGTCCATGAGGCTGCGCGCCGGGAGGGTGCGCGAAACTGCGCCGTCCGTGCGCTGCGTCAGCTTCCATTCGCCGTCGTCGCCGACCGCGCGGAGGAACTCGTCCGTCAGCCGCACCGAATTGTTGGAATTCTGGCCGGCGACGGTCCGGTAGGCCTCGCTGTCCCAGTCGGTGTCGTAAGTGCGGAAGTCGATGGCGGTGAAACCCTGGCGGGCGAACTGGATCACCCGCTGGATGTAGCTTTCCGGAATCGCGGCTTCCCGCGCGCCCGCCACCGCCTTGCGGAGCGCCTGGTTCCGCCTCGGGTCGAACCGGGCGGCCTCGTCGCTCTCGCCGGCGCCGGCCCCGCCGGGCGCGCAGGCGGCGATCACGCGGCCCAGATGCTTCTCGCAGGCCTTCGAGCCGGCGACCAGCGCCGCGACCTTCTGCTCCTCGACGACCTTCCAGTCGATATATTCCTCGATATCCGGGTGGTCGATGTCGAGCGTGACCATCTTGGCGGCGCGTCTTGTGGTGCCGCCCGACTTGATGGCGCCGGCCGCGCGGTCGCCGATCTTGAGGAAGCTCATCAGCCCGGAGGAGCGCCCGTCGCCGGAGAGCGGCTCGCCCTCCCCGCGCAGTTTCGAGAAATTGGTGCCGGTGCCGGAGCCGTATTTGAACAGCCGCGCCTCGCGCTGCCAGAGGTCCATGATCCCGCCTTCGTTCACCAGGTCGTCGGTGACGGACTGGATAAAGCAGGCATGGGGCTGCGGGCGCTCATAGGCCGAATCGGAGGCGCGGCACTCGCCTGTGGCGGGATCGACGAAGTAATGGCCCTGCGCCGGCCTGTCCAGGCCGTAGGCCCAGTGCAGGCCGGTGTTGAACCATTGCGGCGAGTTCGGGGCCGCCATCTGCCGGGCGAGCATGGCCCGCATTTCGTCGTAATAGGCGCGCGCATCCGCCTCGCTCGAAAAATAGCCGCCCTTCCAGCCCCAATAGGTCCAGGCGCCGGCGAGCCGGTGGAACACCTGCCGCACGTCCCGCTCGCCGCCGAACTCGGCCCCTTCAGCCGGCCGGCGGCGCTGCAGCCAGTCGGGCACACCGTCCTCGGCGACCGGCTCGGTGCGGTCCGGCACGCCGGCCTTGCGGAAATACTTCTGCGCCAGCACATCGACCGCCACCTGGGACCATGCCTGCGGCGCCAGAATATCGTCGGCAACGAACACGGGCGTACCGTCGGGATTGCGGATCTCGCTGTTTCTGCGAACGAACGCAACACCGTCATAGGCCGATGCGCAGCCGCCGGTGTGATGACGCTGGAAACGCACGGAACTCCTCCTCGTTCGACGCGAGTCGACTACAGAATTGGTGCAGAATTAGCGAGGTGACACCATATCTGGAGTGCAGTCAATTCCTAAACAGCTAGACGTTGTGTATGACTCGGGGCTTCGCCCGCCGGCCCCTCGCCCGGCCTCTCCCCGCAAGCCTGCCGCATGCCCACGTCCCGGCCCGGCATGGCCTTGCCGGAGGAGACCCCTCGCAGAGTGTCATGAAATGTCATGTTCTGTCGTAACTGCCCAGAATGAGCGATCTGGTTATGGGTTGACGGGTTTGTGGAAAAATGAGTCAACCTGGCCATGGTCGGTTCCTGCTGGAGCGGCGATTGTCGGAGGCGCCGGGTGTGTTGTTCGGGGCGCGCGTGTCGCCGGCGACCCTGGTGAGTATGAGCCGGCGGGCGGCGGAGCGTCTGCGTGTTGCGGGCGGGCATATGGAGGAGTTGGCGGCCCGCAAGGCGCGTGCGAAGCATCCGGACGAGACCGGGCTTCGCCCTGGCGGTCGCACGCGGTGGCTTCATGCGATGCGCCCCCCGCTGCTGGCGGCGTATCGGGTGAGCGAGCGGCGCGGGGCCGTGCCCGAGGGTGTGAGCGGGATAGCGGCGCACGACCGCTGGCAATGCTACCGGCCGATGGCGGGGGGGAGCAATGCGCATCGCCTGCGGGAGTTGCAGGCGCTTGTGGCGTGCGACGAGGAGGACCGGGCGCGGCGCCTGCCGCGTCATCTGCTGCGGGCGCGGCGAGTGGCGCGTGTGGCGCGGGAGCGGGGCATTGCCGTTCCGGGGCGGTTGCTGGCGCGGATTGTGCGCGGCTGCGACCGGCTGCTTGTCGAGGCGATGAAGCGCCATGAGGACCGGACGCCGCTCTCCTCGCCCGGCCGGTGCGGGACGCCGAGGCGGCGCAAGGGCCCCAACCTCGCCTTGCGCCTGCATGCGCGCCGGGACGAGACCCTGCGCTTCCTCACCGACGCGCAGGCGCCCTTCACCAACAATGAGGCCGAGCGCGACCTGCGCACGATGAAACGGCGACAGAAAATCTCCGGCGGCTTCCGCTCCCGGCGCGACGCCGACGACTTCGCCATCCTGCGCTCCGTCATCGCCACAGCCCAAAAGCAGCGCCGCAATGTCCTCAACACCCTGACGGGGCCACCCGCAAGCTTCATCAAGGACATCCGATACGCCTGAAACAAAACCAGGCAAGCCCCGGGCAATAGCCAACATCCTGGACAGTTACGACATTTCATGACACTTCGCAGGGGGTCTCCTCGGGCAAGGCCATGCCGGGCCGGGACAGGCTCTCCCTCGCAAGCGACGGAGGGAGCACTGGAGGCCGGGGGCGCCGGTTACGGACCATGGACGGCGGCATATCTCCGGTGCGCCTTGCCGCCGGCTGTGGACATGGCCAGAGTCGGCGCACCGCGAGAGGTGGGAAACGGTAGTGACGGACGATTTCGGAATCTGGGAGGTGGACGAGGCGACTAAAGCCGCTCATCCGCTGGAGAAAGCCGAGCGCGCCAGCGCGGAACTGCTGCTGGAGGATATCTTCGTTGAAAACCCGGCCATGCTGATGCCGGGCCGTCGAACTGGTCGGGCGGCAACTACAGACCGCCAGCGGGCCTTTGGACCTGCTGGGCATCGATTCGGAAGGCCGGCTTGCGGTGTTCGAATTGAAGCGGGGGACCCTGACGATGGATGCCGTGGCGCAGGCGGTCGATTACGCTTCCTGGCCCGACTCGCTGGACGATGCTTAACTCTGGAAGCGCATCGCTGAAAATTCAGCCCGTCGGGGAATCGTGGAAATCAAGAATTTCGAGGAATGGTTCGATAAAAACGATAATTGGAGCTCCTTGGAGTCGCTAAGGCCCGTCAGGGTCGTTCTGGTCGGCCTCGGAGCCGATGAGTCGGCGCAGCGCATGGCCGGCTGGATGGCGGGGAAGGGCGTTGAAA
Organism: Alphaproteobacteria bacterium; assembly: GCA_963422665.1. Taxonomy (GTDB): domain Bacteria; phylum Pseudomonadota; class Alphaproteobacteria; order Bin95; family Bin95; genus Bin95. The sequence continues at coordinate 38,930 of OY730441.1, forward strand.
TCGACCTGCTTGCATTTCTTGGGTATCGCTGCGGCGAACGGCTGCTTCTGGCAAGGCGGATCGAAAGCCGCGAAAAGCACGCCCCCCAAGATTCCGCCTGCGGGGAAGGACGACAGCCGTCTCGAAGCCATAAACAGGAAGCTCGATGAATACGGAATGCGGGACTGGTGAGACTCCGTGTTCTCCGTTCTTGGGCGCAACTTCAAGCAAGACCCCAAGGAGGGGCTGGCTATCACCTTCTACAAGGGCAAACCGCTCACCTTGCCCGGGGGGAGAGGCAAAGCGTTCGCGTCGCACAAGATTGACATTGCCGGGCGAGGCGAAGTGCGCATCATATTTTCCCCAGTCGTCGTCGACCTCTGTCTGGACGACTTCAACAGCTTGGAGGAGGCGGTCGGGTTCGAACAGGAAACGCCGATCAACCCGCCACCGACGGAAAAGGTGTCCGAGCAGTGGTTCTGCCGACTGGACGAAACCCGGTGGCGGGAGCACAGGGACAGCATCGCCGGGCTTGTCCGCCCGGTGGATGAACGGTGGCGCAAGGCCACGGAGTAGCCGCCCCATGAGCCGGTTCGATGTCATCGTCGTCGGCGGCGGGCTGGTGGGGGCGGCGGCGGGGCGGGCCTTTGCTTCGGCCGGGCTGGAGGCGGCGCTGGTGGACCGCGCGCCGGTGGCGGGGGGCGGGGCGTTCGACGGGCGCACCACCGCGATCTCCCACGCCTCCGTGCAGGTATTGCGCGGCGTCGGCCTCTGGCCCGCGGTCGCGCCCGACGCCGAGCCGATGACCGACATCCGCATCACCGACGGCGAGGCGCCGGTGTTCCTGCATTACGACCATCGCGAGGTCGGCGGCGAGCCGTTCGGCTATATCGTCGAGAACCGCCTGCTCCGCGCGGCCGCGGCGGCGCTGCTGAAGGACACGCCGAATGTCTCCGTGCTTGCCCCGGCCGCGGCCGAGAGAAGCGAGCGCGGCGGCGGCCTCGCCCGGCTGTTCCTCGCCGGCGGGGAGGTTCTGGAAGCGCCGCTCATCGTCGCCGCCGACGGGCGCGGCTCGCCGCTGCGCCGCGAGGCCGGGATCGGAGCCATCGAATGGACCTACGGGCAGAAGGCGCTGGTGCTCACGGTCGGCCATGAGGAGCCGCACCGCCATGTTGCGCATGAGCGGTTTCTCGCGGGCGGGCCGTTCGCCATCCTGCCGATGACCGACGGCCCGGACGGCGAACACCGCTCCTCCATCGTCTGGTCGGAACGGAGCGGCCTTGCCGATGCGCTGCTCGCGCTCGACGACGCGCGCTTCCTGCAGGAGCTCGCCTGGCGGTTCGGCGATTTCCTGGGCGAACTCCGGCTCATCGGCCCGCGCCACTGCTGGCCGGTCGGCCTGGTGCTGGCCGAGCGCTTCTTCGCCGAGCGGCTGGCGCTCGCGGGCGATGCGGCCTGCGGCATCCACCCCATCGCCGGGCAGGGCTTTAATCTCGGCATTCGCGGCGTCGCGGCGCTGGCCGAGTGCGTCGTCGACGCCTTCCGCCTCGGCCTCGACATCGGCGACCCCGCCGTGCTGGAGGACTACCAGCGCCGGCAGCGGGCCGACAGCGTTCTGTTGGCGGGCGTCACCGACGGGCTGAACCGTCTGTTCTCGAACGACATCCCGCCCGTCCGGGCCGCCCGGCGAATGGGCCTCGCCGCCGTCGGCCGCATGCCGGGCCTGAAGCGCGCCTTCATGCGCCATGCGATGGGCGTCGCCGGCGACCCGCCCCGCCTCGTTCGCGGCGAGCCGCTCTGACGGCGGCCTACGGCTCTTCGGCGAGATGGCGGCGGAGCGTCGCCGCCATTCGGTCCGCGGGCGTGTCGTGCGGGAAGAGCGTGCGGAACCGGCCGTCCGGCCCCGTCAGGAAGGTGAGGGTCGCATGGTCCACCAGGTATTCGTCCGCGTCCGCCCCGGCCTCCGGCGGCACCTTGCGGCGGTGGATGCGCCACGCCTTCAGCATGGCGCTGGTCTGGGCCGGCGTGCCGCGCAGGGCGAGGAAGCGCGGGCCGAAATGCGCCATGTAGTCCCTGAGCGCCGGCAGGTCGTTGCGTTCGGGATCGACCGTGACGAACAGCCGCTGCACGCGCCCGGCGTCTTCCGGCCCCAGCGCCTCCAGCGCCGCCGCCATGGTCAGCAGGTTGGTCGGGCAGAGGTCCGGGCAGAAGGTGTAGCCGAAATAGAGGAGCGTGAAGCGGCCCCGGAAGGTCGCGTCGGTGACCGCCCGTCCATTGTGGTCGGTGAGCGCGAACGGCCCGCCGAACAGTTGCTCCAGCGGGGGCGGCGGTCCGGGCGGCGGCGGCGCGGCAGAACGCGGCCAGCGTCGCTGCAATCGCCCGGAGCGCGCCGCGCGCCGCTCCGGCCATCAGGTCGAATACTGCGCGAACGCCACCGTGCCGGCGCGGGCGCGGTAGTCGGTGACGACATTGATGACGGCGACGCGGCCCTTGTCCACTTCCGCCTGGCCCCGCTCCAGCGCGGCCCGGATCCCGCCCGGCTCCTCGACCTGCTCGCCGTAGCAGCCGAGCGCCTCGGCGATCCTGTCGAAGCGCACATAGCCGAGGTCGCGGCCGATCTTCTCCCGGCCCGGATCGGCCGTCCAGCCGCCGTTGCAGCTCACCACCACCAGCACCGGGATGCCCTGGCGTTGGGCGGCTTCGAGCTCCATGGCGTTGAGGCCCATCGAGCCGTCGCCATGCACGCAGATCACCTGCTTGTCCGGCTTGGCGACCTTGGCGCCGATGGCGTAGGGCAGGCCGACGCCCATCGTGCCGAAGGGGCCGGAGTTCAGTCTGTGGCCCGGCGTATAGGTCGGCATGGACTGGCGGCCGTAGTTCAGGATTTCTTGCCCGTCCACCACCAGCACCGCGTCGCGGTTCATGAAGTTCTTGACCTCCTCGCAGAGCCGCAGCGGGTGGATCGGCGCCTCGTCCGACAGGGCGTTGCCGCCCGGCCGGGCGCGCTTCTCCGCCTCGCCCTCGGCCAGCCGGCCGCGCCAGGCTCTGAAACGGTCGGCGTCGAACCGGCCGTCTATGGCGGCCATGAGCTGCTCCAGCGCGGTGCGCGCGTCGGCGACGATGCCGATGTCGATCGGCCGCGGGCTCTGCGCGATCTCGGTCTGGTCGATATCGATCCGCACGATGCGCGCATCCGCATTGAAGCGCGGCGGGGCGGCGTGGCCGACGATGTAGTTGAGCCGCGTGCCGAGGATCAGGATGCAGTCCGCCTCGCGGAAGGCGGTCGAGCGCATGGTCGCGTAGTGCCAGGGATGGTCCTCCGGCACGACGCCGCGGCCCTGCGGCGTGGTGTAGAAGGGAATGCCGGACGCATCGACGAAGCGGTGCATCGCCTCGGAGGCCTCCGACCAGAGGATGCCGGAGCCGGAGACCATCACTGGGCGCTCGGAAGCGGCGAGGAGCGCGGCGGTCTCGTCGATCAGGTCCTGCTGGCCGGCGGGGCGGCTGCGAAGCAGCGGGCGGCCCGAGGTCGTCCAGTCGATCTCGTCCTCCGGCACCTTCATGTAGAGCACGTCGCCCGGCATATCGATATAGACGGGCCCCGGCTTGCCGGCCATCGCCTGCTGGAAGGCGATATCGACGATTTCCGGGATGCGGCGCGGATCGTAAACGCGGGCCGACCACTTCACGCAGCCCTCCATGATCCGCATCTGGTCGATCTCCTGGAAGACGTCCTTGCCGAACTGACCGACCGGCGAACAGCCGCCGACCGCGACCACCGGCGTGCAATCGACCAGCGCGTTGCAGAGGCCCGTGACCAGGTTGGTGACGCCCGGCCCGGACGCCGCCATGCAGGCCGCCGGCCTGGCGCGCAGCCGCGCCCAAGCGTGCGCCATCATCGCCGCCGCCTGCTCGTGGCGCACATCGACCATGCGGATGCCTTCATTGGCGCATTCCGTCTCCGCCAGCAGCATCGGGCCGCCCATCAGGAAAAACATCTCGTCGCAGCCCTGCCTGCGCAGCGCCTTGGCAAGGATCGCCGAACCCGTCAGTTCGCTCATCGGGTTTCCCTTTCTTCCGTCTTCGGTTCGTTACATCGGGATATGCGCGGCCTTCGCGGCGCTGCGTTACGGCGCAGAACCGGCTTCCCGCGCGCCGGCGCGCGCTTGCGGCTCCTGCGCCTCCGCCTCGCGGTCGATCAGCGCGTCGAGGCCGCGGATGCGCCCGTCCACCGCCAGTTCGAGCGCTTCCAGCACGAATGCCGGAGCGCAGAGCGGCAGCACGGCCGAAACGGGGCGCGCCGCCGGACCGTCGGGGGCCTGCAGGTCCAGGATGACGGCGTCGCGGCGGGCGCGTGTGATGTCGATGCGCCACATCTCGGGAACGCCGGCCTCGCGGTAGAAGCGGGGCTTCGTCTCGTCGCCGCGGCTGCGCTCCACCTCCACCACAAGGTCCGGCGGATTGGCCCCGACGAACGCCTCAAGCGCCTCGTCCCCCGCCCGGCGGGCGCGGACGCAGCGTCCGGCCTTCTCGCCGAGATAGTAGCAGGCGTCGGGCTCGGCGCCGGTGTTCTCCGGGTCGCCCGGCCGCCGCCAGCGCGTCGAGCCCGACAGGATGGCCCCGATCCCGAACTTCCGGTCCAGCGCGATCACCAGATTGTCTGCGCCGGCGGCATAGACCTCATGCGAAAAGGACGGTGACATGAGGGCGATGAGGCCGGTGACGGGATCGACGAACACCCGCCGGGCGAGGCTGTTCCAGTCGAAGTCCCGAAAAAGCGGCAGGGCTTCCGGGTCGATATGGAAGCGCCGGTATTCCGACCCCATGCTGCCGATGCTTCGCTCCATGGCCCTCGCTCCCGGAACTGCGCCCTCGGACGGCACTATAGCCGCCCGCGCGCGGGGGCGGAACGCCCGGCTCCCGCCCGCCGGCGGGCGCTCACGCCAGCATGAACCCCTCATAGCCGTTCGCCGCCGAGGCCTCGCATTTTTCCCGGTAGAGCGGCGCGCCGGCGCCGTAGAGCAGGAAGATGCGCCGGTTCTTGTCGGGCCGGTTGGGGTTGACGCCCATGAACCAGCTGTCGACTTTGGAATAAAGCATCCGCGAGGCGCTCTCATGGACATGCCGGGTCCATTCCGCCTCGGCGGCCTCGCTCGCCTCCATCCGCCTCGCGCCCCGCTCCCGCATATGGCGGATGCAGTTCGTCACCCACTCGACATTCTGCTCGCTGCAGCGGGGAATGTTGCAGAAGGACGCGGCGTTGTGCGGCCCGACGATGGTGAACATGTTGGGGAAGCCGGCGATCTGGAGGCCGAGAAAGGTCTTCGGCCCGTCGGCCCATTTCTCCCTGAGCGAAAGCCCGCCGCGGCCGCGGATGTCGATCAGGTCGAAGCCTCCGGTCACGGCGTCGAAACCGGTCGCATAGACCAGGATATCCAGGGCGTGCTCCTCGCCGCCGGCCACGACGCCGGCCGGCGCGATGCGCTCGATGGGCGTTTCGTTCAGATCGACGAGGCTGACATTGTCCCGGTTGTAGGTTTCGTAATAGCCGGTCTCGAGCGGCACGCGGCGGGTGCCGAAGCCGTGGTCCTTCGGCACCAGCTTCTCCGCTGTCTCCGGGTCTTGGACGCGCTCGCGGATCTTGCGGGCGACGAACTCCGACATCGTGCGGTTGGCGGCCTCGTCCACGAAGGTGTCGCGGAAATTGCCCATCCAGATGCCGAATCCGGGCTCGCTGTAGAGCTTTTCGTAGAAGGCCTCGCGTTCTTCGGGCGAAACCTCCATCGCCTTGCGCCGGTCGGCATCGTGGATGAAGGCGCCGTGCGAGGACCGGCAGCGGGCGAAGATGTCGGCGTATCCGGCCTTGATCCGGGCTTGGGTTTCGGCGTCGATGGGGGCGTTGTGTAGCGGCGCGCACCAGTTCGGGCTGCGCTGGAACACGGTCAGATGGCCCGCCGTCCGGGCGACCACCGGAATGAGCTGCACCGCGGTCGCGCCCGTGCCGATGACGCCGACCCGCTTGCCGGCAAGGTCCAGCGGCTCACGCGGCCAGTCGGATGTATGGAAGGAGCGGCCGCGAAACTCCGCCATGTCCTCGATGTCGGGCAATTGCGGCACGGAGAGCGGGCCGATCGCGGTGACGAGCCAGCGGGCGCGGGCGCGGCGCCCGTCCTCCGCCTCCACCTCCCACGCCAGCCCGTCCTCGTCCCAGGCCGCGCGGACGATCCGGGTGTCGAAACGGATGTCGCGGCGCAGGTCGAATTTGTCGGCGACGAAATTCACATAGCGCAGCGTTTCCGGCTGGGGCGAGAAATGTTCGCTCCACTCCCATTCCTGCAGCAATTCCTCGGAGAAGGAGAATCCGTAGCTGTAGCTCTCCGAGTCGAAGCGCGCACCCGGATAACGGTTCCAGTACCAGGTGCCGCCGACATCGCTGCCGGCCTCGAACACCCGCACTCGGAGCCCGAGTTCCCGCAGCCGGTAAAGCTGGTAGAGGCCGGAAATCCCGGCGCCGATGACGATGGCGTCGAATTCTTCGCAATGCAGCGCTCGGCTCATGCCGCGAAGCTCCCGCCGAGCTCGTCCTCGATGAAGATGCGCACGATCTCCTCGAAGTCCGCATCGGTCTCGAAGCCGAGCGCCTTTCCCCTGGCCGGGTCGAACTGCGTGGCCCAGCCGTTCACGATCTCCTGGATGAACGGGTCGGGATCGAAGCGCACGCGCGCCGCCACCCGCTCGCCGGCCACGGCCGTCAGCGCCGCCAGCATCTCCCCGACGGTGACGGTAAGGCCGGGAAGCGCCAGCATCCTGGCCGGCCCCCAGGCCTCGGGCGGCATGGCGGCAGCCTTCAGCACCGCGTCCACGACCTTGCGCGGCGAGAGCACATACATCGCCTGGTCCGTCGCGACGGGGCAGACGGCCTCCTCGCCCTGCAGGGGTTCGCGGATGATGGAGCTCGCCCAGGTCGAGGCCGCCCTGTTCGGCTTGCCGGGCCGCACCACGACGGTCGGGAACCGCAGCGCCCGCCCGTCCACATAGCCCTTGCGCGCATAGTCCTGCACCAGCAGCTCGCCGATGGCCTTCTGTGCGCCGTAGGATGTTTGCGGATTCAGCATCAGCGCGTCCGGGATCGTCTCCGGCATCGCGCCGCCATAGACCGCGACCGAGCTTGCGAACACCAGGCGTACCGGCTCCGGCAGGCTCCGGGCGGCGGCCAGCACATTCATCGTGCCCTGGAGGTTGACCGTCATGCCGAGGTCGAAATCCTCCTCCGCCCCGGCGCTCACCACCGCCGCCAGATGGAACACCGCGCCCGTGTCCGGCGCGATGGCCGCGCGCACCTGCTCCGGATCGCCGATATCGCCGATGACCGCCTCGACGCGCGGGTCGTGCAGCAGGCGCGGGTCGGGCGCGGCCCGGTCGAACAGCACGATGCGCTCGACCGGCCGCTCCCGGCCCGCGGAGTCCGTGAGCGCGTTGAGTTCGAGGAGGCGGAGCGCGAGCCGCCGGCCGATGAAGCCGGCGCCGCCGGTTATCGCGACGCGCATGAGCCTTGCCTTCTCCCTGCCGACGACGCGAAGATAGCCGCCGCGGCAGGGGCTGTCACGGCGATTGCCTGGTCCCGGTCCGCATGTCAGGATGGCCGTCCTGCCGAACGCAAGAAGGGGCATCGCCATGGGCGAAAAGCTGGGCATCGGCGCCGCGTTCCCGACGTTTTCGCTGAACCTTCTGGAGCGGGGGCCGGCGGAAGTGCCCGCGGACATGCCGGGCGCGTGGAAGGTGGTGCTGTTCTACCGCGGCCACTGGTGACCCTATTGCCGCCGTCAGTTGGACGGCTTCCAGGAATTGTGGCCGGAGTTCGAGGCGCGCGGCGTCTCCATCCTCGCGGGCAGCGTGGACGATGAGGGCAAGGCCCGCAAACTGGCCGACGGCAAGAGCTTCCCCTTCGCCTGGGGCATGACGCGGGCGGACGCGGACCGGATCGGCGCCTGGTGGGAAGACCGGCGCGGCATCGTCCAGCCCTCCGAGTTCATCCTCGACGGGGAGAACCGGGTCCAGGCGTCGAGCTACAGCGACGGCCCCCTCGGCCGCATGGACGCCGCCGACGCCCTGCGCCTCATCGACCTCTACGAGGCGCGCAGGAAGGCGGGCGGCTGAGCGGCGGCGCCCGCTGAAACTGAATACAAGGCGAAATTCCGCATGACCAAGGCCCGGTTCTGGGTCGGAGCCGATCCCGGCGGGGTGAACGGGTTCGGCATGGCATTCCTCGACACTTGCGGTGGAGTGGAATGTCTCACGGTCTCCTCCGTCGATGAGGCCGTCTTCAGGATAGCCAGCAGGGGCAAGCCGCTGGGCCTCGGTATCGACGCGCCGATGTGGTGGTCTTCTCGGCAGGGGGCCGGGAGAAAGGCCGACGAAAGACTCCGGAAGAAATACGGTATCCGGTTCGGGACGGTGCAATCGGCGACTTCCTTGCGTGGCGCTGCGCTTGTCGGCGGAGCGATGTTGGCCTTCCGTATCGGAGAGAAGTTTCCCGGTACAAGAATTACCGAATCGCACCCCAAGGCCCTGCTGCATGCGCCCAGATCGGATGGGCCGGACTTCGCTGCAAAGTCCGGGATTTGCATTTCCTGGAGAAATGAGCATGAACGCGATGCACTGGGTGCTGCCGTATGTGAGAGGGAAGGCTTCGAGAAGCGCTGGACAACCGACCTCGCTGCACAACGCTACGATTCGGAGCAGGACCCAGGAAGCTATTGGCTCGCGCCGATGACATATTTCTGGCCGGAACGACTTTGACAGGCGACTACCGCTTGGCTGCGCATTCGCTCCATGTCGTCGGTCTCCGCCATATGCCGTTGCGTGGAACTCCGATCCCTATCCGTCGGCCCTGCCTTCCGCCGCCTCTTTTTCCGCCCGCCGGTCGATCAGGGCGTCGAGGTCGCGGATGCGGCCGTCTACCGCCAGTTCCAGGGCTTCGAGCACGAATTCCGGGGTGCAGAGAGGGAGCAGGGCGGAGACCGGAAGCGTGGCCGGCCCATCGGGAGCCTGCAGGTCGAGCATGGCAACCTCGCGGCGGACGCGCGTAATGTCGATGCGCCACATCTCGGAAACGCCGACCTCGCGGTAATAACCCGGCTTCCTGTCGTTCGTCCGGCTGCGCTCGACCTCGATGACGAGGTCGGGCGGAGTGGCGGCTTCGAACGCCTCCAGCGCTTCCTCTCCCGCCCGGCGGGCGTAGGCGCGGCGTTCAGCCTTCTCGCCGAAATAGTAGCAGGCGTCCGGTTCCGCGCCGGTGTTTCCGGGGTCGCCGGGTCTGCGCCAGCGCGTTGAGCCCAGTGGAATGGACCGCAGTCCGAGTTTTCTCGCGACAGCCTCCATGAGGCCTGCCGTGCCCCAGGCGTAGCCCTCATGCTGCGAGGAGGGCGTCATGAGGGCTACGAGGCCGGTGACGGCGTCGATGAAGACGCGGCGGGCGAGGCTGTTCCAGTCGAAATCCTTGAACAGCGGCAGGGCTTCCGGGTCGATATGGAAGCTCCGGTATTCCGACCCCATGCTGCCGGTGCTGCGCTCCATCGGTCCGGTCCTCCCTAGAAGACGTCCCCGCCTTCGCGGGAACAAGCCCCGCCAGTATAGCCGGAACCCGCCCGCTCCCTATCCCCGCTTTATGCGCTTGCGCCGTCGGTAGCGCAGGTCGGAGGCGACTTCGTGGCTCCAGAGGCCGCGCCTTTCGCGGCGCGCTTCCTGCTCGACGTCCTTGTAGCGGTCTCCGCAAGCGGCGATGGCGTGGCCGTTGCGGACGAGCCATTCGCCCACATCCTTGCCCTCGCAGGTCACCGTGCCGACCAGGCGGCCGTATTTGTCGGTTCCCTCCACGGTTCCCTCGACTTGCCGGCCGCCGACCGCACGAATGAGCGCGCCCTTGACGCGCTTGCCGTGCTTGAACCAGTAGCCGTCCCCATGCTTCGCCCATTGGTCCCATTCGGGCGCGTCCAGGCAGGCGAAGCGTATTTCGCGTCTGGACACCCGTATCCCGTCGCCGTCGGTCACCCACGCCTTGCCGGCGATGACGCCGCCGCGCTCCGGCGCCGGCATGCGCCTGCGGCCGGGCGCACGCTGCTTGCGGGGCGCCCATCGCCAGCGCCGCCCGCGCAGAAGCAGGAAGACAGCGGCAACGGCCAGGACAGCGACGAATTCCATGACCCGGCCCGCATAGCATGTTTCCGGACTGCGGGCATCGGCCCGAGCGGTGCGGCTTGCGCAGCGCGGCGGAACGGCTATACCTCTCTGCGGCCCGGAACCGGCGGGCCGGAGGCGGGTTCGTAGGTTATGGCGAGAGACAGCGGGGCGGCGCTGGCGGCGGCGGGGGGGGAACGCATTCTGGTCCTCGACGGCGCGATGGGGACCATGATCCAGCGGCTGGGCCTCGAGGAGGCCGACTTCCGCGGCGCGCGCTTCGCCGACTGGGGCCATGATCTCAAGGGCAATAACGACCTGCTGAACCTGACGCAGCCGGACGCTGTCGCCGGCATACACGACGCCTTCCTGGAGGCGGGCGCTGACATTCTCGAGACCAACAGCTTCAACGCCACCCGGGTCGCGCTTGCCGATTACGGCATGGAAGGCCTGGCCCGCGAGATCAACGAGGCGGCGGCCCGGATCGCCCGCGCCGCCGTGGACGGCCGCCGGGACGGACGGCCGCGCTGGGTCGCGGGCGCCGTCGGGCCGACCAACCGCACCGCGTCCATCTCTCCCGACGTCGAGGACCCGGCGGCGCGCAATGTCGATTTCGACACGCTCCGCGCCGCCTATCGCGAGGCCGCCGGGGGCCTGATCGACGGCGGGGCGGACCTGCTGGTCGTCGAGACGGTGTTCGACACGCTGAACGCCAAGGCCGCGCTCCACGCCGTCGAGGAGGCCTTCGAGGCGCGCGGCGTCCGCCTGCCGGTCATCGTCTCGGGCACGGTGGTGGACCTGTCCGGGCGCACACTCTCGGGCCAGACGCCGGAAGCCTTCTGGTATTCGGTGCGCCATGCCGCGCCCTTCGCCGTCGGCCTCAACTGCGCGCTCGGCGCAGAGCAGATGCGCGGCTTCCTCGCCGACATGGCGCGCGCGGCGGACACGCTGATCTCCGCCTATCCCAATGCCGGCCTGCCCAACGCCTTCGGCGGCTATGACGAGACGCCGGAAACGACCGCCGGTCATCTGGGCGCCTGGGCGCGCGACGGGCTGGTCAACCTGGTCGGCGGCTGCTGCGGCACCACGCCCGCGCATATCGCGGCCATTGCCGGCGCGGTGGCGGGCGTATCCCCGCGCAAGCCGCCCCGTATCGAGCGGCGCATGCGCCTCGCCGGGCTCGAACCCTTCGTCGCCGCGGCATGAGCGGAGAGTTCGCGCGCGCAAGCGCCCGCTTCATCAATATCGGGGAGCGCACCAATGTCACCGGCTCGGCGGTCTTCCGCCGGCTGATCGAGGCGGAAGACTACGAGACGGCGCTCGACGTGGCCCGCCGGCAGGTCGAGAACGGCGCGCAGGTCATCGACGTCAACATGGACGAGGGCATGCTCGACAGCGAGCGCGCCATGACCGTCTTCCTCAACATGGTCGCCGGCGAGCCGGACATCGCGCGCGTGCCGATCATGATCGACTCCTCGAAATGGTCGGTCATCGAGGCGGGGCTAAAATGCGTCCAGGGCAAGGCGATCGTGAACTCGATCAGCCTGAAGGAGGGCGAGGAGCCGTTCCTCGACCAGGCGCGGCGCATCCGCCGCTACGGCGCGGCCACCGTGGTAATGGCGTTCGACGAGGAGGGCCAGGCCGAGACCGCGGAGCGCAAATTCCGTATCTGCGAGCGCAGCTACCGCCTGCTGGTGGACGGGGCCGGGTTCCCGCCCGAGGACATCGTATTCGACCCCAATATCTTCGCCGTGGCGACCGGCATCGAGGAGCATAACGACTACGCCGTCGCTTTCTTCGAGGCGACCCGGCGCATCAAGGCGAACCTGCCCCACGCCAAGGTCTCCGGCGGGCTTTCCAATGTGTCCTTCGCGTTCCGGGGCAACGACACCGTGCGCGAGGCCATGCACGCGGCGTTCCTCTATCGCGCGATCCCGGCCGGGCTCGACATGGCGATCGTCAATGCCGGGCGGCTGCCCGTCTATGAGGACATTCCGGAGCAATTGCGCGAGGCGGTCGAGGATGTGCTGCTCAACCGCCGCGCCGACGCGACCGAGCGCCTGGTCGAACTCGCCGAAAGCTTCCGGGGCCGGTCGAAGGAGATCGCCACCGACCTCTCCTGGCGCAGCCAGCCGGTCGATGAACGCCTCTCTCATGCGCTGACGCAGGGCATTGCCGACTGGATCGAGAAGGATGTCGAGGAGGCGCGGTTGGCGCTGGGGCGGCCGCTGTCGGTGATCGAGGGGCCGCTGATGGCGGGCATGAACCATGTCGGCGACCTGTTCGCCGAGGGCAAGATGTTCCTGCCGCAGGTCGTCAAGAGCGCGCGCGTGATGAAGCGCGCCGTCGCCTGGCTCACACCCTTCCTGGAGGCGGAGAAGACCGGGGCCGGGCCGTCCTCCGCCGGCAAGGTGTTGCTCGCCACGGTCAAGGGCGATGTCCACGATATCGGCAAGAACATCGTCGGCGTCGTGCTCCAGTGCAACAATTACGAGATCGTCGATCTCGGCGTGATGACGCCCGCCGCCCGCATTCTGGAAACGGCCAGGCGCGAGGGGGTGGACATTATCGGGCTCTCCGGCCTGATTACGCCGAGCCTCGACGAGATGTGCTTCGTCGCCGCCGAGATGGCGCGCGCGGGTTTCGAGCTGCCCCTGCTGATCGGCGGGGCGACGACCAGCAAGGCGCACACGGCCGTGCGCATCGCGCCCAACTATGGCGGCCCGCTGGTGCATGTGACGGATGCCTCCCGCGCCGTCAGCGTCGTCGGCACGCTGATGTCGCCCGATCGTCGCGCCGACTATGCCGGCGAAATCCGGGCCGACTACGACCGCCTGCGCGAGTCGCACGGGAAATCGGGCGGACGGCGGCCGCGCGCCACGCTTGGGGAGGCGCGCGCCAACCGCATGGAGAGCGACTGGAGCGCCCATGCGCCGCCGGTTCCGGCCGCGATGGGCCTTCATGCGTTCGACGACTGGGACCTGGCGGAGCTTGTGCGCTATATCGACTGGCAGCCCTTCTTCGCCGCCTGGGAGCTTGCGGGGCGCTTCCCCGACATTCTTGACGATTCCGGGGTCGGCGAGGCGGCGCGCAGCCTCTACGCCGATGCACGGGCGATGCTGAAACGGCTGGTCTCCGAGCGCTGGACCCGGCCGCGGGCGGTTGCCGGCTTCTGGCCCGCGAACCGCGACGGCGACGATGACATTGCCGTGTTCGCCGACGAGGGCCGCTCGCGGCGCCTCGCGACCTTCCACACGCTGCGCCAGCAAATGCAGCGCGGCCGCCGGAACCGGCCCAATCTGGCGCTGGCGGATTTCGTCGCGCCGCCCGGAACGCCCGACTATTTGGGCGTTTTCGCCGTGACGGCCGGAGACGGTATCGAGGCCCGCGCGCGCGCCTTCGAGGCGAAGCGCGACGACTACAGCGCCATCATGGCGAAGGCGCTCGGCGACCGGCTGGCGGAAGCCTTCGCCGAATGTCTGCACGAGCGCGTGCGCCGCGACCTCTGGGGCTATGCGCCCGGCGAGCGGTTATCGGGCGAAGAACTGGTCGCCGAAGCCTATCGCGGCATCCGCCCGGCGCCCGGCTATCCCGCCTGCCCGGACCACACGGAGAAGCGCACGCTTTTCCGGCTGCTCGACGCGGAACGCCATGCCGGCATGAGCCTCACGGAAAGCTGCGCCATGACCCCCGCGGCCTCGGTCTCCGGCCTCTATTTCGCGCATCCGGAGGCGCGCTATTTCGGCGTCGGACGGATCGACCGCGACCAGGTGGAGGACTACGCCCGGCGCAAGCGCATGGCCCCGGCCGAAGCCGAACGCTGGCTCGCCCCCAACCTCGCCTACGAGCCGTAGCCGCGTCGCCGTACCGATCCGGGCCGCCGGCGCCCCGCACCCTCTACGACAGGGCGAGCGCGCCGGCGCGGTTGACGGCGCTGGTGACCGCCTTGAGGGAGGCGGAGACGATGTCCGGGTCCATGCCCGCGCCGTGGACGGCGCCGCCGTCGGGCCGCGTCATCTGCACGAAGGCCGCCGCCGTCGCGCCGGCGCCCTTGCCGACCGCATGCTCGTGGAAGTCGGTCAGCGTGAGGTCGAGGCCGTAGGCATTGCGCAGCGCGTCCATATAGGCGTCGATCGGCCCGTTGCCGCGGCCCGTGATCGACCGCTCGACGCCGTTCTCGCGCAGTGTCGCAGTCATGATCCGCATTTCCGAAGCGTGTGGATCGGGCCGGGTCGCGTCCGAGACGAATTCGAGCGGTGAGCTGGCCTTCAGATACGCCGTCTCGAACGCCTCCCAGATGCGCGCCGGGGCCAGCTCCTCCTCGGTCTCGTCGGCGATCTGCTGCACCTGCTGGCTGAACTCGACCTGGACCGAGCGCGGCAGCGAGACGCCGAAGGAGCGCTCCAGAATATAGGCGATGCCGCCCTTGCCGGACTGGCTGTTGATCCTCACCACGGTCTCGTAGGTGCGGCCGAGATCGGCCGGGTCGATGGGCAGGTAGGGCACCTCCCAGACCGGGCTGTTCGCCTGCTCCAGCGCCGTGAAGCCCTTCTTGATCGCGTCCTGGTGCGAGCCGGAGAAGGCGGTATAGACCAGCTCGCCCGCCCAGGGGTGGCGCGGATGGACCGGCAGCCGGTTGCAGTGCTCCGCCACCTCGATGGTGCGGTTGATGTCCGAGAAGTCGAGGCCGGGATCGACGCCTTGGGTGAACATGTTGACCGCCAGGGTCACGATATCGACATTGCCGGTGCGCTCGCCATTGCCGAACAGCGTGCCCTCGATGCGCTCCGCGCCGGCCATGAAGGCGAGCTCGGCGGCGGCCACGCCGGTGCCGCGGTCATTGTGCGGGTGCAGGCTCAGCACGATGCTGTCGCGCCGGGCGAGGTTGCGGTGCATCCACTCGATCTGGTCGGCGTAGATATTGGGCGTCGCCATCTCCACCGTCGCCGGCAGGTTGACGATCATCTTGCGCTCCGGCGTCGGCTGCCAAACCTCCGAGACCGCGTCGCAGATGTCCCTGGCGTAGTCGAGCTCGGTGCCGGTGAAGCTCTCCGGCGAATACTGGTAGATGACCTCGGTCTCCGGGACGGTCGGCGTCAGCTCGCGGATGAGCCTCGCGCCGTCCGCCGCGATCTTCGTGATGCCGTCCCGGTCCTGGCCGAACACGACGCGGCGCTGTAGCGTCGAGGTCGAATTATAGAGATGGACGATGGCCCGGCGCGTCCCGGCGATCGCCTCGAAGGTGCGCCGGATCAGTTCGTCGCGCGACTGGGTGAGCACCTGGATGGTGACATCCGCCGGGATCAGGCCCTCGTCGATGATGTGGCGGCAGAAGTCGAAATCGGTCTGGCTCGCGGAGGGGAAGCCGACCTCGATCTCCTTGAAGCCGAGGCGCAGCAACTCCTCGAACATACGCAGCTTGCGCCGCAGCCCCATCGGCTCGACGAGCGCCTGGTTGCCGTCGCGCAGATCGACGGAGCACCAGACGGGCGGGCGAGCGATGACGGCGCCCGGCCAGGTCCGGTCGGGCAGGTCGATCGGCTGGAAGGGCGGGTATTTCTCGGTCGGATCGATGCTGGGCATGGCTGCGAAGCGGTCCTCGGTTTCCGCGCGGCGCCTATCGGGCGGACGGCGCGGCTCTGAAACTTGGAAATCCAGGAGAGTTCGACGGCGGTGCGGTCTCACCCGCCGGGCAGCCGCTCAGGCCCGGCGAGCGCCGATAAGGCCGAGAAGCAGAATGCCGCCAAGGTCGAACATGATATTGCGCTTATAGGCGAGCGCCGCCGGCGTTGTCAACAGGTTGTCCTCGTTCTGGACCGGCGTTCACGCAGCTCGTCCGATCGGGCAGCGCCCATGGACTCTGTGATCCACTTCCGCGCGGCATCCGTCCAAGCCGTAAGGTCGGCCGATACCAGTTCGGGCAGATGCGCGCTATATTCCACCAACCGGCACCGATCGAAGAGCAGGCCGCCGGAGATAGACAAGTGACGCCATTTTCGGCGGGCGACGGATTCAGCGACGAAATGTGCGCGCACCGGCTCCACCGGGAACGTATCGTCCAACCACTTCTTGGCGAAGTCGAGCGGCTGCAAATCGGAGGTCCGGTCCTGCCAGCCGGTCCCTGTCTTGCATTGCCCGAACACGATCAGCTTCCCGGCTTCATTGTCTGCGAACGGAATCCATCCGACCACATCCAGTCCGTCGTCCTGCGCTGGCACGGTTTGGCCTTGCCTTCCCCTCAGACCGCCGCCCTCGCCCAAGGCGCTGCACAGGGCCGCCACCCGTTGTCGGAAGCCGCCCCCTGCCGCCGTCCCGAAAATCATCGCCTTGGAGTTCCGACCGAGAAAGCCTTTCAGCACATGTTTGGAAAGGGGATTATATACGAAAGTGCCCAATTAGGGGTTGACGGCCTCGCCTGATTACGGCACTCTGTTTCCATAAATAGGGAGGCAGGGCAATGGCGAGGAACGCACCGGGCAAGCACTTTCGCAAGGGCATGTCGCTGGTCGAGGTCATGCGGGTCTTCCCCGACGACGCGACCGCCGAAGCATGGTTCGTCAAAGCCCGTTGGCCGGAAGGCGTTCGCTGCCCCTATTGCGAGTCCGACAGGGTGCAGGAAGGCGCCGCGCACAAGACCATGCCCTATCGCTGCCGCGCCTGCCGCAAGCGGTTCTCTGTCAAGACCGGCACGGTCATGCAGTCCTCTAAGCTGGGCTACCAGACATGGGCGCTGGCTGGCTATCTCATGACGACGGGATTGAAGGGGCAAGCCAGCATGAAGCTGCACCGTGACCTCGGCATAACGCAGAAGACGGCTTGGCATTTGGCGCACCGCATCCGGGAGACATGGGCGCGGGAGAGCGGGCTGTTCGGCGGGCCTGTTGAAGCCGACGCGACCTATATCGGCGGGAAGCGCAAGAACATGCCGAACGCCAAGCGGAAGACTCTGGAAGGCCGGGGCACAGTCGGCAAGGCGGCTGTCGCGGGCGTGAAGGATCGTGAGACCAATCAGGTTTCCGCTCGCCGCGTCTCACAGACCGACGCTACCGCGCTGCAAGGCTTCGTCCGAGAGAATGTCGAGCCGGGCGCAACGCTCTACACCGATGAAGCCCGCGCCTACGCCGGCATGCCCGAATACAGCCATGAAGCGGTCAATCACTCCGCCAAAGAGTTCGTGCGGGACATGGCGCACACGAACGGCATGGAGAGCTTCTGGGCCATGCTGAAACGCGGCTATCAGGGCACCTTCCACAAGTTCAGCGAGAAGCACCTTGACCGCTATGTCCGCGAATTCGCCGGACGCCACAACATCCGTCCGCGCGACACGCTGGATATGATGCAGTCGGTCGCCATCGGCATGGCAGGCAAGCGGCTCCGCTATTGCGACCTGATTGCCGACAACGGCCTATCGAGTGGGGCGCGTTCAGGCTAGAGGAATACCGTCTCCAGAACCCGACGAATTTTCCCTCAGAATCAAAGACACGAGAATTGATCGGCGTCAGAATTCCCCTCTCACGAAGGGGAAGAACGATGCTGAAACGCCGCGCTGGAATTTTTATGATTGAGGGTGACTGCCTGGACGCTATGAGCGCTCTACCCGACCATTCCATAGATTTCGTTCTTTACGACCTTCCCTACGGCACCACACAAAACCGTTGGGATTCCGCGCTTCCTATGGACGTTCTGTGGGAACACTACAAGAGAATTCTTGCGCCAACGGGCGCGGTGGCCCTAATGAGTCATGGCGCGTTCACGGCAAAGGTAATCCTTAGCGAACAAGATTGGTTCAAATACAAAATAGTTTGGGTGAAATCGAAAGCTACCAACTTTCTAAACGCGAAAAACAACCCCTTCGAAAACACGAAGATATTTGCATCTTCTACCGGGGGCAGCCGACATACGTGCCACAAATGTCGGAAGGAGAAGCATATGATAAAGGCGTTAGGAAAAATCAACTAACCGGTTCATACGGAGACTTCCGACCAAGTCACATCCGCTCCAGCGGAACCAGATACCCCACGGATGTGATATACTTCAAGACAGCCGAGGCTGAAGGACGAGTTTGGCATCCGACCCAAAAGCCTATGAGAATTAGCCCGTTACCTAATCCGAACCTACACCAGCAAACGACAACTTGTTCTGGATCACTGTTTCGGGTCAGGTTCTTTTCTCGTCGCCGCTGCACTTGAAGGCAGAAATGCAATCGGCATTGAGAAAAACTGCGATATAACCGAATTCAAGAAAGGCTCTATAAACATGCTTGATGTGGCCACGAAAAGGCTTCAGGGTGTTGCCAATACCCACTCGACTGTTAATGACTCTGCTCTGCCGGATCGGGTAGGATCATTCATAATATCTCGAAGTGATAGGAACCGAAGTCCCGAACCAGACGGACTGTATGACCCGTCAGGTCTTCTCGTAACAGCCTAGCCCTGGTAGCAGCGTCGTAGTGCAAGTGCGTCGTTGGCGCCGAGTGGTTCCCGGCCCGCGCAGGATCGTGGTCGGCCGTCATTGTGCGAAGGCCCTGAACGTCACCTAAGATCACTACGTTCATCCGTACGGTAGCGCTTTGCCCCCCCGCCGCCTGTCGGCGCCCAATTCAGGTTTGAGAAAAACTGTTGCCTGAACCACGTTGTGTGATTGTGAGGCATCCCGGACTTCGTCAACCGCAGAAAGGGCATCAGGCTGCCCCATCGTGGCCTCAGTGCTTCGCTCTGGGTCAGTGTCTTCTGCCATGACAGATGCACCGCGCCATTCTCCCTTCATGCTTGCATTGTCAGCATTGAAGGGACAGTGACAAAGAGTCAAGGTACTTTGCTTCCACAATCTCCTATGCCATGCTTTGCGGCAGGGAGGAGCCGCTATGGCCGAGTCACGCAAGCGAGGACGCTCGGCGGAGAAGCCGGAGCCTGACCCGATACCCGACAGCCCAGAGAATGTGCTGCGCGCCCTTGTGACCGCGCCGCCGCGCGCCGAGGACGACTGGGACTATCTCAAGCGGAAAGCGCCAGAGGAACGGCAAGGACGGATGTCGCGCTCGAACGCTGACCGCTAGTCAAGCCGTCCGACTTGGGCACTTTCGTATATAATCCCCAAAACTTGCCGCCCCATGAACCGCTGCTCGAAGTTATCGAAATCAACGGATCTGTGTTTGTGAGCGACACCTTGTTTGCCTTGAAGGTTCCATCCGATGAGATGCGCGCTTCGCCGAGAGCAAGCTCATAGTCGGTGAGGGTCCAGTCGACGGTCAAGACGTCGCCCGTGCCGGCCTCGACCATGACTCCGGAGAGATAGACATTGTCGATGTTGCCCAAAACGCTCTTGGCGTCGAAGTCGGCTGTTAGCGTGAGATCGCCCGCATACTCCCCGAGTTCTAGGCTTCCCCGAGCCACAGTTGCGTCCGTTCCGTATTGGGCCGCGTACAATCCTCCGGCCGCGCCGTTATATGTTGCGCTGCCGGAGGTTGGAAGAGTGGGCGTCCCCTGGATCTCGGGGCTGTCCGCAAAGGCGCCGGCTTCGACGCTGGTGATGGGCCCGGCCGCCACGTCGCCGACCAGATGGAGCCAGTAGCCGCCGGCCAGCCAGTCGGTTGCGCCGTCCCCAATCTCCGCGACGCCGGCGTAGGCGAGGGTCGCGCTACTGCTGCCTTTATTCAAAAGGAAGAATTCCTTGGCGGGAAGGTCCGTTACCCGCGCGATGACATTCGCTCCCTGCAGCCTGTGCCGCGCTGTATCGAGGACGAGATCGCTCTTGCTCTGCCGCTCAATCGTTACTCTCAACACGCTGCCGTCATAGCTTGCGCTGGCCCGGTCGGTGGTGACGCCGTGGGAGTCGGTGTTCGTGGACTGGGTGACGCTGCCGAATACGGGCTCCGCGTCCGCAACCAATTGCGTTGCCTCTTCGGTTTTCGGCGCGTCCGCCGACTGGTAGTTGCGGACGGTAGATGACTGGGGCCCGCTGGCGGTGCCTCCGGTAGATGACTGGGGCCCGCTGGCGGTGCTTCCGCCGCCGCCGCCTCCGCATGCGGTCAGGATGAGCGCGAGCGCGGCGCCGATCCGCCGATCCGTATCTTTTGCATGTGACGTCCCTGTGAGTTGCGTACAGGCGCCGGGCAATCCGCGCCGGGCGCCGGGCCTTGCACACTCCTCACAGGACATGGGAAGCCCTGCCTATTCGCCGGGCACCGGGGAGCGACCCCATCGCCAGGTTGTCGGCTGTTGTATTCGGCAGGAAACCCGGCCCAAGCGGGGCCTCCTGCAAGGAATGTGCGAGAGTGAGGTTAGACGCGCCGCGCCGGCGCTTCAACCCCGTGCGGAAAGAAAGTAAGGCGTCTTCGCGTCAGCCGCTGCCGGGAGCCGGGGCGGCGAGCGCCGGGGATGAGCGCGGGCGCTACCGGAACAGCACCGACGGCAGCCAGAGCGCAACTTCGGGGATGAAGAACACGATGGCGAGGCCGACGCATTGCAGCATCATGAAGTCGAACATGCCGCCGTAGATCTTCAGCAGGTCCCATTGCGGCGCCACCGACTTCAGGTAGTAGGCGGCCATGGCTACCGGCGGCGACAGGAATGCCGTCTGCAAATTCACCGCCAGCAATGTGCCGAACCAGACGAGGTGCGGCACCCGCATCTTGTCGGCCCAGGACTCGTCGATCCCGAGCGCCGGCAGGTCGCTGCCCAGCGAAATGATGACCGGCAGGAAGATCGGCACGAAGATGAACACGATCGCCGGCCACTCCAGCGGCCAGCCGAGCAGGAACAGCACTACCATCAGCACGGCCAGCATGGCGAGCGGCGGCATCGGGATGTCGAGCAGCCAGTTGGCGAGCATGGTGCCGGTGCCGAGCCGGGTGAAGACGGACCCGTAGATGTTCGACGCGACCGCCAGGAACAGCACCAGGCTGGAGGTCTCCAGCGTGTTGAGCGCCGCCTCCTTCAGCATCTTCCAGTTGAGCCGGCGATAGCCGAGCGCCAGCGCCAGAGAGCCCACGGCCGCCATCGCCGCCGCTTCGGTGGGCGTGGCGAGGCCGACGATGATGCTGCCGAGCGCGGCGAAGATGATGACCGCCATCGGCACCACGCCGGAGATGAACTCCTTGAAGATCGCCCAGCCGGAGGACAGCCGCTGCTCCGGCGGAATGGGCGGCCCCAGCTCCGGGTTGATGAGGCAGCGGACGATCGTGTAGGCGATGTAGAGGCCCGACAGGATGATGCCGGGGACGATCGCCGCGGCGAACAGGTGGATGACCGAGACGCCGAGCACCGGCCCCAGCACGACCAGCAGCACGCTCGGCGGAATCAGGATGCCGAGGCAGCCGCCCGCCGTGATGACGCCGGCCGAGAGGCGCTCGTCATAGCCGCTGCGGGTCATGGCCGGCGCGGCCAGCAGGCCCATCACGGTGACCGAGGCGCCGATGATGCCGGTGGCGGTGGCGAAGATCGTTGCCGTGAACAGCACGCCCAGATAGAGCGAGCCGCGCAGTCCTCCCATGATCGACTGGAAGGAGGTGAATAATCGCTCCATCAGGCCGGCGCGTTCCAGCACATGGCCCATGAAGATGAACAGCGGGACGGCGGCGAGCACTTCCTCCTTCATCATGCCGATGGTCTGGAAGACCATCTGGAAGAAGACAGTTTCGCCGAAGCCGATCCAGCCGAAGACGATGCCGAGGATGATGAGCGTGAAGGCGATCGGGAAGCCGACGAAGATGCCTGTCAGCAGCGCGACCAGCAGGACGAGCCCGAGGATTTCGCTGCTCACAGCATTTCCGCCGGGGTATCGGTTTTCGGGAACAGCTCCCGGCCCGTGCGCGCGGCCCAGGCGGCCTTGAGGAACTCGGAGACGCCCTGGATCAGGAGCAGGCCGGCGGTGATCGGAATGACGGCCTTGAACGGCCACATGATTGGCTGGAAGGGCGTGAGGTCCGACCGTTCGCCGATGTCCCAGGCGTGGTAGGCCTCGTTCCAGCCCCGGATCAGGAAGAAGAACATGCCGGGGAAGAACAACAGCAGGTAGAGCGCGGCATCGACGCGGCCCCGCGTCTGCTCGGACCACTTGCCGTAGAAGATGTCGGTGCGGATATGCCCCCCGCGGAGCAGGCAGTAGGCTGCGCCCAGCATGAAGTGCGAGCCGTAGAGCATGTAAGTGATGTCGTAAGCCCAGATGGTCGGCGCGTGGAACAGGTAACGGGCGAGCACCTCATAGGTGAGCGAGCCCACCATCGGCAGGATGAGCCAGCAGAACAGCACCCCCGAACCCCGGCCGACATAGTGGTCGATGCTCCGGACGGTGCCGAGCAGCCAGGCTGGCGGTACTTGCTCGCGCGAGGGATCGGTTGTCATGGGGGCCGGATTCCCTGGAAAGGGGGAAAGAATGGCAGGCGGCGCCCGTTACAGCGCCGCCTGCCGTCGGGACAGCGACCGGTCAGTCGATCTTGTCCTTCCAGAAATAGTCGCTCAGATACTCATAGGGCGGATGCGAGAACCGGCGGTAGGGCACGATCTTCTCGGCATAGGCGCGCTGCGAATCGCGCACCTTCTTGTACCACTCGTCTTCGCCTTCCCACTGCACGGAGAGCGTGTCGTAGGCCGCCATGAACTCGTCCAGGATCGCCTGCGGCGTGCGGATCTTCTTCACGCCGTGCTTGGTGGTCATCTCCTCATAGGCGTCCGCATTGTGGATGTGCCACTTGGTCTTCCACACCCAGAAGGTCTCGACCGCAGCCGCCTCCACGATGGCCTGGAGATCGGCGGGCAGGGAGTCCCAGCGGTTCTTGTTGATCAGCAGGTCGCCGACCGTGACCTGCTCGTGGACGCCGGGCGCCATGGTGTATTTCCACACCGTGTGGAAACCGAATTCGAGGTCTGCGACGCCGCCGACCCATTCCGCCGCGTCGATCACGCCGCGCTCCGCCGCCGGCAGAATTTCCGCACCGGGAAGCTGCACGGCGCTCACGCCCGCGGCGTTGAACACCAGGTTGCCGAGGCCGTAAATGCGCAGCTTGAGGCCCTTGAAGTCCTCCCAGGTCTTGATCTCTTCCTTGTACCAGCCGAGCGCTTGCGGACCCGAAGGCTGGACGGGGAAGGAGACGACGTTCGCCTTCAGCTTCTGCTGGTACCACCGGTCGGTGAGCTCGCGCCCGCCGCCGTGATAGAGCCAGCCGAAGAAGTCGATATAGTCCATGCCGAACAACGGCCCATGCGAGAGCGGAATCGCCGCCTTGCTGCGGCCCACCCAGTAGCCCATCGCGGTATGGGCGCCGTCGATCACCTCGCGCGAAGTCGCGTCGAGCACTTCGAACGCGGGCACGATGGCGCCGGCGGGAAGCGGCTCGATCTTCAGCCGGCCGGCGGACATGCGGTCCACCGAATCGACGAACATCACGAAGTTTTCCCACTGGGTTCCCGGACCGCCCGGCGGCCAGCTCGCCTGCATCTTCCATTCGAAATCGGCGGCCTGGACAGTTGTCGCGGCGCCGGCCAGAAAGGCGAGCGCGGCGACGGGACGCAACACAGGTTTCATTCTCGTACCTCCCGTATTTCCCGAGGCGCACGGGCGGATTTGCCGCATGCCAAGGAGTTGACGAGCCGAAAGTGGATAGTATCGCCGGGGACGAGTCAAGCAGTCGGGTGCAGGTCCCGGAACCGGAGGACGAGAAACGTGGCGCGGGCAAGAACGAACGGCATCGAAATCGAATACGAGTTGCGGGGGCCGGCCGACGGCGAGCCGGTTCTGATGATCGGCGGGCTCGGCATGCAGCTCGTCTCATGGCCGGGGGCGCTGGTCGACGGGCTCGCCGAGGCGGGTTTCCGGCCCATTCTGTTCGACAACCGCGATTGCGGGCTTTCCACCCGCTTCGAAGAGGCCGGGCTTGCGAATATCGGCCGGGCCTTCAAGCAGGCGCGGGCGGGCGAGCCGGTCGATGCGCCCTACACCATCGAGGACATGGCCGACGACGCGGCCGGCCTGCTGGACGCGCTCGGCATCGGGGCGGCGCATATCTACGGCAGCTCCAATGGCGGCGCCATCGCCCAGCTCGTGGCGATCCGCCATCCGGGAAAGACGAAATCGCTGGTCTCCGTCATGGCGACCTCGGGCCGGCGCGGCCTGCCGCGGCCGGGCAAGGCGGCGTCGGAGTGGCTGAACGCGCCGCGCCCGTCCGATATAGACCGCGAGACCTTCATGGAACTCGCCTGGGAGCAGAACCGGATCATGGGCTCGCCCGGCTTCCCGCGCGACGAGGCCGACATCAGGGCCCGAGCCGGCGCGCTCTATGACCGCGCCTATTATCCTCCCGGCCACGGCCGGCACCTGCTGGCCAGCATCGCGTCCGGCGACAGCCGCTGCGCCGCGCTCGGCGGCATTGCCGCCCCGACGGTCGTGATCCACGGCGCGGACGATCCGCTGGTGCCCGTCGGCCAGGGCGAGGACGTGAAGAAGTCGATCCCCGGCGCGCGCATGGTCGTCATCGACGGCATGGGTCACGACGTCCCGGACGGTGCGGCGCCCCAGGTGGTCCGGGCGGTGGCCGGAAACGCGCGCCGGGCGGGCTAGAACGCGAGCGCGCGGCGCATCAGGTCGAGCGCGGCTTCGGCGAAGCGCCGCATGTTGGCCTCGCGGTCGGCGTCGCCTGTCTCCAGCGTCTCGGCGAAGTCGATCGCTCCCGACACGGCAAGGCAGGTGTGGCCCGGCGCGTCGCCGTAGCGGTTGCCGTCCGGGCCGGCCGCGCCCGTCTCGGCAAGGCCCCAGTCCGTGCCGAAGATGGTGCGGGCCCGTCCCGCCAGCAATTGGGCATAGGGTTCGGAGGAGGAGCGGAGGCCGCGCATGTCGGTCTCGCCGATGCGCGCCAATTCGCTCCGCGCGGCCTGGGTGTAGATCACGCCGCCGCCCTGGTAGTAGCGGCTGGCCCCCGGCACGGCGAGCAGCGCCGCAGAAATCAGTCCGCCGGAAGAGCTCTCGAAAATCGCGATTGTCTCGCCGCGTTCCTTCAGCTTCGCGCCGATCTCCGCGGCCATGCGCTCCAGTCGGGCCATGTCCTCGATATCCCTGTCTTCAATATCCCTGGGGCGTGTGGCGATGCCAGTCCGTCGCCTGTTCGTAGGCCCAGCCGATGCGCAGCGCCAGCGCCTCGTCCCCGTCGCGCGCGTTGACGAGCAGGGAGGTCGGCATCCCGGCTCCGGTGAAGCCGTTGCGCAGCGCCAGGCCGGTCAGGCCCAGATAATTGCCCATGCGCGTGACCGTCGCAGGCGTCTGCCTCTGGTCCACTTCGGCGACCGGGACCGCGGCGAAGCAGGCGGTCGGGGTCAGCACGGCGTCGATCCCGTCCATGGCGTCGTCGAAAGCCGCCATGACCTGCTCGCGGTCGAGCAGCGTTGCCACATAGTCGCGGGCCGAAAGCCGGCCGCCGGCCGCCACGCGCGGCCTTACATCGGGGTCCAGTTGCTGTTCCTCGTTGTCCACGACGTCCTTCAGCCAAGTGTAACTCTCCGCGCCGATGATGTTGGCGACGAGTTGCGCGAAATCCGCCATGGCGCGCGGCATGTCGATATCGACGACATGCGCGCCCTGCTCCTCGAAAACGCCGAGCGCCACATCGTAGGCTGCCAGCACTTCGGCGTCGAAGACTGGCCGCTCGGAGTCCGGCATGCGGGCCAGGCGGAGGCCCGCTACGCCCCGGCGAAGGCCGGAGGTGGCGTCCGCCGGCACCAGCCGGCGGGTCTTGGGGTCGCGCGGGTCCGGGCCCTGCATCGCCTCCAGCAGCCAGGCGCAATCCTCGACGGCGCGGGTGAGCGGCCCCGGCGTGTCGAGCGTGTGGGAGAGCGGCAGCACGCCGTGGGTGCTGATCCGCCCGACCGAGGTCTTGAGGCCGGCCGTGCCGCAAAAGGCGGCCGGCAGCCGCACCGAACCGCCGGTGTCGGTGCCGATGCCGCAGGGAATGAGCCCGGCGCCGACACCCGCGCCGGTGCCGCTCGACGAGCCGCCGGGGATGCGGTGCGTGTCGCGGTCCCAAGGGTTCCAGGGGGTGCCGAGCGAGTTGTTCGTGCCCCAGCCGCCATAGGCGAACTCGACCGTGTGGGTCTTGCCGATGACGATCATGCCGGCCGCGCGCAGCCGCTCGACCAGGGTGGCGGTCGTCGGCGAGATGCGCTCCTTCCAAATCGCCGCCCCGCCGGTCGTGACCCGGCCTTCCATGTCGCAGAGGTCCTTGACGCCGATGGGGATGCCGTGGAGCGGCCCGATGCGGTGTCCGGCCCGGATCGCCCGGTGCGCGGCCTCGGCTGCCTCGCGCGCCTCCTCGGCATAGACGGCGGCGAAGGCATGGAGCTTCGGGTCGAGGCGGGCGATCCGGTCGAGGCAGGTTTCGACCACTTCGACCGGCGAAAGCCGCCCGGCGGCGATCTCCGGGGCGAGCGCATGGATCGGGGCGAAGGGGTCCGGCATGGCGCGGCCTCCTTTGGGGGCGGGAGAGGCGCAGGATACGGTCATCGCCGTCCGGGGGCGAGCCGCGCCCGGTATGGCGCCGGCGCTGCGGCGGGGATAGCATCGCGGCGGACGGATAATGCGGGGAGGGAAGGCCATGGCGGCATCGTTGAGGGCCAAGGCGGCGGTCGTCGGGATCGGCGAGACGGCCTATCTGCGCGGGTCGGACAGGAGCGCGCTGGCGTTGCAGCTCGAGGCGTCGCTGCGGGCGATAGAGGATGCGGGCCTGGAGCCGAAGGACATCGACGGCATCCTGCCCTATGCGTCGGGCGCGGCCGTTGCCGAGGACTTCATCACCAATTTCGGCCTGGAGGACGTGACCTTCTCGGCCACCACGCCGATGGGCGGCGCCAGTTGCGTGGCCGCGATCCAGGCGGCGGCGATCGCCGTGGCGGCAGGCCTTTGCCGCAACGTGCTGCTGCCGATCGGGCGGCGCGGCTATTCGGATTCGCGGGTGGCGTCCCGGGTTGCCGCCATGCCGCAATTCCATGTCGTCTCCGAGTTCGAGACGCCCTCCGGAACCATCGCCCCGGCCCAGCTGTACGCCCCGATGGCGCGCCGCCATATGGAGCTTTACGGCACGACGGCGGACCAGTTCGCCGAGGTCGCCGTCACCATGCGCCGCCACGCCATGCTGAATGACAACGCGATCATGCAGAAGCCGATGTCGGTGGAGGACCACCATGCCTCGCGGATGATCTGCGACCCCTACCGGCTCTTCGACTGCTGCCTGGAGAGCGACGGCGGCGCGGCGGTGGTGATCTCCGGCGCCGAACGCGCGGCCGACACTCGCCGGCCGGTGCCGATCCTGGGCGTCGCCGAGGGGCGCCCCGATTCGCCGAGCGTCATCACCCAGCGCCCGGACATAACCCGGCTCGGCCTCGCCAAGGCGGCGCCGCGCGCCTTCGGCATGGCCGGCGTCGGCCCGGAGGATGTCGATGTCGCGGAGATTTATGACTGCTTCACCTGGACGGTGATCGGCCAGTTGGAGGACCTCGGATTCTGCGCCAAGGGCGAGGGCGGGCCGTTCGTCGAGGGCGGGCGCATCGGCCTGGGCGGCGCGCTGCCGGTCAACACCCATGGCGGCCTGCTCAGCCAGGCGCATATCGTCGGCATGAACCATGTCTGCGAGCTGGTGAAGCAGATGCGCTGCGAGGCGGGCCGGGCGCAGGCGGCGGGCGCCGAAATCGGCCTCGTCACCGGCTATGGCGATCTCGGCGACGGCTCGGTCGCGATCATGGGAGCGGCGGCGTGAGCCTACGCCCGCCAACGGGCGAGACGAAAATCACCCGCCCGGCGCCGGAGCCGACCATCGATTCGAAACCCTATTGGGACGGGCTGAAGGAACGCCGCCTGCTGCTCCAGCAATGCGGCGACTGCGGCCGGGTTCGCCACTATCCCCGCCCGATGTGCGCCGCCTGCCATTCGCTGGAGGTGCAGTGGATCGAGTCCTCGCGCCGGGGCCGGCTTCATAGCTGGACGGAGGTCCACCACCCCTTCGTGCCGGGTTTCCGCGACGAGATCCCCTATGTCATGGCGACCGTCGAGCTGGAGGAAGGCGTGCGCCTCCAGTGCCAGATGCTCAACGCGGCCTCGGCGGGCCTCAAGCTGGACCTGCCGGTGGAGATCGTCTTCCGCGAGGTGCAGGACGACCTGGTGCTGCCGTTCGCGCGGGCTGTATAGGGAGATACCGGACATGGTGGAATTAGAAGCCCGTATCGCACGGTTGGCGGAAAGCGATTTCTCTCGCAGTAGCGAGCAGGATACGCGAGAGAGAGAGCGGTGAATCCGGTTATCGGCGCGCTGGCCTGGAATGTGTTCGACCCGAACGAGGTGGACTGCGAGTATTCGGTCCGGGGCGGATATGTGGATTACTGTCTTCGTAGCCAAGCGCGCAACCTGGTCCTGATCGAAGTGAAGCGAGCGGGCGCGGACCTTACCAAGCATCAGGAACAGTTGCTGCGTTATGCCTTCTATGAGGGCGCGCCGCTGGCAGTGCTCACGGATGGCCTCGTTTGGTAGCTCTACTTGCCGACGGCTGGGGGAAGCTGGGAACAGCGGCGGTTCTTCCGCGTGAACTTCCGCGAGCAACAGCCCGTCGATGCTGCCGCAGCGCTTCACCGTTTCCTCAATAGCAATGGCGTGGTCAGCGGCAAAGCGCACGAGGAAGCCAAGCGGGAATTCGAGAGTCAGGAACGCGAACGGCGCGTGCGGGCTGCCCTGCAAGATGCGTGGGAGCGAGTGCTCCGCGCCCCGGATAGCCTCTTGCGCGATGAACTTGCAGACGCAGTCAAGGAAATATCCGGACATCGCCCTGAAGAAGAGGTCGTCGATGATTTTCTGCGGGGGATACTTGGAAACGCGGACGGAGGAAGCAAGAACACCGTTCTACAGGCAGTTCGGGAATCTTCTGTCCGGCGTATGATGAACGAATCTGCGTCGAACCCGAACGCTTGGGGCCGTGCGGTTACTTCGTCCGAGCAAGAATCGCCGCGTCTCGCGACGCGCAAAAACCGGTCCGTTCCCCCAACAGGCTTTTGGCTCGATGGTGTACGCCATGGGACGACAAGTTGGAGGCAAGTTCTGACGCGGCTCTGCGAACACTTGGTAAAGGAAGACGAGGCTGTATTTGTAGAACATGCCTCCAAGTTGCGCGGGAAGAAAAAGCCCCTTTTTGGTTTATCGTCCGAGGAGCTTCGAGACGCGCTTCAGATATCCGGGACACGCCTCTATGTTGAAGGAAATATCAGCGGCCCGCGGGCCGCGAGAATAGCGAAGCGGACATTGCGCGAAGTCCGCGGTTTCGACGATGGCTTTCGTGTCGAAGTGAAGGAGGCGACTGCGGATTCATGAGTGCCAGCGGTAGCCAAACCGATAAAATGCGTTCCTTCGATACGCGCCCGCGGGGCGGGCGCCACTCAGGATGAGGGAAGCGGCGGGGCCTCGCGATGCCGGGCGCCGTTGCAGGGAGGCCGGATTGAAAGTCCGCCTCCGCACGGGTCAAACGTAGCTCACCACCTCGGCGAGCGGCTTGCGGCCGACGTCGGGCACGGTGGCGTTCTCCTCCGGGTAGCCGGCCACCAGCAGCAGGAAGGGGCGCTCGGCGGCCTTCGGACGGCCCAGTATCTCGTTCAGGAACTTCATCGGGCTCGGCGTGTGGGTCAGCGTCGCCAGCCCCGCCATGTGCAAGGCGGCAATCAGCATCCCGGTCGCGATCCCGACCGACTCCACCGGGTAGTAGTGCTTGACCCGGCGGCCGTCGGCCAGCCGGCCGTATCTCTGGGCGAAGACCGCGATCAGCCAGGGCGCGCGTTCGAGGAACGACTTGTGCTCATCGGTGCCGAGCGGGGCGAGCGCATCCAGCCACTCCTGCGGCGCCCGACGCCGGTAGAACGCGCGCTCCTCCTCCTCGGCCGCGGCCCGTATCCGCCGCTTCGCCTCCGGGTCGCCGACCACGACGAAATGCCAGGGTTGCAGATTCGCGCCGCTCGGCGCGGTCGTGGCGGCTCTCAGGCAGTCGTCGATAATCGCCCGCGGCACGGGGCGGCTGGAGAAGTCCCGGACGGTGCGCCGGCGTTTCAGCTCCGCATGGAACTCCTGCGCCCGTTTCATCATCTCGTCTTCGGGATATTCCCGGTAGCCGGGCAGCGGTATGAAGGATGCGTCGTTCATGGGGCCGTCCCCGAAAGCGGCAAGGTGGAGCCGTGACAGTCGCCTGTTCGCCGCCGGCGTCAAGGCGCAAGGTCCCGAATGGACGGTTCCTCGCCTGGCGGCTGCATTTCATGAAAAAATTACTCTGAATTCCATTTTTGTTTCATTTGAGGCTTGACTTGTGAGAAAGTGTGGTGAGATGGTCTTGAGGGCAGAGGCTTCCGGAGGCCGCGTCTTTACACTTCTGAAACATCCGTCCAGAACGCAGGGGAGACGTGCGTCCGCCGCCTCGCACGGCTGGCCCCCGCCGCCGGGACCCTCGCCGGTTGGCGCGGACCATCAGCAATTCCCGCTATCTGGAGGATAGTAGAGGAATCAGCGAGTTGGGAAGCTGAGAGAAAAATGTTTTCGTAAACTTTCGAACGAGAATTCAGCATAATGGTCAGGATTTCTTCAGTGATGAGTGAGCAATCATGGCCAACCAGCGGCTGAGAGGGACGTTGAGTGCACCGGGACTGCTGCGCGTGGTGCGCGCGTGCTTCGACAAGCTCGAGGACCCGGTGTCCGCTCGCAGGTTCAGTCTGAGCGATTGCCTGATGTCGGGGTTGGCGGTGTTCGGGCTGAAGTATCCGTCGCTGCTTCGGTTCGACCGAGATGCGCGCACCGACGAGACGGTGAGGGCGAATCTGAAGAGTCTGTACGCGATTGAGCGCGCGCCGTGCGACACGGCGCTACGCGAGCGGCTCGACGAGGTGGACCCGCGGGAGCTGCGTGGTGTGTTCAAGCGCATGTTCGCGCAGCTCCAGCGCGGCAAGGGGCTGGAGGGGTTCACCTGCCTGGGCGGGCACTATGTGCTCTCGGTCGACGGAACGGGGTCCTTCTCCTCGTCGAGCGTGCACTGCGAACACTGCTGCGAGAAGCACCACAAAGACGGACGCGTCACGTACTACCACCAGATGCTGGGGGCGGTGGTGGCCCATCCCGAGCAGCGCGAGGTCTTTCCGCTGGCGCCCGAGCCGATTGTGAAGGACGAGGGGGCGACGAAGAACGACTGCGAGCGCAATGCGGCGAAGCGCCTGTTGGGTGATGTGCGCCGCGAGCATCCGCACTTGAAGCTCATTGTGGTCGAGGATGGGCTCGCCTCGAACGGGCCGCACATCAAGCTTCTGAAATCACTCGATATGCGCTTCATTCTCGGGGCGAAGCCGGCCGACCACAAGGCGCTGTTCGAGTGGGTGGAGTCGACCGAGCGGATGAACACAGGTGCGGTGCGGTACGTTGAGCATACCGACGAGCACGGCGTGCACCACCGATTCCGCTATCTCAACGCCGCCCCGCTCAACGACACGTACTTCGAGCTGGAGGTGAACTTCCTCGAATACTGGGAGACCCGCCCCAACGCCAAGACACAACATTTCTCCTGGGTCACCGACCTGCCCATCGACGACGCCAACGTGATGGCGCTGATGCGTAGCGCCCGGGCGCGCTGGCGCATCGAGAACGAGACGTTCAACACCCTGAAGAACCAAGGCTACTGCTTCGAGCACAACTTCGGCCACGGGACGAAGCACCTCAGCACCGTGTTCGCCTACCTGATGATGCTTGCGTTCCTCATCGACCAGTGCCAGCAGCGCTGCTGTGCGCTGTTCCAGGGCGCGCAGGCGAAGGCCGAACGGGCGCGCTACTTCTGGGAGCGGGTGCGGGTGCTGTTTCTGGGCTCCGAGTTGACGGGCTGGGAGATGCTCTACCGAGCCCTCGCCTTCGGGTATCGGTCCGAGATCATCATCCATGACACCTCATGAGCTTGGGCAGCGGTGGCCGGGGGGGAGCAGTGGGTGGTTCAGGGGACGACATGGCCGAGATCGACACCGCGCACGACCTCGTGTGAGGGCAACGGCTGCTTTGCGACCAAGTCCTCGGTGACTCCACCGGCTCCTGCCCGTCGCACCGAACCACCGACCGCGCTAGCGGGAATTGCTGGTTATGGGTTGACGGGTTTGTGGAAAAATGGGGCAATTTGGCCATGGGTGGTTCCGGTTCGCGCGGAAGCGGTTATCCGGGGTCTGTTATGGAGACTGCGGAGGAGAAGGTTGCGCGTGTTGAGTTGGAGAACGCGCAGCTTCGGGATCGGGTTGCGCGTCTTGCAGAGCGGCCGGGGGAGTTGGAGCGCCGTCCCGGTCTGAACGGCGGCAATAGCGGCAAGCCTCCATCGAGCGATGGGTTGAAGAAGCCTGCGGCGGAGCGTCGGACGCGGAGCCTGAGGGGCAAGACGGGCCGGCAGCCGGGCGGTCAGGCGGGCCATGCGGGCCGGACGCTTTGCCGAACGGGGCGCCCGGACCGTGTGAAGGAGCATGTTCCGGCGGTATGCCGGGGCTGCGGGGCGTCGCTGCGGTCGGTTGTCCGGTCGCGCGTCGGGCATTCGACCTTCCTGAGCCGCGTCCTCCGGAAGTGACGGCGCACAGCGGTCATGCCTGCCACTGCGGGCGTTGCGGTGAGGTGACGCGGGCGTCGTTTCCGAAGGGGGTATCGGGTCCGGTTCGGTATGGTCCGCGTCTTTCGGGCGTTGCGGTGTGGCTTCGTCACGGTCGGTTTCTGCCGGAGCGGCGGTTGTCGGAGGCGCCGGGTGTGTTGTTCGGGGCGCGTGTGTCGCCGGCGACCCTGGCGAGTATGAGCCGTCGGGCGGCGGAGCGTTTGCGTGTTGCGGGCGGGCATATGGAGGAGCTGGCGGCCCGCAAGGCGCGTGTGAAGCATCCGGACGAGACCGGGCTTCGCCCTGGCGGTCGCACGCGGTGGCTTCATGCGATGCGCGCCCCGCTGCTGGCGGCGTATCGGGTGAGCGAGCGGCGCGGGGCTGTGCCCGAGGGTGTGAGCGGGATAGCGGCGCCCGACCGCTGGCAGTGCTGTTGGCCGATGGTGGGGGAAGCACGCGCTTTGCAAGGCGCATCGCCTGCGGGAGTTGCAGGCGCTTGTGGAGTGAGGTGTCCCCGGAAAATCGGACAGGTTGTTAGGGTGTATTCCGCCGTCTGACGGAGGAATGCCGATGAGCAAGCGCCGCAGGTTTTCCGGGGAGTTGAAAGCGAAGCTCGTGCTTGAGGCGCTTCGGGGTGATCGGACGCTTCAGGAGATCGCCTCTCGGCGCCGGGTCCATCCGAACCAGGTGGGTGCGTGGAAGCGCCGGGCGATCGAGGGTCTGGCCGAGCTGTTCTCGAAGGGCGCGGAACGCCGGGTCCGGGATCATGAGGGCGAGGTGCGCGATCTTCACGCCAGGATCGGGGAGCTGATCGTGGAGCGGGATTTTTGTCTCGCGGGTCCGGTCGATGAGCCGGGCCGAGCGTCGGGCGATGGTGGAGCGCGATCATCCGGCGCTGAGCCTGAACCGGCAATGCCGGCTGCTGTCGATCGGGCGCTCGTCGCTCTACTACGAGCCGAAGGGCGAGAGCGCGGAGACGCTGGCGCTGATGCGTCGGATCGACGAGCTGTTCGTGAAGTATCCGTTCTACGGCGCCCGCCAGATGGTTCGCCATCTTCGCCGCGAGGGGGTGCGGATCGGGCGCTGCCGGGCGGCTCGGCTGATGCGCCTGCTCGGCCTTCAGGCGGTCTATCGGGCGCTGCGGACCGGCGATCAGCATCCCGAGCACCGGGTGTGGCCCTGGCTGCTCAAGGGCTTGCGGATCGAGCGGGCGAACCATGTCCGGTGCGCCGACATCACCTGCATCCCGGTGCAGCGGGGCTTCCTCTACCTGGTGGCGATCATGGACTGGGCGAGCCGCCACGTATTGGCCTGGCAGCTGTCGAACACGCTGGATGCCGGCTTCTGTACGGACGCGCTCGACGAGGCCCTGGCCCGGCATGGCGCGCCGGAGATCTTCAACACCGACCAGGGGAGCCCGTTCACCAGCTTCGCCTTCACCGGGCGCCTGCAGGCGGTCGGCATCCGCATCTCGATGGACGGCCGGGGCCGGTGCATGGACAACATCTTCATTGAGCGGCTCTGGCGCTCGCTCAAATACGAGGCGGTCTACCTGCACGAGATCGCCGACGGCTTCACCGCCCGGCGCGTGATCGGCGAGTGGATCGGCTTCTACAACACCATCAGGCCGCACTCGGCGCTGGGCGGACGGACGCCGGCCGAGGCATACCGAGGTGACACGCCTGTGGATATGATGGACAAGCCGCTTCGCGCCTTGACCACACCCCCAAAGGCGCAACAGCAGCAACAGGAAGATCCATTCAAGGGGATTCTGGCGGCCTGAACTTCAACCGGAATACACCTTAGCCCAGCCGCCAGGCTGTCCGAAAAGGCGAGGCCACCTCACGGGACGAGACCCTGCGCTTCCTCACCGACGCGCCGGCGCCCCTCACCAACAATGAGGCCGAGCGCGACCTGCGCACGATGAAACGGCGACAGAAAATCTCCGGCGGCTTCCGCTCCCGGCGCGACGCCGACGACTTCGCCCTCCTGCGCTCCGTCATCGCCACAGCCCAAAAGCAGCGCCGCAATGTCCTCAAGACCCCGATGGGCTCGCCCGAAAGCTTCATCCAGGACATCCAATACGCCTGAAACAAAACCAGGCAAGCCCCGGGCAATAGCAAACATGCTGGGCAGTTACGAAATGTCATGTTTTGTCATGGCCCGGCGGGCGGGGCCGTTTGGCGGTCGCATCGGGCATGGGGCGGCGTCTCCCTGGTTTCGTTGCCGCCGGGCATCGGGACGGCCCTGTTTCGCACTCTCCGCGCGCGCCTGATGACGCGCGCGGAGAGTAGCGGACGCGGCTCTCTCGCGAGTTTTGGACGAAGTTTTCGGAAGCGAGAGACGCGGCCCCGGAAGCCTCCGCTCTCAGGACCATTTTAGCCCACTTTCTCTCCGGTCAAGCCCCTAACGAAACAAAAAGTGAATATTCCGGCTACCCGTTTCGTCGGATGAGGGCGCGCAAGGCGGAGCGGTCGACACAGGGTCCAATCGATGACCGCTGGTATCAAAGGCTCAGCACCGCGCCTTCCCGCGCGACCTGCGTGCCCGCCCGGCGCCTTGCCGCCTCGGCGCCCAGGCGGTCCATCGCTTCGTCGTCGCGGCGCGGGTCGTGGTGGAACAACATCAGCGTATCCGCCCCTGCCGCCTCGCAGAGCCCGATGCCCTCGTTCCAGGTGGAATGCCCCCAGTCCGGGCGGCGGGCGAACTCCTCCTCGGTGAACATCGCATCGTAGATGACCATATCCGCGCCCTCGATGAGCCCCAGAATGTCCGGGTTCGGCGCGCCCGGCTTGTGGCCGGTATCGCTGACATAGCAGACGGAGCGCCTGCCGAATTCCACCCGGTAGCCCGTGGCGCCGCCCGGATGGTCGAGCGGGGCCGTGGCCACATGAATGCCGCCCGCAAGATCGAACGCCGCCCCGGCGCGGAAGTCGAGGCAGCGCAACTCCGCAGCAAAGCCCTCCAGCGGCACCGGGAACAGCTCCGGCGACAGCATCCGTTCCAGCACCGGCCGCAGGCCGCCCCGGCCCGCCAGGTGGCCGGCGCGGATGGCGAGGCGGTTGCGGGCGTCGAACAGCGGCGCGAAGAAGGGCAGGCCGACCACATGGTCGAGATGCGTGTGGCTCAGCAATATGTCGGCTTCGAACGGCCCCCGGCCGGCCAGGTCCGCGCCGAGTTCCCTCAGGCCGGTGCCTGCGTCGACGATCACGAGCCGGTCCCCGCAGCGCAATTCGACGCAAGCCGTATTGCCGCCATATCGGGCCGTCGCCGGCCCCGGACAGGCGATGCTGCCACGCACCCCGCGGAAACGGACTTCGAACGAGGCGGGCAATTCAGGACGCCAACCGGTATCCGCCCGGCTCGGTCACCAGGAGCCGGGTGCGGGACGGGTCGCGCTCGATCTTCTGCCGCAGGCGGTAGATATGCGTTTCGAGCGTGTGCGTGGTCACGCCGGGGCGGTAGCCCCAGACCTCCCGCAAGAGCGTCTCCCGGCTGACGGCCGCCCCGCCGGCGCGGTAGAGATACTGGAGGATGGCGGTTTCCTTTTCGGTCAGGCGCACCGTCCTTCCGTCCGCCCCGTCGAGGAGCTGCTTGTAGGCGGGGCGGAACTTGTAGCCGCCGATATCGAGGGCGGCGTCGTGGCTCTGCTGGTGCTGGCGCAGATGCGCCCTGAGCCGGGCCACCAGCACCTCGAACCTGAACGGCTTGGTGACATAGTCGTTCGCGCCCGAATCGAAGCCGAGAACGGCGTCGGCGTCCGTATCCACCCCGGTCAGCATGACGATCGGAACCTTCAACCCCCGGCTCCGCATCGCCCGGCACAGCTCGCGCCCGTCCATGTCCGGCAGGCCGGCGTCGAGAATCACGGCGTCGAACTGCTCCGCCTCCACGGCCTCGACGGCTTCTTTCGCCGTGCCCGCTTCCTGCGTCGCGAATTCCTCTTGCAACTGCAATTGCTCGGCAAGCACGCCACGCAGCGTTTCGTCGTCGTCCACGAGCAAAATCGTGCGCACCATCCGGCGGTCTCCGGAAGGGGATACCGCGCGAACGCTAACACAACTCCGGCGGCGGCGCGATTCCGGCAAGGCCGGCGGAACGGCCTCAGTCGCGCGGGCCGAAAACCGCGCTGCCCACCCGCACATGGGTTGCGCCGAAGCGGATCGCGGTCTCGAAATCCGCGCTCATGCCCATCGACAGCCCGGCCAGCCCGTTGCGCCGGGCCGCCTCGCGCAAGAACGCGAAATGCGGTCCGGGCGGATCCCCGGCGGGCGGAATGCACATCAGCCCGACCACGTCGAGGCCGTATCCCGCGCGGCACTCGTCGACGAAGCCGTCGAGCGCGGCCGGCGCGATGCCGCCCTTCTGCGGCTCATCGCCGGTATTGACCTGCACGAAGCAGGGAAGCGCCCGGCCCGTCCTGTCGAACTCGCGCGCCAGCGCCGCGGCGAGCCGGGGCCGGTCCACCGTCTCGATCGCGTCGAATAACCGTGTCGCGGCGCGAACCTTGTTCGTCTGCAGCCCGCCGACCAGATGCAGCGCGATATCGGGGAACCGTTCCCGGAACGCCGGCCAGCGCGCTTCCGCCTCCTGCACGCGGTTCTCCCCGAACAGCCGGTGCCCGGCTGCCAGCGCCCCCGCGACGCGCGCCTCCGGCTGCAGCTTCGACACCGCCACCAGACGGACGGAGGAGGGGTCTCGCCCGGCGGCTTCCGCAGCCGCCGCGATGCGGCCCGTCACGGCCGCCAGCCGTTCGGCGACGCTGCGCTGTTCCGGACAACTCATCAGGAGAAGCTACCAAAGGCAGCAGGTCGGGTGAAGCGGCTCCGGCCCCGACGTCAGGGCTATCGCATTTGGGCGATGATAGTTTTGGGAAGTCGTTTGAGTTGGGGATTATATACGAAAGTGCCCAAGTCGGACGGCTTGACTAGCGGTCAGCGTTCGAGCGCGACATCCGTCCTTGCCGTTCCTCTGGCGCTTTCCGCTTGAGATAGTCCCAGTCGTCCTCGGCGCGCGGCGGCGCGGTCACAAGGGCGCGCAGCACATTCTCTGGGCTGTCGGGTATCGGGTCAGGCTCCGGCTTCTCCACCGAGCGTCCTCGCTTGCGTGTCTCGGCCATAGCGGCTCCTCCCTGCCGCAAAGCATGGCATAGGAGATTGTGGAAGCAAAGTACCTTGACTCTTTGTCACTGTCCCTTCAATGCTGACAATGCAAGCATGAAGGGAGAATGGCGCGGTGCATCTGTCATGGCAGAAGACACTGACCCAGAGCGAAGCACTGAGGCCACGATGGGGCAGCCTGATGCCCTTTCTGCGGTTGACGAAGTCCGGGATGCCTCACAATCACACAACGTGGTTCAGGCAACAGTTTTTCTCAAACCTGAATTGGGCGCCGACAGGCGGCGGGGGGGCAAAGCGCTACCGTACGGATGAACGTAGTGATCTTAGGTGACGTTCAGGGCCTTCGCACAATGACGGCCGACCACGATCCTGCGCGGGCCGGGAACCACTCGGCGCCAACGACGCACTTGCACTACGACGCTGCTACCAGGGCTAGGCTGTTACGAGAAGACTTGACGGGTCATACAGTCCGTCTGGTTCGGGACTTCGGTTCCTATCACTTCGAGATATTATGAATGATCCTACCCGATCCGGCAGAGCAGAGTCATTAACAGTCGAGTGGGTATTGGCAACACCCTGAAGCCTTTTCGTGGCCACATCAAGCATGTTTATAGAGCCTTTCTTGAATTCGGTTATATCGCAGTTTTTCTCAATGCCGATTGCATTTCTGCCTTCAAGTGCAGCGGCGACGAGAAAAGAACCTGACCCGAAACAGTGATCCAGAACAAGTTGTCGTTTGCTGGTGTAGGTTCGGATTAGGTAGGGGATTATATCCAATGATTGACAACGAGCTGCATGTATCGGTATTTTACAGCCCCGATGACATAGGGGATGGTGAGATGGCCCAAGGCCACAAAGGCGGCTACAGCATTGGATGGATTTCCCTCGTCAGCACGGGTGGCGACCGTGTGAAGATCGGCTTTACCTCAGACCTCAGAGGAGAATTTGAGCCGCAGAGTCGGTGAAGCCCGGCGGTGGGCGGCTCAGGCGGAAGAAGTGGCAAAGTGGCCCGGAATGTCATCGTGGGAACCCTTGGCACGGGACTTCGTAGAAGGGCAGCTGCGGATCGTGCGCATCGCAGATACGGAACAGTTTCCCGGCGTCCTTGATGTGCAAAAGGTGAAGCAGTGCCTGGACCGTCTCTTTTCAATCCTTCCCGACTTAGAAACGATTGACGCTGAGAAAGGCAAGAGTTTGGATGGCCGGTCTGGTGAAAAGATCGCCTTGGTGGAGGCCTCCGAATGACGAAAGCGCCGGGCAAGGCGTTCCGGTCAGGTATCTCCCTCATCGAGTTGATGGAGATGTTCCCGACCGAGGACGCCGCGCGGGAATGGTTCGAGGCCATCTACTGGCCGGACGGCGCCCGCTGCGGGCACTGTGACGGGGCGCGTGTGCGCGCCGTCGCATCCGGCAAGCCGATGCCCTGGTGGTGCTCGGACTGCCGGAAGTATTTTAGCGTGAAGACGGGCACCGCAATGGCGGGATCGAACCTGCCGCTCCAGAAATGGGCCATCGGCATCTACCTCTGCCTGACGAGCCTCAAATCGGTCTCCAGCATGAAGCTGCACCGAGACCTGAAAATCGGGCAGAAGGCGGCATGGTTCATGCTCCACCGGCTCCGGGAAGCATGGGCCGACAATAGCGGCGGCTCACTGCTCGCCGGCCCGGTGGAAGCCGACGAGACCCATGTGGGCGGCCGTAGGGCGAACAAGTCGAACGCGAAGCGGAAGGAGCTGGCGGCCGCCGGTGCCGGACGCGGCGCCGTGGACATGACGCCGGTTGTCGGTGTGAAGGATCGGGAGACCGGCCAGGTCGCTGCGCTCGCCATTGAGCGGACTGACGCGAAGACGCTACAGGGCTTCGTGCGCGAGCACGCGGAGCCTGGCGCGAGACTCTACACCGACGAGGCCGCGGCCTATGTCGGGCTCGGCGCGGACTTCGACCACGAGAGCGTCAATCATGGCGTCAGCGAATATGTCCGCCAGCAGGTGCATGTGAACGGCATGGAATCGTTCCGGTCGATGCTCAAGCGGGCGCACAAGGGCACCTTCCACAAGATCAGCCCGAAACACCTGAACCGCTATGTGCAGGAGTTCGCCGGGAAGCACAATCTGCGGGCCGCGGACACGCTGATGCAGATGGCCGTCATGGCGCAGCGCCTGTCCGGCCGGCGGCTCCGCTACAAGGACCTCATCGCCGACAACGGCCTGCCATCGGGAGCGCGAGGATGACCGACCAGAAGCCCCCCCTCCCCGCCGACCCTCGCTTTCAGGGCGCTACGCCGGAGAAGCTCGCCCTGCGCAAGCCGAAGCCGCCGAAAACGCCCGACGACGGCAAGGTCGATGCCTAATATGGGATTTAATTCCCCTTTGAAGGCGGCCAGCTTCCGGCTGAACGGCGCATTGCTGGCCGCGGACCCCTCGGGCGCGCTCTGGTGGCCGGAGATGAAGACGCTGGTCGTGGCCGACCTGCATTTCGGCAAGGGGTCGGCCTGCGCGGCTGAGGGCGGCGCATTGCTGCCGCCCTATGACAGCCACGCGACGCTGGACCGGCTGGAGGCGCTGGCGCGGCGCTACAACCCCGCGCGCTGGGTGTCGCTCGGTGACGGCTTTCACGACCGGGACGCCGGCGCGCGCCTCGACCGGGGCGCGGCGGAGCATCTCGACCGGCTTGCGCGCAGCGGCGACTGGCTCTGGCTGCGGGGAAATCATGACCCCGAACCGCCGACGGATTTCGGCGGGCGCGCGCTCGCCGAATGGCGCGCCGGCCCGCTGGTCTTCCGCCATGAGCCGCGTCCGGGCCCGGCGCCGGGGGAGGTCGCCGGCCATCTGCACCCGCGCGCAACGGTTTCCACGGGCCGGCGGCAGGTCTCCGGCCGGGTCTTCGCCACCGACGGGCGCCGCCTGCTGCTGCCGGCCTTCGGCGCCTACGCGGGCGGCCTCGACGTCCACGACCCGGCGGTCCGCACGCTGTTCGCCCGTGCGCCGCGCGTTTTCCTGCCGGGCCGGGAGAGTGTCCACGCCTTCCCCTGGAGCCGCCTCGCCGCACCGGACCGGCTGAGAAACGGGGGCGGCGGTATCCCGGTTGCCGCTTCGGGCCCGAGGAGCCCGTGACCGGATCCCGGCGGAGACAGCGCTGCCGGAGGGATACGCCGGGAATGTCATGAAGTGTCATGTTTTGTCATGCTCCGCCGCACAGGGTTCATATCCTGTGGCTGCCGTTTCCGGGGCGTCCCGGCTTTCCTTCGGTTCGTCCGCTTCCCGGTCTCCGGCACGATCGTTTCTCCACGCTGCTTCCTTCCATTTTCCCCGCCGTCGGCTTCCCCGTCCGGCAGGACCCTTTTGGGCGCGTTTCGCGCGCCCGACTGCTTATTGGCGCGTTTCGCGCGCCCGACTGCTTATTGGCGCGTTTCGCGCGCCCGACTGCTTATTGGCGCGTTTCGCGCGCCCGACTGCTTATTGGCGCGTTTCGCGCGCCCGACTGCGCCTGCGCGCGCGAAGGCGCAGTCGGGCGCGCAGGCGCACTTGTCCTGTCGCTTTCTCAGGGCCTTTCGCGCCGGCGCGAAACAGGAAGCGGCGCGACTGCGCGGATGCCGCTCCCTTCCTCC
This sequence comes from Alphaproteobacteria bacterium, assembly GCA_963422665.1. Classification (GTDB taxonomy): domain Bacteria; phylum Pseudomonadota; class Alphaproteobacteria; order Bin95; family Bin95; genus Bin95. The sequence goes on from OY730441.1 coordinate 80,412, forward strand.
AGTCTCATATTAGCATGGATTTCCCCGGATCAGGCATTTCAGAAGAATTATTGCAAATTTTATCGAACAAACAGAGATTACAATCTGCCAACCTGCGCCGTGTCCGCCGGATCCAGGATTTCGATATGGGCGGCGAAGCGGCGGAAATCGCGGATATTCAGCGTGAGCAGGCGCCGCTCGCCATGCGCGAGCTTGGTGGCGACGATATTGGCGTCGTCGACCTGCTTTCCGCCCACGGGAGTCTCGCGGCAGAGCGCCGCCAGCCTTTCCGTCACGCGCGGCCCGTCCTCCAGCACCTCGAACGCCGACTCCATCCAGGAGAGGTCGGCGAGTGCTTTCTCCCTTGGCAAGGGCGCGGACCACGTCTGAAGCCGGGTCACGGCCGCCAGATATTCGCGTATCACCTGGCGGCTGATGCGCCGCGCCGCGCCGGCCCGCACGGCCCGGTCCGGCGCTGCCCTTGCTGCGGCATGAGCCGGCGCCGCCTCGAACCGGGCCGGAACGAATACATTGGTGTCGATGAACACCCGCTTCAGCCGTCGGACCCGGAGTTGTCCTCCGGTCCGCCGGTCAACCGACCCCTGTCGTCGTAAATCTGCTCCCGGCTCACTGTGAAGCCTTCCGGCCAGGGCCCGCTATTCCATGGCGGGAAATCACGGTCGAGGTTCCAGTCGCGCCCGGACGGCTGCGCCGCCGTCTGCATGGACGGGCCGATTGTTGCCGGAGCGTCCCGGAGGCCTTCGGTCGGCCCTTTCATGTCGTCGCCTCCCTCCCGGTACCGAACGGGTCCAGCCTCCGCCGGCGGCCCCGCCTCTCTCCGGAACACCAGCGTCTCCGCCTCCAGATCGACCCGCGCCGTCCGCCAGCCCGCCGCCTGCCAGGCAAGCGCGTGGGAATGGCCGCTCCCCTTGCGGGAATTGGCCCGCCAGGGCCGGTGCAGGCGGGCCGAGTCCGGCAGGCGGAAGCCCAGCACCCGTTCGACCTCGCCGAACCCGGCCCGCGATCAAGCCGTTCACCGCACGCGCCCCCGTCGCCAAGCGGACCTGCGCCCGGGCCCGGAGACGCGCCACCGCCCACAACGCCAAGCGCTTCCTCGACAAGCTCCAGGACCGCATGCCCTTCCCCCTCGAGGCCATCCAGGTCGATGGAGGCTCCGGGTTCAAGGCCAACTTCGAGACCGAACGCCAGAGCCGCAGCAGCGCACTCTTCGAACGCCCGCCCCGGTCGCCCAGGCTCAACGGCCCTGTCGAGCGCAACAACGGCGCAGGGCGATACGAGGTCTGCGCCATACGGGACCTCCCCAACGACGACCTCGACGACATCGACCAATGGCTCGACGCCTGCGCCGAGGAGGGCAACACCTTCAGACCGCACCACGCGCCTGGCGGACAAACCCCCGCCGAGCGCCTCGCCAATCGCACAGCCAAAGAAACCCGCCCGTCTCATATGTCCCGAACCGGGACAGGGCCTTCCCATTTGCGCAGCCGCGTAGAACAATGGCGGGCGGGAGGCTTGCGATGCAGTACGACTACATCATCGTCGGCGGCGGGTCCGCCGGCTCGGTCATGGCGAACCGGCTTTCGGCCAGGAGCGCCAACAGGGTTCTGCTTCTGGAAGCGGGCATCGACACGCCGCACGGCGCGATTCCGCCGGACGTGCATTCCAGCTATCCCGGCACGGCCTATTTCAACCCGGACTACACATGGAGCAAGCTCCGCGTGCGCCTCCAGCCGGTGAACAAGAATCTGCCCGAAAGCGAGAAGCCGGAGCTGCGCAATTACGAACAGGCGCGGATCATGGGCGGCGGGTCGTCGATCAACGGACAGATGGCCAACCGGGGCGCCCCGAACGACTATGACGACTGGGGCCGCCAGGGCGCGAAGGGCTGGAACTGGGAGGCCTGCCTGCCCTATTTCCGCAAGCTCGAGCGCGACATGGACTTCGACGGCGCGCTGCACGGCAATGAGGGCCGGATTCCGATCCGGCGCATCTACCAGCAGGAATGGACGCCCTACGCGAAGGCGGTGGCGGCGGCGATGACCGACCTCGGCTACCCCTATCTCACCGACCAGAACGGCGTCTTCGAGGACGGGCATTTCCCGGTCACGGTCTCGAACCTCTACGACCGGCGGGTCTCGACGGCCATCGGCTATCTCGATCCCCCCACCCGGCTCAGGGACAATCTGGAGATCCGCTCCGAGACCCAGGTGACCGAAATCCTGTTCGACGGGCTGCGCGCGGTGGGCGTCAGGGCCGAGCGGGGGCGCGCATCTGGGACCTTCATGGCGAACGAGGTGGTGCTCTGCAGCGGCGCGGTGCACTCGCCGGCGCATCTGCTGCGCTCCGGCGTCGGCCCGGCCGGCCATCTCGCCGACATGGGCATGGAGGTCCGCCATCACCTGCCCGGCGTCGGGCAGAACCTGATGGACCATCCCTCGGTGGCCTGTTCGGCCTGGCTGCCGGGCGAGGCCCGGATGACCCGCAAGGACGCCCGCCACATCCATGTCGGCGCGCGCTATTCCTCGGGCCTGCACGACGCGCCGCAGGGGGACATGTTCATCGTCCAGGTATCGAAATCGGGCTGGCACGCGGTTGGCGAACGCCTCGGCTCGCTGCTGGTCTTCGTCAACAAGTCCTATTCGACGGGCGAGGTTCGCCTCGCGTCGAAGGACTGGCGCGAGGAGCCCGAGGTCGAGTTCAACCTGCTTTCCGACAAGCGCGACCTCGACCGCCTGAAGGACGCCTTCCTGCGCGCGGCGGCCATCAACATGCATCCCGAGGTGGCGCGCGCGGCCGGCTATGCGTTCCCGTCCTCCTACAGCGAAAAGGTGCGCGCCATCGGCCGCGTCACCAGGCGCAACGAGATGGTCGCGAAGGCGGTGGGCGGGGTGCTGGACATGGCCGGCGGCCTTCGCGGCGCGCTGATCGACAAGCTGATTACCGGCGGCCTCAGGCTGCGCGACATGCTGGAGGACGACGAGGCGCTGGAGGGCTTCGTGCGGGCCACGGCCGTCGGGGTCTGGCACGCCTCCTGCACCAACCGCATGGGAAGCGACGGCGACCCGATGGCGGTCACGGACGAGCAAGGCCGGGTGCGCGGGCTGGCCGGGCTCCGGGTCGTGGACGCCTCGATCATGCCGTCGGTGCCCTGCGCCAACACCAACATCCCGACCATCATGATGGCCGAACGCATCGCGGACGGCATCGTTTCGGGCGGCTGACGGAAAGCGGTTCCGGCCGTTTCGGCGGCCTGCGGGCGCTGGTCCGGCGACGATACATACTGTCGCATTTGCGCGATTTCCGAATAATTCACAAACGCTTCAACGGCTTGCGGGGCATGGTGGTTTCTTGACAGCGGGGCGTCCCGCGCCTAGGGTCCGCGCAGTTTCGGGGCGGACTGCGCGCCGGATCGCGTTTCGTGGCGAAAATGGGCGAAGACGACAGGGACGGCCCCCTTCACGATTTCTCCGACAGGCTCGACGATGCCCGGCGTCGCCGGGACGCTGCCGCGCCAAGGCCGGCCCCGAAAGAAGGGCTGGGCGCGGCGATGCGGATCGGGGTCGAACTGGTGGCGGCGCCGGGGGTCGGCGCGGCTATCGGCTGGGGGCTGGACCGCTGGCTCGATACGGCGCCCTGGCTGATGGTGGTCCTTTTCGTGCTCGGAGCGGCGGCCGGGGTGATGAACGTTTACCGGTATATGAGCGGCATGGACGCTTCGCCCGGCTGGCGCCGGGGGCGGCCGCCGCAAGACGGGCAGGAAGGCTAGAGGGGGAATCCGGTGGCGGGAGACGCGCACGGTCCGCTGGAGCAGTTCCGGATCAAGGAGCTGGTCGATATTTCCGTGGCCGGAGTCCAGCTCGATGTCACCAATTCCACCGTCTGGATGGCGGTCGCGGCCGCCGGCGTGATCGCCGTGATGGTCGGCGGCACGCGCAGGCGCGCCCTGGTGCCGGGGCGCCTGCAATCTATAGCCGAGCTCGCTTACGAGTTCATCGCCGGGATGGTGCGCGATACGGTCGGGGACGAGGGCCGGAGATACTTCCCGCTCATCTTCACGCTCTTCATGTTCATCCTGTTCGGCAATCTCGCCGGCATGATCCCCTACAGCTTCACCTTCACCAGCCATATCGCGGTCACCTTTGCGATGGCGGCGGTGGTCTTTGTCGGCGTCACCGTGCTGGGCTTCGTCAAGCACGGTATGCGCTTCTTCGGCTTCTTCGTGCCCCCGGGCGTCTCGGTGTTCATGTGGCCGCTGCTGATCCCGATCGAGATCATCTCCTACCTCTCCCGGCCGATCAGCCTCTCGGTGCGCCTGTTCGCCAACATGCTGGCCGGCCATACGCTGCTCAAGGTCTTCGCCGGTTTCGTGCCCGCGCTCGGGGTGGCCGGCATCCTGCCGCTCGCCTTCGTTTCAGCGCTGACCGGGCTCGAGATCGTGATTGCCTTCCTGCAGGCCTACGTGTTCGCGATCCTCACCTGCCTCTACATCAACGACGCGCTTCATCTCCACTAACCGGCTTTCCGCATACGCGAAGAAGGGACCAATCCCATGGAAACAGAGGCCGCCAAGGTCATCGGCGCGGGTCTTGCCGTCATCGGCGTCATCGGCGCCGGTATCGGCATCGGCAACATTTTCGCTTCCTTCATCCAGGCGGTCGGGCGCAACCCGTCGGCGCGGGGGGAAGTGTTTCCGATGACGATGCTCGGGTTCGCCCTCGTCGAGGCCATCGCGCTCTTCGCGCTCGTTGTGGCGCTCGTCATCCTGTTCGGCTAAGGCCGCGCGCCCCGCGCCCGCCCATGCCGCAACTGGAGCAAATCTCGACCTATGCGAGCCAGATCTTCTGGCTCGTGGTAGTGTTCGCCGTTCTGCTGGGCGTGATGCTCAAGGTCGCCCTGCCGCGCGTGCAGGGTATCCTGGAGGAGCGGCGGAAGCGGATCGACGACGACCTGGCCCATGCCGCAGCGCTCAGGGACGAGGCCGGGGGCGTCCTGCGCGCCTATGAGCAGGCGCAGGCGGACGCGCGGGCCGAGGCGCGCCGCCTCCTGCGCGAGCAGCAGGAAACGGCGGCGGCCGAGGCGGCGGCCCGCCATGCCGCGCTCGGCGAACGGCTCGCCAAGGACACCGACGCGGCCGAGGCCAGGATCGCCGAAGCGCGCCGCGAGGCGCTCGCCGGGATCGAGGCGGCGGCAGGAGAGGTTGCCCAGGCCATGACCGCAAGGCTGATCGGCGTCGAGGTGGATGCGGCGGAGGCCGCCGCCGCAGCAACCGGCGCCGGCCAGGCGGGTGCGTGATGTTTAGCGACCCCACATTCTGGACTGCCGTCGGCTTCGTGATCTTCGTCGCCGCCGTCGCGCGTGTCGTCTGGCGGGCGGCGACCGGGGCCCTCGACGCCAGGGCGGCAGGGATCAAGTCGTCCATCGACGATGCGGCGGCGCTCCGTGAGGAGGCGCAGGCCATGCTCGCCGATTACAGGAGGAAGCAGCGCGGCGCGGAGGAGGAAGCCGAAGCCGTGCTTGCGCAGGCGCGCGAGGAGGCGGCGCGCATTGCCGGGGAGGCGGAGCGCGCGCTCGAAGAGGCGCTCAGGCGCCGCGAGCAGCAGGCGCTAGCCAAGATCGCCCAAGCCGAGCAGGAGGCGCTTGCCGAAGTGCGCGCCCATGCCGTCCGGGTATCGGCCGCTGCCGCGCGGACCCTGATCGAACGCCATCTGGACAAGCCCCGCGCCGATGCGCTGGTCGCCGAATCGGTGGAGAGCCTGCCCCGGCGCCTGCACTGAACTCTATTCGAGGTCCCGCCCCGGCTCCCCTTTTGTCGCTCCGGACTCGATCCGGGGCCTCGACGAACCGGCGCGATGGCGCATGGAAACCCCGGACTGTCCCGGATCGGAGTCCGGGGCAGACTGCTTCGCGCCGTCCGGGGGCGCAGGGGGAAGGCGGTGCAGGTTCAGACGACCGAGTCGAGCCACTGCTTCAGCGCGCTCCTGGGCATGGCGCCGACGCGCTGCGCGACCATCTCGCCGTCGCGGAACACCATGAGCGTCGGGATGCCGCGAACGCCGAGCTCGCCCGGGGTCTTCGGGTTGTCGTCGATATCGAGCTTCACGACATCGAGCCGCTCTTCCATCTCGGCCGCGATATCGTCGAGGAACGGCGCGATCTGCTTGCAGGGGCCGCACCATTCGGCCCAGAAATCGACCACGACGGGCTTGCCAGCCTGCCTTACATCCTCGTCGAAACTCGCATCCGTGGTGTGCCGCGTGGCCATGCCCGTCCCTCCCGTGGAGTCGCCTGCTGTTTTGCCTTCAAGTGGCGGCAAAGCGGGAAGCCGTCAAGGCATATATGGCGCAAGGCAGCTTTCGGGAACCGGCATCAGCAAGGGCGCCTCGGTCCAGAGCAGGGCGGCGCGGACGGGCCGGTCGGGGCGCATCCGCCGCAGCAGCGCCACATAGCGCGCCAATTGCCGCAGATAGGCGGCCGGCGCGTCGGCGGGAGCGGCGGGCGGGGCGCGCCCGCTCTTGAAATCGACGATCAGCGTCTCGTCGGCCAGGAGCGCCAGCCGGTCGATCCGCGCGCTCACGGTCTCGCCGCCGAGCCGCCCGACCAGCGGCGCTTCGGCGCGGCTGCCGGGGCCGAACACGCGGCGGAAGGCGGGGTCGTCAAGCACCGCCAGCACTTCGCGGACCGTCGCCCCGGCGTCGTCCGCCAGCCCCGGCTCGGACGCGAGGAACCGACGGGCGGCTTCGGGGCGCCGGTCGGGGGCGATTCCGGGCAGCAATTCCAGCAGCTTGTGGACAGCGCGCCCCCGCCGGAAGCGCCCGGCGGACTTGCCGCGCAGCGGGGCGGCGGCGGGAAACGGCTCGTCGCCGCCGTCGGGCAGGGCCACGATCGGGAGCGGGGGAGCGGGACGCCTCGCCCAGCCGGGCAGGGGAGGGAGGGACTCGCGGTTCCCGGGCGGCCCCTCCGCTTCCGATTCCGCCGCGCGCCGCTCCATGACCAGAAGGGGCTCGTCGAAATCCGGGTCCTCCTCCGGGGTCAAGCGGTCCTGAAGCCGGTTCCTGACGACATGGTACCAGCAGTCGTCTGGCAGCCTCCTGCCGCCGTTGCTCCAGCCGCACACCACCAGACGGTCGGCCGCGCGCGTCATCGCGACATAGAGCAGGCGGCGGCGTTCCTCCCCGTCCTGCCGGCGGATACGCTCCAGCAAGGTTCCCGAGACGGGGTCGATGGCGTCCCGGGCCTTTTCCGGCGGCCAGAGCAGCCGGTCGCTGTCGCGCAGCAAGTGCGGATCGCTCTGCGCCGTTCTCCGGCCGGTGGTATCGGGCAGGATGACGACCGGCGCCTCCAGCCCCTTGGCGCCGTGAACGGTGCTCACCCGCACCTCGTCGCGGTCCCGCTGGTCGAGTTGCCGCTTTACCTCCGCCTCGCCGCTGCGCAGCCAGTGCAGGAATCCCTGCAGGCTCGGCGGGTGACGGCGCTCGTAGTCGAGCGCGGCGTTCAGGAACTCGTCGATCGGGTCGTTGGCCTCCTCGCCCAGCCGGGCCGCGATCCTGCGGCGCAGGCCGCCCTCCGCCAGCAGGCCCGCGAAGAAGGCATGGACGCCGACATGGTCCGCCTTGCCGAGCAGCGCGCCCAGAGCCTCGAAGCAGGGGCCGAAGCGCTCCGTCTCCCGGCGCGCGCCGAGCGCGGCCCAGAGCGCGCCCTTGCGGCCGTGGGCCAGCGCGAACAGCGCCTCGTCGTCGAAGCCGAACAGCGGCCCCTTCAGCACGGTCGCAAGCGTCAGGTCGTCCTCCGGCAGCAGGACGAAATCGCCGATGGCGGCAAGGTCCATCACGGCAAGTTCGGCCTCCAGTGTCATGCGGTCGATGCCGGCGACCGGCACTCCCGCCTGCTTCAGCGCCACAATGACGCGGGGGATGAAGGGCCGATCCTTGCGGCGCGGCAGCAGGATCACGATGTCGCCGGGGCGCATGGGCTGGCCTCCGGGGGCCACGGGCTCGCCTCGCTTCAGCCATGCTGCGATGCGGCGGGCGACACGGTCGGCCAAACGGGTTTCCGAGGACGCATCGGGCCGGTTCTCGCGCGGCGGCTCGAACGGGTCGCCGGCGTTCTGCGCGCCGGTGCTTTCCAAGGGCCAGACCTCCAGCCGTCCACCCGCGCTGCTGCGGCTGGCCCTGTGGGCCGGCGTGGTTTCACCAAGGCCGAGGTCGATGCCGTCATCGCCGGCGAATACAGCATCGACGGCCTCCAGAAGGATAGGCGCCGCGCGGAAAGAGACCTCCAGGCCGACAGAGCGGAACTCTTGGCCTCCCGCTCTGGCCCACTTGTCGAACCTGTTGCGCATTTCGTTGAAGCGGGCGGGTTCCGCGCCCTGGAAACGGTAGATGGACTGTTTCGGGTCGCCCACGGCGAAAACGGTGCGCGGGCCTTCTGCCGCGCCCTCGCCGGCGAAGAATTCCGCCGTCAACGCTTCGATCAAGGCCCATTGGTCTGGACTGGTGTCCTGAGCCTCGTCGATCAGCACATGGTCGATTCCCCGATCCAGCTTGTAATGCACCCAGGCGGCGGGATAGGCGCGCAGCAGGTTCAGGGCGCGCTCGATCAGGTCGTCATAGTCGAGCAGCCCGGCCCGCCGCTTCAGGGCGCGGTAATCTCCGTCCACGGCTCGCCCTAGCGCCAGCGCCGCCTTCGAAGCCCTGATCGTCAGCGCAGCCCTTTGGTCCGGCGACGCCGGCGAGGGGGACAGGTGGCCTTCGAGCGGCGTGCGCGCGCCAGGCTCCAGGGCGTCGCTATTGGTCAATAACTCGGCGATGAAGGGCCGGACGCTGCGTTCCGGGAGGTTGCCGGCGATCTCGGAAACGGCTTCCAGAACCGCAATATCGCCGTGCTCCAGCACACGGTCGCGGGCGCGCGCCTGCAGCGAAAGCGCGTCGCGCTCATCCGCAAGCTGGAACCAGGGCGACACGCCGGCCTCCAGCGGGAACCGACCGAGCACCGCCTGGCAGAAGGCGTGGATGGTATCGATTCGGAGCCCTGCCGGCGCATCGACGATGCGGGCGAACAGTCGCCGCGCGCGATCCTGCATGTCTGCATCCGCGGCTCCTGCGCCGACGTGGGTCAGCGCCCGGCGCAGATCGTCGTCGGCCGCAATGCTCCATTCGGCCAGTTCGCGGTCGATGCGGATGCGCATCTCCGCCGCCGCCGCGCGGGTATAGGTCAGGCAGAGGATACGCTCCGGCGGCGCGTCCTGCAGCAGCAGCGCCAGCACCCGGTCCGCCAGCACCTTCGTCTTGCCGGAACCGGCGTTCGCCTCGACCCAGGCCGAAATGTCCGGCCGGGCCGCCGCCCGCTGCGCGGTCGTAGCGGCCGCAATGGCCGGGTTCACAATGTCCGCGACCATTCGTCTTTCCTGGAAAGATGCCGGTAGTCGTTATAGGCGCCCGCGAAACGCGGTCTCGGTTCGGCGAGATAGGGCATGGCCGCGTCGTCGAAAGCGGCGGCGTAGCGTTGGAGGCCCTCGCGCGTCGCCTGAACCAGGGCCGCGATATTAAACGGCGCCCTCTTTGCGTCCGGCTTACGCTTCTCATCGTCATCGGCGATGCTGCGAAGCGGGCGGCGCTCGCTGCGGGCGCCGCCGGTAAGCCAGTATTCCAACGCGCCGGTCGGGATCGCCGGGCAGCCCTCAAAGCCGCCCGCCTCGGCGATCATCGCTTCGAGCGGTAATTGCCGGGTGGCGCCAAACGCCACCCGAGCGCCCGAGGGCGCCGCGCCGGACTTGTAATCGACGATAACCGGCCTGCCGTTCCGCCTTATCTCGATCCGGTCGGCACGGCCGATGAGCGTGAACGGACCGGCCGGACACTCAAATACCATCCTGCCCTTGGCCTCGACCAGGATGCGCTGGATGTCGTGCCGACGGCCTTTCTCGATATCGTAAACCTGCGCCGCGGCGCGCTCGAACCGCTTGGTCCAGAACAGCCGCGCCAGCGGCTGACCCGTCAGCTCGTCGAACGCCTCTTCGCCGAACCGGCGCAGCAGTTCGAGCGCGTCGTCCCGCGCCGGCAGCTCGGGTCCCGGATACTCCTTGACGAAGCGCTCCAGCGCCGTGTGGACGGCGGAACCGAAATCGCGCGCTTCGGGGTCGGCATCGATGGGGTCGAGCGGACGCAAGCCGAGTATCTGCCGGGCATAGATGCTGTAGGGGTCTTCCAGCCAGGTCTGGATGCGGGTAGCGGAAAGCGCGCGCGGGCGGGCGGCCACCGGCGGGCGGGGCCTCGGCGGTTCGACAGGCTCGACCCGCTCCGGCCGGTCCAGCTCCGCCTGCCAGGCGGCCCAGCGTCGGTCCTCGATGTCGCGCCCGAGCGCCCGAGCTACGGTTTCGAGTCTTTGCAGCCAGGGGGAGGGCACGGTCGGGTCCGCGCCTACTCGCTCGGAGCGCGTCAGGACGACCTCGCCCGCGCCCAGCGCCTGCGCGAAATCGTGCGCGGCGAGGCCCTGCCGCACCTCCGCCGCCGGCAGGCCGAACTGCTTGCGCATCTCGCGGCTCATCCACGGGTCGGGCGCGGGGTCCGCCGGCCAGGCGCCCCGGTTCAGCCCGGCGAGCACCAGCCGATCGGCGCGCTGCAGCCGCGCTTCCAGCGGCCCCAGAATGGCGAGGCCCGGATGGCGCGGGCGCGGCAGGCGCACCGTCTGTCCGGCGGCCAGCTCGTCGAAGAGCGCGGCATAGTCATCGGGCCGGACGGACGGCCAGGCGCCGGCGGCTTCTTCGAGGTCGGCCAGTAACTCTGCCGCCGCTTCCCCGTCCGCGCCGCGCCAGAGGCTGGCTGCGCCGGCTAGGTTGCCGGCCGTCTCGACATGCGCCGCCAGCAGGTCCGCAAGCGGCGCCGCCTGCCGTTGCCGGAGCGCCCGCAGCGGCTCAAAGGCGCGGGCGATCCGGCGCGCCGTCGTCGCAATCCGCTCGTCTTCCGAGGCGTCCGCGGCTTCCAGCAGCCCGGCGAGCCCGTTGCCGGGGCGCGGGCCGCGCAGCAGCTCTCGTTCCAGCAGGCGGACGGCGCGACGGAAGCGCGCCGGTTCCATGCCGCAAGCGGCGAGCGGGTGCTTGAGCGCAGCGAGCAGTTCGGCGGGGGCGAAGTTCTCCGCCGCCGCATGGGCGGTGAGGCGCAGAAAGGCGCCGACGGGCGTCCGGCCGAGCGGCGTGCCCGCGCTGTCGTCCGCCAGCAGGCCCCAGCGGCCGAGTTCCACGGACACCCGCCGGGCGAGGTCGCGGTCGGGCGTCACCATCGCGGCGCTTGCGCCGCGCTCCACCGCCTCGCGCAGCATGAGGGCGATGGCGCCCGCCTCGGCGGCGGGGTTGGCGAAACGGGCGACCGTGAGCCCTTCGGCGCCTTCGCCGAGTTGGGGCGCGAGGTTGCGCCAGGCTTCGGTCGTCGCCGCCGGCCGCATGGCCTCCGCCACCAGCCGGCTGCGCGCCGAGGGACGGGGCTCCGGCCAGTCCGGCACCGCGCCGCGCTCGACATCCAGCCTTTCGAGCAGTCGTTTCAGCGCCCATTGCGGATGCCCTTCCTCAAGCGCCTCCCAGCCCGTCTCGTCGAGGTGGCGGTCGAGCCCCGGCAGCACGACCAGTCCGCGCGGCTTGGCGGCAATGCAGGCCAGCAGGTCCGCCGTGGCCGGCATGATGCCGGTGGAGCCGGCGGCGATGACGCGGCCCGCCGGCGGCGCCTTCCGCCAGAGCGCGATTTGCGCGGCATGGAGCCGGTTGCGCCGGTCGATGGGGTCGAGCCGCCCCTGCTCCTCAAGAATCGCCGGCCAGGACTTCGTGACGATGGAGAGGAAGGCCAGCGTCTGCTGCCAATGCTCCGCGAACTCCTCCGCCACCAGCGTGTCGAGGCGGTCGAAATCCAGCCGGTTGAACTGCGCCTCGTCGATCAGCCGGGCGAGCGCGCCGGCGAGCTGCAGGGCGCGGTCGGGCGGGATATGCTCGTCGCGGTGCATGATAATCCGGGCCAGCAGCAGACGGCGGCCGAGCGGCGAAATCGCGGGCTTCAGGCTGAGGTCGTCGCGAAGCTGAGGTTCCGCTTCGGCGCGGATGGCGATGTCGTCCGCGTCGAGCTCGCCGAGCGAGAGGATGCGCGGCAGGAGCAGCGTCCCGCCGTCCGCCGCCGCGGCGAACGCCTCAACCAGAGCGCGCCCGGCGCGGTGCGTCGGCAGGAGCACCGTGTCGTCGGCCAGCGTGGGGCTGTCGATGAGCGCGCCGACAAGCGTTTCCAGGAAGGGCGCGCCTGCGGGGATGGAAACGACATTCATGATCCGGCAAGCATAGTCTCGGCGTGGGCGAGGCGCTCCGGCGTGCCGGCGTCCAGCCACATGCCCTCGCAGACGAGGCCGAACAGCCGCCCGGCCGCTTCCGCCCGGTCATAGGCTCGTGTGAGGCGCCAGGCGCCGGACGGCGGGTCGTCGAAGAGGCCGGGGACAAGGATTTGCGCGCCGGTGAAGAGGAAAGGCGCGGTCTCCGGGTCGCGCCGCCGGTGGAGTCGGCCGTCCGACGCCAGGTGGAAATCGCCCTGTCCGTCGTAATGCGCCGCGCGCGCGGCCGGGCAGAGCAGGAGCAGCGCATCCATCCGGCGGGGATCGAAGCCGGCCGCAAGCCGCCTGAGCCAGTCCGTTCCGTCAGCCCCCCAGACGAGGTCGGAGTTGAGGACGAAGAAAGGCCTGCTGCCCAGCAGCGCCAGCGCATGGGCGACGCCGCCGCCCGTCTCCAGCCGTTCCGGCTCGCGGGAGATGAGGATGTCCGGCCGCGTCCGCCCCGCGAGATGGGCCTCGATCTCGGCCGCGCGGTGATGGGTGTTGACCACGGCGCGCTCGATACCGGCCTCGGCGAGCATGTCCAGCGCGCGGTCGATAAGCGCCTTGCCGCCCGCGCGCCGGAGCGGCTTCGGCGGGCCGTCGCCGAGGCGCGAGCCGAGCCCGGCGGCGAGCACCATCGCGGACTGCGGCGGCGTTCCCGTCATTCGGCCGCCGGAATGCGAAGGTCGGTGGCGACATGGCGGCGGAACCACGCCGCCAGCGGCTCCAGCGCGGGGTGGGCCAGATTGCGCTCCAGCATCCGCCTGAGCCGGGGCAGGTGGCGCATATAGCCGGGTTTTCCGTCGCGCCGGGCCAGGCGCATGAAAGTGCCGAGCACGCGGATATGCCGCTGCGCTCCGAGAACGGCGAGGTCGCGCTCCAGTTTCCGCCTGTCCGGAAAAGCGGCGCGGTAGCGTGCTAGAACGGCAGCGCGTACGCCCTCGTCGACATCGCGCCTGGCATCCTCGATCAGCGACGCGAGGTCGTAGGCCGGGGGGCCGCCGGCGGCGTCCTGGAAGTCGAGCAGGCCGCAGGCCGCCGCGCCGGTCCTCCCGTCGAGCCGGACCAGGTTGTCCACATGGAAATCGCGCAGCATCAGGGTTCCGGGTCCGGCCAGCACGGGCGCCAGCGCATGGCGCAGCGCCGCGCGGAAGCCCTCCCGGTCCGGCGCCGGCCTGCCGGCTGCGGGCAGATACCAGTCCAGGAAGAGTTCCGCGCCTGCGGCGAACCGGTCTTCGCCGAAGGCCGGGAACCCGTCCGCCGCATCGGGGCGGCGCTGCAGGGCCAGCAGCGCATCGGTCGCGAGCATGTAGAGGGCGTGCTCGCTTTCGCCCCGTTCCAGCAGCCTGGTGAAGGTGTCGTCGCCGAAATCCTCCAGCAACAGCAGCCCGTGCGCGGGATCGGCGCGCCGGACCTGCGGCGCGGAGAGGTCGAGTTCCCGGAGCCGGGCCGCCACCGCCGCGAAGGGCCTCACATCCTCTTCGGGCGGCGGCGCGTCCATCAGCATGGCGGTTTCGCCGCCGCGCCTCAGCCGGACATAGCGGCGGAAGGAGGCGTCGCCCGCCAGCGGCTCGCGCCGGGCATCGCCCCAGCCGGCCGCCGCGAGAAAGGCCGTGACGGCGGCCGCCCGGTTCACCGGCGGTCCTCGACGCGCGCCCGGCGCACGTCCCCGCAGGCGATCTCGAAGGCGATGTCGAGCCGCCGGCCGGGCAGCAGGCCGCCGAGGCGCTCCGGCCACTCGACCAGCGCCACGCCCTCGCCGAGCGCCTGTTCCAGCCCGAGCTCCACCGCTTCCTCCGGCGCGGCGAGCCGGTAGCAGTCGAAATGCCAGACCGGCGGCGCCGGGCGCTCATAGACCTGCACCAGCGTGAAGGTCGGGCTCGGCACGATTTCGGGCTTGAGGCCGGCGTCCCGCTGGCGGCCCTGGATGAGCGCGCGCGCAAACGCCGTCTTGCCCGCGCCAATGCTCCCGATCAGCCCGACGGAGTCGCCCCGGCGCAGCGACGCCGCGACCCGCCGGGCGAGCCGGCCGGTCGCGGCGAGATCGGGCAGATCGACGGCTTCGGGCAGCATGGCGGCGGGACTTGATCGGGCAAGGTGCGGCTTCCATGATAGTGGCCGCTGGGGCGCCCTCCAATCCCCGGGGATATCGATGGAACACGAGACCGATGTGGCGATCGTCGGAGCGGGGCCGGTCGGCCTGTTCGCCGTGTTCGAGCTCGGCATGTTGCGGATGCGCGCGCATGTCGTGGATTCCCTTGAGGCTATCGGCGGCCAGTGCACCGCGCTCTATCCCGAAAAGCCGATCTACGACATTCCCGGTTTCCCGAGGGTGGACGCCGGCGACCTTGTGGCGAGGCTGGAGGAGCAGGCGGCGCCCTTTTCGCCCGTCTATCACCTCGACCAGCGGGTCGAGATGCTGGCGGAGCTGGAGGGCGGCTGGCGGGTCGAAACCGCAAAGGGAACGGCGATCCGCTGCAAGGCGGTCATCGTGGCGGCCGGAGTCGGCGCCTTCGGCCCCAACCGTCCGCCGCTGGAAGGGCTGACCGCTTATGAAGGCAGGAGCGTCTTCTATGCCGTGCGTCGGCGGGAGGACTTCCGCGGCAAGCGCGTGGTGATCGGCGGCGGCGGCGACAGCGCGGTGGACTGGGCGCTCTCGCTCTCGGAACTCGCAGCTTCGGTCGCAATTGTCCACCGGCGCGCCAAATTCCGCGCCGCGCCGGAGAGCGTCGCGCGCATGAAGGCGCTGGAGGCCGAAGGCAGGGTGGAATGCGTGATCCCCTACCATCTGGACGGGCTGGAGGGCGAGGACGGCCGGCTCGAAGCGGTCAGGGTGAAGACGCTGAAGGGCCAGACGCGCCGGCTTGAGGCCGATGTGTTGCTGCCGTTCTACGGGCTCGCCATGAATCTGGGCCCCATCGCCGAATGGGGCCTCGGCCTCGACAGGAATCACATCGCCATCGATCCCTCGACCTCGATGACCGACCGCGACGGCATCTACGCCATAGGCGATATCGCCACCTACAAGGGCAAGCTGAAGCTGATCCTGACCGGTTTCGCCGAGGCGGCCGCGGCGGCCCACGACATCCACCCCCGCGTCTTCCCGGACGAGGTGCTGCATTGGGAATACTCCACGACGAAGGGCATACCCGAGCCATGACCCGTCCGCCCGCTCCGACGATACCGACCTACACGCTGCCGGGTGTGCTGACCGTGCTCGGACCGACCGGCCGGGTCCGGCCGCTGCTGCTCGACTCGCCCCATAGCGGCACCGACTATCCGCCCGATTTCGGTGCGGCGGTGGACCGCGACACCCTGCTCGACGCCGTGGACACGGCGGTGGACGAGTTGTTCGGCGAGGGGCCGGAGCTGGGCGCCGCGCTCCTCAAGGCGCATTTTCCGCGGACCTATATCGACCCGAACCGCGCAGAGGACGATATCGACGCCCGCCTCCTCGACGGCTGCTGGCCCGGCCCGCTCTCGCCCAGCGAAAAGACCCGGCGGGGCAGCGGGCTGATCCGGCGCACCATCGGAGAGGACGACCGGGCTCTCTACGACCGCCGGCTGGGCGTCGGGGAGGTGCAGCAGCGCATCCGCCGCTACCACGCGCCCTACCACCGCGCGCTCGGCGCGGCGCAGCGCCGGCTGCTGCAGCGGTTCGGCGCGGCCTACCACCTGAACTGCCATTCCATGGGCTCGCGCAGCCGCGAGGACATGACCCGGCGGCCGGACATCGTGCTGGGCGACCGCGACGGCACGACCTGCGAGGCGGACTTCACGGCGCTCGCTGCCGAAGTGCTGGCGGGCTTCGGCTACAGGGTGCGGACCAACCACATCTTCAAGGGCGTCGAGATCGTCCGCGCCTTCTCGGCCCCGGACGCCGGCCGCCACAGCCTCCAGATCGAGATCAACAAGGACCTCTATATCGACGAGGCGACGCGCCGCCTGCGGCCGGACTTCGCGTCGGTGCAGGCCGATCTCGCGCAGCTCATAGACCGGCTGGCCGCCTATGCCGAGGAGCGCGCAAACCAGGCGGGAAGGGATGTCGCATGAAGACCCATGCCGAGGTCGCCGTTATCGGCGGCGGGGTGATCGGCGCTTCGGTGCTTTACCACCTGACGAAGCGCGGCTGGAAGGATGTCGTGCTGGTCGAGCGCGACGAGCTGACCTCCGGGTCGAGCTGGCATGCCGCCGGCGGCATGCACACCGTCAATGGCGATCCCAATGTCTCCATGCTGCAGAAATACACCATCGACCTCTACCCCGAGATCGAGGCGGCATCGGGGCAGTCGGTGGGCCTCCATATGTCGGGCGGCTACATGCTGGCCGGCACGCCGGAGCGCATGGAATGGCTGAAGATGGCCCATGCGCGCGGGCGCTATCTCGGCCTGGAGACCGAGCTGGTCACCGCCGGGGAAGCCCATGCGCATATGCCGCTGCTCGATCCCCGGCAGTTCGTCGGCGCCCTCTGGAACCCCAGCGACGGCCATGTCGATCCCTCCGGCGCGACCCATGCCTACGCCGCGGCTGCCCGCAAGCAGGGGGCGGAAGTCCATCGTTTCACCAGGGTCGAGGCGCTGGCGCCCCTGCCGGGCGGCGGCTGGCTGGTGACGACCGACAAGGGAGAGGTCCGCGCCGAGCATGTCGTCAATGCGGGCGGCCTCTGGGCGCGCGAGGTCGGGCGGATGGTCGGCCTCGAACTGCCGATCCTGGCCATGGAGCATATGTATCTCATCACCGGCGACATGCCGGAGGTGGAGGCGTACAACCGCGAGACGGGCCGCGAGATGCTGCATGTGGTGGATTTCGAGGGCGAGATCTACCTGCGCCAGGAAGGACGCGGCATGTTGATGGGGACCTACGAGAAGGCCTGCAAGCCGTGGTCGCCGGTTGATACGCCCTGGGATTTCGGCCATGAGCTGCTGCCGCCCGACCTCGACCGCATCGCGCCGTCGCTGGAAGTCGGTTTCGAGCATTTCCCGGCCTTCAGGGAGGCCGGCATCAAGCGGGTCATAAACGGGCCGTTCTGCTTTGCGCCGGACGGCAATCCGCTGGTCGGGCCGGTGCGGGGCCTGCCGGGCTTCTGGTGCGCCTGCGCCGTGATGGCCGGTTTCAGCCAGGGCGGCGGCGTCGGCCTCGCGCTCGCCAACTGGATCGTCGATGGCGACCCCGGCTTCGATATCCACGCGATGGATGTGGCCCGCTTCGGCGCCTGGGCGACATCGGCCTATACCGACGCCAAGGTCCGCGAGAACTATTCCCGCCGCTTCTCGATCCGGTTCCCGAACGAGGAACTGCCGGCGGCGCGGCCGCTCCGCACGACGCCGGTGCATGACAGGCTGGCCGGCATGGGCGCGGTGTTCGGCGATGCCTGGGGGCTGGAGCAGCCGCTCTGGTTCGCGCCGCCCGGCGTGGAGGACCGGCACTCCTTCCACCGCTCGACCGATTTCGAGCATGTTGGCGCGGAATGCCGGGCCGTGCGGGAGGGCGTCGGGCTCGCGGAAACCAGCGGATTCGCCGCATACGATGCGGCGGGGCCGGGCGCGGAAGCCTGGCTCGACCGGGTTCTGGCGGGCCGCCTGCCCCGCGAAGGGCGCATGGGCCTCGCGCCGATGCTCAACGAGGCGGGCAAGCTGATCGGCGACTTCACGCTCGCCAATCTCGGCGGCGGGCTCTGGCGGCTGGTCGGCTCGGGGCCGGCCGAGGAATACCATATGCGCTGGTTCGCCGGGCGCCTGCCGGCGGACGGCTCGGTTGCGCTCGCGCCGCTCGGCGCCGCGCTCACCGGGCTTGCGATAGCGGGGCCGAAGGCGCGCGATGTGCTGGCGGCGCTTGCCCGGGAGGATGTCTCGGCCGGGGCGTTCCGCTTCATGGATGTGCGCCGCATGACGCTCGGCGCGGCGCCCGCCCTGGTCGGCCGGGCAAGCTATACCGGCGCCCTGGGCTACGAGATCTGGGTGGCGTCGGACTACCAGCGCCTGCTGCTCGACCTGCTGCTGGCGGCGGGAGAGGCGCACGGTATCCGCCTGTTCGGCAGCCGGGCGCTCAACGGGCTGCGCGTCGAGAAGCATTACGGCTCCTGGGCCAGGGACTACCGCCCGCTTTACGGCCCGGTCGAGGCGCGGCTCGACCGCTTCGTCGCCTATGGCAAGCCGGCAGACTTCATCGGCAAGGAGGCGGCGCTCCGGGAGCGGGACTCGGGCGGCGCCGTCCGGCTCTGCTTCTTTTCCGTCGATGCGGAAGACGCCGACGCCATGGGCGACGAGCCCATCTGGCGCGGCGGCGAGGTTGTCGGCGCCGTTACCTCCGGCGGCTACGCCCACTGGTCCGGCGTCTCCGTCGCCTGCGGTTATGTGCCGAAGGCGCTGGCGGAGGAGGAGGACGGCTGGGAGATCGAAATCCTCGGCGACCGCCGCTCCGCCCGACTGCAGAGACAGCCGCTGTTCGACCCGGACGGCGCGGCGATGCGGGGTTGACCCGGAGGAAGCGCGGTATCGGAAGAAGGCGATGAAGACGTGGAATCGATATACGAATATGCTTCCGGAGCTTCACGCATCCCGGCACTGGAAGCAAAGCCGATGAGCAGCCGTCTCCCCGATTTCCTGTCCGGCGGTTCCCCTGCAAGACTTTTCCCTGTCGTCGCCGACGCAAAACGGGAAGAGAGAACCCTCTCCATTCTGCTTGCCGTTATGCAACAGGTTCCCGACCTCTACCGGGAGATACTCGCGGGCATCGGCGTCAGGACCGGCAAGCGCACGCGGGTTTCGGCTTTTACGGAAGTTCGGTTGGTGACCGACGCGGAGAAATCCGACCGACCGGACGGCCTCCTCCTTGTCGAGACCGGGCGGTCCAGGTGGTGCGCCCTCATCGAAGCCAAGGTCGGACGGTCGGCTCTGGATTCGGATCAGGTTGAGCGGTATCTGAGGCTTGCCCGCGACAACGAGGTCGATGCGGTTATCACCATATCGAACGACTTCGTTGCGAGGCCGGCCCATTCTCCGGTTGCCGCGTCCATCCCGCGGCTCAGGCAGTTGACCGGCAAGGTCAGCCTCTACCACTGGTCTTGGGCATATCTTGCGACATGTTGTCAGGTCCTGGCGTACCAAGGCGTTCGGGAAAGCCCGGAACAGGACTTCCTGGTCAAGCAACTGAGCGACTATCTCGCCCATCCGGGCACCGGGGTCGAGCGGTTCACCCAAATGGGAGCCGAGTGGCGGAATGTCGTTCAGATCGTGTCGTCCGGGGCGCCGCTGACCAAGAGTACTCCGGGCCTTGAACTTGTCGTCGCAAGTTGGTTCGCCGAAGAGCGCGACCTTTGCCTCCGCATGACGTCCAACCTCAAACGGCCTGTCGCCGTTCAGATCGAACGGAAGCACACAACGGATCAGAAATTGCGTCTTGAGGCCGGCGTCGCGGCGTTCATCGAAACCCAGTCGCTGACTTCGGTCCTGCGTGTTCCGGACTGCGCATCCGACATCACGATCCGGGCGGATCTGGCCCGGCGGACGATCGCCGTCTCAATGGCGTTGAAGGCGCGAACGGACCGGAAATCGACCCGCGCCCGGGTCAACTGGCTGCTTGGGATGCTCAAGGCCGACGACCCCCGTCTGCGTATCCAGGCATACTGGCCGGGGCGCGCCGCGCCCACGTCGGAAAGCGTCGCCGCGCTGCGGGAGGAGTCGAGCCGACTGCAATCGTCGAATCCGTCCCTGCTGCCTCATTCCTTTGAGATTCTGTTGACCGAAGAACCCCCTGGGAAGCGGTTCTCCGGTCCAAAGGCCTTCATTGAGGATCTGGAACGCATTGTTCCAGAGTTTTATGCGCTTGTCGGCGCGACACTTAAGGCGTGGCAGCCCCCGCCGCCACAACTCGTTGCGCAGGGGATTGAGATTCCTGAAGTCGAGACTGTCACCGCTGACACGGATACTGCCGGGGATGCAGAAGACGAAACAGATCCGAGTACAACATGACATTTCGTGGCATGTTCTGGGGTGCGTGGGGCCGCTGGCCTGGCGGGAATAGCGACGGCGCATCGATTTGCGCTCCGGGCCGGCGGCCGGATGCCGAAGGGCGGGTCCGACCTTTCATGTCCGCAAGTTCCGGTCGTTAGAAGCCCGTATGGCGGATTCCGGAACACGCTACCGCATCGGCGTGGATGTGGGGGGCACCTTCACGGACCTGATGGTTCTGGATGCCGAAACCGGGGCAGTCCACGCGCTCAAGACGCCGACCACGCCGGCGGACCCTTCCGAGGGGCTGCTCGCCGGCATCGCCGAGGCGGCCGGGCGCTTGCGCTTCGAGCCGGGCGAGGTCGGCTTCGTGCTGCATGGCACGACCATCGCCACCAATGCCGTGCTGGAGCGCAAGTTGCCGGAGGGCGCGCTGATCGCCAACAGGGGCTTCACGGATGTGCTGGAGATCGGCCGCCATGTGCGCCGCGAGCCCTATACGCTGAAGCCGACGCCGCAGACCGTGCTGGTCCCGCGCGACCGGCGCTACGGCGTCGAGGGGCGAATGCGCTGGGACGGAAGCGAGGAAACGCCGCTCGACGAGGAAGCCGTCGCGTGCGTCGCCCGGGGTCTTCCGGAAGCCGGCGTCGGCGCAGTCGCCGTGGCGTTGCTGCACGCCTACCGCGATCCGGCGCATGAACGCCGTGTCGCGGATATACTGGCGGAGACAGCGCCCGGCATACCGGTATCGCTCTCCTCGGAGGTGAGCCCCGAGATCCGCGAGTTCGAGCGGGCTTCGACCACGGTGCTCAACGCGCTGCTCATGCCGGTGGCGCGCGCCTATCTGGAGCGGCTGGAGGCGAGGCTTCGAGAGGCCGGGCTCGAGGCGCCGCTCTATCTCGTGCAGTCCAACGGAGGAGTGACGACGCCGGCCCAGGCGGCGCGGCTGCCGGTCCGGCTGCTGCTCTCGGGGCCTTCGGGCGGGGCTATGGCGGCAGCCGAACTCGCGCAGGCGCTGCGGCGGCCGAACCTGGTGGCGGTCGATATGGGCGGCACCAGTTTCGATGTGTCGGTGGTCCGGGACGGCGAAAGCACGGTCGTGACCGAAGGCGAGATCGACGGGTTGCCGGTGCGCTTGCCGATGGTGGAGATGCGCACCATCGGGGCGGGCGGCGGTTCCATTGCCGCCGTGGCTGCCGGCGGGGCGCTGAGCGTGGGGCCGAAAAGCGCGGGCGCCGATCCGGGACCCGCCGCCTATGGAAAGGGCGGCGGGGAGCCCACCGTCACCGACGCCAATATCGTGCTCGGGCGGCTGGACCCGGACTTCTTCCTCGGCGGCGCCCTGAAGCTCGATGCGGACCGGGCGCGCGCCGCGGTTGTGGAGCGGATTGCGGCTCCGCTGGGCCTCGGCGTGGAGGAAGCGGCGGAAGGCATCCTGGCGGTCGTCAACGCGCATATGGCTTCGGCGATCAAGCTCAGCCTGTTCGAGAAGGGCGCGGACCCGCGCGATTTCGCTATCGCCGCGTTCGGCGGGGCGGGCGGGCTGCATGCGGCCAGCCTCGCCGAAGAGCTGGAGATGGCGGAAGTGGTGTTCCCGCGCGACCCCGGCACCTTCTCGGCGCGGGGCATCCTGACCGCCGACATCGCGCATGATGTGGCGCGCTCGCGTCTGCTCGATGCGGAGGAGGACGCGCTGCCGGTGCTGGCCGGCCTTGCGGCAGAGCTGGTTGCCGAGGGTCATGCGCTGCTCGCCGCGGACGGGATTGCGGAGAATGTGCGCCATATCCGCCTCGCCGCTGACATGCGCTATCGCGGCCAGGCATACGAACTGCTGGTTCCCTGGGGGGACGTCGCGCCCGACGGGCCGTCGCTTGCGCGGCTGGTCGCCGATTTCCACGATCTGCACCGGGCGCGCTACGCGCATTCGGACCCGGGCGCGCCGGTCGAGATCGTGACATTGCGAGCCACGGCAAGAGGCTTGCTGCCCAAGCCCGCCATAAAGCCGCCCGCCGCGACGGATGCCGGGCCGAAGGGCGAGCGGCGCGCCTGGATAGGCGGCGGCTGGCGCCGACTGCCTGTCTATGACCGCGACCGCCTGCCGGAAGCGGTCGAGGGGCCCGCCATCGTCGAGGAGGCCCATGCGACGCTTCTGGTTCCGCCCGGATGGCGCCTGGCGATGTCTTCCGGGGGCGACCTGGCGGCGCGGCGCAAAGGAGAAGGGCCATGAGCGGCCTCAGCCCGATCGACATCGAAATCATCCGCAACGCCCTGGTCGCGGCGGCGGAAGACATGAATGTCACCATCTGGCGCACGGCGCGTTCCACGGTCGTCCGCGAGACGCTCGACTACTCGACCGCCGTTTTCGACGCAGAGGGACGAAATGTCGCGCAGTCGGCCCGCATCGCCATCCACCTGAATTCGATGGCGACCTGCCTCGAAGGCATCATCGCGGGACCCATCCCGCTGGAGGAGTGGCGTGAGGGCGATGTCATCGTTACCAACGACCCCTATTCCGGCGGCCAGCACCTGCCCGATGTGCTGACCTTCAAGCCGGTCTGGTTCCGGGGCCGGCGGATCGCGATTACCGGCACGCTCACCCACCACACCGATGTCGGCGGCGGCGCCCCCGGCAGTTACGACGCCAGGGCGCGCGAGATCTTCCAGGAAGGGCTGCGGATTCCGCCTTGCAAGGTTGTCGAGGCCGGACGGGTCAATACGGCCCTGCTCGGCGTTTTCTACGCCAACACCCGCGAGCCGGAGAAAGTGCGGGGCGACTTCGAGGCCCAGCTCGCCTCACTGGATATCGGCGCGGCGGGTGTGCTGCGCGTGGCCGAGCGGTTCGGCCCCGACAGGCTGGAAGCCGCTGCGGACCGTATTCTCGACCGGTCCGAGGCGGCGATGCGGGCGGCCATCGCCGGCATCCCGGACGGGGTTTACCGCTTCGAGGACTTCGTGGACGACGATGGCATAACGGAGGAGCCGCGCCTTGTTGCCGCCGAGGTCCGGATCGACGGCGACCGCGCCGCGGTCGATCTCTCCGCTTCGGGCCCGCAGGCTGCGGGGCCGGTCAACTGCACGCTCAATATGTCGAAATCAGCCGTCTATTGCGCCTTCATGTGCGCTGCAGGGGTCGATGTCCCGGCCAATTCCGGCGCCTGCAGGCCCGTCGAAATCACGGCGCGCGAAGGCACGATCTGCAATGCCCTGCCGCCCTCGCCGGTGGCGAACCGCATGGCTACGGCGCACCGGATCGTCACTACCGTTCTGGGCGCACTCGGCCATGCGGCGCCGGCGCGCATATCCGCCGCCTATTACGGGGTGAGCTATGTCTATGCGCTGGGACTCAAGGGGCGCTCCGGCCGGCCGGAGGTCTATTTCGATATCGAGGTCGGCGGTTGGGGCGCGCATCCCGACGCCGATGGCGCGAACGCGCTTTCGGCCTGCCTGCACAATCTCGCCAACACCCCCATCGAGATGGTCGAGAGCCTGTATCCGCTCACGGTCACCGAATACGGACTCGCCCCCGGCAGCGGCGGGGCGGGCAGGCGGCGCGGCGGCCTCGGGCTCCGGCGCGAGTTCCGGCTGGATACGGAAGAGGGCATGCTTTCGACCAATTACGAGCGTTTCCGGGTGCCGCCCTACGGCCTGGCCGGCGGCGGCCCGGGCGCGCCGGGGCGCTCGGTGCTGACGCGCGGCGGCGAGACGATCGAGCTCGGCTCGAAGGTGTCGAACCTGCCGGTGCGCCGGGGCGACCGCATCCTGCTGCAGACCTCCGGCGGCGGCGGCCACGGAGCGCCGGAAGACCGCGACCCCCTGGACACCGCCCGCGACCGGCGGCTCGGCTACTGAACGCACTGTCGACAAGAGACAGTCGAAGAGACATGAGCGCTTTCCGCTTCCTGCACGCCGCCGACATTCACCTCGACAGCGCGCTGCAAAACTTGGCCTTGCCGGACGACGGTCCCGCCGCCGCGCGTGTGCGCCGCGCCACAAGGGATGCGCTCGACCGGTTGATCGACCTGGCCATGGAAGAGGATGTCGCCTTTCTTGTGATTGCCGGAGACCTCTATGACGGCGACTGGCGGGATTACAATACGGGGCAGTTTTTCGTCCGGCAGATGGGGCGTCTGCGCGAGGCGGGCATTCCGGTGTATCTGCTGCATGGCAACCACGATGCGGCAAGCGAGATAACCCGACATCTCAACCTGCCGGACAATGTGCAGGTTTTCGGGTCGCGCCGGCCGGAAACCTTTCATGTCAAAGAGCTGCCTGTCGCGCTGCACGGGCGGAGTTTCCCGCAGCGCGATGTCACGGAAAACCTTCTGCCCGGCTATCCGCGTCCGGTGGCCGGGGCGTTCAATATCGGCGTGCTGCACACCGGCCTCGGCGGCAGGGCCGGCCATGCCAATTACGCGCCATGTTCGCTGGAAGATCTGATAAACAAGGGATACGACTATTGGGCCCTGGGGCATGTCCACAGGGCCGAAATCCTGCATGAGCGTCCGCATATCGTCTTTCCGGGCAATCTCCAGGGCCGCCATGCGCGGGAAACCGGAGCCAAGGGCGCGCGCCTCGTTGCCGTGGAGGATGGTGAAGTCGTCGAATGCGATTTTGCGCGATGCGATACGGTGCGCTGGACGGTGTTGCGGCCGACGGTGGCCGGGGCGCGCCATATGGCCGATATCCACGACCGCATACGCCGCGCGCTGGAATCGGCGATCGCCGCCGAGGCGGACGGGCGGCTGCTTGTCTGCCGTATCGTGCTCGAAGGCCGGACAGAGCTTCACAGCCGTTTGCTGGCGTCCGAGGAGGAGCTTCTGGAGGAAGCGCGCGCCGGAGCGCTCGGGCTCGGCGATGAGGCGGCCCGGGTCGAGAAGCTGCTTGTAGATACTTCTGCGCCGCCGACCGCCGCTCCGTTGGAGGATGCGCTCGGCGGATTGCAGGGCATACTGCGCGACGCCGGCAAGGACACGGAATTGCAGGAGCGAATGAAAGGCGACATCGGCAAACTGGTCGCGAGACTTCCGCCCGAGATCCGGTTTGCGGCCGAGGACGACGGGCTACAATCCGCTGTTGACAGCGACTATGCGGCGCTTGTCGAGCAAGCTGCGCCCTGGCTGCTTGCCCGCCTGACCGTCGGGGAGGATTGACCCGTGAGGCTGGCGCGATTCGACTTGATACGATATGGGCGCTTCACCGGGCAGGTGCTGGAATTGCTCGCCGGCGAGACGGATTTCCACCTGGTGTTCGGACCGAACGAGGCCGGCAAATCGACAGCGCTTGCGGGAATCGGCGATTGTCTGTTCGGCGTGCCCGCCCGTTCGCCCTACGATTTCCTGCACGAATACAAGGATATGCGGCTCGGCGCGGTTCTCGATGACGGCGCGGCGTCCTTGGAGATTTTCCGCCGCAAGGGGGCCAAGAACACACTGCTGGCCGCCGACGGCGCCCCCGTCGCGGGCGGCGAAAGCGCGCTGGCGAGGTATCTCGGCGGGGCGGACCGGGCGTTCTTCGAACGCATGTTCGGCATGGACCATGCGCGCCTGCGCGCCGGCGGGCAGGAAATCCTCGAAGGCGACAGCGATGTCGGCCGGATGCTGTTCTCGGCCGGCGCCGGCATTGTCGGGTTGAGGGAACATTTGCGCCGTCTGGATGGCGAGGCCGACGCCCTCTGGGCACCGAAAAAGGCTGCTCACCGCAAATATTACGTTGGCGACGATAAACGCAAAGACGCGCAAAAGTCGCTTCGGAAGTACATCCTTACGGCGGACGCATGGCGGGATTTGAAGCGGTCGTGCGAAAAAGCCGAATCGGACTGCGCAGGGATTGATGACGAAATTGCGAAAACTAAGATCGAACTGGGCCAGTTGGGCCGCATCCGCCGGGTGTTGCACGAGGTGCGCGGCATGCAGGAACTGGACAGGCGGCTGAGCGGATTGCAGGACGCCGTTTCCCTGCCCGAAACCGCAGCCGATCTGGTTGACAAATTCGGGAGGGAGGATGCACAGGCTGCCGCCCGGATCGGGGCGCTCCGCGACGAGTGCGAACGCGCCCTGAAGGGACTGGAGGGGCTGGCGTTCGACGATGCGCTTGTCCGGCGGGCGGCGGATATCCGCCGGTTGCACGAGCGGCGAATCGTGATTCTGCAGCAGAAGGAGGACCTTCCGAGGCGGCAGGCGGAGCGGGAAGCCGAGGAGGAGGAATTACGGGCGAGCGCCGCCAAGATCGGCTGGCGGGATGTCGATCCGGCGGCGCTGGCCGAGCGTATTCCGCCTGCCGCGGGGATTGCGGCGGTGAACGCGCTTCTCGGTCGCGTGGGCGCGCTGCGCGCAAATGTCGAAAGCGGGCGGGACGAGCTGTGGAAGTCTCGCGAGACCCATGGCGGGCTGAAGGAGCGGCTCGACGCCATGGGCCGGCCGGGCGATGCGTCCCGGCTTGCGCCGGTCGTCGGAGCGATACGGCAAAGGGGCGACCTGGCCGGCCGCATGCGCGCCGCCGAAGCCGCGCTGGAGGCGGCCGAGCGCCAGGCGAATGACAGGCTTGCCGCGCTCCATCCGGGCGGGATTGGGGAAACGGCGCTCGTCGGCATGGCCGCCCCGGCGCGGGCCTCCGTTCAGGACTACCGGGACCGGGAGCAGGACTGGAAGCGGCGTTTGCGGGAGGCGGAAGAGGCGCTTGCGGCGAGCAGGCGGGAGTCGCAAGCGGCGGCCGCGGCGCGCGGACGCGTCCTGCGGACCGAGCGGGTAGTCACCCTTGAGGAGCTTGACCGGGCACGCACCCGCCGGGACGATCTCTGGAGCTTGGTGAAGCTCCGTCATGTCGAGGGCAAGCTGGTTCCGGCGGACCGGCGGTGCGGCTTCGAAGAGGAGTTGGAGAATCTGGCCGGGGCGTTCGAGCCTGCCGTGGCCGGGGCGGATGAGCTTGCCGACCGCCGTTTCGACCGCGCGGAGGCCGCCGGCCGCCTGGCGGAAATCGACCGCAAGCTCGGCGAACTGGAAATGCGCGTCGAGCAGCACTCGGAAGACGTAGGCCGACTCAAGGGGGAGGGCGGACAATTGGCCGGCGAATGGGCGGCGTTGTGGGCGGCGGCGCCGTTCGAGCCGCTGTCGGCCGACGCCATGCTGACCTGGCTGGAGGCCAGGGAGGAAGTCTTGCGGGCGATCGAGGCCCGGAAGGACGCCGAGGCGCAGTTGAAGCACGCCCGCGGCGATGCGGACGAAGCCAGGGAAGCACTGCTTCGCGAACTGGCTGCTCTCGGAATCGACCGGGCTGCGCTGGAAGGGGACGGCCTGGACCTGGTTACGGAGCGCGCTGAGGCGGAAACCCGCTTGCGGAAGGAAGCGGCCGACAGCAGGAGCAGGCTGGAGCGGGATATCGGGAACGCGGACGGCGAAGCCCGGCGACGGGAGCGCGACCTGGAACAGGCGGAAGCGAAGCTGGATGCTTGGCGGGAGGACTGGGAGGCGGCGGTCGGCGCGGTCGGGCTGGGCCGCGAGACGGAGCCGGATACGGTCGGTGCGTTGCTGGAGGTCGTGAGAAGCATGCGGGAAGCCGCGAGCCGGATCCGTTCCTTGCAGCGGGACCGCATAGACAAGATCTACCGGGACATGGCCGGCTTCGACCGGGCGGTCGGCGAAGCGGTCGGAGATTTGGCTCCGGACTTGGCGGACCGGCTATCCGAAGACGCCGTTCTGGAGCTCGAAGCGCGCCTCGAACGAGCCGAAGAAGCCCGCAAGGCGCTGAAATCTGGAAAAGCCAGGGTGAAGGAGCTATCGGACGAAATCGCGAAGATCGAGGACAAGCGCCGGCAATCGGCCGCGTCGATTGCCCATCTGAAGGCGCAGGCTGGTGTCGGGACCGATGAGGCGTTGAAGATCGCTATCGAGCGTTCCGACAGCCTGCGGGTGCTGGAACGGAACCGGCGGGGCATTCTGGACCGGCTCGAACGGGACGGCGACGGAAAATCTCCGAAAGAGCTTGCAGCGGAATGCGACGGGGCGGATATGGACGATATCGTCGCGCGCCAGGAAAAGGCGCAGGCGAATCTGGACGATCTGCATCAACGGCGGAACGGCGCGGAGGCGGAGCGGCGCCGGGCTCGCGAGGCGTTGTTCGAGGTGGTCCATGGCGGGGATGCGGCTGCCCAAGCGGCAGGGGAGAAGCAGGAAGCGCTTGCCGAAATGCGGGACGCCGCTGGACGTTATGTTCGGACAAGGACGGCGGCGCTGCTCCTGCAATGGGCGATAGACCGCTATCGTCGGGAGAAGCAGGCGCCGCTGCTCAGCCGGGCGAGCGTGTTGTTCTCGCGCCTTACAGGAGGTTCCTTCGCGAGGCTCCAGGTGGGATTCGACGAGAAGGACAAGGCGCGCCTGGAGGGCGTCCGACCGAGTGAGGAGCACGTTCCCGTTTCCGGGCTGAGCGCCGGAACGGCCGACCAGCTTTACCTGGCGCTCAGGGTTGCGGCCATTGAGGATTATCTGGAGCGGGCCAATGCGCTTCCCTTCATTGCGGACGATCTTTTCATCAATTTCGATGACGAGCGCGCGGCTGCCGGAGTGGCAATGCTCGAGGAATTGAGCCGGAAGACTCAGGTGCTGTTTTTCACGCATCACAGCCATCTCGTCGATATTGCGCGCGAGAGGCTTGGCGCTTCCCTCTGTATTACGACGCTGGCTGACTGAATGACCCGGCGATGAAGGACAACGACCGGCCATGACATTGGAGACCGACGGCTTCCGCATCCAACTGGACCTGGAAAACGAGCGCGCGGACATCGTGCTCGACCGGCCGCCGCTCAACGTCGTGCGGATGGCGCAGCGCCCGCTGCTGCGCGCCGCCTTCGAGGCGTTCGACCGCGATCCGGCCGTGCGCGTGGTCGTCGTGCGGGGCGCGGGCGAGCACTTCACCAGCGGCGGCGACATTCCGGGCTTCATGGAAGCGAGTCCCGAAACGGTATCGCAGCTTCACAAGAACATCGCCGCCGCGGAGCGCTGCTCCAAGCCGGTGGTCGCCGCCATTCGCGGCTTCTGCATGGGTGTCGGCTTCGAGCTGGCGCTGGCCTGCGACTTCCGCATCGCGAGCGAAACGGCGCGCATGGCGCTGCCCGAGATCAATCTCGGCATGATCCCCGGCTCCGGCGGCTCCGCGCGCCTGCAACGCATGATCGGCATTTCGCGGGCCAAGAATGCGGCCATGCGCGGCCGGTGGATCACGGGGCAGGAAGCCTTCGACTGGGGCCTCGCCTGCGAACTGGTCGAGGATTCGGAACTCGAAGCGGCCACGGATACACTGGTAAAGGAGCTGCGCCGCTTCTCCCCGCTCGCCCAGCGTACGCTGAAGCAGGTGTTCAATGCCGGCGAAAACGCGCCGCTCGAACAGGCGATGGAAATCGAGGGCCAAGCCTACGGCCGGCTGCGCATGAGCGCCGATTTCGCCGAGGGCGTCACCTCCTTCGTCGAAAAGCGCCGCCCGAACTTCAAGGGAGAATAACGGGCCGCGCGGTCACCGGGGGACGATGACCTCGACCTCAAGGTCCAGCGCGGCCCAGGCGCGGTCCATCGTCATCGCCGGCACTTCCAGCACCTCGGCCAGGGCGAGGCAGGCGCGGTCCCCGAGCGACAGCCCGTGAGCCTGTGTCTTGCGGCGAAGCAGGCCCGCGCGCCAAGCCTGCGCCGCATCCATAGCGTGGACCTGGACCGGCAGGGCATTCACGTCGCCGATGACGATATTGTCATCGAACCCTTGGTCCGTCAGCCTCGCAACCACTTCGGAGAGATTGACTGCGCTGATCGCGGCGTTTGCGAGAACCTCTCGAACCGAATCCGCGCCGGGCTCGCTGTGGAGCAGGGCCAGAACCGCCGAGGCGTCGAGAACGATTGTCACCCGCCGGCCTCGCGGTGCGCCTCGGCGCGGCGTTCGGCTATCAACTCATCGACCATGGAAACGCCCTCCGGCACAGCCTCGCGCACCATTTTCTGTAGTCTCGCGACCGCTGCTTTGGGTGCGAGTATCCGCAACTCGCCGTCCACGACCCGCGCGGTGAGCATGCCGGTTTCATCGACCAGCATCGCTCTGCGCATCTCTGCCGGAATGACGACGCGCCCGTCATCGGCGATACGCAATTTTTGCGACTCGACATTGCCGGGACCATCGGATGGAGCCGACTGGCCGGTTTCGGACTTCGGCGCCCCCCGCACCAGCACGTTCCTTGCGAACTGGTAGCGTATGCCGAGAAACCGCGCGATGTCCGCGCGCCCGACGCCGGCGGCGGCGAGCGCGCGGATTTTGGCGGACTTGGTCGGCAGGCCTTCGACGATACGGTTCATTTCGGCGGCTTTGGGCACCTTGACTTTGTCTCCTGCGCCAAGTTGTGACAAAAACTATATGGCATAGGATTCTGATATGGTCAATTGCCAATAACTACAATAATTGGCAATTGACCATATTTGGCGCGCCGGTCATGCTGCGTCCGCCGCCGGGCGGGCGGCGCTTATGGCGAGCCCGCCGGCCTCGACGCCGACTTCCACGCGGTCGCCGTCCTGCACCTTGCCTTCGAGAAGCTGTTTGGCGAGGGCGTTCTGGAGGTGGGTCTGGATCGCGCGCTTCAGCGGGCGCGCGCCATAGACGGGGTCGAAGCCGGTCTCCGCCAACCAGTCCACCGCTGCCCGGTCCAGGTCGAGCGCGATGTCGCGGCCGGTGAGCAGCTTGCGCAGACCCGCGAGCTGGATCGAGACGATGCCGGCCATGTGCCTGCGCTCCAGCCGGTGGAAGACGACGATCTCGTCGAGCCGGTTCAGGAACTCGGGCCGGAAATGGCCGCGAACGACATTCATCACCCGGTCCACGAGCGGCCCGTGCATCGTGGATTCGCTCGCCTCCGCAAACATCTC
Organism: Alphaproteobacteria bacterium; assembly: GCA_963422665.1. Classification (GTDB taxonomy): domain Bacteria; phylum Pseudomonadota; class Alphaproteobacteria; order Bin95; family Bin95; genus Bin95. Next base: position 111,586 of record OY730441.1, read on the forward strand.
GCCGCCGAGGTTGGAAGTCATGACGAGTATGGTGTTGCGGAAATCCACCGTCCGGCCGTGCCCGTCCGTCAGCCGCCCGTCATCAAGCACCTGGAGCAGCACGTTGAAGATGTCGGGATGCGCCTTCTCCACCTCGTCGAACAGCACGACCTGGTAGGGCCGCCGGCGCACGGATTCGGTCAGCGAGCCGCCTTCCTCGTAGCCGACATAACCGGGCGGCGCACCGAGCATGCGGGAGACGGAATGCTTCTCCATGTATTCCGACATGTCGAGCCGCAGCATCGCCGTGTCGTCGTCGAACAGGAATTCGGCCAGCGCCTTGCAGAGTTCGGTCTTGCCGACGCCGGTCGGTCCGAGGAACAGGAAGGAGCCCACCGGGCGGCTCGGATCGTGCAGGCCGGCCCGTGCGCGCCGCACCGCTTCCGAAACGGCTTCAACGGCCCGGTCCTGGCCGACGATGCGGGCGTGAAGGCGCTCTTCCATCTGCAGCAGCTTCTCGCGCTCGCCTTCGAGCATCCGCGCCACGGGCACGCCGGTCCAGCGCGAGACGACGCCGGCGACATGCTCGCCGGCGACCTCCTCGTCGAGCAGGCGTCCTTCCCGCTGCCCGTTCGTCTCGGCAATGCGCCTCTCCAGGTCCGGTATGACGGCGAAGCGCAGCTCGCTCGCGCGCTCCAGTTCGCCGCGCCTCTGGGTCGCCTCCAGCTCCAGCCGAGCGCGCTCCAACTCTTCCTTCAGGCCCTTGGCGCCGTCGATCGCATCCTTCTCCCGCCGCCATTGCAGGGTGAGCGCGCCGGAGCGCTCCTCGAGATCGGCCAGTTCCTGCTCCAGCCTCTCCAGGCGTCCCTGCGAGGCCTCGTCGGTTTCCTTCTTCAGGGCCTCGCGCTCGATCTTGAGCTGGACGATCCGCCGGTCGAGTTCGTCGATGGCTTCGGGCTTGGAGTCGATCTGCATCCGGAGCCGGCTCGCCGCCTCGTCCACGAGGTCGATGGCCTTGTCCGGCAGGAAACGGTCCGTGATGTAACGATTCGAAAGCGTCGCCGCCGCCACCAGCGCGCCGTCGGTAATGCGTACGCCGTGATGGACCTCGTATTTCTCCTTCAGCCCGCGCAGGATGGAGATCGTGTCCTCCGTATTGGGCTCGCCCACGAAGACCGGCTGGAAACGCCGGGCAAGCGCCGCGTCCTTCTCGATATGCTGGCGGTATTCGTCGAGCGTCGTCGCGCCGATGCAGTGCAGCTCGCCGCGCGAGAGCGCGGGCTTGAGCATGTTGGAGGCGTCCATCGCCCCGTCGGCCTTGCCGGCGCCGACCAGCGTGTGCAGTTCGTCGATGAAGACAACGATCTCGCCTTCCGCGGCCTTGATTTCGGCGAGGACGGCTTTCAGCCGTTCCTCGAATTCGCCCCGATATTTCGCGCCGGCGATCATGGCGCCGAGGTCGAGCGCGATCAGCCGCTTGTCCCGCAGCCCTTCGGGCGTGTCGCCATTGACGATCCGCTGCGCCAGGCCCTCGGCAATGGCAGTCTTGCCGACGCCCGGCTCCCCGATCAGCACAGGGTTGTTCTTGGTGCGCCGCGACAGCACCTGGATTGCGCGCCGGATTTCCTCGTCGCGCCCGATCACGGGGTCGAGCTTGCCGGCGCGCGCGGCCTCGGTCAGGTCCTGGGCGTATTTGGCGAGTGCGTCGAACCCGGCCTCGGCATTGGCGCTGTCGGCGGTGCGTCCCTTGCGGAGCTCGGCGATGGCGCGCTCCAGCCCCTTCGCGTCCACCCCCGCTTGCGATAGCGGGCCGCGCCCCATTGCGATGGCCTGGAGGAGGCGCTCAACGGTGACGAAGCTGTCGCCGGCCCTTTGCGCAGCCTTGCGGGCGGTCTCGAACAGGCGCGCGGTCTCGGGCGCCAGGTGCAGCCCGTTCGCGCCCGAACCGGTGACGACCGGCAATCCTCCAAGCGCCGCTTCGGCCGCGGCCCGCGCCTTTGCCGGGTCGCCGCCCGCGCGTTCGATCAGGCCGGCGGCGATGCCCTCCGGGTCGTCGAGCATGACCTTGAGGATGTGTTCGGGAACGAAACGCTGATGCCCGGCGGCCAGCGCCATGCTTTGCGCCGCCTGGATGAATCCCCGCGCGCGCTCCGTGTAGGTCTCGAAGTCCATATGTCCGTCTCCGTCTCCAGACGCGAGCCTCTGTCGGGAAGGCCGCAACCTGCGCACCGCTCCCGTTCGAAGACGGATATGGGAACCGCCGGCGGCGTCTGCAAGAAGTTGCGCCGCGTCTGCGTGGAACCGGAATTCAGGCCGCCCCGGCCGTCGCTTCTGCGGCCGGGGCGCCTTCCGCCGCCGGGGGCGCCGCTCCCGGCTCGGCGGCAGCTTCCTCGACCGGAGCGTTGCGCTGGCGGCGGCGGCGGCGCGGGCGGGCGCCGGTCGCTTCGCTTCCCTCGGCTTCCGAAGACCTGTCGGCGGCTTCGCGGTCGGGTCGGGCTTCCGCCTCGGCCTCCTGAGCGGCGTCGGCGCTGCGCTGGGCCTCTCCGGGCTGCTGCTGCTGCGCCGGGGGCGGCGCAAACTGCGCTACCAGGCGCTGATAGTGCTCGGCATGCTGGAACAGGTTCTCGGCCAGCACCGAGTCGCCGCCGGACTGGGCGTCGCGCGCCATCGCCAGATAGCGGTCCAGGATCTGCTGCGCCGTGCCGCGCACCCGTCCTTCCGGTCCGTTGCTTTCGAGAGCCTGGTTGCGGTGGGCGGGCGCACGCCCGCTGCGCATGTTGCTGCGGCCGCGTGAGCGCCGAGGTGGCATGTTTTGTTTCATCTGCACTCTGTATCTAGAGGCGGTCATATGCGGCGCCCGGCCAGCGGCCTCTCATTCGCGCCGTTCCGGCTCCGTTGCACAGTTCGCATCCCGGAGCCCGATGCAAGGTTAGTCCGCAAACGCAGCTTTGCAAGCCCCTCTTTGTTGCAGGGGCCTAGACCACCTTCACCTCGATCCGCCCGACGCCCTCGACTTCGCCTTCGAGGCGGTCGCCGGGGGAGACGGCGGCCACGCCGGCCGGGGTGCCGGTCATGATGAGGTCTCCCGGCATGAGGGCGAAGAGCGCCGAAATGTGCGCCACGACTTCCGGCAGGCTCCAGATCATCTGCGAGATGTCGCCGTCCTGCCTGAGCTCGCCATTGACGCGCAGGCGCACCGCGCCCGTCTCCGGATGGCCGATCTCGCTCGCCATAACCACGGGCGAGCAGGGCGCGGCATGGTCGAACGCCTTGCCGACCTCCCAGGGCCGGCCGAGCTGCTTGGCGACGCCCTGGAGGTCCCGGCGCGTCATGTCGAGGCCGGCGGCATAGCCGAAGACATGGTCGAGCGCGTCCTCTTCCCGAATGTCCCGGCCTCCGGTTCCGATGGCGGCGACCAGCTCCATTTCGTGGTGCAGGTCCGCGGTGCCGGGCGGGTAGGGCATGTCGCCGCCGCCCGCGACGATGGAAGTCGCCGGCTTCATGAAGAAGAAGGGCGGCTCGCGGTCCGGGTCGTGGCCCATCTCGCGGGTGTGCTCGGCATAGTTGCGCCCGACGCAGAATATCCGGCCGACGGGAAAGACCGCCTCCGATCCCTCGACCGGCAGGACGGTCAGGGCCGGAGCCGGAACCGCATAAGTCATGATGCCGCTTCCTTACCGTTGCGGAGCGCCGCATCTTGCCGGCCGCCGGCGGGCAGTCAAGGAAGCGCCCGCGCCTTTTTCATTGCCGAGCGTGCCACCGCATGGAAACATTGGGGACCGGCCGACGGGACGGACCGGCAGTGGGAGGGAGAATGAGCACGAACGCGCGGTGCGTGGCCCTGGTGGGTCCCTATCTCAGCGGCAAGACCAGTCTGATGGAGGCCATGCTGCACGCCGCCGGGGCGGTGACGCGCAAGGGCACGGTCAAGGACGGCAACACGGTCGGCGACGCCTCGCCGGAATCGCGCAACCGGAATATGAGCACGGAGATCCTGCCGGCGCGTTTCAACTATCTTGGAGACGACTGGACGGTTCTGGATTGCCCGGGTTCGGTCGAATTCCTGCAGGAGGCGATGCACGGCGCCGTCGTCGCGGACATCGCGGTGGTGGTCTGCGAACCGGACCCGGCGCGCGCGATCATGCTGGCGCCGATCCTGCGCTTCCTGAATGTGCGCAACATTCCGCACATGATCTTCATCAACAAGATCGACACCGTGACCCAGGGGCTCGCGGAGACCATGGAGGCGTTGCAGGGGGTCTCCGGCAAGCCGCTGGTGGTGCGCCAGATTCCGGTGGTCGAGGGCGAAGCCGTGCAGGGCTATGTCGATCTCATCAGCGAGCGCGCCTACAGCTACAACGAAGGTGCCCCCTCCGACCTCGTCAAGGTGCCGGAGGCGCTGGGCGACGACGCGGAGATCGCGCGCCAGGAACTCATGGAATCGCTGGCGGATTTCGACGACGATCTGCTGGAGGCGCTGCTTGAGGAGGCAATCCCGGCGCGGGACGAGATCTATGCCTATCTCAAGGCGGCGCTGGCGGACGGCCATGTCGTGCCGGTCCTGCTCGGCGCGGCGGAGCGGGACCACGGCGTCCGCCGCCTGCTGAAAGCGCTCCGCCACGACACGCCGGATGTCTCGCGCGCCGCTGCCCGTTTCGAGGTCGGCGAGGGCACTGCGGTGCAGATCTTCAAGACCTATCACGCGCAGCACCAGGGCAAGCAGAATCTCGGCCGCGTCCTGTCCGGCGCGCTCAACGAAGGAGACAATCTGGGCGGCGAGCGGATTGGCAACCTCGCCAGCATGCACGGCGCGGCGCTTACGAAAGCGGCCTCTGCCGAGGCGGGCGATGTCGTCGCAATCGGCCGCCTGGACGCCTTCGAAACCGGACAGATGCTGACCGCAGGCGGCGCGGAGAAGCCGGACGCCTGGCCGGCGCGGCTCGGCCCGATCTACGCCATAGCGCTCCATGCCGAGAAGCGCAGCGACGAGGTGAAGCTCTCCGGCGCCTTGCAGCGGCTTGCCGAGGAGGACGCCTCCTACCGCATCGAGGCCAATCCGGAGACGCACCAATTGCTGCTCTGGGGCCAGGGCGACCAGCATTTGCAGGTCGGCGTCGCGCGGCTGCAAAGCAAATACCACATCGCCGTCGAGACCGAACGCCCGCAGACCCCCTACCGGGAGACTATCCGCAAGGCGACGGAGCAGCATTCGCGCTTCAAGCGCCAGTCGGGCGGCCACGGGCAGTTCGGCGATGTGCTGGTCGATATCGCGCCGCTGCCGAGGGGCGAGGGCTTCGCCTTCGAGGAGAAGGTGGTCGGCGGCTCGGTGCCGCGCCAGTTCATCCCCGCGGTGGAGACGGGCGTGCGCGAGTTCCTGTCGCGCGGACCGCTCGGCTTCCCGGTCGTGGACCTCGTGGTGACGCTGAAGGACGGCAAGCACCACCCGGTGGACAGCTCCGAACAGGCGTTCAAGACCGCCGGGCGGCTCGCCATGAGCGAGGGGCTGCCGAATTGCAGCCCGATCCTGCTGGAGCCGATCCTGAAGGTGCAGGTGCATGTGCCGTCGGAATACACGGCCAACATCCAGCGGCTGCTGGCCGGCCGGCGCGGCCAGATACTGGGCTTCGACGCCCGCGAGGGCTGGACCGGATGGGACCGGGTGGATGCTTTCCTGCCGCAGTCGGAAATGTCCGACATGATTATCGAACTGCGTTCGCTCACGCTGGGCGTAGGCACGTTCGACTGGGAATTCGACCATCTTCAGGAACTGTCCGGGAAGCTCGCCGACGATATCGTCGAGGCGCGCAAGCAAGCGGAGGCGCATTGATGTCCAGAGCCGAAACAGCCGCAGCATTCCTGCGCGAGGCGCGCCTCGCCGGGCGCCGCGAGCCGGCGGTCCCCGAGGACTGCGCGCCCCGGGACGAGGCGGAGGCGAAGGCCGTCTGGCAGGCGCTGCACGCGATGGAGGACCGCGGGATCGTCGGCTGGAAGATCGGCGCGACCGCGACCGCCGCGCAGCAGGCGATGGGCCTTTCCGGGCCGTTCGCCGGGCATATCTGCGAGGGTATGGTCGATGAGGGGGCCGAGATCGAATACCGGTTCGCCGACCTGCTCGGGCCGATCTACGAGAGCGAATACGGCTTCCGGCTTTCCGCCGACCTGCCGGCGCGCGGGCAGCCCTACAGCCGGGAGGAAGTCGAGGCGGCAATCGGGTCGCTGATCGCCGGCATCGAGCTTCCGGAACGCCGGCTCGCCGACGACCAGCCCCACGGCGCGCTCGGCACTATCGCCGACCATGGCGGCACCGGGCGCTACATCGTCGCGCACGAGTTCGAGGACTGGCGCGGCATCGACTGCGTGGACCGGGAGGTGGTCCTTACCTTCAACAGCGTGGAAGCCGGGCGCGGCGCCGGCCGGGCGATGATGGGTCATCCCGTGGAGGCGGTGCGCTGGCTTGCCAACCATCTCTCCGGCCTGGGCCTCGGCATGACCGCGGGCCAATTCGTGACCACCGGGTCCTGCACGGGCGTGCTGCCGGTGCCGGGACCGGACACGGTGGCGGTTTCCGATTTCGGGCCGTTGGGGCTCATCCGGGTGCGGTTCGCCTGACCGATGGCGGCGGACCGGGGAACCGGGAGGACGGGATGAGCGCGGCCACGGCGGGCCGGGAAAGCGACCTGCCGGGATGTACCCGGCGCGCCGCCGCATATGGCGGCCGAGATCGTTTGCGGCGCGCTCCACATGCAGCCGAGGCCGGCCATGCCGCATGCGCTGGCCGGATCGTCGCTGGACGTCGCCATCGGCGCTCCCTTCCAGTGAGGCCGGGGCGGGCCGGGCGGCCAGGTGGATCATCGACAAGCCGGAGCTGCATCGTGGCGAGGACATCCTGGTGCCGGACCTCGCCGGCTGGAGGCGCGAGCGGATGCCGGACTATCCCGGTGGCGCCTGCGCCACCCTGGCTCCGGACTGGGTGTGCGAGGTGCTGTCGCCCTCGACGCGGAAGCTGGACCTTGAGGAGAAGCGCCCGGTCCATGCGCGGGAGGGCGTCGGGCATCTGTGGTTTGTCGATCCGGCGGCTCGGACTCTGGAAGCGTTTATCCTGAGTGACGGCGGGTGGATACCGGCCGGTTCGGCGCGGGGCCGGTATCCTTCCCGCCCTTCGAGGCGGTGACCTTCCCCCTCGACGCCCTCTGGCCCTGAGCGGGCCGCGGCCTCCGCCCGGTGGCAAATGGAGGCCGCCGCTGCTATGGTCGCCGCCCCATGAGGATACCGCTCTACCAGGTCGATGCCTTCGCGGACCGGGCGTTCGCCGGCAATCCGGCCGCCGTCTGCCTGCTGGAGGACTGGCCCCGGGATTCGTTGCTTCAGGCCATCGCGGAAGAAAACAATCTGTCGGAGACGGCCTTTCTGGTGCCTGAGGGCCTGCATTGGCGGTTGCGCTGGTTTACGCCCAGGGTTGAGGTCGATCTGTGCGGCCATGCAACGCTTGCCTCCGCCCATGTTGTGTTTGAGCACATCCAGCAGAAAGCGCAGAAAGTTGAGTTCGAGACCCGCAGCGGGCGGCTGACCGTGTATCGCAACGGCCCCGCCCTGAGCATGGAATTTCCGGCCAATCCGCCGCAGCCGGTCTCTGGACGGCCGGGTCTGGCGGAGGCGCTCGGCGCACCGCCCGAAGCCGTGTTGGTGGGCGGGTCGATGTGGCTTGCTATCTTCGCCGACGAAGGGACGGTGCGGGCGCTCGATCCGGATTTCCGCCAGCTTGCGGCGATGAACAGCGGAATCACCGCGGCTACCGCGCCGGGCGATGAGGTCGATTTCGTGTCGCGCTGCTTCGCGCCGGGCGCGGGGATCGACGAGGACCCGGTGACGGGCTCCGCGCATTGCGCACTTGCGCCCTACTGGGCGGACCGCCTCGGAAAGACGGCCCTGACGGCCCGGCAGGTGTCGGAGCGCGGCGGGCGGCTGGCCTGCACCTTGCAAGGGGACCGGGTGATAATTTCCGGACGCGCGGCCCCGTATCTCAGCGGGACAATCGAACTGCCATGACAATGCCCGGAAAGACAGAAATCGAAGCGGCGGCCGAGCTGGTTTACGGCGCTTTCACGCCGACCCCGGAGCGGGTCTGGCCGCTGCTCGCCGAGCGCGCTGGCGCGGAGGTCTGGGTCAAGCACGAAAACCACACGCCCATCGGCGCCTTCAAGATACGCGGCGGGCTGGCCTATATGGCCCAGTGCGAGGCCGGCGGCATGGTGACGGCGACGCGCGGCAATCACGGCCAATCCGTCGCCTGGGCCGCCCGGCAGGCCGGCAAACAGGTGACGGTCGTCGTGCCGGAAGGCAACAGCCGGGAGAAGAATGCCGCCATGCGCGCCTTCGGGGCCAAGCTTGTCGTGCATGGCAGCGACTTTCAGGACGCCTTCGAACACGCCCGCGCGCTCGCCGCAGGCGAGGGCCTGCACTTCCTGCCGTCCTTCCATCCCGCGCTGGTGGCCGGGGTGGCCACCTGCAGCTACGAGCTGCTGCGGGCCGCGCCGCATCTGGACACGATCTATGTGCCCATCGGCCTGGGCTCCGGCATTTGCGGGGCGATTGCCGCGCGAGAGGCGCTCGGGCTCAGGACGGAGATCGTGGGCGTGGTCGCCCGCAAGGCGCCCTGCTACGCACTGAGCTTCGAGGCGGGCCGGGCGGTCTCGACCAACAGCGCCGACACCATGGCCGACGGCATGGCCTGCCGCACGCCGGACGAGGCCGCGCTCGCGATTATCCTGAAGCACGCGGCGCGCATCGTTACCGTGGGCGACGACGAGATCGAAGCGGCTATGCGTCACTACTTTACCGACACGCACAATGTGATCGAGGGCGCGGGCGCGGCGCCACTGGCGGCGCTGCTGCAGGAACGCGATCGGATGGCGGGCAAGGCGGTCGGTCTGGTGGCGAGCGGCGGCAATATCGATATCGAGGTCTATCGCCGGGTGCTGACCGGGGATTGATCCGGGGCGCGGGAGAGGACAGGGGCCATGAAGGCGTCGATAAGCGTCGGCGGCTACGACCGGAGCGGCGGCGCGCAGCTCACGGAATTCGTGCAAGAGGCGGAGCGGCTGGGCGTGGATACCGCCTGGTCCGCCGAGGCGTGGGGAGCTGACGTCGCGACCTCGCTCGCCTTCCTTGCCGGCCGGACGACGCGCATCCGGCTCGGCGCCGGCATCATGCAGATCAGCGCCCGCGCGCCCTCCATGACCGCGATGACGGCGCTCTCGCTGCACCATCTCTCCGGCGGGCGCTTTTCGCTGGGGCTGGGCGTCAGCGGGCCGCAGGTGGTGGAGGGACTGCACGGGGCGGCCTATGCCCGGCCGCTCTCGCGGCTCAGGGAAACGGTCGCCATCATGCGCATGGCGTTCGCGGGCGAGAAGCTCCAGTTCGAGGGCTCCGAATACCGGCTGCCGCGGCCCGGCGGCGAGGGCAAGGCGATCCGGCTGGACTTCCCGCCGGCGGACATCCCGATCTACCTGGCGACGCTCGGGCCGCGCGCGCTCGAATATACCGGCGAGGCGGTCGACGGTTGGCTCGGCACCTCCTTTTCGCCCGACTATCCGGAGGCGCATCTCGATTATCTCCGGCGGGGCGCCGAACGGGCCGGACGCAAGCTCTCCGACCTCGACCTGGAAACGGCCTGCGCCGTTGCCATCGACGGCGATGTGGAGCGGCTGATCGAGGAGCGCCGGCCGGGCGTCGCCTTCCAGATGGGCGCCATGGGGTCGGCGCGTACCAATTTCTACAACGATGCCTTCCGGCGCGCGGGCTTCGAGGAGGACGCACGCGCGATCCAGCGCCTCTGGATCGAGGGCAAGCGCGAGGAAGCCGCGAAGCGCGTGCCGGACGAGATGATTACCGCATTCGGCGCTATCGGCACGCCGGACATGGTGCGCGCCCGCTTCGAGACCTATCGGGATTGCGGCATAGATGGACTGACCCTGCGTTTCGATGCCCGCCTCGACCACCGGGCCAGGATCGTCCAGCTCGAACAGGCGATGGACCTGCTGCCGTGACCGTGCTCGTCCTGTTGCGCCACGGCCAGAGCGTGTGGAACCGCGAGGATCGATTCACCGGCTGGGTCGATGTGGACCTGACCGAGGCCGGCGTCGCGGAGGCCGAGCGCGCCGGGGATGCGCTCCGCGCCAACGGGTTCGATTTCGATGTCTGCTACACCTCGGTGCTGAAGCGCGCCGTGCGCACGCTCTGGATCGCGCTCGACCGCATGGACCGGATGTGGCTGCCGGTGATCCGCGACTGGCGGTTGAACGAGCGCCATTACGGCGGCCTCACCGGCCTCAACAAGCAGGAAATGCGCGAGCTTCACGGCGAAAAGCAGGTGCATATCTGGCGCCGCAGCTTCGACGCGCCGCCGCCGGCTCTGGGCCGCGACGACTCGCGCTGGAAGGAACAGGCGGCGGACCGGCGCTATGCGGATGTGCCGGGCGGTGTGCCGGCCTGCGAGACGCTGAAGCTGACCATCGAGCGGGTCCGGCCCTGTTGGGACGCCGAGATCGCGCCCAGGGTCGCGCGCGGCGACCGGGTGCTGATCTCCGCGCACGGCAACTCCCTGCGCGCGCTCATCAAGCATCTGGAAGGTATTTCCGACGAGGATATTCCCTCCTTCGAGATCGCGACCGGGCGTCCGCGCATCTACCAGCTCGGAGACGACCTGAAACCCGTCAACGTCTTCGACCTGGATTGAGATGAAGCTTGGCCGCCGCCCGACCGTCGCCGTCCTGCCGCTCGCCGGCGTGATCGGTGTGCCGGGGCGCAGCGGCGCCCGCGCGCTGACCTATGAAGCCGTGGCGCCCGGAATCGAACGCGCCTTTCGCTACCGCCGGCTGGAGGCGGTTGCGCTCTCCATCAACAGTCCGGGCGGCAGCGCCGTCCAGTCCGCCCGGATCGCCGACCGCATCCGCACGCTCGGCGAGGAAACGGGCGTTCCCGTGCTGAGCTTCGTGGACGATGTCGGAGCGTCCGGCGGCTACTGGCTCGCCTGCGCCGGGTCGGAGATCTTCGTGCACGAGGCGTCCATCGTCGGCTCCATCGGCGTGATCTTCGCCGGATTTGGCTTCGACGGGACGCTGGAGCGGCTCGGCGTCGAACGCCGGGTCCATGCGCGCGGCGCGCGAAAGGGGATGCTGGACCCCTTCCGCCCCGAAAATCGGGAAGACGTCGCAACGCTTCATGCCATGCAGGAAGACATCCACAATGTCTTCATCGAGTGGGTGCGGACGCGCCGGGGCGTTCGGCTCCGGGAGGATGGGGACGAGCTGTTTTCCGGCAAGGTGTGGACGGGCCGGCAGGCGGTGGCGCTCGGTCTCGCGGATGGCGTGGGCGAGATGCGACGGGTCATCCGCGAACGATTCGGCAAGAAGGTCCGCATGCGGGTGGCGCTCCGCCGGCGCCGGCGGTTCCCGCTGCTGCCCGTGCTGCCGGGCCTCGCCGATGCGCTGGAGGAGCGGTTGCTTTGGGCGCGCTATGGCCTATGAAGGGGGCATAGAACGGAGGACCGGCCCATGCTGGGCAAATTGCTGCTTCTCGCCGCCGTCATTGCGCTGGTAATTTTCGGCTGGAAGCGGATCGAGGGTATGGCCCGCAAGGCCAACAAGCTCGTCAACCATGTCCGGGACGAGCGGGACGCCGAGCCCATCGACCTCGAACGCGACCCGGAAAGCGGGGCCTACCGGAGGCAGGACCGGGACTGATGCGGAAGTCCCTTGTTGCAAGGCAGCGCGGCCGGGCTGCTGCTGCGGCATGAAGAGCGCACCCAGTTTCCAGGAACTGATTCTGGCCCTCCAGCACTTCTGGGCGGAGCAGGGCTGCGCCGTGCTGCAGCCCTATGACATGACGGTGGGCGCCGGCACCTTCCACCCGGCGACGACGCTGCGCTCGCTCGGGCCGGAACCGTGGCGCGCCGCCTATGTGCAACCCTCGCGCCGCCCGACCGACGGGCGCTACGGCGAAAACCCGAACCGGCTCCAGCACTACTACCAGTTTCAGGTGCTGCTGAAGCCGAGCCCGCCAGACATTCTGGACCTCTATTTCGCCTCGCTGGCCGAGATCGGCATCGATGCGCGCGAGCATGACCTGCGACTGGTCGAGGACGACTGGGAAAGCCCGACGCTCGGCGCCTGGGGCCTCGGCTGGGAGATCTGGTGCGACGGCATGGAAATCTCGCAGTTCACCTACTTCCAGCAGGTCGGCGGCTACGACTGCAACCCGGTCTCCGGCGAGATCACCTACGGGCTGGAACGTCTCGCCATGTATGTGCAGGGGGTCGAGAATGTTTACGACCTCGATTTCAGCGGCGCCGGCCTCAGCTACGGCGATGTCTTCCTGCAGGCCGAGCGGGAGTTTTCGGCCTATAATTTCGAACATGCGGACACCGAAGCGCTGCTCCGCCATTTCGCCGATGCCGAGCGCGAATGCGCGGCGCTGGTGGATGCCGGGCTGGCGCTGCCGGCCTATGATCAGTGCATTCTGGCGAGCCACGTCTTCAACATGCTGGACGCGCGCGGGGTCGTGAGCGTGACGGAGCGGGCCGCTTATATCGGGCGCGTAAGGGCGCTCGCGCGCGCCTCGGCCGGCGCCTGGCTGCAGTCGCGCGGCTATCTGGATGTGGCGGCGCCATGAACGAGCTGCTCGTCGAACTGCTGTCGGAGGAGATTCCGGCGCGGATGCAGGACCGCGCGCGGCGCGATTTCGAACGTCTCGTGCTGAACGGCCTCAAGGAAGCGGGTCTTGCGCACCGGGCCTCGCGCGCCTTCGTCACGCCGCGACGGATCGCGCTTGTCGTCGAGGACCTGCCGGAGCGCCAGCCGGACCGCACCGAGGAGCGCAAGGGGCCGCGCGTCGGCGCCCCGGATCGCGCCGTCGACGGATTCCTGAAAGCCGCCGGTCTCGCGAGCCTGGAGGAGTGCGAGCGCCGCCATCAGGGCAAGGCCGAGTTCTGGTTCGCCGTGCGCAGCGTGCCGGGCCGGCCGGCATACGAGGTGCTGGCGGAGGTCGTTGCCGACGCGGTGGGTGGGCTCGCCTGGCCCAAATCCATGCGTTGGGGCGATGCGCCGATGCGCTATGTGCGGCCGCTGCGGGGCGTGCTGGCCCTGTTCGGCGGCGAGCCGTTACCCGGCGGCATCGAAATCGGCGGCACGGAAGGGCGGCTCGATTTCTCGGACCGCACGCAGGGCCACCGCTTCATGGCGCCGGAGGCGTTCTCCGTCACCGGCTTCGCGGACTATGAGGCGAAGCTCCGCGCTGCCTTTGTGCTGCTCGACGCGGAAGAGCGCATGCAGCGCATCCGCGAGCGCGCGCCGGAGGGCGCGCGCCTCTCCGAACGTCTTCTGGCCGAGAATGCCGGCCTCACCGAATGGCCGGTGGCGGGCGTCGGCGATTTCGACCCGGCCTTCCTGGAACTGCCGCTGGAAGTGCTGGTGACGAGCATGGAGTCGCACCAGCGTTACTTCCCGGTGGAGGACGGGACGGGCGGCCTCGCGCCGCGCTTCCTGTTCGTCGCCAATATCGAGGCGCCCGACGGCAATGCGGCGGTCCGGACCGGCAATGAGCGCGTGCTGCGCGCGCGCCTCGCCGACGCCCGGTTCTTCTGGGACCAGGACCGGGTGCGCCGGCTGGAAGACCGCCTGCCGATGCTCGACAAGGTGGTGTTCCATGCGCAGCTCGGCAGCGTCGGCGACAAGGTTCGACGGCTGGAGCGGCTCGCGGAACGGCTGGCTCCGTTCGTCCCCGGCGCCAACCCTGCCTTCTGCCGGCAGGCGGTGCGCCTCGCCAAGGCTGATCTCGTGACCGGCATGGTCGGCGAGTTCCCGGAATTGCAGGGCCTGATGGGACGCTACTATGCGCTCGGTGAGGGGCTGGCCGCCGAGGTCGCCGATGCGTTGGCGGAGCATTACAGGCCGCAGGGGCCGGGCGACGAGGCGCCGGGCGTGCCCGTGTCCACCGTCGCGGCGCTCGCCGACAAGTTCGACACGCTGGCCGGATTCTTCTCCATCGACGAGCGGCCGACGGGTTCGCGCGACCCGTTTGCGCTCCGCCGGGCGGCGCTCGGCATCGTGAGGATCGTGCTGGAAAACGGCCTGCGCCTGCCGCTGCGTCCTGCAATTGCCGCAGCGCTGGAGGGCTACGGAACCGGCGAAGGCGGCGAGGCGCTGTTCGCCTTCTTCGAGGACCGCCTCAAGGCGCATCTGCGCGAGCGCGGCGCCCGGCATGACCTGGTCTCGGCCGTCTTCTCGCTCGGGACCGAGGACGACCTGACGCGCCTGATGGCCCGCGTCTCCTTCCTCGAACGCTTCGTGGGCGAAGAAGACGGCGCCAACCTGCTGACCGCATACAGGCGCGCCGGCTCCATCCTCGCCATCGAGGAGAAGAAGGACGGCGCCGCCTACGGCGCGGACGCTGACCCGGCGGCTTTCGCGCTGGACGCGGAATGCGCCCTGCACGAGGCGCTGGCGCGGGCCGGCGCGGCAGCGTCGCGCGCGGTCGAGGCGGAGGACTTCCCGGCGGCGACCCGGGCGCTCGCGACCCTGCGCGCGCCGGTGGACCGGTTCTTCGACGAGGTGACCGTGAACGCCGAGGATGCCGTGCTCCGCGTCAATCGTCTCCGGCTGCTGGCGGGACTCCGCGCGGCAACCGCCGGCGTGGCGGATTTCTCCAGGATCGAGGGCTGAGCGATGTCCCGGTGGGTTTACGGGTTCGGCGGCGACCGGACCGACGGGGGCGCGGACATGCGCGCGCTGCTCGGCGGCAAGGGCGCCAACCTTGCCGAGATGGCGCGGCTCGGCCTGCCGGTTCCGCCTGGCTTCACCCTCACCACGGAGGTTTGCACCCGGTTCTATGCCGACGGCGAACGCTATCCGGATGGGCTGGAAGAGCAGGTCGAGGCGGCTCTGGCGGCGGTCGAGGCGGCGGTCGGCAAGCGGTTCGGCGGTGCGGAGGAGCCGCTTCTGGTTTCCGTGCGCTCGGGCGCGCGGGTCTCCATGCCCGGCATGATGGACACGGTGCTCAATCTCGGCCTGAACGACCGGACGGTCGAGGCGCTGGCGGCAAGCTCCGGCGACCGGCGCTTCGCCCTCGACAGCTACCGGCGCTTCGTCCAGATGTTCGCCGATGTGGCCCTCGGGGTGGACCGCGGGCTGTTCGAGGAAGAGATCGAACTGCTGAAGGACGAGAAGGGCGTCGATGCGGACGCCGACCTCGACGCCGGCGACTGGAGCGGCCTCGTCGCCCGGTTCAAGGAAATCGTGCTCGCCGAGACCGGCGGGGCGTTTCCGCAGGACCCGCGCATCCAGCTTTGGGATGCTATCGGGGCCGTGATGCGAAGCTGGCAGACGCCCCGCGCGCAGACCTGGCGCCGACTGCACGACACGCCCGAGGAGTGGGGCACGGCGGTGAATGTGCAGGCGATGGTGTTCGGCAATATGGGCGGGGACTGCGCGACCGGCGTCGCCTTCACCCGCAACCCGTCCACCGGCGAGAATGCGCTTTACGGGGAATATCTCGCCAATGCGCAGGGCGAGGATGTGGTGGCCGGCATCCGCACGCCGCAAAGCCTGACGGTTGCGGACGCAGAGGCGCGCGGCTCGCGGCTGCCGGCGATGGAGCGGGCCATGCCGGAGGCCTTCGCCCGGCTCGTCGAGATGCGCGACCGGCTGGAGCGCCATTTCCGCGACATGCAGGACATCGAGTTCACGGTCGAGACCGGGCGGCTGTGGATGCTCCAGACCCGTTCGGGCAAGCGCACGGCCCAGGCCGCGCTGCAGATCGCGGTGGATCTTGTGGACGAGGGGACCATCGGACCGGAAGAGGCGGTCATGCGGATCGAGCCGGCGGCTCTGGAGCAGCTCCTCCATCCGACGCTCGACCCCAAGGCCGACCGCGACGTGATCGCGCGCGGCCTGCCGGCTTCGCCGGGCGCCGCATCCGGCCGAATCGTCTTCACCGCCGACGCCGCCGAGCAGGCGGCCGCGGACGGGGAAGCGGTCATTCTGGTGCGCAGCGAGACGAGCCCCGAGGACATCCACGGGATGCACGCCGCGCGCGGCATCCTGACCTCGCGAGGCGGCATGACAAGCCATGCGGCGGTGGTTGCGCGCGGCATGGGGCGGGCCTGCGTGTCGGGAGCCGGCACGGTGCGGATCGACGCCGTGGGCGAGGTCATGTTCGCCGGCGGACGCAGCTTCACAACAACCGACAGGATCACGATCGACGGCAGCGCCGGCGAGGTCATCGCGGGCGAGATCGCCACGGTCCAGCCGAAGGTGACGGGCGGCTTCGCGCGGCTGATGGGCTGGGCCGACGAGGCGCGCCGGCTTCGCGTGCGCGCCAATGCGGAAACGCCTCGCGATGCCGAGGCCGCGCGCGCCTTCGGCGCCGAGGGCATAGGGCTTTGCCGCACCGAGCACATGTTCTTCGATGCCGACCGCATTCTGGCGATGCGCGAAATGATCCTCGCCGACAACGAAGCCGGGCGCCGCGCCGCGCTGGCGAAATTGCTGCCGATGCAGCGCCGGGATTTCGTCGACCTGTTCCGGATCATGGCCGGCTTGCCGGTGACGGTCCGGCTGCTCGACCCGCCGCTGCACGAATTCCTGCCGCGCTCCGATGACGAAACCGCCGAGGTGGCGGCGGCGGCCGGGGTCGATCCGCAGAAACTGCGGCACCGCGCGCTGCGCCTGTATGAGGCGAACCCGATGCTCGGCCATCGCGGCTGTCGGCTGGGCATCACCTGGCCCGAAATTTACGAGATGCAGGCCCGCGCGATCTTCGAGGCCGCCGCTGAAACCGGTTCCGCACCGGAAATCATGGTGCCGCTGGTCGCCGCCGCCGGCGAGCTCGAACGCATCAAGGCGGTCATCGACCGGATCGCGGAAACGGTGGCGGAAGAGACCGGCGCGGCGCTCGACTATACCGTGGGCACGATGATCGAACTGCCGCGCGCGGCGCTCAGGGCCGCCGAGATCGCGCCCGCCGCGGCGTTCTTCTCATTCGGCACCAACGATTTGACGCAGACGGCGTTCGGCATTTCGCGCGACGACGCCGGGTCGTTCCTCGGCGCCTACCGGGACGACGGCATCCTGACGAGCGATCCCTTCGAGACACTGGACATCGAGGGCGTGGGCGAGCTGGTGCGCATCGCCGCCGAACGCGGGCGGGGCGCGCGGCCGGACCTCAAGCTCGGCATCTGCGGCGAGCATGGCGGCGACCCCGCATCCGTTGCCTTCTGCCACGAGATCGGCCTCGACTATGTTTCCTGCTCGCCCTACCGGGTGCCCGTCGCGCGCCTCGCAGCCGCCCAGGCAGCGCTCTCCGCGAAGGAGCGGATTGAGGCGGCGGGGCGGGCTCAGCGTCCCGGCCGGGCTTCGCGCATGGCGATATAGGTCGCGCTTGCAAATACGGCGGCGCCGCCGGCGACGGTCCAGACATCGGGGATTTCCCCGTACAGCAGGAAGCCATTAAGCGCCGCGAAGGGCAGCCGGAGGAAGTCGAACGGCATGACCGCGCCGGCCTCGCCGATTGCGAGCGCGCGGGTCAGGCACATATGCGCGGCGAAGCCCGAGCCCGCGAGCAGCGCAATCCAGGGCAGTGCTTCCAGCGCCGGCATCGTCCACATGAACGCCGTCGGCACTGCGGAGAAGACGAGCAGCAGCACATTTACGGTGAAGACCATGCGTGTCGGGGATTCGGTGTCCGCCATCGCCTTCACGCAGATATTGCTGACCGCATAGAACCAGGCCGCCCCGAGCAGCATGGCCGTGGGCAGGCCGATGGCGGCGAAGCCCGGGCGGACGATCACGAGCACACCGGCGAAGCCCGCGAGCGTCGCCAGCCAGCGGCGGATGCCGGGGCGCTCGGCGAACAGCAGCATCGCCAGCAGGATCGTGAACAGCGGATAGGCCGACTGGATCGCCACCGCATCGGCCAGCGGCACGACGCCGATGGCATGGAACCACATCGTCATGGCGGCGAAGGTGCTGACCCCGCGCAGCAGGTTCGGCCAGGGCCGCCGGATGCGCACGGCGTCCCGGCCGGTCCGGAGCGCCCAGGGCGCCAGCAGGGCCGTTGTGAAGAGGCAGCGGAAGAACAGGATTTCCGGCGTCGGCAGGCTCGCGGACAACTCGCGCACGCAAACGACGAGCAGGCTGAAGGCCGCCGCCGCGCCGATCATCCAGGCGACGGCGTGGAGATTGCGCTGCGGCGGCATGGAGGTGGACAGTCAGGCCGCTCAGCGCTGCCCGAGCGTGGCGCTCGCACGCAGGGCGGCGATGCGGGCGTCGTCGTAGCCGAGGCCGCGCAGCACGGCTTCGGTATCGCTGCCGTGAAGGGGAGGCGGCGCGGAATCGACCTCGACCGGCGTGTCGCTGAAATTGATGGGGGAGCCCAGTATGCGGATCCGCCCGGCGGAGGGGTGTTCGATGGAGCGCACCATGCCGCGATGGGCGACCTCCTCCGATTCCAGCGCTTCGGCGATGCTGCGCACCGGCCCGGCCGGCAGGTGGCGCATCTTCGAGAGCCAGTGGCCGCGGGGCTGCGCGCCGAAAACGTCGTTCAGGATGGCGAACAGTTCCGGCCGGTGCGCGAGCCGTGCGGCCGGAGAGGCGAAGCGCGGGTCCTCCGGCAGATCGGGCCGGTCCAGCACGTCGCGGCACAACTGGCCAAACAGCCGGTCGGTGCCGAGCGCCATGTAGAGCGGGCCGTCGGCCGCGTGAAACAGGTTGGTCGGCGTCGAGGTCATATGACTGTTGCCCGTGCGCGGCGGCGGCTCGCCGCTGCACAGATAATAGAGGCCGGCATTGCCGAGCGCGGCCACGGCCACATCGGCGAGCGCAAGCTCGACATACTGGCCCCGGCCCGTATCCCGCCGAGCGAGCAGCGCCGCGTTGACGGCGGCGGCGGCGTAGAGCGCCGTCATCGTGTCGATGAGCGAGAGCGGGTGGCGCATGGGCCGCCCGTCGGGCTCGCCCGTCAACGACATCATGCCGAACTCGGCCTGCAATACCGGGTCGAAGCCCGGCCGGTCGGCCATCGGCCCGTCCTGTCCGTAGGCGGAGACGGAGAGATAGACCAGTTGCGGGAAGCGCCCGGCGAGGGAGGCGTAGTCGAGGCCGAAGCGCTTCATCACGCCGACGCGGAAATTCTCCACCACGATATCGGCGTCCGCCAGCAGGTCGAACACGACCTCCTTTCCTTCGGGCGTGCGGACATCGAGGGCGATGCTTTTCTTGTTGCGGTTGAACGCCAGGAAGAAATGGCTCTCTCCCGCGGCGCCGGGCTCGGCCATGCGGCGGGTGTCGTCCCCCGTTTCCGGATTCTCGATCTTGACGACCTCGGCCCCCATGTCGGCCAGGATCTGCGTGCAGAGCGGGCCCGCGATGACGCGCGAGAAATCCACCACCTTGATGCCCCGGAGCGGGGGCGCGCCCGATTGCGGCACTGGCATGTCGTATCCGTCCATGTTCCGTGAGATCGGCGGCGGGGGCCGCCGGTTTCCGCCGCTCGTCCCGCTCAACCGAAATCGTTGTCGCGGCGGTCCAGATAGTTCGCGATGCGGTGGAGCGCGGTTTCGAGCTGGTCTCCGGAGCGCGCGAAGCAGAGGCGGAAATGCTCCTCGTTTCCGGGGCCGAAGGTGAAGCCCGGCGCGGTGCCGACATCCTCTTCCGCGAGCAGCCCCTGCGAGAAATCCAGGCTCGAACGGAGCCCCCGGACACGCGGGAAGGCGTAGAACGCGCCCTCCGGCATCTGCAGCTCGATGCGCGGATGGGGAGCGAGGATCTTCATCACCGAGTCCCGCCCCGCCCGGTAGCGTTCGCGGAGCTCCCGCACCAGTGGCTCGCCTTGCTCCAGCGCGGCGATGCCGGCGCTCTGCACGATGGGCGGCGCGCCGGTGTTCGCGCATTCCGAATAGGCGGCCATCTGCTCCCGGTAGCCGGAAGGCACGACCATCCAACCGAGCCGCCAGCCTGTCATCGCGAAGGCCTTGGAGAAGCCGTTGACGACGATCAGCGGGTCGTCGGGAGCCGCGACCTGCAGGAAGGACGGCGCGGCGTCGCCGTCGAATATGTTGCGGTGATAGACCTCGTCCGCGAGGATGACGATGCCCCGCTCGCGGCAGAAGTCGAGCAGGCGCCGCTGTTCCGCCGCCGGCATGACCCAGCCCGTCGGGTTGCAGGGCGTGTTGACGAAGAGCGCCCGCGTGTTGGGGCGGGCGGCGGCGAACACATCCTCCAGACGCAGCCTCCAGCCGTCGGCGTCGAACCTCTGGCGCACGAAGGCGAATTCCGCACCCGTCATCTGGAAGGCGCGGTCGATATTCGGCCAGTTGGGGCTGACGATCAGCGCGTGGTCGCCGGCGCCCGCGGCCATGCGCGCCGCCATGAAGATGCCGAGCATGGTCGAGCCGGGCACGACCACCCGGTCCGGATCGAGGTCGATATCGTAGATCCGGTCGAGATAGGCCTTGATCGCCGCGAGCAGGTCCGCGCGGCCGCTCGGATGGTTGTAGAAGGTGAGGCCGTCGTCGATGGCCTGCTTGGCCGCCTCGCGGATGAAGGCGGGCGTGACGAGGTCGCCTTCCCCGAACCAGAGCGGGATGACCTCGGGATCGCCGATCCGGGGCAGCGCCACCCGGGTGATGCCGTTCTGTTCGAGCGTCTCGAATTCCTGTCGCAACAAGGCTGATTTCCCGTTTCCGCGATGCTGCACCATAGCCGCAAGCGCGCCCGCGGCCTATGGCCTGCCGCCTTGCGCCGCGGAGGCGGGCGCGGCAGAATGGCTTCGATTCGGGGACCGCTGCCCCGTCGGCCTCGGCCGGGAGGTATCATGTCCGCCGCTTTCGACACTCTCTCCGCCGCCGAAGCCCTTGAGGCGGCCGGCGCCACGCCGAAGCTGGCCAAGGCGCATGCGGCGCAATTGCGCTCGGCCCCGGAAGCTGCGCGCGGCGAGCTTTCGACAATGGCGGTTCTTGCGGAACTGAAAGCCGACCTGAAAGCGGATATGAACACGCTGACATGGCGGCTTGTCGGGTTGGTAATCGCCGCCAACGCCTTGCTTGTCGCAGCAGTCAAACTGATCCCGTGACCGTTCTTTGCGATAGTCCCGTCTTCCCGTTTGCGGAAGGGAACGCAAACGGGCCGTCGAAACACTCCCCCTTCGGGCGCTGGCCATGGACCGACGGCCTGTTCCCTCGCGTCCTCGCGTCGGCCTGCCGGAACATGTCATAACCGGCTCCGAGCCGGGGGAGGCGCCGGGATGCTGCAGCAGGCTGTCGACTTGCGCGAGGAGGGCGCGGCGCTCCATGCCTTCCTGGCGGGGCTGGACGATGCGGACTGGGCGCGGCCGACGCCCTTCAAGGGCTGGACGGTGAA
Organism: Alphaproteobacteria bacterium; assembly: GCA_963422665.1. GTDB lineage: Bacteria > Pseudomonadota > Alphaproteobacteria > Bin95 > Bin95 > Bin95. Next base: position 132,975 of record OY730441.1, read on the forward strand.
CGCCGTCATGCGACATCTCCATTTCGGCGACTGGATGGCCTCGGTCTCGCTTGAGGATCCGGACCGCTTCGCCCGGATCGCGGCGGCGCGGCGGGCGGCGCGGGAACGCGGCGGCGGCGCGGCCGATATCGGGGACGGCGCCCCGGACAAGCGCGAGGGCCCGGCGCTGCTGGAGCAGTGGTGGCGCCTCCTCTCCCGGCTCTGCGACCTGATGGAGGGGGAGGACCCCGACCGCCGGGTCGCCTGGGTCGGGCCGGACATGGGCCTGCGCTCCTTCGCGACGGCCCGCCAGATGGAGACCTGGGCGCACGGGCAGGACATTTACGACCTCCTGCGGGCGCCGCGCGAGCATTTCGACCGGCTTGCGAATATCTGCGTGCTCGGCTGCCAGACCTTCGGCTGGACCTTCCGCAATCGCGGCCTGGAGCCGCCGGCGCCCGTGCCCTGCGTGCGGCTGACGCTCCCCTCCGGCGCGCCGTGGCGACGCGGCGCGGAGAGCGAGACGGACCGCGTGGAGGGCGCGGCGCTCGACTTCTGCCGCGTCGTGACGCAGGGCCGCAATATCGCCGATGTCGATCTGAAGGTTGTCGGCGGGCCGGCGCGGGCGTGGATGGCGATCGCGCAGTGCTTCGCCGGCCTGCCCAACGACCCGCCGCCTCCCGGCGCGCGCGCCTGGGAACGGCGCCCATGAAATTCGGCGTCCTGCAATTCTTCTCCTGGCCCGGCCGGCGCGCGGCGCTCTCCGAGGTGTACCGGCGGGCCATGGACCGCATCTGCATCATGGACGAGACCGGCTACGACGCCGTCTGGTTGGCGGAGCACCATTTCACGGATTACAGCGTGTGCCCGTCGGTCCACATGCTGGGCGTGCAGGTGGCGGAGCGCACCAGCCGGCTGCGGATCGGCACGGCGGTTTCGCTCGCTCCCTTCTACCATCCGCTGCGGCTTGCCGAGGAAGTGGCGTTGCTGGACCAGCTCTCCGGCGGGCGGGTGAGCTGGGGCGCGGGCAGGGGGTTCGACCCGGACGAGTTCCGCACCTTCGGCGTGCCCATTGCGGAGAGCCGGGCGCGGTTCCAGGAAGCGGTCGAGATCGTGCTGGCCGCATGGCGGAACGACCGGCTGGACTGGCGGGGCGAATACTGGCGGTTCGAGAATGTCGAGGTGCTGCCCAAAAGCCGGCCCAGCAGCCGCATCCGCCGGTCTGGGCGGCCTGCGGCTCGCCCGATGCGGCGGCCTGGGCCGGCAAGGCGGGGCTCGGCCCCCTGCTCGGCCCGCATGCGACCTTCGAGGGCCTGAACGGCATCAGGGACACCTGGCGGCAGGCGCGCGACGCCGCCGGCCATCCTGCGCCCGATCAGGACATTCCGACCGCGCGCCTCCTGGCGGTTGCCGACAGCGATGCGGAGGCGGCCGAGATCGTGCGGCGCGGCGCCGCCTGGATCGTGGCGACCTACAAGAACGAGTCCAAGGGCACGGCCAACCCGACCGAACAGGCGCGCGCCGACGGGACCGTGGAGACGGTCGATCCGGTCGAGCGCTATCTCGACGATGTAGCGATCTGGGGCTCGCCGGCCCGCGTCGCCGACCAGCTTTGCCGCCTCGAGGAAGAGGTCGACCTGCATTACCTGATGTGCGCGCCGCTCAGCCACTCGTCCTTCCTCGGTTTCACCGACAGGGTGCTGCCGAAATTCCGGTAGTGTCCCGGCCCGGCAAGGCCGCGCTCCCTCATCGCCGCCCCGGCCTTGCCTGTCCCCGCCGCCGAGCGGGGAATCCGGGGCCTCATGCAGCAGGACTCCGGTTCGCGGAGGCCCCGGCTCAAGGCCGGGGCGACGAGGAAGGGCCGACCTCTCGACCGGGCGGCAAGGACCCCCCGCGATATGTCATGGAATGTCATGTTTTGTCATGGTCCGGCAGGAAATCGCCGTCGTCGAAGCCGTCCGGCCCGTCCGTGTCGTCCGGTTCGTCGGGGTCGAATTCCTCCGCGCTGGGCCAGCGGGCCTCGTCCCGTTCGGCGCGCTTCCACGACATGCGGTTGCGGCGCACGCGCTCGACGATCCAGGGCCGCTCCAGCAGAGCGCAGCCGGTCTGGCGGGCGGAGCGTTCGGCGTAGCCGGAGGCGGTGAAGTGGCGGCAGAAGGCTTCTTGCCGGGAGGGCAGGGCGACGGTCGGATCGAGAAAGGACATGGGGCGGCGGCTCCCTGATTTTGTTGTCGCCCGGCATCGGAGCGACCCTGTTTCGCGCGTATCGCGGGCGCGTATCGCGGGCGCGGGCGTGTGCGGGCGGGCGCGCCTTTCGCGCCTGACTGCGCGCGCGCCGGAGGCACACTTCGCCTGTTGGCTGAATCGGGGTCGTGCCGGCGCCGGGCCGGGGCGAAGGAAGACGGTCGGTGGACGCCGCTTCCCTGCAACCCATTCTAGCACGGATATTCTGCGGTCAAACCCCAATAAGGAATTATTTCCGGAACTTTGTGCGGGCCGGAGTCTCCATGCACCATCGCGCCGGTTCGTCGAGGCCCCGGCTTCCCGACAAGGTCAAACCGGGACACTATCGAAATTCCTTTAGGCGGGATCGCGCCGACGGGGTAATAACAGATTAACCCAAGCCAGCCGGGAGGCCGTTCCGATGAAGCTCTACTACGACCCGATCACCGTCAACTGCCGCAAGGTCGTCGCCGGTCTCGACCTTGTCGGCGCCGGCTACGAGGAGGAACGGCTCGACTATTTCGGCGGCGACCACAAGCAGCCCGCCTTCCGGGCTATCAACCCGAACGCCGAATTGCCGGCCCTGGTGGACGGCGGCCTGGTGCTGTGGGAGTCCAACGCCATCCTCGTCTACGGGGCGGAGAAGACCGGCAACGGGACGGCCTATCCGGCCGACCCGAAAATTCGCGCCGACATCGCGCGCTGGCTGCTCTGGGAATGCGGCAAGTGGTTCGATGCCTGCTATGTCTATCTGGTCCAGAACGTGGTCAATCCCATTCTGGACAGCACGCCGGACCGGGCGGTGCTTGCCGGACACGAACCGGTGTTCCGCGGCCTCGCCTCGATCCTGGAAACGGCGCTCGAAGGGCGCGAATGGCTATGCGCCGACAATCCGACCATCGCCGACATCGCCGTCGCCGCGCCGATGCACCTTCATGCGGCGCAGAAGCTGCCGCTGGACGACTATCCGAATATCCGCGGCTGGATCGCCCGGGTGGAAGCGCTGCCCTGCTGGCAAAAGTCGGACCCGATTCCGCATATCCCGGCGGAACTGCTGGCCAAGCTGGCCTGAGCCCCGAAGACAAGGCCGGGCGGCGACTCCCCTTTTCGTCGCCCGGACTTGCTTGTCCTCGCCTCCGAGCCAGGGCGACGAAACGGGGAGCCAGAATATTCTTTTTTTGTTCGAAAGGCAGCTTGACCTGAGAGAAAGTGTGCTAAGATGGTTCTGGGAGCGGAGGCTTCCGGGGCCGCGTTTCTCGATTCTGAAAAATCCGTCCAGAACGCGCAGGAGAAGTGCATTTGTCGCCTCGCGCGCGAGGCGCGAAGCTAGGGACGCTCCGCCAACGGGTCGTCGGCGGGAAGATCGGAACGGACAAAGGAGAACCGATGAGCAACACGTCCCCAACTATCGTCGTCCCGGCCGGAGCGAAGCGGAGAGTCGGGACGACGATGCCTGCACGCCGTCCTTGCCACAGGAGGCCCCGGATCGCAGTCCGGGGCGACGAAAGAACGGGGCCGCCGGGCGGACCATGACAGAACATGACATTCCATGACACTTCGCAGGGGGGCGTTGCCGCCCGGTCGAGAGGCCGGCCCTTCCTCGTCGCCCCGAAAGCCAAACTCAGACACTGCCCTCGCTCCGATTGACAGCGCGACGGTCGGGGATTAGGGAGACTGGAGCCTTTCGTTGCGCGTGGGACAGGCTTCTTCCATGGCATCCGACAACCGGCCGCTGTCGCCGCATATCCAGATTTACCGCCCGCAGCTCACTTCCGTGCTTTCCATCGCCCATCGCGGCGCCGGGGTCGCGCTGGGCGTGGGGGCGGTGTTCTTTGCCGGTTGGCTGCTTGCCGCCGCCTCGGGGCCGGAGGCCTTTCGGTGCGCGCAGGAGGTCTTCGGTTCCGTCCTCGGCATCGTCGTGCTGGCGGGGTTCTCCCTCGCGCTGTTCTACCACCTGTGCAACGGCATCAGGCACCTGTTCTGGGATGCGGGCTTGGGGCTCGAATTGGAACAGGCCTACCGGTCCGGCTGGACAGTCGTTGCGGCGTCCGTTCTGCTGACGGCGGTCTCCTGGGCCTGGGCGTTCGCAGGCTGAGCGGGGGAGGGCGGATCATGGAGTTCAGGACCTCCGCCAAGACCGTGCGCGGCCTCGGCTCCGCGCGGGAAGGCGCAGCCCACTGGTGGGCGCAGCGCATGACGGCGCTTGCGCTCGTGCCGCTCTGCCTCTGGTTCGTCGTTTCGGTCTGCCGGCTCTCGGGGGCGGACCACAGCGAATTCACGGGCTGGCTGTCCTCGCCCTTCAATGCCGCTGCGATGCTGCTGCTGATCGTCGCCGGCTTCCACCATGCCGCGCTCGGCGCGCAGGTGGTGCTGGAGGACTATATCGGCCATGAAGGCTGGCGGACCGCCGCCATCGTGGCCGTCAAGGGCGTTTGCTGGGCGCTTGTCGCCGCCTGTGTCTTCGCCGTTCTCAAGATCGCTCTCGGAGGCTGAGGCCCGGACATGACCGCGAACGGTGCTCCTGCATACGACGTGACCGAACACAGCTACGATGTCGTTGTCGTCGGCGGCGGCGGATCGGGTTTGCGGGCGACGCTCGGATGCGTCCAGGCTGGCCTGAAGACGGCCTGCGTCACCAAGGTGTTCCCGACCCGCAGCCATACCGTCGCCGCGCAGGGCGGCATCGCCGCCAGCCTCGCAAACATGAGCGAGGACGACTGGCGCTGGCACATGTACGACACGGTGAAGGGCGCCGACTGGCTCGGCGATCAGGACGCCATCGAATATATGTGCCGCAATGCCGTGCCGGCCGTGATCGAGCTCGAACATTTCGGCATGCCCTTTTCGCGCACGCCGGAGGGCAAGATCTACCAGCGCCCCTTCGGCGGCCACATGAAGAATTACGGCGAGAGCCCGGCGCAGCGCGCCTGCGCCGCCGCCGACCGGACCGGCCATGCGCTGCTGCACACGCTCTACCAGCAGAGCCTGCGCCACGCGGCGGAGTTCTTCGTCGAGTATTTCGCGCTCGACCTCGTCATGGGGCCGGACGGCGACTGCCGGGGCGTCATCGCCTGGAACCTCGACGACGGCACGGTCCATTGCTTCCGCGCCAAGCTGGTGATCCTGGCGACAGGCGGCTACGGGCGCTCCTATTTCTCCTGCACCTCGGCCCATACCTGCACCGGCGACGGCAACGGCATGGCAGCCCGCGCCGGCCTGCCGAACCAGGACATGGAATTCGTCCAGTTCCATCCGACGGGGATCTACGGCGCCGGCTGCCTGATCACCGAGGGCGCGCGCGGCGAGGGCGGTTATCTCACCAATTCCGAGGGCGAGCGCTTCATGGAGCGCTATGCGCCGACGGCGCGCGACCTCGCCTCGCGCGATGTCGTCTCGCGGTCCATGACTGTCGAAATCCTCGAGGGCCGCGGCGTCGGCGCCGGCTCCGACCATATCTTCTTGCATCTGGAGCATCTGGGCGGCGATGTGCTGCAGCGCCGCCTGCCGGGCATCACCGAGACGGCGCGCATCTTCGCCGGCGTCGATGCGTCCCGCGAGCCGATCCCGGTGCTGCCGACGGTGCATTACAATATGGGCGGCATCCCGACCAACTATCACGGCGAGGTGCTGAACCCGGCCCCGGGCGACCCGGACCGGGTGGCGCCCGGCCTGATGGCGGTGGGCGAATGCGCGTCCGTCTCCGTGCATGGCGCGAACCGGCTCGGCTGCAACTCGCTGCTCGACCTGGTGGTGTTCGGGCGCGCGGCAGGATTGCGCGCCGCCGAGACCGTGGACCATGCCGGCGCGGTGCCGCCTGCGCCGGCGGATGCGGCGGAGCGGCCGCTCGCACGGCTCGACCGTCTGCGCCACGCCTCCGGCTCGCTGATGACCGGCGAAATCCGCAGCGGCATGCAGCGCATCATGCAGAACAACGCCGCCGTGTTCCGGGACCGGGAGGTGCTGGAGGACGGCTGCCGTCAGATGGACCAGTCGGCGGCCAGCCTCGCCGATATCAAGCTCTCCGACCGCTCGATGGTCTGGAACTCGGACCTCGTCGAGGCGCTCGAACTCGAGAACCTGATGGTCTGCTCCATGTCCACCATGTTCTCGGCCGAGGCGCGCAAGGAAAGCCGGGGCGCGCATGCCCGCGAGGATCTGCCGGACCGCGACGACGAGAACTGGATGGTCCACACGCTCGCGCACTGCGACGAGGACTGCAAGGTGACGCTCTCCTACCGCCCGGTGCACGACTACACCCTGACCGGCGAGGTGGACTACATCCCGCCCGTCGAGCGCGTTTACTAGCAAGGGAACGGCAACGCTTATGGCCCAGATCGCCCTGCCGAAGAACTCCAGGATCGGCGCCGGCAAGACCTGGCCCGCCCCTGCGGGCGCCGACAGGACGCGGCGTTTCAGGGTCTATCGCTGGTCTCCGGACGACGACGCCAACCCCCGCATCGACAGCTACGATGTCGATATGGACGATTGCGGGCCGATGGTCCTGGACGCGCTCATCAAGATCAAGAACGAGACCGATTCGACGCTCACTTTTCGCCGGTCCTGCCGCGAGGGCATCTGCGGGTCCTGCGCGATGAATATCGACGGGACCAATACGCTCGCCTGCACCCAGGCCATCGACGACATCCGGGGCGATGTGAAGATCTACCCGCTGCCGCATCTCAAGGTGGTCAAGGACCTGGTGCCGGACCTGAACGAGGCCTATGCCCAGCTCGCGTCCATCGAACCATGGCTGAAGACGGTGAGCGCGCCGCCGGAGCGCGAACGCCTCCAGTCGGAAGAGGACCGCGCCGGGCTCGACGGCCTCTGGGAGTGCATCCTCTGCTTCTGTTGCGCCACAAGCTGCCCGAGCTACTGGTGGAACGGCGAGCGCTATCTGGGGCCGGCGGTGCTGCTCCAGGCCTATCGCTGGATCGCGGACAGCCGCGACGAGATGACGGGCGAGCGGCTGGACGACCTGCAGGACCCGTTCCGGCTCTACCGCTGCCACACGATCATGAACTGCACAAAGACGTGCCCCAAGGGCCTCAACCCGGCCCGGGCGATCGCCGAGATCAAGAAGCTCATGGTCGCGCGACGCTGACAACGCCCTATAGAAGTACTATAGCCCAACTACTTAACGAGTTTCCTATTGAGCTTGACCTCGACGTTCAAATCAAGGCTCGCGCACCTACGATGGCCAAATGCGATCAATGATTGTTTGACCGGATATTGCGCTGTGAGATACGGCAGAAGTGACTCATTGGCTGCCGAAGATCCAGGATTTCATGAATTTTATGATAGATACATAAGCGAGTTGAATACCATCGGTAGGCGTCCAGATATCCTAGTCTATACACAACAAGATGCTCCAAAGGATTTCGATCTAGACGATGAAAATTTTGTCTCGAAGGCGATAGTTACTATAGAAACTCATTCAAGCAGTTTTGACAATTTTATATGAAAATTATACCTACTTATCCGTGAGGCTCCGCACGTGAGGCTGTATGTTTCAATATATTCTGCATGAGGGGGTCACGGTTATGAGGTTCAAGGTTGCCTCGCGCGTGCGTGGTTTGAGCGACGAGGCGTTTCGCCAGGTCTTCGGTACCGAGGAGCAGTGCCGCGCGGCCGCTGGTCCGGCTGCGCTGGCCGGACGGCTTCGTCTGCCCCTGCTGCGGTCATCGCGGGCATTGCGTGCTGGCGGGGCGCGGGCTCTATCAATGCAACCGGTGCAAGAAGCAGACATCGCCCACGGCGGGCCCGATCTTCCACGCGACCAAGCTGCCGCTGACACTCTGGTTCGCCGCCATCCACCCGATCGTGACGGCGAAGAACGGCATCTCGTCGGTGGCACTCGGCCGCCGTCTCGGGGTCAAGCAGCCGACGGCCTGGGCCGTGAAGCACAAGATCATGGCGGTGATGGCGCGGCGCGAGGGGGAGACGGCGCTTGCGGGGCGGGTCGAGAGGGACGACGCCTGTCTCGGCGGGATGCGCTCCGGCGGCAAGCGGGGCGCAGCGCGGCGGGCAAGACGCCCTTCGTGGCGGCGGTCTCGACCAGTGCGGAAGGGCGCCCACGCAAGCTGAAGCCGGCGCCGGTCAAGGGCTTCCGCAAGCGCGAGATCGCGCGTGGCGCCAAGCACTGGCTGGCCCCCGGCGCGGCGGTTGTGACGCATGGGCTGGGCTGCTGGAGCGCACTCGACGAGATCGCCTGCAGCCATCAGGCAATCCACACCGGGGCGGGCCGGCAGGCGGCCCGCATGGCGCCATTCAAATGGGTGAACACGACGCTCGGCAACATCAAGTGTGCGATCACCGGGACCTGTCGCAAGCTCGGCCCAGACCATGCCGAGCGCTACAGCGCCAGCTTCGCCTGGCGCTACAACCGGCGCTATCAACTCAAGACAATGATCCCGCGTTTCGTCCATAGCGCCGCACGCAACGAAACCATCCCCTATCGCCTCCTCATCGCTCGATGACTTTCAGCGATAAGCAGGAAATTATATGACTAATCGCCTTCAAAATGCTTTTAGTTTGATCGAAGACACTCGTTCCAAAATCCTCTCTCCTCACCTATCAGAATTTGCTTTATAAGAAAAGCTGCTACATCTACGATTTGATGAGTAGTTCTAATTCCGAATCTTTTCAAGATTGGGATTTTAAGCTTCCTAATTGGTCCTCGACTTTGGTTTCGTTGGCGTTTTCGCCTTCTTCGGTTTTCCCTTTCGAAGTGCCCTGGCAAGTTTCTCAGGAGTCGCCCCCTTGAAGCGCGGAGACGCCGTTGGTGTGGACTTGGCCACGGACGTACTCGCTGACCGAATGCTTCACGGCCTCGTGGTCGATGCCGTTGAACATGGTCGGCAGTGAGGCATAGGCCGCTGCCTCATCGGTATAGACCGTGGCGCCTTGGGCGGCATTGTCCTCGACGAAGGGAACCAGCGTTTCCGCGTCGGTTTCCTCGATCACCTTGGCGCGGACCTGATTGCTGGCGCGATCCTCCGCCCCGATCACGGCGGTCTTGCCGACGGCCCCGCGTCCGGTTCCGGCCAGTTCCTTCCGCCGGGCATTCGACATGTTCTTGCGTTTGCCGCCCATGCAGGTCTCGTCGACCTCGACCGGCCCGTCGAAGGGATCGCCGAGCTCGGGCGCACACGCTTCGCGCAGTCGATGCAGCATGAACCAGGCGGCTTTCTGGCCGATGCCCAGGTCGCGGTGCAGTTTCATGCTGCTCACGCTCTTGAGCGACGTGAGGCACAGATAGATGCCGAGCGCCCACTTGCGGAGCGGGAGGTTCGAGTCCGCCATCGCCGTGCCGGTCTTGATGCTGAAGTAACGGCGGCAGTCCGTGCACCACCAGGGCATCGGCTTGCATCCGGCCAGAAGATCGTCTCGAACCATTCCCGTGCCGCGTCCTCGGTCGGGAACACGTCCATGAGTTCGATAAGCGAGATACCCGCCCGGAACGCCTTGCCGGGAGCCTCGGTCATTCGGAGGCCTCCTTTTGACCAGACCGGCCATCCAAACTCTTGCCTTCCTCAGCGTTAATCGTTCGCAAGTCGAGAAGGATTGAAAAGAGGCGGTCAAGGCACTGCTTCGCCTTTTGCACATCAAGGGCGCCGGTACACTGTTCCGTATCTTCGATACGCATGATTCGCGGCTGCCCTTCTACGAAGTCCCGTGCCAAGGTTTCCGACGATGACATTCCGCCCCACTTTGCCGCTTCTTCCGCCTGAGCCGCCCACCGCCGGGCTTCACCGAGTCTGCGGCTCAAATTCTCCTCTGAGGTCTGAGGTAAAGCCGATCTTCACACGGTCGCCACCCGTGCTGACGAGGTAAATCCATCCAATGCTGTAGCCGCCTTTGTGGCCTTGGGCCATCTCACCATCCCCTATGTCATCGGGGCTGTAAAATACCGATACATGCAGCTCGTTGTCAAACATTGGATATAATCCCCAAACGGTATCCCAACTTGGTCAGAGTCGAGATTTGAGGTGCTTAAGGCGCAGTAGGCAGGCTGTGGTCTAATGGACGGCGTACCCGGTTCGGTCCAGGTCTTCAGGTTCGACTCATCCGCCCGGCACAATGCCTGCCGGCAGGCCTTCCACATGCCGGCAGATGTCGCCGGGGCGGGTGAGCCAGATGCGGTCGCGGTGCTTCGCGACATGCTCGAAGACGCGGCGCAGCGCGCGGATGCGGTAGGGCCGGCCAACGGCGAACGGGTGCAGCGAGATCGGGCAGACCAGCGGCATGGCCGCCGACTGCTCCAGCATCTCGTCGAAGCAGTCGATCAGCATTGCGGCGAAATCGTCCGAGGAATATCCGAACCAGACCAGTGCGCGGTTGTCGTTGGTCTCGATGGGATAGGGCATGGAGAGGATGCGGCCGCCGGAACGGGTGCGCATCCAGACCGGCTGGTCGTCATGCGTCCAGTCCATCACATAGCGGTAGCCGGCTTCCTGGAGCAGGTCGAGCGTGACGGTGCTGTTGGAGAGCCAGGGGCTCATCCAGCCGGTCGGCGGCGCGCCTTCGTTCTCGGCGATGGCGCGCGTCACCTCCTCGATATGCGCGCGCTCCTCGTCTTCCGCCAGCCCGCCCTGTTCGTCGGAGTTGGTGGCGCCGTGGCCCAGGATCTCGTCGCCGCGCGCCCGCAGCCGCTCCGGGATATCCGGGCAATGCTCATAGACGGCAGTGTTCGCCTGCGCCTCGCAGGGAATGTCGAGCGCATCGAACATCTCGAACAGCCGCCAGATGCCGACACGGTTGCCATAGTCGCGCCAGGAATAGACCGAAGCGCTCACCGCCTGGTCCGGCGGCGCGATGCCCGCGCCCTTGCCGCGCCCCCAAGCGAACACCTCGATATTGAGCGCGACATAGACGGCGAGCCGCTTCCCGCCGGGCCAGTCATAGACCGGCCGCGAGACGATGCTCGAATAGTCGTAGCGTCCGTGGGACTCCAGCATGGGCCTACTCCGCCAGGAATTCGGCGAGCCGGGCATTGTATTCGTCCGGCGTCTCGGCATAGGCGGCATGGCCGGCGGCGTCGAAGCAGGTCATCCGGACATCCGCCAGCAAGGCGGCCATCTCCTCGCCGCGCTCCGGCGGGGCGATGCCGTCCTGCATGCCGCAAAGCACGAGCGCGGGAATGTCGAGCGACTTGAGGATATCGCGATTGTCGGTGCGGTCGAGCACGGCGACGCCGCCTGCAAACGCCTCGCGCGTCACCTCGCCGGCAATCCCGGCAAGCCGCGCAAGGACGTCCGGCGCCGCTCCCGGGGCGGCCATGGAGGCGGCCCGCGTGCGGCCGCGCTCCTCGGGCGTGAGCGTGTCGAACTCGCGCTGCCGCTCCTCGAACCCGAGCGCGCCGACGAAGCCGGCCCGCGTGCCGGACAGGACGATCCTGTCGATGCGGCCGGCATGGCGGGAGGCGACGCGAGGCGCGACGATGCCGCCCATGGAATGGCCGAGCAGGGAAGCCGTTTCGATGCCGAGCCGGTCCAGCAGGCCCATCGCTTCGTCGGCCCAGCGGTCGGCGCTCGGCTCCGGCGTCGGATCGGAGCCGCCGAATCCGGGGGCGTCCCAGCCGATCGTGCGGCGGCTGCCGGCGAAGGCCCGGTATTGCTCTTCCCAGGTCTTCGAGCTGCCGCCGATGCCGTGGAGCAGCAGCAGCGCGGGACCCTCGCCCGCTTCGCGGTAGGCGATCGGGCCGGACCGGCGCCGTTCGGGCAGGGTCATCGAAACGCTCCTCTCATCGACATGGCGGCATGGTGGCGGCGCGGCGGGCGGCGATCAAGGGCGGCGATCAAGGGCGGCCGGGCCGTGTGGTCAGGATGGCGGCGATGACGACCAGGATGCCGCCGGAGACGATCCAGATGTCGGGGAGGTCGCCCCAGAGCCACCAGCCGAACCCGACCGCCCACACCAGGCTGAGATAGCGCAGCGGCGACACCAGCGAGGCCGGCGCAAGGCGGAAGGATGCGATGATGAGATATTGCGCGATGCCGGCCATCACGCCGGCGGCGGCGAACAGCAGCCAGTCGAACCAGCCGGGCCAGCGGGCCTGCCAGAAAAGCGTGAGACCTCCGCCCACAAGCGTCAGGCCCTGGCTGTAGAGGAAGATCGTGGTCGAGGCCTCCATCGGCCCGAGCTTGCGCGTGACGACATCGCGGCCCGCCGAGATGAGGGCGGCGGTGATGGGCACGATGACCGCCCACTGGAACGCCGAGGCGCCGGGGCGCATCATCACCAGCACGCCGACGAAACCGATCGACACCGCCAGCCAGCCGCGCGGGCCGACGCGCTCGCCCAGGATGGCCCAGGACATGGCGGTCAGGATGACGGGACTGACGAACACCACCGCCATGGCGTCGGCGAGCGGCAGCACCGCCCAGGACATGACGATGGCGAGGCTGCACAGGACCGCGAGCACGCCGCGCAACAGGGTGAGCTTCGGCGCGCGGGGAACCGCCAGCCGCCAGCCGCCGTCGCGCCGCATCAGCCAGAAAACGACCGCCATGCCGGAGATCGTGCGGTAGAACAGGATTTCGCCGGAGTGGTAGTCGGCGGTGAGCCATTTGGCGATGGCGTCCTGCGCCGTCAGGATGATGGTGCTGAGCACCATGTAGAGCGCGCCCAGCCGCGCATCCCTGTCCACTTGCCGCTTGTTCCCGCCGCCGGAGGGCCTAGAGTAGCGCCCATGGAAGCATTCGTCTCTACGGAATGGCTGGCGGGGCGCCTGGGCGATCCGGCTCTCCGCATTCTCGACGCCACCGTCCACCTGCACCCGATGCCGGGCGGCAACATGCGGGCGGAAAGCGGGCGCGGGGACTATCTGGCGGGCCATGTCCCCGGCGCGGTCTTCGCCGACCTCATCGACGACCTCTCCGACCCGGAGAGCGAGTTGCGTTTCACCCTTCCGGATGCGGCGCGCTTCGGCGCGGCGATGGGCGCGCTCGGCGTCTCCAACGACAGCGCGGTGGTGGTCTATTCCGGCGGGACGCCGCATTGGGCGCCAAGGCTCTGGTGGATGCTGAAGGCGTTCGGCCACGACCGCGCGGCGGTGCTGGACGGCGGCTGGGGCAAGTGGGCCGCCGAGGGCCGCCCGACCGCCGCCGGGAACGAGACGTGCGCGCCGGCGGTCTTCGCGGCCGAGCGCCGGCCGGGCTATTTCGTCGGCCGGGCGGAAGTCGAGGCGGCGCTCGCCGATCCGGGCGCGGCGGTGCTGAATTCGCTGACGGCGGAGCAGCATGCCGGCGGCGGGCAGCATTACGGGCGGCCGGGACGCATCGCAGGGTCGGTCAATGTGCCGAGCCGCGACCTCGTCGATGCGGCGACCGGCGCGCTGCTGCCGATGTCCGCGGTCCGACGGAAATTCGCGGATGCCGGCGCATTGGAAGCCGGGCGCGTGGTGACCTATTGCGGCGGCGGCATCGCGGCCAGCCTGGGCGCCATGGCCCTGCGCCTGTCGGGGCAGGAGAATGTCGCCGTCTATGACGATTCGCTGCAAGCCTGGGCGCGCGACCCGTCCCTGCCGATGGAGACGGGTTGAGCGCCAATCGCCATAGGCTCGGCCAGCCGACCACGGCGACGGCCGATATGGCGGCCTATGACGCCCTGCCGCCGAACTTGCGGGCGGCCCTGACGGATGCGCCGAAAAACTACTCGGCCGAGGCCGTGCTTGTCGCCGTTGTCGAAGACGGTCTGGCGGAGGCGGACGCGCTGGCCCTGCTGACGTTGCGGGAAGAGGAGCGGCAATGGCGCGGTTCGTGACGGCGGCGCTCGCCGCCGCGGCTCTGGCGTTGACAACGCCGCCGGCGCTGGCGCAGCAGGCGGGAGAGCGGTTCCGCGACTGCCCGGAATGCCCGGAAATGGTCGCGCTTCCCGAAGGCAGCTTCATCATGGGCTCGCCCGCATGGGAAGGCGCGCACCGCGAACACGAGACGCCCGCGCGCCGGATCCGGATCGACCGCCGCCTGGCCGTCGGCGTTTACGAAGTGACCTTCGCGGAATGGGACGCCTGCGTCGCCGGCGGCGGATGCGGCGGCTACAGTCCGGACACGCCCTGGGGCCGGGGCCGGCTGCCTGCGGCCTATCTGTCCTGGTTCGACGCGAAATCCTATGCGGACTGGCTCTCGCGCCGGACGGGCAGGGACTACCGCCTGCCGACAGAGGCGGAGTGGGAGTATGCGGCGCGGGCGGGCACGGCGGGCCCGTATCACACCGGCGACCGTCTTGCGCCCGACCGGGCGAACTACGGCGGCGGCGGGCCGGCGCCGGTCGGCTCCTTCCCGCCCAACGCCTTCGGCCTGCACGACATGCTCGGCAATGTGTGGGAGTGGGTCGAGGATTGCTGGAACCCGAGCCATGCCGGCGCGCCGGCGGACGGCGGCGCGCGGCTTTCGGGCGACTGCAACTGGCGCGTGCTGCGCGGCGGCTCCTGGCTGAACGGCCCGGCCTCGCTCCGCGCCGCCGCCCGCTTCAGGACCGGCCCGGAAACCCGCGCCTACTTCAACAACGGCTTCCGCATCGCGCTCACGCTCGGCCCCTGAGCCGCCGCCTCCGATCCCGCTCTCGACGGACGGCAAGGACCCCCTGCGATATGTCATGAAATGTCATGTTCTGTCATGGTCCGGGGGGAATTCCACATCGGCGAGCCGGTCCTCCTCGGCCCGCCAGCCCGGCTCCTCCGGCTCGTCCCCGTCGTCATCGTCGTCATCGTCGTCGTCCCCGTCGTCCTCATCGTCCTCGTCGTCCTCGTCGTCGTCCCAGTCATCGTCGTTATCGTCATCCTCGTCCTCGTCCTCGTCCTCGTCCTCCCGTTCGAGGCGGTCCCGCCGCCGCTCCTCGAGGGTCTCCGGGGCCCAGGGGTCGTAGATTTCGGCACAGCCCTCGCGGCGCTGGTAGAGCCAGTCGTGCTCGGCGCCGTCGGCCCTGTTGTTATCGATGCCGTCCTCGTCGCCGGCGCCGTCGCCGCGCCAGTCGTCTTCGCCGCAACCGTCTTCGTCGTAACTGTCCGGGTCGTCGGCGGGGGGCAGGTCGTCGGCCGGGGGCGGCGGTTCGAGGCGGACGGGCAGGCGCGTGCGCTCCTCGACGGCCTCGGCGAGCCTTCGGGCGGCCTCCTCATGCGCGGCCTCGTCGAAGCCCTCCTGTTTCTCCCCCGCCTCGCGGCTCTCGCGGTGGCGGGCCAGCGCGCGTTCGGCGCGGGCATGGCCCCGGCGCACGGCGTCGGCGAGCGGGCCGGGTTCGGCGCCGGCCTCCAGCGCCTCCCCGGCCTCGATCTCGCCGCACTCGTCCTCGCCGGGCATCGTCCAGAGCCGGGCCCGGTTGGCGGGTCTTGCGAGGCCGGCGATCTCGCTCTGGAGGCGGACGACCTGGAGCATGAGCCAGGCCGAGCCGCTGGCGGCGGCGGCGTCCCAGGCCTGCTCCAGCCGGGTGAGCGCGATGCGGGCCTCGTCCCGTTCGGTGCGTTTCCACGACAGCCGGATGCGGCGCAGGCGCTCGACGATCCAGGGCCGCTCCAGCAGGGCGCAGCCGGTCTGGCGGGCGGAGCGCCGGGCGTAGCCGGCCTGCCTTGCGGCGTCGGCGGCGTTGCCGGAGACGGCATAGTGGCGGCAGAAGGCCTCCTGGCGAGTGGACAGTGCGACGGCCGGGTCGATGATGGGCATGGGCGGGCGGCTCCTTCGTTCCGCTGGCGTTCAGCTCGGGCATCGCGCCGACCCTGTTTCGCGCGCGCAGGCGTGTGCGAGCTTACGCGCGCCTTTCGCACGCGAGCCGGAGGGCGCACTTCGCCTGTTGGCCGAATCGGGGTCGTTCCGGCGCCGGGCCGGTGCGAAGGGAGACGGTCCGTGGACGCCGCCTCCCTCCAGCCCATTCTAGCACAGATATTCTGTGGTCAAGTCCCGCAAGGAAATATTTCTGCAATATCGAACAGACGCGGTTATTCACCTGTGGAAAACAACGCAACCGGGCCGGCTTCCCGAACCGTCGCCCCTGCGCCCGAACCGCCGCCCTCTCCAACGCTCCCCCGAACCGCCCAAGGCCCCCGCCTTGAAGCACGCCTGCGGACGGGGTATCGGTGCGGCTGGAGTCTGCCGGAGGGAGCGGCGCCGATGGCGTTGGACCGCGCGACCGTCGAGCGCATCGCCGCGCTCGCCCGCATCGAGATCGCCGAGGAGGAGCAGGACGCGCTGGCGGCGGAGCTCGGCGCGATCCTGGGCTGGGTCGAAACCCTGAACGAGGTCGATACGGAGGATGTGGCGCCAATGACCTCGGTCGGCGGCCACCGCCTGCCCTGGCGCGGTGACGAGGTGGACGACGGCGGCTATCCCGACCGCATCCTCGCCAACGCGCCCGACGCCGCCGGCGCGTTCTTCGCCGTCCCGAAGGTGGTGGAATGATGCGGCGCCTCGGGCTCGCCGATATCCGCGCCGGGCTGGCCGGGGGCGCGTTCTCGGCGGTGGAGCTGGTGGAGGACCGGCTGGCGGCGCTGGAGGCCGCCGGCGCGCTGAACGCCGTCGTCACGCCCATGCCCGACCGGGCGCTGGAAGCGGCGCGGGCGGCCGACCGCCGGCGCGCCCGGGGGGAACCGGCGCTGCCGCTCGACGGCGCGCCGGTCGCGGTCAAGGACCTGTTCTGCACCGAGGGCGTGCGCACCACGGCGTCCTCGGCCATGCTGGAGGGCTTCGTCCCGCCTTACGAGTCGACGGTGACCGCCAATCTCGCCGCCGCCGGCGCGGCGCTCGCCGCCAAGACCAATCTCGACGAGTTCGCCATGGGGTCGTCCACCGCGACCTCGCATTTCGGCCCGGCGGTCAATCCGTGGAAGGCGAAGGGCGATGCGCGCCCGCGCGCGCCGGGCGGCTCCTCGGGCGGCTCGGCGGCGCTGGTGGCCGCGTCCGTCGTCCCCGCCGCGCTCGGCACCGACACCGGCGGCTCGATCCGCCAGCCGGCCGCCTTTTGCGGCGTTGTCGGCCTCAAGCCCACCTATGGGCGCTGTTCGCGCTGGGGCATCGTCGCCTTCGCCTCCTCGCTCGACCAGGCCGGCCCGCTGACCCGCAGCGTGCGCGACGCGGCCGTCATGCTCGCCGCCATGGCCGGCCACGACCCGAAAGACTCGACCAGCGCCCGCGAGCCCGTCCCGGATTTCGAGGCCGCGCTCGGCGGCGGGGTGCGCGGGCTGCGCATCGGCGTGCCGCGCGAATACCGCGTGGACGGCATGCCGGACGAACTCGACGCGCTCTGGCGGGAGGGCGCCCGATGGCTGGAGGCGGCCGGGGCGGACCTCGTCGATATCTCGCTGCCGCACACCCATTATGCGCTGCCGGCCTATTACATCGTCGCGCCCGCCGAGGCGTCGTCCAACCTCGCCCGCTATGACGGGGTGCGCTACGGCCTCCGCGCGTCCGCCGGGACTATCGAGGAGCAATATGCGCGCACCCGCCGCGCCGGCTTCGGGGCCGAAGTGCGCCGCCGGGTGCTGATCGGCGCCTATGTGCTCTCCGCCGGCTATTACGACGCCTATTACACCAAGGCGCAGCGCGTGCGCCGGCTGATCGCGCGCGACTTCGAGCAGGCGTTCGAGACGGTCGATGCCGTGCTGACGCCGACGGCGCCGACCGCCGCCTTCCCGCTCGGGGAGAAGATGGACGACCCGATTGCGATGTATCTGAACGATGTCTTCACCGTGCCGGCGAGCCTGGCGGGCCTGCCGGCGGTCTCGCTGCCGGCGGGGCTGGACGGCGCCGGCCTGCCGCTCGGCCTGCAGCTCATCGGGAGGCCGTTCGACGAGGAGACGGTGTTGCGCGCGGCCCAGGTGCTGGAGGCGGCCGCCGGCTTCGACGCCGAGCCGGAGTTCGTGCTGTGAGCGCGGTCGGCGGGGGCCGCGACGGCGCGGCGGTCATCGAAGGCCGGGAGGGGCTGTGGGAATACGCCATCGGCCTCGAAGTCCACGCCCAGGCGGCCTCGGCCGCCAAGCTGTTTTCCGGGGCGCCGACCGCCTTCGGCGCGGCGCCCAATACGCAGGTCAGCCTTGTCGATGCCGCCATGCCGGGCATGCTCCCGGTCGTCAACCTGGTCTGCGTCGAGCAGGCGGTGCGCACCGGCCTCGGCTTCGGCGGCGCCGTCGCCCGCCGCTCGGTGTTCGACCGCAAGAACTACTTTTATCCGGACCTGCCGCAGGGCTACCAGATTTCGCAGTATTCCGACCCCATCGTGGTGGGCGGGACGGTGGAGATTCCGGGCCGCACGGTGCGGATCACCCGCCTGCACCTGGAGCAGGACGCCGGCAAGAGCCTGCACGACCGCGACCCGGACCGGACCCTGATCGACCTGAACCGCGCCGGCGTCGCCTTGATGGAGATCGTGAGCGAGCCGGACTTGCGCAGCCCCGAAGAGGCCGCCGCGTTCCTCACGCGCCTGCGCGCGCTCCTGCGCTGGCTCGGCGCCTGCGACGGCAACATGCAGGAGGGGTCGCTGCGCTGCGACGCCAATGTGTCGGTGCGCCGGCCCGGCGCGCCGCTCGGCACGCGCACGGAAATCAAGAACCTGAACTCCATACGCTTCCTGCGCGAGGCCATCGCATATGAGGGGCGGCGCCAGGTGGAGGTCATCGAGGCCGGCGGCGAGGTCCGGCAGGAGACGCGGCTGTTCGATCCCGACCGGGGCGAGACCCGGCCCATGCGCACCAAGGAGGACGCGCACGACTACCGCTATTTCCCCGATCCGGACCTGTTGCCGCTGGAACTCGACGAGGCCTTTGTCGAAGACATCCGCGCCTCCCTGCCGGAACTGCCCGAAGCGCGGCGCCAGCGCTTCGTCGAGGAGCTCGGCCTCTCCGATTACGACGCCGGCCTGCTGGTGGCGGAGCGCGCCCGCGCCGACTATTTCGAGGCCGCCGCCCGGGGGCGGGACGCCAAGCAGGCGGCGAACTGGGTCGCCGGCGAACTGTTGGGGCGGCTGAACAGGGAAGGGCTGGAGATCGAGGCCGCGCCCATTCCCGCGGCGGGCCTCGGCGAACTGGTCGACCTCATCGCCGACGGCACGCTGTCCGGCCGCATGGGCCGCGAGGTGTTCGAGGCCATGTGGGAGACCGGCAGGCCCGCCGCTGCAATCGTCGAGGAACGGGGCCTCAGGCAGATCTCGGACACGGGCGCGCTGGAATCGCTGGTGGACGGGTTGCTTGCCCGCGAGGCGGACAAGGCGGCGGAATACCGCGCCGGCAGGACCAGGCTTCTCGGCTTCTTCGTCGGGCAGGTCATGAAGGCGACCGGCGGCAAGGCCAATCCGAAACTCGTGAATGCGCTGCTGCGCGCCAGACTGGAGGAATAGAGGACATGGCGAAGGACAAGGCGGTTTTGATTACCGGCGCCGGGAGCGGCATCGGCGAGGCCTGCGCGCATGCGTTCGCCGCCGCCGGGGCGCGCCTTGCGCTCGCCGATATCGACCGGGCGGCGGCGGCGCGGGTTGCGGAAGCCTGCGGCGGCGCGGCGGCGGTCATCGAGGCCGATTGCGGCGATGTCCGGTCCATCGAGGCGATGGTGGAAGCGGCGGCCGGCGCGCTGGGCGGTCTCGACGCCTCGGTCAACAATGCCGGCGTCACCCGCCATGCGGACATCATGGAGCTGACCGAGCAGGACTGGGACCGCATCCACCGGGTCAATTCCAAGGGCGTGTTCTTCTGCCTGCAGAGCGTGGCGCGGCGGATGATCGAGCAGGGCCGGGGCGGGCGCATCGTCAATATCGCGTCCATCGCCGGGCGCGGCTTCAAGGGCGCCTCCAACGCCGCCTACGCCGCCAGCAAGGGCGCCGTCATCTCGCTCACCAAGACCGCGGCCCAGCAATTGGGGCGCCACGACATCAATGTGAACGCGGTCTGCCCCGGCGTCACCTTCACCGCGCTGGTGGAGCAGCTCGTCCGCGACCGCTCCGCCGCGCGCGGCGTTTCGGCCGACGAGATGCGCCGCAGCATGGAGGCCCCGATTCCCATCGGGCGGGGCAACGATCCCGCCGATATCGCCGCGCTCTGCGTGTTCCTGGCCGGGCCGGGCGCGCGCAATGTCACCGGGCAGGCCTGGAATGTGGATGGCGGCCTGGTGCCGAGCTGACCCGGCCGGGCCTCAGTCTTCCGTTTCGAGAACCCGGAGACGGGCGCCGTCCGCTTCCAGTTCGGCGCCGTCTCCGATGCGGTCGAGGCGCAGCAGCGCCAGGCCGAGCCCGTTCAGGCTGGAGCGCATGTCCCCGACCGGCCGGCCGGCCGCGAGAATGCGGGCGCCGGGGTCGGCATGGCCGTCAAGCGCCACCGGCGTGAGCTGCCGGCGCACCGTGCCGCGGTAGTGCGTGCGCGCGGTCACCTCCTGCCCGACATAGCAGCCCTTCTCCCAGTCCACCCCGTTCAGGCGCTCGAAGCCGCTCTCCAGCAGGAAGGCCTGGCCGACCGGCATGTCGCGCGAGCCGTCGGGCGCGCCCAGGCGGTAGCGCAGCGCCTCATAGGCGGCGAAATCGCCTTTCGGCAGCGCCGTCTGCGCGTCGGCCGCGCGGAGCAGCCGCACCCCGAAGGCGCTGTGGCGCGGATCGATATAGGCGGTGCCCCGGTCGAACGGCTCGGTGTCGCCCGGCCCGGCGTCGGCGAGGCCGAAATGCGCGGCTCCTTCCGGAACCGCCTCGACCGTCCATGACGCGCTCATGTCCTCGATGGCGATCCTGGCCCGGAGCCGGTAGCGCTTCAGGCGTTTGGCAAGGTCGTCCAGCCGGTCGGCCTCGCCGTCCAGGTAAACGGTCCCGTCGCGCTCGAGAGCGAAGACGTCGTGCAGGAACTTGCCCTGCGGCGTCAGCAGCGCGGCATAGACGGCGTCGCCGCCGCGCACCCGCTCGATGTCGTTCGAGAGCAGCCCTTGCAGAAAGCCGTGGACGTCCTCGCCCGAAAGCGCCAGAACGCCCCGGTTGGGCAGGGAAATGCAGGCGGGGGTCATGGGCGCCTTTGTCGCCTTTCCCGCGCCGCCGCGCAAGGGACGAGACGCCATGGACCGACTGGAGATGCGCCGCCCGGACGACTGGCATGTGCATTTCCGCGAGGGCGCGGTGCTGCGCGCGGTCGCGCCCTTCACGGCCCGGCGGTTCGCGCGCGCCATCGTGATGCCGAACCTCGCGCCGCCGGTGACGGACGGCGCCCGCGCCCGCGCCTACCGGGACGAGATTCTGGCCGCGCTCCCGCCGGACGCCGGTTTCGAGCCGCTGATGACCTGCTACCTGACCGACGGGCTCGACCCGGCGATCATGGAGGACGGGGTGTTTACCGCCGCCAAGCTCTACCCGGCGCATGCGACCACAAACTCCGCCCACGGCGTAACGGACATTGCCGCCCTGCGCCCGGTGCTGGAGCGGATGCAGCGGCTCGGCAAGCCGTTGCTGGTCCACGGCGAGGCGACCGCTCCGGAGGTGGATGTCTTCGACCGCGAGGCGGTATTCGTGGAAACGGTGCTGGCCGGGCTGCGGCGCGACTTCCCGGAGCTGAAGATCGTGCTGGAGCATGTCACCACGGCGGACGGCGTCGCGTTCGTGGAGGAGGCGAACGGGCCGACCGCGGCCACGATCACGCCGCATCACCTCGTCATCGACCGCAACGACCTGCTCGTAGGCGGCATCCGGCCCCACCTCTATTGTCTGCCGGTCGCCAAGCGCCGCCGCCACCGCGACGCGCTGCGCGGCGCAGCGGTCTCGGGCGGCCCGCGCTTCTTCCTCGGCACCGATACCGCGCCCCATGCCGTCAGCGCCAAGGAGACCGCCTGCGGCTGCGCCGGCATCTTCTGCGCGCCGACCGCGCTGGAAGTCTATGCCGGGGTGTTCGACGAGGAAGGCGCGCTCGACAGGCTGGAAGCCTTCGCGAGCCTGAACGGCCCCGCCTTCTACGGGCTCGCCCCGAACGAGGAACGCATCGTGCTGGAACGCCGCCCGTCCGAAGCCCCCGGCCCCCTCGCCGCCGCCGGCGACACGATCCTCCCCTTCCGCGCCGGCGAACGCCTGGAATGGCGGATTGCGAACTCTTGAGTCTTTACCAATTGATAGCGGTCGGAGAGCGGGCTACGGTTTGCAGGAACTGGTTTTGGCGGGAAGAACACGCCGATGCCGCGGATGAGAACCGGACGCCGGATCGCGCTGCCCGTCGACCAATGCAGGGAGGTCGGCCTCAAGCCGGGGGACGGGTATCGCAGCTTCGTCGCTGACGGCTGCATTACCATCGTCCCGACAGCCGCTGACGCGGCCAGGGAGGATGCTGCAGCACATTACCGGCGATTCCGCCGTCAGCGAGGAGGAGTCCCTGGAGGGTGCGCTGAACGAGTCGCGAGCTTCCTGACCCCGGGAATTGGCAGTTCCCGTTTCAGCGCAGCGGGATCGCATTCAATCGCGGGCGAGCGCGCATAGCGGGCGGGCGAGGAGGCGCTCCACATAGCGGCGCAAGGCCGGGAACTCCTCGAGATGGCCCAGGCGCCGCGCCCAGTTGAGGCACCATCCCACGATGATGTCGGTCACGGTGAACCGGTTTTCGACCAGGTAGTCGTTCCGGGCCAGATGGGCCTCCGGCGCCGCCGCGCTGCGCTTGAACATCCTCGCGTTCTGCTCGAAGCCGGCGGTGATGCGCTTGTCCTCGGGCAGCACATACATGTTGACGGCCGTGTTCCAGAGCCACGCTTCCATCTCGGCGAGGCAGAAGGCCACCCACTGGTCGTGCTCGGCGCGGGCGAAGGTGCCGGGCGCGGCGATCAGCTTCGCCGCCGGCGCGCGGTCGGCGATATGGGTGCAGATGGCCGCCGACTCGAACAGCGCGCGCCCGTCGATGACCGCCGCCGGTATCTTGGCGAGCGGATGAAACCGCCGCCGCTCGTCCGCGCCCGCCAACTCTCGCTGGTCGATGCGGACATATTCGACGCCCGCCTCCTGCAGGGTCCAGCGGCAGCGAGCGGAGCGGTTGGCGCCGGCGCCGTAGAGAACCACTTCCATCTCGCAAAACTCCTGTGTCCTGGCCGGAACGGGCGCGATCCATCGACGTCGCATTGCCGCCCCCGGTTGGCGGCGCCATAATTTGGAGCTTATATACGCAGCTTGACGAGAGGTTTGCGAGGTTTCGCACCCTCTCTCCGCCGTCATGCCCGGACTTGTTCCGGGCATCTCCCTCCACCGCTTCCGCCGGGCGGCCGTGATGGATACCCGGAGCAAGTCCGGGTATGACGGTGGGGGTGGCCGGGCATGACGAAGCGATTCCGGACGGTTTCGCTGTCGGATCGAATACCGACCATCGGTCAAGTCAGGTGTATAAGCCCCTAACGGAACGTAGTCGTCCGTCTCGCGTTCCGGCGAGCCGGCGCCGATATCCCGCCGGCCGCGTTCAAAGCCCGCGGGCGAATTCGAAAATCGCGTTCGCAACCCGCTCCGGCGCTTCCATCGGCGCGCCGTGGGCGAGGCCGTCGAGCACCAGGGCCCTTGCCTCCGGTATGACGCGCGCGAGTTCGCGGCTCATGGCGGGGGTGGAGTTGATGTCGTGCTCGGCCGTCATCGCGAGGGTCGGGCAGGCGATCCGTCCGGCCGCGTGTGCGAGTTCGGCGTCCGCCGCCGCGAACACCCGGTAGGCCGCCAGATAGGCCGCCGGGTCGTTGGCCAGCAGGCGGCGGCGGACCGCCTCGACAGTCTCCGGCGAGCCGTTCCGGAACCCCTGGGTGAACCAGCGCCCGATCGCCGCCTCGGCCATGCCCGCGGGGCCGTCCCGCTCGACGGCGGCGAGGCGCGCCTGTATGGCGGCGCGCTGGCCTTCGTCGCGGTCGAACACGGCGTTCATCAACACCAGCCCCCGGAGCGCGCCCGGCCGGTCTAGCGCAAAGCGTTGCGCCGCCATCGCGCCCATCGAAAAGCCGACGACGACAGGCGCGGATTCGAGACCGTCCACGACCGCGCCCAGCGCATCGGCAAAGACCGCCAGCGTGACTTCGCCCGCCGGCATCCCGGCCTCGCCGTGGCAGGGCATGTCGAAGGCGGTGCAGTCGAGCCTGCCGGAGAGGCGGCGCATGACCCCGCCCCACATCGTCCGGTCGAGGCCGACGCCGTGGATCAGCACCAGAGGCGGGGCCTTGCCGGCTGCCGGCGCGGTCATGCGAAGGCCGGCATCACTTCGTCGATGAACAGGCGCAGCGACTTCCGCTTCTCGCCGAACGGCATGCCGTTGTCGATCCACAGGCTGTACTGGTCGAACCCCATCGCTTCGTAGATCTTGAGCCGCGCGATCACCTCTTCCGGCGTGCCGACCGCGTTGTTGGCGCGCATCGCCTCGGGCGAGAAGATGTTGAGCTTCGCCATCTCTTCCTCCGACAGCGGCTGGATCATGCCCTGGCTGATCGGGCGCTCGTTGCGAAACCAGGCGCCGAAATGGCAATAGAACCGGCTGAGCGCCTGCGCGCCTGCGGCCACCGCCTCTTCATCCGCGCCGACATGGGTGTGGCGCAGCAGCATGATCCTCGGCCGCGGAGCCTCCGGATATGCAGCGCAGGCATCCTCGAACCGCTGCATCAGCCGCTCCACTTCGTCGTCGCCCTGCCAGAGCGGCGTCACCTGCACATTGCATCGTTCGGACACCGCGAACTTGTGGCTGTCGGGGTCGCGGGCGGCGATCCACAGCGGCGGATGCGGGTGCTGGACGGGTTTCGGCGACGAGGTGGTCTTCGGGAACTGCCAGCGTTCCCCGTCATGCGCGTAGTCGCCCTGCCAGAGCTTCTTCACCGCCGGCACCGTTTCGCGCAGCGCTGCGCCCGCCGAAGCGGCGTCGAGGCCTGGCGACAGCCGCTCATACTCGAAGCTGTAGGCGCCGCGCGCGAGCCCGAGCTCGAGCCGCCCGCCCGTCACGATATCGGCCAGCGCCGCCTCGCCCGCCAGCTTTATCGGGTGCCAGAAGGGCGCCACGATGGCGCCGGTGCCGAGGCGGACGTTCTTCGTCCTGTTCGCGATGTCGGCGAGCGTGATGAACGGGTTGGGCGTGATCGTGAAATCCATCCCGTGATGCTCGCCCGTCCAGATGGCTTCGAAGCCGCCGTCGTCCGCCATATGGCAGAGCTCCAGCGAGTCCCGGTAAAGCTCGGCATGGCCCCGATCAGGCGTCAGCCGCTCCATATGGACGAAGAGGGAGAATTGCATCCGCGGGCCTCCCGAAAAGCCTGCCCGGAGAAAGGCTTGCGTCATTGTAGCACCGACTCGCAGCTTCCGCTGCAGCATTCCTTCCCCCGGTGCGGAACATTCGCCGGGGGGACGGCGCATCTTCACCAGTCGTCTATTGCAAGGCCCGGAACCCGGTGGAACTCGTTCACATTTGCGGTCGCCAGCGTGGCGCCCAGAGCCAGTGCATGGGCGGCAATCAGAAGGTCATTGTGGCCGATGGGCGTTCCATTTCGCTCCAGTCCGGCGCGAATTCGGCCGTAATACCCGGCGACTCCCTCCTCAAGTGGCAGCATGTCCACAGCGGCCAGAATGGCTTCCAACTGCGCGGTCAACCGCGCCGAGCCCCGGCGCTCGGCGCCATACCGAAGCGCCGCAGCAACAATCACGCTGATCCCGAAACTGCCGGGCTCAAGCGCCGCGATACGCCGGGCGACATCGCCACCGGGGCGGCGGACCAGTCGAGAAATGACGTTGGTGTCGAGAAGACAACTCACTCTATCCGGCACCTAGCCCTGCCTGCGCCAGCGTGCGCTGGGATGCACTTGGGAAGTATAAAACATTGTAAATAATCTATAATTCCGATCTTCGCGGCCCATTCGACCCCTTGCGCTCCTGCCTCGGACGCGCTCCAATACGCCCCGGTTTTCTGCCAGCCGCTTTCGGTTTGCTTACTGGGTCGCAACCCCTCTGGAGCCCGCCCGATCCGAAGAGCGCCCCTATCGTCGAGGAGCACCGCCATGCCCGAACGCCAGTACCGAACGCTCACCAAGCGTATCGTGGACCGCCTCGCGGTCAACGGCAAGGACGCGGTGTTCTGGGACAGCGAGCTCCCGGGGTTCGGCATTCGCGTCTATCCGACCGGGCGCAAGGTCTACGTCGTGCAGACGCGGGCCAACGGCAAGTCCAAGCGCTTCACGGTCGGCCGTCACGGAGACATCGCGCCCGACCAGGCCCGCAAGGACGCCGCGAACATCATCGCGCGCCTCAAGGCCGGACTGCCGCCTGTCGAGCAGGAGCCCGAACCCGAGCCGACCGTGGCCGCTCTGGCCGAGCGTTACGATCGCGAGTACGTCGCGATGCACTGCAAGCCCAATACCATCAAGCACTACGGCCTCATGCTGAAGAAGCACATCGTGCCGGGTCTCGGTTCGCTTCGCGTCTCCGAGGTGGAGAAGAAGCACATCCTCAGGTTCCAGTTCGGGCTGAGCGACATGCCCACGGTGGCAAACCGGACGGTCGACATCCTGGTGAAGATGTTCAACATGGCCGAGCTCTGGGAGATGCGCCCGCCGGGCCG
This sequence comes from Alphaproteobacteria bacterium, assembly GCA_963422665.1. Classification (GTDB taxonomy): domain Bacteria; phylum Pseudomonadota; class Alphaproteobacteria; order Bin95; family Bin95; genus Bin95. The sequence goes on from OY730441.1 coordinate 159,658, forward strand.
GAACCCGTGCCGGTCGGTGCGCCGCTACAAGGTGGAGCCGCACAAGGAGCGCTTCCTGACGCCCAGGGAGTTGGCCCGGCTCGGCCGCACCCTCGACATCGCGCCCGGGAAGCGCCTCGCCTCGCGCCACGCCGCGGCGGCGGTCCGCTTGCTGGTGCTGACCGGGTGCCGGCGCAACGAGATCATGGGGCTCGCCTGGGACGACCTCGACTTCAAGGCAGGCGAGATGCGGCTCGCCGACAGCAAGGCTGGCCCGCGCATCGTCCCGATGCCGCCCGCGGCGGCGGAGGTGCTGGCGGATCTGCCGCGCACCCCGGACAACCGCTGGGTGTTCCCCGGCCGGAAGAAGGGCGCCCATCAGACCAACATCAACGATTCCTGGAACCGCATCCGCAAGCACGCCGATCTCGACGGCGTCCGGCTTCATGACTTGCGTCACAGCTTCGCCAGCAGGGCGCTCGCGCTCGGCGAGGGCCTGCCGATGATCGGCGAGCTGCTCGGCCACCGGCAGGTCAACACCACCGCGCGCTACGCCCATCTCGCCCGGGAGTCGGTCAGGGCCTCCACGGCCCGGGTCGCGGACAGCATCGGCGCGGACATCCTGACGGAGCAGGACGGCGCAGCGTAGCGGCGAACGTCCATGACAACCGGGAACGGAAGCGAACGATGGCGACACTGAACACACAACGGATCTCGCGGCGAACCGTCGAGGCGCTCCCGGTGGGCGAGCGCGAGGCGCTCTACTGGGACTCGGAGCTCTCCGGCTTCGGCATTCGCGTCTATCCCTCGGGGTCGAAGGTCTACCTCGTGCAGACGCGCAAGGGCGGCAGGTCGCGGCGGCTTACTGTCGGACGGCACGGCCTGATCTCGGCCGACCGGGCGCGCACGGAGGCGGCGCGAATCATCGCCGACATCAAGGCCGGCAGAGAGCCGCTTCCCGCCAACGGCGCGGCTGCGCTGGAGACCGGCCCCACGGTCGCCGAGGTGGCGGCACGTTACATGCGCGAGCATGTCGAGGTGCGCTGCAAGCCGACCACGGTCCGACAGTGCCGGCACACGCTCGACCACCACCTTCTGCCTGCGCTGGGCGCGGAGCCCCTCGGGGCGATCGGGCGCGAGCGGGTCGCGGCCCTGCACTACAGCCTGCACGAGACGCCGGTGATGGCGAACAAGGTGGTCGACATGCTCTCGCGCCTGTTCTACATGGCCGAGGGCTGGGGGATCGCCCCGGAGGGCGGCAATCCCTGCAAGTTCGTGCGCAAGTACAAGGAGCGCAGCTGCGAGCGCTTCCTCTCCGAAGAGGAGTTCCGACGTCTCGGCCGCGTTCTGGGCGAAGTCGAAGCCGAAGGCAAGGTGTGCGCGAGCGCGGTGGCGGCGTTTCGCCTGCTGATACTCACCGGCTGCCGGCGCAACGAGATTCTGACGCTGCGCTGGGCCGATGTGGACCTCGATGCGGGCGAGATTCAGCTTCGCGACGCGAAGACCGGTGCGCGCTCCGTCGCGCTCTCGACGGCGGCGAGGCGCGTGCTTGCCGGGATACCGCGCCTGCCGGACAATCTTTGGGTGATCGCCGGGGCCAGGCCGGGCGCCCACCTGAGCAACCTCAACAACGCCTGGCTCGTGGTGCGGGGCCGGGCGGACCTGAAGGGCGTTCGCATTCATGACCTCAGACACAGCTTTGCCAGCAGGGCGCTGGCGCTCGGTGAGAGCCTGCCGATGATCGGCAAGATGCTCGGCCACCGGAAGGTGCAGACCACGGCGCGCTACGCCCACCTCGCGCGCGATTCGGTGAAGGCGTCCGCAGCGCGTATCGCCGAGAGCCTGCGGGCGGACTTGGCGGGCGAGACCGAGCCCCCGTGCCCGGCTCCGTGACTGCTGGCCATGCTCTGGCGGGGCGTCATCGCGATCGCAGATCATCTCCCCGAGCGGGTCATCCAACATGAGCATGACACCTGAAGACGCATGGCGCGAGGAAGCCTACGACCAGATGGTCAAGGAGATTCTGGAGTCGCATCGCGAAGAGATAATTGACGAGTTCGTTTCCGAGAGGATGACATCGTACTATCGGAACAATCCCGATCTTTCGGCAGCGGCCGAGTCAGCCCTTGCTGAAGCCCGCTTCCTGTTGAGTTCAAATCCGACCGCGTCTCTCGTCTTTTCCCGGTCGGCTACGGAAATCGCATTGCGGGATGTGCTCCTGAAACCGATCGCCCACGGGATGGTGCGCGACGAGCATGGCGGCACCTTAATGGTAGAGCTTACGATCAGAAATCAGCCGTTCACGAAGCTCCTGTTCGGCGTCCTGGAGGAATACGGCATAGATCTCAAGAGCCTCTCTCGGAAAGGCGCCTCCAACAACCTTCCTGATTACCCTCGAAGCCAAGCGGTACTTAGTGTAGAATATCACCATGTAATTTATTGATTGAGAAGGGGAATTCCATGGCCCGCAACCCAGTGCAGTTCCAGACAAGGAATCAGCCTCAACGAGTTCCTCTCGCTCTACGCCACCGAAGACCAGTGCTTCGACGCCCTCTTTCAATGGCGATGGCCGAACGGCTTTCTGTGCCCACACTGCGCCCATGACCGGTGCTGTCAGTTGACCACCCGAAAGCTCCAGCAGTGCCACCGCTGCAACCGCCAGACCTCCATGACCGCCGGCACCCTCTTCGAGGCCACCCAGCTGCCCCTCACGGTGTGGTTCCAGGGCATCTACTTCATGACCCAGGACAAGAAAGGTGCATCGGCGATGAAGCTGCACCGCCAGCTCGGCATCTCCTACAACGCCGCATGGCGCATGCGCCACAAGCTGATGCAGGTGATGATGGAGCGAGACCGCGAGCATGTGCTCGGCGGATTCATCCAACTCGACGATGCCTACCTCGGGGGCGAGCGCAGCGGGGGCAAGCGCGGGTGTGGGGCACCGGGCAAGACCCCGTTCGTGGCCGCGGTCGAGACCAATGAGGCGGGACACCCGCAGCGGGTGAAGCTCACCGTGGTCGAGGGCTTCCGTCTCACCGAAATCGCCGCCTGGGCGCAGCAGCACCTGAGTCCGGGCACGCAGGTGCTCTGCGATGGGCTGACCTGCTTCAATGGCGTGAGTGCGGCAGGCTGCGTGCATGAGCCGATGGTGACCTGCGGCGGGAAAGCCGCGGTCGAGCGTCCCGAGTGTCGATGGGTGAACACGATTCTCGGCAACATCAAGAGCGCCTTGCGTGGCACGTACCATGCGGTTCGCCCCAAGTATGCGCAGCGCTATCTGGCGGAGTTCGAGTCCCGGTTCAATCGTCGCTTCGACCTGCCCGACATCATCCCGAGACTGGTCTACGTGGCGCTGAGGACGCCGCCGATGCCGGAACGGCTACTCAAGTTGCACTTGGCTTGAGTGGGAATCAGGACAACCTTTGGGCAGAGATTCAGGAAATCGCGAATACCCGCAACCAGATCCTGCATCATGGCGGAACGAAGGCGTCCAACGAACAGGCAGAGCGGTCTCTGGAAATTGCCGTCATACTGCTCGACAAGCTCTATCCTTACCTGAGGAATCAGGTTCTCGTGACATAGAGATCGTGCGTAAGCGATACGGCAGGGCCACCTTCCGCTCAGTCTCGGGATTTGAGACTCCGTTACGTTCGTGAGGACATAGGGGAGTTTCTCCATGGAGCGCACTGCGGAGTTTTTCAGCCCGGTCGAGGTGATCGGTGGCGTGAAGGGACGCCGTCGCTGGCCGGATGAGTTGAAGGCGCGGATTGTTGCGGAGACGCTTGAGCTTGGCGCGAGGGTAGCCTCGGTGGCACGGCGTTACGATCTTCGTCCGAGCCATCTTTCGGACTGGTGTCGCAGGGCGCGGGAAGGTCGTCTGGTCTTGCCGGCGGCGGACGAGGGCGTGGAATTTGCGCCGCTGGCGGTGCGGGCGGAGGGGAACGGTGTCGCCGAGGCGAGCGGCGAGCGCCTGGAAGTCGTTCTCGAGAGGGTTACGGTCCGTCTGGATGCGGCGGTGCCGGCGGGCCGGCTGGCGGAGATCGTCTCTGCGCTGAACGCCTCGGCATGATCTTCCCTTCGAACCGGGTGCGGATCGTGGTCGCGACGAAGCCCGTGGACTTCCGCCGGGGCCACGACGGCCTTGTCGCGCATGTGAAGAACGTGTTGCGCAAGGACCCGTTCACGGGAACGGTCTTTGCGTTCAGGGCGAAACGAGTTGACAGGCTGAAGCTGGTTTACGGGGACGGGACCGGGTTGGTCATGGTCTGCAAGCGTCTGGAGGAGCAGGGCTTTGTATGGCCTGCGATCCGCGACGGGGCGATGTCGGTGAGCCATGCGCAGTTCGAGGCGCTGTTCGCCGGCCTGGACTGGCGGCGCGTGCGGGCGCTGTCGGCGCGGCGCCCCGCCGAGGCAGAGTGACCCATCCCTCCGATCGGGGCCTGTGCCCTTCCGACGCTGTGCTACCAAGCGGGCCATGGCTGCGCTTGCGGAGATGGACCTCGACACGCTGACGCCTGAACAGGCGGCGGCAGCGAGGCAGGCGCTTGCGGCGCTGGAGACGCTGCGCGCAGAGAAGGAGGCGCAGTCCGAGCGCATCCGTCGTCTGGAACATCCGAACCTGGAACTGATCCGCCTGCTGTATGGCAAGAGGTCGGAGAAGCAGTCAGCAGACGAACGCCAGCTGGCGTTCGAGGAGCTGGAGGGCGGGTCCGCGGAGATCGAGGCCGCGGCGGCGGCGGAAGACCCGTCGCCGGCCCGCTCGCCGAAGCGGCCCTGCCCGGCGCGCAATCTCGGCCATTTGCCGGACCGCCTGCCCCGGATCGAGCAGGTGATCGAGCCGGAGAGCACGCTTTGCCCCTGCGGATGCGGGGAGATGGTACGGATCGGCGAAGATCGCGCCGAGAGGCTCGACATCGTGCCGGCGCAGTTGCGGGTGATCGTCACGGTGCGCCCGAAATACGCCTGCCGCCGGTGCGAGGCAGGCGTCATCCAGGCGCCGGCGCCGGCCCGACCGATCGAGGGCGCGCTGGCGACCGAAGGCGCCGTCGCCCATGTGCTGGTCTCGAAATACGCTGACCATACCCCCCTCTATCGTCAGACCCGGATCTACGCCCGTTCGGGGCAGGGCCATTTTATTGTCCGGTATGGGGGCGGCGTGCACATGCTCGGCGGCTCATCCTGGGGAGCCTTTCGTTGTCCGAGTGTCGATTCGGGCTTCATGGAGGCACCGTCGACCTCGCGGTCGGCCACTGCGCACCGGTCGCTGGCGCTCGATCACGACAAAAAAATGGTCCTGCCGTTCGGGGCTGGAGCTGGACCGCTCGACGCTGGCCGGCTGGGTCGGCAAGGCGGTGTTCCACCTCGGGCCCGTGTATGACCGCCTGAAGGCGGCGCTGAAGACGTCGAACAATCCGGGTCTGGACGAGACCACGGTCCGGGTTCTCGACCCGGGCCGGGGCAAGACGAAGACCGGCTACCTGTGGACGATGGTGCGCGACGAGCGGGCCTGGTCCGGAGCGGACCCGCCGGGCGTAGCGTATGAGTATGCGCCCGGGCGCAGCGGCAAGCATGGCGAAAAGCTGCTCGAGGGCTTCAGAGGAACGGTGCAGGTCGACGGCTATGCCGGCCACAACCGGCTAGGCCGGCCGGACCGGCCAGGTGGAGCGCTTACGCTCTGTGCCTGTTGGGCCCATGCCGGGCGTGGCCTCGAGACGGTGTTCGACAGCAACGGCTCGCCGATCGCCAGGGCCGGTCTGGAACGCATCGCGCAGCTCTACAGGATCGAGGAGAAGATCCGGGGTAAGCCGCCGGCGACGCGCCAGGCGATCCGCTGGACGGAATCGGCGCCGCTGGTGAACGCCTTCGGCGTGTGGCTCGACGAGCAGCGCTCGCGCGTCTCGCCCCGCTCGCGCCTCGGCGAGAAGCTGACCTGTATCGCCAACCAGTAGAACGGGTTGTTTGCCTTCCTGCATGACGGGCGCGTCGAGATGGACAGCAACTTCGTCGAAAATCGAATCCGGCCGATCAAGCTCACAGCAAAACGCGCTGTTCGCCGGCCATGACGAGGGCGCGCGCTCATGGGGCCGTATCGCCAGCCTCATCGAGACCTGCAAGATGAACGGCGTCGAGCCTTACGCCTGGATCAAGGATACGCTGGAGAAAATCGCCGCCGGCACCCCAACAGCCGTATCGACAAACTCCTACCCTGGAGCTTCAAGCCGCCGTCAAGCTGAAAGCTGGGTATCTCTCCCGCACCGCTTACCAACTTGCTATGTTCCGAATTGTTATATTTTGCAATCGAATGGTGATGACTCCCCCTGACGAGGCCTCCCGTCAGGTTGCATCACCTGAAATTTGAGGGTGCAACTCGCCAGTCTTTTATGTTCCGGCACCTTAACGTGGTTCATGAAATAGCGCTTTCCTTCTCCACTCGTCAGCGTAAATGGACTCATGCTACTCCCTCCGGAGTAACCTGAATTGAGATGCGTTTCAATGCTCATCAGTTCGGTATCGTCCTTATCCTTCATGACGATAACTACTTTAGGCATCAGTGTGCCTGAACCATTTCCATAGTTATGCATTAGCGCAAAACGTTGATGCTTGGTGTCATTGAATCCCTCAACAACAACCATGATTTTCTCGTTTGTCTCGAACGCTTCTTTCACTTCGTCGGCAATGATCAGTGCAGCGATGATCGAACACAGGCCAGTGGTCATCCCTGCGAGAACTTGGCCGTATCTGTAGATGAACAGACCGATCCTGGTCACGAGGAGCCGGGTTTGCTCAGGGCGATCTTCTGTCGGTGGTACTGAAGTTCCCATGGAATCGTCTCCTGTGAATCGTAAGCGGTGCGAGCGCCCCATCTTGATTTCAGTACGATTCGGGTTTGAAGGCCCCAAGCAGACATCACCACGATCCACCTGAGCCAACCACTATGCCACCCGTTCGCTGTGACGTTCGGCCTTCCACACGGGAAGGTCCTTGCACATCGTGACCATGAGGCCGAGCAGGTTGAAGAACACGTACGCCAGATAGACCCAGGACTCTCGCGCCTGCAACGACTCGACCCGCGATTCTGCGGCTCGAATGTCATCAGCCCGCCCGCTGATGTGCGTTTGTGAGAGCAGTCGCAACCGGTCGATCTCCGACTTCAGCGACACGTACCCGCCCGGGTTTGATGGAGCAGCATGGTGCTCGTTGCCGTCGCGGCGATTGCGATGGCTGCACCGGCAACCGCGACTGCCCAAGATGGAACCCTCGATAGCATTGAGCCCTCCGTCGCCAGCGATTTCTTGTAAGGCCGTATATCCTTACTTCGTCCCACCCGCCTGTCAAGTATAATACCAGCGAGCCTATGAAATGACTTGTTGCGCACCCAGGGTTGTTTCCCACCATAGCCGAAGAAGTCAGTTCATAGGATGGTTGGTATAAGCACTGCGAGGCCCCACCTTGATTTTTTCAGCTTGATGCCGGGTCGAAGTTCTAGGGCAACAGCTCGTGGATCTTCGATTGCGGATGCCCGGCAGCGATCTTCTCCAGCGTGCTCTTGAGCCAGGCGCAGGGTTCGACGCCGTTCATCCTGCAGATCTCGATGAGCGAGGCGATGCGACCCCAGGAGCGAGCACCCTCGTCGTGGCCCGCGAACAGCGCATTCTTCGCGGTGAGCTTCACCGGGCGGATGCGGTTCTCCACGAAGTTCGAATCCATCTCGACGCGCCCGTCGTACAGGAACACCAGCATCCTGTCCCACTGGTTGGCGATATAGGTGAACTTCTCGCCCAGGCGCGAGCGCTGCTCGTCGAGCCAGACCCCGAAGGCGTTCACCAGCGCCGCCGCCTCGGTCCACCGGACGAACTGGCGCGTCGCCGGCAGCTCGCCCCGGATCCTGTCCTCGATCCTGTAGAGCTGCGCGATGCGCTCCAGTCCGGCCTCCGCAATCGGCGAGCCGTTGCTGTCGAACACCTCCTTGAGCCCGCGCCGGGCATGGATCCAACATGCAGCCAGCGTCAGCGCTCCGCCTGGCCGGTCCGCCCGGCCCAGCCGGTTGTGGCCAGCATATCCATCGACCTGCAGGATGCCGTCGAAGCCATCGAGGAACCTTTCGGCATGCTCGCCGCCGCGCCCGGGCGCATAGAAGTACATCACGCCCGGCGGGTCGGGCCCGCCCCAGGCGCGATCATCGCGGGCGAGCGCCCACAGCCAGCCGGTCCTCGTCCTGCCACGGCCCGGATCGAGCACCGGCGCCCGGGTCTCGTCCATGAAGAGCTTGGAAGAGCGTTTGAGATGCGCCGCCAGCCGGTCGGCTACCGGTCTCAGGTGGAACGACGCCTTGCCGACCCAGCCGGCCAGCGTCGAGCGGTCCAGTTCGAGACCGGAACGCGCGTAGATCTGAGCCTGGCGATACAGCGGACAATGCTCGGCGTATTTGGAGACCAACACATGGGCGATGGCGCCCTCGGTCGGCAGGCCGCCCTCGATCAGCCAAGCCGGCGCCAGCGCCTGGGTGACGCCCTGCTCGCAGGACCGGCAGGCGTATTTCGGGCGCACCGTGACGATCACCCGCAACTGCGCCGGCACGATGTCGAGCCTCTCGGCGCGATCTTCGCCGATCCGCACCATCTCCCCGCAGCCGCAGGGGCAGAGCGTGCTCTCCGGCTCGATCACTTGCTCGATGCGTTCCAGGTGTTCCGGCAGATGGCCGATATTGCGCTCGGCACGAGGCCGCTTCGGCGAGCGCGGCGGCGACGGATCGCCGGCCGAGGCCTCCGCCTCCACTTCCGCAGCCGCGCCCTCCAGCTCCTCGAACGCCAGCTGGCGCTCGTCCGCCGACAGCTTCTCCGACCTCTTGCCATATAGCAGGCGGATCAGTTCCAGGTTCAGATGTTCGAGACGGCGGATGCGCGCAGCTTGCGTCTCGTTGCGGTCCGCCAGCGCATCCTTCTCGACGGCAAGACAGGCCTTGTCTGCCGCCAACATCTCGTTCTCGGCGCGAAGCGTCTCCAGCGCCGCGATCGCCTGCACGGCGGCATCGCACTGTTCGGGCGTCAGCGCTCCAAGGTCGATCTGTGCGAGGGCCGACATGGCCCGCTCGATAGCACAGTGTCGCAGAGCCGGACGTCCCGATCCGCCCGGTGAGTCATTCAGCCTCAGCCGGGCGCCGCGCCGAGAGCGCCCGCACGCGCCGCCAGTCCAGGCCGGCGAACAGCGCCTCGAACTGCGCATGGCTCACCGACATCACCCCGTCGCGGATCGCCGGCCACACGAAGCCCTGCTCCTCCAGACGCTTGTAGACCATCACCAGACCGGTCCCGTCCCAGTAAACCAGCTTCAGCCTGTCAGCTCGTTTCGACCTGAAGGCAAAGACCGTTCCCGTAAACGGATCCTTGCGCAACACGCTCTTCACATGCGCAACAAGGCCGTCGTGGGCCTTGCGGAAGTCCACGGGCTTCGTCGCAACCACGATCCGCACCCGGTTCGACGGGAAGATCATGCCGAGGCGTTCAACGCAGAGACGATCTCCGCGAGCCGAACCGCCGGCGTCGCGGCGTCCAGACGGACCGTCACCTGGCCCTGCACCACCTCCATCCTGGCACCCGCCGGTAGCCGATCAGGGCGCTCCTCCTCCCGAACCACCACCGCCGCAAATGACGGCGCCGTGTCCGATGCCGGCAAAACCAGACGGCCCTCGCGCGCCATGCGACGCCAGCACGACAACTGTGTCTCATGTACGCCGTATCCCCGCGCAACCTCGCGCACCGTCGCGCCTTCCTCAACCCAGGTTGGCACTTTTTCTGTTCTGCTGTCGTTTATCGCTTTGATATGGCACTACATTTTTCTCTTCCGATTTCAACATGGCACTCCATTTTGTGAGATTCTGTCAGCTCGTCAGGCGGGTCCTCGTGCGGTGGATGGCGGGGTCAACACCCGCCGCCGAGGAGATTTGGGCGACCTCGGCGGCCGGGCGCGTGTCCTGGCGGTTGACGATCAACGTGCCGTCGGTCTGGCGCAGGCGCGTGGTGATCCGCACCCAGGTCCGCATGCTCTCGCGGATCGATGCCCAGCACTTGTGGATGCCGCGCGCGGCCAGCCGGGTGCGGATCAGATGCACGGCGTGGTAGGCCAGCACGGCGATCAGCAGGTGGGCCGCGATACGACGGTCGAGCTGGTGCCAGATCGGGCGAAGGCCGAGCTCGGATTTCAGGCTCTTGAATGTCGCCTCGATATCCGTGATCCGCCAGTACGTCCGCAGGACCGTCTCGATGTCCCAGTCGACGTGGCTGGTGCGCAGCACATAGGCGCCGGCGCCCTTGTCGGCCTCGTCGTACTGCGGCCTGCGCTTGAAGCGCACGGCGGCGGCGTTGGGGCCGGTTTTCGCCTTCTCGACCGTGATCTCGTAGTGCCTGGCGACCGCAGAGAAGCGCTGCTTGAGGCGGCCGACGCTCTCCAGCACCCTGTCGTGGCGCTTGAGGCGGCCCTTGACCGGCAGGCCGCCGTGGAGCCTTTCCAGCGCCGCCTCGAAGCGGTTCCGCCTCAGGCCGAGGATTGCGTTCTCGGCCTTCTTCTTGCCCTCGCTGACGACGTAGAGCCGCGCCTCGCCGTCCTCGCTTGCGAGGCGCCAGGCGCGCACCTCTTGGCGCGCGCTGGTGATCAGCAGCGCCTCGGGCCCGCCCTCGGGCGGCGCAGGCCTGGCACCGCGGCTGACCGCGATCCAGTCGTAGCCCCGCTCGCCCAGCCACGCGACGTTCTCCTCGGTGGCGATGCCGGCGTCCATGACCACCGTGGGCTTCGGCGCCGTGCCGCCGCACACCGCCTCGAGCCTGGCCAGCGCGTCCTCCAGCGTGCCCGGCTCGCTGACGTTGCCGGGCAGGATCTCGCAACTGCGCGGGAAGCCTGCGCCGTCGAGCGCCAGCGCGAGCGTGATCAGCGGACAGTCGGCGCGCTTCTGCTTGGAGCGCCCGAAGCGGGGAAGCTCGCCGTGCGCGTGGCCGTGGTAGTGAACGTTGGTGAGGTCGTAGAAGGCGATGGTGTCGGGGATGTCGAGCAGCGAGCGCTCACGGCTGAACAGCTCCCGCTGGATGGCGGCGCGGTGGCGCCAGAGGAGGTCGCCGATGCGGTAGAGCGTCCTGCGCCGCAGAGCCTTGCGGTCGCCCTCCAGATCCAGAAGCTCGGCGGCCGCACTGTCGCGGCGCAGCCAGCGGCTGGTCTCGCGCTCGCTGGCGGGATGGACCATCCTGGCGACGATCAGCGCGCTCGCGATGCGCCCTTCGCGGCCCTTGATGCCCAGGTCGTGGAGGATTTCGGCGAAGCCGAGATCGTCGAGGGCCTTGAGGCACAGGCGCTCGCAGCCGACCGTGCGCGGGTTCTCGTGCTCCAGGGTATCGAGGTCGACGGTGGCGATTTCGGGCTTGCGCGCCTCTTCCTGCATCGCCTCGGGGCGGAACCCCCTGGCCCTGAGCTTGGCGACGATGTCCTCGGCTGCGGCCTGCACGTCCGGCGCGGCTGCGAGCAGCGGCGGGCGGCCGTTGAGCAGCGCCTCGGCGCGTTCGGCAACTTCGCGCCATTTCTCCTTCGGCACCGGATAGTCGGTGCCGAGGTTGAGAAGCGTGCGCTGCCTGACCTTGTCGCCGATGCGCTGCGAGAGCACGAGGCGATGGCTGCGGACAGGCTTGCCGTCGGTGGTGTGGGTCTTGGTTGCCCTGATGAACATGTCGCCCGGCAGGTCTTGGTAGTGGCGTGTCCAGATATGTCGGCTTTGGTGGTGGGGTCAAGGGAAATCCTGCAAACCCGCCATTCCCTGGCACTACAAAGGGGGTTCGGGACGGCAATCGCAAATGTAGGGGAATGCCCTTCTCGTAAACGCTATATATGGTGTTTCATCCGGAAAAACCTGGCCAATTCGGCCCCGAACAAACGGAAAAAGTGCCAACTTGGGTCAACGTCGACCTGACACCGCGCGAGACCGTCATCGAGTTCCTGGCCCACGCCTTCCCGGTGCAGCTCCAGGAGTCCTTCACCGACGACGAGGGCAATCTCCTGTCGCGGCCCGTGTTCGACGATGACGGCAACCCCGTGCTCTGCCGGGAGGCGGTCGCGCGCCGCGACACCCTGATCGAGAAGCTCGCAGCCCTGCCGCCGGTGCCGGCGGCGCTCGACCAGGTGGTGCAGCACTTCGGGCACGAGGCGGTGGCGGAAGTGACGGGACGCTCGCGCCGGGTGCTGCGGATTGCCAATGGGCACGGCGAGCGCCTGGCGCTGCGCAGCCGGCCCGCGTCCGCCAACCTTGCCGAGACCGCCGCCTTCATGGACGGGACCAAGAAGATCCTCGTCTTCTCCATGGCCGGCGGCACCGGGCGCAGCTACCATGCCGACCTCGACTGCGCCAACACCGCGCGCCGGGTCCACTACCTGCTCGAGCCCGGCTGGCGCGCCGACCAGGCGATCCAGGGCCTCGGTCGCACCCATCGCACCCACCAGGCCTCGGCGCCTCTGTTCCGCCCCGTCGCCACCGACGTCAAGGGCGAGCGGCGCTTCATCGCCACCATCGCCCGGCGGCTCGACAGCCTCGGCGCCATCACCCGCGGACAACGCGACAACCAGACCGCCATGGGCGGCGACCGGGCGCTCTTCCGCGAGAGCGACAACCTTGACCCAAGTTGGCACTTTTTCCGTTTGTTCGGGGCCGAATTGGCCAGGTTTTTCCGGATGAAACACCATATATAGCGTTTACGAGAAGGGCATTCCCCTACATTTGCGATTGCCGTCCCGAACCCCCTTTGTAGTGCCAGGGAATGGCGGGTTTGCAGGATTTCCCTTGACCCCACCACCAAAGCCGACATATCTGGACACGCCACTACCAAGACCTGCCGGGCGACATGTTCATCAGGGCAACCAAGACCCACACCACCGACGGCAAGCCTGTCCGCAGCCATCGCCTCGTGCTCTCGCAGCGCATCGGCGACAAGGTCAGGCAGCGCACGCTTCTCAACCTCGGCACCGACTATCCGGTGCCGAAGGAGAAATGGCGCGAAGTTGCCGAACGCGCCGAGGCGCTGCTCAACGGCCGCCCGCCGCTGCTCGCAGCCGCGCCGGACGTGCAGGCCGCAGCCGAGGACATCGTCGCCAAGCTCAGGGCCAGGGGGTTCCGCCCCGAGGCGATGCAGGAAGAGGCGCGCAAGCCCGAAATCGCCACCGTCGACCTCGATACCCTGGAGCACGAGAACCCGCGCACGGTCGGCTGCGAGCGCCTGTGCCTCAAGGCCCTCGACGATCTCGGCTTCGCCGAAATCCTCCACGACCTGGGCATCAAGGGCCGCGAAGGGCGCATCGCGAGCGCGCTGATCGTCGCCAGGATGGTCCATCCCGCCAGCGAGCGCGAGACCAGCCGCTGGCTGCGCCGCGACAGTGCGGCCGCCGAGCTTCTGGATCTGGAGGGCGACCGCAAGGCTCTGCGGCGCAGGACGCTCTACCGCATCGGCGACCTCCTCTGGCGCCACCGCGCCGCCATCCAGCGGGAGCTGTTCAGCCGTGAGCGCTCGCTGCTCGACATCCCCGACACCATCGCCTTCTACGACCTCACCAACGTTCACTACCACGGCCACGCGCACGGCGAGCTTCCCCGCTTCGGGCGCTCCAAGCAGAAGCGCGCCGACTGTCCGCTGATCACGCTCGCGCTGGCGCTCGACGGCGCAGGCTTCCCGCGCAGTTGCGAGATCCTGCCCGGCAACGTCAGCGAGCCGGGCACGCTGGAGGACGCGCTGGCCAGGCTCGAGGCGGTGTGCGGCGGCACGGCGCCGAAGCCCACGGTGGTCATGGACGCCGGCATCGCCACCGAGGAGAACGTCGCGTGGCTGGGCGAGCGGGGCTACGACTGGATCGCGGTCAGCCGCGGTGCCAGGCCTGCGCCGCCCGAGGGCGGGCCCGAGGCGCTGCTGATCACCAGCGCGCGCCAAGAGGTGCGCGCCTGGCGCCTCGCAAGCGAGGACGGCGAGGCGCGGCTCTACGTCGTCAGCGAGGGCAAGAAGAAGGCCGAGAACGCAATCCTCGGCCTGAGGCGGAACCGCTTCGAGGCGGCGCTGGAAAGGCTCCACGGCGGCCTGCCGGTCAAGGGCCGCCTCAAGCGCCACGACAGGGTGCTGGAGAGCGTCGGCCGCCTCAAGCAGCGCTTCTCTGCGGTCGCCAGGCACTACGAGATCACGGTCGAGAAGGCGAAAACCGGCCCCAACGCCGCCGCCGTGCGCTTCAAGCGCAGGCCGCAGTACGACGAGGCCGACAAGGGCGCCGGCGCCTATGTGCTGCGCACCAGCCACGTCGACTGGGACATCGAGACGGTCCTGCGGACGTACTGGCGGATCACGGATATCGAGGCGACATTCAAGAGCCTGAAATCCGAGCTCGGCCTTCGCCCGATCTGGCACCAGCTCGACCGTCGTATCGCGGCCCACCTGCTGATCGCCGTGCTGGCCTACCACGCCGTGCATCTGATCCGCACCCGGCTGGCCGCGCGCGGCATCCACAAGTGCTGGGCATCGATCCGCGAGAGCATGCGGACCTGGGTGCGGATCACCACGCGCCTGCGCCAGACCGACGGCACGTTGATCGTCAACCGCCAGGACACGCGCCCGGCCGCCGAGGTCGCCCAAATCTCCTCGGCGGCGGGTGTTGACCCCGCCATCCACCGCACGAGGACCCGCCTGACGAGCTGACAGAATCTCACAAAATGGAGTGCCATGTTGAAATCGGAAGAGAAAAATGTAGTGCCATATCAAAGCGATAAACGACAGCAGAACAGAAAAAGTGCCAACCTGGGTTGAGAGCCTGTATGCGAAGGCGGCGCTGCGCCAGTTCTACGGCGCGCTCTGGCTCGGGCGCATCGAGGGCTGGACCGTCGAGCGGTTCCAGGACGCCACCGGCCTCAAGCTCATCCACGAGGGCGGTCTCAAGGAGGAGCTGCCGCCCATGCCGCGCTTCCTCAACCGCCTGCTCGCATTGCCCATCGCCGAGCAGAACGCGCTCTTCGCCGCGCTGGAGGAGCGCATCGCCGCCAACATCGAGCAGGCCGTCGAGGCCGGCAGCTACGAGGTCGGCGTCGAGACCGTACGCGCGGACTCGCTTGTCCTCGCCGGCCGGGAGACCCTCCACGACCGTCCCGGCACCGGCGCCGCGACCGACTCGTGCCGACCACGGTCGAGGCCGCGCTCGACATCGGCGCGCGCGATCCCGCACCGGACGGCAGACCCGCGCTGGTGGTCAACGCGCGTTCGAAGCGCGCCGCCGTCCTGCTGCGCAGCACCTCGCGCATGTTCGACGACGGCGGCGTGCAGGAGCGGGTCCGGCTCGTCCGCCCCGCAGTGCGCGAGTCGATGGCCCGCGCCGAGCTCGACGCCTCCAACTGGCGCCCCGCCGACGAGGTTACCTGGCGCGCTCTCTGGGAGCGGGAGATCGCCTCCCTGCCGACCCACCGCGAGTCGCGCTTCTGGCTCGCCGCCGGGCTCCTGCTGCCCGTCTGGGACAGGCTGCCGGCCGAGAACATGCGCGTGCGCCGGCTCACCTCGGACGACGGCATAGCCCTCATCGGCCGCGTGCTCGACGCCGGGCAGGTCCGCGCCGTGCGCGCAAGCTTCGGCCTCGGCGGCGGCCCCGCCCTGACCGGCGGGGAGGCCTTCGAGGCGGTCCTGGGACGCGGCGCCGCGCTCCCCCTCGCCAACGGCTGGCGGCTCGCCCGGCGGCGCATCATGGGCGCCGACCGTGTCGAGATCGAGGGACCCGCGGACACCGACATCGCCGGACTCCGGCGCATCGGCTGCACGGTCGAGATCGTCTCGTACCGCGCCCGCGCGTTCGCGCCCGGGTCGGACATGCTCTCGCATATCCTCGACCGCTGGCCGCCCGCCGTGTGACCCTGTCCGTACCGCCGGGAACGGTCCGTCCGCCACCCCGATTTACTTCGCCGCCGCGCCGGGGGTACGTACCGCCGGCCCGCCGCCCGCTGCCGCACCCCGGGAGGAACACCGCCATGACTGCCCAGACCCTGCCCGACAATCCGAACTTCTGCTTCTGCCCCGCCTACGACATCGAGGTCGACGTGCAGCAGATCCGCATCGTCATCGAAGGGCTCGCCGGCCACGTGCCGACAGCGCTCATCGCGCTCGACCTCGACGATGCGCTCACCATCTGCGACAAGCTCAACCGCCGCCTCGGAATGGACCGCGAGGCGTGGACGACCATGGCCGCCGCATCCATGCGCACCGAGGCCTTGGAGCCCGGCAACCCCATCGAGCACTGACGGGGCGCGGCGGCGCCGCTGCGCAGCCGGCCCGACGTCCGCCGAAGGCATCTCGACAGGGGTGCCTTGCCCCGATATGGTGAAACCCCTATAGTCCGGATCCAGTGGCGCATGTCGAGACCAGTCGAATGGGTCGGTTCGAGCAAGGTGGATCTGAAGCGGTTTCCGGAGCCCGTGCAGGACCGCATGGGCTTTGCGATCTACCAGGCCCAGACCGGCCTGCAACACCACGACGCCAAGCCGCTCAAGGGCTTCGGTTCCGGCGTTCTGGAGGTCCTGGCGCGCCACGACGGCGACACCTTCAGGGCCGTCTACACGGTCCGGTTCCAGGCGGCGGTCTATGTCCTGCACGCCTTCCAGAAGAAGGCGAAGCGGGGCATCGCCACGCCGAAGAAGAATCTCGATCTGGTCCGGCGGCGGCTGAGAGTCGCCGAGCGTCATTACCGGGACACGCATGGCGGAGGGTAGAACCATGACCACATCCGACGCGACAGTCGAACGCGGCGGCGGCAACATCTTCGCCGACCTCGGCCTTCCCGAGGCCGACACGCACCTGCTGAAGGCGGAACTGGTCGGCCGCATCGACGCCATCCTCCGCCAGCGCGACATCACCCAGACCGAGGCCGCGCGCCTGCTGGGCCTGTCCCAGCCGGACGTGTCGCGGCTCCTGCGCGGCGACTTCCGCGAATATTCGCTGGAGCGCCTGTTGCGCCTCCTGACGGCGCTCGGCCGCGATATCGACATCGTCATCCGGCAGCCCCGTTCGGATACCGCCGGCAGGCTGCGCGTCGCCGCCACCGAAGCCGTCTGAACCACCCCCCGGCTCGCGGAGATCCTGCCGCGCGCCGCCTTCGCGCCGGCATCGCCAGCGACCGCCATGCGATCCACACGGGCCGGCTGAGCGCGACCGCACCGACGGCGACCGCCGACGGACCCGACAACCCCACGAGCATCGACGCCGCCACCGTGAAAGTGCCGAGCGCGATTCCCGGCGCCCGCGCGCCCCGCCGGTAGCCGAGACGCCACGGCCTCCGGCAACCGAGCGCCAGCAGCCGGCCGGGTCGAACACCAACGACCCTGCCGCCATCGGCAGCATCGCCGCCTGCCCCGGACCCCGATCCGGGGGCACCAAGTCACCGGCCTCGGGCAGGCCGTGTTCCGGCCCGAAGCGCACCGCCGCCTGTACCGGAACTCCGACCGGCAGCCACCACAGCGCCAGCGGCCAGAGCTCCCATTCGTCCCACGGTTTCCCGTCTCCTCACGCCTCGCCCCGATGCGCCCTCTCACGCGCCGCTTCCAGGCCCGTCCCGCCCTCGCGCATGCCGGCGTTGGAGGACAGCCGGGAGAGGACGAAGGCCGCAAGCGAGAGAGAGGCCTGCGACCGCCACCGGGGAGATTACGACATGACGACGCTCATCTACGCCGGCATCGGCGCCCGCGCCACGCCCCGGCCGGTGCTCCGCAATATGACCACCATGGCGGCCTGGCTCGCGAAGACGAGGTGGCATCTCGCGAGCGGCGGCGCGAAGGGGGCCGATACCGCGTTTGCCGGGGGCGCGCCGGCCGAAAAGCGGACACTGTATCTGCCGTGGCGCGGCTACAACGGGCATGGCGGGCTGGACTGCCGGGTGCTGTCCCCCCGTCGGAACTGGAAGCCTGCATGAGCCTCGCCGCCCGTCTGCACCCCGCCTGGAGCCGCTGCTCGCCCGCCGTGCGCAAGCTCCATGCGCGCAACGCCGCAGTCGTGCTCGGGCCCCGCCTCGACCGGCCCGTCCATGCCATCGTGTGCTGGTCTCCCGATGGCGAGATCGTGGGCGGAACCGGCATGGCGCTACGCATCGCGGCCGAGCACGGCATTCCGGTGCTGAACCTCGGCGTCCTCTCTCCGCGCACGGCCTGCGAGCGCCTGCTGGCCATCCGCCGCGCAGCCTGACCCTCTCCGCAGTTCGAGTCAGAGCGGTGCGGAGTGCCGGGCGAACGCCCGGCTGCGAGAGAGGGAGACGGTCTCCCGCCGCTGCCGGATGCGGCAACCGGTACAGGAGACCCCGGCCATGTTCTACACCGACCCCGACTTCCCCGTCACCGGCGAGCAGGTGCTTGCCGAACTCGGCATCGACCCCCGCGCCATGCACGACGCCATCGAGGACGACCGCGCCCGGCGCTGTCCCGACCGGGACGCCGTGTACCCGGAGCGGCGCATCGCGGACCTCCACGGCGAATCGCCCTTCCGCCACGCGGCGGAGTGAGAGGAGGGCTTGAAGAGGGTGAACGGGAAGGGGCCGGGGAGTGAGTCCCCCGGTCCCCAACCGCTCGCAACCCATCGTCATCAACCAGCCTTGCAAGGAGAATCGCCATGGCATTCGGACTGAACCGGGTGGAACTCATTGGCCGCCTCGGCGCCGACGTCACCGTCAATCACCTGACCAGCGGCGGGCGCGTCGCCAACCTGTCGGTCGCGACCGACGAGTCGTACATCAACAAGCAGACCGGCGAGCGGGTCGACAAGACCGAGTGGCACCGGAATACAGGATATGACTTGAGTGCATTGATATTTCGGCACTTTATCCGAACATGGATATTCCCGTAAGCATAGTGTAAGAAGACTCACTATAGCTAACGCGAACACCTGAGCTTGATAGTCGGCGGATGCCTACCCGGCCTCACTGTATCCTCGTAACTGTTCGGGTCCCGGGAGATCGTAGACCTCCACGGATTTTCTGACTGGTAACTACTTCGGGCATGCGCTACCGTCTCGCGCATGGCGGTTCTCGACGCGGATTTCTGTGCCCACCTGACGCCGGCCGAGGGCAGCGACACCCCGTGCTCGCCTCCCATCGTGATGCCGGCGAGCGAGCCGCTCGACTGGGCGTCTCTGCTTGAAGAGGCAGAGGCGCGCATCGAGGAGGAACGGGACCGCGCGGCTGTGGCGGAGTAGCGCCGCGAGGAACTGCGCGGGTCGGAGAGGGACGCCCGAGCGCTTTCGGACTCGCTGACGAGGCGGCTCGACACCTGCCGGTTCAAGCTCAAGACGGCCGCAACGAAGACCGCGTCGCGGGCCATGAAGGCGTTGGAGCGCAGGGTCGATTCCCAGGACGACGAGGTCGCCGGTCTTCGCCTCTCGTTGCGCTGGTCTCACGAGCGCCAGGAGCGGATCGAGGCGCGCCACCAGGACGAGATCAACTGGCTGAAGCAGGATATCGACCGGGAGCGCTCGCGGATCGCGAAGGCGAGCGCGTGGCCGGGTCGCTGCGCAAGCAGTTCGACCGGCGGCTCGCGGCGGGCAGGCGGCTGGTGGAGGCCCGGGAGGACACGATCGCGTGGCTGCGCGAGCGCAACGAGCGGCTGCGTGCGGCGGTCGTGCGGGCCACCGAGCTGATCGCGTCGCTGCGGAAGAAAAATGCCGAGCTGCGCGCCGAGGTGCGGGATCTGAAGGGCGAGAACGCGGCGTTGGCTGCGCGTGTCGAGAAGCTGGAAGGCGATCTCGACAAGCTGCGCTCGACCCGCAGCGTCCTGTCGAAGGCGCTCTACGGCAGCAGGAGCGAGCGGCAGAAGAAGCCGGGCACCGGACGCAAACGCGGCCAGCAGCGCGGTACTGCCGGACACGGGCGCACCCAGCGCGCCGGGCTCAGGCAGAAGAAGGAACCGCGCGACCCGCCGGAGGATGCGCGCATCTGCCCGCGTTGCGGCAAGCCCTATGCCGCCAACGGCGAGCGCTGCACCACCCTCTTCGAGATCGATGTCGAGGCCTACGAGAACACCATCGTCCGGTCGCGCTGGCGCCGCAGTTGCGACTGCGCCTCCGCGCCGCGGGAGGTGACCGCGCCTCCGGTGACGCGGCTGTTCGAGACCACGCCCTACGGGATCAGCGTCTGGACGTGCATGCTCTACGAACGGTTCGTCTGCTGCCGGCCGCTGCATCGGGTCGCGGCCTGGCTGGCCGATATGGGGCTGACGATCTCGCCGGGCACCCTGGCCGACAGCACCAAGCGCTTCGTGCTGCTGTTCGAGTCGCTGGCCGAGGCGATCCTCGCGCACCAGAACGAGGCGGCGCTGCGCCATGCCGACGAAACGTCCTGGCGCGTTCAGGCGTATCGCGAGAAAGGCCGGTCGAGCCGCGCCTGGCTGTGGACCTCGGTGAGCCCGGACGCGGTCTATTACCACATCGATCCCTCGCGCAGCGCCGAGGTCGCGATGAAGCTGTTCGGTTCGACAAAGGGCGTCGTGGTTCTGGTCTGCGACCGGTTCAGCGCCTACAGGAAACTGGCCCGCGAGCTCGCCGGCAGGGTGATCCTGCAATGGTGCTGGGCGCATCAAAGGCGCCCGTTCATCGACTGCGCGGCCGGGCGTGTGCGGCTCAGGCGCTGGTGCCAGAGATGGATCGAGCGGATCGCGGAGATCTACCGGCTGAACGATGCGCGGCTGGAGCATTACGACCCCGCTCACCCTCTCGAACGACAGTCGCTGACGTTCGAGGCGGCGCAGGCCAAGCTGAAGAAGGCGGTCGACGAGATGTTCGCGGCCGCCGAAGCGGAACTGGCCGGGCTGTCGGACAGGGCGCGCAGGGCCAGGCCGCTACGATCGCTCGTCAAACACCGCGAGGGGCTGTGCGTCTTCGTCGACAAGCCGTTCGTGCCCATGGATAACAACCGCGGCGAACTCTCCCTGCGCGCCGCGGTCATCGGGCGATGGCTCTCGTTCGGTTCCGACAGCGAGAAAGGCGCCGGGTTCACGGCGACGATGTACTCGGTGGCCGGCACGCTGGCGATCAACGGCATCGACGTCCGGCGCTGGCTCAGGGAATGGCTGACCGCGTGCGCGGAGAACGGCGGCAAGCCGCCGGAAGACCTGTCGCCCTGGCTGCCGTGGTCGATGAGCGAGGAGCGCAGGCGCGAACTCACGGCGTCGGGATGACCGGCGCGGTCGAGTGCCGCTATTACGGGCGCGACTTCACCGAAGATGAAATGGCGCTGCTGCGCGCGCTCATCGCCGGTCCCGCGCAGCTCTCCCGCCGCGCCCTGTCCATCGAGTTCTGCCGGCGCATCGGCTGGCTCAAGCCCGACGGCGGCCTCAAGGACATGATTGCCCGCGTCACCATGCTCGCCATGCACCGCGACGGCCTCATCGAGCTGCCGCCGCCCAGGTGGCAGCGGAGCCGGCCGAAGCCCATCGTCTTCGGACCCGATACCGAGCCGCCGCTCTTCCCGGCCCCGACCACCCTCGACGAGGTCCGCCCCCTCGACTTCCGCATCGTCGTGCATAGCACCCGGGAGGGCAGGGTCTGGAACGAGTTCGTCGCCCGCTACCACTACCTCGGATACAAGACCCTGGTCGGCGCCCAGATGCGCTACGCCGTACACGACCGCAACGGCTGGCCCATCGCCATGCTCGGCTTCTCCACCGCCGCCTGGAAGCTCGCCCCGCGCGACGCCTTCATCGGATGGACGCCCGAGATGCGCGAGAAGAACCTGCCGCTGGTGGTCGACAATCCGCGCTTCCTGATCCTGCCCTGGGTCGAGATCCCCAACCTCGGCTCGCACATCCTCGCCATCGTGCGTCGGCGCCTGCCCACGGACTGGACCGAGCGCTACGCCACCACCCCCGTGCTGATCGAGACCTTCGTCGAAACGCCGCGATACACCGGCGCCGTCTACCGCGCGTCGGGTTGGACCCGCGTCGGCACCACCCAGGGCCGGGGCCGCTATGACAGGCACACGAAACGAGCCCAGCCGAAAAAGGACATCTGGCTCCGCCCCCTCCGAAGAGATTGGCGGCGCACCCTCAATCGGTAGAATCACGCTCGGGCGCGGCCGGGTGCGGATAACCATCTCCTCATCCCCCGGGACCCGAACAGTTACGTATCCTCGAAACCGTTCGGTTTCCGGGGGACGGAAGTAACCGTTCCATCTGACCGTGGAGTTCACCGGCAGCCACTGCGTTCGGCGCGCGAGAACGGCGCGTTTCTGCGCATTTCGGCCGGTCAGAACTTCTCATCGTGTGGATCGTCACGGCTTCTCGGAACACTTACGGACGGAACACACGCGACCGCTACCGTGGTGACGCAGTCACGAGGGAAGGCGCGACCCTCCGACCATTCAACCCGGTCTGGCGCCGCGCTTATCCCCCGAGCGCCGAACGGATACGTATCCTCGGGGGTTGAGCACGGCGACGCACCGGACTAAGCGGTCGGAAGCTCGCGGTTATCCTCAGGACTGCGTCACCACGGTAGCGGCCGCGTGTGTTCCAACCCCCGGCTACCGAACGGTTTCACAAACATCGACGACTACGGTGGTGATCCAGTATCAACCGCCGGCAAATCCACCCACTGGTTGGCGTTCACCGTGTTCAGAGCGCCATGTTGTGGGAATGAGTCCTCCCGACCCCAAGACCTCTGCACGCGAGCGGAAGTACGTCCGCCCATCTTCAATGACCGCCACTTGACCGTAGGGCAGCGTCGTGAACGGTGCTCCGCCACCATGGCTGTGCACCATGAAGACGCCAAGCCCTGCCGCTTCGAGCTGATCCGTCGGGAGAATACCCTCGGCAAAAAGTGAGTTGACCCTCGCCTCGACTGCCTTCGGGTGCAATTCGACTACGTCCGTCAGCTCGTTGTCGTGATGGCCTTGGCCGCCGTGCTTGAGGCACTCCACGTTCCGGCAGCATCCTATACAATGGACACAAGTGGCGCGGCATAGATCATTTGACTGGCTTATCCACCCCACCCTCACCGAGTCTTCAGGCAACTCCTTGATGACCCGAACTGAGCGGTCATCTCCCTCCTCCTGCGAGTAGCCAGGAGGCATCGGCACTACCATCCCAGCCTCAGCGTGTGCCGGCGCCCAAATCCCCAAGTTTTCCTCTTCCAAGTGCCGGAGAACATAATCAAACTCTCCAGCCTCGACGACCTTGATGGTGCGGCTGATTTCAGTAGACGCTCTCATGATACTCCTTCCTGTTGGCTCTCCTGCGCCAGTAT
The DNA here is from genome assembly GCA_963422665.1 of Alphaproteobacteria bacterium. Taxonomy (GTDB): domain Bacteria; phylum Pseudomonadota; class Alphaproteobacteria; order Bin95; family Bin95; genus Bin95. Next base: position 182,892 of record OY730441.1, read on the forward strand.
GATTGAACTTCATACCGAGCGGACATTCAAGCAAGACCCCCACCATTCCGCGGCGTGCGGATTGACGCGCTGCGAGCAAGAATTCCTGACTTCGACGGTTGGGCCGGATTTTGGCTGATCTCCCGTCTGGAGTTTTCTGCAAAGACAATGACTTAGCCCGGATTTCTCATACCGGGTAGGTGCATCGGGGTTCTGTCTGTGAGATAGTGTTCTTTGACAAGGACATAGCTCAGGACAGAGGGGTTTCCCGATGCAAACACAGTGTAGCGCGGCATCGTTCGGTTTCCAAGCGGTCGAGGGGCGTTCGGTGGTGGCGTCGTTCGATGGCGGGACGCTGCGTTCGGACGCGGGCGCGTTGCGGCTCGGGGAAACGGATCGGGCGGTGGCCTTGATCGACCGTTTTGCCGCCTGTTTCACCGACCATCGCGATCCGCGTCTGATCGAGCACGAGGTGCGCACGCTGGTGGGGCAGCGGGTGATGGGGATCGCGCTTGGCTGTGAGGACCTGAACGATCACGACCTGTTGCGTCACGATCCGGCGATGGCGGTGGTGGCGGGCAAGCTGGCGGCGAAGCGGTCCGATTGCGCCCCGGTGGCGGGCAAGTCGACGTTGAACCGCCTGGAGTTGGGCGGGCCGGAGCCGTCGCGCTGGCACAGGATCACCCACGACGGCGCGGCGATCGAGGCGTTGCCGGTGACGCTGTTCATGGAAGCGCACCGCGCGCCGCCGGACCGGATCGTGCTCGATCTCGACGCCACCGACGATCCGCTGCACGGCACGCAGGAGGGCCGCTTCTACCACGGCGACTATCGCGGCTCCTGCTCCTTGCCGCTGTATGTGTTCTGCGGGCGTCACCTGCTGGCCGCGAAGCTGCGCCGCTCCAACATCGACGCCGCGGCCGGAGCGGTCGAGGAAGTGGCGCGGATCGTGTCGCAATGGCGCCGCCGCTGGCCGGGTTTGCAGGTTCTGCTGCGCGCCGATACGGGCTTCGCCCGCGACCCGCTGATGGCGTGGTGCGAGGCCAACGGTGTCGATTACCTGTTCGGTCTCGCGAAGAACAGGCGACTGGCACGCGAGGTCGAGACCGAACTGGCGCACGCCCGCGCCCACAGCGTGCGCACCGGCAAGCCGCAACGCCGCTTCAGGGACTTCATGTGGCGCACGCACGACAGTTGGAGCCGCCCGCGCCGCGTCGTCGCCAAGGCCGAGTTCACCCACGGCAAGGCCAACCCGCGCTTCGTCGTCACCTCGCTCACCGCCGGCGAGACCCGGGCCCGGCGCCTCTACGAACGGCTCTACTGCCGGCGCGGCGAGATGGAGAACCGCATCAAGGGATGCCAACTCGACCTGTTCGCCGACCGCACCTCAAGCCATACCATGCGCGCCAACCAGTTGCGCCTGTGGTTCGCCTCCATGGCCTATGTGCTGATGGGCGCGCTGCGGCGCATCGGCCTCGCCCACACCCGCCTCGCCGTCGCCACATGCGCCACCCTGCGCCTGAAGCTGTTGAAGATCGCCGCCTGGGTCCGGGTCAGCGTGCGCCGGGTCAAGATCGCCATGGCGTCGACCCACCCGTGCCAGAACGAGTTCCGCATCGCCCACGCCCGATGATCCGCCGCCGCGGCGTAAAGCGGCTCCCTTCACCCGTCCCCGCAACAACACGGAAACAGCGCCGAACAGACCAAACCGCCAAACGGCGGGCGAACCAACTCGCCCCAAAAACGCCAACCGGCCAAAGTCCGACCGCACACCGCGCCAAAAATGGAAATCCTGGGCAGTATGAGAAATCCGGGCTAGATAGTGTCGTCACGAAATACCAGCCCAGAGCGCCAGACACCGAATCTGCACCGCGGCGAGGAACGATGCGGCATTCTTGGCGTATCGCGTGGCAATCCCACGCCAACGCTTGAGCCACAGAAACGCGTTCTCCACCAAATGCCGGTGCCGGTAGAGATGGACATCATACGCTCTGGGGTGCTTGCGGTTGCGCTTCGGCGGAACCACTGGAATGACTTCATGCTCCTCACAATAAGACAGGATGGCAGTCGTGTCATAGGCCTTGTCCGCCAACAAATACTCGGCATCTATCCCTTCAATCAGCTCGACCGCTTGACTGCAATCTGCTGCCGTCCCCTCGGTCACCAACACCCGCACCGGCATCCCATGCGCGTCCACAGCCAGGTGCAGCGTCGTGTTCAGCCCCCTTTTGTGCGACCCATCGCCTGATTGCCGCCGACCGCACCGCTCGCATGGGGATGGACCTTGAGATGACTGGCGTCAATCATCAGCCACTCATCGTCCGGCTCATCCACCAGAGGCTCCAGCAACGCCCCCCAGAGCCCCTTGTCCCGCCAGCGACAGAACCGACGATGGGTATTTTTCCAGTCTCCATAGTCTGGCGGCAAATCACGCCAGGGAGCGCCGGTACGCAGAATCCAGAAGATCGCATTAATGAACCGTCGATTATCCTGTGCCACCCCACCCCAACGTCCCGCTCGGCCAGGCAGATGAGGCTCCAGCAACAGCCAGACCCTGTCCGACATGTCGTGACGCCGATGAGCCAATCCCATGAGTCGCCTCCAGGAACCATCGAGTGAATTCGACAGATAGTACAGATAAACATCACTCATGACGACACTATCTAGCGACGGATATCGAGACTATCACCACAAGATGACGACCTATGTCGGCATCATCTCGGGTCCCGCGGAAGCCATCGATCCAAGCGCGACGGCGCGGCCCCGCCGGATGATAGAGCCGGACAATCCCGACACGGTGTTCAAATACCTCGACACCGCGTCGAGCCGGGCGGGAATCGCCGCGTTATCAGGCAAGCTGGAGCTGGACCGGATTGCGATCGTCGGCCTGGGCGGAACGGGCTCGTACATACTGGACCTGGTGGCCAAGACCCCTGTGCGGGAAATCCATGTCTTCGACGGGGATGACTTCCTCCAGCACAACGCGTTCCGTTCCCCGGGTGCGCCGTCCAAGGAAGAGCTCAAGGCGATCCCGCGAAAGGTTCGCCATCATGCCGGCCGCTATAGCGTCATGCGACACGGAATCGTGGAGCACGATGTCGATCTTGGTGAGGGCAACATGGACGCTCTTGAAGGGATGGACTTCGCGTTCATATGCGTGGACCGCGGCGAGGCGAAACGGCCCGTCATCGAGAAGCTGGAGGAACTCGATATCCCGTTCATCGACGTAGGGATAGGGCTCGAACTCGTCGATAGCCAGCTCCAGGGTGTCGTGCGGGTAACGGCGAGCACTCCCGACAAACGCGACCATGTGCGGGGCAAGAAACGAATCGGGCTGTCCGGTGGCGGCGTGGACGGGGTGTATTCCCGGAACATTCAGATTGCCGAGTTGGACGCGCTGAACGCCGCTTTGGCCGTGATCAAATGGAAGAAACTGTTCGGGTTCTAACGGAACCTGGAGAACGAGCATTTCATCGCGTACACGTTGGATGGTAACTCGATCGTCAATGAGGACCACGCATGAAGGAGCCGATGGTTCTCGCGCACGAATTCGTCAAGGCTATTCCAAACGATTTCAAGGAGCGGACGCTCTATGTGTCCGTGGACTACGCAACCGTGGTGCACAAGTGCTGCTGCGGATGCGGACGTGAGGTCGTGACGCCACTGACTCCCACGGACTGGACACTTATCTACGATGGCATGTCGATTTCGCTGAACCCGTCGATCGGTAACTGGAGCTTCGAGTGCCGGTCGCACTACTGGATAAGCAAGAGCATGGTGAGATGGGCGAGGCAATGGTCAAGTAGCAGAATCGCTGCTGGCCGCGCGCAGGATCGCAGATTGAAGGACAGGTACTACGAGGAGAACGAAATCGCTTTCCAGCGGGTTGAGGAACCCCTTCGAAATGGAGCGATCAAAAGGCTCTGGAGGTGGCTTTCCAATATCTGGCGGTCATAGATCAACCTGCTTATCCTTGAATTTCCACCTTTGAGGAGATACATTCTTGTAATGTTTTCTCTGGTGGAGGTCACGGAATGGGCTTCAAACTGGCATCCCGGGTGCGCGGGCTGAGCGACGCTGCGTTTCGCGAGGCCTTTGGCGAGGAGGAGCAGTGCCGCGCGGCCCTGTTCCGGTTGCGCTGGCCCGAGGGCTTGGTCTGTCCGGCCTGCGGCCATCGCGGCTACTGCGTTCCGGCTCGCCGCCGGTTGTACCAGTGCAACCGCTGCAAGACGCAGACCTCGGTGACGGCGGGCACGATCTTCCATGCGACCAAGCTGCCGCTGACGACCTGGTTCGCGGCCATCCATCTGATCGTGACGGCGAAGAACGGCATCTCGTCGGTCGAGCTGGGCCGCCGGCTCGGCGTCAAGCAGCCGACCGCCTGGACGATAAAGCAAAAGATCATGGCGGTGATGGCAAGACGCGAGGCGAACACCCGGCTCGAGGGTCGGGTTGAGATGGACGACGCGTAACTCGGCGGGGCGCACCCGGGCGGCAAACGGGGCCGCGGTGCGCCGGGTAAGACGCCCTTCGTGGCGGCGGTGTCGACCGGCCCCGAGGGGCGACCGCGAAAGCTCAAGCTGGCCCCGGTCAAGGGCTTCCGCAAGCGCGAAATCGCGCGCGGCGCGAAACGCTGGCTGGCGCCCGGGTCCAAGATCCTCACCGACGGGCTGCACTGCTGGAACGCGCTCGATGGGATCGCCGACAGCCATCGCGCGATCCGCACCGGATCGGGCCGCCAGGCAGCCCGCATGGCGCCGTTCAAATGGGTCAACACCACGCTGGGCAATATCAAGTCTGCGATCACCGGCACCTATCGAAAGCTCGGGCCCGATCACGCCGAACGATACCTCGCAAGCTTCGCATGGCGATACAACCGGCGCTTCCAGCTCCAGACCATGATCCCCCGCTTCGTCCATAGCGCCACCCGTACCCAGCCCATCCCCTACCGAGATATCATCGCTGGATGAATCTCAGGGATAAGCAGGAAAGGAGTAATCGAAGCGAGCCTCGCCCCCTTCCAACCGGAGACAAAAGATGACTGACACGCGAAAGCGGCCGCCGGAGCCGGAAATTCTCAACCCCCGCTACGAGGGCGCGACGCCCGACATGGTGGCGCTCGCGCTGCTGCGCGCGAAGCCCGATGAACCGAAGCACGACGACGAGACACCGGCGCATGGTGATTGATCGCTTCCCGTCGGTCAAGTACATAATTCCCCTCGAAAACCATCTTGTGTGAACGATAACTGAATCTTCGATGAAACCGGCTGTTACTGGTACTATTGATCGAATCGTTTCGGGCGTCTCGCCAACATCTTCCGATGGCCCTCCTCTATACCGCTATCCGCTATCCTCAGAAACTTTCTCAGAACTAGAGGAAACGCTGCGGCTGCACGTCGGATCTGGCAGAGCCATGGAACTCGTCGCTCCGGAGTTCGTGTTTTGGGCTGCCGAACATGTACGGGCGAGATTTCCCGGTGGGCCATTGAGTTGGGCCTTCGTTCTCGACCCATTGGGTCTACCGCCCGACGATCAACAACTCGGCCGGGATCTGGCCGAGAAAGGTCTGTCGTGGTGGAAACGGCAGATCAGGAAATCAGACGCTGGCCATCGCATGTTCCTTTACAGCCTCATGGCCGAAGGCGGGTTTCCAGAAGCGCTTCTGAAAGAGCCTGGACTCTACCGCAATGTGGTTATGGGTCTGTTGGCTGAAATCGAGGCCGAAGGCGGCTCCACTGCCGAGCCATGGGCAGAGCAGATAGCCTCACGTTGGACATCGCGACTCCCGCAAACGTTTCGAAGCACGGATATCACACGCCTCTTGGCCGGGCTTGCTCTGTCTCTCGCCAAGCTGCGCGCGATGTTACCGGACGATCTACCGGAGGCGGCAACCGAGCAATGGTTGAACAAACACCAGCCGGATTGGGTGTCGACCATCCCGTTGCGCATGACGTCGGAAATAGCGGAAAGTCTGATACATCCCGCCCTTCGAGCTGAACGCGATGCTCGTCCCGTCGCTGCCGGGCCGCTATGCGGACGGGAACTACGACGTGGCGAAACGGGGCGCTGGCACGACTATTTGATCTTCCGTGACGATGGGTGGCTGCCGGTGCGGCATTTCCCCGATGCCAAAGACCTGAGGCTCCGTCTGCTGCCCGCGGGTGCGGGATTTGCCGAAGGGGTAAATTACAGTGGTGCGCCGGATGGCGACGGTTGGCACCTTCGCCGCTTGGGACAAGTCGCAAGGGTAGCGGTTCCGTACCCGGTCGAGAGCCCCTTTGCCCTTTCGGCCTACGCCGACGGTCGACTGAAAGGAGAGGCAGTCATTGACGCTGGTATCCCGGATCCGAGGGAAACGCCCAGTTTTTGGCGAGCAGCCGGTGTGAGCGATGGGGTAGAGACTGACCGTTTAGTGCCACTCACGGGTGCGGGACGCACGCGGGAGCCCTGCCTGTGGCTTCTCGCTTCCGACGATGTGGAGCCGGAGACCGATGCGGGCTTGGCGCTCGATGAGATTGAATCTGCGCCGCATGGGTTTGTCTGGCGGGTCTCGGGGAAGGGCGTGCTCCTGGTTGGGAACAGGCGCTATCGGATCGAGACGAAGGCGGAGAACGATGCGCCCGAGGCCCGGCTCTTTGCGTTCGGCAAGACTCTCTCCGGCTGGCGCGTGGACGGACATATTCCGGCGTACTGCGGAGACATGGCCATTCACGGGCAGATAGGTGCTGGCATTTCCAGACAAATTCCGGAACCGGAGCTCAGACGCATCGAAGGGCGGGCCCTCGGAGCGGAGGTCGTCGAATGGGTGCAGGAAAACGAAACGCTGGCGCAAACCCGCCTCATTCGCTTTCCTGCTTCAATGCATCTGGACCTGCGCGAAGAAGCGGCGGGTCGGCTTGCATTCACGGCGCAGGGTCTGAAATCGAGCTGGCGGCTCAAGCTCAGCGCGGGTGAGCATGAAGCAATAGGTGAGCAGGGAGACGGAACGGCGCGATTGACGCTCGAGACGCCCGGAGAGAGGCCGGGTCTTGTCCGGCTGAGGCTGTCCGAGCCAGCAACAGGGCGCGCCTTGGAACTTCAGGCCGCCTGGCCAGCGCGAAGCGGCATGCTTCTCGATCCGAAAGGCATCCGGCTCGATCAGAATCGACCGGTTTCGGTTGAAGCGCTGCAGGGTTGGCGCGCCTTGGCACCGGAAGGAATGCCCAGCGATCTTGAGCTGCATCTCAAAGGATATCGTCGGATTTCCCTGCCGTTGGCGGGCGAGGTGTCACTTGCGAGCAATGTGCCGTTGATCCAAGCGATGCTGGCGCAAGGCGGGCCGGATACCCAAGTCGACTTGAGTCTCGTCGTTTCCGGACGGGAAAGTCCCAGGCTGGAGATTCGTCGCTATCACGATCTGGCAATCGTGGAGGGTCGGACCTTGCGCATGGGGATCGAACGAGATGCGCCGGTTGTGCCCGAAACTGCTCTGGCTTCCCAACTGAACATGGCGCGCCGGGCAATCCTCCATGCGGCAAGTCTGAGCAGCGCAGATCGGGCCGGGCCAATCGAGACCGGGGCTTCGGTCGATCTAGGAGAATATCTCGGAGAGCCGGGAGGGCCTTGGCTGGTCCAGTCCAGCCTCGAGGGGCGGGTTCAGCGTGCGGTAGTGTGGAGCCCGAGCATGGGGCCCAAAACCTCCCGAGAAGACCGGATTGAAGCCTACGCCGAGCAATGGCGGCAGCTTGCTGCCGCCCCCGATGATCTTGAGTGGAATCGATCATGGCGTCTTGTCTCGACTGCTCGACAAGACGGCGACGCAGGCGCGCTGGATCAGGTTCAGGCGCTCGCCAAGGCGCCGGTCTCTGCCATTTCACTGGCCTTTCGTGTCCCCCGCAAAGAGCTTCCCGAAGTCCTTGCCTTGGAGTCAGCATCTCCGATTTTCTGGCCGATTCTGGCGGTTTCGGACTTTGCCGAAGCAGTCACGGCCGAGTACGCACGACAAGTGCAGAAGCTCGCACCGTATTTCGACAGCGCTGAAGCTGACGCCGAGGCAAGCGGGGCGCTTGCCCGACGGATCGGGGATATTCTGACGCTACGGCCAGAGTTGGCGGGTCATTTGTGTCGAGCTCTGGTCGATTCCGCGCTGTTCAACAAGATTATGTGCAACCGCGACTTTCAGGAAAACCTGAAGCCGTGCCTCGTTCCTGCTCCTGCGGACAGCTTGGCGGAGGCCACCCAGGAAGCCGCGAAACGCTTCGACCGGCTACCCCAGGGCGTGCGCGGCCTCGAACCGTATGACCGCCCGGCAGGGTTCCCATCCTTCAACCCCTACTTGCAATCCATGGTCGATGCGCCTCTCGTCGCCGCCGAGATGGCAGCAGAGCTTCGACCGCCGCCCGATGTGGAAGAAAAACTGATTCTGATCAATCTTCGGTTTGTCGATCCGATTTACTTCGATACCGCCTTGCCGCATGCCTTGAGTCTCTGCCTGTCGAGGACCGACCGATGAGTGCCTCGCGCTTCTATGACACCCTTCGCCGCCTGTCCGCGCGGGCGGCATCCTCCGTCGTAGCACGGGGGCGGATTGCGTCGCCTGCACTGAATGCAGTTCTCCTGCGCAGGCTTTCCGCCTTGCCGGGGGAAACGGACGCACTCCTCGCAGATCCGGTGTTCGAAGCCGCCCGAGCTTGGGAGCAGGCCGAGTGCAGCCTCGGCGATCTTGCCGGCGAGCTTCTGCATCCCGACCTTGTGGCAGCTCTGGACGAAGCCGCAGCCGAGCGGATGCCGCGAGAATTGCATCCTTGGTCCCACCAGCTTGCGGCATGGCAAGCGGCGCGCGAAGGATTGTCCTGTCTCGTGAGTTCCGGTACCGGCTCAGGAAAGACAGAATGCTTCATGATCCCCGTACTGAACGACCTGCTGCGCGATCCAGCGGGTGGCCTGCTCTCGGGCGTTCGTGCGATCGTGATCTATCCGCTCAACGCCTTGATCGAGAGTCAGCGCGAGCGGCTCTCGGCTTGGACGGTGCCCTTGAAGAGCCGGATCAGGTTCGCGCTTTACAACGGCTTGACGCCCGAAACACCGTGGAAGCAGGACAGCGCTCGGCTCGCTGCTGCCGAGATCGGCAATAGGCGCGCGATTCGCGAGGCTCCGCCCGCGATCCTGGTGACCAATGTCACCATGCTGGAGTATTTGCTCTTGCGTGCTCAAGACCGTCCGATCCTGGAGCGCTCGCAAGGACTCTTACGCTGGATCGTTCTGGACGAGGCGCACGGCTATATCGGCGCTCAGGCCGCCGAAATGGCGTTGCTTTTGCGCCGGGTACGCGCAGCCTTCGGCGTTGCGCCGGAGCAGGTCCGGTTGATGGCGACCTCAGCGACGATTGGTGACGGCGAGAGAACAGACGAAAAGCTGAAACGCTTTACCGCCGATCTCGCCGGCATTGACGAGGATCGCGTGCGTGTGATCCAGGGGCGTATGGTCGAATCCGACATCCCGCCTCCCGTAGCGGATACACCTTTGGACACGGCAACGCTTGCAGAACTGCCTCCAGAGATGCTTTGGGGCCGGCTGGCTCCCCACCCCCGCATCCAAAAACTCAAACGAAGAATTTCGGGGCGGGGTGCGACTCTTTCAAAGGCCGCCAACACGTTGCTCGGCGCCACCAACGGTACCGGGGACGATGTTCGAAGAAGGGACGCCCAAGCTGTTCTGGATGCGGCGGCCCGGGCACAGTGCCCCGAGACTGGGGAACGGCTCCTGCCTTGGCGGGCGCATGCCTTCCATCGTGCGCAAGGAGGGATTTGGGTTTGCGTCGACCCCTCTTGCAAAAAGCGAGATCCGGAGCTTTCGACCGATGACTCGGGATGGGGGTTCGGAGCGGTCTGGCTCAAACAGCGGGATCAATGCGATTGCGGTGCTCCGGTCTTCGAACTGTACGCCTGCAACGAATGCGGTACTCCGCATCTCGTTGCGGGAATTGAGTTTGGCGCCATGGCTCGGCTGGTGCCGTTGCGTGCGCTTCAGACCGACGATTTCGCGGTGGACGCCGAACCCGATGCAGACGGCGATGACCGGGAGCCGGTCGCGCGTGGTACTGGGGTGCTATCGCCGGGGCGGGGACGTAAGTCTGACCGGTTCCTGAAATTCGACGACGGAACGGTATTCGACAACGAACCGCCTTCGGATGCGCGATGGGCTCGGATCGTTCTGGACGAGGACAAAGCTGAACGTGCATGCTGTTCGGGATCTGCGACTGCACGGCTCGCGCCGCAGCGTTACGGCCCGCCGTTCTTCATGGGTGTTGCCATGCCCGCGTTGATCGAAGCTCTGGCAAGGCCCTTCGATGCACCAGGCAGACCGCTGGGCGGGCGTCGCGGTCTCACCTTTTCCGATAGCCGCCAAGGCACTGCGCGACTGGCGGCGAAACTTCAACAGGACGCGGAACGCAACCTGACCAGGGCGTTCCTATATCATTCTGTGCAGGAGGATAGCGGCCCGAAGGGCGACGAACGGGCGAAGCTCGAGAGGAAGCTCGAGAGCTACCGAAAGGCGAACGATCCAGAGTTCGCCGAAAACATTCAGGCAATCGAAGATAGGCTGCACGGCGAGGCCAAGCCGGTACTATGGGGCGATCTCGTCGAGCGTTTTGCGAAACAGCGCGATCTGCGTGAGTTCGCTACAGAGGTCTGGCGTGAACGGGCTGGTGGCGGTCGTGACATGGCTGAAGATCCGGTGAAACTCGCGGAAATGTTCCTATATCGCGAACTTTTTCGCAGACCGAAAGTTCAGAACAATGCCGAGACAATGGGACTCATGCGGCTGTCCTTTCCCAAACTCGAAAAAAAAGCAGAGACGGAAGCGCCTCGCGTTCTTGCCGAAGCAGGTGTGGACGAGCTAGGGCGGACGGCGCTGGCACTGGCGGCGATCGATTTCGTATTTCGGGATCGACTGGCGACGAGGTTCGCCTCGGACAGGATGATGCGCTTCGTCAGTCCACGGTCAGGGCGGCGCATCAATTCCGTCTGTCGTCCCGGATTGGAGCTATCGGACCGTCCGGAAAACAGTCGACCGTGGCCCGGTCCCGTACCTCAAGCTGGACGACCGTCACGGTTGCATCGCCTTGTGTACGCTCTGATCCGTGGAGATTACGAAAACCGGACAGATCGGGATCGCGCCGCCGAAGTACTTTCGGACCTCTGGTCATTGATTGTTTCAACTGCCGCCAAGGACATTGGAGGCGGTGCCTACCAACTCGATTTCGAGAACGCTGCTGTGACGCGGCTCGACGAGGGTTGGCTCTGTCCGGTTACCAGACGGGTATTTGGCTATTCCCCGGCCGGGCGGTCACCCTACGATCCAGATCGCGATCTCAAGGCGATCGATCTGCCGCGCCTGCCCACAGCAAATCCGGGCGGTTTGGACCCCGACGCCCGCGTCGAGATGACTCGCTGGTGCGAGAACGATAGCCGTATCGGGGAGTTACGTCGCGAGGGGCTTTGGACCAACCTCCATGATCGGGCCGCTGTTTACGCACCGTTCCTGCGCGCCCAGGAACATTCCGCTCAGATTGAACGCCCGATACTCGCTGGCTACGAACAACTGTTCAAAGACGGCCGGATAAACCTGCTCAACTGTTCCACCACAATGGAAATGGGCGTCGATATCCCCGATGTCCAATTGATCGCAAACGCCAACGCGCCACCATCCATCTCAAATTACCGCCAGCGAGTGGGTCGTGCCGGAAGGCGCGGAGAGCCTTGGGCCTTCGGCATGACATTCTGCAGAGATCTTCCGCTGGATCAGATCATTTTTGAGAAGCCGGAAAGGTTCCTGATGGCGCCCGTAACGGCTCCCGCGGTGAGGTTGGACAGCCCGGGTCTCGTGGGGCGCCATGTTCACGCTGCAATGCTGGGTGCTTTCCTGCGGGAACTCTCCGAAGGTTTCAATCTCCGTTCATCGACCGGTGCATTCTTTGGCGTGACCGACGACGCCGATGCGGCGATTGAGGAGAGTGCCGTTGCCGACGATTTTCTCGAGGCGCTGCGAGGACCATGGAGTCAAACTGATCGCCTTGCGTTGGATCTGGAAAATTTAACGCGTGGCACCGCGCTCGAAGGGAACGATGCTGCATATCTAGGCGGAATGACAGCCGAGTCCTTCGAGAAGTTATCGCGCCGCTGGCGTCAGGAATACACCGAACTCCTCAATCGCCGCGATGCGGCTTCCGAACAGGAGGTGAAGCAGGCTTTTGCGATGAGAGCGCGTCGAATGAACGGAGAGTTTCTCTTGGCTGAGCTTGCCCGTCGAGGCTTCACGCCTTCGTATGGCTTCCCAGTCGATGTCGTGACTTTCGACCATCTTTCCGGCCGCGACCCCGAGGCCGTCTCCGAAACTATCGCTTTTGGGGAACGTCGAGGAGGGGCTTCGCGCACTCTCGATATAGCGATCCGTGAATATGCGCCGGGTGCCGAAATCGTTGTTGACGGCCTTGTGCACCGTTCGGAAGGCGTTCTGCCAGCATGGGGCGCAATGGCCGATGCCTCGAAACTCGAGGATCTGCAGTTCTACTGGGAGTGTACAGCCTGCCGGTCCTTTGGATTGGCGCGCACGGTGCCGGAGGTGTGTCCTGCTTGCCAAACGCCGCACCCCGACTGGAAGCGAAGCTTGCGGCCTGCAGGATTTCTCGGCCGGCGTGCCCCGCACACGGGCTACGAAAATCTCGGTCACGCACCGTATGAAATGCCACGGTTATCGGCGTCCGGGGGAACATGGCGGTCATTGCCGGATCCGGGGGCCGGACGGTGGCGGACCGATCCACAAGGACAGATCGTGACACTCGGCTCGGGACCGCACGGAATGGGCTATGCGCTGTGTCTCGACTGCGGACGAACTGAAGCGGAGACGGAGGATACGGCTAGCAGCGTTCCCCTTCCTGAAGCAATCAAGAAGCACGCTCCGCTGGCTACAGCGCGGGGGCTGGTGCTGAAAGGGGGGTACTGTCCAGGCGGACATATCAAGAGGGAACGCGTACAGCGCAATGTTCGCTTTGTACATGCGGCCCAGACGGACGTATTCGAGTTGCAGCTCCCCTCCGACGCCGATCGGGCAGGAGGCCTCGCCTTGGCCGCCGGTCTGCGCGAAGCACTGGCGGAAAGATTGGGAGCCGAGGCGCGCGAAATCGGGGTTTCTGCCAACCGCTCGAAGGGACAGCAAGACGAGAACAGGATATCAGCGTTTCTCTATGATCGGGCTTCCGGCGGTGCGGGGCTCTCTTCACGGCTTGTAGAAGCGGAGTGGTTCGACCATTGCGTGACACGGGCGTTCTGTCGACTGTCCTGCCCCGAAGAGTGCGCGCACGGCTGTCCGGCTTGCGTTTTGCGCCCGGACCTCAACTTCGGGGAAGAACGGTTGGACCGGCCGGGAGGTCGGAAACTTGCGAAATCGATCAGCGAGCGCTTTAGATTGCCGGATCCCATGCGTGTTTTCGGCCCCGAAACCAAGCCGTTAGGCACCACACTCGGCGAGTGGCTCGACCGGAGAAGTCGGACGATGGGACTGGTGTCCGTCACGCTCTATCTCCATGGAGCACCGGAAGAATGGGAAATTGTGGACTGGCCGGTCGGCGGATTGTTGGGGCGCTTGAAGGATGCTGGAGTGAGAGTTGATGTCGTGCTGGACGCCCGATCTCTGACAGACAAGGGGATGAACCTCGCCCAAAAACTGGATCTCCATCGATTATCGAGCAATGCGTCCTTGGCGCTTGCGTCCGATCTTCCATTTGCAAACGGTGCCCCTGTGCTTTCCAGCACCGAAGATCGGGAAGGGTCGAATGCCATCGCCGCTCCCGTTGCGAACGAAGCGATACCAGGTCCGAACTGGGGGCTGGGTGAACTGGCCCCATTGGTTCACGGTCAGGCAAGGAATTTACCGGAAACCAAGGCGTTTGCGAGCGAACAACTCGTAACGCTATCCAGCGGCAACGCCAAAATCATCCGAGTAGGTGCACAACTTAACGGCCGAGCGAAAGAGTTTGGTCGTGCTTTCTGGAAGTTGCTGGAGGCCGAATCCCCGCTAACGGTTGCTTCGATACGAACGCACGGGGTCCGAGACGCAATCTATACCGACCGTTATCTCCTGACGCCGCTTACTCTGCGACTCTTGTGGGAGGTGATCCGTAGAATGCCCGGGAGCAGGGATTTGAGGTTGACGGTTTCAACAGCGCGGGTTTCCAGTAGCGAACGCAATCGATGGGCCATCTTCGACACATTCTCGGAGGATGGGATGCGCAGCAAGATATTGCAGGAGCTTTTCCCAGACGCCCGGATCGATGTTCGACACAGGACCGGGCTTCCTCATGAGCGCAGTCTGCAGCTTCGCCTCGAGGACGGTCGAAGCATCACAATGCTCTTGGATCAGGGTTTCGGGGCGTGGCGGGCACGCGGCACGCCAAGGCACGACTTCGCCGCAGATCCCGTCAGGCAGGCGCGTGCTCTCAAAACTCTAGACTTCGGTGTGGCGGTGGAAACAGGGCGCGAAGCACCTCTCGTACTGGAAACGGAGGAAGCGTAGTCTGCAAGTGGGCTGTGACGCGCAAACCGTCGTATGACGTAAGAGGTGCTACTACCCACACCGACTGGGCTTGGTTTAGATGGCGGTTGAGCTTCAAGAAGCATAACCCGATCGGCAGTGTTTGCCACACTTGCGATGACACGGTTCTGGGCCCGGTATTCAGGTCATCGGAGAGCTGCTCCTACGGCTCGCTTCGGTCAACTTTCTCGGCGCATGCGTGAGCAATTCCAGCTAGCACGTGGCCCTCGGCATCATGCGTGGCACGGCCTATCGGCGTTGTGCGGTCGCGGGCCTCACGCGGCGCACGATCGCGGGCGGTCATGGTTCCGGCGGCAGAAAGGTCGGAGATGGGATCCCGGGGCGCTGTCGGCCCGGTGTCAGGCAATTCTTGTTCAAGGTGGCAGACGAGAAACCGAAAGCCTTAGAGGAGTTCCGACGTCTCGGCCGCGTTCTGGGCGAAGTCGAAGCCGAAGGCAAGGTGTGCGCGAGCGCGGTGGCGGCGTTTCGCCTGCTGATGCTCACCGGCTGCCGGCGCAACGAGATTCTGACGCTGCGCTGGGCCGATGTGGACCTCGATGCGGGCGAGATTCAGCTTCGCGACGCGAAGACCGGTGCGCGCTCCGTCGCGCTCTCGACGGCGGCGAGGCGCGTGCTTGCCGGGATACCGCGCCTGCCGGACAATCCTTGGGTGATCGCCGGGGCGAGGCCCGGCGCCCACCTGAGCAACCTCAACAACGCCTGGCTCGTGGTGCGGGGCCGGGCGGACCTGAAGGGCGTTCGCATTCATGACCTCAGACACAGCTTTGCCAGCAGGGCGTTGGCGCTCGGTGAGAGCCTGCCGATGATCGGCAAGATGCTCGGCCACCGGAAGGTGCAGACCACCGCGCGCTACGCCCACCTCGCGCGCGATTCGGTGAAGGCGTCCGCAGCGCGCATCGCCGAGAGCCTGCGGGCGGATTTGGCGGGCGAGACCGATCCCCCGTGCCCGGCTCCGTGACTGCTGGCCATGCTCTGGCGGGGCGTCATCGCGATCGCAGATCATCTCCCCGAGCGGGTCATCCAACATGAGCATGACACCTGAAGACGCATGGCGCGAGGAAGCCTACGACCAGATGGTCAAGGAGATTCTGGAGTCGCATCGCGAAGAGATAATTGACGAGTTCGTTTCCGACAGATGGCATCGCACTATCGGAACAATTCCGATCTTTCGGCAGCGGCCGAGTCAGCCCTTGCTGAAGCCCGCTCCCTGTTGAGTTCAAATCCGACCGCGTCTCTCGTCTTTTCCCGGTCGGCTACGGAAATCGCATTGCGGGATGTGCTCCTGAAACCGATCGCCCACGGGATGGTGCGCGACGAGCATGGCGGCGCCTTGATGGTAGAGCTTGTGATCAGAAATCAGCAGTTCACAAAACTCCTGTTCGGCGTCCTGGAGGAATACGGCATAGATCTCAAGAGCCTCTCTCGGACAGGCGCCTCCAACAACCTTTGGGCAGAGATTCAGGAAATCGCGAATACCCGCAACCGGATCCTGCATCATGGCGGAACGAAGGCGTCCAACGAACAGGCGGAGCGGTCTCTGGACATTGCCGTCATACTGCTCGACAAGCTCTATCCTTCCCTGAGGAATCAGGTTCTCGTGACATAGAGATCGTGCTGCTGGTGTTTCCAGTGCCCTTGCCGAGTTCAGCCATGACATTCGCCAGCACGTCAGCATCCCGTCCGCGAGCGCGCGCCGATGACCTGCGGGCGAACCTGGCAGGTGAGATCGAGCCTCCATGCCCCGCGCCATGACTGCCGGCCGCGTCCTCGCGGCTTGCGTAGTTGCCGGGGTCACCGCGCTGGCGTTCTCCGGTACGGTCCTGGCGGAAACGTGGCGCGGCCTGACCGTGGCGCCCGAGCATCGCTGCGCTCCCTACGACCGCAATCGAGACTACCGCTACCCGCAGTCGATCGAGCGGGAGATCGTGCGCCGCTTGGGTGCGGTCTATGGCCCCTACACCGGCGCCTGCTTTTCCAGCACGTCCGAGACGGACATCGAACACATGGTAGCGACGAGCGAGGCCCACGACAGCGGCCTCTGCGCTGCCGACAGGGCGACACGAGCCCGGTTCGCCACGGACCTTCGCAACCTTACGCTTGCCTCGCCGGGGGTGAACCGCCACCGCAAGAGCGGCAAGGACGCCGGGGAATGGCTGCCGGAGCGCAACCGCTGCTGGTTCGCGGCCCGTATCGTGGAGGTGCGCCGCGCCTGGGGGCTCACCATCGACCGGCATGAGGCCGACGCTTTGGGACGGATTCTCGACGGGTGCGCGAGCACGGAGATGAAGCCGGTAGTCTGTCACGCACCGACCGTGAGCGACCGTGAACGGGGGACTGGCCCTTTACCGGACGGGACGGGCGACGCACTCGCCCGTTACGACGACAACGGAAACGGCCGCATCACCTGCAAAGAGGCGCGCCGCCACGGCATCGCACCCGTTCGCCGCGATCACCCGGCGTACCGCTTCATGCGCGACGGGGATGGCGACGGCATGGTGTGCGAGTGAACTCGTCCGTCAGCGCCAAAGCTGAAGCGCTCGCCACGTCGCCGACCGACGAAGCCGTACCGGACTGCCCCGTCCGGGCTTCCGCCGGTGATGAGTTAGCCCGGATTCCGCTATAGTTCGCTCGCCGCTGCAATCACGCACCGCGCCCGGCCGGCCACCGGGCGCATCATTCCGCGCTTCGATTCTGTTGCTGGTCAGGCGGTCCTCGCCGCGCCTGAACGGCCCCGCACCCTCCACAGCTCCCCCATCCCTCCGTTCTCCGCCGCGAGGCCGAGCCTGGCGGTGTCCGGGCGAGGCGCGAATGCCGGAGCGAGGCGCGCGCGCAACGGAGGATATCGATGATCGCCAACCTTGCAGAGGAGCACCGCCACGCATTCGAGGCCCAGGAGCATTTTTTAGTTCCCTGCCCGAGCCACAGGACGAGGGTGAGCTTGGACGCTGAGGGTGTCGGCGCACCCCCGGATCGATGCGATCATTCCGCGCCATTGGGCCGTTCGACGCCTGATGGGAGGGATTTCGGCCGAGCGCGGGCGTGGGTGTCCGACGGCACGCTCCGGCCCCCCTCATGTCTGCGATGATGCCCGAGGGATCAGGCGGTAGGCGCAATCAGGATCGTGTCGAGGGCATCCTGCGCGCGGGCGGCATAGTGGCGGTTGGCCTCGGGCAGGTATCGGAAGCGTCCGTTGCAGCGCACGATGGCGATGGCCGCGTTGGTCAGGCAGGCGAGATTGCGCGGCAGGTGGCGCACGTAGGCCCGACAGCGGTCTTCGTCGTAAGTGAAGTCGCGCACATAGTGCAGGCGATTCTCGATGTGCCAGTGGTTGCGGACCAAGGCCAGCAACTCTTCGGGTCCGGCGCGGTCTGCGCTGAGCGAGGTGAGGCTCCAAGTCACTTCGATGCTGCGCTTGCCGGTCTTGAGGATCTCGCGCTCGCGTTCGATGCGCACCGCCTGACGGCGGCCGTGAAGGCCAGCGTAGCCGTCCCATTCGGCACCGGAGAGGTCGACGACGGCGCAGCGGCGTCGCTCGATACGGCCATGGCCCTTGTCGACGGTTTCGTGCCAGGGCGCGTCGCTCCAATCGATCGCCTTGAGGTCTTCGAGGATGGTCTCCTGGTTGTCCTTGACCGCACTGACCACGTAGTCGGCGCGGCGCCCGAGCAGGCAGCGTGCGGTCTCATGCTGAGCGTGCATCGCATCGATGGTGACGATCCGCCCGGCGAGGTCGAGACTGGTGGAGAGTTCGCGCACGGCCGGGATTTCGTTGCTCCTGGAGTCGACTTCGACCTGTCCGATGACCACACCGGAGCTGTGCTCGACCGCCGCGACCATTATCCGGCGCCCGTCTTCGGTCTGTTTCGAAGCACCTCGCAGGTCCTTCCCGTCCATGGCCACAGGCGCGCGCGTGCCGCCATGCTGGCCAGTCCACCGGCCGATGGCGTTGTCCAGAGTCTCGGGCGGCAGCACGGCGAGGATGTTGTGGAAGGTGGCGATCGAGGGCGCGGTTTAGCGCAGCTTGCTCGGGCTGTAGAACGCCCCCACCGCCTCGAGCTGGTCCTGGGTAAGCAGGGCAGCGAACTGGGCGAACGCGGTCACGCCCCGATAGCCGGCAAGCCGGGCGGCGACGGCAAGGGTCAGAATGGTGTTGAGCGGATAGCGCCTGCCCCGGGCATGGCGGTACTCGGGCACCTCGCCCAGACACTCGAACAGGCTGCGCAGCCGGGGCGCGGCCATCGGCTCGCTGTGTTGCTCGGCGTTCCAGTGCGCCGGCATCTCGGTCCGGCTCAGCGCACAGGCGGCGCCGTCGGTCAGTTCGAACACGAAGACCTCCTTGGGCTGGCCGTGATGGCGCCAGCGCGCCGCGCCGCCGGGCTCACGGGCAAAGCCCCGCGTCATCCCCAGAGAGCGCCAGTTCGACGCGCGGTAGCAGGTGCCGGCAAATCGCGAGACGTCCACGAACGTCTCTGCCAGAAGAGCCGGATATCCGTGCACCGCCTGGATGTCCGCAGACAGCCGCCGCAGGCTCAGCCCCAGCACACGGGAGGCCAAGTTCGGCACCCGGTGCGGCGTCAGGATGACGAAGCGCGCGTTGTTGGCGATCAGATGCAGGCGCCGGAACTGCTGCTCCGCCGACCAGCCGATCAGCGCGAGCCAAGTCTCGCCGTGCACCGCGACATGGCGCAGGGCCTTGCCGATGACGCCGTGGAACGGCAGGTAGTGGTGCTCCTCCACCAGCAGGTCCCAACGTCGGCGCTCCCGCGCGCCCCGAGTTGGACGCGCCGTGATCGCGCGCAGATCAACGGACGAATCCAAAACCGGCAGCGTTGCCATGACCGCCACACTGCCACCTCGATAACGAAATGGCCAGCCCCAGCCCCCCCCGGTGGATGTCTTGATGGATTCCCGCATACTCATTACACTCCGCAGCCATCTGCGCGAGTGCAATCACCCCAAGTGGGGCATGGCAGGAGAGGATCGGATGATCGCGAGAACGGGCTCCATCATTTGTGTGCTGCTTATGTTCGGCCTTATTTTTCCGACGAAAACATTCTCGCAAGAAAATCTGGGCGAAAACTCGCCGGCGGCAACAATTCTTGGACTTATGAAATTGTTTCGCAGCAGTGATGACTATGGCTGTGAAGAGAAATGCGGAAATCCAACCTGCTGCATTGCATTTTTCCCACAAACCCATAACATAGAAGCTAATTTCGGCGACATCAAGGAAGCTCTTGGGGCACCGATCAAAATCTGGGGATTCATCTTTACACATGCGAGTGGCTGCGTCCCGAGGCACGCGGTGCTCGGGGTCGGGGTGTCCAACGAGGTGAGGGCGCGCCAGCGCCCGCGGGCTATGCGAGCGCTGGCGAGGGCGGGTAGCGGAGCAGCGTGAGCCAATCATGGACCCGCTGTCCGGTCAGGCTCTGGTGGGCGCTGGTCCCCTTGTGTCGCCCCCACCGCCGCGTGCGCAGATTGAACCAAGCGCGGAACAGGTCGAGAAAGCCTTGGGTGACGCCCTTGTGGACGTAGAGATAGGGGCGCAGCGCCGCATTGAACCCCTCGATGGCGCTCGATGCACGGTGGCGCTGGTGCCGCACCGTCTCGACGGCATCGAGCAACGACGCGCTCTCGGGGCCGAGCCGGTCTTGCAGTGCCCCGTAGGCGGCGAGCAGATGACGAGACAACGCACGACGGCGCGCGTGGGGCGGGTGGCTGTTCAGCGCCCTGACCAGGTACCAGCACAGGGCTCCCAAGCGCACCGCCGGCATCGACCACTGCTCGCCCAGGGCCTCGAGCCGGGGCAGCACGCTCTTCTGTGCCAGCACCAGCCCCGGCGCGCGGTTGCGAAGATACCTCGCAAGCTTCGCGCACTCGCCCGTCGCGAGCGAGTCGATTCGCCCCGCCGCGGGCGCAATCAACGCCTCGAGGTGCTCGGGGCGGTGCAGCTCGCCGCTGGCGGCATCGACGCATTCGAGCGCCCCGCGCACCGTGTCCATCGCCGCCTCGAAGGCGTCGAATCGCTCGATGGCCTCGGTGCACTGGCGCCACGCCTTGCGCAGTGCACACTTGGCCTTGCGCCGGCACGTCTTGTCTCGCGCGTATCTTGCCCAACCGCCCCAACGCCTCGCCCTCGCCCTCAATCGCCGCGTCGGCGCGCCGCTCCAGCTTGCGCCGCGCCTTGTTCATCTCGTAGAGCACATGAAAGCAGTCGTCGCGCTGCTCGGCATCGGGGAAGACCTCAGCAACCCCCGCCGCTATCCCACGCGCCGCATCCTTGACCACCACCGACAGCGACAGCCCCTGACCCTGACCCTCGCGCAACAGCTCCGCCCACGCCCCGGCATCGCGCGTCGCGCGTCGCGCGTCGCACTCAACGACAAGCCGAACAGAGACCCCGAGTCCAGGTCCACCCCGGCCAGCACCGGCTCGCCCTGGCTGAACATCTCGTCGAGTGCCCCGGCCTGCACCCCATCGAGCGAACTCTGCGCGTTGAGCCGCGCCGCTCGACCCTCGGCCTCGACCAACATCTGCTGAATCGCCCCGTACGACACCTTCACCCCGGGGTAGAGCACCGGCAATAGGTCCTCAATCGGGCGAATCGCATTGGGCGCAACCACCCGCAACGCCACCACCGCGCGGCGAAGCTGCGCGTCATCGACCCGCACCGCCACCCCCGCACCCCCGAGCAACGGCGCCTCGAAGTGCGTGCGAAGCACCGACCGCGCCGTCGCACCCACCGCGTACACCGTGGGCCACGAAATCTCATCCCTCTCGCTCAACCCCGTCTTCGAGCCGTGCTCGTGCTGTCGTGCCACGGCCGCTGCCGCACACTCGATTTTCTGGGAAGTCGTCAGGTCGGTGCGATGGAGTACGGTCACTGGCTTGCTCCTGTGGATGGCGGGCTTCGTTACCTCGAATCATCACACAGGCACCGCCCGGCGACTTCCCTTCTCACTACCCTTCCAGCTCCTGCTCGACTCTCCAAATTTGTAAAGCAGGATGACCAGTCCCGCTCTTGGCGAAGATTTTCGTGATATTTCAATGGGGGACTTCGCGAAAACATATGCGGGAAAATACGATGAGATTGCCAATCTAGGATTTTCTGTAAAACAGATTATGGATGAAAAGAAGATTGTAGAACTAGGACAAGACCTCATGAATCAGGCTGGCATAAAATGCTATCCATATTGCGAACAGTGTGGTGAAAAGATTTGCTGTGGCTATAGGTGGGACTATTAGTTCTTCTCAACTATCCAGATGTCAATCTGTGGCCAGACTGACTTTTGAACAGCCCTAATTCGAGGCCTTGACGAACGGCGCGCACTCCAACTTCGCGCTCATCTCCCCTTTCATCGATGGGTCGCCGGGCACCGAGCCCGACGACGACCTACGGTCGCCGCCCGTGAGCCCGGTGTCCGGGATGACGATGACCGGCCGCCACAGCCGCGTGGCATGATGGGCATCGTCCCGTCCCGCCGCCGTCCCGACCTCCACCTCCCCGCCGAATGCCGCGAGCTCATCGAGCGCGGCGCCCTGGTCGTGCTGAATCATTCCGGCGGCAAGGACAGCCAGGCCATGGCGCTCCTGGGTCTCGCGGGTGGTCCCCCGCGAGCAGCTGCTCGTCGTGCACGCGCCGCTCGGCGAGGTCGAGTGGCCCGGCACCATCGAGCACATCGAGCGCACCATTGCGCCCGGCGCGCCGCTCATCGTGGCGCACACCGCATCGGGGAAGTCGCTGCTCGAGCGCATCGAGGAACGGGGCCGATTCCCGGACGCGGGTCGTCGATTCTGTACGAGCGATCACAAACGCGGGCCGATCGAGCGGGAGCTGCGCCGCTACCTGAAGGCCCATCCCCGCTACGGCGGGCGCATCGTGAGCGCCATGGGCATGCGCGCAGAAGAGAGCCCGTCCCGGGCGAAGCTCACCCCCTGGCGACGCCACGAGCGCAACAGCCGGGCGGGCCGCGCCTGGTTCGACTGGCTTCCCATCCACGCTCTCAAGACGGACGACGTGTTTCGCGTCATCGCAGAGGCGGGCCAGACGCCGCACTGGGCCTATGCCGCCGGGATGTCGCGGCTCAGTTGCTCGTTCTGCATCCTCGCCTCCCGTGCCGATCTGATGGGTCGCCGAGCTGCGGCCCAGGCTCTACGCCGACTATGTCGCCCTGGAGCGGCGCATCGGGCACACGCTGTCCCCGACCCGCCTGCCGCTCCCCGCGGTAACCGGCGTTCCGGTCGCGCCGGCGGGCGCCAATCCGCACGTGTAGCGGTTGCGCTCGCCCGATTCCGCGACCGCATCGGTGGCGAGCGGTTCGCACCGCCCGGACCCGCGCCCGGCTCGAACGCATCCGCCTCTTCAGCCCTGTTTCCGGGGCCTGCCTCCCGGCACCGTCAATGAGGACGACCCACCGCGGATTCTCCGGCGACGCGCTCGGTTGCCAGTCTCCCGCCCCGCGGCGCCTTCAGTCGGAGGCCGGCCTTGACCGAAGCGAAGGCTGGCCGGCCCGGAGGGCGGTCTGCCTTCGCCGTCTTCCCGCTACCTGGAGTCTGCCCATGACCGATCCCGCCACCGTCTCCGCGGACTACACGCTCCGCCCGAGCGAACTCGCCTCGACCCTCGCGCTCCTGGTCGAGGCGCGCCAGCCCTGCATTGTCTGGGGACCGCCCGGGGCCGCCAAGTCGCAGATCGCCCGGCAGGTCGCGGCCGACGCGCGCCGCGAGTATGTCGACGTCCGGGCGCTGCTGCTCGATCCGGTCGACCTGCGCGGCATCCCCTGGCGCGACTCGGCGGACCGCACCCGCTGGGCGCCGCCCGCCTTTCTGCCGCCGTCGGACGATCCCGGCCGCTGGCTCATCAACCTCGAGGAGCTGCCTTCCGCGGTCCCGATGGTGCAGGCGGCGCTCTACCAGCTCGTGCTCGACCGCAAGGTCGGCGAGTACGCGCTGCCCGAGGGCGCCTCACTCATCGCCTGCGGCAACCGCGAGACCGACCGCGGCGTCGTGCACCGCATGCCGACCCCGCTCAGCAGCCGCTTCGTCCACCTCGAGATCCGGGTCGACGCCGAGGACTGGCTCGCCTGGGGCGCCGCGAACGGGATCGCGCCCGAGGTGCTGTTCTTCATCACCTACGAGCCGGACCTGCTGCACCAGTTCGACCCGCAGTCGAAGGAGCGCGCGTTCCCGTGTCCCCGGACCTGGGAGTTCGCGAGCAACATCGTCAGGCACCGCAACGGGCTCGACCCGGAAGCGGAGCGGGCGCTGTTCCGGGGCGCCGTCGGCGAGGCCGCGGCGGTCGAGTTTGCCGCGTTCCTCAAGGTCTGGCGCGAGCTCCCGCACCCGAGGGCCATCGTCAACGATCCCGAGAACGCGGACATCCCGAAGAACGCGAGCGCGCTGATGGCGCTCTGCGGGGCGCTCTACAAGCTCGCCTCCGACGTCAGCTTCGACGCCATCGTCACCTACGCCCAGCGGCTGCGGCGCGAGGTGGGCGAGTCGCTGGTCGGCGCGTGCGTGCGCCGGGAGCCCGCGCTCCAGCGCTCGCCCGGCTTCATCCGCTGGGCGGCCGCGAAGACCCAGTGAAGGAGGCCGACATGGACTGATGGGTGACCCACTACCCGGCGGGCGTGGTCCCGTCACGCGACTACGCCGTGCAGGCGCCGAGCCTCGACGCCGCCAGGCGGAAGCTCGCCGCCGCCCTCGATGTCCCCGTGTGGACGCTCCGGTCACCGACAAGGAGGCCCCATGAACCTCAACAACGACGCGATGCTGGTGTCCTTGCGCATCACCGCCTGGTCCGGCCGCATCCACGACCGCGAGGCGAGCGACCATGTCGCCGCCCACCACGACGCCTCGGCGAGCGCCGGGCGCTACAACAAGCGCCTGCTCCCGAAGGCCGCCTTCGCCGCACTGACCTCGACCCTGAGCGAGGCCAGGACGACGCACTACGAGCAGACCCTTCCCTGGGACGACAAGGGCGCGCGGCTGCTGACCGTGGCCAACTACGAGCGCTACACCAAGCTCTTGAACGCGCTCCGCGAGCGCGTGGTGCGCCAGCGCGCCCGCTTCATCGAAGACTACAACGACTACGTCGGCCAGGCCCGTCTCGACCTCGGCAAGCTCTTCCGCATCGAGGACTACCCCTCGAAGGAGGCCCTGCAGGGCAGGTTCGCCATCCGCTACCGCATCGCCCCGGTGCCGGACGCCGACCACTTCATCGCCAGGCTCGCCTGCGACGACACCGACCGGGCGAAGCGCGACATCGAGCGCCACATCGAGGAGCAGCTCCACGACGCCGTCGCCGACCTCTACCGCCGTCTCGGCGAGGCGGTCGAGCGGGTCTCGGACCGCCTGCAGGAGGACGACAACGGCAAGCCGTTGGTGTTCCGCGATTCAATGATCTCGAACATCCGGGACCTGGTCGACGTCGTTCCCCGGCTCAACATCTTCGGCGACGACGACCTCGCGCGGCTCTGCGAGCAGGTGAAGGAGAAGATCGCGGGCGTCGAGCCGGACGCGCTCCGGCCGTCGAAGACCTTCGACCCGGCCACGAGGGCCCAGGTCAAGCGCGATGCCGATGCGCTCGCGGAGAAGTTCGCGGGCTACTTCGCACCGCCGCCCGCGCCCGTGCGGGAGGCCGCGTGATGTCGGCGCGGGTCCTGGCCGAATCGGCGCTCCGCGCCAGCGACTGCGTAACGGAGCTGCTGCGCAAGCAGCCCTTTTTCGGGAGCCTCGTGCTAAGGCTCCCGCTCCGGTCCGATCCGACACGGGAGACGCTCGCGAGCGACGGGCACGAGATCCGGTACTCGCCCCGCTGGGTGGCGGAGACCGATTCACACCTCATCGAGGCCGCGATGGCGCGGGTGGTGATGGCTTGCGCGCTCAAGCACCACACCCGCCGGGGCGGGCGGGCCCCCGAGCGCTGGCAGATGGCCTCGCAGCTCGTCACCCACGCGCTCATTCGCGACGCGGGCTTCACGCTGCCGCCCGCGGCGCAAGCGTGGGACGGGCTCACCGTCGAGCAGGCCTACGACCGCCTCCACGCCCAGGACGGCGATTCCGGTGACGAGGGCAACGCACCCTCCGGCGCCGCCGGGGCCGGCGCTTCGCCCGACGGCCAAGAGTCACCCGACAGCGATGACGATGCCTCCGACGACCAGACCGACCCCTGTGCTGACGAGAGCGACGGTCGGGACGAGGACGGCGACGGCCAGGGCCGGGACGGCAGCGACGAAGGCGACGAGCGTACGTCCGATGCCCCGCCCAGCCACGATCCGTCCGGCACCGGCGAGGTCATGGATGCCGTCGCCCGCGCGGGCGACGGCGGCGCGCCCGCCGAAACGCCGGTCGACGTCATCGCCGAGGAGCAGGCGTGGGACGAGGCCATGCACCAGGCGCTCAACATCGCGAGGGCCGAGGGCAAGGCGCCCGGCCATGTCGAGGAGACCATCCAGGGCGCGCACGCCGGCACACTCGACTGGCGCACGCTGCTGCGCCGTTACATGACCGACGCCGCGAGCCACGACTACAGCTGGAGCGTCCCCAACCGGCGCTTCATCGATGGCGGCCTGTACCTCCCCTCGATCCGCTCCGAGGGCATCGAGACCATCGCCGTTATCGTCGACACCTCGGGCTCGCTGCCCACCGACACGCTCGCCGGGTTCTGGGCGGAGCTGCGCGAGGTCGCGGCCGAGATTGGACCTGAGACCGTCATCGTGCTCCAGGTCGACGCCACCGTGCAGGACGCTGCCGAGTACGCGCCCGACGACCTCCCCGACGAGATCGCCATCAAGGGCCGGGGCGGCACCGACTTCCGGCCGGGATTCGAATGGCTCGAAGAGCAGGGGATCCGGCCGGGGGTGTGCCTGTATTTCACGGACATGGAGTGCTCCGACTACCCCGAGGTCGAGCCTCCGTTCCCCGTCCTGTGGTGCGACTACGGCGATGGCGACAGCCCGTGGCGACGCCCCGCGCCCTGGGGCGAGCGCATCGACATCGCCGCCTGAACGCACACCCCATCCGATGCGCCCGGACGCCGCCAGGAGGTGGAGCCGGGTCCCGGACGGGCGGGCGCGGGCCGGCCGGAGGGGCCGCCGCGCGCCGCCGTCCTTCAACCCTGGAGATTCGCATGAACCAGATTGCACCCCCGCCCGAGCCGGCGATCCGGGACATCCCGCTGTGCCGGCTCGCGCTCGCGCCCGAGAACGTGCGCAGGACCCCGCCCGACGAGGCCGCCGACGCCCAGCTCCGGGCCTCCATCGCCGCCCACGGGCTGCTGGAGAACCTCGTCGCCCGCGCCGACGAGCCCGACGCGGACGGTGTCGAACGCTACGCCGTCGTCGCCGGCGGGCGGCGCCTCGCCGCGCTCAAGACGCTGGCCGAGGAGGGCGCGCTGCCCGCCGACCGTTCCGTGCCCTGCTTGATCGCCACGAACGGCGATGCGGGCGAGCTGTCGCTCGCCGAGAACGTGGTGCGCATCGCGATGCACCCGGCCGACCAGGTGGTCGCGTTCTCCGAGCTCGCCGGATCCGGCGTCACGGTGGCGGCCATCGCCGCGCGCTTCGGCGTCTCCGAGCGCATCGTCGAGCAGCGGCTGCGCCTCGGCAACGCCGCGCCCGAGCTCCTCGACGCCTACCGCGCCGAGGCCATCGACCTCGAGACGCTCAAGGCGTTCGCCGTCACCACCGACCACGACCGCCAGCGCGCGGTGTGGGAGCGGGTCTCGGCGCAAGCGCACCGTCCGTCGGCCTGGCAGGTGAAGCGCCTGCTGACCGAGGAGCGGGTGCCGGCCGGCTCGCCGGTGGCCCGCTTCGTCGGCATCGCCGCCTACGAGGCTGCGGGCGGCCCGGTGCTACGCGACCTCTTCGCCGACGAGCACGAGAACGGCGTCTGGCTCGAGGACCCGAAGCTGCTGGGCGACCTCGCCATGCAGAAGCTCACCGCGGCCGCCGACGCGCTCGCGACCCGCTGGAAGTGGGCCGAGGCCATGGTCGAGGTCGACTGGAGCGCCACCGCGCGCTTCGGGCGCATCCATCCCGAGCCCGCCGAGCCGACGGACGAAGAGAAGACCGAGATCGAGAAGCTCCGCACCCGCCACGACGAGCTCGTCAACATGGACGAAGACCAGTGGACGGACGAGCTGGTCGAGGAGGCCGAAGCCATCGAGCCGCGCCTCGACGCGATCGAAGCCGAGGTCGAGGCGCGGGCGACATTCACCGCCGAGGACCTGCGCGTAGCCGGGTGCATCGCCACCATCGGACGCGACGGGACGCTGCAGGTCATCCAGGGGCTGGTGAAGCCGGAAGACCTGCCGAAGGAGACCGGCGCGAAGTCCAACGGTCACGATGCGGACACCGGGAACGACGGCGGCGGAGAGACCGCCGCATCCACCCGCGTCGACGGTCCGGCCGTCACCACGCCGAGCGTCCCGCCCCCGGACCCGCGCGCCAAGGCCCGCGAGGAGGCGGGCGTCGGCATCGGGCTCGCCGACGACTTGCGCGCGATTCGCACCGCGCTGGTGAAGGCGCATCTCGCGAATGACTTCGAGGCGGCGTTCGACCTGATGGTGTTCCAGCTCGTGCGCGCGGTGTTCGCGCGGAGCTACACCGGCTCCTGGCACGCGCTCGACATCGCCTTCAACGAGACCGCCGACCGGCCTGCCATGCGGATGAACGACGACGACTTCGCCGCCTGGAGTCCGGGCGAGGCGATGCTCGCCGACTGGTCGCACCTGCCGTTCGAGTGGATGGAGGGAGACGACGACGCGGCCTGCTTCGCGGCGCTTCGGGCGCTCCCGCGCGCAGACAAAGAGACGCTGTTCGCGGCCGCGGTCGCGCGCACGGTGAAGGGCCAGCTCGCCTTCGAGCACGACGCGCGGCCCGAGCTGGAGGCCACCGTCGCCCGCCTCGACATCGACTTCGCGAAGCACGTGCGGCCGACCGCCGGCATGCTGTGGTCGCGCATTCGCAAGGACCGCATCCTCGACGCCGCCCGCGAGACCTTCGGCGCCGCCTGGGCGTCGGCCCGGTCGAAGTACAAGAAGGCCGACCTCGCCAGGGCGATGGAGGACGCCTTCGCGTCCGGCACGCCGCCGGTGGGACTCGGCG
Organism: Alphaproteobacteria bacterium; assembly: GCA_963422665.1. GTDB lineage: Bacteria > Pseudomonadota > Alphaproteobacteria > Bin95 > Bin95 > Bin95. The sequence continues at coordinate 211,568 of OY730441.1, forward strand.
CCACGGCGCACGCCGCGGCGCTGGCCTGGACCATGCCGGGGTTCGCGGCGTTCGATGCGGGCGGCGCCGACGCCGACACGGCGACGCAAGCCGCGCCCGCCGCCAAGCCCGCGCAAACCCCGGACGCATCCGGGGATGCCACGGCCGGGACCGCCGATCCGGAAGCGGACGGCGCCAGGGCCCCGCAAGGCTCTGCCGAGGGCAACGGCCATGAGGCGTCCACGGTCGCGGAGGGCGAGGGCGGCCCGGAGCCGGTGAACGGGGAAGGCGGCGGCGAGGACGGTCCCGCCGACCCGTCGCTCGCCGACGGCGGCCCCCGCGTCATCGTGCAGACCGTCGGTCCGGTCAACGGCGAGGCCCCCGACTCCGACCCTCTGGACATCCCGGAGTTCCTGCGCCGCGTCCACTGACCGCCCGCCCAGGCTTGAGCGCCCCGTCCGGACCATCGCCGGGCGGGGCGTTTCCTTTTCCGCATCCATCACGGAGAGCGCACATGAACGACACCGCGACCATCCGCGCCCGCATTCACGACAGCGCCATCAAGCGCGTCACCCGGACCTTCGCCGCCAGCATCGGCGAGGTGTTCTCGGAAACCTTGCAGAACAGCCGCAGGGCCGGCGCCACACGGGTCCGCGTCGCCGTCACCGGCTCCGACGGCAACCTCACGGTGACCGTCACCGACGACGGCGCCGGCATCGTGGACCCCGCCGTCCTGCTGTCGTTCGGCGAGAACGGCTGGAGCGAGGACCTGGTGGCGGCTGAGGACGCCGCCGGCATGGGCATGCTGAGCCTCGCGCGGCGCGGCTGCACCGTCTCGTCCCGGCCGCGCGCCACCGACGGCGACCCCGCGCCCGGCTGGCGCGTCGAGCTTCAGCCCACGCATTTTCTGGGCGAGGCCGAGGCCGAGGTTCATCCGGACGATGGCGCGCCCTGGCCGCACGGCGCCGCCGTCTCGTTCCGGGCCTCCGGGCCCGAGGACCCCGAGCGCATCCGCCGGGCCATCGAGCAGGCGGCCCGGCACTATCCGCTGCCCGTCATGTTCGAGGACGTCCCCGACACACCGGCCGGAGGCGAGCGGCTCGACCGCCGCGCCTTCCTCGACGGCGCGCTCCATGTCGAGCGCTGGCGCGGCCTCGTGTTCGGCGCGTTCAAGGACCGCTGGAACGGCTTCGGCCTCAACGACCCCGACGTCAACTTTCATGGCCTCACCGTCTCTGCGCAGCTTCCCAGGGTTGAGTCGGTCACCGGCGAGTGCTGGACGGCCGGCGCCGATATCGTGGACTGCCCGGACCTTGAGCTGGTGCTGCCCGCGCGCAAGGAGCCCGTCGAGACGCCGTTCCTCGAAGAGATGCGCGAGGCCGCAAGGCTCGCCATCTACCGCGCCATGGCCGCCGATCCCGACCCGCGCCCGTCCTTCGCGGACCGCAAGCGCGCGCACGAGGCCGACATCGACATCGCCGCGCCGCCGCCCGAGCTCCGGCCCTGGCGCCCCGGCCTCGCCGACGTCGACGACTGGCGCGAGCCGCCGAAGCGCGAATCGGTCGGCCCCGACGCGCAGCTAATGGCGTGCGACCCCGAGCCGCCCGAGGCGCAGGCGCTGGGGCGGGCCGCGGAGCGGGGCGGCATCGCCGGCCGGCTGTTCGAGCCCGACCGCCGGCTGGAGGGCTATGCCTGGTACGACGCGATCGAGCGCATCGTCCACATCCACACCGAGGCGACCGTCGGCCGCCGCCCATATGCGCTCGACAGCTATCCCGTGCCGGAACGCGCCGGCGCGCCCGGGGCGCCGCTTGCGCAACGCCCGGACTCGATCCGCATGAGCCTCACCGTCCGGCCCGACAGGGGCGTGGGACGCATCCTCGACCTCGACGCCGACGTCGCCTTCGCGGGCGACGCCTGGGCTTACGTCGGCGACGCCCTGCCGCTCGTCACCGCCGGCAGCGACATCGAGCCGTTCCAGCTCATGGAGCTGCTGCGCGCGGCGTTCTTCTCGGCTTCGGACGACGCGGACGCCGATTCCTGGGAACGCCAGCGCGATGTCTTCGAGCAGGAGGCCCTCCACATCGCGATGCGGCTGCTGGTCTCGGACGACGCCGCAAGGCGCAGCTCCATCGCCGAGGCGGTCACGCGCGAGCTGTTCTGGCTCATCCCGCACGACCGGGGCGCGGAGATTTCGGTGCGCGACCGCAAGGTGACGGTGACCCTCGGCGCGCCCGCCGCACAGGCCGCCGCCGGCGGCTGACCCCGGCCCCGGTCGGGACCGCCGACGCGCCATCCGCTGCAACCGCCAGCCCCCGGCCGCCTGGAGCCCGGCCGGCGTCCGGACGAGCGGGGGCGGGGCGGGGCGCGGGAGCGTCCCGTCCCTCCGCGTCCCGTCCCCGTCTCACCGGAGGCCCGGCCATGAAGACCCACGCCGAACCCCGCCCGGCCCCCGCCGGCATCCCCGCCGCGCCGCCCAATCACGCCGACGAGGCCAGAAAGCGCGCCATCGCCCGGGCGCTCCGGACCGAGATCCACTGGCTGATGCCGACCGACCGCGCGGTGACCATCACCGTCGACGGCGACGACATCGCCGTCGCGTTCGGCCCGCCCGCCCCGGGCGATAGCCCGGCTTCCCACTGAACGCCCCCGGGCCATCTCACGATCCGGGCGGCGCCCCGGCGTCCACCGCCGAGGCGTCCGCCACGAGGCATGCACATGAAGACCACCCGAGACTTCCAGCCGCTGTCGGACCGCTACCGCTTCGACTGCGGCCCATGCTCATACGCCAACGGCTTCGCACAAATCGACACCCGCCAGGACGCTTCCTGCTACGGCGCGTGGTGCTCGCCGGCGAAGCGCACCATCGTCAACTTCTGCGAGGGCGACCTCACCACGACGGTCTGCGAGACCGACGAGGAGTTTGTCCGCCTCGTCCGCGAGCTGGCCGCGTGGAACGACGAGGGCGGCTACGGACCGATGAAGATCGACGCCCTGTCCCACGACGCATTGCGCGAGGCGTTCGAGGCCCTCGGCCTCGCCGACCTGCTGCACTGAGCGCCTTCCACCGGTGGGAGCGAGCACCCGCGCCGCGCCGATTCCCCCTGCAATGCACCGCAGAAGCGCCGTCGCGCCTTGTGCGCATTCCCGGAGGATTGACCATGCCCCGCACCGTCGAGACCGTCGTCTATGCCATCGAGGAGCTGACCGAGGCGGCGAAGGACAGCGCCCGCGCCTGGTACCGCGGGAGCTGCCTCGAACACGAGTGGTACGATGCCGTGTTCGAGGATTTCGAGACGATCTGCCGGATCCTCGGCGTGACGCTCCGGACCAGCTCCGTGAGGCTCATGGGCGGCGGCACGCGGGAGAAGCCCCATCTGTGGTTTCGGGGATTTTCCTCGCAGAGCGATGGCGCGTCGTTCGAGGGCACGTTCAGCCATGCCAAAGGCGCGGCCCGTGCCATCCGCACCCATGCGCCGAAGGACGAGGAGCTGCACCGCATCGCGGACGAGCTGCAGGCGGTCCAGAAGTGCAACTTCTACCAGCTCGGCGGCTCCATCCGGACGCGCGGCAGCTACTGCCACGAGCACAGCATGGCGATCGAGGTCGAGCGCGACAGCCCGACCTGGCAGCCGATGACGGACGGCGCCGAGGACACCGTGATCGAGGCGCTGCGCGACCTCGCGCGCTGGCTCTACCGCCAGCTCGAACGCGAGTACGAGTACCTCACCTCCGACGCCGCCGTCGACGAGGCCATCGCTATCAACGGCTTCACGTTCACGGCGGAAGGCCTGCGTTTCGGCTGACCCGGCCGGCCGTCCCCGGCATGGCGGTCACGACCGGCCCGCCGCGCACACCCTCCCCATAGCACCGCGCCGCGCCCGCACCGCCGGGCGCCCGAGCCCCGCCACCGCCTGATCCCGCACGTCCCCGGTCTGCGCCCTCCCGAGGCGAGGCAGCCGGCCGGGGGCAGGCCCGGCGAAGCGGCGCGCGAGTCCTCGCCTGCGCCGCTCGGCCGGCACTTCCACGCCCTTCCACTTCGGAGAACGCCATGCTCGACGCCCATCCGGCTGCGGGCGCGTCCGCGCGCCCGCAGCCTCCCCCCTTATCCGCTCCGGCCTCCGGCTCCGAGCGCAGCGCACCGGACGGCTCCGCTCCGCTCCTCGACGCCGCCCGGACCCTGCTCCCGGTGCTTGAAGCCGGCCGGCCCCTCGACGCCGCGACGCTGCGCGACGCCATGACCCGCGCCTATGGTGCGAGCGACGCCGAGGGCGCCTGGGTCTGGAAGGACGCCTACGAGACGGCCGAGGCCGCCGTCGTGATGTTCGTCCGCCGCTACGGGCGCGCCATGCGCCGGCGGGCCGGCGCCGGCCCGGGCGGCCCCCGCAGGATGCTGGACATGCTCGCGGCCGTCGCCGCGCTGGAGCCCTCGCACACGAAGCGCTCCGAGCGGCAGGTACGTCTCCAGCAGTTCTCCACCCCGCTGCCGCTCGCCTACGCCGCATTGCGGGCCGTCGCGATCCGGCCGGGCGACACCGTGCTCGAGCCCAGCGCCGGCACCGGCATGCTGGCCGTGATGGCCGAGTGCGCGCTCGGCAAGGCCGCCGCCGGGCGCCTGTATCTGAACGAGATTGCAGCGGTCCGCGCCGGGCTTCTCGCGGGGCTCTTTCCCGGCACGGCCGTCACCCGCCACAACGCCGAGGCGCTGGCCGACTTCCTGCCGGGCGTCCGGCCGACCGTCGTGCTGATGAACCCGCCGTTCTCGGCAACGCCGGGGATCGCGCGCATCCGCCACGACGCCGATCTGCGCCACATCCGCTCGGCCTTCTCGATGCTGCCGCCGGGCGGACGGCTCGCCGCCATCACCTCGTCCCACTGCGTCCCCGGCGACGCCGCCTGGCGCGGCGCCTTCGCCGACCGCGCCGCGCGCACCGTGTTCTCCATGGCGATCGACGGGCGCGCCTATGCCCGGCGCGGCACCGGCTTCGACACCCGGCTCACCGTCATCGAGCGGAGCGCCGAGCCCGGCATCGCGGTAGACGGCCAGACCCGCGCCTCCACCCCCGCCGAGCTGCTCGACGCGGTCATCGCGCACGTGCCGCCGCGCCTCCCCATCGAGCGCGAGCCGGTCCGGCCCGTGCCTGCCGCCGCCGGCCGCGACCTGTTCGGCAACGCGGTCGCGCCGACGACGACCGGGAAGCCGGCCGCCCCGTCGCCGAAGTCCGCCCATGACCGGGGTCCGGTCGTCGAGCTCGCCGTCGAGACGGCGGCGCCGGAGACCGGCGCAAGCGCGCCCGCCGCCGCCTCCACCGCCGGCCCCTGGGAGCCGTGGCGCCCGAGCGTCGTGCGGGTGCCGGGCGCCATCGAGCATCCGACCCCGCTCGTGCAGTCCGGCGCGATGGCCGCCGTGTCCCATCCCGCGCCCACATACCGCCCGATGCTGCCCGAGCGCGTGGTGACCGACGCGGTGCTGTCCGACGCCCAGCTCGAGAGCGTGGTGCTGGCGGGCGAGGCCCATTCGCGCCACCTCGCCGCCGACTACCGCATCGGCTCGGGCTGGGAGACCGTCCACCGTTGCCGAGGCGAGGACGGGGAGGACATCGACACGTCCTGCGTCACCGACGAAGGGGAGACGCTCTCGGCCCCGGTCCGGTTCCGCCGGGGCTGGATGCTCGGCGACGGCACCGGCGCCGGCAAGGGCCGCCAGGTCGCCGCCATCGTGCTCGACAACTGGCTCAGGGGCCGTCGCCGCGCCCTCTGGCTCTCGGCAAGCGACAAGCTCGTCGAGGACGCGCGCCGCGACTGGACCGCGCTCGGGGGACGCGACGACGACGTCATCCCCTTGGGCAAGTTCCGCCAGGGGGCCGACATCCCGCTCCCGGAGGGCATCCTGTTCGCGACCTACGCGACGCTGCGCTCGCCGGCCCGCCAGGGGAAGGCGTCCCGGCTCCACCAGATCGTCGGCTGGCTCGCAGGCTCGCTCGACGAGGACGACCGCCACGGCTTCGACGGCGTCATCGTCTTCGACGAGGCGCATGCGATGGCCAACGCTGCCGGGTCCAAGGGCAGCCGCGGCGAGGTCGCGCCCTCGCAGCAGGGCCGGGCCGGACTGCGCCTCCAGAACGCGCTCCCCGACGCGCGCATCGCCTACGTCTCGGCGACCGGCGCCACCACCGTTCCCGGTCTCGCCTATGCCGGGCGCCTGGGTCTGTGGGCCGCCGGCGAGACGCCGTTCGAGAAGCGCACCGATTTCGTCTCCGCGATGGAGGCGGGCGGGGTCGCGGCGCTCGAAGTCGTCGCCAGAGATTTGAAGGCCCTCGGGCTCTACCAGGCCCGCGCGCTCTCCTACGACGGGGTCGAGGTCGACATCCTGGAGCACCCGCTGAGCGACGCCCAGCGGCGCATCTACGATGCTTACGCCGGCGCGTTCAAGGTCATCCACCAGAACATCCAGGAGGCGCTCAAGGCCACCGGCATCGTGGACGGGGAGTCGACGCTCAACAAGAACGCCAAATCCGCCGCCATGAGCGCGTTCGAGGGGGCGAAGCAGCGCTTCTTCGGGCATCTGCTGACCAGCATGAAGTGCCCCTCGCTCATCCGCTCGATCGAGGCCGACCTCGATTCCGGCCGCTCGCCCGTCGTGCAGCTCGTCTCCACCGGCGAGGCGCTGATGGAGCGGCGCATCGCCGAGATCCCCGCGTCGGAATGGGACGACATCAACGTCGACCTCACGCCACGCGAGACGGTCATCGAGTTTCTGGCCCACGCCTTCCCCGTGCAGCTCCAGGAGCCGTTCACCGACGACGAGGGCAACGTCATGAGCCGGCCCGTGTTCGACAGGGACGGCAACCCGGTCATCTGCCAGGAGGCCGCCCAGCGCCGCGACGCGCTCATCGAGAAGCTGGCTTCTCTGCCGCCGGTGCCGTCCGCCCTCGACCGGATCGTGCAGCACTTCGGGCACGATGCGGTCGCAGAGGTGACGGGACGGTCCCGCCGGGTGCTCAAGGTGACCGATGCGCGCGGCGAGCGCCTCGCGCTCCGCAGCCGGCCCGCCTCGGCCAATCTCGCCGAGACCGCCGCCTTCATGGACGGCAGCAAGCGCATCCTGGTGTTCAGCATGGCGGGCGGCACCGGGCGGAGCTATCACGCCGATCTTGCCTGCGGCAACACCGGGCGGCGCATCCACTACCTGCTGGAGCCCGGATGGCGGGCCGACCAGGCCATCCAGGGGCTCGGCCGCACCCACCGCACGCACCAGGCGTCGGCGCCGCTCTTCCGCCCCGTCGCCACCGACGTGAAGGGCGAGCGGCGGTTCATCGCCACCATCGCGCGCAGGCTCGACAGCCTCGGCGCGATCACCCGCGGGCAGCGCGACAGCCAGACCGCCATGGGCGGCGGCGACCAGACGCTCTTCCGCGAGAGCGACAACCTGGAGAGCCTGTACGCCAGGGCGGCGCTGCGCCAGTTCTACATGGCGCTCTGGCGCGGCCATATCGAGGGATGGTCGCTCGCCGACTTCGAGGAGGCGACCGGCCTCAAGCTCGTCCACGAGGGCACGCTCAAGGAGGACCTGCCGCCCATGTCGCGGTTCCTCAACCGCCTGCTCGCGCTCCCCATCGCCGAGCAGAACCAGCTCTTCGCGGCATTGGAGACCCGCATCGAGTCGAACATCGAGCAGGCCGTCGAGGCCGGCAGCTTCGAGGCCGGCGTCGAGACGGTGCGCGCCGACTCGCTCGACATTGCCGGCCGCGAGACGCTGTACGAGCATCCCCGCACCGGGGCGGTCACCGATCTCGTCGAGATCGTCCGCCGCGACCGGCTGGAGCCGACCACGGCCGACACCGCGCTCGGGCTAGGCGCCCGAGACCCCGGACCGGACGGGAAGCCGTCACTGGTCGTGAACGCCCGCTCCAAGCGCGCCGCCGTCCTGCTGGCGGCGCCGTCGCGCATGTTCGACGACGGCGGAGTCCAGGAGCGGACGCGCCTCGTCCGGCCCGCCACGCGCGAGACCATGGCCCGGGCGGAGCTCGACGCGTCCAACTGGCGCCGCGCGGACGAGGCGACCTGGCGCGCGCACTGGGAGCACGAGACGACTGCGCTGCCGACCCACCGGGAATCGCGCTTCTGGCTCGCGGCGGGATTGCTTCTGCCTGTCTGGGACCGGCTGCCGTTCGAGAACATGCGGGTGCGCCGGCTCACCACCGACGCGGGCGAGGCGCTCATCGGCCGTGTGCTCGACGCCGGGCAGGTCCGGGCCGTGCGCGCCAGCTTCGGCCTCGGCGGCGCCTTCGCCATGACCGGCGCCGAAGCCTTCGAGGCGGTCATGGGACGCGGCGCCGCGCTTATCCTCGCCAACGGCTGGCGGCTCGCGCGCCGGCGCATCATGGGCGCCGATCGCGTCGAGATCGAGGGACCGGCCGACGGCGACACCGATGCGCTCAAGCGCATGGGCTGCACCGTCGAGATCGTGTCGTGGCGCGCCCGCGCGTTCGCCTCCGGCGCGCACGTCCTCGACCGCATCCTCGAACGCTGGCCGCTCGCCGCATGAACCGCGCCCGCGCGATACGTATCGCCGGCCCGTCCGCTACCATCCCTCCCCGGGAACGCCGGCGGGGGCACGTGCCGCCGCCCGACGGCCGCCACACCGCCACCCCGCGCAAGGAGACCGCTCCAATGACCGCGCAGACCCTGCCCGACGAACCCAACTTCTGCTTCGTGCCGGCCTACGACGTCGAGACCGAGGTGCAGCAGATCCGCATCGTCATCGAAGGACTCGCCGGCCACGTCCCCACCGCCCTCATCGCGCTCCACCTCGACGACGCGCTCTCGATTTGCGACAAGCTGAACCGGCGCCTCGGGCTGGACCGCAATGCCTGGACGGCGATGGCCGCCGTGTCCATGCGCGCGGGGGACGAGGACCCGGACGGCAACGGCTGGCACTGAGCGCCCCCGTCGAAACCCGGCGCCGGTCGGCGACGTTGACAATTGCCGTATTCTATACACACGCTATATCCTCAAGACCAACACCACACCCCGGATGAAGGAGCCCGGCATGCCCCAGGTGAACTTCCGCACGTCCAGCGAACGCCTGGCCGTCATCGACCGCGCGGCCGCGATCAGGGGTGTGTCGCGCACCGAGTTCGTGCTCCGCTCCAGCGAAGCGGCGGCCGTCGAGATCCTGAACGAGCGCCCCGTCATCGCCCTCGACGACGAGGCCTGGGACGACTTCGTCGCCGCGCTCGATGCGCCGGTGGAGATAGACCCCGCCGTGAAGGCGCGTTACATGCGCCGGCCCCAGTGGGACCGCCAGGACCGCCGGAGCCGCTCAGCCCCCGCCACGACGTCTCGCAGTTCTCCTCGGGCGTCCCCACCCTCGACGCCTGGCTCCGGGGCAAGGCGCGGCTGAACGAAGCCAAGGGCGGCGCCCGCACCTATGTCGCCTGCGACGGCGACCGGGTGGCGGGGTTCTACAGCCTCGCCGCCAGCTCGGTGGAGCGGCGCCGGGTGTCGTCGCGGGTCGGGCGCGGCATGCCGGACCCGGTTCCGGTCATCCTTCTGGGGCAGCTCGCGGTCGATGAGCACTACCGGGCCCGGCGCCTCGGCTCGGACCTTCTTGTCGACGCGGCCGGACGCTGCCTCGCCGCGGCCGGCGTGGTCGGCGCCCGCGCCGTCGTCGTGCAGGCCATCGACGAACGGGCCGCGACGTTCTACGCGAAGTTCGGCTTCCGTGCGTTCTCCGGCCGCGAGCCCCTCATGCTGATCCTGCGGATGTCCGAGATCGAAGGGCTGTTGCGGGCATAAGCCCGCCCTGGCCCCTGCTGCGCAGCCGGCCCGCCGTCCGCCGCACTCACGCCCGCCGCACCAGCCAGTACCAGGCGAGCCACACCGGCACGCTGAGCGCCACCGCCGAGAGCGCGATCGCGGCCGGGCCCGGCAGCCACGCCGCCAGCGACGCCGCAACCGTCACCGCGCCAGGCCCGACCCCCGCCATTTGGGCGGCGTCCCGGTAGCCCAGCCACCACAGTCGCCGGTGTAGCGCATCCGCCACCCGTCCACCGCACCGCAAGCCTCCTCACCGCCATTCCGCCCGCCGCCTCGCTCCGCGGCCGGCGCGGCGCCCGCCGCACCACGCTTCCGACAGCTCGCTAGCCGTCTCGCCGGCCGTCCATCCGCCGTCCGGCGTACGTGCCGCCGGCCCGCCGTCCACCGGTCCCGCCGCTCCATCCCGGTGGGGACTTCCCGACGAGCCGGAGGCGGGCGCCCGCGAGGGCGCGGCGCCGGGGGCCGGTGGAGAGCCTCCGCGCCGCGCCCCTCGAACACGACCGCGGAGCGCCCATGTCACACGATGCCCCACAAGCCCCCGCCCACTGCGCCGAGGCCGCCGTCGCCTGGATGGCGCCGAAGCGTCCGGTATCGACACCGCCGCCGGAGTCCGTCCTCGCGCGCATCGAGCGCGCCGGCCCGGCCGCCCTCGACGACCGCGAGCTTCGCGCGCTCCTCGGCATCGACGTCGACGACCCGACGCTCGCCGCCGCCGGGGGGCTCAGGGGGGGCCTCGACGACCCGGACGACCGGCTTCGCACCGTCGTCCTTCCCCGCGCGGACCGCGCCCGCGTCCATGCCCTGCACGAAGTCCACGCCCGGTGGATGGAAGCACGCCTCGCCCGCGACGGCGCGCCGCTCACCTCGCCGGCCCACACCCGGCGCTACATCGAGGTCCGGCTCCGGGGCTACCGCAACGAGGTCTTCGCCTGCCTCTTCCTCACGAACCGGCACCAGGTCATCGCCTGGGAGGAGCTCTTCTTCGGGACCCTGGACGGCGCCACCGTGCATCCTTGGGTCGTCGTGCGCCAAGCGCTCGTGCACAACGCCGGCGCCATCGTGTGCGCCCACAACCACCCGAGCGGCGTCGCGGAGCCAAGCCCCACCGACCGCGCCATCACCAGGCGGCTCGCCGAGGCGCTGACGCTCGTCGACGTGCGCCTCATCGACCACTTCGTCGTCGGCGACAGCGAATGTGTCTCGTTCGCCGAGAGGGGGCTCCTCTGAGCGCGCCGGCCCGTCTTCCGCCATCCCCCGGGTTCGAGACCGGCGAAGCGAGGATGAAGGCCGCGCATCGAGAGAGAGGGCGCGGCGCCCATCGTCATCCGGAGGGACCGCGACATGGCTAACCTCACCTATGCCGGCATCGGCTCCCGCTCGACACCCCCCGACGTACTTCGCGACATGACGAAGATGGCGGCCTGGCTCGCGAGGACGGGATGGCACCTTGCGTCCGGCGGCGCCGACGGGGCCGATACCGCGTTCGCCGGGGGCGCGCCGGCCGGGCAGCGCACGCTCTACCTGCCATGGCCGGGCTACAACGGGCACGGGGGCCCGGACTGCGTCGTTCCTGGGCGCTCCGAGCTCGCGGCCTGCATCAACCTCGCCGCCCGCCTGCATCCCGCCTGGCATCGCTGCTCGTCGGGGGCGCGGAGGCTGCACGGACGGAACGCGACGATTCTGCTCGGCGTGCATCCGGACCGGCCGGTCGATGCGGTCGTCGCCTTCACCCCGGGCGGCGCCGTCACCGGGGGCGCCGGGATGGGCCTTCGCATCGCGGCCGAGCACGGCATTCCGGTGATGAACCTCGGCGCCATGTCCCCGCGCCAGGCGTGCGAGCGGCTGCTGGCCATCCGTCGGCGTGCCTGACCCTTCGTCTCCGTCATCGAGCCAGAGCAGGGCTGAGTGCCGGGCGAACGCCCGGCGGAAGGAGAGGGAGACGGTCTCCCTCGGCTGCCGGGCGCGCATCCGTGAAGGAGACTCAAGCCATGTTCGATTTCGACGTTGAAGTCCAGTCGGGCGAAGACCTGCTCGCACACATCGGCCTCGATGCGCGTGCCATCCGTCACATCCTCGACGAACCCGCCGCGTTCGACCCCAGGGGCGACGACGGAGAGGTGGAGTGAAGCGAGGGAAGGGTGAACGGAAGGGGTCCGGGGAGAGTGAACCCCGGGTCCCGACCGGTTCGCAACCCATCGTCATCAACCAGACATTGAAGGAGCCTCATCATGGCATTCGGACTGAACCGCGTGGAACTCATCGGGCGCCTGGGCGCCGACGTGACCGTCAACCACCTCACCAGCGGCGGGCGCGTCGCCAACGTCTCGGTGGCCACCGACGAGTCGTACATCAACAAGCAGACCGGCGAGCGGGTCGACAAGACCGAGTGGCACCGCATCGTCACCTTCCAGGACGGGCTCATCTCGATGTTCGAGAAGCACGCGCGCAAGGGCCGGCTGGTCTACATCGACGGGAAGCTCCAGACGCGGCGCTGGTCGAAGCCCGGCGAGGACGGCGACCGCTTCTCCACCGAGATTCTCCTCGTCCCCGGCGGCCGGGTGCAGTTCCTCGACAAGCCGAACGGCAACGGCGCGTCGCAGCCCGCGGCGGCCCCCGCGAACGGCCCGGCGATGCCGGCCGGCGGCGCCCCGGCGTCGGCGGCCGACTTCGACGACGACATCCCGTTCTGAGGGGCAGTCGCTCTCTCCTCCCTCCCACCTCGGGGCCGGCGCATCCGCGTCGGCCCCTTTTTCGTGCAGGCGGCTTCGAGTCCTCCCGCGCCGGAGTCCGAGCGGAGCTTCGCAAGCGGGCGCATCGTTCGGACAGGAGAGAGAGCATGGCGCGCGACACGTCCATCTTCGCCCTCGGGGCGGTCATCGTCCCCGACTTCGTCACCCCCGCGGAGGAGGCGCGCATCCTCCTTCGCATCAACGAGGCGCCATGGCTCACCGAGCTTCGCCGACGCGTGCAGCACTACGGCTACCGCTACGCGTACCGGGGCGGCGGCTCGCGCGAGCCCGCGCGGGCCTTCCCCCGCTGGGCCACCGCGATGGCCCAAAGGCTCCGGCCGCACTTCGACGGCGCGCTCCCGGTGCAGTGCATCGTCAACGAGTACCGCCCCGGCCAGGGCATCGGCATGCACGCCGACCACCGCGATTTCGGTGGCGTGGTGGCGTCGCTCTCGCTCGGCGCCGACTGGCCGATGCGGTTCCGCCCGCGCGCGACTCGACCCTACGCCGCCGGAGCCATGCCCGGCGACGAGGTCGCGGTGCTCCCGCGCCGCTCGGTGCTGGTGCTCGCAGGTCATGCGCGCTGGACGTACATGCATGGCATCGACCGCGCCGATAGCGCGCGCGAGACCGCGACGCGCGTCTCCGCGACGTTCCGAACGCTGACAGCGTAGCCCCGGTGCAGGAGGCGCGCGGCGAGAGGGTGAACGGGACTTGCATCGAGGGAGTCCCGCCCCCCACCGTGCAAGGAGACCGAGACATGAGCGAAGTCCCGAATCGCCCCGTCTGCGCGAGCGCCAATGGCGAGCACCCGGCGCCTGACGGGCCGTTTCGCCTCAACGAGTACCTCACGAACCGCGCCTGCGGCGGGCTGGAGGAAGGCGGGTGGTGGTACGACACCGCCCGCTTCGTCGCCTGCCACGGCGCCTTCGGCACCGTGGACGAGGCGACGGCGACGCGCGCCGCGAAAGCGAACTGGCTCGCCGACCGCCGGCAGGGCCTTCACCCGACCGACTCGGTGCCCTGCACCGGATGGCCGGTGCTTCGCATCGAGCCGCACGCCGGCGCGGACTTCCCCGCGACGCGGCCGCACTACGAGTGAAGGCAGACCCGACGGGGGCGACGCATGCGCGTCGCCCCCTTTGTCGTGCTGCCGTCCCCGAGTCCGTCCCCGTTCGGGCCTCGCGCCCGCGCGTCGCGCTCGCCCTCCGGCGCCGGCAGGAGGCGGAGGCCCGGCCGGTATCGGGGCGTCCCGTCCACCGCCGGAGGAGTCCCACCATGTCCCATTCGTGCTTCACACCCGCCGGAGCCGCGCCGTGAACGCGCCCGCCATCGCCGCCGCGCTCAGCCTTCGCGCCGAGGCCGTGTGCCGGCAGTACCTGCCGCACGGCCGGCGCCAGGGCCGCTACTGGGTCGCGGGCGACCTCGACGGCGCCCGCGGGCGCTCGCTCTATGTCCGCCTCCGCGGCCCCGGCACGCCGGGGAAATGGACCGATGCGGCCGAAGGCACCCATGGCGACCTCCTCGACCTCATCCGCCACCGCGTCAACGCGCCGACGCTTCGCGCGGCGCTCGACGAGGCCCGCGCCTTCCTCGCCCTGCCGGCTGCGCCGGCCGCGGGCGAGGGCCCAGGCGATTCCTACGACGCGACGCAAGCCGCGCGCCGTCTCTGGGCGCGTTGCCGCGCCATCGACGGCACGCATGCGGAATCGTATCTGCGCGCCCGGGGGCTCGCGCGCTGCCGCTTCTCCTGCTTGCGCTTCCACCCCGAGCTTCGCTACCGCGAAAGCTCGTCCGTCCGGCGCCTGCCGGCGCTGGTCGCCGCCGTGACCGGCGACGACGGCGCTGTCACCGGCGTGCAGCGCACCTGGCTCGACCCCCGCTCGCCCGCCAAGGCGGGCGTCGCGTCGCCTCGCAAGGCGCTCGGGCGCGTCTACGGACGCGCCGTGCGCTTCGGCCGCCCCGACGCGACGCTGCTCGTCGGCGAGGGCATCGAGACCGTGCTGTCGGTCGTCACCGCGGTGCCCGAAGTGAAGGCCGCCGCCGCGCTCTCCGCCGGAAGCCTCGGCGCGTTCGCGCCTCCGCCTGGGCTGACGCGGCTCCTCATCGCGCGCGACAACGACGAGGAAGGGGAGCGGGCGGCGATGCGCCTCGCCCGGCGCTGCGCGCGGGCTCGCGTCGCCGCCCTGTGTCTCGTGCCCGAAGGCGACGACTTCAACGACGACCTCGTTGCACTCGGCCGCGACGCGCTCGCCGCGCGTCTCTCGCCGTTGCTCCGCGTTCCGCTCCGCACCGGCTCGTGCGAGTGGGAGTGTTCGCCTGGCTGAGGGCGAGAGCAGTGAAGGGAGAGGGAGCATGGCCCGCATCGTCAATCTGAAGCACGAGCCCGATGCCGTCGCGCGCGGCGCGGTGCGCATCGACCGCCGCACCCGCTGGGGCAACCCGTTTGTCGTGGGAAGAGACGGAACAAGGGACGAGGTGATTGCGCGCTACCGCGCATATCTCTGGCGCCAGATCCGCTCGGGCGCAATCGCCCTCGCGGATCTCGCCGCCATCGACGGGTGCGTCTATGCGTGCTGGCGCCATCCGAAGCCGTGTCACGGCACGGTGCTCGCCCGCGCGGCGGCCTGGGCCGCCGCCGAGCTTCGCGCCCGTGCCGCTTGCGACCAGCCCATTCTGTTCCGGTCGCGCTGCCCGCAGTGGGGGTGGCTCTCGAACTTCGCCGCCGCCGGCTTCGCCGGACCCGGCGGCGCGCTCTGGCCGAGCGTCGAGCACTGGTACCAGGCCGGCAAGGCCGCCGACCCGGCGGCGGCCGAGCGCATCCGCCGCGCGGCGACGGCGCGCGAGGCGCAACGCCTCGGGCGCGCCGTGCGCTGCCGCGACGACTGGGACGACGCGAAGCTCGCGCGCATGGCCGCAGGGCTGCTGCTCCGCTTCGCTCCGCAGCGCCCCGACACCGCGCGGCTGCTCGCCACCGGTGAGCGCGCGCTCCGCCACACCACGCCCTGGGGCGCGCACCGCGACCCCTTCTGGGGCATCGGCCGCGACGGCGGCGGCGCCAACCGGCTCGGCCGGATGCTGGAGGGCATCCGCGCCGCGCGTCGCGACGGCACGGCGCTCGATTCCGCCGCGCTCGCCGGGCGCGTGCGCTGACCGCGTCCCGCTTGCGCTTCGCGGGAGGAAGAGGAGAGCACGAGGGTGGGCAAGCCCACATGGAGACAGGAGGGAGAGTCCATGAACGCCGCCGCGAACCCGAGCACCATCCGGATGGCGCCCCGCTACGTCATCCGCACCATCGACGAGGACTGGATTGACCTCTTCGACCCGCCGGCGCGCATCGACGACAAGCGCGCCGCCTGGGACGAGGCCCGGCGCAGGGTCCGCGAACACCCCGAGCTCAAGACCGTCGTCCTCGACCGCCACACCGGCGCCACGCTCTGGCAGAGCGACCCCGACGTCCCGGCGCGTTACGAGGTCCTCGCGGTCGACGCCACGGTGTTCTACGCGCTCGCGACGGACCTGTCGGTTTCCGGTGACGTGCTCTCCGCGCACAAGGACAAGGACGGCGCCTGGACCGCGTTCTACGAGGCCGTCAAGGAACGCGTGGGCGACGACATCATCGTGCTGCGCGACACCGTCCCCGCGCAGACCATCCTCGCGTCCTCCGACGAGGACCGCTACAGCACCGATGCGGCGTGAGGGCGGTGGCTTCCCTTCTTCATCCGATGCTCGGCGGGCGGTGCGGCATGCAAGGGAAAGGATTGGGCGCGTCGCTTCGCGACCGGGCTACCCTGCCGAGCCCGCTGCGCGGTCTCGGCCCTTCGGGCGGGTATCCCTCGCGCCTCCGCTCGCAAGCTCGCTGCGCGCTCCGCTTGCCAGAAGCGGCGTTGGGGGGGGGGGGGGAATTGGGCACTCCTCCCGACGTAGGCCCATTGTCCCACACGTGCTCAGTGCGCCAACCCCGCCTCCGGCGGGGTCCTCCACTCCGCTTGCGCTCCGTTGCGGCCGGGACTCGCAGGGCAACGGCGCTCGCGCGCCTAGGCCCATCGGCGCGCGCGACCGTGGCTCAGTCGCTTCGCTCCCTGCGCCCGCACCACTCGCGCACACCGATGGGCCATGCCCTGCGGCCCCGGTGGCTCCCCTGCGCGCGCGTGAACCAATAGGCCAACGTCGGGAGACGTACGCCCCGGCGGTCACGGGCCACAAGGCTCTTCACTTCAGCGATCGAAGGAGATCACCATGTTCGATATCGACAACTCTCAGTCCCAGTCAGTCACCGCTACCGTTTGCGAGAACGCGCAGCTCTTCGGCGCAACCCCCGAGCGCGACGAGTTCGACCCCAGGGAGGTCTGGGACGAAGACGACGCGCTCGACGCCGTGAGCGAAGCGTTCCGCATCATCGCCGAGGGCGTCGGACCCGACGGCTTCCAGCTCGCAGACGAGCGCGAGAGCCTGCTCTGGGGCTTCGTCAACACCTTCGACGCCCAGGTGCGCAGGCTCGACCGCAGCGTCGACCGGCTCAGCCCCGAGCTCCGCAACCTCCAGCGCGAGCAGGACGGAACGGAAATCAAGTCCCGCGAGCTGGAACTCGTCACCGACCGCGCGCAGAACCTCGGCGACCGGCGCGATGCGTTCGAGAAGATGCGCGACGCAGCCGCCGACGCCTACCGCGCCGAGACCGGCGACACCTGGCGCCCGCGACGCGGCAGCAACGTCTCCCAAACCGGGAAGCTCACCTCGGCCGCCATCGACGCCCGCGACTTCCTGCGGGCGAGAAAGGACCGCGAGACCCGCGCGCACCTGCCCCAGGGAACGCTGGTCGCCATCGCGGGCGGGAAGCACGTCTCGGACGCCGGCGCCGTCATCGCGCGCCTCGACAAGGCGAAGGCGAAGTACGCGGACATCATCCTCGTGCACGGCGGCGGACCCGGCGTCGAGCGCATCGCCGCGCAGTGGGCCGAGCGCAACGGCGTCCACCAGGTGGTGTGCAAGCCCGACTGGAACGCACACGGACGGGCCGCACCGTTCCGGCGCAACGACGCGCTGCTCAACCTCCTGCCGAAGGGCGTCATCGCCTTCCCCGGCTCCGGCATCACCGACAACCTCGTCGACAAGGCTGTCGCGCTCGGCATCCCGGTCCAGCGCGTCGCCGCCTGAACCGCATCGCCACCACGGGCCGCGTCGCCACTCCGGCGGCGCGGTCCCCCTTTTTGGTCGGACACCGCGACCGCCACCCGCCTTCGCTTCGCGCGTCGCCTGCGGCGCCGCGCTCCGCGGCGGCTCCGCCGCTCCTTCCCCGCAGACCGCTCGCCAGACGACGATGATGTTGCCCCGCATCGTGCCGGTGTCGCCGACGACGATGCCGGCGCTGCGGTCGATGGTGACGAGGATGCTGCTGCCGGTGCTGGTCATTCCGCTGGTGCCGAAGATGCTGACCGGTGTGCCGGACGGTAAGGTGAATCTGGGCGCGTCGCTTCGCGACCGGGCTACCCTGCCGAGCCCGCTGCGCAGTCTCGGCCCTGCGGGCGGGTATCCCTCGCGCCTCCACTCCCTTCGGTCGCTGCGCGCTCCGCTTGCCCGGCGGCTCGCTCCGCTCCCCGCCGTTGCCGGTCCGCCACCGTCGTCGTCATCATCGACGGCATCGGTCGCTCGACCGCCGTATGCTCCTCGCGACGGCATTGCGCGCCGTGCTCGCCTCGCTCGCCCTGGCCGGCTGCGGGCATCCCCTCGGACCGTCGCGGCAGCACTCCGTGCGTCGCCGGTGCCCGCTTCGCCGCGCACCGCGCACCGCACTACGCCGTGCAGTCGTGTCCGCACCAGTGTGGACACTTCCGCCCGAGCCTCCGGCAGCGTGCTGCGCACGACTGCCTGCGGCTCCGGCCGCACCGCCGCCCGCTCACGCGCCGCAGCGGCTCCCCTCCGCCGGGTCCCCCGGCATCGATTCCCCAAACATCAATGCTGCCGATTCGGCCGTCCCGACCGCCGGGGCGGCCTTGGTTCTCACACCCCACGCAGCAGGCTGCGGGGAGCGCCAAGCGCGCGCCTGTCATATATCTCCTGCGTTTTCAACGACATGAGGCGACAGGCGCTTGCCGGGAAAAGTTGTCAGCGATCGGTAGCGCGGAGCACTCAGTTTGAGTGCTGGAATTTACCCGTCGAATCAACGCCTTGCGAGCCGTGCGCCCGATCGGGCGCACGGCGTGTCACGGAGCATGCGCGTCGGTCGAGGAGACTTCCTATGGAGCACTCAATCTGACTGCGCGCCCGGTTGCGCTCGCTGTTGACGGCGCTCAATCTGACTACAACACCGAAGGCGTCTTGGATCGCCCCAATCGCACCGAGCCAAGTCTGTCGATGCACCGATCGCTACGAATCCCGGCGAAGCTGTCGTACCGTACCGTGATCGAATCTTGCCGAGGAGGATGGATCAGCCGATGGCGGAGACGTTGACGAGGACCATCCGGGTCACGCCGGAGCAGTGGGAGCGCATCGAAAAGATCGCCAAGGAACGCGAGGTTTCCGCCAACCGGCTCGTGGTCGAGCTCGTCATGGAGGCCCTCGACCGGCGCGAATGGCCGCGCACCGAGCTCGATATCCAGGTCGCGAAGGCCGCGTTGTTCGCTGCCCAGGTCCTTCGGCGCGGTCTCATTGCAGACGGACGCAAGGATGAGGTCGACGAAATTCTGCAGTTCGTTTCGTCATTGGTGCCCGAATCGGCCGTCAATCCTTCGCCGTCTCCGAACGCGCCACCGCCGCAAACCGATTCGAAGCCAGGTTCCGAGTAGGCGGGAGGACCCTTCCCGGTTGTCCCGGGCGATGCCACAACGCACGCGGCGCAGCTTTCGTGTCCACCCCCATGCTGGCGGATTTTCTTTATCTCCGGCGTTGAATCACGATAGTCCTGCCGCTAGATTTCTGACAGATTGAGTTGGAGCCGAGATCATGCGCGGCCTTTCCCGTCGCATCATGGAGCACGCCACGGCGCTTCCGGAGGCCACGCCGCTGTGTCCGGCTGCCCTGCTGCACCTCGGCAACCGGGCGGCCGTCGACCAGGCGTTGTCGCGCCTCGCGCGCTCGGGCCACCTCATGCGGATCTGCCAGGGCGTCTACATGCGCCCGATCGAGACCCGCTTCGGCGTTCGGGCGCCCCGGGTCGCCAAGGCGATCGCCGCGCTGTCGCAGATGTGGGGCGAAACGATCGTGCCGTGCGGCGGCGCCGCGGCCAATTGCCTGCGCCTCACCACGCAGAATCCGGTCCGTGCGGTCTACCTCACCTCCGGTCCCAACCGACGGCTGCACTTCGGCTCGTCCATTGTCGAGCTGCGTCACGCGCCGCGCTGGCAGCTGGCGGCGCCGCACCGAAAGGCGGGCGACGTCATCCGCGCCCTCGCATGGCTCGGTCCCGAAGAGATCGAGGATGGCCTCGAAGCGGTTCTGAAGACGCTCTCCGAGGCGGATCGGGAAGAGCTTGCAGCCGCGCGGGCCACCATGCCGATCTGGATGGCGGAGCCGGTGAGCGCGCGCCTTGCGCATGGCTGAGCGGGGATTCCAGAACCTCTCGCCCGACGACAGGCGCGACGCCCTCGAGGTGGCGGAGCGAAGCGGCGGCCACAAGGCGCATCTTCTGGAAAAGGACGTCTGGGTCGTCGCAACGCTCGGCGTTTTGTTCGACGCGCCGTTCGCCGAACACCTGACCTTCAAGGGCGGCACGTCGCTGTCGAAGGTGTGGCGCGCGATCCGCCGATTCTCCGAAGACCTCGACATTACCTACGATATCCGGGCGTTTGCGCCGGATATGGTTTCCGGCGCCGGCGACGAAGCGCTTCCGCCCACGCGCAGCCAGGAGAAGCGCTGGACGCGAGCCATCCGTGCCCGCCTCGCACAATGGGTCCGGGACGAGGCCTGCCCCATTGTCGAAGAAGGTCTCTCCGACGCCGGATTCGTGGCGAGGTGCGGAGTGGAAGCGGAGCGTCTCTACGTCGCGTATGAACCGTTGCTCGAGACAAGCGGCTTTGTCGCCCCGGAAATCATCGTCGAGTTCGGCGCCCGATCGACGGGCGAGCCTCACGCAAATCGGCCCGTTGTGTGCGACGCGGCCGCCTATCTTCCCGGTCTCGCGTTTCCCGAAGCACACCCCACCGTCATGCTGGCGGAGCGGACCTTCTGGGAAAAAGCGACCGCCATCCATGTCTTCTGCCGCCAGGAGCGCCGGCGCGGGGAGCGTCTGTCGAGGCACTGGCATGATCTTGCGCGCCTCGACGAGGCCGGGATCACGGCAAAAGCGTTCGCCGACCGCGCCCTCGCGCTGTCGGTCGCCCGCCACAAGGCGATGTTCTTCGCCGAGAACGACGCCTGCGGCGTACGGATCGACTATGAGGCGGCAGTCTCGGGATACCTTCAGCTCGTTCCCGAAGGCGCCGGATTCGCCGTCCTCTCCAACGATTACACGAGAATGCTGGCCGACGGCATGCTGCTCGACGACAACGAGTCGTTCGACATGTTGATGGAACGATGCGCCCTGCTCGAGGTTCGGGCTAACGAGACGAAGGCATGACGGCGCTCTCTCCCGAACCCGGACGCATCGCCCTGGTCCGCCAACGCCGTTACCTCGTCGAGAACGTGACGCCGCCGCCGTCACCCGATGAAGCCATGCTTGTCGATCTGTCGTGCCTTGACGACGACGCGCAGGGCGAGCCGCTGGCGGTGTTGTGGGAACACGAGATCGACGCCCGCATCCTGGAGGACGGCGGCTGGTCCGCCGTGGCGGACAAGGGCTTCGACGACCCGGCGCTGTTCGCGGCCTATCTCCGCACCCTGTCGTGGAACTGCGTGACCGCGACCGACCCCAATCTCTTTCAGGCGCCCTTCCGCGCCGGCATCCGCATCGACGCCTACCAGCTCGACCCGCTGCGCAAGGCGCTTCGGCTGCCGCGCGTCAACCTGTTCATCGCCGACGACGTCGGGCTCGGCAAGACCATCGAGGCCGGGCTCATCGCGCGCGAACTGCTGTTGCGCCGCCGCATCGAGCGGATTGTGGTCGCATGCCCGCCCGCGATGCTCGATCAATGGCAGGACGAGATGGAGGCCCGTTTCGGCCTCACGTTCACCATTCTCGATCGGGGGCATGTGACTCGGATGCGCCGCGAGCGCGGATTTTCGGTCAATCCCTGGACCACCCACTCCCGCTTCCTGATCTCCCATCGCCTGCTCATCGACGAGACCTATGCCTCGGGCCTGCGCGACTGGCTCGGAGAGTTCGCGCCGCAGACCCTGCTGATCCTGGACGAGGCGCACAACGCCGCGCCCTCGAGCGGTGCGCGCTACGCGATCGATTCCCAGATCACCCGTGCCGTCCGCGATCTTGCGCCCCGTTTCGAGCATCGCCTGTTCCTCTCCGCGACGCCGCATAACGGGCATTCGAACAGCTTCTCCGCGCTGCTCGAAATTCTCGATCCGCAACGCTTCTGCCGTGGGGTCAGCGTCCTCAAGGGACAGCTCGATGAGGTGCTGGTCCGCCGCCTCAAGTCCGATATCCGGGAGATCGAAGGCGGGTTTCCGAAGCGCATCGTGGCCCCGGTCGAAATCGACGGACTGCTGCCCGACGCGCCCGAACTCGTGCTGCCGAAGATGCTGGATTCCTACCGGCTTGAGCGAGAGAAGCGTCTGAAGGACGAGACACGATCAAGGCAGGCCGCGGGCGCGCTGGTGATCGGCGGGCTGCAAAAACGCCTGCTGTCGTCCATCGAGGCCTTCGCGAAAACGCTTGCGGTACATCGCAAGAGTGTGGAACGCGCGCTGGAGCGAGCCACGGAGGCCATCGCGGTTTCCGCCGAATTGCAGGCCGATCTCGCACGGCTGACTGTCGGCGAGGAAGCGAACGACGGGAGCGTCGACACGACCGATCATGACGGCGGTACCGATGCCGAAGCCGACATGCCCGATGATCCGGAACGATCCGATCCTTCGGAACTCGACTTCGCCGAGCTGATGACGGCGGCAACATCGGCATCGACCGACGGCCGATGTGCGGAAACACGCACGGCGTTGATGCGCGAACTCGCTCTCGTCGACGAGATGCGCGAGATCGCCGAGGCAAGCCGCTACGACGCCGATCCGCGCGTGCGCAGGATCGTCGAGTGGATCGACGCCAACATGTGCCCGGTTCTGTCAGCGCTCGAGGCCTCGCCTCCGCACTGGAACGACCGCCGCCTCCTCGTCTTCACCGAATACGAGGATACACGCCGCTGGCTGGAGCGCTGCCTGAACGAGGCCATCGTGCATTCCGACAAGGCGCACGAACGGATCGCGACCTTCACGGGGACGACCTCCCGGCACAGGCGGGAAGACATCAAGCACGCCTTCAACGCCGAGCCGGGCGACCACCCGCTGCGCATTCTTATCGCCACCGACGCGGCGCGGGAGGGCCTCAATCTCCAACGCCACTGTCATGATCTGTTTCACTTCGACCTGCCCTGGAACCCGAGCCGTCTCGATCAGCGCAACGGCCGCATCGACCGCAAGCTGCAGCCCGCCGACGAGGTGTTCTGCCGTTACTTCGCCTTCGTCCAACGCCCGGAGGATCGTGTCCTGCGAGTGCTGGTGGACAAGGTGGAGCGCATTCGCGAGGAGCTCGGCAGCGCCGCGAAGGTGCTTGAAGCGCGTGTTGCCCGGACCATCGGCAAGGAAGGCATGCGCCGTGACGGGATCGACGGTCTCGCGGCCTCCATCCGGGACCTGTCGGCCGGAGAACGGCGGCGAACCGTCGAGGACGAGCTTGAGGACGCGCGTCTTCACCAGGACAGGCTGCGCGAGGAAGTGGATGGCCTGCGCACCCGCCTGGAGCGGTCGCGCACCCATATTGGCCTCACCGCGCCGCAGCTCCGCCAGACCCTGTCGATGAGCCTGAGACTCGCCGGCGCTCCCGCAATCGTCGAGGCCGATGGGGAGAAGAAGCGGGAGCCGGACACTCCGTGCCGCTTCGTATTTCCCGCTGCAGACCACGCGATTGCGAGCGATCCCGGCTGGACCGCGGCACTCGATTCGTTGCGCGCACGCAGGCAAGGAGGCGAGAGCCTCGGGAAGTGGCGCCGTCGGGCGGCCATCCGGCCCGTGGCCTTCGAAGACACCGGACGTCTCGGCGAGAACGCCGTGCACCTGCATCTCGATCACCGTGTGGCCCGGCGCCTGCTCGGCCGGTTCACCGCGCAGGGCCTGATCCACCACGACCTGTCCAAGGCCTGTCTGACCGTCGCCCCCGATGCGATCCCGCGCGTTGTGCTGCTCGGCCGGCTCGCCGTTTATGGACCGCGCGCGGCGCGCCTGCACGAGGAGATCGTGCCGGTGACGGCACGCTGGATCGATCCCGTGCGGCGACAGGGCGCGCTCACGCCTTACGGCCGGGCAGGCGAGCAGACGACACTGGCTTCCCTGCAGACGGCGCTCGACGACGCCGGGCAAGGTAGTGTTCCGGATCAGGTCCGGAAACGTCTCGCCGTGTCGGCGCAAACCGATATCGCGGATCTGCTGCCGCATCTGCAACGCCGCGCTGACGAATTCGCGGAGCTTGCAAAGACACGGCTTGCCGAACGGTCGAAAATCGAACAGCGCGGCATGACCGAGCTGCTCGAACGCCAGCGAAATCGTATCGCTGAAGCAGCCGGCAAGGACGACGGGCAGATGACGCTCGACTTCGACGAGGCCGAACGGCGCCAGCGCGAAGCTGACCGCCGCGCCTGGACGCGGCGCCTCAAAGCCATCGAGACCGAACTCGAGACCGAGCCGGCCCGAATCGCCGATGCGTACCGGGTGCGCGCCGTCCGCGTCGACCCGCTCGGCCTCGTCTACCTCTGGCCGCGGACGGGCTGATCGTGGCGGATCACGAACGCCGCAGCCTGATCTTCGCCCACCAGGAATGGCTGGGCTTCGTTCAGCCCGTGGGCCTCGTGGTCGCGCCGACGGTCATGGTCGACGCCCAGGTGGTCCCCGACCGCAACATCTCGGGGCGACAGCGGGACTTTCGCGAACTGCTTGAGGAGGATGGGACTGGCACCACGGCCCACTGGCGTGCGCCCGACCTGCGCAGAGTGTTCGTGGACTGGTTGGGCTGGGAGGACGATGACCTCGTGAATGCGACCAGTCATCGGGAGACGCTCGAGATTTCCCTGCCGGAGTTGCAAGCTGTGCTCGCACCCACCTGGGCGGTACCGGGCGACCAGGACACAGACCCGGCATGGACGATGCTCGTCCGGGTGGAGGACGAAGGCGCCGATTTCGACCAGCCGCACGACGACGGCGCCGGCTGGAATGCGAGCCGTCATGCCCGATTCGAACGGCTGCTGCGGGAAACCGGCGTTCCAACGGGCCTGCTCTGCACCGACGAGCAAATCCGCCTGATCCATGCGCCGCGAGGCGAGTCGTCCGGGCATATCACCTTCGAGTTCGCCCAGATGGCGCTGCCGGCGGGCCGGCCCATCCTGGCCGCGTTCGACATGCTGCTGTCGGCAGAGGCGCTTTTCGGCGGCGACGCCGAGGCTCGACTGCCAGCACTTCTGGCGAGGAGCCGCGAGGCGCAGGCCGAGGTTTCCACGAGACTGTCCCGGCAGGTGCTTGCAGCGCTCCACGAATTGCTGCGCGGCTTCGTCACGGCGGACAGGCGCGGCGCTGGGACGATCACCGAGCTGGCGCGGCGCGATCCCGATCGCCTTTACGGCGGATTGATCGCGACGCTGATGCGGCTGGTCTTCGTGCTCTACGCCGAAGACCGAGGTCTCATGCCCGCCCATCCCGTCTACCAGCAGCACTATTCCCTCGGCGGTCTGTTCGCCCGGCTACGCTCCGATGCGGCGGCGTGGCCCGATACCATGGACCAGCGCTTCGGCGCCTGGGCGCAGCTGCTGGCGTTGTTCCGTCTGATTCATGGCGGCGGCGGACACGCCGGGCTCTCTTTCGTCGCGCGTAAGGGCACGCTGTTCAATCCGGACCGGTTTCCCTTTCTCGAAGGACGCGAACCGGACGACGACCCGGCGATCCCCATGGTCCCCGACGCGACCGTCTGGAATGTGCTGCGGTCCCTCGTGGTGCTGGACGGCGAGCGCCTGTCCTACCGCACCCTCGACGTCGAGCAGATCGGCTCGGTCTACGAGGCCGTCATGGGCTTCCGCGTTGAGCTGACGACCGGGCGGTCCATCGCGGTGGCGTCGTCGAAACGGACCGGCGCTGCGGTCATCGTCGACGTCGGTACCCTGCTCGAAATGGAAGGCGGCAAGCGCGTGAAGTCGCTTCAGGATCGGACGGACCGGAAGCTGACGGGCGCCGCCGCCGCCGCGCTCCGCGGCGCATCCACGGTCGACGACATCGTCGCCGCTCTCGACCGAGCCATCGATCACGATGCGACGCCTGACATCGTGCCCGGTGGAATGCCCGTTCTTCAGCCCACGGACGAGCGCCGACGGTCCGGAAGCCACTACACGCCACGCTCGCTGACCGAACCAATCGTTTCCGAAGCCCTGCGGCCAATAGTCGAACGCCTAGGGCCTGACTCCCGACCCGAGGACATTCTCGACCTCAAGGTGCTCGACCCGGCGACGGGATCGGGCGCCTTTCTCGTCGAGGCGTGCCGCCAACTCTCGGCGCGGCTGGTCGAAGCCTGGGGCCTGCATGGCGGGCCGCCGCAGTTGCCCGCCGATGAGGACGAGCTGCTTCACGCCCGGCGTCTGGTCGCCCAGCAGTGCCTCTACGGCGTCGACCGGAATCCCATGGCCATCGACCTCGCGCGGCTCTCGCTGTGGCTGGTGACCCTTGCGCGGGACCATGAATTCACGTTCATCGACCACGCCCTGCGGCACGGCGACTCTCTGGTCGGCCTGACCCGCAAGCAGATCGAGGGTTTCCATTGGGATGCGGAGGCGCCGCGCTTTCAGTTCGGTACAGAGACACCGGAGGTCCAGAGGCATGTGGCGCAGGTTTCAGAATTGCGCCAGTTGATCCGCGAACTCGGCGACGGGACCCCCGAGCACGAACTGCGTGAACTTCTGGACGAAGCCGACCGCGAACTCGGGAACGTTCGCGGGGTCGCCGACCTGGTGTTGACAGCGTTCTTTGAAGGAGGGAAACCGAAGGAGCGTGAGAGCAAGCGACTCACATTTGCGGGTCTGCTGCTTGAAGCGGGCCAAGCCGCAGCCGCGTCGGGCGCGGCGACGAGACTGCCGGTCGAACCCTTTCACTGGGAGCTGGAGTTTCCCGAGGTCTTCGGACGCGAGAACCCGGGTTTCGATGCGGTCGTGGGTAATCCGCCATTCGCCGGCAAGAATACAGTCGCGGCTGCAAACGCCGCCGCCTATCCCGACTGGCTCAAGCAGCTTCACGCCGAAAGCCACGGCAACTCCGACCTCGTGGCACATTTCTTCCGCCGGGCGTTCAACCTCTTGCGGGAGGGTGGCACGCTCGGACTCATTGCCACGAACACCATCGGACAGGGAGATACACGTTCGACCGGCCTGCGCTGGATTTGCATGAACGGCGGCCACATCTACCGTGCCCGGCGTCGGCTCAAGTGGCCCGGCGAGGCAGCCGTGGTGGTGAGCGTGATTCATATCGCCAAGGGAGCCCGGTCCGGTCCGCGAACGCTGGATGGGCGGGACGTGGAAACCATCTCCGCGTTCCTGTTCCATGACGGCGGTCATGACGACCCGGAAAGGCTCAAGGCGAACGCCGGCAAGAGCTTCGTGGGCAGCTATGTTCTCGGCATGGGCTTCACCTTCGACGACACCGACAGGAAGGGTGTCGCCACGCCGCTCGTCGAGATGCGGCGACTGGTCGAGGAAGACCCGCGCAACCGCGATGTCATCTTCCCCTACATCGGCGGCGAGGAGGTCAACACCAGCCCCACCCATGCACACCATCGTTACGTCATCAACTTTCGCGACTGGCCGCTGCGCCGGGAGGGCCTCGGCGCGACATGGCGGGAAGCGACCGATGATCAGCGCCGAGACTGGCTGCGCGGTGGAATCGTGCCGCTGGACTACCCGGAACCGGTGGCGGCGGATTGGCCGGAGCTATTGGCGATTGTCGAGGAGAGGGTGAAGCCTCAGCGGGCTGCACTACCGCAGAAGAACAGCATCAACCGCGACGCTGCAAAGCGTTGGTGGCGTTTCCTGGCCTATCGTCAGGGGCTGCATGCCGCCATCGATGGGCTGGATCGGGTGTTGGTGATCTCTCGTTATGGTCAACATGCCGGGTTCACATTTCTCCCCGCCGGAGCGGTATATAGCGACTCCTGCATCGTCTTCCCCTTCAACACCTCCGCCGCCTTCTCCGCCCTCCAGTCCCGCCCCCACGAGATCTGGGCGCGCTTCTTCGGCTCGTCGATGAAGGACGATCTGCGCTACACCCCATCCGACTGCTTCGAGTCCTTCCCCTTCCCCGAAGGCTGGGAGACCCACCCCGACATCGAAGCCGCCGGCAGAACGTACTACGACTTCCGCGCCGCGTTGATGGTCGAGAACGACGAGGGCCTCACCAAGACCTACAACCGCTTCCACGATCCCGACGAGCGTGACGCACGGATAGCTGAGCTGCGCAGGCTTCATGCGGCGATGGACCGTGCCGTCCTCCACGTCTACGGCTGGGACGACATCCCGACCGACTGCGAATTTCTGCTCGACTACGCAATCGGCGACGAGACCCGGGGCAGGAAGAAGAAGCCCTGGCGCTACCGCTGGCCTGATGAAGTCCGCAACGAGGTGCTCGCGCGTCTTCTGGCCTTGAACGCCGAGCGCGCGGCCGAGAAACGGATGGCCGGAAGCGATGTTCGCCTTCGGGTCGGGAATTTCAGGGCCGCCTCATGAGCTCGGCCCCTACCCCCACCTTCGGCGACAGTGCCTCCGTCCGCGACTATCTGGTGGAGGCGTTGCGGCTCGACCTGATCGGACCGCGCCCGCGAGACGAGGCTCTTCAGCACGAGCGCCTGCCACATGCGCCAGTCCGCTGGTACCTGACCGGCTTCCTGGCGCCGACGGGCGCGCCGGACGCGCAACGGGCGCAGGACGCTGAAGAAGAGCTCGACGAGCCGTCCGAGCCGACACAGGCCACCACCGACGCAAGCGCGCCGGAGCGGGGCAGCAGCAAGCGCGTCTTTCTGCCCTCGTCCATGGGGCTCAGCGCTTTGGTGGACGCGGCCGCCAAACGCCTCCGTATCACGCTTTCCTGGGGCGACTACACACCCGAAGAAGAAACGGCAAGCGATGCCGTAGACGTCAGCGAAGAACCCGGCGGCGAAGCGGACGCAGGGACAGCCCGGCGCCGATTCGCGCCTTGGGTCCGCCGACCACGTGCAGCCACCGTCGATGTCGATCTCGAGTCGGTTCAAGTTGGAACGCCGGTTCGGTTCGACGTGCCGGAGAGCGGTGGTCTCGAGCTTGCCTGCCTGGTTCGGCCAACGCGGGTACGAGGAATAGAAGGCAATCGCGACATCCGCGCTGTTTCCCTGTTCGCCGTCAATCGAAGGTCGCCCGCTGAGGACGACGATGTGCAGGACACCGCTTTCGCGTTCCAGGTCGAGATGACCGTGGAAGCGGACGGGCCGTTCGTCCCGCGCCGCGATCCGCGCGGCCTCGACAGCGACGACTGGGACGAGCGTCTCGCCGACCTGCATTATCGGGACGCGGCGGAATACGCCGTCGGCCACAACGTTTCCGTGCGCGCCGAAACGACCGATGGCGAATGTCGCCTAGTGCATACCGAGTGGATGCCCCGGGCCGTGGTGGAGCGTGTGGAACCGTCGCATATCCCCGGTGTCGAGTTCGGCATGGAGGCGCTGGGCGCGCTGAACGATGCGGCGGATGCCAAGCGCTCACTGGCCCCGCTGGTCGACGCTTATCGTGCCTGGATCGAATGCCAGAGCGAACACGCACAAGCCTTCTCGGACCGACGAAGGGAGGTCGCCGACGAGCTGGTGAGCCGGGCCACCCGTGCGGCGGGTCGCATCCAGGCCGGCATCGACCTGCTCGACGATCCCGATCTGCTGGACGCGTTTCGCATCGCAAACCGCGCCATGGCCGCGGCGGCCCGGCGGCGAAGGGCGCAGGAGGAGGGCATCGCGCCCAAGGCGGCAGACCCGCCCGCTTGGCGCCCCTTTCAGCTCGCCTACATTTTGATGAACCTGCGCGGCATCGCCGAGCCCACCCATGTCGAGCGCGAGATTGTCGACCTCCTGTTCTTCCCCACCGGCGGCGGCAAGACGGAAGCCTATCTCGGACTGGCGGCGTTCACGCTGGTCCTTCGCCGGCTGCGCGATCCCGACCCCGTGCATCGCGGCCTCTCGGTGCTGATGCGCTACACGCTCCGGCTCCTGACCCTTGACCAGCTTGGGCGTGCCGCGGCGCTGATCTGCGCCCTTGAGCTGGAACGCGAGGCAGCGCCGGACCGGCTCGGCGCCTGGCCGTTCGAGATTGCGCTCTGGGTGGGCCGCGCGGCGACGCCCAACCACATGGGCCGGAAGGGCGATTCGTCCGACAAGACCGCACGCGCCCGGACCCTGCGTTTTGCCCGCGATACGTCCCGCGACCCTCCGTTGCCCCTGGACCGGTGTCCCTGGTGCGGCACGAAGTTCAGCAAACATTCCTTCCGGCTCACGCCCGATACCGACAGCCCGACAAACCTGCTGGTGTGCTGTGCGAGCCGGCGCTGCGACTTCGCGGGACGTAGGCGCCACCTGCCGATCGTCGCGGTGGACGAGCCCATCTACGGACGCCTGCCTGCCTTCATGATCGCGACCGCCGACAAGTTCGCCGCCATGCCGTGGAGCGGAGAGACGGCGGGATTCTTCCGGGGCGGCGATCCGAACGATCCGCGCCCGCCCGATCTCATCATCCAGGACGAGCTGCATCTCATCTCGGGCCCCCTCGGCACCATGGCGGGACTGTACGAGACGGCCGTGGACCATCTTTGCCGACGCGCCATCGACGGCGGGGAAGTGCGTCCAAAGATCATTGCATCGACCGCGACCGTGCGCTTGGCGACCAAGCAGATCCGCGCCCTTTTCGACCGCCGGTTGGTGGCGGTGTTCCCCGCTCCCGGGATCGATCGGCGGGATTCGTTCTTCGCCAGGCAGGTCCCGGAAGACCAAGCGAACGCGCGGCTCTATCTCGGCATCGCCGCGCAGGGGCGGGGACCGAAGGTCATCTTCCTGCGAAGCACGATCACGCTGATTGCCGCGGCGCAGGCCGCCTGGGACGCCGCGGCGAGGGGCGCCGGCATCAATCCCGCCGATCCGTACATGACGGCCGTCGCGTACTTCAACGCCCTGCGCGAGCTGGGCAGCGCGCGGCGCATCGTCGAGGACGAGATCGGCTCCCGCCTCCTGACCTACGCCAACCGCAAACGCCTCGACGAGGCAGACGGGCTGTTCGCCAACCGACAGATCGCTTTCGAGCCGGTCGAGCTGACCTCGCGTGTCGGGACCGCCGATGTCGCCGAAGCCAAGCGTCGGCTCTCCCTCGGCTTCGCGGACAGCGACCATGTGGACGTGGCTATGGCCACGAACATGATCTCCGTCGGTCTCGACATTACGCGGCTCGGTCTGATGCTTGTCTCCGGTCAGCCGAAGACCACGGCCGAGTACATCCAGGCCACAAGCCGGGTCGGCCGCGACCCCGCACGGCCCGGTCTGGTCGTGACTCTTCTCAATATCCACAAGCCGCGCGACCGCTCGCACTACGAGCGATTCGCCGTCTGGCACGAGTCCTTCTATCGCGGCGTCGAGGCGAGCAGCGTCACCCCATTCTCCCCGCGCGCCATGGACCGCGCCCTGCCGGCGGTCACGGTTGCCCTGGCAAGGCTCGGCGTCCCGGAGCTGACCCCGATGCTGGCGGCGGGGAGCGTCGAGAACCACGGCACGGAGACCGCCGCCCTGGCCCGGGCGGTGGGCGAACGGGCGCACAACCATGCCGACGGACTTCCCGACGGCTTCGCCGCTCATGTCGGAAACCGCGTCCAAAGCCTCGTCGACGATTGGGCGAGGCTCGCCCACGAAGCCGGACAGGGCGGGGTGGCGTTCGGCTATGCACGGGGCCGAGACAGCGGCACGTCCACGCCCCTGTTGCGCGAGATGATCGACCCGGACCGCGATGTGCTCAACGACACGCAGCTTCGATTCCGGGCGCCGCGTTCGTTGCGCGACGTCGAACCGGGCGTGCTGCTCGGCATCAAGACCCCCGAAGGTCAGGATATCCAGTAGGCGCCCGATGGCCGACAACATAATTCGCCAGAGCCAGTTGATCACGACCTACGGGCCGGGAGCGATGATCGACCTTCCCGACCACTCGATCATTGTCTCCGGCCTTCAGGACTGGTCCCACCTGCGGCGGGAGAAGGTCGACGAGCCGCGTCTTGCCGCCAAGCTTCGGCGGTTGCTGGACCTCCCCTCGCTTGAGCTCTGGACGCCGCCGCGCCACGAGGAGAACGCCCCACAGACCGCGCCCGTCGGCGCACGCATATTCCCGACCTGGTTCATCGTGAAGGACGCCAGACCCTCGCCCCGCGACCCGCAGTGGCGCCGCCGCCGACTGGTTCGATGGGGCCACCTGGACAGACGCCGGTTCCGCGACGAAGACGGCAAGCGCAAGCCGGTGGTCCCTGTACGGTTCGTCTGCGGCTGCCGACGCGGCCATATCGATGATCTGGACTGGCGCCGGTTCGTCCACCAGAGCGGGAGGACATGCGAGCGCCCGCTCTGGCTCGAGGAACGCGGCACGGGCGCGGACATCGGCGATACCTTCGGCGTTTGCGACTGCGGCGAGGAGCGCTCGCTCTACGAGGCCTCGGGCCCCGGCACGGGCGCCCTCGGCCACTGCGAGGGCAAGAGGCCGTGGATCGGGCAATTCGCGCGGGAAGCCTGCGGCGAGCCCTATCGGCTGCTCGTGCGCACGGCGAGCAACGCGTATTTCCCGCAGACGATGAGCGTCATCTCGCTGCCGGAGTTCGACGCCGGGATGGCCGCGAAAGTCTCGGCGCACTACGACCGGCTGAAAGCGGCCGACGATTTGGGCGCACTGCAGAACTTCCGGATGCTTCCGGAGCTCGCCGCCGCGTTCGCCGACACCGACGACGAGACCGTGCTCGCCGAATACCGCCGCCAACACGGCGAGGGAGAGCGGGAGGACGTTCCAGTCAAGACCGCCGAGTTCGAGATACTCGGCAAGGGCGACAACTTCATCGGCGAAGACGATCCGCGTTCCAGGTTCTTTGCCGAAACATTGGCGCGCGTGGACTGGGATCCAGACCAGGATCTCCTGCTCGCGGCCATCGACAAGCTGGTGCTGGTGCACCGGCTGCGCGAAGTCGTGGCGCTGCTCGGGTTCACCCGTTTCGAGGCGATCAGCCCGGACAAGGACGGGGAGCTCGACCTGGATGTGGCCAGGGCCTCGCTCGCCGAAACCATCACCTGGCTGCCCGCGGTTGAGAATCGTGGCGAGGGAATCTTTCTTTCCTTCAGGGCCGAGGCGATGGAGAAATGGCTCGCCCGACCCGGCGTCCAGGATCGCGGACGCCGGCTTCTGGAGGGCTGGCGCGCATGGGCCGCCGAGCGCCATCGCCCCGAAGACGGGTTCCCCGGACTGGCCTATGTCATGCTCCACTCCCTCTCGCACATGCTGATGACCTCGATCGCACTCGATTGCGGCTACCCGGCCAGCTCTTTGCGCGAACGCGTCTATGCCAGTGAAGACGGTTACGGCATCCTGATCTACACGGGATCGTCGGACTCCGAGGGGACGCTGGGCGGGCTGGTGGAAACGGGCCGGCGCCTCGACGCCCATCTTCGTCGCGCCGTCGACGACGGCCGATTGTGCTCCAACGACCCGGTGTGCGCGGAACATGGACCAAACTCGCAGTTCGAGGGGCGTTTGTTGCAGGGAGCCGCCTGCCACGGTTGCCTGCTGACCTCGGAGACGAGCTGCGAGCACCGCAACGATTTCCTCGACCGGGCGCTTGTCGTTCCGACAGTCGGTCTCGGGGATGCCGCGTTCTTCGATCTCTCCGAGCACGGGTCGTGATGGAATTCGATGCGTTGGCGGCGGCCGACGGTCAGGATCTCATCCGACTGGCCGGTCTGCTGGAGGCCGGTCTTCTGTCACCGCCCTTGAGTGCGCTGTCTCTGCGCGACCACATTGCCGCCGATCACGCCGCACTGCTGGCGCAATACGTCGGGGAACTCATCGCGAGAGACATGCCGTCCGCCCACATCGCGCTCCTGCTTCGCGCCTTCGCCGCCGGCGCACAATCGGCCGGCGGCTCCTCATTGCCCGTCGAAGTGGTCGTCAGCGGCCCGGATGCGACCGGCAGCGCACGCGATACCAGCGTCGTCATGCGACAACTGTTCGGCAAGGCGCGCGAGCGAGCGTTGGCCGTCGGTTTCGCGGTGCGTCAGGGAAAATCCGTGTTCAAGGCCTTGGCCGACCGGCTCGACAACGACGAGTCTCTTGAGGCAACCTTGTGCATCGATGTCCGCCGTCAGCATGGCAATACTTCCATCGACCGCGACATCCTACGGCGCTTCGCAAACGAATTCGTTCGCAACGAATGGCCCGGCAATCGCCTGCCGCGCGTCTACTACGATCCTCGGTCGCTGGAACCCGCAGGCCGCACGGCCAGTTCGATGCATGCCAAGTGCGTGGTCATTGACGGTCGGCAAGCGCTCGTGACGTCGGCCAATTTTACGGAAGCGGCGCAGGAACGAAACATCGAACTCGGCCTGCTCGTGGATTCGCAGTCTGTCGCACGCCGGATCGAAGAGCATTTCATGTCCCTGATCGGGAACCGATACCTTGTGAGGTTGGCACTATCGTGACCCGCTCTGCCGTAGAATATGGCAACCCTCCAGCGCCGGCCGGGCCACCCGGGGATGATGTATGAGGATACGTCGCCTCAAGCTCTCAAACTTCCGCAGCGTCGCCGACGGTGAAGTCCTTTTCCCCGGTCACACCGTCATCATTGGCGGAAACAGCGTCGGAAAGTCGACCCTCTGTGAGGCTTTGGATCTCTTGCTCGGGCCGGATCGCCTGTCTCGAAGCAGCCCAATAGACGAGCATGACTTCTTTAAGCGCCGCTACCTGGGCGACGATGGAGTTCCCATCCTTGTCGAATTGGAAGTCGTGCTTACCAACCTGACGACGGACGTTCTCACCAAGTTCCGGATTCATCTCGAGTATTGGAATACAGCGACCGACGAGCTTCTGGATGAGACGGCTGCTCCGGAAGATGTCGACGGTGACGAAGTCGTGCCGGCTCTTCGGGTCAAGTTCGAAGGTGCCTATGATATTGAGGAGGACGAATTCAGGGCTGAGACCTACTTCGCCAGTCCGCCGGTGGATGACGAAGCACGCCGGGTAAGGGTCACGCGCGCGGCAAAGCGGCAATTCGGGTTCATCTATCTGCGAGCGCTGAGGACCGGGGCCAGAGCGCTCAGCCTGGAACGAGGCTCCCTGCTCGACATCATTCTGAAGCTCAAGGACGATGATCGATCCGCCATGTGGGAGCAGACGCTTGCCTCGATGGAGGAGTTGGATCCGGCCATCGATGCAATTCCGCAGCTCAGAGAGATCCTTAATGAGATCGACGGTCGAGTCCGCCGGTTCGTCTGGTTGTCCGCTGACGACCGAACCTTTCGCCTGTACCCGTCCGCGCTTACGCGCGAGAGCCTTCGTCGGTCGATCACGCTATTCGGGGCCTCCGAGAGATCGAATACCCCAGTGCCGTATTGGCGGCTGGGGTCGGGCGTCATCAATTCGATGGTGTTCTCGTTGCTGACGTTCATTGCGGAACTCAAGTCGAATGTGATCTTCGCGATGGAAGAACCCGAGATCGCGATTCCGCCACACACTCAGCGGCGCATCGTCCAGTTCCTCCAGGGAAAGATGAATCAGTCGATCCTGACGACGCACTCTCCGTTTGTATTGGAACAGTACGACCCGGCTGGCGTCGTCCTTCTGGAGAGAGGAAATAACGGCGTTGTCTCGAGTCGCAGGATTGAGGTCACCAGTATCAAGGCCAAGGCGTATAGGGGCAATCTTCGTCGAGTGCTTGCCGAAGCCATGCTCGGTAACGGCGTGCTCTGCGTCGAAGGGGTCTCGGACGGAGAAGTGATCTACACCGCATCGGCCGTTCTTGAGAAAAACAGCCGGGAAGGTGCGTACACACCCCTCGACCTATCGGGCGTCACGGTGGCGCAGTGTGAGGGCGACGGCGGCTTACTGCGCTACGGCCAATTCTTTTCTGGAATCGGTTTGAAGACCTACGCCTTCTATGATCGGCAGAAGAATAAAGATATCAGGAATGAGATCGAATACACCTTCGATGCAGCGTGGGAAATCGAACAGGCTGGAATGGAATACCTGCTAGCGGATGAAACTTCGATCAATGTAATCCGCGAATTTCTGGCGAACGCCTCGGAGTGGGATGACTATCCGCGCAATGCGAAGAATCCGGGCCTGTTCGCATTCGATCCGGATGCTGCAGATGACGACGTTCGTGAAGTTTGCAAGAGAGTGCTGAAAAGCCGGAAGGGTGCAGGCTATGCGCAACGATTGGCAGTGCTTTGTTCAGATAACGATTTGCCTGACATCATTGTAAAGGCGTTGGAACATGTCAGCGAGGACTTGCCGAACGATCTGAGGACCGAGGATGAAGACGATGGCGATGACGCCGAAGCCGAAGCAGCTGCTCGTGAGTGCTGATTGTGGCCAATCCGGAGGATCAGTTCGAAATCTGCGATCAACGGCGCGCCATTCTCGAAGGCACCGGTCACATGCTGGTCCTTGGTGGTCCCGGGTCAGGGAAGACCATCATCGCGCTCCTGAAGGCCCGCCGAGCCGTTCTCGAGAGCCTTCAGCCTGAACAATCGGCGCTCTTTCTCAGCTTCTCCAATTCCGCGATTAGGCGGATCCTGGAGAGCGCGGGAAGTGTCCTGACCACGGAGATCGGGCGCAGCATCGAAATCAAGACCTACCATTCCTTCGCCTGGGACATACTTAGGTCTCATGGCTACTTGCTGTCGTCGCAACGGCAACTGACGATCGTCGCGGCGCAAGACGCCGCGGTCATCCGAGCTGGTTTGGGGGACGAAGAGTGGGGCGCGGAGGAGGTGCGCCTATTCGTTGCAGATGGCCGTCTGACGTACGATCAGTTTTCACCCCGCGCGGCCGACCTTCTCGAGCGTTCCGCTGTCATTTGTGAACGGTTCGGCCACGCGCACCCCCTGATCCTCGTGGACGAGTTCCAGGACACGGACGAGGATCAGTGGCGCCTGATCAGGACGCTTTCGCAGGAGTCGGAGGTTATCGCTCTCGGTGATACGGAGCAGCGAATCTATGCGTGGCGCAGGGGTGTGAGCGCAACGCGACTTCCGGACTTCGCTGAGACCCTGGACGCGGCGGTTTTCGATTTCCAGAACGAGAACCATCGAAGTCCGGCCACCGGAATTGCAGGTTACGCACGCGGTCTCCTATCGCCGGAAGTGAAGCTGGACCTTCCGGCTGACATCGAACTCCGGCGCTTTCACCCGGGGATGTTCGCAGTTGGAATACGTTTCGCGCTGATTAGGACTTGGCAGGAAACAGTCAAACGGACGGGCCGCCAAAACTTGTCGGTGGTCGTGGCCGCTCGCAGCCGCACGATGGTTCGTCTGATTTCAGATGCATTGGCGCAAAGGTTGACTGTGAACGGACGTGAACACGCGCCGATTCCGCACGATGTCATGTTTGACCAGATGCAGATCACCCTCGCGGCAAGGGTCATTGCATTTGTCATGGCATCGCAAGCTGACCCACACCAGGAAAGGCTTGCCGGTGCCTTGAAAAGAGTCAGCGCGGTGTACCGTTCAGGAGGAACGAAGACCGGGATCCGAACGTCTGACCGGCTATTGCGCTGGGCCGAAAAATGTCGCGATGGCAAGGTGCCGGACACAAAGTGTGTGAGGGCCCTGACCTCCGCGATCGGGGAGGCGAATGCAGCCGGTTTTGTGGGTTCTCCCACAGAAGATTGGCTTACCGTTCGCCGAGCTCTTGAAGCCACCGACGCCGACGAGATCAAGCATGCGGGCAATCAAGCCCGATACCTGCGTCTGTTGCGCCGTGGCTCGGCTATCGAAGAGCGTCTCGGCGAACTTTGGAAGGCACAGGGTGACTATGAGGGTGCCGAAGCCGCGCTGGATGACGCGATCGTTCAAGATCAGCTTATGGACAATCACCGGGAGACCTTCAGCATCGGCGTCATGACGATGCACCAGCTCAAGGGGCGAGAATATGATGCAGTCCTGCTGGTCGAAGACCGGCATCGGACCTTTCGTGGGAAAGAGAACGCCCCGCCATTT
Source organism: Alphaproteobacteria bacterium (assembly GCA_963422665.1). Classification (GTDB taxonomy): domain Bacteria; phylum Pseudomonadota; class Alphaproteobacteria; order Bin95; family Bin95; genus Bin95. The sequence continues at coordinate 249,461 of OY730441.1, forward strand.
ATGGAAACACGGCGGCTACTTCAAGTCTCGCTAACGCGCGCACGTCACTTTGCTTGCATTCTGGCGGAGCCGACGAACGCCACTTTGGATGAGATTTTCCCAACGTGAGTAATTCAGAGTGCAATAATTCGGTCCTCCGTTACAGTCCCAAATCATAATCGATCCGTTTCGGTTCCGGCGCTTTTTCGAACGCTCTCTCCGAGCTCTTTGCAGACGTCCGCACGTTCTCCGCCTCTGCCTCCGCCGCGTTAGTCGGGGCTTCCTTAACCGCCTCTCCAATCCCTTCGAGCGCCGAAATCCGCTCGCCCGTCGCCGCTTCGAGCTGTTCTCGGAGCGCCTTGGCGTCGTCGGTGACCAGCTCGGCCCGGTCCCGTGCCCGGCTGATCTCGACATAGAAGCTCTTCTGCGTGGTGAGGTGCGGATGGTTGGCCTCCATGGCGGCGATCACGTTGTCGACGGTGCGGCCCTGGAACGCATGCACGGTGGAGGCCCAGGCATGGTCGAGATGGCGCATCTGCGGGTCGCCTTCGTTCAGGCTCAGCATGCGCCCGTCCTCGAGCCGGAAGGACACCCGGGCGCCGGTCACCGCCGCCACCTCGGCGGTGTGGCTGTTGACGAGCCCGAGGGTCTTGTCGTTGCGGGTCCAGCGGACGCGGTCGCCGGCGCGTAGCTCGAGCGCCTCGGCCCGGTAGACCTCGCTGCCGCCCCGGCTCCCGGCAATTTCGCCGGGTTTCCAGCCCACCGTTCCGTGCTCGCCCCCGCCGAGCAGGACCTCCCTTCGCGCGTGATCGACGCCGGCCACGCGGCGTTCGTCGCCCTTCTCGACGCCGATCCGTTTGTACGGTCGGTGGAAGACCACGACGTCGCCCACCGCATAGTTTCCGGCGAGCGCCTTCTCCGCGTTGGTGTAGCCCTTCGAGATCAGCCGCTCGCTCTGGAGTGCGGGGCCGTGGATGCGGCCCTCACGGGCGAGACGCTCGCGGATATGGCCGTTGATGGCTTGGCGGAGCTCGTGGCTCGGGGCCATCACCCCGGTGCGGTTGCGCTCGGCCGGGGAGAGCGCGAGCCAGCGCGCGGCGACCGCGCCGGCGATATTGTCGGCCTTCACCTCGGCGACGTTGGCGCCGAGCTTCCCGAACGCCTTGCCGATCTCACCGGCGAGGCTTGCCTCGACCGCGGCCTTCAGGTCGGGATCCCGCTGGCGCATGATCTCGTCCATGATGGCGGTCTTCATGCCGGCAGCCTGAAGCTGCGCGAACGGCTTCCCGGCATCCACCGCGTCGAGCTGCTTCGAGTCGCCGACCAGCACGACCCGCGGGATGCGCAGCACGGTCGCGATCCGCAGCAGGTCGCGGGCCTGGACGGTGGAGGCAAGCGACCCTTCATCGACCACCAGCACGGTCCTGGCGAAGCGGCTGCGCAGTTCGCGCTCGCCCTTCTTCGAGAGTCGGCCCTCGGCGACGCCGGCGTTGCGCGCGAGGAAGAGCTGCAGCGTCTCGCCGTCGATGCCGGCCTCGGCGCCGAGCGTCCTCGCCGCCGAGGCCGACGGCGCGAGCCCCATCATGCGGTAGCCGCTCTTTCCCGCGAGCGCCTGGACGCGCCTCAGCATGGCGGTCTTGCCGGTGCCGGCATAGCCCTGGACGCCCACCACCCGGTCCTTCGCGCCGAGGATGAGCTTGACCGCCTCCCGCTGCCCGTGGGTGAGCGGTCCCCTGTGCAGGCGCGCGCTCACCATCCAGCTTCGCATCACCGGCCGTCCGCGCCCCTGGCCGTCGCGCATCAGCCCGATCGTCTCGCGCTCGTCGGCGAGCGCCTTGTCCGTCGTCATCCCGTCGCCCGCCTCGTGCGCGGGCGCGGCGTGGAGCGTGCCGGCCTTCCGGAGAGTGCCCACCGTCCTCTCCGCCTCTCCGACGGAGACCGCTCCGGGCCGCCAGGCGAGGGCGGCGGCCAGCAGGTCGGCGCGGGAGAACACCGCCTCGCGCTCGGCGAGATGGGAGACCGCCCATTCCATGGCCTCCGTCGCCGGGGTCTTCGGAACACCGTCCGGCCCCGCAGGCTCCTTCCTCCCGGCAGCGCCCGCAAGGGCCGCCGCCTCGCGCGGCACGGTGTCCGTCGCTCGCGCCGCGATCGGCTCCCTTCCGGCGTCCCGCGGCAGGGCCTCGGCGACGATAGCCCGCGCATCGAACTCGAGTCCGGCGGCCTGCCGCTGCCAGCTCTCGCGCAGCGCCGCCTTGTCGACGTCGCGCTTGTGCGCCCGGGTCATCAGCGCTGCGCGCTCGGCGAGGCGTTGATTGTCCGCCGTGGCGCCGGCGCCGCGCTCGGCGACCGCGGCCTCGATCTCGGCGCGCCGGGTCGAGAAGGCGTCGATGACCTTCTTCGGCACGCCCGCGATCTCAAACCGCCCGTCGGCATGGCTCTTCTCGATGCCGTAGCCGAGCCCGGCAAGGCCTCGGGCGAGTTCGCTGCGGTAGACCATGCCGATCAGCTTCTGCCGGCGGTAGAGCGCCTCGTTCGCCATGGTCCGCCACTTCCCGTCTCCGCCCTGCACCATGTTGGCGAGCACGGCGTGGGTATGAAGCTGGGGGTCGAGGTTGCGGGACGTGTCATGGCGGAACGTTGCCGCCACGACCCTTTGGTTGCCGGCGTGGACCATCTTTCCCGTCTCCGGATCCCGCATGCGGGTCTCGGCTGCGTTGCCCTCGACCCAGGCAAGCGTGCGGGCGACGGCCCGGTCATGGGCCTCGACCACGCGGCCGTCGCCGCCGACCAGCGCGGCGAGAGACACGGACTTCGGCGCGCTGAACGTCAGGTCGCGGCCGGGGCGATGGATGCGGCTGCCGTCTCTGTCGAGGCGTCCCAGGCGCTTTCCCGATCCGTCCGGCACCTCGCCTTCGAGTACCGCGCGGAACGTCTCCGGGTCGACCGGGCCTTCGAGGCCCAGCCCCTCGGCGCCCTTTCCGGCCCAGGCGCTGGCGGCCCTGTGGGCAGGGTCGTCCTTCGCGTAGTAGCCGTCGCGCTCGTAGTAGGACGTACCTTGCGCGGGCGAGGCGACGGCGCCGATGGAGACGACCATCAGAGCCACCCGCAGGCCGGACGGCCGTCAGCGCCGCCGGCCGCGTCATCGTCATCCCCGGCATCCGGACCGGAAGCCGTGCTGTCCCGCCCACCGGGCGCGGCGGCGCGGTCGGGGGCCGAAGACTCGCCCGGCGCGTCACCGCCGCTTGCATCGCCCGCCCCCGCCACCTCGCCGGAACCGTCCGCCGGACGCGCGGTGCCGGCGGGGGCTTCTGTGGCCCGGTCCAGCGCGCCGACCGTCGTCGCTGCATCCATTGGCTTGGCCTCCGCGCCGGCCGATCCGGGACGGGCCGGCTTCCGTTCGGGTTTGGGCGGCGGGAGGCTCGGGAGCTCGCCCCGAGGGTCCGCCGCTTCCGGTGCGGCATCCGCTTCGGTCTCCGTCGGTCCGGGAGGCCTGGCTGCCGCCCCCGCCTCGTCCCGGCCGGCGTCTCGCCGCGGCACGAACCGCTCGGCGGCCTTCGGGCGCTTCACGTAGTCGAGCCGGATCGGGGCGACCGGGAGCGGGCCGGGGAAGCGCAGCCAGCCGTGGAGGCTCTCGAGCTGCATGATCTCGGAGGCGAGCGCGAGCGCGCGGAGCTCGCGCTTGGGCGTGAGCGAGACGCCGTCGCGGATGGTGTTGGCGCCGTAGGAGAATCCTTCGGTCACCTCCTCGACCTCGCTGCGGCCGAGGCTGTCGGCCGACCATTGCGCGGTGTCGCGGTCGGGGGCGGCGAGCACCACGCGGGTGCCGCAGAGCCCCGAGATGGTCTCCGCGCCGTTGCGCCCGTAGAGGTCGCGGAGCGCGGAGATCACCTGGATGCCGAGCACGAAGCAGCCGCCGAACTGGCGCGATTCCGCGAGCCCCGGCTGCAGCGAGGGCACCTGGTGGAGCGTGGGGAGCTCGTCGAGCACGACCCAGATGCGGCGCGCGTCGTCCTGCTCGATCGAGAGCATGGCGTTGACCGCGATCTCGAGCCAGGTGGAGATGAGGCCGCGCAGGCTCGCGTGCTGGTCGCCGCGCGAGGTGAGGAACAGGAACCCGCCGCGGTCCTCGTCGGACACCCAGTCGCGGATCGAGAACGGCGCGCCGGTATCGGGGAGGGTTTCGAGGGCGCCGATGTTGGCGGTGAGCATGGCGCGCACGCTCAGCGCGGTCTTCGGGTTCTCGGGATCGACGATGGACTGCGCGACCGTGCCCTCCATCGCCTGGGCGAGGGCCGTGAGGTCGGTCTTCAAGAGATGCTCGACCAGGACCTTGTTCTCCTTCACGCCCTTCTCCCGGAGCACGCCCGCGCCGTTCGAGAAGAGCTGGCGCGCGGCGGTGACCCAGAAGGGATCGACGGCGTCCTTCTGCTGGGGGATGAGGGCGGCGGCCATGGTGTCGAAGTCGCGGGGGCTGCGCGCCTCGAAGAAGGGCGACCAGCGGGGGCTGCGGGCGTCGAGCGGGTTGAGCAGCACGTCCCGCGCGGGGTCGTAGAACGCGCGGGTGTAGCTCCCCATCTTGTCGTAGACGACGCAGCGCTCAGCCCTCGCGCGGATCTGGTCGACGAGGTCGGAGATGAGCACGGTCTTGCCCGAGCCGGTGGTGCCGGAGACGATGGTGTGCTGGGTCTCGGCGCGCTCGGGCCAGGGCACGCCCGCGATCCGGTAGGGCGGGTGTTTCAGGTTCGAGAACACGACCCCGAGCGCGCGCCGGTGAAGCGGTCGGATGCGCCGGCGGAGCTGACCGACGGTGGCGAGCTCCGCGCCCCGGATGCGGCGCCGGGCTTGCAACTGCCGCCCACGGATCCAGAACAGCGCGAGGAAGAGCGCCATCGCGGCGAGCGACGCCTTGGCCCCGAGGAGCGCGCCCGCGAACACCTCGTCGCGGACCTTCTCGCGCATGGCGAGCGCCCGGGGGGAAGAGGCGATGTCGGGGAGTAAGGAGACGACGGTGCTGCCGTCGGGCTGGCGCACCTCCTGGCGCGAGGTGCGCTGGTAGCCGAGCCCGAGCTTGGCCTCAGCGACGGTGACCATGGCGGCGGCGTACCACTCGTAGCCGGTGGTGCGCTCCCATACGCGCCAGGCGGGGACGGCGACCACCGAGAAGGCGGCGAGCAGGAAGCCCGCGCTCAGGAGCTGGCCCCACATGCGAAGGCCATGGAAGACGGTCTGGCCGCCCCGGAGCGTGCTGGATCCGACGGTCCTCATGGTCTGTATCTCCTCATCCCGTTCGCTGGAAAGCGGCCGTGGGGTCGCCGGTGCGGCAGGGCCCTGCCCCCGCGCCGCGGCGAGGCGGGTGCGGGCGGAGAGAGCGGTCCCGCCCGCCTCGACCGCCCCTGCTTGCCGGAGACCGCCGCCATGCCCCCGACACCCACAACCCCACAGGGCCGCCGCCACTCCTGGCCGGCGCGCTTCATCGTGTTCGGCCCCCTCGCTGTTGCGGCGGTGGCGACCGCGCTTGGCACGGAGGCCGGCCTCGTCGCGCCGCTGTGGCTGGCGTCGCTCGCCTGGACGGCGCTGGCGAGCCTCGCGGGCGCGCTGGTGCGCGGTTTCCGGTACGGCGACTGGTCTTCGTTCCGCGGCCACCGGCTCCCCGAGGACGGCGGCGCGCTCGACGAATGGGCCGCGCGCACTGGCCGGTACGCCTGGCTCGGCGAGATGGAGGAGCGGCTGCGCGACGACGATCGTCTTCGGTGACCTGCCCTCAACGCCCATGGCGCCACCGCTTGCGGTCTTCCTGCGCGGCCCGCGGTCGGTCTTCTCCAGTCGCGACGGACCCTCCGTCCTCTCCCGCCGGGACCCTATCCTCCGTCCCGTCCGGCGCCTCATTCCGCGCCGTGCCGAACAGCTTGCCGGCGAGCCACTCGCCGATGACCGGCGCGCTCTCCGTGGCGTGATGCGCGAGGGGCTTCTCCGTCTCGGCCGCGACGCCGGCGCGGCCGTCCCGGGCGTCCTCGCGCGCGGTGGCGGATCGCGCCTCGCGCCCGGCCTCGGTCACCGTCATGTCCGCGGCGGTCTCCGCCCGCGCGCCGACGGCCTTCGCCGCCACCTCGCCGGGGAGGGGCGCGTCCGCCGCGTAGGCCCGGTCGCGCACGCCTTCGGCCCACCCGGCATGGGCCGCGGCGGTCTCGCGGGCGTAGGCCTCGGCCAACGTGTCGCGCGCGGCGCCGTACTCCGCCTCGCCCCCGACGCTGGCCGAGTCGGGACCGGCGGGGGCGGGGAAGCGCTCGGCGACGAACGCCGCGGCGTGGCTGCGCAGCACCTCGGCGTCCTCGGGCGTCTGCGGCGAGGCGATGCGGATGGCGCCGGCCGTCCCGATGGGCCGCCCGTCCGCGCCCTCGCGCTCGGAGAGCCAGACGAAGAAGGGCTGGCCGAGCTCGCGGTCGATCGCCTGCGCTTCCGATCGCACCCGCGCGGCCTGCTCCGAGAAGCTCTCCGATTCCTGCCGGCTGAGCGCCGCACGCTCCTCGAAGCGGCGCATGTCGGTGAGGTTCGCCCCAAGGCTCTCCTCGAGGCCCGTGTGCTCGCTGTCCCCCGTGCTTGTCGAGTAGCGCCTTGACGCCTCCGAGACCTTCGACCAGAGGTCGAGCACCTGGTGACTCTCGGCGTAGTCCTTGAGCCGGTCCCACGACTCCTTCTCGATGGTCTGGCCGCGCCAGGACGCCGAGCCGTCGGCGCCGAGCCTGGCGATGAAGCTCCAGCCGCCGCCGATCCGCGCCTCGCCCACCAGCGTCGCCATCTGGTTCTTCGATATCCCGGCGGTCTCCGACATCCGCTCGACGTGGGACTCCAGCGCCTGGACCTGGGCGCTCTCGCTCTCGGTGACTCCGCGGGCGAAGGCCTCGCCGGTGGAGACGTCGCGGGCGTAGCGCTCGGCGAGCCGGGTCGCGTCGGTCACCGCGGCGCTCCGCGCCGTGCCGGCCTCGGCCGAGAAGGCCTGAGAGAGGCCGCGGGCTTGCGCCGCGCGCTGCTCGTGGCTCGCCGCCAGCGACTCCGAGAGCCGCACCCCGGCGGCCGGGATGCGGCTGGTGGCAGCGCCCGCGTCGGCCACCACGGTGCTGTCCCCGGTCACGGTGTACGCGGCCCCGCCGGGCGCGAACCCGGAGAACCGGTGGTCGTCGACATGGGCCGAGGTGCGGATCTGGCGGCCCTCGAGGGTCGCGAAGCGGTGGGTATCGGCGCTGGTGTTGCCGAGCGAGAGGTTGCCGGTCGTGCCCTCGTGCGCGGCGGACGAGGCTGCGTCCTGGCCGACCGCGAGCACCGAGGTCGCGAGCACGGTCGCCTTCGAGAGCCCGTAGGCGAGCGCCGCGGCGAGGAACGGCACCGACATCGAGAGGTAGCCCGACATCACGGCGACATCCGCCGCCACCGCCTGGATGCCGGCCTGGGCGACGAGAGAGATGCCGATGTCGCCCCCCGGCATCAGCGCGGTCACGCCCATGCGCTCGGCCGCCTCGCCCATGGCGATGCGGTGCAGCACCGCGTAGAGCGGCCCCCACGATTGCAGCCAGACCAGCCCGGTCACATACGACCGGAATATCCCGGCCCCGGCGGGGGTGAGCATCAGCAGCACGGCCATGGGGAACGCGCCGATGTAGAGGCACTCGAAGACGATCTTCAGCATCGGCACCCAGGTCTCGGCCTGGCGGCCGATGGCCCGATAGGCGGAGACGGTCTGGGCCTCGGCGCGCGCCTCGGTGTAGGCGCGGAGCGCGGCGGCGTTGCCCGCCTCGGCCGCCCACTGCTCGCCCGCGTCGTGGACGGCGTTGAGCACCATCTGCTGGCGCATGATCTCGGCCGCGGAGCGCGAGGCGCCGATGAGGAAGTGGTGCGCGGCCGGGAGCGCCGCCATCAGCTCGGCGCGGGCGAGCGCGTCGGTAGCGGCGTCCGGGAAGAGCCGCCGGCCGAACACGGCGCCGGCGCGCCGGAGCTCCGCGGTCCACTGCGCGTTGAGCCGGCCCGCGGCGCCGGCGCAGGTGACGACCGCCCTGTCGACCCCGCCGTCCTCGTTCCTGGTGGCGAGCTCGACCATGCGCGCGGGCGAGGCGCCCGCCGACGGCGAGCGGCTCGACGTGACGAGCGCCCAGAGGTCGGTGGACTCGCGCAGCTCGTCCGCCGAGACGTGGCCGAGCAGCAGCGCGTAGAACACGCACTGGCGCGAGAAGGACCGGAGGTTGCGCGCGAACACCGCGTCGGTGACTTCGAGCCGGGTCGCCGCGGCCGCGAGCCGTGCGCCGAAGATGAGCCCGTGGCGCTGGTAGGCGAGGTCGTTCGGCAGCGCGAACGCCTGCTCGGTCAAGCGCGTGAGCCCGTCGCCCACCTGGGAGGTGAGCGAGGCGAACAGCGCGAGCCCGATCGGCACGTTGGCGACCACGGCGGGCGCGAGCGCCGGATCGAGCCGGTCCACCACCCGCACCGTGGCCCTGGGCACGATCATCGCGCCCCACACGGCGACGAACAGCAGGATCCACTTGGCGTTGTCCTTCCACGACCCGCCGAAGGCGGTGCGGAACAGGACCCAGGCGAGCCCCGCTACACCGCTAAGCTGGGCGAGCACGACATAGGCGCCGCCCGAGGTGATCGCGGCGACCGCGTTCAGGAGGTCGACCAGGTAGGTCCCGCCGCCGAGGGTGAAGAGTTCGTACATGGTCTATGGGCGGCTCAGTGTGCGCTCGCCCCGGCGGTGCCGCGCGCGAACGCGAGCGCCGCGCGCAGGTCCGCCGAGAGCGCGCCGGCGAGCTCGGTCTCGATCAGACGCAGCTTCTCGACCACGGCGAGCGCGGTGTTGAAGCGGGCGAGGCCCTCGTTGCGGTGACGGCTCAAGGCCACCCGGTTGGCGCGCAAGCCCTCGCGCCAGCGCTCGAGCTGCTCGCCGTCGGCGATGTCGAGCGTCCCGGCGCGCTCCTCGACCGTGCGGTGCAGGTCGGCGATCCAGACCTGCAACAGGTCAAGCGCGACGGCCTCGGCGAGCGCGTCGATCTCGGCGTCGATGACCGCGCCGCGATAGGCCGCCGCCGCGTTGATGACCCGGTAGACCGGGAGCGTGGTGAGGTTGACGAGCCCGAGCGCGTCCGCCGGCGGCGCGGTGTCGGTGCGCACCGCCTCGGCGAGCCGGCGGAGCAGGTCCGCGACTCGTGCCCGGAAGCCCCGGTCGGCCGGGACGTTCACGGCGCCGAGCGTGGGGTTCAGGCAGTCGGCCGGGGTGTCGCAGCGGTAGACCGGCAGAGCGCCGCCACCCTCCATCAGCACCTCGGTCACCCGGCGGTCGAGGATAAGCGGCTGCAGGATCCGCACCCGGGGACCGGACGCGTCGCCGTCGGAGGTCGGCGCGATGACGATCACCGTGCCGGAGACCGACATGGCGAACTCGGCGAGCTCGGTGTCCGCCGAGAGGAAGGACGAGGCCTGCACCGCCTTCCAGGCGTAGTTGACGTTGACCGGCACCTGGTCGGCCATCGGCCCGGAGGCCGCAGCGAGGGTCGAGTTGCGCCGTCCGTCGGCGCCGCAGCCGTGCTTCGCCGCGGCGTAGTCGGCGAAGATGCCCTGGCTGGCGCCGATGGCGGCGCAGATCGACGCCGAGGCACGGTCGTTCTTCGACCACACCGCGCCGACCAGCGCCTGCGCGGTCTCGCAGGAGTTGAGGTTCTGGCTGTTGACCCACTGGGCGAGCGCGCGGAGCTTCGACATGGTCTCGGCGATGACCGGCGAGATGGTCTCGAGCGCGAGCTCGAAGGCGAAGCCGGCGGCGTTCTGCGCGACGGCGCGCCCGAAGGCGATGAGCTGGTCGGAGTTGATGAAGGAGAAGGCGCCCGCGAAGGCGTCGATGCCGCCGCATCCGGCGCGGAAGCTCGGCAGGTTCACGGTCGCGATCTGCTCGGAGCGCACCGGCGCGCGGAGATACAGGTTGCCGAGCGTCCAGTGCCCCGAGGCCTGGCCCTGGAAGGCCGTCGGTCCGGTGGTGTTGACCGCCGCGCCCCGCCAGAAGGACTCCATCTCCGAGAGCACGTCGGCACGGACCGGGAGGGTGGCCAGGAGCGCCAGTGCGAGGGCGAACGCCGCGGCCGTGGTCTTTCGGTCAGTAGTCATGGCCGGTCTCCCGCGCGGTGAGCACGAAGATACGCTCGGCGAGCTGGTCCTCGGCAAGCACGCCGAAGCCGACCGGCAGCACGCGCCTGGTGCGCGTGTCGAACAGCGCGACGGCGGGCAGCGGTCCGCCGGCGATCCCGAGCCGGGCCGCGCGCCCGTTGTCCGGCACCGCCTCGGGCCAGCCTTCGAGCGGTCCGCCCGACATCGAGACCGCCAGTACGTCGAGGCCGTGACGCAGGGCGAACGCGCGCAGGAGCGGCCCGAACACCCGGCACCCCGAGCAGTCGGTGTGGCCGAGATAGATGAGCCCGTAGCGCTCGCTCAGGTTCGCGAGCACCGCGTCGCGCTCCTCGCGCCGCGCCTGCCCCCAGACCTGCTTGGCGAGCGCGCCGACCGGGCGCGTGAGCGTGTAGTCGATCTCCGGGGTCGCCCAGACCGTGCGGCGGAAGGCGTCGGAGAACGCCGCCGCCCGCTGCAGCGTCTCCTGTTGCAGGCGCAGATAGGCCGCGACCTTCGCGGGCGCCGGATCGAGGATCGCCTGGGCGCGGGCCTCCTCCAACGCTTGGCGCATGGCCTTGATACGCGCCATCGCGTTCTGCGTCGCCGGCGGGGCGAACGCGTCCTGTCGTGGCGCCTCGTCGATGTCCTCGTCGTCCCGGTCGCAGTAGAAGTGCCAGCCGAGGGCGGCGACCGTGTCCGCCGAGCCGCACCAGCCGCGCCACTCGCCCGCGCTGACCGGGAAGGCCGCCGCCAACGCCAGCGCCAGGCAGCCCGCCCGCAACAGGAGCCCCATGTTCCGCGCCCCGGCCATCACGGGCTCCGCTCGTAGAACGCGCGCACCCGGTCCCGCATGAATGACTGGGTGCTGTCCCGACCCGGCAGCGCGATGGACGGCTCCCGGGACCCGTCGACGAGGTCTTGGGTGAACTCGGTGAGGTCGAGCCGGTCGAAGTCGATGCGCTCGACCTCGGCCACGGTGAAGCCCCGGCAGCTGCCCCAGCCCAGCCCAAGCTGCGGGCGCGCTTGCTGGTGCAGGATGCGCCCGAGCCTGGAGCCGAACACGCACCACTCGCGCTTGCGCCGGATGCACACCCCGAACACGCGCTTGGCGCAGCGCTTGCCGAGATAGTGCGTGTTGCCCGCGTGGCGCTCCTTGCCGAGCTCGATCTCGGCGCGGCTGCACCCGGCGATTCCGACCAGCAGGCCTGAGTTCCTGCAGCAGTTGGCGAGCCCGCCGAGCTTGATGGTGCAGGCCCGGCGCTCGCCGGCGAAGAAGCGCAGACGATCGCGGTCGAACTCCTCGCCGCCCATCTCCAGCACCATGTTGAGCATGGCCGCGGAGCGCGCGAAGCCGGTGTTGCCCTGGCTCCCGACGGTCTCGCAACCGGCCCCGACGCATGAAGTGACGCTGCCGCACGAGCCGCCGCGGCCGGCGTCCGCGACCCCGGCCGTGCAGTCCGTGACGCGCCCCGAAGCGAGACCGTCGGCGCGGTGCGCCGGATCCTCCGGACTGGCCTCCACCGCCCTGGCCCGCGCGATGCCCGGATCGTTCGGCGGGACCGGCGCGGCGGGGCGCACCGCCGTTCCCTCGATCACCGCGCGCCCGGCCTTGGCCCCGGGATCGTCCGGACGGCCAAGCCGTGCGCGGGCCGCGTCCTCCAGGCCGGCGGCGTTCAAGTTGCGCTCCGACACGTTCGTCCCCGCGTAACCGGGCACCGTTCGGGCCTTCGACGCGTCCCTGGCGATCGCGCCCGCCGCCGCGGTCCCGGCCTGGCCGATCTCGCGGGCGGCCGCTTTGGGGTCGTCCGCATGCGCCGCCTGGCCCGCGAGGATCCAGAGCATCAGGCAGCACGCGGCGAGCATGGCCGTCCAGGCGAGCAGCCGGACGATTCGGGTCATGCGGTCGACCGCGACGGAGACCCGGTCGGGGTGAGGTTCAAGCCGTTCCATATTCATCGTCAGTCCTCCCCGCGCAGGCGCTCGAGTCGCGCCCGCGCGATGTGCCGCCCGGCGTCGCCCTCGGAGGCGATGGCCTCCAGCGCGGCGGCAAGGCCGATGTTCCCGGCCACGATGTCGAACGGCGGCGGCGCGTCGTCCGCGCAGCCGCGGCTCGCGCAAGGCCTCACGCCGCCCGGCGCGACGACGACGGCCGGGACCCGCTCGACCCGGAACAGGCGGAACAGCCGGGGATCGATGACGACACCGGCGCCGTGGCCGCCGAGGCGCTCGCCGACGGCCATGACGGTCGCCCGGAATCCGGCCGGGCCGGCCCCGCGCAGGAGCAGTGGGACGCCCGTCCGCGCCGCCGCCCGAGCCCACTGCTCCCAGCTCGCGGGCGGCACAGCGAGGCTCAGGAACACCAGCACGTCGCCGGTGTTCGCCCGGCCCGCGAGGCCCGCCCCGGTCGCGACTGCATGCCGTTCGGCCGGCAGCGGCGCGGGAGTGGCGCCGGCGCTGCCGCCGGTTCCGGAGCTTGCGGCGGTCTGCGACGCCGCTTCGCCGGCGCGCTCCAGGGCGCGGCCGATGATCGAGCGGGTCCAGTCGCCAAGACCCTCGGGGCCGGAAGACTCCGCCCGGCGCAGCACCTCGTCGGCCAGCATCCGTGCCCGATCCTCGGCGGAGGGCGAAGGCTCATCGGCCAGCGCCGACCCGCAACACGCGGCCAGCATCAGCATCACGGCGAGCCCGTCTCGGGCGAGGGCTCCGACACGAGTGTCTCCGGCACGAGTGTCTCCGGCGCGCTGTCCGAGGCTTTCTACAAGAGGCAGCAATTGCGTTTCCTCCACAGCAGGTAGCCGAAGCTCTCGCCCGAGACGGGCAGCTCGCGGAGCGTCTCCCAGAGCACCGAGGAGCGCCCCGTCGGGTTGCAGCCGGTCAGAGGCGATGTCGCCGGCACGGGCTGGGTCATCTGCCAGCGGTACTGGCTTTTCCTCATGATCGGCATGGGATAGCGGCCGCAGAGCGCCGCGGATCCCGATGTGCCCCACGCGAGCCCCGCCCGATGAAGCCGATAGACAAGGCGCTGGGCCGCGAGCAGCGAAGCCTGCACCCCGCCGACATGGGCGGCGACGTTGCCGGTGAGCGGATACATCCCGCCCTGGCAGCCGGCGCACCAGAAGAGCGGATCGAGCGGGAGTGCGGCCGAAGCCGCCGCGCAGTCGGCCGAACACGCGGCCTGCGCCGGCAGGTTGGCGAACAGCGCCGCCTCCGGGTTCAGCAGGAACGACAGCTCGTCGTCGAGCCACGCCGGGTCGAGCTCCGAGGTCCAGGCGATGTCGAGCGAGCCGCCCTCGAGGCAGCCGAGATCGAGCAGCGCGCCGATCCACGACAGCAGCGGATAGACGTAGTAGTGCGCATGCCAGACGGACCCCTGGGCGCCGTCGCCGCCGGACGACCCCGTGCGGCCACGGGCGGCCGGGAGCCCCGGGTCGATGGTGAGCCCGCCGAGATTGGGGAAGCACCAGGGGGTCCGGGTCACGTCCACGAGCCGCGCCGGCTCCCACACCCCGAGCGAGAGCCCGATGCGCGGAATGGGCGAGCCGCAGAAGCAGATCGGGGAGCCCGGGTTCGGCGTATCCGGCGCACCCGACGCACTGCCGATACGGACTGGCCCGATCGAGATCGGGAACAGGCACTCCCAGCACACGTCCGTGATCGGGTTCACGAAGCGCCCGGTGCACAACTGGCTGGATGCGGGCGCGGCCCACAGGAAGGCCGCCAAAGCGATGCCGAGCGCGGCAAGCGACGCCGGGAACCTCATGCGCGTGGACCCTCCGGGCCGTTCGCGTCGTCCACCCGCACCGCGTCGCGCCGTCCGCCCGGAACGTTCGCCAGGCACTGCGGCCCGGCCACCACGATCTCGGTGACGCTGCGCATCTGGCCGTCCCGGTCGCGGCAGCCGCCGGTGGCGAGCCGCCCCTCGACCAGGACCGCGACGCCCTTGGCGACCATCGTCTCCACCGCATCCACCGTCGGGCCGTAGACCACGACGCGGCGCCATTCGGTGTTCCCGGCCGTCTCGCCCTCCCGGTCCTTCCACATCTGCGTGGTGGCGAGGCCGAAGGACGCCGCCTTGCCGCCGCCCTTCAGCGTGCGGATGTCGGGGTCGCGCCCGGCATGGCCGAGCAGCGTCGCGCGGTTCATGTTCAACATGGTTCTTGTCTCCTGTGGTCTGGTTCGTTGGTCGATCCGGCGGCGGGCGCGGTCGAGGCGCAGCGTGCGGCTCCTGCCGCCGACGCCGGTCCGGAATCCCGCAGGTCATCGAGCGGGAACTCGGTCAGGCGCAGATGCGCGCCCTCGCGTTCGACGAGCGTCGGCGTGGCGCGGACCGCGAAGCGCTCGGTGAGCGGCCCGCCGAGGTCGAAGAAGAACGGCCGGCGGTGCCGGCGCATCAGCTCCAGCGGCCGGCCGGCGAGCAGCACGATCTTCGCCGGCCCCTCGTGGGCGAGCGCCCAGGCGATTTCCGCCTCGCGCCGGCCGTCGACAAACAGCAGGGTGCGGGTGAGTGGCGCGTGTTCGAACGGATCGATCCTTGTCCCCGCGGCGGCGATGAGCGCACCGTCGGGGCCGCGGATGTCCTGGCCCACGACGATGGCGGGATCGACGAGCCGGGATGTCCGCTCCCGGGCCGGAGCGACGCCCGGGACCGGCGCGGGCTCCTCCAGGGACTGCCGCGCCCGTGTCCGGGCCGCGTCCTGCAGGCGGTCGAGCTCTCCCGAACGCCGCATGTCCGCAAGCCGCGCCTCGATCTCCGCCAGCAGGTCGGGCTCGGCCACCGGCCAGGTCGCGCCGCGCACCCCGAGATCGCGGGCCGAAGCCGGCGCGGCCAGCGCCAGCGCGACGCAGAGCGCCGGGAGGAAAGGCAGCAAAGAGCGCTTCATCGCCGCGCCTCCGTCGGCC
Source organism: Alphaproteobacteria bacterium (assembly GCA_963422665.1). GTDB lineage: Bacteria > Pseudomonadota > Alphaproteobacteria > Bin95 > Bin95 > Bin95. The sequence goes on from OY730441.1 coordinate 264,482, forward strand.
AGCCGATATCCTCCGGTCCGACCAGCGGCCCTTCGAGCCCGATCCAGGGCAGGTCCGGCAGCGCCAGGGCGCGGCCGAGGATGCGCGAGCGGGGCGCCAGCCCGATCTCCGCGTAGCGGCTGTCGTGGCTGTCGCGATGGTCCGCATGCAGGAAGTAGTGGCCAGGAGGAATCGTTCCCGGCTCGATCGCCGCAAGCGGTCGTCCGTCCAGCGCGTGCGTCTTGGCCCGGCCCACTGCGGTCCCGTCGATCCGCACCGTGCGGTCGGGGTCGACCGAGACGATGGAGCCGGGCACGCCGCGCACGGTCTTGAGATACGGCACCGGCGCGTTCACCGATTCCGGCGGGTCGAACAGCACCCGGTCGCCGATCGCCGGCGCCTCGCCGAACAGCGGGACGGCGGCGTAGCCCCAGGCTTCGTCCGACCAGCTCGCATTGACATGCACGCGCGACGCCGCGAGCAGCCACAGCCCGGCCAGCGCCGCGAGCACGGCGAGGCCGATCCGGGCACGCCGCCCGCCGCGTCGCGTATCGCGCAACGCCTCCCGCGCCGTCATGGCCTGGACTCCGGAAACATCGCTTTCGAGATGTCCTGCATGCGCGCCAACTCGGCCCGCACCTCGCCGGTCAGGTCGGGCGCCCCCGCGGCGACCGCCCGGGCCGGCAGCAGCACCGCGCCGTGACGGAGCGCGACCCGCCCGAGCGCGTCTTCGAGGGTGTGCGCCCAGAGGCGGGTCGCCGCCGCCGTCCCCTCGGTGTCCGCATGGCCGCGAGCGGCCTCGGCGGCGTGCTCCGCCACCAGCTCGGCCAAGCGCACGCTCGCGATCCGCGGCGCATCGTCGTGCGCGATGCGCGCGAGCCCGGCCGCGACCAATGCCGCGACGCCGGCGGCGAGCAGCATCGCCGAGGCGAGGATGCGGAGGTCGTTCATACGCCGCTTCCGGCGGCGGCCTGGCGGCGCGCCGACATCGAGACATACGCCCGCGTGTCGCGGTGCTTGAACCAGGCCGCGCCGTCCTCGTCGTGGAACATGTAGAGGTAGTGGCCGGCCCAGTTGCGCTCGGACCGCTCGGCCGACAGCACGCCCGCCAGGATGGCCGTGCGGAACACCGCCTCGGCGTCGCGCACGACACGCAGACCGAATGCGGCCCGGCGCCGCCGGTCATGCCGCCAGCGGTCGCTCGCCGTCGTCCCGTTCCGTCCCATGCGTCGTTTCCGTCGATCGCGCCTTCCGTAAGTTCGCGACATCGTCGTTCTCCCCCTGTTCGATGATGTTCGGTTGTCCGCCGGCTTCCCCGGCGGCGCCCTCCCCGGACGGCCCGGTCAGCGCGGCGTAGCGCGCCAGCCAGAGCCGCGCCGCCCGGCCCGGTTCCACGGGCCGGATGCGCTTCCTCAATGGCGGGAAGGCCGCACCGGCATTGCTGCCGGTGTCGGCGTCCGCGAGGTCGCGGCGCTCCGCGGCGTCGGTCATGCGGGCAACGAAGCGAAGGAGATCCGCCTGCTCGCTCGTGAGCTCGCCGTCGAGCCCGGCCGCCTCGCGCACCGCCCGGTCGATGGCGGCGCCTTCGCGCCTCGATCGCTCCGCCGCCCGCGCCGAGGACGCTCGCGCCGCAGCCGGGCCGCTGGCCTGACCGTCGCCGAGCCACGCGATGCGGGTATCGGCGAGGAGCGCGTGCAGCGCGAGCCGCCGCCGCTCCTCCGCGCCGAGCCCATCGAGCGCCTCGATCTCCTCGCTCGCCACGACCGCGCGCTGCGCGATCGCGTAGAACCGCCGCGTGCGCCCGCCCCAGCGGCAGGTGTTGGCCAGCACGTGGGCCAGTGCCTCGATGTCGATGTCGGTCGCCGTCAGTCCCTGCGGGTCGCCCGGCCAGGCGAGCGGTCGCTCGGCATGGGTCGCGGCGGCCTCGGCGCCGCGAGGCCGTCTGTCTCTCGATGCGCTCATGTGCGCTCTCCTTCGGTCTCGGTGTGTTGCGTTGAAGTTCTGCCCGCTGCGGCGTCATCGCGTTCGTCTCCGGATTCGCGGCCGGTTTCCGGTTCCTGCCGTTCCGGCGCTTCCGGAACCGTGGGTCGGTCCGCGCCCGCGATGCGGTCGATCGCCTCGACCGTGGCGAGCCCCTCGGCCTTGAGCTTCTCGACCTGCGCGAACGTCGGACCGCGCGAGGAGAAGAGCGCCACCGACCAGGGGTCGAGCACGAGGCGCGCCACGCGCCAGCCGTCCGGGCCGTGCAGCACCAGCTCCGCCCAGCGCCCGTCGGCGGTGGTCAGGCTCTTCAAGGCCTGCTCCATGCCGGGGTCGCAGTGGATGCGCTTCTCCGACTTCAGCAGCTCCACCGACTCGTCCTTCTGGGCGAGGAAGATCACCCAGTCGGAGTTCTCCCAGGCGGCCCTCGCGGCGGGGTTCGCGTAGTAGTCGTTGACCGACTGCGTGCCGGTCACGAGCGCCCCCCGGTACTTCCTCGCCCGGCGTGCCGCGCCCTCCAGGAACGCCCGGCTGTCGTCGCCCGAGAGCAGGTCCCAGGCCTCGTCGATGACGATCGCCTTCGCCCGCGTGCGCTCGCCGTGATACATCCGCTGGGTGCTGAGAAAGACCACCAGCATCAGCACCACCGCCTGCAGGTCGCCCCGTCCTTTCAGCTCGGCAAGCTCGAACACGGTGATCGCCGATTTCAGGTCCGGAACCGCGCCGCCCGCGAACAGCCGCCCCATCGCCCCGCGCGGGCACCAGGGGCCGAGCGCGGTGGCCATGTCCTTCGCCCGGCGGTCGTCGCGCGTGTCGAGGTGGTTCCTGACGGTGCCGAGATCGGCCGCGTTGCCGGCCTCGTCCCAGGCCGCGGCGATGGCCTCGTTGACGAGCGCCGCCTCGATGTCGTCGATGGACCCCCTTCGCCGGCACATGCGTCCGATGACGCTCGCCAGCATCGCAAAGCACTCCTCGCGGTAGTCGCCGTCGCGCGCCGCCGCCGCCGCGTCGATCATCGCGAAGGGGTTGAGGCAGGCCGGATCGCTGCCGAAGGCGATGAAGGCGCCGCCGAGCGCCTCGGCGGTGTGCTGAAACGAGCGCCCGTCGTCGATGACCACGGCCTCGCCGCCCGCGCCGACGATGCCGGAGACGAGCTCCTGCATCAGCACCGACTTGCCCGAGCCGGACTTGCCGGTCACCGCCACGTTGTAGTTGCCGGCGGCGTTGGCGAACGGCGACCAGCCGGCCGGCTGGCCGCGCCGGCCGATGAGCAGCAGCGCCGGGGGCGTGTCCGGCGATGCACGCTGGCCGCGCCACTCGCCGTGCACCGGCGCGAGATTGACCGCCGAGGCGGTGAGCAGGGTCTTCATCCGACCCATGCGCTCGAGGTCGGCGTCGATCCCGCCCGCCGGAACCATCGGGAGCGAGGCGAGCCAGGAGGGGAGCTGCACGTAGCGCTCGGCCGCGAGCCGCCAGCCCTGGCCGTGATAGATCGCGCGCACCGCCTGCTCGGCCTCGTCGATGGCCTCACACGGCGCGTAGACCGCCGCCGTGTAGCAGGCGCGCACCAGCCGCTCGCCGTCCTTGAGCCGCTCGGTCACCGCCTGCCAGTCGCGCGCCTTCTCCGGCAGACCCGGCAGGTAGCGCGCGATGCCGGTCCCGGCCTGCTGCATCGCCCGCGCACTCTTGAGGAACGCCTTCTCCCCGTCGGCCTCGTCGCCGGTCATGACGGTGAGGCAGGTCAGCACCGGGCAGCCCGGCTGGAGGAACGCGCGGTGGAAGTCGCCGATGAGCGCGTTGCCGCGCCAGCCCGGCCAGACCTCGGGGAAGGCGACCGCGCTCAGCACCCGCACCGCGACATCCGTCCCGTCAGGGTCATGAAACACGAGCCCGGTCGGGGCGACGGTGAGCGCGCGCCCGGGCGCGGCGCATTGCAGATGAAGGGGGTCGCGCGGCGACCAGCGCCGTTGCGGGCGACCGAGACCGCCGTCGTGCGCCCCGGCCAGGTCCGGAGCGGTCAGCTCGGCGGCGAGCGACAGCAGCGCGTCCGGGTCGAGCCGCCTGGCCGCGGCGCCGGCCGAGGCGAGCGTGCCCTCGAGCGCCCGGCGGAAGCCGCCGAGCGCGGTCTCCGGGCCCGGTCCCGGCGCCCCGGCAAGGGACGCGCAGACGAACACCCGATAGTCCGACAGCGTGAAGGGCGGGCCGCCCGCGTGCAGCGGCCGCCAGCCGCCGTGGGACAGGAGCCGTCCCCGGCGCTCTCCCATCGCCGCCTGCACCGGACCGGCATCGCGGCGCGGCCCGGCCCAGGCATCCAGCGCCGACCCGAAGCGCGGACTCGCCCAGTGGATCACCTGCACCGTGCAGCGCTCTGGCGCCGCGTCGGCCAGCGTTCCCGCGAGCGCCCCCAGCGTCTCCCCGTCGATCCCGGCGAACGGCGGGATCTCGATGACGAACCCCGTCGAGCCCGCGTTGACGTAGAGCTCGCTCCGCTCGTCGAAGGCGCGCCAGGGCAACAGCGCGTTCATCGGCGCCGGGATCTCCGGCGGCGACCACGGCTCGAGTCCGGCCGGGCCCTCGAACAGGTCCGCAAGACGGGCCAGCATCAGGGCCGCTTCCACTCGGCGGGCGCGATCACGATGCGCACCCACGACGCCTCGCGGTACACCCCCTCGGCGTCGACGAAGGGCGCGATCCATACCCGGGCGAGCGTCTCGGGCGCGCGCAGATCGGTGGCGGGGGTCACGTCATCGGTCGGCGTCGAGGCCGTGGCCGCGGAAGAGGCCCCGTCCGCCGTTGTCGGCTCGGAATTGTCGGAAGCGGAACCTTCCGTCATGCCGGACACCGCCGCTTCGCGCTCGCCGCTGTCGTCCCGGCCCCGCGCCTCGCCGTCGGCGCCGTCGCCGAACACGCGCGCGAGCCAGGCGAACGGATTGCAGCGCACACCGCAGTCGCGGCGGCCGGCATTGTCCCGATCGGCGATCTCGGGCCCGGAGGCGCCACGGCGATCGGTCGCGCCATGTGCCGGGATGGCGCGTGCCGGTCTCTCCATCCGCCCGCGGTCGTCCTCGTTCTTCACCGCCGGGTCGGCGGCGGCGACGCTTGTGCATTGCGACCCCTGGGCGAGCGGGCACTGCCAGTCCTCGCCCACATGGGTCGCGGCGCAGCCGGCGAGCGCGAGCGCTGCCCCTGCCGCCGTCAGCACCGTACGCAGGCGTCGCATGATGTGCGTTCCTTCAACCGTCATTGTTCGTTTCTCCGTGGGGGATTGGGGTCGGGCCGGCCGTCGAGCCGGGCGCCATCGAGGAACACCACGGTCACCGCCGTGCCGGCCTGCAGCTGGATCACCGGCTGGTATTGCTCGGCCCGGCGGATCAGGTAGTCGGCGACCTTGCGCCCCGCCGAGGACGCGCCGGATCCGAGGCCCGCGCGGCCGATGTCGTCGAGCCCGGAATTGGTGACCGCTGCGCCGCTCCCGGTCGCCACCGCCTGGGGGGCGAACGCGCCGGAGACGCCTTGGCCGATACCGGAGACGAGGCCCGCGAGGAACGCCTTCTCGACCAGCGCCCCCTCGCGGCTCACCACCGGGCCGCGCACGCCGGTCTTGCCGGCGCCGGAGACGAACCCCGCCACCTGCGTCTCCACCACCGTGCCGGGCTCGTCGCCCGAGCAGGTCAGGGTCCGCAGCCGCGCGTAAACCTTCTCCGAGGAGAGGTCGCCGTAGGCGGCGCCCGTGACCGTGCAGCCGTCGAGATCGACGGCTTGCGCGCTCCCGTCCTCGGCCGCGGTCCACGCCGGACCGGTGATGCGCAGCAGCACCGGGCGCGGATCGCCCTGGGAGGCGATCCCGGCCGAGGCGTCGACGCCGGCGATCACCACCGCTCGCGCGTGGCTGCCCGCGGGCAGCCAGAGCGCAAGCGGCTTCGCGTCCTCGCCCCCGGGGTCGCCGAACACAGGCGCCTCGAGCTCGAAGCGCCGGATCAACGGCGCCGCCGGCTGCGGCGCGGCGTCGCCGGACGGGGCCGCGCCCGCTCCGGGCGCCGTGCCGGCCGGCGCGAACACGCCGCCTCCCGGGACCGATGCATTCGGGGCCGGACTGCTCGCGGCGTTGCCGCGCTCCGCCTCGCCAAGCGCCGCGCTCAAGCCGTCAATGACGGTCTTCGCCTCGTCGGCCTGCGTCTGCAGCCGGTCCTGAAGGCGACGGTTCTCGTCGGCCAGTCGCCGGCTCTCGTTGCGCACCTCGTTCAGGTCCGCCTCGATCCGGCCGAGCCGCGTCTCCGAGCGCCGCGTCCAGCTCTCCTCCGCCGTGCCGGGCCCGGCGAGCTCGGCCGCGATCCGCGGACCGGGCGCCGGCGCCTTGCCGCCCGAGGCGGCAATCCACGCCGCGACGGCCAGCAGCGCGACCGCCGCGATGCCGGAGAACAGCAGGAGCTGGCGGTTGCGCACCTGCCGCGCCCCGCCGTCCGGCGCGGCGTTCCCGGCGGCGCTCATCGAGAGACTCCTTCACGCACGGCCACGGCGAAGCGGCCGCCCCGAGGCCCGGTGCCAGTGTCGGCGAGCCAGACCGCCGCGATATCCGGACCGAGTCGTGCAGCGAGGGCTTCCGGGTCGCGCGGGGCGTCCACGCCGAGCTCCACGACCCATCCCGAGAACCGTGGTCCGCGCCACACCTCGACGACGGTGACGGCCGTGTTATCCGCATCGCGGTTGCCGCCACCTTCGATCGTGTAGCCTGCGAGCGGCTCGCGGTTCGCCACCGCCCGGATCAAGCGGGCGATGGCAGCGATCCGTGCATCGCTCGCGGCGATGGTTTCCGCCGTCTCCGCGCTCACGATGTCGGCATTGCGGATCAGGATCTGCGCCGGACCGCGCTCGGCCGGCGTCAGCGTCAACCGGTAGGTGAAGCCCTTCTCGGTGCCGACGAAGAGCGCCACGGGCAAGGCTTGCCCCGGACTCCGATCCAGGCCCGGCGCCGTGCCGTCCGCGCTTTCGGGCAGCGGGCGAAGATAGAGATCGCCCGTACCCGGATCGTGCTCGACCTGGTAGCCGCCCGGAGCGCGGATCACCCGCGCGATCCGGTCGCCCAGCAGCGCGACCCGGCTCACCCCGGTAGCCGAAACCCGAGCCGCAAGCTCGGCATGGTCGGCAGCGTCCAGGATCTGCGCGGCCGTTGCGGGCGCGGCGCCCGCATGCGCCATCCATAGAAGGAGTGCGGCGGCCAGCACGCCGGCGCAGCTTGGCCTTCGTTTCGTAGCTGTCACTGTTCGTCCTCCATGTCCTCGAATCTCAGGAGTCCCAGCCGGCCGCCCTCGACGCGGAAGGCGAGCCGGTAGGTCCTGGCAGTCCGCGCGATTTCCTCGCGCCCGATCCAGGTTGCGAGCCGGCCCCGCACCTCGACCGTCAGACCTTCCGGATCGGCCTCGATGCGCTCGGGGTAGAAGGCCGTGCTGAGGTCGCGCCGCGCCATCCGCTCGGCTTCCGCCGCCACCCAGGCGCCGATCGCGCCCCGCGCTTCGGACGCGCTCATCCGCGCCGCCGCCTCCCGCACGTGCCCGGCGTTCTCCGGCGTCAGCGTCAGGAGCGTCACCGTGGCGGTGCGCGCCGCGTCCTCGAGATAGCGCCGTCCCGCCCAGGTGCTCCCGACCTCCCACACCGGACCGGAGACCGCGGGCACCAGGACCGTCGTGACATCCCGCCCGGCCATGCCGACCGAGAGCGCGAGGTTGGCGAGAAGCGAAAGCCCGAGCAGGACCCCGAGTGCGAGCCTGGCATCCCGCGCCTTCCGGCCCTCCGCCTCCTGCATGTCCCGGCGCATCGCGCGTCAGCCCACGTAGCGCCGGACATGGCTCGGTGGCGTGGCCTTGAGCCGTAGCGCGAAGTCCGGCAGGAACCAGTAGAGCGCGTAGTGCACGACGTTCGCCCCGCCGCCGCGCTTGATGCGGCGCAGCAGCCACCAGCCGGCGGCGCCGGCGACGATCCCGGTCACGAACGCGTTGGCGGCGAGCCCGAGGAGGGCCGGGCCGATGAGCGCCGCCGCCTCGTCGACGGTCCAGAACAGCCAGCGCTCCGGATCGTCGAGACGGCGCGGAATCGCATGGCGCGCGGAGTCGTTCATGGCCGCCTCAGACGATCGCCGTGCCGACGAGGCCGGTCACGATGCTCACCCCCGCGCCGGCCGCCACGCCGACGCCGACGGCGCCGAGCAGCTGCCCGGCGTTAAAGCGCAGCACCGAGCCCACCAGCGCCGCGCCCACCGCGAGCGCCGCGGCGAGCTGGCCGCCGGTGCCGCCGACGATCTTGCTCACCGTGCTGAGGGGGCCGGCAAAGGTGGTGTCCGACGATGCCAACGCCGGGTCGGCGCCGAAGACCAACGCCGCCGCGACGGCCAGCGCCATCAGCGTCCGGGCGTCGGCGGCAAGCACCGCGTCCCCGCTACGGTACGGCAGCAGGGCCATCACCGCGCCCTCCGACCGCCCGGACCGCTTTTTGGGTCGTTGTCCGGGCCGTCGTCCGAGGTCGAGGTCCTGCGCCGCTCCGCAGCCCAGCCCTCGAGGTCGGCGCGGGCATAGCGGATGCGCGTCCCGAACTTGTGGAACGCCGGTCCCTCGCCGGTCACCCGGTAGCGGTCCAGCGTGCGGGGCGAGAGCCCCAGGAAGGCCGCGGCCTCCCGCGTGCCCATGTACTCCGTCGGTCTGTCGTTCACTGCAACGTCTCCTCCCCTGTCTTCATCCATGACCCCGCCCGGGTCGCCCGCGAACGCTTCGCGCATCGCCGTGCGTTCGGCGCCGGTGCAGCGCGCCGCCATCCAGCGCAGAACCCGCTCCGCGGTATCCAGCCGGGGCGACGAGCCCCGGCGCAGTCGCGCGACGAACGACGGATCCCCCGCCGCCTCGTGCCCGAGCACGTAGGGCTTGGTGCGCGTCACCGCGACGAACCCGGCGACCTCGGCCCTGAAGGCGGGTCCGACCGGCGTCTCGCCCATGAAGACGAGCACCCGGTCGGCGGTATCCAGCCGCGGCTCGCGGCCCCGCATCAGCCGGTGCACGAAGGACGGATCGCCCAGCGCGTCTAGCCCAAGCCGCGCGGGTGCGGTGCCGGTGCGGTCGAGATACGCCCGCACGGCGTGGCGGAAATGTGTGGTGAGTGCGTTCATGGCGGCGGAAGATACGCAGGCAGATTGTCGTTGACAATCGTGTTAGTTAGTGAATACGCTATGCCATCCGCCGTCAACCGGCGACAACCCAGCGAGGCAACGCGATGGAACGCGACCCGGTACGACAGAACATCCGCGACCTGCTCTGGAGGCGCGGCATGAACATGCGCGAGGTGTCGCTCGCCATCGGCCGCAACGTCTCCTACCTGCACGGCTTTCTCGAGCGCGGCACCCCCAAGGTGATCTCGCACCAGGACGCGGAAAAGCTCGCCGGCCTGCTTGGCTGCAAGGCCGGAGATCTGCACCACGCCGAGCGCCCGCCCCGGCGCAAGGGGGCGGCAGCGAAGAAGCGGCGCCGACAGGAGATGGAGCAGGGACCGGTGCCGCTCGCCGGCATCCCAGAGGTGGACGTCGAGGCGTCCGCCGGCCCGGGGGCGCTCGCCGACGAGTTCGTTGCCGAGCGCGCGCGCTGGTTCCTCCCCGAGGGGATGATCCGCTACGAGGGGGGCGCAAACCCCGGCGCCATCCGCGTGCTGCGGGTGCGCGGCGAGTCGATGGAGCCCGAGCTCTCCGAAGGCGACCGGCTGCTCGTCGACACCGCCCGGCGCGTCCCCGAGACCGGCGAGATGTTCGTGCTCTGGGACGGAACCGGGCTCGTGGTCAAGCGCGTCGAGCCCGTGCACGGCAACGGCGCCGCGCACGAGCTGCGGCTGAAATCAGCCAACCCGGACTACAACGACTACACAGTCCTCGCAGAGGACGTGCACATCGTCGGCAAGGTGCTCTGGACCGTCAGGAGGGTTTGATGTCGACCGTGCGCGCCAGCCTTCTCGCTGGCCCGTTCCATCGGCAGTCCGCCTACCCTCCGTGAATGGTCCGAGCCTGTAAGGCACGGTGGCGCCCACCGCCTCAACAAATTGCTTGAGTTCAGCCGCGCCGCCTGCTCCGCCCTTGCGGCACGCGGTTTCCACGCCGCCGACGCGCGCCCACGGCACCTCCAACGGATTCCGGCGCAGACCGGGACCCCGGCCGGCAGCTCGAACTCCTCATCGAACGTCACCCGGCCCATGCCATACCCGGCGCCGTTTGCCAGGCCGGGCCTTGAAGTCAGCCCGTCAACCCCAATATCTTGCCGTTGGGCGAGGCTTCCTCCCCAATATGTTCGATTTCAACAATAACCAAAGGGATTGTGGGGCATGGCCATCAAACCACCTGATCAGGGCTTCATCTTCTGGCCCGTCGGCACGGGCGACAGCACGACCATTCGTGTGGCGGATACGGTTTACCTTCAGCTCGATCTTCGCCACATGGCCAAGGCGGAGGATCGCGCCGACCCGGCTTGGCCGGTCATCGACGAGCTCATCCCCATCCTTCCGACACTCAACGGAAGGCCATACCTGTCGGTGTTTGGATTCACCCATCCCGATCTCGACCACTGCCAGGGCTTCGAAGAGCTGAAGGGCCGCGCTATCATCTCCGAACTCTGGATGTCGCCGCGCACATTCCGCGAGTTCCTCGAGGGCGACGACCTCTGTGACGACGCGCAAGCCTTCCACGACGAGGCGATGCGTCGCGTACGCGCCGCCATCCGGGCGGACGGCGACCCCGGTCGTGGCAACCGCATTCGCATCATCGGCTACGACGATCTTCTGCGCGAACGCGAGTTCGTAGGGTTCCCTCGACAATTCCTGACCGTTCCCGGCCAGACGATCACGTCCCTGGACGGTCGAGACCTCTCCCATCTGTTCGAGGCATTTGTCCACGCCCCGTTCCGTGACGACAGCTTCGGCGACCGCAACGACTGCAGCCTCGCCTTCCAGGTCTCGCTCTACAATGGCAACCGCGCTGGCCGGGCACTGCTCATGGGGGACCTCAGCTATCCCGTTATCCGGCGGATCTTCTACCGAAGCACCGCCGAGACGCTCGCCTGGAATGTGCTGCTCGCGCCGCACCATTGCTCGAAGTCCGCCATGTACTGGAAGGAAGAGGGGGACAGCGACGAGACCCTTAAAGAGCATATCGTGCGCGAGATCGCTGCCGCGGTCCTCGACCCGGGATACGTGGTATCGAGTTCCGAACCCGTGCCGGCAGGCAACGATCCGGGCGACAACCCACCTCACGCCAAGGCGAAGAGACAGTACGAACGTATCGTCGCCAACGCCTTCCTGTGCACCCACGAACACCCGAACAGCAAGAACCCGCAGCCGATCATCTTCGGAGTTGGCCAGAACGGTCTCGCACATGTCGGCGACACCCAGTCAAGCAGGCCCATGAGCGATGCGCTGAGGGCCGCCGGTGGCGTCGGCGCGGCTCCCGCCGTCGCGGTCGGATTCGGTCGTGGCACTGAGTGAAGGGCAACGGTCTGCCGTCGCCCAGCTCCGACGTATCGCCGCCACCGACCGATCCCCCATCCGGATCGTCGGCGTCGACGACGAACCGCCCCCCGGCGCCTGCCTGAGCGTCGATATCTCCCTCGACTGCACGCACTACCCGCGTGTCGAGGAAAGCCTGCCGCTTCGCAATCGCGAAGGCATCACTCTGTCCATACCGGCGGATTTCCCGTTCAGCCCGCCGACGGCCGACACCGTCCATACCCGGTTCCACGGCTTCGGCCACGTGCAGTGGGGAACGCGTCTCTGCATCTACCTCTCCACCGAAACCCAGTGGATCCCCTCGCTGGGGATGTTCGGATTCATGGCGCAGCTCGACGAGTGGTTTCGACGCGGAGCCCGAAACGAGCTCGACGACCCCGAGGGGCCCCTGCACCCGCCCGTCGCCTACCCGGTTGCCTCGACTTCGATCTGTGTCAACGCCAACACACCGGGCCGCGACACCTGGCCATGGTTCGGTGCCGCCGTCCTCAGCCAGCCCAAACCAACCCTTCTCCAGGTCGATTCGTGGCTGCCCCTGCATACGGTCCCGAACGACAAGCAGTTCGCGCCGACTGCGCTGCTGAACTTCGAGCTTCCGTTCGAATACCCCCACACCGTCCAATACCTGTTCGACTACCTGGAAGGCAGAGGGGGTCTGGGCTATCGCTTGCTTGCCCACATGATGATCGCCTCCGAGCGGATCCCCGACGGCGATCCGCTCTACATCGGCATTGGCGCCCCATCGCGCGGCGTTGCCGGCGACCCCACACAGCGAAAACAGCACCTCACCTTCTGGGAAATCGAAGCGACCGACGTCGCCAAGCTACGTGCGGCTTCCATCGCCTGCAAATTCAGCAACCGCTACACGGGACAGGACACCCCGGCGGCGATCCAGGCACTGATCGACTCCCTCCTCGATACCTTGCTCGCCTGGCGGAAGGAGGCCCATGTGCGGTGGTGCCACATGATTGAAAACCGACCCGAAATCATCACCCGACGGGACGAGGGCACACCAATGGACTGGTTTCGCGGCAAGCGCGTCGCGCTCTGGGGTTGCGGGGCGATCGGCGGGCTCTTCGCCGAACACCTCGCACGCGCCGGGGTTTCCCAGCTCACGCTCTACGATCGAGGCCGCGTCAGCCCCGGCCTGCTGATACGACAGAACTTCTCGGCGCTCGACACCAACGAGCCCAAGGCCACCGCGCTCGCCAGTCGCCTGCAATCGATCGCGCCCGACATTCAGGTCACACCCCGGTTCGAAGACATCATCTCGCAGACCCTCGCAGGAGCGGACTGGGACCGCAATTTCGACCTCGTCATCGACGCGACCGCCTCCCTGCGAGTGCGAAGCAAGCTGGAAGCGCTGCTGAAAGAACACGAACGCAAGGTTCCTATCGCTTCGGTGATGATCAGCGCTACCGCCCGCCAAGCAGTCGCCATACTCGCTCCCACCGCCTACGGCGCCGGCCCCCTCGACGTGTTACGCCGCCTCGGCGTCGCCGCCGTCACCCGTGGCTGGCTGACCGACTGGGCGGAAGCTTTCTGGACTTCCGACTCCATCAATGACCTCCGCCAGCCCGAACCCGGCTGTTCCGATCCGACTTTCGTGGCATCGCACGCCGACGTCGCCGCACTGTCGGCCCAGGCCCTCAACGCGCTAACCCAAACCCTCGTCGAGCCGGAAGATGCCGCCAGCGGTTTTCTCATCTCGAGCTCGCCCGATCATCGCGATCATCAATTCCGGTTCCGGCCGGACATTCGCTGGGTCGCCGACGGAGTCGATTTTCGCATGTCCGGGAATGCATGGCGCGACATGACCGGCTGGATCCGCGCCGGCGCCCGTGAACGCTCCGCCGAGCACGAAACCGGCGGCCTGCTGTTCGGCGAGCTCGACGAGACCCTGGGCATCGCATGGGTCACCAACGTCAGCGGACCACCGCGTGACAGTACCTTCTCTCCCGAAGGCTTCGTTTGCGGAACGCACGGGACGAAAGAGCTTTGCGAGGACTACGACGAGCGAACCCGGGGCATCGTGCGCTACGTCGGCACATGGCACTCTCATCCCGACGGTGCCGCGAGACCCAGCCGCACCGACTGCGCGGGCATCGCCGATATCTTCGCAGCCGCACCCGATGCCGGCGCCCATCAACTAATGGCGATCGTCGGGCAAGCAGTCAGCGCACAGCCGCAACTCGGAGCCTATACATTCCACAAGCGGGAATTGGCGGCGCTCGATACCGGAACCGAGCTGACTCTTTCGGTTCGGGGCGGCGTCACCACTCCGCCTTCCGTCGCGACACTCGATAAAATGATCGGACTGTCGCTCTCCGGCGGCGGTTCGCGCGCCGTTGCATTTCACCTCGGCACCTTGCGCGCGCTTGAAGACTTGAAGCTGCTCGATGAGGTCGACGTGATATCCGGCGTGTCGGGCGGGTCAGTCATGACCGGGCTGCTCGGCTACACGGAAGCACCTTTCGCCGACATCGATCGCGACACCGTTCAATTCCTTCGCCGAGGCCTGGTGGTGCCGGGCCTCACAAAGCTTCTCCATCCCGCGCGTGCCGCCGCCCTTATGTGGAACCTTGTCTTCGTCGTCCTACCGACCCTCCTTTCCGATCTATTCACCTGGTTGGCGAGTCGGGTCGCTTCATTCTTCCCCGGCCTTCGCAATGCACGCAGCGCGGTCTCTCGCTGTTCGTGGCCGTTACGACGCCGCTTTTCGCGAACGCATGTGCTAGCCGAAGCCATTGCCGACGTGGTCGGCTCACAGCACTGCGATGCACCCACCCGCCAACGCAAATCCATCGTCTTCAACGCGTGCGAGCTCCGAACCGGAACCGCCTTCCGCATGAGCAACCAACTCTTCGGCTCGTACCGGTGTGGATGGGCCCCGGCAGGCGAACTGCGCGTCGCCGACGCCGTCATGGCCTCGGCCGCGTACCCACCGTTTCTTCCACCCTTCGACTGGAAAATGCCCTTCGAGAAAAACGGCAAGACCGATACACACCGCGTGATCGTGACCGACGGCGGTGTCTTCGAGAACCTCGGCGTCACCGTCATGGAGCCTGGCCGGGATCCCAAGATCAGCGCGATTGTCTACAACGTCGACATCATCATCGCGAGCGACGCCGGGGCCGGGCAATTCTCCGGTGAAACCGTGCCCATCAGCTGGCCGAAGCGAATGACCCAAGTCGTCTCCGCGGTTATGCGCAAGGTCCAGGACGCGACCAAACAGCGCCTGCACGATCACTCCAAGGCGGGACGCATTGACGGTTTCGTCTACGCCGGTCTCGGCCAAATAGACCGGCGGGTGCCGCTGAAACCCGCCAACTGGGTGGACCGCCAAGAGGTCGTTCACTACCCGACCGACTTCTCCGCGATGTCGGAGGCGAACATTCGGCGGCTCTCCGGACGCGGTGAAGCCATCACGCGGGCCTTGGTGACGCAATACCTTCTGACCGACTGAACCAACCGCTGGTCTGTCGACGCTCCGGATTCCGCTCGATTGAACCGCGCCTGCCTGCATAAGTGTGCCGGTCTGTCGGTCTACGCCGGCCCGACGGAACACTTACTCCGACTTCCCGTTTGCAGCTTGTAGAACCGTTTGCCTGAGCGGTATCGATGCGGTGACGCGGTGACGGTTATGAGAAGGCCCCGAGATCCGCTGCCTGCGATAGGGCAGTGCCTCAAACCCCCGCTCGCCCGCCGTCCGCGTCACTGATGACCGAACGAATTCTCCTGCACGGTAGGCGGTTTCCGTCGACAACGCTGCGTCGGAACGCGCAGCCTTTCACTCAAATTCGCTTCCGGATTGCTTACGAGCATCATGGGGGAAAATAAAAATCTTGCAAATACAGTGAATTAGGACAGTATAAAAGAATAAGCGACGTTTGTGTCGAGCAGATAACGAAGGTCAGGCTCGTCAAAGCAGGTCTTCAGGCTGCGTAGGCGGGTCGGCGGCCTCCGTAAAATCATCGTCGAGAGGCTCCAAATTCGACAAGACTTCCGCCAGGTGCGGCGTCCGCTCGACCGGCTTGATGACCAGACGACAATCCTCTTGGGAAATTATCACTTCGTCGGCAGCCAGTTCGAACTCGCGCGGAATCCGAACCGCCTGATTGCGGCCGTTGCGAAACAATCTAGCCCGGTGTTCTGACGCCATCGGTCGCACAGCCTGTTACTCTTTGCATAGGCCAGACATATGCCATATCGGCAACACCATCGACCCCTCGGTTGTCGTTCCCCGCTTCACGCGCCGCTCAGGGCGCGCCGACGGCGATGTCCAGCAGCGCCTGGCGGCCTTCTCCGGCGATAACCTCGATAGCGCGGGAGAGGGCGGCCGGCAGCGCTTGCGGGTCCTCCACGCGCTCGCCGTGCCCGCCGCTCGCCTGCGCGACGAGGTCGTAGCGCGGCGCGGGGGCGAGCGAGGTGAGCGGCATCACATTGGCGCGGCTCGCATGGCCGGCCGGATAGACCGACAGCGCGGCCCGCCGGACGGCGTTGTAGATGCCGTTGTTGAAGACGAGCGTCAGCACCGGCAGGCCGAGCGCGGCGCCCGCCTGGTGGCAGGCGACCGGGTTGGCGAACATGTAGGAGCCGTCGCCGACGCAGGCGACCGCGAGGCGCTCCGGCCGGGCCAGCTTCGCGCCCAGCGCCGCCGGAAGCCCCCAACCGAGCCCGCCCGCCAGCGAGCCGCCGAAATAGCCAAGCGGATCGCGGACCGTGAGCGCGGCCAGCGGCGCGCCCAGCTCGTTGAAGATCATGGCGTCGTCCGGCAACGCCCGGTCGAGGCAGCGCCCGACCCAGCCCGGCGACATCGGCGTCTGCGCGCCGCCGGCCTCGGCAGCGGCGAGGCGCGCTTCCCGGGCCTCCCGGCAGCGGCGGGCCACATCCGCCCCCCGCCCCTTCGGCGGCGGCGCCATTGCGGCCGCCAGCGCTTCCAGCACGGCCGCCGGGTCCCCGGCAATGGCGGCATCGGCGGGAAACCCGCGCATCGGCACATCGGAGAACAGCGGGTCGGCGCCAGCCTGCACCACCTTGCAGCCGGGCCGGATATCCTGCTCGACCGGCATCCACGGCACCATCGCGTCGAGCGCCAGCACGGCGTCCGCATCCCTGAGCCAGGGGCCGGGGTCGAACCCGCCATGCATGGGATGGTCGCCCGGCAGCGAGGCGCGGCTTGCCCAGAACTCCACCACCGGCATGGCGAAACGCTCGGCGAAATCCGCGAGCACCTGCCATCCGGCGCCCCGGCTGGCGACGATCAGCGGCCGCTTCGCCGCCGACAGCACGGATGCGGCGTCGGCTATGCCGGCCGGATCCGGCAGGCCCGGCGGCACCGGCTTCTGGCGCGGCTCGGGCGAGAGGCTGAAGCCCGGCAACGCCTCCGCCATGATCTCGCGCGGCATGGTGAAATAGACCGGCCCCCTGGGCGGCGTCGCGGCGACGGCGAGCGCCCGCTCCACCACCGCCTCCAACTGGTCGGCGAGGCGCAGCTCATAGTCCCACTTGACCGCCTCGCGCAGCATCCCCGCCTGGTCGAACATCTCCTGGCCCCAGTGGATTCCGCGGTCGCGCGCACCCTTGCGGCCCTTCTCGGTCACCGGCGAGCGTCCGGCGGCCATGAAGATCGGCACATTGTCGCGCCGAGCGTTGATGAGGCCCATCAGCGCGTTGGCGGTGCCGACATTCACATGCGCCATCACCGCGGCCATCCTGCCCGATGCCTGCCAGTAGCCGTCCGCCATGCCGACCGCCACCGTCTCATGCACGATGGTATGGGGCGTCGGGAAGTCGAGCCCGCTCTCCCCCGCCCGCGCATAGGCCTCGACGATCGGCGCGAAGTCGGTGCCCGGATTGGCGAACAGCACATCGACGCCGCGCGCCTTGAGCAACGCCAGATACGCCTCGGCGACGGTAATTTCGGTCACGGGGGGCGCCGTTCCGCTCAGGCGTCCGCGGGCGCGAAGCCCGGTTCGCCGCGGAAGCGTTCCTCGGTCCAGCGCGCGAGGTCGTCATCGCTGAGCGCCGGGTCCCACATGACCGCCTGCGGCTGGGCCACCTTCCAGGGCGTGTCGCAGAAGATTTCGATGCCGTTGCGCTCCGGATCCTCGAAATAGATCGACCAGGTGTTGCCGTGGCTGCGGGGGCTGTAGCAGACCCCTTCCGCGTCCAGCGACGCCGCCATGCCGCGCAGCGCCGCCAGACCGTCGATGCGGAACGCCGCATGGTTGACGCTGTTCGAGGGGCCGGACTCCTTCCTGCCGTCGATGAAGGCGACCTGGTGGTGTTCGGCCGGGTCCTGGCTGAGGAAGACGATTTCCCTGTCGTCCCTGCCGAGGGGCCCGCGATCGGCGATCTCGAAGCCGAGCACTTCGGTGTAGAACGCCAGCATGCGTTCCACATCCTCGACATAGAGCACCATGTGGGACCATGCGAGCGCCATCGCCTCTACTCCTGCCGCTATTCCGCCGCCATGCGTTTAGCTTGCCGCCTGCGTTCGTGGATGTCAAGGTGACGCTTGCGGAGACGGATGGCCCTCGGCGTCACCTCCACAAGCTCGTCGTCGGCGATCCAGGCGATGGCGCGCTCCAGCGCCATGTCGAGCGGTGGCGAGAGCAATATCGCATCGTCCTTGCCGGCGGCGCGGAAATTGGTCAACTGCTTCGACTTCAGCGGATTGACCTCGATATCCTGCCCGCGCGCGCATTCGCCGATCACCATGCCGCCATAGACGGGCTCGCCCGGCGCGATGAAAAGCCGCCCGCGCTCCTCCAGGTTCCAGAGCGCATAGGCCGCCGCCCTGCCGCGCTCCAGCGAGACCATGACGCCGCGCCGGCGGCCCGCCAGCCGCCCCTTCCAGGGCGCATAGGCGTGGAACAGGCGGTGCAGCACGCCGGTGCCGCGCGTGTCCGCCAGGAACTCGCCGTGATAGCCGATGAGGCCGCGCGAGGGCGCATGGAACACCAGCCGCTGGCGCCCGGCGCCGGTCGGGCGCATGTCGATCATCTCCGCCCTGCGCGCGCCCATCTTCTCGACCACGGCGCCGGCATGGCCGGCATCCACATCCACTGTCACTTCCTCGACGGGTTCGAGGCGTCGACCGGTCCCGGATTCGGCCTCGAACAGGACGCGCGGGCGTGAGACCGAAAGTTCGAAGCCCTCGCGCCGCATGGTCTCGATGAGCACCGCCATCTGCAACTCGCCCCGCCCGGCGACCTCGCAGGCATCCCTCTCCGCGCTCTCCGTCACCCGGATCGCGACATTGCCTTCGGCCTCGCGCATGAGCCGGGCGTGGATTTCCCGCGAGGTCAGCTTGTCGCCGTCCTGGCCGGCCAGCGGCGAATCGTTGACGGAAAGGGTGAGCGCCAGAGTCGGCGGGTCGATGGGGCGGGCCGGCAGCGGCCGCAGGACTTCGGGCGCGGCCAGCGTGTCGGCGACCGTCGCCGTCTGCAGGCCGGCAACCGCGACGATGTCGCCGGCGACCGCGCATTCGACCGGAACGCGGTTGAGGCCGCGAAAGGCGAGCAGCCGGGTCGTCCGGGCGCGTTCGACGATCCCGTCCCCAGGTCGGAGCGCATGGACGGAGCGGTTTGCGCCGATCTCGCCGCTTTCGATCCGGCCGGTCAGGACGCGGCCGAGAAAGGGGTCCGACTCCAGAATGGCCGCCGCCATCGCGAAGGCGCCGTCCGGCGCGGCGCCGGGTGCCGGCACGCGCTTCAGGACCGTTTCGAACAGGGGCGCGAGCCCATCGCGCGGCCCTTCCGGCGCGGTCGCCGCCCAGCCTTCCTTGGCCGATGCGAACAGGGTCGGGAAGTCCAGTTGGCGTTCGTCCGCATCGAGCGCGGCGAACAGGTCGAAGGTCTCGTCCTGCACCTCGAACGGGCGCGCGTCGGGCTTGTCCACCTTGTTGACCACGACGATGGGCGCGAGCCCCGCCGCCAGCGCCTTGGAAAGCACGAACTTCGTCTGCGGCATCGGCCCCTCGGAGGCATCGACGAGCAGCAGGCAGCCGTCCACCATGCCGAGCACCCGCTCCACCTCGCCGCCGAAATCGGCATGGCCGGGCGTGTCCACGATATTGACGCGCACGCCCCGCCATTCGACCGAGGTGCATTTGGCGAGGATAGTGATGCCGCGTTCGCGCTCCAGCGCATTGGAGTCGAGGGCGCGCTCGGCGACGCGCTGGTTGCTGCGGAAGGCGCCGCTCTGGCGCAGCAGGCCGTCCACCAGCGTGGTCTTGCCGTGGTCCACATGGGCGATGATGGCGATATTGCGCAGATCGGTCATGATGGCGGGCGTCCCGGCGCGCGCCGCTCGCGCGGCCGGCATTCGGAAACGGACAGGAAGGCTTGGCGGTGCGCGCTTCCTACATCAATCCGCGGAGCGGCGCGAGTTGGCCGGCGGACCGCGCGCTGTGGCGGGCGCCGGACGATGGCGGCCTGCTGGGCCTGACGCCCGGGCGGGGTCTCGCGCGGGACGAGATCGAACGGTCGGAAACCTCGCTATGGCGCTACCGCGCCGCCATTCGCGTCGAGGAGAGGGACCGGGTCAGCCTGGGCGAAGGCTTCACGCCGCTGGTCGAGACGGAATGGGACGGCCGCCGGCTCCTGTTCAAATGCGACCACCTCATGCCGACCGGCTCCTTCAAGGACCGGGGCGCGACCGTCATGATGTCGCATCTGAAGCAGACGGGCGTCGAGGCGCTGCTGGAAGACAGTTCCGGCAATGCCGGGGCCTCCATCGCCGCCTATGCCGCCGCCGCCGGAATTCGCGCCCGCATCATGGCGCCGGAGGGCGCGCCGGCCGCGAAGCGGATCCAGATCGCCGCCGCCGGGGCCGAATTGCAGGAGGTGGCGGGAGACCGCGACGCCGTGGAGCGCGCGGCGCTCGCAGCCGCCGAAAACACTTTCTATGCGAGCCACAACCGCCAGCCCTTCTTCCTCGAAGGCACGAAGACGCTCGCCTTCGAGCTGTGGGAGCAGTTGAGCTTTCGCGCGCCGGCGGCCGTCGTCGCGCCGTGCGGCAACGGCGCGAACATACTCGGTCTCTATCTCGGCTTCCGGGAATTGCGGGACGCAGGCGAAATCGAGGCGCTGCCCCATCTCCATGCGGTGCAGGCCGCCAACAACGCCCCGGTCCGGACCCTGTTCGACGGCCGGGTCCTGCCTCGGGGGCCGACCGTGGCCGACGGCATAGCCGCGGCGCAACCGATACGCGGCCGGACGGTCGTTGACGCCGTGCGCGCGACCGGCGGCTCTGTCGCCGTCGTGAGCGAAGAGGCGATCCTCGGCGCGTTGGGCCGCCTCGCCCGGTCCGGCTGGTTCCTGGAGCCGACCTCGGCGGTCGTCGTTGCCGCCGTGGCGCAAATTCCCGGCGACGACATCGTTCTGGTGCTGACCGGCACGGGCCTCAAGGCGCTCGACCTCCACGCCTCGCTGGCGAGGCATGGCGGATAGCCGCGGGGAGGGAGCCGTTTGCAGGAAACGCCTTCACCGCTCGCGGCGTCACCAAGGTTTACGGCGCCGGCGAGCCGGCCGTCCATGCGCTGCGCGGCGTCGATCTCGAGCTTCCGGCGGGCGAGCTGGTCGTGCTTCTGGGCCCGCCCGGCAGCGGCAAATCGACCTTGCTCAACATCCTGGGCGGGCTGGACTCCGCAACCGGCGGCACGGTGCATTTCTTCGACGAGGAGCCCACCGGCCTGAACGAGCGCGGGCTGACGCTCTATCGCCGCCGTCATGTCGGCTTCGTCTTCCGGTTCTATAACCTGATGCCGAGCCTGACGGCTTACGAGAATGTCGAGCTGGTCACGGAGATCGCCGACGACCCGCTGGACCCGGTCGAGGCGCTGGACCCGGTCGAGGCGCTGGACCCGGTCGAGGCGCTGGCGCCGGTCGGGCTGGCGCAGCGCATGGACCATTTCCTGGCCCAGTTGTCGGGCGGCGAACAGCAGCGCGTCGCCATCGCCCGCGCCGTCGCCAAGCGCCCGACCGTGCTGTTCTGCGACGAGCCGACCGGCGCGCTGGACAGCGTGACCGGGGGCACCGTCCTCGGCGTGCTTCAGCATGTCAACGAGAGCCTGGGCACGACCGTGCCGATCGTCACCCATGCTTCGACCACCGCGGCCATGGCCGACCGGGTGCTTCACTTCTCGGACGGGACGATCCGGGAGACGGTCGTCAACGCGCACAAGCGCCCGACCTCGGAAATCGAGTGGTGAGCGCAAGACGACATCGGGCCCTGGCGCCGCTCGACCGCAAGCTGATGCGCGACCTGCAGCGGATGAAGGGCCAGGCGGCCGCCATCGCTGCGGTCATCGCGCTCGGCGCGCTGACGCTCGTCATGATGGACAGGCTGGTGAACTCGCTCGACGAGACGAAGCGCGCCTATTACGAGCGCTATCGGCTGGCCGATGTCTTCGCGCCGCTCAAGCGGGCGCCGAGCCGCCCGCTTGAGCGGCTGGAACGGATACCCGGCGTCAGCCGCGCGGGCGGCCGGATTTCCGGCGCGGCGCGTCTCACCGTTTCCGGCATTGCCGGCCCCTCAGCGCCCGGGCCGTATCCCTGCCCGACCGGGAGGCGCCGCCTCTCAACGATGTGAATCTGACCGAGAGGCGCAGGATCGACCCCGACCGCCGCGACGAGATTCTGCTGCTGGAGGGATTTGCGAAAGTCCACGGCCTTGCGCCGGGGAACAGGCTTTCGGCGGTGATAAACGGCGCGCGCCGGAGCTTCCCGGTCGCAGGCTTCGCGCAAGCGCCGGAATTCCTCTAATCGGCCCCGCCCGGCGAGTTCGCGCCCGACGATGCGCGCTTCGCGGTCATCTGGATGAGCGAGAGCGCGCTGGCTGCCGCCTGCGACCTCAAGGGCGCGTTCAACTTTCGCTCACCCGCGATGCGGACCTGCGCGGGGTCGCTGCGCGCGTCGACCGCTTGCTGGAACCATGGGGCGGGCTCGGCGCCTATGGCGTCGACGATCATGTGTCGAACCGCTTCATTCATGAGGAGATACGCGGACTCGAAATCTCGGGCCGCACCATGCCGCCGGTATTCCTCGCCGTTGCGGCCTTCCTGCTCAACATCGTCATCGCGCGCATGGTGCATGCCGAGCGCGAGCAGATCGGACTGCTCAAGGCCTTCGGATATTCCAGCCGCGAGATCGGCGCGCATTACTTCAGGTTCACGCTGGTCGTCGCGCTCGGCGGCGCGCTGCTCGGATGCCTGGTCGGCATCGCGTCGGGGCGCAGTCTGCTCGCCTTCTATCAGGTCTATTACAAGTTCCCGTTTCTGGTCTTCCAGGTCGATGCGCAGGCCTTCGTCATCGGTATTGCGGTGAGCGTTCTGGCGGCGTCGGCCGGCGGCTTTCGGCCGCGCCACGAAAGCCATGCTGGATCAGCCGAGCCGGATGGTGCTGCGCCGCCTGATCCGCCGGCCGGTCCGCGCGGCGGCGACCATGGTCGGGCTGGCGGCCGGCATGGCGCTTTCGGTCGCCATGGTTGGCGTGATCGGCGCCTTCGACCGGATGCTCGAACTCAGTTTCGAGGTCATCGACAGTAGCGATGCGACGGTGAGCTTCGTCAATCCGCTGTCGGACAAGGCCGTCTTCGAATTGCAGGGCGTGGAGGGCGTCATCGAGGTCGAGCCGTTCCGCATCGTTCCGGCGATCCTGCGCTCCGAGACCGCGCGCTATCGCGGCGCCATACAACGCCATGACCGATGCGCCGAGGCTGTATCGGGCGGTCGATCCCGCCCCGGCCGCAGGGGCTGGTGATCGGCGCCGGGCTCGCGACGGTGTTGCAGCTCCAGGCCGGAGACACGCTCACGGTCGAGCTGCGCGAGGGCCGCCGGCCCGTCATCGAGATTCCGGTCGCGGCCGTGGCCGAGACCCTGATCGGTTCGCCCGTCTGTATGGCGCCAGGTTCCCTGAACGGGGCGCTCCGGGAACCGCACCGGATATCGGGCGCCCATCTGCGCATCGACCGTAACAGCAGCGCCGCGGTCTATCGCTCGATCAAGGACATGCCCGCGGTCGCCGGCATATCCCTGAAGGACCGGATGCGCGCCGCATTCCGGAAGATGCTCGATGCCGGGGCGGGCGCGATTCGCTATGTGATGACCGCGATCGCGGGGGTCATCACCTTCGGTATCGTTTGCAACAGCGCGCGCATCGCCTTCGCCGAACGGTCCCGCGACCTGGCGAGCCTGCGGGTGATCGGCTTCACCGCCGGAGAGGCGGCGTTCGTCCTGCTGGGCGAGCTCGCGGTCGTCACCCTCATGGCGCTGCCGCTCGGCTCGGCGCTCGGCTATGCTCTGTTTCTCGTCATGTCCGAGGGTTTCAGCACCGACCTCTATCAGATTCCCACCATCCTCCAGGCGGAAAGCCTCGGGCTCGGCGGAGCGGCCGTGCTGGCCGCAGCGGCGGTCTCGGGCTGGGCCGTGAAGCGGGACATTGACAGGATCGACATGGTTGCAACCCTCAAGACGCGGGAGTGACGATGAGGAAGAGACCATCTCGCTTCTGGCTCTCCCTCGCCGCTGCCCTTGCGGTCGCGGGCGCGCTGGTCTGGGCGTTCTGGCCGCGCCCGCTGGCGGTGGATCTCGGCGAGGTGACGCGCGGCCCGATGATCGCGACGATCGACGAGGAAGGCAGGACGCAGGTGCGCGAGGTCTATACGGTCTCGACGCCGGTCGCCGGCGTGCCGCTGCGCATCGAGGTCGAGCCCGGCGACCGGGTCGAGGGCGGCCGGACGGCGGTCGCCAGCATGTTGCCGTCCAATCCCTCGGTGCTGGATGTCCGGGCCCGCGAACAGGCGCGCATGGCGGTAGTTGCGGCCGAGGCTGCGGTCCGCCTGGCGCGCGCCGACTTCAGCCAGGCCAAGGCCGACAAGGACCTTGCCGACCATGATCTGGAGCGCAAGCGCGAGTTGAGGCGGGCGGGCGGGCGCCGCCAGCCAGGCGGCGCTCGAACTGGCGGAGCGCGCATGGCATCAGGCCAACGCATCCCTGGAGCGGGCCAGTGCGGCCATCGCCATGCGCCGCGCCGACCTGGAGAACGCAAGCGCAAGGCTGACCGCTTTCGAGGTCGTGTCCCATCGCCCGGACGGAAGCGAAGGCGGCTGGGAGGACATCATTCCGCTCAAGGCGCCCATTTCCGGGCGTATGCTGCGCGTCCTGCAAAAGAGCGAGGTGGCTCTTCCGGCGGGCAAGCCGATTCTCGAGATCGGCGATATCGTCAACGATCTCGAGATCGGGACGGAGCTGCTGTCCTCCGATGCTGTGCGGGTCTCCGTCGGCGACCGGGCCATCGTCGAGAATTGGGGCGGAGAGACGGTGCTTGACGGGGTCGTGGAGCGCGCCGATTCCCGGGGGGCCACGAAGTTCTCGGCGCTCGGCGTGTAGGAGCAACGGGTCAGGGTCACGATCGGGTTCACCGATCCGCCGGAGCGGTGGACGAATCTGGGTCACGGATTCCGGGTCGAGACCCGCATCGTGCTCTGGGAAGACCCGGCGGCGCCGATCGTTCCGTCGAACGCGCTGTTCCGCCACGGCGGCGATTGGGCGGTGTTCGCGGTTATCGACGGCCGGGCCGTCCTCGCGACAGCCGAAATCGGCCAGGATAACGGCGTGCAGGCGGAGGTGACCGGTGGCCTCGAGGAGGGCGCGGAGGTAATCCTCTATCCCGGCGCCGGGCTTGCCGACGGCGCGCGCGTGGCGGAACGGCGACTCTATCCCCGTCGTGAGCGAAGAGGCCATCATCGGCGCAGTCGGCCCCGATATCGGGCAGCATGATCGCATGCGGGACAAACCGCCATACCATGAACCGGTCCTGAAAGCGGCGCCAAGGATCAGGCAAGTCTATTGGTGCGACTTCCCCAAGGATGCCCGGTTGCCCGAAATGTGGAAACGAAGGCCGGTTATCGTTTTCTCCAAAAGAAGTTATCTCCATACGCAGACTACCGTTGCGCCGATATCAACCGAGCCTCAGGACCACAATCGCATATCGGTCAGAATTGTATCCCCGATCAATGACAAATCCACATGGGCAATATGCGATCACGTTACCATGGTTGCCGTGAGCCGCCTGCAAATGGACCGTCGCGTCTCAGACGCGGATTTTCAGAAGGTGGTGGAAAGGGTGTTCAGCAATTTACCCAGGCCGCGAGATTCATGAGTCTCCGTAAAGGAGCGCGTCGGCCGCCCGGTGGGCGGCGCATGCATTTTGCGTCCGGGGGTTGATACCGGACGGCATGTCTGCCATGTCGCCATTCATGCGGGGCCGGTAGCGGTTACCGCTTCTCCTGCGGGAGAGATACTTTGGGAAGGGCGGCGGCGCTGCTGCATTGAACCGGTCGGGTTCACTCGGCCTTTGGATGCAGCGACGGCCGCCCTGTCCCTGCGGGCCGTGCCGAACGGCGGCCGGCCCGCGTGGTCGAACGTCTCCAGCATCTTGACGGTATCGACGAGGCCGTTCAGCAGTTCGTGTGGATCCAGGCTCCGAGCCATTCCGAGATTTCGGCCGAGTGTTCGTCCATCATGAACATGTGCGTCGCGCCGGAGAACCCGGCCTCGGGCAGTTCGACCAGCTCGGCCCAGCCGCCGGCGGCCTTCACCCGTTCGCCGAAGACGGCGGTTTCATCCCGGGCGGCCGTCCATCGCGGCGAGAGGTCGATGAAGTCCCCCAGCAGCAGGAGCCAAGGGCCGCCGGCGACCGCCTCCGGAGACATCCGCTCCGCTACCGGCCAGCCGGAACCCTCGGCAGAGACGACGCCGCGAATGCAATCGGGATTTTCGACCGCGGCGTGGCTGCCGAGATAGCCGCCCTGGCTGTGGCAGATCAGCACGCAGGGGCCGATCCGCCTGAGCGCCGCCCCGATGCCCCGGATCTGGGCTTCCGATGTCGAGGTCCATCGGGGCACGAACTGGCGCTGGAAGCTCTCCATCGCGCCGAGCGGGAACCGCTGGCCTGCGAAGGGCTGGCCCGCCGCGAAGTCCTCCGGGCGCCCGAAGCGGAACAGCTCCCAGGCTTCGGCCGCGGTCCGCATGACCGGCTCGCCGTTCCACACGCCCTCCAGCGCGCAGAAACCCGAGCGCCCGCGCTCGACATTATCGATTACATAGACCGCGAAGCCCTGGCGGAGGAAATCGTGCAGCCAGCCGGGCCGGCCGTCGGGCGTGGTCTCCCAGCAGGCGCCGGTCAGGCCTCCGCCGTGAAGCAGGACGAGCGGATGCGGAAAGGTCTGTTCGGCGGGAATGAAATACTGGACATAGACCTGTTCGATCAGGAAGTCGCCGTTCGGGTCGTATTCGATCTCCATGTCCGCCGTGTATCGGACCATGCGTTTTTCCTTGCCGGAAACGCTCATGGTTCGACCGCCGACATGGAAGCTGCCGAAGTCCTTCAGTGCGTACATGACAAGGACCCCCTCTCCGTTGCGGATTGTGAATCTGCCGGTGCGGGCTTGCAAGCGGGCTTGGCTCTGTCCGTCCTCCGCGAATTGTGACATTTATGCGTTCAAGGGACGCATTCCGGCGCCGGGAGGCTTGCGCCGGTCTGCGAGTTCGCGGATACCCGCCGCTTTGCTCCACGGGAGGGGCGGGACCGTTGCGAAAGTCCCCCGCCATAGGAAAATCGACCGGCGCAAGGAAGGGCGGGGCGAGCGCCGCAATATGCGGGCTCCTGGCGCTGTTCTGCCTCGCGGCGGGATCGGGCGCCGCCGCCGACATGCCGGCGCCCGTCATGACCTATGGCGATGCCATGCGCTGGTACGGACGCGCGGCCGAAGCCGGCGATGCGGAGGCGCAGTTCTATCTGGGCTATATGCACGACCGGGGCCTGCACGGGGCGAACGACGTGTCGGAGGCGCTTGTCTGGTATCGGCGCGCCGCGGCCCAGGGAGATGTCCGCGCGCAGTTCCGGCTCGGGCTCCTGTTCGACGGGGACCCGCTGCTGCCGCGCGACCCGGAGCGCGCGCAAGGCTGGTACGAAGCCGCTGCGGCGCAGGGCCATGCGGAGGCGCGTTTCAACCTCGCGCGTCTGGTCGAAACGGATGACGCCGCCCGCGCCGTGAAGCTCTACACGCTCGCGGCCGAAGCGGGCGTTGGACAGGCGGCCTTCAATCTCGCGCTGCTCCGCATCAATGGGCCGGACGAGGTTTACAACCCGGGCGAGGCTTGGCGCTGGGCGCTCCGGGCGCAGGACCTGGGCGCTCCGGGCGCGAAAGAACTGCGGGACCGCCTGGCGGCCGCCTTCGACGAAGAAGCGGGGGCGGGCGGCCGGACGGCTGATCCCGAATTCCGGCCGGCGGTCAGGCCGGCGCCGCCGCACTCGCCGCCAGCCTGCGCGGCAGGTCCGCCATCACGGCGTTTCGCTCCTCCTCGGGCATCCGGGCCCAGCCCGCGATCTCGGAAAGCCGGCGGCCGCACCCCTCGCAATACTGCGTCTCCGGCGAGATACGGCAGACCCTGACGCAAGGGCTGGCAATGGGGCGCGGCGCGATCATGGACGGCGAGAATAGGGCGGAGACCCGTTCAGCCGCAACAGCGGTCGCCGCAAGCGCTATTTAGCCGCGTTTACCGCATGAAGATGGCCGCTGGCCGCGTGGGACAGGATGGCGCGGTCGGCCGTGAGCAGCGGAACGCCGCGGTGCCGGGACATGGCGACGATCAGCCGGTCGGCGGGATCGGCATGGAAACTGCCCGGAAGCCTGACGCTGTCGACGGCGATTGCCGGTTGTATCGGGACCAGCACGATACCGGGCAGCGCAAGTGTGGATTCCAGCCAGGCCCTGACTTCGCGGCCGAGCCGAAGGCGCCCCTTCTCCACCAGGAGCGCGACCTCCCATGGCGTAATCGCCGAGACCAGAATGCCGTCGTCCGACGCCGCCTCCTTAGAGTCCGGCCCGAAAAGACCGATTGTTTTTGAATGCCTTGCTAATCTTCTGGTGAGGAGTTGGACGCTGGCGAGGAAGAGCCATGCGGTGGCTGTGGCGATGGCGGTCTCGCAGTCCTTGGCCAAACGCCGGTTGCGGTTGAGCCGCGCTAAGGTGCGTTCGACCGCCCACCGCCTCGGCAAGACCTCGCAGCCCTGCGCGGTGTCGGGCCGCTTGACGATCTCCAGGGTCCATCGGCCGAGCCGCTTCAGCGCCGCCTGGAGTTTGGGGCCGGCACAGGCCCCATCGGCGAAGACATGGCGCAACTGCAGGACGCTGTCGCAGATGCCGGCTGAGGGGCCGGCCTCCCGGCCCCGGCCACGCGCGCCACCGCCAGCAGGGTTCGATCGATCCGTTCCCGGAACCCGTCACGGCGCCAAGCGTAGAAATAGCGCTGCACTGTTGAGCGCGGCGGAAAGTGCTTCGGCATCGTGCGCCACGGACAACCGCTGCGCAGCACATACAGGATCGCGCCGATGACCTCGCGCAGGTCCGTCGTCCGCGGTCGCCCCGGCGCCTCGGCCGGGGGCGCAAAGGGGGCGAGAACGGCCCACTCCGCATCCGTCGGGTCGCTTGTATGGCGCAGCCCGTCGCGCTCATACTTCGGGCGAGTGATTTCAGGCCACATCTTGCGCCTCGCTGATGGTTCGACACAAACAATGAATCACAACGCGCTGAAGTCACTCAACTCTTTTCGGGCCGGACACTTAGACAGCCGCGCGGGCGCGGGGGCCGAGGCGCGGGTCGCCGCCGACCGTCCAGATGAAGGCGTGCGTATCCAGCAGGATCACGTCATGACGTTCCAGTCGGACGGATCGGCCGCCGGTTCTGAGAGTCCGTTTGAGAATTGGCTCAATGGGCGATTCTTCGCAGCAAGAGGCTTTCCATTGCGACATGGATCATGGGGCTTCGGAGACATCGGGGCGCTGCTCGTAGTCTCGTACCGAACGGCGCCATCGCGTGAGCCATGCGAAGGTCCTCTCGACAACCCATCGGCGGGGCCCGACCTTGAAGCCCGGTTCGTCGTCGAGACGGCGCACGACCTCAATGGCGAAGTCGAGGAAGGCGGCCTTATCCATGAGTTGCGTCTTGTCACAGGCGCCGTCGGCGAACAGATGCTTGACCCAAGGCCCGCGCTTGCACAAGGCATCGAGGATCGCCTGCGCGCCGGCGCTGTCGCAGATATCGGCGCCCGTGAGGTTGACCATCGGAAGGCGCCCGTCGGTGTCTACCGCCACATGCCGCTTGCGCCCGACTGTCCGCCTGGCCCCGTCCCGGCCTCGTTGCGCTCCGGGCGCAGGCGCCTTGACCGTTTGTCTGTCGATGACCCCGGCCGACGGACCGCTCTTGCGACCGACCCGCTTCCGGTCGAGCATCGACGCAATATCGTGAACGGTGCGAAACAGCATCAGCGGCACAAAGCGCCGGAACCGCCAATACACCGTCTGCCGGGGGGAAAGTCCTTCGGAAGCATCCGCCAGCCGCCGCCCGTGCGCGTCATGTAACGGATCGCGTTCAGCACTTCGCGCAGGTCCACGCCCGGCTTGCGGCCCCGTGCCGCCGGCTTCGGCGACAACGGCGCAATCCGCCCCCATTCCCCGTCGGTCGGATCGGGGGGATAACGCCTCGTTTTCCGCTCGATCGCGGCCATCCGGCCTCGCGTCTCTCGTGTCCACATGAAAAGCGTGACTCACATACCCAAAACCAACGCAACAACATTCTCAAACGGCCTCTGAGGGCTCATCATAGCCCAGCACGCTGCCCTCCAAATGCGGCGAACGGGGACGGTGCCGAACCCGGCGCGGCCGACAAGACCGCGACAGGCTTGCCCCGCTTGGCGATCGTCACGGGCTGGAGGTCCTTGCTTACCCGGTCGATGAATTGGAGGCGCCCCGCCTTGAATGCCGCCACGCCGACTGTGCCGGTCATTATGTCCTCCTGAAACAGGATACGACCATTTTGTATGACTACCGTGGAAGGATACGCATGGCAAGGATGCTTTGGCTTGGCGCCCGGCATGGAGTAAACCCTGCGGGCGCAGCGAGAGGGGGCGCGGCTTATGGGACGGACCATCGCGATCATCGGCGGCACGGGCGCGCTCGGCACGGGCTTTGCGCGGCGCTGGGCGGACGCCGGCCACAAGGTGGTGATCGGCTCGCGCACGCAGGAGCGCGCCGATGCGGCCGCGGCGGAAGCGGGCCGCGGCGCGGTCGGCCTCGTCAACCCCGAAGCGGCGGCCGCCGCCGATATCGCGGTGCTGACCGTGCCCTACGCCCACCACCGGAGCACGATAGAGAGCATTGCAAAGGGCCTTGAGGGCAAGATCCTGGTGGACGCGACGGTGCCGCTGATGCCGCCCAGGGTCGGCACGGTGCAGCTTCCCGAGGCCGGGTCGGCGGCGGTCGAGGCGCAGGCCTGGCTGGGCGAACGCGCCACCGTCGTCTCGGCCTTCCAGAATGTTGCGGCCGCGCATTTGCAGGCAGCCCACGAGATCGACTGCGACGTGCTGGTGGCGGGCGACAAGCTTGCCGCGCGCGAGACGGTGATCGGCCTGGCGGAGGACCTCGGCCTGCGCGGCTGGCATGCCGGCCCGCTTGCGAATTCCGCCGCCGCCGAAGCGCTGACCTCGGTCATCATCCAGATCAACCGCCGTTACGGCATCAACGGCGCGGGCTTGCGGATTACCGGGACGCCGGCGGCGGAGCAGGACGCGGCGTGACCGGGCGGCTGGAGCTGATCGCGCTGCCCGGCCTGCCGATGGTCGAGCCGGGCGACGATCTTGCCGGGCTGATTTCGGAAGGGCTGGAGCGGGCCGGAACCGGGCTCGAGGCCGGTGACATCCTCGTGGTCGCACAGAAGGTCGTCTCCAAGGCGGAGGGGCGCTACGCCTTCCCGGTGGAGACGCCGCCGTCGCCGGCGGCGAAACGGCTCGCGGCGCTGACGCGCAAGGACCCCGCCCATGTCGAAATCCTGCTCGGGGAGACGGCGGAGATCGTCCGCCACCGGCCGGGCGTGGTGGTCGTCGAGCACAGGCTCGGCCATGTGATGGCGAATGCCGGCATCGACCACTCCAATATCGAGGCCGGGCGCCTGCTGCTGCTGCCGTGCGACCCGGACGCTTCCGCAAGGGCGCTGCGCGCCGCGCTCGCCAAGCGCTGGGGCTCGGCGCCGGGCGTCATCGTGTCCGACAGTTTCGGCCGCGCCTGGCGGGTCGGCACCTGCGGCGTCGCCATCGGCGTTGCCGGCCTGCCCGCAATCGACGACCGGCGCGGCGAGCCCGACCTGTTCGGCCAGCCGCTCGAAGTCACCATCGTCGGCCGGGCGGACGAGATCGCGGCCGCCGCGTCGATCCTCCAGGGACAGGGCGACGAAGCGACTCCGGTCGTGCTGGTTCGCGGCCTCGGCCTGCCGGACGACGACAGCGGCGTCGGCCCGCTGCTGCGCGACCGGGCGACGGACCTGTTCCGGTGAAGGTCGCGGCGCTCTCCGGCGGCGTCGGCGGCGCGAAACTGGCGGAGGGGCTGGCGCGCGCCGGCGCCGACTTGACGGTGATCGCCAATACCGGGGATGATTTCGAACATCTCGGCCTTTCGATCTCGCCGGATATCGACTCTCTGGTCTATGCGCTGGCGGGCCTCGCCGACCGGGACCGCGGCTGGGGCCGCGCCGGCGAGAGCTGGAACTTCATGGCCGCGCTCGGCGCGCTCGGCGGCGAGACCTGGTTCAATCTGGGCGACGCCGACCTTGCGATGCATGTGCTGCGCAGCGAGCGCCTCGCGGCCGGGGAGCCGCTGTCGGCCGTTACGGCCGCTATCCTCCGGCAACTCGGCGTGGCGGCGCATGTGATTCCGGCGACCGACCAACGGTTGCGGACCGTCGTCGAAACCGGGACCGGGCCGCTTGCATTCCAGCATTACTTCGTCCGCGAGCGCACGGCCCCGCGTGTCACCGGCTTCACCTTCGAGGGCGCCGGAACGGCCCGCCCGGCGCCCGGCGCGCTGGCGGCCCTGCGGGACGCGGACCTTATCGTCATCTGCCCGTCCAACCCCTATATCAGCATCGACCCGATCCTCGCCGTCGCCGGCTACCGGGAGGCGGTGCGCGGTGTGGTCTGCGTGTCGCCCATCGTCGGCGGCAAGGCGGTCAAGGGGCCGGCGGCGAAGATGATGGCCGAGCTCGGCCTCGAGCCCTCGTCGCTCGCGGTCGCCCGGCACTATCGCGGCCTGATAAGCACGCTGGTGATCGACGAGGCGGACGCGCATGAGGCGGCGGCGATCGAGGCGCAGGGTGTGCGCGCTCTCGTTGCGCCCACGCTGATGGGCGGGCCGGAGGATGCCGAGCGGCTCGCCCGGATCGTGCTGGAGGCCTGATATGCCGGACCCGCTCGGCGATTTATCCTTCACCTGGCCGCTCTACGCGGCGTTCCTGGCCGCCTATCTTCTGGGCAGCGTTCCCTTCGGCCTGCTGCTCACCCGCCTGGCCGGGGCGGGCGATCTGAGGCAGGTCGGCTCCGGCAATATCGGCGCCACCAATGTGCTGCGGACGGGACGCAGGGGGTTGGCGGCGCTGACCCTGCTGCTCGACGCCGGCAAGGGCGCCGGGGCTGTAGCGGTTGCGGACCACTGGTTCGGCCCGGGCATGGCGGTGTTCGCGGCGCTCGGCGTCGTGGCCGGCCATATCGCGCCGGTCTGGCTGCGCTTTCGCGGCGGCAAGGGCGTGGCGACCGCGTTCGGCGTGCTGTTCGCGTTCGCATGGCCCGTCGGACTTGCGGCTGCGGTCGTCTGGCTGGGGACGGCTGCGCTCTTCCGCTATTCGTCGCTCGCGGCGGTGCTCGCCATCGGCTCGTCGCCGGCATGGGCCTGGGCGCTCGTCGGCGTTGCCGAAGCGGAAGTGACCGGCCTGATCGCGATTGCGGTCGTCCTCCGCCATGCCGGCAATCTGCGCCGGCTGCTGAAGGGTGAGGAAAGCCGGATTCGGCTTCGATGACCGCAAGGCTTCGGCTTGCACGGACGCCCGGCATCGGGCCGATCCGCTATTTCGAACTCGTCGAGCGGCTGGGCTCGGCGGAAGCCGCGCTGGAGGCGCTGCCGGGCTTCGGCTTCCGCCCCCCTGCGGAGAGGAGCGCGGAAGAAGAGCTGGAGGCGCTGGCCCGGCTCGGCGCGACGCCGGTCTGGTTCGGCGACGACGACTATCCGGTTGCGCTCTCGCGCATCGCCGACCCGCCGCCTTTCCTGGCGTTCCTGGGCGATCTTGCGCTGACTGCGGCGCCGGTTGTCGCCATGGTGGGCGCGCGCAATGCGTCGGCCGCCGGCCAGCGCATCGCCGAACGTCTGGCGCGGGCGCTTGGCGAAGCCGGCTTCACGGTGGTCTCGGGCCTCGCGCGCGGGATCGACGCCGCCACGCACCGGGGCGCGCTCGCCAGCGGCACTATCGCCGTGCTGCCCGGCGGCATCGACCAGCCCTACCCGCCGCAGAACCGCACTCTCTTCGACGCCATAGCCGCGGACGGCCTTGCGCTCGCCGAGAACCCGCCGGGATTTCAGGCGCGAGCGCAGGACTTTCCGCGCCGCAACCGCATCGTTGCCGGGCTGGCGGCCGGGGTCGTCGTGATCGAGGCGGCGGCCCGGTCCGGCTCGCTGATTACCGCGCGGCTCGCCGCCGACGAAGGGCGGCAGGTGTTCGTTGTGCCCGGCTCGCCGCTTGACCCGCGCAATGCCGGCGGCCACGACCTGATCCGCAACGGCGCGACCCTCGTCACCAGCGCCGGGGATATTGCCGAAGCGCTCGCTGACAGTATCGCCGCGCCGCCGCGTTCCCGCACCGCCCCGAACCCGAACCCGAAGCGGCCGGTTCGCGCGTTTTCGCCGCCTCCGGCTCCTGCCGAGCCTTCGGTCGGGAACGGCCCGGAGGCCGGAGACAGCCTGCTTTCGGCGCTCGGCCCCGTTCCGGTCACGGTTGACGAACTGGCCCGTCGGTGCCACTTGTCGAGTGGCGCCGTGGCCGCAATGCTGCTCGATCTTGAGTTGGCAGGACGTGTCGAACGCCATCCTGGACAACGGGTTTCGTTGATATCGAAATGACTGCTGAAAATATCGTTGTTGTAGAATCGCCCGCCAAGGCAAAGACGATCAACAAATACCTGGGGAAAGACTTCCAGGTATTGGCGAGCTACGGCCATGTTCGCGATCTGCCGCCCAAGGACGGCTCGGTTCTGCCCGACAGCGGCTTCGCCATGTCGTGGCAGATGGACGAGCGCGGCAGGAAGCGCGTCGGCGAGATCGCCCACGCGGTCAAGGGCGCATCCCGACTATATCTCGCCACCGACCCGGACCGCGAGGGGGAGGCGATCTCCTGGCATGTCCGCGAGGCCCTCGAGAGCCAGAAGGCGCTCAAGGGGGTCGAGGTCGGGCGCGTCGTATTCCATGAGATCACGCGAAATGCGGTCCTGGATGCGGTCGCCAATCCGCGCAGCATCAACCAGGAGCTGGTCGATGCCTATCTGGCGCGCCGCGCCCTCGACTATCTGGTGGGATTCACGCTCTCGCCGGTTCTGTGGCGCAAGCTGCCCGGCGCGCGCTCGGCGGGGCGGGTGCAATCCGTGGCGCTTCGTCTGGTCTGCGAGCGGGAAGCGGAGATCGAGGCGTTCCGGTCGCGCGAATACTGGACCGTCGAGGCGGATTTCGAGTCTGCGGCAGGACAGGTCTTCCGCGCCCGGCTCACGCATCTCGACGGAAAGAAGCTCGGGACCCATGCGATTTCCGACGAGGCCGGCGCGCTGGCCGTCAAGGCGCGGCTGGAGGAAGCCGCCTACCGGATCGCCAGCGTCGAGAAGAAGCAGGCGCGCCGCAACCCGGCGCCTCCCTTCACCACCTCGACCCTCCAGCAGGAGTCGTCGCGGCGGCTCGGTTTCGGGGCCGCGCACACCATGCGCCTCGCCCAGCAGCTTTACGAAGGCGTTGAGCTCGGCGGCGAAAGCGTCGGCCTCATCACCTATATGCGCACCGACAGCGTGGTGCTGAGCGGGGAGGCGCTCGCCGGTGTCCGCCGGCTGATCGGCCGCGATTTCGGGGACGCCTATCTGCCGCCGAAGCCGCGGCGCCACCGGTCTTCGGCGCGAAACGCCCAGGAGGCGCATGAAGCCATCCGGCCCACGGACATGGCGCGCCGGCCGCAGGATATCCGGAACCTGTTGAAGCCCGAACCGTTCCGGCTCTACGAATTGATCTGGAAGCGCGCGGTCGCAAGCCAGATGGCGTCCGCCGTGTTCGACCGCGCCGCCGTCGATGTGGCGGCCATCGACGGCCGGGCGGTGCTGCGGGCGACAGGCTCCGTCATCCGCTTCGACGGTTTTCTGAAGCTCTACCGCGAAGGGCATGACGACAGCCCCGGGAACGGGCGGCAAGAGGATGAGGAGGGGCGCGTCCTGCCCCCCGTCGCCGAAGGCGAGCCGGTGCGGCGGAAGGCGGTGGAGGCGGAGCAGCACTTCACCCAGCCGCCGCCGCGCTATACCGAGGCGAGCCTGGTCAAGCGGCTGGAGGAGCTCGGCATCGGCCGCCCCTCCACCTATGCCGCCATCATCCAGGTGTTGCAGGACCGCGATTATGTCCGACTGGAGAGCAAGCGCTTCCTGCCGGAGGACCGCGGGCGCATCGTCACCGCCTTCCTGCAGAATTTCTTCGAGCGCTATGTGGAATACGAGTTCACCGCCGACCTGGAAGAGAAGCTCGATGCGGTATCCAACGGGCGCATCGACTGGCGCGCGCTGCTGCAGGAGTTCTGGAACGGGTTTGCGGCCAAGGTCGAGGAAACCCAGGAGCTGCGGATTTCCAACGTGATCGACGCGCTGGACAGCGAGCTCGACGCCCATTTCTTCCCGCCGAACGATAACGGACAGGACCCGCGCGCCTGCCCCGTCTGCGGCGAGGGCAGGCTCGGACTGCGCCTTGGCCGGCACGGCGCTTTCTTTGGCTGCTCGCGCTATCCGGACTGCCGCCATGTTCGGCCGCTGACCGCGCCGGAAGGCGAGGCGGCGACCGGGCCGCGCGTTCTGGGCGACCACCCGGCGACCGGGCTGGAAGTCTCGGTGCGCAAGGGGCCCTACGGGTTCTATGTGCAGCTTGCCGGAGAGGGCGAGAACAAGCCGAAGCGCGTCTCGATCCCGCGCGGCGTCGATCCGGCCGAGATCGGCCTCGAACGGGCGCTCGGCCTGCTGGCATTGCCGCGCGAAGTCGGCACGCATCCGGAGACCGGCAAGCCGATTTCGGCCGGCCTCGGGCGGTTCGGCCCCTATCTGCGCCATGACGGCGCCTATGTCTCCATCCCGCGCGGCGAGGATGTGCTGGAGATCGGGCTGAACCGCGCCGTCGTGCTGATCGCGGAGAAGAAGGGCGGACGGCCCGCCGGCCCGCTGAAGGAGTTGGGCGCCCATCCCGGCGATGGAAAGCCGGTCACGGTTCACGCCGGCCGCTACGGGCCTTATGTGAGGCACGGCCGGACCATGGCCTCGCTGCCGAAGGGCCAGGCGCCCGAGGAAACGACGCTCGAAGCCGCCCTGCCGTTGCTGGAGCAGAAGAAGGCCGGCAGCGGTAAGGCTCCCGCGGGCAAGGCCGCGGCCAAGCCGAAGGCCGCTTCCGGGGCCCGCCGCTCCCGCAAGCCCGCCGCTTCGAGAAAAGCCCCGCCCGCGTGACCCTTCCCGACCGCGAACGCCTGCTCGCCTTCGTTGCGGAACGCGGCGGGTCGGTTGACCGCAAGGAGATCGCCCGCGCTTTCCGGCTCAAGGGTGCGGAGCGCGCGGCATTGCGCGGCCTGTTGCGGGAGTTGGAGGCCGAGGGCGCCATCGACCGCCGCCGGGGCCGCCGCGTCGCCAGCGGCCTGCCCGAGGTGACGGTGGTGGAGGTGGTGGGGCGCACGGACGACGGAGAGGTGCTCGCGCGCCCGGCCGGACGCAACGGCGCGCCCGCGCCAGAAATCACCGTGGACGAGACGGGACCGGGTCCGGTCCCCGCCGCGGGCGCGAAGCTGCTGGTGCGGCTCAGGCCGACGGGGGAGGGCGGCTATCTGGCCCGCGTCATGCGCAGGCTGACGGCTGCGCCCGCAGATGTGCTGGGCGTCGTCGCGGAGGAAGGCGGCGCACTGGTACTCTGTCCTGCCGACCGGGGACGGAACCGGGAATTTACCGTATCGGAGGCGGACGGCGCGGCGCCGGGCGATATCGTGCGCGCCGCCGTGCTGCCCGGACGGCGCGGACCGCGCCGTTCGGTCCGGGTCGTCGAACGCATGGGCCGCTATGACGGCCCGGGCGCGCTCTCGACCCTGACCCTGCTGGAGCACGGCATCAAGGAGCCGTTCCCGCCCGAAGCGCTGGCCGAGGCAGAGGCGGCGCGGCTGCCGGACCCTGCCGGGCGCACGGACCTCACCGGCATGGCGCTGGTGACGGTGGACGACGAGGACGCGCGCGATTTCGACGACGCCGTCCATGCCGAACCCGACGAGGATGGCGGCTGGCGGGTGACGGTCGCCATTGCCGATATCGCCAGCTATGTCCGGCCGGGAAGCGCGCTCGACCGCGAGGCGGCGCGGCGCGGCAACTCGGTCTATCTGCCCGACCGCGCCGTGCCGATGCTGCCCGCGCGGCTGTCCGGCGGGCTCGGAAGCCTCCTGCCCGGCGAAGAGCGGCCATGCCTGGCGGCGGAGCTTCGCATCGGTCAAGGCGGCACGCTTCGCGGCCATCGCTTCCGGTGCGCCTGGATGCGGTCTTCGGCCCGGCTCACCTACCGCGCGCTTCAGGATGCGCTGGACGGACCCGATACGCCCCCGCATCTCGCGCATCTGGAAGGCGCGTTCCGTGCGCTGGAACGGGCGCGGAAGCGGCGCGGGGCGCTGGACCTCGACCTGCCCGAACGCAAGGTGATCTTCGACGCCGCCGGCCGGCCGACGGCAGTTCGTGCGCGCGAGCGGCTGACGGCGCACCGGATCGTCGAGGAGTTCATGATCGCGGCGAATGTCGCTGCGGCCGAGACGCTGGAGGCGAAAGGCCAGATCTGCATGCGGCGGGTCCACGACCGGCCGGACCCGGCGGCGGTCGAGGCGATGAGGAGCCTGCTGCGCGACCTGGGCCATCCGGTTTCCTTCGGCGAGTTGCAGCGTCCCGGGCAGTTCAATGCCTTGCTGGCGCGGCTCGCCGGCGGTCCGTTCGCGGCGCTGGCGCACGAGCTGGTGCTGCGCGCCCA
Organism: Alphaproteobacteria bacterium; assembly: GCA_963422665.1. Taxonomy (GTDB): domain Bacteria; phylum Pseudomonadota; class Alphaproteobacteria; order Bin95; family Bin95; genus Bin95. The sequence continues at coordinate 303,118 of OY730441.1, forward strand.
GGCTCAGGCGGTCTATACGCCGGAAATGAGGGGCCATTTCGGCCTCGGGCTCGCGCGCTATGCGCATTTCACTTCGCCGATCCGGCGCTATGCCGACCTTCTGGTGCATCGCGCGCTGATCGCAGCGCTCGGGCTCGGCGCCGGAGGACTGGAGGACGAATCGGGCTTCCACGATATCGCCGCGCACCTCTCGACGACGGAGCGGCGCGCCGCGGCGGCGGAGCGCAGGGCGCTGGACCGCTACGCTGCGGCCGTGCTGGAGAGCCGGGCGGGGGAGCTATTCGAGGCGCGCATCGTCGGCGTGCAGCGCTTCGGCCTCTTCCTGCGCCTCGCGGGCGAGGGGGCGGACGGCATCCTGCCGGTGGGCGCGCTCGGCGGCGAGTATTTCCGCCACGATGCGCGCCGCCACACGCTGGCCGGCAGCGTCACGGGCCGCATATTCAGCCTGGGCGACATCCTGTCCGTCCGCCTCACGGCAGCCGACCCGGTCAGCGGCGGCGTGGTGCTGGCCTTGGGAGAAGGCGGATAACGGCGCTATGCTGCCGTGCCGGCGGCGCGCTGGATACAGCCCGACTCCGCCGGATTGTCGATGGCGGCGAGAATGGGGCCCGGTATGCAAAGCAAGTTGTTTTCCCTCGTGGCGATCCTGTCGGTCCTTGCGGCCGGAACGGCATTCGCCGGAGAGTTCAAACCCGCCGTGGTCTATGACATCGGCAGCAAATTCGACAAGAGTTTCAACGAGAGCGTCTGGAACGGGGTCCAGAAGTTCTCGAAGGAAACCGGCGTCGAGGTCGCCGAGTTCCAGATCGTCAACGAAACCCAGCGCGAACAGGCCATGCGCCGGCTCGTGGAGCGCGGCGCGACCATGGTGATTGCGGTCGGCTTCTCGCAGGCCGACGCCATCGACGCGGTTGCGGCCGAGTTCCCCGACCGCGAGTTCGCGATCATCGACGTCTCGTGGCTCGACCGCCCCAATCTGCGCCAGTATGTCTTCAAGGAGCATGAGGGCAGCTACCTGGTCGGCATCGCCGCGGCGCTCGCCAGCAAGACCGGCAAGCTCGGCTTCGTGGGCGGCATGGACATCCCCCTCATCCGCAAGTTCCATTGCGGCTATCTCCAGGGCGCGAAGGCCGCGAATACCGATATCGAGGTGTTCCAGGCGATGACCGGGACGACCCCTGCCGCATGGAACGACCCGACCAAGGCTTCGGAGCTGGCGAAGGGCCAGATCGACCGCGGCGCTGACGTCGTCTATCACGCCGCCGGAAGAAGCGGCATCGGTGTGATCCAGGCCGCGGCCGACGCCGGCAAGCTCGCCATCGGCGTCGATTCGAACCAGAACGGTCTGGCGCCGGGGTCGGTGCTGACCTCGATGCTGAAGCGCGTCGATGTCGCGGCCTACCGGACCCTGCACGACGGCCTGGCGGGCAAGTTCACGGCCGGCCTGCGCAGCCTCGGCCTCGCGGAAGGCGGTGTCGACTGGGCGCGGGACGAGCACAATGCCGGCCTCCTGATCGACGGGTTGAAGGCCGCGGTCGAGAAAGCCAGAGCCGATATCGTCGCCGGCAGGATCGTCGTCCACGATTATATGAGCGACTCGACCTGTCCGGGCTGAGGACGCCCGTTGGACCGGAACGGCGGCCCGGGCGGGGCTGGCGGCCCTGCGGTTCGGCTGCGGGGCGTGGCCAAGCGCTTCGGCGCCGTTCTGGCGAATGAGGATGTGGACCTGGACATCCTGCCGGGGACCGTCCACGGCATTGTTGGTGAGAACGGGGCCGGCAAGTCCACGCTCGCCTCGATAATCTACGGGCTCTACACGGCCGACCGGGGCAGCATCGAAATTGATGGCCGGCCGGCGGTGCTCCGCAGCCCGGCGGACGCCATCGCGCACGGCGTCGGCATGGTCCATCAGCATTTCATGCTGGTGCCGACCTTCACCGTGCTGGAAAATGTCATGCTCGGCATGGAGGGCGGTTTCCGGCTCCGCAGCGGCGAGGCGGATATCCGCGCGCGGCTGGAGGGCCTGAGCCGGGCCCACGGCCTGGAGGTCGATCCGGACGCTCTTGTCGACGACCTGCCGGTCGGCCTGCGCCAGCGTGTCGAAATCCTGAAGGCGCTGTTTCGCGGCGCACGTATCCTGATCCTCGACGAGCCGACCGGCGTGCTGACCCCGGACGAGACGGACCGGCTCTTCACCGTCCTGCGCGCGGTCCGCGGCGCGGGAGGCGTGGTCGTGCTGATTACTCACAAGCTGCGCGAGGTGATGGCGGTCTGCGACACGGTCTCGGTCATGCGCCGTGGCAGGCTGGTCGGCCAGCGCGGCGCGGCGGACACGACGACCGGCGAACTCGCCGAGCTCATGGTCGGGCGCAAAGTCGGCCAGGCGGCGCGGCCCTCGGGCGGTGCGGCGGGAACCCCGGTCCTGGGGGCATCGGGGCTGGGCTGGAAGAACGCCGCCGGCGCGGTGCGCCTGCAGGGGGTCGATCTGGAGCTGCGGGCCGGCGAGATACTCGGCTTGGCGGGCGTTTCGGGCAACGGCCAGTCCGAACTGCTCGACATCCTGTCCGCCATGTCTCCGGTCCAGGAGGGGCATGTCGAATTCGCGGGGCGGCGGATCAACGCGGCGCATCCGGCGACCCCTGCCGAAATGCGCGCGCTCGGACTGGCGCATGTCCCGGAAGACCGCCAGCAGCGGGGGCTGGTCCTGCCGTTCGAAGCGCGGGAAAACGCGGTGCTCGGCCGGCCGGAGAGCGCCGGGCCCGGTCCGTGGACGAGCGGTGCGGCGATGCAGGCGCATACGGAACCGCTGATCGCGCGCTTCGACATTCGCCCGCCGGATCCGAGGCTGCCGGCGGCCGGGTTCTCCGGCGGCAACCAGCAGAAGATCGTGCTGGCGCGCGAGTTCGACGGCGCGCCCCGCGTGCTGTTGCTCGGTCAGCCGACGCGCGGCGTCGATATCGGCACCATCGAGACCATCCATGCGCAGGTCCAGGCGTTGAAGGAACGGGGCTCGGCTATCCTGCTGGTATCGACGGAACTCGACGAAATCCTTGCGCTCGCCGACCGGATCATGGTGATGAATGGCGGGCGGATCGCCGGCGTCGTTCCGGCGAAAGGCGCGACGCCCCGACAGCTCGGGCTGATGATGACCGGCGCCGCCGAGGGGGGTGCAGTATGACGGCGCTCCCGCGCTGGCTGGATACCGGCGTCCTCCCGGTCGTCAATCTCGCGCTTGCGCTGCTGGCGGCGGCGGTCGTTGTAGCGCTGGTCGGCGAGCACCCGCTGGACGTTTTCGCGGTGCTCCTGCAAGGAGCGTTCGCGCCCGGCTCGATCGGCTACACGCTCTACTACGCGACCAATTTCATCTTCACCGGCCTTGCCGCCGCGCTCGCCTTCCAGGCGCGGCTGTTCAATATCGGGGCCGAGGGGCAGGCGATGCTGGGCGGCCTCGGCGTTGCGCTCGCCTGCCTCTCGCTCGAACCGGTCCTGCCGGGCGCCCTCGTCACGGTCGTCGCGATTGTCGGCGCCGCGCTCTTCGGCGCGGCCTGGGCGGTCGTGCCGGGCTGGCTGCAGGCCTATCGGGGCAGCCACATCGTCATCACCACCATCATGTTCAACTTCCTCGCCTCGGGCCTGATGGTCTGGCTGCTTTCCGGGCCCATGATGCGTCCGGGCCAGGGCTCGCCGCAGACCCGGCTGTTCGATGAGGCGGTGCGGCTGCCGGCGGTCCACGACCTCCTTCGCGGCCTCGGTTTCGAGGCGGCCCGCTCGCCGCTCAACCTGTCGTTCCCGTTCGCGCTGCTCGCCTGCGCGGCGGTCTGGGTCCTGATCTGGCGCACCAAGTTCGGCTATGCGCTGCGCGCTATCGGCCACAGCGAGGAGGCGGCCCGCTACGCCGGCATCCCCGTCCGGCGAGCGGTGGTCGTCGCCATGGCGCTCTCCGGCGCGCTTGCCGGTTGCATGGCGCTCAACGAGGTGCTCGGCGTCCAGCACAAGCTGGTGCTCAACTTCTCCGCCGGCTACGGCTTCACCGGCATTGCGGTCGCGCTTATGGGCCGCAACCATCCCCTTGGAATCCTGGCGGCGGGCCTCCTTTTCGGCGCGCTCTTCCAGGGCGGCGCGGAACTCAACTTCGAATTCGAGACCATCACGCACGAACTGGCGCTGGTGATCCAGGGGCTTGTCATCCTGTTCTCCGGCGCGCTCGCCTACATGTTCACGCCCTGGCTGGCGCGCCTGCTCCTCGTGCGGAGCACCGGCCGTGGCTGAGCTCTGGATCGATATTCTCGCAGTGCTCGACGGCGCCGCACGCCTCGCCGCGCCGCTAATCCTCTGCGCCATGGCCGGGCTGGTGTCCGAGCGTTCCGGCATCGTCGATATCGGCCTTGAGGGCAAGCTGCTCGCGGGCGCCTTCGCCGCCGCCGCGGTCGCCACGCTGACCGGCTCGCCCTGGGCAGGACTGGCCGCCGCGCTCGCGGCCTCGGTCATGCTGGCGCTTGTTCACGGATTCGCCTGCATCACCCATCGCGGCGAGCAGATCGTCTCCGGCGTCGCGGTGAACATCCTCGCCCTCGGCATGACCGTCGTGGTCGCGAATGCGCTCTTCCGCCACGGCGGCCACACGCCGCCGCTCGGCGCGCAAGAGCGTTTCTCCTCCCTCTCGCTGCCGCTCGCCGAAACCCTCCGCGGGGTCCCGGTCCTCGGCCCGCTCCATGCGGAGCTGGCGTCCGGCCACAATCTGCTGGTCTATGCGGCCTTCCTTTCGGTCCCGCTGGTCTGGTGGCTCCTCTGGCGCACGCGCTTCGGTTTGCGCCTGCGCGCCGCCGGCGAACTGCCGGAAGCGGTGGACAGCGCTGGCGTTTCGGTGTCGGCGCTCCGCTATCGCGGCATCCTGATCGCCGGCCTGCTTTGCGGACTCGCGGGAGCCTATCTCTCGGTCGCCCACGGCGCGGGCTTCGTGCGGGAGATGAGCGCGGGCAAGGGCTTCCTCGCGCTCGCGGCGCTGATCTTCGGGCGCTGGAGGCCGCTGCCGGTCCTCCTGGCCTGCCTGCTGTTCGGCTTGCTGGACACGGTCGCGCCGAGGCTGCAGGGGATGGACCTGCCGCTGGTCGGCCCCGTCCCCGTGGCGCTGGTCTCGGTGCTGCCCTATGCGATGACGGTCGTCCTGCTCGCGGGCTTCTTCGGCCGCGCCGCCCCGCCCCGCGCCCTCGGCCGGCCCTTCCTCAAGGAACATTGAGACAGGATGGGGCCTCGCCGGGCGGAGAGGACGGGCCATGCAGCGCGGCAAGGCGTTGCCGGCTTCCGGGGCGGCGGCGCAGGCGCTATGTTCGGCGCATCGGAGGATGAGGGGCCGGACATGCCCGCCAACAAGAAACTGCTCGTTCTCGCCGGCGACGGCATCGGCCCGGAGGTCGTGGGGCAGGTCCGCCGCGTGGTGGACTGGATGGACCGGCGCCGGCATGTCTCCTTCGACATCGCGGAAGGGCTGGTGGGCGGTGCGGCCATCGACGCGCACGGCCTGCCGCTGGCAGATGAGACGCTCGCCGATGCGGTCGCCTCCGACGCGGTGCTGTTCGGCTCGGTCGGCGGCCCAAAATGGGAGACGCTGCCCTTCGAGGTGCAGCCCGAGCGCGGCCTGCTGCGCCTGCGCAAGGAGATGGACCTGTTCGCCAATCTCCGCCCGGCCATCGTGTTCGACGCGCTCGCCGACGCCTCCTCGCTGAAGCGCGAGGTCGTCTCCGGCCTCGACATCATGATCCTGCGGGAGCTGACGGGCGGCATCTATTTCGGCGAGCCGCGCGGCATCGAGGACCTGGGCGGCGGCGTCAGGCGCGGCATCAACACGCAGGTCTATACGACGCCCGAGGTCGAGCGCGTGGCGAGGGTCGGGTTCGAGCTCGCCCGCAAGCGCTCCAACCGCGTCGTGTCCGTCGAGAAAGCCAATGTCATGGAGAGCGGCAAGATGTGGCGCGAGGATGTCCAGCGCATCCATGACGACGAGTTCCCCCATGTCGCGCTTTCGCACATGTATGCCGACAACTGCGCCATGCAGCTCGTGCGCAACCCGAAGCAGTTCGATGTCATCGTCACCGACAATCTGTTCGGCGACCTGCTGTCGGATTGCGCGGCCATGCTGACCGGCTCGCTCGGCATGCTGCCCTCGGCCTCGCTCGGCGCGGAGGACGCGGCGACCGGCCGGCGCCTCTCGCTCTACGAGCCGGTGCATGGCAGCGCGCCGGACATTGCCGGCCGGGACTGCGCCAACCCGCTCGCCGAACTGCTTTCCTTCTCCATGATGCTGCGCTACAGCTTCGACATGGGCGAGGACGCGGATCTGGTGGACGGTGCGGTGGAGAACGTGCTCGCGGCCGGTGTGCGCACCGCCGACATCGCGGGCCAGGGCCAGCAACCCGTTTCCTGCTCCGCCATGGGCGACGCGGTGCTGGCCGAACTCGATCGGCTGGCGGCATGAGGCGACGCTGGTCCGAAAGGGGCGAAGGGCCGCCGCGCGGTCTGCGGCCGGCGGAGTACCTGGGTCGGCCGATACGCCTGCCGGCCTGGTGGCCCCGGGCCAGGGCGCTGCTTCAGCAAGGCCATTCCCTGAAGCTGGTCGGCGAGAAGGTGGGTGTCTCCCGCCAACGGGTCCAGCAGATAGCCAGCAAGGCCGAGCGCTTGGGGCAAACCTTCGAGCGGAGGCGGCAGAACCCTCCTGCGCCGCGGCCTTGCGCCCAGTGCGGGACCGTGTTTCGGCCTCACAGCGACAAGGCCTCCTACTGCTCCAGGCAATGCGCCGGCCGGGCCCGGAGCGAAAGGAGCCGCCCCGCCGAAACGATCCGGCGCGCCTTCGACCTGCGCTGCGCCGGAAAATCCTACGGCGAAATCGCGGACATCCTGGACATTTCGCCGGACCGGCCCCGGCAATTTCGTCAGACGCGGGCGCGGCACTACGCCCAGGCGTGGGCCAGGCGGGCCGGCCTCGATCTGCCCAGCGCACCGCGCAAGCCCCGTTCGCCCCGGTAGCCGGACGGGGCGAAGCAGCCTGCCCCGGACCGCGAGCCGGGGGCCGGGGCGGCAGGCCCCTCCCAATCCGGCATGGCCTCGCCGGGCAGCAAGGACCCCCCGCGAAGTGTCATGGAATGTCATGTTCTGTCATGGTCCGGCAGGAAATTGCCGTCGTCGAAGCCGTTCGGCCAGTCCGGGTCGTTGCTGCAGCAGGCCTCCTGCCGGGAGGACATGGGCGGCGGCTCCTTCGTTCGGTTGGCGTTCGTTCGGGCGTCGGCTACGGTATCGGAGCGATCCAGTTTCGCGCGTATCGTGTGCGCGGGCTTGTGCGGGCGTACGTGCTCGTTCCGCACCGGCGCGGAACGAGCGCCTGATTGCGCGCGCGGGCCGGAGGAAGGGAAGCGGTCCGCGCGGACCGCTTCCCTCGAGCCCATTCTATTACTGATATTCTGTGGTCAAACTCTTATAAGGAAATATTCTCATAATTTCAAACAAAAGAAGCTATTCTCCTGTGGAAAACTAACACAACCGGGCAGGCCTCCCAAACCGTCGCCCCCGCGAAGGCGGGGGCCTTGGGTGGTTTGCGGGAGCGTTGGAGAGGGTAGCCCGGCATTCGGAAGGCACGGCTCGGAGGCCGGGGTGGCAAAGGAAGGCGTCGTCCGGGGTGAAACGGGGCGCGCCTCCGGGGCCGCAGGGAGGAGTAGCGGCGGAGCGTCCGGGACTCAAAGAAGCTCGATTTCCGCGCCGTGGCCGGCGGCGCCCGCGAGCCGGCGATCACGCGTGATCAGCGGCGCGTCCAGCGCTTCGGCGAGGGCGACATAGACGGCGTCATAGGCCGTGAGGCTGTGCCGCAAATCCCATACCCGGGTCAGCAGGATGTCATGCGGATACCGCCGGATGGGCATGTCGGCGAGGTCGGCCACGGCCTCGCGACCGCGCCGGCCATCGATCTCTCCTGCCCGGGCGTAGCGGCGAAGAACCTGACGGTCTCGACATCGATGAGATGCGGCGCGGCGAGGGAGTCGCTCGAATTGAAGAGCCGCGCCGCGATCGTTCCGGCAGCGTCCGAGGGCAGAAGCAACTCGATGAGGGCGGAGGCGTCGACGACGATCATCGGGTATCGCGTTCCCGGCGGACTGCTTCAGCGGGCGGCGCCGAGGGCGACACGCTCGTGCGGGCCGCAATGCGTCTGCGCAACTCATCGACGGTCGGCCTTGCCGCAACCTCGCGAATCTCGGCGAGCAGGAAGTCGGAGAGCGACATGCCGGCCAGCGCGACCCGGGCCTTAAGCGCACGGTGCAGCGTTTCGGGAACGTTGCGGATCTGGATCATGATGGACATGCACAGAGCATGCTTTCATCGAATTTACATGTCAAGAGAGCTGCAAAGAATGGCATGGAGGCGTTGCTCCCGGCAGGCCGCCGCGCCGAACGGGGACAGGCGGCTTGAAATGCGGGCGGGCGCGCCGTAAGTCTCGCCCGCCATTTGCGAAGGACATGAGCTCATGGGCTACAGGGTCGCCATAGCCGGCGCGACCGGAGCCGTCGGCTACCAGCTTCTGGAAGGGTTGCACGAGACATCCTTTCCCGTGGACGACATTGCGGCGCTGGCATCGCGCAAATCCCAGGGCCGCAAGGTATCCTTCGGCGACGACGAGCTCGACGTCCGGATACTCGACGAGTTCGATTTCTCGGGCTGGGACATCGCGCTCTTCTCGCCGGGCGGCGCGGTCTCGAAGGTGCATGCGCCGCGCGCCGCCGCCGCCGGCTGCGTGGTCATCGACAACACCTCGACCTTCCGTCTGGACAGCGATGTCCCGCTGGTCGTGCCGGAGGTGAACCGGGAGGCGCTGGCGGGCTTTTCGGCGCGCAACATCGTCTCCAATCCCAACTGCTCGACCATCCAGATGGTGATGGCGCTGAAGCCGCTCCACGATGCGCAGCCGATCCGGCGGGTCGTGGTCTCGACCTACCAGTCCGTCTCCGGCGCGGGCCGGAAGGGCATGGACGAGCTCTGGGGCCAGACGCGCGGCGTCTATCAGCTCGAGGGCACGGAGCCGTCCGAGTTCACCAAGGAGATCGCCTTCAATGTCGTGCCGCATATCGACATCTTCATGGATGACGGCTCGACGAAGGAAGAGTGGAAGATGGTCAACGAGACCCGGAAGATCCTCGATGCGGATATCGCGGTCACCGCGACCTGCGTCAGGGTGCCGGTCTTCGTCGGCCATGCCGAGGCGGTGAATGTCGAGTTCGACGGGCCGATGGACGAGGAAGAGGCCTATGAGCTGCTGAGCAAGGCTGCCGGCGTCGAGGTCGTGGACCGGCGCCAGGACGGCGGCTATGTCACGCCCAAGGAGGCCGCGGGCGACGACACCGTGTTCGTTTCGCGCATCCGCCGCGACCCGACGGTCGATTACGGCCTCAACCTCTGGGTCGTCTCGGACAATCTCCGCAAGGGCGCGGCGACCAACGCCGTCCAGATCGCCCACGAACTCGCAGGCGCCTATCTTTGAGCGTCTGGCCGGAAGGGTTTGCGCCGGAGATTCCGGCCGCCTGGGCGGGGCCGGACGGCTTCGTGCCGCGGGTGCGCTATCTGGAGCTGTTCGAGGCCGTGCTGGAGCCGTTCGACCGGGCGCTCGGCCTGCCGCCGGACTATCTGGCGCGGACCAATTGCAGCACCTTCGCGCTGGAAAGCCATGTCGTCTATCTGGACGATGCGCGGCCCGGCGAGCGGCTGCTCTGCCGGTTCCATTTCGCCGATGCGGACGAAAAGCGCGTCCACTATCTGCAAACGCTGCACCGCGCGGGCGACGGCCCGGTGCTGGCTGCCTATGAGTGCCTGTGCATGCATGTGGACTTGGGGCTGCGCCGGGGCCTGCCGTTTCCCGAGGCGGCGGCGGCGCGCGCGCGGCAGATCGTCGAGGCGCACCGCCGGCAGCCTTGGCCCGTCGGCCCCCGCCTCGCCATCCGCTTCCATGCGGAGGACGTTGCGGCATGAGCCGTTCTACCGTCGGGCGGCCCGGCGCAGGCGGTCGTTGATGGCGCGGCCGAGGCCGCGCTCCGGGATCGGGGCGACCGCGATTCCCGCGCGGCCGTCCAGCCGGCGCAGCATGGCGAACAGGTTGGCGGCGGCCTCCGCGAGATCGCCCGAGGGGCTGAGGTTCAGCTCGCCGTCCACGGCCCCGAAGCCGAGCATGGCCTCGCCCGGACGGGCGGAAGCGGCCCCCATCCGGAGCGGGCTGTCCGGCGCATAATGCCGCAGCAGCATGCCGGGAGACGGACGCGATTCGTCGCTCGCCGAAGGAACCGGTTCCCTGAGCGGCCCGACCTCGGCCTTGATGGCCTCGGCCCCGAGTGCGCCCGGCCGCAACAGGACCGGCGCGCCGCGGCCGAGCGCCACCACGGTCGATTCGAGGCCGAGCCGGCAGGGTCCGCCGTCGAGCGCCATCGCCGCCCGGTCGCCGAGTTCGGCCGCGGCGTGGGCCGCCGTCGTCGGGCTGAGCCGCCCGGAGCGGTTGGCGCTCGGGCCGACCAGCGGCCGCCCGGCGGCGCGGATCAGCGCTTCGGCTAGAGGATGCGCCGGCCAACGCAGCGCCAGCGTGTCGAGGCCCGCCGATGCAAGCAAGGAGACCGGCGATTCCGGCTTGCGCGGCAGCACGAGCGTGAGCGGCCCCGGCCAGAACCGGCCTGCGAGGCGGCGGGCGCGGTCGTCGAAGACCGCCAGCGCCTCGGCCTCGTCGCGGCCCGCCACATGCACGATGAGCGGATTGAAGCGCGGCCGGCCCTTCGCGTCGAACACGGCGGCCACGGCGCGGTCGTCGGTGGCGTCGGCGCCGAGGCCGTAAACGGTCTCGGTCGGGAAGACGACGAGCTTGCCGGCGCGGATCGACCGGGCGGCTTCCTCGGCGGCCGTCCCGGACGTCACGACCCACCCCAGGCGATGAACCAGGGGTTCGAGAAGCGCGCCTTGCCGTAGAGCAGTTCCGGGCCGTCGTTTATCTCGCGCACCGAGCCGCCGGCGGCCGCCAGCACGGCATGGCCGGCAGCCGTGTCCCATTCGTTGCTGCCGCCGTAGCGCGGATAGACGTCGGCCTCGCCGCAGGCGATCAGGCAGAATTTGAGCGAGCTGCCGGCGTCGATCTGCCGGGCGACATCGTAGCGCGCGAGGAAGCGGTCGATGTCGGCGCCCGCGCCATAGGTGCGGCTGACCGTGACCGTGATGCCCGTTTCCGGGAACGGCCGGATGGCGATCCTTCGCCGCCCGCCGCCATCTTCCAGGAAGGCGCCGCCGCCTTCCCGGCCCGCATAGAGCTCGTCCGAGGCCGGCAGATAGACCGCGCCCAGCACCGGCCGGCGTTGCTCGATGAGCGCGATGTTGACCGTGAATTCGGGAACCTTGCGGATGAACTCCTTGGTGCCGTCGAGCGGATCGACCAGCCAGAACGGTCCGCTGCCGATTTCCGGCACCCACCCGGCCGCCACGCTTTCCTCGGCCACCACGGGAATATCCGGCGTCAGGGCGGCGAGGCGTTCGAGGATCAGGCGTTCGGCCGCCTCGTCCGCTTCCGTCACCTGGCTGCGGTCAGCCTTGCGGCGCGTCTCGAGGTCCGGCGCGCGGAACCAGGGCATGATCGCCTCGCCCGCCTCGCGCGCAATCCGGCAGACGGATTCGAGCAGCTCTTCCCGCATGGACGCGCCCCGCGCTCTAGCCGGGCCGTTCGTTCAGATAGTGAAGCGGCAGGCCGGGCGCGGGCCAGGGGCAGGAAAGCAGCTTGCCCTCGCGGGACTGGGTGATGAACGCCGTGCGAAGGTCTGCGCCGCCGAAGCAGATATTGGTCGTATAGGGGTCCGGCATCGGCACATGCTCCAGCCCCGAGCCGTCGGCCCGGAAGATGGAGATGCCGGGGTCCATCAGCGTCGCCACGCAGATATTGCCCTCCGCATCCACCGCCAGGCTGTCGAGCGTGCGGTAGCCATGCGTCTGGCCGATGAGCCGCCCGCCATGCGGGCTCGGCCAGGGCTGCTTCTTCAGAACGCCGGGCGCCTCTATGTCGAAGGCCCACAAGCGTCCGGTCTGGGTCTCGGCGACATAGACCACGCTGTCGTCGGGCGAGAGGCCGATGCCGTTGGGCGTAATCAGCGGGAACGCGGCCTCGGCGATGAAGGACCCGTCGGCTCGGGCATAGTGGATGCCGGTACGGTCCCAATTGCGCTCGTCGTCGCGAACCTTGCCGAGATCGGTGAACCAGAAACCGCCCTCGCCGTCGAAGACGATGTCGTTCGGCCCCTTGAGCGGACGGCCCCCGCACTCGGTATAGAGGATCTCGACGGCGCCGGTCTCCAGGTCGACCGCCTCGATCCGGCCGCCGCCATAGTCCCGCGCCTGCCCGACGGGGCGCATCAGCCCGCCCGGCTCGTCGAGCCATTCGAAGCCGCCATTGTTGCAGACATACACGCGCCCGTCCGGCCCGATCGCGGCCCCGTTCGGACCGCCGCCGGTCTCCGCGACGGTCTCGGTGCGCCCGTCGGGATGCACGCGCGTCAATGTGCTGCGACGGATTTCCACCAGGACCACCGAGCCGTCGGGCATGGCAATCGGTCCCTCGGGAAACATCAGCCCGTCGGCGACGATGCGCAATTCGGTCATGTCCACTCCGCAGCCGCGGGTCGGGGAGGAAGAGCGCAGGTCAGGCGCCCTTGAAGACGGGGCGGCGCTTTTCGAGGAAGGCGGTGACGCCCTCGGCATGGTCGTCGGTCGTCATCGACACCGCCATATGCTCGCCTTCCCACTGGAGCTGCTGCTCCATGGGCGTGTGGAAGGCGGTGTTGAAAAGCGACTTGGCCTGGGCATAGGCCACTGTCGGACCATTGGCGAGGCGTTCGGCGAGCGCCCGCGTCTCGGCCTCCAGATCGGCGGCTGGCACGACGCGGTTCAGGATTCCCAGTTCGAGCGCGCGGTCGGCGCCGAACCGGTCGCCCAGCAGCGCCAGCTCCATCGCCTGCTTCATGCCGAGCGTGCGGGCGAGGAAATAGGAGGAGCCGCCGTCCGGGCTCGCGCCGATATGGCAGTAGGCGAGCGTGAAGAAGGCGTCGTCGGCGGCAATCGCCAGGTCGCAGGCCGCGACCAGCCCGAGGCCGAAACCGGCCGCCGCGCCCCGGATGCTGGCGATGACCGGCTTGCGCATCCGGCGGATCGCGAACACCGGCAGATGGATGGCATGAATGCCTTCGATCACGACGCGCTTGCGGGCCTCCTTGTCGATATCGAGGCGTTCCTTCATGGCGCGGATGTCGCCGCCGGCCATGAAATGGTCGCCCGCGCCGCGCAGCACCACGCAGCGCACGTCATCGTCATGCTCCAGATCCCCGACGACGTCGCGCAGGTCGATGCGCATCTGGGCGCTCAACGCATTGCGCGTCTTCGGGTTGTTGAGCGTGATCCAGGCGATTCCCTTGTCGATTTCGCAAAGCACCGTGTCGCCCATGCCGGCTTCTCCTTGTCTCGGGGCCGGCCAGATTGTAAGCGACGCGGGACGCTTCGGGAAATCGGCAATGAATCGTTACGGCGTGTTCGTCATTATCGCCGGCGCCCTTGTGCTGGCGCTCACCTTCGGGTCGCGCCAGTCCTTCGGCATGTATCTCGGCCCGATCAGCGCCGATCTGGGCTGGTCGGTGACCGTCGTGTCGTTCGCGCTAGCGATCCAGAGCATTTTCTGGGGCCTTGGCCAGCCCTTCTTCGGCTGGATCGCGGACCGGTTCGGCACCGGGCGGACGCTGGTCCTGGGCAGCGCGATCTACGCCGCCGGCCTCTACAGCGCCAGCCGCATGGAAACGCCCGAAGGCGCCTATCTATCGCTCGGCCTGCTGGTCGGCATCGGGGCCGCCGGCTGCGGCATGCCCATCGTGATGACCGCGGTGGTGCGCGCCTTTCCCAGGGAGCGCCATCCGCTGGTCATGGCGCTGACGGCGGCCGGGGTCTCGCTCGGGCAGTTCTTCGTCACCCCGGCCGCGCCCGTCGTGATCGAAGCGTTCGGATGGCGGGGCGGGCTGCTGTGCCTGATGGGGCTGATCGGCATCGTCGTGCTGCTGGCCGCCGTGTTGCGCTCGCGCCCCGTGGCGCGGTGGCGCATGCTGGAAGCCGAGCAGAGCCTGCGGGAGGCGCTGACGGAAGCCGGAAGCCATTCCGGCTATCTGCTGCTGACCGCCGGCTTTTTCGTCTGCGGTTTCCACGTCCAGTTCATCGTGACGCATCTGCCCAATTTCATTGCCGGCAGCGGCCTGCCCGCCACGACCGCCGGCTGGGCGATCGCGACCATCGGCATCTGCAACCTGATCGGCACCACCGCGGCGGGGTTCCTGGGCAGCCGCTTCCGCAAGAAATACCTGCTGAGCGGCATCTACGCCGTGCGCGCGCTCATGTTCGCGGTCTATGCGTTCTCGCCGATCACGACGACGACGACGCTCATCTTCGCCGCCGGCCTCGGGTTGGCCTGGCTCAGCACGGTGCCGCTTACCTCGGCGATCGTCGGACAGATCTTCGGCACGCGCTATTTCGGCACCTTGTTCGGCATCGTGTTTCTCGGCCACCAGGCCGGCGCATTCCTGGGCGCCTCGCTCGGCGGCTACCTGTTCGACCTGACAGGTGGCTACGATGCGATCTGGCTCATCAATATCGCGCTCGGCCTGTTCGCCGCGCTCATCCACCTGCCGATCGTCGACAAGCCCCTCGTGCGGCCGCTGGCTCAGCCGGCGTAACGGGAAAGTGATTGGCGGCCGGGGCGTTTCCTGCGCATTTGTTGCGCCAAGATGTGCAAGGGAGCGCATGATATGCAGATCCTGAAACGACGAGGCTGGGAACTGCCGGAGCGCGAGGCGACCCCCGAGGCCGTGTTCCGGAACCGACGGCGGCTGATCCAGGCGGCGGCCTTGGGCGGCATCGCGGCGGCCGCAGGGCCCATGGCGGCGCGCGCCGCAACGCCGAAGGCCGACCCGACCGCGGACCTTTATCCCGGGTCGCGCAACCCGGCCTATACGCTCGACCGGCCGCTGACGCCGGAGAAGGTCGCGACCACCTACAACAACTTCTACGAATTCGGCTCCAGCAAGGGCATCTGGAAGCGGGCGCGGGACAATCTGCGCATCCGCCCCTGGACCGTGCATCTCGACGGCGATGTGGAGAAGCCCATCGAGATCGGGTTCGACGACCTGGTGCGCAAGATGGGCGTCGAGGAACGCCTCTACCGCCACCGCTGCGTCGAGGCATGGGCGATGGCGGTGCCCTGGTCCGGCTTCCCGATGGCGAAGCTGGTCGAGTTCGCGAAGCCGCTCGCCAACGCCAGATATGTCCGCATGGAGACCTTCCAGGATCCGGATATGGCGTCCGGCCAGAAGGAGTTCTGGTATCCGTGGCCCTATGTCGAGGGGGTCACCATCGAAGAGGCGACCAACGACCTCGCCTTCATCGTCACCGGCCTCTACGGCAAGCCCGTGCCCGCCCAGAACGGCGCGCCGCTGCGTCTCGCGCTCCCGTGGAAATACGGCTTCAAGTCGATCAAGTCGATCGTCCGCTTCACCTTCACCGAAAAGCAGCCCAAGAGCTTCTGGGAGAAAGTGCAGGGCCGCGAATACGGCTTCTGGGCCAATGTGAACCCGAAGGTGCCGCACCGGCGCTGGAGCCAGGCGTCCGAGCGGATGATCGGCACCGACGAGCGCCGCAAGACGCTGCTGTACAACGGCTATGGCGAGTTCGTGGCGCATCTTTACGAAGGGATGGACCGCAGGAAGCTGTTCTACTGAGGGCGGCTACCCGCCATAACGGCGGCGCAGCATGGCCATGGCGCCGCGAATGAACTGCGCCTCGCCGCCGCGGGGCCGACCCGGCCGGTTCTCGCGGTTCCAGGCCATCATGTCCACATGCGCCCAGGGCGTGCCGGGCGCAACGAAGCGCTCCAGGAACAGCGCCGCCGTCACCGCGCCGGCGAGCGGCCCGTCGGACACATTGTTCATGTCCGCGACATCGCTGGAGAGCATCTTGCGGTAGGGCTGGAAGAGCGGCATTCGCCACACCGGGTCCTGCTCCGCCTCGCAGGCTTCCAGAAGCGCCGCCGCGGCGGCATCGTCATTGCAGAAGAGAGCCGGCAAATCGGCCCCGAGCGCGGTCCGGGCGGCGCCGGTCAGCGTCGCGCAGTCGAGGATCAGGTCCGGCGACTCGCCGGAGGCTTCCGCCAGCGCGTCGCAGAGAATGAGGCGGCCTTCGGCGTCGGTGTTGCCGATCTCCACCGTCAGCCCCTTGCGGGTGCGGATCACGTCCATCGGCCGCATGGCATCGCCCGAAACGCTGTTCTCGACCGCCGGGACCAGCAGCCGGAGGCGGACGGGCAAATCCGCCGCCATGACCATATGGGCGAGCCCGAGCATGTTCGCCGCACCGCCCATGTCCTTCTTCATCAGCTTCATGCCTGCCGGCGGCTTCAGGTCCAGCCCGCCGCTGTCGAAGCACACGCCCTTGCCGACCAGGGTGAGTTTCGGCCGGTCTTCGTCCCCCCGGACGAGGTCGACCAGCCTCGGCGCGACGGCTGCCGCGCGGCCGACGGCGTGGATCGTCGGGTAGTTCCGCGCAAGCAGTTCCTCGCCGACGATGGAGGAGACTTGCGCTCCGTGGCGCTTCCCGAGGTTCCGGACGGCGGCTTCGAGCCGTTCCGGCCCCATGTCGTTGGCGGGCGTGTTGATGAGGTCGCGGACCAGCGAGTGCGCCTCGACGGCTGCGAGCGCCGCATTCCGGTCCGCATTTGCCGGCCAGACGAGGCTCGCATGGGTCCGGCTGTTGCTGTCCGAATAGGCGTCGAAGGCGTAGCAGCCGAGCCCCCAGGCGATGGCGGCCCGCGTGGACTCGCCCGGTCCGAGTTCGTTCTCGATGCGGAAAGCGCCGCTCTTCAGACGGCGCGGCAAACCTCCGCAGGACCACATGTCGCCGGGCTCCCCGGTTCCGACCAGCACGCGCGCGGCCTTGCCGTCCGCGTCGGGGAGCATCAGCGCGCCGCCGGGTTCGGCCTCGAATCGGTTGGCTGCGACCCAATTGCGATCCCTGGGCCCGGCGCGTTCGAGCCAGCCCTTGAGGTCCTCGCGGTTCAGCAGCAGAACGGGCGCGGCGTCGGGCGCGGCGGCCAGAAAGATATCGGTCACGGGTCGGGTTTCTCCTGTCGGCAATCGGGCGGCCGGATCAGAATTCGTAGCGGTCTTCGGTGAGCAGATCGTCGAGGTCCGGATCGTCCTCGCCGGGGACATGGACCACGGTGTAGGTGAAATCGTCGCGGTCGAGCGGCATGGTGGCGTCGAGGCCGAGCTTGTCCGACACGCCGCCGTCCGCCGAGGGATCGAGCTTCGAGCCCTGCGCGCGGGGAATGACGACGATATCCCTCGACGCCTGGAAGCGTGTTGCGACCGCCCATTCCACCGCCGTCGGGTCGTGGACATCGACATCCTCGTCCACGACCGTCACCTGCTTCACATCGGCATGGGCGGCGAAGGCGGCCATTATCACATTGCGCGCCTGGCCCTCCTGCGTCTTTCGCAGCTTCACATGGAGGTGGTAGCGGCACACGCCGCCGCGCGAGAGATGCACGTCGAGAACGGTCGGGCAGGTGCGCTGCAGATGGGCGGCGATGGTCGCCTCGCGCGGAATGGCGCCCAGCAGCAGATGCTCCGTCGCCGCCGGCACGATGGTGTGGAAGATGGGGTCCGCGCGTGTCGTCACGGCTTGCACCTCGATGGCCGGGTTCTCGCCGGCGGGCCCGTAATATTGCGGAAACTCGCCGAAGGGGCCTTCCGTCTCCCGCACGCCGGGCAGCAGGCGCCCCTCGATGACGATCTCGGCCCCGGCGGGAACGCGAACCTCATTGGTCGCGCATTTCACCACGTCCAGCGGTGCGCCATGCAGGGCGCCGGCCACCTCCAACTCGTCGTGGTCGATGGGCAGGATCGCCTGGCTGGCAAGCAGGGTCAGCGGATCGACGCCGACGGCGACGGCCACATCGAGCGGCGCTCCGGCCGACTCGGCGGCCGCGAAGAAATGGTGCAGGTCCCGAGGCAGGATCAGGATGCCCATGCGCCTCGGCCCCGTGATCTGGAGGCGGTTGATCGAGACGTTCTGGATGCCGGTCTCCGGGTTGCGTGCGATCACCAGGCCGGCGGAGATATAGGCGCCGGCGTCGAGCGCATTGTGTTTGGGGATCGGCAGCGAGCCGGTGAGGTCCGGACTGCGGTCGATACGCTCCTGGCAGGCGCCTTCCGCGGCCTCGCGCCAGGGCAGCGGGCGCTCGGCGGCGGTGCGGAAGCGGTCGAGCACTGCGCCCGGCTCCACGCCCATCGCCTCCGCGATCCAGCCGCGGTCCGAAACGAGGCCGGAGATGACCGGGATCCCGTGGCGGCGGCCGTCGAAACCGAGAGGCTCCGGGAAGAGCACCGCCTTGCGCGCGTCCCACCGCTTGGCGAGCGCGGCGAGGGTGAAGTCCAGCGAGACGCCCGGCCGCGCCACCGCGAGCCGGTCGGTGGCCTGCAGCCGATCGAGCCAGGAACGGAGGGTGCGGTAGGTCATGCGGGAAGGCCTTCCTCTGTCGGTGGGGAATGGTAGCCGACATCGGCTGCCGCATGCACACAAACCGCCGCACCTTCGGTTCTAACTATCTGACATGATTGTGGATTTTCCCGTTTCCGGTGCAACCGGGCACGAAATCGAACCCGGTTTCGCACCCGAATGCAACAGATTGGGGAACCGCAGTCATGGCAGCCATTCGTCTCACCCAGCGCCGGGTCGACGCCCTCCGGCCCCGCAAGGCAGTCCGGAACGTCAGGGATGCTGAACTGAAGGGATACGGCCTCCGCATCATGCCCTCGGGCGCGAAGCGCTACTTCATCCACAGCCAGCATAGGGGTCACCGGATCTGGAAGATCGTCGGCGACGCCACGGTCATGACCCAGGCCGAAGCGCGCGCCCGCGCCCGGTCCATGCTGGCCGCCCTTCGCGACGACAGGGATATCGAAGCGGAGGCATACGGCGATGCGGTGTTCGAGACTGTCGCCGAGGAAGTGTTCGTCCGTTACGGCAGGCGCTCGAAGCCGCGCACGCTCGCCGTAAACCAGCCGCTACCTGCGCAGTCAGATTCCGCCCTTCTTCGCGGGCCGACCTGTCGCGAAAATCACCCGTGAGGAGGTGCAATGCTGGTTCCGCTCGCTGCATGCGACACCGGCGGCGGCGAACCGTTCGGCGCCGATCCTCTCCGTCATCATGCAGCAGGCCGAGGCTCGGGGCCTGCGCCCGGAAATCGGCAATCCCTGCAAGGGCATCCGGCGCTACCGGCAGAAACGATGCGAGCGTTTTCTGTCTCCTGAGGAATACCGCCGCCTCGGCATGGTGCTGGACCGGCATGAGGACCGGCAGCCGTTCCGGGTTGCAGCGTTGCGTCTGCTTCTGCTGACCGGCTGTCGCAAGTCGGAGATCGTTACCCTGGAATGGCGCTTCTACCGCGACGGCAGGCTCTACCTGGCAGACTCCAAGACCGGGCGGCGCACGGTCTGGTTGTGCGGCGCGGGAAATCCTGGATGGTCTGCCGCGGTCTTCGCGTTTCGTGTTCCCCATCGGAGGCTGGCGCACGCCGTGGAGCTGGCTGGACGCCTTCTGGATACAGTTGCGCGCCGAGGCGGGCCTTGAGGACATGCGCCTGCATGACATGCGTCATTCTTCTGCAAGCTACCGGAAATATCCAGCGCCAATCAGCGTTTCAAATGACAATAACCCACTGATAACATGAAATGTCTTTCATTCAGTGCAGGCTGCCTGAATCCACTCCAGAAATTTGCGGAAGCACTTCGTAACCGGAGTTGGCTGTCTCGCCGTCACCTCCTGCCAGCCATGCCGGTAAGCGTTCCGGCGTAACCGTTCGGGTTCCGGGGGACGAAGAGATGGTTATCCGTAACCGTTCCATCGGGCCGTGGAGCTGTCGAACCGAGGGGGTGAGGCTGGCCGGCGAAATCGCGGAATCTCCTACTGCTGGAAGGCGAGGAGGCTGTCAGGGGCCTGTTTCATGTGGTGGCAAACTCTCGCGACCGGAGCCATGTGAATAAGCGGTTCGCCGGATTTTGGTCGATGCCCGTAGCGGTAAGCCATATTGCAATAATTATTATATTATTCCATAAGATATAGTGGTTGTCCGAAAAGATCGCCGTCATTCTGAAAGCAGATTTGTTCCGACCCAGGCGTATCCCTGCGTAAGCCTGTCAGCGCTGGAACTCGTCGCCCGCGAATCGCCCGCGCTGTCCGTCGGCCTGTCGCATGCCTCAGCCGTCCGCCGGCACAAGGCCCACGGTCAGCCGCGCGCCGGTTGCTTCGGCGTAGCGGCGAAGGGTCGCGAAGGACAGCGACACCCGGCCGCCTTCCAGCCGCGCGGGCGCGTGACTCGTTCGAGACGATGCCCCGGGAGAGCCGGTTCGCGTCCGGGCGACTCAGAACCGGAGGGAACCGGTGAGCCCGACGCGGTGCTCCAAACCCGCGCCCTTGCGCAGCACCTGCTCGGCGTGGAACTCCAGCCCCAAACCATCGGCCAAATTCGGAGCTTGCAGCCGCAGGCCCTCCTGCACGCGGCGAACCCGCCCATCCTCCAGCCCCAGCTCTCCGTAGGGCGTCATCACACCGCGCCCACCCCATGCTCTCAACCCGTAGCCGATCTCGACATCCAGCCGGTCCGGCGTGGTCGATGCCGCCTCTTTCGTGCTGACCCCGCCCGGCAACGAACTTGCTTCGTCCTGCCACAGCGCGTCGATCCCGCTCGACGCCCGACCCCAGACCGGCATCAGCGAGAATGACGGCCCGAGCCCCGAGGCGCCTGGATCGAGACGCGCATCCAGGCTCGCCCCCCACTCCTCGAAACCCTCATCCCGATGCTTCGCCAGCCACCGACCGCGCGCCTCCACCGACAGGCCGAGACGCGTATTCTCATAGGCGAGTCCACCTCCCAGCTCCAGGCCCGGGCCCGTCTCCGCGTCGCCCGCGTCCAGTCGCGCGCCCAGCTCCAGGCTCGGCCGCAGCCATTCGTCGTCCGACAGCGCCCAGTCGCTCCGGCCCTCCAGCATGAGCCGCACGCGCTGCGCCCCCACATCCACGGCAGGCAGGCCCACCACCCCTTCCGAGTCCATCCGCACGGCCAGGGCGTCGGCCTTCAGAGACAGGTCCACGCCGTGGGCCGAGGCGACGCCCGCCTGCGCGCCGGCTGCCGCCATCCGCATCCCGATCGCGGTCTCGACCCGGCCGCGGGCGTCCTCCATCCACAGATCGCCCCGGCCGAGACCAAGCAGCCCCCACAGTTCCAGATCCTCGCGCGGCGACCAGCGCAGATAGGGATACAGGCTCGTCAACGACGACGCCACCTCGCCCCGACCGTCCTCGATCCCGAGGTCGAAGTCGCCCCGGCCGTCGACATACGAAACCGCAAGCCCCGCCATGCTGCGCTCGCCGGCATAGTCGAGACCGATCCAGCCGGAAACCACATCACCCTTCAGGGACAGGGCGCCCTTCGGCACGCTCTCGAACCCGGAAGCCGCGGTCCGGCCCCACAGGGTCCAGACGCCATCCGGTCCGGCCGCCATGTCGTCGGCGGCGGCCGTCGAGAGCTGGAACGCGCTTCCCAGCAGGAACTCCCGGGTCGACATGCTCTGGGTCTGCGCTCGGCGGTGGAAGACCGGATCGCCATCGATACCGGCAGAGGGAAAGACGAAAGCATCCCGATCCGCGCCGCCTCCGTCGGCGCCGATGGTCGCGCCGCTTGCCGAAACCGGTACACCGAATTCCACGGTCTGCCCGCCGAGCGTCATCCGCGAGCGCCCCGTCGGCGGTAGCGAGCCGTCGAGGCGGGCGCCGATCATATCCACCGCCTGGCTCGCCACCGTGCGTCCGAAGCGCGCCAGCCAGTGCTCGGCGATGCGGGCGCGGTCCGCGTCGCTGACGATCGGGTAGAACAGCGCGAAGAGCCCGAGTGTGCGGGTTTCGGCGCAGACGACGGCGATGCCGGCGCGCGTCTCGGCGCGCGGCGTCGGCAACGGGAGCCATCGGGAGACACCCACTTCATAGCGGTACACCGCCATCTCTTCGCGCTCCGGCGCGTTCGCAGGCACGCACAGCGTCGCCCCCCCCCCCCCCCCCCCGGTAACGATGTCAGACGGCCGTCGTTCAGAGCGATATCCACGACCGCCGCCGAGCCACTCCGGCGCCCTGGCGGCGGGGGCGGATCGGCGGGGGCGAGATCGAACGAAACCCGGGCGATCCCGTCCTCGCCGATCAGATCGAGGGGGAGGGCGAACTCCATACCGGCGGGCGCTTCGCTCGCCTCGGGCAGGACGGCTGCGTCGAGCGCCGTCCTCAGATGCACGACGAACCTGCCCGGAGCCGGCGGCGCGAGGGCAACCTTGCCGTCCACCACGGAGACCGCCGCCGATACCGTCATCGCCACACGGCCCTCCGGCGAGATCAGGCCCAACTCGTCCGTCACCGTAAGGCCGAAGGTCAGGGTGACGTCCTCGGTCAGGCCGCCCGGGGCGACGAAGGTCGGGCTGGCCGTGTCCGCGTCGCGCAGCATGACCTTCGGCGTTGCGCCGCCCGAGACCAGACGCCAGGAATAGCTCAGCTTCCCGCCCTCGGGGTCGCTGCTCTTCCCGCCGTCGAGCATGATCGTCGCGTTCTGGGCCACCGTCCAGTCCTCCCCCGCATGCGCCACCGGCGGCTCGTTCACGTCGATCACCGTCACCGCCACATCGGCGGCCGTCACCCCGTCATAACCGCCGCTGCCCGATACCACGTGGGTGATGGCGGCAGAGCGGTCGGCGTTGCCGAGAGGGTCATTCACCCCGGTGACCGTCACCGTCCGCGGACTCGACCAGTTCGACGATGTGAAGGTCAGCGACGTCGGTGAGACCGTCGCCGCATCGGTGTCCGAACTCGACACCGCGATGCGCACATCCGCCGTCGGCTCGCTCGTCAGCACCACCGTGAAGCTGTCCGTGCCGCCGTTCTCCTCCACCGTCACCGCCGTTGGCGACACCGTCACGCCCGCCCCGTCGTCGTCGGCGATGGTCAGCGTCGCATCCGACGGGTCCGCCACCCCGTTGCCGCCGCTCGCGGCTCCCGAGACGGTCACCGTCTTGTCCGGCGCGTCCACATCGTTGTCCACCGCCGTGATCGTCACCGTCCCCGTGCTCGTCGTCGCCTCCGCCGCGATCGTCAGCACCGTGTTCGAACTCAGCGTGAAATCTCCCGACACCGCCGGGTTCACCGCCGCCGCCGACACCGTCACCGTGGTCGCCGCGCTCGACGCCCCGCTCAGCCTCGCCGTCACCGTGGCGACATTGCCGCTGCCGCTCTCGGATATCGAGGACCGGTCGAGAACCAGCGTCACCGTCGGCGTCCCCTCGTCGTCGGTCAGCTTCAGCGTCGCATCCGCCGGGTTCGCCACCCCGTTGCCGCCGCTGACGGTCGCCGAGACGGTGACGGTCTTGTCCGGCGCGTCCACATCGTTGTCCACCGCCGTGATCGTCACCACTCCGGTGCTCGTCGTCGCCCCCGCCGCAATCGTCAGCACCGGGTTCGAACTCAGCGTGAAATCTCCCGACACCGCCGGGCTCACCGCCACCGCCGACACCGTCACCGTGGTCGCCGCGCTCGACGCCCCGCTCAGCCTCGCCGTCACCGTGGAGACATTGCCGCTGCCGCTCTCGGTAATCGAGGACAGGCTGAGAACCAGCGTCACCGTCGGCGCCTCGTCGTCGGTGATGGTCAGTGTCAAGGCCGACGGGTCCGCCACCCCGTTGCCGCTGCTCGCCGCTCCCGAGACGGTCACCGTCTTGTCCGGCGCGTCCACCGCGTTGTCCACCGCCGTGATCGTCACCACTCCGGTGCTCGTCGTCGCCCCCGCCGCAATCGTCAGCACCGGGTTCGAACTCAGCGTGAAATCTCCCGGCACCGCCGGGCTCACCGCCACCGCCGACACCGTCACCGTGGTCGCCGCGCTCGACGCCCCGCTCAGCCTCGCCGTCACCGTGGAGACATTGCCGCTGCCGCTCTCGGTAATCGAGGACGGGTCGAGAACCAGCGTCACCGTCGGCGTCCCCTCGTCGTCGGCGATGGTCAGCGTCGCATCCGCCGGGTTCGCCACTCCGTTGCCGCCGCTCGCCGCTCCCGAGACGGTCACCGTCTTGTCCGGCGCGTCCACATCGTTGTCCACCGCCGTGATCGTCACCACTCCGGTGCTCGTCGTCGCCCCCGCCGCGATCGTCAGCACCGGGTTCGAACTCAGCGTGAAATCTCCCGGCACCGCCGGGCTCACCGCCGCCGCCGACACCGTCACCGTGGTCGCCGCGCTCGACGCCCCGCTCAGCCTCGCCGTCACCGTGGAGACATTGCCGCTGCCGCTCTCGGTAATCGAGGACGGGTCGAGAACCAGCGTCACCGTCGGCGTCCCCTCGTCGTCGGCGATGGTCAGCGTCGCATCCGCCGGGTTCGCCACTCCGTTGCCGCCGCTCGCCGCTCCCGAGACGGTCACCGTCTTGTCCGGCGCGTCCACCGCGTTGTCCACCGCCGTGATCGTCACCACTCCGGTGCTCGTCGTCGCCCCCGCCGCAATCGTCAGCACCGGGTTCGAACTCAGCGTGAAATCTCCCGGCACCGCCGGGCTCACCGCCACCGCCGACACCGTCACCGTGGTCGCCGCGCTCGACGCCCCGCTCAGCCTCGCCGTCACCGTGGAGACATTGCCGCTGCCGCTCTCGGTAATCGAGGACGGGTCGAGAACCAGCGTCACCGTCGGCGTCCCCTCGTCGTCGGCGATGGTCAGCGTCGCATCCGCCGGGTCCGCCACCCCGTTGCCGCCGCTCGCCGCTCCCGAGACGGTCACCGTCTTGTCCGGCGCGTCCACATCGTTGTCCACCGCCGTGATCGTCACCACTCCGGTGCTCGTCGTCGCCCCCGCCGCGATCGTCAGCACCGGGTTCGAACTCAGCGTGAAATCTCCCGGCACCGCCGGGCTCACCGCCACCGCCGACACCGTCACCGTGGTCGCCGCGCTCGACGCCCCGCTCAGCCTCGCCGTCACCGTGGAGACATTGCCGCTGCCGCTCTCGGTAATCGAGGACGGGTCGAGAACCAGCGTCACCGTCGGCGTCCCCTCGTCGTCGGCGATGGTCAGCGTCGCATCCGCCGGGTTCGCCACCCCGTTGCCGCCGCTCGCCGCTCCCGAGACGGTCACCGTCTTGTCCGGCGCGTCCACATCGTTGTCCACCGCCGTGATCGTCACCACTCCGGTGCTCGTCGTCGCCCCCGCCGCGATCGTCAGCACCGGGTTCGAACTCAGCGTGAAATCTCCCGGCACCGCCGGGCTCACCGCCACCGCCGACACCGTCACCGTGGTCGCCGCGCTCGACGCCCCGCTCAGCCTCGCCGTCACCGTGGAGACATTGCCGCTGCCGCTCTCGGTAATCGAGGACGGGTCGAGAACCAGCGTCACCGTCGGCGTCCCCTCGTCGTCGGCGATGGTCAGCGTCGCATCCGCCGGGTTCGCCACCCCGTTGCCCCCGCTCGCCGCTCCCGAGACGGTGACGGTCTTGTCCGGCGCGTCCACATCGTTGTCCACCGCCGTGATCGTCACCACTCCGGTGCTCGTCGTCGCCCCCGCCGCGATCGTCAGCACCGGGTTCGAACTCAGCGTGAAATCTCCCGGCACCGCCGGGCTCACCGCCACCGCCGACACCGTCACCGTGGTCGCCGCGCTCGACGCCCCGCTCAGCCTCGCCGTCACCGTGGAGACATTGCCGCTGCCGCTCTCGGTAATCGAGGACGGGTCGAGAACCAGCGTCACCGTCGGCGTCCCCTCGTCGTCGGCGATGGTCAGCGTCGCATCCGCCGGGTTCGCCACCCCGTTGCCCCCGCTGACGGTCGCCGAGACGGTGACGGTCTTGTCCGGCGCGTCCACATCGTTGTCCACCGCCGTGATCGTCACCACTCCGGTGCTCGTCGTCGCCCCCGCCGCAATCGTCAGCACCGGGTTCGAACGCAGCGTGAAATCTCCCGGCACCGCCGGGCTCACCGCCACCGCCGACACCGTCACCGTGGTCGCCGCGCTCGACGCCCCGCTCAGCCTCGCCGTCACCGTGGCGACATTGCCGCTGCCGCTCTCGGTAATCGAGGACGGGTCGAGAACCAGCGTCACCGTCGGCGTCCCCTCGTCGTCGGCGATGGTCAGCGTCGCATCCGCCGGGTTCGCCACCCCGTTGCCCCCGCTGACGGTCGCCGAGACGGTGACGGTCTTGTCCGGCGCGTCCACATCGTTGTCCACCGCCGTGATCGTCACCACTCCGGTGCTCGTCGTCGCCCCCGCCGCGATCGTCAGCACCGGGTTCGAACTCAGCGTGAAATCTCCCGGCACCGCCGGGCTCACCGCCACCGCCGACACCGTCACCGTGGTCGCCGCGCTCGACGCCCCGCTCAGCCTCGCCGTCACCGTGGAGACATTGCCGCTGCCGCTCTCGGTAATCGAGGACGGGTCGAGAACCAGCGTCACCGTCGGCGTCCCCTCGTCGTCGGCGATGGTCAGCGTCGCATCCGCCGGGTTCGCCACCCCGTTGCCCCCGCTGACGGTCGCCGAGACGGTGACGGTCTTGTCCGGCGCGTCCACATCGTTGTCCACCGCCGTGATCGTCACCACTCCGGTGCTCGTCGTCGCCCCCGCCGCGATCGTCAGCACCGGTTTCGAACTCAGCGTGAAATCTCCCGGCACCGCCGGGCTCACCGCCACCGCCGACACCGTCACCGTGGTCGCCGCGCTCGACGCCCCGCTCAGCCTCGCCGTCACCGTGGAGACATTGCCGCTGCCGCTCTCGGTAATCGAGGACGGGTCGAGAACCAGCGTCACCGTCGGCGTCCCCTCGTCGTCGGCGATGGTCAGCGTCGCATCCGCCGGGTTCGCCACCCCGTTGCCCCCGCTGACGGTCGCCGAGACGGTGACGGTCTTGTCCGGCGCGTCCACATCGTTGTCCACCGCCGTGATCGTCACCACTCCGGTGCTCGTCGTCGCCCCCGCCGCAATCGTCAGCACCGGGTTCGAACTCAGCGTGAAATCTCCCGGCACCGCCGGGCTCACCGCCACCGCCGACACCGTCACCGTGGTCGCCGCGCTCGACGCCCCGCTCAGCCTCGCCGTCACCGTGGAGACATTGCCGCTGCCGCTCTCGGTAATCGAGGACGGGTCGAGAACCAGCGTCACCGTCGGCGTCCCCTCGTCGTCGGCGATGGTCAGCGTCGCATCCGCCGGGTTCGCCACCCCGTTGCCCCCGCTGACGGTCGCCGAGACGGTGACGGTCTTGTCCGGCGCGTCCACATCGTTGTCCACCGCCGTGATCGTCACCACTCCGGTGCTCGTCGTCGCCCCCGCCGCGATCGTCAGCACCGGGTTCGAACTCAGCGTGAAATCTCCCGGCACCGCCGGGCTCACCGCCACCGCCGACACCGTCACCGTGGTCGCCGCGCTCGACGCCCCGCTCAGCCTCGCCGTCACCGTGGAGACATTGCCGCTGCCGCTCTCGGTAATCGAGGACGGGTCGAGAACCAGCGTCACCGTCGGCGGCGAAACCGCGCTCGCTACATCCGAAGTAGCAGCAGAGGTGAGAGTCTCCGATGCCCTACCAGCGTCCGTCCAACTCACGGTGACGGTGATCTTGGAACCGACATCGGCTTGCAGCAGGCGGTACGTTCTACCGGTGGCGCCGCTGATGGCAGTGTCATCGCGCTTCCATTGGTAGGTGAATATCAAATTGCTCGGACCGTCCGGGTCGGAGATGCCGGAGGTGTCCGCGATCAGTGTCTGCCCTTGGGTGGCGGTACCAGTGATGGTGACGGCACCAGTCGGCAAGTCGTTCAAGTTCGCTATCTTTGGAGTTCTAGTAAGGAAAAGCTGCCTACGCCCACCATCGTTATAAACCACCAATACGCTGATGATCTCCCCAACGTCCGCCTGCGTCAGGGTGTAAGTACTGGTGCGGCTGATAGTATCCGGGCCGCGCGTCCACCGGTAGGTAAAGGTCAGACTGTCAGTGTCAGGGACGTCCGGGTCGGAGATGCCGGAGGTGTCCGCGGTCAGTGTCTGGCCCTGGGTGGGGATGCCGGTGATGGCGACGGTACCGGTCGGCCGGTCGTTCACGTTCGCTACGTTAGACGTCGCAGCAGAGGTGAGGGTCTCTGATGCCCCATGAGCATCGGTCCAGCTCACGGTGACGGTGATGGCCTTCCCGACGTCGGCCTGAGTCAGAACGTAGGTGTCGCTGGTGGCACTGCTGATGTTATTCCCATCTCGCTTCCATTGATAGCTAAACACCAAACTACTGGGGCCGTCCGGGTCGGAGACGCCGGAGGTGTCCGCGGTCAGTGTCTGGCCCTGGGTCACCGTGCCGGTGATGGTAACGGCCCCGGTCGGCGAGTCGTTTACGTTGGCTACGTTAGACGTCGCATCAGAGATGAGGGTCTCCGCAGTGCCGCCGTCGTCGGTCCAGCTTACGGTGACGGTGATGGCTGCCCCGACGTCGGCTTGCGTCAGCACGTAGGTGCGGCCGGTGGCACTGCTGATGGCCGCCCCGCCGCGTTTCCATTGGTAGGTGAAGGTCAGACTGCTGGGGCCGTCGGGGTCGACTATCGTGCTGGTCACTGCGGTCAGTGTCTGGCCCTGGGTGGCGGTGCCGCTGATGGTGACGGTGCCGGTCGGCGGATCGTTAGCGTTGGTTACACTCGCTGTCGCAACAGAGGTGAGAGACTCTGATGCCCCATGAGCATCGGTCCAGCTCACGGTGACGATGATTTTGGCCCCGACGTCGGCCCGCGTCAGGGTGTAGGTGCGGCTGGTGGCGCCGTCGATGGGATTCCCGCCGCGTTTCCATTGGTAGGTGAAGGTTAGATTGCTCGGGCCGTCGGGGTCGACTATCGTGCTGGTCACCGCAGTCAACGTCTGTCCCCTGGTGGCGGTGCCGGTGATGGTAACGGCCCCGGTCGGTGATTCATTCACGTTCGCCACGTTCACCGTCGCAGTCGAGGTGAGGGTCTTTGTTGCCCCATGAGCATCGGTCCAGCTCACGGTGACGGTGATCTTGGCCCCGACGTCGTCCTGCGTCAGGGTGTAGGTGCGGCCGGTGGCACCGCTGATGGCAGTCCCGCCGCGTTTCCATTGGTAGCTGAACGTTAGACTTCTGGGGCCGTCCGGGTCGGAGATCGTGCTGGTATCCGCGGTCAGTGTCTCTCCCTGGGTCGCCGTCCCGGTAATGGTGAAGATGCTGCTCAGGGTGACGGGCACGAACTCGGACTCCTCTCCTGTAACACTGCCTGCCACCGCACGGATCTCGAAACCATACCTGACGCCGTTAGTCAGACCCGTTACCACGTATCTGGTGGTGTCCTTTCCACTCCCTGGTATGTCAGTCCAAAAACCCTCGTTAAAACCGGTCTCAATCGTGAAACGATACTTTTTGAGCTGATACCCGGTGATGGTGGGATTGTTCGGATTATCCCAGGTCAACGTCACCTGAGAGTCACCGGCCGTCGCCTTGAGTCCGACAGGCGGCGACACAGGCGTCGCACTGACGGGATCGGACGGCGTCCTTGTAACAGCGCCTACCATCGCACGGATACGGAAACTATACCTCACGCCGTTGGTCAGACCCCTTACCACGTGGCTGGTGGTGCTTGATCCACTCCCCGATATGTCAGTCCAACTCCCACTCTCGCTACTGCCCGTCCACTGCTTGATCTGATAGCCGGTGATGGAAGCGTCATTCGGATTACTCCAGCTTAACGTCACCTGAGCGTTGCCCGGCGTCGCTGTCACAATAGGCTTGTCTGCCACAGGCGTCGCGCTGGCGACATCCGACCCCATCCCCGGAACACGACCCGCCATCGCACGAATACGGAAATGATACCTCACGCCGTTGGTCAGACCCGGCACCGTGTATGTGATCGTGTCCTTCCCACTCCCCGATATGTCAGTCCAACGCCCTCTCTCGCTACTGCCCGTCCACCGCTTGATCTGATAGCCGGTGATGGAAGCGTCATTCGGATTACTCCAACTCAACCTCACCAGACTGTCGCCCGCCGGCGTCGCTGTAACAGCAGGCTTGTCCGGCTGTGTCGCTGGCGTCTCACTGACGGGATCGGACGGCGTCCCTGAAGCGTTGGTACCTGTCACCGCACGGATACGGAAACTATATCTCACGCCGTTGGTCAGACCCCTTACCACGTGGCTGGTGGTGCTTGATCCACTCCCCGATATGTCAGTCCAACTCCCACTCTCGCTACTGCCAGTCCACTGCTTGATCTGATACTTGGTGATCGAAGCGTCATTCGGATTACTCCAGCTTAACGTCACCAGAGCGTTGCCCGGCGTCGCCGTCACGGCAGGCTTGTCCGGCACCGGCATTGCGCTGACGGGATCTGACTCCACCCCTGGGAAAAGACCCACCATCGCACGGATACGGAAACTATACCTCACGCCGTTGGTCAGGCGCCCCACCATGTGGCTGGTGGTGCTCGATACACTCCCCCATATTTCAGTCCAACTCCCACTCTCGCGACTGCCGGTCCACTGTTTGACCTGATACTTGGTGATGGAAGCGTCATTCGGATCACTCCAACTCAACGTCACCAGAGTGTCGCCCGCACTGGCACTGACGACAGGCTTGTCCAGGAGTACCGTCCTGACGGGATCGGACGGCGTCCCTGCAACATTGGTACCTGCCACCGCACGAATACGGAAACTGTAACTCTCGCCGTTGGTCAGACTCCTCACCACGTGGCTGGTGGTGCTCGATCCACTCCCCGATATGTCAGTCCAACTCCCACTCTCGCTACTGCCCGTCCACTGCTTGATCTGATATTTGGTGATGGCAACATCATTCGGATTACTCCAACTCAACGTTACCTGAGCGTCGCCCGGCATTGGCGTTACGGCAGGCTTGCCCGGCACAGGCGTCGGACTGACGGAAGTGGACGGCGTCCCCGGAACGCTGCAAGTAGAAATTGTAGTTCTCCCCAAATAACATATTGCCACCGCACGGATGCGGAAACTGTAACTCTCGCCGTTGGTCAGACCCCTCACCACGTGGCTGGTGGTGCTCGATCCACTCCCGGGAATGTCCTTCCAGCCATTGGCCGGCTCGCTACTGCCCGTCCACTGCTTGATCTGATACCTGGTGATATAGCTTGTGATCCTCGACCAACGTAAGGTCACCTTAGCGTTGCCCGGCGTCGCCGTCACGACAGGCGCAGCAGGCGGTACCGTAATGATCGCACCGGCAGAACTGGACTGAGGCCCGATAGAGGGGCCTGCCACCGCACGGATGCGGAATCTATAGATAACAGAGGTGTTGGTCAGACCCCTCACCACGTGGCTGGTGGTGCTGGTATTACTGCCCGGTATGTCAGTCCACCTCGCCCCTCTCTCGGTAGACAGTGAATTCCACTGCTTATACTGATACTTGGTGATGGCGGCGTTATTCGGATTATTCCAGATCAACGTCGCCTGATTGTTCCCTGCTACTGTCCTGAGGCCGGTGGGCTTGCTCGGTTTCGGCGGTGGCGGGGCCGCCGGAGCCGCTGGTGTCGCATTGGCCTCAGACGGTTTCCCTCCCTTTTTGCCCACCATCCAACGGATTTGGAAACTATACCTGACGCCGTTGGTCAGACCCCTCACCACATGGCTGGTGGTGCTGGCATCACTGCCCGGTATTATGTTAGGCCATTTAGGAAATTTAGGAAATTTAGTCCATGCCCCGTTGACATAAATCCGCTGCCTGATCTGATACCCGGTGATGGCGGCGTTATTCGGATTATTCCAGGTCAACGTCACCTGACCGTCGCCCGCCGCCGCCTTGAGGCCGGTGGGCTGAGCGGGGGGTACTACCTGCGCCTGAACAACGGTGGCCAGAGACAAAAACAGCGTAACAACCAGCGCAATGCTCACCCATACTACCGTAGACGGAGCCGGATTCACCCCTCCCTCTCAATGACAAGATTGCGCGCCCTTAGGGTGAACATCTTAGGCATGCTTGCTTCCCTTACCTCCTCCCCGGTACAATACTCAGGTCAAGCCATCATATCCCATAATGCAGGGCTATCGCAATTGGGCGATGATAATTTTGCGAAGTTGTTTGAGTGTAAGCCTCCGGCGTAGGCCGCCTGTCGGATTTCTCCGGGATCGGGTAGGATGCGGGCTCGAAGGTGGGCGCGCGGTAAGTGTCCACCAAGGATAAGTGGGCGCTTGTGCGGATGTCGGACACAGCGGAGCGGTCGGGTTCCGGGGTCGACGGTCGGGGGCGTCGCCGTCGGTGGAGCAAGGCGCGGAAGCGGCTGATCGTAGCGGAGAGCTGTCGGCCCGGGGTTTCGGTTTCGGTGGTGGCGCGCCGGCACGACGTGAACGCGCACCCGGTCTTCAGCTGGCGGCGCCAGTATCGGGAGATGGCGCGCGCGGTAGGCGGCTTCGTCCCGGTGGTTGTCTCTTCGCCGGAAGGGGCGGCGCCCGCGAGGCTGCTGCCGGCGGCGCCGGATATCGAACCGTCTGCCTCCGGGCGGATCGAGATTGCCCTTGCGGACGGCTCACGCGTGACGGTCGACCGGGATGTGGATGCGGCGGCGCTGTCGCGGGTGCTCGGAGTTCCGGAGCGGCGACGATCCCGGTTCCGAGCGGGGCGCGGGTCTGGCTCGCGACCGGCGTGACGGACATGCGGCGCGGGATGAACACGCTGGCGCTGCGGGTCCCTCAGGGCTTGGGTCGCGATCCGCATGCGGGCGCCCTGTTCATCTTCCGCGGACGCAAAGGCGGCCTCGTCAAGACTCTCTGGCATGACGGGTTCGGTATCTCTCTCTATGCCAAGCGTCTGGAGCGCGGCCGGTTCCCCTGGCCTTTGGCGTCGGGCGAGGCGGTGTCGATCGGTGCGGCGCCGCTCGGCTACCTGCCGGAGGGGATCGACTGGCGCAACCCGGTCCGGACCCGGCGGCCCTCGCGGGTCGGCTGACGGGCGGCGAAGTGACTCGTCGCACAGGATTGGCGTAGCGGCGAACCGGACGTTGCGATTCGCGGCCGGGTATGCCGGACGGATCGGACATGGACGCGCTGAGGGCCGCGCTTGCGGCGGCGGCGGCCAAAGCGTCCGAGGCGCGGGCTGCGAACGCCGAAGCGCAGATCGCCGCCATGAAACTGACGATCGGGAAGCTCGGGCGCGCGCTTTACGGCCAGCGCTCGGAGCGCAAGCAGCGCCTTCTCGACCAGTTGGAGCTCCAGCTCGACAAGCTTGAGGCAAGCGCGCCCGAGGACGAGCTGACGGCCGAACAGGCCGCAGCCGGCGCGACACAGGTCAAGGGGTTCCCCCGGCGCCGTCCGGCGCGCAAGCCGTTCCCCGAGCATCTGCCGCGCGAGCGGGCGGTTGCGCCCGCGCCGCGTGCCTGTGAGTGCTGCGGCTCTCAGAAGCTCTCGAAGATCGGCGAGGACATAACCGGGACGCTGGAGGTCATCCCGCGCCGGTGGAAGGCGATCCGGACGGTGCGCGAGAAGTTCACCTGCCGAGCCTGCGAGAAGATCGGCCAGCCGCCGGCGCCGTTCCACCCGACGCCGCGCGGCCGGGCAGGCCCCAACCTGCTGGCCATGATCCCGTTCGAGAAGTTCGGGCAGCATCAGCCGCTGAACCGCCAGCGCGAGCGCTATGCGCGCGAGGGCGTCGATCCCGGCCTGCCGACCCCGGTCGACCGGGTCGGCCCCGGCGCCGTGGCGTTGAAGCCGTTGCACGACCTGATTGCGTCTCATGTGCCGGCGGCGGACCGCCTGCACGGCGACGATACGCCTGCGCCGGTTCTGGCCAGGGGCAGGACCGACACCGCGCGGGCCTGGATCTATGGGCGCGACGACAGGCCGTTCGGCGGGCCGGACCCGCCGGCGGCCCTGTTCCGTTACTCGCGGAACCGTTCGGGCGATCGCCCGGTCGAGCATCTGCGAAGCTACGCCGGCATCCTGCAGGCCGATGCCTTTGCCGGATACAATCGATCGTGTCCCAGGCGGTGGTGTAAGAGCCTGTCGTCGGTTGCGGTATCCGGCGGGTGGGGCCGGGCCGCTCAGTCTGCCGCGGCGGGCATCTTGACGGTTGTATTGTCGCTCACGGGAGCGATGGCTTCCAGCGTCATGTATCCGGCTCTCTGGACGGCCCCTTCGTCGTTCTGCTTGAGGAGGCTCGCGCCGATCGGCCGGGCGATGGCGTCCTCGTTGGGGAAGATGGCGACGGTATCGGTGCGTCGCTTGACTTCGCCATGGAGGCGTTCGAGCGGGTTTGTCGCGTGCAGCCTGGCGCGATGCGCGGCCGGGAAGGTCATACAGGCCGGGACATCGTGCTCGGCCTCGTCCATGATAGCGGCGAGCTTCGCCGCCCTGGCCCCGAGCCGGTCGGCGCCCTGGCGCCACGGGGCGGACGCGCTGTCGGCATCCTCCTGGGCGAAGGCGGTCGTGACGAAGGCGCAGACGACGCGCCGGCCCTGCTTGCCGGCATGAGCGAGCCGGTTGCGCATGAAGTGCGCGCGGCAGCGCTGCCATGCGGCGCCGGGGATGCGGGTCGCGGCGGCCTTGAGGCCCTTGCGGTCGTCGCAGATCGCCAGCTTGAGGCCGCGCCGCCTGCGGCGGGCCGGGGAGCGAAGGAACGCGGTCCGGAAGGTCCCGGCCTCGGACGCGCCGCTCGCCATGCCGCGCCCCTCGCGGCGGCCCCGGTCGTTGACCGCCGCCGCGATGGTGACCGCGACCGGGACGACGCGCCCGGTCTCGCGCCTCTTCGCACAGGTCGCGTCCCGCCACAGATACGGCCAGTCGCCCTCCAGCGGGCGTCGAGGAAGTCGCGGCTCTTGTCGTCGATCCCGCCGCACAGCCGCGAGACCTGGCTCCCGGAGAGGCCCGACATCCCCATGGCCTGCGCCGGGCCGTCGACCGAGCGGGTCGACACGCCCTCGATGCAGGCCTCCCGGATCACCGCAGTCAGCGCCTTCTCCGCCATCCGGCGCGGTTCCGGGAAGCCGGGGCGGTAGCGCCCCTTGCGCCGCTTCGGGCGCTTCAACTCGACCGCGCCGGCCCGCGTCTCCCGGACCCGGTCGCGGTAGCCGTTGCGCTGCGTGAGGGCCGGCGAACGCTCGCCATGCGCGGCCCCGGCAAGGCCCTCGACCTCAAGCGCCATCGGACGCTCGACCGTGAAGGCGATCGTCTCGCGAAGCAGGTCCGCCTCGGAACTCTTCGCCAACAGCGCCCGCAAGGTCATCATGTCGTTGGCGGTCATCGTGGTCTTCCTCCGGTCGGGTGGACTATCCAGGCCCAACCCTGACCGGCGCCGCGATGGCCTCCGCTATGGATAGGTGGCCCCCCGCCGCCAGACACGTCGCGGTCGCTGCGGCGGGCCACTTACCCATAGATAACAGCGGAAGCCTCGCCTCCTACAACACGCCCGGGGACACGATCGGCCGGCCCGCACCGCAATATGCTGCCTGCGCTCATGCGATGCTGCTTGTGCGCAGGCGCGGGACGAACGCGGCCAGATGGCCCCGCAGCGCGCTGATCGTCTGCATGCGCTCACGCACCGGGAGGGCGCGAACCCCGAATGGCATCATGCCCGCCTGCTGCGCCTCGCTCTTCACCGCAACGGCAGGCACGGTCGGGCGCGCCCGAACCGTCCGCATACGCCCCGTGAAGCTGAAACCCGTTCTTCGCCGGATCGATCCCGATGATGCCGACCTGTTCCGTGGCGGCCTCCTTCCCATTGGGGGGCTGTCCCGGCCCGGCATGGCCTTGCCGGAGGAGACCCCTGGCGAAGTGTCATGAAATGTCATGTTCCGGCGGCGCGCAGGCGGTCTGGCGGACGGGTCGTTCGGCGGTCGCATCGGGCATGGGGCGGCGTCTCCTTCGTTCCGTTGCCGCCCGGATCGGGGGCGACCCTGGTTTCAGTTTCGCGCGTTCGCGCGCCTCGCCCGCGAGTTTTCGGAAGTGAGAGATGCGGCCTCCGGAAGCCTCGGCTATCGGGACCATTCTGGCACATTTTCTCTCCTGTCAAGCCTTTAACGAAACAAAAAGTGAATATTCTGGCTCCCCGTTTCGCCGCCCTGGCTCGGAGAGCGGAGCGGCCGGATACGGATGGGTGAATCCGGCAAGGGGGCGCGGTGCCCCAAATCCCCGACCTTCCGATCATGTCCCCGGGCGTGTTGTAGGAGGCGAGGCTTCCGCTGTTATCTGTGGGTAAGTGGCCCGCCGCAGCGACCGCGACGTGTCTGGCGGCGGGGGGCCACATATCCATAGCGGAGGCCATCGCGGCGCCGGTCAGGGTTGGGCCTGGATAGTCCACCCGACCGGAGGAAGACCACGATGACCGCCAACGACATGATGACCTTGCGGGCGCTGTTGGCGAAGAGTTCCGAGGCGGACCTGCTTCGCGAGACGATCGCCTTCACGGTCGAGCGTCCGATGGCGCTTGAGGTCGAGGGCCTTGCCGGGGCGGCGCCCGGCGAGCGTTCGCCGGCCCGGATCGCGCAGCGCAACGGCTACCGCGACCGGGTCCGGGAGACGCGGGCCGGCACGGTCGAGTTGAAGCGCCCGAAGCGGCGCAAGGGGAGCTACCGCCCCGGCTTCCCGGAACCGCGCCGGATGGCGGAGAAGGCGCTGACTGCGGTGATCCGGGAGGCCTGCATCGAGGGCGTGTCGCCCCGCTCGGTCGACGACCCGGCGCAGGCCATGGGGATGTCGGGCCTCTCCGGGAGCCAGGTCTCGCGGCTGTGCGGCGGGATCGACGACAAGAGCCGCGACTTCCTCGACCGCCCGCTGGAGGGCGACCGGCCGTATCTGTGGCGGGACGCGACTTGTGTGAAGAGGCGCGAGACCGGGCGCGTCGTCCCGGTCGCGGTCACCATCGCGGTGGCGGTCAACGACCGGGGCCGCCGCGAGGGGCGCGGCATGGCGAGCGGCGCGTCCGAGGCCGGGACCTTCCGGACCGCGTTCCTTCGCTCCCCGGCCCGCCGCAGGCGGCGCGGCCTCAAGCTGGCGATCTGCGACGACCGCAAGGGCCTCAAGGCCGCCGCGACCCGCATCCCCGGCGCCGCATGGCAGCGCTGCCGCGCGCACTTCATGCGCAACCCGCTCGCTCATGCCGGCAAGCAGGGCCGGCGCGTCGTCTGCGCCTTCGTCACGACCGCCTTCGCCCAGGAGGATGCCGACAGCGCGTCCGCCCCGCGGCGCCAGGGCGCCAGGGCGCCGACCGGCTCGGGGCCAGGGCGGCGAAGCTCGCCGCTATCATGGACGAGGCCGAGCACGGCGTCCCGGCCTGTATGACCTTCCCGGCCGCGCATCGCGCCAGGCTGCACACGACAAACCCGCTCGAACGCCTCCATGGCGAAGTCAAGCGACGCACCGATACCGTCGCCATCTTCCCCAACGAGGACGCTATCGCCCGGCCGGTCGGCGCGAGCCTCCTCGAGCAGAACGACGAAGGGGCCGTCCAGAGAGCCGGATACATGACGCTGGAAGCCATCGCTCCCGTGAGCGACAATACAACCGTCAAGATGCCCGCCGCGGCAGACTGAGTGGCCCGGCCCCACCCGCCTGGATACCGCAACCGACGACAGGCTCTTACACCACCGCCCGGGACACGATCCGAAAAACGGGATGCCATAGAACTTCATGTCAGATCGTGCAGCGGAAGATCGTTTGTATCTTTTTGCTACACATCCCGTTTCGGTCCGCAATCGGCGCCCCCGGCCTTGCTGGAGGAGACCCTTGGCGAGGTGTCATGAAATGTCATGTTTTGTCATGCTCCGTCCTGCGGAAGCCTCGCTCTTTCTTAGCTTCGGCGTCCCCCATTCGTCGCCCCGGACTGCGATCCGGGGCCTCCTGCGGCAAGGACGGCGTGCGGGCGTCGAGGTCCCGGATCGCTGCTGTGCAGCGTCCGGGACGAGGAGTGGGGGTGTGTTGCTCATCGGTGCTCCTTGTCCGTTCCGTTCTCCCCGCCGCCGGCTTGCCGGCAGGGTGTCCCTAAATGTTTTGCGCGTGCGCGCCTGCGCCTGCCCGCCCGCGCGCCTGATTGCGCGCGAGGCGGCGGACGCACTTCTCCCGCGAGTTTTGGACAGAGTCTTCGGAAGCGAGAGACGCGGCCCCGACCTCGGCTCTCGGAATCATTCTAGCACACTTTCCCCCCAGTCAAGTCTCTAACGAAACAAAAAGTGAATACTCTCGCTCCCCGTTTCATCGGATGGGCGCGGCGCGGGCGGATATGGATGGAGCTTATATACGTAACTTGACGACAGGTTTGCGAGGCTTCGCGTCTTCTCTCCAGCGTCATTCGCGACCCTCTTCCCGTCATGCCCGGACTTGTTCCGGGCATCCATGCGGTCGCCCGGCGGAGGCGGTTGAGAGAGATACCCGGAACAAGTCCGGGCATGACGTCTTATCGGATTATCGGAACCGGGCATGACGAATCGATACCGGACGGTCCTGCCGTCGGATCGAATGCGGACCATCGGTCAAGTCAGGTTTATAAGCTCCTATAGACGGGTGAATCCGGCAGCCGGCATCGGCGGCGTTGCGACCGGAGTGCGGGTTCAGTCCTGCCGGCCGGCAACGGCCTCGGCGAGCGCAACCGCCCGCTCCGCCATTTCGACATGCAGGGTCTCGATCAGCCGCCCGTCCACCACGACGACGCCCTGGCCGGCCGCTTCGGCGTCCGCATGGGCGGCGATGATCCGGCGCGCCTCGGCCACGGCGCCGGCGGTCGGCGAGAAGGCGTCATTGCAGGGGCCGACCTGTTTCGGGTGGATCAGCGTCTTGCCGTCGAAGCCGAGTTCGGCGCCTTGGCGGCAGGCGGCAGCGAAGCCCTCGTCGTCCCCAAGGTCCAGGTGGACGCCGTCGAGGATCGCCAGGCCGTGGGCGCGGGCGGCCAGCAGGCAGAGGCCGAGGCCGGTCATGAAGGGCAGCCGGTCCGGCGTGTGGGCGGCGCCCAGCTCCTTGGCGAGGTCGGATGTGCCCATGACGAGGGCGGACAGGTG
The DNA here is from genome assembly GCA_963422665.1 of Alphaproteobacteria bacterium. Lineage (GTDB taxonomy): Bacteria > Pseudomonadota > Alphaproteobacteria > Bin95 > Bin95 > Bin95. The sequence continues at coordinate 342,238 of OY730441.1, forward strand.
GCGCCCGGCTCCCGCGATGGCGTCCGCGCGCAGCATCGCAAGCGGCGTCTCCATCATCGCCCAGACCGCCGTCCCGCCACCGCCATGCCGGTCGAGCAGGGCGGCCGACTGGCGGATCGTCGCATCGCTCTCGACCTTGGGAAGCAATGCCGCATCCGCTCCCGAACCCGCAATGGCCGCGAGGTCGTCATGCCCCCAGGGCGTGTCGAGCGCGTTGGCGCGGATGACGATCTCGCAATGCCCGTAGGCGCCCGAGCGCGCCGCCGCTACCGCCTGTTCGCGGGCCGTTTCCTTCGCGTCGGGGTTGACGGCGTCTTCGAGGTCGAAGATGAGCACGTCGGCCGGCAGCGTTTTCGCTTTCTCCAGCGCGCCGGCGCGCGAGGCGGGCATATAGAGGGCGCTGCGGCGCGGCTTGACGGCCTGGGGCATGAGGGCGGATTCCTTGTGCGGGCGAGTCGTCGGCAACGGGGCGGTCATCATGCACATTCTGTCGATCCAGTCCTCGGTGGCGCGCGGCTTCGTCGGCAACCGCACGGCCGTCTTCGTGCTCCAGCGCCTCGGCCACGAAGTGACCTGCATCGACACCGTCGCCTATTCCAACCATCCGGCCCATGGCGGCTTCCGGGGCCGGGTGCATCCGGCGCAGAGCATCGACTGCATTGCGGACGGCCTGGAAGAGCGCGGCTTCCTCAAGGACATCGACCTCGTCGTTTCCGGCTATCTGGGCTCGGCCGCCAATGCCGGGGCGGTGGCGCGAACGGTGGACCGGGTGGGCGCGCCATACCTGCTCGACCCGGTGATGGGCGACGATCCCGGCGGGCTGTTCGTGGCCCCCGACCTGCCCGATACGATCCGGCGGGAGCTCCTGCCGAGGGCCGCGGCCGCGACGCCCAACCGGTTCGAACTTTCCCTGCTCGGCGCCCGCGAGGCGGAGGGGCCGGCAAGCGCCGCCCGAATTGCCGCGGGGCTCGGGCCGTCCCTCGTCGTGGCGACGAGCGTGCCGGCGGGGGAGGGACGCATCGCCTGTGTCGGCGTGTCGGCGGGCGAGGCCCTGCAGGCTGCGGTGCCGCGCCTGGCGCATCCGGGCTACGGGGCGGGCGACCTTTTCGCGTCGCTGTTCGCGGCCCGGTGGCGGAACGGCTGGGCGAACGCCATGGCGCTGGCGGCCGGAACCGTGCATGCCGCGATAGCCCGGTCGCCGGGCCGGGACCTCGACATTGTGGGCGCGCAAACCCTGTTCGCCGACCCGCCGCCCCCGCCGCCGCTGGAGCCGGTCCGGGCCTGAAGCCGGCCCGCGCCGAACCGCGTCAGCCGTTCCCGTCCCCGCCTTGCGGGCGGCGGTTGATCGCATAGTCTCCCGCGCCGCGCCGCAATGGCTGCGTCAGCGTCCTGTGCAGGTGCAACTCCCGGCGCTCCCGGAACATGTCGAGGCCGATCGTCATCCGCTCGTGCCCGAGCCGCGGCTGCGCCCGGTAGGTGCCGAACAGGCGATCCCACCAAGGCAGGTTGAAGCCGAAATTGCTGTTGGTCTCCGCCGGGGCGTCGGAATGATGCACGCGGTGCATGTCCGGCGTCACCACAATCCAGCGCAGCACGCGGTCCAGCCCCGCCGGCAGCCGCACATTGCCGTGGTTGAACATCGAGGTTCCGTTCAACAGCACTTCAAAAATGAGCACCGCCGCCGGCGGCGGGCCGATCAGGGCCACCGCCGCCATCTTGATCGCCACCGACACAAGGATCTCGACCGGATGGAACCGCGTTCCGGTCGTCACGTCGAAATCGACATCGGCATGGTGCATCCGGTGCAGCCGCCACAGCGCGGGCGCCGCATGGAACATTACATGCTGAAGGTAGATTGCGAGGTCGAGGACGACGACCGCCAGCAGGATTTCCAGCCAGAAGGGCAGCTCGACGAGGTTGAGAATGCCCCAGCCGCGGCTTCCGGCGACCACGGCCAGCGCGACCGGGGCCAGGGGGACGAGCAGCCATACCAGGACTGTGTTCAGCGCCGCTACGCCGAGATTGGAATACCAGCGCAGCCAGCGCGGCTGCGTCAGCCGCCTGCGTGGCCGCGCCAACTCCCACAACGCCACAAGGGCGAACACACCAAGGAAAAACCCCAGCCGGACCGCCGTTTCACCAGTATCGACAAGTTCCGGCATTCCTCGATCCAGACGGGCGGTGTCCGGGTTAGCCTACCGGCCTGCCTTCCGCCTCGAAGCGGTCGGGGGCGGGGTCTGCGATGCGGGGGCCGCCGGGAGCGATCTCGAATATGGCGAGCGCCCTCTGGACCGCGCCGTCCGGCCGGAAACGGAAGAAGCCGCCGGCGCCGAAGAAACCGTTTGGGGCCGTCAGCGAGGCCATGTCGAGCACGGCCGATCGCCGATCTTCGGCCAGCATGGCGGCGATCGCCGTCGCATCGTAGGCGAGCCCGGCCAAACGGGGCGGGGCCGCGCCGTACACGGCCTCGTAGCGCCGGGAGAAGAGGTCGAACGCTTCCGGCGGCGGACCCGCATACCAGGCCCCGGCGAGGCTCGGCTCGTCCAGCGGCAGCCGGTGGGGCCGGACGCCCGCCGCGAGATACCGGACCTGCTTCGGGTCGATGCCGTGAAAGGCGAGCAGGGCCGCTGTCGTGCGCAGGGCCTCGCCTTCGGCTGCGATCAGGACGGCGTCGAAAGGCGGGGGCCGCTCGTCCGTCTCCGGCGTGCGCTCGACCGGGGCGCCGGCAAATATGCGGACGCGCTCGGAAAGCGCCTTCGCGTCCAGGCCGCCGGAGAGGAAACCCCGACGGGCCACGACAGCGCCATGCTTGCCGGCGGCGCGCTCGGCGGCCTCGACCGCGTAACGGCCGAACCCGGTATCGAAAGCCAGCAAGCCCAGCCGCTTCCGGCCCTCCGCGGCGGCGTGGCCGATGAGGCGTTCCACCTCGTCCTCCGGCGGCAGGCCGAACAGCCAGACGCCCGGCCGGAGCGCCATACGGTCGTTCGAGAACGCGAAGACGGGCAGGGTCCGCGCCCGCGCCGCCTCGGCCGCCGCCGAGACATTCGGCCCGAAGACCGGCCCGAGCAGGACTCCGGCGCCGCGTTGCGCCGCCTGCCGCGCCGCCTCCGCCGCGCCCGCAGGAGTCCCGGCGGTGTCCATCGCCATCAGCACGAAATCCTCGCCGGCGGCGTCGTACAGCGCCAGTTGGGCGGCGTTCAGCACCGCTGCGCCGAGCTCGGCATGGCGGCCCGAGAACGGGGACAGCAGGGCCGCGCGGAACACCGCCGGCGAAGCAGGCGGGGGAGGCGCGGACGCGGGCGCTTGCGGCGCCGGCGCAGCGGGGGGTGGGACGGTGGCGGCGGGCGCTTTCGCCGGAGGCTTCGGCGGGCTAGGCTCGCCCGTTCCCGAATGCTGGCAGGCGGCCAGCGCCATGCCGAGCAGCGCGAAAGAGGCGTAACGCCAGGATGCCGTGTTCACGACCCGTCTCCGACGGTGCAATCGGACGCGAAGCTAATCCTCCCGGCCCGGCGCGTAAAGCGCATGGCGGCCAGCGCTTGGCGCCGGGGCTCTACCTGGTCGCAACGCCTATCGGCAATGCCCGCGACATCACCTTGCGCGCCCTCGACATTCTGGCGACGGCGGACCTGGTCGCCTGCGAGGATACGCGCGTGACCCGCCGCCTGCTGGACATCCACGGGCTGAAAGCGCGCCTGGTCGCCTATCACGACCACAATGCGGAGTGGGTGCGGCCGAAACTCGTTGCGGCAATCCGGACGGGAAAGGCTGTGGCGCTGGCGAGCGACGCCGGAATGCCGCTCGTGTCGGACCCCGGCTTTGGCCTCGTGCGCGCGGCGCGGGCGGAGGGCCTCGCCGTGACGTCGGCGCCGGGGGCGAATGCGGCGCTGACGGCGCTGCAGCTTTCCGGCCTGGCGCCGGACCGGTTCGCGTTTCCGGGGTTCCTGCCGGCGCGGCGGGCGGCGCGCCGGCGCGCTCTGGCGCCCTGGGTCGATGCGCCGGCGACCCTGCTCGTCTATGAGGCGGGGACGCGGCTGGCGGCCAGTCTCGCCGACATGGCGGCGGTGCTGGGCCCGCGCGAGGCGGCGGTCGCCCGTGAACTGACCAAACGCTATGAGGAGATCGTGCGCGGCAGCCTCGACGAACTTGCGGCGCGCTATGCGGAGGCCGGGCCGCCGAGAGGCGAAATCGTTGTCGTCATCGGGCCGCCCGCCGAGCCGGAGCCGATGGAAGTCCCCGACATGCTGCTTGCCGAGCGGATCGCCGCTCTTGGCCTCTCGCGGGCGGCGGGCGAGCTGGCGGCGGTCTCCGGCCGGACCCGCCGCGACCTTTACCGGCGCGGACTCGAATTGCTTGCCCGGGACGGGTGACAGCCGCGGCCGGCGGGCCGAGCGGATCGCCGCCTGGCGGCTGCGCCTTGCAGGATACCGCGTGCTGGCGCGCCGCTACCGGACGCCGGTCGGCGAAATAGACCTTGTCGCGCGCCGCGGCCGGCGGCTGGTAATGGTCGAGGTCAAGGCGCGGCCGACCGAGGCGCTGGCGCGGCAGGCTGTGCCCGAGCGCCAGCGCCGCCGCATCGAGTCGGCTGCGCGGCGCTTCCTCGCCGCGAACCCGCGTTACCGGGACTTCGCCGTCAGGTTCGATGTAATCGCCGTGGTGCCGGGGCGGCTGCCTGTCGTAATCCCGGATGCCTGGAGGGACGGGGACGGCCACAGGAGGCGGGTCGCATGAGTGCGGTCGAAGACAGGCTGCGCGAGATCGGCGCGCTCGGCGATGCACTGTCCGACGGCGCGACGGGCGCTGCGCCGTTCGACATCGGCGAGGCCGCCCTGCTGCTCGGGTCCTTCGACCGTCCGGGCGTTCCGCTCGACCGTTACCGCGCGCATTTCGACGAATTGGCCGAAGCGGCCAGGACTCCGGACCGGCTTGCCTCCACGCTGGGAGGCGCATTCGGCTATACGGGCGACCGGGCGACCTATGACGACCTGCAGAACGCCAATCTCCTGCGCGTGATCGATCGGCGCAAGGGCCTGCCGGTTGCGCTCGGCATTCTCTACATGGCGGTCGGCCGCCGGCTTGGCGCGCATGTCGAGGGCCTCGACTTTCCGGGCCATTTCCTCATCCGGGTGGACCGGACGAAGATCGTGGACCCCTTCGAGCGGGGCGCGAAGCGCGATCCGCCGGCGCTGCGGCAGATGCTGAAGGCGGCATACGGCCCCGCGGCGGAGCTGGAGACGGCCCATTTCCGCCCGGCGACGGACCGCGGCGTGCTGCTGAGGCTGCAGAACAATATCCGCCTGCGTCTCGCGCGCCGCCGGCAGTTCGAGGCGGCGCTGGCTGTGCTGGAGCGTATGACCTGGATCGCGCCGGACCTGCCGGACCTGGTGCGCGAGCGCGCGATGCTCGAGGCTGCGCTCGGCCGTTTCAAGGGCGCGGTCGAGAGCCTGGAGCGCTATATCGCGATGGAGCCCGCCGACGGTCCCCGCCTCGAAGCAGCGGTCCTGATCCAGCGCTTCCGCGCCCGTCTCAACTGACGGGTTGCCGCGCCACCCGTGCGCGGCGGAATAGGGCGCGATATGATGCAGCGGCGTTCTGCATTTCCCGACCGGATTCCTGCCCCATGACTCTCGCCGTCGCCGTTCAGATGGACCCGATCGAAAGCGTCGATATCGACGCCGACAGCACCTTCGCACTCTGCCTGGAGGCGCAGGCGCGCGGCTGTTCGCTGTTCCACTATCTGCCGGACGCGCTCACGCTGCGCGACGGCCGCCTGACGGCGCGCGGCCATCCGATGACGCTGCGGCGCGAACGGGGGCGCCATGTGTCCCTCGGCGCGCCGGAGACGGTCGATCTCGCCGGCTTCGATGTCGTGATGATGCGCCAGGACCCGCCCTTCGACATGGCCTATATCACCGCCACGCACCTGCTGGAGCGCATCCATCCCGAAACCCTGGTGGTCAACGATCCGGTCTCGGTGCGCAATGCGCCGGAGAAGCTGCTGGTCACCCGCTTCGAGGGCGTGATGCCGCCGACCCTGATTACCCGCGACAGCGACGAGATCGCGGCGTTCCGCGAGGAGCACCGCGACATCATCCTCAAGCCGCTGTTCGGCAATGGCGGCGCCGGCGTGTTCCATCTGCGCGAGAACGACGACAATCTGAACGCATTTCTGGAAATGTTCTTCGGCGGCTCGCGCGACCCGGTCATCGCGCAGCGCTACCTGCCGGAGGTGCGCGCCGGCGACAAGCGCATCATCCTGGTCGAGGGCGAGGCGGTCGGCGCGGTCAACCGCGTCCCGGCATACCGCGAGTCGCGCGCCAACATGCATGTCGGCGGCAAGGCGTTGAAGAGCGCCCTGACGGCGCGCGAGACCGAAATCTGCGAGATCATCGGCCCGGCGCTGCGCGAGCGCGGGCTGATCTTCGTCGGCATCGACGTGATCGGCGACTACCTGACCGAGATCAACGTCACCTCGCCCACCGGCATCCAGGAGATCGAGCGCTTCGACGGGGTTCGGATCGCGGCGCTCATCTGGGATGCGATCGAGCGGCGCCTGGCCGCGAGGGACGGTGCGGGGCCGGCGCCGTGAGCGGCCGCCCTGCGGTCGCGCATGTCGCGACGGTCGCCTTCGGCGGCATTGAGGTGCGCGAGGTCGATGTCCAGGTGCATGTGGGCAGCGGCCTGGCGGCGTTCAATGTCGTCGGCCTGCCGGACAAGGCGGTGGCGGAAAGCCGCGAGCGGGTGCGGGCGGCGCTCGCTGCCATCGGACTCGGCCTGCCGGCGGAGCGCATCACCGTCAATCTCGCGCCGGCGGACCTGCAGAAGGAAGGCAGCCATTTCGACCTGCCCATCGCGCTCGGCTTGCTGGCGGCGATGGGGGCCGTGCAGGTCGAGGATATCGCCGGCCATATCGCGCTCGGCGAGCTCGGTCTCGACGGCGCGCTCACCGCGGTCGCCGGCGTGCTGTCGGCCGCCATGGCGGCGGTCGAGTCGCACAGGGGCCTGATCTGCCCGGCAGGCAACGGCCCCGAAGCCGCCTGGGCGGGCGATCTGGAAGTGCTGGCGCCGAAGACGCTGCTGGCGCTGCTCAACCATTTCCGGGGCCGGCAGTTGCTGACGCCGCCCGAGCCCGGCGAGATCGCCCCGGAGGCGGACGGGTTCGACCTCCACGACATCAAGGGGCAGGAGACCGCCAAGCGGGCGCTGGAGATCGCGGCGGCCGGCGGCCACAACCTGCTGCTGTCGGGGCCGCCAGGCGCCGGCAAATCGATGCTGGCGGCTCGTCTCCCCGGCGTGCTGCCGGCGCTCGAGCCGGCCGAGGCGCTCCAGGTTTCCAGGATTCACAGCGCCGCGGGTGCGCTGGAGGGCGGGCGCATTCCGCGCCGGCGCCCGTTCCGGGACCCGCACCATTCCTCGTCGATGACGGCGCTGGTCGGCGGCGGGCAGCGCGCTGCGCCCGGAGAGATTTCGCTCGCGCATCGCGGTGTGCTGTTCCTTGACGAACTGCCGGAGTTCGCGCGCCCCGCGCTGGAGGCGCTGCGCCAGCCGATGGAGGTCGGCAGGGTCGCGATTGCGCGCGCCAACCGCCATGTCGTCTATCCGGCCCGCTTCCAGCTCATAGCAGCGATGAACCCCTGCCGCTGCGGCCATATCGACGAACCGGACCGCGCCTGCAACCGGGCGCCGCGCTGCGCGGCGGACTATCGCCGCCGCCTTTCCGGCCCGTTGCTGGACCGCTTCGACCTCTTTATCGACGTGCCGCGTGTCGCCGCCGCGGACCTCGCCCTGCCGCCGCCGGCTGAAAGCAGCCGGCATGTCGCGGCCCGTGTGGCGGAGGCGCGCGGCCGGCAGGCGGCGCGCTACGGAGAGCCGGCCCTGAATGCGGATATCGACGGTGCGCGGCTGGTCGGGGCGGCGGCCCCGGACGAGGCCGGCGCATCCCTCCTGCAAAGCGCGACGGAGCGGTTGCGGCTCTCCGCGCGCGGCTACCACCGCGTGCTCCGCGTGGCGCGCACCCTGGCCGATATGGATGCAAAGGACGGGGTGGGCCGACTGCATATCGCGGAGGCGCTGAGCTACCGTCAGGGGCTGGCGGGCTGATCGTTCTCCTACCGGCCCAGCAGTTCGAGATAGAGCGGGTCGGCGAGGTCGATGGCGGGGCCGTTGCTGTAATACACCCAGCCGCGCACCCGGACGCGCCGTCCGTCCAGAGATCCCGGCGGGAAGGCGCGCGAGATGCGCCCGCGGCGGAGGTAAACGGTGAAATCCTCGCGCCAGTCTTCGTCGAAATTCACGAAGTTGCTGCGGAAGCCCCTGGCGACCGACAGCACACGCCCCTCCACGATGGCGAAGCGGTCGAGAACCGAGCGCGCGCGGTCCGCGGCGACTGCCTTCGCCCGGCGCCGCATCCAGAGTCCGGGTTCGGACAGGCGCGCCCGGCGCTCAAGCGCGAGCAGCGCCTCCGCGCGCTTGCGCGAGACGAGCGGCGGCGCCACGACGGCGAGGCCGCGTGCAACCAGCTCCCGCTGAAGCCAGAGCGAACCGGAAAACACATGCGCAAGGCGCCTTCCGTGCCGGTCGAGGCGGGGCGGGTCGGGCTCGTAACCGAGGTCGGGCCGGGCCAGAAAGGTTGCGACGAACGCCTGCGCTCCTTCCAGCAGGCGCACATCGGCCGGCTTGACGTCGCCGGCGCTTGCAAGGGCCGGGCCGGCGGACAGCGCAACGAGCAGGGACAGAAGGAAGCGCAGCATGGGCGTCTGGAAGCCTTGCACGGCGGGCGCTAAGGTTCGGGCGATGGGTGGGCGCAGGGATCTCTTTCCGGCAATCGAGGCGGCGCAAAGCGGCATGCTGCCGCTGGACGGCGGCCATGTCATGTATTGGGAGGAGGCCGGCAACCCGGACGGCCTGCCGGTGCTCTTCCTGCATGGCGGGCCGGGAGCCGGTTGTATGCCGGCCTATCGGCGCTTCTTCGACCCCGCGGCCTACCGCATCCTGCTGTTCGACCAGCGCGGCGCCGGCCGCTCGATGCCCGGCGCGGAAACGCGGTCCAACACCACGCAGGATCTCATCCGCGACATCGAGACGCTGCGCCGGCGCCTCTCGGTGGACCGGTGGCTGGTGTTCGGCGGCTCCTGGGGCAGCACGCTCGCGCTGGCCTACGGACAGGCGCATCCCGAACGCTGCCTCGGATTCGTTCTTCGAGGCGTGTTTCTCGGGCGGCGCACCGAAGTCGAGTGGTTCCTGCACGGCATGGGCACTTTCTTCCCCGAGGCCCACCGGGCGTTCCTCGCGCCGATCCCGCCGGGAGAGCGCGGCGCCGGGCTGCTGGGCGCCTACCACCGCCGCTTGACGGACCCGGACCCGCGCGTCCACCTGCCCGCCGCGCGCGCCTGGTGCCGTTACGAGAACGCCTGTTCCGCATTGAGGCCCGGTCCGGTCGACACGGCCGCCTTAGCCGGGGACCGCGCCGCCCTGGCGCTCGCCCGGCTCGAGGCGCATTACTTCATGAACGGCCTGTTCCTGCGGGACGGCCAGCTTCTGGAAGACCTTCACCGCATCAACGGCCTGCCGGCAATCATCGTCCAGGGGCGTTACGATGTCGTCTGCCCGATTGCGACGGCGGACGAATTGGCCCGCGCCTGGCCCGGAGTGGACTACCTGCCGGTGCCGGAAGCCGGCCATTCCGCGATGGAGTTCGGCATTCGCGCCGCCCTGGTCGCCGCGACGGAACGAATGAAACATCGCCTGGCCGCCATGGCGTGACACGGGATCGCAGATGCTGGAAAACGCCTGTCCCGTGTGCCACAATTAGGCGTCTTTAAGCTGGAGGGCGTGTCATGGACGGGCAGGAAGCCATCGGGAACCGGGTTGCGGCAGGCGCGGAAACAAGTTCGTCGGCCTATGTGCCGACCCTCCAGCTCACCGAAGGGCAGCCGCCGTCCATCGCGGCGAATGGCGGCTTGTCCTACATGTCGTTCGACCGGGACGGCGACGCCGGAACCGCTGCGGCGATCGAGGCGGCGCTCGAGGAGGTCGCCGGCGGGCACAGCGACGCGCTGATCGACCGGATCGAGAATGCGCCCCCCGGCCCGGTCGAGACCAAGTGGGGCCTCGGGTTCCGGGAATACGATGAATGCGTGGACTATATCCGGGACCAGGGCATCGAATCCCCGGAAGGCGGTCTGGCGCTGCCGCTGCGCTACACCGTCTATGAGCGCCCGTCCTATTCCATCGTGACATCCAACGCTCTCTGGCGGGACCCGGCGCGCAAGGCGGAGGCGGAGCTGTTGCGCAAGGCCGAGGACGACAGCGGGCGGCGCAACCTCTACTTCCCGCATGTGATGCGCGATGCGCGCCGTATCGGGGAGTACCATCCCGGCCTCTCGCCCAGCAGCCCCGAAAGCATGGACAGGCTCGGCGTCTCGCTGGCGCATCTCGAATCGAAGTGCGCGAATTTCTACGATTCGGCGGAGGTGGAGCGCGTCTTCTACCCCGAGATCGAGAAGCTCCTGCTGGAGTTCTTCCCGGATGCGACGGACGCGTTCGTCTATAACCACGATGTGTTCGACAAGGACTACCAAGGCGACCGCACGGAAGATCAGGATACGAAAAATCCCGGTGTGAACGCGCGTTACGCCAACCTCGTGCACAACGATCTCAACGACAATAGCGGCCGTGTGCGCTGCCGTGAGCTGCTGACGAAGAACCTGCGGAATTTCGGGCGCACGCAGCGTTACACGGAGGCGGAGGCCGACGCGAAGATGTCGCGGCGGTTCATGTCGATCAATCTCGCCAAGCCGATGGAGATCGTGGAGCAGTTCCCGTTCGTGCTCTGCGCCTGGCCGTCCTTCGCCGATCAGCCCTACATCACCAACTACCGCGTCTATGACGACCGCGTCGGCGAGACCACGCGCTTCACCTACCGCCCGGACCATGAGTGGTACTGGTTCCCGCGGCAGAAGCCGAACGAGGTCTCGATGCTGAAATGCTACGACTCCGTCACCGACGGCTCCGTCTCGCGCTGGTCCTTCCACACGGCCTGCCAGGACCCGACGGTCCCCGTCGATGCGCCCTGCCGCAAGAACGTCGTCGTCCGCTCCTACGTGTTCTTTTAGGGTAACTGCCCAGAATGCTGACGATGCGCGTCCATCGTCGTCTCGCCCCACGCAACGCGGCGGGCCTCCGCGTCCCACTCATCCCGAGTAGCGGCGCCAGCCGCGTATCGAGGGAGTCCCGGTCTTGTCGAAGGGGGGGCGTCCTTCGATACGCGCCCGCTGCCGCGGGCGCTACTCAGGATGAGGGAAAGGTGGACGGCCCCAATTCGCCCAACAAGTCAGCGCCTGTGGAGCGTCCCCTTCAAAACAAGCATCCTGGGCAATCACCTTTTAGGAACGTCGGAGAACGAAGCGGGGCAAGGAGGAAGCTTTCGTTTGGAGCTTGTTTGCGCAGCCTGACGAGAGGTTTGCGAGGCTGCGCGCCTTCTCTTCGGCGCCATGCCCGAACGCCCCCACCGTCATGCCCGGAACAAGTTCGGGCATGACGGTGGGGGCGGATATGAAGGAGGGGCGTCAGGCATGACGGGAAGAGGGCCGGGACACCGGGCGTCAATCCGAGCCTCGATGCAACCGGCCACTTCAAAACCCGGTTGAAGCCAAACCTGCGCCTGCCACACCAAATCCAAACCGGACATCAACTCAATATTCGTCGCGGCGGCGCACCCAGGTCATCGGGAAGGGCAGGTCCTGCTCGTCGCGGCCCTTCGGCACGATGTCCAGCAGTTGGTAGGCGGCATTCATCGGGTCCAGCCCGCGCGAGTAGCAGGAATAGGTGTGAAAGAGGCGTCCGGCCTCGTCCTTGTAGAAGACGCTGAGACCCGGAGCCTCGCTGCCGCGCATCACCGTTTCGCGGTAGTTGTAGGTCACCGCTCCTGCCGCGAGCGCCTCGTCGTCAAAGGACACCCCGAAATCCCGGCTGAAGCTGCCGTACTGCGACGAGACCCACGGAAAGCGCCATCCCATGCGGTCGCGGTAGGCCAGAAGCGCGACAAGGGGCGCGCGCGACACCGCGACGAAAGCCACGTCGCGCGCCGCCAGATGGACCGTCATCGGGTCATAGCCATCCGCCCAGAAGGAGCAGCTCGGGCAGCCGGCCTCCCAGTCCGGTCCATACATGAAGTGCGAGACGATGAGCTGGCTCGCGGCGCCGAACAGGTCCGGGAGGCCGACTTCGCCGTCCTCGCCCTCGAACCGGTAGTCCGTCGTAATCTCGACCCGGGGCAGCGCCCTCCGGGCGGCGGCCAGCGCGTCGCGCTCGCGCGTGAAGGCTTTTCGCGGTCGAGAAGCGCCTTGCGGGCCTCCAGCCACGCTTCATGCGACACCACGGGATGAACCATCGACTGTCCCTTCTTCGACTGGAACGCTATCCGTTCGATCTGAAGCGGAACCATTTGCAGAGCCTTGATCGTTACCCCCGCGAAGGCGGGGAGCCAGCTTCGGTTTTCCCGGCAGCATCAGACGGTTCGGCCTACTTTGCACCGGCTGCGGCAGCATCGCCAGCCATGGATGGACCCCCGCTTCCACGGGGGTGACGGGTGGGGGTCATGCAGCGCGAGTTCGGGTTCGGACCGGAATGCGGTTCTGTTGGAACGGAGCGTGCTCTGGAACGCGGCGCAGACGGTTTCGATTGCGCGTGAATTGCCGTCGGTCGCGTCGCATTGAGCGTTGTCTGGCGCGGCCTTGCGCCGGAAGCGAGGACGGCGGGGAGGGAGAGGTCGAGGATGCCGTCAGGCCCCGCCATGGCGCGGGCCTCCTCCAGCATGGCGGCCTCGATGGCGGCGCGGGCCTCCGGCGTCTGCGCGTCCAGGAGCGCGCGCGAACGCACCGTCGCATGGCGCAGCCCCTCGACCAGCGCCTCGGGCGAGACACGGCGGCGGATCGCGATTTCCTCCACCCTCGTCTCCCAGAACCCGGCCGCCTCCAGAACGCTCGCGCATTCCCCGGGGTCGGCGAAGCGGAACATCTCCGGCCCTGCGGGAATGCCTCCCGCACGGGGGTCGCCATGCGCTGCGACCGCGCGGCGAAACATGCCGAAATGCGCTACCCGGTCCGCCGCGCACCAGGCGGAGAAAGCATAGCGCCCGCCTGGCCGCAGCGCCCGGAACGCCTCGGCGACCGCCTGCTCGGGCCGGGCGAAATGCAGCATGCCGAACGAGCAGGTCGCGGCGTCGAAGCTCCCATCCTCGAAGGGCAGCGCCTCGGCGTCGCCCTCGTGAAAGTCGGCCTCCGGGAAATTGCGCCGCGCCTCCTCCACCATGGCGGCGGCGAAATCCACTCCGGTTGCCCGCGCGCCGCGCCCGGCGGCCAATGCGGCGCCGTATCCGGGCCCCGTCGCGACATCGAGCGCGTCCATGCCGGCCTTGACGCCCGCGGCGTCCAGCACGGGGCCGAGGCCGAGGCGAGTCGAATCCCAGGAAACGGCGCGGTAGCCGGCCGCCTGCCGGTTCCAGCCGGCGCGCTCGAATGCCTTGAAGGCGTCCGGGTCGAAGCTCATGCCGCCGCCTCGGCAAGAATGCGGGCGGCGTCCTCGCAGTCCGCACGGCCGACGTCCAGGTGCGTGACGGCGCGCATCCGCGTCGGCCCCATCGCGCCGATGCGCAGGCCCGCCCCGCCGGCGCGGGATGCAATTTCGGCGGCGCTCCTGCCGGTGCCGCCCACATCGAAGAACAGGATATTGGTTTCGCAGGGCTCCACGGCGAAGCCTTCCAGCCCGGCCAATGCGTCCGCCAGCAGCGCGGCATTGGCATGGTCCTCGGCCAGCCGGCTCCAATGGCGGTCGAGCGCGTGGAGGCCGGCGGCGGCCAGGATCCCGGCCTGCCGCATGGCGCCGCCCATGCGCTGCTTCCAGCGCCACGCCTCGTCGATGAAGGCGGCCGAGCCGGCAAGCACCGCGCCCACGGGACAGCCGAGCCCCTTGCTGAGGTCGATCCACGCGCTGTCGAAGCAGGCGCCGTAGTCCGCGGCGGATATGCCCGAAGCCACAACCGCATTCGGCAGCCGCGCCCCGTCCAGATGGGTCGCGAGACCGTGCGCGCGCGCGACATCCGTGACCGCCTGCACGGCTTCGAGCGGCCAGACCGCGCCGCCGCCCATATTGGCCGTGTTCTCGACTTCCAGCAGCGCGGAGCGCGGCGCATAGCGGTGCTCAGGGCGGATCGCGGCCTCGGCCTGCGCCGCCGTGTAGAGGCCGCGCTCGCCCGGTATCGGCGCGATCTGCACGCCCGAAAGCGCCGCCGGGCCGCCACCCTCGAAGTTCAGGATATGGCAGGAGGCCTCGGCGATCACCTCGTCGCCCGGCCGGCAATGGACCCGGATGGAAATCTCGTTGCACATCGTGCCCGAAGGAAGGAACACGGCGGCTTCCTTGCCGAGCAGCGCCGCCACCCGCTCGCAGAGCGCGTTGACGCTCGGGTCGGCGAAGGACTGCTCGTCGCCGACCGGGGCCTCCGCCATCGCCCGGCGCATTTCGGGTGTCGGCCGGGTCTGGGTGTCGCTGTAGAGGTTTATGCGCGGCGCGTTGGCGCCTTCCCGCGTTGCTAAAGCCATGAGGTCGCTCGCCGGTTGGGGAATGGGTCGGGCGATGTCGTCTCGCGCCGGTCAGGCGCCAACGGCACAGGCCATGCGGCGGGGGTCGGCGCCGCCGGTCATCAGGCCGCGCCCGCTGTCGGCGTCGATCATGCACACAGACCCCGCGAGCCAGATGCGCTCCGGCCACCATTCGATCTCGTGACCGCGCCGCGAAAGCTCGTCGCCGACCTCGCGCCCGATCTCGCCTTCCAGCTTCAGCAGGCCCGGATAATAGGCATGCGGCTCGAAGGAGGAGGGGAAGCTGTAGCTGGCATGGCGCGGCGCGGACACGGCCTCCTGGGCGGACATGCCGTGGACCGCGAGATTCGTCAGGCATTGCGACATGGCCTGGGTCTGAACGTCGCCGCCGGGGGTGCCGAAGGGCACGAAGCGCGTCCCGCCGTCCAGCACGGCCAGCGCCGGGTTGGGCGTCAGGCGGGGGCGCTTGCCCGGCGCAAGCGCCGAGGCATGCGCCGGATCGGTCCAGGACTGGCAGCCGCGCGAAGAGATAGCGAGGCCGACGCCGGGGGCGACCGTGCCGCCATAGGAGCCGTCCGACGGCGTGGCTGAAAAGACATTGCCGGCCTCGTCCACGACGCAGATATAGGAGGTGTCGAGGGGCGCGGCCTGGGGCGCCCGCGTCGGAACCGGCGGTGCAGGGATTGCGGGGCGCGAACCGGCATCGCCCGGCGGCGGCATTTCCGGCATGGCGCGGCCCATGTCGATCTCGGCCCGACGCCTGGCGGCGTAAGCCTCCGACGCCAGGGTATCGATCGGCACATCCACGAAGCGCGGGTCGCCCAGCCAGGCGTCCCGGTCCGCCATGGCGAGCTTCACGGCCTCGACCGAGGTATGCACGGCATCGGCGCTGTTGTGGCCGAACGCACGCAGGTCGTAGCCGCCGAGGATGTTCAGCATCTCGATCAGGGCCGGCCCCTGGCACCACGGCCCGCAGGCATAGACATCCGCGTTGCCGAACCGCCCGCGCACGGGCTCCTCGATGCCGACGCGGAAGGACGCCAGGTCGTCGCGGGTCATCCAGCCGCCCTCCGCCGCCTCCCACTCGGCGATGCGCCGGGCGATGTCGCCCTTGTAGAAGGCGTCCCGGGCGGCGGCGAGCCCGGCCTTGCGCCCGCCCCGGCGCGCGGCCGCGGCTTCCTCGTCGGCCATGTGCTGCAGCGTGGCGGCCCCTTCCTTCTGGAAGAACAGCTCGCCGGTCCGGGGCGGCCGCCCGCCCGGCAGGAAGATCGCCGCCGTATCCGGCGCGGCGCGAAACTCTGCCTCATGCTCGGAAATGATGCGCTCCATCAGCGGATACATGGGGAAGCCGTCGCGAGCATAGCGGATCGCTGCCTGCCCGACCTCGCCGAAGCTCATCCGGCCCCAGAGCTCCAGCGCGGTGATCCAGGCGTCCGGGGCCGCGGGAACGACGGTTCGCAGCACGCCGTTCGGGATCGCCCCGCCATATTCGCGCCGGAAATGCTCGATATCCGCCGCCTTCGGCCACCAGCCGAGACCGGAGATCGTGACTACTTTCTGCACATCGGCGCTATAGACCATGATCGGCGCAACGCCGGCGACGCTCACCAGGTCGCTCTCGAGAATGCCGAGCGCCAGCCCGCCGGCGACGCCCGCGTCGATGGCATTGCCGCCGGCTTCCAGAACGGAGAAGGCCGCACTCGCTGCAAGCTGGTGCCCCGCCACGGCCATATGCCGGGTTGCGACCACTTCGGCCCGTTCGCTCGCCATCGCTTCCATGCTCCCCTGTCGGCCCGCCTTGCCACCCCGGCGGCTCTTCATGCCATGATGCGCGAGGGCGGAAAGGAAAGCGAGGGACGCGGTATGCACATCCATTTCAGCGAAGAGGAATTTGCAGCCAGGCAGCGCGCGGCGGCCGAGGCGGCGGCGGCGGCCGGGTTCGACGGCCTGCTGATCTTCAAGCAGGAGAGCATGTTCTACCTCACCGGCTACGACACGTTCGGTTTCTGCTTCTTTCAGTGCCTCCTGCTGGCCGCCGATGGGCGGATGGCGCTGCTGACTCGCGCGCCCGACCTCCGCCAGGCCGAGTTCACCTCGGTCCTCGACGACATCCGCATATGGGAGGATGCGGTCGACGCGCGGCCGGAGAACGACTTGAAGGCGATGCTGGCCGAGTTCGGCCTCGGGGGCCGGAGGATCGGCGTGGAGTGGCAGTCGTACGGATTGCCGGCGGCGCTCGGCTTCCGGCTCCGCGACGCGCTGGAAGGGTTCGTCGAACCGGGAGATGCTTCGGCGCTGGTGGACGGGCTGCGGGTCGTCAAGAGCCCGGCGGAGCTTGCCCATGTGCGCAAGGCCGGGGAGCTTGCCGACCGCGCCTGGGACGAGGCTGTTCGTCTCGCACGGCCGGGCGCGTTCGAGGGCGACATCCTGGCGGCGATGCAGGGCGCGGTCTGGCGGGCGGGCGGGGACGGCCCGGCCAACGAGTTCATCGTCGGTTCCGGCCCCGGCGCGCTCATGTGCCGCTACTACAGCGGCAGGCGGCGCCTGGATGCGGACGACCAGTTGACGCTGGAATTCGCCGGCACTTGGCGGCACTACCATGCCTGCCTGATGCGCACGATCCGCATCGGCCCGCCGCCGGCCCGCCAGCGTTTCCTGCACGACGCGGCGGTGGAGGCGCTGGACGCCTGCCGGGAGGCGCTCAGGCCGGGCCGGCCGGTGGGCGAGGTGTTCGACGCCCATGCCCGTGTGCTGGATGCGCGCGGCCTCGCCGACCACCGCATGAATGCCTGCGGCTATTCCCTGGGGGCAAGTTTCGCGCCCGTGTGGATGGACAGCCCGATGTTCTATCGCGGCAATCCCGCCCCGGCGGCGCCCGGCATGGTGTTCTTCATCCATATCATCGTCTTCGACAGCGATGCCGGGCTGGCCGCGTCCACGGGCACGACGACCGTCGTCACCGAAACCGGCAATGAGCCGGTGACCCATGCCTCCACCGAACTCGTCGTGAACTAGCAACCGGCAGGGAGCCGCTTTGCCGATGGATTTCCTGACGCCCGAACAGGAGATGTGGCGCGAGACCGTCTTCCGCTTCATGGAGGAGGAGGTCGGCCGCGATTATGTCCGCGAGAAGGACCGCAACCGCGACTATCCCTATGAGGGATACGCGAAGATCGTCGCGCAGGGCTGGATCGGCCTGCTGGTCCCTGAAGAGCAGGGCGGGCAGGGCGGCGACATTTTCTCCTACGCGCTGATGTGCGAAGGGCTGGCGCGCTACGGCCCGGACTTCGCCACCTCTGTGATGGTGCCGATGTTCACCGCACAGAACATCGTCCATCACGGCGGCCGGGAGCAGGCCGGGCAAT
Source organism: Alphaproteobacteria bacterium (assembly GCA_963422665.1). Lineage (GTDB taxonomy): Bacteria > Pseudomonadota > Alphaproteobacteria > Bin95 > Bin95 > Bin95. Next base: position 360,200 of record OY730441.1, read on the forward strand.
ACATCGAGCCGTTCCTGGCGGGCGAGATGCGCTTCGTCATTTCGCTTTCGGAGCCGCAGGCGGGCTCGGACGCGGCCAATACCCGCACGCGCGCCCGGCGCGACGGGGCCGGCTGGGTGGTGAACGGGCAGAAGCTCTGGAACTCCGGCGGCGGGGCGAAGGGCGCCGTGCTCTGCGCGCTGGTGCGCAGCGAAGCCGGGACCGACAAGCATGACGGGCTTTCGGTGCTGCTGATACCCAATGATGCGCCGGGCGTGACGGTCCACAAGATCGAGGCGCTGGCGCGGCGGGCTACAGGCTCCAACACGATCTTCTTCGACGATGTGCGCCTGCCCGGACATGCTCTGCTCGGCGCGGAAGGCCAAGGCTGGCAGATCATGACCGAGCATCTGGAGCTGGAACGCATTTCCATCGCGGCCGGTTATGTCGGCTGCGCGCAGCAGGCCGTGGACGATGCCTGCGACTACGCCCGCACACGAGAACAATTCGGGCAGCCGATCTTCGATTTCCAGGTGATCCGGCATATGCTGGCCGACATGCAGACTAAGGTGGACGCCGCACGACTGCTGACCTACCGCGCCGCCGCGGTGGCGAATGAAGGTGCGCCATGCCCGAAGGAAGCCGCCATGGCGAAGCTGTTCGCGTCCGAGACGCTGCAGGAAGTCTCGCGGCAGGGTGTGCAGATCATGGGCGGTATCGGCACCACGCCGGAAGCTGACATGGAGCGTTATTTCCGTGAAGGCATGCAGGCGACCATCGGCGGCGGCACCAGCCAGATCCAGCGCACGATCATTGCGAGGCACATGCGCCATGGCCGCTAGAGCCGGACTCGCGCTTTTTCTGTTGCTGTCGGCGGCGCCGGCGCTGGCCGCGGACTCATGGGACAAGATGCTCTGCATGGCGGGCGGCGGCGCGCCGTCCGCAAATGTCATGCACTGCACGATCGCACTGGAGAACGGCCTGTTCGAGACGCCTGAGGAACTTGCTAGGGGCTTTTTCAAACGCGGCACGGCGCAGATCGAGACCGGAGCCTATGCCGGGGCCGTCGCCGATTTCGACGAGGCCATCCGCCTGCGCCCGGAATATGGCGAGGCCTTCCACAATCGCGGTGTCGCGAAGTGGCGCATGGGCAAGCTGGAGGGTGCGCTCGCCGATTTCGACGAAAGCGTTGCGCTCGGCCAGGTGGAGCTCTGGCGCGCCTACAAGGTGCGGGGCGACCTCAAGGCCGAAATGGGACAGCTTGACGAAGCGGTGGCCGATTACAAGCGCTCGCTCGCCGTCCGCCCGGACTGGGATTACGCCCGGAGGGCGCTGAGGCGTGTATTGATCGGGAAGCAGGGGAACTGACCGCCCGACGGCGGCTTCACCGGTTCGCGCCGGGGACCCAGAGAATGTCGGCGCCGCCCTTGTCGTTGACCAGCCGGGCGGCGACAAAGAGGTGGTCGGAGAGGCGGTTGATGTAGCGCCGCGCAGCCTCGCCCACGGGCTCCTCGCGGGCGAGCGCCGTCACCGCGCGTTCCGCCCGCCGGGCGGTGGTGCGCGCGAGGTGCAGCGCCGCCGCCGCCGGGGACCCGCCCGGCAGCACGAAGGAGTTGAGCGGCGCGAGCTCGGCGTTCATGGCGTCGATCTCCACTTCCAGCCGCCGAACCTGCTCCGGCACGACGCGCAGGGCGCCGGAACGCCGTTCGCCGCCTTCCGGCGTGCAGAGGTCCGCGCCCAGGTCGAACAGGTCGTTCTGGATGCGCGCCAGCATCTCGTCCAACTCGCCTGACATATGTTGGCGGGCCAGGCCGATGCAGGCATTGGTCTCGTCCACCGCGCCGAACGCCTCGACCCGTGCGCAGTCCTTGGCGACGCGCGCGCTGTTGCCGAGCGAGGTCTCGCCCTTGTCGCCGCCCCTTGTGTAGATCTTCGTGAGCCGGACCATCAGGAGCCCGCCAGCAGCGCCGCCGCGAGGATGACGAGAATGGCGACGAATTGCAGGCCGACGCGGAGCTGCATCAGCTTGTTGCCGTATTTCCGGTTGAAGGCGCCGCCGCGCATCATCCCGAAAATCCCGGTGAACAGGACGAGCGCCACGGCCGCCAGGAGGATCGGGATCAGTAAGGACAAGAGGCTGCGCCCCTACTCCGCCGGTGCGGCAGGCGCGGTGCGTTCGATCAGGGCACGGAGCGCCGTCATCGTTTCCTCATGCAAACCCCGCGATTCCTCATGCAAACCCCGCATTGTGGCCATGGCCTCCTCATGCCGGCGAATATCGGCGTCCCGCCATTCGGCGAGTTCGGCGCCAGCAGTTTCGCGGGCGCTGGCGCGTTCGTCCGATGACCGGCGCATTTCCCGAATGCCGCGCCAGATCAGGAAACAGGTCATGCCGCCTACGACGATCATCGAGGCGGCGATGGCGACAGTCGCCCATGCTGTTATGAGAGCGGGATCCATGGCGGCGATGGTCCGGTGACCGGCGTCGGTTGCAAGCCTAACCTATGGCCGGCCCCCGGGGCCGTCAATCGCCGCGCGCCGCAAGCGGGGTTCAGGCGGCCTGCTCCGAAAGCGCCGTCTCGGCGTCGTAGCCGTAGAGCCAGATCTGGCCGGGCGGGAAGCCGCCGCGATAGTCCGCCCGGTCCTTGGCCAGTTTGGCGTTGCGCGCCGCGACCTCCGCCGGATCCGCCATCAGGCAATGGCGCTCGATGGCGCGGGACCAGCCCTGCACCCGGTTGGCGCGCTCGCGGCGGAGCGCCTCATAGCGGGCAAGCCCGGCCTTGCCCGTGTCCTCGGCGAGGCAGCCGGCCAGCACCCAGGCGTCCTCCACGCTCATGGCGGCGCCCTGGGCGTGATAGGGCATCATGGCATGCGCGGCGTCGCCGAGCAGCGTCGTCCGCTCCCGCGTCCAGGCCGGCAGCCCCTCGCGGTCGAACAGCGCCCATTCATGCACGGTCTCCGTGCGCTCCACCATGCGCGTGACCGTGGGCGGGAAGGGCGCAATCGCCTGGGCGGCATCCTCCACGCGGCCGAGCCGGGACCAGGATTCCGGCGTTTCGCGGTCGATGCGCGCAATCGCGATCCAGTTCATCAGGCGCCCTGCGGAAACCCAGTAGCGCACCATGCAGGCATCCGGCCCCCACCAGACGCCCGACTCGCGCGGAATGTCGAGGTCGGCCAGCCGCTCCGCCGGCACCAGCGCCCGCCACGCCACCGACCCCGAGTCCCGCGCATTGCCGGTGCCGAAGAGATGCCGGCGCACCGGGCTGTGGATGCCGTCGGCGCCGATGACGATGTCGGCCTCAACGGTCTCGCCGTCTGCGAGCGCGAGCCGCCGGTCCTCCATGGCTGCGAGTTGCGCCCCAAGCCGTATCCGGCCCGGCGGCTGGCGCCTGAGCAGCCCGTCCAGCAGGTCCGCGCGGTGGGCGTGGTAATAGGGGTAGCCAAAGGTCTCGCGCGCTTCGCGGCCGAGCGGAGCCTCGACGAGCGTCTCGCCTTCATGGCTGCGGATCGCGAGCCCGTCCGGCTCGACGCCCCATTCGGCCATGTCGTCTTCGAGGCCGAGCCAGTTCAGGATGCGCGTCGCGTTGGGGCTGAGCTGGATGCCGGCGCCGACCGCCTCGATGCGCGGCGCCTGCTCCAGCACCAGGGCGTCGAGGCCGCGCTTCGCGAGGGAGAGGGACAGGGCCAGTCCGCCGATGCCGGCGCCGACGATAACGATCCGTGCCATACGAGCTGCTCCGGGGGCTCAGTTGCGGCGTTCCAGCAAGCCGCGCGCGATGACATGGGCCTGTATCTCGGCCGCGCCCTCGAAAATGTTGAGAATCCGCGCATCGCAGAGGATGCGTCCGACCTCGTATTCCTGGGCGTAGCCATTGCCGCCATGCACCTGGACGGCGTTGTCCGCATTGGCCCAGGCGGCGCGCGCGGCAAGCAGCTTGGCCATGCCGGCCTCGATGTCGCAGCGCCGCCCGCCATCCTTCTCGCGCGCGGCGAACCAGGCGAGCTGGCGCGCGACCTGGGTCTCGACCGCCATCCAGGCGATCTTGCCGGCAACGCGCGGGAAGCCGAGGATCGCCTTGCCGAACTGCCTGCGCCCGGCGGCATAGTCCAGCGCCAGCTCCATCGCGCGTTCGGCGACGCCTACGGAGCGCGCAGCAGTCTGTATGCGCGCGCTTTCGAAGGTCGCCATCAACTGCTTGAAGCCTTGGCCCTCCTCGCGCCCGAGCAGGTTCCCGGCATCCACCTCGAAGCCGTCGAAGCCGATCTCGTATTCCTTCATGCCGCGATAGCCGAGCACGGGAATCTCGCCGCCGTCGATGCCGGGATCGGGGAACGGATTGCCATCACCGCCGCGCGTCTTCGGCGCGAGAAACATGGAGAGGCCGCGATAACCGGGCGTGTCGGGGTCGGTGCGGGCGAGCAGCGTCATCAGGTCGGCGCGCGCCGCATGGGTAATCCAGGTCTTCGCGCCGGAAATCCGGTAGGTCCCGCCGTTCCGGATTGCGCGGGTGCGCACGCCGCCGAGGTCTGAGCCGACATCGGGCTCCGTGAACACGGCGGTCGGCAGCACGGCGCCGCTCGCAATGTCCGCGAGCCAGCGTTCCTTCTGCTCCTGCGTGCCGCCGAGCCGGATCAGTTCGGCCGCGATCTCGGAGCGGGTGCCGAGCGAGCCGACGCCGATATAGCCGCGCGACAACTCTTCGGTGACCACGCACATGGCTACCTTGCCCATGCCGAGCCCGCCCCATTCTTCCGGCACGGTGAGGCCGAACACGCCCATATCCGCCATGTCGCCGATGACGGCCATGGGGATGAGTTCGTCGCGGCTGTGCCAGCCGTGGGCGGGACCGACAATGCGTTCGTCCGCGAACCGGCGGAACTGGCTCCGCACCAGGGCCAGAGATTCGTCGTCCAGCCCGTCGGACGGCCTCCGGCTCTCGGCGAGCATGGCGACGATCTCCATGCGCACGGCGTTTGAGTTGCCTTCGGCGGCGACGCGCCGGGCCGCGGGAACGCGCAATGCCGCGCCGTCGAGGCCGAGGTCTGCGGGCCGCACCACTTCCCCCTGCGAGAGGGCGATGCCGCCGGCAAGCTGGGCCAGATACTCCCCGAACGCGGCTTGCAGGATGAGGCGGTCGAGTTCGGCGAGGCGATCCGCCGCTTCCAGCCGCCGCGCCCAGCCGAGCATTTCCCGCAGGCCCGCCACATAGGTCGCGGTCCAGGCGAAGCCGTGCGCGGCGAATTGGTCGCGCTCAAGCGCGGCAGGGTCGGTCCGGCCGCCGGCCTGCACGCGCGCCGCGACGCTGCCGCGCGCTTCTTCCAGATAGGTTTCGGCTGCGGCGAGCGCTTCGTCGAGGAGAGAGAACGGGAGGGTCATGGGGGAGGGCGGACGCCTTTTCGAGTGGTGCGTTATAGCAAGACGGCCGCTGCGGCTATACACTGGCGGCCCATAAACCGCGTGGACGCCGCGATGCCGCTTCTGGATCCGAGCCCGACCTACAAGCCCTTCCGCTATCCTTGGGCCTACGACGCCTGGCTGACGCAGCAGCGCATCCACTGGCTGCCGGAGGAAGTCCCGCTCTCCGACGACGTGACCGACTGGCGGCGCCTCCTCACGCCCGCCGAGCGGAACCTGCTTACCCAGATCTTCCGCTTCTTCACCCAAGCCGATGTCGAGGTGAACAACTGCTACATGAAGCACTATGCCCGCGTCTTCGAGCCGACCGAGGTGCAGATGATGCTGGCGGCCTTCTCCAATATCGAGACGGTGCATATCGCCGCCTACAGCCATCTGCTGGACACGGTCGGGATGCCGGAAGTCGAGTATTCGGCCTTCATGCGCTACAAGGCGATGCGCGACAAATACGACTATATGAAGCAGTTCGGCTCGGACTCGAAGGAGGACATAGCGCGCACCCTGGCGGTGTTCGGCGCCTTCACCGAGGGGGTACAGCTTTTCGCCAGTTTCGCCGTCCTGCTCAACTTCCCGCGTTTCGGCAAGATGAAGGGCATGGGGCAGATCGTGGCCTGGTCGGCGCGCGACGAGACCCTGCACACGGAGAATGCGATCCGCCTCTTCCGCACCTTCGTCGGCGAGTATCCCGAAGTGTGGACCGATGCGCTCCGCCGCGACCTGACAGACGCCTGCCGGACGGTGATCGAGCATGAGGACGCCTTCATCGGCCTCGCCTTCGAGATGGGCGGGGTCGAGGGCCTGGAGGCGGAGGCGATCAAGGCCTATATCCGCTTCATAGCCGACCGGCGGCTGGAGCAGCTTGGCTTGGAGCCGGTCTTCGGCATGGCGGAGAATCCGCTGCCCTGGATGGACGAAATGCTGAACGGCGTCGAGCACGCCAATTTCTTCGAGAATCGCGCCACCGAATACGCCAGGGCCGCAACACGCGGCAGCTGGGAAGAGGCATTCGCCTGATCCGATCGGGACGAACCGGCATGGCCCGCACTACGGCAGGGCCGGAGATGCGCTGAGCCATGGAGTTCCTGTCGCCCGGACTGCTCGCCGCCCTAGGCGTCGCCGCCGCTGCCGGGCTGATGCGGGGCTTTGCGGGCGTGGGTTCCGGCATGCTGATGGCGCCGGTCTTCGCAATCCTGTTCGGCCCGGTCCAGACCGTCGCGATCATCATCCTCATGGAGATCGTCGTGACCGGCCAGCTTCTTCCGGGCGTCCGGCGCGAGATCGACTGGAAGGTCATCGCCCCGATGGGGGTTGCGGCGGCGCTCCTCATGCCGGTCGGAAGCTGGCTCCTCGTCTCGCTCGACCCCGACATCCTCGCGCGGGGAATCGCACTGGTCGTGGTCGCGTTCTCCGTCCTGCTGATGGCGGGGTGGCGCTATGAGGGCGAGAAGAAGCTCTGGGCGACCGTCGGGGTCGGGGGACTGTCGGGGGTGCTGATGGCTTCGACCAGCCTCGGCAACCCGCCTGTCATGGCCTACCTCCTGTCCAGCCGGGATGCGGCGGCGATCAATCGCGCGAATTTCACCGGCTACTTCGCGGTCACGCTGGTCGCGCTGATCGCCATGATGGCGGCGGCCGGCCTGATCGACCGCAAGGCGCTTGTGACGGCGGCGGTCTTGCTGCCCGTGTTCATGGCCGGAGCCTGGATCGGGTCGCGCCTCTTCCGCCGTTCGAGCGAGGCGCTCTACCGCCGCGTCGCCCTCGGCCTCCTGCTCTGCGTCGGGCTGTACGGCCTGCTCCGTTAGGGGGCCCTGCGCCTGCACAAGTCCTTTGCTGCAATCCCCGATATCAGGCTCTGTCCGTGAAAAGCAATGCCTCGGCGGCCCGATATCCGACGGGGTTTTGCTGGCGGACGACCCGGCTCTCATCCGCCGCGCGTTTCAGCCAGTTTGCCGCTTGGGATTCCCTCAATTGAAGCTCTATGGCGATATCCTTTCCTGCTTATCGCTGAAAGTCATCGAGCGATGAGGAGGCGATAGGGGATGGTTTCGTTGCGTACGGCGCTATGGACGAAACGCGGGATCATTGTCTTGAGTTGATAGCGCCGGTTGTAGCGTCAGGCGAAGCTGGCGCTGTAGCGCTCGGCATGGTCTGGGCCGAGCTTGCGACAGGTCCCGGTGATCGCATACTTGATGTTGCCGAGCGTCGTGTTCACCCATTTGAATGGCGCCATGCGGGCCGCCTGCCGGCCCGCCCCGGTGTGGATTGCCTGATGGCTGCAGGCGATCTCGTCGAGTGCGCTCCAGCAGCCCAGCCCATCCGTCACAACCGCCGCGCCGGGGGCCAGCCAGTGCTTGGCGCCACGCGCGATCTCGCGCTTGCGGAAGCCCTTGACCGGCGCCGGCTTCAGCTTGCGTGGGCGCCCTTCCGCACTGGTCGAGACCGCTGCCACGAAGGGCGTCTTGCCCGCCGCGCTGCGGCCCCGCTTGCCGCCGGAGCGCATCCCGCCGAGACAGGCGTCGTCCCTCTCGACCCGCCCCGTAAGCGCCGTCTCCCCCTCGCGCCGCGCCATCACCGCCATGATCTTGTGCTTCACGGCCCAGGCCGTCGGCTGCTTGACCCCGAGACGGCGGCCGAGTTCCACCGACGAGATGCCGTTCTTCGCCGTCACGATCGGGTGGATGGCGGCGAACCAGAGTGTCAGCGGCAGCTTGGTCGCGTGGAAGATCGTGCCCGCCGTGGGCGATGTCTGCTTCTTGCACCGGTTGCATTGATAGAGCCCGCGCCCCGCCAGCACGCAATGCCCGCGATGACCGCAGCAGGGGCAGACGAAGCCGTCCGGCCAGCGCAGCCGGACCAGCGCCGCGCGGCACTGCTCCTCGGTACCGAAGACCTGGCGAAACGCCTCGTCGCTCAAACCACGCACACGCGAGGCAACCTTGAACCTCATAACCGTGACCCCCTCATGCAGAATATATTGAAAACATACAGCCTCACGTGCGGAGCGTCACGGATAAGCAGGATAGGCAATGATCGAGCCGGGCGCTTGATAATGAACGACGAAGCCGAGGTCGGGTTTGTCGTATCCCGTGCCAAGCGCTGTCTTCGCCACCAGCGCCTTGACCTTGTTCCGGAGCAGCAAGTCTTCGAGATGCTGCCGGTAAGTCTTGCTGTCGGCGAAATCGTCGCTGGTCACGCGGCTGTGATACGCCTTGGCGGGAATCCCGTTTTCGTTCAGCCAGTCAGCAACCAGGTCCGCATGGTCCGTTGTCAGCGTATAGACGATCCCGGTCCTCGGTAGCTTTCCGATATACTCCGCCAGCCATGCAAGGCGAACGGCCTGCGACGGCACGCGCATCGTCTGCAGAGCGAGCGAGTGCCGCATTAGCGAGCCGCGCTGGACCGTTACGTCGCCGAGTTAGGCCCGTACGTCCTCAATGACCCGGTCGTTCGCCGTCACCGTCGTGCCGATGATCGGCATATTGTCGGGCATCGACCGCAGGATATTGACCAGGCGCCGGTAGTCGGGGCGGAAATCGTGCCCCCAGTCGGAGATGCAATGGGCCTCATCGACGACCATAAGGCCGATATCGTCGGCGATTGGCATCAGCACATCGTTCGCGAAGTCCTCATTTGCGAGATGTTCCGGAGAGATCAGGAGGGGGTCGGCTTCGCCTTCCCGCACGATGCGTTGAAGCGCCGGCCATTCTTCCCGGTTCTTGGAATTGATCGTCAGGGCGCGGATGCCCGGACGTTCGGCAGCCTCAATCTGGTTCCGCGTCAGCGCTAGCAAAGGCGACACGATCAGCGCCGGGCCGCGGCCGCGGTCCCGCAGGATCCGGGTCGCGATGAAATAAACCGCGCTCTTGCCCCAGCCGGTCTTCTCCACGACCAGCAGCCGCTCCCGCCGGTTCGCCAAGGCGTCGATTGCCTCCCACTGGCCGGGGCGGAACGACGCCGCCGGATCGTCCAGGGCGGTCCGGAGCAAGGCGAGTGCGGCGGTGCGGTTCATAGACGGGTTCTCAAACCAGCGGCTGCCGGCCGCCATTGTCGCCGAAGGCCTGCTCGCGGTAGAGGCCGAGGGCGCGCATGATCGGCAGGTCGGAGAGGCAGAACAGCCAGGCGTCGTCGGTATTCGAAGCGTTCGCATGCTCGTGCCAAGCCCAGGACGGCACGCAGAAGATGTCGCGCTCGGCCCAATCGTGGCGCTGGCCGTCGATGATCGAATGGCCGCTTCCCTTCGCGGCCTGATAGAGAAAACTGCCGGTATGGCGGTGCGCCTTCGTGCGCTCGCCCGGCCGCAGCATCTGCATGCTGGCGCCCATCGTCTGCATTACGGGGCCGTTGGTGGCCGGGTTCACATATTCCATCAAGATGCCGTCATAGGGCGAACCGTCGGTGCAATCGGCGTATCTGCAAAGCGCCTCGTAGGTGGGCAGCCATTCGTACTTCAACAGCGGCGAATAGCCCTTCGCCCAGGCGCCGCCGCCGGGCGTCAGCCCGGGATTGCCCCAGGTCTTCGTCACATCGTCCACCTCGAAGGCCACGGTCTGGGCGAGATCGGGATGCACCTCGTAGAAATTCGCCTCCATGGCGTTGACGAACGGGATGTCCAGACCGTCCTGCCAGATGCAGGGGCTGCCCGCCGCTTCGACCCCGTGCTCATGCCATGTGCCGTTCGGGGTGAGCACGAAATCGTTCGCGCCAAGCGTCATCTTGTGCCCGTCCACGACGGTGTAGGCGCCCTCGCCCTCCATGATGAAGCGGACCGCGGATGCAGAATGGCGGTGCGCGCTGGCCGTCTCGCCGGGGTTCATTGCCTGCAGCCCGGCATAGATCCAGCCCACCGCCGCCGCGACGTCCATGCGGCCGGGATTGTTCAGATAGACGACCCGCCGACCCGCCGCTTCGGGCGTCACCAGGTCGAGGGACCGAAGGACGTGTTCGCGGAGTTCGCGGTAACGCCAGACGACCGGGACGGATTGCGAGACGGGTTCCAAGGGTTCGATCCTGTTCGCGATCGTCCACAAGGCGCCGGCGTCCAGCCTGCCGAGTTCGTCGTAATAGGCCAGCAGTTCGGGGGTGTCTTCGACATTCGCCCTGCCGGGAACGTCTTCCCTGTAGTTCTCGTGCTTCCTGCCCATGTGCCGCGACTCCCGATGATGAGCGGCGCTCGGCCTTCTCGCCTCACTCCGCCGCAGCCTTGCGGGCCTCTTCCCGGGCGATTTCGGCGGCGATGGCCTCGGCGGCGGCGCCAACGAAGAGCTCGCGGTTCTCGTGGCTGTAGTCGTAGGACTCGCGCCGCAGCGCGTTCGAGCCGTGGAAATGCGGCATCACATAGCGCTGCACGAGTTCGAAATGGCGCCGGGTCGCGGGGAAGTCGGCCCAGTTATGCGCCAGTTCCAGGAAGGAGCCGAAGCCGCCCGAGCCTTCCTGGAGGCGTTCGATATGCTCGATCATGTCGTCGGGCGTGCCGATCACCGCCATGCGGTTTTCGGTCAGGTAGCTCACCGGATCGTCGATCTCCGGGGGCACGATCGGGAAGGTGGCGATCTCGCGGAAATATCTGGCCCAGAGTTCGAGGCCGAATTCGACATTCCGGTAGGCCTGCTCGCGCGTCTCGGCGATATGGGCGAGCGTGACGATGCGCCAGTTGGCGCGGTCCACCATGTTGCCGTTGTCGGCCGCCGCCCGCTCGCAGAGCGTCCAGTTGTTGGCGTGCGCCTCGAGCGCCTCGGGCGAGGTGCCGCCGATGGACAGCATGCCGAGCCCGTGCTTGCCCGCCGCCAGCCCGCCCGCCGGCGAGCGCGCGCAGGCCACCGCCATTTCCATGTGCGGCCAGGTGTAGTTCGGCATCTGGAGCTGCGCCTCGCGCAGCTCGAACCAGTCGGTCTTCATCGAAACGCGCTCGCCCCGGAGCAGCGCCATCAGCGCGTCGATGGCCTCGTTCATCATGCGGCGCTGGTCGCGTGGGTCGATCCCCATGCGGAAGGCGTCGCCGGCGAGCGCGCCCGGCCCGACGCCAAACATGGCCCGCCCCTTCGTCATGTGGTCGAGCTGCACCATCCGGTCGGCGAGCGCGAAGGGGTGGTGGTAAGGCAGCGAGACGACTCCCGTGCCGAGCCGGATATGGCGCGTCCGCTCGGCGGCCGCGGCGATGAACATTTCCGGACAGGCGATGATCTCGAAGCCGCCCGAGTGGTGTTCGCCGACCCAAGCCTCGTGGTAGCCGAGCCGGTCGAGATGCTCAATCAGCTCCATGTCCCGGTCGAGGCAGGCGGTCGGGTTCTCGTTCACCGGGTGGAACGGGGCAAGGAAGATGCCGAAACGAAGCGGGGCGGGCATGGAAATGCAGGTCCTTCTGGCGGATCGCCGCCCATAATGGGCCGCAAGCCCGGATTAGGAAAGACGCGCACTCATGGCGGATCGGGCGCGCGCCATGGCCGGAGCGCGGGAATGGCGAGCAGGACCAGGGCCATGCAGGCGAGCCCTTCCGCCGCCATGATCCCGACTGCTGTCTGGGCGCCGAAATGCTCGGCCATGAACCCGACATGCAGCGTCCCGACCGGGCCGCCCGCACCGATCGCGACGGTCATGACGCCCATGACGCGCGCGCGCAGCGCCGGCGCGGCGCTGTGAAGGATCAGCGTGCCCTGCATGGCAGCGAAACCTGCAAAGCCGACACCGCTTGCCAGCAGCACGGCCATCGCCTCGCGGTAGTCCGGGGTGAAGGAGAAGCCGATGATGCAGGCAAGAAACGCTGCGCCTGCCATGACATAGAGGCGCAGGAAATGCCGCGGACGCACGAGGGCGGCAATAACCAGCGCGGTCGCGAATGCCGTTGCGGCCTCGGCGGACATCAGCGAGCCGGTCGCCAGGGCGTCGAGCCCGAGGGTCTCCCGCCCGATAACCGGGATCATGTTGAGATAGGGGAAGCCGAAGACGTTCATCGCCACGGTAAGCAGGACCGTGCCCAGCACGACCGGCGCATGCGGCAGATGGGCGAAGACGTCGCGGATGTCGGCGAAAACGCCCCTGCCGGCAGGCGGGGCCGCCGGCCGCCTGTAGGGGGTGGAAAGCAACAGCAGCGCGCCGCCGCCGAAACAGGCGACACCGGCCAGGTAGGCGCCCCCGATGCCGATGGTGTCCATCAGCGCGCCGCCGGCAAGCGGGCCCAGCATGCGGGTGAGATTGGCAGTGGAACTGTCCAGCGCCATCGCGGTGCCGAAGCGCGTCGGTCCGGCGAGGTCGCCCAGCATGGTGCGCCTCACCGGGAAGTCGAGGGCCCAGAATACGCCGCTGCAGAAGACGCCGACCGCCACGTGGTGTACCGCGAGTTCTCCGAAGAACGACAGCAGGGCCAGGAGCCCCATGACGGCGGCCATCGCGGAACAGGCGACCAACAATATCCGCCGGCGATCTCCGCGTTCCGAGATTACGCCGGCGAAGGCGCCCAGCAGGAACATCGGCGCCTGGCGGAGAAAGAGCACGAGCGCGACCGCCATCGGCGAGCCCGTTTCTTCGACGACGAACCAGCCGACGGCCAGCACTTCCAGCCAGCGCATGGCGCCCGCGAGCGCCCCGGCCGCCCAGGCGCGGCGGAAGCGCTTGCGGGACAGCAGGCGAAGCGGGGCGGCGGCCAGGACCCGGCGCGGCATGCCGGCGCGCTCAGCAGCCGCCCGGGCTTATCGACAAAAGGCCCGGCACTCGGCCGGGCCTTTCGGAGGAGTTGGTGGAGCCAAGGGGATTTGAACCCCTGACCTCTTGAATGCCATTCAAGCGCTCTCCCAGCTGAGCTATGGCCCCCCAAGGTGTCGGCGCGGCGTGCGAGTCTGCGGCCGGCGCGCCGGAAGCCGGCAATATAATCGTCGAGGCCGATTGCAGGCAAGTGCGGGCCGGCGGCTCAGACCTCGTCCTCCCCGTCCTTCTTGGCGCCGGCGGGAACGACCTCGCCCAGATCGTCCTCGCTCAGGTCTTCGACGTCCTCTTCGTCCTCGTTCTCGTCCTCGTCCTCGAGATCGATATCGTTTTCGACCTCATCCTTCGGCGCAGGTTTCTTGAGCGCCGCGCGCGGGGCGGGCGGCTTGATGCGGCGGGGCTTCCGGAAACTCGCCTGCGGATAACCCGTCTTGCATTCGGGGCAGACCGCAGGGTCTTTTCCGAGGTCATAGAACCTGATGCTGCATGACGGACAGACACGCTTGCTGCCGAGATCCGGTCGGGCCACGGGCGGTCTCCGAAAGGTGGAAAATGCGAAAGCGGCGAGCGTTTGCCAGAAGGCTGGCGGAGTGTCAAAACGAATTCGACCGAACAGTGGAACGGACGTGGAGGATGGACCTGTGACCGGGGCAGGCGGCGCGGTTTCGCACGTATGCGGCGCCCTTGAAGGAGACGTGCGTGCGCCGGGCGACAAGTCCGTTTCGCACCGGGCGCTCATGCTTGCCGGGGTTGCGGTCGGCGAGACGGAAATCGACGGCCTCCTCGAAGGCGAGGATGTGCTGGCGACTGCCGCCGCGCTGCGCGCGCTGGGTGTGGAGGCGGAGCGGACGGGACCGGGCCGCTGGCAGGTTTGCGGCCGCGGCATCGGCGGGCTGGCGGAGCCCGACGACGTGCTCGACATGGGCAATTCCGGGACTGCCGCGCGGCTTCTGCTGGGCCTGCTGGCGACGCATCCGCTGACCGCAACCCTGACCGGCGACGCCTCGCTCAGGTCGCGCCCGATGCGCCGGGTGAGCGAGCCGCTGTCGCGCTTCGGCGGCGCATTCCATGGCCGGGCCGGCGGCAGGCTGCCGCTCACGGTCGTCGGTACCGGCTCCCCGGCGCCGGTGCGCTACGAACTGCCGGTGGCCTCGGCGCAGGTTAAATCGGCGGTGCTGCTTGCCGGCCTCAACACTCCGGGCGAAACGGTGGTGGTGGAGCCCTCGTCGACGCGCGACCATACCGAGCGCATGCTGCGGCATTTCGGAGCATCTGTGCAGCAAGAGGAGGGCGGCGTCGTGCGGCTTACCGGAGAGCCGGAGCTCTCCGCAAGCGCGGTCTCGGTGCCGGGCGACATTTCCTCGGCGGCATTCCCGCTTGCGGCTGCTGCCGTCCTGCCGGGCTCATGCGTGACCGTAACCGGCGTTGGCCTCAATCCCGGCCGCATCGGGTTCATCGACACCCTCCGCGAAATGGGCGCCGGACTCACCGTTGCCAATGAGCGGGTCGAGGGCGGCGAACCGGTTGGCGACATTACCGCGGCCTGGAGCCCGCTCACCGGGGTCGACGTGCCGCCGGAGCGCGTGCCGAGCATGATCGACGAGTTCCCCGTGCTGGCCGTGGTCGCGGCCTTCGCCGAGGGAAGGACCCGAATGTCCGGGCTCGCCGAGTTGCGCGTGAAGGAAAGCGACCGTCTCGGCGCGATGGCGGCCGGCCTGACGGCGTGCGGCGTCGGCGTACGGGAGGGCGCAGATACCCTGGAGGTCGAGGGCGGCCGGCCGCAAGGCGGCGTCGAAATCGCAAGCCGGCTCGACCATCGCATCGCTATGGCCTTCATGGTGCTGGGCATGGGCGCGCGCAAGGCCGTGCGGATCGACGATATCGCGCCGGTGGCGACCTCCTTCCCCGGCTTCGTCGCGTCGATGAACCGGCTCGGCGCGGCGATTACGGTGTGATCGTCACCATCGACGGGCCGGCGGCGGCCGGCAAGGGCACACTGGCGCGCCGGCTCGCGGCCGTCCTCGGCTATGCCTATCTGGACACGGGCGCGCTGTACCGCGCCGTTGCAAAATCGGTGCTGGATGCGGGCGGCGACCCGGACGCCGCCGCGGAGGCCGCCGCGCATGCGGAAGCGCTGGACCCCTCCGCGCTGGAGGATCCCGGCCTGCGCGGAGAGGAGGTCGGCGATGCCGCCTCCCGCGTGGCGGCCCTGCCGGCGGTGCGGACCGCCCTGTTGGCGTTTCAGAGGCGGGTGGCGACGACGCCGCCGGGAGCCGTGCTGGACGGACGCGACACCGGGACCGTCATCTGTCCGGAGGCGGAGCTCAAGCTGTTCGTGACGGCGAGCATAGAGGAGCGTGCGCGCCGGCGTCTGGAAGAGTTGCGCTCCCGGGGGGAAACGCATAAGCTACCGCAGGTTCTGGCCGAGGTTGCCGTGCGCGACTCGAGAGATCGCGCCCGGCCGACCGCGCCACTGCGGCCGGCAGACGATGCCGTCGAGATCGACACCACGGGACTGACCCTGGATGCGGTCTTCGAACGGGCGTTGCTGCTGGCGGGTGAGCGTCTCGCGGTGTTGGAAGGCGGGTCGGGCTCGAGCGGACAATGAGGAAGGACTGGCTTGTCGTTCGCTAGGGGAAGCGCGGATGGCGGGCCGGTTTGCAGTTGGAAAGGAACGCAGCAGCCGAATGGCTACTTCTCTTGCCGAAACCGGCGCGGCAGGCGCCGAAAAGGAAAACTTCGCAGCCCTGCTGGAAGAGTCGCTGGATGCGACCAGGGGCTTCGAAGGAACGGTTGTCAAAGGCAGGGTCATCGCGGTCGAAAACGACATGGCGCTGATCGATGTCGGGCTCAAGGCGGAAGGGCGGGTGCCCCTCAAGGAGTTCGCAACGCCCGGCCGGCCGGCGGAAATCTCGACCGGCGACGAAGTCGAGATTTATGTCGAGCGTCTCGAGGACAAGAACGGCGAGGCGGTGCTCAGCCGCGACAAGGCGAAACGCGAAGAAGCTTGGAGCCATCTGGAACGCGCGTTCAAGGACAATGACAAGGTGTCCGGCGTCATCTTCGGCAAGGTGAAGGGCGGGTTCACCGTCGATCTTTCCGGGGCGGTCGCGTTCCTCCCCGGCAGCCAGGTCGATATACGCCCGGTGCGCGACATCGGGCCGCTGATGGGCGCCCCGCAGCCCTTCATGATCCTCAAGATGGACCGTTCGCGCGGCAATATCGTGGTGTCGCGGCGCGCGGTGCTGGAGGAGAGCCGGGCCGAGGCGCGCAACGAGCTCATAGCGAATCTGCGCGAAGGCCAGGTGCTGAACGGCGTCGTCAAGAACATTACCGACTACGGCGCCTTCATCGATCTCGGCGGCGTGGACGGGCTGCTGCATGTCACCGACATCGCCTGGCACCGCGTCAACCATCCGAGCGAAGCGCTGCAGATCGGCCAGACGGTCGAGGTGCAGGTCATCCGCTTCAATCTCGATACCCAGCGCATCTCGCTCGGCATGAAGCAGCTTCAGGTGGATCCATGGGAGGGCGTGGCGCTCAAATATCCGGTGGGCGCGAACTATCGCGGCCGCATCACCAACATCACGGATTATGGCGCGTTCGTCGAACTGGAGCCGGGCGTGGAAGGTCTTGTCCATGTCTCGGAGATGAGCTGGACCAAGAAGAACGTCCATCCCGGCAAGATCGTGTCCACCAGCCAGGAAGTGGAGGTGCGCATCCTCGACCTGGATCTGGAGAAACGCCGCATCAGCCTCGGCATCAAGCAGACGCAGGGTAATCCTTGGGAGAATTTCCTGGGGCAGTTCCCGCTCGGCAGCACGGTCGAAGGCGAAGTCAAGAACATCACCGAGTTCGGCCTGTTCGTCGGCCTTCCCGGCGAAATCGACGGCATGGTGCATCTCTCGGACCTCGCTTGGGGGCGGCAGGGCGACGATGCGGTGCGGGACTTCTCCAGAGGCGACACAGTCCGGGCGAAAGTGCTCGATGTGGATGTCGAAAAGGAACGTATCAGCCTTGGCGTCAAGCAGCTTTCGGAGGACCCGTTCGAGAGCGCGACACGCGGTGCAGCGCGCGACGGCGGCGGCCTGCGCCGCGGTACGGTGTTGACCGTGACGGTCGCGTCCGTTCTGGAAAATGCGCTTGAGGTGACACTGCCGGGCGAACTGACCGGCATCGTCCGGCGCAGCGAGCTGGGAAGGGAACGCTCCGAGCAGCGCCCGGACCGCTTCGCGGTCGGCGAGCGCATCGATGCCAAGATCACCCAAGTGGACAAGGCTGGCCGGCGTATCCAGCTTTCGATCAAGGCGCTGGAAATCGACGAGGAACGCTCGGCGATGGAGCAGTTCGGATCGTCCGACAGCGGCGCCAGCCTGGGCGATATCCTGGGCGCGGCGCTCCGCAACCGGGCGCAGCAGGATGAAGCCGACGACAACTGACCCGGAGCCGCGGTCCTGAATGGCGGCTATCCCGGCGCCCCGGCTTCATGATGCGCGGCTGAAGCGCCAGCTTCGCTTGTGGCGGCTCGCGGCCCTGCTGGTCGCGGCGGCCGCGCTCGCAGCCGCCCTTTATGTTGCGATGGGCCCTGTTGCCGCCGGCGGCGACCATGTGGCGCGGGTCCATGTCGAGGGGTTCATTCGCGACGACCGCGCGCTGCGGCGCCGGCTGGACGAGATCGGCGCGGACGAGCGCGCCAGGGCGTTGCTGGTCGTTATCGACAGTTCCGGCGGGTCCGCGGCCGCGGCCGAAGCGCTCCATATGGCGCTCAGGAAGGTCGGCGCGGCCAAGCCGGTCGCGGCCGTACTGGGTTCGAAGGCGGCGTCGGGAGCCTATATGGTCGCTGTCGGCGCAGACCGCATTTTTGCGCGCAACGCTACGCTGACGGGCTCCATCGGCGTCATTCTCCAGGCGCCGCAGGTCGTAGGGCTGCTGGAAACGCTCGGCGTCGGCGTGGATGTCGTCCGCAGCGGTCCGCTGAAAACGGTGCCGAACCCGGTCGAGCGGCTGTCGCCCGCCGGCCGCGCCGCCGCGCAGGCTCTCGTGGACGAAATTTTCGCCATGTTCGTCGATATGGTGGCCGAACGCCGCCCGCTCAGCCGGGCGGAAGTCCTGGCCGTGGCGGACGGCCGCGTCTTCACGGGACGGTCGGCCGTCGGCAACGGCCTCGTCGATGCCATCGGCGGCGAGGCTGCGGCGCGCGACTGGCTGGCTGAGGAGCGCGGCATCGAGCGCGGCCTTGCGGCGATCGACAGGGACCCGGAACGCGATGCTGGCTGGCTGGACCGTATAACTCGTCGCCTGCTCGGAAAAAGCACGCTTGCGGAAGGGGTTATGCTTGACGGCCTGTTGGCCGTTTGGTACCCTGCGCTCCAGTTGCATTAGAGTGTTGGGGGAGTTTATGTATGACGCGTTCGGAGCTCATCAGGCGTATCGCCGAACGGAATCCGGAGTTGACGCACGGCGATGCGGTCAAGCTGGTTACGACTTTCTTCGATGAAATATCGGACGCGCTGTCGCGGGGCGACCGTATCGAGTTGCGCGGCTTCGGCGCGTTCTGGACCAAATGGAGGAGCGAGCGTATCGGGCGCAATCCGGCAACCGGCGCCCCTGTGCCGGTCGAGGCGAAGTATCTCCCGGCCTTCAAGGCGGGAAAACGCCTCCGCGAGCGGTTGAACAGCGAATCGGAATAAGGGCGGGCATGTCGTGGCGTTCATCCGGGCAGCTTGCATTCTGGCGATTGCCCTGGTTGCGGCTCTCTTTGCGGTCGAGAACATGCACGAAGTCGCCGTCGGTGTTTTCCCGGTTGCATCGACCGTATCGCTGCCGGTTTACCTGATCGTTCTGACGCCGTTGGCGGCCGGCCTGATTGCAGGTTGGGCGTTCGCCAGGATTTCCGGCGGCAGGGCGCGCAGCCGGCGCCGGCCTCGGGAAGCCATGCAGGCGGGCCGCCGGAAAGAAACCGGGACGGCGCGCGCAACCGGAAAGAATACGGTGCTGCCGGCCGCTCGGTGATGCGGGTCAAGGTCAAGATTTGCGGCATTCGGGACCGGTGGGTTCTGGAGAGCGCCGTGGAGGGCGGCGCGGCCGCGGTCGGCTTCGCCTTCGTCGCGGGAAGTCCTCGGGAAGTGTCGCCGGAAGACGCGGCCCGTCTGGCGCCGCATGTTCCGCCCGCCGTGCTCAAGGTCGGGCTCTTCGTGGATGCCGGCGACGAGGCCGTCGGCGCGGCGGTGGAGGCGGCTGGGCTCGATGCGCTGCAATTGCATGGCACGGAAACGCCGGAGCGGGCCGCCGAGGTCCGCCGGCGCTTCGGTCGCGAGGTCTGGAAGATGCTGCCCGTCGCGGAGCGGGCCGATGTCGCGGCCGCTTTCGCTTTCGAGGAGGCGGCCGACCGGCTCCTGTTCGATTCGCGGCCGCCGGCAGGCGCGCGGCTGCCGGGCGGAAACGCTCGCGCCTTCGACTGGTCGCTGCTGTCCGCGCCGTTGCCGAAATTGCCCTGGCTGCTGTCCGGAGGACTGACGGCCGGCAATCTGGCCGAGGCGGTGCGCATCTCCGGCGCGCGCATGGTCGATGTGTCGTCCGGCGTCGAGCGGACCCGGGGCCAAAAGGATCCGGAGTTGGTCCGGGCCTTTCTGGAGAAGGCGGCGGCGCTTTGAATCCGACGCCTGGGCGCGTATGGTCCGGCGCGATTGCGCGATCCGGGGAACGAAGGCGATGAGGCCCGATACCGCCGCCAACAGCTACCGCCTGGGACCCGATGAGCGGGGGCATTTCGGCCTCTATGGCGGCCGCTATGTCGCCGAGACGCTGATGCCGCTCATCCGCGAGGTCGGCGCCGCCTACGAGGAGGCGAAAAACGATCCGGCGTTCCACGAAGAAATGGGCCGATTCCATAAGCACTATACCGGGCGGCCGAGCCCGCTCTATTTCGCCGAGCGGCTGACGGCGCATCTGGGCGGCGCGAAAATCTACTTCAAGCGCGACGAGCTGAACCACACCGGCTCGCACAAGATCAACAACTGCCTCGGGCAGATCCTGCTTGCGCGGCGGATGGGCAAGACGCGCATCATCGCGGAGACCGGGGCCGGGCAGCACGGCGTTGCGGCGGCGACGGTCTGTGCGCGTTTCGATCTTCCCTGCACCGTCTATATGGGTTCGGTAGATATCGCCCGGCAGGCGCCGAATGTCTTTCGGATGCGCCTGCTCGGCGCGGAAGTGAAGGCGGTCGAGAGCGGCTCGCGCACCCTCAAGGACGCCCTGAACGAGGCGCTCCGCGATTGGGTCGCCAATGTCCACGACACTTTCTACATCATCGGCACGGCCGCGGGCCCCGCGCCGTATCCTGAGATGGTGCGGGATTTTCAGTGCGTTATCGGCGAGGAGGTGCGCGCGCAGATCGTGGAGGCCGAGGGCCGGCTGCCGGACACGGTGACCGCCTGCATCGGCGGCGGATCGAACGCCATTGGCCTCTTCCACCCCTTCCTTGATGATTCGGGCGTGCGTATCGTCGGGGTGGAAGCGGCCGGGCGGGGGTTGGAGAGCGGCGCGCATGCGGCCTCGCTCGCCGGCGGCTCTCCGGGTGTGCTGCACGGCAACCGCACCTATCTGCTGCAGGACGGCGACGGCCAGATTGCGGACGCGCATTCGATCTCGGCCGGCCTCGACTATCCGGGAATCGGGCCGGAGCACGCCTGGCTGAAGGATGCCGGACGGGCGGAGTATGTCTCGGCGACCGACGCGGAGGCGCTGGAGGCGTTCCAGCTCTGCGCCCGGCTGGAGGGCATCATTCCCGCGCTGGAGCCCGCCCATGCGCTGGCCTGGGTGGTTCGCGCCGCGCCCCGGCTGCCGCAGGACCATATCCTGGTGATGAACCTCTGCGGACGCGGCGACAAGGATGTCTTCAGCGTCGGCGACGCGCTGGGGATCGCGCTGTGAGCCGGATCGCGGCGCGCTTCGAGGCCTTGCGCAAGGAGAACCGCGCCGCCTTCGTGGCCTTCGTCAGCGGCGGCGACCCGGATTTCGACACCGGCCTCGCCGTTCTGCGCCGCCTCAGGGAAGCCGGCGCGGACATATTGGAAATCGGCGTTTCCTTCACCGACCCGATGGCGGACGGACCGACGATCCAGGCGGGCGGCGCGCGCGCGCTCGCGGCCGGCATGAATATGGGCCGCATCCTGGACCTCGTGCGCGCCTTCCGGGCGGAGGACGACGACACGCCCGTCGTGCTGATGGGCTATTTCAACCCGATCTACCGCTACGGCGCGGAGCGCTTCGCGGCGGATGCGAACGCGGCGGGCGTGGACGGGCTGATCACCGTCGATCTGCCGCCCGAGGAGGAAGAGGAGCTGCGAGGGCCGGCCGAGCGCGCGGGCCTCGACATCGTGCGCCTCGTCGCGCCGACAACGGATGAAGACCGCCTGCCGCTCGTGCTCGAGCGGGCGAGCGGCTTCGTCTATTACGTGTCGATCGCCGGCATCACCGGCACGCGCTCGCCGACCATGGCGGATGTCGAATACGCCGTCCGCCGCCTGCGCCGCTTCACCGACCTGCCGGTCGCGGTCGGCTTCGGCATCGCCACGGCGGCGCAGGCCGGCGCGGTCGCCCGCATTGCCGACGGCGCGGTTGTCGGGTCGGCCATCGTGCGCGAGATCGGGGCCGGCGGCCCGGGCATGCTGGACCGCGTCGGCGCGCTCGCCGGCGCGCTTGCCGGCGGCGTCGCGGGAGCGCGCGCATGAACTGGCTCACCGAATTCGTAAGGCCGCGCCTGCGCAGCCTTGTCCGCAAGACGGACGTGCCGGAAAACCTCTGGCTGCAATGCGACAATTGCGGCCAGATGATCTTCCATCGCGAGTTGCACGACCTGATCAATGTCTGCCCGCATTGCGACCACCACATGCGCCTCGATGCGCCGGGCCGCCTGGCCATGCTGTTCGACCACGGCATATACGAGACCATCGAGCTGCCGGATGCGCCGGTCGATCCGCTCAAATTCCGCGACCGGCGGCGCTATACGGACCGCCTGAGGGATGCCCAGTCGCAGTTGAAGACCAAGGACGCCATGCGCGTGGCGCACGGCTCCATCGACGATCAGCCGGTGGTTGTCGCGCTGCTCGATTTCGCCTTCATGGGCGGTTCGATGGGCATTGCCGTCGGCGAGGCGTTCCTGGCCGCGGCGAGGCTGGCGGTCGTGCAGCGGGCCGCGCTGATCGCAGTCACGGCTTCGGGCGGCGCCCGGATGCAGGAGGGTATCCTGTCGCTGATGCAGATGCCGCGCACGACCATTGCGGTCGCCGAGGTCAAGGAAGCGGGGCTGCCCTATATCGTGTTGATGACCGATCCGACCACGGGCGGCGTTTCGGCCTCCTTCGCCATGCTGGGCGACATCGCCGTCGCGGAGCCCGGCGCCGCGATCGGCTTTGCCGGGCAGCGGGTCATCCAGCAGACGATCCGCGAAACCCTGCCGGAGAACTTCCAGCGCGCCGAATACCTGCACGACCACGGCATCATCGACATGGTGGTGCATCGGCGGGAGCTGCGCGGCACGCTCGGCAGCCTGCTTTCCATGCTCATGCAGCCGAAACCGCCGCCGGACGAGGCTGACGGCGCGGCCATGCTGCCCTATCCGGAGGTCCTCGAACCGGAGGCGGCGAACGATTCCGACGGGGCCGGCCGGGAGCAGATCGAGGGTTGAGCGCGCTCGACCCGGTGCTGGCGCGGCTGACGGCGCTGCATCCGAAGCTGATCGACCTCAAGCTCGACCGGGTGCTCCGGCTCCTGGAGCGGCTGGGGAGGCCCGAGCGCCGCCTGCCGCCGGTCATTCATGTCGCCGGCACCAACGGCAAGGGTTCGACCATCGCCTTCATGCGCGCCATGCTCGAAGCGGCGGGCCGGCGGGCGCATGTCTATACATCGCCGCATCTGGTGCGGTTCAACGAGCGCATCGTCGTGGCCGGCGAGATGCTTGCCGACGGCGAGCTTCTGGCGCTGCTGGGGGAGTGCGAACGGGCGAACGAGGGCCGCCCGATCACCTTCTTCGAGATCACGACGGCGGCGGCGTTCCTGGCCTTCTCGCGCGCCCCGGCCGATGTCCTGCTGCTGGAAGTCGGTCTGGGCGGCCGGCTCGACACCACCAATGTCGTCGAACGCCCGGCGGTGACGGCGATTGCACCGGTCGCCCGCGACCACACGCAGTTCCTCGGCGAGACGCTGGCGGCCATCGCCGCCGAGAAGGCGGGCATCGTCAAGCCCGGCGTGCCGCTGGTGCTCGCCCCGCAGCAGGAAGAGGCGAGGGCCGTCATCCTGGCGAAGGCGGCGGCGGCCGGCGCGCCGGTCTATGACGACTGGCGGGTGTCGGAGGGCGTCTTCCACGGGCGCCGGATGACGCTGCCCCTGCCGAGGCTCGGCCTCGCCGGCGCGCACCAGGCGGGCAATGCCGGCCTCGCGCTCGCCTGTCTCGAAGGGTTTGGCCTGCCGGAGGCGGCGCTCGTTCGCGGCCTCGAATCCGCGCACTGGCCGGCGCGGCTCCAGCGGCTCTCGGGAGCGCCCGAAATCTGGCTCGACGGCGGCCACAACCCGGCTGCGGGCCGCGTGCTGGCGGACTGGCTGGCCGGGCGGGGCGGGGGCTTCGACCTCATCGTCGGCATGCTGGACACCAAGGACCGCGACCGCTTCCTCGCCGTGCTGGCGCCGCATGTCGAGCGGACGGTGACGGCGCCCGTGCCCGGCAGCGCGGCTTCCGTGCCCGCCGAGGCGCTGGCGGAAACGGCGCGGGCCGCCGGCATGGACGCGGCGGCGGCGCCGGACGTGGAAACCGCGCTGGCGCGCCTCGGCGGCGTCAGGCCGGTGCTGATCGCCGGCTCGCTCTACCTCGCCGGCGCCATCCTCGCCGGGCGCGACGGCCGTCGTTCCCGATAAGGTTTTATTTCCTGAAAATCTTGCTATCCGCCCGCGCCGGCCCCATTTTCAGGGCCTGGCGCAACATGAGGGCAAGGGGACATGACCTGAGCGCAAGGCGGCGGCGCGCCGCGGATCGGGGAGCTGGCAACGCGAAACCGGTTTTGACCGGACAGGAGACGTGCGCCTGCAAACGGGAACGTTGCAGTGAATTTCGCGCCGTTTCGGCGGAAAGTGTCCGAAAGGGTCGAGTCGATCCGGCGCGAATTCCCACCGGCGTCACGGTCTCTGCGGCGCTGCGGCGCCGGGGGCCGGGGAGACGCGGCTCCGGCCGGGCGGCCGGCCCATCCTGCGCCTGACGCCGTGGCGGCGGAGGAATCGGTTCATCGCGCTGCGGCTGAAAACGAGGCCCTGCTCGCACAACGCCGCGCATAAGGCATTCACGGGCAGGTCCGGGTCCGTCTCCAGAAGGCCGAGGATCCGGTCCCGCTCCGCCTCGATGCGCCAGGAGCGGGTCCTGCCGGTCCCGGTCTTCGGCCGCAGGTGGCCGCGCTCGCGCTCCAGCCGCCGCCAGCCGGCGATGGTGCCCACGCCGACACGGAACAGCCGGGCCGCCTCTGCGCGGGTCATCCCCTCCGCCAGGGCCGCCATCACCCGGACCCGCAATTCCACAGGCAGTGCTTTCCCCATAGCCGCCGAACCTCCCTTGCGGGCGGGCGGAATAGAACAAATTAGGAATATTGTAAAGCGCCGACCGCCCCCGCCATTTCCCCCTCGTCCCGAGTAGCGGCGCCAGCCGGGTATCGAGGGAGGGGCGGGGGTTACGATTTGTTACGAAACCGGGCCCGGCCGACAAACGCCCGTTACCCGGCGGCGGCAGGCTTGCAGGCGTCCGGGCGCGGGGCCGGGAAATAAGGGCGGGACGGAAGCGTGGGGCAGGAGTATTCTGGGTGCGCTGTGAATCCGCGCGACGCAGAGATCGTGCCCGCCGAGCGCGGGATGCTGACCGAAGCGACCGGCCGGAAACCGCGCCGGAGGCTCCGGCGGATGGGGCGCGTGTTGCTGCCCCTGCTGCTGCTGGCGGCGGCCTTTGCGGCCTTTGCCGCCATGATGGCGACGCGCACGGCGATCCTGCCGGAAGCCCCGGGCGAGCGGGTCTGGGCGGTCGAGGCCGCGACCGTGGCGCTGGAGACGACCCGCCCGACGATTCCCCTCTTCGGCCAGGTGGTCGCGGGGCGCTCGGTGGACCTGCGCCCGCTGGTGGCCGGGCGCATCGCGGCGGTGGGGCCGGGCTTCCGGGAGGGGGGCCATGTCGCCGAGGGCGAGCTGCTGGTGGCGGTCGATCCGTTCGACTTCGAGACGGGCCGCACGCTCCGGGCCGCTGAGCTCGCCGAGGCCGGGGCCGGGCTGCGCGAGATCGAGGCCGACCTTGCCGGCGCCCGCGACCAGTTGAAGGAAGACGGGCGCCAGCTCGGCCTGCTCCGGCGGGAGGCGGACCGAAGGCGCCAGCTCCGCGCGCGCGGCGCCATCTCCCAGAAGGTCGTGGATGACGGGGAACTGGCGCTGAGCCGCCAGCAGCAGGCGGTGAGCCAGCGGCGAAACGCGGTCGCGCGGTTCACGGCCCGCGTCGAGCGCCAGAAGGCGGCGATCCGGCGCGCCGAAGCCGGGCTCGCCCGGGCGGAACGCGACCTTGCGGAAACGCGGCTGACCAGCCCGTTCGGCGGCTGGCTGGTCGATATCGGCGTCGATATTGGCAAGCAGGTCGGGACCGGCGAGCGCGTCGCCCGCCTGGTCGATGCCTCGCGGCTGGAGATCGGCGTTTCGATTCCCAACGGGATTTTCGGCGCGCTCGACGCCGGGACGGGAATCGTCGGGCGGCGCTTGACGGCGATCTGGCGCACCGGCGAAACGGTCCGCCGTTTCCCGGCCCGGATCGCGCGGCTGGAGGGCGAGATCGATGCGGCCAGCGGCGGCATCGCCGCCTTCGCGAGCCTGGAGGCGCTGCCGGAGGAGACGCGGCTGCGCGCCGGGGCCTTCGTCGAGGTCCTGCTCGAAGGTCCGGAATTGCAGAGCGCCGCGCGGCTGCCGGCCTCCGCCGTGTTCGACGGCGAAAGGGTCTATCGCGTCGGCGCGGACGACCGGCTGGAGGCCGTCGAGATCGCGGTCCGCGCCAGGGAAGGCGAGAGCCTGCTGGTGCAGGGGCCGCTGGAGGACGGCCAGCGCATCGTGGTGACGCGCTTCCCGGAAATCGCCCCCGGCGTCAAGGTTGCGGTCCCGTGATCGCGCTTTTCGCCCGGCACCCGACGGCGGCGAACCTGCTGATGGCGGCGATGCTGGTCATCGGGCTGCTGGCGCTTTCGCGCATGAACAAGCAGTTCTTCCCCGATTTCGGCATCGACACGGTCGTCGTCTCGGTGTCGTGGCCGGGCGCCGGCGCCGAAGATGTGGACAACGCCGTCGTCCGGGCGATCGAGCCGGAGGTCCGGTTCCTCGACCGCGTGAAGGCAGTGATTTCCACCTCCCAGGAGGGCCTCGCAAGCGTTCGCGTCGATTTCGAGGCCGGGACCGACATGCAGGCGGCGCTGTCGGATGTGGACGCCGCCATATCCCGCATCACGACCCTGCCCGAAGACAGCGAGACGCCCTGGACGCGCCGCGTGGTGCGCTACGATAACCTGCTCCGCATCGTGGTTTCCGGAGACCTGCCGGAGCGCACGCTCAAGACCTGGGCGCTCAGGATGCGCGACGGGCTAATCCGCGCCGGGGTCGATGAGGTGGAGACGGTCGGCGCCCGCGACGAGTGGATCCTGGTCGAGGTCGACCAGCGCGACCTGCTGGCGCTCGATCTGCCGGTCTCGGAAATCTCCAGCCGCATTGCAGGCGCCTCGCGCGACATACCGGGCGGCGACACCGGCGGGCGCTCGGTCTCCCGGGTGCGCTCGCTCGGCCTTGCGCGCACCGCCGAGGAGGTCGCCGCCGTCGAGATCCGGGCCTTCCCGGACGGGCGCCGGCTCACCCTGGGCGAGATCGCGGAGGTGAACGAAGCCTGGAACGAGAACCAGCCGCGGGTCTATTTCGACGGCCGCCCGGCGGTCGAACTCGTCGTCAAGCGCGCGACGACGGCCGATGCGCTGGAAACCGCCGAAGCCGCCGCGCAATTCCTCGAGAATTTCACGCCGACCCTGCCGCCCGGCATCGCGGTCCACCGCTATGACGAAGCGGCGGAGCTGATCGACCAGCGCATCGACCTGTTGATCCGCAACGGCCTCGGCGGCCTGGCCATCGTGCTGGCGGTGCTCTTCCTCTTCCTCAACGCGCGCACGGCGATCTGGGTCGCCGCAGGCATACCGGCGGCGCTGCTCGCCGCGATGGCGCTCGCCTGGGGGCTCGGACATTCCATCAACATGATCATCCTGTTCGGCGTCATCCTGGCCATCGGCATCGTCGTGGACGACGCCATCGTGGTGGCGGAACACGCCGAGACCCGCGCGCGCCGGGGCGACGACCCGCTGCATGCGGCCGTGGAGGGTGCGCGGCGCATGGCGGCGCCGGTGTTCAGCTCGAGCCTCACCACCATCGCCGCTTTCCTGCCGCTGATCCTGATCGGCGGCATCATCGGGCAGATCATCCGGGAAATCCCGTTCATCGTGGTGCTGGCGCTGGTGGCGAGCCTGGTGGAATGCTTCCTCGTTCTGCCGGGCCATCTGCGCCATTCGCTCGCCGCGACAGCGGCGGCTGCCGAGGGCCGCCCCTCACGCTTCCGCCGACGGTTCGACGAAGGCTTCCGCCGGTTCCGCGAGGGGCCGTTGCGGCGCATGGTCGCCCGCGCGCTCGTTCACCGCTACCTGGTGCTGGCGCTCGCGGCCGGCCTGCTGGTCGTCAGCGTCGGCATCGTGGCGAGCGGGCGCGTCGGCTTCACCTTCTTCCCGTCGGTCGAGCCGAACAACATCTTCGCAAACCTCCGCATGGTTCCGGGCACACCGCGCGAGGAAACGCGCGAACGCCTGTTCCGGATCGAGCGGGCCGCCCGCGCCGCCGCCGAGGCTTACGGCGACCCCGGCCTCGTGCATACCGCGCTCGTCGTCGAAGGCATCGAACGCAGCCAGAGCCCGGCGGGTCCGCGCCAGCGCGACGGCTCGGTGGGCGCCGTGGTCGTCCAATTGGTCGATTCCGACGAGCGCGACATACGCACCGAAGCCTTCGTGCAGGCATGGCGGGACAATATCGGGCCGGTCGTCGGGGCCGACGCGCTGACCATCCGGGCCGCGACGGCCGGGCCGCCGGGTCGGGAGATCGATGTGCGCCTGTCCGGCGACGACCTGGACGACCTCAAGGCGGCCGCCGGGCGCGTGAAGGCCCTTCTGGCGTCCTATCCGGGCGTGAGCGCCATCGGCGACAACCTCGCGCATGGCAGCCGCGAAATGCAGCTTCGGGTGACGCCCGCAGGCCGCGCGATGGGCTTCGACATCGCGCGCGCGGGCAGCCAGCTCCGCAGCGCGCTGGAGGGCGACACGGCGCTGCGTTTCGCCAGGGGCGAGGAAGAGGTGGAGGTGCGGGTCCGGCGAAAGCAGAACCCCGGCGGGCTCGGCGCGCTTTACCTGTTCGGGCCGAACGGGGCCGAGGTGCCGCTGAACGCCGTCGTGACCGCGACGGCCTCCAGCGGCTACGATGTCATCCGCCGCGAGCGGGGGCGGCGCGAGGTCTCCGTGACGGCGGAGGTGGACGAGACCTTCACCACCAACAATGTCGTGCTCGCCGCGCTCCGGCGGGACGGCGTCGCGGGGATCGCCGCAGACGCCGGCCTCGAACTGCGCTTCGCCGGCAAGGCGGAGGAGCAGGCGGACACCGTCGCCGACATGAGCGTGGGCGCCGCCATCGGGCTTGCGGGAATGTTCCTGGTGCTGGCCTGGATCTTCGGCAGCTACAGTCGGCCGGTGGCGGTGCTGGCGGTGGTGCCGCTCGGCTTCATCGGGGTCGCGTTCGGCCATTTCTTCACCGGCTTCGACCTCACCATCCTGTCGATGATCGGCATGATCGGGCTCTCCGGCATCGTCATAAACGATTCGATCGTGCTCATCGTGGCGATAACCGACCATGAGCGGGAGGGGAAGCCCGTCCACCAGGCCATAGAAGACGGGGCCTGCGACCGCCTGCGCGCGGTGATCCTGACCTCGCTCACCACCATCAGCGGCCTGCTGCCGCTCTGTTTCGAGACCAGCCTGCAGGCGCAGTTCCTGATCCCGGTGGCGCTGACCATCGTCGCGGGGCTTGCCACGGCGACCCTGCTCGTGCTGTTCGTCGTGCCGGCCATGCTGGCCGTCGGACATGATTTGCGGCGCCTGGCCGGCGGCGGGCGCGCGGGCGCAGGGCGTACCGCGCTGGCCGCGAGAGACGCCGGGCCGGAACCGGAGGCATTACCCCGATGAAC
Source organism: Alphaproteobacteria bacterium (assembly GCA_963422665.1). Lineage (GTDB taxonomy): Bacteria > Pseudomonadota > Alphaproteobacteria > Bin95 > Bin95 > Bin95. The sequence goes on from OY730441.1 coordinate 389,611, forward strand.
CCGCCGCGCATCGCCCTTCTGGGCATCATGCTGGAGAGCAACGCCTTCGCGCCGCCGGCGACGGAGGCCGATTTCCGCCGGCACTATTACCGCGAGGGCGCCGCGCTGCTGGCGGACGCGCGGGCCGAGGTCTCGGCCATGCCGGCCGAGATGGCCGCCTTCGTGCAGGCGATGGACGCGACCGGCCCCTGGGAGCCGGCGCCGCTGCTGTTCGCCAACAACCCGCCCTGGGGCCCGGCGGAATGGCGCTTCATTTCGGGCTGCCTGGAGCGCATCGAGGCGATGCTGGCCGAGGCGGGGCCGGTGGACGGCGTCTTCATCGCCAATCACGGAGCCATGACGACCACGGAGACGCTCGACCCCGACGGCGCGATCGTGGCGCGGCTGCGCGCGCTCGCCGGCGCGGTCGTCCCCGTCATCGTCACGCACGACCTGCACGCCAACCTCTGCGAGCGCCTGGTCGAAGCGGCCGACATCCTGATCGGCTACACCACCAACCCGCATGTCGACATGCGCCAGCGCGGCGAGGAAGCGGCGTTCGCCATGCGGCGGATGCTGGCCGGGATGCGGCCGAAATCGGCCTTCATCCGCCTGCCGCTGACGCCGCCGAGCGTCACCCTGTTGACCGCCGAGGGGCCCTATGCGGACATGATCGACTACGGCCAGCGGCGGATGCGGGAGTCGGGCGGCGACATCGTCAACGTCACGATCCTCGGCGGCTTCGTCTTCTCGGACACGCCCAAGAACGGCGTCGCCATCGTGGTGACGGCGCGGGAGGACGAGGCGCTGGCGCGGTCGCTGGCCCGCGAGATCGCGGAATACGGCTGGGCGATGCGGGAGCGGTTCCGGCGCGAGCTCATGTCCGTGGAAGCGGCCGCGGCGCTGGCGCTGGAAACCGCCGGCGATCCGTCGCGCCCGGCGGTCATCTTCTCCGATGCGGGCGACAATCCGGGCGGCGGCGGCGAGGGGCGGACCGCCTGGCTGCTGCGGGCGCTGGTCGAGGCGGGCGCGAGGCGGGTCTATTACGGCTCCTTCTTCGACCCGGAGCTGGCGCGCGAAGCGCACGAGCTCGGCGAAGGCGCGGCGTTCGAGGCCGTGTTCAACCGCGAAGGCGACACCGAGTTCTCCAAGGGCTTCCGGGCGTCGGCGCGGGTCCTGAAGCTGACGGACGGGCGCTTCGTCGGCCGGCTCGGCATCTATCGGGGCCGGCTGGTGGAGCTGGGGCCGTCGGCCGCGCTCGAAATCGGCGGGCCGGGCGGCATTGCCGTCATCGTCATCGGCGCGCGCCACCAGACGGCGGACCCGATGTTCTTCGAGAGCTTCGGCCTCGATATCGCCAAGGCGCGGGTCGTCTGCGTCAAGTCGCGCGGCCATTTCCGCGCCGGTTTCATGCCCTGGTTCCCGCCCTCGCAGGTCTTCGAGGTCGATACGGCGGGCCTCACCTCGCCGGTGCTCGACCGCTTCCGCTGGCAACGCCTGCCGCGCCCGGTCTATCCGCTGGACGAAGACGCCGCGTGGACACCGCCCGACTGGTGACGACGGGCCCCCGCCAGCGATTGCGGCAGGGCCTCCGACGCCCTATCGTGCGGTCGTGCCGAAAGCGCGGCCCGTCCGCCCGGCAACCCATTGCAGGAGGAGGAAGCACCCATGCAATTCCGGAAACTTCTGATCGGCTGCGCGCTCGCCGGCCTGGCCGCGGGGCCCGCCTGGGGGCAGGACGGGATGCTGACCGTCGGCCTCAAGGCGGAGCCGTCGTCGATCGACCCGCATTACCACAATCTCGGCCCCAACAACTCGATGGCGAAGCACTATTTCAGCCGCCTCGTCGAGCAGGACGACAAGCTCAGACTGCTGCCCGGCCTCGCCGTGTCGTGGAAGCCGATCGACGACACGACCTGGGAGTTCAAGCTGCGCGAGGGCGTGAAGTTCCATGACGGCTCGGACTTCACGGCCGACGATGTGCTGTTCACATTCGAGCGCGCGCCCAACGTGCCCAACTCGCCGTCCAGCTTCGGCACCTATCTCAAGGGCAAGACCTACAAGAAGGTGGACGACTACACGCTCCATATCACCACCGAGCGGCCCTATCCGCTGATGCCGGTCGATATGGCGGCGGTGCCGATCGTCTCCTCCGATGTGGGCGCCGGCGTCGGCACGGCCGACTTCAACTCGGGCAAGGCCGCCATGGGCACCGGCCCCTACAAATTCGTCGAATGGGTGCCCGGCGACCGGCTGGTGATCGAGCGCAACGAGGACTATTTCGACGCGAAACCGGAATGGAAGACGGTCGTCTTCAAGCCGATCAAGTCCGGCCCGGCGCGCGTCGCGGCGCTGCTCGCGGGCGATGTGGACTTCATCGACAACGTCCCGCCCATCGACATTCCGCGCCTGAAGGGCGACGACGAGGTGCAGCTCAGCCAGGGCGTGTCCAGCCGGGTGATCTACCTGCACATGGACCAGTTCCGCGAGAGCACCCCGTTTGCGAAGGCGCATGGCGGCGGCGACATCGGGAACCCGCTGCTGGACGTGCGCGTGCGCAAGGCGATCTCCATGGCCATCAACCGGGACGCCATCGTGGACCGGGTGATGGAGGGCGTCGCCATCAAGGCGGGGCAGTTGCTGCCGGAGGGCTTCTTCGGCGTCACGCCCAACCTGAAGCCCGAGCCCTACGACCCCGAAGGCGCGAAGGCGCTGCTGGCCGAAGCCGGCTATCCCGACGGGTTCGAACTCACCATCCACGGCCCCAACGACCGCTATATCAACGACGCCAAGATCTGCGAGGCGGTCGCCCAGATGCTGACCCGCGTCGGCATCAGGACCGCCGTCGAGACCATGCCCAAGGCGGTCTATTTCCGGCGCGCCAGCCGGGGCGGTCCGGACAAGTCGCCCGAGTTCAGCTTCATCCTGGTCGGCTGGGGCTCCGGCACCGGCGAGGCCTCCTCGCCGCTCCGCTCGCTGCTCCACACCTATGACAAGGACCGCGGCTTCGGCGCGTCCAACCGGGGCCGGCATTCCGATTCAGAGGTGGACGCGCTGATCGAGGATGCGCTCGCCACGGTGGACGACGATGCGCGCCTCAAGCTGCTGCAGCAGGCGACGGAGCTCGCCATCGGGCGCAACCAGGGCATCGTCCCGACCCACTACCAGGTCAACACCTGGGCCGGGAAGAAGGGCCTCTCCTATGTCGCGCGGGCGGACGAGCAGACCATCGCCATGGGCGTGACCTCCGACGAGTAGCGGGGGGGAGCGGGCGGCGGCCCGACCGCCGCCCCGCCTGACGGGAGCGCCGACATCCCATGACCGTCTTCATCATCCGGCGGCTGTTGCAGAGTTCCGTGGTCGTCGCGGTGATGTCGCTGCTGGTGTTCGTGGGCGTCAACATTGTCGGCGACCCGGTTGACATGCTCATCAACCCGGAGGCCGACCAGGCCGAGATCGAGCGCGTGATGCGCGATCTCGGCCTCGACCGCCCGGTGCATGAGCAATACGGCTATTTCGTCGTCAACGCGCTGCAGGGCGACCTCGGCAAGTCGTTCATCTTCGGCGAGCCGGCGCTGCAGCTCATCGTGCAGCGCATGCCGGCGACCTTCGAGCTTGCGATCGCGGCGCTGCTGATCGCCGTGGTGCTGGGCATTCCGCTCGGCGTCCTCGCGGGGCTGAGACCCGAGGCCGGGTCGTCCAAGGCGATCATGGCGGGCTCGATCCTCGGCTTCAGCCTGCCCAGCTTCTGGGTCGGCATCATGATGATCATGCTGTTCGCCGTGATGCTGGGCTGGCTGCCCTCGACCGGGCGCGGCGACACCGTGCCCTTCCTCGGCATCCAGGTCAGCTTCCTCACCTGGGACGGGCTGCAGCACCTGCTGCTGCCGGCGATCAACCTGTCGCTCTTCAAGCTCTCGCTGGTCATCCGCCTGGCGCGCGCCGGCACGCGGGAGGTCGTCCACCAGGACTACATCAAATTCGCGCGCGCCAAGGGCCTGAGCGAAGGCCGGGTGGTGCTCGTGCATCTGCTGAAGAACATCATGATCCCGGTCGTGACGGTGCTGGGCCTCGAGTTCGGCGGGCTGGTGGCCTTCTCGGTGGTGACCGAGACGGTGTTCGCCTGGCCCGGCATGGGCAAGCTCATCATCGATTCCCTGCACGAGCTCGACCGGCCCGTGGTGGTCGCCTATCTCATGATCGTGGTGCTGATGTTCGTCGTCATCAACCTGCTGGTCGATATCGTCTATTCGGTTCTCGACCCCCGGGTTCGCCTCCAGGACGCCAGCGCATGACCGCCGGTATCGGCAAGCCGGCGGCGGCCGCCCGCATCGAGACGCCGTTCCGCCGGTTCGCCTCGGATTTCCTGGAGAGCCGCATCGCGACGGCGGCCCTGGCGGTCTTCGCGGTCATTGCGTTCATCGCGGTCTTCGCGCCCTGGATCGCGCCGACCGACCCCTATGACCTCGCCCAGGTGAGCGTGCTGGATTCGCACATGCCGCCCGGCGCGGAGGCCTTCGACGGGCGCGTCTTCTGGCTCGGCACGGACGGCGCCGGGCGCGACCTGGTGAGCGCGATCTGCTACGGGCTGCGGATCAGCCTCGGCGTCGGCGTGATGAGCGGCGTCATCGCCATGGCGATCGGCTGCGCCGTCGGCCTGGCCGCCGCCTATTTCGGCGGGCGCGTCGATACGCTCATCATGCGCATCGTCGATATCCAGCTCAGTTTCCCCTCGATCCTGGTGGCGCTGGTGCTGCTGGCGGTGCTCGGCAAGGGCGTGGACAAGATCCTGATCGCGCTCGTGACCGTGCAATGGGCCTATTACGCGCGCACGGTGCGCGCGAGCGCGCTGGTCGAACGCTCGAAGGAATATATCGACGCCGCGACCTGCCTCGCGCTCAGCCACCGGCGCATCCTGTTCCGCCACCTGCTGCCGAACTGCCTGCCGCCGCTGATCGTGGTGGTGACGGTGCAGACCGCGCACGCCATCGCGCTCGAGGCGACCTTGAGCTTCCTCGGCATCGGCCTGCCGATCACCGAGCCCTCCCTCGGCCTGCTGATCGCCAACGGCTTCGAATACATGCTGAGCATGAAATACTGGATCAGCGTCTATCCCGGCGTGGCGCTGCTGGTCACCATCGTGTCGATTAACCTGGTGGGCGACCAGTTGCGCGACATCCTGAACCCGCGACTGCAGAAATAGCCCCCGTGGCTGCCGCGCACGCCACGCTGGCCGTGGAGGGCCTGAAGACGCATTTCTTCACCAAGGCGGGCGTCGTCAAGGCCGTGGACGGGGTGAGCTTCGAGGTCGCGCGCGGCGAGATCATGGGGCTGGTCGGCGAGTCCGGCTCCGGCAAGTCCGTCACCGGCTTCTCGATCATCGGGTTGGTGGATCCGCCGGGCCGGGTGGTGGAAGGCCGGATTCTCCACAATGGCGAAGACGTGGTCGGCCTGGACGGCGAGCGGATGCGCAATCTGCGCGGCAACCGCATCGCGATGATCTTCCAGGACCCGATGATGACCCTCAACCCGGTGCTGCGCATCGAGACGCAGATGGTCGAGGCGGTGCTCGCCCACAGCGCGGTCTCGAAGGAGGACGCCCGCGGCATGGCGCGCGATGCGCTCGGCCAGGTCGGCATCCCCTCGCCGGACGAGCGCCTCCGGGCCTATCCGCACCAGTTTTCCGGCGGCATGCGCCAGCGCGTCGCCATCGCCATCGCGCTGCTGAACAAGCCGGACCTGATTATCGCGGACGAGCCGACGACGGCGCTCGATGTGACCATCCAGGGGCAGATCCTCTACGAGGCCCAGAAGCTCTGCCGCGAGACGGGGACGGCGATGATCTGGATCACGCACGACCTCGCGGTGGTCGCCGGCCTCGCAGACCGCATCTGCGTCATGTATGCCGGGCGCATCGTGGAGCAGGGCGAGACCGGCGACATACTCGACCGGCCGGCGCATCCCTATACGCGCGGCCTGATCGGCTCCGTGCCGAGCCGCAATACGCGCGGCGGCAGGCTGTTCCAGATTCCCGGCATGACGCCCTCGCTGCTGAACCTGGCGCCCGGCTGCGCCTTCCGGGAGCGCTGCCCTGAAGCCGACGGCGCCTGCATCGTCGAGCCCGGGACCTCGCACCCGCTGCCCGGTCGCGAACTGCGCTGCCACCATCCGCGACTGGAGGCGGCGCCGTGATCGAGGCGCGGGGCGTCAGCAAGCGTTTCGTCAAGACGCCGGACCTCGCGGCCCGAATCGCGGGCCGGCTGGGCGCGGCGGTGCATGAAGAGACGGTCCACGCGCTCGACGGCGTGAATATCGATATCGCACGCGGCGAGGTCGTCGGGCTGGTCGGCGAATCCGGCTGCGGCAAATCCACCTTCGGGCGGATCGTCGCCGGCATCATGGAGCCGACCGAAGGCGCGATCTTATACCGGGGCCGGGACCTGAAGACCCTGCAGGGCGGCGAGGCGCGCGAAGCCGCGCTCCAGGTGCAGATGATCTTCCAGGACCCGTTCGCCTCGCTGAATCCCCGTATGCGGGTCGAGGACATCGTCGGCGAGGCGCCGCTGCTTCACGGCATCGTCTCGAGGAGCGGGCGCGGCGACTATATCGACGCCACCATGAGCCGGGTCGGGCTCGATCCCGCCTTCAAGCGGCGCTACCCGCACCAGTTCTCCGGTGGCCAGCGCCAGCGCATCGGCATCGCGCGGGCGCTGGCGGTGAAGCCGGAGTTCCTGGTCTGCGACGAGGCTGTGGCGGCGCTCGACGTGTCGATCCAGGCCCAGGTGCTCAACCTCTTCATGGACCTGCGCCGGGACCTCGACCTGACCTACCTGTTCATCAGCCACGATCTGAGCGTGGTGGAGCATATCTCGGACCGGGTGGTCATCATGTATCTGGGCCGCGTGGTGGAATCGTCCCCCGCCGAGCCGCTGTTTGCGGCGCCCAACCATCCCTATACGAAGGCGCTGCTGGCCGGCGCGCCGACGCTCGACGCCCGCCGGCGCATCTATGAGCCGGTCAAGGGCGAAATCCCCTCGCCGCTGGACCCGCCGACGGGCTGCCATTTCCATCCGCGCTGCCCCCATGCCCTGCCGCGCTGCCGCGAAGAGGCGCCCGCCCTGAAGGAGATCGCCCCCGGCCGGCATTCGGCCTGCCATCTGAACGACGGTTAGAGCACGATCCGTTCCAATGGAGCCGCTCTTCGGTCCGCGCAGCCTCAATCGTCACCCCGGACGGCGCGCCAGCGACGATCCGGGGTCTCCATGCAACATCACCCGGCCTCGCGAGGCTTCGGCTCGGGGGCCGGGGCGACAAATGGGGCCAAGGCCGGCGGCGCGGGCTGTGGAGAGGAAGCGGAGATGAGCGCGCGCAAGACGCTGTACCTGGCGAACCCCTACGGCTTTTCGGCGCAGCAGAAGCAGGGGCCGCTGCGCGCGCTGGCGGCGGCGCTGGAGGCGGCAGGCGCGGAGGTCCGGGAGCCGTTTGCGCGCAACAACCAGATCGACCGCGCCGCGCCCGGCTGGGCTTGGCGGATAGGCCAGGCGGACATGCGCGATGTGCGCGAGGCGGACGGGCTGTTCGCGGTCGTCAATGGCTGCCCGCCGGACGAGGGCGTGATGGTGGAGCTCGGCATGGCGTTCGCCTGGAACAAGCCGGTCTTCCTGTTCCGCGACGATTTCCGCCGCTGCACCGACAGCGAGCAATATCCGCTCAACCTCATGGTCTTCGCCGGCCTCCCCGCCACCGGCTGGGAGGACTACTGGTACAGCTCGGTCGAGGAAATCGCCGACCCCGGCAAGGCGCTGGCGCGGTGGCTGGGGAATGCGGACGGGTGACGGACGGCCTCGGTCAGCCCGTCGACAGCGGGGCGCCACCGATTCTTCCTCTTGGATAGCCACAGCGTATTTGCGATGAACATTTCAAGAACTTTCGGGTTTCGACATTTGTTGCGGAGGTTCGCGGCTGTGTGGCATACAGGTGGCAATTGCGTGATTCGCGCCATTCGCCGATAGTCAGGAGTGCAGGAAGCCATGAACCTTCGCGCCGATGCTTTCGCTCCTGCCGACCGCTCCGGCGGACGACAGGACGATGGCGTCGCGCGAGGCGGAACGGATCGGGCCTGCGCCGAACGAGGATCCGCCGGGCAGTCCTGCGCCCTGGTGGAAACCTCGCCGGAGGGCGCCGTTCTGCATTGCGGTCCGGCGGAAGACGCATACGAATGGTGGCCGGCGCCGGATTTGATTGTATCGGACGGGGCATATGGCGTCGGAGGTTTCCCGGGCGATCCCCGAACCGTCGACGAACTTGCTGAATGGTACAAACCGCATATTGCCGCTTGGGAGCGGCGTGCGCATCCAGCCACGACCCTCTGGTTCTGGAATACCGAGATCGGCTGGGCGACCGTTCATCCGTTTCTTGCGAGTACCGGCTGGGACTATGTCCAGACCGTCGTCTGGGACAAGGGCACCGCTCACATCGCCGGCAATGTGAACGGCGCCACCATTCGCCGCCTGCCGACAGTGACCGAAGTCTGCGTGTTCTATCGTCGCCGGCTTGAATTCACTACGCCGGCCGGGCCGGTTTCGGCGCGCAAATGGCTGCGTTTTGAGTGGCAACGGGCCGGATTGCCTCTTTACCGGGCGAATGAAGCATGCGGTGTCAAGAATGCGGCGACGAGGAAATATCTTACTCAGGATTGGCTTTGGTATTTTCCTCCGCCGGAGATGTTCGAACGGCTCGCTGAATATGCGAATCGGCATGGCAGCCCGAGAGGTCGGCCCTACTATTCCGTGGACGGCGAAAGCGCGTTGACCGGCAGGCAATGGGCCGCCATGCGCCATGTATGGAACCACGAGCACGGGCTTACGAATGTCTGGTCTCATCCGCCTCTCAATGGCGCCGAGCGCTACCGCGGCAACGGCCACAAATCTGCACCGCGAATTCACAATCCGGGCAACAACGCCGCCATGCATCTGAACCAGAAACCGCTTGCGTTCATGCACCGGATTATCGCAGCAGCTTCTAAATCGGGCCATGTAATTTGGGAACCTTTCGGGGGGCTTTGCACGGCATCCGTTGCAGCTATCGAGGCCGGGCGCCGAACCTTCGCTGCGGAGCCCGATCCTCACTTCTTCGCCCTTGCCGCCTTGCGTCTCGAGGCCGTTGCGCCGGATTCATCAGGCGCGGCCGGTTGAATATGCAGATCACTCGGGAGCCGCCGCAACGGCCCGATCTTCCCGAAGACCGCCATATTCGCGCGCTGGTGGCCGATCTGCGAACGGCTCTGGCTGCGCTACCCGGGCACTTCGCCTCGGAAACCCGTATTGAGGGGATCGACGCAACCGACCTTTTCGGCTTGAATGCGATTCTCGGCAGCACCATCGAGCTTCAAGTCGTAAACAGTCTCAATCATCTACGCCATATCTGGGATCCCGAGAAGAATTGGTCCGGCTACCGATTCATCCGAAGTGCGCAAACTTTCCCCGATGTCCGCCTGATCTCGGAGAGCGACAATGGGCGAAACCGTACTGCTCTCGGTATCGAACTCAAAGGCTGGTATCTTCTCTCGAAAGAAGGAGAACCGAGCTTTCGCTATACTGTGACGCCGACTGCCTGTGCGCCACAGGACCTTCTGGTAGCAGTCCCTTGGCATCTCAAGAATATTCTTTCCGGAAGTCCGGTTATTCACCGCCCCTATATCGAGCAGGCTCGTTATGTAGCGGAATATCGCAATTGGTGGTGGACGAACGGAAGGAAGACCAAGGATTCGGAGGAACTTAGGCATATCGATCCCCCCGGTCCGATTCCGGGACATTATCCCGGGCCGGGGACGCGGACTGCGGATGTTCCGGCGAAGGACGGCGGAAACAACTTCGGGCGGGTTGCGTGCATCGGGTCCTTGATGGACGGCTATGTCGAGAGCCTGCGCCAGCATCCGGTTGCAGGTATCCCGGCAGTGCATTGGCTCAAATTCTTCCAGCTTCATGCGGAGGCCAGAAGCAAAGACGATATTCTCGATCGACTATCGAAACAGTTGCGGCAAACAGGCCGGGAAGTCGAATCGGCGGAACGAATTACCGACGCAATCATGCAGATCGTCGAGCAATTCGGCACCTGATCCCATCACCGCAGCTTGCCGGCCCGTTGTCACCCTTCCAGGTTGCCGTGGATGGCGAATTGCTCCAGGCCGGCGTCCTGGGGCTTGATGGAGCGGAAGCTTTCGCGGACGCCGGCTTCGGTGAGTTCGCGCGCGACCGTCAGCAGGGTGTTGGTGTCGTGGTCCTCGCAGAGCTCGGCCATATGCGCCAGCTCTTCCCTGGCGACAGGCAGCGCCTTCTCGACCGAGGGTGCGCCGTAGATCTGGACGAAATGCCCGGCGAGCCGGGCGGCGAGCGCCTCGACCTCCTCCTCCCGGACCGGGGTGACGGCGACGAAGGTGACGCGCCCGAAGGTCTCGACGCCGAGCCAGCCATTGGCGAAGGCCTGCCGCGCCTTGCCGACAAGGTCCGCCTCGGTCCAGTTGGAGAACTCGAAGCCGCCCGGAATGCACCATTCGCCCGTGCGCGCCGGGCTGTGGAAGATGCGCATGTCGCTTTCGTCGAAATGGATGGCGCGCGCGAGGTTCACTGGCCGCCCCTTCCCTCCAGCAGGCCGGAGAGCGGCAGCAGGCTCGTCGTCTTCCCCTCCCGCAGCAGCATTCCGAAACGCTCGTCGACGCCGACGAACAGGCCCGTCCGCCCGCCGACCGCGATGTCCTCGCCGATGCCGTGGGCGAGCCCGCGCCATTCGCCGTGCAGCGGCACGGCGCCGTCGTCGGACCAGCGGTTGATCCAGACCAGCGTGTGGCGCGCCCAGCTTTCGAGCAGCGCGTCCGGGGTGACCTCGACGCAGCCTTCCTCATAAAGCGAGGTCCGGTCCGGCGCCGCGCCGGGCGCGTCCGGGTCGCCGGCGATCAGCGGCACTTCGAGGCCGACGACCAGCCAGTCCGGCGCCTCCTCCGGCGCGCAGTCGGCGGCGGCGACGCGCAGCCGCCCGCAGGACGCGCCGTTCACCAGGATGCCGCCCTGCCAGGTGAGATGCACGGCGACTTCCGGCGGCGCCAGCGCTCCCAGCGCATTCTGGAAGCCGACTCCGCAGGTCGGCAGCATCGCCATCGCATCCTCCAGCGGCACTTCCGGCGCGAACACGATGGCCGCCGCCAGTCGGTCCGCGCCGATATTGTAGAAGATCGACCCGCTGTCGCAGCCAAGCGCTGCCGAGGCGCAGGCCTTGGCGAAGGGGTCGATGCGGCCCTCGACCGCCCGGCCCGAAAACAGCGGCGGGAAGACCGGCTCGCTCATCCGGCGCCGGTCTCGATCAGGTACCGTGCGACCCGGCGAAACGCCATCGCCTCGGGCGAGGCCGGCCGCGACACCACGATGGGCGCGCCGCCGTCGGACGCAAGCCGGATGTCGAGCGCCAGCGGAATCTCGGCGAGCAGCGGAAGGCCGAGCCTCTCCGCCTCGGCGCGCACGCCGCCATGGCCGAACAGATGCTCCTCATGACCGCAATTGGAGCAGACATGCGTGGACATGTTCTCGATCATGCCGAGGATCGGCACCGACATCTTGCGGAACATGTCCACGCCCTTGCGGGCGTCGAGCAGCGCCACGTCCTGCGGGGTGGAGACGACGATGGCGCCGGTCACCTCGGCGGTCTGCGAGAGCGTCATCGGCACATCGCCCGTGCCCGGCGGCAGGTCGGCCAGCAGCACGTCGAGCGCGCCCCACTGCACCTGGCTCATCATCTGCTGAAGCGCGCCCATGAGCATCGGCCCGCGCCAGACGACCGCTTCGTCATCGCGCGTCATCAGGCCGATCGACATCATGGTGACGCCGTGATTGCGCAGCGGCAGGATGGTCTTGCCGTCGGGCGAGGCCGGACGCCCGGAAACGCCGAGCATCCTCGGCTGCGACGGGCCATAGACATCGGCGTCCAGCAGGCCGACGCGGCGCCCCTCGGCGGCGAGCGCCGCGGCGAGATTGGCGGTCACGGTGGACTTGCCGACCCCGCCCTTGCCGGAGGCGATGGCGACGATGCGGTCCACGCCCGGAATCCGCCGGGGGCCGCGGGGCTCCGAGCGGCGGCCGAGATTGAGTTCCGGGCCGGGCGCGGCCTCGCGGTGGGCGGTCAGCACGGCGGACACCTGTTCGACGCCCGGCACCGCCCGCACCGCCGCTTCGGCCTCCGCGCGCACGCCTTCCATGAGTTCGGCGCGCGCCGGGTCGATCTCCAGCACGAAGCGCACCGTGCCGCCGTCCACCGTCAGCGCCCGCACCGGGCCGGCCGAGACCAGGTCCTGTCCGCTGACCGGGTCGGCGACCCCTTTCAGCGCCTCCAGAACATCCTCGCGCGTTGCGGCCATCAAGCTTTCCCGTCGATGCGCCCCTCGACGCTGTGAGTGAGGTCGAGCTCCTCGACGGTCAACACCATGCGCGCGGTGAAGGTCCTGCCTTCCGTCTGCGCCGGCCCGGCATTGCGCATCGCCTCCTCGATCGCCTGCTGCGAGGTGACGCCGACCTGCTTCAGGAACTTGCGCATCGACATGTTGAAATTGCCGCTCATCGGAACCTCCTCCGGCATCTTCGTCCGAGTCCGGCGGAGTTTAGCCGAGACTCCCCGTAAAGTCCGCGCGCCTGCTAGGCTGCCCCTGTCCTCGGCACGGGAGGGACGGCAATGTCGATCCGGTGGACGTTCGGACTGGCCGTATTGCTCACGATTGCAGCGGCCGGCGCGCAGGCGCAGGAGCGCCGGATCACCGTGGCGGCCAGCCCGGAGCTGATCGAGAGCGGGCTCCTGAAGCACATGCTGCCGCGCTTCTCGCTGAAGACGAGCATCCGGACGACCCCGGCGCCGCTCGAACCGGGCGTCGAGGCGGACGTGCTGATCGGTCCGGCGGTGGACGGGGGCCGGCCGGTCTTCCAGGGCGGGGAGACGGTCTATCTGGCCGGGCCCGGCAGAGGCGGGCGCGCGGCACTGGCGGCGCGCTTCCTCGACTGGCTCGTCTCCGATATCGGCCAGCGCACCGTGGCGGCCTTCGCGCCCGGCGGGACGGCGCTCTACGAGCCGGCGGCGGGTCCGAAGGCCGAAGCGAAGGGGCCGGCGCTCGCCGGCGACGCGGTCGCCGGCGAGCGCCTGGCGCTGGTTCATTGCGGTCGCTGCCATGTGGTCGGGCCGAAGAACCGCATGGCGGGCATCGGCTCGACGCCCTCCTTCGCCATGCTGCGCACGCTCGGCGACTGGGAGCGGCGCTTCCGGGCGTTCTTCACGCTGAACCCGCATCCGGCGTTCACGCAGGTCGCGGGGGTCACGCCGCCCTTCGACGAGGCGCGTCCGCCGCCCATCGCGCCGCTGGAGATGACGCCCGCCGACATCGACGCGATCCTGGCCTATGTAGCCGCGCTCGCCCCGGCCGATCTTGCCGGGCCGCTCGAATACCAGTAGTCCCGCCTCGCCGTCCCCGTCGGGCAGCGGCACGGCATCGCCGCCCGCGGCCTCCGCCCCTTTCGTCGCCCCGGACTTGATCCGGGGCCTCCATGCAGCGGAGCGCCGGCCCCGTGCTCCGGTTTCGAAGTTCGTATCAATTTGGCCTGAAACGCCTGATTGCTCTTCCGTCATGCCCGGCCCCCGGAACGAGTCCGGGGATGTTCCGGGCATCTCTCTCAGGCAGGCCCCGCATCGGGGAGCGGCCGCATGTGGATGGTCGGAACGAGTCCGGCCATGACGGAATAAGGACGCTGCGATGGCTGTCTTGCAATGTAGCGCATTTGAGTTCCGGAACACTCGGTCCCCTCGGCGCTAAACGCCGAAGGTGAAGCGGCTGCCGAGATTGGAGGCGACGAGCCGCTCCGGCATCCGCTGGCGCATGGCCTCGATGAAGGCCGCGCCGGTGCAGTGCATGGGGACCACCACGTCCGGGGCCAGGCGTTCCAGTTCGTCGATGGTGTGCTCGATATAGTCGGGCTTGGCGGTCGTGAGGTGGAAACCGCCGATGACGGCGTGGAGCCTGTCGATGCCGGAGACCGCCATCGCCGTCTTCACGGAGTTCACGATGCCGGCATGGCCGCAGGACGAGATCACGACCAGGCCGCGCCCCTTGACGATGTAGCAGGTGGCGTGCTCCTCCGGGTGGCTGTCGCGCACCGGGTCCCCGCGCCGCTCCGCCTCGGAGAAATGGTCGTAGGGCGCAAGCATCGAGCCGCCGGTAACCTCCTCGAAGGTGTCGCGGGTTATGTAGCCGGTGGTGAACGCGCCGGGCAGCGCGTGCGGGTGCGGACAGCAGACGGGAGCCACGTTCTGCGCCACCAGGCTCGTGCGGTCGGGCGCGCCCCAGCAGACATAGTCCCGCTTCCCGCCCGGCGAGGGAGGCGGGCCGGTCGGCACCCAGCGCACCGAGAACGCCTCCTCCGCGCCGACATAGAGCGACAGGTCGCCCTTCATCCGGCTGCGGTGCTGCGTCACGAAGCCGTCGAGCCCGCCATAATGGTCGCGGTGGCCGTGGCTCAGGATCAGCCCGTCGAGCCGGGCCGGGTCGATGTCCAGCAGCGAGACATTGCGGTTGACGATCTCCGGCGTGAAGCCGAAATCCAGCATGTATTGCGCGCCCGCGCCGCCGGCGCGCGATTCCAGATGGAGCGCCAGCCCCCATTCGCCGGCGAGCGTCGTCATCGGCCGCCCGGGGATGTGGCCCACATGCTCGATCGCGACATGTTCGTGCGAGGCGCGCGGCAGGAACCGTTCATAATGCGAGTCGACGACCACCCGGACCGACAGGCGCTCGACGACGGGAGCCTCGAACGGGGTCTGCGCAGCCGTGTTCATCGCGTGCTTCCTCTTGTAAATCAATGGTCCTTGCTGCGGTCGCGGAGATAGTCCTCGGTCGTGCGCACGCGCGGCCGCTCGCCCATGGCGAAGGGGTTGTCGGCGGCATGATATTGCGCGTTGATACGGCAGTCGTCGCACATGCGGATCAGGCGCGAGGCGTCCGCGCCGGCGAACATGGAATGCTTGCCGGCAAGCTGCGCGACGATCCGCTCCACCGTGGACTTCACGCCGAAGGGCTTGCCGCACTCGATGCACTCATAGGGGTCCTCCTCGTTGAGCACCCGCTGCTCCAGCGCGGCGTCGGAGAGGTCGAGACGCGGCTCCAGGGAGACGGCATCCTCGGGGCAGACCTGCATGCAGAGCCCGCATTGCAGGCAGGCGTCCTCCTGGAAGCGGAGCTGCGGCAGGTCGGGATTGTCGCCGAGCGCGCCGGAGGGGCAGAGCGAGGCGCAGGCCAGGCAGAGCGTACAGGCGTCCGTGTCCACGTGCACCGAGCCGTAAGGCGCGCCGTCCGGCAGCGGCAGCATGGCGCCGGCCGGATTGAGCGCCTGCGCCGCCAGCCGCGCGATCTGGCGGCGGGAGCCGAGCGCGAGCACGGGCCCGGCGGGCGGCGCCGCGGCCTCGCGGCCGTAAAGCGCGTCCGAGAGCGCATCGGGGTCGCCGGCCTCCAGCAGGCGAAGCCGCCCGCGTCCGCCCATCGCCTCCGCCAGCGCGAGTTCCCGGCGCGGCGTCTCGTCCTCGGCGCGCGGCGGCAGCAGGATATCGACCGAGACGAACCCGCCCGCGAGCGCCGCCAGCATCTCGGCATGGCCGAAGGCCGCAATCGCCTCGATCTCGAAGGGGACGACATCGGCAGGCAGACCGCGCCCGAACCGCGCCGAGAGCGCGATCATCTCCGCGCCGAAGACGGCGTCCGCGACCAGCAGGCGCGGCGCGGCGCCCCCGGCATTGCGGTAGGCCCCGGAGAGCGCCTCCATGCGGCGGAACAGCGAGGCCACCGGCGGCGCGTCGAAGCTGACCGCGCCGGACGGGCAGACCGCCGAGCAGGCCCCGCAGCCGGCGCACACCATCGCATCGACCGCCACATGGTCGCCCGCGGGCGTGATGGCGCCGGTCGGGCAGATGTCTAGGCATTTGTTGCAGCCGCGCTGTTCGGCGCGGGAATGGGCGCAAAGGCTTTCCTCCAGCCGGACATGGAGGGGCTTCTCGAAGGTGCCGACCGTCTGCCCGGCCTCGAAAATGGCGGCGGCGACGGCATTCGGGTCGCCGGGGTCGGCGCGGAAATAGCCCTCGCGCTTCTCGTGAGCGGAAAAGAGGGGGGCGCCGCCCGAAAGGTCGAGGATCGAGTCGCACTCGCTCTGCGCGCCGTCGCGCGGCTCGGAGAAGGCGAAGGCCCCGCGCCCGCCGGGCTCCATCTGCCGAAGTCCGTCCATGCGCAGCCGGAAGCCGCCGAGCGCGCCCGCTGCCATCCGCAGCCTGCCGACGACGACCTCGAACCGCCGGTCCACCGGCAGGTCCTCGGGGGGCTCCGCAAGCAGCACGGTGACGGACATCGGCTCCGCCAGGCGCTCCGCCGCCGCCAGCGCCGGGGACTCCCCGCCAAGGACGAGGCAGCGCCCTTCCGAGACCACATCCACGGTCCGGGTCCGGGCCGGGGCGAGCAGCGCCTGGGCGACCAGCGCCGCCTGTTTGGGTCCGGCGCCGGCGGCCTCGTCCGACCAGCCGGCGCGGTCGCGGATATCGACCAGCAGCGGCGCCGGCGCCTCCAGCTCTTCCGCGATTTCCTCGAACCGGGCCCATTCCTGCTGGCAGGCGATGACCGCATCCCCCGCCTCTATCGCCTTCGCGGCAGCACCCGCCTGCGTTGTGCAAAGCGCGCTGTAGATGCGCGAGCAAACGATCCCGACGCCCGCCTCGATGCTGTCCGCATCGATCTTCTGGCTGTGGGCGCAGTCGCACACGAGCAAGGTCGCGGCCATGTCCCTGTCCTCCGCACAAGCTGCCGCGGGCCGGCTGCAGGCTTGTCGCTGTCCCGCCGCGCCCGGCCGGACGAAGCAATATTCGCTGACGGCCGGACGGCGGTTCCGGGGGGCGTCGCCCCCGCCGCGCACCGGGCTAGTATGGCGGGTTGGGCCCCCCTGTCCAGAGCAGCCGGAACGGCGGGGGCAGAGGGTGTCTGCGCGGCGATTTTTTCTGTTGGCAGGCGGCCGGGAGGAGCGCATAATCCCTGTGGGGAGAGTGCTGCTTTGCGCGGAAATTGCAGGGTGTCTTCCCGGAGGAGATCGGCGCCATGCCGGCGAGCGCGTTGTCATTGCCGCTCGGAATTGTGCTCCGCCGGAGTCCGGCGTCGAGCCGGTGGGTGCGCTGGACCTGGACAGTGGCGGATGTGCTGCCGGGCGCAGGACCGGCGGACTGGCGCGAACTCCGGCGCGAAGGCGAAATCGTCGAATACCACGCCGCCACGGTGCCGCTGGAATTCTGGGCCGCCGATGTCGAGGCCTACATGACCGGCCTCGCGGCCCGCGTACCCGCGGTCTATGTGGTCATGCGCCGGACGACCGACGCGGACGCGCCCCATGAACTGGAAGTCGTGCTCGCCACGGCGTCGCCTTACGAGGCGCAGGACTATATGGACAGCGGCGAGGAGGTCGTCGAACAGGCGCCGATGCCGGAGGGCCTGGTGGCGGTGGTGCGCGATTTCATCGAGCGCCACCATGAGGAGGAGCCGTTCGTCAAGCGCCGGCGCGACAAACAGCGGGTCGATCTCGCGGAGGATGGCAAGGGCGACCCGCGCATAAGGCAGTTGTCCGATGTCTATCGCGCGCCGCGGCGTGCGGAGGCGGTCCAATGAGCGCGCAGGCGGATTTCTGGGCGCGGCGCAAGGCGGCCGTGGCGGCGGAGGCGCGCGCCGAGGAGGAGGCCGAGCGCGAGGCTCTGGCCGCCGAGAAGCGCGCGGCGCTGGAAGAGCGGCCGGACGAGGACGCGCTGGCCGAACTGGAACTGCCCGACCCCGACACGATGAAACAGGGCGACGACTTTTCCGCCTTCATGGCCGATACGGTGCCGGAACGGTTGCGGCGGCGGGCGCTGCGCCAGCTCTGGCGGTCCAACCCGGTGCTCGCCAATCTCGACAACCTGGTCGATTACGGCGAGGACTACACCGACGCCGCGCTGGTGGTGGAGCATCTCCAGACCGCCTACCAGGTCGGCAAGGGGATGCTGAAGCACCTCGAGGCGATGGCCGAAGCGGCGGAGCGGGCCGCCGAGGCGGCGGCCTCCGGGACCGGGGAGGACGCGGCGGGCGAGGACATGCAGGAGGCGGACGCGGAACAGCCGGCGCTCGAGGCCGGCGCCGGACCGTCCGCCGCGGTTCAGGAACCGCCGACGGCGCTGGAGCCGCCGGCGGCGCGGGCGAAGCCCCGGATGCGGTTCGCGTTTGCGGACGCCGAAACGGGGCAGGCGGCCTGAGACGGTGGGAGAGGCGATGACAGCGGAAGCGGCATACAGCGCCGGGATCGCCGAAGAGGACCGGCTGCGCGCCGACCTCTACGATTTTCTGGGCGCGCTGCTGGCCCGGCCGCCGGACCGCGCGCTGCTGGACAAGTCGGCGGCGCTCTCGGGCGACGACAGCGAACTCGGCCGCGCCGTCCATGCGCTTTCGCGGGTCGCGGCCGCCACGACCGAAAAGGCGGCCGAAAGCGAATACACGGCGCTGTTCATCGGAGTCGGGCGGGGCGAACTGCTGCCCTATGCCAGCTACTACCTGACGGGTTTCCTCAACGAGAAGCCGCTGGCGGCGCTGCGCAACGACATGGCGGGCCTCGGCATGCAGCGCGCATTCGCCGTGTACGAGCCGGAGGACCATATCGCCAGCCTGATGGAGATGATGGCGGGCATGATCCTGGGCCGCTTCGGCGAGCCGGCCCCGCTCAAGGACGCCAGGCGGTTCTTCAACAGGCACATCGCCCCTTGGGCGGGGCATTTCTTCACGGATTTGGAAGGCGCCCGGAATTCGGTCTTCTACGCGCCCGTCGGTTCTGCGGGACGGGCGTTCATGGAGATCGAGAAAGAGGCTTTCCGGATGACGGCGGGTTAGCCCGCAGCAGGACGGTCCGCCGCGCTGACGGGCCGGAACGAAGAGGAGGAGCAGACGCATGAGCAGCGGAACGGACGGCGAGAAGACCGGACGCCGGGACTTTCTGAAGCTCGCATCGGTATCGGTTCCGGCAGCCGCGGTGGCGGCAGTGGCGGGGCGGACGGCCGAAGCGGCGGTCCCGGACGGCAAGGACGGGCGGATGCAGGACACCCCGCATACGCGCGCCTATTACGAAAGCGCCCGTTTCTGACGGTCGCGTCTCGCCGAAGCATGGCCAAAGGTTGCGAGACGCCCGGCGGCCATCGGCACGACGAACCCGGCGGACCGGCCACCGGCCGGAACGCCAGACGGAGGAACAAGATGCTCAGGAAAAAGACCAACGGGGTTGCGAGACGCCCCCAGCGGACTTCGATCCTGCCCAACATTTCGGAGGCATCGGTCGACCGGCGGACCTTCCTGCGGGGCTCGGGCCTCGCGATCGGAGGCCTGGCGGCGATCGGAGCGGCCGGCGGCATGGTCACGAAGGCCGAAGCGCGGCAGGCGGCGCAGGGCGCCATCTCGACCGCCAAATCCGTCTGCACGCACTGCTCGGTCGGTTGCACCGTGATCGCCGAAGTCGATAACGGCGTGTGGGTCGGACAGGAGCCCGGCTGGGACAGCCCGTTCAACCTCGGCGCGCATTGCGCCAAGGGCGCGGCCGTGCGCGAGCACGCGAGTGGCGAACGCCGCCTCAAATACCCCATGAAGAAAGAGGGCGGCGAGTGGAAGCGCATTAGCTGGGACCAGGCGATCGACGAGATCGGCGACGGCATGATGTCGATTCGCGAGCAGAGCGGCCCGGACAGCGTTTATTGGCTGGGATCGGCGAAGTTCAGCAATGAGCAGGCCTACCTGTTCCGCAAGTTCGCGGCCTACTGGGGCACGAACAATGTGGACCACCAGGCCCGCATCTGCCACTCGACCACGGTTGCAGGCGTTGCGAACACATGGGGCTACGGCGCCATGACCAACTCCTACAACGACATCCACAACAGCCGCGCGATCTTCCTCATCGGCGGCAATCCCGCGGAAGCGCATCCGGTATCGCTGTTGCATGTGCTCCGGGCCAAGGAGCAGAACAACGCGCCGCTGATCGTGTGCGATCCGCGCTTTACGCGCACCGCCGCCCACGCCGACGAGTATGTCCGCTTCCGCCCCGGCACCGACGTGGCGCTCATCTGGGGCATCCTCTGGCACATCTTCGAGAACGGGTGGGAGGACAAGGAGTTCATCCGCACCCGCGTCTGGGGCATGGACCAGATCCGCGAGGAAGTCGCCAGGTGGACGCCGGAGGAAGTCGAGCGCGTGACCGGCACGCCCGGTTCGCAGCTTCGCCGCGTCGCCCGCACCATGGCGAACAACCGCCCCGGCACCGTGATCTGGTGCATGGGCGGCACCCAGCACACCCAAGGCAACAACAACACGCGCGCCTACTGCGTGTTGCAGCTCGCGCTCGGCAATATGGGCGCCACCGGCGGCGGCACGAACATCTTCCGCGGCCATGACAACGTGCAGGGCGCCACCGACCTCGGCATCCTGTCGCATACGCTGCCCGGCTATTACGGCCTCTCGGGCGGCGCCTGGGGCCACTGGGCGCGTGTCTGGGAAGAGGACCTCGACTGGCTGAAGGGCCAGTTCGCGATGCTCGAAGGCGCGGACGGCAAGAAAAAGCCGCTGATGAACCTGAAGGGCATCCCGGTGTCGCGCTGGATCGACGGCGTGCTCGAAGACAAGGCCAACATGGACCAGCCGGACAATGTCCGGGCCATGGTGCTTTGGGGTCATGCGCCCAACTCGCAGACTCGCGGCAAGGAAATGAAGACCGCGATGGAGAAGCTGGACATGCTGGTCGTGATCGACCCGTATCCCACCGTCTCCGCCGTGCTTCACGACCGCACCGACGGCGTCTATCTGCTGCCGGCCTCGACGCAGTTCGAGACCTACGGCTCCGTCACCGCGTCGAACCGCTCGATCCAGTGGCGCGAACAGGTGGTGGATCCCGTGTTCGAGAGCCTGCCCGACCAGAACATCATGGCGAAGTTCGCCAGGAAGTTCGGCTGGGCGGACCGGTTTTTCCGCAACATCAAGATGGATGCGGACGACACGCCGAACGTCGAGGACATCACGGGCGAGATCAACCGCGGCATGTGGACGATCGGCTATACCGGCCAGTCGCCGGAGCGGATCAAGCTGCACATGGCCAACCAGCACACCTTCGACCGCACGACGCTGCAGGCGGTGGGCGGCCCGGCCGACGGCGAGTATTACGGCATGCCCTGGCCTTCCTGGGGTCCGCCGGAAATGGGCCACCCCGGCACGCCCAACCTCTACGACATGTCGAAGCCGGTGGCCGAAGGCGGCCTGACCTTCCGCGCCCGGTTCGGCGTGGAGCGCGACGGCGAGAACCTGCTGGCCGAGGGCGTCTATTCGGTCGGTTCGGAGATCCAGGACGGCTATCCCGAGTTCACCATGCAGATGCTGATGGACCTGGGCTGGGACGGGGATCTGACGGACGCCGAAAGGGCGGCCATCGACGCCGTTGCGGGGCCGAAGACCAACTGGAAGACCGACCTTTCGGGCGGCATCCAGAGGGTGGCGATCAAGCATGGCTGCGCGCCGTTCGGCAACGCCAAGGCCCGGGCCGTGGTATGGACCTTCCCGGATCCGGTGCCGCTGCACCGCGAGCCGCTCTACACCCCGCGGCGCGACCTGGTGGCCGACTATCCGACCTATGAGGACCGGAAGTTCTACCGCTTGCCGACCATGTACGCCTCGATCCAGAAGCAGGATTTCTCGAAGGACTACCCGATGATCCTGACTTCGGGCCGCCTCGTGGAATATGAGGGCGGCGGCGACGAATCGCGGTCGAACAAGTGGCTCGCCGAACTCCAGCAGGACATGTTCGTGGAGGTCAACCCGAAGGACGCCAACGATCTCGGGCTGCGCAACGGCGCGCAGGTCTGGGTCGAGGGCGCGGAAGGGGCCAAGGTCAAGGTCATGGCCATGGTCACCAACCGTGTCGGGGTCGGGGTCGCCTTCATGCCCTTCCACTTCGGCGGGCATTTCGAAGGCGCGGACCTGAGGCACAAATATCCCGAAGGCGCCGATCCCTTCGTGCTGGGCGAAAGCTCCAACACGGCGCAGACCTACGGCTATGACTCGGTCACGCAGATGCAGGAGACCAAGACCACTCTCTGCAAGATCTATGCGGCCTGAGGGAGGAGAAGGAGATGGCAAGAGCTAAATTTCTCTGCGATGCCGAACGTTGCATCGAATGCAACGCCTGCGTCACCGCGTGCAAGAACGAGCACGAGGTGCCGTGGGGGATCAACCGGCGCCGGGTTGTGACCATCAACGATGGCAATCCGGGCGAGCGGTCGATCTCCGTGGCCTGCATGCATTGTTCGGATGCGCCCTGCATGGCCGTCTGCCCGGTGGACTGCTTCTACCAGAACGAGGAAGGGGTGGTCCTGCACTCCAAGGACCTCTGCATCGGCTGCGGCTACTGCTTCTATGCGTGCCCGTTCGGCGCGCCGCAGTTCCCGCAGGCGGGCAATTTCGGGTCCCGGGGCAAGATGGACAAGTGCACCTTCTGCGCCGGTGGACCGGAAGAGACCCACTCCACCGCCGAGTTCGCCAAATACGGGCGCAACCGGATCGCGGAAGGCAAGCTGCCGATCTGCGCCGAGATGTGCTCGACCAAGGCGCTGCTGGCGGGCGACGGCGACGTCGTCTCGGGCATCTACCGCGAGCGCGTGGTGGCCCGGGGCTTCGGCTCCGGCGCCTGGGGCTGGGGCACGGCCTACGGCCAGAAGGGCGCCTGACGCCCTGAGCGCGGCCGGCCCCGCCAGCCGGCGGGGCCGGCCCGCCTTCATGTTTTGCCGCGCAAGGGGCGCCGCTCCTTGCCGTCGCCGCATCCGGTCGATTTCATCGGGGGTCCTCGAAGATGACGCTGCTGCGCCTGCCGATGCTCGCGATTTTCGCCGCGTTACTCATCGTGGCGATGCCGTCTGCAGCCCAGCAGGCCGGCGACGGCGGTCCCCGGGCGGCGACCGGCGGGGCGCAGACGCTTGAGGACATTCTGGCCCGGCAGCGCGGAGAGCGCATCGACGACCGCTTCCGCCGCGAGGCCGTGGGCGACCCGGCGCGCGCCGCCGGCATCCGGATGCAGCTCGGCGCACGGGGCGGCGCGTCGGATGCGGAAGTCTTCCGCGCGCTGCGCTACGGCGGCGCCGATGTGACGGTCTCGGCCAGGGGGGGCGCCTCCGGGGTGGTCATCCAGGACGGCGGCATGCGCTGGCTCGAGTGGCGGAAAGGGCCGCTGCGCGAATGGGGCGGCTGGCTGCTTGCGGGCATGGTCGGTCTGCTGGCGCTTTTCCTGCTGCTGCGCGGGCCGATCCGCATCGACGGCGGCCGGTCGGGAGAGACCATTCTCCGCTTCAACGCGCTGGAGCGGTTCGGGCACTGGCTGCTGGCCGGCTCGTTCATCCTGCTGGCGGTCAGCGGGCTCGTCACGCTCTTCGGGCGCCCGCTGTTGATACCGCTGCTCGGCAAGGAGGCGTTCGCGCCCCTCGCGCTCGCGTCGAAATGGGTCCACAACAATGTCGCCTGGGCATTCATGCTGGCGCTGGTGTGGGTGTTCGCGTTCTGGATCGTCCACAACATTCCCAACCGCGCCGACCTTGTCTGGCTTGCGAAGGGCGGCGGCCTCTTCGTGCGCGGCAGCCACCCGCCGGCGCGCAAGTTCAATGCCGGCCAGAAGATCGTCTTCTGGGCGGTCGTCGTTCTCGGGCTTTCGATCTCGGCGTCCGGCCTCTCGCTGCTGTTCCCGTTCGAAATGCCGATGTTCGCCAAGACCTTCGACATATTGAACGCGCTCGGCCTGCCGCAGGCGGTCGGCCTGGGCGAGCTGCCGACCGTGCTCAGCCCCCATGAGGAGATGCAATACGCCCAGATCTGGCATTCCGTCGTCGCCTTCGTCTTCATCGCGATCGTCATCGCGCATATCTATCTGGGCTCGGTCGGGATGGAGGGCGCGTTCGACGCCATGGAGTCGGGCGAGGTGGACCGCCAATGGGCGCGGGAACACCACTCGCTCTGGTTCGAGGAGGAGACCGGTGAGCCGGCCCATCCCGCCCATGAGGCGCCGCCGGCGGAATGACGCCGGGGGCGTGACATGCGTCTCATACGTCTCATGCAGCTCCGGGCGTTTCTGACGGCCCTGGCTTTGCTTCCCTGCGCCGGCGCCCCGGCCGGGGAGTTCTTCACGCTCAAGGGTCATGGCGGCCCGGTCCGGGGGATCGACGTGTCGCCGGACGGCCAGCATGTGATTACCGCCAGCTTCGACTACTCCGTGGGCCTCTGGCGGGCCGGCGCGCCGGTCTGGCTGGAGGCGCACCGGGCGGCGGTGAACGCCGTGCGCTTCATCGACGACCGGCGGGCGGTCTCGGCCGGCGACGACAACGATGTCCGGCTCTGGGACCTGGAACGGCGCGCGGCGCAGCGTCTCGGCAGCCACGAGGCGAAGGTGGTGGCGCTCGCGCTTTCGCCGGACCGGCGCCTGGCCGCGTCGGCAAGCTGGGACGGGCGCATCGGCCTGTGGCCGCTGGAGGGCGGCCCGGCGCGGTTCCTGGAGGGCCACCGCGCCGGCGTCAACGACATCGTCTTTTCCGAAGACGGCGCCCGGCTCTACTCCGCCTCGACCGACGGGACGATCCGCGTCTGGGACCACGCCCGCGGCGTCCAGACGCGGCATATCCTGAAGGGACGGTTCGGCATCAACACCTTGGCGCTGGACGAGGACGAAGGCTGGCTGGCCTATGGCGGCGTGGATGGCGCGACCCGCATTCTGGACCTGGAGACCGGCCGCCGGATCGCGGACTTCACGCTCCAG
This sequence comes from Alphaproteobacteria bacterium, assembly GCA_963422665.1. Taxonomy (GTDB): domain Bacteria; phylum Pseudomonadota; class Alphaproteobacteria; order Bin95; family Bin95; genus Bin95. The sequence goes on from OY730441.1 coordinate 414,480, forward strand.
CGCCGCCCGATCCTGGCGATGGCCTTCGACGCGGAGAGCGGCAGGCTGGCGGTCGGCGACGGCGAGGGCTTCATCAAGGTGATCGACAGCCGGGGGTGGACGGTGCTCAGGGACTTCCGCGCGGCGCTGCGCGGGCCGGTATGGGCGGTTGCCTTCTCCGCCGACGGGCGGAATATCCTCGCGGGCGGCATCGACGACGCGCTCTACAGTTGGCCAATAGCGGCGCTGGGGGTGGGCGGGCTGATGGCCTCGGGCGACCGCAGCTTCTTGCGGGACCCCTCCAGCATGGACAATGGAGAGCGCCAGTTCCAGCGCAAATGCTCGATCTGCCACACGCTGGAGCCGGAAGGCCTGAGGCGCGCGGGGCCCACGCTGTTCGGTATTTTCGGGCGCCCGGCGGGCGGCGTTTCGGGCTATAAGTATTCGCGGACATTGCGCGAGGCAGGGTTCGTGTGGAACGAGAACACCATAGACCGGCTGTTCGATGAGGGGCCCGACCGGTTTGTGCCCGGCACCAAGATGCCGATGCAGCGGATCGCCAGGCCTGCCGACCGCGGCGACCTGATCGCGTTTCTGAAACACGCGACGACGGAAGGAGGCCGGAGATGAGAGCCATGCTGATCGCCTTTCTGGTCATGGCCGTCATCGCCGTGGCCGCCGACCTGGCGCTGGACTATGCCGGCTTCTCGACCGCCGAGGTAACCGCCGGGCCCTCGACACGGAATTAGGGCATGTTTCGACCCGGCTGAATCGACTGTCTTCCGACACGCAGTCTCCGGCTCGGAAGCTGCCGGAATCACCCATCCATATCCGACCGCTCCGCCTTGCGCGCTTTCATCCGACGAAATGGGGAACAGGAATATTCACTCGCGAAACAAGGCCGCCACCGAGCCGGGCGGCAACCAGACGAAGGACACGCCTCGGGAAGTGTCATGACATTCCGTAACTGCCCAGGATGTTTGCTATTGCCCGGGGCTTGCCTGGTTTTGTTTCAGGCGTATCGGATGTCCTTGATGAAGCTTCCGGGCGGCCCCGTCAGGGTGTTGAGGACATTGCGGCGCTGCTTTTGGGCTGTGGCGATGGCGGCGCGCAGGATGGCGAAGTCGTCGGCGGCGCGCCGGGAGCGGAAGCCGCCGGAGATTTTCTGTCGCCGTTTCATCGTGCGCAGGCCGCGCTCGGCCTCATTGTTGGTGAAGGGCGCCTGCGCGTCGGTGAGGAAGCGCAGGGTCTCGTCCCGGCGCGCATGAAGGCGCAAGGCGAGGTTGTGGCCCTTGCGCCGCCTCGGCGTCCCGCACCGGCCGGGCGAGGAGAGCGGCGTCCGGTCCTCATGGCGCTTCATCGCCTCGACAAGCAGCCGGTCGCAGCCGCGCACAATCCGCGCCAGCACCCGCCCCGGAACGGCAATGCCCCGCTCCCGCGCCACACGCGCCACTCGCCGCGCCCGGTCCTCCTCGTCGCACTCCACAAGCGCCTGCAACTCCCGCAGGCGATGCGCATTGCAAAGCGCGTGCTCCACCCCCGCCATCGGCCAGTAGCATTCGATACGCCGCCAGCAGCGGGGCGCGCATCGCATGAAGCCACCGCGTGCGACCGCCAGGGCGAAGCCCGGTCTCGTCCGGATGCTTCACACGCGCCTTGCAGGCCGCCAGCTCCTCCATATGCCCGCCCGCAACACGCAAACGCTCCGCCGCCCGCCGGCTCATACTCGCCAGGGTCGCCGGCGACACGCGCGCCCCGAACAACACGCGCGGCGCCTCCGACAACCGCCGCTCCGGCAGAAACCGACCATGACGAAGCCACACCGCAACGCCCGCAGCGGCAGGCATCACCGCGGTGCTCCGTCACTTCCGGAGGACGCGGCTCAGGAAGGGCGAATACCGGACGCGCGACCGGACAACCGACCACAAGCTGACCATAGCGACGCCCCGCAGCCCCGGCATACCGCCGGAACATGCTCCTTCACACGGTCCGGGCGCGCCGTCCGGCAAAGCGTCCGGCCCGCATGGCCCGCTGACCGCCCGGCTGCCGGCCCGTCTTGCCCCTCAGGCTCCGCGTCCGACGCGCCGCCGCAGGCTTCTTCAACCCATCGCTCGATGGAGGCTTGCCGCTATTGCCGCCGTTCAGACCGGGACGGCGCTCCAACTCCCCCGGCCGCTCTGCAACACGCGCAACCCGATCCCGAAGCTGCGCGTTCTCCAACTCAACACGCGCAACCTTCTCCTCCGCAGTCTCCATAACAGACCCTGGATAACCGCTTCCGCGCGAACCGGAACCACCCATGGCCAAGCTGACCCATTTTTCCACAAACCCGCCAACCCATAACCGGATCGCTCATCCCGGGCAGTTACGACATTTCATGTTCTGTCATGCTCCGGCGGCGCGCCGCCGGTCTGGCGGGCAGGGCGTTCGGCGGTCGCATCGGGCATGGGGCGTCATCTCCCCGGTTTCGTTGCCGGCCGGCTCCGGGGCGACCCTGTTTCGCCCGCGAGGCTTCGCGCACTCTCTCTACCGTCATGCCCGGACTTGTTCCGGGCATGACGAAAGAAGGCAAGGCGCCCCGGCCCCCAATGCTCGCTCCTGCGCTTGCGAGGGAGGGCCTGCCCCGGACCGCGATCCGGGTTGGGGCGAGAGGCTGTCCCGGCACGGCCTTGCCGGAGGAGACCCCCCGCGAAGTGTCATGAAATGTCATGTTCTGTCATGTTTCGGGGGCGCGCCGCCGGTCTGGCGGGCGGGGCGTTCGGCGGTCGCATCGGGCATGGGGCGTCGTCTCCCTGGTTTCGTTGCCGTCCGGATCGGGGGCGACCCTGTTACCGCGCGCATCGCAGCCGCGGGCGTGCGCGCGCTTGACTGCGTGCGCGAGCCGAAGGGCGCACTCCGCCTGTTGGCTGAATCGGGGTCGTTCCGGCGCCGGGCCGGGGCGAAGGAAGACGGTCCGCGGACGCCGCTTCCTTCACACCCATTCTAGCACGGATATTCTGTGGTCAGGCCTTGTTCGAGAATTATTTCTCGTTCGGGACGCCTGCCTCAAGCACTACTCACATCCCGAGAGAGGCCGGCATCGGGTTCGAATTCCCCGGTTGGAGCAAAAGGCCGTTGGCGTTCACTCCTCCAGCGGCCCCGGTTCGGCCAGAAGTTCCTGCGCGATCCGGCGCCGTTCGTCGCGCCGGCCCCGCTCACAGGCGCAATAGGGGCATTTGCGCCGTCCGGCGCCCGACTGGTTGTTGTCGATTCGCTTCATAACGCCGTCGAGAGCCCGGCGTTCGGCTTCGTTACTCTGGCCGCTATGGCGCGGGCAGTCCGCCACCGCCTACAGCCTCGCCCGGGCGAATCGCGCGAATCCGCCCCGGTCCACCGCCGCCAGCAGCCGACCCGGCCGGTAAGCCAGTTTCTCGCGCCTTCCGAGTAGCCGCCGCCGTCCAGCACGATCACCGTATCGAATCCGCCGCCGGCGACAAACAGCGCCTCGAACGGATATTTCTCCTCCACGCTGCCTCCGACCGACTGCCACTTGCACTGCACGACAAGGTAATCGGGCCAGCGCAACGGGTGGTGGAGGATGGCATCCACACGCCGCGTTCTGCCGTAAATATCGGTCCCGACAACGCATTGGCGGGTATAGACCGTCTGTTCGAGAATACGGGCCGGAAAGAACCTGAAGCGGTCCACGAAAACATAGCCGCGCTCGTCGAGCATGTCGGCAACCGCACCTTCCATCCGTTTTCCGGACCGGCGGCTCCTGTGAAGGGGCCGCGGGTCATCCGACAACCGGCAATTCGGCGGCCGGGCCGCGGCCGCCGCCGTCGCTGTTGATGTGTCTCGGCGCGCTGACTTCGCGGAGGATGAAATTCCTGTAAAGGGTCCGGACAAAGGGCGTATCGCTGTTGGAAACGACGACGAAAACGCCTCCCGCCCGCCACGCGGCGCAAATGGAGGCAAGCCGTCTCTGCGCAGCCTCGTCGAATCCGCGTTCCGCGTATCCGGGGAAGGTTCCGTCATAGGGCGGGTCGCAATAAACCAGATCGCCCGGCTGTGGGTCGATCCGCTCGAAAGACCGGAATTGAGGTCCGCCTTCGCCAGGGCCCGCGACACGGCGGTCAGATTGTCGGCGTCGCAGACGGTCGGGTTTTGTGGCTGCCTACGGCGACGTTGAACCGCCCCGACTTGTTGACCCGGTAGAGGCCGTTGAAACAGGTCTTGTTCAGGTAGATGAACTGCGCGGCGATGGCGACCGGATCCCGCTCATGCTTGCGGTTATAGATGTCGCGAATATCGGCGTAATAGCTCCGGGAATGGCTCGGCGCATGGCCTTCCAGGGCGTCGATCAGCTCTTCGGAGCGGCTCTGGACCGCCTTCCAGGTCAGCATCAGGTCGATGTTGATGTCTAAGAGATGCGCCCGGTCGAGCCGGTCAGCGAGCGCAAAGAACAGGGCGCCGCCGCCGAGAAACGGCTCCCGGTAGTCCCGGAATTTTCCCGGCAGGCGCTTCGCGATTTCGGGAACGAGAAACCGTTTGCCGCCGGCCCATTTCAGAAACGGCCTTGCCCGGCGCGAGTCGCCGACAGCCGGGTCCGGGCGTTTACTTCCTTCGGCTGGCGGGCCGTCTCATATCTGTATGAACGAGGTCAATTGCCCTCCATCGGGTTCATGGACCGTCCCTTCCGTCGACCGGGCCGAAGACTAGGATCGATCCGGCCAGCCCGGCAAGGGCGCCTCACCCGCTCACCAGTATGAGGATGCCGGCGACGACGAGGAGGATGCCGGCGACCTCCAGGCGAGAGCTGCGTTCCTTGAAGATGAACATGCCGGCGGCGAAGGTGAAGACCAGCTCGATCTGGCCGAGCGCGCGGACATAGGCGACGTTCTGGATCGTCATGGCGGTGAACCAGCCGATGGAGCCGACGACGCCCGCAAGGCCCGCGAGACCGGCCCAGCGCCAGGCCTTGAGCACGGCGCGGATCTGGCCGGGCTCGCGCCAGTGCATCCAGGCCGCCATGCCGACGGTCTGGGCGAAGGTGACGGCGGCGAGCGCGAACGCGGCCTGCATGAGGAAGCCCGGCCCGTCCGGGTCCGCCGGGTCCCCGAGGGAGAGCGACGCCGCCCGGTAGCAGACGGCCGAGACGGCGAACAGTGTGCCCGAAAACATGCCCATCACCGCCGTGCGGTCCGTCCAGCCGAGCAGCAGCTTGCGCCATTCGATCCCGCTCCTGGCGGTCGAGAGCAGCATGACCCCGATCAGGCTGACGAAGATCGCGACGCCGCCCGCGAGGCCCACGCCGTCGCCCAGTATGACCAGCCCGAACAGCGCCGCCTGCACGGTCTCGGTCTTGGAATAGGCGGTGCCGACCGCGAAGTCGCGGAAGGAGAACAGCCAGACCAGGAAGAAGGTCGCGCCCACCTGGGTCGCGCCGCCGATGAGGCCGTAAACGACGAAGTCGAGATTGGGCTCGGGCCATGCCATGCCGGCGCCGTAATGCAGCGCCAGCGCATACGCCAACGCCACCGGGAAGCCGTATCCGAAGCGCGAGAAGGTCGCGCCCGTGTCCGAGAGCGCCCCCTTCAGGTGCTTCTGGACGGCGCTTCGGAGATTCTGGCAAAAGGCGGCGAGGATCGTGACCGGGATCCAGAGTTCGATCAACTGGCGAGAGCCTCCGCAATCCGGTCGCGCAACATGCCGAGGCGGTCCCCGCCCCAGAACAACTCTTCCCTGAAGAGGTAGCTCGGCACGCCGAACACGCCGCGCGCCTCCGCTTCCCGCTGCCCGGCGTCGTGGCGCCGGCGGCCCTCGTCCGCCGCCCACTCGGCGAAGTCCGCGCCGGGCGCGCCCGCTTCCTCCAGCACCGAAGCGATGACGGCGGGGTCCTCGATCTCGAGCTCGCGCTTCCAGAAGCGCTCGAACACGCGGTCGATATAGGGCTCGAACCGCCCGCTGTCCTGGGCGCGCAACATGCCGATATGGGCGATGGAGCTGTCGAAGATCTTCTGCGGGCCGCGGACCGTCAGCCCGACCCGGTTCGCGAGCCGCCTTGCGTCCATGTAGCTGTAGAGTACGCGGCGCCACTGGTGCGGGTTGCGCGTCTCCACCGCGCCCAGGAAATCCGGGATTTCCAGCGTATAGGACTTCCAGACCGGCGCGATGGCGAATTCCGCCGCGAGCTTCCGCGTCGGGCCGATGGCGAGATAGGCGTAGGGGCTCTTCACGTCGATATAGACGGTGAGCTCGGGAGCGTCGGTCATGGCGGTCCGTCGTCTTGAATGCGGCGCGGTTTGCAGACAGACTGCGGCCGCCTTGCGGGAGGAGCGGAAAATGGCACGGACCGCGCCGATTGTCGAACCGGCGGCCCCCCGGCCTTCGCGACTCCACGCCTGAAACCGGAGCACCGATCCCATGCCGGACGATCGTCTTTCCTACTACTGCACCATGGCCTCGCCCTGGACCTGGCTCGGCCATGACAAAGCGCTGGCGCTCTGCGCCGGGAACGGCGTGGCCGCGGACATATTGCCCGTGGACCTCTCCGACGTGTTCTCGGTCTCCGGCGGGCTTCCCCTGCCGCTGCGGGCCCCGCAGCGCCGGGCCTACCGCCTGGTCGAGCTGCAGCGCTGGCGGGCGCGGCGCGGCGCGGACCTCAACCTGCATCCGAAATATTTCCCGGCCCCGGCGGACCGGGCGAACTGCATGGTGGTGGCGGCCGTCATGGGCGGCCTCGACGCGGCCGCGCTCGCCGGCGCGCTGATGCGCGGCGTGTGGGCCGAGGACCGCAATATCGGCGATGACGGGGACCTCGCCGCCATCGCCGATGCGGCCGGCTTCGACGGCGCGGACCTGCTGGCGGCGGCTGGCGGCGCGGCGGCGCAGGACCGTTACAGGACGCAGACCGAACAGGCCAAGGCCGCCGGCGTCTTCGGCGCGCCGACCTATGTGTGGCGCGGCGAGCCGTTCTGGGGCCAGGACCGGCTGGACTTCCTCGCCCGGGCGCTGGCGGGCGAGACCGAACCCATCGCGCTGCCCGGGGAGGCGTGAGCGCCGATGGCCGGGAAGACCATCGACTACTTCTTCTGCATGAACTCGCCCTGGGTGTATCTCGGCCAGCGCCGGCTCGAGGAGATCGCCGGGAGGCGCGGCGCGCGCATCTCCTACCACCCGGTCGATCTGAGGGAGATGATGCTCAGGCTGATCGGCAGGGACGACCCGCCCGAGCGTTCCGAGCTGCACCGCGCCTACGGCAAGCGCGACATGGAGCGCTGGGCGGCGTTCTACGGCCTGCCGCTCTCGGACGACCCCCGCCACTACCCCGTCTCGCAGCATCTGGCGGCGCGCGTTGTCGTCGCGGCCGACCGGTTCGGCGCGGATGTCGCCCCGCTCGTGCTGGCGCTGCCGCGCGCCGTCTGGGCCGAGGACCGGGACATTGCCGACAAGGGAGTGCTGACGGCCATTTGCGAGGAATGCGGCCTGCCGGGCGACATCCTGCTGCGCGCGGCCGACGATACCGAGACGCTGGAACGCTTCGGCGCGAACACGGACGAGGCGCTCGCGCGCGGCGTGTTCGGCATTCCTAGCTATGTGGTGGACGGCGAAATCTTCTGGGGCCAGGACCGGCTGGACTTCGTCGAGCGCGCGCTCGCCGCCGCGTGAGACGGCAGCACGGGGGCGATCTGGGCCGGGCGCGCGCGGCGTTCGGCGAGCCGGACGGCGGCTGGATCGACCTTTCCACCGGCGTCAATCCCTGGCCCTGGCCCGTTCCGCCCTTGCCGCCGGAAGCCCTGACCCGACTGCCGTCGGAAGAGGGGCTTGCCGATCTCGCCGCCGCCGCCGCGCAGTCATTCGGCGCGCGGCGGGCGCTGCCCGCGGCGGGCGCGCAGGCGGCGATCCAGCACCTGCCGCACCTCCTTCCCCCCGGCGATGTCGCGGTCGTCTCTCCGACCTATGGCGAACACGCGCCGGCATGGGAGGCGGCGGGCCATCGAGTCCGCCGGGTCGCGGAGCCGGAGCCGGCCCAGGTGCTGGTCGTGGTCAATCCCAATAATCCGGACGGCCGCTGCTGGCCCCCCGACGCGCTCCTCGCGGTCGATTGCGGCCTGCTGATCGTGGACGAATCCTTCGTCGATGCCGCGCCCGGCCTCTCGCTGGCGGGCCATGAGCATGTCGTGCTGCTGCGGTCCTTCGGCAAGTTCTATGGCCTGCCGGGGCTGCGGCTCGGCTTCGCCCTCGGCCCCGACAAGCTGCTGGACAGGCTGGAGGTCCGGCTCGGCCCCTGGCCCGTCTCCGGCCCGGCGCTCGCAATCGGCCGGCGCGCCTATCGGGACGAGGCATGGGCCGTGGAGACGCGGACCCGGCTCAAGCGGGCGGTGACCCGGCTCGACGAGGCGCTGACCGCGCGCAGCTTCGAGCTGCTGGGCGGCACGTCGCTGTTCCGTTTCGTCGCCGGCGAGGGCGGGGCGGGGCGCTTCGCCCGCCGCGGCCTCTGGGTCCGCAGCTTCCCGAACCTGCCGGGCCGCTTCCGCGTCGGCCTGCCCCCGGACGAGGCCGCCTGGGCGCGCCTTTCGCGCGTATGAGCCGCCGGCCGGATTACGGCGAGAAGGACACCGTGTCCGGGATTTCCGTGATCTCGCTGTATTTCAGCATCGCCTCCTTCATCCGCCGCTCATTGTGGCCCAGAAGGTTGTTCCACTCCGCCCACCAGTTCAGGAACTTCTTGAAGGTGGCGTCCAGCTCGCTGCGGATGCCGAAATAGCCCGGCAAGGCGGCGCGCGGCTTCGGATTGTTGAAGGTCCCGAGCTCGGGATTCCTCTCCTTGGCGATCATGCTGGAAAGCACCGTGGTGGTGAAGGCGTCGGCCCGCCCGGACTTGACCGCAAGGATGATCTGCGAGAACTCCTTGAATTGGACCTGCGTCGCCTTGGGCGCCCATTTCTCCAGCAGCAACTGGTCGGAGGTGCCGGTCATCACCGCGACCTTGACGTCGGGATTGTTGTAGTCGGCCCAGTTTTTGCCCTGAAAGTCCTTGTTGTTCACGGTCACCCACTCGATCCAGTAGATTGGGCCCGCGAAGTCTATGGCGGTGGCGCGCACCGGCGTCGCCTGCATGCCGGCTGCGAAATCGACCTTGCCGGAGGAAATCGCGAGCACCAGTTCGCTCCAGCCGCCGACCTCGACCATGTTCAGATCGACCTTGAGCTCCCCGGCCACGTCCTTCGCCATTTCGACGAGCGCGCCGCCCCATTCGTTGGTGTCCTTGTCCTTCACGAAATAGGGCGGATAGTTGAACACGGCGAACTTGACCTCGCCGCTGCTCTTGATCCGCTCCCAGGTGGATTCCGCCTGGCCCGCGGTCGCGCCCCCGACCAGAAGCGCCGCGGCCATGAGCGCCGATACCAGTCCGTTGAAAAGCCTCTTCATGGGTTTCTCCTTCCCTTGCGGTGCAGATGCCGGCCGCTCCGATCGCGGCAGGGGTGCGATACTCGCCCGCCGCCTGCCGCCGCGCAAGGCGCTTGTCCGGCCACCGCAGGGCCGGCGCGGGAAGCGGCGGCCCGCCATGTCCCGAACCGGGTCGGCGCCTTGACCCGCCGTTCCGGCCCCTGTACGGAACGGTGCATGGAGCGGGCGCTTGCGGATGCGGGCGTTGCAGCGTTCGGGCGGAGGGCGGCTTGCATGACGGGGCCCGGCAGCCGGCAGGCGATCGCGGGGATGCGGGTCCATATCGTGGATATCCCGGTCCAGGCGGTGCACTCCCACGGCAGCGGCGATGTCTCGGGCGTCAACAGCGTGCTGCTGGAGGCGTGGACCGACGGCGGCCTCACCGGCTGGGGCGAGGCGTCGCCATGGCCCGTCTTCACCGGCACTGCCGAGGCGAACGCCGCCGCCCTGCATGTCCATCTGCGCCCGCACCTGCTCGGCGAGGACCCGGTGCAGGTCGGGAAGCTCATGGAGATGGCGGACAGGGTGGTGGTCGGCTGCCCGGAGGCGAAGGCCGCGCTGGAGACCGCCCTGCTCGACATTGCCGGCCAGGCGAGCGGCCTGTCGGTTTCGGAGCTGGCGGGCGGGCGCCACCGCGACGCCGTCCCGCTCAGCTTCTCCGTCGCCAACCCCGATTTCGACGCCGACCTCGACGACATCGCCCGCATCGCCGCCGACGGCGTGCGCATCCTCAAGGTCAAGACCGGCTTCCGGGACCACGCCTTCGACCGAATGCGGCTGGAGAAGCTCCGCACGCTTTACGGCGACGCTTTCAGCATCCGCATCGACTACAATCAGGGCCTGCGGCCCGTGGACGCGATCCGCACCCTGCGGGATCTCGAGCCCTTCGCGCTCGCCTTCATCGAGCAGCCGGTCAGGCGCCACGAGCGCGCCGCGCTTGCGGAGATAACCCGCGCCCTCGACACGCCCGTCATGGCGGACGAATCGGTGTTCGATCCGCGCGAGGCGCTGGAGGGGGTGTCGATGCGGCTGGCCGACATCTTCGCCCTCAAGATCATGAAGTCGGGCGGCATAAGGCGCGCCCTCGAAGTGGCGGCGATCGCGCGCCTGGGCGGCATTGACGTCTATGGCGGCTGCATGTTCGAGACCGGCGTCGCCCATGCGGCGGGCGCGCATCTGATGGCGGCCCTGCCGGAGCTGCATCTCGGCTGCGAGTTCTACATGTCGAGCTACTATCTCGAGGAGGACATCCTGACCGAGCCGTTCCCGGTCCGGGACGGCATGGTGCATGTGCCGGACGGGCCCGGCCTTGGCGTTGCGGTCGCTCCCGACCGGCTGGCGAAATACCGGACACTGCTGCTCGAATAACCCGCCTGGCGGAAACGGCTGCGGGGCTTTCTACCCGTCCGCCTCCTGGCGGCGGAAGCGGGCGAGGAAGCTCCTTGTGCGGGGGTTCCGCGGGTTGGCGAGCACCTCTTCAGCGCCACCTTCCTCGATCACCTCGCCCTGGTCCATGAAGATCACCCGGTCCGCAACATCCTGCGCAAAGGCCATTTCATGGGTCACGACCACCATGGTCGCACCGTCGCCCGCCAGCCCCTTCATCACGCTCAGCACCTCGCCGACCAGTTCCGGATCGAGGGCTGAGGTCACCTCGTCGAACAGCAGTACCTCCGGTGTCATGGCGAGCGCGCGGGCGATGGCGACGCGCTGCTGCTGGCCGCCGGACAGTTCGCGCGGCAGCCGGTCCTCCATTCCCGACAGCCCGACGCGGGCAAGGTGGTCGAGCGCGAGGCGCTGCGCCTCCGGCCTCGGCTTCTTCCGGACCACGACAAGGCCGATCGCCACATTCTCCAGTGCGGTCTTGTGGGCGAACAGGTCGAATTGCTGGAACACCATCCCGAAACGCGCGCGAAACCGGGCGAGGCTGCGCCCGGTGGGCAGGCTGCGGCGGTCGGCGAAATCCAGCTCGCGGTCGCCGACGCGCAGTGTGCCGCCAGTCGGCTCCTCCAGGAGGTTGAGGCAGCGCAGCGTCGTGGACTTGCCGCAGCCGGACGGGCCGATGATGACCACCACCTCGCCCGCATGGACATCGAGCGAGACGCCGCGCACCGCCTCGACCGGGCCGTAACTCTTGCGGAGACTGCGGAGCGAGAGCGTCGGGCGCCCGCCCTTGCCAGCCTCCGTTTCCGGACTATCGGTCACGACGGGCCTCCAGACGCTTGCCCCACTGCGTGATCGGGTAGAGCAGCAGGAAATAGGCGAAGGCGACGCCCGTATAGACCTCCAGGGGCCGGTAGGTGTCGGCCACCACCAGATAGCCGGTGTACATCATGTCCGGAACCGCGACGACATAGAGGAGTGCGGTGTTCTTGAACTGGATGACCGACTGATTGACGAAGGGCGGCACCATACGGCGGATCGCCTGCGGCAGGATGATATGCTGCATCATCTCCGGGTAGGTCATGCCGATGGCCCGCGCCGCCTGCCACTGCCCTTTGTCGATGGAGATGATGCCGCCCCGGAATATCTCGGTCGCAAAGCAGCCCATATAGAGCGTGAGTCCGATCCCGGCGGCCAGCCAGCCCGGCAGATCGACCTGGATGACGATTGGCAGGGCAAAGAAAAACCAGATGATCTGGACCAGCACCGGCGTGCAGCGGAACAGCTCCACATAGACGTGGATCGGGGCTGTCAACCACCAGCGGTTGGCGAGCAGGCCCATGCCGCATACGACGCCGATAACGAGGCCGCCAACCACGGTACCGGTCGCATAGACCAGCGTGACCAGCAGGCCCTTTAGCCACCATCCTTCGTAGCCGATGAAGACGGCGTAGAAATCCCAGTTGTGCTCCATGGCTTCCTCTTCCCGTTTGCCCCGCCCTTCCGCGGAGCGCCAGCAGTTCAGAACCTGTCGGGCTGGAAGGGCGCGAGGTCCACGCTTGGCGGGCTGCCGGCGGCGAGTTCGGCAATCAGCTTGCCCGTAATGCCGCCCATGGTAAGGCCGAGATGGTCGTGCCCGAAGGCGAACAGCACATTCGGGAAGCGCGGCGCGCGGCCGATGACCGGCTTCGAATCCGGATGCGAGGGGCGCGGCCCGACCCATTCCGTGACACGCCCTCCCTTCAGGCCGGGAAACAACGCCTCCCCGTGGCGGCGCACCCGCGCGGCGATTCGGGCGTCGGGCGGCGCCTCCGGGGGCGCGAACTCGGCGACACCGCCGACGCGCACGCCTTCCGCCATCGGCGTCACCGCGACATGCCGGTCCGCGGAGATGATGCCGCCGTTCATGGCGACATCGGTGTCGCGGAACATGGCGTGGTAGCCGCGCTCGGCCTCCAGCGGGACGCGCGTGCCGAGCATGGCCGCGAGCCGCCCGGACCAGACGCCGGCCGCCACCACGACATGCTCGACCGGCATGTCGCCCCGGTCGGTCCTGAGTGCGCGCACGCCATCCGGGCCGATGTCGAAGCCGCGCACCGTCCGCGTCTCCAGCCGGCCGCCGCGCCGTTCGAACAGAGAGGCCAGCGCCTGCACTAGGGCGAGCGGATTGACCGTGTGCGAGAAGTCGGCGACGCGGTAGGCCCGGACCACGGCGGGGCTGAGCGCGGGCTGCACCTGGCGCGCCTCGTCGCCGTCGAGCAGGTCCATCCGCACGCCGTTGCGCCGGCGCAGGTCGAAGGCATAGGAGGCGGCCCGGAAGCTCTCTTCGCTCTCGAAGGTGAACATCAGCCCGGTGCGGCTCATCAGGCGTTGCGCGCCGGCGTCGGCAATTAGCGGATCGACCGCCTCATGTACCTTGTCCAGCAGGCTCTGCCGGGCGGCGGCGTTCGCTTCCGCCCGGTCCCGGCCGGCATTGGCGATGAAGCGCAGGAACCAGGGCAGGGCCCTGATGGCGTGACCCCAGCGAAGCTTCAGCGGGGCCTCCGCATCCAGCAACATGCCGGGCACTTTCCGAAGCACGCCCGGCATGGCGGCCGGCGGGCAGGACGCCACGCCGAAGCCGCCGAGATTGCCGAACGAGGCTTCCTCGCCCGGCCCGCCGCGGTCCACCAGCGCGACATCGAAGCCTTTGTTCTGGAGATGCAGGGCGCAGCAGACGCCGACCATGCCGGCGCCGATCACGGTGAAGGACGGTTTGTTCTCCATGCCTCCGGCTCCCGGCGCCCGGCCTCAGGCCGCGAGTGGGCGCTCTCCCCGGATGAGCGTCCGGTGCAGTACGCGGGGCTGGGTCGGATCGACCTCCGTGCGGCTGTGCATGGTGCAGCGGTTGTCCCAGATCAGCACGTCGCCCGGCCGCCAGACATGGGTCCAGACGATTCCGGGATCGGTCGCAGCCGCCCAGAGTTCGTCCAGCAGCGCCTCGCTCTCCGCCTCGCCCAACTCGACAACATGGCTCGACGGCGCCTTGTAGCGGCGGCCGAGATAGAGCGCCGCGCGGCCGGTGACCGGATGGCGGCGCAGCAGCGGATGGACCGGGCCGGACACCTCGTCCCGCGAGGCGGGCGCCGTGACGGTGGGGCGGAGGCCGCCGGCGGTGTTGCGCGAGGAATCGTGCCGGACGGTAAGGCCCGGCAGGCGTCGGCGGGTCGCCTCCGGCAGGCGTTCATACGCGGCATATTGGTTGGCGAAGGAGGTGTCGCCGCCGCCGTTCACGGGCACCTTGTGCGCATACAGGACGGAGCCCTTGGGCGGTTGCTCGACATAGGAGTTGTCGGTGTGCCAGGTGAGCTCCTGGCTGCCGGTGCCGGCATGGCGCCTGGCCGGCTTGCCGGTCTCGTCGAGGTTGGAGACGATAGAGATGCCGGGCAGGCGGCTGACGCGCCCGGTCTCCACCCCGTAGCCGCCCTTGAGGTAGTAGGAGCGCGACCCGGCCTCCTGGGCTCCGCCCATCGCTTCCGCGAGCGCCAGCAGGTCCTCGTCGGCGAGCGTCTGGTCCCGGAACAGCAGCACCAGATGGTCGGACCAGGCGCGCTCCAGGGCGTCGGCATCCAGCGGCGCCGAAAGGTCCACACCCCGGACTTCGGCCCCCAACGCATCCCCGCTCGGAACGATTTCGAACGCCATCCGTCTCCCTCCCGCCCTCGCGCCCCGCGGAGGCTACAGATGTTTCCGCCGCCGTAAAGCGGGTCGGCGAGGAAGGGTGGGAATGGGAGGCCTTGGCGGCGGGACGGCCACCCGTCATCCAGTGATTCCCGGAACCCGTAGCCGCGCGCGCTCGGAGGCTGCGCGTCGATGTATTCTCACACGACGGTGACCGGGACACCGGCGACAGCGAGAATAACTGCAACTATCCAGTACCAAAATGGATGGTTATTGTAGTGTTCATACAGCCGTGCGGTCCAACGCGGCCGCTGCTGCTTTCCCTGGTCGGATCCCGGTCCCGCATTGCTGGACAAATGGCCGCCTGTAACTGTGTCCGCGAAATCTGCGAGTTGGATTGCGAAAGCGTCCTTGAGAACGGCCTCCATGGCAGTCACATCGATTTTGCCCCGTTTCGCAGCAGCGTCGGCTTTGTCGATTGCATCGTAATACGGTCGTTTCTTTTCGGAGATGACCTCTGGGATCGTCTTGTTTCCTGGCAACCTGTGGCCAATTATCGGGCACAGAACGATATAGGAAATGGCGCGGGAAGTGCAGTCATTTCCATATTCAAATGGGTAAATCCGATTGAGACGCCACATCAAATACGCCGCTAGATGCCACGCATATTGGTTCCAATTGTCATTCATATATTCGCACATTTCTTCAACCAACCTATATACATCTTCAGGTGGTGGAGGAACATGCTTGCTATTCGTAATCTTTATTTCGGCTGGTCTAAAGCTGCCCGGTAATTGGAATAATCCTTGAATAGCTAGTCGATTCAATTCCGAAATAAGGGAAGGCTTCAAGGAAAATGCTGTGCCGGCTTTCAGGTGTTGCTCTATTGTATCTACAACAAATTTCGTTTAGCGGAGGCCGTTTTCAGCTTCAATCTTCGCAACTTCATCCGGATCGGTGACAAGTTCCTCCCGTTCCGGTTGGCTCTGTTCGTTGCTCAAAATCACCGACCATCGGCTAATATTCACCGCTCTCCCTCAGCTTATTCGCAGCTTCGGCTATGGTTTTCTTGGTGATTCTTCTGTTTTCGATGTTTGTATTGCCGTACGCAAAACTCTCCCTTTGTCGTTCGATGTCTTGGCGAGTCATCTCCACAGACTTTGCTGCTTCGATCAAGGCATTCAGCTTTTCGTCCATGGTCGTGCTCCTGCGCCTCCGCGATTTGTAGTCAAATATGCAGTGCCGATACTGGCAGCGTCCTCTCGAGGGGCCGCCTTGTCAAGCGCATCTCACGGTGAACCGTATATCGGTTCCGCATGGGATCCAATCGCCCCCTGTCACGACCGCCAAAAGCGGGGCGTGAAGAGGAGCAGGACGCTCAGCACTTCGAGGCGGCCGAGGAGCATGCCGCAGACCAGCACCCATTTGGCCGGGTCGTTGAGGGAGGAGAAATTGCCGTTTGGGCCGATGACCTCCCCGAGGCCGGGGCCGACATTGGCGATCGCGGCGGCGGCGCCGGACACGGCCGTCTCCAGGTCCAGGCCGGCAATGCCGAGCGCCACGGTAATCGCGGCGAAAGCGGCGATGAAGAGGAACACGAAGCTCGTCACCGAGGTGGCCACCGCCGCCGGGATCGGCTTGCCGCTGTAATGGGGCACATAGACGCCGTGGGGGTGGAGCAGCCGGCCGATCTGGGCGCGCGCCTCCGCAAAAAGCACCTGGAGGCGGAACACCTTGATCCCGCAAGTGGTCGAGCCGGCGCAGCCGCCGATGAACATCAGGCAGAACAGGGCGGCCGGCGCGAAGCCGCCCCATGCGGCGAAGTCGGCGCTCACATATCCGGTCCCCGTCAAATAGGAGATGGCGTTGAAGGCCACCTGCCGCAGCGCCTCAAGCGGATCCACGGCGTTCACCGTCACATGGGCCGCGGTGAGCACGGCCACCGACACGCCGAGGATGCCGAAAAAGGCTCTCACCTGGCTGTCGGAAAGCAGCCTCGCGCCCCGTCCGCGCAGCATCTGGATATAGAGAACGAAGGGCAGCGACCCGGCGATCATGCCGGCGATGACGATCCATTCCACGGCCGGGTTGCGGAACGCGCCGACGGAACCGTCCAGGGTCGAGAAACCGCCCGTCGCGATCGTCGTCATCGAATGGACCACCGCATCGAAGACGCCGAGCCCCGCCGCATAGAGGGCTCCGGTCAGCACGATGGTCAGGGCAAGATAGATCGCGCCGATATAGCCTGCGATCTGCGCGGCTCTCGGCAACACCTTCTCGGACCGGTCGCTCGACTCGATCCGGAAGATCTGCATGCCGCCGACCCGGAGCAGCGGTGAGATCGCGATGGCGGTGACGATGATGCCCATGCCGCCGAGCCACTGCAGCAGGGCACGCCAGAGCAGGATGCCGGGGGCCATGCCGTCGAGCCCGGTGAGCACGGTCGAGCCGGTGGTCGTGATGCCCGAGACCGCCTCGAACATCGCATCCGTCACGCCAAGGTCGATATCCGAAAGCAGCAGCAGCGGCAGGGCGGCGAACGCGCCGATCACCACCCAGCTCAATACCGCCATCAGGAAGGACTGGCGCAGCGTGAGATAGCGATGCAGTTGCGCGCTCCGCCGCGCGGAGTGGCAAACGGCGACCAGGAGTCCGCCGACGAAGAGTGTAATCGCCGCGCCGGTCAGGAACACGGCCGATTCCGGCGCCGGCTGGCCCGCCTCGACAGCGGCGGGCAGCAGCATGGCCCCGGCGAGCATGACCAGCAACCAGCCGATGATGAAAAAGACCGGTCGGACGTCGATCATGACGCGCAGGGACGGCTCAGTGGATCGACTCCACCGACCAGGGGCTATCGAGCGAGAAGGCCGGAATGTCGATCGCGAACCGTTCGCCGTCCTCGCGCACCATCAGATATTGCCCGACCATGAAGCCGGACGCGGTCGGCAGCGGCGCGCCGCTGGAATATTCGAAGCTCTCACCGGGCCCCAGCACGGGCTGCTTGCCGACGACGCCCGGGCCGCGCACCTCTTCGGCGCGCCCGAGCGCATCGGTGATCCGCCAGTAGCGCGACAGCAGTTGCACGGTGCAATCGCCCTCATTCGCGATCTCGATGTGATAGGCCCAGAAGTAGCGCCCTTCCGCCGGATCGGAATGGCCTTCCTGATATTCGGGCCGAACGCGCACGCGCACCTTGGCGGTCGTCTTCTCATACATGGCGATGTGCTCCCGAGGCGCCATTGTCCGGCATCGGCGCGGCCGAAAGCAAGTCCCGCAAACCTTGTCGGTGCACCGCTGCCGGGGAAAGGCCGGCCTTTCGCAGAGGGCGGCGCTCGGCTATAGAGGGCGCTTCCGCCACCTGCTGCCACACTATGACCTCCGGTTCCGCGCTCCCGTTCCGACCTGCTGCCGGCTGAGGCTGGATGCAGGTTTTCCGGCAATTCTCCGGCTTGCCCGAGGATGCGCGCGGCGCCGTCGCGGCGCTCGGCAATTTCGACGGCGTGCATGGCGGCCACCGCGCGGTGCTGGCCGCCTGCCGGGAACTCGCCGGCGGCGCCCCGCTCGCGGCGCTCACCTTCGAGCCGCATCCGCGAAGCTATTTCCGCCCGGACGACCCGCCCTTCAGGCTGACTTCGCTGCAGGGCAAGATCTACCAGATGGAGCCGCTTGGCCTCGACCTGCTCTATGTGCTGGACTTCGACGAGTCCATGGCGGCGCGGACGCCCGAGTCCTTCGCCCGCGAGGTGCTGGCCGGGGGACTCGGCGTCTCGCACGCCGTTGTCGGCGACGATTTCCGATTTGGCCGGGGACGGACCGGCAGGCCGGAGGACCTGGCCGCGTTCGGCGGCGCATACGGCTTCGCCGTCACCGTCATGCCGGATGTGATCGCGCCGGACGGCATCGGGTTCTCCTCGACGCGCGTGCGCGAACATCTGGCCGCCGGCCGCCCAGGCGAGGCCTCGAAGCTGCTCGGCCATCCCTGGGAGATCGAGGGTCCGGTCGAGGCCGGCCGGCGCCTTGGGCGCACCATCGGCTTCCCGACCGCCAATCTCGGGCTCGGCGACCTGCTGGTTCCGGCCCGCGGCGTCTATGCCGTCAGCGCCGGCCTGGAGGAGGCGGCCGGATGGGTCTGGCGCGACGCCGTCGCCAATCTCGGCGTCCGGCCGACGGTGGACGGCGCAAGGCTCGCCTTCGAGGTCCATATCTTCGACTTTTCGGAGGATATTTACGGCCGGGCGCTTCGTGTGCGGATGATGGACTTCATCCGCCCGGAACGCCGGTTCGACGGCCTCGACGCGCTGAAGGCGCAGATCGCCGCCGATTGCGACACCGCCCGCGCCCTGCTCGCCGGCGCTCCGGCGGACCCGGTCAGAGCAGGTCGCGCAACATAGCGACCAGGGGACGGTCGGCCGGAGGCATGGGCCAGCCCGGCATCTCGCGCGGTCTGACCCAGGCGAGGCGCTGGCCTTCCCGCGGCCGGGGAACGCCCTGCCAGACGCGGCATACATAGAGCGGCATCAGCAGGTGGAAATCGGGATAAGCGTGGCTCGCGAAGGTGAGCGGCGCCAGGCAGGAGGCTTCGGTGTCGATGTCGAGCTCCTCCTTGAGCTCGCGCAGCAAGGCCGCTTCGGGTGTCTCGCCGGGCGCCGGCTTGCCGCCGGGGAACTCCCACAGCCCGACCATCGCCTTGCCCTCGGGGCGCTCGGCCAGCAGGACGCGCCCGTCGCGGTCCACCAGGGCGGCGGCGACGACCAGCAGCACGCCGCTCAAGAACGGTAGGATCCGTTGATGTCGATATAGCCGTGGGTCAGATCGCAGGTCCACACGACCGCCTTGCCGCGGCCGACGCCGACATCGACCGCGATCCCGATCTCCTGGCCCCGCATATGCCGGGCGACGGGCGTCTCGTCATAGTCCGGCGCCACCTGGCCGCCGCGGGTGATCTCGACGCCGCCGACGGAGATGCGGAGCGCGTCGCGGTCGGCTTTCTCGCCGGCCTTGCCGACCGCCATGACGATGCGGCCCCAATTGGCGTCCTCGCCGGCGATGGCCGTCTTTACCAGCGGCGAGTTGGCGATCGCGAGGCCGATGCGCCGGGCGGCGCGCGCGGACGCGGCGCCCGAAACCGCGATCTCGACGAACTTTGTGGCGCCCTCGCCGTCGCGGACGATCTGGTGCGCGAGATCGCGGCAAACTGCCTCCAGCGCGCGCGCGAAGCCGCGCAGCATGGCGGCGTCGGGCTCGGGGTTGCCGGCTGCCCCGGTTGCCGCGACCAGCACCGTGTCGCTGGTCGAGGTGTCGCTGTCCACCGTGATGGCGTTGAAGCTGCGCGCGACGGCCCGGGCGGTAAGCCTCTGCAGCAGGTCCGGCGGCACGGCTGCGTCGGTGAAGACATAGGCGAGCATGGTCGCCATGTCCGGCGCGATCATGCCGGACCCCTTGGCGATGCCGGCGATGCGCACCGTTTCGCCGCCGATCCTGGCGGTCGCCGACGCGCCCTTGGGGAAGGTGTCGGTGGTCATGATGGCGCCCGCCGCGGCGGGCCACCCGCCGGGCGCCAGCGCCGCGACAAGCCCCGGCAGCTTCTCGACGACGGTGCGCTCGGCCGGCAGCGGCTCGCCGATGACGCCGGTGGAGGAGACGAACACCTCGCGCTCGGCGCATCCGATCCCGGCGGCCGCAGCCGCCACCGTGCGCGCCACGGCGGCCTTGCCGAGCCGGCCCGTAAAGGCGTTGGCATTGCCGGAGTTGACCACGATCGCCCGCGCGCGCCCGCCGGCCAGCGCCTCCCGGCACCACTCGACCGGCGCCGAGGCGGTGAGCGAGCGGGTCAGCGCGCCGGCGATGGCCGTGCCGGGCGCAAGCGCAACCAGCAGCAGGTCATCGCGGCCCTCGTAGCGGATGCCGGCATCGGTAGCGGCCACCCGCACCCCGCCGATCTCCGGCAGGTCGGGAAAGCGCCCGGGCGCAAGGGGGGAAATCGTGTTCATTGCGACATCGGCGCGTCTGCATCGAAGCGCCCGCTCTTCCGTGCGATCATCGTCCTCGCTCAACCACGCTGAGCCAACGTTCGAAGAAGCGCGAAAGGTTGTCAACCGCGCGCTTCGATGAGAGCATGGCCAGGTCGGCTCTCGTCTGGCGGCTGTGCTTGCGAAACAGTTCCAAGCTGGTTTAGTCTCAAACCATGACAATCTCAGGACGGGCGGCTGTTGCGCTGATTAGGCGACATGCAGTCGAAGGTTTCCCGACACCGATGACGAGGGCGGGGCCTCCGATGAACCTTGAATATCCTGATCGTGAAACGCCGCGAGGCACCTTTTCGATGTTATCTTTGCAATCATCGTGTTGTTGGCGTCCGGTTTCAGCGCATTCACGACCTATCTGGGCTTCTCGCAAGATTTACCACTCTACATGAGCGTCCTGATCGCTACCATCATCGGCTTGGGTCTTCTGGCAGTTAACTTCAAGATCAGGTCAGCGCGGATCGACCATGATGGTTTGGCCGGACCATTTCTCGTATTTTTCATCGTGTTTGTGTTTAGCTTCGTCAGTAATACTAACGCCTTTTATTCACGACTTATCGAAGACGATATCGTACGAAATATCCAGGATAACGCATGGCTTCTATTCGAACAAGAGACCGCGCAAGCTCTCAAGATTATTGACGAACATCCGCAATATCAGATCGAAATTGACGAAGATCGCAAAGGTCGAAAATGAGATCACAAAGCTTAAGGTTCAGATCACCGACCCGCGCAACCCCGGTCTTGGTGAGCGCGCCCAGCAGCATTTAAGGCGGATTGAAAAACTGCTCGACACGACCCCGACCGATCTGGCGCCACCGCCGCCGGAAGCGCTCATGCGCAAACATGAGCAATATGCCGAAAGTTTGGAGAAGCATATCCGGGACCTCATCGAGGAGCGCCAGATGCGGGGGGTCATCAGGGCCTTGCCGGACCTGCACAACGGAATTGAGGAAAAGAGGGCAATCCACCGGAGACATGTGGACGAGAGGGACTATCGGCGGAAAAATACCGATGCTATGCGCCGCGATCTCAAATGGATCGGGAGCGAGACCAATCGGTGGCTGTCTCCAAACTCGCCGCTCCAGCTCTATGCAGTCAACGACAAAGCCGACGAAATCGGTAAATTCAAATACACTTGGCGGAATTTCGTGGAGCTGGTAAGCCCGGTGGCGATTATCCTTTCCGTGGTGCTGGGAGCTCTGCTCGACATTCTCGCCCCGGCGCTGTCCGTTGCATTCTATCGCCCCCAATACGATTAGGAAGGTAACATGGATTTAGAAGATGAGGCCAAACCGGACGTCTTCCCGTTTGGTATCGAAGACGGCGACCACTCGGGGTTGGCGCCGCCATTGCCGAAGGGCGGCCACTGTCTGTTCACTGCCGGTGCGGTTGGCGCAGGGAAGTCCACCTTGCAGCATGCGATCATCCACTGCCTTCACCGTGACGAGGGGATAGACCTCACCTTCCGGAGCGGCGACGGGAATGCACATCATGATCCCGACCTTCAAGACTGGAGTTTCCGGTTCGATCGTGGCGAGTTTCCCGATCGCACCCGGGTAGGCACGCTCCAGACCTTCTTTGTTGAGTTTGGCCAGAATCGGCGGCCGGTCAGACTCAGCTTCGTCGAGATTTCAGGCGAGCATTTCCAGGCGATTCTGCCGCAAAGCGACCGACCGGACCACGCGCCGCAATTGGCCCCAGACCTGGAGTATATCCTGACGACGAAAGCGGTCACAAAACTCTTCCTCTTCGTTGCCGATACGACTCAACACTACCTCGCCGGAAGCTCAGCAGAATCGAGAGATGATCGGGACCAGGACCCCTACGAAGACATGCTATTCAGCTGCCTGCTCAACCGTATCCGGGACTTAGGCATGAACCGGATTAACCTTCTTTTTGCAGCCACGAAATGGGATAAGGCGCCGAACCGCAATCTCGATCCGGAGCGGTTCTTCCGGGCGCATTTTCCGCAGACCCGGGCAGCGCTTCGTCGGTTCCCGAAGGCGCAGGTTCAATATATCCGTTTCACCATCGGTAATGTCCTTATCGAGCAGCGCGGGAAGGACGGCGGCGCGCAAACACGGGTCGCGAAACGCGATTGTTAGACCCGTCAAGTGTGTAGTCCAGTGGATATACACTCATGCAACGGGCCGCGCGTTGCGGGGGTATCCGAGAGTGCACCCGACGTTCTGGGAGCGGATCAAGGGTTGGGCTACAACTTGACGGCGGCTCCCATTTTCTTCGTTTGCGGGACGCCCAAGAACTTCGGCGGACTCGATTGTGTGGCCCTCGATGACCGGCGTCTGCCCGACCGCCTCCGGGCAAATCTCGACATCGTTCCAAAGGAAAAAATTTCCGAGACCGAACGAGCCAACCTATGCCCTTTCCCGAGTCCCGGCGGAAGCGTCCGAAGCCACGGTCTATGCCGAATACCGTTGTATCAAAACCCAGCGATGCCTCGTACAATCGCGGAGCATACATTGCCGTAGGATGCTGGGTCGATTCGCCGCTCACCCCGGCCGAGGCGATCGAGGTGCTGGACCGGATCGAAACTATCCACAGCGACCTCGCCCGGAAGCGCAATCCCGAGACGAATGCGTTCCCCCGCGACTTTCGGCTCGATATGTACGCCGCGCCGGGTCCGGCCGGAAACTATCGCGGCCAGTGGACAGACTTGCTTTGCCTAGCGGCGTCCGGAACGGGCAGTAGAAATTATATCTTAACGTCCGGAGAGATCAGACAGGGTGCATTCGAAAAACTCGTCGCAAAAACAGAAACGGTGGAAGCGGGGCCACCCCCGCCGCCCTTCTGCCCAAGGCCATCGCAATAGGAACGCCCGCTTGTCGGAAGCGATGCGCGAAGCCATGGACGAGGCTCCGCAGATACGGCGGAATCTGCGGAAATTGGTGCGCTTGGAGGAAGAACGGACGAAAATTATCGAGGCCTTGGCTCGAACCGTCCGCGATGCGCCGCGGCGGGCGCCGGTCGCCGGGGTAGGTCCGGTTATCACAAAACGGGAATCGTGCTTTCCGCGATAGGGGCGGCCGCAGTGCTGGCGATTATTGCGGCGGTGGTTGTTATCGTGGCGCTGTGAAGCCGCCGGAATGACGTTGGTCAGGTCGGGCGCGGGAAGAGAAACCGCGGTTAGCGGGATTCCGGCGTTCCGTCGGCGTTGAACAGCTCTATTTCCGCGCTGGCGCGGAGCGTGTCCAGATGCTCCTGGAGGATGCGCTCGCCGAGCTGGCGCGCGAGCGGGCCGCGCACCTGGGCGAAGTCCGGCGCCGGGGGCCGGTCGGTCCCGTGCAGCAGGATGACATGCCAGCCGAAGCGCGTCTCGACCGGCTCCGCGGTGTAGGAGCCCGGCTCCAGCGCCAGCGCCGCCTTCTCGAAGGCCGGGATCATGGCTCCCTTGCCGAAGGCGCCGAGATCGCCGCCGCGCGACTTGCTCGGGCCGATGGAGTGCCGTTCGGCGAGCGCAGCGAAGTCGCCGCCCTTGTCGAGTTCGGCGATCACGGCGCGGGCGGCGGCTTTATCCGCAACCAGGATATGGCTCGCCCTTATCTCCAGCTTGCCCTTGCCGCCAGGATAAGTCTCGTCGTAGAGCGCCTTGAGGCTGGCGTCATCGATCCGGTTTTGCAGATAGTCGATCATGTAATATTGGGTCAGCAGCGTGCGACGCTGCCGGGCAAGCTCCCGCTGGAACTCCGGGCGCCGGTCGAATGCGGCGGCCTCGGCCGCGTCGTAAATCAGAATGCTGTCGATGACGCGCTCGCGCGCCGTCCGGAAGACCCTGGACGGCGACGCGCCCTGCATGGTCTGCGCGATCTCGGCCGCCTGCCGGTCCACATCCGACTTGTAAACGGCGGCGCTACCCACCTTGGCGACCACCGAATCGTCGGCCTGGGCGAAGGCAAGCGCGGGGACCAGCATGGCCGCGAGCACGGGAAGGAGCAGACGCATGGAGCAAGCGGCCTCGGTTTCGGGCGGATACGGGATTGCCGCCAGCATGGACACCGGGCGCATGGAGGTCAATCTGCGCCTGCCGGGGAGCAACGAGGCTTTTTTGCGTCGCCCGAATTTGCGGGTTAGGCTTGCGTCCGCGTTCCGGCCGGGGGCGCGGGCTGCGGAGGAAAGGGGAGGCCGTCATCATGCCGCTGACACAGGAACAGATCGGGCGATTTCGCGAGACCGGCTATCTGGTGCTGCCGGGCGCCCTGCCGGCGGACCTGCTCGGGAAACTGCGCCGCGAGGCGAACCTTGCCGTGGAGGGCGCGCGTGGCCTGGAAGCGTCGGACGCCCGCTATGACCTCGAGGACAGCCACAGGCCGGATGCGCCGCGCGTGCGCCGGCTGAAGACGCCGTTCGAGCACTGGCCGTTCTTCGACCGGTTGATGCGTTCGGCGGCGGTGCTGGATGTCGTGGAGCCGCTGCTCGGCCCCGATATCCGCATCCACAACAGCAAGCTGAACATGAAGTCGGCGCATTTCGGCGCGGCGGTGGAGTGGCACCAGGACTGGGCCTTCTACCCCCACACCAACGACACGGGCCTCGCGGTCGGCATCTATCTGGACGATGTGGACGAGGACAACGGCCCGATGATGGCGGTGCCGGGCTCGCACCGGGGGCCGGTGTTCGACCATCACAGCCGCGGGGCGTTCTGCGGCGGGATCGACCCCGGACAGCACGATGTCGGTCATCAGCGCGCCGTGCCGATGACGGGGCCGGCCGGCACCGTCACCCTGCACCATGTCCGGGCCGTGCATGGTTCGGCGCTCAACCGCTCGGCCCGGCCGCGCCGACTGCTGCTCTACAGCTATTTCGCCGCCGACGCATGGCCGTTGATGGGCCTGGAGGGCGTGAAGCTGGAGCGGTTCGACGCCAGGATCTGCAGGGGCATGCCGACACTGGAGCCGCGCCTGGAAGCTGCCCCCGTGCGCATACCGCTGCCGGTCGCGCCGAAGCAGGGCTCCATCTACGAGAACCAGAAGACCCTGTCCGGCCGGTTCTTCGAGCAGTTCGAAGACGTCGCCTGAGGCGGAACGGAGGCGCCCGCCCGTGACTGAGCGGTTCTGCAATCTCGACCGGCTGCTCCACCTGATGGACCGGCGCGGTGTCGATGCCGTCATTGCGGCGTCGCCCAATAATGTCTATTGGCTCTCCGGCTTCAATCCGCCCGCGCACAAATCCGACGAGCCGCGCCCGCTGGCGGTGGTGCTGGCCCGCGAGGCGCCGGAAGCGCCGGTGCTGGTGACGGCCGACTACTATCTTGGCGCGCTCGTGGCCCGGTCGGGCTGGATCGAGGATATCCGGCCCTACCGGGCCATTTTGCTTCCCTTCGACATGCCCTCGCGCGGGGCCGCGGACCTCGACAGGTTCGTGGCGCCGCATGACAGGCCTGGATGGTTCGCGGCCGCCGCCGGGCGCTATGCGCCAGACATGCTGGCCGGGCTGGAACGGGCCTGCGACGATATGGGCCTCTCGGGCAAGCGGGTCGCGGTGGACGACCTCCGGCTCGGCGGGCGCCTCTCGGGCATCGCCGCCGAGGACGGCTATGGCCTGCTCATGTCGGCGCGCAGTGTCAAGACCGGGGCGGAGACCCGTTTGATACGGGCGGCCACGGCCGTCAATCGCGCCGCCATCGAGGAGAGCATCGCTGCATGGACGCCCGGCATGACCTGGCGCGACCTGCTGCGCGCCTATCACGGGGCGGCGCTCGCGCGCGGCGGCTTCGTCCACGATCCGGGAGCGATGGTGCTGGCGAACGCTTCCGACAGCCCCGTCGCCGTCATCGCGGCCGAGACCGGCGATTTCGAACTGAAGGCCGGCATGCGGATTATGTTCGACTGCCACGGAACCAAGGACGTCTATTGCTGGGACGGCGGCAAGACCTGGATCGTCGGCTCCGAAGGCGCGGAGGCGGCCAGGCCGCTCGCCCGCGCGACCGCCGATGCGATGGTGGAGATCGAAGCCCGGATGACGCCCGGCGCGCGCATATCGGCGCTTCAGGCTGCCGGCCGCGCAGTGTTCCGCAAGCACGGGCTCGCGCTCGCCGACGATGCGCTGATCTTCTTCCACGGCCTCGGCCTCAGCCATCTCGACCAGGAGACGGATGCCGAAGGCAGCGCCACCGGCGATTTCGCGGTCGAGGCCGGCATGGCCATCGCCACGCATATCTACTATCCGGGCGGGCGGCGCGAGCGGATGTGGCTGGAGGATATCGCGTTCGTCGGCGAGTCCGGCCCGGCCGAGTCGATCTTCGGCTGGGATTTCCTCCCGCACGGCCTGGGCGGGTGATCGACCGCTACCCGACAGTGCGCTTCGTCGTCAGGCGCGGCCGTATTCTGGCGCCGGTCGCCGCGCTGCTTCCCGTGCTGGCGGCCGCGGCCGGCATCGGAATCGAGGGTTGGCACTGGTTCTGGATGGCGGCCGGAGCGCTGGCCGGCGTCTGTCTGGCTTTCGTCACCCGCCTGCTCGTCGAGTTGACGATCATCATCGCCGACATGCTGCTGCCGGAGTGAGCGGCAGGGACCTCATCGTTGTCGGCGGCGGCCTCGCGGGGCTGACGGCCGCCAACCGGGCCGCCGAGGGCGGGCTGTCGGTTCTGGTGCTGGAGCGCGGCGGGGAGCCGGACTACTTCTGCAACTCGCGCATTGCCGGCGGCCTGCTGCATGTTGCCTTCAGGGACATGACCCGCACGGCGGAGGAGATCTGCGCGTCCGTTTCGGAGGCGACAGGCGAGGGCGAAGAGCCGGCGACAGCGCTGGCGCCGCTTCTGGCGGAGGATGCCGGCAAGGTGCTGGCGTGGCTGCGCGCGGAAGGCGGGGCCTTCGTGCGCGGCGGGGCGCCGGAGTTCATGCGCTGGGTGATGGCGCCGCCCCGCCGCCGGCGCGGCGGGCTCGACTGGAAGGGGCGGGGGCCGGATGCGCTGCTGCGCCGGCTCACGCGGAACCTTGCGGCGAGCGGCGGCGAACTGCGCCTCGGCTGCGCGGCCGAAGCGCTGGCGGTCGAAGACGGAAGGGTTGTGGGCGCGGCAACCGCCGCCGGCGTGGAGCGGGCGCGCTTCGTGCTCATCGCCGATGGCGGCTTCCAGGACAATCCGGAGCTGGTCCGCCGCCACCTCTCGCCCCGGCCCGAGCGGCTGTTCCGGCGCGGCGCCGGCGGCGGGCGCGGCGACGGCGTCGCCATGGCGGCGGCGGCGGGCGCGGCGACGGTCGGCATGGACCGCTTCTACGGCCACCTGCTCGGGCTGGACGCCTTCGAGAACGACAGGCTCTGGCCTTATCCGACGCTGGATGCGCTTGCCGCCGTGTCGCTGCTCGCGGACGGCGCCGGGCGGCGCTTCTGCGACGAGGGGCTGGGCGGCGTGTTCATGGC
This sequence comes from Alphaproteobacteria bacterium, assembly GCA_963422665.1. Taxonomy (GTDB): domain Bacteria; phylum Pseudomonadota; class Alphaproteobacteria; order Bin95; family Bin95; genus Bin95. Next base: position 442,334 of record OY730441.1, read on the forward strand.
GAACGAGCTGGCGCGGCTGGACGACCCGGAGGGCGCCGCCGTTATCTTCGACAACCGGGGCTGGCGCGAGGACGCCGCCGACAACCGCTACCCGCCGGCGCTGAACCCGAGTTTCCCGTCAGCGGGCGGGCATGTGTTCGAGGCCCCGACGGTCGAGCATTTGGCCGAACAGCTCTCCATGCCGGCGCTCGCGGAGACTGTCGCCGCGCACAATGCCGGGCGGCACACGCCCGCCCGCACGGAGAGCCGCTTCCCGGCGAAGCCGATAGCGGAGCCGCCCTTCCGCGCGATCCGCGCCGCCGCCGGCGTCACCTACAGCATGGGCGGGCTCGCCATCGACGGCGGGGCGCGGGTGCTGGACGGGGAGGCCTGCCCGGTCCCTGGCCTGTTCGCCGCCGGCTCCGCCACAGGCGGCATGGAAGGCGGCCCCCGCGCCGCCTATCTCGGCGGCCTCGCCAAGGCCGTGGCGACGGGATTGCGCGCCGCCGAGGCCATGCTGGCGGAGGGGCGGGGTTAGGGGAAAGCGGTACCGAAAGCCTCACAGGCGGACTTGTCGTTGCCACTTGCCCGCTGAAACGAGAAGCTCGCTCGGATAAGCCCCGATGCAGAGCCGTTCCTGCCGCTGAACAGGCGCCCCGCGGTCACAGCGCAAGTTTGGTTGCCTCCGATTCGCTGCGACTCCCTTCCACGGGGGCTTGCCGACACCTGCAGCCGGCCTGGCTCCAGGGAATCGGGAATTCCGTGCGCCCCTGCCTTTCCGGCCGCGGCCGGCGCACCTTGGTCGGCTTTGCGTGCCGGCTGCGGAGGGCGCATCATCCTTGCGGAAACCGACAGCCTGCCATCGGGGAGACACGGCCCTTGAGCCCCGAACTTATCGCCATCTTGGGCATCGGCGTCGCGCTCGCCGGCCTGCTTCTACGCCTGAACGCCCGCATCGATGGCGTGGCAAGCCGCCTGAATGCGCGCATCGATGGCGTGGAGAGCCACCTGAACGCCCGTATCGACGGCGTGCAGGCGGAACTGCGGGAGGTGCGGGATCGGCTGAGCCGGCTGGAGGGCAAGATGGATATCCTGCGGGACTACATCATGCGTCGCAACGACCCCGCCCCGGCCGCCGAGTAGCGCGGCGCAGACGACCCGTCGGCGGGGGCCGCCCGGACGCGCAGCCCGCCCTCGGTCAGGCGAAGCGGCAGGCGTCGTCGAAAGCGAGCCTCGGATGGCGCGGGAACAGTACCGAGTCGTCGCCGTGGCCGATATTGCAGAGGAAATTCGCCTTTACGCTCGTCCCGGCGAAGAAGGCCGCGGTGACGATGCCCTTGTCGAAGCCGGACATGGCGCCGATGTCGAAACCCAGCGACCGGGCCGCGATCATGAAGTAGGCGCCCTGGAGCGTGGCGTTACGGAACCCGGCTTCCTCGGCCGCCTCCGGGTCGTCCCGGTAGAGATTGGCCATGAAGTCGTCATGCGGAAAGAGGACATCCATGCGCTCGAAGAACCGCACATCGTAGCCGATGACGGCCGTTGCCGGCGCCGCCATCGTCTTGTCCAGATTGCCCGAGGAGAGCGCCGGCGCGAGCTTCGCCTTGGCCTCCGGCGAGCGCACGAAGACGAAGCGGGCGGGGCTCATATTGGCGCTGGTCGGCCCCCATTTCATGACCTCATAGATGCGGCGAATGTCGTCGTCCGTCACCGGGCGGTCGCGCCAGGCGTTGTGGGTGCGCGCCTTGCGGAAGATCAGGTCGAGGGCGGCGTCGTCGAGCATCGGCTCTCGCTCCGTCTGCGGGAGGCGCTAAACTCCGGGCTCCCGTCTCCGCCGTCAAGGAAAGCCGTATCCATGCGCGCCGCCGTCTGCTCCGCCTGGGGCGAGGTCGAAGGCCTCGAAATCCGCGAAATGCCCGCGCCCGCGCCCGGCGACGGCGAGGTTGCGATCCGCGTCGCCGCCGCCGGCGTCAATTTCGCCGATGCGATCATGGTCGCCGGCAACTACCAGACCCGGCCGGCCCTGCCCTTCGTGCCGGGGCTGGAGGCGGCGGGCGAAGTCGCGGCGCTCGGGCCCGGCTGCGAGCGGCTGGCCGTGGGCGACCGCGTCATGGCGATCCTCTGGTGGGGCGGCTATGCCGAAACCGCCGTTGCGAAGGAAACGGAAACCTTCCACGTGCCGGAGGGCATGACCGACATCGTGGCCGCCGCCTTCCCGACCGCCTGGGTTTCCTCCCATGTCGCGATCCGCTGGCAGGCCGACCTCAAGGCCGGCGAGACCATGCTGGTGCTGGGCGCGGCGGGCGGCGTCGGGCTGGCGGCGGTCGAATGCGGCAAGGCGCTCGGCGCGAGGGTAGTCGCGGCGGCGAGCAGCCCGGAACGCCTCGCGCTCGCCGCCCGGCACGGCGCGGACGAGGGCATCGACTACAGCACCGAAAGCCTGAAGGCGCGGGTCGCCGAACTCACGGACGGGCGCGGGGTGGATGTGGTCTATGACCCGGTCGGCGGCCCCCTGTTCGACGAGGCGCTGTCCTCGCTGGCCTGGGGCGGGCGTATCCTGCTGATCGGCTTCGTCGCGGGCGTCCCCCGCATCCCGGCGAACCGCCTGCTGGTCAAGCACCGCTCGGCCATGGGGTCGTCCATGCGCTATTTCCGCCGCGAGCGTCCCGACCTGCTGCTGCGGAGCATGGAGGAACTGGCCGCCTGGTACCGCGAAGGAAAGGTGGCGCCGCGCGTGACCGGGATCTGGGGCCTCGAAGACGTGCCCGAAGCCATCCGCCACCTGACCTCGCGGCAGGCCACCGGCAAGGTCGTGGTGACGCTCTGAGGGGCTGCGTTTCACTCGGCTGCCGCGGTCCGCAGCGCGGGCGGGCCGGCGGAATCGGGTGCGCCGTTCAGGCGGTGGCGGTACACGGCGGCGCTTTCGAGGACGCGCTGGATGTAGTTGCGGGTTTCGGCGAAGGGCACCAGCTCGATCCAGTCGATGGGATCGACCTCGCCGGCACGCGGGTCGCCATAGGTGCGCAGCCATTCCTCGACCCGATTGGGCCCGGCATTGTAGGCCGCGAGCGCCAGGGTGCGGTCGCCCCGGAAGGTCTCGATGAGCTCTGCCAGATAGGCGCTGCCGAGCGCGATGTTGTAGCGCCGGTCCTCCCGCAGCCGCGACCGGCTGTAGGCCATGCCGAGCTTGCGGGAGACCTGCTTCGCGGTGGCCGGCATCAGCTGCATCAGGCCCATCGCCCCGGACCGGCTGACGGCCTGCGGGTCCAGCTCGCTCTCCTGCCGCGCCAGGCCCAGCAGCAATGCGAGTTCCGGAGCGCCGGACACATGATCGATATCTTCTGAGCCGAAGGCGAGGGGATAGGCCTCGGCGACGAGCGGGACGCCGTTTCGCCACGCCCGCTTCGCCGCTCCGACCGAAATATGCGGCGCCCCGTAAGCCAGCCCCAACCCGCTGACAAGCAGATGCTCGCCGGGCGTGCGCGCCTTCCGGCTCAGATGGGCGGCGAAGGTGTGCATGGTTTCGAAGTCCCCGGCCTCGCCGAGGAGGCGCGCCGCCTGCACGAGCGGGCGCGTCTCGAAGCGTTCGCGCTCCCCGGGGCCGACGGTCGGCTCCGCGCCCGGGAAGCGGCATTCGAGCGACAGGGCCTTGCCGGCCAATTGTCCGTAAAAGGCGACCGGATGGCGGGCCGCTCGCCGGAACCACGCCGCCGCCCCGCCCCGGTCGCCTGCGGCCTCCGCAGCGCGCCCGGACCAGTAGGCGGCGCGGGCGCGGCTGACCGGGAAGCGCACCCGGTCGTACATGGCCTCGAAATGCTTCGCGGCGGCCTCCGGGCGGTTCAGGAACCGCAGGGCCAGCCAGCCGGCCAGCCATTCGGCCTCCGAGAACGGGCCGGCGGCGGCCTGCCCGTGCCTGGACGCGATGGCGTAGGCCTCGTCGAACAGGCCGCGCTTTATCGCCTCGCGGATCTGGTAGCTCTGCTCGCGCCACCATTTGCCGGGCCGGGCGAGCGCCGCCGGCCGGGCGAGGAGCAGTTCGCGCGCGCCGGCGTCCATGCCCGCGCGGCGGCGCCAGCGGACCCGCTCGAACACAAGGCCCGGATGGCTTAGCAGGTCTCGCGGCACCTGACGGATGGCCCGGTCCACGCCGCGCCTGCGCTCCATCAGCCGGAGCCGCGCCTTCCCCAACTGCCGCTCGGGCCTGGCGGCATATCGGAGCAGGCGCCGGGCCGCGCCGCGGCGCTCGTCCCAGAGCAGCCGTTCAAGGCGGAGACGATGGTCTTCGGCGCCAAGCGCCCTACGGTGCCTCTTCAGGAAACGCTGTTCGAGATACTCGGGAAAATTGCCGCCGATCCAGGCTTCGCGGAGCAGTCGGCCCCCGGCGTCGGCCTCTCCTCCCGCGATCAGGGCTTCCGCGAGGCGCTGCTTGCCGAGGCCGGTCAGCGGCGGGAAGCGAGCGAACCAGGCGCGTGCAGCCCGGTCCGGATATGTCTGTGGCATCAGTTCCTCGGCGCGCCGGATGAGCGTCGCGCGGTCCGGCCAGTCCGGGTGGGCCTCCAGGAACGACCCGATTTCGGCGAACGATATGTCGGCGTCCGGGCTCCGGAGCCGGCGCCAGTCGATCACGGCCGGGGCAAGGGGATGCCCGGCCCGTTCTGCGCTCCGGGCCGCCCGGTCCCACTTGCCGCGTGAGGCGGCGTCCAGTGCGGCCCGAAATTGGCGCCATGCGGCCTCGCCCAGAATGCCGTTTGCGACCGTCCGCGTTGCGTGGGCTTCGCTCGGCACGGGCGGCGGCGCGTTCGAGGCCGCCGCCGAGCATGCGGCCGAGAGCGCCAGAGCGGCCCCGGCCAGCGCCGCTCCGATTCCCGCCCGAACAAGACCCCTTCGCATCCCCCCATCCATTCTGCCGGCCCGGGCCGACGCTTGTCGTTCACCACATGGCGGATACGACATATCCGGCACGCGGGAAAGACATGCATTGCGACACGCGATTGGAGGAGGTTTCCGTCACAACGGTCGGCGGGCGCGAAGGGCGGTGGTGAGGGTGCCGTCGTCCAGATAGTCGAGCGCACCGCCGATCGGCACGCCGTGGGCGAGCCGCGTCACGGACACGCCGCAGTCGCCGAGGCGCTCCGCGAGGTAGTGCGCGGTGGTCTGCCCCTCGACGGTGGCGCCAGTCGCCAGCACCACCTCCGCGATGCCCGGCGCACTTGCGCGCGCAACGAGGGCGGCGACCCCGAGTTCTTCCGGCCCGACGCCGTCGAGCGCGGAGAGCACGCCGCCCAGCACATGGTAGCGGCCGCGAAAGGCGCCGGTCCGCTCCAGCGCCCAGAGGTCGGAGACATCCTCGACGACGCAAAGCGCGGACGCATCGCGCGTCGGATCGGCGCAGACCCCGCAAGGGTCGGTCGTGTCGAGATTGCGGCATTCGGAGCAGGTCGCAATGGAAATCGACGCCGCCTCCAGCACACGGGTGAGCGGCATCATCAACCCCTCGCGCCTTTTGATGAGGTGCAGCGCGGCGCGACGCGCCGACCGGGGTCCGAGCCCCGGCAGGCGGGCGAGCAGGCGGATCAGCGTCTCGAGGTCGCCGGGAGGCATGTCAGAAAGGCAACTGGAAGCCGGGCGGGAGTTCCAGCCCTCCCGTAAGCCGGCGCATCTCCTCGCGGGCATGGGCCTCGGCCTTGGTCCGCGCATCGTTGAAGCCTGCCGTAATCAGGTCTTCCATTACCTCGGCTTCGGCCGGGTTTATCAGACTTGGATCGATCTTGAGTCCGAGCAGTTCGCCCTTGGCATTCATGCGCACTTTGACCATGCCTGCGGCCGCCTTGCCGACTACCTCGTGGCTTGCGAGCGCCTCCTGCATTTCGGCCATTTTCTGCTGCATTTCCTGGGCCTGCTTCATCATGCCGGCGAAGTTCTTCATCGGTCGTCGTCCTGTTCCTCGGGTGCTTCGGGCAGCGCCTCGCCCGGCGGGATCGGGCGTATATCGACGATGGCGGCGTCGGGGAAGATTTCCAGCGCCTGTTGTGCAAGCGGGTGTTGCCTGGCGCGCTCGAACAGGTCGCGCCGGGCATCCTCATGCTGTTCCGCCAGGGTGGCCCCGCCGCCGTCTTCCACCGCGGACACCGTCCACGGCCGGCCGGTCCAGCGCGCGAGGCGTTCGCCGACATCGCCGGCGAAGCCGGCCGGCGCCCGTTCGCCGAGCCTGAGCACGATATGCCCCGGTTCGAACGAGACGAGATGCGCATCGCGCACCAGATGCGAATAGAGGCGCGGTTCGCGCCGCTCCTCGAACAGCGCCGCCACGGCGTCGAAGTCCGGAAGCTCGACCGGCTGCGGAGTGGCGGGGGCCGGCGCCGGTTCGCGTCCCTCTTGCGCCGGGGCGAGAGCGGGACGCGGCTCTCTTGCCTGTTGCTGCGGCGGAGCCGTCGCGGCCGGCGCGCCGGCGCGCAGTTGCGCAATCGCCTCGGCCGGCGTCGGCAGGCTTGCGGCATAGGCGATGCGCAGCAGCGCCATCTCGAAGGCGGGCTTCGCGGCCGGCGCCGCGTTCACTTCCTGGATGCCTTTCAGCACGAGCTGCCACACGCGCGTCAGCGCCGGCACGGACAACGATTCGGCGAGCTTGCGGCCGCGCACCCGTTCCGCTTCCGGCAGCGCGGCATCCTCCGCCTCCGCCGGCACGACCCTGGCGCGGGTCAGCCGGTGCACCAGTTCCGCCATGTCCTGGAGCACGAGGCCCGGATCGGCTCCTGCGCGGTACATCTCGTCGAATCGGGCAAGCGCCGCCGCCGGCTCGCCGCGCATCAGCGCCTCGAACAGGTCGTAAATGTCCAGCCGGTCGGCCAGCCCCAGCATCTCGTTCACGGCCCCGGCGGCGATCCTGCCGTTGTCGGCCTCCGCGATGGCCTGGTCCAGCATGGAGAGCCCGTCCCGCACCGAGCCGTCGGCGGCGCGCGCGATCCGCGCCAGCGCTTCCGGCTCGATCCCGGCACCTTCCTTCGCGACCACGCCCGCGAAATGCGCCTCCAGCGTCTCGGCCGGCACCCGCCGCAGGTCGAAGCGCTGGCACCTTGAGAGCACCGTCACCGGGACCTTGCGGATCTCGGTCGTCGCGAAGACGAATTTCACATGTCCCGGCGGCTCCTCCAGCGTCTTCAGCAACGCATTGAAGGCTTGGCGCGAGAGCATATGCACCTCGTCCACGATATAGACCTTGAAGCGCGCCGAGACCGGCCGGTAGCGGGCCGCCTCGATGATCTCCCGCACATCGTCCACGCCGGTATGGGAGGCCGCGTCCATCTCGATGACATCGACATGCCGGTCGGCGGCGATGGCCGTGCAGGCCTCGCAGACGCCGCAGGGCTCTTCGGCCGGCCCGACGCGGCTGCCGTCGGAGCCGAGGCAGTTGAGCGCGCGCGCCAGAATGCGCGCCGTCGTCGTCTTGCCGACTCCCCGCACCCCCGTAAGCATGAAGGCATGCGCAATCCGGCCGGCCCGGATCGCATTGGTGAGAATGCGCACCAGCGCTTCCTGGCCGATCAGGTCGCCAAAGGCGGCGGGACGATATTTGCGGGCCAGCACCCGGTAGGCGGCAGGAGTCTCGCTCATCGTCGGCAGTCTAGCCCATCGGCGGGCGCCGGTGGGAACGTGCGAACTTTCGCAGGGGGCAGCAGAGACCGGCAGGCGACCCGGACCGGAAACTCGTTACGGCTGCTTCCTTCCGGACCTGACCGGGTTGGCGAGGGGTCCGCCCGCCGCCGGCCTCCGCTGCTTCTATAGCAGTGAGGGGCCGCTCAGGCCAGCGAGAAGAAGGCCCCCAGTCGCTCCGCCGTCCGCTCCGGCATCTCCTCCGGCAGGAAATGGCCGCAGGGCAGGCCCTCTCCTTCCACCCGTTCCGCCCAGCGCCGCCAGATTTCCAGCACCGAATCGCGCTTGTGCGGACGGCCTGCCGCGCCCCAGAGCGCCAGCAGCGGCGCGGCAATTCGCCGTCCCGCCTCGCGGTCGGCGGCGTCGAGCGCGCAATCGATGGTGGCGCCGGCGCGGTAGTCGTCGCAGGTCGCGCGGATCGTCTCGGGGTCGCGGAAGGCGGCCAGATAGTCCGCCATCGCCGCCTCGGCGAAGCCGTCCGCGCCCGACCAGCGCCCGAGCAGGCTCCGCAGGAACCAGTCCGGGTCGCGCCCGATCATCGTCTCCGGCCAGGGCGCGGGCTGGGCGAGGAAAAACCAGTGGAAGGCGTCCAGCCCGCCGGTCCGCCCGAGGCGCTCGAACTGCTCCAGGGTCGGCACGATGTCGAGCACGGCAAGGCGGACGACCCGGTCCGGATGGTCGAGCGCGAGGCGGTAGGCGACGCGCCCGCCGCGGTCGTGCCCGGCCAGATGGAAGCGGTCATGGCCGAGTCGCTCCATGACGCGCACCATATCGGTCGCCATGGCCCGCTTGGAATAGGGGCGGTTCTCTGCGTCGTTCGACGGTTTCCCGCTCCGGCCGTAGCCGCGCATGTCCGGGCAGACGACCGTGAAGCGCTGCGCCAGGCGAGGCGCGACCTCATGCCAGATGGCGTGGGTCTGCGGATAACCGTGCAGCAGGAGCACGGGCGGGCCGCTGCCGCCGGTGCGCAGATGGATGGCCGCCCCGTCGCCTTCGACCCGCCGCTCCCCGAAGCCCTCGAACATCGGCAAAAAATCCAGCCTGGACAAGGGGATGGTGGGTCCGACAAGACTTGAACTTGTGACCTCCGCCATGTCAAGACGGCGCTCTAACCGACTGAGCTACGGACCCCCAAGAGGCGCGTACCCTAACGGCTTGCGCGCGCGCGCGCAAGCGGTCGCCGCCCCGGCCCGCAATTTGGGGGCTTGTATACCTGACTTGGCCGATGGTCCGTATTCGATCCAACGGCGGAACCGTCCGGAATCGCTTCGTCATGCCCGGCCGCCCCCCACCGTCATACCCGGACTTGTTCCGGGTATCCATCACGGCCGCCCGGCGGAAGCGGTTGAGGGAGATACCCGGAACAAATCCGGGCACGACGGGGCGCCTCCAACTCATGCTCGCGCTTGATATTGTTCCCATAAGTTCTATATATGTCCATTCAAATCCCCGATGGAGCGAAAGGGCATGATCTGGATCTGAGAGGCCGCCGCAGGCGCGCTATCCGTTTTTCCCCGACCTCCGACGCGAACCCGCCGCTCCACGGCGGCAACGGGGAGAAGCGCGCCCGGGCGCGCGTTGTAGCGGTCTGCCTGAGCGGCCGGACGGTCGGAGGGTTGCGTTCAGCTTGAGTCGTTTACGAAAGCCGCGTGGACGCGGCAGGAGAAGGAGGAGGAGTCATGACGAGGGAATTGACAGGCGGGCCGGCGGGCGCGCTGCGGCGGCCGAGGCGGGGCCGCGCGGTCGGAGAGGAGCTGCGGAGCCTGGCGGTGGCGGCGGTGGTGGAGGAGGGCATGACCGCCGCCGCCGCGGCCCGGCGCTTCGGGTTGGCGGAGCCCAGCGTCGGCCGCTGGGTGCGGCGCTTTCGCGAGCGCGGCCATGTGCGGCCCGACCCGATGGGCGGCCGCGCCTCGCGGATCGAGCCGGAGCGGGAGCGGATCCTCCGCATCCTGGCGAAGCGGCCGCGGCTGACCATGTACGGGCTGCGCGACGCGCTCGCCGCCGAGGGGCTGTCGTTCCACGCGGCCACGGTGCAGAATTTCCTCAAGCGCCACGGCCTGGAACGCGACCGCCGCCTCGCCCGCCGCCGGCGGAAGCGCCGGACGACGCGGCAGGCTCCGCAAGGGTAATACCCCCCTCATCCCGAGTAGCGGCGCCAGCCGCGTATCGAGGGCGCGTCCTTCGATACGCCTCCCTCCGGTCGGCTACTCAGGATGAGAGGAGGGGGTGCGGACAACCGCTGCGCAGCACAGGCAGGACCGCGTTTGCCGCCTCGCGCAAGCCCGGCGTCAGGCGGCGGCCTCCAGCGCGTCGAGCGGGGCGGCCGGGCGCACATTGGCGGGAAGCCGGAGCCCGAGCGGGCGGCCGGTCGCCGGGTCGCGGCCGTGGCGGCGGAAAAACGGTTCGGGCACGGCGCGCCCGTCCGGCACGGCGAGCCAGAGCCGGTAAAGGTGGCGCTTCCTGCCCGGCAGTTCCTCATAGGCGGTCCGGGTGTGCAGCACGGCGAGATTGTCGATCCACTGGATGTCGCCCGGCTGGAAGTCCATGTCCAGACGGAGGTCCGGCGCGGCGGCGGTCAGCTCCAGCAGGTCGAGCGCCTCGACCTGTTCCCGCGTCAGATCGGGCGCTCCGTCGTGCCGGGTGCAGGAATCGATGAAACGGCGCACGAGGTTCACGGTCATGCGCCCGTCGGCGGCCGGCATGAAGACCGGCATCTCGTACCAGGGAATCTGGCCTTCCACCTCTTCGCCGCGCCGGTCGATCGGGAAGGGGGCGGCCAGCACTCTCGCCGCGTCCGGGCGGCGTTCGAGGATGCGGTTCCAGATCGCGCCGGCGCTCACGATGCTGGACAGGCCGCCCCTGCGCGCCGGGACGAGGCAGAACAGCCCGACGATCTCCGCGCCGATATCGGTGTGGAACGGCAGTTCGGCCGAGGACTGGTAGCCGCGCTTGTCGGGCGCCCAGGCATCCACGCCGAGGTCCTTCACATGGCCGAGCAGGTGTCCGAGCGGGTTCTGGCAGACGGGCATGCCGATGCGCGCGCCGATGGCCCAGAAGGCCCGCGCGGCCACCTCGCGCGGCCAGCGGTCCACCGGCAGGCCGCGCATCAGCGCGAAGCCGCAGCCTTCGACAACGGCGTCGCGCATCCGGTCGAGCCTTGCATCGAGGCGGGGCAGGGGCAGGTCGGCGCGGGTGAGCGCGGCAAGCTCGCGGTCGAGGGCCGCCCTTGCCGCCGCTTCCAGTTCGGCGGTCTCCGCGGCGTCGAGCGTCACGATCCAGTCGTCCTGCTGCATGAGTTCGCCCCCGTGCCAGACGGACGGGCCGGCGATGGGTTCGAGCGCCGTCATGGGCCTTCCTCCTGCTATTCGTCGCCGCGGGCGATATCCCGGCGGCAGAATGCGCCCGGCCAGTCTATCGCATCGACGCCGCGATAGGCCAGCGCCCGCGCCTCGCCGCGCGTCGCGCCGGTCGCGCAGACGCCCAGAACGCGCCCTCCGGTCGCGAGAATGCGGCCGTCTTCGGCTGCCGCCGCGCCGGCATGGAAAACGGTGACGCCGTCCGGCAGACGGTCGAGGCCGGTGATGGCGCCGCCGCGTTCGCAAGGCCCCGGATAGCCCCGGTTGGCCATGACGACGCACACCGACGCCTCTTGCGACCAACGCAGATCGACATGGGAAAGATCGCCCTCCGCCGCCGCCAGCAGGGCGGGCAGCAGGTCCGAGCGCAGGCGGAGCATCAGCGCCTGCGTCTCCGGGTCGCCGAAACGCACATTGAACTCCAGCAGGCTGGGTTCGCCGTCCTCAATCATCAGCCCGGCGAACAATACGCCGCGATAAGGCGCGCCGTCGGCCGCCATCCGCCGGACCGCCGGGAGGAAAATTTCATTCTCTATTCGGGCCGCCAGTTCCGGCGTGACCGCCGGCGCGGGCGAGTGGCTGCCCATGCCGCCGGTATTGGGGCCGGTATCGCCTTCGCCGACCCGCTTGTAGTCCTGGGCCGTCTCCAGCATCAGCACGCGCTCGCCGTCCGCCAGCGCGAAGGCGCTCACCTCCTCGCCTGCGAGGCGGTCCTCGACCACGATCGCCGCGCCCGCCTCGCCGAAGGCCCGCTCGACCATCGCGGCGCGGACCGCGGCTTCGGCCTCCTCCACCGTCGCGGCGACGGTGACGCCCTTGCCCGCGGCGAGGCCGTCGGCCTTTACGACGACCGGCGCTCCGTGCGCGCGGATATGGGCCAGGGCGGCCTCGGCGTCGTCGAAGACAGAGAAACCGGCGGTGGGAATGCCGGCGCGGCGCGCCAGGTCCTTCATGAACGCCTTGGAGCTTTCGAGCCGCGCTGCCGCCCGGTTCGGCCCGAATACCGGGATTCCGTCCCGCCCGAGACGGTCCGCGAGCCCCGCCGCCAGCGGCGCTTCCGGCCCGACGACGACGAGGTCCATCTTCTCCTGTTGCGCAAATGCCGCCAGGCCGTCCACATCGTCCACGGTGATCGGCGCGCAATCCGCCTCCGCAGCGATGCCGGGATTGCCCGGCGCGCACCAGAGCCGCTCCACCAGCGGCGACGCCGCAATCGTCCAGGCGAGCGCATGCTCGCGCCCGCCGCCGCCCACCACCAGAACCCGCATGGCCTTCACGCCCTCCCGCTTCGCGTGTATCTCCAGCACCCATGACGTCGGCGCCGCCACTCTCCAACATACCGGAATACAGTGTCGGCGAGGTCTCGGCAGCCGTTCGCGGCAATCTGGAGGCCGGATTCCCGCGCGTCCGCGTGCGCGGCGAGGTTTCGGGCTGCAAGCGCGCCGCTTCCGGCCACCTCTACTTCAACCTGAAGGACGACCGGGACGTGCTGAACGCCGTGTGCTGGCGCGGCGCGGCGCGGCGGCTCGGGCTGCGGCCCGAAGACGGCATGGAGGTGGTCGCGACCGGGCGGGTGACGGCCTATGGCGCGCGCTCCAGCTACCAGCTCGTCGTGGACGCCCTCGACCTTGCGGGCGAAGGGGCGCTGCTGAAGCTGCTGGAGGAGCGCCGGCGCCGCCTCGGCGAAGAGGGGCTGTTCGACGCGGACCGCAAGCGTCCGATTCCCTTCCTGCCGAAGCGAATCGGCATCGTCACCTCGCTCGGCGGCGCGGTGCTGCACGACATCCTGCACCGGCTGCGCGAGCGGTTCCCCCGCCATGTGCTGGTCTGGCCCGCGCCGGTGCAGGGCGAGGGCGCTGCCGAGAAAATCGCCGAAGCCATGGATGGTATGGGCGCGCTGCCGCCGGAGATGCGCCCCGATGTGCTGATCGTGGCGCGCGGCGGCGGCTCGCTGGAGGACCTCTGGGCCTTCAACGAGGAAGTTGTCGTGCGCGCGGCGGCCCGCTCCGCCGTCCCGCTGATCTCGGCGGTCGGCCATGAGACCGATACGACGCTGATCGACTTTGCCGCCGATTTGCGGGCGCCCACGCCGACTGCCGCGGCGGAAATGGCGGCGCCGGTCCGCACCGAGCTTCTCGCCCGGACAGGCGGGCAGGGCGAGCGGCTGCTGGCCGCCGGCGCGCGCCTTGTACAGGACCGCCGTGCGCAGATCGCCGGCCTGGCGCGCGGCTTGCCGGCGCCGACGGCGCTCCTGGAACAGGCGAGCCAGAGGCTGGACGACAGGAGCGAGCGTATGGATGCCGGGCTCCGGGCGCGCGTGGCGCTGGCCGTGTCCCGGCTGGCGGAACTCTCGGCGCGATTCGGACAGCCGCGCGCGCGGCTCGACGCGCAGAAGGAGCGTCTGGCGGCGCTGCGTTCGGCCTTCTTCCGCGCCGGGCGGCGCAGGGTCGAGGCCGAGGCCCACCGGCTGGACCGGCTCGATGCGGGCCGTCGCCTGCCGGCGGCATGGGCGCGCCTGACCGAAAACGTCGCGGCCGGGATCGAGCGGGCCGGCGCGCTGCTCGAAAGCTCCTCCTACCGCCGCGTGCTGAAGCGCGGCTTCGCGCTGGTCCGGGACGAGCGCGGCCCCGTGGTTTCCGCGGCCGAGGCGCGGCAGCGCGGGCGGGTCGAGATCGTGTTCGCCGACGGCGAGGCGGCGGCCCGCATCCTCAAGGAAGGAACGGACCGCGCCCGCAAGCCGGACCAGGGAACGCTGTTCTGAACCCGCCGGCTCAGGTCACCGGAATGCCCGAAACATGCTGGGCGAAGGCCGGGCGCTCGCAGAGCCGGCCGAGCCAGGCGTCGCAATTGGGCAGGGCCGGGCGTTCGATGCCGGGGAGGCGCGTATAGCGGTTGTAGAAGGCGCCCGCGGGAATGTCGCCCATGGTGAAGCCCGCGCCCGCCACGAAATCCCGCCCTTCCAGATGGTTGTCGAGAATGCCCCAGACCGATTGCAGCGCGGTGGCGGCGCGGCCAATTGCGTCCATGTCGCGCTCGGCTTCCGGCGTGCGGACCATGCCCCAGAAAACGGGCGTCATATGCGGCTGGAGCGAAGCGGTCGCCCAGTCCATCCAGCGGTCCGCCAGGCTGCGTTCGGCCGGGCCCTCGGGCCAGAGCCCGCCCGCGCCGTGGACCGCGCCCAGATAGCGCACGATAGTGTGGCTTTCCCAGATGACCGTGTCGCCATCGACCAGCACCGGCACCAGCCCGTTCGGGTTCATGGCGCGGTATTCGGGCGTGTCATTGCCGCCGAACGGCCCGCCGACGTCGAGCCGCTCGCAGGCAATGCCGACCTCACCGCCCGCCCACATCGCCTTCTGCACATTGATCGAGTTGTTGCGTCCGTGAATGGTAATCATCGGGTTACTCCTCGTCGTCCGCGGCGGAGTCCAGCGCGTCCCAGCGTTCGCCCCAGCGGTCGAGACAGACGATGTCCTCCAGCGGTCCGCGCCCGACCGGGCCGAAATTGCCCATCGGCCAGCCGATCGGAAGGATGGCGTAGGAATGGACGCCCGGCGGCAGGCCGAGCGCGCGCTCGCTTTCCTCCTCGAACAAGAGGTGGCGGGTGGTGAGCGTCGAGCCGAGCCCGAGCCCGCGCGCCGCCAGCAGCATGTTCTGCACGGCCGGGTAGATCGACGCGCCCGACATGCGGGTCGGCGCCTCGCCTTCCTCCAGGCAGGCGACGATCCAGACCGGCGCCTCGTCGAAATGGTCCGTCAGATATTCCACCGCATCGTGCTGGCGGTGGTATTTTTCCGCCGAGCTGCCGGGCGGCGGCGCGCTCTGCTTGTAGCGCGGCCCGATGACCTCGTCGAAGGCGCGCTTGTAGTGAACCTTGACCGCCCGCTTGATCTCGCGGTCCTTGACGACCAGGAACCGCCAGCGCTGGAAATTGCCGCCATTGGCGGCCGAGGCGCCGGCCTCCAGGATCTTGCGGATCAGCTCGTCCGGCACCGGGTCGGGCTTCAAGCGGCGCATCGCCCGGGTGCCGTGCAGGATTTCGAAGAGTTCGGGCATCGGGTCGAGGACCTCCGTCCGTGTTTCGGGATGCAACAGATGCGGGCGGGCCTATGGATAGAGGCTTTCCGCGGCCGGCGGAAGCAGGGCGCGCCCTCCGGTCATGCGGCGCTGCCGGCGGCGGCGGCATGTGGCGGCACGCAGTCGTCCCCGACCAGGTGGCAGGAGACCAGATGCCCCTTGCGCGCCTCGCGCAGGGCCGGCTTTTCGCGGCGGCACCGCTCTACCGCGAACGGGCAGCGCGGGGCGAACCGGCAGCCGGGCGGCGGGTCGATGGGATTGGGCGGATCGCCCTGGAGGCGGACCCGGCCGTCCGCCCCGCTCCTGCGGCGCCTCGCGGAAGGCACGGCCGAGATCAGCGCCCATGTGTAGGGATGCAGCGGCCGGGTGAAGAGCGAGATGCGGTCCGACTGCTCGACGATCTCGCCGAGATACATGACCGCAATGTCGTCGCAGATATGTTGCACCACGCCGAGATCGTGGGAGATGAACAGGTAGGTCAGGCCGAACCCGTCCTGCAATTCGCGCAGCAGGTTCAGGATTTGCGCCTGGATCGCCACATCGAGGGCGGAGACCGGCTCGTCGCAGACGATCAGCTCCGGCTGCGTCGCGAGCGCCCGCGCGACGCCGATGCGCTGGCGCTGGCCGCCCGAGAACTGGTGCGGGAAGAGCGCCTCCTGTTCGGGCCTGAGGCCCACGCGGCCGAACAACTCCGCTACCCGCGCATCGCGCTCGCCGGGTTCGCCCACCTCCATCAGGTCCATCGGTTCGCGCACGATGGCGCCGGCGCGCATGCGCGGGTTGAGCGACGAATAGGGGTCCTGGAACACGATCTGGATCTTGCGGCGCATCTCCCGCAGCGCATCGCCGCCGAGGGTCGTCATCTCGACGCCGTCGAGCCTGATCGACCCGCTGGTGACGGGCGCCAGGCGCATGGCGGCGAGCGCGGCGGTCGTCTTGCCCGAGCCGCTTTCGCCGACGATTCCGAAGGTCGTGCCCCGGCGCACCCTGTAACCGATGCCGTCCACGGCATGCACCGTGCCGCCGGGGGTCAGCATGTTGCGGCGGGGCAGGCGGAAGTAAACCTTGAGGTCCCGGACCTCGAGCAGGTAGTCCGCGCCGCCGCCCGGAGGTTGCCGGCCGCTCATGCCGCGCCGGCCTCGCCGTAGAGCCAGCAGGCGGTGCGGCGGTCTTCGCCGGTCTCGAAAGACGGCGGCGCCGCGCGGCGGCAGAGATCGGTCGCACGGGCGCAGCGCGGCGCGAAGGCGCAGCCCGCGCCGATGTCGGTCAGCGCGGGCACGACGCCGGGGATTTCCGTAAGCGCCGCCCGTTCCGGCGGCGGTTTCTCCTCCATATGCGGCACGCAGGCGATCAGGCCCCGGGTGTAGGGATGCCGGGGGCTTTCGAGAATCTCTTCGGTCGCGGCCTCCTCGACGATCCGGCCGGCATACATCACCATCACGCGGTCGGCCATTTCGGCGATGGCGCCCATGTCGTGGCTGATGAGGACGATGGCCGTGCCGGTTTTCTCCTGCAGCTCCTTCAGCAGGTCGAAAACCTGGGCCTGCACCGTCACATCGAGCGCCGTCGTCGGCTCGTCGGCAATCAGCACGCTCGGCCGGCAGGCGAGCGCCATCGCGATCATCACGCGCTGGCGCATCCCGCCCGACATCTGGTGGGGAAATTCGCGCACGCGCCGTTCCGCGGCGGGAATGTGGACGGCCTTCAGCATTTCGATAGCCCATTCCAGCGACTCCCGACGGCTGAGACCTTCATGCAGCCGCACGGTCTCGGCGATCTGGTCGCCGATGGAATAGACCGGATTGAGGGAGGTCATCGGCTCCTGGAAGATCATGGAGATGTCCTTGCCGCGCACCTCCCTCATGCGCTTCTCGCTGGCTTGCAGCAGGTCCTCGCCGTTGAGCCGGACCGCGCCCGCGCCGATCCGGCCCGGCGGCTCCGGCACGAGGCGCATGATCGACAGCGCCGTCATGCTCTTGCCGCATCCGGACTCGCCGACAATGCCGAGCGTCCGGCCCGGCTCCAGCGAGAGCGCGACGCCATCGAGCACCCTGGCGGTCCCCTGGCGGGTGCTGAACTCGACTTCGAGGCCTTCGACTTCGAGCAGGGGCGCGGCGGCGTTCACCGCTCAACGCTCCCGAAGACGGGGGTTGAAAGCGTCGTTCAGACCGTCCCCGATCAGGCTGACGGCAAGCACGGTCAGGAAGATTGCGACGCCCGGAATCGTGACGGTCCAGGGGGCGTCCAGCAGGTAGTCGCGATTGTCGCCGATCAGCTTGCCCCAGCTCATCACATTCGGGTCGCTGAGGCCGAGGAAGCTGAGCGCCGCCTCGAACAGGATTGCGATGCCGACCGTGAGCGCGGCATTGACGATCAGCGGCGGGAGCGCATTGGGCAGGATGACGCGCCAGATGATGCGCCGGTCGCGCGACCCGATGGAGCGCGCGGCCTTGACGAACTCCAGCTCGCGAATGCGCATGAACTCCGCCCGCGCCAGGCGCGCCACGCCGGTCCAGGTCACGACGCCGATGGCGATGGCGACGGTCGGAAGCGTCGGCGAGAACAGCGCCACCAGCACCATCGCCAGCAGCAGCGGCGGCAGCACCTGGAAGAACTCGGTGATGCGCATCAGCACCTCATCGACCCAACCCCGGTAGTAGCCGGCGAGCGAGCCGATGGTCAGGCCGATGACGATGGTGAGCGCCGCCGCCGAAGCGCCCACCACCAAGGTTGCGCGCGCTCCGTAGACGATCGCCGTCAGCATGTCGCGGCCCAGATTGTCCGTGCCGAAGACGTAGCCGTCCTGCCCCGGCGGGGTGAACGGCATCCACACCATCTCGAACGGGTCCACCGCCAGGATCAAGGGCGCGAAGAGCGCCGCGAACACGATCGTCGAGAACACCAGGAAGCCCGCGACGGCCGCCCAGTTGCGCGCATACATGCGCAGGAACTCGACGGCCGGACGCTCTATACGGACCGTTCCGGGGCCGCTTCCGGGGGCGGTTTTGCGCGGCTCCGTCATGCGTTGCGCGCCGAGCGGATTCTGGGGTCCGCAAGCCGGTAGGCGAGGTCGGTCAGCAGATTGACGACGATGACGATCATGGCCGAGAAAAAGAGGATGCCCATTATGGTCGGCGTGTCGCCGCGCAGGATCGACTCGAAGGCAAGCGTGCCCAGCCCCGGCCAGGTGAACACGGTCTCCACCACCACCGCGCCCGAGAAGATGTGCGAGAACTGGAGCCCGGCAATGGTGATGACCGGGATGACCGCGTTGCGCAGCGCGTGCTTGTAGGTGACGGCGGTTTCACCGAGGCCCTTGGCGCGGGCGGTGCGGATGTAGTCCGAGCCGAGCACGTCCATCATGCTCGCCCGCGCCAGGCGGCTGTAAGCGGCCAGATAAATGGAAGACAGCGACAGCACCGGCAGGAACATGTGGTGCAGCACGTCGAGATACCAGGCGAGCGCGCCTCTCGGCGTGGTCGGGTCCACGAGGCCGGAGAGCGGCATGATCTCCAGTATGGCGACGAACAGCACGATCAGCAGGAAGGCGGTCCAGAACACCGGCGCCGAGAAGCCGACCAGCGCCAGCACGGTGACGAAATGGCTGAACAGTCCGTTCGGCCTGCGCGAGGCGATGACGCCGAACAGTGTGCCGATCAGGATCGCGAGCACCAGCGCCGTGACGACCAGCAGCAAGGTCGGCCCGACGCGCCCGAGGATGAGTTCGGTGACCGGCATGTTGAAATAGTAGGATGTGCCGAGATCGCCCTGGACCACCTTGCCGACATAGGTCGCCAATTGAATGTGGAACGGCCGGTCCAGTCCGTAGGTGCGGCGGATATCGGCCATCACCTCTTCGCTGGCGCCGCCGCTCTCCCCGGCGAGCGTGTCGGCAATGTCGCCCGGCACCAGCGAGAGGAGGATGAAATTGAAGACGATAACGGCCAGCAGCAATGCAGCAGCGTAGAACAGGCGCTGGGCGATGACGGTCAGGAAGGCGATGGCGCGTCCATCCCCGGCTTGAGGTCCCGGCGCCGGGGCGGCATCGGCTTGCGCCGCCCCGGCCGCCCGATTGCGCTACTTGATATAGACTTCGTCCCACGGCGAGCACACGCCCCAGATCGAATCCACGGGCGGGTTGCCGATGCGGTCGTGGTTATAGACCGTGTGGTAGGGCGAGGTGTGCAGATAGGCGATGGGCGCCTCGTCGACGACCAGCTTCTGCATCTCCGCGTAGAGCGCCGCGCGCTTGTCCCGGTCCAGCTCCTTGCCCGCCTTCTCCATGACCGCATCGACCTCTGCGTTCTGGAACTGCTGGGTATTGTGCCACGGCACGCCCGGGCGGATGTTCGTGGACTGGTAGGTGCGATGCACGCCGATCACCGGGTCGCCCCAGTTGAAGACCGAGTCCATCGTCATGTCGAACTCGTGGTTGGACACGGTCTTGATCCAGGCGCGGAAGTCCGCCGACGCCTTGATCGTCACATCGATGCCGACCTTCTTGAGCTGCGCCTTGACGAATTCGGTCTTGCGCTTCCAGGTGCCGCCGGCGGGGATGTAGTCGAGCGTAGTGCGGATGCGGATGCCGTCCGCATCCGGCTTGTAGCCGGCCTCGTCGAGCAGCGCCTTCGCCTTTTCGACATCGTATTTGTAGGGGTTCACACCCTTCGGGGCGAACACGCTGCCCGGATGGATCGGACCGAGCGACCGCTGCGCATAGCCGCCGTAAAGCACCTTGAGGATAAACTCCTTGTCGATGGCGTAGGCGACAGCCTGGCGCACGCGCTTGTCGTCGAACGGCTTCCTCTTGGTGTTGAACGCCAGCCACTCCAGCGGGCCGATGGCGGAATAGCCGTCCGGCGTCAGCGTCAGGCGCCCGTTCTTCTTCAGGCGGTCGAGGAACGGCGCATCGGACTCGAACGCGGTCAGATCGACATCGCCTTTCTCAAGCGAGATCACGCGGCTCGTCGTCTCGGAGATCTTCTTGTAGACGATCCGGTCGATATAGGGCCTGCCCTTGAGGAAGTAGTCCTCGTTCCGTTCCATGATGATGTATTCGCCGGGTTTGAACTCCTTCAGCTTGAAGGGCCCCGAGCCGACGACATTCTGGCTGTTCTGCGGGTGCTGGCGGATATTGTCGGTGTCGCCATAGACATGCTTGGGGATGACGACGCCGAGCTGAGAGGAGAAGGCCAGCAGGATCGCCGGGTGCGGGCTGCTGAGGTTGAACACCGCGGTCAACGGGTCCGGCGTGTCGATGGACTCCACCGGCGCATACATCGGCTTGAACGGGTGATGCTCCTGGTAGGTCTCGATGGAGAACTTCACGTCTTCCGAAGTGATCGGCTTGCCGTCATGGAAGCGGGCATTGTCCCGCAGCTTGACGGTCACCTTGAGGCCGTCGTCGGAAATGTCCCAGCTTTCGGCCAGATAGGGCTTCGGATTCCACTTGTCGTCGAACCGGAGCAGTGCTGCGAACAATTGCGTTCCGGGGATGCCGGTGGGCGTGCCGGAAGCGATCGTCGGATTGAAGTGCCCGGCGATGATCCGGTACGAGAATGTGAGCGTGCCGCCCTGCTTGGGCTCCTCCGCCGACGCCGCCGTTGCCGCCAGCACCGCCGCTGCGGAACTCAGCGCAACCAAGAGCTTTTTCATAGTCCTGTCCTCCCGATGGGTTCCCGACCCTGTGCCGGCGCCCGGGCTTGTCCTGGGGCGGAAGCAGCCTCGGAGCCGCCGGCATCCTCGAAGGTCGCGGGTTTCTTGTCAACGGCGCAGCCCCGGTCGGTGCCGGCGCATGTTCCCGAAGCGCAACGACCTCCGGGAAGCGTCATGAAATGTCGTAACTGCCCGGGATGCTTGCTTTGAGGGGGCGCTTCACAGGCGCTGCCTTGTTTGGCGACTCGGGGCCGTCCACCGCTCTTCCCCTCACCCCGAGCAGCCGACCGGAGGGAGGCGTATCGAAGGACGTTACCCCCCTCGATACGCGGCCGACGCCGCTACTCCGCCGCCCTGTCCTCCTGCGGCAGGTCGCCGGCGCCGAGGGTGCGGTCCTCGAAGCCGGCGGGGACTTCGCGGCCGGTGTCGGTGAAGGCGCGCCTGACCGCTTCGACATTGCCTTCCAGCACGCGCCGCCGGTTCTCGCGCACGAAGGCGTTGGAGCCGTAGAGCATGTCCATCGAGCCCTGGAAGCGGGGCGCCACATAGCGGGCGAACAGCTCGTAGCTCTTCATCGTGTCCTCGCGGTTCGCCCATTCGTTCGCCCGGAACAACAGGCCGCCGAAGCCGCCCTGCGAGAGTTCCAGCAGATATTCGATGCCCTTGATGGCGGTCTCGGGCGAGCCGATGAGCGTAGTGCCCATCTTCACGCCCTCGCGCACCGGGTCGTCGGCGCGGCCGGGCGGGCGGCCCAGCGTTTCCTCGAAATAGGTCACGGTCTCCAGCCGCTCGCCCGCCTTCACCTGGCGCAGCGCCTCCTCGTCGTCCTCCGCCAGGTGCATGTTGACGACCACGCGCCAGTCCCTGCGGTTCATGGTCTTGCCGTGCTTCGCGGCCTCCTCCTCGGCGATCCGCCATTGCTTCGCCAGCATTTCCGGCCCGCCCGGAATGCCCGCGCCGATGGAGAGCACGCCGATGCCGTGGCGCCCCGCCGCCATCATGCCGAAGGGCGTGATCGTGGAGGCGACGGCAATCGGGAAGCGGCCCTCGGTCCAGGGCGCCAGATGCAGCCGCGCGTCCCGGAGCGTGAACCAGTCGGTCTCTATCGTCACCGGCTCCTTGCACTCCAGCAGCGCGATGACGGCCTCCAGCGCCTCCATCATGCGCCGGCGCTGGTCGGTCGGCCGGATGCCCATCATATAGGCGTCGGTCACCAGCGCGCCCGGCCCGCAGCCGAGCATGGTGCGCCCCCGGCTCATATGGTCGAGCTGCACGAAGCGCTGCGCCACCAGCAGCGGGTGGTGGTAGGGCAGCGAGGTCACGCCCGAGCCGAGCCGGATGTGCTTCGTGCGCCGCAGCGCGGCGGCGATGAAGATCTCCGGCGCGGCGATGATCTCCCAGCCGGCGGAATGGTGCTCGCCGATCCAGGCCTCGTCATAGCCCAGATGGTCGAGCCACTCGATCAGCTCCATGTCGCGGTCCATGGCGAGCGTCGGGTTCTCGCCGAGCGCATGGAAGGGAGCGAGGAAGACGCCGAAACTCATGCCGCGCCGAGTCATGGGACCGACCTCCGGGCAGGGATGGGGACGGGCCGGATGATGCCGCGAACGAAGCCCGCGCGCCAGAGGGCGGCATCCGCCCCGGCGTCCCGTGCGGCCGCCCGAATCGCCGGCGCTCAGTCGAAGGTCAGGACGCTTCGGGCGACCTCGCCCGCCTGCAGCGCGTCATAGGCCTCGTTGATCTGCTCCAGCGGGTAGGAGCGGCTGATCAGCTCGTCGATCTTCAACCGGCCGCCCATGTACATGTCCGCGAGCTTGGGCAAATCGACCCAGGGCCGCGCCGATCCGTACCACGAACCGACAATGGCGCGTTCGGTGCGCGGGATCGACAACGCATTGAATTCCAGCACGTCGTCTTCGGGCGCCATGCCGACGATCACGGTGGCGCCGCCCGGGCGGCACATCTCATAGGCCTGCTGAATCGCCGAAGGGTTGCCGATGGCCTCGAACGCGAAATCGACGCCGCCGCCGGTCATTTCCCGCACCCGTTCCGCGGCATCGCCATTGCCGGCATTGACCGTGTCCGTCGCGCCGAACAGGCGGGCATAGTCGAGCTTGTTGTCCAGGAGGTCGACGCCGACCACGCGGTCGGCGCCGGCCAGCACCGCACCCTGCACCGCGTTCAGGCCGACGCCGCCGCAGCCGATGACGGCAACGGCGTCGCCGGGCCTGACGCGCGCGGTATTGGCGACCGCGCCGACGCCGGTCATGACCGCGCAGCCGATGAGGCAGGCCCGGTCCAGCGGAATGTCCTTCCGCACCGGCACGGCGCCCGACTCGGGCACGACGGCGTATTCGGCAAAACACGACACCCGCGCCATATGGTGAATGTCCGCCCCGTGGCGGTGCAGGCGCACGGTGCCGTCGAACATGGCCGAACGCGGCGTATCGATGCCGTCGCACAGCACGGGACGCCCGACCACGCAGTAGTGGCAGTGGCCGCAATTGGCGCGAAAGTTCAGGATCACGTGGTCGCCCGGCTTCACGCGGGTCACCCCGGCGCCCACCTTTTCGACGATTCCGGCGCCTTCATGGCCAAGCACCGCGGGCAGCGGCGTGGTCCACTCGCCCTTGATCAGGTGCAGGTCGGAGTGGCACACGCCGGCCGCGCCGATGCGGACCAGAACTTCACCGTCGCCGGGATCGTCGAGCTCCACGGTCTGCACTTCCATCGGCTTGTTCGGTTCGTAGAGAACCGCAGCTTTCATCTCCATCCGGGTTTCCTCCCTGTATCTCACCGGCTCGTTGCGGCGGCTATGGTTGCGATGCCAATCAGGATACCGCAAGGGGGCATGACCGCGAGCGGGCGCCGGAAATTCCGGGGGACAGGACTCCTCGAAACCGCCGCGCACCTGCCCGGGATGCAGACGATGCGCGTCCATCGTCATCCCGCCCGGCGCAACGCCGCGGGCCTCCGCCCCCCCCCCCCCCCCGCTCGCCCGAAGGCATGAGGTTAAGGCGAAACACGACTCCAGCGCACGGCCGGAATGCACCATACATCGGAGTACGATGCGATCCAGCTGAATCAAGCGCCCTTTACGGATTGTGCGCTAACCGCCCGACCCCGAAAGCAGCGCCGGATCCGGTGCTTCCAGCAGGCGCTTGAGCCTTGCGAGGAAGCGGGCGGCGGGGGCGCCGTCGAGGGCGCGGTGGTCGAAGGTGAGCACGAAGGTGGCGATGTCCCGGACCGCCACCTCGTTCCGGACCACGGCCGGCATGCGGCGCATCCTGCCGACGCCGAGGATGGCGCATTGCGGCGGGTTCAGCACCGGCGTGAACCAGTCCACGCCGAGCGCCGCCAGGTTGCTGACCGTGAAGGTCGCGCCCTCGAAATCCGGCACGGAGAGCCGGCCGGTCCTGGCCCGCTCGGCGAGGTCGGCGGCGGCGGTCGCGATCCCGCCGAGGCCGAGCCTTCCGGCATGGCGCAGCACCGGCGCCACGAGGCCGTCCTCGACATCGATCGCCACGCCCAGATTGATCTCCCGGTAGCGGTGGACTTCGCCGTTCACAAAGGCCGAGTTGAGCGCCGGATGCGCCTCCAGCGCCGCGGCGGCGGCCTTCAGCACGATGTCGTTCAGGGCCGGCACGACGCCCCAGGCCGCGCGCCATTCGCTGCGGCTGGCATTGCGGAAGGCGCGCATGGCGGTCATGTCGATATCGAGGCCCTCCGTAACCTGCGGCGCGCCGGCCCAGTGGGCGCCGAGGCGTTCCGCCGTCACCCGCCGGATGGCGGTCAGCGGGATGACATCGTGCTCGGGCTCGCCGGACGCCTTCGTCTCCATCGGCGCCGCAGCGCCCGCCTCGACGGCGCGCTGCACGTCTTCCTTGGTGACGCGGCCGCCGGGCCCGGTGCCGTCCAGCCGGTCGGCGTCCACGCCATGCCGCTCGGCAAGGCGCCGCGCGACGGGCGTGACGCGCTGCTCCTCCGACACCGCCGCCGGCGCGGCGGCCGTCTCGTCGGTCCTGTCCGGCAGCTCCTCGCCGCTTTCGCCAATCCAGGCGAGCGTCGCGCCCACCGGGTATTCCCGGTCCGCCTCCGCGTCGATGCGCAGCAGCACGCCGCCGGCCGGCGCCTCGACATCGACGGTCGCCTTGTCGGTCTCGACGGCGTAGAGCGGCGCGCCCTGCTCGATATGCGCGCCTTCCCCGGCATACCATTCCACGACCCTGCCGCGCTCCATGGTGTGGCCTAGCGCGGCGAGCCGGAGCCGGACCGCCATCAGGCCATGACC
The DNA here is from genome assembly GCA_963422665.1 of Alphaproteobacteria bacterium. Taxonomy (GTDB): domain Bacteria; phylum Pseudomonadota; class Alphaproteobacteria; order Bin95; family Bin95; genus Bin95. The sequence continues at coordinate 467,342 of OY730441.1, forward strand.
TTTCGCACCGCGCCGCAGACGGCGCCCGCGTCCGGAACCGTCACATTGACGAGCTCCTCGGCGAAGGGCATCGGCACATGCGGGCTGCCGACCCGCACGATCGGCGCGCGCAGGTCGTGGAAGCACCGCTCGGCAAGCGCGGCGGCGATCTCGGCGCCGCTGCCGGCGAAGGAGGAGTCCATCTCGCAGACCACCGCGCGCCCCGTCCGGCGCACGGAGTCGCAGATCGTGTCCATGTCGAGCGGGGCCAGCGTCCTCGGGTCCACCACCTCGATGTCGTAGCCCTCGTCCTCGAGCGCGATGCCCGCTTCCAGCGCGCGGGGCACCATGCCGCCGATGGCGACCACCGTTGCGTCCTCGCCCTCGCGCTTGATGTCGGCCTTGCCGAACGGGATGACATAATCCTCCTTCGGCACCCCGCCCTCGCTCACATAGAGCGCCTTGTATTCGAAGAACGCCACCGGGTCGGGGCTGCGGATCGCGGTCTTCATCAGCCCCTTGGCATCGTAGGGCGTGCTCGGCGCCGCCACCTGCAGGCCCGGCACATGCATGAACCAGGATTCCATGATCTGGGAATGCTGGGCCGCCACCAGCCGCGCCGGGCCGCAGGGCAGGCGGATGACGATCGGCACGCTCGCCTGGCCGCCGGTCATATAGCGCATCTTGGCCGCCTGGTTGACGACCTCGTCCATCGCGCAGGTGATGAAATCGACATACATGATCTCGACCACCGGGCGCATGCCGGCGAGGGCGGCGCCGACGCCAAGGCCGACAATGCCCGCCTCCGCGATCGGCGTCTCGAAGATCCGGTCCGGCCACTTGTCCGCAATGCCCTGGGTGACGGTGTAGGGGCCGCCATGCGCGATCACGTCCTCGCCGATGACGAACACGCTGTCGTCGCGGGCCATTTCCTCGTGCAGCGCTTCGCGGAGCGCGTCTCGAAGCGCGATGGTCCTCATGCCGAAACCCTCCATTCGGTATCCAGCACGTCGGTCATGACGTCCTCGGGGCTCGGCGGCGGGCTTTCCTCGGCATAGGCGACGGACCCGGCGATCTCCGCCTTCACCTCCGCCTGGATCGCCTCGTCCTCCTCGTCGCCCAACCACTGGCGCTCCTTCATCCAGGCGCTGAACAGCTTGATGGGGTCGCGGTTCTCGCGCCATTCCTCGACTTCCTCGCGCGAGCGGTATTCCTCCATGTCGCCCAGGCTGTGGCCGTGGAAACGGTAGGTCCGGGCCTCGATCAGGGTCGGGCCCTCGCCGCGCCGCGCGCGGGCGACCGCCTCGCCGGCCGCGCCGTAGACGGCTTCCAGGTCCTGCCCGTCCACCGAGACGCCGGGGATGGCGTAGGACGCCGCCATGTCGGCCACCGAGTCCACCACGGCGACATTCCTGCGCGGCACCCATTGCTGGTAGCCGTTGTTCTCGCAGACATAGACGACCGGCAGCTTCCAGAGCGAGCCGAACAGGAGGCCTTCATGGAAGGGCCCGCGCGCCGCCGCGCCGTCGCCGAAGAACACGACCGAGACCTGGTCGCTTTTGCGGATCCTGCTGGCGAGCGCCGTGCCGGTGCCGGGGCCGATGCCGCCGGCGACGATGCCGTTCGCGCCCAGGATGTTGCGGGAGAAGTCCGCGATGTGCATGGAGCCGCCCTTGGCGCGGCAACTGCCGGTCGTGCGCCCGAACAGCTCCGCCATCATCCGGTCCATCGGCGCGCCCTTGGCGAGGCAGTGTCCGTGGCTGCGATGGGTGCCCAGCACATAGTCGTCGTCGCGCAGATGCGCGCACACCGCGACCGCGACCGCTTCCTCGCCGCAATAGGTGTGCAGCGTGCCCTTGACGGAGCCGAGGCTGGTCTGGCGCAGCGCCTCCTCCTCGAAGAGGCGTATCCGCCACATGTCCGTGTAGATCCTGCGGCTGAGCTCGGCATTCAGGGACATGGGACCTCCGGTTCGCTGTGCGGGTTTCTCGCCGCCTATATTCATCGAGACGCGCCGCGATGTCATCAGGAGTCGCGGCCGGGTGCGCAGGGGAATCGCATTTGGGACTAATACCAGCGGCTGGGAGTTGAGACTCATGGAGGGGATTCCCAGGGTTTGCGGTTTCTGACTCAAATGCTGAACCGGCTATCGGGGGTTTGGGATGGGGGCGGGGCTTCCTTTTAGGGCGGATTTCGATGCGGGGACGCTACGCGGTCTGGCGCAGCGGAGCCGTGACGGTGCGCGGACCCGTCGTCTTCTGGCGCTTGCAGTGATTTACGACGGTCATCGTCGTTCGGCTGCGGCGCGTTTTGCGTGTTGCGGGCGGGCATATGGAGGAGCTGGCGGCCCGCAAGGCGCGTGTGAAGCATCCGGACGAGACCGGGCTTCGCCCTGGCGGTCGCACGCGGTGGCTTCATGCGATGCGCGCCCCGCTGCTGGCGGCGTATCGGGTGAGCGGCGCGGGAGCGGGGCATTGCCGTTCCGGGGCGGTTGCTGGCGCGGATTGTGCGCGGCTGCGACCGGCTGCTTGTCGAGGCGATGAAGCGCCATGAGGACCGGACGCCGCTCCCGTCACGCGGCCGGTGCGGGACGCCGAGGCGGCGCAGGTCAATGACATCGCGGCGGCGCAGGCGATGCCGGTCGAGGCCGGCGCCACTTGCGTCTTCCGTCTTCGACCTCGGCTACTACGATTTCGCCCGGTGGGCCGCGCTGGACGCCGCCGGCTGGCGCATCGTCACCAAGCGGCGCCGGGCCCTCGAGTTGTTCTTCAAATGGATCGAGCAGAACCTCAAGATCGAACACTTCCTCGGCGCCAGCGAGAATGCGGTCCGCATCCAGGGCGCCGTCGCCCCGGTCGCTTACCTGCTGCTCCGCCCCGCCAAGGCCGACCGGGGCGCCGTCAAATCCCCGCTCGCCTTCGCCCCCCTCGTGCGCGCCAATCTCATGCGCAGAAAGCGCATCGACCAACTCACCGCTCCCCGCATACCGCCCCCCGAATACAACAATCAAACCGCCATACAATGGCCCCAAACCCGAACCGGACACCAGCGGACTTGTTCCGGGTATGACGGTAGGGGCGTCCCGGTATGACGGAGGGGACGTCCCGGTATGACGGTTGGGGGCAATCAGCCATGACAGGATGAGGACGGCGCGGCGGCCATTTGCAACGCATTTCAGTTCCAGGCTACCACGGCCGAGCCCAGTATTGCGACGGCGCATTCGACAGCGGCGCGGCGTATCTCCGCGCGATCGCCGTCGAAATTGCGCTTCGACGCCGCGACCTCGCCCCCGGCGGACGCAACCGCCAGCCAGACGGTGCCGACCGGCTTTTCGGCGGACCCGCCCCCCGGACCGGCCACGCCCGTCACGGCGACGGCGAGGTCCGCATCCGGGCCGGCGCGGGCGAGCGCGCCGGCCGCCATTTCCTGCGCCGTTTCGCCGCTGACCGCGCCGTGGGCAGCGAGCGTTTCTGCGCGCACGCCCAGCAGCTCCCGCTTGGCGTCGTTGGAATAGGTGACGAAGCCGCGCCCCATGACATCGGAGGAACCCGGAATCTCGGTCATCAGGGAGGCAACGAGGCCGCCGGTGCAGGACTCGGCCGTGGTCAGCCTGAGCCCCCTGGCGCGGCAGGAGTCGAGCAGCGCCTTCGCCGCGTCCAGCAGCTCATCCGAAAAGAACGCCATCGCCCAACCCCCGATCGACAAGATGGAGCAGCGCGGCGGCGCAGGCCGCCGCCGCCACATCGTCCGCCATCACGCCCGGCCCTCCGGAAATCTTCCGTTCGATCCATCCTACAGGCGGCGGCTTGGCGATGTCGAAGAGGCGGAAGGCGGCAAACCCGAGCGCATAGGCGAGGGGATCGAGCGGCAGCGTGGCCAGCACCAGCCACTGTCCCACCACCTCATCGACCACGACCGCGCTGGCGTCGCGTTCCCCCGTCGCCCGTTCGTGGAGCGCCGCCGCGCGACAGCCGGCGATCCCGACCAGCACGGCCGCAGCCGCCAGCGCCCAGGGACCGCCCGCCCAGACAATCGCCCAGGCCGGGGGCAGGGCGGCGAGCGAAGCCCAACTGCCCGGCGCCGCGGGAAGCCGGCCGAGCCCGAAGACGGTGGCGACGGGATGCGCCCACCTCACGGCATCGACAGGGTCGCGGTCGCCTGGGCGGCGATGCCCTCGCCGCGCCCGGTGAAGCCCAGCCTCTCCGAAGTCGTTGCCTTGACCGACACCCGGTCCACCGGAATCGCCAGGATTCGGGCGAGTTCGGCGCGCATGGCGGCGCGGTGGGGGCCGATTCTCGGCGCCTCGCAGATCAGCGTCACATCGCAATGCAAGATGCGCCCGCCCCGCGCCGCCGCCATGTCCCGCGCGCGGGTGAGGAAAATCTCCGAGGCCGCGCGCCGCCATTCCGGGTCGCCCGGCGGAAAGTGCTGGCCGATATCGCCTTCGGCCAGCGCGCCGATTATGGCGTCGGTGAGCGCGTGCATGGCGACATCGGCGTCGGAGTGCCCGGCAAGCGTCCTGTCATGCGCGATGCGAACGCCGCAGAGCGTGACGCTCTCGCCCGGCGCCAGCCGGTGGACATCGAAGCCGTGGCCGGTGCGGATGTCGGGCCCCGAGAGCCGGGCGGCGTCGCCGGGTTCCGTGACCTTCTCGAGCCGGGCGTCGCCTTGCACCACGGCAATGCGCAAGCCGGCAGCCTCGGCGAGCGCCGTGTCGTCGGAAAACGCGCCGGGCGCGGCCTGCCGGTGCGCCTCCAGCAATGCGGGATACCGGAATCCCTGGGGCGTCTGGATGCGCCAGAGGCCGTCCCGCGAGACCGTGCCGACCGACCGGCCGTCCTCGACGCGCTTCAGCGTATCGGCGACCGGCAGGCCCGGCGCGGCGCCGTCATGCGTCGCCAGCGCCTCCAGTATCCGCCGCACGACCGCCGCGGGAAGGGCCGGGCGCGCGGCGTCGTGGACCAGGACATGTTCGGGCGGGTCGCCGGCGAGCGCCTCCAGGCCGTTGCAGACGCTCGCCTGGCGGTCCGGGCCGCCGAAGACCGGCGGCAGCAGGTCGAGCCCCGCGATCGCCGAGCGGTATTGCCCGCAATCGTCCGGGTGGATGACGCATACGACCGGCATGAAGGGACGCAGGGCCATCGCGGCGGCGGCCAGCACGGTCGTGCCGCCGAAAGGCAGATACTGCTTCGGCGCCGAGCCGCCGAAGCGCGTTCCCCGGCCGGCCGCAACGATCAGGGCGATACGGTCCCGCATGGCGGCAGAGCATATTCCAGAACCGCGGCGGCGGCGCAACGGGCGGGCTGCTGCAATCTGCAGTTGATCGTCAATTAGGAGCTTGTATACGCAGTTTGACGAGAGGTTTGCGAGGCTTCGCGCATTCTCTTCAGCATCATACCCGGACTTGTTCCGGGCATCTCCCTCCACCGCTTTCCCAGGCGGCCGCGATGGATACCCGGAACAAGTCCGGGTATGACGGAGGGGGCGGCCGGGGGTGACGAACCGATCCCCGACGCCGGGGCGGGATTGCTTGGTTGATTATCATTTGTGCAATCTTTATCCTGATGACAAAGACAGCAGTTCGAGCGGCCATGACAGGCGCAGCGGCAATACTTTCGGCGTTGAACGCGGCGGTGCTCACGGTGGACCGCAGCGGCGCGGTGACCTCCTTCAACCCCGCCGCCGAGAGCCTTCTCAATATCGGCGCGCCCCAGGTGCTGGGGCAGCCGCTCAGCCGGATCCTGGCGGCGGACCATCCCCTGTTCGGCATGATCGAGGTCGTGCGCGAACAGGGCGTCAATCTCACGGAATACGAGGTCGCCATCGAGACGCCGCGCGTGAAGCTGCCGGTGGTCGTCGCGCAATTGTCGCCGGTCGGCGCCGGGCCCGACGCCGTTGCGGTCATGCTTGTGCCGATGACTCTCGCCCGCGAGATCGACCGGCATCTGGCGCATCGCGGCGCGGCGCGGTCGGTCGGCGGCATGGCGGCCGTGCTCGCCCATGAAATCAAGAACCCGCTGGCCGGGATCCGGGGCGCGGCGCAGCTCATCGAGGCGAATGTCGAGGCCGGCGACAGGGAACTGGCGGCGCTCATCCGCGACGAGGCGGACCGGGTCGCGGCGCTGGTCAACAGGATGGAGGCGCTCGCCGAGCCCGAGCGGCTGGCGCGCAAGCCCGTCAACATCCACGAGGTCCTCGGCCGGGTGCGCAAGGTGTCGCAAACCGGGTTCGCGTCGGAAATCGCGTTCGTGGAGGAATACGACCCTTCGCTGCCTCCCGTTCCGGGCGACCATGACCGGCTGGTGCAGGTGTTTCTCAACCTGGTGAGGAACGCCGCCGACGCCTGCCCGGAAGACGGCGGCGAGATCGTGCTGCGCACCGTCTATCGCCACGGGGAGAGGCTGGCCGTTCCGGGACGCGGCAGGCGCGTGCATCTGCCGCTCGAGGTCTCGGTTCAGGACAACGGCCGGGGCATTCCCGAGGAGTTGCACGGGACGCTGTTCGACCCGTTCGTGACCGGCAGGCCGGGCGGGCAGGGGCTCGGACTGGCGCTGGTCGCCAAGATCGTGGACGAACATGCGGGCGCGGTGGCGTTCGAGAGCGAGCTCCGGCGCACTGTCTTTCGCGTCCTGTTGCCTGTAGACACCGGGGAAGGAGGTGCGCGGTGAGCGCCACCGTTCTTGTCGCCGACGACGACCGCGCCGTGCGCACCGTGCTCAGCCATGCGCTCGGACGGGCCGGCTACGAAGTGAAGGCGACCGGCAACGCCGCGACCCTCTGGCGCTGGGTCGAGGACGGCGAGGGCGACCTAATCATAACCGACGTCGTGATGCCGGACGAGAACGGCCTCGACATGGTGCCGCGGATTCGCCGGCGCAGGCCGGAACTGCGCGTGATCGTGATGAGCGCCAGATCGACCCTGCAGACCGCCGTCACGGCGGCGGAACGCGGCGCGTTCGAATATCTGCCCAAGCCCTTCGACATCGCGGAGCTGATCGGGATCGTGACGCGGGCCCTGAGCGCCCCGCCCGCCGACCCGCCCGTCGAGCGGGAGGAGGACGAGGCCGGCCGCCTGCCCCTGATCGGGCGTTCGCCGGCAATGCAGGAAATCTACCGGGTCGTGGCCCGGCTGGTCGGCGTGGACCTGACGGTGACGATCACGGGCGAGTCCGGCACGGGGAAGGAGCTGATCGCGCGCGCCCTGCACGACTACGGCGTCCGGCGCAACGGTCCGTTCGTCGCGATCAACATGGCCGCGATCCCGAAGGACCTCATCGAGGCCGAACTGTTCGGGCATGAGCGCGGCGCCTTCACCGGCGCCTCCCAGCGCATGGCCGGGCGCTTCGAGCAGGCGGAGGGCGGCACACTGTTTCTGGACGAGATCGGCGACATGCCGATGGAAGCGCAGACCCGGCTTCTGCGCGTGTTGCAGGAAGGCGAATACACCCGCGTCGGCGGCCGGCGGCCGCTCCGGGCCAATGTCCGCATCGTGGCGGCGACCCATCGCGACCTGCGCCTCGCCATCCGGCAGGGCCTGTTCCGCGAGGACCTCTTCTACCGGCTGAACGTGGTGCCGTTGCGCGTGCCGCCGCTGCGCCAGCGCCGCGAGGACATCCCCGAACTCGTCGCCCATTTCCTCGCCGTTGCGCGCCGCGAGGGGCTTGGGGCGAAGACGATCGACGGCGAGGCGATGCGCCGTCTTCGCGCCTGGTCCTGGCCGGGCAATGTGCGCGAGCTCGAAAATCTGATCCGCCGGGTCGCCGCCCTTTATCCCCAGGACACGGTCGGCGTCGATATCGTCGAGACGGAACTCGCGGAACTCGCCGGGGAGGCGTCCGACGAACCGCCGGTGCGGGCGGAACGGGCCGAATCGCTCGGCGAAGCGGTGGACGCCCATCTGCGCCGCCATTTCCCGCTCCAGGGCGGCGGCCTCCCGGAACCCGGCCTCTACGAACGGATCCTCCGCGAGGTGGAGCGCCCGCTGATCCAGCATTGCCTCGCGGCGACGAACGGCAACCAGATCAGGTCCGCCGAGATCCTGGGCCTCAACCGGAACACGCTGCGCAAGAAAATCCGGTATCTGGAGATCCCGGTGGTTCGCGGCCTGCGCTGATGCTCGCCCGCTTCGGGAGCCGTCCGGTCATGCGCAGACGGGCCGCCTTCGCCTTCGCCGGCCTCGCGGCGTTCTCCGGTGTGCTCACCTATCTGGCGATGACCGGCGCGGTGCCCGTCATTCCGCCGACCGTCCAGAATGTCGTCATCCTGCTCGTCGTCGATCTCGTCCTGCTGGTGTTGCTGGCGACGGTGGTCGGATACCGGGTGGCGGCGCTCTGGCGCGAGCGGCGGCGCGGCGGTTCCCGGCTTCATGTGCGGCTCGCCGTGCTGTTCACCGTCGTTGCGGTCGTGCCGACGGTGCTCGTCGCGCTGTTCACCGTGCTGTTCTTCCACTACGGGCTGCAGGGGTGGTTCAGCCAGCGGGTGCAAACGGCTCTGGACCGGTCCCTGATCGTCGCGCAGGCTTACCTGGAAGAGCACAGGCGCGTGCTCGTCGTCGATGCGCTCGCCATGGCGAACGACCTGAGCCGCGGCGGCCCGCTGCTGTTCGCCAATACCCGCGGCCTGGAAAATGTCCTCGAAGCGCATGCCAGCGCGCGGTCGCTCTCCGATGCGCAGGTGCTGCACGCCGGGGGGCGCGTCCTGGCGCGCTCGAGGTTTTCGTTCGGGGCCATTTTCTCGCCCGTTCCCGAATGGGCGCTGAATGCGGCGCGGCGCGGGGAGGTCGCGGTCGTCGAAGACAGGGACGGGGACCGCCTGGGAGCGTTGCTGCGGATCGCCGGCCTCGACGAGGCCTTCCTCTATATCGGGCGCTATGTGGACCCCATCGTCGTCAGCCAGGTGACGCGGGTGCGGTCGGCGGTGGCCGAGTACGCCGCCTTCGAGGGGCGCCGCACCCAGATCGAATACACCTTCGCGATGATGTTCGCGACCGTGGCGGCCCTGTTCATCTTCGCCGCGATCTGGGTGGGCTTCAACCTCGCCGCGCAATTGGCGGAGCCGATCATGAACCTCATCGCGGCGGCCGACCGGGTGCGCGACGGCGACCTGACCGCGCGCGTGCCGGTCGGCGCGAGGGAGCGCGGGGAGATCGACACGCTGGGACGGGCGTTCAACCGCATGACGGCCCGGCTCGACCGCCAGCGCACCGCGCTCACCGATGCGAATCTCGAGCTGGAAGAGCGGAGGCGCTTCACGGAAGCCGTGCTCGCCGGCGTCGCGGTCGGCGTTGTGGGGCTGGACGCGGAGGGCCGGGTGCATCTGCCGAACAGGGTCGCCTCCGACCTGCTGGGCGTCAACCTGATGGAAAACCTCCAGCGCCCGGTGACGAAAATCGTCCCCGCTTTCGGCGCCGCTCTGGAGGCCGCGGCGCGGCGCCCGGACCGGTCCGTGGAGACCGAGGTCGAGATCGAGCGCAACCGCGCACCGCGCACCTTCCAGCTGCGCGTAACGGCCGAATTCTCGCCCGACGGGCTGGGCGGTTTCGTGCTGACATTCGCGGATATCACGGACCTGCAATTGGCTCAGCGCACGGCCGCCTGGTCCGATGTGGCGCGCCGCATCGCCCACGAGATCAAGAACCCGCTCACGCCGATCCAGCTGGCGGCGGAGCGCCTCCGTCGGCGTTACGCCAAACAGATCGAGGACGATCCCGAGACCTTTTCGCTCTGCATCGAAACCATCGTGCGCCAGGTGGGAGACATGCGCCGGATGGTGGACGAGTTCGCGTCCTTCGCCCGGATGCCGGCGCCGGCGCCGGCGCCGGCGGACCTCGCCGATATCGTACGCCGGGCGGCGTTCCTGCAGGAGGAGGCGGCCGCGGACATCCGGATCGACATGCGGCTGCCTGACGGTCCCGTCATGCAGGTTTGCGACGCGCAATTGCTCGGCCAAGCCGTAACCAACCTCCTGCTCAATGCGATGCAGGCGCTCGAAAACGGTGGCGGCCGCATCCTCGTTGCGCTCACCGAATGGCCCGACCGGATCGAGATCTCGGTAGAAGACGACGGACCCGGCTTTCCGGCCGAACTGCGGTCCCGGCTGGCCGAACCCTATATCACGACCAAGGGCCGGCGCGGCGCCGGCCTCGGACTTGCCATCGTCCAGAAGATCGTCGAGGATCAGGGTGCGGTGCTTTATCTGGAGGATGGCGAGGCCGGCGGCGCTCTTGTCCGGATCGTGTTCCGGCGCAGCGAAGCCGCCGCGGAGCCGGAACAGGGCCGACCTCACGATGCATGACATTCTGATCGTCGATGACGAGCAAGACATCCGGCAACTGATTGCGGGTGTTCTGGAAGACGAGGGTTTTGAAGCGCGCAGTGCAAGCGACAGCGACAAGGCGCTGGAAGAGTTGCAGAAACGCGAGCCGAGTGTGCTGCTGCTCGATGTATGGCTGGAGGGCAGCCGCCTGGGCGGCATGGACCTGCTGCGCCATGTCCGGAAACGGCATGCCGATCTGCCGGTGTTGATGATAAGCGGTCACGGCAGCATCGAGACCGCCGTCGCGGCGATCCGGGACGGGGCTTACGATTTCGTCGAGAAGCCGTTTACCACCGACAGGCTGCTCCTGGCGCTTTCCCGCGCGATGGAGGCGTTCCGGCTGCGGCGCGAGAATGCCGAACTGCGGCTGCATGCGGGCGCCGCAACGGAACTGGTCGGCAGGTCGGCGGAGATGGCGCAAACCCGCAACCTGATCGAACGCGTGGCGCCGACGGGCAGCCGCATTCTCATCCAGGGGCCGCCGGGCAGCGGCAAGGAGGTGGCGGCGCGGATGATCCATCGCTGCTCGCGCCGCAGCGAAGGGCCTTTCGTGGTGGCCAACTGCGCCATCATGGCCCCGGCGCGACTCGAGGAGGAGCTTTTCGGAAGCGAAGAGGGGACGGGCAAGACGGGCCTGCTGGAGCGCGCCCATGGCGGCACCCTGCTGCTCGACGAGATTGCGGACATGCCGCCCGAAACGCAGGGTAAGATTGTCCGCGTCCTTCAGGAACAGACATTCCTGCGCGTCGGGGGCGCGCAAAGGGTCAGCGTGGATGTGCGCGTCATTGCAACCTCGAACCGCGACCTTGCGGCGGAAGTGGCCCAGGGGCGGCTGCGCCAGGACCTGTTCTACCGGCTCAACGTCGTCCCGCTGGAAATCGCCCCCTTGCGCCGGCGCCGGGATGACATTCCCCATCTCGTCAACCATTTCCTGGAGTTGTACGCCAGGCAGACTGGAGGGAACCCGACGGTCGTCGCCGAAGACGCCTTGGCGGTGCTTCAGGCATATGACTGGCCGGGAAATGTCCGGGAGCTGCGCAATATCGTGGAGCGCCTCTCGATCCTGGCGCCGGGCGAGGGCGCCGCGACCCTGCGCGCCAGCGCGCTCCCCCCGGAACTCTGCAAGGATGCGCCCGTCATCTCGCATTTCGAGAAGGGCGACGCGATGATGTCGTTGCCGCTGCGGGAAGCGCGGGACATGTTCGAACGCGAGTATCTGCTCGCCCAGATGCGCCGCTTCGGCAACAATATTTCCCGGACAGCGCAATTCATCGGCATGGACCGCTCGACGCTGCACCGCAAACTCAAGGCGCTGAACCCGTCGCTCGCCGGCGAACGGAACCGACCCGCGTGATGGCGCCGCCATGCGTGTAGTCGTCTGCGGGGCCGGGCAGGTCGGCATCAATATCGCCCGCTATCTGGCGGCCGAGCGCAACGATGTCACCGTCGTGGACCGGTCTTCGGAACTGATCGAACAACTGGCCGAGACCCTCGATATTCGCGCGGTGGCCGGCCACGCTTCGAGTCCCGACGTGCTGGCCCGGGCCGGAGCGGAAGACGCGGACATGCTGATCGCGGTCACGCTCGTCGACGAGATCAACATGATCGCATGCCAGGTCGCGCATTCGATGTTCAATGTGCCGACCAAGATCGCGCGCATCCGGCGCCCGTCCTATCTCGACGGACATTGGGCCGAACTGTTTGCGCGCGAGGGGATGCCGATCGACACGATCATCTCCCCGGAGCGCGAAGTCGCGAGCGCGATCATGCGCAGATTGTCCCGGCCGGGCGCAACCGAAATGCTTCCGTTTGCGGACGGGCGCGTCCGGCTGATCGGGGTCCGCCTCGAAGACACCTGCCCGATCGTCAATACGCCGCTGCGCCAATTGACGGCGCTGTTCCCGGACCTGAACATCAACGTGATCGGCATTGTCCGGGGAGAACGAAAATTCGTTCCCAAGGCGCGCGACCAGATGCTGGTCGGCGACGAAGTCTATTTCGTTGTGGATAACGCGCATGTGGCGCGGGCGATGGCGGCGTTCGGCCACGAGGAAAGAGAGGCCGAACGTGCGGTCATAATCGGCGGCGGCAATATCGGGCACAGGCTGGCGAGCCTGATAGAAGCGGAACTCCCCCATGTGCGCCTGCGCTTGATCGAGCGCGACCGCGACAAGGCCGCCGAACTCGCCGATACATTGCGGCGAACCACCGTATTGCAGGGCGATGCGCTTTCCGAAGAGCTTCTGGAAGAAGCCAATTTCGAGAACGCCGACCTCACGATCGCCCTGACCAATGACGACGAGACCAACATTCTCGCCTCGCTGCTGGCCAAGCGGGCCGGGTCGTCGCGCACTGTCGCGCTCATCAACAAGTCCGCCTACAGCGCCCTGGTAAGTCCGCTCGACATCGACGTCGTCATCAACCCGCGGGCGATCACCGTCTCCCAGATTCTGCAGCATGTCCGCCGCGGGCGCGTTCTGGCGGCGTTTTCCATCGGGGACGATTTCGGCGAGGCGCTGGAAGTGGGGATCCTCGAAACCTCCGTTGTAGCGGACAAGGATCTCAGGGTGCTCAAGATGCCTGCCGGGTCCATCGTGGGCGCCATACTGCGCGGCGACGGCGTGATCATTCCCCGCGGACGCACGCTCATCCGCGCCGGAGACCGGGTCGTGCTGTTCTCCATGGCGAACGTGCTCAAGCGGGTCGAGCAGATGTTCGCCGTGCGTCTGGAATTCTTTTAGCGGCGGGGAAGGGGACCGGATTGGCCAGAATCGCCTATGTCAACGGCCGTTATGTGCCGCACCGCGATGCAGCGGTGCATGTGGAGGACCGCGGTTACCAGTTCGCAGACGGCGTTTACGAGGTCATCGCCGTGCGCGCCGGCCGGTTCGTCGATGCGGGACCGCATCTGGACCGGCTGGACCGCTCGCTTCGCGCATTGCGGATTGCGCGGCCCATGAGCCGCGCCGCCCTGCATCATGTATTGCGCGAAGTGAGGCGTCGCAACCGCATCGAGGACGGGATCGTCTATCTCCAGGCGACGCGCGGCGTCGCGCGCCGGGACCATCCGTTTCCGGCCGGGGCCGAAACCGCCCTGGTGGCGACCGGAAGCCGCAAGCCGCCGCCCGATCCGGAAGTCCTGGAAACGGGCGTCGATGCCGTGTCCGTCGCGGACAACCGCTGGAAGCGCTGCGACATCAAATCGGTCTCCCTGCTGCCCAATATCCTCGCCAAGCAGACGGCGCGCGAGGCCGGCGCCTATGAGGCCGTGTTCGTGGACGAGCAGGGTTTCGTGACCGAAGGCAGTTCCACAAATGTCTGGATCGTGACGTCCGGCGGCGAGCTGCTCACCCGCGAGCTCGACAGCGGCATTCTGGCCGGCGTCACGCGCGGGACCGTTGTCAAGCTGGCCGAGAGCCTGGGTCTTTCCTTCTCCGAACGCCGCTTCACCATCGAAGAGGCCAGAAGGGCCCGGGAAGCCTTCGTCACCAGCGCAACCTCCTTCGTGACGCCCGTGGTCCGGATCGACGACTCCGCGATTGGCAACGGCCGGCCCGGCTCCACCGCCCGGGCCCTGTTCGAGGTTTACGCCCGTTATATGGAACGGGGAGACGCCGCTGCATGACGCGCCCGGTCGTCCTCTTCGACTGGGACGGGACGCTTGTGGACAATTGGCCGGTCATCCATGAAGCGCTCGGCGCAACGCGCAAGTCGTTCGGATTGCCGTCCTGGACCTTCGCCGCAACCATGAGGCATGTGTCCCGCTCCGGTCGTGAGAGTTTTCCGAAGATGTTCGGCGCGGACTGGCGACAGGCGAGCGGCATGTTCTACGCCGCATTCGAAGCCCGCCACCTGGATGCTTTGACGCTGCTGCCCGGCGCGGAATCCTGCCTTGACCGCCTCGAAGCGGCGGGATTTCCCCTTGCCGTCGTTTCCAACAAGAACGGGGTCTATCTTCGGCGGGAGGCCGAGCGTGTCGGCTGGACCGCGCGGTTCGAGGCTCTGGTAGGCGCGGGAGACGCATATCGCGACAAGCCCGATGCCGCACCGGTCAGGATGGCGCTCGGCGGGCGGCCCGGATGCTGGCTGGTGGGGGATTCGGACACGGACATCCGCGCGGCGCGCGGCGCCGGCTTGCGCTCGGCGGTCGTGCCCTATGCCGCAGGACCGGCGCCGAGCCTGAATCCCGACGCGCGCTGCGACAGTCTGGCTGCCGTCCCGGACCTTGTCGCGTTTGCGCACGACGTCATTTAGAAGAGGAGCGGAGGCGGCGGTGCACAGGTTCGCGGCCGGGCAGCTTCCATCGAGCGAACCAGGGTTAACGTCGATGTCGTCCGCCCCGAAAAACCGGAACCTCCAGGATCTGTTCCTCAATCGCATCCGGAAGGAGAAGGCGCCGGTCACGGTGTTCCTCGTCAACGGCGTCAAGCTGCAGGGCCTTGTGGTGTCGTTCGACAACTTCTCGGTACTGCTGCGCCGCGACGGCCATTCGCAACTGATCTACAAGCACGCGATCTCGACCATCATACCTTCGGCGTCGATCCAGCTTTTTGATCGGGAAGACGACCCGGCTTGAGCGAAGCCGCCCTCGTCGTTCACCCGGTTGTCCGCAAGGACGCCCTGAGGGCGCCCGAAGCGCGCCTTGCGGAAGCTGTCCGGTTGACCCGGTCCATCGGCGTAGAGGTGCCGGCGACCCGCATTCTGCGCCTTGCCCGGCCGCGGCCGGCAACCCTGCTCGGCAACGGCGCAATTGACGATGTGAGGGATGCGCTGGCGGAGAAGGGGGCGAACCTCGTCGTCGTGGACGGCGCGTTGACGCCGGTGCAGCAACGCAACCTGGAGCGGGCCTGGGACGCCAAGGTCATCGACCGCACGGGACTCATTCTGGAGATATTCGGCGCCCGGGCGCGCACCCGCGAAGGCGTGTTGCAGGTGGACCTGGCTGCGCTCAGCTATCAGCGGACCCGCCTCGTCCGGTCCTGGACGCATCTCGAGCGCCAGCGCGGCGGCGCGGGCTTCCTCGGAGGGCCGGGCGAAGCCCAGATCGAGATCGACCGCAGGCTGATCGACGAAAGGATCGTCAAGCTGAAGCGCCAACTGGAGGAGGTCCGCCGCACACGCGGCATCCAGCGTCGGGCCCGCAGGCGCGTGCCGTTCCCGGTCGTGGCGCTGGTCGGATACACCAATGCCGGCAAATCCACCCTGTTCAACCGCCTGACTGACAGCGGCGTTCTTGCGCAAGACCGGCTCTTCGCCACCCTGGACCCGACCATGCGCGGGCTCGACCTGCCATCGGGGCGGCGGGCGATCCTCTCCGATACCGTGGGCTTCATCTCGGACCTGCCGACGCAACTCGTCGCCGCCTTCCGCGCAACCCTGGAAGAGGTGGTCGAAGCGGACCTCATCCTCCATGTCCGCGATATCGCCGACCCCGACACCGCCGCACAGAAGCACGATGTCGATCTGGTCCTCGACGAACTGGGCGCGCATCTCACGCCCCGGATCGAGCTTTGGAACAAGATCGACCTGCTCGACGCGCCGTCTGCGGCGAATGGCGGCGTTCCCGTGTCGGCGGTAACGGGGCAGGGCGTCGAGGACCTGCTTGAGGCCGTGGACGCGGCGCTCTCACACTCCCGGAGGGTTTGCGACTTTGTCCTGCCTCCCGACGACGGAGCGGCGATTGCCTGGCTCTATCGGCATGGCGAAGTGCAGCGGCGCGAAGACGGCGACGACCGGGTGTCGCTGACGGTCGCGCTCGACCCGGCGGACCGGGCGCGGTTCGAACGGCGGTTTCAGCCGGAACGCAACAGCCTGACCCCGGCGTCGCGCTCGAAGAGGTAGAGCAATACCCGCAGCGCCTCGCCCCGGGGACCGGAAAGGGAGGGGTCGCGGTCCACGATCAGACGCGCCTCGTCGCGCGCCATGCGCAGCATGTCTGCGTGCTCGTCGAGATCGGCGATGCGAAAGACAGGCAGCCCGCTCTGCCGTGTGCCCAGCAACTCGCCGGAGCCCCGCAGTTCGAGATCCGCCTCGGCGATGCGGAAACCGTCGTCGGATTCCCTCAGGAGGCGCAGGCGCTTCTCCGCCGCCTGTCCGAGCGGCTCCCCGTAGAGCAGCAGGCAGGCGGCCGTCTGCCCGCCGCGACCGATGCGGCCGCGCAGTTGGTGCAGTTGCGCGAGGCCGAACCGTTCGGCCTGCTCGATGACCATGATGTCCGCAGCCGGGACATCGACGCCGACCTCGATGACGGTGGTGGCTACCAGGAGGCTGGCCGTTCCCTCCGCAAAGGCCGTCATGGCGCTCGCCTTCCGGTCCGCCGTCATGCGCCCGTGAATGAGCGCCACGCGGTCGCCGAACACCGGCTGGAGCGCATCGAGACGCGCTTCCGCGGCTGCGGCATCGGTATTGTCGCTTTCCTCCACGAGCGGGCAGACCCAATAGGCCCGGCGCCCGTCGGCAATCGCCGCGCCTATGCGCTCCACGACCCGGTCGAGCTGTCCCATGCGCAGCACGCGCGTTTCCACCGGCTTGCGGCCGGGCGGCTTCTCGTCGAGGCGCGAGGTGTCGAGGTCTCCATAGGCCGTCATCAGCAGGGTTCGCGGAATCGGCGTCGCCGTCATCGCCAGCGTGTGGACATCCCGGCCCTTGTCGGTCAGCGCCAGCCGCTGCTCCACGCCGAACCGGTGCTGTTCGTCGATGACGGCAAGGCGCAGGTCGGCGAAGGCGACCGCCTCCTGGAACAGGGCGTGGGTGCCGACGGCGACCGGCAACGCGCCGCAAGCCAGCGCCGCCAAGGTTGCGCGGCGCGGGCCGGCGCGGCTGCGGCCCGTCAGCAGGCCGGTTTCCATGCCGGCGGGCGCCAGCAGGGCCGACAGGGTTTCGTGGTGCTGCTGCGCCAGTATTTCGGTCGGCGCCATGATTGCGGCCTGGCCGCCGGCGTCGTATGCGGCGGCGGCCGCCAGCGCGGCGACGACCGTCTTGCCGCTGCCGACATCCCCCTGGAGCAGGCGCATCATCCGCTGGCCGGAAGCGAGGTCGCCGCCGATCTCCGCCAGCGCCCGGCGCTGCGCTGCGGTCAGGGCGAAGGGCAGTTTGGCTTCCACGGCGCTGAAGGCGGGTCCGCCGAGCGGATAGGGACGGGCGGCGGCGCGGCGCTGATGATGGCGGACGAGCGCCATCGCAAGCTGGCCCGCCAGCAGTTCGTCGTAAGCGAGGCGGCGGCGGGCGGGATGCCCCGCCAGCACGCCCGCCGCGTCTTCGGGGCTATGCGCGGAAAGCAGCGCGTCCCGCCAGCCGGGCCATGCCTCGCGAGCCAGCACGGAGGGCGACTGCCACTCCGGCAGCTCCGGGGAGGCCTCGAGCGCCGAGCCGACGGCGCGGCGATAAACCCTTGGGCCGAGCCCCTGCGTCGATGGATAGACCGGTTCCACCGCCATCACCGGCGTCCAGCGCTCCGGCCGCTCGATGACGTCGGGATGGGTGATTTGCGGCGCCGAGCGGTACCACCCGACCAGCCCGCTGACCACCCGGATCTCGCCGACCGGGAGCATGGTCTCCAGATACTCGCGGCGCGCATTGAAGAACACGAGGTCGAGCGCGCCGGTTTCGTCCCGGCAGCGGACCTTGTAGGGCAAGCGGGTCCGGGGCGGGGGCGGGCGGTGGTCCTCGACCAGGAGCGTGAAGGTGGCGATGCGCCCGTCCGGCGCCTCGGCCACGGAGGGTGCGAACCGCCGGTCCACGAGCCCGGTCGGCAGCCTGAAGCACAGATCGACCTTTCGCGGCCCCGCGACCCTTTCGATCAGCCCGGCGGCGCGCGGCCCGACGCCCGCGATCGCCGTGACCGGCTGGAACAGGGGAAACAGGATTTCGGGCCGCAACGCCCCCTCTCCATGGCTGACATCCCTCGGCCGGCAATTTATACCACCCGCCGGACCGAGGGGGCGAAGCGTTGATGGACGAACTGGAATACCGGCGGAAGCGGCTGCGGTTCCGGGCCTGGCGCCGGGGCACGAAAGAGGCCGACCTGCTGCTGGGCCCCTTTGCCGACGCCAGTCTGGACAGCCTCGACGAGGACGGCATCGAGCGCTTCGAGGCGCTTCTGGCCCGTTCCGATCCGGAGATCGTGGACTGGATGACCGGGGCGGCCGAGCCCCCCGACGATCCGGTCGTCGCGCGCCTCGTCGCCTCGGTGCCCGGGGCCGGATGATCCCGCCGCTCCGTCATGCGGGCCGGGTCCGCCTGGGCGGTGCGCCGCCGGGGCACGATGCGCGCGTGCTGGTGTCGCTGGCCGGGGGCGGAAGGCCGGTTATCCACATCTCGCGCGACGATGCGCAAATGGCGCGGATGGCGGACTGCCTCGACTTTTTCGCGCCGCATCTGTCGCTGATGCGCTTTCCGAGCTGGGATTGCCTGCCCTATGACCGCAGCTCGCCGCGCAACGACCTCGTGTCCGAGCGCCTGGCGACCCTGGCGGCGCTGGCGGACGGCGGGCGGCCCGACATCCTGCTGACCACCGCCAACGCCTTCCTCCAGCGCGTGCCGCCGCGGGCGGGACTTGCCGGGAGCCGCTTCTCCGGCGAGGCGGGCGGCGCCATGGATACGGAAGCGATGCTCGCCTTTCTGCAACGGCATGGCTACCAGCGCGCCGAGACCGTGATGGAGCCGGGCGAATATGCGGTGCGAGGCGGGTTGATCGACCTCTTTCCAGCGGGCGAAGCCGCCCCGCTGCGAATCGACCTGTTCGGAGACGAGATCGAGGAAATCCGGCGTTTCGACCCGGTGGACCAGCGCAGCACCGACCGGCTGGAGCGTTTCGACCTGGTGCCGGCGAGCGAGGTCGTGCTGACCGAAGAAAGCATCGCCCGTTTCCGCGAAGGATACCGCGCCGCCTTCGGAGCCGTGACCGCCGACGACCCGATCTACGAAGCGGTGTCCGCAGGGCGGCGGGCCGTCGGGATCGAGCACTGGCTGCCGCTCTTCCATGCCGGGCTGGAAACCCTTGGCGACTATCTGCCCGACGCCGCGGTCGCCGAGGACGGACAGGCGGGCGCCGCACGGGACATCCGCTTCGAGGCCATCGCCGACCATTACGCCGCGCGGCTCGACCCGCCGTCCGGCGAGGAGCCATACCGTCCGTTGCCGCCGGACAGGCTCTATCTCGACGCCGCGGGGTGGGACGCTTGCCTGCAGGACCGTCCGGCGGCGGTGCTGCTGCCTGCGGCGGCGCCCGAAGGACCCGATGCCGGCGGCCGGCCGGCAGTGGACTTCTCCGAGGCGCGGGCGCGCCCCGACATCGACCTCTACGGGGCCGTCGCCGACCGGCTGGCGGCCCATGCGGCCGCCGGTCGCCGGGTGCTGCTCGCGGCCTATAGCGAAGGCTCCCGGGACCGGCTGGCCGGCTTGCTGGGCGAACAGGGCGTCGCAACCCGGCCGGTCGAGGCCGCCCCGGAGCTGGACGGGTTGCCGCTGAACCGGCTCGCAATGGCTGTCCTGGCGCTGGAAGGCGGCTTCGAAAGCGCCGACCTGGCGGTCGTTACCGAGCAGGACATCCTGGGCGAGCGTCTATCGAGCCGGGCGCGGGGCAAGCGCCGGGCGCGCGACTTTCTGCAGGAACTCTCCGAAATCGCCGAGGGCGACATCGTCGTCCATGTGGAGCATGGCATCGGCCGCTATGAGGGGCTCGAAACGGTGACCGCCGCCGGGGCGCCGCACGATTGCCTGCGCATTGTCTATGCCGATGACGGGCGGCTGTTCGTGCCGGTGGAGAACATCGAGACGCTCTCCCGCTTCGGCGCTTCCGACAGCGCGGTGGCGTTGGACCGGCTGGGCGGCGTCCAGTGGCAGGCGCGCAAGGCGCGCATGAAGGAACGCATCCGCGCACTCGCCGAGCAGTTGATCCGCGTCTCGGCGGAACGAATCCTCCGGCCGGGCGAAACGCTGCAGCCTCCGGCCGGGCTCTACGACGAATTCGCAGCGCGCTTTCCCTTCCCGGAAACGAACGACCAGTTGAGAGCCATCGAGGACGTGCTCGAGGACCTGTCCGCCGGCAGGCCGATGGACCGGCTGATCTGCGGCGATGTCGGCTTCGGCAAGACCGAGGTGGCGCTCCGGGCGGCGTTCGTCACGGCGATGAGCGGCTTCCAGGTCGCGGTGGTCGCGCCGACGACCCTGCTGGTGCGCCAGCATTTCAGGACCTTCAAGGAGCGTTTCCGCGGTTTTCCGGTGGAGATCGGCCAGCTTTCCCGCCTCGTTGCCGGCAAGGACGCGCGCGAGGCGAGGGAGCGCCTCGCCGACGGCAGGCTCGACATCGCGATCGGCACGCACGCGCTTCTGGCCAAGTCGGTCCGCATGAAACGGCTCGGCCTGCTGGTTGTGGACGAGGAGCAGCATTTCGGCGTGGCGCACAAGGAACGGTTGAAGCAATACCGCAGCAATGTCCATGTGCTGACGCTGACCGCGACGCCGATCCCGCGCACGCTGCAGCTTGCCTTGTCGGGCGTGCGGGAGATGAGCCTCATCGCGACGCCGCCGGTGGACCGGCTGGCGGTGCGCACCTTCGTCGGGCCGTTCGACGCCCTGGTGGTGCGGGAGGCGGTGCACCGCGAACTGCTGCGGGGCGGACGCTGCTTCTATGTGTGTCCGAGGGTGCGCGATCTGCCGGAAGTGGCCGAGCGGCTGCGCGCCATGGCGCCGGACGCGCGCATCGGCGTTGCGCATGGCGGCATGGTGGCGGCCGAGCTCGAGGAGGCGGTCGGCGCCTTCTATGCCGGGCGGGTCGATGTGCTGGTTTCGACGAATATCGTCGAGTCCGGCCTCGACATTCCCGAGGCCAACACGCTGATCGTCCACCGGGCGGACATGTTCGGCCTGGCGCAGCTTTACCAGTTGCGCGGCCGCATCGGCCGGGCGAAGCAGCGGGCCTATGCCTATCTGACGCTGCCGGAGCGCCGCAAGCTGACCAAAGCGGCGGAGAAGCGCCTCGGGGTCATGCAGACGCTGGACACGCTCGGCGCCGGTTTCCAGTTGGCGAGTTACGATCTGGACATACGCGGCGCCGGCAACCTGCTGGGCGACGAGCAGTCGGGCCATATCCGCGAGGTCGGGATCGAACTCTACCAGCACATGCTGGAGGAGGCCGTCGCCGCGGCGCGGTCGGGGGCGGACGAGGCCGAGGAGGACACGAACTGGACGCCGCAGATCGGGCTCGGCGCGCCGGTGCTGATCCCGGAGAGTTATGTCGCGGACCTGAATGTTCGGCTCTCGCTCTACCGTCGGATCGCCGCGCTGGAGGACCGGGAGCAGACGGACGCCTTCGCCGCCGAACTGATCGACCGCTTCGGTCCGGTGCCGGACGAACTCGAGAACCTGCTGCGGATCGTCGCGATCAAGCGGCTGTGCCGGGAGGCCGGCGTGGAGAAGGTAGATGCCGGGCCGAAAGGGGCCGTCGTCTCGTTCCGGGGCGATTTCGCGAACCCGGCCGGCCTCATCGAGTTTATCGGCAGGCAGGCCGGCACCGTCCGGCTCCGCCCCGACCACAAGCTCGTCATCGGCCGAAGCTGGGAGAAGGAACCCGCCCGCATCGCCGGCGCGGAACGCCTGCTGCGCGACCTCGCCGTCATCGCGGCCGGTTGACCGCCTATTCCGCGGCGGCTTCGCCGTTCTGCACGAGGTCGAAGAGCGGCGCGAAATATTCCGGCTCCTGGGCGCCCGAGATCGCGTAGCGGCGATCCACCACGAAGCAGGGCACGCCCTGGATGCCTATTGCGCGCGCCCGCGCGTCCTCCTGCCGGACTTCCTCGGCGGCGGCGTCGGAAGCCAGGAAAGCCTGCGCCTCGCTCCGGTCCCAGCCGGCGCGCGAAGCGATAGCGGCGAGTTGCTCCGCGTCGCCGATATCCTCGCCGTTCAGGAAGTAGGCGCCGAAGAGCGCATCGACCACTTCCGTCTGCCGCTCGCCGGACTCCCGGATGATCCTGTGGGCGGCGAGCGTGCTCGGCGTGCGCTCGATGACGTCGAAGCGGAAATCGATGCCTTCCGAGCGGCCGGTCTGGCGGATACGGTCATAGACCGGCCCGCCCCCCTGCGCGCCGAATTTCAGCGCCAGATAGTCCTGCCGCGCCATGCCCTCCGGCGGCATTCCCGGGTTGAGCTGGAACGCCCGCCAGCGGATGACCGGTTCCAGGCCGGGCCGCGTCTCCAGCGCGCGCGCAAGGCGCCGGCGCCCGATGAAGCACCAGGGACAGATGACGTCGGAGAAAATCTCGATCACCATGGACCGGCAATATAGGAGCGGCCCCCGATGGAGGGAAGCGTGTCTATTGGCGGAATGCTGCGGCTCGACGGCAGGACCGTGCTGGTCACGGGCGCATCGCGCGGCCTCGGGCGGGGTTTCGCGGAGGCCGCTGCGGCGGCGGGCGCGCGCGTGGCGCTGGCGGCCCGGGACATGGAGGCGCTCGCCGGGGTAGCTGCGGGTATCGAGGGGGCCGCCGTCCTGTCGATGGACGTGACCGACCGCAAACAGGTGTCCGCCGGCTTCGAGGCTGCCGAGGACGCGCTCGGACCCGTCCATGCCGTCGTCAATAATTCGGGCGTCGCGGTCACCCGGCGGCTGCTGGAGACGGAAGAGGAAGACTGGCGCCGGGTCATCGACACCAACCTTACCGGGGCGTGGTTCGTGGCCCAGGAGGCGGCACGGCGCATGGCCGCACGGGGCGAAGGCGGCAGCATCGTCAATATCGGCTCGCTGCTCGGCCTGCGCACCGGGCGCGGCGCCGTTGGCTATGCGGCCTCCAAGGCCGGACTGCACCACCTCACGCGGGTCATGGCCGCGGAGCTCGCACACGAGCATGTACGAGTGAACACGCTCGCGCCCGGCTATGTGCTGACCGATCTCAACGAGGAGTTCTTCGCCTCGCCGCCGGGGCAGGCGCTGATGCGCCGCGTGCCGATGGGCCGCCTGGGGCAACCCGACGACCTCGCCGCGCCGCTGCTCTTCCTGCTCTCGGACGCCTCCGCCTACATCACCGGCCAGCTTCTCGCCGTGGACGGCGGGCATTCGGTCTCGAACATCTGACCGGCGGACGCGGCCGACTCATCCCGGGGCGGGAACGGTTTCCTTCCCCTCGCCTCCGTACCGGGTCGCGAAGAACCCGATGACCAGGCCCACCACCGCGCCTTCGAGGACGAACCAGAACGGCGAGGCCAGGAAGCCCAGCGGGGCGAACAGGACCGCCAGCGCGTCATAGGCGAAGAAGGTCAGGACGAAGTTCATCCACGCCCCGAGAATTGGCGCCCTGAACCACCATGGCATGGGAAATTTCAGAACCGGATGCCAGCTCATCACGCCGGCAATGCCGATCAGGCCGCCCAAGGTTGTGTACCAGAGCAACATGCCCCACCGGATCAGCCAGCCGGCATCGGGCCAGAGATAGGGTATCGCGATGAAGCCAGCCAGGCCGATGACGAACCCTGCCGCCTTGCCCACGGCGATGCGGGTGACGAGTGACGGATTGCCGAACATCTGCACCTCCCGTCGATGAGAACGACATGACGGTCGTCGGCGCAGCGGCGCTTCGTTGACGGCGCGCCGTCAACGAATCATATGGTGTTCCCGTCACGGCAATTCGATGCGGCCAATTGGCGGACGGGTCGGACGCCGTTCAGAGGCCGGCCCCGCTTGCCGGTCCCGCACCGGGTTCGTTCGAAAGCCGCGCCGCAATCAGCGCGTCGAGTTCCGGGAACCGCCTACGGATCGCCAGTTGGAGCGCCTCCAGCAGGGAGGCCGGGCTCGCTCCGGGAAGCACGATCGAGGCTTCGAGTTCCACCGGGCTGGCCGGGGCCTGCAGGTCCAGCATGACCGCCACGCGGACATTGCCTGCAATATCGATGCGCCACATCTCCGGGACGCCCAGGCGCCGATAGGCCAGCGGCTTGTCCTCGTCGCCGCTGCTGCGCTCGACCTCGATGACCAGATCGGGCGGGTTCCGCAGCGCAAAGACGTCCTGCGCGCCTTCGTCCATCAAGTCCGTTTCGTCCCAGCGCTCGGCCGTCTCGCCGAGATAGTAGCAGGCGTCGGGCTCGGCGCCGGTGTTCCGCGGATCCTCGGGCCTGCGCCAGCGCGTCGAGCCCAGCGGCGCAACGGGGAACCCCTTTCTGGCGACGGCCTCCATCGTCCAGTCGACGCCCCTCGCATGGCGCTCATGCGTCGAGGACGGCGTCATGAGGTCCACGAAACCGGTCACGGGATCGATGAACACCCGGCGGGCGAGGAGGTTCCAGTCGAACTTCTCCGTCAGCAGGGGCACCGCTTCCGGGTCGAGGCGGAACCGGACATATTCGGAGCCCATGCTGCCGGTCACCCGTTCCATGTCCCCGCTCCTCCGCTTGCCGGCGCCGACGGCAGCATAGCCCGGCCGGGCTATGCTGCCGTCAGGCCGGGCGTATCCGAGGCCGCCCCCTGGCGGATGGGGAGGGATTCGAACCCTCGGTGGACTTGCGCCCACGCCGGTTTTCAAGACCGGTGCATTCAACCGCTCTGCCACCCATCCGGCAGGCCGGGGCGGGCTTGCGCCGGCCCCGTGCAGCTGCCGCGCCATCCTGCTAGGCTGGCAGCCTAAGAACAAGTCGGATTACGAAAGGCGCGTCTTCCATGAAGGTCGGCATTCTCTTCACCTCGCACCCGGACCCGAAATCCGAGCCCTATCCGCACCAGGCCATTCACGAGCGCACCACCCGCGAGATTCTCGAAGCCGAGGAGCTGGGCTTCGACAGCGTGTGGATCGCCGAACACCACTTTTCCAACAAATACGGCATCCTGCCGGACCCGTTCAGCTATCTCTCCTATCTGGCTGCAAAGACGACGAGAATCCAGTTGGGCGCCGCCGTCATGGTCGTGCCGCTGCACCATCCCATGCGCATCGTCGAGAACGCGGCCTTCGTCGATATCCTGAGCAACGGGCGCTTCCAGCTCGGGCTCGGCTCGGGCTACCGGCCCTACGAGTTCGAGGGGCTCGGCATCAGCTACGAGGAGCGCCGCGACATCCAGGCGGAGGCCATTCCGCTGATCCTCGACGGCTTCCACAAGAAGCGGGTGAACGCCGACGGCAAGTATTTCAGGATCGAGATGGACGAGATCTACGAGGTCTTCCCGCAGCCGGTCCAGCAGCCCCACCCGCCGTTCTATATGGGGGCCGGCACGGAAGGGTCGATCCGCATGGCGGCGCGCAACGGCTTCGGCCTCATGCAGTCCTCGCTGCCCTCGGCCGCCACCATCGGCGAGCATATCGCCGTCTATCGCGAGCATATGGCGGAGGCACCGGCCCCGCTCGACGCCAACCCGGCGTTCGGGGAGGTGGACGTGGTCCGCATGACCTATGTCGCGCCGACCGACGCACGGGCGCGCGAGGAGAGCGAGGCCGGCATCACCCACCACATGAAGACCTTCCTCGGCGGCGCGGCCGGGCGCTATCTGGGCGATGTCACCGAGAAGGCGGACGAGAGCCAGTTCGCCTACGAACATCTGGTGAAGGACACCATCCTGCACGGAGCGCCGGATACGGTGCTGCGCAAGATCGAGGCGTTCCGCGATGTCGGCACGACCTCGCTGATGATCCACTATCCGCCCTATTACGGCGTCGAGCGCACGCTCGACATGCTGCGCCTGTTCGCGGCCGAGGTGTTGCCGGAGCTGAAGCGGATGGAGCCGGGGGCCGAGCCGCTCCGCGCCGCCGGGTAGGCCGCCGGTGGCTTGGGGGGAGATTACCGAGGAGCGGCTGGCGGAAGCGGCCGCACTGATCGGCCGGCCCTTGCGCCGCTCACGGCTGCAGTGGATCGAGACCGCGACGCGCGACGCGATCCGCCATTTCGCCTGGGGTGTCGGCGACAACAACCCGCTCTGGCTCGACGAGGATCATGCCGGGGCGTCGCCCGCGGGCGGCATCGTCGCGCCACCCTGCATCCTCTACGCCGTGGACATGACCATCGTGGCGCCCAAGCTCTCCGGCGTTCAGTGGATCTATGCGGGAACGGACTTCACCTGGTTCGACCGCATCCGCCTCGATACCCGCTTCGAGGTCGAGGCGCGGCTGGTGCGCCAGGAGATGAAGTCGGGCCGGCGCTTCGCCAGATGGGTGTTGCAGACCGGCGAGGTGGATTACTGCGACAGCGGCAATGGCCGGGTCGTCGCAAAGGCGGTCGGGCAGGTCGCCCGCACGCCGCGCGGCGCGCATCTGAAGGCCGAACGGGGCGGCGAGGCAGCGGGCGCCGCCGCCCACCGCTACACGCCGGAGGAACTCGACGACATCGAGCGCGAAGTCCTGGCCGAAGCCCGCCGGGGGCCGGAGCCGCTCTTCTGGGAGGATGTTTCGGTCGGCGACGCGGTGCCCCCGGTCGTCAAGGGGCCGCTCACCGTCACCGACATCGTCGCCTGGTATGCGGCGACCCAGGGCGCCATGCCCTATGGCGGGGCGCATGGCGACGCGGTGCGCTACCGCCGGCGGCATGACGACTACCACATCAATCCGGAGACGGGCGCGAAGGACGCCGCCGGCCGCGGCCATCTGGAAGCGGCCACCGGCCGCGATGTCGGCATGGGCGGGGCCTACGATGTCGGGCCGCAGCGCATCGCCTGGGCGCAGCACATGCTGACCGACTGGATCGGCGACCACGGCTTCCTGCACCGGCTGAATGTGTCGGTGCGCCGCCCCAACCTCGTCGGCGACACGATCTGGTGGCGGGGCAGGGCGACGGGCAAGCGCGAGGCCGGCGGCGCCATGCTGGTCGATCTCGATGTCGAGGCGCGCAACCAGGCGGATATCGTCTCGGCTTTCGGGACGGCCGTCGCGGCGCTGCCCTCGCGGCGAACGGGGCCGGTGCCCCTGCCGCTCTCGTGAAGGACATGCGCCGCCTGCCGGCGGGGCGCGTCCCGGCCGCGTTCGAGGGCAGGGGCCGCGCAACCGCCTATGCCGAAATGTGGCTCGCCATGGCCGGCGCCGAAATTGCGCCCGGCGGCCCGTCGATCCGCCTCTGGGACTTCCAGGTCGGCATGGAAGGCGGCGGCGCGGATGCGTGCGCCGTGGCCGGACCGGCCGCCGCCATCGGACATGGCGGCGGTCCGGGCGTGCCGCTGCCGGCCGACATGCCGGAGAAGTGGTGCGGACTGGTGGGCGCGGTGCTGGCGCTCGCGGAAGCCTGGCGCGGGGCCGAAGGCGGCGTGCCGGAATACGACGTGTCGGCGGCGGACGTCATGCGCGCCTTCGCGCTCCAGAACTCCGGCACGCCGGATGAGCGGCGGCGCCTCTGGAAACGCAACGGGCGCATCTGCGTCGAGCACGGCCTGATCTTTCCGATGGGCTTCTTCGCCTGCCGGGACGGCCATGCCGCGCTGCTCGGGCGCTCGCGGCGGGACTGGCGGCGAATCGCGGCGGCGCTGGGCGACCCCGACTGGACCCGCCGGGCGGGCTTCGACAATCCGTTCGCCCTGGCGAGGGACAGCGCCGAAGCGGACGCGCTGCTGGAGGAAACGCTCGCGGACCGGACGCGCGACGATCTTCTGGTGCGCGGCCTGGAGGAGGGCGCGGTCGTTGCCCCTGTCTACAGCTATGGCGAGGCCCTGGAGCGGGGCGTGTTCCGGCCCGGTTTCGACGAGCCGGCCATGCCGTTTCTCGCGGAGCCGCTGGGCGACGGCGAGGCCGCCGGCCGCGGGAAGCGCGGCGGCGCGGCGGGGCCGCTGGAGGGGCTGACCTGCATCGAGCTCTGCTGGGTCTGGTCGGGGCCGATGGTTGGCCAGCTCCTCGCCGACCTTGGCGCGGAGGTCGTCAAGGTCGAGTCTCCCGACCGTTTCGACCTCTACCGCACGCGCGGGCTCGAACATCTGAGGGGAGAGATGGATGAGCAGGCGCGGCTCGAAAGCTCCCTCTATTTTCACAGCCTGAACCGCAACAAGACCGGGCTTTCGCTCAACCTGAAGTCGGAGGAGGGCAGGGCGCGGCTGCTGGAACTGGCCGCGCGCGCCGACCTGCTGATCGAGAACTTCACCGTCGGGACGATGGAGCGCATGGGCCTCGGCCGCGAGGTGCTGGCGCACGCCAATCCGGGTCTCGTCAGCCTGTCGATGAGCGGGCCTGGCAAGGGCTCGGCGGTGGAGCGGCTGCGCTCCTACGGGCTTGTGCTGAGCGCGCTCGCCGGGGCCGAGATACTCATCCGCGACGATGCGGGCGCCTTCATCGGCTCGCCGACCTTCTCGATCAGCGACCCCAACGCCGCCTGTTTCGGCGCGCTGGCGGCGCTTGCAGCCCTGGTGGCGCGGGACCAGGACGGGCAGGGCCGCGCCCTCGACCTCTCGCAGATCGAAGCCGCGGCGACGCTCGCCGCCACGCCGGTCCGGGGGCCGCCGCAGCCAATGACGGCCCCGGTGGTGGAACTGGACGACAGCGACGCCTCGCCGGTCTTCGCGGACTGCCCCGGCTGGATCGAGGCGCAGCATCCCGTCACCGGCGCGGAGCGTCTGGTCGCCGCGCCCTGGCGCGTGGACGGCGGACGCCCGCCCTTCCGCAAACCCGCACCGATGCTCGACCGGGGAGCTGAGAGATGATCCGCATCATGGGCGAGACGCCGCACGCAACGACCCTTCGCGACCTGGTGACGATGCGGGCGGCGCTCGGCGGCAAGCCGCTGCTCGTCTGCCGGGACGAGACCTTGACCTACGGCGACGCGGACCGGCTCTCGAACCGCGCCGCCAACGCGCTTCTCGAACGCGGCATAGGCAAGGGCGATGTCGTGGCGACCTTCATGTACAACTCGCTCGCGCAGGCGGTCATCTGGTTCGCCTGCGCCAAGATCGGCGCGATCTATGCGGCGCTCAATGTATCGCTCGCACGCGACGATCTCGCCTACAGCCTGCACGACACCGGCGCCGGGCTGCTGGTCGTGGACGACGAACTGATGGACGTCTGCGAGGCGGCGGCGGACCGGTTCTCCACTTCCCCCGCGGTGCTTGTGCACGGCGCGCCGCGGGCGGGATATGGCGCCTGGGAGGAATTGCTTGCGGGCTCGGAGGCGCTTCCCGGGGCGGAGGTGCGGCCGACCGACCCCGCGGCCATCGTCTATACCGGCGGCAGCACATCCATGCCGAAAGGCGTGCTAGTCTCCCACCTCTATTACATCGGCGCCGCCATTCGCTATGCCGAGATCGCCGAGGCGGGCCCCGACGACGTGCATTTCGCCAACTCGCACTTCTTCCACATCGGCGGCCAGCAATTCGGCGTGACCGGGCCGCTCTACACCGGCATGACCGGCGTGATGCACAAGTGGTTCAGCGCCTCGCGCTACTGGGAGACGGCACATCGACACGGCGCCACGATCATCGACCCGCTCGGCACGATGATGTCCGTATTGCTGCGCCGGCCGGAGAGCGCGCTCGACCGTTCGCACCGGGTCAAGGTTGGCGTGGGCATTGCCTCCGGCCAGGTCCGGCGGGAGCTCCGCGACGAGTTCGAGGCCCGCTTCGGCATCCCCATGCTCGAGGTCTATGCCATGACCGAGATGGGCGTGCTGCTCTGTTCGGAGCGCCTGCACGACCGCAAGGCCGGCACCTGCGGCCGGCCGCATGGATGGGCCGAGATCATGGTCGCGGATGCGGATGACAACCCGCTGCCGGCGGGCGCGACCGGCCAGTTGCTGCTGCGGCCCAAAGTGCCGAACACCTGCATGATCGAGTATATCAACAAGCCGGAAGCGACCCTCGCCGCTTGGCGCAACCTCTGGTACCACTCGGGCGACCTCGGCTGGCTCGACGAGGACGGTTACGTCCATTTCGTCGGCCGCGAGGCGCACTGGATCCGCCGGCGCGGCGAGAATGTCTCGGCCTTCGAGGTGGAAAAAGCGATTGCCGCCCATGAGGCGGTCGTGGATTGCGCCTGCGTGGGCGTGCCGTCCGATCTCGGCGAAGAGGACATCAAGGCCTATGTGCAGGCCTCGGCGCCGGTGGCGCCGCAGGCGCTGGTCGCGTGGTGCCGCGAACGGATCGCTTATTTCAAGACGCCCCGCTACATCGAGTTCGTCGAGGGCTTCCCCCGCACGATGACCAAGAACGAAATCGCGCGCCATGAATTGCGCGAACGGGGAATCGGTGCGTGCTGGGATGCCGAGACCGACCGGACCGCATAGGCGAAGGCGGCGCGCCCCGGACCGTCACAGAACATGACATTTCATGGCACTTAGCCGGGGGTCTCCTCCGGTAAGCCCATGCCGGCCAGTTGCCCTTTGCGCTGACCGGGATGCGGCTGCTGGCGCAGCGGCGACAGCGCGCTATGATTGCGCCTGAAGCGAGCGGCGGGAGCGGCCGGCGGGTATGAGATTGCGGATCAAGCTGGGATTGGCGCTGCTCGCCGGCGTCGTCCTGTCCCTCGCGCTTGCCGTTCACGCCGCTCTTGACACGTTCGAGCGCGAGCTCCGAACCGTCAAGACATCGCATCTGGGTTTCACGGTCGATGAGATCGCCCATACCATTACCGTCAGGACGGATCTCGGCCTCCGGCTCGAAACCATTCCGGAGATCGCGGCGTTGCTCGACCGGGCCCAGGCGGCCGATTCCGATATCGACCGCCTGCTCGTTTTCGACGCCGACGGCCGGGTGGTGTTCTCGACCGACCGGACCGACCTCGGGACGACGGTCGAAATGCACGACCGCGCGGGACGCTGGACCCGGACCGACGACCGGGCGGTGATCGTCGGCAGCCCGCTTGTCAACAACTTCGGCAAGGAGGTCGGCGGCATCCTGCTTGAAAGCGAAGTCAGGCACAGCGCGCCGCTGCGCGAGCGCGCGGCCATCACGGTGTTCGGCATTGCCGCAGGGGCGCTGGCGGTCTGCCTGCTGCTTGTGTCGCTGTTTGCCGGCCGGGTGTTGCGCCCCCTCCTCGCGATGCTCAGGCAAAGCGATGCCTCCCTGCTGGCGATGGCCGAAGGCCAGGCGGCGGACCTGGAAGGCGCGCCGCCGTCGCTCGCCGGCTTCCACGAGGCCGCATCGGGAATGCTGGCCAGGCTCGACGCCGATGCGCGCGAGATCGACCGGCTGGACCGAATCGGATAACGGATATGAGCCGGCTCTCCCGAATGCTGTGCCTGAAAGCCTGCATTGCCGCCGTCGTCGTCGCGCTCCTCCAGGCGGTCCTGACGGCCGCCGCATTCTACTGGTGGGCCGAGGAGCCGCTGACACGCGAGCTCGACCGCAAGGCGCTGACGGTCGGCCAGGCCATGAAGACCGAGATGGAACGCGCCGCCCGGGTGGGCATCCCGCTCGACGGCCTCCGGGGGGTCGAGCCCTTCTTCCAGCGTTTCCTCGACGACAATCCCGATATCCGGTTCATTGCGGTGACATCGCCGGACAAGGAGCCAGTCTATTTCAGCGGCATTACGCGCGACCGCCTGGCGGAGGTTCTCGAGTCCGCCGATACCGGATTCGATGAGCGGCGCCTGGCGGGAGGGGTGACGGAAGCCCGGAGCCGCCATGTCGCCGGCGGCCTCTCGATCGATATTCGTCCGATCGGTCCGACGGACTATCCCCTGGCCCTGCTGCATGTGGCCGTCGAGAAGGGTTTCGTGACGCATATCCTGCGGCGCAATTGGCCGGGTTTCGCCGCTGCCGCTGCCGTCGGCGCGGCCGTCGGGCTGCTGTGCGTGCTGATTCTCACATTGCGCGTGGGCCGGCGCATGCAACGATTCGACGACGGAATCGCGCAGGCGGCCGGCGGTCGTCCGGCGTTGCTCGGAGAGCTGGGGCAGCGGGACGAAATCGGCTATGCGGCCCGCGCTTTCAATGTAGTGCTGCACGGCCTCCGATCCCGATTCGATGCGACCCTGGAACAGGCGGAAGACGCCCGCGACGCCGCGGTCGGGCGCACGATCCGCGACTCGCTGGAGCGAATCCGGCGAGGGCTGGTGCAAGGGCTGGAGCCGGTGTTCCGGGATATCGCTCCGGTGCCCCCGACCGAAGTGGGCCGTTTCGGCAGAAATGTTTCCATCCGCCTGCGGCTCACTATCGTCATCAGCCTTGCCGGGCTGCTGCTGCTGATCGGGCTGGGTTACGGCAGCATCGTTCGCGAACGCCTGTTGGCCGAGAGCTATGACGAGGACCGCCAGATGGCGCTGAGGACTGTCTGGAAGACGCTGTCGCAGCGCGAGACGGACACGGTCGCGCGCCTGCTGGCGCCGCTGCGCACCAACGAGAGCATCCGCTCCGCCCTGCTTGACGGCGACACCCTGCTTGCGGCGCGCCTTGTCGAAGACATTGCCGTGAGAAGCGGGATCGAGCGGCTGGTGACCTTCGATCCCTCCGAAGAGGCAGGGGGACGCCTGTTCGTGGGGCGAAACCCCTTGTCGCCGCGCGTAGCCAAGCGGATCGTAGATACCGGAGGGCTGGCGAGCGGCGGCGATATCGATGCTGACGGGACGCCTGTCTGGACGGTCGCAGAGGCCCTTGGCGATCCGGAACGCGGCGATGTGCTGGTCATTGCGGGCAGCGTTCCGCTGGCCTCGGCAATTCTGGAGGCAGGGGCGGTTCTCGGCGGAGAGGCATTTCTGGTCGGAAGCGACGGCAGACCGATCTTTAGCACCGATCCGCCGCTCTGGCAGAGCTTCGACAGCGACGACGACTATGCGGCGACGATCGCCAGCATCCCGGCGTTGAACGGCGGCCGCCTGGCCGCCCTGCATGTCATCGCCGACGTCAGCGACCTCACAGCGCGCCAGCAGGCGATGCGGATTGCCTTTTTCGGAGCGGCAGCTGTATTCGCTTGCATTGCGCTCTGGGCCCTGTACGCCAATTTGCGCGGCTCCCTGCAACCGCTCGACCAAGTGATCGGCGTGCTGGAAGCGCTTTCCGCCGGCCGGCGCGGCGTCTGGATCGAACGGGTGGCGGGCACGGACGAAATCGCCCGCATCGCCAAGGCGGTCGAAGCCTATCGCAATTCCCTGGGAGAAGTCGAACGGCTGTCCGCCGAACGACGCCGGGCGCAAAGGCGGCGCGAACGCTTCCTGCGTCAGCAGATGGCCGGGCTGACCTCGACAGTCGGCGCGGAAGCCAGGCAGGCGGTCACCGATCAGCTCGCCCGGCTCGAGCGGGAGGGGGCGAGCGACGAATTCGAAGCCCTGACGCTCGTGTTCGAGCAGATGGCGCAGCGCATCCGCGAACAGCACGGCCGGCTGACAGAACTCATCGAGGAACTCCGCGAGGCGCTCAAGCACAAGGAACGCCTGGTTGCGATCGAACGGGAGCTGTCCATCGCCCGCGACCTGCAGCTCTCCGTGCTGCCGCGCGAAACGCCGCCCCAGCGGACGATCGAGATCGCGGCCCGGATGGTCCCGGCCAAGGAAGTCGGCGGCGATTTCTACGATTACTTCGCCATCGACGAGCGCCGCATTGGCCTGGTCATAGCGGACGTATCGGGCAAGGGTATCCCTGCCGCGTTCTTCATGCTGATCGCACGGACCCTGCTCAAGGCCACGGCGCTGATCGGCGAGTCGCCGGGCAGGGTGCTGACTGCGCTGAACGACATGCTGGAGGCGGAGAACGAACAGATGATGTTCGTGACCGCTTTCTACGCGGTCGTCGATACCGGGTCCGGCCACGTGACTTTCGCCAATGCCGGACACAATCCGACCTACCGGATCGACGGCGAGGGGCGGTTGTCGACGCTGCCGACGAAGCCCGGGCTGGCGCTCGCCATTATGCCGGGCTTCAGTTTCGAGGAACGCGAGACCAGGCTGGCGCCTGGCGAGACGTTGTTCCTCTACACGGACGGCGTGAACGAGGCCTTCAACGAGGCGGGCGAGCAGTTCGGTGAGCCGCGTCTGGAAGCCGAGCTGGAAGCCCATGCAGGGGCGCCGCCGGACGCCATTTGCGATGCGATGCGGGCGTCGGTCGAGGCGTTCTCGACCGGCGTCGAGCAGAGCGACGACATTACGACCGTGGCGATACGCTATCTGGGAGGCAGTTCGGCCGCGCCCTGACCCCATTGCCGGTCGAGGCTGGCGACCAGAATGTGCTCGACCAGCGCTTCCGATGAAATGCCGGCCCGCGCCGCGCATTGCGCAAACGCCATCGCGCTGCCAATCGAGCAGGCGAGGTTGAACTCGAGAAAGGCATGGCCCGCAGGCCCGAACCGGAAGTCGCAGCGGAGATAGTCGAACGGTTCCACGGCCCGCGCGAACCGGAGCGCATCTGCGATGATCGGCGCAAGCCAGGGCTCTTCGCTGGGGAACCTGCGCGTGAGGCCCGGTTCGAGCTTTCGTTTCTGGCGATGGGTGAAGAGGCCGTAAGGGCGGTCGCTCGTCTGGGTGGCCGGAGGCAGGGCGACCGGCCCGTCATCGCCGACCAGAATCGGCACCGTCACATCGAAAGTGCCGAAGACCTGCTCGACCAGGCATTCGTCGATGCTCGTTCCGAGAGCGGCGACCCGTGCCGCCAGGGCGCCGAAGTCCGCTTGCGCGCTCCCGGCGTCGATACCTGTCGATGCAGCGCCGAAACGCGGCTTTGCGACATAGGGCCCGTCGAAGTCCGGCCGTTGCATCGGAACGCCCCGTCCGAAGACCTTTCCCTCCGGCACCGGCAGGCCGAGCGCCCGCGCCGCCAGCTTGCTCAGCCACTTGTCCTCGGCGAGCGCGCGAATGTTCGCGGGCGCTCCCAGGCAGGCTATGCCGGCCTTGCCCGCCAGCGCGGAAACGTAGATCTCCGAGTTGCGAAACGGCGCGATGTTGTAGAGCGAGAAAACATAGTTCCGGCCTTCGAAGGCCCCGGGCACGGCGCCGAGATCGGACCGGCTGTCGACGTCCAGGCCGAGGCCGTTCCGCAGCACATCCCATATTTCGTACTGATAGGCCGGCTGCACGCCGTAATCGGGATGGATTGCCGGGGGTCTGGGCGCGTCGTGCGAGGGAGCGTGGGGCGCCAGATACAGTATTTTGAGTGTAGCGCGGCGTTTGTCGTCCAGGCGTTTCAGAGCGATCAAGAATCCGCTCCGGTCTTGATGAACTGTGCAAAGCGCAGGATTTCCATCGGCGGATACACTTTCAGCTTGTGCGCCGTCTCCATATTGACCACGAAGGAAAATCGGGAAAGCGTTTCGATGGGAATTTCGCCGGCGTCCTTGCCGCCGGCCAGTATCTGCTCCGCCTTGAAACCGGCGAACTGCCCGACGGCGTAA
This sequence comes from Alphaproteobacteria bacterium, assembly GCA_963422665.1. Classification (GTDB taxonomy): domain Bacteria; phylum Pseudomonadota; class Alphaproteobacteria; order Bin95; family Bin95; genus Bin95. The sequence goes on from OY730441.1 coordinate 502,828, forward strand.
AGCGGACTGACCAACCCTGTCATGCAATGTTTCCGTATCAGGGTTTCCACGCCGCAAAACGTCGGGAGGCCAAGCTCGGTTGCGGTGCGGGTTACCAGGTCCGCATGGGCGCCGAAGAAATTGGACGGCGGGATATACAGGAAATCGACCCCCGCCTCCTTGAGGCGCCGGAGCGTCGGTTCGATCTGGGCCGGGTCGCGTTCGACCTTCGGTTCCGTCGGGCTGTCGGAGACGAACTCGATGCCGGTTTCTTCCACGAGCGCCCGCATGGCGGCTTCCGAGCGCCGCTGCGCGCCCGAACTCCCGTCGTACAACATGCCGAGCTTCTCGAAGGGCATATAGGCGCGCATCGCATTGAGCCGCACGAGGTTCGACACGACGTGCCGGGCGCCGGTGAGATTGCGTTTCGAAAGCATCGGCGACGCCGGGTCCGGATCGCTCGGCACCAGTTTCGACCTGGCGGGAAAGGAGACCATCGAGAACACCACCGGAATATCGAGGACATGCTTTGCCGGGTCGGCTTCCTCCAGACGCCCGACGACGGCGCGCGTCAACGAGGTTGTCTGGGTATAGACGAGGTCCGGCCTGAGCGCCTTGATCTCCTCGACATAGCCGGGCAGGCGGGACCGGTCGTTCTCCATGTTGCGGAAGATGAAGGTGGCGTCCACGCCGTTCGCCTCCAGATAGTCGCGAAAGCCGTCATCGGCCCCCGATCCGGCGCGATGCACTATCATGTAGATCGAGAAGGGTTCCGACAGGGAAACGGAGGCGGTCGTCGTCAAAACCGCCAAGGCCAGAAGTGGCGCTCGGAACATTGAAAGCACTGTCCGTTGCGTTGCTTGAGAACGGGTCGCTGACTATCATAGGACGGTTCGCGGCGTTTGCGACAGAGATGTGGTAATTTCAAATGATTAAGCTGCTGCAGATTGGCCCGGAACAGCTTCGGGAGCTGGATATCCTTTTCCTCGCCAAATATGCAGAGGACTGGAGCGAGCCGCCGCCGATGGTGCATCCGCGTTTCGGCCGCGAACTGTACACCAAGTTCGAGGTGCTTTCCGTCCTGCGCGGCCTGGCGCGTTCGGTGGAGCCCTGCGCCAGCCTCGAATCGTTCGAGGAGCGCATGCGCCGCGGCCCGGCGCTCGACTACGTTTTCCAGATCTACAACCGCGAGGCCGTCCGCAATCCCGAAATACTGGTGTCCTCGCTCTGTGCGCGCACCGGCGTCCCCTATCTCGGCAGCCCGCCGAACGTGCGGGCCATGGCCGAGGACAAGTGGATCACCAAGCTAATGGCGCGCGCGGCAGGGTTGCCCGTGCCGGAAGGAGTTGTGGCGGTCGTCGAAGCCGATCTGGACGATCCGCCGGGCTTCGAGGGGCCGTATTTCGTCAAGCCCCGCTTCGGCGCCAATTCCGAAGGGGTCGATGAGGGTTCGATCTGCGACGGCTGGGAGGAAGCCCGGTCGAGGGCGTCGGCGTTGCTGGCCGCCGGCGAGGAGGCGTTGATCGAGGCGCTGGCGCCCGGCCTGGATGTAACGGTGCCGGTGCTGGGCGGGCCTCTGGCGCTGCATCCCGTCGCCAACCATTCCGAGCTGCGGGAAGGCGTCCAGACCGAGCGCCAGAAGCGCTTTTTGGACTCTGGAAAGCGCGGAGAGCCTTTCGACGACGCGCCGCTTTGCGAAGCTCTCAGGGAGGCGGCGCTGGCGTTCACGAAGCTGGTGCAGCCCTGCGACTACCTTCGGGTCGATTTCCGGGTTGCTCCGGACCGCTCCTTCCGCCTGCTGGAGTTCAATGTCACCTGCAACCTGGCGACGACCATGTCGATGAACGTCGGCGCCCGCGCGGCGGGCGTGTCGCACGAAGCCATGATCGAGCACTTCTTCTGCTACAGCCTGCAGCGCCAGGGAGTGCTGGCGCCATGAGGCTGCTTGTCATACTGAATGCTGCCTTCCTGTGCGCTTTCGCCGTGACGATGGCGCTGATGATTCTGCTCAATCAGCAGAAGTTTGCCGACATATTGCGCGGGCTGGACGACTCGCGTGTTTCCGTCGTGACGCTCGACACCTCGCGCCGACTTCGCCAGGCGGTCGATTTGGGGTTGCCTCTCAAGAACATTGCGGAAAGCAGATCCATCGTGGACGCCCTGATCGCGGACTATCCGGAGCTGCAATCGGTCAGCATTTTCGACGCGGGCGGCCATGTACTCGTGCATCGCGGCAACGAGCTGGACAGCGGACGGAACGAGGCGCCGGCAGTCTGGATTTCGGACAACCGGGCAGCGGAGGGAGAGGTCTGGCGCATCGAAGACCCGGAGTCTTTCATCGTCGGCGCACCGGTAGTCAACAATTTCGGGAAGCTCGAAGGCGGCGTGGCGGTGCGTTACAGCAAGGTGCGCCATAGCAGCATCGTCAGCGGCTTGACGAATGAACTTCTTGAATCCGCCGCCATCATCTTCCTCGCCAGCGGCCTCCTTGCGGTGCTGGGCACCGCCGCTGCACTCTGGAGACTTGCGAGGACTGCCCGCTATCTGCGACAGAGCGTCGAGAATCTTCTGAAACCCGACCCTGACGATGCGCCGGCGGATACGACTCTGGTTGAATTCGCAGGCTATAGCGCGTCGGTGCGGGAAACGGCGGCAACGCTGGCGGCTGCGGAAGGGAGGGCGCGGTGACCCGCGGCGGCAGGCAGGCCCCGACCCTTGCCGGACTCGGCCTTCGCATCGGGTTCGTCGCCGTGGCGGCGTTGGTCGTTGCGAATGCGCTGCTTGCCTGGGTTGCGCTCGGCGCCGTCGAGAAGAGGCTGGAGCCGGTCATCCAGGACAAAGCGCGTGTCCTGGCCCGGTCTATCGCCAACGATCTCTACAAGGCGGTGCGCCTGGACATTCCCCTGGACAGCCTGAGGGGAGTAGACGCCTTTCTGGACAACCTGCTGACCGACCATCCGGAAATCGCCTATCTCGCGGTGACGGACCCCAAGGGCAGGATGTTGTTCTCGGCGAAGGCTGGCAACGGTGCAGAGGGCGCGGCGTTGCCGTTCGCTGCCAACGCCGGCGAGGCGAGGGCAGGAATGTTCGTCTCATCCGGCTTCGAGTACAATATCGCGTATCCGCTGGTTCATGACGGCAACCGTATCGGGCATGCGACGATCAGGATAGACCGGCGTTACGTGCGTAACACGATGGGCGGCATCTTTACTGACATCGGCATATCGCTGTGTGTCGCCGTGCTGATCGTGCTCGAACTCACATTGCTGGTGCTGTCGCTGACGGTCGCCCGTTCAACCGGCCTGATGCGGCGGTTCATGCACGCCGTCAGCGAAGGAGACTTCTCGGCCTCGATCGCCGCCCGCGGACAGGACGATCTGGGCCGTGTCATCGACGCGATGAACGGCATCAATGCTGAAATCAATCGGCGTTTCCGGGCCGTGGCGTCGGGCGGCAGCGCTGCGGCGCTGGAAAGGTTGCGCGAGGGCCGGGTTTTCGCCGAGGGCGACGCCTACCGCCCCGTGCAGGTGCTGCGCGCCGGCGATGTGCAATATCCGCTCTTCTTCTTCATCTTCGGCGTCGAGCTGTCCCGCCCCTTCTTCCCGCTCTTTGTGCGGGACCTCTACGACCCCTCCCTCGGCATCGACGCGTCGATAGCGATCGCCACGCCGATGTCGGTATGGGTTATCGCCATGCTTTTCACGACGCCGATAGCCCCGGCCCTGATCCGGCGGCTGGGTACGCGGAATACGCTTCTCATGGGCATGGCGCCGACGAGCGTCGGCCTGGTGGCGACCGCCTTCGCAACCGGGTTCATCGAACTTATCGGATGGCGGTGCCTGACGGCGGCCGGGTTCGGCCTGGTGACCGCCGTGATTCTGGTCCGGCTGGCAATGACGGCCCCGGAACGGCGGCGAGCGCTCAACATCGGCGTTTTCGTTACCGCTACCGGAGGCGGCAGCGTCTGCGCGACCGCTATCGGCGGCATTCTTGCAGAACATCTGGGCTACGAGAATACTTTCATCGTCGGGGCCGCAATCGTCTTCGTCGCCATATCGATCGCATTCGGCTTCCTGTCGCCGGACGAAGGCATGGGAGCCAGGGTGGGCGCGCCCGCCTCCCGCCGCAGGAGATTTGGAATCTATGGCAATGCCCGGTTCATGGCGTTCATGGCCCTCTCGGCGCTGCCGTCGCGCATCGTGCTGACCGGCTTTCTTTTCTTCCTTGTCCCGCTCTATCTGGACTCGATCGGGTTTGGCGGGGCGGCCATCGGTCGAACGATGATGATCTATTTTCTGGTGTTGCTGGTCATGAACCAGGCGGCGGCGTTGATAGCCGACAGGTTCCAGAACCACGGTGTGCTGATTCTGGCCGGCGGCGTTTCGGCGGCGGCGGGTTGCCTGCTGTTCGTTTCCACGGTCGACAGCCTGCCGCTCGCGTGCGGCATCGCGCTGATCGGGATCGGCCAGTCGTTTGTGATGACTCCGCAAGTGGCGGCGTTGCCGACCTATTTCCGAAACGAGACGGAAGCGTTCGGCACCGGCACGGTCACGGTGGCATTCCGGGTGGTAGAGCGCGCTGGCAGCATTGCGGGCCCCCTGCTCGCCGGGGCAATCGTCGCGGCTGCAGGGCTGGAACGGGCGGGCGTGCTGATCGGTTACGGCACATTTGTGACGACCGCGTTGTTGGCCCTGTTCCTCGCGACCGGCGTGATTAGCCGCCGCCACTGACCATGGCTTCGATCAGCGCGGGGCCCGAGCCCGCCAGCGCGTCGCGGTAGGCCTTGCGGAAGGCGGCCGGCGTTTCGGCCCGCACCGCCGCCATGCCGAACCCTTCCGCAAGCCGCCCGGCGTCGATTGGCGGATCGCGGAAATCCATTCCGATCGGTGCGTCATTGCCGTGAAACGCCTTTATCCGGTCCTTCAGGATGCGGTAGCCGCCATTATTCGCGATCACGAAGACCACGGGCAGCCGCGCGTTAGCGGCCGTCCAGAGCGCCTGGATCGAATACATGGCGCTGCCGTCCCCGATGAGCGCAACGGTGCGGCGCCCCGGCTGCGCGATCTGCACACCGACCGCCGCGGCAATACCCCAGCCGATGCCGCCCGAGACATTGCCGAAATAGCCGTTCGCATCGCGGAACGGCAGGAAGTCCAGAAGGCGCGCGCCTGTGGTGATGCCTTCATCGACAACGATGCCGTCTTCCGGCAGCTCCTCCGCAAGGCACATGCAGAGCCAGGCCGGCGGGATCGGGCCTGCGGCTTCCGGCACCTCGGCGAGGGCGTCCCGCGCCTTGCCCCGGTTTGCGCTCCAGTTCCGCCCGGCGAGCCCTGCCGCCCGGTCCCGCCGGGTTGCGCCGAGCCTGGCCTCAAGCAAGGGGTTCAGAGCGGCCAGGGTTTCCCGCACATCGCCCAGCGCTGCGATCTCCGCGGGATAGTTCTTGGCGAGTTCCCAGTCCCTCAGGCCGATCTGGATGACGGCCATGTGCTCCGGCAGCGGGTCGGTTTCGCTCCAGACCGACATGCGCAGGAAATCGGCTCCGAGACTGACAATCAGGTCATAGGGCGCAAGCACGCGCCGGACCTGGGGTTGGCTGCGGCTGAGCGCGCCCATGAAGCAGGGATGCTCCGAGGGGAAGTGCGCCCCCTGCGGCACGCTTTGCTGATAGACCGGTGCGCCCAGAAGCTCGGCGAAACGGGCGGCGGCGGCCAATGCATCGCCGGCGGCCGCCTCATGACCGGCAAGAACGACGGGATTTGCGGCCGCCACGATTCGGTCCGCCATCCCCGACAAGGCCTCGTCCGAAGGGCGGACACGCGAATCGACCCTTGTGGTCTGTCCGAGGTCGATGGCTTCGTGCCGGTTCAGTATGTCCCCGGGAAGCGAAATGAACACCGGCCCGGTCGGTGGAGTCGTCGCAACCTTGGCGGCGCGCCGCAGGATGCGCGGTAGATCTTCGATCCTGGCGACCTCCACCGCCCATTTGACCACCGGTTCGGCAATCGGCGTGAGCGGCGCGTAGAGGAGCGGCTCGGTGAGGCCGTGGCCCTGCTCCTGCTGGCCGGCGGTCACGATGATCGGCGAGCCGCTTTGCGACGCGGTGTAGAGCGCGCCGATGGCATTCCCCAATCCCGGAGCGACATGCACGTTGCAGGCTGCCAGCTTGCCCGAGGCGCGCGCATAGCCGTCGGCCATGGCGACGACCACCGACTCTTGCAGCCCGAGCACATAGCCAAGGTCGCTCTGCTCGGTCAGCGCATGCATGATCGGCAGTTCCGTAGTGCCCGGATTGCCGAAAAGATGTGTGACGCCCTCGTCCTTCAGGACGGCAAGGAAGGCGCTGCGGCCGCTGATCGTGTTGGAAGGGGATGGCATCGGCTGTTCGCTTCCTTTGGGTTCTGGGCGGGAAGTTCAGGACGCGAGGAATCCGCCGTCCACATAGAGTTCGACGCCGGTGCAATAGCTGCTGTCGTCCGACGCCAGGAACAGCACGGCCTTCGCCACCTCGTCCGCCCGGCCGTTGCGGCCCATCGGGACCCGGCGCAGCATCTTTTCCCTCACGACGGGATCGGCGGTGGCGCCGGAGGTTCGCATGGGCGGCATCAGTCCCGGATGGATCGAGTTCGCCCTGATTCCTTCCGGGGCGTGGCGCACGGCCACCGATTTCGTCAACACCCGGATGGCACCCTTCGACGCATTGTAGCCGTGATGGATGTTGTTCTGGCCGACCACGCCCGAGATCGACGAGATATTCACGATCGCGCCGCCGCCCGCCGCCGCCATCTTCGGCACGAAATGTCGGCATCCGAGGAAGGCCCCGGTGACATTGATGGCCATCAGCTTGTGCCAGGCGTCGAGATCGAACGGGTCGGCATGGGCGCTGCCGCTGATTCCGGCATTGTTGACGAGGATGCCGGCGTCTGGCCGGGCGGCAGCCAGTTCCGCCCATGCCGCATCCTCGGTCACATCCAGACGGTGGAATGACGCCCTTCCGCCCCCGGCGGCGATCTTCTCCGCCTGCGAGCGGCCCTCCGCCTCAAGGACATCCGCAATGACGACGTCCGCGCCCTCGGACGCGAGGAGTTCGGCCGTGACCGCCCCCATGCCCCAGGCTCCTCCCGTCACGATCGCGGTTTTGTCGGCAAGCTTCATGGTTCTTCTCCCGCACCGAGGCCCTGCACAAATCGGCGTTCATCATGGCGCAACGGGAAACGCCCCGAAAGATGCGGCGTTATCGGCGCCGGCGACTACAAAACAGACTGGCGCGACAGACCGGGAATCGTTCGATATGGTAACGGACAGGTCGGTCGGGCGCCGGTTGCCAGGCCGCAAGCAGGGGGAAGGCGATGCGGCGTGTCGCTGTCGCGGTTGCGGCGCTGGCCGCTGTCTGCTGCGCCGCCGGGAACGGGCGGGCGGACGATTTCGGCAGTTGGCTGGCGGAATTTCGCGCCGAAGCGGCAGGAAAAGGCATTTCGCCGGCCACGCTGGATGCTGCGTTGACCGGGCTCAGGCCGCTGGAAAAGGTCCTGAACCGCGACCGCAAGCAACCGGAAACGAAGCTGAAGTTCGAGACCTATAGCGGCCGCTTGCTCAAGCCCGTCAACATCGAACGGGGCAGGGCGATGATGGCAGAACATGCCGGGCTGCTCAACCGGGTGTCGGACCGCTACGGCGTGCAGCCGCGCTTCATCGTCGCAATCTGGGGGATCGAGACCCGCTACGGCGCCATCAAGGGCAGCACGGAAGTGGTGCCGGCGCTTGCGACACTCGCTTTCGACCGGCGGCGGTCCCGGTTCTTTCGCGCGCAATTGCTGGATGCGCTGGGTATGGTTGAAAAGGGATATATCGAGCTCGCCGACATGAAGGGCTCCTGGGCCGGTGCGATGGGCCACCCTCAGTTCATCCCGTCCAGTTACCTTGCCTTCGCCCGGGATTTCGACGGCGACGGCCGGCGCGACATCTGGAACAATCTCGGCGATGTGTTCGCCTCGATCGCCAACTATCTGCGCCAGCACGGCTGGTCGGACGCGCGCACATGGGCGCGCGGGGTGCGGGTGCCGGAAGCGGTAAGGCGGACCTACGACTCGATGCTCGACGGCGGGGCGACGGGATGCCGCGCGCTCCGGCGAGCGACGAAACCCCGAAGCCTCGAAAGCTGGCAGGCCGCGGGCTTGCGGCGCCTGTCCGGCGCGGCGTTGCCGGCCGTCGGGCTGGATGCGAGGCTGCTCATGCCGGACGGCGCAGACGGCAAGGCGTTCCTCGTCTATCGCAACTACGAAAGCCTGTTGCGCTACAACTGCTCGAACCTCTATGCGCTGACGGTCGGGCTGCTGTCGGACGCGGTCGGAGGGCGTCGATGATCCGCGCGTTTTCGCTGCTGTTGGCGTTGGGGGTCTGCGCCTGCGGTTCGCCGGACACGGTCGAGCGGACGGCGAAGGCCGAAAAGGCCGAAGAAGGCGGCGGCAAGGCCGTGGACGGGAGCCTCGGCGTCCCGGCGTCGCCCTACCGCCCGCTTGCCTACAATGTCAGCAGCTACAAGGTCGGCAAGCCCTACAAGATTGCCGAACGCTGGTACCGCCCGAAGGAATACGAGCACTATTCCGAAACCGGCATCGCGTCCTGGTACGGGCACAAATTCCATAGCCGCCAGACTGCCAACGGCGAAGTCTTCAACATGTATGCGATGACGGCTGCGCACCGCGTCCTGCCGATGCCGAGCGTGGTGCGCGTCACCGATCTCGGCAGCGGCCGAAACGTAGTTGTACGCATCAACGACCGCGGGCCCTATGCGCATGAGCGCATTATCGACCTCTCGCTCGCCGCGGCAGAGAAGATCGGCTCCCGCCGCAAGGGCATTACCCGCGTGAAGGTGGAACTGCTGCCCGAATTGAGCCGCAAGGTCGCCCGCATCGCCAAGGGCGGCGGCGGCGCCCGGAAACAGGACCGCCTTGTGGCCGATTTCGTCAGGGGCGGGGGTGTCCGGCCCGGCGTTTACTACGTGCAGGCGGGCACGTTTCGTGACCGCAGGAGCGCCGAGACCATGGCGAAAAAGTTGAGGCGGCATTTCGACGGCGTGCGGGTTCACACCGGCGCGGCGAACAATGGCAGGGTCTTGCACCGCGTCCGCATCGGGCCCGAAAACACCAAGCAGGCCGCCAGGGCGTTGCAGGCCCGCGTGCAGGCGCGCGGGCTGCGGGACGCTTTCGTGGTCCGCTCGACGGGGTAGGGGGTGTTCTCATGCGGTTCATTGCTTTCGCCATGCCGGCATTGCTGCTTCTCGCGGCCGCCGCCCGCGCCGATACGACGATCGCGCCCAGCGCGATACTGATCGACGGGACCACCGGGATGGTGCTGCTCGAAAAGAATGCGGACGAGCCGATTCCCCCGGCCTCGATGAGCAAGATCATGACCGCGCTGATGGTTTTCGAACGCCTGAAGGCCGGCGTCCTTTCCATGGACCAGACCTTCCCGGTCAGCCACAAGGCCTGGAAGATGGGCGGCTCCAAGACATTTGTGCGCGTCGATACGCGCGTCTCGATCGCCGACCTGTTGCGCGGCGTCATCGTCCAGTCCGGCAACGACGCCTCGATCGTTCTGGCCGAGGGGATCTCCGGCAGCGAGGAAGCGTTCGCCGAGGCCATGACCGCGCGCGCGCGCGAGCTGGGCCTCCGCAGCGGCAGCTTCCGAAATGCGACCGGTTGGCCGCATCGGGAGCACCTCGTTTCGGTGCGCGACCTTGCGCGTCTCGCGGAGATTCTGGTGACGGACTATCCCGAATATTACGGGATGTTTGCGGAACGGAAGTTCGAGTTCAACGGCATCGAGCAGCGGAATCGCAACCCGTTGCTCGGCCGCGTTCCGGGGGCCGACGGCCTGAAGACCGGTTATACGAATGTTTCGGGATACGGCCTGACCGCCTCGGCGGAGCGCGACGGGCGGCGGTTGTATCTGGCGCTGCACGGCATGAAGTCCGCGAGGGTGCGGGCGCGGGAGGCGGAACGGCTGATCGAGTGGGGCTTCCGGGAATTCGCGGCCTATCCCCTTTTGAAGAAGGGCGAGACCGTGGAAACGGCAGCGGTGTGGCTGGGCAGCCTGGACCGCGTGCCACTGGTGCCGGACCGCGATGTGGTGCTGTCGTTGAAGCGCCAGGCGCGCTTCGGGCTCAACGCTTCCGTCCGGTGGAACGGGCCCGTCGTCGCTCCGGTGAGGGAAGGCCAGCGACTCGCAGCTCTGCGCCTGGAGGCGCCTGGCATCCAGCCGGTCGAGCACCCGCTTTACGCCGGAGCGAATGTCGAGCGAATCGGTTTCTTCGGCCGCATCTACGAACGGCTGCGCGCGCTCCTGTTCGGCTTCGACTCCGCCGCGTGACGGGCAGGCTGGTAACCTTCGAGGGCGGCGACGGGGCCGGTAAATCGACCCAGACCGCCCGGCTTGCCCTCTATCTTGCCGGGCTCGGCATCCCCGTCCTTTGCACACGCGAACCGGGCGGCACGGACGAAGCGGAGGCCGTACGCGCGCTGCTAGTCTCCGGAGAAGCGGACTGGGACCCGCTGACGGAAGCGATGCTGCACTACGCCGCGCGCCGGGAGCATACGGAAAGGCGCATCCGGCCGGCCCTGGCGGCCGGGAAATGGGTGCTTTCCGACCGGTTCTACGACTCCACGGTCGCCTACCAATGCTACGGCCAGGGCGTTGCGGCGGAAGACGAAGCGGCTTTGCGGCGGCTTGCCATCGGCGGCCTCCAGCCCGATCTGACGCTGTTGCTGGATATTCCGATGGAAACCGGGCGGCAAAGGGCGCAGGCGAGACAAAAAAGCCGTTACGAGGCGATGAATGACGGCCTGCATCTTCGCGTACGCGCAGGGTTTCTTGAAATCGCGCGCCGGGAACCGCAGCGGGTAGCGGTCGTCGATGCCGCAGAGGATCCGGACAGCGTGGCGGCGGCCGTGCAGACCATTGTTGCACGACATTTCGGCCTGTCATGACCGCTGGGGAGATACCGGAGCCCAGAAAGCGGGAAGGGCTTGTCGGCCATCTTGCCGCGGCCCGGCTGCTTGCAGCCGATACCGCGTCCGGCAGGCTGCACCACGCTTGGATTCTGGCCGGTCCGCGCGGCATCGGCAAGGCGACGCTTGCCTTCAGGTTCGCCCGCTATCTCCTTGCCGGGCAAGCCGGATTTCTTCTGGCGGAGGCGGATCCCGCACCGCTTCACCTGGCGGCCGAAGACCCGGTTTTTCGCCGGGTGGCGTCGGGCGGCCACGCCGATTTGCGGGTGGTCGAGCCGGCCGGGGCGCGCGGCGAGATCCGAGTGAACGCAATACGTGAGGCGAGTCGTTTCCTGCGTCTCACACCGGGCGAGTCGGCATGGCGGGTCCTGGTCGTGGACGGGGCGGATTCAATGAACCCGAACGCGCAGAACTCGGCCCTCAAACTACTGGAGGAACCGCCGCCCAACGTGCTGGTCTTGCTGGTTGCCCACAGGCCGTCACTGCTGCTCCCGACCGTTCGTTCGCGCTGCCGCACCTTGCGTCTGGCGCCTCTGGACCGGCAGCAATTCGACGAGGTGCTTCGCGAGGTTGCGCCCGAACTGGACGCCGAGGCGTGCGCGCGCCTGTTCGAGGTTTCCGACGGCAGCCCCGGCGCGGCGCTGGAATTGGAGCAGCTCGGCGGGCGCTCCCTCAAGGAGGCGGTGGACGCCATGCTCGCTTCTCTTCCGGAAATCGACCGCCAGGCGCTGGACAGAGTTGCCGCCGCGGTAACGGAGAGCCGCGATGCCGCGCATTTTCAGGCGTTCGGGCGCATTCTTGTGGCGAGCCTTGCCGGGCGCCTGAGAGCCGCCGGCCCCGACGCCGCCTGGCTGGATGCCGAGGATGGCGTGTCCCGCCTGCTGGAGCGCTGCACCGCCCTTTCCCTTGACCGCCGCCAGACGGTGTTCGAGATTTTCGGCAGGCTCGCCAGGGCCGCCGCAAGCGGAGGGCAGGGCGTTGGCGCTTGATTCCTCCAATTATTGGTGGGACAACACGGGCCGTGTTCCGGGACCCGGATGTCCGACCCCTATGAGCGACGGCGCGCCGTTCTACATCACGACACCGATCTACTACGTCAATGACGCACCGCATATCGGCCACGCGTACACGACGGTTGCTTGCGATGTGCTTGCGCGCTTCAAGCGGCTCGACGGGTACGATGTCCGGTTCCTGACAGGCACGGACGAGCACGGCCAGAAGGTCGAAAAGGCGGCCGAGGCGGCAGGGGAGGCGCCGCAGCCTTTTACTGACCGAATGTCCCGGAATTTCCGTGACCTGGCGGAAACCTTGCGCACGTCGAATGATATTTTCATGCGCACCACGGAGCACCGCCACAAGCTCGCGAGCCGGGGACTCTGGAAAGCGCTGGTGGCTGCGGGCGACATCTATCTGGGCAGCTATGCCGGCTGGTATTCGGTGCGGGACGAGACGTTCTTCACAGAAACCGAGGTCACCAAACGCGGCGACGGCGCCCGGATTGCGCTGACCGGCGCCGAATGCGAATGGGTCGAAGAGCCCAGCTATTTCTTCCGGCTCTCGGCATGGCAGGACCGCCTGCTGGCCTTCTACGAGGCCAATCCGGACTTCATCGGGCCGCCGAGCCGGCGCAACGAGGTTGTCAGCTTTGTCCGCGGCGGCCTGCAGGACCTGTCGGTCTCGCGCACGACCTTCAACTGGGGCGTTCCGGTTCCCGGAGACGACGCCCATGTCATGTATGTATGGCTGGATGCGCTGACCAACTACATTACCGGGGTCGGCTATCCCGATACGGACTCGATATCCTTCCGGCGGCACTGGCCAGCGGACCTGCACATGGTCGGCAAGGATATCGTTCGATTTCACGCGGTCTATTGGCCTGCTTTCCTCATGGCCGCCGGCGTGGCCCCGCCCAGGCGGGTGTTCGCCCATGGCTGGTGGACCAATGAGGGCGAGAAGATCTCCAAATCGCTCGGCAATGTCATCGACCCCTACGAGCTGATCGAACGATACGGGCTCGATCAGCTTCGCTATTTCCTGCTTCGCGAAGTGCCGTTCGGCAATGACGGCGACTTCTCGCATCGTTCGATGGTCCAGCGCATGAACGGCGAACTCGCCAACGATTACGGCAATCTGGTGCAGCGCACCCTGTCGATGATCGCCCGGAATTGCGGCGGCAGATTGCCCGAGCCGGGACCGTTCTCAACCGAAGACAGCGGGTTGCTTGGCGAAGTGGGAGGCCTGCTCGAAACGCTGCGGGCCGCAATGAACCGACAGGCCTTCCACGAGGGGCTGGAAGACATCTGGCGCGTCGTCCGGGCTGCGAACGCCTATATCGCCCGCGAGGAACCCTGGACCCTGCGCAAGAACGACCCCGAGCGCATGGGCACGGTGCTGTTCGTTGCGGCCGAAACCATCAGAGGGCTCGCGCTCGCGACCCTGCCGTTCATGCCGGATGCGTCCCACCGTATCCTCGACCAGCTGGCGGTCGATCCCGAGGGGCGCGATTTTGCGGCGTTCGGCGAGGGTGGGGCGCTTACCGCCGGTGCGGCGTTGCCGAAACCCGAAGGCGTCTTCCCGCGCTATAGCGGCGGCGAAGCCTGATGCTGGTGGACAGCCATTGCCATCTCGATTTCCCCGACTTCGAGGGGGAAGTCGATGCGCTGGTGGAGCGCGCGCGCGACGCCGGCGTCGGCTGCCTGGTGACGATCTGCACCCGTCCCCGCCAGGCCGAGGACGTCATCGCGCTGGCGGAACGCCATGAGAGCGTGTTCTGCGCAATCGGGCTGCATCCCCATCACGTGGCAGCCGAAGGAGCGCCGGAAGAGGGGGATCTCGTGGCCCTTGCGGGGCACCCCAAAGTGGTCGCGCTCGGCGAAACCGGCCTCGACTACCATTACGACCGCAGCCCGCGCAATCTCCAGCAGGAGAGTTTTCGGCGCCATATCCGCGCCGCAGCGCGGGCGGGCGTGCCGTTCGTCGTGCATAGCCGCAACGCCGATGCCGACACCGCGTCAATCCTGGAGGAAGAGGCGGCGGGGCAGGTCCCGGGGGTCATGCACTGTTTCAGCAGCGGAAGGGAACTGGCGGACAAGGCGCTGGAACTAGGGCTCCATATCTCGCTTTCCGGGATTGTAACCTTCCGCAATTCCACAGCGTTGCGCGACATCGCGGCGGACGTGCCGCTCGACCGGCTGCTGGTTGAGACGGATGCGCCGTTTCTGGCCCCGGTGCCGATGAGGGGCAAACGCAACGAACCGGCCTATGTGGTTCACACGGCGGCAGTTGCGGCGAAGTTGAAAGACGTCTCGGACGAGGCGTTCGCGACGGCAAGCACGGAAAATTTCTTCCGTCTGTTCCCGAAGGCGCAGACTTGCGCATAACGGTTCTGGGTTGCGGCGGCTCGGCCGGTGTGCCGGTCGCCAGCGGGGACTGGGGCGCCTGCGATCCGGACGACCCGCGCAACCGGCGCCTGCGGCCTTCCATTCTGATCGAAGCAGCCGGCGCGCGCATCGCCGTCGATACGGGGCCGGATTTCCGCGAGCAATGGCTCTCGGTCGGCGGCGGCCGGCTGGATGCGGTCATCTACACCCATGCCCATGCGGACCATATCCACGGCATCGACGACCTGAAATCGCTTTGCACCGAGCGCGGCAGCCCCATCGACGTGTACGGCCGCGCGGAGGTGCTGGAGCGAATCGGGAAGCGCTTTCCCTATGCTTTCGCCGAACCCGCCGACGGACCTCCGTATTTCCGGCCCTGCGTGAGGCCGTACCCGGTCGGGGAAGGCTTCGAGATTGCCGGCGTCGCGTTTCGGGCCTTCGAGCAGCAGCATGGGCAGGGCCGGTCCACGGGCCTCAGGATCGGGAGCTTCGCCTACAGCACCGATGTCTCGGCGCTCGACGACGCTGCGTTCGCGGCGCTGGAGGGAATCGACACTTGGATTGTCGGGGCCGGCCATGCGGACTTTCCGAGCGGCAACCATGCCTTCCTGCCGGTTGTCCTGGAATGGGTCGAACGCCTCGGACCGAAGCGTGTCGTGCTGACGCATCTCAATCACCACATGGACTACCGGCGGCTTGTCGCGGAACTGCCGAAAGGTGTCGAACCCGGCATTGACGGCATGACCCTCGAAATACGCCCGAATGCACCACCCATAATTTCCCATAATATACATTATGCGATAATTGGATCGCAACCCGTTGATTCGCTTTTGGAAATCATGGCGACCCTGCGTGCGCCCTCTGTCGGTTGCCCTTGGGATATCGAGCAGACCTTCGAGACGATCGCGCCATATACGCTCGAGGAAGCCTATGAGGTGGCGGAGGCGATTCGTTGCGGCGATCTCGATGCGCTGCGCGAGGAACTGGGCGACCTGCTCTTTCAGGTCGTGTTCCACGCACGGATGGCGGAAGAATGCGGCGCGTTCGCCTTCAACGATGTCGTCAATGCGGTTTCCGCCAAGATGGTGGCACGCCATCCTCATGTCTTCGGTGACGGCAATGTGGCCGATGCCGAGGCGCAGAGCGCAAGCTGGGAAATGCACAAGGAACGGGAACGGCAAAGAAAGGCTGCGGTTTCCGGCGCGATGCGATCCAGCGTGCTCGACGACGTTCCGCTGGCCTTGCCGGCGTTGATGCGCGCCGAGAAGCTGCAACACCGTGCTGCGCGTATCGGCTTCGACTGGCCTGATGCTGCGCCCGTCTTCGACAAGGTGCGGGAAGAACTCGACGAAATTGCGGCCCCGGGCGCCGATATTCCGGCCGAGCTGGGCGACCTGTTCTTTTCCGCCGTCAATCTCGCGCGTAAGCTCGGCGTTGCGCCGGAAACCGTGCTGCGGGAGGCAAACGCCCGATTTGAAAGGCGCTTCCGTCGTGTCGAAGGCTTGGCTCATCTGGAAAGCATGGCGCTGGATGGGACGCCGCTCGCGGAACTGGATCGTTTGTGGAACCTGGCCAAACGGGAAGAACGGGATGCAGGCTGAACTTCAACAGGAACTCTCCCGCCGGCTATTCGCCCATCTGGACGCGGGAACGACCGATGTCTGGCCCGATGTCGTCCGGCAGCCGGTCAGCGCCTATACCTGCCCCGACCGGGCCGAACGCGAGCGGCGGGCGTTGTTCCAGCGCCGTCCGCTCTTCGTCGGATTGTCGGGCCTGCTGCCGAATCCCGGCGACTGGATCACGAGCGACGAAACGGGCATTCCGGTTCTGATCGTGCGAGGGCGTGACGGGCGGCTTCGGGCCTTCGCGAATGTCTGCCGCCATCGGGGCGCGAAACTCGTGCAGGGCCAAGGGTGTAGCACCGGGGCCTTCACTTGCCCCTATCACGGTTGGACCTACGATCTGGACGGACGCCTGATCGGCCTGCCCGATGAGCGTAACTTCCCCGGCGTCTCACGCGCCGATCACGGCCTTGCGGCGGCGCCCGTGGCCGAAAAGCACGGCATGGTCTTCGTTCAGACAACTGCGGGGGACGATTTCGACGTGGATGCCCTGCTCGAAGGCATGGGCGGCGAATTCGCGCCTTACGGCCTCGAAGGCTGGGCGCCCTACGCCCGCCAGCGCTTCGATCTGTCCATGAACTGGAAGATTGCCCTGGACACGTTCCTCGAGCCGTATCACTTCCCGTTCCTGCACAAGACCACGGTCGGCCCGATCTTCATCGGCAATGTGTGCCTCTATGACGGCTTCGGGCCGCATCTGCGCGAGGTGTTTCCGCGCCGCGGCCTCAGGGACATGCGCGAAAAGCCGCCGGAAGACTGGGACCTCGTGGACAACTCCGCGCTCGTCTATGTGTTCTTCCCGAACACCGCCTTCATCGTCCAGAAGGACCATATGGAAGTCTGGCGCTGCTTCCCCCGGCTCGGCGGCGGCCCTGGCGAATCGACCGTCCTGTTCGAGTTCTACATCCCGGAGCCGGTGCGGGGCGAGAAGGCGCGCATCCACTGGGACAAGAATGTCGATCTGGCGGTGCGCACGGTGATCGAGGAGGATTTCCCGACCGGCGAGACGATCCAGGCCGGCTTCGCCGCCGGGGTGAACGCGCATGTCACCATCGGCCGCAACGAACCGGCCGTCGCCCATTTCGAAACGACGGCGAACCGCTACGCCGCAGCCTGAAACGCGGCCAAGGTCGTCTCGAAAGGCAACAAAACAGCGCCGTGCCGCGCCTTCACCTCGCGCACCGGTTCAAGGCGCTCGAATTCGCTCCAGACCCCGCTTGGCGCCACTCCACCCTCGAGGAAGGCCTCCACCTGGGCGCGTCCGGCTTCAACCTCCCCGGCGCTGCGGCCGGGCGCCGTTTCGGCGAACAGCGTCGCCGATGCCTGGCCGAAGGCGCAGGCCTGGATGCGCTGCGCATAGTCCGTAATGCGGCCGTCTTCGACCGCAATCCCGACGGTCATCGTGCTGCCGCAGAGCCGGCTCGTGCGCGTTGCCTCCCCGTCGGCGTCCTCCAGACGCCCGACATGCGAAATCGCCCCGGCGAGGCGGAGGATGTCGCGCGTGTAGAGCTTGAAGAGGGCGTCCGTCATGGCAGGAGCCATTTGGGCGCGAGGAGGGCCGGCGGCAAGGCCCCGCCCTCCCCCGCCAGCCGTCAGTTCTTCACCACGTAGTAGAGCATGAACTGGTTGTCCGCGCGCTGGGCGAGCTCGACGGCATCGCTCTTTCCCCACGCAAGTCCCTGCTGATGAAGGGGAATCGTCCCGACCTCCGACGCAGCGATCTCATATGCCCTTGCGATCATCTCGTTGCGCTCCGACTCGTCGGTCGAGACCTTGATCCTGTCGGTCAGCGCATCGACGTCCTTGTTGCAGTAGCCGCCGACATTGAACTTGCCGCGCCCGCTTTCCTCGCGGCAATTCAGCAGGTTGTAGAGCACGTTCCAGCTATCGAAGGAACCGGGCGTCCAGCCGAGCAGGTAGAAGCTGGTGTCGTAATTCGGCCCGAGGATCTTCTTGAAAAAGAGCGCCTTCGGCTCCGCCACGAGATTCACCTCGATGCCGACCTTGGCGAGCATCGAGGAGATGGCGATGCAGATCTGCTCGTCGTTGACATAGCGGTTGTTGGGGCAGTTCATGCCGACTTCGAACCCGTCCGCGTAACCGGCTTCCGCCAGCAGCGATTTCGCCTTTTCGGGGTCGTGGGCGAGCCGCTCGATGCCGGGCGCGTGGGGAAAGAGCTTCGGCGAGATCATCAGCGCCGAGGGGTCCGACAGGCGGCGCATGACCTTCTTGCGGATCGCGTCGATATTGATCGCGTGATAGAAGGCTTGGCGCACTCGCACATCCTTGAACGGGTTGGCGTCCTTCACGCTCGAATAGAGAAGCTCGTCGCGGGCGATGTCGAGGCCGAGGAAGATCGTGCGCAGTTCCGGGCCGATCAGCACCGAGGTGCCGTCATTGCCGTCCACCCGCTTGATATCCTGGACCGGCACGGGATAGGCCATGTCGATCTCGCCGGAGAGCAGCGCCGCGACGCGGGTGGCGTCGGAGCCGATGGGCTTGAACACCACGCGGGTCAGGTTGTGCTTCGGCGTGTCCCACCAGCCGTCATGAGGTTCGAGCACGGTCTCGATGTCGGTCTCGCGCTTGACGACCTTGAACGGCCCGGTGCCGTTGGCGTTGAACGCGGCGAAATTGTCGGTGCCCTCCGCCAGTGAGGTCGGCGCGACGGCGTTGTTCGCCTCAGCCCATTCCTTGTCCATGATGTACCAGGTCGCCCACTCCGAATGCAGGATGGGATTGGGACCCTCGGTCACGAAATCGACCGTGTAGTCATCGACCTTCTCGACCTTGACGCTCCTGGCGATACGGGTCGTGAGGTCCGACCCTTCGGCGCGAACGCGGTCGGCCGAGAACACGACGTCGTCGGCGTTGAAGCCGTTGCCGTTATGGAAGACGACGCCCTTCCGGAGATGGAAGCGCCACCGGTTCGGCTCCACGATGTCCCAGCGTTCGGCGAGCGCGGGCTCGATCTGGAGGTCCGGACCGCGCCGGATCAGCCCTTCATAGACATTGCCGAGCAGCCCCAGGGTGAAGGTCTCGTTCAGCACATAGGGGTCGAGCGCCTGCGCATCGCCCTGGAACGACCAGGTGAAGGTCTTGGCGCCGGCGGGCATCGCCAGGGCCATCGTTGCGGCAATCGCCGCCGCTGCAGTTCGGAGTCGCATCGTCGGAGCCTCCCAAGCTCGGTTGCGGGGCGGGAGCCTAGGCCCCTTCACCGGCCGTCGTAAAGCCAGCACGAGGCGCAGTTGGGGCCGCCCGTCGCCATCAGCTCCGGCCGTTCGCTGCGGCAGCGCGCAAAGACCTTCGGGCAGCGCGGCCCGAAGGCGCAACCGGCTGGAATCCCGGTCAGGCGCGGCATCGCGCCTTCGATCTGGATCAGCCGGTCCCGGCGCTCCGCCATCGTCGGGATCGAGCCCATCAGGCCCTCGGTATAGGGATGGCGCGCGGCCTGGATGACATCGCGCACCGGGCCGATCTCGGCAATCCGCCCGGCATACATCACCGCCACCCTGTCCGCCGTCTCGGCAATCACGCCCATATCGTGCGTCACCAGCATCACCGCCGTTCCGTGCTCCCGGCAGAGGCGTTTGAGGAGGGCGATGATCTGCGCCTGGATCGAAACATCGAGCGCGGTCGTCGGCTCGTCGGCGATGAGCAGGCGCGGATTGGCGGCGAGCGCGAGCGCGATCACCACTCGCTGGCGCATACCGCCGGAAAACTCGTGCGGATAGCTGTCAATACGGCGTTCGGCGGCCGGAATTCCGACTTCCGAGAGCAGTTCGAGCGCGCGGGATCGCGCCGCCCGCTCGCCGAGATCGAGATGGGTGGTAATCGTTTCGATGAGCTGGCGGCCTATGGTGTAGAGCGGGTTGAGGCTGGTCAGCGGGTCCTGGAACACGGCGCCGATCTGCTTGCCGCGGATGCGGCGCATGGCCTCCTGCGGGAGATTGTCGATGCGCTCGCCGGCGAGGCGGATGCGGCCGCCGGCGATCCGCCCCGGCGGCTCCAGCAGGCCGATGATCGACATGCCGGTCAGCGACTTGCCGGCGCCCGACTCGCCGACCACGCCCAGCACCTCGCCCTCCTCGATGGCGAAGGAGATATCGTCCACCGCAACCAGCGCGCCCCGCCGCGTCGGGAACTCGACCCGAAGGTTCTCGACCTCAAGCAGTGGCATCGCATCGCTCCCGTTCGCCGCCGGGCATCGCTATAAAGGCCGGCGATAAGCGCCTGCAGGAGGAATAACACCGATGATCGGATTGATCATGGACCGGCCGATGCTGATCTCGTCCCTGATCGATTTCGCTGCCGAGTACCACGGCGGGACGGAGATCGTGACGCATAATGTCGAGGGTGGCCTGCACCGCTACGGCTATGCCGACGCGCAGGCCGAGGCGAAGCGGCTCGCCAATGCGCTGGGCGAGCTCGGCGTCGGCTTTGGCGATACGGTCGGCACGCTGGCCTGGAACACGCGGCGGCATTTCGAGATCTACTACGCCGTGTCGGGGATCGGCGCCATATGCCACACCGTCAATCCGCGGCTCTATGTCGAACAGCTCGCCTATATCGTCAACCATGCCGACGACCGGGTGCTGTTCGTCGAGGCGAGCTTCGTTCCGCTTCTGGACAGCTTCGCGGCCGAGATCGCGGGCACGGTCCGGGCCGTCGTCGTGCTCTGCGACGAGGCGAGCCTGCCGGAGAGCGAGCATTTCGACCTCATCTCCTACGATGCGCTCATCGCCGCCCAGGACCCGGTATTCGAGTGGCCGAGCTTCGACGAACGCACCGCCTCCTCGCTCTGCTACACCTCCGGCACGACCGGCAACCCGAAAGGCGTGCTCTACAGCCATCGCGGCAACATCCTGCACAGCTATGCCTCCATCGGGCCGGACTGCATGAATATCTCCGCACGCGATACGGTCATGCCGGTGGTCCCGATGTTCCACGCCAACGCTTGGGGCATCCCCTACGCGGCGACCATGGCGGGCGCGAAGCTGGCATTGCCGGGTCCGCATCTCGACGGCGAGAACGTCCAGGCGCTGATTACCGGCGAAGGCGTGACCATGACGGCGGCAGTGCCGACCATCTGGCTGATGCTGCTCGACTATCTCAAGCGGTCCGGCAAGAACATCCACCCGCTCACCAATGTCGTGATCGGCGGTTCCGCCTGCCCGCGCTCGATGATCGAGACCTTCAGGCGCGACTACGGTGCGACCGTCCGCCATGCCTGGGGCATGACCGAGATGTCCCCGCTCGGCACGGTGAACACCCCGCTCGCCAAGCATGACGACCTCGACGACAGCGCCCGGCTCGACCTGGCGGAGAAGCAGGGCCGGCCGATCTTCGGCGTGGACATGCGCATCGTGGGCGAGGACGGCGGGGAACTGGCCCGCGACGGGGTCGCCTTCGGCGATCTGCAGGTGCGGGGATACTGGGTCGCCAACGCCTATCACAGGCAGGCCGAATCGGACGTCCACACCGGCGACGGCTGGTTCTCCACCGGCGATGTGGCGACGCTCGACGGCGACGGATACATGCGTATCACGGACCGGACGAAGGATGTCATCAAGTCCGGCGGCGAATGGATCAGCTCCATCGACCTCGAGAACATCGCCGTCGATCATCCCAGGGTGGTCGAGGCGGCCGTCATCGCCGTCGCCCACCCGCACTGGGACGAGCGGCCGCTGCTGATCGCGGTCAGGGAAAAGGGCGCGGCGCTCGAAAGGGCGGAACTGCTCGAGTGGTACGACGGCAAGATCGCCAGATGGTGGAAGCCGGACGACGTCGTCTTCGTGGACGAGCTTCCGCACACGGCCACCGGCAAGCTGCTGAAAACCAGGCTGCGCGAGGACTTCAAGGACTACACCTTACCGACTGCGTGAAGGAAAGACCATGCAATTGACAGCCGTACTGCTGCCCGACCGGGAGGGCGGGTTTACCGCCATGAACCCGGAAACGGGCGCGACGACCCAAGGTGAGACCGTCGAAGAGGCCTTGGCCAACCTCAAGGAAGCGACGGAACTCTACCTGGAGGAATTCCCACTCGAGGCATATGGCAAACCGCTCCTGACGGTGATCGAAGTGGACGCGGATGCCGCGTAGTCTGCCGCGTGTGTCGGGTCGGATAACTATCCGCGTTCTCCAGAGGCTTGGTTTCGTTGTCGTTCGGCAGAGAGGAAGCCATATTGTCCTCCGGCGAGAGGCGACGGGGTGTGTTGTGCCGAATCACCGGGAGATAAAGACGGGCACACTGCGCGGCATCCTGAAGCAAGCAGGTGTATCTGCCAATGAGTTTCGGGACGCCCTCGACAGGCTGTGAATGCTTCTCCAGTGCTCAGCTACCAGCGACCCTCTCCTATTGTGACGGCACGAGATAGATTTTTTGTGTCGAGTAAGGATTCCCAGCTCCATATGGGTTATTCAGACTATCTGGCGAATAAGGGCTGCCGTAACGCCCATAAGGGTTGGAGGTTGAATCCGGGAGATAGGGATTTGTGCTTAACCGGCCCCGATAGTTGCCCCGGTCGTCATAGATACGGGGCGGGTTGGTCGCATAAGGATTGGTCCACGACCTGTTGCTGTAAGGACTACCATTAGGGCTGTAAGGGTTCATCAACCCGTCATGTTTGTAGGGAGAGCCTGCCCCATAGGGGTTGTTCAGGCAGTTGATGCCGTAGGGACATGTGGCTAGTGCCGGGGCGGCGACGAAAAACAGAACTGCTGTTATGGCAGTAGCTTGAAACAACATTCTCATAGCACCGGCCTTTCGTGGGAAGAGCTCGCTGTTTTGGTAGGAACAACCTTGTTTATATTCCTATCATACCATACCTGAGCCGCCTCGGACAACCTCACCAGGCATTGTAGCCGCCATCGACCAGGAGGTCGGCGCCGGTCATGTAGCTGGACTCGTCGCTGGCGAGGAACAGGGCGGTTTCGGCGATCTCCTCCGGCCGGCCCATGCGGGCGAGGACCGTAAGCGCCCCGTTTTCGCGCTCGGCGGCGTCCCGCCCGCCGTGCTTGGCGTGGACGCGCGCCGTGCCGACGGGGCCGGGCGAGAGGCTGTTCACACGGATGCCCTGCCCCGCATGGTCGATCGCCATCGCCTTCGCGAGCTGGATCAGCGCCCCCTTCGCTGCGTTGTACCAGCAATGCCCGGGCTTGCCGACCTGGCCCAATTGCGACGCCACATGGACGATGCTGCCGCCGCCGCTTGCCGCGATGAGAGGAATGGCATGTTTGCTCATCAGGAAAGGCCCGGTGAGATTGACCGCGAGCGAGCGCGTCCAGTCCTCCTCCGTGACATCGACAACACTGCCGTAAGGCACGAAAACGGCGGCGTTGTTGACGAGGATATGCAACCCGCCGAAGCGCTCCTGCGCCAGTTCCGCGGCCGCTTTGGCGTCGGCGGCGCGTGAAACGTCGCAGCGAAGCGCAACGGAGCCCTCGGGCGCCCGCCCGCCGATGTCGGGGGCGCTGTCGGCGGCGATGACCCCTGCCCCTTCGCGCAGGAACGCGCGGGCGATGGCGTGGCCGATGCCGCCGGCCGCGCCGGTGACGATGGCGGCCTTGCCCGCAAGCCGGCTCACCGGTCCCAGCGCCCGGCCGCGTGCCACTCCACCTGCTCGGCATAGCTGGCGCTGTAGCGCGCGCGGTGGCGGTAGTAGCTGTCCCGGTCGAGGCCGTCGTCCGGGCGCGGTTCGAGGTCGAAATGGCCGTAGCGATCCTCGCCCCGCACCAGGGTCGCCGGCGCCCGGATGCTGCCGATGTGGCGGACATTTGCCGGAATGTAGGAAATGCCGATGCCGATGCGCCGGTCGCCGGACCGGTTGGGGCCGGAGGCATGGACCGCGAGGGTGTGGTGGATCGAGAACTGGCCGGGCCGGAGCGGCACCGGCGCCGCATTCCCGGTCGGGAAGTCGGCGACCGTGCGCTGGCCCGCGCTGTTGATGCTGTTGGGCGCTGCGTTCGCGATGTGCTGCATCAGTCCGTTACGGCTGGTGCCGGGCACGAAGCGCATGCAGCCCGCTTCCTCGGAAGCCTCGCTCAACGCCAGCCAGGCGGTGACATGGAGGTGCGGACGCAGGCCGAAATAGGCGGCGTCCTGGTGCCAGATCGTCTGCGCTTCCGTCTTCGCGTCCTTGACGAACCAGGTGCTGGTCCAGCACAGGATGTCGGGGCCGAGCAGCGCCTCCACCGCGTCGAGTATGCGCGGGTGGCGCACCAGGTCGGCCGCGAAGGGCAGCAGAAGATGCGTCTTGAAGCGGCTGTCGGGGTCTCCCTCGGTGATGCGCCGGCCGAGTCCGGCTTCGTAAGCCTCGAATTCGCGGCGGTATTCGCCCGCTTCCTCCGCGCTCATTGCGTAGTAGGGGCCGCCGAAGCCGTTACCGTCGAAGGCCTCGACATCGACATTATGCGCTGCATCCATCTTCTTCCTCCCTGCCCGCCTCCCCGCCTCAAAGCACGCGGATCATGTCCTTCATGCCGCTCGCCTGATGCCCGAGAACATGGCAATGAAACAGCCAGTCGCCGGGATTGTCGCCGACAAAGGCGATTTCCACGGTCTCGCGCGGGTCCAGCAATACGGTGTCGCGCCACTCGCGGCGCGCCGCCGGCTTGCCGTTGCGCGAGAGCACCCGGAAGGCGTGGCCGTGCAGGTGCATCGGGTGGTGCCAGGCGGTGGCGTTGGTCATGGCGACGATGCAGCTCTGGCCGCGCCGCAGCACCGCCGCCGGCTCCGGAATGCCTCCGGAAGCAGCCTCGCCATTGACGAACCAGAACGAGCGCGGTCCGACCGGGCCCATGCTGCCGCCCATCTCGGCCATGACCGCCCCGCCCATGGCGCCGCCGGTGAACATCGTCTCAAGGCGAAGCGCGCCTTCGAGACCGGGCTCCGGCAAGGGGTTCGGCGGCAGGCCGACCGGCCATGCGGGCGGCTCGGCGCGCAGCGGCCCGGACGCATAGGCGAGGTCGAGCAGGCGGTATTCCCGGTTGCGGTAAAAGGCGTCGATGACCGGGGTTCTGCCCCCCGGCTCGCCTGCCGCGTCAAGCACGATATCAGCCCTCATGCCCGGCCCGAGGACGGTCCGCCCGCCCTCCGGCTCATGGGGTTCCACCGGCTGGCCGTCGAGAGCAACCACCACCGGGCGGTGGTCCGGGAACTCCAGAGCGAATATTCGCGCATTCGCCGCGTTGACGAGGCGCAGGCGGATGCGCTCGCCGCTGCGCACGGCGAACTCGCTGCGAATGGCGCCGTTGACGGTGGCCGCATTGCCGAGGCGCCCGCCATGGCTCATGTCGTGAGCGTTGTCGAACCCGCCGGCGAGCTGGGCTTCCTGCGTCATCCGCCAGTCGTCCAGCACCCAGGTGACATCCCGGTCCACCCGAAGCGCCGGCTCGCCCTCCTCCACGACCAGCACGCCGTAGAGGCCGCGGCCGACCTGCTCGAGGCTGTTCGAATGCGGGTGGTACCAGAAGGTTCCGGCATCCACAGCGTCGAACTCGTAGGCGAAGCTCTCGCCGGGGCGGACCGGCGGCTGGGTCAGGCCCGGCACGCCGTCCATGGCGTTGGGCAGCCTGAGCCCGTGCCAGTGGATCGTGGTGTCTTCGCCGAGGCCGTTGTCGAGCACGACCCGCAGGCGGTCGCCCTGCCGCACCCGGATTTCCGGCCCCGGCACGCTACCGCCATAGCACCAGACCGCCGTTTCGCCGTAGGGTTCCGGCACGAGGCGGACGGACGCGGACGCGGCCCGCAGCCGCATTGCCGTCACGCCCGCCGCCCGAACCCGGCCGAAGGGCGCGAGCGCGAGCCCCGTCGATGCGAGAAACGCGCGGCGCGTCATCGCTGGCGTGGACAATCCGGTCATGGGAGGCCCGTCTGGAATTCTGGCGCGCCCGGCACGATTCGAACGTGCGACCTTCTGCTCCGGAGGCAGACGCTCTATCCACTGAGCTACGGGCGCTTGCAACGCAAGACCATAGATGCGCCGCCCCCGCTGTCAACCGGACTGCCCGGCGGCGTTCCGGTCGGAAACAGCCGCAAACGCCATGCCGCTGCGCCCTCCGCCTGACGCCCCGGTCTCCCTCCCTGCAATTCATCGCCCCGGCCTTGAGCCGGGGCCTCCCTCCGGCGCTCCTCCGGTTACAGGAGGCCTCCGCCTTCGCGGGGGCGACGAAATGGGGGCGCCGTTCGGGATAAGGGAGCAGGAGCCCCCTCGCAGAGTGTCATGGAATGTCATGTTCTGTCATGGTCCGGGGGGAATTCCACATCGGCGAGCCGGCCCTCCTCGGCCCGGTCGTCGTCGTCATCGTCATCGTCGTCGTCCTCCCGTTCGAGGCGGTCCCGCCGCCGCTCCTCGAGGGTCTCCGGGGCCCAGGGGTCGTAGATTTCGGCACAGCCCTCGCGGCGCTGGTAGAGCCAGTCGTGCTCGGCGCCGTCGGCCCTGTTGTCATCGACGCCGTCCTCGTCGCCGGCGCCGTCGGCGCCGCGCCAGTCGTCTTCGCCGCAACCGTCTTCGTCGTAACTGTCCGGGTCGTCGGCGGGGGGCAGGTCCTCGGCCGGGGGCGGCGGTTCGAGGCGGACGGGCAGGCGCGTGCGCTCCTCGACGGCCTCGGCGAGCCTTCGGGCGGCCTCCTCATGCGCGGCCTCGTCGAAGCCCTCCTGTTTCTCCCCCGCCTCGCGGCTCTCGCGGTGGCGGGCCAGCGCGCGTTCGGCGCGGGCATGGCCCCGGCGCACGGCGTCGGCGAGCGGGCCGGGTTCGGTGTCGGCCTCCAGCGCCTCCCCGGCCTCGATCTCGCCGCACTCGTCCTCGCCGGGCATCGTCCAGAGCCGGGCCCGGTTGGCGGGTCTTGCGAGGCCGGCGATCTCGCTCTGGAGGCGGACGACCTGGAGCATGAGCCAGGCCGAGCCGCTGGCGGCGGCGGCGTCCCAGGCCTGCTCCAGCCGGGTGAGCGCGATGCGGGCCTCGTCCCGTTCGGTGCGTTTCCACGACAGCCGGATGCGGCGCAGGCGCTCGACGATCCAGGGCCGCTCCAGCAGGGCGCAGCCGGTCTGGCGGGCGGAGCGCCGGGCGTAGCCGGCCTGCCTTGCGGCGTCGGCGGCGTTGCCGGAGACGGCATAGTGGCGGCAGAAGGCCTCCTGGCGAGTGGACAGTGCGACGGCCGGGTCGACGATGGGCATGGGCGGGCGGCTCCTTCGTTCCGCTGGCGTTCGTTCGGGCATCGCGGCGACCCTAAAGTTTCGCGCGCGTCGCGAGCGCAGGCGTGTGCGGGCTTGCGCGCGCCTGCGCACGCGAGCCGGAGGGCACACTTCACCTGTTGGCCGAATCGGGGTCGTTCCGGCGCCGGGCCGGTGCGAAGGGAGACGGTCCGTGGACGCCGCTTCCCTCCAGCCCATTCTAGCACAGATATTCTGTGGTCAAGTTTTATTAAGGAATTATTACCATAATTTTGGGAACTGCCTCGCATATTGCGCGCCGGAACGGCTTCGCTATCATCGTCACGCCATCCGGACAGCAAGAGGACAACGCCGATGGAACCGCTGGAGACGATTGAGGTCGAGGAGGCCACGATTGCCTGCGACGGCGACGGCGGCGCGCTCGGCCACCCGCGCGTCTATCTTCATCTGGACAGCGAAGGCCGGGTGGATTGCCCCTATTGCGGCCGGCGTTTCGTGCTGAAGGACGGAGCCGGCCTCCGCGCCGCGCATTGACCGCAAACGGGCCTCGCCACGTCTTCCTGATCGACGGCTCCGGCTACATCTTCCGCGCCTTCCACGCCCTGCCCCCGATGACGCGGCCGGACGGCACCCCCGTCAACGCCGTCTATGGCTTCACGACCATGCTGATGCGGCTGGTCGAGGACACGGACGCCGACCGGATCGCCGTGGTGTTCGATGTCGCCCGGACGACCTTCCGCAACGACATCTATGCCGACTACAAGGCGAACCGTCCCGATCCGCCACCCGAACTGGTGCCGCAATTCGCGTTGATTCGCGAGGCCGTCAGGGCGCTGAACCTCCAGGTCGCCGAACTGCCCGGCTATGAGGCGGACGACATCATCGCAACCTATGCCCGCCAGGCGGCGGGGCTCGGCGCCGAGGTTACGATCATCTCCTCCGACAAGGACCTGATGCAGCTTGTCGATGAACGGATCTCGCTCTTCGACCCCGTGAAACAACGCAAGATCGGCGAGGCCGAGGTGATCGAGCGCTTCGGCGTGCCGCCCGGGAAAGTCGTGGATGTGCAGGCGCTTGCGGGCGATTCCAGCGACAATGTGCCGGGCGTTCCGGGCATCGGCGTCAAGACGGCCGCGCAATTGGTCGGCGAATATGGAGACCTCGACACGATCCTCGCGCGGGCCGGGGAAATCCGTCAGCCAAAGCGGCGCAGCAACCTGATCGAGTTCGCCGACCAGGCGCGCGTGTCGCGGGACCTCGTGCTGCTGCGGGACGATGCGCCCGTCGCCGCAGACCTCGATGCCTTTACCGTCCCCGGCCTGGACGCGGCGCGGCTGCGCCCGTTCCTGGAGGAGCAGGGTTTCGCCTCGATCCTCGCCCGTCTGGGCGAGGACGAGCAGCCGGCCGCTCCGGTGGAGGCGGACTACGAGCTCGTTGCCGACGAGGAGACGCTGGGACGCTGGGTCGAAGCCGGCTTCGAGGCCGGCGTCGTCGCCGTCGACACCGAGACGGACAGTCTGGATGCGCAGCGCGCGCGCCTGGTCGGCCTGTCGCTGGCGGTGGCGCCCGGCAAGGCTTGCTACATCCCGGTCGGGCACAAACAGGCGGCGGAACTGCTGGAGGCCGATGCGCCGCCCCAGCTTTCTCCCGAAGCCGCGCTCGCCGTCCTGGCGCCCCTGCTTGCCTCCGACGCCGTGCTGAAGGTCGGCCAGAACATCAAATACGACATGGAGGTCCTGGCCGGACACGGCGTCCGGGTGTCGCCCGTCGACGACACGATGGTGCTCTCCTACGTGCTCGACGGCTCCAGCCACGGCCACGGCATGGACGAGCTCGCCCGGCTGCATCTCGGCCATGAGTGCATCAGTTATGAAAGCGTCTGCGGCAAGGGCAGAAACGCCATCACCTTCGACAAAGTGGCGCTCGACAAGGCGCTAGACTATGCGGCCGAAGACGCCGACATCACCCTTCGATTGCATGGAATCTTGCGCCCGCGCCTGCGCGAGGAGCGCGTGGCGGCGGTTTACGAGACCATCGAACGGCCGCTGATCCCCGTGCTCGCCGATATGGAGAACGCCGGGATCAAGGTCGATGTCGCCGCGTTGCAGGAACTGTCTAAGGACTTCGCCCGCCGCATCGGGACGCTTGAGGACAAAATTCACGGCCTGGCCGGGCGGTCCTTCAACATCGGCTCACCGAAGCAGCTCGGCGAAATCCTGTTCGACGAGATGAGCCTGCCCGGCGGCAGGAAAGGCAAGACCGGCGCCTACGGAACGGGCGCTGAACTCCTGGAGGACCTGCGCGCGCAAGGACACGACCTGCCGGCGCGGGTGCTCGACTGGCGGCAGCTTTCGAAGCTGCGCAGCACCTATACGGAGGCGCTGGCCGCCGCGGCCCATTCCGGCACGCAGCGCGTTCACAGCTCCTTTTCCCAGGCGGTCGCCGGAACGGGGCGCCTCTCCTCGAACGACCCGAATCTCCAGAACATCCCCGTGCGCACCGAGGAAGGCCGCAAGATCCGCCGCGCCTTCGTTGCGGAACCGGGCCACAAACTCGTCAGCGCCGATTATTCGCAGATCGAACTGCGCCTGCTCGCCCATGTGGCGGAGATCGAGTCGCTGCGGGAAGCCTTCCATGCCGGCCTCGACATTCACGCCATCACGGCGTCCCAGGTGTTCGGGCAGCCGGTCGAAGGCATGGACCCCATGACGCGGCGCCGCGCCAAGGCGATCAATTTCGGCATCATTTACGGCATCTCCGCCTATGGCCTCTCGCGCCAGCTCGCCATTCCGCAGGGCGAGGCGCGCGCCTATATCGACGCCTATTTCGAGCGCTATCCCGGCATTCGCGATTACATGGGCCGGGCGCGGGCGTTTGCGCGCAAGCACGGCTATGTGCCGACCATATTCGGGCGGAAATGCCGGACGCCCCTTATCGCCGACAAGAACCCCGCGCGGCGCAGTTTCGCCGAGCGCGCGGCGATCAACGCGCCGCTCCAGGGTTCGGCCGCAGACATCATCAAGCGCGCCATGCTGCGCGTCCCCCCGGCCCTCGCCCGGGCCGGCCTGGGCGCGCGCATGATCCTCCAAGTCCATGATGAACTGCTTTTCGAGGCGCCGGAAAGCGAGGTCGAGCGCACCCGCGCCTGCGTCGCTTCGGTCATGGAGAGCGCCGCCGAGCTCGCCATCCCGCTTGCGGTCGAGACCGGCGCCGCCGACAACTGGGCCGACGCGCACTGAGGCGCGGCGGCGGCAACACGGTTCCCTTGCCGGGCGCGCGCTCATCCGTCATAGGTGGACGGCGATGATCGACCGGCAGGAAGACGACCGCGACAGCGACGAATCGCTTGGAGACGCGGAACGACAGGCGGCGGTGTTCACGCACACCCGCCGGGCGCGGCGCAAGGAAATCGCGGAAGACTATGTCGAACTGATCGACGACCTGATCGAGGCGAACGGCGAAGCGCGCCTGGTCGAGATCGCGCGGCGTATGGGCGTGACCCACATGACGGCCAGCAAGGCGGTCGCCCGCCTGCAGCGCGACGGGCTGGTGACGACCCGGCCCTACCGGTCGATCTTCCTGACCGGGAAGGGCCGCCGGATGGCGCTGCGCTCGCGCCGGCGCCACCAGATCGTGCTGGATTTCCTGAAGACCATCGGCGTCAGCGACGAGACCGCCAGGCGCGATGCCGAGGGCATCGAGCACCATGTCAGCGAGGAAACGCTGCGGGCCTTCACCAGAATCAGCGAGGGAGACCGCGCCGCAAGCCCGCCCCGCGCGGAACGGCGGCCGCACAGCATTGCCCAGCACGGGCAGGAGCGCATCGACCCCTATGCCTGGCTCCGCGCCGGGAACTGGCAGGAGGCGATGCGCGACCCCTCGGTTCTGCCCGACGATATCCGCCGGCACCTGGAGGCGGAGAACGAATACGCAAGCACGGTCATGGAACCGCTGCGCGACCTGCAGGAGCGGTTGGCGCAGGAGATGCGCGCCAGAATCAAGGAAGACGATACGACGGCGCCGGCTCCCGACGGCCCGTTCTCCTACTACACCCGGTTCGTGACCGGCGGCGAGCACCCGCTTTTTTGCCGCGAGGACAGCGAGGGTGACGAGACGGTCCTGCTCGACGGCAACCTGATGGCGGAAGGCCAACCCTATTGCCGCATCGCCGCCTGCGCGCACAGCCCCGACCACAAGCTGATCGCCTACACGGTCGATCTCTCCGGCTCCGAAGACTTCACGCTTGTCTTCCGGGACGCCGGAGCTGGTGCGGACCTTGCCGACAGGGTCGAACGGACGGCGGGCGGCGTCGTCTGGGCCAATGACAGCAGGACGGTCTTCTATACCGTGCGCGACGATAAAGCGCGGCCCCGCTGGGTTTACCGCCGCCGCCTCGGAGGAGCGCCCGAACTCGTTTACGAAGAGCCCGACCCCGGTTTCTTCCTGAATGTCGGGAAGACCCAAAGCGGGCGGTTCGTCGTCCTGGATTCCCACGACCACACCAGTGGCGAAATCCGCCTCGTCGATGCGGACCGGCCCGAAAGCCCGCCGCGCCTGGTGGCGGCGCGGCGCGCGGACGTGGAATACACGCTGGGAGACCGGGGGCAGCAATTGCTGGTCCTTACCAACGACCGCGAGGCCGAGGATTTCCGCATTGCCGCCGCGCCGCTCAATGCCCCCGACCCGGCAGCGTGGCAGGACCTCGTACCGCACAGGCCGGGATGCCTCGTCCTGCAATTGCTCTTGTTCCGCGACTGGATCGTGCGTCTGGAGCGCGAGGACGGATTGCCCCGGATCGTGGTGCGCGCCGCCGCCTCCGGCGAGGAACACGCCATTGCCTTCGACGAAGAGGCGTATGCGCTCGGTATCCTCCCCGGTTTCGAATACGCGACCGACGTTCTGCGTTTCGCCTACTCCTCGCCGACGACGCCGACGCATGTCTATGACTACGACATGGCCGACCGGACCCGCCGGCTGCTGCGCAAGCAGGAAGTGCCGAGCGGCCATGACCCCGGGGACTACCGGACGCGGCGGCTGGCCGCGACCGCGCCCGACGGCGAGGACGTGCCCGTCACCCTGCTCTATCGCGCCGACCTCGAATTCTCCCCGCCGCCGCCCTGCCTCCTCTATGGCTACGGCGCCTACGGCATATCGATCCCCGCCGGTTTCTCGACTGCGAGGCTCAGCCTCGTCGACCGGGGGTTCGTTTACGCCATCGCCCATATCAGGGGCGGGACGGACCGCGGCTACCGCTGGTACCGGACCGGCAAGCTGGCGGGCAAGACCAACAGTTTCGACGACTTCATTGCGGCGGGGCGCCATCTGGCGGCCGAGGGCTATGCGGGCGGAATCGTCGCGCACGGCGGCAGCGCCGGGGGATTGCTCGTCGGCGCGGCCGCCAATCGCGCGCCGGACCTCTTCAGGGCGATGCTTGCCGAGGTGCCCTTCGTCGATGTGCTCAACACCATGTCCGACCCGACCCTGCCGCTGACGCCGCCGGAATGGCCGGAATGGGGCAACCCGATAGAGGACGAGGAAGCGTTCCGGCGCATCGCCGGCTACAGCCCGTACGAGAATGTCGCGGCAATGTCCTATCCTGACATTTTCGCCACGGCGGGCGTATCGGACCCTCGGGTCACTTATTGGGAGCCGGCGAAATGGATTGCCGCTCTCCGGGAGAAGGTCGAAGGCGATCCCGTGCTGCTGCTGCGAACGAACATGGCCGCGGGCCATGGCGGCGCGTCGGGCCGCTTCGAGACATTGAACGAACTCGCGGAATTATACGCCTTTGCGCTCAGCCGCTTCGGGATCATCGATTAGCGGCCGCCGCCCAGGTTCCGGTCGAATTGTTCCTTCGTCAGTTGCATTCCGACATAGATGCGGTAAGCCGCAAAGGATAAGTTTTCCTTCACCGGGATATCCAGGACCAGCGGCTCGGCCCGCGCGACCTCCGTCCTGTTCCCCTCAAACGCGACCTGCACCGAGAACGCCTTCCGCGCCGCTACGCCGCCCTCGGGATCGACCACCGCAACGAAATAATCGAAATTGTGCCCCGCTGCCGAACTGGCGGGACCGCGCTGCGCGCGGAATCCGATGTCGAGGTCGATCGAACCGGTCCTCGTGTCGTCGTCGAAGCTGCACGCCGCCGCAAGGCTTCCGACATGCGCCTGGAACTCGATATCCGTCAGATCGCGCTTTCCGCCGTCCCGAAACCGTGTCAGGTACCCTGCATTGTCGAGAACATCGACCGCCGGGCAGGGATCGGTCGTTCCCTCGAAAACCGAGCATCCCCCCAGCACCGACAGCGCCAACAATACCGCTGCCCCGCCCGCAAATCCTCTCGCCATCGACTGTCCTCTGGATTAGGTTCGGCGGCGCGCCACGCGCTTCGCCGACCTTAGAACGGACCGGAGGCATGCACAATGACAAGCGAGAAGCCTGCCCTTACCGTTCGTCTCGTCGGTCCGCGCGGCTTCTGCGCCGGGGTGGTCCGCGCCATCCAGATCGTCGAAGCGGCGCTAGAGCGCTACGGTGCGCCCGTCTATGTGCGTCACGAGATTGTCCATAACCGCTTCGTCGTCGAGTCCCTCAAGAAGAAGGGAGCCGTTTTCGTCGAGGAACTGGAGGAGGTTCCGGACGATGTGCCGGTCGTTTTCTCCGCGCACGGCGTGCCGAAGTCCGTTCCCGAGGAAGCCCAGCGGCGCGAGCTTCATTACATCGATGCCACATGCCCCCTGGTGAGCAAAATCCATCGGGAGGCCGAGCGGCATTTCGCGGCGGGCCGGCACCTGTTGCTGATCGGCCATGCCGGCCATCCGGAAGTCGTGGGCACGATGGGCCAATTGCCGAGGGATGCCGTCGAATTGGTTCAGACCGTTGACGAGGCGCGGCAGATCGAACCGCCGGCGTGCCGCGACCTCGCCTATGTCACGCAGACGACGCTGTCGGTGGACGATACCGCCGAAATCATCGAAGCATTGCGCGCCCGGTTTCCCGAAATGCACGAACCGAAGCGGGAAGACATCTGCTATGCCACCACCAACCGCCAGGTGGCGGTCAAGGCGGCCGTTCCCGGCGCGGATGCGGTGCTTGTGATCGGGTCTTCGAATTCCTCCAATTCCAGCCGGCTGGTCGAGGTCGCGAGGGCTGCCGGATGTCCGCGGGCGTTCCTCGTGGACGGCGTGGCGCATATCGACTGGCAGGCGCTGGCGGATGTCCGGGTGTTGATGGTCACCGCGGGCGCATCGGCGCCGGAAGTGCTTGTCGAGGAGCTCGTGGAGGCCTGCCGGGAGCGCTTCGCCATCACGGTCGAAGAGTGGATCGACACCCTCGAGACAGTGAAGTTCAAACTCCCGCGCGAACTGGCGGCCTGAACCTGAATGGCGGTCTATACGCCGGTCGGCGAGGCCGCTCTCGAGCGGTTCCTGGCCGGCTACCGGTTGGGCGCCGTGCTGCGCTTCGAACCCATACCGGAGGGAATCGACAACACGAACTACCTGCTCGAAACGGCTTCGGGCCGGTATGTGCTGACCCTGTTCGAGAACCGGATCGACCCGGCGGACTTGCCGTTCTTCGTCGATCTGATGGACTACCTCGCCCTTCGCGGAGTGCCCTGCCCTGTTCCGGCGCCTCGCATCGATGGAACGAAACTGGGGCAACTGGCAGGGCGGGCGGCGCTCGTCGTGACCTTCCTGGAGGGGGAACGCGACCCCGCCGCGTTCCGGGCTGTCGGCGAAACCCTTGCCCGGCTTCATACGGCCGGCGAATCGTTCCCTTCGAGACGCCCCAACGACCTGGGCCCGGAGGGATGGCGCCGTCTCGTCGCCCTGACCTCCGCCCGCGCCGACGAAGTGGTCCCGGGCCTGGCGCGGCGCATTTCCGGGACGTTGACGGAATTGGCCGGGATCTGGCCTGAGGACCTTCCGGACGGCGCCATCCATGCGGACCTCTTTCCCGACAATGCGGTATTTCGGGACGGCGCGGTTTCAGGCATCTACGACTTCTATTTCGCCTGCACGGATATGCTGGCCTACGACCTCGCCATTACCCAGGTTGCATGGACGATGGACCCGGAGGGACGGTTCGACGCCCGCGCAGCGGCGGAAATGCAGGAAGGCTACGAGGCTGCAAGGCCCCTCGAACCCGCGGAAGTGCAGGCATTGGCGATACTCAGGCGGGGTGCGGCGCTTCGCTTTCTTCTGACCCGGCTATATGACTGGCTGCACCCGGTGCCCGCGGCGCTGATGACTCCCAAGGACCCCCTCGAATATCTGCGCAAGCTGGACGGGCTGTCGTGACAAGGGTCGAAATCTTCACCGACGGCGCCTGCCTCGGCAATCCGGGGCCCGGCGGCTGGGCGGCTCTGCTGCGCTGCGGCGACCGGGAATCGGAACTGGTCGGCGGCGCCCGGCATACGACGAACAACCGCATGGAACTGACAGCGGCAATTGCCGGCCTCGAAGCCCTTGCCCGGCCCTGCTCCGTGCGGCTGACGACGGACAGCCGGTATGTCATGGACGGCATCCGGTCCTGGCTGCCGGCATGGAAACGCAACGGCTGGCGTACCGCCGCCCGAAAGCCGGTGAAGAACATCGACCTGTGGCAGCGGCTCGACACGGCATCGACCCGCCACAAGATCGAGTGGCACTGGGTTCGGGGCCATGCCGGCCATATCGAAAACGAGCGCGTTGACGCCCTCGCGCGGCAGCAGGCCGAACGCGAGGGCGCCAAACTCTAGAGCTGTTCCAGAATCTTCTCGGCGCTGGAAACCTCGAAGGCCCCGCCGTCCTCGAGGTTCAAATGCGTGACCGTGCCGTCCTCGACGATCATCGAATAGCGACGCGCGCGCACGCCGAGCCCCAAGCCGCTCAGGTCGAGTTCGACCCCCATCGCCCTGGCGAGGTCGCCGCTGCCGTCGGCAAGCATCCGAACCTTGTCCGCGCTGCCCTGCTGCTCGCCCCAGGCGCCCATGACGAAGGGGTCGTTCACCGCAAGGCAAACGATGTCGTCCACCCCCTTCGCCCGGATTGCGTCGGCCTTCTCGACGAAGCCGGGCAGGTGCTTGGCCGAGCAGGTCGGGGTGAAGGCGCCCGGCACGCAGAAGGCTACGACCTTCCTGCCGCCGAAAAGGTCCCTGGTTTCGATGCTCTGCGGCCCGCTGTCGGTCATCTCCTTCAAGGTCGCCGGCGGGACCTTGTCTCCCTTGGCAATCGTCATGCCTGCTGCTCCTCGCATTGAATGGCCGTACCATAGAAACCCTCTGGCCCTGTGCAAAGCGGCGGATTGAGGACAGGCCAAACTGGACTGTCCGGCGGCCTGTCTTCTATAATACCGGAGTCGAATTGGCCGGAGGCGCTTATGCCGGATTCGGCGCCGGCGGGCGCAGCGGGCCGCGGAAAATTCCAGGACCCCGACCTCACGACGGATGGCAGCCGCCGCGCCAGGGTCGCGCTGCGCAGGCTCGAAACGCTGTGGATCAATACCGGCACGCTCTGCAACCTCGCCTGCCGCAATTGCTATATCGAGTCCAGCCCGCGCAACGACCGGCTCGCCTATATTCGCGCGGGCGAGGCGGTAGCATATTTCGATGAGATCGCCCGCGCGGACACCGGCACGCGAGTTATCGGCTTCACCGGCGGCGAGCCGTTCATGAATCCGGAGTTCATGGCCATGTTGGCGGACGCGCTCGAACGCGGCTTCGAGACATTGACGCTGACCAACGCGATGCGCCCGATGATGAAGCGCCGCAAAGCGCTGCTGGCGCTGAGGGGCTTGCACGGCGGGCGGCTCCGCATCCGGGTCTCGCTGGACCATTACACCGAGGCCCTGCACGAGACGGAACGCGGCGATCGTAGCTGGGCGCCGGCATTGGCCGGGCTGTCGTGGCTCGACAAGAACGGGTTCGCTCCGGAAGTGGGGGGGCGCACCTGCTGGGGAGAGGACGAAGCCTCCACGCGCGCCGGTTATGCACGCTTGTTCGCTGCGCTCGGTCTGACCTGCAATGCCGACGATCCGATTGCGCTGACGCTGTTTCCCGAAATGGACCAAGGCGCATTCGTGCCCGAGATCACCGCCGATTGCTGGGCGGTGCTCCGCAAGTCGCCTGAGGATGTCATGTGCTCGTCCTCCCGCATGGTGGTGAAGCGTCGGGGCGCGGCGAAGCCCGCAGTCGTCGCCTGCACCCTCCTGCCCTACGACCCGAGATTCGAGCTCGGCGAGACGCTGTCCGAGGCCGCGGGCCCGGTGTCGCTGAACCATGTGCATTGCGCCAGGTTCTGCGTGCTCGGCGGCGGAGCCTGCGGCGGCGCATGAGGCTCCGCCTTCCGGAGTCCGCCCGGACGAATCGAGCCATTGATTTTGTTGCCTGAGCGACTATATCTTTGCGTAAAGTCGCTTAGGTAACTAAATTCAGGTTCCCGAACGCATGGAAGACGAACGCTATTTCGGCTTTCTGGTCTCCGATGTCGCCCGGCTGCTGCGCACCGAGTTCGACCGCCGGGTACGGGATATCGGCCTTACGCGCTCGCAGTGGCTGGCGCTTACCCGCATTTACCGGCAGCCCGGCTGCACACAGTCGGAATTGGCCGAGACCATGGAGATGGAAAAGGGCTCCGCCGGCCGGTTGATCGACCGGTTGGAGGAGAACGGGTTTGTCGTGCGGGAAGCCGACCCGGCGGACCGCCGCGTCAGGCGCATCCATTTGACCCCGGAAGCCGAAGCGATCGAGCGCACGATGCGCAGGATCGCCCGCCAGACGATTCACGAGGCTCTGAGCGACTTGCACGAGACCGACCGCGACAAGGCCGTCGAGCTGCTGATTACGGTCAAGGCGCGATTGCAGGAAATGCTTCAGAACAAGAACCAGGCTGCGGCCGCGGCCGAGCGACTGGAAGCGGCGCAGTGAGCTTGCGACGCGCGAGCCGGGCGCTGACCCGCCTGTTCCTGCTGATCGTGATTCCGCTCGCCGCGATAGCGGCCGGAACCTATGCCTATCTCACCGGCGGACGTTATGTGACGACGGAAAACGCCTATGTGAAAAACGACATCATCCAGGTCAGCGCCGACATTGACGGAAGGGTGGTGGATATCGCTGTAAGGGACCATCAGGAAGTCCATTCCGGAGACCTTCTCTTCCGGATCGATCCGGTCCCCGTCCAGATTCGCCTCGCGCGCGCTGAGGCGGAACTGGGAACGGTGCGCGACGAATTGCGCGGCCTGCGGGCCGAGCACGATGTCGCCACAGGCGAGTTGGCGGTCACGGAAGGCGAGCTGCGCGAGGCGCTTGAGGCCGTTCGCTACCACAAGACGCAGGTGCAGCGCTTCCGGAGCCTGCAACG
Source organism: Alphaproteobacteria bacterium (assembly GCA_963422665.1). Classification (GTDB taxonomy): domain Bacteria; phylum Pseudomonadota; class Alphaproteobacteria; order Bin95; family Bin95; genus Bin95. The sequence goes on from OY730441.1 coordinate 541,327, forward strand.
TCGGGGCGCGACGGCCCGCATCAGGCTGGAAGCCGCGGAGCACGATCTGGCGGTCGCCCGCCAGCGGACCGAGGTGATTCGCAAGCGGGCGGAAGTGGCCCGGAAACGTATGGGCCGGGTGCTCGTCGAACTGGGCGGAGCGCTCGACGCGCCGGTTGAGAGCCATCCGAAATATCGCGAAAAGGAATCGATGCGCGACACGGCCCGCCTGGACCTCGAGCGCACGGCGATCCATGCGCCGGTCGGCGGAATCGTCAGCAATGTCAAGCTGCAGGCGGGCGAATATGTCGAGGCCGGCAAGCCGGTCTTCTCCATCATTGCGGCGAGCCAACCCTGGGTCGAAGCCAACCTCAAGGAGACGGAGCTGACCCATGTCCATGTTGGCCAGAAGGCGACGGTCGTGGTCGATGCCTACCCGGATGTCATGTGGCACGCGGTCGTGGAAAGCATCAGTCCGGCGACGGGTGCGGAATTCGCCGTACTGCCGCCCCAGAATGCGACCGGCAACTGGGTCAAGGTCGTGCAGCGCCTGCCGGTGCGTCTGCAGCTTCGGGAACGGCCGGGCGCGCCTCCCCTGCGCGCCGGCATGACCGTTTCCGCTTCCATCGACACAGTTCGCGAGCGCCGTCTGCTGACTGTCATCAAGGATAGCTGGGCCCGTGCCGGGCCCGACACCGAATAGGCTGCCCCATGGACGAAACGCCGTTTCATCATAGATAATCGGAACAGCCTGCGAGGAAACGCCTCGACCCCGGGAGCTCGGATATGGCGCTTGCGCAAGTCAAGCTCGACGACAAATACACCCTGGACGAGGGACGGGTTCTGCTCACCGGAGCCCAGGCCCTGGTCCGGTTGCCCCTTGTGCAGCGCCGCCGCGACCTTGCGGCCGGTCTTAGTACGGCCGGCTTCATTTCCGGTTATCGCGGCTCTCCGCTCGGCGGCTACGACCAGCAACTCTGGGCGGCCCGCAAGCACCTTCAGGACCATCACGTCGTCTTCAAGGCGGGAGTCAACGAAGACCTTGCGGCCACGTCGGTCTGGGGCACGCAGCAGTCCGGTTTCTTCGGCGACGCCAGGTATGACGGCGTCTTCAGCATGTGGTACGGCAAGGGGCCGGGCGTCGACCGCACGGGAGATGCGCTCAAGCACGCCAACCTGTTCGGCACCCATGCCCATGGCGGCGTCATCGCGCTTGCCGGCGACGACCACGTCGCCAAGAGCTCGACCACCGCGCACCAGAGCGAGTTTGCGTTCGTCGATGCGATGGTCCCGGTCCTGAACCCGTCGGGGGTGCAGGAATTCCTCGATTTCGGCCTCTACGGCTTCGCCATGTCGCGCTATGCCGGCCTCTGGGCGGGCTTCATTTGCGTGACGGATACGGTCGATTCGACGGCGACAGTCGATATCGATCCCGACCGGGTGCAAATCCGTATCCCCACGGATTTCGAAATGCCCGAAGGCGGCCCCAATATCCGCTGGCCGGACAATTGGCTCGATCAGGAACCCCGCCTTCACAATGTCAAGCTGCCGGCGGCCGTTGCTTTCGTGCGCGCTAACCGGCTCGACCGGGTCACGGTCGGCGGGCCGGGACGACGGATCGGCATCGTCACCACCGGCAAGTCCTATCTGGATACGCGGCAGGCCCTTTCGGCGCTCGGCATCGACGACGCGACGGCCCGAGAGCTCGGACTCTCCGTTTACAAGGTGGCGCTGTCCTGGCCGATAGAGCCCGAAGGCATGCGCGCGTTTTGCGAGGGCCTCGACGAGGTCATCGTCGTCGAAGAGAAGCGCGGACTGATCGAGCCGCAAATCAAGGAGCTGCTTTACAGCATGCCGGCTGACCGCCGGCCCAGGGTTGTCGGAAAGACCGACGAGACCGGCCGGGAATTGCTGCGGACCTACCAGGAATTGCAGCCGGAGGAAGTCGCCGAGGCGATCCTGTCCCGTCTCGGGCGCATCGCCGACATCGGCCGTTTCGAGTCGCGCCTGGCGGCAATCCGGGAAGTGACGCGCCAGTCGGGCGGCAACCAGCCCAGCCTCGTGCGCGCGCCGTCCTTCTGCTCCGGCTGCCCGCACAATTCGGGCACCAAGCTGCCGGACGGGTCGCGGGCGTTCTCCGGCATCGGCTGCCACTTCATGGCGCAATGGGTCGATCCGGAAAAGACCGCCACCTACACCCATATGGGCGCGGAAGGCGCGACCTGGGCCGGACTCCACCACTTCGTCGAGACGCCGCACATCTTCCAGAACATCGGCGACGGCACCTATTACCATTCCGGCATCCTGGCGGTGCGCGCCGCCGTCGCGTCGGGCGCCAACATGACCTACAAGGTGCTCTACAACGATGCCGTCGCGATGACCGGCGGTCAGCCGGTGGACGGGCCGTTGTCGCCGGCGACGGTGACGCAGCAGCTCGCCGCCGAGGGCGTGAAGCCGATCTATCTCGTTACCGATACGCCGGAAGCCTATGAGAAAGCGAGAGACCTTGCACCCGGCACGGTGGTGAAGCACCGCTCGGAGATGAATCTGGTCCAGATCGAGCTGCGGGAGGTCAAGGGCGTTTCGGGCCTCGTCTATGTGCAGACCTGTGCGGCGGAAAAGCGCCGGCGGCGCAAGCGCGGCGCCTTCCCGAACCCGCCCAAGCGCATGTTCATCAACCCCGCCGTCTGCGAGGGCTGCGGCGATTGCGGCGTCAAGTCGAATTGCGTGTCCGTCATCCCCGTCGAGACCGAGTTCGGCCGCAAGCGGATGATCGACCAGTCGGCCTGCAACAAGGACTACTCCTGCCTGAACGGCTTCTGCCCGAGCTTCGTCACGGTCTATGACGCCGAGCCGCGCAAGGGAGAGCCTGCCGGCAAGGCGCCGGGACCGCTGGAGGTCCTGCCGGAACCTGCCCTCCCGGCGACCGACGAGCCCTATTCCATGATGATCGACGGCATCGGCGGCACGGGTGTCATCACCGTCGGCGCGCTGCTCGCCATGGCGGCCCATCTGGAAGGCAAGGCCGCAACGGTGATGGACATGACGGGCCTCGCCCAGAAGGGCGGCGCCGTCTGGAGCCATTTGCGGATAGCCGACAATCCCGACGATCTGCACAGCGTGCGCATCGGCCTCGGCGGCGGGCGCGCCCTGATCGGCTGCGACCTGGTGACCTCCAGTCAGATCGACACGCTCTCCAGGCTGGCGCGGGGGTCCAGCCGCGCGATCGTCAATACCTATCGCACCTATACGAACGAATTCGCCCGCAATCCCGACATGTCCTTCCCGGAGGGCGAGTTGCGCACCCGGATCGAGGCGGCGCTCGGCGGCGACGCCGTGGAAATGATCGACGCCACCCGCCTTGCCACGGCGCTTCTGGGCGACGCCATCGGCTCCAACCTGTTCATGGCCGGGTTCGCCTACCAGAGAGGCCTGGTCCCGGTAGGCGCCGAGGCCATCGAGCGCGCGATCGAACTAAACGGCGTCGCCGTCGAGATGAACAAGAAGGCCTTCGAATGGGGCCGACGGGCCGCCCATGACCTCGATTTCGTCGAGCGGGTCGCCTACCCGGAGGAAACCAGGAACGACCGCCCGGCGCTGGAAAGCCTAGACGACATGGTGGCCCGCAGAGCGGCCTTCCTGACCGGCTACCAGAATGCCGCCTACACCGCGCGTTACACCTCGCTTGTGGACCGGGTCCGTGAGGCGGAGGCCGTCGAGGGCGGCGGGCCGCTCTCCCATGCTGTGGCGCGCTACTATTTCAAACTGCTGGCCTACAAGGACGAATACGAGGTCGCGCGGCTCCACGCCTCCACGGACTTGCGCCGGCAGATCGAGCGGCAATTCGACGATGGCTACCGGCTTGAGTTCAATCTGGCGCCGCCGCTTTTCGCCAGGAAGGACCCGGTCACCGGCGAGCCCCGCAAGATGCGCTTCGGTTCGTGGATGCTGCATGTCTTCAGGCTGCTGGCGGCCATGCGGGGCTTGCGCGGCACGGCTTTCGACCCCTTCGGGCGGACGGAGGAACGACGCCGGGAACGCGCGCTCATCGCGCAATACGAAGCCGATGTCGAAGAAATCCTCGACCGCTTCGGTTCAGAGACCAGCGCCGCCGCCGTCGGGCTGGCGAGCGTGCCGGAACATATCCGCGGATATGGCCATGTGAAGCTGCGCCATCTGGAAGCCGCGGAAAAACAGCGCGCGGCGCATCTCGAAGCGCTTCGCAATCCCTGCAAACAAACCGTAGCCGCCGCCGAATAGGAGCTCCTCGAATATGAATGGGACGGAAACCGCCATCGTTGTCGGGGTCGGGCCCGGCCTCGGCACCTCGCTCGGGCGCATCTTCTCGCGCGCCGGCATGAAGGTCGCCTTGGCGGCGCGTACGCCGGCGAGGCTGGAGCCGGTCGCTGCCGAGTTGGGCGACAATGTGAGCCTGCATGCCTGCGACGCCACGGACGATGCAAGCGTCAAGGCGCTGTTCGCGGCGGCGCCGGAGCCGGATATCGTGGTGTTCAACGCATCCGGGCGCGTGCGCGCGAGCGTCGTCGATATCGAAACCGAACAGTTCGAGCAGGCTTGGCGGCAGGCCTGCCTCGGCGGCTTCATCGTGGGGCGGGAGGCCGCGCGCGCCATGCTGCCGCGCGGTTCGGGCAGCATCTTCTTCACCGGGGCCACGGCATCGGTGAAGGGCTACCCGATGTCCGCGGGCTTTGCAGTCGGCAAGTTCGGCCTACGCGCGCTGGCGCAGTCCATGGCGCGGGATTACGGCCCCAAGGGCATTCATGTCGCCCATTTCGTCATCGACGGCGGCATTCTGGGGCCGCATCACGCCCCCGACCCCGGCCTGCCCGAAGACCACCTGCTGGCTCCTGATTCGATTGCCGAGACCTATCTGCATGTCCACCGCCAGCATCGTTCGGCGTGGGCGTTTGAGGTCGATTTGCGGCCATGGGTGGAATCCTTCTGAGAAACCCGCAGGCCTGGCCGGCCGCGAATGCGAGGGTGAGCATGGCAAAGCGTGTGCTGGTTCTGAACGGGCCGAACCTCAACATGCTCGGTCAGCGCCAGCCCGAGATCTACGGGCGAACGACCCTCGCGGAGATTACCGCCGATGTCGAAGCCGCTGCGGGCGGGCTCGGCATGGAAGCGGTCTGCCGGCAAAGCAATCACGAAGGCGAGCTCATCACCTGGATCCAGGAGGCGCGCGGCGATTTCGACGCCATCGTCATCAATGCTGCGGCATATACCCACACTTCGGTCGCGATCCTGGACGCCCTCACACTCTTCGAAGGGCCCGTGATCGAAGTTCATCTCTCGAACATCCACCGGCGCGAACCGTTCCGGCACCACTCCTGGATATCGGGCGCGGCGCTCGGCATGATTGCGGGCTTCGGCCCCGTCGGGTACCGAATGGCCCTTGTGGCGCTGGACAGCCGCTGGCGCGCCGCTGGCGCGCCGATGGAGAAACGCCATGAGCCGCTTTGCGATCGATGAGGACGCGGTTCGTCTTCTGGCGGGATTGCTGGAAGAAACCGGAGCCGCCGAAATCGAATACCGGGATGGAGACCGACGCCTGCGAATCTCCGCCCGCGGCGCGGTGCAGGTCTCGGCTCCCGTCGAAGCGGCCGCGCCGCCGCTGCGGGAAACGCCGCCGGCCGACGCGGCTTCGCCCCCACAGCAGGCGCTTGCAGCCGTCGAGGGCACACCCGTTACCGCTCCCATCGTGGGAACGGTCTATCTTCAGCCCGACCCTCAGCAGTCTGCATTCGTGCAGGTGGGCGACCGCGTTCAGGCGGGCGAGATCCTGCTGATTATCGAGGCGATGAAAGTCTATAACCAGATTCCTGCGCCTTGCGACGGCGTCGTGCGGCAGATTCTCGTCTCCAGCGGCGATCCGGTCGAATATGGCGAGACCCTAATGATCCTCGGCTGAGTCGGTGTTTGAAAAAGTCCTGATCGCCAATCGCGGCGAGATCGCGCTTCGCATCATCCGCGCCTGCCGGGATCTCGGCATCCGCACGGTGGCGGTTCACTCCACCATCGACTCCGAGGCAATGCATGTGCGCCTGGCGGATGAAAGCGTGTGCATCGGGCCGCCGGCGCCGCGTGACAGCTATCTGAGCATGGCGGCGCTGGTATCGGCCGCCAGCGTGGCCGGCGCCGATGCGATTCATCCGGGCCTCGGCTTCCTCGCGGAAAACGCCGCCTTCGCGCAGGTCGTCACGGATCACGGTTTCACCTTCATCGGGCCGAGTCCGGAACATATCGCGACGATGGGCGACAAGATAGCCGCCAAGGCGTCCATGACGGAGGTCGGCATTGCTCCGGTGCCCGGCAGCGATGCCGCGGTGGAGGACGACGGGGAAGCGGCGCGGATTGCCGCCGAGATCGGCTATCCGGTGCTCGTGAAGGCGGCGGCGGGCGGCGGCGGGCGCGGAATGCAGATCGCCCGCGCGCCGGCGAACCTGGCCCCGGCGCTCGCACTGGCGCGACGCGAGGCTGCCGGCGCGTTCGGCGACCCTCGGGTGTTCATCGAGAAGTTCATCGAAAACCCGCGCCATATCGAGATTCAGATTCTTGCGGACTCCCACGGCAACGCCGTCCACCTGGGAGAGCGCGACTGCTCCATCCAGCGCCGCCACCAGAAGGTGATCGAGGAATCGCCCTCCCCCGTCCTGGACGATGCGGTGCGGGTCGAGATCGGCGCGCGGGCCGCGACGGCCGTCCGGCGGCTCGGTTATCTCGGCGCGGGCACGCTGGAGTTCCTGTTCGACGGGCGGGATTTCCACTTCATCGAAATGAACACGCGCCTCCAGGTCGAGCACCCGGTCACCGAAATGGTGACAGGCATCGATCTCGTCCGCGAGCAGTTGACGATTGCAGCCGGAAACGAGTTGCCGTTCGGACAGGACGATGTGCGCTTCGACGGCCATGCCATCGAGTGTCGGATCAATGCGGAGGACGCCCGCACCTTCGTGCCGTCTCCCGGGCGGGTCCGGGAATACCATCCTCCCGGCGGGCCCGGAGTCCGGGTCGATTCCGCCCTCTTCGCCGGCTGCACTGTGCCGCCGCATTACGACAGCCTGATTGCCAAGCTGATAGTGCATGGGCCCGACCGCCAGACCGCGGTCGCCCGGCTTGCACGCGCCCTCGACGAATATGTCATCGTGGGCATAGACACCAATCTCGACCTGCACCGGAGTATCGCCGGCGACCCGGACTTCAACAGCGGAGCCTACGATATCCACTGGCTCGAACGCTGGATGGACGGCGCTTGAAGCGGATTTCGGCGGAAATGCTGCTGACGGCATACCGCCTGGGGCTTTTTCCCATGGCGGACGGGCGCCGCTCCAACACGCTCTACTGGCTCGATCCGCGCCGCCGCGGCGTCATTCCGCTCGACCGGTTCCGGGTGTCCCGGCGCCTCGGCCGCACCGTGCGCCAAGGCCGTTTCGAGGTTCTGGTCGATTGCGATTTCGATGCGGTGATAGCCGCCTGCGCCGGGCCGCGCTCAGGCGACGGCGATACCTGGATCAATGACGATATCCTGCGCCTGTATAAGGAACTGTTCTGCAAGGGAGCCGCGCACAGCGTGGAATGCCGGCTGGACGGACGGCTGGCGGGCGGCCTTTACGGCGTTTCGGTCGGCGGCGCCTTCTTCGGCGAAAGCATGTTTTCGCGAGTCCGGGACGCCAGCAAGGTAGCTCTCGTCCACCTGGCGGCGCGCCTTCGGGTCGGCGGCTATCTCCTTCTGGACACGCAATTCGTCACCGACCACCTCACGACATTCGGTGCGATGGAGATCAGCCGCACGGACTATCGGCGCCGCCTCAGCGCCGCCCTGAAGGTGGAAGCGGACCTGCCGCACGAGCTGCCGAAGGGCGCGCTGGAGCGCTTCCTCGCTGCGGCGCGGCCTAAGCCGCCTCCAGCGGCACGACAAGCGCCGCGTCCTTGACCACGATGCCGCCCCGGTCGCCGGGCCGGATGCTGCCGTAGCGGGCTGCGAACGCTTCCGGAAGCTGGCGTCCCTCGGGCGGGCACAACCAGAGCCGCAACAGGTGGCGGCGGCGCTCCGGCTCCGGCCAGTCGTCGAAGGCCGTTCTGTCATGCAGGATGACGTGATTGCAAAGGAACTGCATGTCGCCGGCCTCGAAGGCCATGTCGAGCCTGAAATCGGCGCTCTCGCAGAGCGAGTCGAACAGGTCGAGAGCCTCCAACTGTTTCGGCGTCAGCGCCGGCACCTCCGGAAAGCGGCGGGCCGACTCGATGTAGCGCCGCGCATAGATCGTGGTCAGTTCGCTGCCGACCCGGTTGAAGACCGGCAGGGCGAACCAGGGCTTCATGCCTTCCGGCACCTCGCCGCGCCGGTCCGTGAAGAACGGCTCGTAGAGCTCGGCGGCCAGGTCCGGGCGCCGCCGCGCTATCTCGTTGTGGACCGCAACGGAACTCACGATGGAACTCAGGCCGCCGGCGCGGGCGGGCTGCAGGCACATCAGCGCGACGATATCGACCGAATCGGTGTGGAACTGCTGGCGCTCGCTGGTCTGGTACACGCGGACATTGGGGTCGTCGCTTCTCAGGCCGAGGTCCTTGACGTGGCCCATCAGGTGGCCCTTGGCATTCTGCGAGCGCGCGCTGCCGAAATGCGCGCCGATGCCCCAGAAGGCGGCGACGGCCTCCTCCCGGCCCATCCTGCGGACCGGCAGCCCGCGTAGCAGGAAGAACCCCCTGCCCTCCAGCAACTCGCGCCTGAGCCGGGCGAGCTTCGGACCGAGCCCCGGCAGCGGGAACGCTTCCCGGTCCACCTCGATCAGGGGCCGGTCGATTGCAGCCACCGCGGCATCGACCTCCGCGACTTCCGCTGCGCTCAGGCGGTAGTCCCAACCTCCTTGCGCCGCCATCTCCGGGCCGCGCCAGGCCGCAGGACTGTCAAGGGCTTCTGGAGACGGGGTCGTCATGCCATGCTCTCCCGGTCGATCTCGGTATTGGAGACTATAAGCCCAATGTTGCCCACCGGATCAATGGCGGCTGAGCGCCCGGCGTCATGACACCCGAAGAATTCCGCGCCCATGCCCACCGCCTCGTGGACTGGATAGCCGACTATATGGCGGAGGTGGAACGCTTCCCGGTCCGCGCGCAAACCCGTCCCGGCCAGGTGGCGTCCGCCCTGCCCCCGGCAGCGCCCGAGGCAGGCGAACCGATGGAAGCGGTGTTCGCGGATTTCGAGCGCATCGTCATGCCGGGCATGACCCATTGGCAGCATCCCCGCTTCTTCGCCTATTTCCCGGCGAATTCGAGCCCTCCTTCGGTTCTGGCCGAGATGCTTACGGCGGCGCTCGGCGCGCAGTGCATGTTGTGGCAGACCTCGCCCGCCGCCACCGAGATGGAAACCCGGATGCTGGACTGGCTGCGGCAGGCCACCGGTCTTCCGGAAGGTTTTTCGGGCGTCATCCAGGACTCGGCGTCGTCCGCGATTCTTTGCGCCCTGTTGACGGCGCGCGAACGGGCGACCGGCGGCGCCGCAAACGAGCAGGGCCTTGCCGGAGCCGGAGCCGCGCCCGTCGTTTACACTTCTGACCAGGCCCATTTAGCCACCGAAAAGGGAGCCGGGATCGCCGGTTACGGGCGCAATTATGTGAGACTGGTCGAGACCGGCGGCGACTTCGCGATGAAGCCGGATGCGCTCGACTCCGCCATCCGTTCCGACAAGGCCGCCGGACTCCGGCCTGCCTGCATCGTCGCAAGCATGGGCACGACCGGCGTCGGCGCCATCGACCGGCTGGACGAAATCGGCGCCGTCGCCCGTGCGCACGATATCTTCTTCCATGTCGATGCCGCATGGGCGGGCAGCGCGCTCATTTGCAAGGAGCACCGCTGGATGCTGCGGGGCATCGAGACCGTGGACAGCCTCGTCTTCAATCCGCACAAATGGCTGCTGACCAATTTCGACTGCTCGGCGCATTTCGTTCGCGATCCGGACGCGCTCATCCGCACCCTGTCGATACTCCCCGCCTACCTGCAAAGCCGGGAGGGAGATGCCGTCATCGACTATCGCGACTGGAGCGTGCCGCTGGGTCGCCGGTTTCGGGCGCTCAAGCTCTGGTTCGTGCTGCGCAGCTACGGCCTGGCGGGGCTGCGCGATATGATCCGGCGCCATATCGCGCTCGCGGCATGGCTCGAAGGTGAGATCGCGGCGCATCCGGACTTCGAACTCATGGCCCCCAGGTCACTGGCCTTGCTCAATTTCCGCTATGCCCCTCACGGGGCTGCGGCGCTCGATGAGCTGAACGAACGTCTGCTGCACGCAATCAATGACGAGGGGCGCATCTACCTGACGCAAGGCAGTGTGCATGGGGCCTATACGATCCGCGTTTCCATCGGCCAGGCCGGCACCGGACGCATCCATGTCGAGCAGGCGTGGGAGGCCATCAGGGCCGCCGCCGCTCGCCTGCTAGGGTGAATTGTTGAAAATGGGGATCAGGACGGTGGGACTAGGTCGGATTGTTAGGGATGTGTTCGGATGACGAACTTGAGCGAACCTGGGCGAAGCGTGGTGAACAGGCATTGGCATGCATGGCGAATGAGCGCACACGCGCCGATCATGAATCGGCGGCGGCTGGCCTATAAAACCGCCGAGGCCGCCGCCGCGCGGATCGAGCCGGACCCGGAGCGCCGCGCCGTCTTCCCCTGCTACGACCCGGACTGCCGCCCGGCAGCAATTCTCCTTATGGCGTTTTTCGTTGCATTGCGGCCTTTCGTGTTGGTTTTTTGGCGGTTCTGCGGTTGGATGGATGGGCTTGGCGCGGGGGCCGGGGATCAGGCGTTTGCGGGAGGGGGGAGGCCCGTGATGACGGTTTTCATGAGGACCGCCCATGACGCGAAGACATGGTAGGCGGTGATCGTGCGGATGTGCTCGAACAGGCGCCTTCGGGCTCCGAGTGCGTGCCGCGCCCGCCGCCAGGACGCTTCGATCAGGTCGCAGGCCGTGTGCAGGGCGAAGGCCAGCAGATTGAGCACGACCAGGATGCTGGCCAGGGTCTGGCTGCCATGCCCGAAATTGTGTTCGAGGTTGTAGCCGTTGGTCTTCAGGACGTTGAAGGTCTCGTTCTCGATCTTCCAGCGGGCACGCCCGCCGGCGGCGATGGCGGCGGCGGTGTCTCGCGTGACGGCAAGGTCGGTGACGAAGCTGTTGCGGTAGGTCACCTTGCCGTCGGGCTTGGCGATCTCGACCTCCAGCCAGTTGACGGCGAGCGCGTCGGCGCCGTCGCGCAGCGGCACGCCATTCATCCAGCGATAGCGATGGCGGCGCCTGGCCGCGCCCCTGCCCACGGTCTGGCACACCTCGTCCAGCACGACGCCATGGGTGTATTCGCTCAACGTCTTGTGGCTGGACGGCTTGCACACGAAGAGGAAGCTCCCGCCCGCGGCGCGCACCGCCTCGCAGATCGGCTGGCGGGAATAGAGATCGTCGCCCAGATAGACCGGTCTCAGCCCGGCCACACAAGGCCCCAGGCGGGCCAGCCAGCGCGGCGCCGCGCGGCTCTCGCAGTCCTGCTTCGCCGAGCCGTCTTGCGGGCGCACGAACTCCGGCGCCAGAGGCAAGGCGCGGCGCTGCCCCGGCGCCACCAGAGCGGCGCCGACAAAGCTGTGGAAATACTCCACCTCCTCGCCCCGCCGGCGCGTCGAGCAGTGCGCGCAGTGGATCGTGCCGGAACGGAAAGGCTCCGAGCCGTCCAGCGCGATCAACACCCGATCGTCCAGGCAGCGCAGACCCGACAAGGCGCCGGCGCCATCCAGGTCATCGACAAGCGCCGAAAACACCGCGTCGAAATGATCCGTCGGCGCCCCATCCAGCATCCGCCGGATATGGCTGTCGCACGGAATCCGCTCCATGCCGAACAGCGTCCCGGCGTTCGAAGCGCCGCGCTGCGCCGTCAGCAGGCGCTGATGCGCCAGAAACGACGGGCTCTGCACGAAAAATACCGAAAACGCCGCAAGCCCGATGTCTCTCATGGCATAGCGCGTGTTGCTTCCCGAACGCTTGTCGGGCAACGCCGCGCACCGCTTCCCCACCACATCTAAGTATCGTTCAAGACGTTTCACACAACAGCTTGAATCACATCTCCAAGCCTTTGAAAACCCCTGATAACTCCAAAAGGAGAATTGCTGGATACGCTTATGGGAGTTTGTCACCTGCGCCCGGAGCTGCTAGGGAAGCTCTGAACAAGTTGTTTGTGTTATGATTGGCGATCTGGTGTTGGCATGGTGTGGGAGCGATGGCACAGGCGAGCTTTTCGGAGTTGGAGTACGCTTTGAAGAAGCGCCGGACGCGGCGCGAGGCGTTTGTTTCTGGAGAAGATGGACGGTCTGATCCCGTGGGGCCGTCTGGAGGCGCGGATTGCGCCGTTCTACCCGAAGGCCGGTCGCGGCCGCCGGCCATATCCGCTTGGGGTGATGCTGCGGGTGCACTGTGTGCAGTTGTTCTACAACCTGAGCGACCCCGGTATGGAAGACCTGCTTTACGAGGTGGAGTCGGTGCGGCGCTTCGCCGGGCTGCGGCTGTCGGGTCCGCTGCCGGACGAGACGACGATCCTGCATTTCCGCCACCTGTTGGAGAAGCACGGTCTGGGGGAGCGGTTGTTCGAGGAGATCAACGCGCACCTGTCCTCGCTCGGGCGCCGGTTGAAGACGGGGACGATCATGGACGCGAGCATCATCGACGCGCCGTCGTCGACGAAGAACCGCAAGGGCGCACGGGACCCGGAGATGCGCCAGACGAAGAAGGGCAATCAGTGGTATTTCGGGATGAAGGCGCATATCGGTGTGGACGCAGACACAGGCTTGACGCACAGCTTGGAGACGACGGCTGCGAACGGGTCGGACGTGGCGACGGCGCACGCGGTGCTGCACGGGGGCGAGGAGCGGGTGTGGGGCGACGCCGGCTATCAGGGTGTGGGCAAGCGCGAGGAGAACCGGGTGGCGGACGTGGACTGGCAGGTGGCGATGAGGCCCGGCAAACGCCGGCAGTTGGACAAGGCGGGGCCGGAGGAGGCTGCCGAGAGGCGCAAGGCGTCGGTGCGGGCGAAGGTCGAACATCCGTTTCTGTATGTGAAGCGGCATTTCGGCTACGCGAAGGTACGCTATCGGGGGCTGGCGAAGAACACGCAACGAATCGCCGTGCTGCTCGGGGTTCACCAATCTGCTCATCGCGGGGCGCGGCGCCACCGCCTGACGTGGGGGAGTGCGTCCGCAACCGCCGCAAGGCGGCGGGGACGGTCGGCTCGGGCATCAAAATCCTCATTTCCTGGCACGACAACACGGCCCCGATGGGCTCTGGCGTTTCATCCACGGGCCAAGACACCTGTATACCCGAAAAACCGACTTGTTCAGACAATCCTTAGAGTAAATTCAGCACTTCGTCTATACAGCATGGCGGCTCTCGGTGATACTGTCTCCGTGTTACTGCCAAAAACAGGAGCTCAAAGAGATGAAACGGAATATGTCACAACCAGTCTTCACGCTTTCTCGTATCCGCGGCTCGGGCGACCCGATTACCGACGAAGAACTGCTCGATGATTTGAAGCGGGTAGCACGAGACGAAAACATGGAAATGATCACACAGCAGCTATACGGTAATAGAGGCAACTTTGACTGCACCACCGTATCACGCCGATTCCGTTCATGGAAAGAAGCGCTTCTTCGCGCCGGACTTTCTCCTGGTGATAACAGACGCCCTCAACTTAGAAAATCTAAGAAGGAACTACTTGATGACTTACGACGTATAGCGGAATAATCATTCTAATACAGTAACACAGAAAACGTATAATGATAATGGAAGGTATGCATGCAACACACTTATCAGAACGTTTGGTACATGGAACAATGCTCTTAAGGACGCTGGCCTTGATATTTCGAATAGAGTGATGGTTTCCGACGAGGAATTGTTTGAAAATATTCTTTATACTATGGCAAAGGATGGGGAGACAACCCAGACGACGAGAGTTGTCACGTTCGCCCTCCATGATTTCCCCAGGGCCATATAGTCGGCGATTCGGCACTTGGACTAAAGCACTCGAAGCTTTCGTTTGCTATGTCAATGGAAGCGGCGCTGAACCATCTTCCAGCGATGGCACGAGACCCTCCTCTACCCCTCGCCGTCCAAGGCGAAATCCCAGCCTTAGACTTCGCTATCAGGTGTTAAAGAGTGATCGCTTTACTTGTCGTGCCTGTGGCAAGAGTCCAGCACGTTGTTTTGGCGTTGAGCTACAAGTTGACCATATTGTTCCGTGGAGCAAGGGTGGCAAAACCGTAGAACGGAATCTGCAGACTCTTTGCTCGGACTGTAACTTAGGCAAATCCAATGTGCATCCGGGGTAACGAGGCGCTGCACGATGATTGGAGCTATCAGGGCCATATCGCCTCTGCAATGAAGTCTCCCACCATCTCCGCCGCCTCGACCAGGTGCCCGTCGGTAACTCGCCAGTTACATAACATTACCTGCTTATCCTTGATATTCCTCCGCTGGGAGAGCATGTTCTTTTTATGTTCTTGAACAGGGAGAGCACAGCCATGGGGTTCAAAGTTGCATCGCGGGTGCGCGGCTTGAGCGACGAGGCGTTCCGCCAGGCGTTCGGCACGGAGGAGAAGTACCGCTCGGCGCTGGTCCGGCTGCGCTGGCCGGATGGCTTCGTGTGCCGGTCCTGTGGCCATCGGGGTCATTGCGTCCTTGGGCGCCGACGCGGGATGTATCAATGCAACCGGTGCAAGACGCAGGTCTCGGTGACGGCGGGGACGATCTTCCACTCGACCAAACTGCCGCTGACGCTCTGGTTGGCGGCCATCCACCTGATCGTGACGGCGAAGAACGGCATCTCCTCGGTCGAACTTGGCCGCCGTCTCGGGGTCAAGCAGCCGACGGCTTGGGCGATGAAGCACAAGATCATGGCGGTGATGGCCCGGCGCGAGGGGGAGAAGCCACTCTCCGGCCGGGTGGAGATGGACGACGCCTATCTCGGCGGGGTGCGCCCGGGCAGCAAGCGGGGCCGCGGCGCCCCCGGCAAGACGCCGTTCGTGGCCGCGGTGTCCACCCATCCCGAAGGCCACCTGCGCAAGGTGAAGCTGGTCCCGGTTCGGCTACGCGAAGGTACGCTACCGGGGGCTGGCGAAGAATACCCGGCGCCTCGCCCTGCTGCCCGGGCTGTCCAATCTGCTCATCGCCGGGCGCAGCGCCACCGGCTGAGGCGGGGTCAAGCCGTCCGCAGTCGCCGCGAGGCGCCGGAGGCGGGCAGTGCGGCCATGGGCCACGCCTCGAACCGCCTTCTCTCGATATGAAAAGCAACGCTTCGCAGGACAGATGGGGCCCGACATGCCCATGAAACGCCGCAACAACCATCCCGCCCGCCAAAACCGGACTTGTTCAGACCTTACCTAATCGACGAGGCGCAACATCTTGAGGACAAGGCGCTCGACGAGCTGCGCTGCATTCACGATGACACCGGCGTCCCTATCGTCTTCGCGTGCAACGAAAGCCTGCGCGCGCGGACGCGGCCAGGCGCGCCGGCGGCATTCGCGCAGTTTGTGACGCGGATTGGCCCGCGCTGCCATGTCAGGGCAACGCCGGAGAATATCGAGGCGCTGGCGCATCGCTACGGCATAGCGGGCCCGAATGCCGTTGCATGGCTGCGCAAGACTGGCGCCGGTCTGGGCGGCGGGCGCGTCGCCGCGCGGCTGCTGGATATGTGCAAGGACCGGGGCGAGATCAATCTTGCGGCGCTGGAGCGCGCCTCCCTTGCGTTGGGAGGCGGCGCATGAGCCTGACAGCGAAGCAATCCCGGCTCTTGCATGTCGTGCGGCGCCAGCTCGGCCTCGCGGATGACGATTACCGGGCGATCCTTTGGCAAGAGGCGGGCGTCGAGTCCAGCAAGGACCTGGACGCCTGGGGCCTGGAGGCCGTGCTGCGCCGCTTCGAAGCGCTGGGCTTCGAGCCGACCGCCGGCGCGCCGCGCAACGCGCCGGAGCTGGGCTGGCGGCTCGGCATGGCCTCGCCCGGCCAGGTCGCGTTCATCCGCTCGCTATGGCGGCAATACACGAAGGGCGAAGGCGATGACCGGAGCCTCGGCAAGTGGCTGGAGCGGACCTACAAGGTGTCGGCCCTGCGGTTCCTGACTTACAAGGACGCGGGCCGCGCGATCACGGCCTTGCGCGCCATGGTCCGCCGTCCGCCGCCGAAGCGCCTGAAGCAGGCGCCGCCCGCCGCATGAAAAAATCGCCGCACAGCGCCGCCGCCCGCGAGGAACGCCTGGGTGCGCTGGAGATCATGGACACGGCGACCGTCGAAGACGCGAAGACGGCCTATCGGGCGGCAAAGGCGAAGATCGAGACCATCACGCCGCTGAACGTGCCGGAGTGGCGACATGCCGAGACGACGATCGACGGCCATGAAGTGACGGTTCGCGCCGATCATCCGGCAGGGCAACAAATTGCCGGGCGCGTGACGCTGACGCGCTGGACGGCGCATGACGGCGACGGGAAGGCGCTTCAGTTCGCCCGCACGATCACGCGGCCGGGCGGCGCGTCGGCGATCCAGTGGCAGGCGAAAATCCCGGCAGGGACGGCCTATCCGGTCAAGCTGGCCTTCGGCGCACGGAACCTTTGCGGGCCGTCCAGCTTCGCGCTGGAGATTGCAGACCCCGGAGCATGAACTGGCGGTTGCAAATAGCGTAAAAAGTATGATGCCGTCCTCTTTGTTCATGGGAGTCGCCCGATGCCGAAACAATTCAGACACACCGTTTCAACGAACCCGACCACGGAGGCATTCTACGCCGTCGCACGTGCTGCGGACGCGGCGCTGCGGGGCGCGGGTTCGTCCATGGAAAGTCGGTCGTGGGTTTTCCGGCGGTCGCTCTCGCTGATGGCGGCAGACGCGAAGCGGGCAATCCAGCGCGATATTCGAGACGCTGCGGCGCGAGCCGGCGCAACATCCAAAGCGGAGATCGAGCGCGCCATGAAACGACGTGCAGCCGAGATCGATAGCCAGCTCAAGGTGGCTTTCGACGCGATGGCGCAAGACTCTGCCGACTTTGCGGAGCATGTCCGCCCGCTCGCCGAAGAGTTTCTGGCGACCGAGTGATGGAACCCGCGATCAAAGCCCTGCTGAAGCGGCTTCAGGACGATTATGAGGAAGTCGCGACTGCGGACAACCCGATCCGCGCCGCGAGCCAATGGGCGGGCCGGATGCGCGAAGAGCTGTCCGGGCCTGCCTGGACAACGCTGTCGGCCGACGGCGGACGCCCGGAGATGAGCGATACGGCGCAAGAGTTGTTGAGGGTGCTCGATGAAGTGGGGCGCGCGGACTTCTGGCGCCCGCAGAGCCTGTCCGAATTCCGGGCGGCTGTCTTGCGGCTCTAATGAAGCCGTCTTGCGCGATCCTGGCGGAGCTGCCGGCCGACGGCGAGGCGCCGGAAGACATTCTGCTTCTGGCTCCGGGCGTAAATC
Source organism: Alphaproteobacteria bacterium (assembly GCA_963422665.1). GTDB lineage: Bacteria > Pseudomonadota > Alphaproteobacteria > Bin95 > Bin95 > Bin95. The sequence continues at coordinate 558,799 of OY730441.1, forward strand.
CGCTGGCGGCGACGGATTTTCGGGAGCCGTTTGTGCTGAAGAACGCCGCTGCCGTCGTCGCAGCGTCGCCTGCCGAAGTGCTGATCGACTATGACCATCGCTCGGCAACTGGCGGATCGAGCGAAGCGGCCGGGTGGGCTTCCCTGGAAGATCGCGAAGGCGCGCTGTATGGGCGCGTGAACTGGACGGACGCCGGCAGAGAGGCTCTCGCCGCGAGGCGGTACCGGTATTTGTCGCCGGAGATCATGTATCGGAAGACGGATCGCGAAGTGCTGTCCGTCCAGGCGATTGCCCTGGTGAACCGCCCGGCGTTGCGCCTCCAGGCGGAGCGCGCGCTGGCGTCGGAAGACTCCGGAGAGCTGGTCGCTGCGCTCGCGGCCCGGCTCGGCCTCGCGCCGGACGCCGGCGCGGCGGAGATCGCGGCGGCAAAGGCGGCGCTTAAAGCCGCCGGACTGAATGATCGCAGCGTTTCGTCGGTTGACGCTGTTGATCGGGCAATGGCGGCCGGGCATGTCACGCCGGCGCAACGTAGGGCGGCGTTGGCGCTGGCGGCGCCGGACCCGGCCGCCTTTGCTTCATTCACAGGCGGCGATGGCCGGTTCGCCTATCTCTTCCACCGAAACGCCCCAGGCGGCCGTTTCGAGAAAGGGCCGCGCGACGCCGCGAAGGAAGTCGCCCGCGCGTTCGGCAGGCCCGTAGAGGCCATTCAAAAGGCAAGGAAACAAATGGAAGGCGCTCGCCAATGATTATCAATCGGGACAATATGGATACGCTTGCCTCAGGCTTCCGGGATGCGTTCGCGCGCGGCCTGACAACCGTCCAGGCGCGCTCGAATGTGGATATGTTGGCCATCGAGCTGCAATCCATGACGGCGCAGGAAGTCTATGCCTGGCTGGCGCAATTCCCGCAGATGGAGGAATGGGTCGGCGAGCGCACGATCCGCAACATGAAACAGGAAGGCCGGGTCGTGCGGAACCGCGATTGGGAGATTGCAATCGGAGTGGACCGCAATCACGTCATGGACGATCGGTATGGCGCCTATGGCGCGCTGTTCGCAGGCATGGGCTCGGCAGTGTCAGGCCATATTGCCGAGCTGGTGTTCGGGACGCTCAAGGATGGCTTCACGAAGGACTGCTATGACGGGCAAATGTTCTTCGATACGGACCATCCCGTCGGCGACGGCACTTATGCCAATACCGACGCGGACTCCATCGGTGCCGGCAGCAATGCTGCAGGAACGCCATGGTTCCTCTGCGACCTGTCGATGGAGCACACGCGCCCGATCATCCTGCAAATGCGCAAGCGCGCGGACAATATTCTCCGGAGGGACGAAGACAGTAACGATAATGCCTTCGAGCGCCGGGAATATCTCTATGGCGTGGATGGGCGTTACAACACGGCCTGCGGCTTCTGGCAGGGCGCATATGGGTCGAAGGCCGCTCTTACGAAGGAGGCTTTCAAGGCGGCGTTCTCCGCGATTGAGAGCGTGAAGGGCGAGGCCGGCCGGCCGCTCGGACTGTCGCCTGCGCATTTGCTCGTGCCGCCGGCGCTGCGTGAAAGCGCGCTGCTGCTTGTAAATGCGGAGCGCAACGAAGCGGCCCCCACCAATGTCTGGAGCAAGACGGTAGAGCCGATCGTCTCGCCTTGGCTGGCTTGAATGCCGTCGCGGAGCAGCGTTCACCGCCTCCCGGAGGACGTGCGGGCCGAGCTGGACCGCCGCCTTCGGGCTACCGGATTCGGACGCCTTGACGAGCATACGGCCTGGCTGAAGGCGCAGGGCTGCAACATATCCCGGACAGCGATTTGGAAGTACGGCGCCGCCTTGCGCCGGGCAGGAAGCCCTTGCGAGGGCCTTCGCGCGGCGGCGGACCGAGCCGCCGCTGCATGCGCCCGCCTGGAGCTGCCAGCGTCTGCCCACGAGGTCATTCACGCCGCCATTATTGGCCGGTAAAGGGGCGTTCAACGGGCGTTGAGTGACCAAGAACACCCTGCAAACACGATTCCCATTTCCAACAAATGGCTTATCCCTTTGCTTCCGGTCACCCCATATGTTGATCGGCATTCTACGTTCCAGGCGCGGTTTTCGGACCGTGCCGGGGGATTTGCGGGAGTTTGGACTTGGGGGAGTTGGTTTCGAGCGCTGTCATGCAGGTTGGCGGGACGGCATTCGGCCCCGATTGAGGCGGATCGGAGGGCGGGCGGTGGCTGGCGCCCGGCCTGCGGTGATCGGACGTGTTGTCCGGCGCTGTCGCGGCAGTCGGCGGGTCGCAGGCGCGTGCCGATGCCGAGCGGGGTGTCGAAAGCCGTTGCGGTGTGGCGGCGACGGTTCCAGCGGAACACGCCCTCGTCGAGGTAGCGGCGCAGATGGGCGCGGCGCAGGCCATGGCAGGTTCCGAGCGCCCGGCGCTTCAGGTTCGAGAACACACGATGGATCCACAGCACGAGATGGGCGGGCGTTGCGCCAACGACCCTGGGCTGGCGGTCGTGGTCGGGCAGGCCGCAATACCCTCTCCAGCCCTCGGCCATCACCCGCGCGCCCGGCGCCGGGGTCCCGGCAACGAAGGCACGAAGGCTGCGCGCGGAGAAATCCCCGATCGGCGCCAGCCGGATGCGGCATGGCTCGCCCTCGGGCGATAGCTTGACCGCGCCGGCAATAGCCGACCGCAGCGACGCCCCGCAGCCCCGGCATACCGCCGGAACATGCTCCTTCACACGGTCCGGGCGCGCCGTCCGGCAAAGCGTCCGGCCCTCATGGCCCGCCTGACCGCCCGGCTGCCGGCCCGTCTTGCCCCTCAGGCTCCGCGTCCGACGCTCCGCCGCAGGCTTCTTCAAACTATCGCTCGATGGAGGCTTGCCGCTATTGCCGCCGTTCAGACCGGGACGGCGCTCCAACTCCCCCGGCCGCTCTGCAACACGCGCAACCCGATCCCGAAGCCGTGCGTTCTCCAACTCAACACGAGCAACCTTCTCCTCCGCAGTCTCCATAACAGACCCCGGATAACCGCTTCCGCGCGAACCGGAACCACCCATGGCCAAGTTGACTCATTTTTCCACAAACCCGCCAACCCATAACCAGATCGCTCATCCCGGGCAGTCTACGACATTTCATGACACTCCCGGAGGTCGCGCCGCATCGCAGCTGTCGGGGCCAGGCTACGGCTCACCGGTTGCCAGCCGTAAACGGTGGTATAACGCGCTCCTCATGGCTTTGCTTGTGCTTGCCTCCGCTTCGCCCCGCCGGCTCGAATTGCTCCGCCGCATCGGTATCGAACCTAACCGAATCGCGCCGATGGAGATCGACGAAACGCCGCGCCCCGGAGAGTTGCCGCGAGACCTCGCTGCGAGGCTTGCCGGAGAGAAATGCGCGGAAGCGTCGAAATTCTTCCCGGACAGCTATGTACTCGCTGCGGACACCGTGGTCGCCTGCGGGCGCCGGGTGCTCGGCAAGGCGCAGGATGTCGAGCAGGCGCGGCTCTTTCTGACGATGCTGTCCGGCCGCCGCCACCGTGTATGGGGGGGAATCGCGGTCCGGGCTCCGGACGGCCGCCGGGCGGACCGGACGGTGGCGACGCATGTGGCGTTCAAACGAATGGAGACGCGCGAAATCGAGAGCTATCTCGACTGCGGCGAATGGCGGGACAAGGCCGGCGCCTACGGCATCCAGGGCCGAGCGGGCGGCTTCGTCAAGGCGATTACCGGCTCGTACCCCAATGTTGTGGGCTTGGCGCTTTACGAGGCGCGGTCGCTGCTTGCCGGCCTCGGCTATCCCGCGCCGTGAACCGGGCCCTGCTGACGGAAGCGCCCTGGGGCCGGACGGCGGCGTTGTTGGCGGGCGGTGCAGCGGTGGAATTGCGGCTGGAGCGTCCAGCGGACGAAATGGGTTCCATCTGGCGCGGCCGTGTGCTTCGAGTGGAGCCGGGCCTCGGCGCGTTCGTCGATCTGGGAGACGGCGGAACCGGCCTGCTCGCCGGAAGCAAGCCGCCTCACGAAGGCTCCTCGCTGCTCGTTCAGGCGACCCGGCCCTCGGTCGGCGGCAAGGGACCCGTCCTCGGCCGGGCTCCGAGGCTCGCCGGCCGCTACCTGGTCCATGCGCCCCGGACTCCGGGCGTCGCCGCGTCGAAACGGCTTCCCGACGATAGAACCCGCGCCCGGCTGCAGGGCCTCGCGCGCCGGCTTGTCGGGCCCGGCGAAGGAGTGGTCGTACGCGCTGCTGCGGCGGCGGCGGCGGATACGGCCCTTGCGAGGGAACTGGACCTGCTTCGGGCGCGTTGGCAGCGCATCGAAGCCGCTTCGGACGAGGCGCCGGCCCTCTTGTGGAGGGAAGCCGATCCCCTCCGGGCATTCCTCCGGGACCGGCTCGCTCCGGGCGGTACAGTGCTTGCCGACCGCAGGCTGCGCTCTTACGCGGAGCGCATGGGATTGCCCGACGCACGGATCGAACTGCTGGACGAACCGGGCTGGCGGGCTTTCGGCCTCGATGACGCAATCCAGCGGGCGCTGGAACCGGTGGCGGCGCTCGCCGGCGGCGGAACGATCTCCGTTGAAGAAACGCGGGCTGCAGTTGTAATCGATGTGGACGGCGGCGGACGGAAAGATGCATTGGCGCTCAACCTCGAAGCCGCGGAGACGATTGCGCGGGAGGTCCGGTTGCGAGGGCTCGGCGGCCTGGTGCTGATCGATTTCGTCGATCTTGAACGGGCGGCCGAGCGGCGGCGGGTGGATCACCGTCTTGCGGACGGGTTCGCCAGCGACCCGGCAGCGCGGCAGCAATTGCCGTTCTCGCGGCTCGGGGTGGTAGAGATGACCCGCCAGCGTCTCGGAGTCCCGCTTGCCGAGCAATGGTCGCTGCGCCGGAGGTAGCTATGGCTCAAGAGCCGGTTAAACTTCGTCCTTTCGGTTCCTGCCCGATCTGCGGGCGGCCCGCCGTCGAGGCGGCGCGCCCGTTCTGCTCCCCGAATTGCCGCCATCTGGACCTCGGCCGCTGGTTGAACGAAGGCTATGCCATCCAGACCGGCGGCGCCCTGGGAGAAGCGCCTGCGGCGGACCCTTCAGCCGACGAGGACCGATAACTGCATCCGGCCGGCGGACACACATGCCGCAGAATCGCGCAAAGCGCGACGCTTACCGCCTTCTTTTGCCCCCTGTCCCGGTTTAGAAAGTGTTTCTCATGAATACCCCTCCCATCGGCCATAATGCAGCTATCGCGGCGCTGCGCGACGTGTTCGGCGACCGGCTTTCCACTTCCGAAGCAGTCCGGGAGCAACATGCCCGCGGCGAGGACTATTTCCCGCTGGCGTTGCCCGACGCCGTGGTCTTTGCGTTGACGACCGAGGAGGTCCGCGCCGCGCACCTTGTCTGCGCCGAATTCGGGCTGCCGATCATCCCCTTCGGGACCGGCACGTCGCTCGAAGGGCATGTCAGCGCGGTTGAAGGCGGTCTTTCCATAGACCTCAGCCGCATGAACGACGTGCTCGAGGTCAATGGAGAGGACGGCGACTGCCGGGTCCAGGCCGGCGTCACTCGCAAGCAGCTGAACGAGTATCTGCGCGACACCGGATTGTTTTTCCCCATCGACCCCGGCGCCGACGCATCGCTCGGCGGGATGGCGGCGACCGGCGCTTCGGGCACCAATGCCGTGCGTTACGGCACGATGAGCGAAAACATCCTCGGGCTGACCGTGGTCATGCCCGACGGCGAGATCGTCGAGACCGGCGGCCGGGCGCGCAAGTCCTCCGCCGGCTACGACCTCACGCACTTGCTTGTCGGCTCCGAAGGCACACTCTGCACCATTACCGAGGTGCGCCTCAAGCTTTACGGCATCCCGGAGAGCATCGCCTCGGCGGTCTGCCAGTTTTCAAGCCTGGAGGCAGCGGTCGACACCGTAACGCTCACCATGCAATCCGGCGTTCCGGTGGCGCGTATCGAGCTGCTCGACGACACGCAGATGGACGCCTGCATCCGCTATTCCGACCTCAAGGACTTCGAGGTGAAGCCCACCCTGTTCTTCGAGTTCCACGGCTCCCCTGCCGGAACGGCGGAACAGGCAGAGACGGTCCAGGACATCGCCGGCGAACTCGGCGGCAGCGCCTTCCGCTGGACGCAAAGCCAGGAAGAGCGCAACAAGCTCTGGCAGGCCCGCCACGATGTCTACTACGCCTGCATGGCGCTGAGGCCGGGGTGCCGGGCCTGGTCCACCGATGTCTGCGTGCCAATTTCCCGACTTGCCGAATGCCTGATGGAGACCCGGCGCGATGTGGACGAAACGGGCCTGATTGCGCCCATCGTGGGCCATGTCGGCGACGGCAATTTCCACTGCGGCATCGTCATAGACCCCGATGACCCGGAGGAGATGGCAACCGCTCAGGCCTTCAACAAACGCCTTGTCGCGCGGGCGTTGGCGATGGGCGGCACCTGCACCGGCGAACACGGCGTCGGCCAAGGCAAGATCGACTCCGTCGAGGCGGAACGAGGCGAGGCCGTGGACGTGATGCGCGCCCTCAAACTCGCCCTCGACCCGGCAAACAGGATGAACCCCGGCAAGGTGATACGGCTATGACACAACTCGCTCATGCCGAAATGCGGGAAGACCTCGCTTGCGCGCTCCGCTGGGCCGTGAGGCTGAACCTGCATGAAGGCGTCGACAACCACTTCTCCGCGGCCGTGCCGGGCGAAGACGGCGAAATGCGGGGCGACCGCTTCCTCATCAACCCGTACGGGGTCCACTGGTCGGAAATGACCGCCTCCGCGCTCTGCCTCTGCAACGAGGAAGGCGAGGTGCTGGAGGGCGGGGAGAAGGTCGAGAACACGGCCTTCTACATCCACAGCCGCATCCATGTGAACGTGCCGTCGGCCAGGGTCGTGCTGCATACGCACCAGCCCTATTCGACGGCGATCACCCTGCTGGAAGGCGGGCGGCTGGAGATGTGCGAACAGAACGCGCTGATGTTCGACGACCGCATCGCCTACGACGACGAATATGACGGCCTTGCGCTCGACGACAGCGAGGGCGACCGGCTGGCCCGCGCAATGGGCAACCGGTCCGTCGCTTTTCTGGCCAGCCACGGCATCATCGCTTCCGGGGAGACCGTGGGCGATGCGTTCACGGACCTCTTCTACCTGGAACGCGCCGCCCAGTTTCAGATGATTGCTAGAGCGACCGGCGGCAAGCTGCGGAAGATCCCGGACCATGTGCGCGAGGCGGTGCGCCAGCAGTTCGCCGAGGAAAGGCCGAAACTCGCCGAGCGGCATTTCGCCGCCCTGAAGCGCATTCTGGACCGCGAAGAGCCGGAATACCGGCTGTGAGGCCGCAATCGTGAGGATCGAACGCATCGGCGATACCATCGACATGCTGGGCGAAGGGCCGCTCTGGGACGCGGCCGAACAGGCGCTCTACTGGGTGGACAGCCGCGGCTGCACGATCCACCGGCTCGACTGGGCCGCGCGCGAACGCCGGGACTGGGACGTGCCGGCGATGATCGGCTCGATGGCGCTCCGCGACTCCGGCGGCGCGGTCGTTGCGCTCCAGACCGGCGTCCATACGTTCGATTTCGAGACCGGCGAAGCGACCCTCGTCGCCGACCCGGAAGCGGACGATCCCTCCACCCGCTTCAACGACGGCAAGGTGGACCGGCAGGGCCGCTTCCTGACCGGCACCATGGCGACCCGGATCAGCGAGGAGGCGCGCGGCTCCATCTACCGCCTGGACCCGGACCTCTCGCTGCACCGGCTGAAGGGCGGCGTCATCGTAGCGAACGGCCCCTGTTTCAGCCCGGACGGCGAGACCTTCTATTTCGCCGACACGCGCCGAAACGCAATCTTCGCCTATGACTACGACACGGCGACCGGGGATATCGGGCCGGAGCGCGTCGCCGTGGATACAACGCCTTATGACAGCGGCCCGGACGGCGGCACGGTGGACAGCGAAGGTTATCTCTGGACTGCGCTTGTCCATGCAAGCCGGATCGCCCGCTTCGCGCCGGACGGCAGCCTCGACCGGCTGATCGACATGCCCAGCACGCGCCCCGCCAGCGTCATGTTCGGCGGCCCGGACCTCGATATCGTCTTCGTGCCGTCGATCCGCGATTCCGGCAATGTGCGCGGCGACAAGGAAATCGACGGCGCCCTGTTCGCGGTCTACGGCCTCGGCATCACCGGAATCTCCGAACCGCGCTTCGCCGGCTAGGACCGGACGGATATGACGGGCCAGCAATATCGAGTCCGGCCGAGTTCGAGGCCCCAGCGCTCGACCGTCCGCCGGATGTCGGGGCGGCCGCCGAGCCGCTTGTAGAAGCCCGCCGCCGGGTTGCCGTCCAGCACCCAGAGCGAAACGGGCCCCTCAAGGAATTCCGCCATGCGCCAGAAGAGCATGCGCCCGATGCCCCGGCGCTGCGCGTCCGGCCGCACATAAAGCGTCGTGATCTCGCCTGTCTCGCCGTCTGCGCTGCCGAAGCCCGCGATGCCGTCCGCATCGGCAACGAAAACCTGGCCCAGCTCCGCTTCCGGATTCCGGATCGCGCGGCGCCAGCGGCGCGTCTGCCGGCGCCGGGAGAGCCCGTCCAGATCCTCCTGCGGCAGCAGCCCGGCATAAGCGTCCTGCCAGGTTTCGACATGCACTTCGGCGATAGCTTCCGCATCGTCCTCCCGCGCGAGGCGGACAGTCACGCCCATTCGCGGCCGGGACGGTAATTGGGCGGCTCGCGAGTCATGGCGACATCGTGGACATGGCTCTCGCGAAGGCCCGAATTGGTGATCCGGACGAAGCGGGTGCGCTCCTGCAGGTCGGCTATTGCAGCCGAGCCGGTATAGCCCATCGCCGAGCGCAGGCCGCCGACCAGTTGCTGGACGACATTCGAGACCGGCCCCTTGTAGGGGACCCGGCCCTCCACGCCTTCCGGCACCAGCTTGAGGGTGTCGTTGACCTCCTCCTGGAAATAGCGATCCGCGGAGCCGCGGGCCATGGCGCCGACGGAGCCCATGCCGCGATAGGATTTGTAGGACCGGCCCTGATAGAGGAAGACCTCGCCCGGACTCTCCTCCGTACCGGCGAACAGCGAGCCGATCATCGCGCAATCGGCGCCGGCAGCGATGGCCTTGGCGAGGTCGCCGGAAGACTTGATCCCGCCGTCGGCGACCGCCGGAACGCCCGCCTCGCGGCAGACCGCTGCCGCCTCGGCTATGGCCGTCAACTGCGGCACGCCCACGCCGGCCACGATGCGGGTCGTGCAGATGGACCCCGGACCGACGCCGATCTTGACCGCATCCGCCCCGGCGTCGATGAGCGCCCGCGCCCCATCGGCAGTCGCGACATTGCCGGCGATGATCTGCGTGTAGTTGGAGAGGCGCCGGATACGCTCGACGGCGGCGACAACACCCTCCGAATGACCATGCGCGGTGTCCATCACGATGGCGTCGACATCGGCGTCGAACAGGGCCTCTGCCCGAGCAATCCCGTCACGTCCGATCCCGGTCGCAGCGGCAACCCTGAGCCGACCCTGCTCGTCTTTGGTCGCCATCGGGAATTGCGCCGCCTTGTCGATATCCTTGACCGTAATCAGGCCGACGCAGAAACCCTTCCCGTCCACGACCACCAGTTTCTCGATCCGGTGCCGATGAAGGAGTTGCTTGGCGTCATCCGAGCCGACTCCTTCCGGCACGGTGACGACATCGCGGGTCATCAGTTCCGAGACCGGCTGCCTCATGTCGCTGGCGAACCGGACATCGCGATGCGTCAGGATGCCGACCAGCCGGCCGCTTTCCTCGACCACCGGAATGCCGGAGATACGATTCTCCGACATCGTCGCCAGAGCATCCGCCAGCGGGCGGTCGGGGCCGATGGTCAGCGGGTCCACCACCATGCCGGACTCGAACTTCTTCACCCGGCGCACCTCCGCCGCCTGGCGTTCGATATCCAGATTCTTGTGGATGCAACCGAGCGCACCCGCCTGCGCCATGGCGATGGCGAGGTCCGCTTCGGTAACGGTGTCCATCGCCGCCGAGACAACGGGCAGCGCCAATTCGATTTCCGCGGTGAACCGCGTGCGGGTGTTCGCTGTCGCAGGCAGTATCGACGAGCCGGCCGGTTGCAGCAGCACATCGTCGAATGTCAACGCCAACGGGATGGCATCTGGATCGCGCAAGGCAGGCCGTCCCATGTCATGGGGGGTTGACGGCCTCTTATACCCGCCTCAGCCGGAATGTGAAGCCATGCCGCCCGATGCGCGGAAACCTGCCGCCACCAAGTAAAGTTCCGAGGACTCCTTGCGGCTCGCATCCGGTTTCGCATGGCGCGCCAGAACAAAATCTCTCTTCAAGCTATCGAGAAGGTCATGGTGCGCGCCGCCTTGAAAAATCTTGACAACGAAAGCGCCACCAGGGCGCAACAGGCCGCGAGCGGTGTCATATGCCAAGTCCGCAAGAGCGGCGATACGCAGCCGGTCGGTCACTGCATGGCCGGTGGTGCGCGGCGCCATATCGCTGAGCACGACATCGGCCCCGTCCGGCAAGGCGGCTCCGAGTCGCGCAGGCGCATCGTCGTCCCCGAGGTCGAGCAGCAGGCAGACGGCGCGCGGAACCGGCTCCATCGGCTGGAGGTCCACCGCGACCACTTGTCCGCCCGAACGCGCTACCGCCACCTGGGTCCATCCGCCCGGCGCCGCTCCGAGATCGAGCACCGCGCTGCCGGGCTTCAGCAGCCTGAAGCGGTCGTCGAGCTGCATCAGCTTGAAGGCAGCGCGGGAACGCAGCCCCTGCCTTTTCGCCTCTGCCACATAGGAGTCGCTGAGCTGGCGCTGCAGCCAGCGGGTGGACGCCGTCTTGCGCCCCTTCGCTGTGCGGAGCCGGGTCTTCAGCCCCGCCTGCCGTCCCGGCCTGGTGCGGGGAGGTCGGCTCACGCCGCCCCGTCGTCCCCGGCGATCATGCGGAACAGGATGCCCTCGCGCACCCCCCGGTCGGCAACCCGAACAGAGCCTACGGGCCACATTCGGCAGATTGCCTCGAGGATAGCGCAGCCACCGACCGCCATGTCCGCCCGCTCGCGGCCGATGCATGGCAGCCGCGCCCTGCCCTCGCGATCCAACCGGCGCAGCCTGGCGGACACGGCGTCGAGAGCATCGAAGGCAAGCGAACATCCATCCACAAGGTCGCGGCGATAACGCGCAAGGCCGAGATGCAGCCCGGCAACAATCGTCACCGGGCCTGAGGTGCCGAGCATCTGAACCCTGTCGGCCGCTACCGCTGCGGAGATGCCGTTCGCCTCGTCGAAACGCCGCAGCCAAGGCGCTACGGCCTCTGTCATGGCCCGGTAGGCGCGATCTGAAATCCTGTCCGAACCGAATGTTTCGGCCATGCGGGCCACGCCCCAGGGCAGGGATATCGAGTCCAGCAGCCGGGCGCTTCCTCGGCCCTTCACCGCCAGCCACATCAGCTCGCTGCTGCCCCCGCCGATATCGAACACCAGCGCGCGCCCTCGGGACGGGTCGAGCAGCGGCGTGCAACCGGCCGCTGCCAGCGCCGCTTCCTCTCGAGCACCGATGATCTCCAGCCGCACGCCTGTCTCGTGCTTCACCCGCGCCACGAAACCGGCGCAGTTGTCCGCGCGGCGGCAGGCGTCGGTTGCCACGCAACGCATCCTCGTGACGCGCCGTCGCCTTATCTTGCCAGCACAAATATGCAGGGCCGCAATGCTGCGCTCAATGGCCCGCTCCGAAAGCCGACCGGTGCTCTGCAGGCCTTCACCCAGCCGGACAATGCGCGAAAAGCTGTCCAGCACGTCGAAGTCGCCGTCGGAGGGCCGCACGACGAGCAGGCGGCAATTGTTGGTACCGAGATCGAGCGCCGCATAGATCGGCGATTCGGTCTGCGGTCCCGCTTCCTGCTGTTGCCGTTGCATCGCTGTCCGAACTCCCCCGTCATGATAGTGGGGAAGCGGAAACATTGCTGCCTTTCAATGGATCGGGGCAGGAAATTCCGACACGCCGTCAGGATGTGCCGCCTTCGGCCAAGGCGGCGCACGCGGCGCCGGCGCGAGCGCAATCCTCGTCTTCCTCTCCGGTGCCGCCGCCGACGCCGCAAGCGCCGATCACCGTTCCGTCGCGCACGACCGGCACCGCGCCTTGTCCATAGATCAGGCGCCCGCCATCGGCCGCGGCGATACCACGGAACGTCGGGTGGTCCGCACGGTCCGTGAGGTCGCCGCTCGGCCTGCCGAACGCAGCGGACGCGGCGGCCTTGCCTTGCGAGCCATAGACGGCAGCCCATATGGCGCCGTCCATGCGCTGAAAGGCGACCAGACGCCCGCCGGCATCGCAGACCGTGACGCAGATCGAGATGCCGAGGTTCTCCGCATGTGCAATGGCGCCCTCGGCGACGCGGTTGGCTTCCTGAAGGGTGAGCGCCATGAGATGTCTCCGGTTCACAGAGGTCCGAGATCAGGCCGCCTATGTCAGGCGGGCATAGTGTATAGCAGTCGTCCCCAGACTGGCGCATCCTGTGCGCCGGGAGGTGCCGGCTAGGAAGCCTGTCATGCAAGCGAACGAAAAACCGCTCGATCTCAGATCCTTTCTCGAGTATCTGGAAGCGGCAAACCCGGACGGCATCCTGCGAATTCCGGAATCGGTCGGTATCGATTTCGATGTGACGGCGGTAACGATGGAACTGGAAAACCGGGGCCGCGCGCCGGTCATCCTGTTCGAGAAGGTCGGGACCTCGCCTTTTCCGGTCGTCGCCAACCTGTTCGGCGATCGCCGGCGCTACGCCCAAGCGCTCGACGTAGCGGACTCGGACCTGATCGAAACCTGGGGCGGGCTCGGCGACAGGACCATCGACCCGGTGATCCAGAAAACGGGACCGATTCCGGACACGGTGATAACCGACAACGAGGTCGATCTCGCAACGCTGCCGATCCTCAATCGCTTTGCCGAAGATGGCGGCCTTTATGTGACCGACGGAATCGTCGTCGCCAGGGACCCGGATACAGGGGTGCGCAACGCCAGCTATCACCGGCTGCAGGTCATGGGCAGGGCCCGTTTCGGCACCAGCCTGCACAGCCGCCGGCATCTCTGGAGCTATGCGCAGCGGGCTGCACTGCGGGGCGAACCAATTCCGGTGTCGATCGTCATCGGGCACCACCCGCTGTTCGCTTTCGACAGCGGCCTGTGGAAAGGGCCGATGGACATCGACGAATGCGCCATTGCCGGGTGGTCATGGGCCGGGCGCTGGAATTAGTCTCAGGCGTGACGATCCCGGTCGAGACGCCGGCCTTCGCCGAGTTCGTCATCGAGGGCCATATCGTGCCCGGCGAAGAGGCGGACGAAGGAATTCACCGGCTGCGCGTCGGCGCGCTCGACCCGGCATGTCATCGACGTCTCGGCGATCCTGCACCGCAAGGACGCGATCTACCAGGACATCGTCCCCGGTATTTCCGACGAACAACCGGCCTGCTGGCAGTGCCGATGGAAGCGCGGCTGCTCAAGGTGCTGCGCCAGAACCATCCCAATGTCACCGGCGTGGCGATGCCGAAGTCCGGAACCTGCCGGATGTATGTCCACATAGCAATTTAAGGACCCGGCACCGGGTCAGGCGAAGAACGCCGCGGCGACTGCACTCGGCGAAGACCTCAGCCTCAAGCTGGCGGTCGTGGTGGACGACGATGTCGATATCGCCAGCGACCGCAACGTCATGTGGGCGCTCTGCACCCGCATGCAGGCTGACACAGACGTGGATATCCTGAAGAACGGCATGGGCGCTATCCTCGACCCCTCGAACCATGACGGGCTGACCGCCAAAACGATCGCGGACGCGACGAAACCCGCCGGAGACTTCCCGCCGCGCCATACAATCCCGGACGTGCTGGCATGCCGACAGGCGCATTCGGAAGAATCGCTAACGAAGCACGTTCGAGGGAGACGGTATTCGCCCGTCATGACGAGGTCAAGGGGACATTGCAGAAAAAATGAAGGCCGCCGGTTAGCGCCCAGCGGCCTTCAGGGATGCGGTTTCGCCTTCGCTCCGTTGCCACCCATCCGATGCAGCAGCAGCAAATCTCAGGCCAATTACCGACGATCACGTGATCGGATAATTGGCCGCTGCCGCCGCAATGTCAAGCGTCGGGTCGGTGGAGCGGTGGATTTTTCCGCCGCTGCCGGGTTCTCCGTAACTCGATGGAAACACGAGGGTTTTCCAACGCCGGTCTGAACGCCTGCGGATCGGTTCCGAAGAGGCCTTCCCCGAACCCGTCCGGGAAGCGCAAGCACCGTCCTCGAACTGCCGCGGTCGGTAATCATGCGGGCTTTCCCGAGGGCACGCGCCTCGGGGAGGCCGTCCACCTCGTGAAAAACGAGGTCGTGGCAGCCGGCATCGGACGGCGCCGGAACCGCGAGGGCGCGGTCGGGCTGCCCTCCTTCAGGCTCTCCCGTCTCCGCGAATCGGACTGCCTTGCCGACAGCCGCCCCCCGGTCCGGAGCTCCGCGAGCAAGGCGGCCGTGAAGTTCCGCAGGGGGCCCCGGAGGGTCCGGGAACGCGAAAATGCGCTGCGGCGTATTGGTGCACCCCTGCCCAATGGCGCCTCAAACTGCGGCTGTACAAGAAGGAAGGACGCCGGCGGCCTCGACGGGCGGTACATGCCCGGCGGCACTCCCGCTGACGAGGGGGCCGCGCGATGACGGCCCTGTATTGCGACCCGCGGGCGCTCGCCGGGATTCTGCGCGAGAGACAGGACAGCTACGAGTTCGCGGCGCGCGGCTCGGTCGGATATTATGAAGGGGTGCTCGCTTTCGGCGCCTGGGTGGCCGGGAAAAGGAGCGAGTGCGCGCACGGCGTCTGGATAAAGGCGCTGAGAGAAGCCGGCTGGTCCTACAGCGTCTGCAACCGGGCCATCAAGCTGCACGGCTTGGGGGTTTCGGCTGCCGAGCTTGCGCGCGATGGCGCGAAGGCTGTCCTCAAACGGTTCGCGCGCCCGCGCCGGCCGGCAGGGGCCGGGGAGTCCAAATTTAGCGCCGGCGCAAAATTTGAGCCGCCGCCGACGGCGCCCGAGCCTGCCGAGGCGCCCGCCCCGCCGGACGAATTCGAGGAGCCCGTTCCGAAGGGCGAGGACGCCGCCGCCGGCGCCGTTGAGGCGGCCTGGCAAACGGTGCGCGAGCGCCTTCATCGCGAGCTCGGGGACGGCGTGTTCAAGTCCTGGGTCCAGCCCTGCCGCATCGAGAGGCGCGGGGCCGGGGCGGCCGTCATCGCTCCCACTGGCTTTATCTGTAGCCGCGTCCACCAGAACTATGGCGATCGCATCCGGGACCTGTGGAAGCAGGCGCTCCCCGATGTGGAGCTGGATTTCGGGTTCGGGACGGCCGCGTCCAAAGCGCAGCGCGACCTGCCGCTTTCGGGCGAGGTCGAGGAAGGTGAGCCGCTTTGGCCCTGGCCGCTCGACATGAAGTATTCGGGCGACCGGATGATCCGCTGTCTCATCGCGCCGGAGATCAAGCTGCCGCAGGCCCGGGGGCCGCTGGCCTTGCTAGCCTACTGGAACTTCTTCGACCGGGACGGAAAGCAGCGGACGGCGGCGATACACAATGCCCGCCTCGCCAAGCTTTTCGGCGTCGATGTGCGGACGATCCAGGACTGGCTGGACGACTGCCGACGAGCCGGATGGCTTCATTCGGTGCCGCAGCGCGGCAATCAGCCGGACCGGCAGTATGTCTGGCCCAACACGCCGCCGGGAATGCGCCAGCGAAGCATGCCGCTTCCCAGGACCTTCGAGCGGACGCACCGGGCGAGCGCGCTGGAGGCTGCCGAATCCGCCGCCGCCAGGCCAGGGGATGAACCCGGGTTCACCCCGGGGGTGACCCTGGCTTCGGCCCGGGATGAACCCGGGTTCGCCCCGGGGGTGGCGCAGGAATCACCCATAAACGGGGAACAAACGGAAAGAGAAACAGCGGCGCCCGCGCCGCCCGCCCCCGCGAAGCGCGGGCGGCGGGCCGCCGGAGGAGACCGCCCGTGAGCAACACGCCCAGGCCCGACCGCGCGCTGCAGCCCCGCTGGCCCCTGCCTCCAGGATGCGACTGCGGCGCCGTCCCGGACAGCGAGTGGCCCGCATGCGCGCGCTCGGGCGTGGCTCATGGATTGCGGAGGTGGACGCGTGACCGAGCCGGTGCGCAGGCAAGCACCGCCGGCTCTGGCTGTCGGACCGACTTCAGAAGGGAGCATTCCCATGCCCGACCGTTTGCATTCCGCTGCCTTTGCGGCCCCCGACATCCTCGCCTTCGTCAGCCAGAAGGGGGGCGCAGGCAAGACGACGCTGGCGCTCAATGTTGCCGCCTGCGCCGTCCGGGCCGGACGGCGTGTCACCGTGCTCGACTGCGACCCGAATTGCTCGGCCGTCGTCTGGGGCGATCTTCGCTCCGAGGCCGCGCCCGAGGTCCGCTACTGCCCCTGTCTGCGCCTCGAACGTGAGATCGACCGGGCCCGGGCGAAGGGTTCGGACTTCATCCTGATCGACACGCCGATGGGCGCCGACGGCGGCCCCGTCGCCGGCGCGCGCCATGCGAACCTGGTGGTGGTCCCCTGCCGGCAGTCGCTGTTCGACCTCGCCGCGATCCGCGCGAGCCTCGACGTGGCCGCACTCGCCGGGACGCCGGCCGTCGCGGTGCTGAACGCCGTGCCGACGCGGGCCGCCCACTGGGAGAGCGAGGCCCAGGACCTGCTTTCCCGGCAAGGGGTGCAGATGCTGCCTGCCGCCATCCGCAACCGGGTCGCCTTCGTGCGCTCTTCCCGCACCGGCCAGGGCGTCGTCGAGTCCGATCCGCACGGCGCGGCGGCCCACGAGATCCGCGCCGCAACCGACGCGCTGCTCGCCTGGCCGGTCCGCGCGCTGAGGGCCGCTGCATGAGCAAGGGCAAGAAGAACTCGGCCGGCGCGCTGATCGAGCACATTGAGGACTGGCGCACGCGCAATCCGGCTGCGGCCGCCGGCGCTTCCCATCTCGATCCCTCGACGGCCCGCCAGCGGAGCACCTGGCCCATCGGCCTCGACCAGATCGAGATCGGCCCCCGCCTGCGCGAAGTCGTCAAACGCCTTGCAGAGTCCATGGACCGGATCGGGCTCCAGAATCCCATCCAGGTCCGCCACAATTTCGGGATCGACCCCGACACCGGCGAATACGAGCGGGACCTCGACAAGGGCGGGTTCGCGCTCGTCGCCGGCGCCCACCGGGTCGAGGCCGCCAGGCGTCTCGGCTGGGGCCGGATCGAGGCGTTCGTGCTCGACGATCCGAGCCCGGACGAGCTCGCCCTGGTCGAGGTCGACGAGAACCTGGTCCGCTCCGAGCTCACGCCGCTCGACCGCGGCCGCTTCGTCGCCAGGCGCGAGGAACTTCGTAAAACTCTGCACCCCGAAGCCGGGCATGGCGGGGACCGCAAGAGCCTGGAATACCGCGACAAAATCAAGTCCGAAAGTTTAGATTTTGATTTTTCGCCTCCTTCGTTCGTCGAAGAGACGGCAGAACTGACCGCGCTTTCCAAAGGCACCGTCGAGCGAGCGCGGCGCATCGGCAAGCACATCCTGCCCGAACTGCAGGATGCGCTCGAGAACACGCCTATCGCGCGCCGGGAAGGCGATCTCTACCGGCTCGCGGGCCTTTCGCAAGCGCAGCAGCGTCGCGCTCTGGAGCGTCTTCGGGAAGCCGGGGAGCCGCCCAAGACCCTCTCGGCGCTGCTGCAGAAGACGGACGCGCCGCCCGCGCGCCCGAGGGAGCCCACGCGCACGCAGCAATTCGGGAAACTCGAGAGCGCCTGGTCGCAGATCGCACCGCACGACCGGGTCACTGCACTCCACCGCCTTTGCCTGTCGATCGACCGCCGCCAGCGCGACGAACTCGTCGAGGCGCTCGGCGCCCGGTCCGGCGCCTCCGCTCCGGAACGTCCCGATGGCTGAGCGCACCGGAATCGAGTGGACCGACGCGACCTGGAACCCGATCACCGGACGCAGCGTCGTGAGCCCGACCTCTGCTCGGCCTGCGCCGGCGACCTGGCCGCGAGGCTCGATCCGGAGTTGGCCGGCCTCTATGCCGGGGACGCGGAATGACCCCCGCGCGCCATGACCGGGCCTGGACGGGATGGCGCCGCGCCTGCCGGCTGCTTGCGGCCGCCGCGCTCGCCGCAGGCTTCGCCTGGCCCGCCGGGGCGGAGGTGATTTCCGGCCGGGCCCGGGTCGTGGACGGCGACACGCTTGCCGTGGCGGGCCAACGCGTCCGCCTTCACGGCATCGACGCCCCGGAGACCCGCCAGACCTGCACCCGCGAGGGAAGCCGGTGGGCTTGCGGCCGGGCCTCCACAGAGGCTATGCGCCGCCTGGTCGGCCGGAACCCGGTCGGCTGCGACGTGGTCGAGCGCGACCGCTACGCACGCGCGGTGGCGACCTGCTTCGCGGCCGGCCGGGACGTGCAGCGTGCGCTGGTCCGCCAGGGCCTGGCGCTCGCCTACAGGCGCTACTCGACGCGCTATGTCCCGGACGAGGAGTCTGCGCGGGCAGAGAGGCTCGGCTTGTGGGCGGGCGCTTTCGTGGAGCCCTGGCGCTGGCGACAGCGGAACCGCGCCGGCGGAACGCCGGGCCGGCGACAGGCGCCCCGGGCCTCCGCTCCGCGCTCCTCCGGTTCCTGCCTCATCAAGGGCAACATCTCCGCCAGCGGCCGCATTTACCACATGCCGGGCGGCAAGCATTACGACCGGACCCGCATAGACGAGTCCCGGGGCGAGCGCTGGTTCTGCACGGAGGCCGGGGCGCGGGCCGCCGGCTGGCGCCGGACACGCAGATGAACGCGCCTTGCGGGTTATCCCCCGGAAGGAACGCCGCAGCCCGTTGCAGCGCCGCGCGCCCGCCGCCAGAGCGTCCGGTCTTTCGAAACCCGAAGGACGGGACATGACGACAGACGGCTCTTCGATTGCGCGCTTTGCTATCTATGCGCGCTATTCCTCCCCTTTGCAGGAGATGACCTCGATCGCAGGCCAGCTCCGCCTCTGCCGCGACCGCGTCGCCACTCTGGGCGGCGTGATCGCGGACGAATACACCGACCCGGAGCTTTCGGGCACGGCCATGCAGCTGCGCCCGGGGCTCCGGCAGCTGATCGAGGACGCCCGCGCGAGGCGGTTCGACGCCGTCTACGTCGAAGCTCTCGACCGGCTCGCCAGGAACCAGGCCGACATGGCTTGGCTCTACCGGGAGCTCCGGTTCCTGGGGATCGACCTGTACAGCCTGGAGGACGGGCAGGTGGACGCCCTGCATGCCGGCATCAAGGCAATAGTGAGCGAGATGTTCATAGACAATATCGGCGCCAAGACGCGCCGCGGCCAGATCGAGGCCGTTCACGACCTCCGCCTTATCGGGTCCAGCGTCTACGGCTACAGGATCGCCAACCGCATCGACGACAGCAGCGGGAAGCCCATCCGGGGCCTGCGCATCGTCGAGCCCGGGGAAGCGGAAGTCGTGCGCCGTATCTACCGGCTCTATCTGGACGGCATGAGTCCCACCCAGATCGTCCGCCTGCTGAACCGGGAGGGCGTGCCCGGCCCCGACGGGAACCCCTGGGAGGTCGGCATCGTGCGCGGCCACACCCATAACGGCATTCTGCGCAACGAGCTCTATTGCGGACGCCTCATTTACGGGCGCACCCGCAGCCGGCGCCACCCGGATACCGGGCGTCGGCATTACGATCGCCTCCCCCGCGAGGAATGGACCATCAACGAGGCGCCGGAGCTGCGCATCGTCGACGAGGAAACCTTTCAGGCCGTCCAGCACGAGATGCAACGCCGCCGACGCCGCCATCACGCCGTGGTGACGCCGCAGCGCAAGGCGGCCTATCCGCTGACCGCCAGGGTCCGCTGCGGCGTCTGCGGCTCGCACATGATCATTGCGGACAGGAACAGGTATCGCTGTGTGACCCGCCGGCGCGACCCGGAGAGCTGCGGCAACGACCGCGGCATCGCGCTGGAGGACCTGGAGCATGCCGCCGCCCGGCAGCTCTTCGGCTGGTTGCTGTCCCCTGAGCGCGACTGGCAGGACATGTTCGCCGCCGCCGGGCGCGAGAACGCCGAACGGCGCCGTATCCTCCAGGGGCGGGTCGAGGACGCCGATGCCGGGATCGGCCGCCTGCTTGCCGCGATCGAGAGCGGCATCCCCTCGACGAGCATCGGCGACCGCGTTGTCCAACTCGAGCGCGCGCGCAACGAGGCGCTGGCCGAGCTGGAGGGAATGCCGGGACCGCCGCCGCCCGCGAGCGTCGACGTGAGGGCGTTCATGCGCGAGCGGGTCACGGAGCTCCGGCGCGCCGTCGCCGGCAGCGCGCGGACCGAACGGCGCGAGCAGGCCCTGCTCGCGATCCGCGATCTCATTGCGCGGATAGAGGTCCGCCCTTCCAGGGGCCCCGAACGGGTCGAGGTGGAGACGGCCCCCGACATCCCGGCGATCGTCGAGATGATTTCCCGCCATGCCGGCGCCGGCGCACACGGCGCATGAAATCCGCAAGTGTGAGGAA
This sequence comes from Alphaproteobacteria bacterium, assembly GCA_963422665.1. Lineage (GTDB taxonomy): Bacteria > Pseudomonadota > Alphaproteobacteria > Bin95 > Bin95 > Bin95. The sequence continues at coordinate 579,311 of OY730441.1, forward strand.
AGCCTGACCCCTGAACCCGAAGGCGCAGTCAAGCCGCGCTCCTGTCGCCGGTCCGCACCGGCCGGCCCTGTCACGACAACCGCCAGGAGGAAACCTCCCATGTCCAACGTCATCCCGATCGAGCCATATCTGTGGGACCGGGACCTGCCGGAATATCCGTATCCGGACGAGGACTTCCACGAATACGACTATGAGCCGTTTCCCGAGCCGGAGCCGGCCTTCGAGCCGCGCCCGCGGACCTGCGACCTCAAGCTGCTTTGCGAGCTCACCGCAAAGCTCGGGCGGGACTCTGGCTTCAATCCCGGCATCGACGAGACCGCTGTCGAGGCCGCCTTCCACTTCGCGAAAGAGCAGGCCGGACGCATGGAGGTCCCGCTGGAGCTGGCGTTCGAGATCGCGGCCTGGGCCATTCTCAACTACGAGCGCGGACGCCGCGGCCCGGAACTCTACAGGATCCGTCCGCTCTGAAGGATATCCAGCGATAACCCCTGCCGGAGCCGGAGGAGCCGGAAGGCGCCTCCGGCGGGCCGGGAAGAGGGAGGCGGCGCCATGCGCGGCGATCCGACGCCAACCCACAGCCTGAAGGACCTGAACGCCATGCTGGCGGCCGATATCGAGGCCGTCTGCCGGCATTACCTTCCGAACGGCAGGCGCAACGGCAACTACTGGCAGGTAGGCAGCACCGCCGGCGAGGAGGGCGCCTCGCTGCGCATCGCCCTCGCCGGGCGCTGGCGCGGACGCTGGAGGGACTGGGCCAACCCGAAGGACCGGGGCAGCCCCCTCGACCTGATCCGCGCCGTGCGCAACCACGCCACCATCGGGGAAGCGGCCGCCGAGGCGCGGCGCTACCTGGCGCTCCCGGCATATGAGCGGCCGCGATGCGACCCCCGCCGCCCGGACGGCGCGCCGGAGGCGCAGACGGGCCTGGAACGGGTGCTTGAGGGCGCGGAGACGATCCGGCCCGACGACCCCGCCGGGCGCTATCTCGCCTCGCGCGGCCTCGCCATAGAGGACGCGCGCGCTGCCGGGCTGCGCTTCCGCCCCGACACCTGGGTCCGGGTGGACGGCGAGAAGTGCGAAATGCCGGCCCTGATCGCGCCGATCCGCGCGCTCGACGGCGCGCTGGAAGGCCTGCAGCGGATATTCCTCGGCCCCGACGGCCGGAAGGCCCCGATCCCGGACCCGAAGCGGACCAGCGGGCGGCTCTTCTCCGGCGCCGTGCGCTGGCCCGCGCCCGGAGCGAGCCGGATGGTGCTGACCGAGGGGATCGAGGATGCGCTCGCCGTGATGAGGGCGCTCGGCGCCGGCGGGCCTCACGATATCGCCGTCGCGGCCGCGGTCTCCGCCGGGCGCGTCCACCGCGTCGGCCTCTCCCCGGATATCCGGCGCGTGACGCTCGTCCAGGACCGCGACATGGCGGGCGAGCGGGCCTGGGTCGCGCTCTGCCGCGAGCATGGCGGCTCCGCCCTGCTGCTCGACCGGATCGTCCCCCGCGCCAGGGACGCCAATGACGAGCTCCTCGCGCTGGGGCCCGCCCGGTTCCTGGCAAGGCTCGCGGCCCAGGGGCTGCCCGGCTGACAAGGGAGCGCCTGGACCGTTGCCGCGCAGGCCGCGGCCTTCCCGCCGGCGCCTCCGTTTCAGGCCGGCCGCCGGAAGGCGGGGAAGGGGTTGCCGGGGTATCGATCCGGGTGCGGAGGCGGGCGCGGCTTGCCTTCGACCCGTTCCGATCCCATACTCCCAAGAGACAGGAGACGAGGCCAATGACCTCTCCCGAAACCCCTTCCCAAACTCCCCGGAATAGCGTCTTCGTCGCTGGCGACGGCAGCTGGAAGACGGTTGTGCCTATGGCCACCGTGCTCGGCTTCTTCCTGGCTACGCTGCTCGGCATGTTCGCCTACTTCGACAACCGCATTACTGTCGGGATCGAGGGCTTCCGGACCGAGCTTGCGATGACGGAACAACGTCTGACCGCACAGATCGCCGCGGTGAAAACAGACCTTACGCAGCGGATCGATCAGGTTGAGACCGGCCTCAACGCCCGGATCCACCGGGTAGAGACTCGCCTCACCGACCGGATCGACCGGGTAGAGGCCGGTCTTGGAACCCGCATCGACGGGGTGAAGGCGGAACTGGCTGCGAGCGAGGCGCGCCGCGCGGCCGTGGATGCGCAGCTTTCCGCCGATAACGAGCAGGTCGCCGCCGGCGTCGCGGAGAACCGGGCCGCGCATCGCGCGCTCGTCGGCTTCGTGCGCGCCAGCCGGTCCCAGGAGCCGCCTCCGGCGACCGCCGACCCGGGTCCAGCCCCGGCGCGGTAGCCGCTTCACAGCCGGCGCCGTTTCCGCCCCTTCCCGGCCCAAGGTCGGGAAGGGGTTTTTCGTGGCGATCCGCGCGGGCCTTCCTGTCCGCGCGTCCGTCCACGACAGGAGACGCTGCCCATGCCCGGCGCGCCGGCTTCCGCCCCTCGCGACCCGCATCGATCCGCCGAAGCGGCGGATTGCAACTGCAGCAGCGGCCATTCCGGCAAGTCCGCGGACGCTACGCCGCCCGTCCGTTCATATTCCTGGCGCGCCCGCCGCCGGCTCGCCGTGTGCGGCCTCTGCCTGAACTGCGGCCGGATCCCCCCGGCGGACGGCGCGAAATACTGTTCCGGGTCCATTGAGCGCCGCCGCGCCAGCGACCGCAAGGCCGCCCGAAAACGCCGTCTGCTTCGCCGGAACCGCGGCCTCTGCGCAGAGTGCGGCGCCGTGGCCGGAAAACCCGGGCGGCGTCTCTGCGCGGCCTGCGGGAAGCAGCATCGGGAGGCAAGCCGCCTCGTCCAGCGGCGCCGGCGCGATGAGCGGCGCGAGGCCGGCCTCTGCGTACGGTGCGCAGAGAACGCGCCCGCCGAAGGCAATGCGAGCTGCGACGACTGCCTCGCCCGGCGCCGCCGGGCCTACCGCGCCCGCATCGACCGCCGCCGCCGCCGCTGCCCGAACTGCCAGCCGCTCACCGCAAGGCGCGACAGGGACGCCGCCAAACGCCGCCGGGAGGCCCGCCGCGCCGTCGGCCTGTGCACCGTCTGCGGGCAGCATTCCGCCGTCCGCGGACGCACGGCCTGCGAGGCCTGCCTCGCGGATTGGCTTGCCCAGTACAACCGCAAGACCCTGGCCCGCGTCGCGCAAGGCCTTTGCATCCGGTGCGGAAAAGAGACCCCGGAAGCCGGGTTCACCGCGTGCGAGCCCTGCTGGAACGCGCACCGGGCCTCCAATCTGGCAAGCTGGCGCCGGCGCGCCGGCGAGCGCCGCGCCATGCAGCTCTGCATACGTTGCGGTGAGGACCTCGCCGACGGGCAACAGGAGGTCTGCGAAGCCTGCCGCGAGACCCGGCGCCGGAGCGCGCGCCGACGCGCCGACCGCCTCAAGGCGCTGGGCGTCTGCGTTCGCTGCGGGCGGCGCCCCGCCGAGCGCGGAACGCGCGACTGCGGCCCCTGCCGCGACCGCCAGCGCGCATACGACTATCGCGGCATGCCCGATCTGCGGCCCCGCTACACCGTGATCGAGATCGCCACGGGCATCGATCACGGCTCCTGGGAGACCGTCCAGGAGGTCGCGGGCGCGCTGGCCTGCGCGAAGCTCACGCTCGACGACGTCGAGATCATCACCGACGCCGCGCCCATGGCCGCCTTCAGGAGCTGGTGACGCCGCCTCGCATCCCCTTCCCGGTCCCCGGCAGCCGCAACGCCGCCAAGGTCGGGAAGGGGTTGTTCGTGCGATCCGCGTGGGTCCGCCGACCGACCGGCGCCCGCGCCCGTTTCCCGAGCAGGAGATATCGCACATGCCCGCCATGCCCGTTTCCGTCCTTCGCCCCGATGCGAACACCTTCCTCACCCATGTCTTCGGCCGCGGCCTCCAGGGCAAGACCTATGTGGTCGAGCGCTACCGCACCACCATCGACGGCGAGATCCGCCGCCTGCCGGGCGGGAAGGGCCGCCCGCTCACGCTGTCGCTCGCCACGGTCCGGGAGCTGCGCCCGGCGCGCAACGAGATCCTGATTTGCCGGTGCGAGAAGAAGCCGGACTCCGGCATCCAGTACTGGGGCGTGTGGGCCACCGGGCTCTTCGCGGAGGGCCGGCGCAAGGGACGCTGAGCCCCGCCCGGCGACGCCGTCCTCCGCCCCCTTCCCGGTTAGCAAGGTCGGGAAGGGGTTTTCCTTTCGAACCCGCCGCCGCTCCCTTTCCAGTCGTCAGGATCCGCCATGGCAGCACCGAGCCGCACTACCCAGCTGCGCCACGCCCGCCGCGAGGCAGGCCTTTGCCAGGAATGCGGACAAGTCCCTCCGGAGAGCAACTCCAGGCACTGTGCCGCTTGCAGCCAGCGCCGCCGCGAAAGCAGGCGCCGGTCCGCGCAAAAGCGCCGCATGCGTCTTCGCGAACGCCTGCTCTGCCTGGACTGCGCCAGGGCCGCGTCCGAGCCTGGCCGCGCCCGTTGTTCTTCTTGCGCTGAGACGCACCGCACCGCATCCAGGCATACCAACCGGCTCCTCCGCGAAACCCGGCGCAAGGCCGGCCTTTGCCGCAATTGCGGCCAGAAGCCTCCGGCGCCCGGCAATACCGCTTGCAACGACTGCCTTGCCGCGCGCCGCCAGGCCTACCGCGCCAGCACCGCCGGGAAACGCCGCCGCACTGACCCCTCTGTCTGCCTTGACTGCGGCAACAACTCTGCGGCCCCCGGCAAACCCCGTTGCCCCGCATGTGTTCGTCTCGCCGCCAAGGCCCGCCGCGACCGGCTCCGCGCGGCCGGCATTTGCATAGCGTGTACGGCACGCCCCGCCACCGACGGTCACACCACCTGCAATCACTGCCGGGACGCCAGCCTCGCCTGGTTTCATCGCGAACAAGGCCGCCGAAGCTCAGAAGGTCTCTGCCGCAGGTGCGGGCAGCAACCTCCCCTTACGGGATTCACGCTCTGCCTGCCATGCCGCGAGAAGAGCCGCTTCGCTGCCCATGCGACTTGGGTCAGGCAAACGACGGAACGCCTGACACGCGGGCTATGCGTGCGTTGCGGGCAGCATCCCCCTGCAGAGGGCGTCCGTGAATGTCCTGCTTGCCGTGAATACTCCCGCTCACGGGCGCTCGCCTATTACCGCCGAACGTCGTCCGAACGAAAGGCGCTGGGCCTTTGCGTCCGTTGCGGCCAACGGCCCCCCGAACGCGGCACACTCGACTGCGGTCCCTGTGGCGACAAGCAGCGCGCCCGCGAGTATCGCGGCATGCCCGATCTCCCCGACCGGTACACCGTGATCGAGATCGCGACCGGAACCGACCACGGCACCTGGGACAACCTCCAGGAAGTCGCAGGAGCGCTCGCCTACGCGAAGCTCACGCTCGACGACGTCGAGATCGTCACCGATGCTGGGCCCATGGCCGCCTTCAGGAGCTGGTGACGCCGGCCCCCATCGCCTTCCCGGCCTCCGGCAGCCGCATGGCCGCCAAAGGTCGGGAAGGGGCTTGTCCGGGTGCTTCCAACCGGCTCCCCGGAGCCGTCACCCGAAAGGACAACGGCGATGAAGTTCATGATCGGCAAGCGGCTGTTCGGACAAGCGATCCGCACCGCGCACGCATTCGGCAACTCCGACAGGACGCGGCAGAGAAGCGGTTTTCGATACCCCGTCGATCTCGTCGCGAGTCCGCTCGGCCTCGAGATATCGGCCTTCGACGGCAACGCGGTCCTGACGCAGCGCGTGCCGGCAGGCGTTTCCGTCCCCGGATCGGTATCGATCAATACCGACGAGCTGCGCGGCGCCCTGGTCGGCCCGAATGCGCGCGATATCGTGACCTTCGAGGCTGGCAGGGACGCCGCCGCAATGGCGGCCTGCCGCCTGCTCGACGGCGACAAGGCAGCCGGGCGGGCAGCTCGAAGCTTGCCTGGAGGCGCCGGCGGCGGAACTCGCGGCGATCGTCGCCGAAACGGCGTTCGCCGCCTCGACCGACCCCCACCGCCCTTACTTCCGCGGACTGTTCATCGAGTCGCGCGATGGGCGGCTGCGGGCGGTGGCGGCCGACAGGTCGCAAATGGCGATCCGCGACACGAACATCCGGCCCGCCGAAGACGCGCTGCCGGATGACGGGTTCGACAAGCGCGGCGCGATCCTGCCGCTCAAACCCATGAGGGCACTGGAGCGCCTGCTGAAGGGTGGCGGCTCCGTGACCGCGGAGATAGGGACCGGAGGCGTGCGGTTCCGCTGCAGGGCGGGCGAACTCGCGACGAAGTTCGTGGACGGCACGTTCCCGGATTACCGGCGCGTCACGCCGGCCGGCCGCATGAAATCCGCGCCGCTGGACCTGTTCGCGCTGGCCGAAACGGTGAAGGCGGCGAAACCGGGCGCCCGGTCTGCGTGTCGCTGGCCGAAAGCTACCCTCAACGGCAAGGTGACGCTGACCGAATACGTCGACTGCCACAGTGTCGGCGAAGAGACGCTCCTGCCGGTCGAATGCCGGATCGAGGGCGATCCGATCGGGTTCGACGGCAGGTGGCTGAAGGACGCCGGCCGCGCCTTCGGCCGGGTCGCCACGGTCATGCGCTACACCAAGCCCCGTCATCCGGCGGTGTTCGCCTCGCCCGACCGCCCCGAGCTGGTCGTCGTGCAGATGCCGGCGCTCGTCTGAGCGTTGCGGCGCTCCCGTTCCCCCTTCCCCGGCCCTGGCGGCTTCGATGCCGTCAAGGTCGGGAAGGGGCTTGTCGGCGGTGACTGCAAACAGCCACCCGGAGGACATATCCGATGCCCGAGCCCGCCCCCTCGATACGCACGTTCCGGATCGACGGAATCGGCCATGCCGGCGAGACCCTCGACACCTGGTTCGTCGAGGCCCCCTGTTCCAGGCAGGCGCTGTCCCGCCTCTCCGAAAGCCTGGCGGACCGCGCCGAGACCGTCGGCTGGCGCCTCTACACGCTCCAGTACTGCGCCGATATCCGCATCGCCGAAGTCGACGCCGCACTGGCGCAGACCGGCGCCGGCGCCTATATTCCGCAACAGGGAGTCGTCTGATGCATGGCTATGACCGCATTCGAAACCGCCACGCTGGCATTCCAGAAAGCGACCGTTGCTTTCCAGGAATCCACCATCGGATTCCAGAACGCTTCGCTTGAGCTGTAACGCGAAGGTCTATACCTGCAGGAGGCCGCAATCTACGCCAATGCCGGCGTCGGCCTTCTTCAGGCTGCCCTGATCGGCTACGGGCTCTACATGATGCACCGCGCGTCCAGGGACCGGAACAGGGCGATGGACGACGATCGCCGCCAGGCCGATCAGCGTCATGACGAAGCCATGACCGCTCTCAAGGAACTGATCGCGCGCACGGCGTCCCCCGCTCCGCCTTCCGGCACCGGCGCCGCCTGACCCGTCGGGCGTTCTTCGCCCCGCATCTCCTTCCCTGCCTGCCCGTTCCCGGCCGCTGCGGCGTCGACGCCGCAAAGGTCGGGAACAGGTTTTTCGGATGGTTCCAACCAGTTCCACCGAAAGGGCTTGAGCGATGCAGCACATGAACGAGACCATCCGCAGCATGCTGGCGGCGCACGGCATCGAGCGAAGATTCGCTGTCCTGCTCGCGGACCACGCAAGCAGCAATTTCAACGAGCATTCCTACCTGGTCGAATGGCCGGGCGCGCTCGGCGGCGCGCTCATCTACCGGAGCGAGGAGGCCTGGCGAGCCGCCGCGGGCGACGACGCCTTCTGCTTCGACCTCTGGCCCTGGGCCGTCGAGGAAGTCTGCACCGATTACATGTACGCGGCGATGTACGAGGCCGGAATGTTCGACGAACACGGCGAGGAGGTGGAGGACTGCCCCCAGCGCGAAGCGGCGATCCAACTCTGCCTGGGCAACTGACCGGGCCTGCATTCCCGTCGGCGTTTCCCCCTTCCCCACCTTCGCGACATCCACGCTGCGAAGGTGGGGAAGGGGGTATTCGCGGTGAGTTGTAACGGCTCGCAGTCAACCAGTTGCAGGGAGCAACACCATGAACGGTCTCAATCGCGTCGACCTGATCGGCAACCTGGGCGGGGACCCCGAGTTCCGCAGCCTTCCGAGCGGCGGCGCCGTCGCCAATTTCTCCGTCGCCACCAACGAGGTCTACAAGGACCGCCAGACCGGCGAATACAAGGAGTCCACCGAGTGGCACCGGGTCGCCGTCTACCAGGACGGCCTGGTCGCCATGCTGCGCAAGCACGCCGCGAAGGGCCGCCAGGTCCACATCACCGGCAAGCTGCGCATCCGCAGCTGGCGCAAGCCCGGCGAGGACAGCGACCGGTTCGCCACCGAGATCGTCGTCGGCCCCCGCGGCTGCATCAACTTCCTCGACCGCAAGCCGGATGGGGCGGGCAGCGGCAACCGTCCGCCGGCGCCGCCCCCGGAAGCCTGTGAGGGTGATTTCACCGCCTGAGCGAACGCCCGCCAGCCCCGGAGCCCTCGGGTTCCGGGGCTTCTTCCTTGTACGCTCAGCAACGCCCCGGGGTCCGCCTCGGGGCGTTTTTCGTTGCCCCCGTCCGCGGGTTCCCCGCACTCCGGTGACCTCCGCCTCCCCGGGGCCGGGCCCGGAAGGGAAGCCGGAACCCGGCGAGCCGTCGCCGACCGCCGGAGCGCCGGCCCGGTCCGGAAAAGGTGGGGAAGGGGTTTTCCGGGCGGCATTGCGGGCCTCGCTCCCGCTTGCCGTCGTGCTACAATTCCCCACAGAAAGGAGCTGCACCATGACTGCAGCCGATCTCGCCCCCTGGACGACGCCCGCGATCACCATCGCCCTCATCGCCTGGCTCCGCATGGACCTCGGCAAGCGCATCGACCGTCTCGACCAGCGCATGGACAGCTTCGATGCGCGTCTCCGTGCCCTGGAAGTCGCCGTCGGCGCCATGGCGGCCAAGCTCGAGCGCTACTTCCTGCGCCCGAACGAGCCTCTCGACAAGCCGTCCCCGGAAGCGTCCGAGTAGCCTCCCCCTGGCCCCGGCCTCCGCGCCGGGGTTTTCCTTGCCTCCGATCCAGCGCCTCGGGCCCCGCCCCCGGGGCGCTTTTTTCGTGCCCCGTCGCCGGGACCCCGCCTGCCGGCCGCTGGCCGGGAAGCGTTCTGTGCGGCCGGCCGTCGCCCATGAGCCGCCGTCGTGCCGGCCGCGGGGCAAGATAAGGTGGGGAAGGGGTCGTTCGGGCGGTATCGCGGCCATCCCGGTCGCGACCGCAGCCCGAAAGGATTTTCGGAATGACCGCTCTGCTGGACCTCGCCTTCGACGCGATCGACGATCGCCACGCCGTTGCCGAGCTCGGCCTCGATGCGCTCCCGCTGCGCGACAGCGTCATGGAGGACAGCCTGCCCCGCTGGGGAGACCAGGCGACCCTGTTCCCCTGGGAGCCCGACACCGCCGGAGACGCCGGCTGAACCCTGTCGCCCCGATGCCCCCCGGCGTCGGGGCGATCGTTCTGTGCCGGTCCGCCGCCGCGGCCCCCCGGTCCGTGCCGATATGCCTGCCGGCAGTCTCTTCGCTCCGGTAGCGGCACCGAGGCCGGGGATGGCCGGTCCGGAGCCGGGCTGCATCGAACCCGCCGTCCGGTCTCAGGCTCCCTCCCGTCACGTCCGCTGCTCTTCGTCCGGTTCCGGAACGGCAGCGGGGGCGCCGGGCCGCGACCGCCGCGCCGGGCGGGCTTCGCCCTTCCCCCCGGCAGGCCGAAAGCCGTTGGTTGGGGGGCAGGAGCAGCCGGAGGCGCGGGGCCGGGCCGGCGACAGCGGAGGCATGGCGGCATGGGGAGACCTGGAAGGGCCGCCCGGGACCCCGGTAAGGCCGGGAAAAGGTGGGGAAGGGGTTTGCGGGTGGAATCGCGGCCAGTCCGGTGCGCGACAGGGATCCGGAAGGAGGATCGGTCATGGCGGTCATGCATGGAGGCATTTCGCTGCAGGAGCTGGCGGCGCGGCTGGCGACCGAGATCGAGGCGGTCTGCGCCTGCTATCTGCCGAACGGCCGGCAGGACGGCCCGTTCTGGCAGGTGGGCAGCGTCGCGGGCGAACCCGGCAACTCGCTGCGCGTCAATCTGGCGGGCCGACTGCGCGGGCGCTGGAAGGACTGGGCGAACGGGCGGGATCGCGGCGATGCGCTCGACCTGATCCGCGCGGCCCGGGACCTGGCGTCGGTCGGCGAGGCCGCGAAGGAGGCCCGGCGGTTCCTGTCCCTGCCCGCTGCCGAGCGTCCGGTTCCGGCCGTGTCGACTGCGGCATGCCGGCCGGTGAACCGCGCGGGCCTGGAGACGGTGCTGGGCCGCTCGCGCGCCGTCTGCGCCGACGACCCGACCGGGCGCTATCTCGCCTCGCGCGGGCTGGCGGTGGAGGATGCGCGGGACGCCGGCCTGCGGTTCCGGCCCGACGCCTGGGTGCAGGTGGAGGGGCGGAAGCGCGAGCTGCCGGCCCTGCTGGCGCCGATCCGCGCGCCGGACGGGACGCTGGAGGGCCTGCAGCGCCTCTTCCTCGCCCCGGATGGTGGGAAGGCGGCGATCGCGGACCCGAAGCGGACCAGTGGGCGGCTCCACTCCGGCGCCGTGTGGTGGCCCGCTGCCGACGATGCGCGGCACATGGTGCTCGCCGAGGGCGTGGAGGACGCACTCGCGGTCCGCCGGGCCCTGGGAGCGCATGGCCGCCGGCATATCGCCATCGCGGCTGCCGTGTCCGCCGGGCGCATCCCGCAGGTCGCCCTGCCGCCCGGCACGGTGCGGGTCACGCTGGCGCAGGACCGGGACCGCGCGGGCGAGGAGGCCTGGGCCGCGCTGGTCTGCAGGCATGCCGGCCCGGAGGTACTGGTCGGCCGCATTGTCGCCGGCGCGAAGGATGCGAATGACGACCTCCTCCGGCTCGGTCCCGCCGGATATCGCCGGCTGCTGCTCTGCGGGGGCCTGCCGGCCTGAGCCACGATGCCCGGCGCCGATGGCGTCGGGCATCTGTCGCGTACCGGTCCGGGAAGGGGAACGGCATGGAGGCGCGGCCGGTCCTGCCGCGCCGTGGCGGTGAAGGGGCCGCGGAACGGGCCCGGAAGGGAATGGCGGGGCGTTCGGGGGATCCCGGCTGCACTCGCCGGCCGGGACCCGGTCGATACCGCCGGGAGAAAGGTGGGGAAAGGGCTGTTTAGGCAAATCCCGAACAGGAGAGAGACGATGAACGGCGACGCATACTGGACCGTGGACATCCTGCTGCCCTACTACACCGGCGGGCAGCGCTGGCGGATCGTGCATGGCGGCGAGAGCGAGCAGCTCGCCCGGCGCACGCTGGAAGCCGAGCGCCGGAACGGCAACCGGGCGCGGCTGCGCTGCTGGACGGCCGGGGTCGTGGACACCGATGAGGCGCATGACATCGCCGAAGCGGTCCCGGTCCCTCAGCCTGCCGACCGGCTGGACAACACGATCCCCTTCTGAAGCAGAGAGCCTTGGCGCCTCCGGCGCCGGGGCTTCTTCTCTGTACCGCTCCGGCGGCCTCCTCCCGGGCGGGCGGAGCCGTCCTGCCGGCGACGGCGGCGCAAGCGCCAGCTCGCTTCGCTCCCGGGCCGGGAAGGAGGAATGCTGTCGGCCGGCGCTCCGGCTTCCCGATCGAAAAGGTGGGGAAAGGTGTTGTCCGGGTGGAAGTGCGGTCGATCCCGGCCGCGATCGCGAAACCGGAGACCATGCCATGCCGATCCCCGCCCGCCGCGCGCTTGCGCCCTGTAGTCCGATCCCGATCGTCCGGACCGACCGGGATCGGCGCCGCCGCCTCGTCATCCGCCAGGTCGCCGACCGCCGGTCCTGCGAGGCCGTGCCGAAGGCCCGCCGGCGCACGATCGCCCACCGCTTCCTCGACCATGACGCGCGCGTCTTCGAGCATGGCGAGTTCCGCTTCCGGATGCGCCCCTTCTCGCAGTCCGGACCCTGGGCTCCGATTGCCGGTTTCCCCGGTTGCCCGCATGACGATGAGTGTCGGACACTTCCGCCCGGCGCCGAAAGGCGTCGGGCTTTCTTCATGTTGCGCCCGATCCGATTGCCCGACGGCAACGCCGCCCTGTGCGGCCTTCCGCGCGGCAATTGTCTCCGGGCCCCGCATTCCTGCGCCCGGTCCTATGACCCGTCCCCTGCGATCTGGTCTTCAACCCCTTGTCTTTGGTGGGTCGATTGTTTTATCGTTCGGGATCCGGAGATAAGTTGAGGGAAAGTCTGGTCAAAGTCTGGTCAAAGTCTGGTCAAAGTCTGGTCAAAGTCTGGTCAAAGTCTGGTCAAAGTCTGGTCAAAGTCTGGTCAAAGTCTGGTCAAAGTCTGGTCAAAGTCTGGTCAAAGTCTGGTCAAAGTCTGGTCAAAGTCTGGTCAAAGTCTGGTCAAAGTCTGGTCAGACCTCTGCACTGAAGTGCGATTTTTCGAGGAGTTCTGTTGACGGTTTTCATGAGACCCGTCATTGGTTGGGGACAGGGACCGAAAAACAATTCAGGGGTCTCCGACGAAAGGGCGGAAACACGGAATGCAGGGTATGCGCACAACAGTCCGGCAGTATCGACCGGCCATTTTCCTGCACAATTCGCCCGACGCGCGCCTGATTCATCCGTCGATGAAGGGCAACGGAACGAGCGCCTGCCGCCCGGCCGCGCCGGAGGCGTCATGGTAGCGACGCTCGCGAAAATGGCGGTCCCGACCTACTACATCGAGAGCCAGGCCGCCCATGAAGGCCACGAGGTCAAGGGAACGGATGCGCGCGAAGCCTACTACACGGGCGGCGGCAAGGAGCGTCCGGGGGAGTGGTACAACCCGACCGGCCTCTTCCGCCTGAAGGACGGCGGCCTCGTCTACGACAAGAAGTTCTACGCGCTGGCCAGGGGCTTCTCTCCGGAACTCGACGGCGTGAACCTCGTGCGCAACGCCGGCTCGGAGAAGCGCTCGCCCGGCTTCGACCTCACCTTCTCCGCCGACAAGTCGATTTCGGCGCTCTGGGCCCTCTCTCGCGGCGACGAGCGCGAGGCGATCGAACGCGCCCTCATCGATGCGGCGCGCGAGGCCTTGAGAAGGACCGTATTCGAGCACTGCGCCACCACGCGCACCGGCGCGGCCGGGAAGGACCTTCGGGTCGAGACCGGCGCCATGCTGGCCGCGACTTTCCTGCACCGCACCTCGCGCGACGCCGACCCGCAACTGCATGTCCATTCGACGATCTTCAATGTCGTGAAGACGCATTCCGACGGGGAGTTCCGCACCCTGCACGGCTATCCCCTCTACGCCTGGCAGAAGGCCGCCGGCGCCGCGTTCCGCAGCCATCTGGCCCATCTGATGCGCACGCGCCTCGATGTCGAGATGGAGCGCCACGGCCCGGAAGGCCAGTATACCCGCGTCGCAGCGATGGATCCGGACCTGGAACGGGAATGGAGCAAGCGCACCGCCGACATCGTCGCCACGGTCACCGAACATCTGGGCGAGGACGCCCTCACGGACCCGGCGCAGATGGCGGCCGCGACGCTCGCGACGCGACGGCGCAAGGCCGAAGGCAGCACGACGGAAGAGGATATCGCCCGGTTCCGCGAGGAAGCCTCGGAGATCGTCGATATTGCCGAGTTGCGCCAGCGCATCCGCGAGACGCCGGTCGCCGAGATCGGGCAGGAGTTCATCGACGCGGCCCATGAGGAGATCACGGCGATCCCGGCGAAGCTCGCGCAGATGGACGCCGTCTTCAGACAGCCGGACATCGTCGAGAAGGTCGAGAACGCGCTGGGCGGCGCCGTCTCCGGGGATGCTGTAGAGCGCTGGCACGAGCTCAGTCTCGCCGGCGCCGACCTGGTCGGGCTCGAATACAAGGAGCCCAATCCCGACGCGCAAGCCGGCATGGCGCACAAGCGCATCTTCACCACGCTGGACACGCTCGGGGCCGAGCACACGCTGACGCGGCTTTCCCACCTCTCCGTCGCCGACCGGGCCCACGCCGTGCCGAAGGAAAAGGTCGACGCGAAGCTGCAGGCGCTGCAGGACAAGGGACGCCAATACAGCGACGAACAGGTCCGCGCCATCCGGCACGCCGCCTCGCGTCCCGGACGGCTCGCGCTGGTCGAGGGTGCGGCCGGCAGCGGCAAGTCGCATGTGCTGCACCCGCTGGGCGAACTCTGGCGCGAGGAAGGCAAGTCCGTGCGCGCGCTTGCCGTGGCCTGGAGGACGGCCGTGGATCTCGGCACCGACATGCAGGCGCCGCCCTCGGCCGTCTATCCGTTCCTGCGCGATGTGCGCAAGGGCGCGAAGACCGTCGATGCGGACACGGTGCTCGTCGTCGACGAGGCCGGCATGCTCTCCACCCGGCAGGCGCTCCAGCTGGTGCAGCTGAGCGAAACCACAGGCTGCAAGCTGGTGCTGGTCGGCGACACGCAGCAGCAGCAGCCCGTGGAGGCGGGCCCCGGCATGCGCATCGTGCGCGACGCCGTCGGCAGCGTGCGCATCGACCGCATCCGCCGCCAGCTTCCGGATCTGGAGGACTGGCTCCGTGAGGTGGACGGCGTGCCGGCGGCGGAGGCAGCCGCTCGAGCCGCCGGCATGGACCGCGCCGCGCGCGACGCCGCGCGCGAGCGTTACCGGGAGATGAACCGCCAGCGCCGGAAAGCAGGGGAGAAACGGCTCTCGATCAGGCGTCCCTGGCAGATCGGCCTGTCCGGGCTGCTGCGCAACGGCGCCATGCACCAGGCATTCCTGGAACTCCACCGGCGAGGCCGCCTCGGACTGGTCGACGGTAAGGAAGAGGCGCTGCACGACCTGGTTGAACGCTGGGGCGCCTATACGGCCGAGCATCCTTCGCACAGCACCATCGTCATGGCCCGCACGCGCGCCGACGTGCGGGCGCTGTCCGCGCTCCTGCGCGCCCGCCATCATGCCGCCGCCAAACGGGGCGCAGCCCGACAAGGCAAGGACAACAATATCCAGTCCGCCATCATCCGGGTCCACCGGATCGGGGACCGGGGCAAGGCGGTCGAAGCGAAACTGGAGGTCCGGCCCGGCGAGCGGCTGCGCATCGGCGCCACCGTCTACGATCTCGGCCTCTACAACGGCGCGATCGTCACCGTGACAGGCATCGAGCAGCGCCGGGACAGGGACGGGACGCAGCAATGCCGGCTCACCGTGCGCACCGCCGACCGGCGCACGGTGAGCTTCGCGCCCGAGGAAATCCGCAACTGGATCGGGGAGACGGCCATCGACCACGGCTATGCCGCAACCGTCACCTCCGCCCAGGGCATGACGGTCGACGCGGCCTTCCTGCTGCTGGACGAGGGCATGGCGCGCGAGTCGACCTATCCCGCCTGCACGCGCCACAAGCGCCATCTTGAGGCGGTCGCCGACCGGCGGAGCGTTGCCGTCGGCATCGCCGGCGCCACGCCCGACGGCGACCCCGGCCGCGAGGTCGACGACGGCGAAATCCTGGCCTCGCTCGGGCAGATCTGCGGGCGCTCGCAGCCCAAGGAGGCCGCGATCGACCATCTCCTCGCCGAGAAACGCCTGGAGATGGAACTCGAAGGCGAGATCGAGATCGGGCGCGAACCCGCGCCGGGCGCGCGCGCCGCCAATGACGGCCTCGATCCGGGAACCGCCGGGGCCGGTCCGCACGACCCGGCAACACCCGGCGGAGCAGCGGCGCGCCGGCACGCCGACCGCGCGACCGTCGAACGTATCGTCGCTGCCGCCGACAGGCGGACCGACCGCAGCGCCGCCCTCGCGACCGCCGTCGCGCTCGCCGCGGACATGGAAGAGGTCGAGCGCGAATGGACCGCGCTGGCCGCACCGGCGGAACCTGTCGCCGATCCCGAAACGGCCGGCGAGGTGCGCCGCACACTCGACCGTCACCGCAATGTGCTGCACCGGGTCCGGGTGTTCCTGCGCAGCCGCACACGCGGGAGCGAGGACGGCAGGCGCCATCCCCGCGTCTCCGGCCTCGGCTACGACGCCTTCGCGGGCCTCGGCCGCAGCATGCAGCGCCGCTGGCGCGAGACCCTCCGGGCCGACGATGCGAGGCTCGCAAAGGAGGCGGAGAAGCAGGCGCGGACCCGGAGCCGTTCCGAAGCCATGGAAAGCGACTGGAGCGAGCTTCGGTCCCGCGCCGGCCCGGAGCCGCTCGCATTCCTCGAAGACCCGGAGCACGCGGGGCTGCTGCGCCGGACGGTCGAACTTGCGACCGACAGGGAGATCGACCGCGATACCGCCCGCAGCTGGCGGTCGTTCCTCGACGGCCATTACGCCGCCGTCGGCGCCGAGCTGACGCAGGCTTGGGTGAAGGCGACGCCGCTGCGGCAGGACACCGGCGGACCGCTCTCGCCGGCGAGCGTCTCCGGCTATGGGCGCCTCATGCGCCAGGCGCAAGCGTTCCTGGCCGCGCTCGATGACGGCGCCGCGCTACCGGGCGACCGCAAGGCCGCGCGTACGCTCTGGCGCCGGCGCATCGACAGCGCGCCGGCATATCGGAACGTCCTTCGCCGCCTGATCGAGGGGATCGTCGCCGAAGATGCGCTCATGCGGCGCCGGGAAGAACGGCTCCCCGGCTCGACGCTGCCGACCCGGCGTCTTGCGGGCCATATGGCCGCGCTCACCGCCGCGACGCATCTCGAAGGCCTTACCGAAGCCGGACCGACCGTGCTCCGCCGGCTCGTCCGGCAGCACCGCGAGGCGCGCAAGGAAGCCGGCGTCACACGCACCGACGCGCCCTGGCCGAGCGACGGGCAGATCAAACGCCGGATCGAGACCGGACGCGAACTCCGCGAGGGCTGGCGCATGCTGAACGAGGCGAAACGCGAGGATCCGCTGGCCCCGCTCGACTATTCCGAGCATCGCTATGTGATCGAACGCACTGTCCGGCATGCCGCAGACCCCTCGCTCGACGCCGATACCGCGAGGAAACAGGCGACATACCTGGCCCGGCATTTCCAGGAGCTGGACGCGGCGCTGGAGAAGGCCCGGTCCGCTGTCCGCATGCCGACCGCCTCGCCGGGATGGCGCTATGCTGAATTCCGGCAATATCACAGCCTGCGGACGCATGCCGAGAGATTTACGGTCGACCTTCCCGACGGTTTCGCCGTTCCGGGCCTTGCCAGGGGCAAATGGCAGGACTGGCTGAACGCCACGCCGGATACGCCGGAGGCGTCCGACATGCTGCTGCGGTCCATACGGGCCGAGGACACCGCCATCCGCGACCGCGAAACCCTCCTGCCCGGTTCCACCCTGCCGACCCGGCGCCTCCACGACCACATGGAAACCCTCGAGGCGGTCACCGGACCCGGCGAAGACACGGCCTTGAGGAGCGGCGGTGAGCGTCGCGAGCTTCGGAACCTGCTGGAGTCCTGGGTCGAGGCGCGCGAGGCCGCCGGCGTCACCCGCACGGACGGTGGGTGGCTCTCCGACAGGGACGCCGCAAGGGGGGCCGAGGGACGCGCTCTCAACAAGGCATGGCGGGAGTTCAGAACCGGCGATCGTCCGGTCCATCCGGCTCTGCTCGATCAGCCGGACCACGGCAGTGTCATCGCCCGCACGGCCGCCTTCGCCATGGATATGGAGGGCAGACGCCCCGAAACCGGCCGGAAATGGCGCGCGCTTCTCGAGACGCACCTCCAGCAGCTTGCCCGCCAACTGAACGACGCATTCGAGAGCATAGCCGCAAGCAGCGACCGGAGCGCCCGCAATGTCGAGCAGTTCGACCGGTATTTCCGGCTGCCCTGGCGCGTCGACGCCTTCGCGGACATGCTCGCGGCCGTGCCTGCGGCCATGACGCAACCGGTCGATTTCGACCTGCAGTACTGGAAGCGCCGCCTCGCCGAGGCGCCCTCAGGCGACGATGTCTATGAACGGTTTGTCGAGGATCTCGTCGAGGAAGAACGCACCATCGCGGAGCGGGAGGACGGCCTTCCGGGCTCGACCCTTCCGACCCGCCGCCTTGGCGAACACATGGCCGTGCTCGAAGCGCTGACCTCGAACGACCTGGTGGGCGCCGGGGACAAGGAGGTCTTCCAGGACCTGCTGGACGCCCATCGCCAGGCCCGGGCCGACGCCAGCGTAACGGTTGCGAACCTGCCATGGCCCGACACGCCCGAACTCCAGGCCGCCTATGAGTATCGGCGCATCCGGGACGCCGTCGAACGGGCGCGCGCCGCCGCCGGCGGCGGCTCCATCGTCTACGAGCCCGGCATCGGGGACCTCGGGCGCGAAGCCGCGCGGCTGCTGGCGACACCCTGGCTCTCCGCCGACGGCCGCCGCTACCTTGAGAAGTTCCAGACCGGGCTCGACACCGAAACCCGCGACCGCGACACCGTCCGGAGCACCATCGAGCGGGCCCGGGCCCATCTCCGGAAATACCCGGCCATTCTCGAACGCGCCCTTGCCCCGAAACCGCCTGATCCCGCCCCGGACGACCGGGACTCCCGTCCGGGCCTCTTCGGGCGCGTCCGCCGGCTTCTCGGGGCCGAAGACGACATGCCCGTCCGTCCCGCCGAGCCGGCGCCCCGGGCGCTCAACGATTTCGACCCGGACTACCGCAAGTGGGATGTCCTGGCCGAACAATTCGTCAAGAAGTTCCGGACCTGGCGCGTCGCAGACCATGCCGCGCGGCGCGATCATGTCGACCGCCGATGGATCGACATGGCCGACCTCATCGCCGAGTTCGAGGCGATCCGCAGCGCCGCCCGCGACCCGGAGGCTGAGCCCTACCGGATCGAAACCCCGGACGCCGGGGCATTCGCCGCCGCCGACCAGCGTCACGATCCCGACCGCCTCACGACCCTGCTGCGCGACGTCATCAGGCCCGAAGACGAGCGCAGCAGCGAAGCCATGCTCGAGCTCGCCCGCAGGAACCGCGCCTGGCCCGGGGAGACCCTCGCCGTCTTCCGCCAGCATGCCGTGCAAGCAGCCAACGCCGGCGAAACCCGCTCCCTGTCGCAGCTCTCCGCCGGCCTGGCCGAGAACTTCACCCGGAGCCTCACGAACCTGTCGGAAGTGACCTGGCAGCTTCAGGGCGAGGTCATGGACCGCCGGCGGAACCTTGCGCAGGGCTACGACATCTCGATGTGATCGCGCCGGCCCGGCCGGCGCCGCGTAACTGGAGGCGCATCCCTGCCTGTGCCAGACTGCGATCCCGTGCCGGACCGGCGCGGCTGGACGATTTCCGGTGACGAGGGAGACGGCGCCCATGTCCGATATCGACAGTTCCGATGGAACAGCTGCCGGCACCGCCGATATCATCGACAATCTGACGCCCGGCGCCGGTCCCGGCTTCCGCGAGCATGACGGTCGCGAGGCCGGCGACGTCGAGACGGCCCGCGCCGGCGTCGACCTGCTGTTCGCCTCGATCGGCTCCGGCCTCTGCTCCGGCGGCTCCGTGCTTGCCGCCGACCGCGACCGCCTGCTCTGGAACGCCGTCGAGCAGCTGCGCAGCCATGTGGGACGCCTCGACGCGCGGCTGAAGAGCCGTCTTCGGGAGCCGACGCCGGAGCAGCGCGAACAGCGCGCCCGCGACAACGAGGCCGACGGCGGCGAGACCGACGTCCTGCTTGCGCAGGGGGCCGGGAACACGGAGCAGCAGCTCGATATCATGCGCCGGACCCTCGACCATGCGCTCCACCGCTATGGCGAGGTCATGGGGCGCCCGTGGCTTGCGCGCCACGGCACGGTCGATACCGGCGCGTCGGAATACGGGCTCGGCAACCAGGTCGACGCTTCGGCCTGGTTTGCGGCGCGGGAGCTCCCGGAACCCGCTCCCGACGTCGTGACCCATGTCCGCGAGGCCATGGAGCATGCGGACAGGAAGCGCGCCGCGCTCCGCGATGCGGGCGGCGAGCAGGAGCTTCTGCCTCGCCTCGAGGACCTGACCTTCCCCTTCGACGCCGGCGGCCGCGAGGAGACGGCGGCTTCCGTCGCCGGCATGTTCCAGGCACTGGAGCTGATCTATCCGGACGGGACGCAGCTCCAGGACGAACGCCGCGCCGGCGCATGGCGCACGGTGCGTATGTTCGACGCCAGCGCCTCCAGGGCCGCGGAGGACGCGCTCCGGCGCATGACGGATCATCCCGCGCTCGGTCCCGATCCGGCCCCGGAGGCCGCGGCCCGGTTCGACGAAGGCACCCGGGAGTCGATGCTGCGCCTCCAGCAGCTCTCGAGGGCGGCCGATGCGGCCGGCGCCCTCTATTGCGAGACCACGGGCGAGAAGGAATGGAAGCGGCGCGACCCGACCATGACGGCGGCCGGAGGCCCCCGCGACCGGACGTCCCTCACCGGGCGCCATTACGCGGCCGCCGGGCGCGTCGCCGCTCTCGGACATCCCGCGCCGCATCAGCTCGACGGCCCGAACGTCGTCATCGTCGGCAATCCGGAGCTCGACATGGACCGGGACCGCGAGACCGTGGAAAGGCGGCTGGCGCGCCTGCATCGGCAACATCCACAAATGGTGCTGCATTACGGTGCCCGGCTGCGCGACGCCGGAGGTGTGGACCGTCTCAAGGGCATCGACGCCATCGTCCACCGCTGGGCCACCGGCCGGGGCGTACCGCTGGTTCCCAACCCGCCTGTCTGGGACGCAGAGAACAAGCGCTTCAACCTCCATGCCCGCGACGACGCCTGGATCGCGATGAACCCCGACCTGGTCGTCGATTTCGGCGGCGGCGGCAAGGCCCACATGCGCTTCCTGGCGCTGGCTCGGGAGAAGGGCATCGAATCTCCCGGCGAGGATGCCGGTCCGCGCAGCTACGACGCCGGCAAGGCCTGCGTCTTCCGGGGTACGCGCGGCCAGTGGGGCATACTCAGCAACCTTGCGCGCCTGCCCGAGCCGATCTCCGCTGCGGACCGCGCCTTCGCGACTTTGGAACATCTCTACCAGGCAGCCAGGTTCCGCCACTCGCCCGGGGTCCAGGCCCGGATCGCCGGCGCGCGCTCGGCAGGCGACGCCGCGAAGATCGGCCGCGACGAGGCCAACGGGTCCGATGCCGACTGGAACCGCCGCCGCGTCGACGCCATGCGCTGGGCGATCCGCATGAAGCGCGAGGCCCATCCCGGGCCGGTCGACGCCGCCCTCGAGAGGACCGGCGACCGGGAGATCGTCGAGTCCTCGGACGATGACCCGTTCTGGGGCGCGCAGCCGGAGGGCGACAGGCTTGTCGGCCAAAACACTCTCGGACGCCTCTGGATGGAGTTGCGCCAGCAGCTCCGGAAAGGCGATCCGCTGTCCCGCGCGTCGGCCTGGACAAATCCCCTGATGCCCGACCCCCGGTCCACCGGCGCCGCCGCGCACACTTCCCAAGCGACCGTCACGGAAGGACAAGCCGGGACATCCCGGGCCGATGGCGAGGCCCGCACCCTCCGATGGGCCGGCATCGGCGCGCGCAACACGCCGGACGCGGTCCTGGCCAACATGACCGCGCTTGCCCGGCAGATGGCGGACGCGGGCTTTCATCTGGCCTCCGGAGGCGCTGCGGGAGCCGATGCGGCGTTCGCCGCGGGACACCCGCCGAACAGCGGACGATCTGGTTGCCCTGGGAGGGCTACAACGAACTCTCCGGACCCGACTGCCGCACACTCTCTCCCGAGCGCATGCAGGAATGCATGGCGATGGCGGAGCGTCTCCACCCCGCCTGGGACAAGTGCAAGCCGTGCGTGCGCAAGATGCATGCGCGTAACGTCGCCGTCCTGCTCGGGCCGAACCTGGACAGCCCCGTCGATGCAGTCGTGGCCTGGAGCGAGGACGGAAAGATCCGGGGCGGCACCGGCATGGGCCTCCTGATCGCCCGGGAGGCGAATATCCCCGTCATCAACCTCGCGACCGAATCCGCAGGGTCCGCATGGGAACGGCTCCGGCAGCTGCAGCACCGGCCGCCGGCCGCACGGACTGCGACCGCCACGACATCCGCGACCGCAACCAGGACCCGGGGGCCCGATCCCGAGCAGCGCCGGACGCTCCGGCAGCAACGGCTCCAGGCCAGCTTGCGCGGGATGCTGCATGGCCTGCCCCTCAAGCACCTGGCCCGCCCGGTCCTGGCCGGGCTCCACCGTGAGAGGGCCCGCACCGCCGCCGAGGAACGCCTCGACGGCCTGTCCCGCGACCAGTTGCTCGACGCCCTTGACAGCATCGAGGAGCAGGCCGGGCAGCTGCGCGCCGAAATGGACGCCGGCGGCCGCTCCGGGGCCCATGCGGCCGAGACGAGCAAGCAAATCGCCGCGCTGGACGCCGCCGGCGACCGCATCCACGCGGTGCTGGCCGAAAAGAACCTGGCGGCGCTTCGCGAACAGGAAGGCCTGGACACCGAAATCGCAGCAGACGCCCAGGAGCGCGTCCTGTCCGTCATGCTGTCCGTCTGGAAGCTCGCCTCGGAAGGCCCGCTCGCCATGGAGCCCAATCTCCTTCTCGGCGCGGCCGCCGGCATCTTCATCGGCGAGGCCGGCAAGGTCGGCGTGGACCTTGCCGACCGGACGCGCATCCGCTCCGGGCTGGCGCTGGCGCATACGCCGGGCTCCGAGGAGGAGACGCTCGCGCTGGCGAGCCGCGGCCCCGGCCAGGATCCCAAGAAGGCGGGCGAGGCCTTCGAGCACATGCTGACCGACGTGGAGCTCAAGGAACGGGATGAGCAGTACAAGGCGCTCGCGCATCGCAGCCTCCTGCTCGACGTCATGGCCGAAACCGCCCGGACCTTCGCCCAGGCGAGCCGGGTGGACATGCGCCGGCAGGCTGCCGCCCGCGAACAGCGCCTGACCGGCTACCTCGAGAACGCAGAGGCCGGACCGGCCGTTCAACGCCGCCGGGACGAGCTTCGCGCCGCCCATGGCGAGCTCATCGACACTATGTTCGGAAACCTGGCGGCCCTCTGCCCCGTGGACCATGTCTCTGCTGCCGATCCGCATCACGCCTCGTCCTCGGATCGCGATCGGCTCCTGGCCCGCTTCGCGTCCCTCTTCCGGGGGGTCGATCGCAAGATCGGGAAGCAGATCAAACGCATCTCTGACACCGGCATGGACGCCCGTAATATCGGCAGGCTCCACGAGGCCGGCGCCTGGCTGCGCGAGCTCGCCGGCCATGCGGAACAGGCCATCGGCAAGCATACCGGCCGCGCCCCGCTCCTCTGGACCCGACGGGAAACGCAGACCGCCGGGGAATGGCTGATCGCACGCCAGCGCCGCGCGCTGCACCTCGAGAAGGCCGAGGCGCTCGCACCCGACGGCCGCCATGTCGCCATCGTCGGGGGGCGCGACCTCCACAGCCGCCATGCCGGCCGCATCGCGGAGCTGCTCAACCGCGAGCGCGCCGCCAATTCCGCCGAGCCGCTGGTCCTGCACTGCATCGCCCAAGACGGCGCCGGGCGCCATGCCGCCGAATGGGCCGCCTCGCACGGCGTGACCTGCGTCACCCACCGCCCGCACCGCTACACGCCAACGCATCTCAGGCGCCGCGACGACCTGCTTCTCGGCATCCCGCCTGACACCGTCTGGAACTTCGGCGTCTGGAACTTCGGCGCCGAAGGCGGCCACGAACGCGCCGCAAGCATGCTTCTCGACCGCGCGAGGGAGCAGGCAGACGGCATCTGGATCCGCGATATGGCCTCCGAACTGGAAGACCCGCTCTCCGGGGATATCGTCATCGAGCCGCGCGAGCAGGTGGAACGGGACTATGCTCGCATCCATTACGCTTGGCAGAAGGCGGAGGCGCTCGCCGGCGACGGCGCGCTGATCTACCGGGAGGGCGTCGAGGAGCTCCTGCCCGATATCGCCCGCACTCTCGCCAGCCCGCATCTCGCCGGCAAGGAACGGCGTTTCCTCGACGCGTTCAAGGCCTCGATCGAGAGCGAGGCCCGGTTGCGCGACAAGATCTCCCGCGCCATCGACCGGGCCCGGGACCATCTCGCGTCCTACGAGACGCTCCTGGAGCAGCGCGGACCGCACCAGGCCGGAACGGTGCTCAACGACGTCGATACCGACTACCGCAAGTGGGATGTCCGGGCCGAGCTGATGGTCCAGACCTTCGACAACTGGTTCGGCGCCGGCAACACGGCCCACCGCGAGCATCTCGACCGCCGGCGCCTCGACCTCACCGACCTCGGCGCCGAACTCCGCGCCATCCGCAAGGCTGCACGCGACCCGGAGGCCGAGCCCCACCGGGTCTAGGTCTCCGTCGAGATCGGGGTCCATTCCTGGGATCAGCTCTTCGACCGCAGGCGCTTCACCGAACTCACCCTCGAGACCCTCAAGCCCGAGGACGAACGCAACCCCGAAACCGTCGCCGAGTTCGCCCGCTGGTCCCGGGCCTGGCCGAAGGAAACCCAGGCGGCCTTCAAGGCGATCGCGGCCGAGGCGGCGCGCGAGAAGGAGCAGCTCCACACCAAACGCCTCGCCGCCAGCCTCCCGCCCGGCCTCGCCGCCGGCATGGTCCACATCAGCGAGGAAATCTGGTCGTACCAGGGCGAGGAGATCATGAGGCGGCAGGCAGAGCGCAGCCGCGGCATGGGGATGTCCGCATGAGTGCCGGAGGCGCCTCCGGCGGGTCCGGATCGTATCGAACCCTCGCCGACCGCTTTACCGAGCGCTACGAGGCGGACGATTCATGGTGGAGCAGGGTCGAGGAACGCTGGCGCGAGGACGACGAGGAAAACCGCATCCTGCTCGCGCCAGTCTCACGCACCGTCGTCTACGGCGACATGGAAGGCTCCGATCATCTCACCGTTACCTGGAAAGACGACTCCGCCGTCATGGTCACCTTCCTCGGAACCGAGGACGAGAACTGGGACTTCATCGACGATCACGCCCCTGCGCGCCTGCTCTGTCCGCAAGAGGACCGTCTATCGCACGCTCAATCGGAAAAAAGCACCTTAGCGAAGGATCTTGCCCTCCAACCGGGCCGCCCCCTAAACCTCGCCTGATCGGGTGTGCGTTTCAGTCAAACAGATCCCCGGTGGTATTCACCGCCGCCCACAGTCAAGCTCTGTAGCGCAACATACGCCCATCCGGAAATCGGGGTCGCATCGTTGCGGACTTGGCCGGGGCCCGGACTCGCGCAAAACCCAGCGGATAGGTTATAGTGCTTCATGGTCGTCGTTCACCGCACTCATGGTTTCCGAGTCGTAATCTACACTCAGGACCACGAGCCGGCACACGTCCATATCGTCGGGCCGGGGCGGGCGAAGATCAACCTGCTTGGGCCGGACGGTCGCCCGGAGTTCGTGGATGTTGTCGGTATCAAGAGGTCGGATATGCGGCGCCTGCTTGCCGAAGTGACAGAGCACCGCGACCGGTTCATGCGGGAATGGGAGCGTATCCATGGTCGATCTGACTGATGCCGGGTTCAAGGCTGCCGAGGCACGCGGCCGCGAGATGATGAAATCCGAACCTCGGGCCGCCGCGGCGCACTACGACCGAGAGACTGCCCGTGTGGTGGTCGAGTTCACGAATGGCTGCGCTTACATCTTTCCCGCGCAATTGGCTCAGGAACTGCACGGCGCCGACGATGAAGCGTTGTCCGGCGTCGTGGTCGATGGCGCGGGCTTCAACCTGCACTGGCCCGTGATCGATGCCGATCTTTACGTTCCCGCCCTAGTCGCCGGCGTGTTCGGCACTCGGGACTGGATGGCAAAGGAGTGGGCGCGCGTAGCCGGCCGTGTCACAACGCCCGCCAAAGCTGCGGCGGCCAAGGCAAACGGAGTGAAAGGAGGCCGACCGCGCAAGAGCCGGGCGGATTAGCCGGCAAGTGGAGATGCTCCGGGAAGTCCGGGAGCAAGAGTGGAACGGCCGCTTTCGTGTCAGGCTGGTGCGGGACCGGCTGGCTCCCGCGGTCTTTGACTCCCGGCTTGGCCCGGCATGCATGCGCAGGCATTCTGCAAGCGCTCGCTGGGCGCAATCCACAAATCGAGTGTCACAATCGCCTCCTGTCATCGCCACCACGCCCGAGGACAGAGACGAAATCGACGGCTCGGTCGCGTGTGGTGCGAAACCCGATGACAGCGGATTCTTGGGGGAAGCGACGGTCGGGCGATGGTAACATTGAGATTGAGCGCCTCAGTCTGGCCCATCATTCGATGGACGTCGCGGCCGTGTTCGAAGCGTTGATGGACGTCCCGCTGGTGCGGCGACGTCTTGAGCATCTCGCGGGCTCCGAAATAACAGATACCGCAATCACCCGCCTCTCAGTGCTCGTTTTCCTGCACGACATCGGCAAGACCAGTGTGGGGTTTCAGTCAAAAGCCTTGCCCGATGAAGAGCGATTCTCCTGGCTCAGAAAACACCGCCTTCACTCCAGTCAATGCGGCCACACCCGAGTTGTTGCCGGGCTGCTGTTCAACCGGAACAACTGCCAGCGCATGAGCGAGATATTTCCGCTTGAGCGAATGCTGGGATGGGGTTGTGCAGTCCTGGACCTGATGCTCGCCTCGATTTCGCATCACGGAGAGCCCCTTACCCACAGGGATCTCGCCGACTCACCCGAGGTTCGGTGGACGGCGCTATGGGACCCGGCGGACGGATACGACCCGATGGCGGCTGTCGCGGCACTGGGGACGTCCGCACAGGCATGGTTCCCCGCTGCGTGGCGCAACGCCACCGCTCCCCCTCTCCCCTCAAAACCCGCTGCCGTCCATTACTTCGCCGGCCTTGTCAGTCTGGCTGACTGGATTGCCTCCAACGACAGCGATGAGTTCTTCCCGTACCACAGCGATGGCCATGCGGACCGGGCCGCCTTTTCCCGCACGCGCGCCCGCAGCGTTATCCAGCGCATGAAGCTGAGTGTCGAAGACGCGCGAGAAGCCCTCCGGACCAACCCTCCCGCGTTCGGAGACGTGTTTCGGGACGAAAATCGTCCCTTCGTCCCCACAGCGCTGCAACAGTCTATGGAAGACCCCGGGCTCGGCCCTGTCGTTATCGTCGAGTCCGACACCGGATCGGGAAAGACGGAAGCAGCCCTCTGGAGGTTCAAAACGCTGTTCGAGGCCGGCGAAGTGGACGGCCTTGCCTTCCTGCTCCCCACCCGGGTCGCAGCCGTCTCCCTCGAAAAGCGGGTGAGGTCGTGCCTTAAAGCCCTGTTTCCAGACGCGGACCAGCGCCCGAATGTCGTTCTCGCGGTCCCGGGATACATCCAGTCTGACGGCGAGCGCGGAACGCCTTTGCCGCGCTTCGAAACGCTGTGGCCCGACAGCGAC
Organism: Alphaproteobacteria bacterium; assembly: GCA_963422665.1. Classification (GTDB taxonomy): domain Bacteria; phylum Pseudomonadota; class Alphaproteobacteria; order Bin95; family Bin95; genus Bin95. The sequence goes on from OY730441.1 coordinate 606,431, forward strand.
CTCGACGCTGCAGCCCACCGGCGCTGGGCGGCCGAACACCCGAAACGCTTCCTGGCGGCGGCCGTCGCCGTCGGCACCGTCGACCAGGCGTTGCTGTCCGGCTTGACCGTGCGCCATGCGCATTTGAGGGGCGCGGCCCTCCTGCGGACGCTGATCGTCGTGGACGAGGTCCATGCGTCCGACGCCTATATGACCCAGCTCCTGGTGGGATTGCTGGACCGGCACACCGATGCCGGCGGACATGCGCTGCTGCTCTCGGCGACTCTCGGCTCCGAGGCCCGCGAGCGCCTTCTCGGCTCGCTACCACGGCGCCTCAGGCCGAATGAGACACGGAACACACTGCCTTCCGGCCCGATCGCCGACGTCCCGTATCCTGCGATATCGGACAGTTCCGCCATCCGGCCTGTCCCGGCGCGGGACAATGCAGCCAGGACGGTGCGCGTGAGGTTTTGCCCCTGCATCGATGCCCCGGAACGGATTGCCGCGATGGCGGCCGAGGCCGCTCGTACCGGCGCGAAGACCCTTGTCGTGCGGAATACTGTGGCGGGCGCTGTCGCCGTGCAAAAGGCGCTTGAACAGGAACTCGGAGATTCTCATCCTGCCCTGTTCCGGGCGCAGGATGTTGCTGCCCCTCATCACGGCCGCTTTGCCGCCCGGGACCGACGGGTGCTCGACGAAGCCGTCGAACTTCATTTCGGCAAGCGGGCCCCCCGTAACGGCGCCACGGTGCTCGTTGGCACCCAGACCCTGGAGCAGAGCCTCGATATCGACGCCGACTATCTCCTGACCGACCTGGCCCCCGCGGACATTCTGCTCCAGCGCCTGGGGCGCCTGCACAGGCATGCCCGCAGCGGCAGACCGGCCCGGTTCGCGTCGCCCGAGGCCGTCATTCTCACGCCCGCCTCGCGCGATCTCTCCGGCTTCCTGAAACCCGGCCGCGGCAAGCAGAGGCACGGCTTGGGCGGGCGCGTCTATGACAACCTGCTGTCGATCGAGGCGACCTGGCGCGAACTCGAGCAGCGCTCCCGGCTGTGCCTGCCTGCCGAGAACCGGACCATTGTGGAAGCAGCGACACACGGACCGGCGCTCGACGTCCTGGCACGGGAACTCGGCCCCGAATGGAAGCGGCACCGGACGGACTATGTCGGCAGCCTGGGCGCCATGCGCGGGGCCGCTCATATCAATCGCCTGAACTGGAAGGTTCCGTGGGACGAGCAGGACGCATGGCCGGAGCCCGGGGAGAAGCTGCGCACGCGCCTGGGGCTCGACGACCGTCTCGCCACCCTTGCGAAGCCCTGGATGAGCCCCTTCGGTAAAGCCCTGACAGACATGAAGATTCCCGGATGGATGGCTGACGGCGCCGAACCCTCCGACGAGTCGGCGACTCTTGTCGAAGCCACCGCCGGGGCGCTCCGCTTCCGCTGGGCGGGGCGGGATTTCCTTTACGACCGGCACGGCCTGGCGCTGTGCAACGGAGGCTTGCCAGCATGACCGACAGAAGGTTCAACGTGATCGTCGAGCCCCTGATCCGGGGGACTCTCACCTGCGGCACGCCAGCGAAGATGAACCTGCCGCAGGTCTGCGCCGCCCTCGTCACCGACCGGATCGAGACCTTCCCGGCGCTTCGCCCCCATCAGGCCCCGGCCTGGCTTGCATTCCTGGTCCAGATCGCTGCTATGGGACTGGAAGCGCTCGGAACGACGGAGCTTCCCGGCGAAGACGAAGGGGACTGGTCGCGGCTTCTGCGCGGATTGACGCCCGACTGGCCGGATGATGAGCCTTGGTGTCTTGTCTCTCCGGCGACCTCGCCCGCCCTGCTCCAGGCGCCGGTCCCGGAAGCCGATGCGGCCCGTTACGACAAGATCTTCGAGAAGACCGTCAAGGCGGCCGATGCCCTCGACATGCTGGCGACGGCGAAGAACCACGACCAGAAATCCGCCCGCATGCACGCGGCAGAGCCCGACGACTGGCTCTTCTCCCTGGTCTCGCTCCAGACGCAGGAAGGATCGATGGGGCGCGGCAATTACGGTATTGCCCGGATGAACAAGGGTTACGGCAATCGGTCCTATGTCGCGCTTCGTCCCTCCTCAGCCTCTACCCCGGGCGCAGCCTTCCACCACGACCTGCGGGCCCTTTCGAGCGGCGCAAACGCACTCTGGAACGACGCACAGCCCATCGGATTTGCGACGGAAGAGGCCCTCGCGCTTCTCTGGACCGTTCCCTGGAACGGAGAAGACTCCCTGCCCCTTTCCCGGCTACATCCGCTGTTCGTCGAAATCTGCCGAAGGGTGCGTCTCGAATTCCGCAACGGAACCCTGTCGGCCCAGGTCGCCAACTCGACGGCCACCAGGGTCGAGGCAAAGGATCGCAAGGGCAACCTGGCGGATCCATGGACCCCCGTCGAACGCTCGGAAGCAAAAGCTCTTTCCCTCACAGATGAGGGGTTTTCCTACCGGCGGATGAACGAACTCATATTCGGTTCCGACAAGCGGTCCTGGCAACTGCCGCTCCTCGCGAAGGTTCGCGGTTCGTCTCCCGCTGCCCAGTTCGTCGCGGAAGGGATCGCGCGCGGTCAGGGAAAGACCGAGGGATTTCACCGAAGATCGGTGCCCGTCCCGGACGCCGCGGTCCGGCTTCTCGACACGAATCCCGACATGCTTTCGGGCCGGGCTCGTGAAAGGGTCAGAGCCGCCGCGACGGTGCAGGGGGAATGCCTCTATCCAGCCTTGGTCATACTGGTCCAGAAAGGACCGGCGAAAGCCAAAACCGATAAAGAGAAACCGTCCAACAGGGTCCTTACCCAGCGCTGGACCCAACGGTTCGACAGCGCCGTCGACCGGATATTCTTCACGGCGTTGTGGGAGTCCCTGGACCGGGACGACGAAGCCGCGGCCCTCTCATGGGCGCAGGCTCTCGCGGACCTCGCCCGCGACACCCTCGATGCGGCCTCGGAGGCGGCGCCGCGCGCCGACGAGCGCCGGATAATAGCCCGCGCCCGCGCCCGCAACATGCTCGAGGGCACCATGCGCAAGCGCTTCCCGGACATTTCCCCACCTTCACAAGGCGCCCCTGCATATGACAGATCATGACCTCGAAACCCCCCGGGCCCGCGAAGCGCGCTGGATTGCGGCGCTCTCCGGCGCGCTGGCGGGCGCGTCGATCGCGACCGGCGACCATGCCGCCCTGAGACGCATGGACCCGCAGGCGCCGTCGGGCCACGCCTTGATCGCCGCTGAACGCCTGTTCGCCCGTTCGGATCTCCGGCCGGAAGGCGCCGACCGGAACAGGTGGCTCCTCGTCCTGCATTGCCTCGGCCTTGCAGGCGGACGGCATGCACGGGACGCCGACGCTGGACGGGTGCTGGCGGGACTCGGATACTCCGAAGAACGCCTCACCCGCCTGCTCTCCTCCGATTTTGCGGTGGTGGCCGACATGACGCCCCGTCTTGCCCGGCTCCTCGGGTCGAAGGGAACTCCCATCGACTGGCTGCCGCTTGCACAAATCCTGCGCTGGACAGGCCGGAGCGAAGACCTCGCCGACCACGCCCGAAACCGGATTGCGCGGAGCTATGCCCACGCTGTCGTTACCTGACCCAGGAGACTCCATTCACATGTCACTGCGTTTCCTTCAGATCCACTGGCTTTCGTCCTATCCCGGAACCCTTCTGAACCGCGACGACGCCGGGCTCGGGAAGCGGCTCCCCTTCGGCGGCGTCACCCGCGGGCGGGTCTCCTCGCAGTCGCTGAAGCGCCACTGGCGCCTCGCGGGCTCGGACTGCCTCGACCGCGCCGGCGACAATCCGTGGGCGCTGCAGAACCTCGATATTCCGATGGGGGTCCGCACGAAGCTCGCGGTGGAGGAGAAGATCATGCCGCGCGCCCGGGAACTCCAGGAGGCCCCGGACGAGGTCGCGGCCGCCGTGCAGGACACCCTGATCACGAAACTCTACGCCAAGAACGCGACCGACCCGAAGAAGCGTCAGGCGCTTTATTTCGGGGAACCCGAGATCGAATTTCTCGGCAAGTTGGCGGCCGAAGCCCTCGCCGTCGGCACGGCCAAGAAGGCTGCCGCCGCCTTCGAGGACCGCCTCAAGAAGGAACGCCAGAACCTGCGCGCCCTCAAGGTCGGAGCGGGGCTCGGCGCCGCGCTTTTCGGGCGCATGGTCACCTCCGACCCGGCGTCCAACACCGATGCGGCCATCCACGTCGCCCATGCGATCACCGTTCATTCCATGGAGCGCGAACTCGACTTCATAACGGCGGTCGACGATCTTGTCCGGCGCGAGGACGACGAGCATGCCGGAGCGGCCGGCATGTTCGACATGGAGCTGACGAGCGGGCTCTATTACGGCTATGTCGTGGTGGATGCCGGGCTCCTCGTCTCCAACCTTGCCGGCAACCGCGAGATCGCCGCGAAGGTGGCCGAACACCTGATTCATCTCGTGGCCCAGGTCTCTCCGGGGGCGAAGAAGGGCTCGACCGCGCCCTATGCCTGGGCCGAGTTCATGCTTATCGAGACAGGGAACCTCCAGCCCCGCACGCTGGCGAATGCTTTCCGCGACCCGGTCCGGTTCCGCGACGGCGACGCCCCCCTCCTGCAGACGACTGTCTCCCGTCTCGCCGCCCATCTCGGCGCTCTCGACGATGCCTACGGGACGGACGCCGTCCGCCGCCAGCTCGCCGTGGACGGGAGCGCCCTGCTGCCCGGGATCGACCGCATGAATCTCGACGATCTCGCCGGCTATGCCGCCAGCGCCATCCGCGAAGATCGGGAATGAGCGCGTGAGCAAGCGTCACCTGGTTCTCCGCCTGGATGCCCCTCTGATGAGTTTCGGCGGGGTCGCGATCGACAATCACGGCAAAACCGACGCCTGGCCCGCCGCGTCCCTGCTCGCCGGGATCGTCGGCAATGCTCTCGGGCTCCGTCGCACCGAAGGCGATGCCTTGCAGGACCTGCAGGACCGGCTCGTCTTTGCGTGCAGGGCCGACCGGGAGGGGCAGCAGACAGTAGACTACCAGACTGCCGAACTGAAAGCCAATGAAGTCGGCTGGACGACCCGGGGGCAGCCGGAAGGCCGGGCCGGCGGGGCCAATACCTACAAGAACAAACGTATCCGCTACCGCCATTTCTGGGCGAACCGGATCGTCACCCTCGCCTTCCGCATGGAGAAAGAGCCTACTGCCGAAGAGCCGGACCGGATCGCCCGGGCCCTGGAGGCCCCGGCCCGGCCGCTGTTCATCGGACGCAAGCCCTTTCTGCCTGCAGCCCCGCTCTTCGTCGGCTGGAGCGAGGGCGAAAGCGCTCTCGAGGCCGTCGCGCGCGTCCCGCTGCCGGAAGACGCCATGGAGCGCACGAAGGCGCCGGAGGATTGCAGCGCCTTCGCCCCGGCCCATGACACTCCACACCCCTTTATCGACCGGCGGTGTCGGGAGATATGGACAAACGGGGCGCGCAACTGGACCAACGATACGCATGGCGGCGCCCAGCGCTGGCTTGAGGGGCGTATAGCCGTTATCCCGGAGTCTCCCGCATGAGCGCCCCGCTTTCGCTTGTCCGTCTGCGTCCCAATCTGGTTGCCCTGACCCGCTGGGGCCTGGAACGCAGGTTCCTTCCCGGAAGCGGGAATGCCGACTTCGGCTATTGCCTGCATGCGGCTCTCAAGGCGACGCTTGGCGCGCTTTCCCCGAAGCCCTTCGTGCTGCGCGGGACAGGACGCATGGAACGCGCCGGCGAAGTCCTCGGTTACGTCGCCGCAGACCCCGACACGCTCCGGGACGCTGCTTCCCTGCCGCCTCCGGAGAGCGCCCTGGAGGTCCTGTTCGACCTGCCGGGCCTTGAAGCCCGGGCGATGCCCCGGTGTTGGCGCCCTGACGCGCATCTCGGCTTCGAGGTCCGCGTAAGGCCTGTCGTGCGATCACGCCCGGAGGGGCGGACGCGCCCGGGCCATGAAGTCGATGCCGCCGCGTGGCATGCGCAGCATGTCGAGGGCGGACAGGTTCTTCCCAAGGAAGATGTGTACCGCAACTGGCTCGCAGCGCGCCTTGAGAACCGGGGCGCCCATCTCGTGAACGCCCGCATGGTCTCGATGCGCCGCACGAGAGTGCGCCGCCGACCGGTCCTTCCCGGAACCGGACGCACGGCGCGGGACACGGAAGGTCCGGATGTCCTGTTCCGCGGTGAACTGGCCGTTGCCGACCCGGAACTGTTCGCGGGAGGGCTCGCACGCGGCGTGGGAAGGCATGCCTCTTTCGGGTTCGGGTGCCTTCTTCTCTCGCCCCCGGGCGCCCTGGCCTGAGCCGCATGCTGCCCGGACGACTGGGACTGGAGACGGCCCGCATCCCGCATGCGGACCGCTTCGGACTCCTCTGGCTCGATCGCGGCAACCTGACCGTCGAATCTGGCTGTCTTCGCTTCGTCACCGCCGGCGGCAATCTCGAGCCCGGGGATTACCAGATCCCCCATCAGTCCGTATCCATGATTCTCCTGGGGCCCGGCTCGACCATCAGCCATGACGCCCTTCGCCTGCTTGCTCGACACGGGACCTTGATGGCGGCGGTCGGCGAAGGTGGAATCCGGCTCTACACGGCTCCCCCTATCGGACCCGACCGCTCGGACCTCGCCCGGCAGCAGGCCCGCCTGTGGGCCGACCCGGCAAAACGCCTGGATGTGGCCCGACGGATGTATGCGTGGCGGCTCGGCGAAGTGCTCCCGCACCGGGATATTGCCGTCCTGCGCGGGATCGAAGGCGCCCGCATGAAGGAGACCTACAGGCTCACGGCCCAGCGTTTCGGTATCCGGTGGGAAGGCCGGCGATACGATCGTGCCGACCCTGCCGCCGCCGATATGCCGAACCAGGCCATCAACCATGCAGCCACGGCGGTGCAAGCCGCGGCCGCCATTGCGGTCACATCCCTGGCCGCCCTTCCTCAGCTGGGCTTTATCCATGAGGATTCCGACCAGGCCTTCGTCCTGGATATCGCCGATCTCTTCCGAGACCATGTCACTCTGCCTGTCGCCTTCAGCACCGCAAAGGAAGCCCGGTCGTCCTCGGAGACCATAGACCGGCTCGTTCGTCGCAAAATGGCTACAACCTTTCGCCAGAAGAAGGTCATCCCGACCATGATCGAACGCATCAAGGACCTGGTCGACGAGGGATAATCCGTCATGCCAATGACCGTCATCGTCACGCGGAATGTCGAAGGCCGTTATCGCGGTTTCCTTGCTTCCTGCATGTTGGAAATTGCGCCCGGTGTGTACACGGGGCCGCGCATGACATCAGGCGTCCGGGAGCGTGTCTGGCGCGTACTTTCGGAGTGGCACGGCACACTGCGTCAGGGAGCGATCATCATGACCTGGAGCGAACCGGGCGCCCCGGGCGGCCAGGGCATACGGCTCCTTGGCGAACCGGCTCGCAATTTGCACGATTCCGATGGGATCATGCTGGTGCGCCGGGCGCTGCATGAGCTTTCCTGATTTTGATGAATCTGCTAAAAGTCCCTTTGCAACAACCCCTTACTTGCGAGGGGTTCCCCCGCCCACGCGGGGATGGTCCCCCGGCGCGGACTGCGGGTCCGGCGCGGACTGCGGGACCTCCGCCGACCGCCCGAGGCTGAGCCCGCCCAGGATCGCCAGCACCAGCAGCGCCGAGAAGGCGAGTGCGCGCAGGATCGCCCTCATTTCAGTTGCGCCCGTAGTCGAGCGCGGTGCGCAGCCGCTTGCGCTGCACCGCGCGCCGCCCGCCCGCCATCGCGGCGCGGATCGCGCGGATCGCCGCCGGCGGCCGGTAGCCCCGCGCCTCCACCGCCCGGAACGCCAGCCAGGCCAGGAATACGGCGGTCAATGTCCACCAGCGGGGGAAGAACGCCGCCGGCAGCGCGAAGGCCAGCAGGCGCGCATCGAACGGCCCGAGCCGCACCGGGCGCATTGCATCCCGCCATGACCGGTCTTCCTCCATGCCGCACCGCGCTCACGCCGTCCGCAGGGCCGGGCCGCCGGGCCGGCCGGGCTCGTCGCCAAGGTCGCCCGAGGCGGCGAGCGCGCGGGCCAGGTCGGCGCTGCCGATCCGGCCCTCGCCACGCGCCTTCGCCGCCGCCGCGCCGAGACCGCCGCAGCGCGCCTTCACCGCCTCGCCGATCTCCCGGGGCCAGCGTTCCCGGGGCGTCGCGAACAGCCGGCGCTTCAGGTCCCCGTCGAACACCAGCCACTCCCTGAGCGCCGTGCGGCCCCCTTGCGGGTTCGGGACCAGCATTTGCGTCACCACCAGCGTCAGGCCGTCCAGAAGCGCCACGGCCCGCTCCGTGCGCTCGTCCGGACGGAACGCCGTCAGCAGACGCCGGATCGCGGCCGACACCCCGACCACATGCGCCGTCGAATAGACCGCAATGCCGAAGTCGGCCGCGTTGACCACCGCCTCGATCGTCTCGAGATCGCGCGCCTCGCCCACCATCACCGCCGCCGGACGCCGGCGGAGCGCCGCGCGCAGGCCCTCGGCGAAGCTCCCCACATGCGTCGGGACCTCCGTCTGCTCGATGAACGCCCGGCCCGCCTTCACGCCGTCCAGCTGGAACTCGATCGGGCTCTCGAAGGTCTGCACCTTGCCGAGGCCCCGCTCCAGCAGACGGCGCATCGCGGCCGCCAGGATGGTGGACTTGCCCGAGCCCGGCACGCCGGTGACCAGGCATATCCCCTCGCCGAGCTGGAGCGCATCCACGATCTGGGCCTCCACGCCGAGCGCGCCCAGCTCCGGAATGTCCTCCGGCAGAACCCGGAGCGCGACGCCCATGCCCCAGCGCCCGCGCGTCTGCAGCGCCAGCATGTTCACCCGGAACCGCCGGCGCTCGCGGCCCGGACCCCGCGCCGTGTGACTGCAGTCAATCGCGCCGCCGCCGCGAAGCTCGGTCTCCGCGCGCTCCCGGCTCACATGCAAGGCCCCCGCAACCCGCGCCATGGCCGGGCCGTCGAGAACCCCGCCGGTCGCATGCCGGAGACGGCCGTCAATCTCCATGAACGCCGGCAGGCCCGTCGAGAACGCGATGTCCGTCGCGCCCTCATCGGCCGCCCAGAGCAGGAACTCGTCGAGACGCTCGGTCGGAAAACCGCGCGCCGCCGGTTCCCAGAGCGCCGGGCCGGTCACGAGCCCTCTCCCTTGCCCGGAACCCGCCGCCAGTGCGCGCGCACCAGCACCCGGCGCTCGGCGCCCATCCACTCCGGCTCGACCCGGTCTCCGGAGTCCGCCCTGGGCGCGTCCAGCCGGTTCAGCCAGCCGCGCGCGCCCGCCAGCACCACCAGCGCAACCCGCCCGGACCGCTCCTCGCCCCGCAGCTCCCGGTATTCGAGGCGGCCCATCGCCTGCAGCGCCGCGCCCTTCACCACAAGCCGGCGCGCCACGTCCGCCAGCGCCCCCACCGCGCGCACATGATGCCACTCGACGCTTTCCTCGTAATCCCCGCCGCGCCGGTAGCGCCGGAGGTTCGTCGCCAGCGAGAAATCCGCGATCTCCGTCTCGCCGGCCGTGCGCAACTCGGCATCCTTCCCGGCATGACCCACCAGGTGAACATCCGAAAGGTTCAGCATGACAACCGCCTCCTGCCGCTCGGCGGAAAATCAAAACCTGAACTTTCGGTTTTGATATTTCCCTGTTGTTTCATGGATTTGCCGGCATGCTTCCGCACCGCGAGCGCGGGCGGAAAATCAAAAGTCCGATTTTCGGACAGTTGATATTTCGCCCTGTCTCTCATGGCCTTGCCCGCCCGCTGCCGCCGTCCCCGGCGGGCGCAGGGAGCGGCCTCCACTCGCGCGGCAGGAGGTTGAAGGCGGACCGCGCGCCCAGGCGCACCACCGTCTCCGAAATCCGCAACAGCCGCTCATGGCCCGACACGGCCGTCACCTCGGTCCGCGTCCCGGGCGCGCTCACCATCGCCGCCTCGCGAAGCCGGTGCCAGCGCACCACGCCCTCGAACGCCGCAACCAGCCGCTCCAGGTCCGAGGCGTGAATGTCGTCCGCAAGCCGGACCCCGTGCTTCCAGCCTTCCTCCAGCCAGCCGTTCCAGCGCCCGCGTTCCCCGGCATTGCGCGGGAGCAGCACCGACGCCGGCGGCCGGGCCTCCTCCCACTCCCGCTCCAGCCAGTCGCGCCAGACCGGCGGCGCGCCTACGATCCGCTCCCCGGCCGCCATGCGCAGCACGCGCCTGGCGCTCGCCGCCCTGCCGGGCTCGATCCGGATCGCGTCCCGCGTCTCCGCCAGAATGGGCGGCATCACCAGGAACCCGCCCCGGTCCAGCAGCAGCGCCCGGAAGTCGAATACCGCCGAGAGCGCCTTCGACCGCTTCTCCAGCAGCCGCGCAATCTCCCGGCCCCGATGCGCCAGGCCCGCCTGCGAGGCCCAGGACAAGGCCGCCAGACGCTGCGCCTCGCCGCGGCGCTTCCGGGCCCGTTCCTCCTGACCGCCGTCCGTCTCCGGAGCCTCCATCTCCTTCAGCGCCTGCAGGTTGGGCAGGGGGCTGTTACCTGCCACCACATCCGGCGCTGCCCGGGCCGGCGCGACAGCCGCCAGCAGCAGCGCGGCCGCAAGGCGGACCGGCACGCATTTTCGCGGAAATCGCAAGCCGCCCGTCATTCGCCCGGCTCCGCTTCGCCGCGCAGCCAGGCCCGGCAGGACGCCGTCATCGCCGCTCCTCCGTCGCAATGCCCGGCATCCGGCCCGGAATGCGGTGCGTGACCGAGAGCGTCCTGCCGGAGGCCGCGATCACGGCCTCCGGCGCGCGGTCCAGCCCGGAGAGGGAACGCGTGAGCGCAGTGACGGCTTCGGCAAACGTCCCCCGGAACCGCCGCGTCTCGTGAACGCGGTAGCTCCGGTCCGTCAGCCAGACGAGTTCGACGCCCACCATGGCGCTCCAGCGCGCCAGCGCCTCTCGCAGGGTCTCGCCCTGCGCGACGCTCCAGTCCGCAACGCCCCGGCCCACCGTCGCGAGTTCCACCTCGCCGGGAGGCAGCCCTGCCGGACGCACATGCACCTCGTCGCCGCGGCGCTGCCAGGCAAGCCCGAAATCGAAGAGCAGCATCTTCCAGTCCGCATAAACCGCCCGCGCCCGGCGGCTCGTGTCCACGCGCCGGTCCCAGCGCAGCCGGGCGCCCTTCGGGGCGAGCCTCGCCGCGACCTCCGCAATCCCGAGGCGGTCCGCCGGCCCGTGAATGAACCGCGACCGGTCCGACTGCACGGGCGCATATGCGAACCCCGCATCCGCCGGCGCAGGCGACAGGGCTGAGACCGAGGCGAGCAGCGCCAATACCGCCGCCCTCACGACCCGTCCTCCCCGGGAGGCGCCGCGCTCTGCGCCTTCGGCCCGATCCAGTCGAGCCGCACGACCATCCGCCCGGCATCGACCGTCAGCACTGCGCGGCCCTTCGCCTGCAGCCCGATATCGCGCAGCACGAAGATCGCGGGCTCGTCCTTCACCTCGATCCCGACCATCACCGGCGCCGGCGGCCGCGAGCCCGCGACCACGAAGTCGTAGCCGATCTCGGCCGCCAGACGCTCCGCGAGCCGCTCCAGCGGACCCAGCCAGTCGAGCGTCACCCGCGTCTGAAGCTCCGGCGTCACCAGGCGCGGGATATCGACGACGGGCGCCGCGCCGGCCGCGCGCTCCTCCGCGAGCCGCGTCAGCGCCTCCTGCGCGCTGACCACGGCCTGCGCTATACGAATGTCCGCCGGATCCCTCACCGCTGCCTCTTGTTCCTTGCCGGAGCGCTCCTTCGCCCTGTCGAGGTCGAGCGACTGGCAGGCCGTCAGCGCAAACGCCCCCAACACCGCCCCGCCGAGCGCCGCGCCCGCGCTCATTGCACGGCGCTCCCGATATCGCGCACCACCAGCCAGCGGTTGGGATAGGCCGTGACACTCAGCAAACGGCGCATCGGCGCGATCGCCAGCAGCGCGTCGGCCGCCTTCAGGAAACCCTCCTCCTCCGTCTCGCCGGCAGGAAACGCCGCCGCCGCGCCGACCCGGAACTGTCGGTCCGTCTCCCAGGCGACCCGCCAGCCGGCAAGCTCCGCCCAGGCGCGCAACACGCCCTCGACGGTTTCGTGGCGCTCCGGGTCTACTTCCCACCCTGCGGGCCCTTGCGGCGCCGCGACCGCCAGCGACGCCTCGCCTTGTCCTTCCACCGCTGCGCCAGTTGCGGCTCCCACACGCCCTCCGGGTCCTGCCGCCACTCGCCCCGGAACGCCAGGCCCCAGACGCCCCGCCGGATCCACTTCCGCACGGTCCTCCTCCCCGTCTTCGGGTTCATGCGCTTGCGCGGCCTGCGCCGCTTCCGCCTCCGCTTCGTTCTCGGCAAGCGCCGCCAGCAGATCGACCGTCACCCCCGTTGGCAGCCTGAGCGCCTCGCGCTGCTCGCTGTCGGCATGGCGGAAGAACACCAGCCGCCCGGCCGACCAGCTCCAGTCGTAGCCCGACAGCCGCGCCAGCTCGTCCAGCACCGCCGGCACGGCCCCGGTCATCACCAGGCCGAACGGCACCGGCGCATCGTGGACGACATGCTCGCCCGCAATACGGCCCGGCCGCTCCTCGAGCACAGCCTCGACCCCCATCGTCTCCGCAACCCGCCCGACCAGGTCGCGGAACGCCAGAGGCTCCAGCTGCTCGATCCGAAGCTCCCGACCGGCAAGCTCCGCCGGCAGGGCGCGCGACGGCGCCCCGACCGTCACCGTTGCCGGCAAGGGCCGCGCCGCCGATTGGCCGGCAATGTCTCCGAACGCCAGCACCGCGACCGCCGCCGACAGCACGAACGCCATCGGCAGCAGAAGCTCCGCGCCCGTGCGCTCGACCGTCCGACGCCGAAACTCCCGGCCTTGCAAGCGCATGCTTCTATTCCTTCGCCGCACCGAACGCCCCCACGATTCCGCTCCTGTCGAAGATGCCGCCCACCTCCTCGCGGTCACTTCCGTAGAAGCGTCCCTCGATCGAACCGCCGCCGTCGCTTGCCTCGAATCCGCCCCGGGCAACGGAAATGTCTTCCCACCGCATGTCCGCCCGGGAGCCGCCGGCCGCATCCACGATCCCGGTGAACGCAATGTCCGCTTCGGGCCGCGCCAGATCGTCGATCCCGATCGCAGCATCGCCCTCCAGGCGCCGGGCGCCGTCCATGCACCCGCGTCGCCTGGAGCGAGCTCGTCCGGGACAGGATATCGGCCACCTGCGCCGCCACTTCCCCGCCCGTCTCCCCCGGCTTACCGGCACCGGGCGCCCGGCGCCGCGAGGAGAAGGGAGGCGGGGCTTGTCGCCGGTGCCACCGCATGCCGACAGCAAAAGCGCAACCGCCAGCGCTGCCATGACCAGGACCCAGGCGGAGCCCTTCGTAGGGTGCCCCCGAAGTCGAAGCGGGAGTTCGAACAACCGCCTCATCCCTTGCCCCTCAGCAAATCCCGGCGGCGCGTCCGTTCCCGGAGGCCTTCCTCGCGCCAGTCCCGCCGAGCCCGCCCGAACGGCAGCACCCGCCATGCGCTCACTCCGTGCCGCGCGCCGACGGCGCCCAGCAGCAGACGGTCCGTCAGCCCGGAAAGGAACGCAGCCGCTACCCCGAACCACAACAGGTGCCGCTCGGGCCCGGGCCCCGGCCTGAAAAACAGCCGCTTCGCGCGATCCCGCAGGCCGCCAGACCCGTAGTCCGGCGCGCCGTCTGATCCCTTCTGCCAAGCCGGTCATCGCCTTCATCTCCTCACCGAAGTCCGATATCGGCGAGATCCGCCGCCGTCGCCGCGAGGACGAGGCCCGCGCCGACCGCCATGCCCGGGCCGAGCGCTACATGACCCTCGAGCCAGGACCGACCCCGCCAGCGCTGGACGAAGGCATGGCGGGCGAGCGCGCAGGCTGAGCCGACTGGAAGCGCCCACAGCAGGCCCCAAGGTCCGAGCAGCCAGCCCAGCGCCGCGAACAGCAGAACGTCGCCCGGATAGAACGGCCAGCGCCGGCCGAGAGCCTCGGCAACCGCCAGCGGCACGGCGCCGATCAGGAACCCGACGCCCGCGCCCGCCATCGCCCGCATCAGACCTTCGCCGACATCCAGCCCAACCGCCTGCCCCTGCCAGAGCGCGCCGGCGCCCACGAGCAGGAGCAGCCACCAGGGATTGATCCGGAGCCGTTGTCCGTCGATGCTGCCGATCCGCCACAGTGCGCCGCAGGCCCAGGCGAGCACGACCAGCGTGAGCGCGGCTGACTGAGGGGCACCGGCCAGGATCGCCATGCCGCCGAACAGAAACACGATGACGGCAAGAACCGGCGCCGCGTCGCGGGAGTTCGTCGGGTTCATCGCCCGTCCCTCCCGAACAGCGCTGTCCAATACCGTTCCTGGGCGGTCGGAGCGCTGGCTTGGAGTGCCCGCAGGGCACCCCACAGACCGACTCCGCGCTGCCCGGCGACGAGCGAGAGCCACGCCCCGTCCGTCAGGCCTCCGAGAACCAGCGCGGAAAATGCAGTCCAGCCGGCTAGGCCCGCTGTCTCCTCGCCGCCCAACAGACAGAACGCGACCGCCATGAGAATGAGCGCCTGGCGTCCCCCGCCGGACCTGTCCGGAACCGGCACTGCCCTTCTCTTGCGGTGCAGCCGGCGGTCCAAGGCGAAACAAACCGGCACCCCGATGAAATACCCGGCAAGGCCGCCAAGCACCTGCCAAGCCTGCATGTGTTCCGGCTCGACAAGGTTCGCCCCGACCAGCACGATTGCCGCAATCGCCGAAAGAACCAGGGAATGGCCGCCATGCATGGTCTCCCAGCCGAAGTCTCCAATGAATTCGCCGTGCTTCGCACCATTCTCGGTATCGCCCTGGTCGGGACCTTCCTCAGCCTCGCCGGACTCTTTTTCGGCCTCGTCGCTCCGGAGATGCATCATTCGCTCAAGTTCATGGGGACCGTCTACGGCATCGTCTTCGGGCTTGCGTTCATAATCGCCAGCATCGCGTTCAGCTGACCGGCCCGGCCGGCGCCCGGCGAGAAGACCGCGCCAACCCGTCACGACCCCTCCTCCCACACGCCGAACGTCGCCGGCAGGAGGCGGCACCAGCGTTCGAGCTCCTCCTCCCGGCAGATCTCCGGGCGCAGCGTCCTCACAGCCGAGCCGACCTCGGCCCTCTCGCGGTTCCACGCCCCGAGCTCCTTCTGGACCGCCAGCAGACGGCGCATCGCGGCCACCTCCCGCGCCAGCGCCTCGCGGACCTTCAGGCCCTCGAGACGCGTCGCCGCCCAGGCTTCCGACGTCCCGGGCGCCGCGTCCGCCGCCGCCGCATCCTGCTTCGGGGGCCCGTCCTGCGCCGTCGCCGCGTCCTCTGCCGGGACCGCGTCCTGCGTCTGGGCCGCAGCCGGCAACGGCATCGTGCCCGCCAGAGCGAACAGCGCCGCCAGGGCGGCCATCATGAAAACGCTCCTCAGCATCCCAAGCATTCCCCAACCGAGAGCGACCCGAACGACCCTGTCCCGGTGACCGTGACCGACCCGTTCACATTCGCCCCCGACGCCGTGAGGTTGGCGCTGGCCTCAATGTCCCGCGCCTCCACGTCGCCGGCGATATCGACGCTTGCCGCCTCCAGCGCGCCGGTCGCGTTCACCCTGTCCGCATTGACCACGCCCGTGAACGCCGCATCGCCCCGGAACACCAGCCCGTCCGGCACGGTGAAACTTCCCATGACCTCGACCGAGCCCGCCGTCGTCGCCGTGCCCACCGTCAGCGCCCGGTCAATCCGGAGCGCCCCCGCGCGCATCACCCGGCCCACCTGCAGCTCCTCGGCCGTCAGCACCCGAACGCCGACCAGGTCGTTGCCGTTCATGTCGAGGTCGGTCTCCATGCGCGTGGAGTCCGGACAGCCCGCACGCACGCGCCGGAACACCGCGTCCCCGCAGACACTCTCCCGGTCGAGCTGCCGGTAGACCGCGAGCGCCCTAGCGCGCGGATGGCCGCCGGCCGCTGCCCGGAACGCCGCCAGGTCTTCCTGCACGGTCGGTCCGAGCAGCTGGCCCGCCGCGTCCACCACGCCGAGCGCCTGCTGGCCGCGCGCCTCGAACACCGCGTTCGCCGGGAAACGCGTATCGTTCGCATCGGCCAGCTGCATCGAGAGCAGCCTGACCCCGCCGCCGCCGAGCGAGACCGCCCAAGCCTGAAGCGGGCGCTTCATCGTATCGCCCGCCTCGTCGAAGCCCTGCGGCAGCAGCCTGTCGATCCTGAGGCCGCCGATATCGATCCGCCGCGCTGTCCCGGCCGCCAGCGCCGCATAGGTCCCGTATTCCGAGCGCACATGGTTCTCGACCGCCTGCGCCAGCACCACCAGCTTCCGGGCCGCGCCGACCGCGTTCGAATCCGCGATGCGGCTCTGCAGCCAGATCGCGAAACCGAGCGCGATCACCACCAGCACGATCACCGCCACCAGCGCGCCAACCGGCGTCATGCCCCGCCAGCGCCCGATCCATAGGCGCCGCGCGAACCCCTTCCTGCGCATGGGCCGTCTCACCGCAGCACCCGGACCGGCTCGCAGCCGGTGCAGCCGCCCGTCGTGACGTGCCCCGAGAACGAACCCGTATTCGCGCCCATATCGCCGCCGACAGAGAGCGTGCGCGCCCGGGCGCTGCCCGAGGCCATGAGCCGGCCGCCGGCGTCGAGTTTTCCCGCCACATCCAGGCTGCCCGCGCCCGCTTCGCCCGCCACCGCCAGCGCCGTGTCCGTCACACCCAGCCCCGTGCCGACCGACAGCAGCTGCGGGACGTTGAACGCCTGCGCCGGCGCGCCCGTATGGCCGAACCGGAACCCGCCATCGGCCCGAAACCTCGTCGCCGGAATGTCGCCCCCGAACGCCATGCTGCCGGGCTGGCCGGTTCGGCCCACCGTCACATTGCCCGCGATCTCCGCCGGTGCCCCGCCCGTCCCCGCAAAGCGCCCCTCCCGGTTGGTGCCGACATCGACCCCTTCGACATTGCCGGCGTTCCGAACCTCGTAACAGCGCCGGTCGTTCGCCAGCGCCGCATTGCGGCAGTCCTCGCCGACGACGACCGCGACCGGGCTCTCGATCTCGCCCGCCGGCAGCAGCGCCTGGCCGACGGCGCCCGCATTCGGGCGAACACGAAATCCGTCTCCATGCGCGCGAGCTCCGGACGCCCGCCCACGGGACGGCGGTGAAGCCGGTCTTCGCCATGCCCCACCCCGTAATCCGCCGTCGCGAACAGCGAGCCCGCCGGCAGCGGACTGAGCAAGGCCCGGACCACGCCCAGGCGGCCGTGCATCGTCGTCGCCTCGCCGCCGACCGCGCCCACGCGGTCGAGACCGCCCATCACCGCGCCCGCGCGTAACGCCGGCGCCCGGAACGACAACTCCGGACCCGAAAGCGAACACGCCGCCATCGGAACCCCGTCAACCATGACAGCGCCATAGGACGCCGCCGCCACCGCGCCCCCGGCGCGACCGACCGTGCCGAGGCCGGCCGGGAGGAGGGACCAGCCCTTCAGCTGCGCCGCCGTCACCCGGCCCGACTGGACCGCCCGGTGGACCGCTGTGCAGGTCATCGCCCAGATGCGGCCCCGCTCGCGGTCGATCTCCGCCAGACGCAGCGTCTCCTGCCGGCGCTCCCAGGCCGCCAGCACGACCACCACCGCCACCGTCAGGAACAGCGCGCCGAGCGGCAGCGCCGCGCCCCGGCGCGCGCCGCGGCGAAGCCGGCCGGCCAACGATGTCCGCGGGCGCGCCACAGGTCACCCGAACACGAAGGTTAGGGCGTTGGCCGCCGTGCCTTTATTGCAATTGGTGTTGAGCCAAGCGATGGTGCGCACTGTGGGCGCGGTGGTCGGCACGGTCGTTGGCGCCGTCGCGGCCACATTCATGATCACGATGCCCGATCCCGCCCGCGTCCGGCCCGCATAGCCTTGGCCCAGGTCCTTGCAGGTCTCATTGTCCAGATCGTCGAACGTAATCGCGAAACGACCGCCGTTCCCGCGGATCGTCACCGCACCGCCGAAGGCATGCTGGATCGTCTCCGAGCCGGCAGAGCCAACCTTCGCGCCGTCCGGGATCTTCCCGAACCCGCGAACGATCGGCACGAGGTCCGCGTTCGCGCTAGGGCCATAGCTGGCCTGGCCCGAATAGATCCGCTCGACGCTCGCGCGCAGCTGGTTCAGCAGCTTGATCGACTCGCCCTCCTTCAGGCTCGCCGTGATCCCGTTGTAGATCCCGACGACCGCGACGATCGCCACAAGGCCCGCCACGACCGACAGCAACACTCCGACAGGGTTCACGCCCTCTCTCCTCTCAGTAGCTTCTTTGCACCTGGGTCGAGATGTCGAAGCTCACCCACATGATGAGCAGCATCTGCGCCGTCCCGACCGCCATCAGCACCGTGTTCAGGACCATGGTGCGCATCCGCATCATCGCCTCTGAACGCTCCACCCAGCGCTCCACGAACCCGGCAAGCGTCTCCTCCCAGTCCGCGCGTCCGTCCATCGCGCCCGCGACCGAAACCAGCGTCTTGTCTGGAAACTCCTGGCCCGACGCCCCGAGCGCCGCGCCGAACCCCAGCCCCTCGTTCAGCATCAGCTCCCGAACCCGGCGCATGCGGCTCCGCACATAGGGCGAGGCACCCCGCTCGAACTGGAGAAACGTGTCCCGGTTCAGGTCCACGCCCATGCGCAGGAACTCCACGCACACGAACAGGAACCCGCTGCCCGACAGCGTCCGGTAGAGGGAGAAGGGCGGGATCCGGTCCGCGAACACCCGCCCCCGGCCCGTCCAGCGCAGCACCGTGAGCCAGAACGCAACCAGGAACAGCACGAACGCGATCCCGATCTCGACGTCGTTCGCGTAGAAACCCTCCGAGACCCAGGCGAGCGAGCGCGACCAGATATCCCAGCGCGACCGGTCGCTCACCTCCAGCATCGCCGGAATGACCTCGTAGCCCATGAACCACGTCATGCCGATGCAGCCCACGAAGATCACCAGCGGCCAGAACAGGGCATTCGCAACCGCGCGCACCTGCTTCGAGCGCATCTCGGCCACCCGCGCCGCCGCCAGGAACAGCACCTCCGCACGCGCCCGGCCCAGCCCGTAGAAGACCATGGCCTCCGACGCCGGAACCCAGCGCGAGAGCTCCACCGCGAAATCGTCCCCGCCCGACGCCAGCGCTGTCTGCCAGTCCCGGAGCATCCGCACCCGGAACGTCTCGCGCGACTTCGCGTTCATCACCACGCCGAGCGCATCGCGAAGGCCGAGGCCACCCTGGAGCAGGTCGTGCAGCAGATACCAGATGTCGATCCGCGCCTCCGTCCCGGCCGCCAGGAAACGCCACACCGGGAACCAGACCGCTCCCCAAAGCCGCCTCATTCCACCGCCTCCGCATCCGCCACGAGCACCGGCTTGCCGGGCGCGGGCGAAACGCCGCTCTGCCCGTTCCCGTGCCGGCGCGCGCCCACATGTCCGAGAGTAACCTTCGCCTCCGCGATCTCCGCGCCCTTCAGCAGCGCGTCCTCCGGATCGACGCGGCCGGCCGCGACCGCGCGCCAGATCTTCCGGCCGATCGGAACCCCGCCCATCGCGCTCAACCAATGGTTCCAGGCCCCGATCGCGTCCCGCTGGCGCACGAACCCGAGATAGCCGTCGTCCGGGACGATCCACTCCGCTACCGCAAGCGGGCGCGCATAGCCCGCCCAGGCCGCCAGCGAGAGCGCCGACTGGCCCGCCATGCGGCATTTCGGGCAACCCTCCGGATTGCGGTAACGCACCTGCGGACCCAGCAGGCCCGCCAGCTCCTCCGGCAACGTCCGCCCCTCGGGCATCGCCGGCGTCGAGCACGCCGGACAGAGCAGGCTCACCAGCGTCTGCTTCACCAGGAGGCGGACATTGCCCTTCTTCGTGACCTCCGCCTCCGTCACGCCGAGGTCCATCAGCCGGAACAGGATGCCGTTCGCCGCATGGACGTGGATCGTCGTCCAGATCTGGTGGCCCGAGTCGATGAACTGCAGCACCTGCCTGGCGCTCTCCTCGTCGCGGATCTCGCCCACCATCCCCGACGCCGGGTGCAGCCGCACGAAATGCATCAGCGCCGCCTGGAAGCCCAGGCCCCGCTCCTCGCCCACGCCCCGGGTCGATGCCGCGATCTGGACCGCGCCCTCGATGTCGTATTCGACCGGGTCCTCCAGCGTGACCAGGTTCAGCTTCCCGCCATGCTCACGCATCTGCAGGTTCTGGTTCACCGCCAGCGTCGTCGACTTGCCGTCGCCCGTCGTGCCGCCGATGAACACCCCGCCGTATTTCGACATCCGGATCTCGCGGAACAGGCCCGCCACCTCCGTCGAGAACCCCAAATCCTCCAGCGTCTTCGTCCCGCCGACCTGGTCGCGGTAGAACAGCCGGATGAACAGGTGATGACCGTCCGGCTCGTGCGGGCCCGCCTGGCAGCGCAACGCCGCGATCTCCTCCGGCAGCGGAAACGTCTCCGAGCGCCTCGCGCTGAAACCCTGGAAGCTCGCACGCTGCAGCGAAGTCTGCCGCGAGCCCTCGTCCTTCACGAAGAACAGGAACCCGAACGCCTGCTCCGCCTCCCGCACCGTCATCGGCGAACCGAGAGGCCACTTGCGGTCGTTCACGATCGCAAACACGCGGCAGTCGTCCGGCCCCTTCTCGAACACCACGTCCGAGGCCCGGGCCCGCGCCGCTTCCTCGAAGATCGCGACAAGCCCCTCCACGATCCGGGGGTTCACATCCAGGCTCTCGTCACGGACTCGGTGGCCGCGCCACACCTCCGCAACCTCCTGGAGCGCGCCCGTCTCCTCCCGCAACTGCCCCCGAACCGCGCCCGTGCGCTGCAACTCCACCAGCAGCGCGCGCAGCTCCACGTCGTTCGCGTAACCGTCCGCGATCAGAACCCGCCCGTCCGACCACACCGCGCAGCGCTCCCGGAAGCGATCGTCCATCCGCTCCCAGCGTACCAGGCCCGACGGCATCACCTCCGGCGGCCGCTCCCTGAACAGCAGACGGCCCCACCACGTGTCCCGCCGACCCGTCATCGCCCGGACCTCGACCGGTAGGGGAGGCGGTCGCCGGTCCAGCCCTTCACGCGCACGCCCGGAGGCCGCGCCTCCACCGCAACCACCCTGACGCCGCCCGGAAGCCTGTCGCCCACCTCCACGCGCCAGACATTCTCGCCGTCCGTCACCGCCGCGCGCAAATCCCGGCCCGAGCCCATCACCGCGAACCAGCCATAGTTCCGGGCTGGCTCGGGGGGCGGAGCCCTGTCCTTCTCCGGCGCCGACGCAGCCGCTGCGGCCTGCGTTCCCCGCGCGATCTCCGCGCGCGCCGCCTCCAGCACCGCCTCATGCGCCGCGCGAACCCGCGCATCCGACGCGCGCCGCGCCGTCTCCAGCTTCAGCGCCTCTTCCGCCCTAGCCGCCGCCGATGTCCGCAATGCCGCCGCCAGCTCGATCTCCGAGCCCACAAGCTCCTTCAGGATCGCTTGACGGTCTCGGCACAGCACCAGAACCTCGCGTTCCAGTTCCAGAGCCTCGCTGAACTCCGCCTCCGCAACCGCGCTCGAAAGCATCCGCACGATCACCTCGCGCGGGCACTCGAAGGTCCGCAATATCGCCGGCTCATACGCGATAACCGGAGGGCCGGAAGGAGAAGCCGGGGCGGCAGGGGGAGGATCGGCCTGCCGCCCCGACAGACCGGCAGCGGACGCAGCCGCACCGCCCGCGCGCCGCTCCGGCGCGCCGGCAGCGGACGCCGGAGCGGCCCGGTCCTCCGCTGCCGGTGTGGATCGGGTCGCTTCGCTCCCGGCGTCCGGATCCGGAAACGACGGCGCAGTCTCCGGAAACGGTTGCAGATCCGTGACCGCCGGAACGTCCGAAGCCGGCGCTCCGGGGCTCTGCGCCGAGGCCTCGACGGACGCTGTCAATGCCACAGACAGCGCGAGCGCCAGCAGCACAAGGCTCCGACGGATACCGGGAAGAACCAACGCTGCCTTGACCCGGACCGGCCCCGCGATACAGGATGCGCCCATGGCCTCGTCCTTCGATACGCTCGCCGCTGCAGAGGCAATCGAGAACGCCGGCGCAGACTCCAAGCTCGCCAAAGTCATCGCCAGCCAGTTGCGGGTCGCATCCGATGCCGGCGAACCCGTTACGCGCGCCGAACTCGACGCCGCACTGGCGGCGCTGGAGGCCCGTCTCACCTGGCGCCTTATCGGCGCCATGGTCGCGCTTGCCGGCGTCATCATCGCCGCGGTCAAGCTGATCCCCTGACCGGGCAGGCCCGGCCCGCCGGAAACCGAGCCCGCGGAGGGAAGACGGCGAAAAGCGCGAAACATGGCCAGGGCCGCCTCAATCGATCCTGTCCGACGTGTGCTGCGTCCACACCACGGGTTTCATGCCGAGCTGATGCGCGAGCGTGCGCCAATGGACGACCCTCGGGCCCGCCGGATCGTCCGTGACCGTCATCTCCAGAGTGCCCCGCGTCCACATCCAGATCCCCGCGAAATGCGGCCCCTCGACAAGGTTCCCTGCCTCGTCCACCACCGAGAACTTGCCCTTCGGATGGAACACGAAACGCTTGTCCGCATAAGCCTCGCCCATGTGCGGCAGCGAGCGCGGAACGGGGCGCGCCAGAAACTCGTCGGTCAGCTGGAACGCCGGATGCCGGTGGCCGGTCGGGAGATAATGGAAGGGATAGCCGATCGGGTAGCGGCTTCTCACCCTCGGGCCGTCGTGGACCTCGATCCACTCACCGGCTTCGTCCGTGGTGCGGACCAGGTCCCAGAAGCCGTCGGCCCTGGAGGCGTTGCCGATCCGCCAGAGCTCCTCCCGGTCCCCGGCGCGCACATAGGTAAGGCCGATCCGTCTGTTGTTGATCAGCACGTCGCCGTGCTGGGCTTCGAGAAACGCTTCGACCTCGGCCTTCGTCGTCGTCGGCCTGCCGCCCGAGGCGCCGAGGCCCGTCCGGCCCGGCGCCGTCAGATGCGCGCCCGGAAAGTTGCGTATCGGCGCGTCCGGGTCCTGGCGGCGCAGCTTGTCCATCCGGAGCGAGGTCTGCTTCTCGTTGATCCGGAGATGCGCCGGGATCTCCTGGTCCGGACAGGCGTCGGCCAAGGCACGAGGCCACGTCGCCTGGATTTGGCCGGGGTTGACGACGATCCAGACGAGCTGCCGCCGGTTCTCGGCCGAAAGCCCACCGGTCGCGGGGTCATAAAACAAAGTCACATAGCGGCGCCGTTGAGGGTCGAGCTGCCACACCAACGCGCCCCCGTTCCCGGCAGCATTCCTTGACCAACGGATCGTATCCCACCCGTACCAGGACAACTTTCTGTTGCCGGGATCCCTATAGGCCCTGCATTCAAAGACCGTCCCGTCAGCACCAAAGACCAGTCCTGACACGACATTGCCGTATGAACGTATACCCTCATATAAAAAGACTCTGCCCGAGAGCAGTTTTGCGTAAAACCCTGCGCTGTAAGGCGTTTGGTTGAAGTAGACTTTCGGGTCGAGCTTCACCGATTGCCCATGCGCCACGCAGGATGCCAACAGGGCCGCTGCAGCGAGACAGGACAGGCTCCTTGCGATCTTCATCGCCACTCTCCCCGACATCGTCAATATCCCCCCTCATTGGCCTTCACATGCTCGACCAGCGGGGCGATCCTGAAGTTCTGCGTGACCCGCCCGCGGCGCCGCAGGTCCGGCGGCACGCGGCCCTCGACATTGGCCTGCCAGTCAATCAGCTTGAACCAGAGGCCGCGGCCGGTCCGAGCGTCCAGGGTCTCCGGGAAGAGGCGGCTGTCCGGTGCCCACTCCCCCTTGATCCGGTCGAACGAAGCGATCTTCCCGGGATCGACCCCGAGGAAGCGGGCGCACAGCGCCTCCATCTCCATCATGCTCAGATTGCGCTCCGCGGCGTCCGCATCGTACCGGCCGACCGCACCGACGTTCTTGAACCGCAGCACCGCATGCCGCGGCGAGAGGCCGGAGACGAGCCGGTGGACCCGCCGGATCGCGTCCTCGTTCAGGCCCCGGACCAGGATCGTGCCCGTGTTCACGATCATCCCGAGCGCGACGATGTTCTCGACGGCCGCCATCTTCTTGCGGGCGCAGCGCATCCCGTCGATCGCTGCGTACCAGTCATCGTTGTCGGCACCGTTGAACGAGATGTAGACGTGGCGCAGGCCGGCGTCCCGGAGTTCCTGCACATAGCTTCGCCGCGCAAGCCGCAGGCCGTTGGTTGAGAGCACCACGCGATGGCCCCGCCGCCGCGCCATGGACACGATCTCCGGCAGGTCGCGACGCATGGTCGGCTCCGCGCCGATGAGCCGCAGATTGACCCGCTCCGGCAGGGCTACGAGGCATGCCTCCAGCCGGGCGATATCCATGTCCGGGATGTCACGGTTCGGCACATAGCAGTTTGCGCATGCCATCTGGCAGCGGTGGGTGACGTCCACCATGATCGTCTCGAACGGGTTCTCCTCGGGCGCGAAGCTGTGCACGGCCACCGCCGGGGCGCTCATAACGCCAGCTCGTAGTTGCCGCCGGTCATCCTGAAGCCGAGACGCTTCAGCAGCCGGTCGGTGCGCGCGATATCGATGCCCGAGGTCACGCCCGCATAGATGCGCACGGCCCCGTGCTCCCCGGCCCAGCACCGGAAGCCGTGCAGCAGCTTGACCGCCGCCAGCGACCCGCGGTGCTCGGGCAGCACATAGGCGCCCAGCAGCGAGGCGCCGAGCGCCAGACAGTGGAAATGCGGTGCGACCTGGCCGGTCAGGCCTCCGACGATCTTCCCGCTCAGCTCGGCCTGGAGCACGCACCGGTCAGGCCTGCCGATCCGGCGCTCGTAGAACCGGCGGACCATGTCGTCATCGAACGGAAGACCGTCCCCGATCTCTTCGTGCGCAAGGCGGTTCATCTCGACCCGGGCTGCAATGTCCTCCGCCGTGCGTGTGAACCGGATGGTCACGCCCGCAGGACGCGCCTCGGTCCGGGCCGCCGCCGCGGCTGTCGCCACCGCGTTCATTCCTTACGTTCCCCGACACTGAGGGAGACGTCCTGGAAGGCTTTCGGGCCGTCCCTGCCGACATACTCGCCCTCGCCGAAGACGGTGTTGCCGGCGACCGTACGCCTCACGCCGTCGCTGGCGAGCGAGACCGACCGGATGCCCGCCTCGTCGAGGCTGCGCAGCTCGCCCGGATCGCTCTCGCCGTCCTGGTCCAGGTCCTGCCAGACGCGGAACATGACCCAATCCGTATCGTCGGGATCGAGAAGCCCATCGCCGTCCGTGTCGAAATGGCGGAGGCCTTGGAGGTCCGTGCGGGCTCCCTCGACATAGGAGACGAAGCTCAGCTCGTCATGCGCCGCGATCCGCCCGTCGCCGTCCCTGTCATAGGCGAGGAACCCGTCATCGGCGGACACCCAGCCCATACGCTCGCGGTAGCCGTCGCCGTTGATGTCGAAGAACGCCGTCGAGTCCTCGAGCGGCACCAGCTCCACACCATCGCCATCCAGGTCGAGAACGATCGGCTTGCCGCCACCGCCCTCACCATCGCCGTTGTCGTCGCCCTGGACGCCGGGGGTGTCCGCGTTTCCCATGGAGCCGGGCGGTCCCATGGAGCTTCCGCCGAAACCCTCATTGGCGCTGTCATCCTCGGCAGCCTCGCTGTCAGCCTCGCCGCCCCCGCCTTCGCCGTCGGGACCGCCCGGATCGGGGTCGACCGGATCGGGGTCGACCGGATCGGGGTCGTCGTCAGGACTGTCATCGTCCGGCTTCCTCGGCGGATCCTGCGGAGGGTCCTTCGAGAGGGGCCTGGGCGGCTCGGGATCGGGGATCGGCGCGCAATTGTCGGTCCTGCCCACAAAGCGCCGGTCGCCGTTCACGCGTGCGAACCGCCGCGTCGTCACCACGGGCGCGCCGGGGCGCACCTGGAAGTCCCGATACTCGGTGTTCTGCTGGTAATACAGCGTGCAGCTTCCCTGCTCGCCGGCAGGGCAACTGCACGATGACGTCGTCCGATTAACCGGACCCGGCCGCCAATGTATGACCGGGTCCGGGATCGGCTCGGGATCGGGTGCCTGCGCATACTGGAACGGGCAGAGCCCGCCCGCATGGCGCCAGGGACCGCATTGCGCCCTCGCGCCACGCCCGGCCCGGAGAGCGCAGTCGCGCGGCCAGAGATGCGGCGCACCCGACGCCGTCGCCGAAAGGTCGTTGCAGTTCGGCGTCCCGACCGGGCAGTCCGTCACCGCCGTAACCTGGATCGGAACCTGACGCGCCTCGCGGAACGTGTCCGTTGCCGAACCCGGACAGGGAACCGTCCGCGTCTCCGTCTCCCAGCGTATGCCGGTTACCGCCCTGATGGGGTCGACGACCGCGCCTACCAGACCTACCCGGTCCTCGCCCGTCGCGGGAATGCCCATGCAGGCCGGCAGCGCCGTGTCGTCGCGACCGTGGGCGCCGCGCGCCATGCGCGTGTTCTTCAGGATTACGTGCAGGCCCGTGCGGCCGCCGCCAAAGCGCACCGGCGCAATCTGGACCTCCCTGTGGCCCCGGCCCACCCCCTTCAGCTCGTCCTCAGTTGCATAGACCGCCAGTACCCCGTCGCAATAGCGCGCCGTCAGGCCCCGCTCCGACCAGGACGACAGCCACCAGGTCCCGGAAGGAGGAGCGGCGAGCCCGGTCCATTCACTCTCCCAGAGATTCGCGGCGTCCGTCACCCGGATGCGCGCCTCCACGCTCGACCAGGCATTCTGGATTGCAACCGCATGCGCCAGCGCCTCCTGCTGCCGCGTCCGGTCCGGGTCGCCCGTCTGGGCCAGCGCGCCCGCGGCGAACCCCGCAAATCCCAGCGCCAGAAGCGCCGTTCCCGTCCGCCTCATCCCGAACTCCCCGTTGTGCGGTCCGCCGCAGCGTTCGCCGCGCCTTGTTGCGTCAGCGCCATGAACTGGCTCTCCAGCATGGTGAACGGCCGCGTGCGCCTGACGCCGAACTGCCAGCCGCCTTCTTCGCTCCAGGAGACCGAGGCCACCTCGACGCCCTTCATGGCCGACAGCATTGCCACCGCCTCCCTGAGCGGCCTGCCGGTGCCGAGCACCGCCTCCGTGTCCGCGCCGAACTCCGCGTATTCGATATCGAAGCCACGAAGCGCCAGCGTCCGGTCCAGAAGGTCCCGGAACTGCGTCGGCTCTAGCCAATGGTCGGTATCCGGATCATGGCGCCGAAGCACCGAAGGCAGTGCGACAAGCGCGACCGACGCGCCGTTGTCGTCGATGAACGCCTTCGACCAATCGCTCAGCATGTCCCGGGCCAGAGGTTCGTAGACACGCGGGTCAAGGCCCTCCCTGAGAGCCCAGCGGACCTCCAGCACAGGCCGGCCCATCCCGGCACCCCATGAGGCGCCCGTCCCGCTCCCGGTAAATCTCGGATGGCAGACGACAGCCTGCCGGTCGAACCCCGCCATGCGCACCCGCAGCCCGTCCCAGCCGGCCTGGCACCACCGCAGGAACGCCGGCGTCACCACGACCGCCTCGACCGTCGGCGGTTCCTCCGGTTCCTTCTTCCCGTACCCGGCCAGCTTCAGAATGTCGTAATGCTGCCAGCCGGCATAGCCTGCCCCGCCGGCGACCAGCAGCAGCACCGCCGCCCAGGTCCCGACCTTCGAAAGGCTCCCCTTCGGGGCCTCGACCAGGACCGGCACACCCTTCGCAGCAGCCGCGATACCCGACGCTTCCACGGTCGTAGCTTCCTCGAACAGCGCCGCCAGGCCCGGCGTAGCTAGAATGCGAACGCCTTGGGTGGCGCCCGTCCCGAGCGCCCTCTGCGCCTCCGCAGCCGACGGGAACACCCCGTCTCCGCCGGGCAGGATCGCACCGCCCGAGCTGCGCACGACTGCGACCCGACGCGGGCCGTCTCCTTCGCCGTCCTCCTCGATGAACGCCGTCCAGGGCGACCCGCCCTCCGGGCGCTTGCGCATGAACTCCGCCAGCGCGCCCGCCAGGGGAGGACCCGGCACCGCCCAGGAACCCCGTCTGGCCGCCGAAATCGACCATCCAGCGATGGCCCCGGTCCCGGGCCGCCTTCGCCGCCCGGCCACCGCGCAGAACCTCCCGCTCCCAGTCGAGACCGGCTGCAAGACGATGGCCGCCGACAGTCAGAACGCTCATCCGCCGGGCTCCCGGACGGGTTCGGCGCTCTCTGCAGTGATCGCGCCGCCGCGCACCGGTTCCGGCGCTACGGCCTGACCGTTCCCGGCCTGGGCATACCCGCCGGCGCCCTCGCCGAGCCGCCGTTCCGAAAGGCCAAGCGGTTCTCCGATACCGGCCGTCACCAGCAGTGCCGTCTCGACACGGGCGATATCGGCATCCGCGCCGCCCTCCGGCAGCGGAATGTCCGGATGGAACGTCCCTGACCGCCCGCCCGAGGACGACCGGTCCCTGAACCCCGTGAGGAGGAGCGTCTCACCCCTGGCGATGCGCTGCGTCACCACGATCGCGCGGCGACCGCCCGCCGGAAGCTGGACCGCGTTGCCGGCCGCGCCGAACGCTACGAACTCGGGCCGGTCCTGGATCGTTGCTGTGATGCGCGCCAGGACCTCGCCCGGCGCCACGATTCGCGCCACGAAGCTCAGCCCGAAACCCGAAGACACCGTCCCGGCCGTCAGCTCCTGCGAGACGACCCCGGTCTCGACCGTGGTCTTGATCTCCTTCAGGTAGGCTTGGTCGAACAGGTCGTAGAACTGCGCGGGCCTTCCATTCAAGGTCGGCACGTCCACCGACAGCATCCGCGAGGCCGTGCCCACCTTCCTCAGCGCGTTCACCGTCGCCCGCAGGGACGACGCCCCGACCGACGTCGGTTTCACCACCGAGATCGAGCCGCCCTCGACGCCGATCTGGAAGTTCGACCCGAACGCCTCCGGCAGAAGTCCGGTCAGGCCGACCTCATAGTCCGAACCCTTGTCGAAGCGCACAGAGTAGAGATGCACGGAGAGCGTCACCGGCCTCAGCACATGACGGTTCACATGCTCCAGATAGGCCCGCACCCGCTCGACCGCGCGCGGCAGGCCGGTCACCGTCACCGTCGCCGCCGTCGGCGATATCGAGGCCACTCCCTCCGCGCCCGCGGCGGCAGCCACCTGCGGCCCGATCTCCTTCCAGGGATCGTAGGTCATCTCCGAGGAGATCGACTGCGACGACGATCCGGACGTGGCCTCGCCGCCCGTGCCGACCGTCGTCGTGGTCACATTGTAGTTCTGGCTGCCGAGCAGCGCATGGACCCCGAAGATCCGCGTCTCGGAGCGCACAACCTCGACGGTCCCGGTCCCGTCGTCGTAACGCCACCGGTAGCCCGCCGCCTGCGTCCAGGCGTCCAGCAATCGGTCAAGCGGACCCGACCACACGCCGGCCTCGCCCGCCAGCTCGTCCGCCCAGGACGAGAGCCACCCCGTTACGAAGCCGTTGCCGGCCGAACGCGCCGCACGGCCCCGAACCGCGCCGCGACCTTCCACGGAATCTTCCCCGACCTCGGCTGCGACCTCGACCTCCGCGCCGGCAACCGCTTCGCCGCGGCCCAGCCATTCCGCTCCGACTATCCGGACCGGAATGCCGGCCGCATCCTCAAGACGCCGCGCAAGAACCTCGTCGCCCGGCGCGTCGCCGAGCGTGACCACGATCCCGGCCTCCGACCTCAGATCCTCGGGTAGAAGCGAACGCTCCGCCTCGACGGCCCGCAACGCCAGATAGGGGTCCCTGGAGCGCGTGAGAGAACGGAAGCCAGGCCGGTCCGGCTCGAGCGACCCGACCGAACCCAGGCGGCTCTCTACAGACGCCGCCTCCCGCGCAACCTCATCCTGGTCGAACCAGCCGCAGCTCGGCAGCAGAATTGACGCCGCCAGGAAAAGCGCCCCGACGGCCACGCCGGAACCCGATGCGGCGCCGTTCGAACCGACCGTAAGTCCATGCCGAGCGGTAGTTGACAGACCCCCGAATCCCTCTCATCCTTCCTCCGAATGCAGTTGCCGGTCGGCTCGCTCTCATGGAGGCGGCCGCCGCCAGGGCACGGGAGCTGGTGGCGAAATACTCGACCTGACTGGATGCGGCCTGCAGCGGCGCCGGCGCGGACGAGTTCGACACGGCCCGACCGCACCAGGCCCTGGCGGAAACACGCCCGCAGAATAAGTCGCCAAACAAGCCGCTGACAAAACCGCAAGGCCTCAAACGTCCTGAACCACGACAAGCTCTTGCAAAACTCGGCCGGATAGACGATATGTTCCAGTCGATGCGTTGGGCGATAGTTTAGCGGCAGAACGCTGGGTTCTGGCCCCAGTAGCCCTGGTTCGAATCCAGGTCGCCCAGCCACCTTCCCAGCCTCCCGACAATCTCTCCGGTATGCTGCCGATGTCCGATTACGCCGCACCTCTCCGTGACATTCGTTTTGCCATGACAGAGATCGCCGGTCTGGACGGCGTGATCGCCCTTCCCGGAATGGACGAGATTTCGGTCGATCTCGTCGACGCCGTTCTGACCGAGGCTGGGCGCTTCGCAGACGAGGCCGTGGCGCCCCTCAACCGCGTGGGCGACATGCAGGGCGCAATGCTGGAGAACGGCGTCTTGCGCACGGCGGACGGCTTTCGCGACACCTATCGACAGTTTTGCGAGGGCGGCTGGAACGGCGCGCCCTTCGATCCCGAATATGGCGGCCAGGGCCTTCCCTGGCTCGTGTCCACGGCGCTCACGGAGATGTGGCAGTCGGCTTGCCTCTCCTTCTCGCTGGCGCCGCTCCTGACCCAGGGTGCGGTGGACCTGCTGGCGAATCACGGTTCGGAAGCACAAAAGGCCCTCTTTCTGGAGAAGATGATCTCCGGCGAGTGGGCCGGCACGATGAACCTGACCGAACCGCAGGCCGGCTCCGATGTCGGCGCGCTCGCCACGCGCGCCGTGCCGGTGGGCAAAGGCACTTACCGTATCAGCGGGCAGAAGATCTTCATCAGCTACGGCGACCAAGACTTCACCGACAACATCGTCCACATGGTGCTGGCGCGCACGCCGGATGCGCCGCACGGTATTCGCGGCGTCTCTCTCTTCATCGTACCGAAAGTGCTGGTGAACGAGGACGGCAGCCTGGGCGCGCGCAACGACCTGCGCCCGGTCGGGCTCGAACACAAGCTCGGCATACATGGCAGCCCGACATGCGTGATGGCCTATGGCGAGGGGGACGGCGCGCTCGGCGCCCTGGTCGGCGAGGAGAATTGCGGCATCCAATACATGTTCACGATGATGAACAATGCCCGCCTCGGCGTCGGCCTGCAGGGCGTGGCGATCGCCGAACGGGCCTATCAGCAGGCGCGCGCCTTCGCCAAGGAGCGCATCCAGGGCCGAGACGAGACGAGCGGCGAAAAGGGACCGGTGCCGATCCTGCATCATCCGGACGTGCGGCGCATGCTGATGACCATGAAGGCGCAAATCGAGGCCATGCGCGCGCTCTGCTACTGGGTGGCGGCCGACCTCGACCGGGCCCAGCACATCGGCGATGCCGAGGCCCAGGCCCGCGTCGATCTGATGATCCCGGTCGTCAAGGCCTGGTGCAGCGACCTCGGCGTGGAGATCGCCTCGCTCGGCGTCCAGGTGCATGGCGGCATGGGCTTCATCGAGGAGACCGGCGCCGCCCAGCACATGCGCGACAGCCGCATCGCGCCCATCTATGAGGGCACCAACGGCATCCAGGCCCTGGACCTCGTCGCGCGCAAGCTCGCCCGCGACGGCGGCGAGGCGCTCCGGGCGCAGATCGCCCTGATGCGCGCGGACGCGCCCGGCGGAACCCTGGCCGCAGCCATTGACGCCGTTGAGCACGCGGCGGGAGTCATTCTCGGCCGCTTCGGCAAGGAGTTCGGCGCGGTTGCGGCGGCCGCTGTCCCGTTCTGCAATCTTCTCGGCCTCGCGACCGGCGCCTGGCTGCTCGCCAAAGGCGCAGCCGCTGCGGAGCGCCTTCTGGCGGACGGCGCGGAGGACACGGAGTTCCTGGAAGCGAAGCGCCTGACCGCCCGCTTCTATGCCGAAACGCTGCTGCCGCAATATGCCGGGCTCCTCGCGGCCGTCGAGGCCGCTGGCGGGGCGGAGCTGGAAATGGCGGCCGAACAGTTCTGACGGCGGAGAAGAGCGCATGACCTTTACCGCAATCGGCGCCTGCCCCGAGACGGGCCGGCTCGGCATCGGCATCGCGACTTATTCGCTCGGCGTCGGCGGCTACTGCCCATTCTTCGAGCGCGGTGTGGCGGCGCTCTCCACCCAGGCGTTCGCTAACCCCGCGCTCGGGCCGCTGGCGGTCGCCGCGCTCAGGGAGGCGCCCGACCCGGAACGGGCGCTCCGGCTGCTGGCGGAACAGGACGCGGGCTTCGACTGGCGCCAGGTCGTCATTGCGGCGGCGGACGGCCGTATCGCGGCGCATACCGGGCCCCATACGCGGCCCTGGTCCGGCCATATCGCCGGCGAGGGTTTTGCCGTCTTCGGCAATGTGCTGGCCGGCGAAGCGACGGTCCAGGCGATGGCCGCGGCCTGGCGCGAGCGGGCCGGAGACGACCTGCCGGAGAGGCTGCTCGCGTCAATCGAGGCGGGGCGGGACTCGGGCGGCCAGGCTTCGCCGGACGGCGCGCATCTGCCGGAGCGCTCGGCGGCCCTGATCATGCGCGGCGCGGACATTGTCGAGGATCTGGACCTCCGGGTCGATCTCCATGACGACGCCGTCGGCGAGCTTCGCCGCCTCTACGACACCTACCGGATTTACCTGCCCTATTACGCCTTGCGCGCGCGTTCGCCAGCCGAGACGCCTCCGCAGGATGTCTGGGCGCGGGAAAACGACCCCGCCGGATGACCGGGACCGATCTTTCGCTCGACACCCTGCTCGCCCAGGGCGGGCATTTCGTAGACCGCGAGACCGGCGCCGTGGTGCCGCCGATCCACTTCGCGACGACCTATGCGCGAAACAGCCGCTACGAACTGACGGGCTACGAGTACAGCCGGGACGCCAACCCGACCGGCGCGCATGTCGAGACCGTGCTGGCGAAGCTCGAAGGAGCCGAGGATGCGCTCGTCTTCTCGTCGGGCATGGCCGCACTCGCCGCGTTCTTCGACACGGTGAGCGCGGGCGAGCATGTCGTTGCGCCGCGGGTGATGTATTACGGCGCGGCGGACCTGCTGCGCCATCTGGCGGAGCGGCGTGGGATCGAGGTGGCCTTTTTCGATGCCTCCAGGCCGGGCGCGCTTGAGGCCGCGATGCAGCCCGGCCGGACCGCGGTCGTCTGGATCGAGACCTGCGTGAACCCGACCTGGGACGTGATTGACGTCCGCGCCGCCGCCGAGACCGCCCATGGCGCCGGCGCAGTCCTCGGCGTGGACGCCACCGCCACCCCGCCGGTGACGCTCCGGGCGCTCGAACTCGGCGCCGATATCGTCTTCCATTCCGCCACGAAATATCTCGCCGGGCACAGCGACCTGCTGGCCGGCGTCCTTGCGACCGGGGCCGCAGGCAAGCGCTGGGACGAGATAAAGGCGGCGCGCACGCGGACGGGCGGCGTGCTCGGCGCGTTCGAGGCATGGCTGCTGCTGCGCGGAATGCGCACCCTGCACCTGCGATACGACCGTCAAGCCGCGAGTGCGCTTGCGATCGCCCGGCATTTCGAAGGCCGCGCCGGCATCGAGGCAGTGCTTTATCCCGGCCTCAAGTCCCATGCCGGGCACGAAATTGCGAAGCGCCAGATGGCGGGCGGCTTCGGCGCCATGCTCTCGCTGCTGGTCGAAGGCGGCGCGGAAGCCGCCAAACGGGTCGCGACCCGCACCCGGCTGTTCGTGCCTGCAACGTCGCTCGGCGGCGTCGAGAGCCTGATCGAGCACCGCGCGTCGGTCGAGGGGCCGCATAGCGCCGTGCCGGAGAACCTGCTCCGCCTGTCCGTGGGCATCGAGCGGGCCGACGAACTCATCGCGGACCTTGAGCAGGCCCTCGCGTAACGGGCGGCGAACAGGCCCGGTTCAGCGATAGAAGTCCACGCGGAAACGAACGCGGCCCGGCGCCTCGACCTCATGCGGCGCCTCCGGCTCCACGATTCCGGGCCTGTCGGGCGAAAGCTCGATTTCCTCGAATTCGGGCCCGAGGATGCGGTAGCGGAGCCGGCCCTCCAGCACGACGATCTTCGCCCAGGTTCCGGCCTTCGTGCGATGCGACCGCAAGAGGTTCGCGGGGATCGCCCCGTCCGAGAACTCGGGCGTCCCGGCATAGCGCTCGACATATCCGGGCAGCGCCTTCATCACGCCAGATAATCTTCCCTGGTGAGCGCGCCAGGATTCGAACCTGGGACCGTCTGATTAAAAGTCAGATGCTCTACCAACTGAGCTACGCGCCCGACCGGGACGGCGGCGAAACTGTGCGGCGCCGCTTCCGGTGTCAAGGGCGGCTCAATAGACTCTGGAGGCCGCGCCGCTCTCGACCTTGCGCCCGTCCCCGAACCGTTCCTGCAGGGCCGCGATCACGCGCGGCGTGGTGAAGGCCGAGGAGTCGCCGCCGAGCGCCACGATCTCCTTGACGAAGCGCGAGGAAATGAACTGGTGACTCTCCGAGGCGGAGAGAAACACGGTCTCGACATCCGGCTCCATCGTCCGGTTCAGGCTCGCCATCTGCATCTCGTATTCGAAATCGGAGACGGCTCTCAGCCCCCGAAAAATGACGCTCACCCGGTGCTCGCGGGCATAGGCGACCAGCAGCCCGTCCATCAGCCGCACCTCGATGCGATCGGCGACGACCCGGTCGCCCAGCGCGGCGATTTCGTCCTCGACCATCGCTTTGCGCTCTTCCGGGCTGAACAGCGGCCCCTTGCCGGCATTGTTGAACACGCCGACGATCAGCCGGTCCACCAGCCGCGCGCCCCGGTAGATGATGTCGATATGGCCGTTGGTGATCGGATCGAAGGTGCCGGGATAGAAGCCGATCTTGTCGTGGTTCACTCTTGCTCTCCTGCATCGCCGCCGGCATCCGCCCCGCCGTCCGGCGCCCCGCCCTCTGCGCCGTCCGCCTCGTCCTCGCCGTTGGCGTCCGCCAGATGCGAGACCTGAACCACCCGCGCGCCATCCGGGATGTTGAACAGGCGCACGCCTCGCGTGGACCGGCGCGCGATCCGGATATCGGCAACCGGGCAGCGAATCAACTGGCCGCCATCGGTCATCAGCAGCAATTGGTCGGTCTCCTCGACGGGGAAGGCGGCGACCACCTCGACCTCCTCGCCGCTGCGGGCCATCAGCTCGATGCCCTGCCCGCCCCGCCTTGTCACGCGGTAGTCGTAGGCCGAGGTGCGCTTGCCGTAGCCGTCCGAGGCGACCGACAGGATCATCTGCTCGTGCTCCCTGAGTTCGGCCGTGCGAACCAGGTCCCCGATGCCGGCCTGGCTGAGATAGCTGTCCCGCTCCTCGGCCGTGCACTCCGCCCCGTCCAGCACGCTCATCGAAATCACGCGGTCGTCCTCGCGCAACAAGATGCCGCGCACGCCGGTGGAGGCGCGGCTGACGAACTCCCGCACATTCTCCGCCTGAAAACGCAGCGCCTTGCCCCGCCGGGTCGCCAGCAGGATATGGTCGCCTGGCCCGCAGGGCTTCACGCCCACCAGCACATCGCCCTCGTCGAGCTTCATCGCGATCTTGCCGCGGCGGGGAATGTTGATGAAATCCGCGAGCGTGTTGCGCCGCACATTGCCGTTCCCGGTCGCGAACATGACCGAAAGCCCGCGCCAGCTCGCCTCGTCGTCCGGCATCGCCATGACCGCGGTGATGCGGTCGCCCGCGGGCAGGGCCTCGATGACCTGCTGCATCCTGACCCCGCGGCCTTGCGGCCCCGTTCGCGGCAGGCGGTGGACCTTGAGCTTGTAAACGATGCCGGAGGCGGAGAAGAACAGGAGCGGCGTGTGCGTGTGCGCAATGATGACCTGCGAGACCGCGTCCTCGTAGCGGGTGGACATGCCCGAGCGTCCCTTGCCGCCGCGCCTCTGCGCCCGGTAGGTGGAAAGCTGCACGCGCCGGATATTGCCGCCCTGGCTCACCGTCACGACCATGTCCTCGCGCTGGATCAGGTCCTCTTCGTCGGGGTCGATCTCGGCATCGGTCAGGGTCGAGCGGCGCTCGTCCGCAAACCGGTCCCGCACGCTCCGGAGTTCCTCGCGGATAACCGCGACGAGCCTCTCCCGGGAGCCCAGGATCTCCAGATAGCCCCGGATGCGCGCCGCCACCTCCTCCAGCTCTTCGGCGATCTTCTGCCGTTCGAGGCCGGTGAGCCGGTGCAGGCGCAGGTCGAGAATGGCGCGCGCCTGCGCCTCGCTTAACCGGTAGCCGCCGTCTTCGAGCGCGCCGCCGGCCGTGCCGAGAAGGGCGAGCAGCGGCGCCGTGTCCGCGGCCGGCCAGGCCCGCGCCAGCAGGCTTGCGCGCGCCTCCGCAGGATCGCCCGCCTGCCGGATGACGCGGATGATCTCGTCGATATTGGCGACCGCCACCGCAAGGCCGACCAGCACATGCGCGCGTTCCCGCGCCTTGCCGAGATCGTGGCGGGTGCGCCTCGCGACGACCTCCTCTCGGAAGGCGATGAAGGCGCGGATGATGCGGTCCAGCGGCAGCGTCTCCGGCCGCCCGCCGTCCAGCGCCAGCATGTTGATGCCGAAGCTGACCTGGAGCTGCGTGTGCCGGTAGAGCTGGTTAAGCAGCACACGGTGTTCGACCCCCGGCTTGAGTTCGATGACGATGCGGATGCCGCGCCGGTCGCTCTCGTCGCGCAACGCCTGGATGCCCTCGACCAGCTTGAGGTTCACGACCTCGCTGATGCGCTCGATCATCCGCGCCTTGTTGACCTGGTAGGGCACCTCCGTGACAATGATCGCCTCGCGGTTGTGCGGGCGTTCCTCGATCTCGGTGCGAGCGCGGAGGATGACCGTGCCGCGCCCGGTCCTGTAGGCCTGCCGGATGCCCTCGCGGCCGAGCAGCACACCTCCGGTCGGGAAGTCCGGCCCCGGCACATGGTCCATCAGCTCATCGACGGTGATCGCCGGATTGTCGAGCCAGGCGAAGCAGGCGTCGATCACCTCGCCCAGATTGTGGGTCGGGATGTTGGTGGCCATGCCGACCGCGATGCCGCCCGCCCCGTTGACCAGCAGGTTCGGGTACTGCGCCGGCAGTACGACGGGTTCCTGCTCGCTCTCATCGTAGTTCGGCCGGAAATCGACCGTGTCCTTGTCGATGTCGGTCAGCAGGGCTTCCGCCGCCCTTGCCAGCCGCGCCTCCGTGTAGCGCATCGCCGCCGGCGGGTCGTTGTCCATCGAGCCGAAATTGCCCTGCCCCGCCACCAGCGGCAGACGCATCGAGAAGGGCTGCGCCATCCGCACCATGGCGTCGTAGATCGCGCTGTCGCCGTGCGGGTGGAACTTGCCCATCACGTCGCCGACGATGCGCGCCGACTTGCGGAACGGCTGGTTCCAGCCGTAGCCGCCCTCGCGCATGGCGTAGAGGATGCGCCGGTGGACCGGCTTGAGGCCGTCGCGCACGTCCGGCAGCGCGCGCGCCACGATCACGCTCATCGCGTAATCGAGATAGGAGCGGCGCATCTCGTCTTCGAGCGCTACCGGCGCAATGTCGTCCGGCTCCATGAGTGTCGTGTCGTTCACGGTCTGCTAGACGTCCGCGGAAGGTCGGCCGGCTGCCCGCCGGCCCGGGCTGCGTCGTGGAAGGAGCGGTGCATCAGAACGGGATATCGTCGTCCAGGTCTTCGCCCATGGGGGGAGCCGGAGCGGCCGACCTGCCGCCGCCCGTCCCCCGGTCGTCATAGCCGCCGCTGCCGCCATAGCCGCTGTCGTCGGACCGGCCGTCGAGCATTGTCATCTGGCCCCTGGGGCCCGAAAGGACCACCTCGGTCGAATAACGATCCTGGCCCGATTGATCCTGCCATTTGCGCGTCTGCAGGCTGCCCTCGACATAAACCTTCGACCCCTTGCGGAGATATTGCTCGGCGACTTCCGCCACACGTCCGAAAATGACGACCCGGTGCCATTCCGTGCGTTCGCGCCGTTCGCCGGTCTGCCGATCATTCCAGGTTTCTGAGGTCGCCACCGACAGATTTGCAACCTTGTCGCCGGACTGCATGGTTCGGATCTCGGGGTCGCGGCCAAGATTCCCAATCAAAATCACCTTGTTGACGCTACCTGCCATGCCGCCGATTCCCTACACCCGATTCGCCGCCGGAACATACACCCGACCGGCTGCCGATGCGAGTAGCCCGGGGCCGGCGGCCTGTGGAACGAATGGGTAACCTTGTCTCCCCGCCCCGCCGCCCGCAACGCCTCCCCTTTCGTCACCCCGGACGCCCGCAGGGCGAGCCGGGGCCTCCCTCCGGCGCTCCTCCGGTTACAGGAGGCCTCCGCCTTCGCGGGGGCGACGAAATGGGGGCGCCGTTCGGGATGAGGGAGCAGGAGCCCCCGCGCAGAGTGTCATGAAATGTCATGTTCTGTCATGGTCCGGGGGGAATTCCACATCGGCGAGCCGGCCCTCCTCGGCCCGGTCGTCATCGTCGTCGTCATCGTCCCAGTCGTCATCATCGTCATCATCGTCGTCATCGTCCCAGTCGTCATCATCGTCGTCGTCCCCGTCGTCATCGTCCTTGTCGTCATCATCCTCGTCATCGTCGTCGTCCTCGTCCTCGTCCTCCCGTTCGAGGCGGTCCCGCCGCCGCTCCTCGAGGGTCTCCGGGGCCCAGGGGTCGTAGATTTCGGCACAGCCCTCGCGGCGCTGGTAGAGCCAGTCGTGCTCGGCGCCGTCGGCCCTGTTGTCATCGACGCCGTCCTCGTCGCCGGCGCCGTCGCCGCGCCAGTCGTCTTCGCCGCAACCGTCTTCGTCGTAACTGTCCGGGTCGTCGGCGGGGGGCAGGTCCTCGGCCGGGGGCGGCGGTTCGAGGCGGACGGGCAGGCGCGTGCGCTCCTCGACGGCCTCGGCGAGCCTTCGGGCGGCCTCCTCATGCGCGGCCTCGTCGAAGCCCTCCTGTTTCTCCCCCGCCTCGCGGCTCTCGCGGTGGCGGGCCAGCGCGCGTTCGGCGCGGGCATGGCCCCGGCGCACGGCGTCGGCGAGCGGGCCGGGTTCGGTGTCGGCCTCCAGCGCCTCCCCGGCCTCGATCTCGCCGCACTCGTCCTCGCCGGGCATCGTCCAGAGCCGGGCCCGGTTGGCGGGTCTTGCGAGGCCGGCGATCTCGCTCTGGAGGCGGACGACCTGGAGCATGAGCCAGGCCGAGCCGCTGGCGGCGGCGGCGTCCCAGGCCTGCTCCAGCCGGGTGAGCGCGATGCGGGCCTCGTCCCGTTCGGTGCGTTTCCACGACAGCCGGATGCGGCGCAGGCGCTCGACGATCCAGGGCCGCTCCAGCAGGGCGCAGCCGGTCTGGCGGGCGGAGCGCCGGGCGTAGCCGGCCTGCCTTGCGGCGTCGGCGGCGTTGCCGGAGACGGCATAGTGGCGGCAGAAGGCCTCCTGGCGAGTGGACAGTGCGACGGCCGGGTCGACGATGGGCATGGGCGGGCGGCTCCTTCGTTCCGCTGGCGTTCAGCTCGGGCATCGCGGCGACCCTGTTTCGCGCGTATCGCGAGCGCAGGCGTGTGCGGGCTTGCGCGCGCCTGCGCTCGCGAGCCGGAGGGCGCACTTCGCCTGTTGGCCGAATCGGGGTCGTTCCGGCGCCGGGCCGGTGCGAAGGGAGACGGTCCGTGGACGCCGCCTCCCTCCAGCCCATTATAGCACATATATTCCGTGGTCAAGTCCCACAAGGAAATATTTCTGTAATATCGAACAGACGCGGTTATTCACCTGTGGAAAACAACGCAACCGGGCCGGCTTCCCGAACCGCCGCCTCTACGCCCGAACCATCGCCCCCGCGGAGGGGGACCTTGGGCGGTTTGGGGGAGCGTTGGAGAGAGCGGCCCGGGTTTCAGGAGGCCCCGGCTTTCCGCTTCGCTCCGGCCGGGGCGGCGGACCGGGGAAGGCCGGACTTGCAGCGGTGCGGCGGAACTTCGCCCCGGCTTCTATGCCGGAGCGGTTCGGCCTAAAATCATCCCCATCATGACAGGCGCGTCCCAGCTTCGCCGGATCGTCGTTCGCGGCGCCCGGGAGCACAATCTGAAATCGGTCGATGTGTCGCTGCCGCGCGGCCGGCTGATCGTCGTCACCGGGCTTTCCGGCTCGGGCAAGTCCTCGCTCGCCTTCGACACCATCTATGCCGAGGGCCAGCGCCGCTATGTGGAAAGCCTCTCCGCCTATGCGCGGCAGTTCCTGGAGCTGATGCGCAAGCCCGATGTCGACTCGATAGAAGGCCTGTCGCCGGCGATCTCCATCGAGCAGAAGACGACCTCGCGAAACCCGCGCTCGACCGTCGCCACCGTCACCGAGATCTACGACTATATGCGCCTGCTCTGGGCCAGGGTCGGCATCCCCTACTCGCCGGCGACCGGGCTGCCCATCGAAAGCCAGAGCGTTTCCCAGATGGCCGACCGGATCGAGTCCCTTCCGGAAGGCTCCCGCCTCCTGCTGATGGCGCCGGTCGTGCGCGGCCGCAAGGGAGAATACCGCAAGGAACTCGGGGACTACCGGCGGCGCGGCTTCCAGAGGGTCAAGATCGACGGCGAACTCTACGACATCGAGGAAGCGCCGGCGCTCCGCAAGAACGTCAAGCACGATATCGCCATCGTCGTGGACCGGATCGCGGTCCGCCCCGATCTCGGCAACCGGCTGGCGGACAGCCTGGAGACGGCGCTCGAACTCGCCGACGGCCTGGCCTCGGTCGAGGATGTGCGGACGGGCGAGAGCATCCTCTTCTCGGCCCGGTTCGCCTGCCCCGTCTCGGGCTTCACCATCGAGGAGATCGAGCCCCGCCTGTTTTCGTTCAACAACCCGGCAGGCGCCTGCCCGGCCTGCGACGGCCTCGGCAACCGGCGCCATGTGGACGAGTCGCTCGTGGTGCCGGATGATGGGCTCAGCATGAGGCGCGGCGCCGTCGCGCCCTGGAAGAACACGACCGCGAAATACTACCAGCAGACCCTGAGGAGCCTCGCGCGCCATTACGAGGTGGATGTGAACACGCCCTGGCGCGAATTGCCGCCGGAGGTGCGCCGCGCGGTGCTCTACGGCTCCGGGAACGAGCCGGTGACAATGGCCTATAACGACGGCCTGCGGAACTACAAGGTCACCAAGCCGTTCGAGGGCGTCATCGTCAATCTGGAACGCCGTCTGCGGGAAACCGACAGCGCCTGGGTGCGCGAGGAGCTGTCGAAATACCTGGCGTCCCGCCCCTGCGAAACCTGTGGCGGCAAGCGCCTCCGGCCCGAAGCCCTCGCCGTGCGGATCGACGGGCGCGATATTTCCGATATCGCTGCGCTTTCCATCGGCGAGGCTGGCCGCTGGTTCGCCCGGCTGGCGGACGCGCTGACGGCGAAACAACGCGAGATCGCCGACCGCATCCTGCGCGAAATCAACGACCGGCTGGGGTTCCTGAACGATGTCGGGCTCGAATATCTGTCCCTCGACCGGGCGTCCGGCACGCTCTCCGGCGGGGAGAGCCAGCGCATCCGGCTCGCCTCGCAGATCGGCTCCGGCCTGACCGGCGTGCTCTATGTGCTCGACGAGCCCTCCATCGGCCTGCACCAGCGCGATAACGACCGGCTGCTGGCGACGCTCCGCCGCCTGCGCGACCTCGACAAT
Source organism: Alphaproteobacteria bacterium (assembly GCA_963422665.1). Lineage (GTDB taxonomy): Bacteria > Pseudomonadota > Alphaproteobacteria > Bin95 > Bin95 > Bin95. The sequence goes on from OY730441.1 coordinate 648,155, forward strand.
ACCGTCATCGTCGTCGAACACGACGAGGAAGCGATCCGCAGCGCCGACTACCTTGTGGACATGGGCCCCGGCGCCGGCGTGCATGGCGGCCATGTCGTGGCCGAAGGCCTGCCGGAAGAGGTGGTCGCGCAGGGAGACGGCCTGACGGCGCAATATCTGACCGGCCGAAGGCGCATCGAAATCCCGCACTGGCGGCGGCCGGGCAACGGGCGCCGGCTGGTCGTCAGGGGCGCGGGCGGCCACAACCTCCAGGAAATCGACGCCGTCTTCCCGTTGGGCGTCTTCGCCTGCGTCACCGGCGTTTCCGGCGGCGGCAAGTCCACCCTGGTGGTGGAAACGCTCTACAAGGCGCTCGCCAGGCATCTCCACGGCGCGCGCGGCGCGGCCGCCCCGCATGAGCGGATCGAGGGCGCCGATCTCGTGGACAAGGTCATCGACATCGACCAGTCGCCCATCGGGCGCACGCCGCGCTCGAACCCGGCCACCTATACCGGCGCGTTCACGCCGATCCGGGACTGGTTCGCCGGACTGCCCGAAGCGAAGGCGCGCGGCTACAAGCCGGGCCGCTTCTCCTTCAACGTCAAGGGCGGGCGCTGCGAAACCTGCCAGGGCGACGGCGTCATCAAGATCGAGATGCACTTTCTGCCCGATGTCTATGTCGAGTGCGAGACCTGCAGAGGCCGGCGCTACAACCGGGAGACGCTGGAGGTGCGCTTCCGCGGCCGGTCGATCGCCGATGTGCTGGACCTCACGGTCGAGGAAGGCGTCGAGCTGTTCCGGGCGGTGCCGGCGGTCTATGGCAAGCTGGAGACGCTGCGCCGGGTGGGCCTCGGCTATATCAGGATCGGCCAGCAGGCGACGACGCTCTCCGGCGGCGAGGCGCAGCGCGTCAAGCTCGCCAAGGAGCTCTCCCGGCGTTCGACCGGGCGCACGCTCTACATTCTCGACGAACCGACCACCGGCCTGCATTTCGAGGATGTGCGCAAGCTGCTCGAAGTGCTGCACGCCCTCGTGGATGCCGGCAACACGGTCATCGTCATCGAGCACAATCTGGAGGTCGTCAAGACGGCGGACTGGATCGTCGATCTCGGCCCCGAGGGCGGCGCCGGCGGCGGGCGCATCGTGGCCGCCGGCACGCCGGAGGAGGTGCTCGACGCGCCGGAGAGCCACACCGCGCGCTACCTCGCCGCCTCGCTCGGCCGGGCGGAGCGGCTGGCGAGTTAGCGGTCAGCGGCGCAGCGCGATCAGCGCCAACTGGCGCCCGTAGTCGGGCTCGCCGTTCAGGCAGGCGCGCCGGTAGCTGAAGAACCGTTCGGCCTCGGCGCAGGTATCGGCCCGAGCGATGGAGACCGCCGCAAGGCCGGCGCGCTCCAGCCGCATCGCGACATAGCCGGCGAGGTCGAACCGGAAATGGCCGGGGCGCCCGGCCGGGGCGAACCACCTTGCGTTGTCCGGGCCTGCCGCCTCGAACCGGGCCCGGAACTCCGGGCCGACCTCATAGGAGGCCTGCCCGATGCAGGGGCCGACGGCGGCGACCGTCCGGCCCGCCTGCGCGCCGAGCCGTTCCATCCGCTCCAGCACCGATTCGGCAATGCCGGCGAGCGCGCCGCGCCAGCCGCCATGAGCCGCCCCGACGACGCCCGCCCGCGCGTCCGCGAACAGCACGGGCGCGCAGTCCGCCGTCAGGATGCCGAGCGCCAGGCCCGGACGGTCGGTCGCCATGCCGTCCGCCCGCAGGCCCTTCGGCGGCTCGGTCAGGGCGACGGCCTCGGCGCTGTGGACCTGGCAGAGCGTCGCCAGACGGTCCGCGCCGACCTCCGCGAGCGCGCGGCGCCGGTTCTCGCTCACCGCGTCCCGGTCGTCGCCGGAGCCGAAACCGCAATTGAGGCCGGCATAGAGGCCCGTGCTGACGCCCCCCTTGCGCTCCAGGAAGGCGTGGGCAACGCCGTCCAGCCCCGCCAATGCTTCCCCTTCCGTCATCCTCCCTCCTCCCCGTCCCGGAAGCCCGCCGGCGCAGGCTCGCCGGCGGGGCCGAAAGCCAGCACCCGGAACAGCCTGCCCATCGCGTCGCCGCCGACCAGCCGGGCCAGCGCGGCCTGCTGGCCGCCGAGCCGGGCGGCGCGGGCCTCGATGCCGAGGCGCCTGAGCCATGTCCCCTGCGGCACCGGCCCCCAGACCGCCGCGCCCGCCTCGCGCCCCGCGCGCATCAGCGCCGCGAAATCCACATGCGCGCTCATATCCGCTTCGCCGGGCCGGGACAATGGATCGACCGGAACATGCGCGCTGACCGCCTGCACGGTCGGCCGGCGCGGCGCCTCGACATAGCCGTAGTCGATGGCGAGCCCGTAACCGGGGCGGGCCGCCAATGCCGCAGCCATGCCGGTCGCGGCCGGCGAGATTTCCGCCATGTCGCCGTCCTCGCCGCTCCCGGCGCGGCGCAAGGCCGGGCCCGCGGCGAAGCGGAAGCCGCCGCCGTCATGGTCCACCAGCCGCTCGTGCCAGGAGCCGCCGATTTGCACGAATTGACGAACCGGCAGGGCGTCGAAGAACTCGTTGGCAATCCAGATCGCCGCCCCCCCGGGAACGGTCTCGACCCCGTCGTGCCAGACCGCATCGAAACCCTGCGCGCGCTGCAGGAAACGAAGCGCCGGCGAGGTCTCGACCAGATGCACTTCGGGGCGGAACGCCGGCTCCAGCCGCGCGGCGCGCAGAGCGTCGGCCATCAGCACGCCGCGCCCCGGCCCGAGCTCGATCAAAAGCACATCGGCAGGCCGGTCCATCCGCTCCCAGGCATCCACGCACCAGAGGCCGAGGATCTCGCCGAACATCTGGCTGATTTCGGGCGCGGTGATGAAGTCGCCGCCGCGCCCGAACGGGTCGCGGCCGGCATAGCAGGCGGCGTTGTTGAGCGCCATATACTCGGCGAGCGGGACCGGACCGTCGCGTTCGATGCGCCGGGCGAGCCGCGCTGCCAGGCCGCCGCTCACGGACGCCGGACCAGCAGCGCAACGCCGATGACGACCAGCGGCAGGCAAAGCAGCTGTCCCATCGTGACCGGCCCCAGGACGAACCCCAGATGCGCGTCCGGCTCGCGGAAGAGCTCGGCGAAGGACCGCGCGAGCCCGTAGCCGAGGAAGAACACCCCTGCCAGCAGGCCGGGCCGCGCCCGCACCCGCTCCCGCGAGGCCAGCGCCAGCATGACGAGGCCGAGAGCCAGGCCCTCAAGCGCCGCTTCATAGAGCTGGCTCGGATGGCGCGGCGCCTGCGCCGGGTCCGAGGGAAAGACCATCGCCCAGGAGACATCGGACGCCCTGCCGTAGAGCTCGCCGTTGACGAAGTTCGCGAGCCGGCCGAGGAACAGTCCCAGCGGCGCCACCGCCGCCACGATATCCCCGACACGCAGGAAGGGCAGCTTGTGGCGCCGGGCGAACAGGAAGACCGCCAGCGCGACGCCGGCAAGCCCGCCGTGGAACGACATGCCGCCCTGCCAGACGAACAGCGCCTCGTCCGGATTCGCGAGATAGTAGCCGGGCTTGTAGAACAGCACATAGCCGAGCCGCCCTCCGGCCACCACGCCCAGCACCATCCAGGCGAGCAGGTCGTCCGCCCGTTCCGCGCGCATGAGACAGGGCGGAAGGACGGCAAGCCGGCGCGCAAGCCGCCAGCCGGCGATCAGGCCGACGAGATAGGCGAGCGCATACCAGCGTATCGCCAGCGGCCCGAGCTCGATCGCGACCGGGTCGATGAGGGGGAACGGGACGACAGGAAGAATCACGGCCGGGGCTTCGCCGGCCCCCGCCGGCCGGCACGATCTCCCGTGACAAGCATCATTTCATGGCCCATCCTGTCGGCGCGGTCGAGAAGCTATGCGCGGAGTCGAGCCCATGCAAACCGGAAAGCGTGTCCTGGACGACCTTGCCCGCGTGGCCGCGGGCGCTGCGGGCGCGGCAGGCGCCGTTCGCGACGAAATGGAGTCGATGGTTCGGGACCGCATACAGAGCGTTCTCGACTCGATGGACCTGGTGCGGCGCGAGGACTTCGAGGCCGTGCAGGAAATGGCGCAGAACGCGCGCATGGAGCAGGAGCGGCTCGAAGCGCGCGTCGCCGCCCTGGAGGCCCGGCTGGCAGAAACCGGCAAGTGAGCGGGATCGTCGTCGAGTACCCCTATGACGAGCCGCCGCCGGAGGGCGCGGCGCGGCAGGTGGCGGACGGCATCTGGTGGGTGCGGATGCCGCTGCCGTTCGTTCTCGACCACATCAACCTGTATCTGCTCGAAGACGGGGACGGCTGGACTGTCGTCGATTGCGGGCTGAACAAGGACGGCGTGCGGGACATCTGGGAAACGCTGATCCGCACGCTGCTCGCCGGGCGCCCGGTCCGCCGCGTGATCGTCACGCATTTCCACCCGGATCATATGGGCCTCGCGCAATGGCTGCTGGCGCGCTTCCCCGACGCCGAGCTCTGGATGAGCCTGTCGGAATGGCTCTGGTCGCATTTCGCGTTCGATGCGCGCGAACGCAACATGGAGGAGATGCTGCGCTTCTGGCGGCGCAACGGCATGGCCACGACGACCGTGGACGCCATGCGCGGGCGTGGCAATTTCTACGCCCAGAATGTGGTCCGGCCCCCGATCGTCTATCGGCGCGTCCAGCATGGCGACCGTATCCGCATCGGGGAGCGCGAGTGGCAGGCGATCATCGGCTCCGGCCACTCGCCCGAGCATGTCTGCCTCGCCTGCCCGGACTCGAAGCTGCTGATTGCGGGCGACCAGGTGCTGCCTCGCATCACAACCAATGTGTCGGTGCATTTCGTCGAGCCCGACGGCGACCCGCTGCAGCACTTCCTGGACAGCACCCGCGCCTTCGCCCATCTGCCCGACGACACCTTCACGCTTTGCAGCCACGACCGGCCGTTCTACGGCCTGCATGAGCGCCTGGCGCAATTGCGCGACCACCACCGGGCCCGCCTCGACGACGGCTGCGACGCCCTGGCCGAACCGCAGCACGCCATAGACCTGCTGCCGGTCTTCTTCCACCGCCCGCTGGACCTGCACCAGCAGTCCTTCGCCATCGGCGAGTCGATCGCGCATCTCCACAATCTCTGGCGCACCGGCCGCGTCGAGCGCGAGCAGGGCGCCGACGGCGTCCTCCGCTTCGTCCGGGCATGACGGAGATGCGGGAGACCCTGTCCGCGCTGCTCGAGCGTGTCGCGGCGGGATCGGGAGACGCGCCGGCGCTCATCCATGCCGGCGGGACCTGGAGCTACGCCGATCTGCTGGAACGGTCGCGGCGGGCAGCTTCCGCACTGGCCGGCCTTGGCGTCGGGCGCGGCGACAAGGTCGCGCTCTGGCTGCCGAATGCGCCGGCCTGGCTCGCGCTCTACTTCGCCCTGGGACGTCTCGGCGCCGTGGCCGTCGCGGTCAATACCCGCTTCCGGGCGCTCGAAGTCGCGGACATCCTGTCGCGGTCCGGCGCGAAGGCGCTCGCCATGTGGCCGGGCTTCAAGGATATCGACTTCGCCGGCCTGCTGGCGGAGATCGACGATGGCGCGCTCGCCGGCCTGGAGCGGGTGCTGGTCCATGACGAGGGCGAGGCCCCGGCGCCCGAGCGCATAGCCGGTCAGCCGGTCACGGCGGTGCGGGCGCTGTTCGAGGCTCCGCCGATGGCCGAAGACCGCGCGACGCCCGACGACCCGTGCAATGTCTTCACCACCTCCGGCACCACCTCGAAACCCAAATTCGTGCTGCACGGCCAGGGGCCGGTGACGCGCCACGCGCGCGATTGCGTCTCCGCCTTCGGCTGGGACCGCCCGGGCGCGGTGAGTTACCAGGCGACGCCGCTTTGCGGGGTGTTCGGCTTCTCGACCATGATGGCGACGCTGGCGGCCGGCGCGCCGAATGTGCTGGCCCCGCTGTTCACGCCGGGCGCGGCCGCCGAAGCGGTGCGCCGCCACAAGGTCACCCATTTCATGGGCACGGACGACATGTATGCCGGGATGCTGGCCCTGCGGGAGGAGCCGCAGCCATTCCCCAGCCTGCATCTTTGCGGCTATGCGCTGTTCAACCCGACGCTGGAGGATTTCGAGGCGCGGGCGCTCGCGCGCGGCGTCCCGCTGATTGGCCTCTACGGCATGAGCGAGGTGGGCGCGCTGATGGCGGTCCAGCGGATCGACGCGCCGCTGGAGGACCGGCTTGCCGGCGGCGGCTATCCGGTGGCTCCCGAAGCCGTCGTGCGGGTGCGCAATGTGGAGACCGGCGAACTCTGCCCGCCGGGGGTGTCGGGCGAGGTCGAAATGCGCTGTCCGAGCTTGTTCCTCCGCTATGAGGGCAATCCGGAAGCGACGGCCGCGGCGATGACCGAGGACGGATTCCTGCGCACTGGCGATGCCGGCCGGATGCGCGCCGACGGCAGCTTCGTCTATGAGGCGCGCATGGGCGACACGCTGCGCCTCGCCGGCTTCCTCACCAGCCCGAGCGAGATCGAGGCGCATGTCGAGACGCATCCGTCGGTGGCCGGCTGCCAGGTCGTCGGCGTCGCCGCGCCGCACGGGCCCCGCGCCTTCGCCTTCGTGCGCCCGGCAAAGGAAGCCTTCTACGACGAGGCCGCGCTTCTCGCCTGGTGCCGGGAGACCATGGCCAACTACAAGGTTCCGGTCCGCGCCGTCCCGATAGACGCCTTCCCCGTCACCCACAGCCCGAATGGCGCCAAGATCCAGAAGGCCGAACTCCGCCGCATGGCGGAGGCCTTGCAAGCGGATGCGATTTCGGCGCAGGGCGCTCCGGCGGCTCAATAACGGAGGCGGATGAGTGACAGGCTGGCGTGATGCCCTTCCTTCCGACGGCCTGCTTGCGGTGGTCAAGCGCGACTGCCCGACCTGCGTCCTCGTTGCGCCGGTCCTCGCGGAACTGGCGGCCGAAGGGGCCGTGGCGGTCACGCAGGACGACCCGGCCTTTCCGGAGGAGACAGCGCCCCGGCACGATGCCGACCTCGAGCTTTCCTGGCGCCTCGATATCGAGACCGTGCCGACCCTGATCCGGTTCAGCGGCGGCAGGGAGGCCGCGCGCGCCGTCGGATGGAACAAGGCGGAATGGCGCGCAGTCGCCGGCCGTCCGGAGCTGGGCGAAGACCTGCCGGAGAACCGGCCCGGATGCGGGTCGTTGTCGGTCGAATTCGGCATGCCGGAAAGACTGGCGGTGCGGTTCGGGGATATCCCGCTTTCCGCGCGGCGGATCGTCGTGGAGGACCATGACGATCCGATGGAAGCGGCGTTCGACCGGGGCTGGACCGACGGCCTGCCGGTCGTGCCGCCAACCGACCTGCGCGTCGCGCGGATGCTGGCCGGCACGACGCGCTCTGCCGGCGAGGTCATCGGCGAGATTCCGCCCAATCTCGCGCCTTGCACGGTCGAGAAGGCGGCCATCAACGCCGTCATGGCGGGCTGCCGGCCCGAATACTTCCCGACCGTGCTGGCCGCTGTCGAGGCGGCGCTGGACCCGGCGTTCTCGATGCACGGCCTGCTCTGCACGACGCATTTTGCGGGGCCGGTGATTGTGGTCAACGGGCCGGTTGCGCGCCGCATCGGCATGAATTGGGGCCTGAATGCGCTCGGCCAGGGCAACCGCGCCAACGCCACCATCGGCCGGGCGCTCCAGCTTGTCGTCCGCAATATCGGCGGCGGCAGGCCCGGCGGAATCGACCGCGCCACGCTCGGCAATCCCGGCAAATACAGCTTCTGCTTCGCCGAGGACGAGACCGACCCGGACTGGACGCCGCTCTCGGTCGCGCGCGGAATCCGGCCGGGCGCGTCCGCCGTCACCCTCTTCCACGGCGAGGGCGTGAGCGGCTTCGTGGACCAGAAGAGCCGCACGGCGAAGGAGCTGACGACCTCGCTCGCGCACTATCTCTGGCATGTGAACCACCCGAAGCTCTGCGAATTCGGCGGGGCCCTGCTGGTGCTCTCGCCGGAGCACTACCTCATCTACAAGGCCGAGGGTTGGGGCCGGACGAAAATCCACGAAGCCCTCCGGGCCGCCCTGAAGCGGCCGGGAAGCGAGGTCGTGCGCGGCGCCGGCGGCCTCGCCGAGGGGATGGAACCCGGCCGGGAGAACGAAGTCGTCGACAAGTTCCGCGAACCCACCTTCCTGATCGCCCGCGCGGGCGGGCCGGCCGGTCTGTTCTCGGCGGTCGTCGGCGGGTGGACCGGAATGCGGATGACCGGCGAAGTCGATCCTGTAACGAAGGAGATCGGTACATGACGGAACCCTATGCGATGCGGGACCCGACGGCGGAGACGGAGCCGGCGATGCGCCAGCCCGTCGTCCCGCCGGCGAGTCTCGACGGCCTTACCATCGGCCTGCTCTCCATCGGCAAGGAGCGCTCGGTAGAATTCCTCGACTCGGTCGAGGAACGGCTGGCGGCGCAGGACCTGAAGGTGCTGCGCTTCGCCAAGCCGACGCACACCAAGCCCGCCCCGCGCGGCGTCATCCAGGACCTCGTGGAGCGCTGCGATATCGTTGTCGAAGGGCTGGCGGACTGAGGCTCGTGCACGTCGTGCAGTTTGCATGACATCGCCGAGCTCGACCGTCTGGGGATTCCCGGCTGCGCTGTCGCCACCGAGGAATTCCGCGATGCGGCGACGGTCCAGGCGGACGCCATGGGCGTGCGCCCGGCCGTGGTGTTCGTTGACCACCCGATCCAGAACCGCACGCCCGACGAGTTGACCGACATAGCCGCCCGCGCCATCGCGCCGATCCTGTCCGCGATTCGCAGCGGATAGCGCAGCAGCACCCCGAACGCCGCCCTCGTCTTGCGAGGCCCCGGACCGCGGCCCGGGACATTACCGAACAAACTCTCATCCGCGTGGGGACGGGAAACGTCAGCGGGAACATGTCGAAGGGCCGGCCCGGAAAAGCAGGCGCGTCGCGGCTGCCGATACGGCAAGGCAGACAACCAGGAGCGGGCCGGCGGGCAGATCGGAGGCCGCCGACACCAGGACGCCCGCGGCCACGGCCAGGGCGCCGCTCGCAAAGGCGCGCCGATGGATGTAGCCCTTGCCGGCGCGGGCGGCCAGAGCCGGCAGGATGAGGCTTGCAAAGACGAGATAGACGCCAACAAGCTGCATCGATGCGGTGATGACAAGGGCGAACAACACGAAGAACCCGGCGCCGGCGCGAAGACGAGGCGCCGACAGCCAGAGCGCCGCAAAGAGGCCGTATATCGGCAGGAAGGACGCGATGTCGCCCCAGGTCGCGAACAGGAGTTGGCCGGACAGCACATGGCGCAGCGCCTCGCCGCCATGGGGATCGTCGGCAAGCGCCAGCAGCGCCGCCGACGCGGCGACGACGAAGCTGCTGCCGATAACCGCTTCCTGTTCCTCCGGCGACTTGCGCTCTACCCAGCGGAAAAACAGCGCGATGGCGGCGGCGGCGCCGAAGGCCGCCCCCTGGCGCAGGATCCAGGACGGCTCCTCCAGCCAGACATTGAGCAGGATGACAGCCAGGCCGACGACCTGCGCGGTGGCGAGGTCGATGAACACGATGCCGCGCTTGAGGACCTCGATCCCGAGCGGCGCATGGGCCGCCGCGACGACCAGCCCGGCGACGAGGCCCGGCGCAAGGATGCCCAGCAGGTCAGGGTCGATCCCGGGTCTCCTCCAGCAGGCCCAGCGTGCTGTCGAACAATGAGAAGAGGTCGCCCGCCTCCGGACGGCCGCCGACCGTGAAGGGAAGCTCGACCGCCGGAATCCCGGTTCTTCCCGAGAGCCATTCCGAAGCGTCTTCGGGGTCGTAGGGCGCGCGAAGAATGGCCCTGGCGCCGCTGCCCCGCACCGCTTCGAGCACGTCCGCCAGATGCGACGCGGTCGGCGGCACGCCCGACACCCGCTCCAGCGCCGCGACCCGCTCCAACCCCGTCCAGCCGACCAGATAGACCCACGCCTTGTGGTGGACGGCCACTTTCATGCCGCGCAGCGCCTCCGCCCGCTTGCGCCAGCCTTCCATGGCGGCGGCCCAGCGGGCCCGGAAGGACGCGAGGCGCTGCCGGTAGGCCGCCGCCCGGTCCGGGTCGATGTGCGCGAGGCGGCTGGCCAGCACCTCCGCGAGAACGGCGATGTTGCGCGGGTCGAGATGGACATGCGGATTCCCTTCCGGGTGGATGTCGCCCATGCTGCGGTCCACTGCCTCCGGCCGCTCCAGCACCTCTACATGGTCCGCCGCCATGATGTGCCCCGGCTGGCCCGGCTGGACGATGCGCCGCGCGCCCCTCTCCAGCAGGAGCGGCAGCCAGCCGGCCTCGAGCCCGGCGCCGGAGCAGAACAGGAGGTCCGCGCCGCGCGCCTTCGCGATCAGGCTCGGCCGGGCGCGTATGTGGTGCGCATCCTGGCCGCCATGGGTGGCCGAATGCACGATGACGTCATCGCCGCCGATTTCCGCCGCGAGCGCCGCCCATTCCGGCTCGCAGGCGAGGACGCGGACCTGCGCCTCCGCCGCCGGCGCCAGCAAGGCGGCCGCGAGCGCGCCCGCCAGCGCCATCCGCATCGCCCGCACGGCTCAGAAGCCGTGCGCGCCATGGGCGCCGAGGCTCATGACATATTGCAGGATGACCTGGTCGTCGCGCGCGCCGCCGAAGGAGTCGCGGTTGTATTGCAGCCGCACGCGCCCGAACTCGCTGTTGGTCCAGTCCAGCATGGCGCTGACGGTGGAGAGGTCGTAGCCCACCTCCGCATCGTCGGGCGGCGAGAGGCGGGCATAGCGGACGCCGGTCCGCCAGCGCGGCAGGAACTTGTAGATAGCCTGCGCATACCAGCCGCTGGCGTCGCCATCGAAGCGCTTGGTTTCGCAGGTGTCATGGCCGTGGGGTTCGTCGGAATCTGCGCTCGGATCTTCGCAGTGTTCCTCTTCCAGCGTGTATTCGCCCGATTCGCGGCGGCGGAAATACTCGCCCTGGAGGGTCAGCTCGCTGTCCCGCGCATTGCCCGTCGGCGCCCAGGCGTAGCGGAAATCCACGCCGAAGAGCCGCGTGTCGCCCGTAAACGCGCCGTCGGAAAAGAACTCGGCATGAGCATGGTCCTCCTCGTCATGACCAGCGCCATGTTCTTCCTCCTCGTCATGACCAGCGCCATGTTCTTCCTCCTCGTCATGGCCAGCGCCATGTTCTTCCTCCTCGCCATGCGCATGGCCCCCGATCTTCCGGTCATGCGCTTCTCCGTCCAGAAGATAGGCGCCGATCCGCCATGCCGAATCGCGGCCAAGGTCGCCGCCCAGCCGCGCATAGGCGGACCACGCCTCGCGGCCGCTCTCCGAACCGCCGAAGGGCGTGTCGCCGCCGCGGAAGAGGCCGGCGCCGACCTCCTTGTAGAGGGCGCCGGGAAGCACGACGGACAGCTCCGCGCCGTCATCGTTATAGGCGCCGTCGAGGAACGCCCGGTAGGGGAGCGGGCGGTCGGCGAAATCGTCGCCATGGGCGTGCTGCTCGTTCAGGTAGCCGAAGGTCCAGAGCGCCCGGCCCGCCTTGAGCCGCACGCCGTCCGGCAGGCCGGAGCCGGGCAGGGTCTGGACATAGGCTTCCTCGAGCTCGACCTCCGTCTCGCCGTCATGGGCGCCGAGGCCGAGCGTAAGGCCCCCCCGGAACTTGTCGTCGATATTGCCCGACATCGCCACTTCGCTGTGGCCGAGGGAAAGGCCCTTGCCGGGGCGCTCCGACTCATGGCCGAGCGCAAATCCCGGCAGGCTGGAACTGTCCTCGGAGTAGTCCGAGAACATGCCGTTCAGCACGACGCCGATGGCCGGGTTGAAGCTGTTGTCGCCGGCCCGCCGGATCGTCGGGGCGGCTTTGCCTTCCGCGGCCGGGGCCTGGGCCTTCATCGCGGCGACCTGCGCTTCCAGCGCCGCGATGCGCTTTTCGTAATCCTGCTTCAGGGCGTCGATCTCCGCCGCCAGCGTCCCCGCCGTCGGCGGCCCCGATTGCGCCCCCGCCGCCGGGGCGGCCAACAGGACCGGCAACCCGATGGCCGCCAAACGCACAAACCTCGCAAACCCGCGCATAAATCGTCCTCCTCCGCGTTCCCTAGCGACAAGGCTCCTCCCCGGAAGCTCGATGTCGATGGGATAATATAACATAAAGATACAATATAACATTTCAATGCCCGAATCGGCCGCACACGGCGTGTGGACAAGGGAGGAGGCCAAGGGCCGCCCCTCCCTCATCCCGAGTAGCGCCCGCCGTGCGGGCTCGTATCGGAAGGACTGTCCTGAGCTTGTCGAAGAGGGGGACCGCCCCGAAGCCGCCGCCCTCCCTCGATACGCGGCTGGCGCTGCTACTCGGGATGCAGGCGGGAAAGGCGGGCGCCGATCGGGACGAGAGGGGGACGGAAAACCCCTTCCCGCTTGGTAAGCGCGACCTCGCGTGGATGCCGCTCCCGTCCTTCCGCGATATATAACCGCAGTTTCCCCGCGGCCACGTCTTGCTCATGAATTATTTCATAATTTTGAACCGGCAGCCCGCCGCCCTGCCCGCTCAGGCGGCCGCCTCGGCCAGCACGCGGATCGCCTCGGGTGTGGCGCCGGTCAGCGCGATGCCGGCGATGCGGCCGGCGGCGATGGCGTCCTTCCAGGCGCCGAGGCGGTCGCGGATGCGCGCCTTGTCGCCGAGCAGCGCCACGCCGTCCACCAGCTCGTCCGGCAGCGCGGCGCTCGCCTCCTTGCGCTGGCCGGAGAGGAACAGGTCCTGCACCTTGCGCGCCTCGCCCTCGTAGCCCATGCGGGCGACGTAGTCGTTGTAGAAGTTCTTGTCGCGCGCGCCCATGCCGCCGACATAGAAGGCCAGATGGTCGCGCACCGGGGCGCGGCAGGCCTCCAGGTCGCCGCCGACGCGAATCGGCACAAAGGGCACGACCTCGAAATCGCCGGCCGTCTTGCCGTTGCCGGCCCTGGCGAGGCCCTCGGCAATCGGCTCGCCGAAGACATCGCGCTCGGGGTCCATGAACACCGGGATCACCCCGTCGGCCACTTCCGCCGCGGTGCGCACGCCGGCCGGCGTGATCGCGGCGGTGAAGATTTTCAGGTCCGGGTCGGGATGCAGGATGGTCTTGAGCGGCTTGCCGAGGCCGGTGGCGCCCGGCCCGTGATAGGGAATGTCGTAGTGCTCGCCATGGTGCTCCAGCACGCCTTCGCGCTTCAGGATCTGGCGGATGATCGAGATATATTCGCGGGTGCGCGCCAGCGGCTTACCGAACGGCGCGCCGTGCCAGCCCTCGATCACCTGCGGCCCCGACGGGCCGATGCCCAGCACGAAACGCCCGCCGGACATCTCCTGCAGCGTCATCGAGGTCATGGCCGCCAGCGCCGGCGAGCGCGACTGCATCTGGATGATCGCCGTGCCGACCTTGATGCGCGAGGTCTGCGCAAGTATCCAGGCGGCGGGGGAGATCGCGTCCGTGCCCCAGGCCTCCGAAGTCCAGCACATCTCGTAGCCGAGGCGTTCGGCCTCCTGCACGAGCGCTACCTTGTCCGCCATGTCGCCGCCGCTGTAGCCGAGCGTGATGCCGAGCCGCATCGCTTGTCTCCCCCGAGATCGTCGCGGGAGACCTTAGCGGCAATCCGGCTTTCCCGCTATCCTTGCCCATCGACAGGAAGGACAGCGGGGATGGCCAGCGAACGGGAACGGGCGAGCGCGGCCGGGCGCCGGCCCATCGGCAATGCAGAAGTGGCGCAGCGCCATTGGGAGGGGTTCGAGGGCAGCGTGCTCACCGGCCCCGGAACTGTCGTGGAACCCGTGGACCCGGACCGGGACGCTGCCGGCATCTACGCCATCGGAATCGAAGGCGAGGAGCCCGACCGTATCTGGGATTATCTCGGCTACGGCCCGTTCGCCGACGCGGACGCCGTGCATGAATGGCTTGTCGGATGCGCCGCTTCGACCGACCCGCTCTTCATGGTCTATCGCGACCGGAGCACCGGCCGGCCCGGCGGCATGGGCAGCTTCATGGAGATCAGGCCGGCGGCCGGAGTCGGGGAAATCGGCAATATCTGGTTCGGCCGCGCCTGGCAGCGGGATATCCGCGCGACCGAGGTGCTGTCGCTGATGATGCGCCATGCGCTCGAGACGCGCGGCTACCGGCGGCTCGAATGGAAGTGCAATGCCCTGAACGCCGGCTCGCGCTCCGCGGCGCTCCGCCTCGGCTTCCGCTACGAAGGCATCTTCCTAAACCACCTGATCGTCAAGGGCCGCAGCCGCGACACCGCCTGGTTCTCCCTGACGGACGAGGAATGGCCCGCCGTCCGCGCCGCCCACGCCCAATGGCTCGCGCCGGAGAATTTCGACGCGGACGGCCGGCAGAAGATCTCCCTCAGCGACCTCACCCGCGCGCTCTGGTGAGGCTGCTACCCCTCCGGGTGGAAATGGTCGTAGAGGCGTTTCGCGACCGTTTTCGAGATGCCGGGCACGGCCAGCAGGTCTTCGAAGCCGGCGCCTTCCACACCTCGCGCAGAGCCGAAATGGTGCAGCAGCGCCCGCTTGCGCGCCGCGCCGATGCCGGCCACGTCGTCCAGCGGCGACCGCCGGACGGTCTTGGCGCGGCGCGCCCTGTGGGCGCCGATGGCGAAGCGGTGCGCCTCGTCGCGGAGGCGTTGCAGGAAGTGCAATGCGGGGTCGTGCTGCGGCAGGGAGAAGGACGGCTTCCCGTCCGCAAAGAAGCGCTCGCGCCCGGCATTGCGGTCCGGCCCCTTGGCGATGGCGGCCAGCGGCAGGTCCTCGATGCCGAGTTCCGCGAGAACGCTCTGCGCCGAGGAAAGCTGCCCCGCGCCGCCATCGATCAGCACGAGGTCGGGCCATGAGCCGCCGGCGCGCTCCGGATCCTCCTTCAGCGCGCGCGAGAACCGTCGGCGCAAGACCTCGCGCATCATTGCGAAATCGTCGCCCGGCGCCGCGTCGCCCTTGATGTTGAACTTGCGGTAGGCATTGCGAACCAGCCCTTCCGGCCCGGCGACGACCATGCCGCCGACCGCGTTCCGGCCCTGGATATGGCTGTTGTCATAGACCTCGATGCGCTCCGGCGGACCCTCCAGGTCGAACAGCTCGGCCACACGCTGGAGCAGGCTGCGCTGCGTGGCGTTCTCCGCCGAGCGGCGCGCCAGCGCCTCGCGGGCATTGGCGAGCGCATGATTGACGAGCTTGCGCTTGGCGCCGCGCATCGGCCAGCGCAGATCGATGCGGCGGCCGGCCTTGAGGCTCAGAGCCTCGGCCAGCAGCGCGTCCTCGGCCGGGCGCGCACTCAGCAGGATGCGGCGCGGCGGCGGCTTGTTGCTGTAGAACTGGCCGACAAAGGCTGCGAGGAACCGGGCCGGATCGTAGTGGCGGCTGCCCGTCGGGAAATAGGCGCGGTTGCCGAAATTCTGCCCGGCGCGGAAGAAGAACACCTGGATGCAGGCCTGTCCGCCCTCGAAATGGGCCGCAATCACATCCGCGTCGCCCACGCCCTCGACATTGATGTCCTGATGCGCCTGGACGCGGGTCAGCGCCCGGATGCGGTCGCGGTAGAGCGCCGCCGTCTCGAACTCCAGCGCGTCGCTCGCCGCCTGCATGCGCTCCGAAAACGCCTGCTGGACGGCCTGGCTCTGGCCCGAGAGGAAGGCGCGCGCCTCCCCGATGGCCGCCTCGTAGTCCTCCCCGGTGACCCGCCCGACGCAGGGGGCCGAGCAGCGCTTGATCTGGTGGAGCAGGCAGGGCCGGGTACGGCTGCGGAATACCGCATCCGAGCAGGACCTGAGCAGGAAGGCGCGCTGGAGCGCGGTCAGCGTCCGGTTCACCGCGCCCGCCGAGGCGAAGGGGCCGAAATACTCTCCCGGCCGCGACCGCGCCCCGCGATGCTTGAGGATGCGCGGCCAGTCGTGGTCCCGCGCGATCAGGATATGGGGAAAGCTCTTGTCGTCCCGCAGCAGCACATTGTAGCGGGGGCGCAACTCCTTGATGAGATTGATCTCCAGGAGCAGCGCCTCGACCTCCGTATGCGTCGTCACCACCTCCATGGAGGCGGTTTCGGAGATCATGCGTCGGATGCGGTAGGGCTGGTTGTCCGGCCGGACATAGGCGGAGATGCGCCGGCGCAGCGACCGCGCCTTGCCGACATAGAGCACCTGCCCGCGCCGGTCGATCATCCGATAGACGCCCGGCGTCAACGGCATGACGCGCAGATGCCGGCGAACCGCCTCGATTCCCCCGGCCAGCCGCTGCGGCGCCTCCAGTTCGGCTTGTTCTTCCGCCATGCGCCTATCCCGCGCCGGCCAACGGTCCATACTCCACGGCAACATAAACGCCGTAGACGGCAAGGAACAGCAAGCCCGCCGGGCGCCCGAACCGTCCCCGGACCATCATCCAGGAGACGAGCGCAACCGTCGCGGCCAGCATCACCCACACGGCGAGGTCGAGCAGACGCCCCGGAACATCCAGCGGGTGGACGGTCGCCACCACGCCGCCGATGGCGAGGAGGTTGAAGATATTGGCCCCGAGCACATTGCCGACGGCCACCTCCGGATGGCGCCGGTAGGCGGAGACGACCGCCGTGGCGAGTTCCGGCAGTGAGGTGCCGACGGCCACGACGGTGACGCCGATCACTGCCTCCGACACGCCGATCGCGCGGGCGAGGCCGATGGCGCCCCCGACCAGCAGGTTCGACCCGCCAATGACGCAGCCGAGGCCGATGGCGAGCGTGCCCAGCACCATCCAGAGCGGCCGGCCTGTCGCCGTCTCTTCCACTTCGGGCGCGCCATGACCGCTTCGGGCGCGCCGATAGGAGACCGCGGTGAAGGCTGCGAGGCAGACCAGCAGCAACACGCCGTCGAACAGGCTCAGGCTCCCGGTCAGTGCGAGCGCGAGGAACAGCAGCGTCACGCCCATGACCGCCCAGCCCTCGAACCGGACCTCGCGCGGTTCGACGGCCAGCGGATAGACGCAGGCCGCCGCGCCGAGGATCAGAAGCAGGTTGCAGATATTGCTGCCGACGATGTTGCCGACGGCGATGCCGGGCGCGCCCCGGAACGCCGCTTCAAGGCTGACGAACAGCTCCGGCATGGTGGTGCAATAGGCGACCACGGTAAGCCCGACGATCAGCGGCGAGACCCCGAACCGGGCCGCAAGCTGCACTGCGCCGCGCACCAGGAACTCCGCCCCGCCGAGGAGAAGCACGAAGCCGCCGAGCAATTGAAGGTAGATCATGAAGGTCCCGGATGCGGACGGCGGCCCGGCCGGGCCGGACGATGCGGCAGCGCAGCGCTCATTCCGCCAACGCGGGCGGGGCCGTCCGTTCGATCGGCTCGATCGGCGCACGCCGCGCGCGGATGGCTTCGTCGCGCCAGTCGGCCGCTTCTTGGCTGCCCCTGGCGCGGGCCTCCATCATTTTCCGGCGCCAGCGGTCGCGTTCGAGTGCTTCCTCGCTTCGCATCATGCTGCGGATGCCCCACCGGACGACGGCGATCTGTCCGCCGCCGATCAGGATGCCGACGACCACCAGCGCCCTCGTCGCCAGCGCGGTCGCAGCCGCCGGGTTCGCCACGGCCCACGCAAACCAGCCTGACATCGACGCTCTTCCTCCAGCCCGCAGCGGCCGCGATGCGTGGCGTTCCCGGTCGCCTCATTCTACAGCACGGAGTCCTTCCTGTCATCGCCGGCGGCCGCGGCAAGGCCCCCGCGGATATGTCATGAAGTGTCATGTTTTGTCATGGTCCGCCCCCGTTCCCTTCTTTTTTCACCGCCCCGACCCCGATTGCGTCGCCCCGGCCCTGTCTGCGCCCGCGAAAGCGGGGGCGCCGAGGCCTCGCACGGCAAGGGCGGCGTATGGGCATCAAGGTCCCGGCCCGCTGCTCCGCAGCGCCAGGGACGACGACGGGAGCATTGCTCATCGGTCCTCCCTACCCGTTCCGTTGGGGTCGTTTTTCGCGCCGGCGCAGGGCGAAGCGGTCCGCGGACGCCGCTTCGTCCTGTTCTTATTCTACTACAGTTTTACGGATATCAAGCTCTCAATCGGGAATTATTTCAAGTTTTGCGAACAAACTGACAGCATCCACCACCGGGCGGTCGCAGCGGCACGAACTCGGTCGGCGGCCTGCCCCCTCCCGGCGCGCTTCGCGAGCGGCTAAATATGGCATGAAACGATGGAGGAGGGACGCTGGCGATGAGTCTGCCGCTGGACGACCGGATGCGCTTCGGACTGATGACACGCCTGCCGACGCCGGCGCTTGCCCGCAAGACGGTCGCGCTCCTGGACCGGCTGGAATTCGACTCGATCTGGGTCGGCGACCATCTGGCCTTTACCTCGCCGATCCTCGACCCGTTCGTGCAGCTTTCATACGCAGCCGCTCTGTCGTCCCGGCTCACCGTCGGAAGCGCGGTCTATCTGCTGCCGCTGCGCCATCCCGCGCCGGTGGCCAAGCAGGCGGCGTCGCTCGATCATCTGGCGGAGGGCCGCTTCGTCTTCGGCGTCGGTCTCGGCGGCGAATTCCCGCGCGAATGGGAGCTTGCCGGCGTGCCGCCGGGCGAACGCGGCGCGCGCATGACCGAGTCCATCGAGGTGCTGCGGAAGCTGTGGAGCGGCGCACCGGTTTCCCATGACGGGCGCTTCTTCCCGTTTTCCGAAGTGCATATGCAGCCAGCATCCTTCACCCCCGGCGGGCCGCCGATCTGGTGCGGCGGGCGCCAGCCGGCGGCGCTCCGGCGCGCGGGCCGCATGGCCGACGGCTACATGTCCTATGTGGTCACACCGGAGATGTTCTCGGATGCGCTCGGGACCATCGCTGCAGCCGCCGAGGAGGCGGGGCGCGAGATCGGGACCTTCGGCACCTCGCACCTGCTGTTCTGCTGCATCGACGAGACCTACGAGACGGCGCTGGACCGGGCGGCGGACCTGCTCTCGAAGCGCTATGCGATGGACTTCCGCAAGCCCGCCGCGCGCTATGCGGCGCTCGGCACGCCCGCTGACATCGCCGGGAAGATCGCCGCCTTCCACAAGGCCGGCGTGCGCCACTTCAACCTCGATTTCATCGGCGACCAGCCCATGCGCATCGAGGGCCTGCACCGCTTCGCCGAGGAGGTCCGCCCGCTTATCGCCTGAGCGCAGCGGCCGCCTCCCGCGCCGCGCGCTGCCCGTCCGCCATCGCCTCGGCGAGCGAGCCGCCGCGGCGGACGGCGCCGGCGGCGAACACGCCCTCCCCCGCCAGCGCGGCGACCGGCTCCAGACCGATGAAGACGAACACGCCCGAGACCTCCAGCCGCCGCCCGTCTGCGAGCGTCACCCCCTCGACGCCACTCTCGCCGTCGATGGAGGCCGCCTCGCTGTTCCAGTGGAAGCGGAATTTCGGGTCCGCCGCCGCCCGGGCGCCATAGCCCGGCCGCGCCGAAAGGCGGTTGCCTCGCACGATCATCGCGATCGAGCGCGCATAACCCGCCAGATGCAGGGCTTCCTGCAGGGCCGCATCGCCGCCGCCGACCACCGCCACATCGGCGTCCCTGAAGAAGCCTGCGTCGCAGAACGCGCATTGCGACACGCCGCGCCCGGTCAACGCTTCTTCGCCCGGCACGCCCAGCCGGCGAAGCCTGGCGCCCGTCGCGGCGACAACTGCTTTCGCCCGGTGGCGTCCCCCACCGGCCGTCTCCACAATCTGGCGGCGCCCCTGCGCGCGGACGGCCTGCACATGCTCCTCGTGGAACCGCACGCCGGCGGCCGCCAGACGGTCCTTCCATGCGAAGGCCAGTTCCGCGCCGCCGACCGCCCCCGGCCAGCCGTCGAGCGCGTCCACATTGGCGACGAGTCCGCCATAGAGCCCGGACTCGAACAGCGCCACCTCGAGGCCGTGCGAGACCGCCTCGTCCGCCGCGGCGAGCCCCGCCGCGCCGCCGCCGACCACCGCCAGGTCGAGCGGCCTCATCCGCCGATCTCCCTGACGATGCAGCAGGGCGGGAAGCCCCAGGACGGGAACCAGGCGCATTGCGGAATCGGGATGTCGCCGCCCGCGACGATCAGCACGATATCCTCCGGCCGCGCCACGGCCGGCACCGCCTCCTGCCCCTCCGTCCAGTCCGGCCAGCGCGCGCCGCCGAGCAGACGGGTGCGCAGCCAGAGCCTGTCGAAATCGGCGCGCGGCATCCGCCCCCGCCGCCAGAGCGCCTCCTTCGCGTCGGCCTTCGACCAGCCCAGCGCCGCCAGCTCCTGCGCCACGAAGGGCGCGAGCACGACGGCCGCCTTGCCCTGCCAGGCGATGTTGAACGCCGAGGCGGCGGAGCCCATCACGCTGGCGAGGTCGTCCAGCCCGCCGGTTACATTGATGGCTGTCTCCGCGCGCATCAGCGCCAGCACGTTCCCGCCGCCGAGTTCCTCATGCAGCGGCTCCCACGGGTTGGCGGCGGTGTTCTCCGCCAGTACCATGGTGTAGCGGCCCGGCTGGCCGAGCCCGGCGAAGGAGACGGCTTCCGGCCAGCCGCCGCCGATATTGTTCATCACGAACCTGACCGCGCGGCCGATGGCGGCATTGGCCTGCCAGCCCGGCCCCAGCATGCCGAAGCCGGCATTGACCTCCAGCCGCTCGACGACCGGCCCGCTCAGAAGGATCAGCGGCGCCACATTCTCGTCGGTGGTCTGCACCCCGCGCAGGTTGAAGGCGGGGTCCGCCACCGCCTCCACGGCGGCCAGCACGACCGGGAAATGCGCCGGCGCGCAGCCGGCCATGACGGCGTTGGCCGCCACGCGCTCGACCGTCGCCACGCCCTTCAGCGGATCGAGTTCGCCGAGGCTTTCGTTTCGCCCGCTCGCGGCGCCGCGCAGCATGGCGTCCACCCGGTCGAGCGTCGGCGGCACGATGGGCAGGCCGTCGGTCCAGCCGCGCCGGTAGTAGAGCGCGCTTGCGTCACCGGCCCGCAGCACCTCCACCCGCTGCCGGGGGAACCGCCCGGCCGCCGTCAGCCGGGCGGTCATTCCCTTCTCGCGCGCCCTCCGGACGAGCGTGTCGTCGATCCAGTCCCCGTTCGCCCGCTGCCCCGCGGGTATCAGCAGCCAGAGCGCCGCGCCCATGCCGCTCATGTCCTCAATTGCCTGCTGGCGGTCCGGGGGAGCCGGTCATCGCCGCCGGAGCATCCATGCAGGCCGCCCGGCAGAACCGCCGTCAGCGCGGAAGTATCGACCGCGGTCACTTTGGCGGGCCATCCCCGTCATGGCGGAAGTCCCGGCTGCGGGCCGCATTTGGGCCAGCGAGCGGTTTGCAGGCAGTAGCCTGCATCCCGGCTATCCCGGCGCAGCCGCGCGGCGGACCAGCTCAGCCGAACGTCCCTTCGCTTTGGTAACGGAAATCGGCATCGGCCCGCTTCCTCGAACCTAAACCGGGGCGGCCGGACACGGACCGCAATGCGGCCGACCGCTGTCCCCCGCGTTCATCCGGCATTGGCCAGCCGGGCCTGCCAGTCCGCCGGCAGGTCGATCTCGCGGCTCACGGGGAAGCCGAGGATACCGTTATGCGCGAACACATAGGCGTTGGTGCGCAACGGGTCGCCCGCCACCGCGATCGTGAAATCGTCCGGCTCGCAGACGATAGGCACCATGCGGCCGGGATCGTCGGACTCGGCGAAGACCTGCGGCGCCTTGCCGACCGCGACCAACTCCTTCAGCGAGCGGCGGCCCGGCACCAGGTTGGTCCAGCCGGACAGGTAGTTCTCGAACTTCCGGGCCGGCATCCGCGCATGTTCGTAAAGCCAGTCGCGGAGGTCGTCCTTGGAGAACCCGGAGCCGGCGATGGTCTCGGCCAGGATCGGCGAGAGCACCAGCAGCGGCCGGTAGGCGCCGGTCGCCATGCCGACCGTGAACACCAGCTCCCAGCCGGACTGCTTGACCAGCGCGTCCGCCAGATAGGGCAGCATCTCCTCCGCGCGGCGACCGAAGACGGAGGTCACCACATTGCCGCCGGTATAGCGCGAGATGGTGACCGCATTGGCGCCTTCCGGCAGGCCCATATCGGCCGCCGTGTTCGGCCACCCGATGCGTCCCAGCACCTCCTCGTTCTCGGCGAGCGCCACCCGCCAGGTGTTGCCGAAGGTGCCCTTGTCGGTCTGGTGCGGGATGAAGCCCGCGACATTGCGCAGGTAGAGCCGCCAGAAGCGCCCGATGGAGGTGTTGGCCTGGAAGCCGTCGCGCAGCGCGCCCTGCTCGCAATTGAAGTCGAGCGCCTTCGCGATCGGGCCGTTGACGGTAATCAGCGTCTCCGCGCCCGGCGTGTTGCCGGAATGCTCCACGCCGTATTCGGGGTCCGCCATCGCCTCGGCCAGCGCCGCCAGCACCGGCATGTATTCCGGCCGGCAGCCGGCCATGACGCCGTTCGCCGCCACATTCCAGACCGTCGCGGCCCGGTTGTCGGGCGGGATCTTGCCGATCACGGCGTCCGCCGGCCGGTCCGAGAAGGCAAGGAAACGCTCGATCTTCTCCACCGAGGGCGGCACCACCGGCAGCCCGTCCGACCAGCGGTTCTCGTAGAAGAGGCGGTTCACCTCCTCGAAGCTGCCTTCGAACACGATGTCGCGCGGCTGCGGCTCGACCGTCTCGACCGCCGCGGCCGGCGCTTCCGTGAGGTTCGCGATCACGGCGTCCAGCGTCTCGCCCAGCACATGGGAGCGGAGCTCGTTGTCGGTCTGGGTATCGACGTGGCCCGCCACCGGCGCCAGCGGCAGGTTCGGCATGCCGAGCCCGACGGCAGTGGTGCCCGCCTGGCCGACAAAGCCCTCGCAGACCAGGGAGGAGGACGGCACGCCCGCCGCTTCGGCCACTGCGCTCACCCGCAACACGGCGGGCGTGCAGGAGCCTCAGCAGCCCATCCCGGAGACGACGGCGTCCGCCTTGAGTTCCTTCAACCGGTCCGGCAGCGAGGCGACGATCTCGCGCTCCTCGTCGCCATGGGTCGAACCGAAGACGTCGTAGCCGATGAAATCGACGCCCGGATAGCGCTGCGTCAGCCCGTCGGCCAGCATCGGGAAAATCTCGTCGCCCCGGAACAGGTAGTCCCAGAGGAAGGCGACGCGCTTGCCCTCCAGGCTGTCGAGGCGCGGCGCGAGCGCCTGCAGCGCCTGCGCCTTCTCGCCCCGCGGCCAGACAACGGCATACTCGGCCATGGGTTCCTTCTCCCGTTCGAATTCCGAAGCCGGGAGGCTGCGGCTCGCCGCCCGCCGCGTCAAGGGGCGCGGGACAACCCCTGCCGGCCGGACGGCGCCGCGCTCATGCGAACGGGAGCAGCACTATCGAGCCGGTGGTCTCCCGCGCCTCGAGGGCGCGGTGCGCTTCGGTCGCCTCGCGCAGCGGCCAGCGGTTGCGGACGGTGACCGCCACCGCCCCCGACGAGACGGCGTCGAACAGTTCCTGCGCCGCCGCCACCAGGTCCTCGCGCTTCTCCATGTAGTGCATGATCGCCGGGCGGGTGACGAACAGCGAGCCGCGCACGCCCAGTTCCACGACATCGACCGGGTCCGGCGCGCCCGAGGCATGGCCGTAGCACGCCAGGATGCCAAGCGAGCGCAGGCAGTCCAGCGAGCGCGTGAAGGTGTCCTTGCCGATGCTCTCATAGACCACCGGGCAGCCCTTGCCGTCGGTGACCTCCATGACCAGCGGCACGAAATCCTCGCGCGAATAGACGGCGACATGGTCGGCGCCGTGGGCCCTGGCGAGTTCCGCCTTCTCGTCGGTGGAGACGGTGCCGATCACGGTCGCGCCCAGATGCTTCGCCCACTGGCAGAGGATCAGCCCCATGCCGCCCGCCGCCGCATGGATGAGCACCGGGTCGCCCGGCTGCACCCGGTAGGTCCGGCGCAGGAGATACTGGGCGGTGAGGCCCTTGAGCGTCATGCCGGCGGCGTCCTCGTCGGAGATGCGGTCGGGCAGCTTCACCAGCCGCCTGGCCGGCATCACCCGGCGCTGCGCATAGGCGCCGTGCGGCGGGCTGGCATAGGCGACCCGGTCGCCGACCGCGCATTCGTTCACGCCCTCGCCGACCGCCTCGACCGTGCCGGCGCCCTCGATGCCGACGACGAAGGGCAGCGGCGGCGCCGGCCAGGGATGCGGCATGCCGCGCCGGTTGTAGGTGTCGATATAGTTCACGCCGACGGCGCCGTGCCGGATCAGCGCCTCGCCCGGTCCCGGTTCGCCGACCGGCCAGTCCTCCCAGCGGAAGACGTCCGGCGCGCCCTTTTCGTGGATGACGGTGGCCTTGTTGCTCATGGCTTTCTCCGTTTCGACCGGCGGCCCGGAGCCGCAATCCGGGCCCGTTTCTAGCATTTCGTTCCGGAACGAGTCGCCCGCGCCCCGTCAGGCCGTCGCCTCGATGGCTTCCATGTCATCGTCGGAGAGGCCGAAATGGTGGCCGATCTCGTGGACCAGCACATGGCGCACGATATGCATCAGGTCCTCGCCGGTCTCGCACCAGTAGTCGAGGATCGGCCGGCGGTAGAGGAACACATAGTCCACGTCCTCCGCGCCGTCCGCCGCGCCCCGCCGGTCCAGCGACACGCCGCGATAGAGGCCCAGCAGGTCGAACGGGCTGTCCAGCTCCATCTCGCGCTCGGTCTCCTCGTCCGGGAAGTCATCCACCCGGAAGACGATATCGGCCGTGAGGCGGCGGAACGATTCGGGCAGTTCCGCATAGGCGGCCTCGGCCCAGGCGGCCAGCTCGTCGAGGCTCGGCGGATGGACAGGCGCGGTGTTCTCAGGCATCGTCGGGCATCGGAAGGCAAGCGGGTTCGGGAGGCGCGGATCATGGCCGAAAAGCTCACCGGTAGCGAGCGCCGGGAGGCGCTGGCGGCGCTCGACGGCTGGGGCGATGTCGAAGGGCGGGACGCCATCCGGCGCAGCTTCCGCTTCGAGGACTTTCCCGCCGCCTTCGCCTTCATGGCCCGCTGCGCGCTGGCCGCCGAGCGCATGGACCATCACCCCGAATGGTCCAACGTCTATAACCGCGTGGATGTCACTCTCGCCACCCACAGCGCCGGCGGCGTGACGGAACTGGATGTGCGCCTGGCGAAGCTCATGGACGCGGCTGCGGCGGGGACGGGTTGAGAGGACGACCGCGGTATGCCCACGCAACTCATCCGCTCTCGAAGGGATTCGGCAAATCCACATTGAGGTTGCGAAAATCGCGAACATTTCTCGTTGCGACCGTTAATCCGCGGACTCTCGCAGTCGCTGCAATCATGGCGTCTTCAATCAACGCATCCGATTTGCGGTGCTTGAGAACCGCCCACTCCCGGAAAGCGTCGACATCCATCGGCAAGACGTTGTAGCTGAGAACGATGCGGTCGAGCCATGCTGCAAGTTCGTCTGCCTTGGCCGCATCTTGCTCGCGTGTGACTTCGATCCCGGCTTGAATCTCCCCGACGGTCACGGCGGACAGGAACAGCCAGTCGGCGGGTGTCCCTTCGACCCAACCAGGGACTCGCTTGTGCGGATTCGTTCGGCGAAGTTCCAAAACGACGTTGGCGACCAGAAGATACACGAGCCTGTCAGAAGGATTGCGACGGCCGGTGGCGGCTTCGGCTGCGGGGCGGTGTGAGGGTCTCCGTCCGGGGCTCGGGTGCAAGGAGCGCTTCCTTCAAGCCGGGCCTCGTCAACTTCTGCAACCCCCTCCACTGCCCGATCGGCAACAGCACGGCGGTCTCGACGCCGCGCCTGGGCACGACTCGGCGCCCTTCTTTCACGCTCGCTTCAAGAAGGGCGCCGAATCGTGCCCTTGCTTCTCTTACTTGCCATGCTTTGCTCATATCGCCTCCGTTCGAACGCCTGTCGCCACCGATATGAATATTGGCGGCCGGAAGCAAGGGTCCACCGGAATCATTCATTATTCAAACACCGGGCCGGGCGAGATCAGGAGCTCCGATACACGCGCGTGGTGCGTGTTTTTCATTTCCACCTGGACGGCGTGGAAACCGTGCTTGCGAACCAGTGCGCGGATTTCGTCCGTCATGTGATGGGTCATGAGGAAGTCTGCGTTCGAGTCCGCGAGCAGCGCGAACAGGCGGGCATGGTCGATTTCGTTGTGGGCGTAGAGCCGCTGCCCGGCCCGTTTGCCGCCGGCCGTGTAGGGCGGGTCCACGAACAGGACAGCGTCATTCTGCGGGGCTTCCAACTGCCTCATCCCGTCGTCCTCGAGGAAGTCGATGCAGTCCGCATGGGCGGCGATGGCCGTCAGCCGTCGGACCAGCGTTTCCGGATACCAGCGCGAGGCTACGCCCTTTCCTCCCTCGCCGCAGCGCGAGAACGAGGCGCCCGGCGCGAGGATGCCGCCGCGCCGCGTCCGGTTCAGCACGAGCGTTCGGAAGCCGCGCTCCAGAACATTCGCCGGGATCCGCCGCGACAGCGCATCGACTTCCTCCCGCGTCGGCTCGAACCGTCGGATCTCCCCGCAAAGCTCCGGGCCATGCCGCAGGGCGGTGCGCCAGAAGGCGGCTACATCGCGGTCCAGCTTCACCATCAGGCATCGCGCCGCCAGCCCTTCCATGACCGCCGTGAGCGAGACGATGCCGCCGCCGGCGAACGGCTCGACGAGCAGCTTCGGCCGGGGCTCGATTCCTTTCAGCCAATGGCGGATATGCGGGATGAGCCAGGTCTTGCCGCCCGGATAGCGCAGCGGGCTGCGCTGCGGCGCCGACGCCACATTGGCCGCCGGGATGGGCGAAACCGGGATCGGGGCCGGCGCGTCCCCGGGAACCGGCCCTGCAGCGGTCGCGCTTCGGCCCGTTCGCTCGCTCATCGCTTCCGGTTAGCACGAGCGGCGGCGCATCCGCGAGAGCGTTTCCGCCGCGCCGGACGCATTGCGGCAGGGCGGGCCGTCCGCCACCTTTTCCGGCGGATCGCGGGAGACGCCATGGAGATGACCGGACAATTCGCCGTCGGATCGGCCTCATCCTGCTGAGCATCGCCGTCCACGCCGCCTTCATGGCGCTCGCCGCATGGGCCGTCCGCGGGCGGGAGGAATGGCTGCGCCGCCCGCCGCCGCTCCTGAAGCAGGCGGCGCGCTCTGCCTCATTTCCCTCTGGCTTCTGGGGGGGGGGGGGCATGTGCGCAACCGTCTGGATCTGGGCCTTCTACTTCGTGTGGGCGGGCGCGGTCGCCGACCTGGAAACGGCGGTGTATTTCTTCCCGGTCTCCTTCACGACCCTCGGATTCGGCGACATCGTGCTGGCGAAGCCCTACCGCCTGCTGTCCGGGTTGCTGGCGGCGAACGGCCTCATCCTGTTCGGTCTGACCGCGGCCGTTCCGGTCGATTTCATCCGCAGCCTGCATTCCCCGCAATCCGGGCGCGCGGCGGGGAATTGACGGCCCTCACCCGACGAAACGGGAAACCATGATATTCACTTTTTGTTTCGTTTAAGACTTGACTGGGGAGAAAGTGTGCTAGAATGGTCCCGAGAGCCGGAGCTTCCGGAGGGCGCGTCTCTCACTTCCGAAAATTCCATCGAAGCGCACAGGGACGCCCCCAAGCCGGGCGGCGGGGAAAAGGAACGGACAAGGAGGACCGATGAGCAACATGCCCCCACTCGTCGTCCCGGACGCTGCGCAGCAGCGAGCCGGGACCTCGACGCCCGCCCGCCGCCCTTGCTGCAGGAGGCCCCCGGATCGCAGTCCGGGGCGACGAGCGGGGGAAGCCGGGGCGACGAAAGAACGGGGCCGCCGCAGGGCGGACCATGACAGAACATGACACTTCATGACACTTCCCGGGGGGGCTCCTCCAGCGAGGCCGTGCCGGTCCGGGGCAGGCCCTCCCTCGCAAGCGCGGGAGGGAGCGGGCGGAGCGGGGACGCGCATGACATCGCACGGCAAAACATGACACTTCATGACACCCTCGCGGACTCTTGGCTGCCGGACGCCGGCGCGGTACCTTGCCCGAAACCGGGAGCGCGAAACCCGTTCGTCTCCTGTGCCCCGAATCGGGACGGCAGGGTTCGGCCATGGTCGCTGGGAAGGAAGATGCGGGGCTGGGCGCCGTTCCGCTGGCGTCCCTGGAGGCGGTTGCTCTCGACACGGAGACCACCGGCCTCGATCCCGGCAAGGACCGGATCGTAGAGGTGGGCGCCGTGGCGCTGGCCGGTTGCGTTGTCGATACGGGCGAGGCGTTCGACCGGATGGTCAATCCGGATATGCCGATTCCCCCGTCCTCCACGGCGATCCACGGCATCTCGGACGAGGATGCGCGTTCGGCCGGGAAGGCGGGCGAGGTCCTGCCCGCGCTCACGCGCTGGATCGGCTCGCGCGTGGTGATCGGCTATGCGATCGGGTTCGACCTCGCAATGCTCAAGGCGGAGCACGACCGGCACGGGCTTGCCTGGCGTCCCCACCGATCCCTTTGCGTCCGGCAGCTCGCCGCGCTGTTCGCGCCCGGCCCCGCGGACCCGTCGCTGGATGCCACAGCGCAGTGGCTCGGGGTCCGGATCGACGACCGTCATCGCGCGCTCGGCGATGCCCGGGCCGCCGCGGCGATCTATGCCGCCCTGGTTCCGCGTCTGGCGGAGAAGGGCATCGCCAAGCTGGCCCAGGCGGAGCGGGCCTGTCTGGCGCTCACGCCGCAAATGGACGAGGAGGCCAGGGCGGGCTGGCACCCCGTCATCGCGGCCGACCGGGTGCGCAATGCCGGCTTGCACGCATTCGCCCGCGTTGACAGCTTCCCCTTCCGCCACCGCGTCGAGGACATCATGTCTCAGCCGCCTGCGGTGGTGGACCCA
Organism: Alphaproteobacteria bacterium; assembly: GCA_963422665.1. GTDB lineage: Bacteria > Pseudomonadota > Alphaproteobacteria > Bin95 > Bin95 > Bin95. Next base: position 676,879 of record OY730441.1, read on the forward strand.
GGGATGCGCCTTCGCGACGCCCTGCGGCGCCTTACCGGGAGGAAGATCAGTTCGATTTTCGTCTCGTTCGGGGCGGATGCCGATATCGGCATCCTGACCGAGAGGGACATCGCCCGCGCCATCGATTCCCGGGGCGCCGGCGCCCTGGACGAGACGGTGGGCCGCTTCGCTGCGCGGCCCCTAGTGACGATCCCCGCTTCGGAGTTCCTCTACCGCGCGAACGCGCTGATGGCCGCGGGCGGGTTCCGGCACCTCGGCGTCGTGTCGGCCGACGGCGGGCTCGTCGGCGCCGTCAGCGCCCGCGACCTGCTGAAGCAGCGCTCGGGCGATGCGGTCTTCCTCGCCAGGGAGATCGACCATGCGGAAGCGGCGGCGGACCTCGGCAAGGTCTGGGCGAACCTGACGAGGATTGTGGGCGGCCTCGCCGCGGACGAGGTCGATGCGCGCGTCATCGCATCGGTCGTCTCGCGGGAGCTCCGGGCGCTGACGCGGCGCGCCTGCGAACTGGCCGGGCGCGACATGGAAACGGAAGGGTTCGGGCCGCCGCCCGCGCCGTTCGCCGTCCTCGTCCTGGGCTCCGGCGGGCGCGGAGAGAGCCTGCTCGCCATGGACCAGGACAACGCCATCGTTTACGGGTCGGGCGCTCCCGGCGGACCGGCGGACCGCTGGTTCGAGGAGCTCGGACGCCGGCTCGCCGACATTCTGGACGGTGCGGGGGTTTCCTGCTGCAAGGGCGGCGTCATGGCCCGGAACGCCGAGTGGCGGATGGACCTCGACCGCTGGCGCGCGAAGGTCAGGGGATGGATCGGTCGTTCGCGGCCGGAGGATGTCCTGAATTGCGACATCTTCTTCGACGGCGTTCCCGTTTACGGCGATACCGCCCTGGGTGAGGGATTGCACGGCGAGGCCCTGGACCTGACGGCGAATGCGCGGGCCTTCCAGGTCGCGCTCCGCGCCAATGCCGTCGATTTCACCTCGCCGCTCGGCATGTTCGGGCGGTTGCGGCTGAAGAAGGGCCGCCTCGACGCCAAACGCCAGGGGATCATGCCGATCTTTTCGGCGGCGCGGATTCTCGCCATCCAGCACGGCATCCGGGACCGTTCGACGCCGGGCCGGCTGAATGCGGCGAGCGCACTCACGGAGGAAAGCCGGGAAGCCATTGGCCACCTCGTCGAAGCGCACCGCATCCTGCTCGACGAAATCCTCGCCCAGCAGCTTCGGGATATCGGGCGCGGCATCCCCCACGGCAATTCGGTTGCGCCAAAGGAAATGTCCGCCCCGAGGCAACGGCAATTCCGCTGGGCGCTGGAGCAGGTAGACCGGGTGCGGGGCGTGCTGGGAATGCCGGTGTTCGGCTGATCCGGCTGCGCGCGGCACTGGAAATGGCAGCGCCGCCCGGTGCAGTATCGGCCGTCTGAACCGAATCCGGACCCCCCGCCCATGGCCGACCGACTGCATGCCGCGCCCGACACTGTGCATTGGGGCTTTTTCGACGCCCGGCTCAAACCCGCGCTCACCGTCGAAAGCGGCGCGGAGGTCGAGATCGAGACCGTCTCCGGGGCGCCGGACGCCCTTCCGGGCCCGGGCTTCGAGGTTCCGGACGCCTTGCGCCGTATCCATGCCGAGACGCCGCGTCCGCTCGGCTCGGGACATATCCTGACCGGGCCGGTGGCCGTCGCGGGGGCCGTTCCGGGCGATGTGCTCCAGATCGACATTCTGGAAGCCCGGCTCGGCACGGACTGGGGCTGGAATGCCATCCGGCCGCTCGGCGGCGCGCTGCCGGACGACTTCCCGGACGGGCGGATGGTCACGATCCCGCTCGACCGGGACGCCGGCGAAGCCCGTATGCCCTGGGGCCGAACGCTCGCCTGCCGGCCCTTTTTCGGCGTGATGGGCACGGCCCCGCCGGCGCATTGGGGCATGGTGAGCACGGTCCAGCCGCGCGCGTTCGGCGGCAATATCGACTGCAAGGAGCTCGCCGCCGGCTCTGTGCTCTACCTGCCGGTATTCGCCGAGGGCGCGCTGTTCTCCTGCGGCGACGGCCATGCCGTCCAGGGCGACGGGGAAGTGTGCCTGACGGCCGTGGAAACGGCGCTCGCCGGGCGGTTCCGCCTCACGCTCCGCAAGGACATGGCGCTGGAGGCGCCGATGGCCGAGACGGCGGACCGGTGGATCCAGTTCGCCTTCGACGCCTCGCTCGACCGGGCCGCCCGCACCGCGCTCCGGCGCATGATCGACTTCATCCGCCTGCGCTCCAACCTGTCGCGCGAGGACGCCTACATGCTGTGCAGCTTGGCCTGCGACCTCAGGATCACGCAATTGGTCAACCAGCAGCAAGGCGTCCACGCCATGCTGGACAAGCAGTCGATATCCTGACGAGACGAGGAGGGGACCGCCCCATGCTGTTCGGCGCGGCGATGTTCGCTACCGACTACTCCATGCGGCCTGCGGTGCTGGCGCGGGCGCTCGAGGAACGCGGTTTCGAGTCGTTCTGGGCCCCGGAGCATTCCCATATTCCGGTCGAGCGCGCATCGCCCTGGCCGCAAGGGGGGCCGCTGCCGGAGAAATATGTCGATGTGGCGGACCCGTTCGTCGTGCTGTCCATGGCCGCCGCCGCCACGGAGCGCCTCAAGGTCGCGACCGGCATCTGCCTCGCCGCCCAGCGCGACCCGATACAGCTCGCGAAGGAGACCGCGAGCCTGGACGCCTTGTCGGAGGGCCGTTTCCTGTTCGGCGTCGGCGGCGGCTGGAACCGCGAGGAGATGGCGGGCCACGGCACCGCGTTCGGGGACCGGTTCTCGATCCTGCGCGAGCGGATCGCCGCCATCCGCGCCGTCTGGAACGAGGAGCACGCGGCTTTCTCCGGCCGGCATGTGTCCTTTCCGCCGATGCGCTCGCGCCCGAAGCCCGCACAGCCGGGAGGACCGCCCGTGCTCGTCGGCGGCGAGTTCCCGCATGGCGCGCGCCGGGCGCTCGCCTGGGGGGACGGCTGGGTGCCGCACGCGCAAAGACCGACCTACCACCTGCTCGACAAGCTGGCCGGGTTCCGCGCCATGGAGGCGGAAGCCGGGCGCTCCGTGCCGGTCACCGTCTTCGGCGCGGAGGACGATCCCGCCCAACTGGACGCCTGGTGCGAGGCCGGGATCGCACGGGTAGTCTTCAACCTGCCGAGCGCCGGGGCGGAGGAGGTCCTGCCGCTGCTCGACCGCTGGGCGGCCCGGCTGTGACCGCGCTGATCGTCGGCGGGGGTCTCGGCGGCCTGGCGGCGGCGCTGGCGCTGGCGCGGCAGGGCATCGCCAGCCACGTGCTGGAGCAGGCGCCGGTCTTCGGGGAAATCGGCGCCGGCATTCAGCTCGGACCCAACGTCTTCCGCATGTTCCAACGGCTGGACATCGGCGAGGCGATTGCGCGCGACGCCGTGTTCGTGGACCGGCTGGTGATGATGGACGCGCTGAGCGAAGAGACCGTCGTGACCGGCGATCTCGGGGAAGCGTTCCGGAGGCGCTTCGGCGCGCCCTACGCCGTGACGCACCGGGCGGATTTCCACCGCACGCTGCTGGAAGCCTGCGAGGCGGCGGGGCCGGTGACGCTGGAGACGAACGCGGAGGTCGTCTCGGTGGCGGACCTTGGCGGGCGCGTTCGCGCGCACCTGGCGGACGGAAGCCGGCGGGACGGCGCATTCCTGGTCGGCGCAGACGGCCTCTGGTCGAAAGTGCGCGAGCATGTCGTCGGCGACGGCCCGCCCGATGTCTCGGGACATATCGCCTACCGGGCCGTGCTGCCGATCGAGGACGTGCCGGAAGCGGTACGCTGGAATGCGGCGGCGCTTTGGGCGGGCCCCCGTAACCATCTGGTCCACTATCCGCTGCGGCGCTCGACGCTGTTCAACCTTGTGGCCGTGTTCCACTCCGACCGCTATGTCGAAGGCTGGGACAGCGAAGGCGACCCGGAAGAGCTGATGGCGCGCTTCGCCGGCATCGCTTCCCGGCCGATGGCGCTCCTCGAAAAGATCGAGACCTGGCGGATGTGGGTGCTCTGCGACCGCGAGCCGGTGGCCGACTGGTCGCTGGGACGGGTCTGCCTGCTGGGCGATGCGGCGCACCCGATGCTGCAATATCTGGCCCAGGGCGCCTGCATGGCGGTGGAGGACGCGGTGGCGCTGGCGGACGCGCTTGCTGCGGGCGGCGACGTCGAGCGCGCCTTCCGCGCCTATACCAAGGCCCGCTACCTCCGCACCGCCCGGGTGCAGCTCACGGCGCGGATGATGGGCGAGATCTACCACGCCGAAGGCGTGCGCCGCGAACTCCGCAACCACGTGCTGTCAACGGCGGAACTGCGCGAGGGCATGGCCTGGCTCTATGGCGGTCCGTGACAACGGAGCCGGCCTGTCAGCCGTCGCCCTTCCCGGCCAGTGCGTCCAGCCGTTCCTGCATCCGGGCGATTTCGCCGCGCATGGCCCGCAGTTCGCCGCTTGCATCGGGCGATTTTTCCTCCGGCTCCGGTTCCGGCTTTGCCGCTCCGAAGGGATTCCAGAACCGCATGGTTTGCTCGAACAGCACCAGATTGCGTTTGCCGATGTCGTCCAGGGAGCCGAAGGAAAGGCCGGGCCCGCAGGCGCGTTCAACCTCCCGCCGCATGACCTCCTGGTTGGCGCCGAACCACTCCATCGATTGCTCGAGATAGGCCGGCAGCATCCAGCCCATATTATCCCGGTACATGGAGATTATTCGGCGCAGCAGCGAGACCGGCAGCAGGTTTGCGCCGTTTTGCTCTTCATCGACGATGATCTGGGTGAGGGTCGCGCGCGTCAGGTCCTCGCCGCTCTTGGCGTCCTCGACGGCAAACTCGACGCCGTCGCGGACCAGTTGGGCCAGATCGGCAAGCGTCACATAGCTGCTTGACGCGGTGTTATAGAGGCGTCGGTTCGCATATTTCCGAATGCAAATCGGGGCCTCGTCCTTGCTCGCAGCCATGGTGGCGCCGCCTCAGCAGATTCGGGTTGCAGTGCAGCATAACACAGGAGGCGCTATGCCCCCACCAGCCACTCATCGACGAGCGTCAGCTCTTCTGCGTTCAATGGGCGCTGCGCCTGTTCGCACCGCACGACGATATAGTCCCGGAACGCCCTGGCGACGACATCCGGGTCGGATGCGTCCGAAGCCACGTCGAAGCCCGACCGCCAAAGCCCGGTGGTGACGAACTCCGCCGCGTCACGCGGCAGCGATATTCCTTCCTCGCCGGCCTTTTCCTGGAGAAGCCGCGACATGGCGGCTCGGTCGGTGACACCCTCGTCGAACAGATTGGCCATATGCTCGAAGAGAAGGTCGAAACCATCGGGGTCCAGCGCCGGAACGCCGACAAGGTGATGAATCGTTTCGATCAGGGCCGACAGCCCCTCGCCACCCTCCCCTGCTTCAGCGGACGTCCCGAATTCGAAGGATTCCGGGGCCGCAGACTCCAGCGGCGCCTCCCGCAGCGCCATCTGCCACTCTTCGCCGGGTTCGCCGCATTCCAGCATGGCATCGACGGTCGTCAATGCCTCGGCCAAACGGCGCAGCGACCGGAAACCGAACCAGTCGCTATTGCGGAAATTGGCGAAACGGAAGAAGAAATGCGGCAGTTCGGCAGCCGGGATCGGGCCGTCCTGCTCAATGGACTCATGCAGGACGACGGCAACCTCGGGAAGCACCGAATAGTCGCCCGTCAGCGATGGCCGGGGCGTGAAGGGACGCGGAGAGAACGGGCGCGGTCCATCCGGCGAAACCGGTGCTGCCGGACCGCCCGTCGCTGCCGGACCGCCCGTCGATGCATCTCCGAGCGCGCTCTCGATAAACACGGACTGCTCGATGATATAGCTGCAGGCGGACGTGAGCGCAGGCGCAACGACGGCATTGGCCAAGATGGCCGTGCGCCGGTCGTGGGCGCGCAGGCGCAGCAATACCGGGGTGAAGTCGGCATCGGCCGAGAGGATGATGAACTCGTCGAACGGTGTCGCATGGTTGAGGGCATCGATGATGTCGATTGCCATGTAGATGTCGGTGCCGCTCTTGCCGCCTCCGGTAAGCGGCGGGCAGTCGATGACCGAGAACGCGCTCCGGGTGAAGAAGCCGCGGAATCGGGAGAACGTGGCAGGGTTGAGATAACAGTTGCGCACGAGCAGCGCACGGCGCGTACGGCCTTCCCGGCCGCCGCCGGTGGTATGGTAACCGCGCTCCAGCCAGTGCATCCAGTGTCCCGGCTGTTCGGCAAACCGTTTGGCCGCGCGTGGATCGACGGCTTCCAGACTGAGGAATACATTGTCGAAGTCCACGAACAGGGCAGCCCGGACCTGGCCGGGGCGGGAAGGTATCATGACAGGCTCAATCCAATCAAAATCCGTTATCCAATGGCGACGGGTGCAAACCCGTCGGTCCAATGTAAAATCCCGCTCCGATGAGTCAAGGGCCAGGAAACGAACGGGCAGAAGAGTTTCTCGATCTGTGGGAAAGGAATGTCCTCGCATGGTGGCGCGAGACGGCAGGCTTGCTGTTCCCACCGCAACCGGATGAGTCCGCCGGTCGGACGGACGGGCCCGAGACTGCTGGCCCTCCACATGGCGACGGCGGCAGCGGTGTGGGGAGGCGCCGCCGCGGCAGCCATGGCGGGGCCTGTTAGCCGGCTGCTCTGGCACCGCGATCTGGCTGACGAAGGCTCCCGGCTTGCCGTTCCTCCCGAGGCCGTCGGGGATGCGGCTCTTCGGCGCCTTCTGGATTTCGAGGCGGCAATGGCCCGCTATCGCGCCCACCCCTTTCGGCGCGGCGTCGAGACAGAGCCGGTCCTCGCGCGCCGGGGCGCAGCACGGCTGATCTCCTACGGCGAAGGCGAACGGACGGTCCTGGTCGTGCCTTCGCTGGTCAACCGCTACTATGTCTGCGACTTGTCCGAACGCCGCAGCTTCGCCCGGTGGCTCGCAGCCCGCGGCTGGCGTGTCCTGGTCGTCGATTGGGGGGCGCCCGGAGAGCGCGAACGCCGGTTCGATTGCACGGATTATATCCGGAGCGTTCTGGAGCCTTTCGCCTGCGAGGCGGCGCGCGTCTCGCGACAGCCGCCGGTCATCATCGGATACTGCATGGGCGGCCTCCTGGCCCTTCCGATGGTCCTGCGGGCGCGCGTGGCGTTCTCCGGCCTGGCGCTTCTCGCCGTGCCCTGGGACTTCCACGGCGGAGGCGGTTCGGAAGCGAGGCGGCTTGCGTTCGGCGCATCGGCCTTCGCCGCCATGCCGGCCGGGAGCGGAGAAATGCCGGTCGATGCGCTCCAGACCTGCTTCTACGCCCTCGACCCGATGCTCACGCCCCGCAAATTCCTGGCATTCGGCGCACTCGAAGCCGGCTCGGAAGCAGAACGCGCCTTCGTGGAGCTCGAGGACTGGGTGAATGACGGCGTGCCCCTGGCCGCGCCGGTGGCCCGCGAGTGCTTTTCCGGCTGGTACGGCCGCAACGACCCCGCGCGCGGGCAATGGCGCATTGGCGGCGAACCGGTTCGGCCCGAGGCCGCAACGCTGCCGATCTGGGTCGTCGTTCCCGCCGGAGACCGCATCGTGCCTCCTGCCTCGGCGCTTGCCCTTGCCCGCGCGCTGCCAAACGCTACGGTGCGCCGGCCGCGCCTCGGGCATATCGGGCTGATGGCGTCGAAAACAGCGGCCCGGCGCGTCTGGCGGCCGTTGCTGGCCTGGATGAACGGTCTGGCGTGACACGATGCCACGGCAACGGGGCTTATATTGCATCGCAGCATAACAATGCCATCTTTTGTGCATTGCAAAACAAGGAGCGAAGCTATGCCGAGAGTGGCCCTGATTACCGGCGGCACGAGAGGGATTGGCGCCGAGATATCGCGAGGCATGCAGGCGGATGGCTACGACGCGGTCGCCGGGTTCCACCTCAATGTCCAGCGCGCGCAACGCTTCCACGAGGAAACGGGCATCGACATCATGCAGTTCGATGTCTCCGACTACGGCGCCTGCGAACGGGCGGTCCACAAGCTCGAAGAGGGTCACGGACCGGTCGATATCCTCATCAACAATGCCGGCATCACCCATGACGTCTTCCTGCACCGCATGCCTGAGGAGGCCTGGCACGAGGTGATCGAGACCAATCTCACTTCCTGCTTCAACATGTGCCGTGTCGTTATCGGCAAAATGCGCGACCGCGGTTTCGGGCGCATCGTCAATGTCTCGTCCGTCAACGGCCAGACGGGACAGATCGGCCAGACCAACTACGCTGCCGCCAAGGCCGGCATACTCGGCTTCACAAAGGCGCTGGCGCTGGAGAACGCTACCAAGGGCATCACCGTGAACGCCATATGCCCCGGCTATGTCGATACGGAGATGGTCCGCGCGGTCCCGGAGCGGGTGCAGGAAGCGATCAAGGGCAAGATCCCGGTCGGGCGGTTCGGGGACCCGAGGGAGATCTGCCATGTCGTGCGCTTTCTGGTCGCGGACGACGCCTGTTTCGTTACCGGCTCGACAGTCTCGGTGAACGGCGGCCAGTATATGGCCTGACGTTCGAGGGGCGCGGCTATGGTTGGCGCGGAGAGGCCGGTTGTAGGAGTCGGGGTGGTCGTCCTGCGCGGGGGTGACGTACTGCTGGTCCGGCGCGGCGAGCCGCCGCGCAAGGACCAGTGGAGCATTCCCGGCGGCAAGCAGGAGCGCGGCGAAACCGTCCGGGACGCTGCGCACCGGGAGATCCGCGAGGAGACGGGGGTCGAGGTCGCGCTGATCGGCCTTGTCGATGTCGTGGACGGCATCCGCCGCGACGACGCCGGCGCCGCGATATCCCACTACACCCTGATCGATTTCGCCGCCGAATGGGTTTCCGGTGAGCCGGTCGCCGGCGACGATGCGGCGGAGGCGCGCTGGACTCCCCTGGAAAGTCTGGACGATTACAGGCTCTGGTCTGAGACGCGGCGGATTATCGCCGCCGCGGCCGCGATGCGTGATGGTGCGCGGGGTCGTAAAGGCGGCTCTCCCGGAACCCTCCTGCCGCCAGCGCCCGGCCGACAAGGATGAGCGCGCTGCGGGCGAGGCCTGCGGCTTTCACGCGACCGCGTATTGTGGCGAGCGTCCCTGTCACGATTTTCTGGTCCGGCTGGCTCGCGCGATAAACGACGGCGGCTGGACAGTCTTCCCCCAGCACCGGCCCGAGCGCGCGGACGACATTGGCGAGATTGGCAGTCGAGAGATGGATCGCCAGGGTGCCCCCGCTCCTCGCCTGAGCGGCGAGGTCCTCTCCGTCGGGCATGGCCGTCGCGCGCATGGCGGTTCGGGTAAGCGTGACCGTCTGGGCAATGCCGGGCACGGTGAGTTCGATGCCGAGCGCGGCGGCGGCGGCGGCAAAGGCCGGTACGCCCGGAGTGACCGTATAGTTCATTCCCAACCGGTCCAGGCGGCGCATCTGCTCGGCGGTCGCACCGTATAGCGACGGGTCCCCGGAATGCACCCGCGCCACATCCTTGCCTGCGGCGTCCGCCGCCATGAATTCGGCTTCGATTTCGTCGAGCGTCATCGCCGCCGTGTCGCGAACCCTGGCATCGGCACACGCCTCGGCGATGACTTCGTCCGGCACCAGCGAACCCGCATAGAGCACCACCGGCGCCGAGCGGATCAATGTCAATCCGCGCACCGTTAGGAGGTCCGGCGCGCCGGGACCCGCCCCGATAAAATGCACAGTCACGACGGATAGCCTCTCGGCGTCACGACCCGGCCGGAGACAAGGATCGTCCGGCTGTTGCCGACAATCAGCACGGTCGTCATGTCCACCGCCTCCCGGTCGAGGCCGTCCAAGGTCTCGATGGCCACCAGTTCGTCCGCACGGCCGAGATTGCGCGCCCTGACGACCGGCGTACCGGGCTCCCGGTAACGCGCCAGAATCGCCAGAGCGTCCGCAAGCGGGCGGCGGCGCTCCCGCGAGGCAGGGTTGTAGAACGCGATGACGAAATCCGCCGCCGCCGCCGCTTCGACGCGGGCGCGAATCGTCTCCGGCGGCGTCAACAGGTCCGAGAGCGAGATTGCGCAAAAATCGTGGCCTAGCGGCGCGCCGGCCTTCGCGCTCGCAGCCTGCATGGCCGACACGCCGGGCAGCACCGTCACCGGAACCCCGCCGCCATTGCGCTCCAGCGCCAATCCGGCGAGCGCATAGATGCCGGCATCGCCCGACGCGAGGAGTGCGACGTCGTTTCCCTCGCGGGCGAGTCCGAGCGCCAGGTCGGTTCGCTCTACCTCCATGCCGATTGCCAGCCTGTGGCATCGTTTCGTTCCGGTGAGGTCGGCAACCAGGTCGAAATACGGCCCGTAGCCGACAATATCGGTGGCGTCGGCGATCGCCGCCACCACCTCGGCCGTGCGCATGGCGGGAGCGCCGGGGCCGACGCCTGCCACCGTCAGCCGGCCCTTCGCGGGCGCAATCCGGGCGACGGCGCAGGTAACGCGCCGCCCGATCCGTTTCGGCACGGCCAGAACCGCGCCTTCGCCGGCGGCGGCAAGCGCAGCCGCCTCCGCAACGCTCGCGGTGCCGACGGCGGCTGCGACCGCCGGAGACGGGTTCGGCACGTCGATCCGTTCGAGCGCCGCCGCATCAAACAGGCGCATCGGCAAATCGAGCGCCATGATGGCCGGCTCCTCTCCCTTGAGGTCGAGCGTCGCGACGGCGGCGAGCGAGGCCCGCGCCAGCCCCTCGGCTTCCAGCGTCCAGGCAACATGGTCGAGCAGCAAGCCGCCGGGCGCCCCACGCTCCAGCCCGACGCCGAGGATGAGGCTCGGCGGATGCAGGAGCAGTTCATCCCCTTTCGGAGCCATCGACCGGTCGGAGACGCGCACTGCCAGCCGGCCATGCTCCGACCAGGGCAGCGGTGCGAGCCACCGGGCATCGCCCGCTTCGACCTTGATGCGCACCGGCTCTCCCGCGATCAGAGCCGCCATCACGGGTTTCGCCATTTCCGGATTGGCGAGCGACCAACCGGAGGGCGGGTCGTCCAGCGCCACACCGAACAGGACATCGCTTGCCGTGGTTACGGCGGCCTGGACGCCGAGCGTTCGGGCGATCCGGCGGGCCAGGCGGTTGGCGCCGCGATGGCCGCCCAGCAGCGGCACCACCGCGCTCCCGTCTTCCGCGACGACGACGACCGGCGGTTCTTCGCGCTTGTCGACCAGCAGCGGCGCCAGGCGCCTGACCACGATGCCGGCGGCCATCACAGCGACCACCGCCTCCCCGGCGCGAAACCGGCTTTCCATCGCGTCCAGCGGCAAGGGCTCCAGTTCGAGCCGTTCAGCAAGCCTGGCGCCGCGCGCGGTCAGCACCACCGCAACCGTCACAGCCACGCCCTGCCTCGCTTGTGAAGGAGGATCGTCGAGAAATAGGGCACATCGGCCGGATCGACACGGCCGAGTGGCAGAACGCGCTCGTCCGGAAGCCCGGCATGGACGACCAGCCGTGCGCGTTCCCCGAGGCCAAGGCGCATGAGAAGGCCCCTTACGCGCTCGAAATGCCGCCCGACCTTGACGAGCGCCGCCGTATCGCAAACCGAGAGGCGCGCCGCCAGTTCCCCGTCGCCGAGCGGGGCCGGCAACACCGAAAGCACATCGTTGCGCGCCGCCAGCGCCGAGCCTGCCGCCGCCGCGCAGGCCGTCAGCGAGGACACGCCGGGTACCACCTCGACCGGCCAGTCCGCCGACAACCGGGCGAAGAGATAGAGGAAGGAGCCGTAGAGAAACGGGTCGCCCTGGCAGAGCACGGCAACGCCGCGCCCGGCCTCCAGATGCGCCGCGATCTCCTGCACGGCCCGGTCGTAAACGGCCTGTGCGGGAAAACGCGCCGCCTGCATCGGCATCCTGATCGGCAATTCGATCCGGACGTCGTCGAGATAGGGAGCGACGATGGAACGCGCGAAGCTCTCCCCTTCGAGCGGGGCCGGAAAGGCGAGCACATCGGCCCGCCGGATGATACGCAGGCCTTTCAGCGTCAGGAGTTCGGGGTCGCCAGGACCGACGCCGACGCCGCAGACCCAGCCGCTCACGGCGCGGCCGGCCACGGCTTGCGCGCGGTCCATTGGGTCACCGCCATGGCAGGCCGGAAGGCGTTGAAACGTCCGACCGGCGACGCCGTTTCCACAGAAATCCGGAAGAGATCGCCGCCCAGTTCGGACTGCGCCCGGATCAATCGCGCCTCGCTCTCAAGGGTAATGGCGTTGGCCACGATGCGCCCGTTGGGCTGCAGCGCCGCCCAGGCGGCTTCGAGAACGCCCTCCGCGCTGAGGCCGCCGCCGATAAACACGGCTGCAGGCGGCGGCAGGCCCTCAAGCGCCTCCGGAGCATGTCCGGCATGGATTTCCAGGCCCGGCGCGCCCAGCTCCTCCGCATTGCGCGCCATGGCCGCACGCCGGGCGGCGACCGGTTCCACCGCGCTCGCCGTTCCGCCAGCCCGCATCCACTCGATGGCGATGGCTCCCGATCCCGCTCCGACATCCCAAAGATGCGCGCCGGCCGTCGGGGCCAGCAAGGCAAGGGTCGCCGCGCGGATATGGGCCTTGGTCAACATGCCGTCATGCTCGAAGAAATCGTCCGGCAGGCCCGGCGCGCGGGAGAAGATCCGTGCGCCCTCGCCGGCAACGCATTCGACAGCCAGCGTGTTGAGATCGGGAACGTTCGCGGTCCAGCAATCGGCGCGTCCCTCGGAGCGTGTCTCCAAAGGCCCGGCCATATGAGCAAACGCCGTCATGCGGCTTGCGCCGTAGCCGTGGCGGACAAGCCAAGCCGCGACACCGGATGGCGTGCCGCCGTCATGGGAGAGCGCCAGCAATTTCGCGCCGGGCGCGACATGCAGCGCAAGCAGTCCGAGGGACCTGCCGTGCAGCGACAACGCCGCCACGCCGTCCAGAGGCCACGCAAGCCGCGCCGCGGCCAGCGAAAACGCGCCGACGGCAGGGAGGATACGCATTTCCTCCGCCGGCACCGTCCGCGCCAGCGACTTGCCGATGCCGAACCACATCGGGTCTCCGGTCGCCAGCGCAACGGTCGGCCGCGGGCGCCGCGCGAGGATGGCGTCGAGAGTCCGGGACAGCGGCCGCTGCCAGGTCATCCGCTCCGCCGGCCCCGCTCCGGCGAGCGCCAGATGGCGCTTGCCGCCGACCAGGAATTCCGCGCTCTCGACGATGGCGCGGCCTGCCGGTCCGAGGCCGTCCTCGCCAACGCCGAGCACGGTCAGCCAGGGCGTCACGGAGCGGTCTCGGAAGGATGGAGCAACGCATTGACCGCCGCCGCCGCCAGCGCGCTGCCGCCGAGGCGGCCCCGCAGGGCGATATGCGGCAGGCCGCTTTCGATCAGCGCCGCCTTCGACTCGGCCGCACCGACAAAACCCACCGGAAAACCCAACACCGCCAGCGGTGAGGGCGCGCCCGCCGCCACGAGTTCAAGCAGCCTGAAGAGCGCCGTCGGCGCATTGCCGACCGCCACGACGGCACCCTCGAAACGGTCCGCCAGCGCCTCCATCGCAGCCATGGCCCGCGTCTTGCGGCCGGCGCGCGCTGCCTCCGCAACCGAGAGAGCGTCTATGACGCAGATGGCTTCCCGCCCGATGATGCCATCGGCCGTCATGCGCGTGTCGGCGATGACGGGCGCCCCGGCCGCCAAGCCGGTCTCCGCACGCTCGACGACTCCGGCGCTCAAGGCAAGGTCAGGCACAATCTCCGCCCGGCCGCAGGCGTGGACGAGCCGCAAGGCAAGCCCGGCTGCGCGCGGCGGCAGGCCCGAGAGGTCGGTTTCCTCGCGCGCCATACGGAAGGAAAGCCGGTAGATCGCCGCCGGATCGCGCAGATAAGTGTGCATCAGTGCCCGTGGGAGTGGCCGCGGCCATGCTCGTGGGAATGCGAATGGCCGCCGCCGCGCACATGATGGTGATGGCCCGTCTGCGGCGTGCCGACCTCGTTCTCCCTCCCGACGATCCGCTCCCTGTATTTGCAGAGCGCGCAATTCATCAGGTTGTCACCCGTCAGCGTTCCCCGGACGCGCTCGGCGAAGGCGTCCAGCACCAGAGGATGGCCGTTCAGATAGGGAGCCTTGACGAAGGATGTTTCCGGATGGGCCGCCGCAACCTTGTCCGCCAAATCGTAAATCCGGCGCACGAGCACGCCGGTGAACAGGAAATAGGGGAAGACTACGATCCGCTGGAAGCCGAGCCGGGCGGCGCGCTCCAGCCCCGCATCGACGCGCGGGTGCGCGACACCCGAATAGCAGGTCTCGGCCCAGCCGAAGCCCATTCCCTCCCACAACATGCGGGCGACCTTGCTGACATTCGAATTGGCGTCGGGATCGTTGGTGCCCCTGCCTACCACCATCAGCAGCGTATCGGCGCGCGACGCTTCGTCGTCGAGTGCGCTCTCGATGCGTTCGCGGGCCGCCTGGAGCAGTTTCGCGTCGATGGCAAGGTCGCGCCCGAGCCTTATGTCGATATCGGGATGCGCATGCGCGAACTCGTTGATTTCCGACGGCACGTCGTTCTTCACATGCCCGGCGGCGAACAGCATTCCGGGGACCGCGAGAATGCGCCGGTTGCCGCGGCGGACCAGCGTTTCAAGCCCCTCGCGGATGACGGGGCGCGCAAATTCCAGGAAGCCGATTTCCAAATCGTAGTCCGGCAGGCGAGGCCGCAGCCCCTCGGCAAGGGCCAGGAACTCGCGCACGGCATCCGTATCGCGGCTGCCGTGGCCGCAAACCATGACTCCGGTTTTGGGCATCTCGCCTCTCATTTCGCGTAGAATCGCGGCCATGATAGACGGATCGGCAAGCACCGTCCCGATTCTGCTCGGCGCCCTGCTGCTGGACGCCGCATTGGGCGATATTCCGGCGTTGTTCCGCCGCGTGCCCCACCCGGTCGCGCTGCTGGGCCGCATGGTCGACCGGCTGGATTCCCGCCTCAACCGGCCCGAACGACCGGCAGCGGACCGGCGGATGCGCGGCGCCTTCGCCTTGCTGGCCGTCGCCGCCACGGCGGCGGCGGCCGGATGGGCCTTCAGCCTGCTCGGATGGCTGCCGACCTTGTTGCTGGCTTTCCTGATCATCGCGCAACGCGGGCTGTACGACCATGTCGCCGCGGTCGCCGCCGGCCTCGAATCCGGTCTGGAACAGGGGCGCGAGGCTGTCTCTCACATCGCTGGGCGCGACCCCGCGTCCCTGGATGCCCACGGCGTCGCCCGCGCCGGGATCGAGTCGCTGGCGGAGAACTTCTCCGACAGCGTGGTCGCGCCCGCTTTCTGGTTCCTGCTGCTCGGCCTGCCGGGGCTCTGCGCCTTCAAGGCGATCAGCACGCTCGACAGCATGGTCGGCCACCGCACGCAGCGCCACGAAGCCTTCGGTTCCTGGTCGGCGCGGGCCGACGACATTGCCTGCTTCCTTCCGGCCAGGCTCTCCGCGCTGCTGCTCATGGGCGCGGCGTTTTGCTTCCGCCGGGCGAACCCGCTCGGCGCGTGGCGCGCCGTGCTTCACGATGCACACCGGCACCGCTCGCCGAATGCCGGCTGGCCGGAGGCGGCGATGGCGGGCGCGCTCGGCCTCGCGCTTGCCGGCCCCCGGCGCTATGGCGGAAGAACGGTTCGGGATGCCTGGATGGGACGGGGACGCAGCCGGGCGACGCCGCAGGACATTCGCCGCGCCCTGCGCCTTTTCGTTGCGGCATGCGCGTTGCACGCCTGCCTGCTGGCAGCGCTGTGGGCCGCCGGATGACGGCTGCCGGGAGAAGGAATCAATCCAGCAGAGGCGCCAGTATTTCGTCGAGTTCGTCTGCGGTCAGCGCGCCCGGATATCTGCGTCCGTCGATAATGAAACTCGGCGTCGAATCGACCTGGTAGTCCTTTTCGCCGGTCAACCGCTCCTGGATGATTTTCTTCAGTCCCGCTTCGTCGTGGAGGCAACCGGTTGCGCGTTCCTGGCTGAGGCCCGCGAGTTGGCCGAGGCGCACAAGTTCCGCGGCCGGGTCGCCGGAACGCGCCCAGCCGCTCTGGCCTTCGAAGAGCAATTGAAGAAACGGGAAATAGCGTTCGGTCGGCACGCATTCGGCGAGCGTCGCAGCTCGGAGCGCCAGCTCGTCGAGAGGAAAGTCGCGAAAGACGAGCCGGACCTTTCCGGTATCGATATAGGCGCTCTTGAGATGCCTGTAGCCCTCGGAATGGAACTGTGCGCAACGCGGACAGGTCAGCGACGAGTATTCGAGAATTGTGACTCTCGCGCTTTCCTCGCCCAGCGCACGGTCTTCGGCCCCGATATCGGGATTCGACACGGTATCCGCCGCATGGGGGGCAACGCTGTCCAGCGGATTCATGGAGAGTTGCGCACCCGACGGCAGCCCGAAGAAGAAGTAGTAAGCAGCGCTGGCGATGACTGCAACCGCCACGGCTACAATAGCCACCCATATGTACCGCATCGACAGTACCTCACAACAAGATATGGTATTCTATCCCGAAATTGCAGAGTAAACAAGGTATCCGCACCCAAAAACATATCTCCTGCGAACATTATTGTCCGGAGATCGCGCCGGAAGAGTCGTTTCGTTTCTGCTGCGCTTGGATTGCGCCGCCCAATCGGGCGAGTGTCGCGCGCAGTTCGGGATCGGATATGCCGGAAACCGGAACGGGCTCCGGTGCAGGCCTCGCCGAAGATTGCGTGACGGGCGTCGGCGCGACGCAGCCCTGCTTCAAGGCGATGCGGGTGACCGCCCTGCGCCCCAGGAACATGTTTACCCGCTCCCGGATCGTCGGTTCCTGATGCTGGATATAGGGCGCCCAGGCGGACGCGACGCGAAGATGCAGCACGCCGCGGAAAAGCCGCAGGGGCCGCGTCCATGCGGCGATTTCCGCCCCGACGACACTCTCCCAGCGTAGCAGCAGCCGGGTCTCCGAGAATCCGTGTTTTCGCGCCGACGGCGCCAGCCCCCGCTCCACCGCCGCCCCGACGGCGACGAGTCGGCCCAGCCTGCGCCCGCTCCGGGTCTTTCGAGTCATCAGTCCAGCATGCCCGAAACGCGAAAATCATCAACAAAGGAAACCCGCCGCCATGCAGACGGTATGATGGATCGGAGGGGCCGGTGGAAGGAAGGACTGGCGATGGCGGCGATGGCAGAGACGCTGCTCGCCTGGTACGATGCGCATCGTCGCGAATTGCCTTGGCGCCCGCCGCCGGGGGAGCGCGCTGCGCCATACCGAGTGTGGCTCAGCGAGATCATGCTGCAGCAGACCGTGGCCGCGGCCGTCGCGCCCTATTTCCGCCGGTTCCTTGAGCGCTGGCCCGATGTCGAGGCCCTGGCCGCCGCCTCGCTGGACGAGGTTCTGCAGGCCTGGCAGGGGCTCGGCTATTACGCCCGCGCGCGCAACCTGCACGCTGCCGCCCGCATCGTCGCCACCCAGCATGGCGGCCGCTTCCCGGACAGCGAGGCCGGACTCCGCGCCCTGCCCGGCGTCGGCGATTACACCGCGGCCGCCATCGCCGCCATCGCCTTCGCCCGCAAGGCCACGGTCGTGGACGGCAATGTCGAGCGGGTAATGGCGCGCCTCTTTCGCATCGAAACGCCGCTGCCCGCCGCGAAGAAGGCGATACGGAACGCGGCGGCCGGCCTGACCCCGGAGGCGCGCGCCGGCGACTATGCGCAGGCAGTCATGGACCTCGGCGCGACCGTCTGCCTGCCGCGCCGCCCCCGCTGCGCCGCCTGCCCCTGGTCTCCGGCCTGCCGGGGCAGAGCGGAAGGGATTGCGGAAACCCTGCCGGTCAAGATGCCGAAGCGGCAGCGGCCCGTCCGGCGGGGCACGGCCTACTGGACAGAGGACGGCGCCGGGCGCGTGCTGCTGCGCCGCCGGCCCGAAACCGGCCTGCTGGGCGGCATGATGGAAGTGCCCTCCGGCCCTTGGGTGGAAGACGGCCCGCCGCCCGAAGCCCCGCCCGTCAAGGGGGAATGGCAGCCGCTCGGCGCCGTCGCCCGGCACGGATTCACGCATTTCATCCTCGAACTGGATGTGCGGACGGGCAGGAGCGCCGAGGCTGCGCCCGGGGATTGCGTCTGGGCGCCTATCGACGCTCTCGCAGACTACGCCCTGCCCACAGCGATGAAGAAAGTTGTCCGGCTTGCGCTCGCCGCCAGGGAACGGTTATCATGAACATATGAAGAACAATAGCATCCTTCTCGCGCGCGGCGTATGCCGGTTCCTGCGGCAGTCCGGCTTCGGTACGCTGACCGAATTCACGCTGCGCAACCGCCGCCGCGTGGATGTGGTCGCGCTCGCCGAGGACGGTCGAATCATCGTTGTCGAGGTGAAGTCTTCCGAAGCCGATTTCCGCGCGGACGCGAAATGGCGCGACTATCTCGGCTTCTGCGACGCGTTCTATTTCGCGGTCCCTGAAGACTTTCCCAAGCGCCTGATCCCTGAGGGCTGCGGCCTGCTGGTCGCGGACGGCTTCGGCGCGGAGATGCTGCGCGAGCCGGAAGACGGCAAGGTCAACCCGTCGCGGCGCAAGTCCCTCATCACGCGGTTCGCGCGCACGGCCCGCCTGCGCCTCCAGGCGCTGACGGACCCGGACGGCGGCTTCAGCCGGCGTTGAAAGCAGCGGTCCGCTCGAAGGTCTCGGGATCGTTGTAGGAGCGCACCACCGCATCCACCTCCCGCTCCATCGCCTCCGCCACATCGCCGTAGGCGGCGCGGTTGAGCGTGCGCTTCATGTCCCGGACGGCGCGCACGGGCAGGGCCGCAAGTCGCTCGGCCACGGCTTCCGCTTCGTCCAGCAACGCATCGTCGGTCGTAACCCGCCAGGCGATCCCGAGTTCATGGAGCGCCGCCGCGCCGTAGCGTTCGCCGAGCAGCAGCATTTCCTTCGTCTTCTGCAGACCGATCAGGTTCGGCAGGATCGCCGAGACGCCGCCGGTGACGAACAGGCCCCAGGACACCTCGGGGAAGAAGCCCCGCGCGCTTTCGGCCCAGATCGGGAAGTCGCAGTTGAGCGCCCACTCGAAGCCACCGCCGACCGCCCAGCCGTGAATCGCGCCGACCACCGGCGCATCGCCATAGACGATGGCCCGTGTGACATCCTGGATTGCCTGCGCCTGCGCCCGCGCCTCGGCCTCGCTCGCCACGAGCCTGCGCGCCTTGAGGTCGGCGCCGGCGCAGAAGGCCCGTCCCGCGCCGCGGAACAGGATGGCGCGCGTGCCGGGATCGGCATTGGCGTCTCGGAATTCCCGCGCCAGCGCGGCGACCATGGTGTCGCCGATCGCGTTCAGCGCTTCCGGGCGGTTGAGCACGATATGGCGGACCGCGCTCCGTTGTTCGGTCAACACGACAGACCCGGTTGCGGACATGGCTTCGGCCTCCTCTGCGGGCCGGGTATTGTAGCGGCTTCCGCCCTGGGGAACGCGCACCGATGACTAATATCCTCGAACTGGAATCCTCGACCGCCGGCCCTTCGCGGGTGGAGCGCGGTTCGGGGCGACCGGGGCCTATGATCACATCGCCGGCCGCGCGCACTACCGGGTGGATTCCCTGGCGCCGGCCCAGGCGGGCGTGACCGATATCCGGCTCGCGCCGAGGGACGGCCACGGACTGGTGTCCTTCAGCGCCGATGTCTTCTTGTTGCAGCCGGCGGACCCGGCGCTCGGCAACCGCCGCCTGTTCTTCGACTGGGGCAACCGGGGCAACAAGCGCGCTCCAGTATTTCTGCGACGCCGAACACAACAACGACCCGGAGACCGCAGCCCATGCCGGCAACGGCTTCCTCTTCCGCCGCGGCTACACGGCCGCCTTCAGCGCTTGGCAGGGCGACCTGTTGCCGGGCGAGGGCCGGATGCTGCTCGACTTGCCCGTCGCGCGTCATGAAGACGGGCCGGTGACGGGGCCGGCGCGCACCGAGTTCATCGCTGACGCGCCGGGCGTTGCCTGCCTGCCTGCCGCTCAGCGGCCGCGGATCGACGCGCTCGCATCCGGCCGTATCGCTCGACACGGCCCGGGCGCGTCTCACCATGCGGCCCTATGCGGACGCGCCGCGCCAGCGGGTTCCGCCCGACCGGTGGTCCTTTGCGCGCATCGAGGCCGGCGGCGGGCTCGACGGGCTCGGGCCCGAGCGGTCCGTGGTGCCGTCCGACAGCCATATCCACCTGCCGGGAGGTTTCCGGCCCGGCTGGATCTAGGAACTCGTCTATGAGGGCTGCGAACCGCTGGTGATGGGCCTCGGGCATGTCGCCGTGCGGGACCTGGTGAGCTGGCTGCGCTGCGAGGAAGGCGTGGGCAACCCGCTCGATGGAATCGACAGGGCCTACGGCTACGGCCGCTCGCAGACCGGGCGGGCGATCCGGGATTTCGTCTGGCGGGGCTTCAACGCCGACGCTGCCGGGCGGCGGGTCTTCGACGGGCTGATGCCGCATGTCTCCGGGGCCGGCGGCCAGCAGCATGAGGACCACTACGCGCCGGCGGACCGTTTCCTCTTCGCCTGCAGCCCCTGCACGGACCCGCATGGCGGGAAGACCGACGCGATCCTCAAGCGGCCCGGCACCGACCCGCTCATTGTCCACACGCAGACCGCGACCGAATACTGGCAGCGCCGCGGTTCGCTGGTCCACACGGACTGCCGCGGCAATGACCTCGCGGAGCCCGAAGGCGTGCGCATCTATCACTGGACCGGGACCCAGCGTTCGGCGGACCCCAACCAGCGGGAGCCGCGCCGGGCGGCATGCGGGAACTGGCTGAATGTCGCGCAGACTTCGATGCTGTTCCGCGCCATGCTGGATGCGCTCGACCGCTGGGCGGACGGCGGCCCGCCGCCCCCGCCGAGCCGCTATCCGCGCGTCGCCGACGGCACGCTCGTGCCCTATGAGACCTGGCGGGAGCAGTTCCCGGCGATCCCCGGCGGGGCCGTGCCGCAGTCGCCCAACAGGATGCCGGCGCTCGATTTCGGCCCCCGCGCCGGGGACGGAATCCTCGACCGGGAGCCGCCGGAAGTGCTAGGGAAGCTCCGAACAAGTTTGTTCTGTTATGACTGGTGAGGTGGAGCCGGGATGGTGCGGGAGCGATGGGACAGGCGAGCTTTGCGGAGTTGGAGCACGACTTGAAGACGCGCCGGACGCGGCGCGCGGCGTTTCTCGAGAAGATGGACGGGCTGATCCTGCGGGGCCGGTTGGAGGAGCGGATCGAGCCGTTCTATCCGAAGGCGGGGCGCGGTCGCCGTCCGTATCCTCCGGGGGCGATGCTGCGGGCGCCCTGCGTGCCGTTGTTCTGCAACCTCAGCGACCCGGGCATGGAGGACCTGCTCTGCGAGGTGGGGTCGGTGCGGCGCTTTGTCGGCCTGCGGCTGTCGGGTTCGCTGCCGGACGAGACGACGATCGCGAACTTCCGCTATCTGTTGGAGGAACCCGATCCGGGGGATCGGTTGTTCGGGGAGATCGACGCGCCCTTGGCCACGCCGGGCATCGGTTGAAGACGGGGACGATCGCGGACGCGAGCATCGTTGCCGCCCCGTCATCGACGAACAACCGCAAGCGCGCGGAGAACCGGGAGGCGGCGGTGGATTGGCAGGTGGCGATGAAGCCCGTCAAACGCCGGCAGTGGGACAAGGCGGGGCCGGAGGAGGCTGCGGAGCGGCGCAAGGCGTCGGTGCGGGCGAAGGTCGAACATCCGTTCCTGTATGTGAAGCGCCACTTCGGCTACGCGAAGGTGCGCTACCGGGGGCTGGCGAAGAACAGGCAGCGCATCGCCGTGCTGTTGGGGTTGTCCAATCCGCTCATCGCCGGGCGCCTCGAAGCGCCCTTTCGTCGATAGCAAAACCATGGCTCCCATGCCGGACAGGTTCCGACATCTACACAAACCGACGCAACAACCCCCATGCCCGCCAAACCCGACCTGTTCAGACCTTCCCTAGCATTCGCCGGCGCGGGACGCGGGTCCGTCGACCGGCGCGGTTCCGGGTGCTCGCGCTTCCTCGATCAGCGCGAGCACCCGTTCGCCATTGCCGACCTCGTTGGCGAGCAGCAGGATGAGCCGGGCGTCCAGCCGGCGGCTTTCCTCCTCACCGAGCCCCCGGTGGGCCTCCACCAGAGCGGCGAAAATATCGTCGGCCCGGTTCACGAGAGGCCCCGCGCACGGTCAACCGCCGCGCCAACGCGGGCCGGATCGAAACGGCGCCAGCGCGCTGCGGCATGCTGGTCGGGCCGGAACAGCCAGGTTGTGCCCGGCCGCCCGTCATAGCGGGACGCCAGCAGGCCTTCCGGGGCCGCGCAATGCACCGACAGCGCCGCGCTGCTTTCCGGCCCCGCCCCGCCCGGTTCGGCGAAATGCAGCAGCGCGAAGCCGCCGTCGAGGCGATCCAGCCACCAGCCGTCGCCGAACGGCGCATCGACGGCCGCCGCGCCCGGCTGCATCGTCCCCTTGAAGGCCGCGCCGGCGGCTTCGTCCGGCGTCGAGAGCGGCGAGCCGGCGAGCGGCGCCGGGGTCGAGAGCCGGCCGCTGTTGACGAAGCTTCGCGCGAAGGCATGGCGCCGCGAGAGCGCAAGCGCGGCGTCCCGGAACGCCTCGGCCGCGCCGCCCGCCGGCGTCATGAAGTCGGTCGAGCGCGAGGAATTCAGGATGTTCTCGTCCGCGGCGGGAATGCGCTCCGCCTCATAGCTGTCGAGCAGCGCGGGACCGGCCCGCCCGGCGATCGTTTCCGCGAGCTTCCAGGCGAGGTTGTCGGCGTCCTGGATGCCGCCATTGCCGCCGCGCGCGCCGAACGGCGAGACTTGGTGCGCGGCGTCGCCGAGAAAAAAGATGCACCCGCGCCGGAACCGCTCCAGACGCCGGCAGCGGAAGGTATAGACGGAGACCCACTCGAGGTCGAAGGGCGTATCCGGGCCGATCATGGCGCGGATGCGGGAGAGCACTCTTTCGGGTCTCGCTTCTTCGTCGGGGTCGGCGTCGGGGCCGAGCTGGAGGTCGATGCGCCAGATATCGTCGGGCTGCTTGTGGAGCAGCGCCGAGCGGCCCGCGTGGAACGGCGGGTCGAACCAGAAGCGGCGCTCGGCAGGGAAATTCGCCTTCATCCGCACATCGGCGATCAGGAAGCGGTCCGGGAAGGATCGGCCGCGAAACGGCAGGCCGAGCCCGCTTCGCACGGTGGAGCGCGCCCCGTCGCAGGCCAGCAGCCAGTCGCAGGTGAAGGAATAGCCGCCCTCCGGCGTCGAGACCCGCGCGCGGACCCCGTCGCCCAGGTCCTCGGTCGCGACCAGCCGGGTCTTCCAGCGCAGGTCGAGTCCGAGCGCCCCGGCGCGCGCCGCCAGATATTCCTCCACATAATATTGCTGGATATTGATGAAGGCCGGCCAGCGGTGCCCCTCCTCCGGCAGCAGGTCGAAGGCATAGACCAGCGCATCGCCGTGGAACACCTTGCCCCGGTTCCAGACCACCCCCTTCGCGGCGAGTTCCGGGCCGATGCCAAGCCGGGCGAGGATCTCCAGGCTGCGCTTGGCGACGCAGATGAGCCGCGAGCCTTCGCTGACCGTGCCGCCCTCATCGACCAGCACCGCATCCACGCCCCGGAGCTTCAGGTCGACAGCGGCGGCCAGCCCCACCGGCCCCGCCCCGACCACGCAGACCGGATAATGCCGCTCGCGCCCGTCGAGGTCGGCGGGCCGCCGGAAGGGATAGACCGGGTTCACCCGGTTCGGTTTGCCGACTGCCTGCATGGGCGGGTCACTACAGCAATTGCGGGCCGCAGTCGTCAGTCCAGTTCCCGCAACGCCTCATTGAGAAGGGCAACTACATCGACGTCGTCATGCCGCTCTGCAAAGCCCCCCGATGGACCAGGTGGTCGAGAAACTCCCGAGGCGCCATCCCGTCCGGCAGCCTCCACTCGCAATCGCCTTCATCCCTCGCAAGGTCTCCGGTCAGACCGACCGCCTCACTCCGGAGCAAACCGGATATTGGCACCCCCGCCATGAGGCGAGCAAACACAACATCCGCGATTCAGGCACTCTTGCCCAGATGGGGAGGGGGGAGTACCGGCGCCCGGCCGGTCGGCCGCAATCTCCTCTACCGAGATTTGGTCGCGAACAACGTGCCCGGTCGTAGGCTGCCCTCGCGGATCAGCGCCCTTGCCAGCGTCTCCGGCATTGCTCCCACAAGATCGCGGGCCGGGTCAAGCATCGGCTTCACGGTCTCATCCCTTCGTCAGTTGTTGAATCGATAACAGAACCGCGTAAGTAAGACAAAGTCCTGCCGGAAGAAATATCACCATAAACGCAATATACGCGACGGTAATTTTGATAATGGAAGAAATTACTGAAATTCCTGCCTTGAATCCGGATTCCAACTCCTTTCGTAGCCATTCTGGCAAGAACTCATAATATGATTTTGCAAATGACCATAAATTTACGCGCTTGATCTTCGGCATGGAATTGAATCTGCGATTAAACACCATATATAGCGCCTGGCGCAACGACGATGGAATCGCAAAAAAACGCACAAACAGACGAGGACAAGAGAAAGAAAAAATTCCACCAATGCCATTCCTGAAGCTAAGTTATGGCAATTTCAACCCACCGTATCCATTCCTCCGTATCGTCAACGGGACCGGGAAGTCCCAACACAAAAAGGGCCACAGAAAGAGTTGCGAGGAGGTAACTTCGTATCTTTCAATACTGACAGGAATCCCTATCGTTGTCAAGTGAACTTTACGATCTCCTTTCCAGTCCTGCGGGGAAAAAATCCTGCGTAGTTCCACGAACGAAGGCAAAGACGGCACTGTGGCCACGGTCTAGCTACTGCCGGCAGACTATCACCGCTTGCTGGGCGAGCAAACCGCGCGGCCCCGCCATCCCGCCACCGGCCGGCTACCGCGCGCTCCAGCACTCGATGAGGACGGTGAACGCCTTTGCGGCAGCGGCCACCTCGTCGGGCGCGCGCTTGTCCGTCGAGGGCGCCGTGGCGTAGGCGACGCCCTCGGAATCGAGGAAGGCCCGCGCCGCGCCAGCGCTGACGGCGAAATTGACATTCTGCGGGATGTCCCCGGTCGCGCGGGCGAGCTTCACGGCGTCGAGCTTCGAGACGACCACACCGACCGCGTTGCCGGCCATGTCCAGCACCGGGCCGCCGCTGTTGCCCGGCTGCACCGGCGTGGCGATCTGGATCGGCCGGCGGTCGTCCCCCGGCCCGGCGAGCGCGGCGACATTGCCGGTCGTTACGCTCGTCCCCGACAGCACGCCGCGCCCCTGCCGGAACGAGGCGAACGCACCGCCCGGCGCGCCTTTCAGCAGGGCGAGGTCGGCCGCATCGTCGCGCGCGGCGACGGAGACGGCGCCCGCCCCCGACGGCGCACGTACCACCGCACAACCTTCCACGACATACGCATTGGTCAGGATATGCCCCTCGGCACTCACGCGGAAACCGGGGCCGGTGGAGACCTTTTCCAGCGTCTGCGGGTCGGGCGGAGACTCCCGTTTCGCGTCGGGCACCATCAGAGTAGCCGTAATACAAGCTGCCAACTTTACGGAATAGCGGCCATCGACCGGCAATCCGAATGCTTCCTGGAACGCCCGGACCGCCGCACGGGTTTTCGCGCCCAACACGCCGTCGTCGGAGCCCGGATCGAAACCGGGACGCGCGAGAGCGCGTTGCACCTCGGCAATCGCGGCCTTCATGTTGTCACCATTCCCTGCGGGCGAAGACGGCGGGGCTGAGTCGGCCCCCTTTTGGGGCCGCCATTCCCTCGCCACCCTTTGCGCTCGGGCAAGTTGCGCCGGAGTCAGAAGCGCAGCAACGCGGTCCCGGTTTCTCACCGCCCTGTCTCGACTCTCCTTCTCGGCGGCCGGAGTCCGCGAGGCGGCAAGATTGAACCATATATGCGCGCGTTCGAGATTTCGGGAGACGCCATGGCTGTCTCTGTACATGAGTCCGAGAGTGAATTGGGCGACGGCGTTGCCCTGCTCGGCGGCGCCGCCGATACCACCTCGCGGGATACCACCTCGCGGCCTCAGCATAGTCCTGCGGGACGCCCTCGCCGTTGCTGTACACCAGCCCGAGATTGTTTTGGGCATAGGCGTTGCCCTGCCCGGCGGCGCGCCGATACCATTTCGCGGCCTTGGCGTTGTTCTCCGGAACGCCGTCGCCATAGTCATACATGAGTCCGAGATTGAATTGGGCGACGGCGTTGCCTTGATCGGCCAGAGTCGTATACAGGCGAAAGGCCAAAGCGTAATCGCCGCGCTCATAGGCTACGTCGGCTTCCTCGAAGCCCTGCGCGGCAACAGGGGCCGCGCCCGTCGCCGTCATCGGGAGCAGCGCCGCCGAGGCGGCAAGCCGCAGCACCCGTTTCATCGCCGTTCCCTGCCTCCCGCTCCATTGGCCGCGCATCCCGGCCGATCGTCCGGGGCGGGGCGGGCAAGTCAAGGCGCGGCCTTGCGGCGGGGCGGGGATTGGGGTCATTTGGCGGGGACCGCCGGAGGGGAGGCCGCAGATGGAGCGCGTGCGCAATATCCTGTTCATCATGACCGACCAGCTTCGGGCGGACTATCTCTCCTGCTACGGTCATCCGGCGCTGGAGACGCCGCATCTGGACGGTCTGGCGGCGAGGGGCGTGCGCTTCACCCGCGCCTATTGCCAGTCGCCGATCTGCGGTTCCTCGCGCATGTCCTTCTACACCGGGCGCTACATGTCCAGCCACGGCGCGACCTGGAACAATGTCCCGCTGGCGGTGGGCGAGCTCACGCTCGGCGACTGGCTGCGCCCGCTCGGGCTGCGCACCGCGCTGGTCGGCAAGACGCATATGGCCGCCGACCGCGAGGGAATGCGCCGGCTCGGCATCGATCCTGCGGGCGAGACCGGCGTGCTGCTCTCGGAATGCGGCTTCGAGCCCTATGAGCGGGATGACGGGCTGCATCCCGACGTCGCCGCCGACCCGGACCTCGCCTACAACCGCTGGCTCAGGGAGCGCGGCTATCCTGGCCCCAACCCTTGGCACGACTACGCCAATGCGGCCGAGGGGCCGGACGGGGAGCCGCTCTCCGGCTGGTATCTGCGCTATGCCCCGCTGCCCGCCCGCGTGAAGGCCGAGCACTCCGAAACCGCCTACATGACCGGGCGCGCGATGGACTTCATCCGCGAGCAGGGCGAGGAGCCCTGGTGCCTGCATCTTTCCTACATCAAGCCGCACTGGCCCTATATCGCGCCGGCCCCCTATCACCGCCTCTACGGCGCGGACGCCGTGCCCGCCGCCAACCGCCACGAGGACGAACGGCGCAACCCGCATCCCGTCCATGCCGCCTTCATGGCCCATGAGGACAGCCGGAGCTTCTCCCGCAACGAGGTGCGGCGCGCGGTGATCCCGGCCTATATGGGGCTGGTCAGGGAGATCGACGACCATATGGGCCGGCTGTTCGCCTTCCTGGAGGAACAGGGCCGGATGGACGACACCTTGATCGCGTTCACCAGCGACCACGGCGACTATCTGGGCGATCACTGGCTCGGCGAGAAGGAGCTGTTCCACGAGGAGAGCGTGCGCATCCCGCTGATACTCTACGACCCGGCCGGACGGCAGGGCGCGGTCGTGGACGACCCGGTCGAGTCCATAGACCTCGCGCCGACCTTCGTGGAGGCGGTCGGCGGCGAGGTCCAGCCGCACCGCATGGAGGGGCAATCGCTGCTGCCGGTCCTGCGCGGCGGAGACGCCCCGGCGCGCGACGCGGTGTTCGCCGAAACCGACTACGCGCACCGGGCCGCCCGGCTCACGCTCGGACGGGGCGTCCACGAGTCCCGCGGCTACATGGTCCGCACCGAACGCTGGAAATACGTGTTCTGGGAGGGATACCGCCCGCAATTGTTCGACCTCGCCGAGGACCCGCTGGAGCGCGCCGACCTCGGCCACGATCCGGCCCATGCCGCGACACGCGCCGAGTTGCACGAGCGGCTGTTCGCCTGGCTTCGGGCGCGGCGCACCCGCACGACGCTCTCCGACGAAGAGGTGGCGCGGCGCACCGACGGCAGCCGCAAGCGAGGGTTCATCATCGGAGTCTGGTAGCGCGCGCTGTTCCTTGCCCTTATGCTGCGCCGAGGCCCATGTCGGAAATGCGAACCCTTATCCTCACCGGAGCCAGCCGCGGCATCGGCCACGCGACGGCCATCAAGTTCAAGGATGCCGGCTGGCGCGTCATCACCTGCTCGCGGCAGTCCTTTCCGGGCGGCGTCTGCCCGTGGGGCGCGGGGCCGGAGGACCATATCGAGGTGGACCTGTCGGACCCCGAAGGGCTCGCCGTCACGATCGAGGAAATGCGCAAGCGGCTGACGGACGGGCGCGTCCATGCGCTGGTCAACAATGCCGCGGTCTCGCCCAAGGCCGGCGACGGCGGCCGGCTCGGCGTGCGCGACACGAGGCTCAGCGCGTGGCACCATGTCATGCAGGTCAACTTCTACGCGCCGCTGATGCTCGCGCGCGGGCTGGCGCGGGAGCTGGCGGCGGGCCGGGGGTCCGTGGTGAATGTCACCTCGATCGCCGGAGGCCGCGTGCACCGCTTTGCCGGCCCGGCCTACGCCACCTCGAAAGCGGCGCTGGCAGCGCTCACCCGCGAGATGGCGGCGGAGTTCGGCCCCGACGGCATTCGCGTCAACGCCATCGCGCCGGGCGAGATCGACACGCCGATGCTCTCCCCCGGCACGGACGAGATCGTGCGCGCCATCCCGGTCGGCCGCATGGGCGAGCCGGACGAGGTGGCCGACACGATCTACTTCCTCTGCACAAATGCCTCCCGCTACATCAACGGTGCCGAAATCCACGTAAACGGCGGCCAGCACGTTTAGAGCGCAATCCGTTCTGATAGAGCCGCATTTCGGTCCGGACCCGAAATCGTCGCCCCGGACGGCGCGTTCGCAGCCTGCCCCAGACCCGGTCCGCGGCGATCCGAGGTCTCCGTGCAACATGGCCCGGCCTCGCGAGGCCCTGGCTTGGCGACCCCGCCGTCATGCCCGGACTTGTTCCGGGCATGACGAGAGAGGACACGGCGCAACAGCACCCAACTTCTCGATCGGGACACTGGCCCGGAGGTCGATTGACAAGGTGCGGGGGCGCCGACAGGCTTTCAGCAAGGGCAGGTGGCGGAGGCTTGCAAGATGCTGGCGGACGGGGCCGAGTTCGATTTCATCGTCTCCGGCGCGGGCTCGGCCGGGTGCGCCGTTGCGGCGCGGCTGAGCGAGTCCGGGCGCTACAGCGTATTGCTACTGGAGGCGGGGCCGCGCGACACCGACCCTTGGATCCATATCCCGCTGGGCTTTCCCAAGCTGTTCACCGACGGGCGGGTCAACTGGAAGTTCGAGAGCGAGCCGGTCGAGGCACTTGACGGACGCCGGCTCTACCAGCCGCGCGGGCGCGTGCTCGGCGGCAGCAGTTCCATCAACGGCGCGATCTACATGCGCGGCCAGCCGCGCGACTATGACGGCTGGCGCCAGCGCGGGCTGGAGGGCTGGGACTGGGATTCGGTGCTGCCCTTCTTCATCCGAGCGGAGGACAATGAGCGCGGCGCGGACGCGCTGCACGGCGCGGGCGGACCGCTCAGGGTCTCCGATGCGCCGACGGAATGGGACCTGCCGCGGGCCATGGTGGCCGCCGCCGTCGAGGCCGGCATTCCCGCCAATCCGGACTTCAACGGGCCGGAGCAGGAGGGAACCGGCTTTTACCAGTTCACCGCCTCGCGCAAGCGGCGCTGGAGCGCGGCGAAGGCCTATCTCGCGCCGGCGCGCCGACGGCCCAACCTGCATATCGAGACCTCCGCCCAGGCGCGCCGCCTGCTGATCGAGGACGGCCGCGCGGCGGGCATCGAATACCAGACGCCGACCGGGCCGAAGCGGGCGCGGGCGAGGCGCGAGATCGTCGTGTCCGGCGGCGCGTTCGGCTCGCCCCACCTGCTCCAGCTCTCCGGCATCGGCCCGGCGGAGCATCTCGCCGAAACGGGCATCGAGCCGGTGCGGGACCTGCCCGGCGTCGGCGCCCATCTCCGCGACCATTTCAACACCTATATCGGCTTCCGTTGCGCCCGGCCGGTGACCGCGAACGACCTGGCGCGGAGCCTGCCGCGCCGCCTCGCCGCCGGCGCGCGCTACGTGCTCTTCGGCGACGGGCCGCTCACCAGCACCGGCATCTGCGCCGGCGCCTTCGTCCGCAGCGACCCGCGCCTCGACGGCCCCGACCTCCAGATCAACATGCTGAGCTGGAGCGCGGCGCGGCGGACGCCCGACACGATCGAGCCGCATCCCTTCTCCGCCTTCACGCTGAGCCCCGTGCATCTGCGCCCGGACTGCGACGGCTCGGTTCGGCTGAAGAGCCCGGACCCGCTCGTGGCCCCGGCGATCCGCTATGAGTTCCTGCACAGCGAATACGACCGGCAGGCGATCCTCCACGGGATGCGGATGTGCCGGAAGATCGCCGCCCAGCCGGCGCTGGCGCCCTTCATGGCGGGGGAAGTGTTGCCCGGCCCGGCCTGCGAGAGCGACGAGGACCTGCTGGCCGATGTGCGGGCGCGCGCCGTCGCCAACTACCACCCGGTGGGCACCTGCCGGATGGGTCCGGAAGCCGACTCGGCAACCGATGCGAGGCTGCGTGTGCACGGGGTCGCCGGGCTGCGGGTCGCCGATGCCTCGATCATGCCGGCCATTGTCGCCGGCAACACCAACGCCCCCAGCATCATGATCGGCGAAAAGGCGGCCGCAATGGTGCTGGAGGACGCGCGGTAGTATCCCGGAACTGAGACCCGTTACATCATAAAATATCCATCGCGGCGTCCTTATTCTGTCATGGCCGGACTTGTTCCGGCCATCTAGATGCGGCCGCTCCCTGGGGCGGGGCCTGCCCGAGAGAGATGCCCGGAACAAGTCCATTGGTGTCCGGTTTGGATTTGGTGTGGCAGGCGCATGGCATGACTTCAACCGGGTTTTGAAGGGTCCGGTTGCATCGAGGTCCGGATTGACGCCCGGTGTCCCGGCCCTCGTCCCGTCATGCTCGGCCCTCGTCCCGTCATGCCCGGACTTGTTCCGGGCATGACGGCGGAGTTGTCGAGCCGAAGAGGCCCCGCACCCCATGGATCTGAAGAGGAGCAACCGATGCACTATGTTGCTGTAATCGACAAGGAACCCGACAGCGCCTGCGGCATCCGCTTCCCCGAAGCGCCCGGCTGCTTTTCGGCGGCATACAGATTCGAAGAGATCGTTCCGAATGCCGTGGCGGCGGGGCTGCGCGGGCTGGAAACGGTGCGCGTCAATCTCAGCCTGGACAAGGGCCTCCTGGACACGCTGGACGAAGCGGGCCGGATGCGCAGCATGACCCGCCCGGCTTTCATTGCGAAAGCCGCGGCGAGGGAAATCCGCGACCCCGCCCGATAGCGGGCGGCCGCGCCGCCGCCTACCCGACGGCGATGTCCAGCCAGCCCAGGGGGGTGACGGCGGCACGGTCGCCGGGGCGGAGCACGACGGTCGTCAGGTCGCTCTCGACGACAGCGGGCCCTTCCAGCGCCTGGCCCGGCCCGAGCGCGGCGAAATCGAACACCGGCGCTTCCAGCCAGCCGCCCATATGGACCTGCCGCCGCGCGCGGGGGCCGGCATCCGCGCCCGCGTCGGGCACGCGCTCTTCCGGCAGGCTCGGCAGCCGCCCGACCGCGGCGGCGCGGGCATTCACCAGCACCACATCGTCCTCGCGCAGCGCATAGGTGAACAGCGCCTCATGGCGGTCGTGGAAGCGTTCGACAATCCGTTCCAGCAGGTCGCTGGCCCGCCAGTCGAGGCCGTCCAGCGCGACATCCACCTCGAAGATCTGTTCGCCGTAGCGCATGTCGGCGGCGCGCTGCACCGCGACCTCGCCCGAATGGCATGCCGCGAGGCGCTCGCGGGCGGCGCTCTCCAGCTCCTCATAGACGGCGCGCACGGCAGCGGCGTCCAGCGCCGCCGCGTCGCCGATATGCGTGCGGGACGCCTCGAAACGCAGATCCGTCGCCAGCATCCCCCAGGCCGAGAGCACGGAGGCGACCCTCGGCACCACCACCCGCGCAATATCGAGCTGGCGCGCGACATCGGTGATATGGAGGCCGGCGGCGCCGCCGAAGGCGAGCAGCGCGAACCGGCGCGGGTCCACGCCCCGGCGCACCGAGACCAGGCGGATGCCCTCGGCCATATTGGTATGCACGACGCGGTGGACGCCCTCGGCCGCCGCCATGCGGTCCACCCCGAGCTCGGCGGCGAGCGCGTCGCAAGCCGCTTCCGCCGCCCCGGCGTCCAGCCGTTCGCGCCCGCCGAGGAAGTTCGATGCGTCGAGGAACCCCAGCACCAAGCTCGCATCGGTCACGGTCGGCGATGCGCCGCCGCGCCCGTAGCAGGCCGGCCCCGGGTCGGCCCCGGCGCTCTGCGGGCCGACATGCAGCACCCCGCCGGCATCCACATGCGCGATGGAGCCGCCGCCCGCCCCGATGCTGGCGATGTCGAGCGAAGAGAGCGCGATGCGCTCCCCGGCAATGCCCCGGTCGGAAGAGAGCGCCGCCTCGCCCCCGGAGATGAGCGAGATGTCGGTGCTCGTGCCGCCCATGTCGAACGGGATGAGGTCTCCCATGCCGAGGAGCCGGGCGGAATAGCGTGCGCCCGCAACGCCGCCCGCCGGCCCCGACAGCACCGTCCCCGCCGCAAGCCGCACCGCCTCTTCGAGCGGCGCGACGCCGCCGTGGCTCAGGATGACGAGCAGCGGGCCGGCGTAGCCGCATTCGGACAGCCGGGCGGCGAGCCGGCCGAGATAGCCGGAAAGGGCCGGGCCGACATAGGCGTTGACCGCCGTGGTCGAGACGCGCTCGAACTCCTTGATCTGCGGAAACACGTCCGAGGAGAGCGACAGATAGGCCTCCGGCATCGCCCGGCGCACCGCCTCGGCGGCCGCGCGCTCATGCGCATTGTCGCGCCAGGCGTGCAGGAAGCAGATGGCGACCGAGTCGACGCCCTGCCCGCGCAGCGCTTCGACCGCCCGATCCAGCGATGCCGGGTCGAGCGGCGTTTCGACGGCGCCGTCGGCGCGCAGCCGCTCCGCCACGCCGAGCCGCCTGCGGCGCGGCACCAGGGGCTCCGGCGGCGCCAGGCGCAGATTGTAGCGGTCCGGCTTCAGGCCCTCGCGCATTTCCAGCACATCGCGATGCCCCTCGGTCGTCAGCAGGCCGACGGTGGCCCCCTTGCGCTCCAGAATGGCGTTGGTCGCAACCGTGGTGCCATGCACGATGCGCTCGGTCCGGCCAAGCAGGCTGGCAAGGTCGAGGTCCATCGCTCCGGCCAGCCGCTCCAGTCCGTCCAGCACCCCGGCGGACTGGTCCGCCGGCGTCGTGGGCGCCTTGGCGATCCGGGTCTCGCCCTTGCGGTCCACGGCGACGAGGTCCGTGAAGGTGC
This sequence comes from Alphaproteobacteria bacterium, assembly GCA_963422665.1. GTDB lineage: Bacteria > Pseudomonadota > Alphaproteobacteria > Bin95 > Bin95 > Bin95. The sequence continues at coordinate 710,290 of OY730441.1, forward strand.
CGCCTATGTCGATGCCGATCCGGTATTCGGTCCCAGATTCGCTCATGTCCCCGCGCCGTTCCCTGCCCAATCCGGCCGCCACTCTGCGACCGCAGCAATGTAGCAGACTATGCAACGGTCGGAATTCGACGAGGAAGGCCGCTGCGCCGGGCCCCCGCGTCCGGGTTTCATGAGGCGGCGGCGCCGCTTGACTCGGCCTGCCGGGTCGGGAACCATTGGACGAGCGGGTTCGGGAGGAGCCGGCCGGATACCAGCCGACGCAACAGCGGGATGTCGAAGCTGAAAACGGCAATTGGCGAAACCGCCCTTCGAGGGGACCTCGCCTACCAGGCGGCAATCCTGCAGGACGTGTCCCGCACCTTTGCGTTGACCATTCCCCAACTGCCCGCTCCGCTGCGGGACGCGGTGAGCAATGCCTATCTGCTCTGCCGGGTCGCCGATACCGTCGAGGACGAAGCGGCGCTTACCGCACGTCAGAAACGCGAGTTCTCCGAACGCTGGGTGGGCGTCGTCGAAGGCGGCGAGGACGCAGGGCGCTTTGCGGACGATCTGGGCGTCCTGCTGACCCGTTCGGCGACCGAGAGCGAACGCGACCTCATCACCAATGTCTCCCGGGTCATCGGGATCACCGACAGCCTTTCGCCCCGGCAACGGCAGGCGCTCCTGCGCTGCGTGAAGATCATGACGCGCGGCATGGCCGAGTTCCAGGAAGAGGCCAGCCTGGAAGGGCTGAGCGACCTCAGGCATCTCGACCGCTATTGCTATCGTGTGGCCGGCGTCGTCGGCGAAATGTTGACGGAGCTGTTCTGCGACTATTCCGACGAGATCGACGCGCGGCGCGACGAACTCTTCGCGCTGTCGGCCTCCTACGGGCAAGGCCTCCAGATGACCAATATCCTGAAGGACATCTGGGAGGACCGGAGCCGCGGGGCATGCTGGCTGCCGCGAAGCGTTTTTCTTGCCGCCGGCTTCGACCTCCGCTCGCTTTCGCCGGGCCAGGCCGATCCGGGATTCGTTGAGGGGCTCAACAGGCTCATCGCGATTGCCGGCCAGCATCTTGCCAATGCGCTCCGATACATCCTGCTCATCCCTGCGCACGAAACGGGCATCCGCCGCTTTTGCCTGTGGTCGCTCGGGATGGCGGTCCTGACCCTGCGCCGCACCTACACGACGCCGGCATTCGGGAGCGGCCAGGAAGTCAAGATATCGCGGCGCGCCGTGAAGGCGGTTGTCGTGACCACCAGCGCGCTGGCGCGCTCCAATGCAGCCTTGAAAATTCTGTTCACCGGCCTTGGCCGCGGTCTTCCCCGCGTCCAGGAAGCGGACTGTCCCGCCGCCTGAGACGCCGGCGGGCCTCCCCCCCGGCAATGCGCCCGGCGAAAGCCGCCAGCGCCGGCAGGACGGCCTCCCCGGCCTCGCGCCAAGGGGTGTGGCCGCAGCCCGGCAGCAGCACGGTTTCCGCCGGGCCGGACACCTGCGCGGCGATGCGGTCGGTCTGCCCGCGGGTGCCGTAGGGGTCGGCCTCGCCCTGGAAGGCCAGCAGCGGCGCGGTAATCCCCGGCAGGCGGCTTTCGATGTTCCAGCCGCGGAAGCGCGGGTCGAGCCAGGCGCCGTTCCAGGCGTCGAAGGTCCCGGCGGCGTCCCGGTGCCAGCGGGCGAGACGCTTGTCGAGGCCGCCCTTGTCGAAGGCGCGCCGGGCCTCCGCGATGGCGCGAAGCGAGCACTCCTCGACGAACACATGCGGGGCCATGACAACCAGCCCGGCAACGGCGTCCGGAAACGCGCCGGCATGGATGAGCGCGATGGAGGCGCCGTCGCTGTGGCCGACGAGCAGGGGCCGTTCGATATCGAGGGCCGAAAGGATCGCCGGCAGGCGCCGCTCGGCCTCGACATGCATGTAGTCGATCGGGAATGCGACGCCCGCCGGCAGCGACGACCCACCATAGCCGAGGCGGGAATAGACCAGCGCCGCCGCGCCCGTCTCCGCCGCTACCCGGTCGGGGAAATCGCGCCAGAGGGCGGCCGACCCGAGCCCCTCATGCAGGAACACCAGCGCCGGCAAGGCGGGGTCGCCCTCGATCCGGCGATATTCGATCTCGCCTTCGTCGAGCGGCAGCCGGCCTTCCGGGCCGCGCCGACCGCTCATGCGCGGAGCTTGTAGCGCTGGATCTTGCCGGTCGCCGTTTTGGGCAGTTCGCCCACGAATTCGATCCAGCGCGGATATTTGTAGGCTGCGAGCCGGCCGCGCACGAAATCCCGGAGTTCCGCCGCGCCGACCTCCCTGCCCTCCCGCAGGACCACGAAGGCCTTGGGCTTGACGAGGCCGTCCGGGTCCTTTGCGCCGACCACGGCCGCCTCCAGCACGGCTTCATGCTTCAGCAGCGCGCCCTCGACCTCGAAGGGCGACACATAGATGCCGCCGACCTTGAGCATGTCGTCCGCGCGCCCGGCGAAGGCGTAAACGCCGTTCTGGTCGCGGGTGTATTTGTCGCCGGTGCGGGTCCACGCGCCCTTGAAGGTCTCGATCGAGCGCGCCCGCCGGTTCCAGTAGAACGCCGCGCTCGTCGGCCCCCTGACCTCCAGCACGCCGAGCGCGCCCGCCTCCTCGACAACCCGGTCGTCGTCATCGACCAGCCGGACCTCATAGCCTTCCACCGGGCGCCCCGATGCGCCGGGCGCGATGTCGCCGACGCGGTTGGTGATGAAGATATGCAGCATCTCGGTGGAGCCGAGGCCGTCCAGGATGTCGACGCCGACGGCCTTCTGCCAGCGGCGCAGGATTTCCGGCGGCAATGCCTCGCCGGCGGAGACGGAGAGCCGCAGCCCGTGTTCGCCCGGCCCCGGCGCCTCGCCGCTTGCGAGCAGCATGGCGAACAGGGTCGGCACGCCGAAGAAGATCGTCGGCCGGGCCTCGCGCAACAGGCGGCAGACGGAAGCCGGCTCCGGCGGCCCTTCGAGCAGCACGGCCGCGGCGCCGGCCGCCATCGGGAATGTCAGGCCGTTGCCGAGCCCGTAGGCGAAGAACAGCTTGGCGGCGGAGAACAGCACGTCGTCTTCGCTCACGCTCAGCGTCGGCCCGGCGTAGAGTTCCGCCGTGCGCGCCATGTCGCCCTGCAGATGCACCGCCGCCTTCGGCTGGCCCGTCGTGCCCGAGGTGTAGAGCCAGAAGCACATCTCGTCCTCGACGGTGTCGGCCGCCTCGAACACGGGGCTTTCGGGCGCAATCAGCCGCGCCAGCGCGCCGCCGTCGAGGATGACGCGGTCATGCAGTCCCTCGAAGGCCGGGGCGAGACTCGCCGACACGAACGCCGCCTGCGCGCGGGCGTCGTGCAGCATGAAGGCGTACTCGTCGCGGGTGAGCCGCGTATTGACCGGCACCGGCACGACGCCGGCCTTGATCGCGCCGAGGAAACAGGTGTGGAAATCCGCCGTGTCATTGAGGCAGAGAAGGATGCGCTCCTCGCGCCGCACGCCCATCCGGGCCAGGGCCTGGGCGAACCGGCTCGCCGCCGCGTCGATGTTGGCATAGCTGTGGGCGCCGCGGCTGTCGATCACCGCCGTTTTCGCGCCGCGCCCGGCGACGAGGTTGCGCCCGATCAGGTCCGCCGCCGCGTTGTAACCGGCCATTTCGCTCACGCCTCCGCCATGGCGCTTTCATACCACGACCGCGCCCAGTCCGCCGCCTCGTCCTCGGGCAGCACGCCGGAGGAGGCATTGTGGCGCATCAGCTCGCCCACGCGCCTGGCGCCGAGCGCGCCCAGGATGCGGTCGAAGGTCATGCCGCCGCCGCAGAAGGTGCGCGCATAAGTCATGTCGCCGAGCGCGAACAGGCCGTAGCGAACATGGCCGAGGTCGGGTCGTTCGCGCTCAAGCGCCTCGGTGAGCGCCTGGCCGTTGTCCGGCACGTCCCCCTGGCCGTAGGTGGAGCTGACGACGACATAGAGGCCCGGCGCAGCGAAGGCGCCCGCATCCAGATCGTCCATCGGCCGGAGCTCCACCGCCGCGCCTTCCTCCTCCAGCGCGGCCTGGACTTCCTCGGCGACGAGATCGGCCGTGCCGGTCATCGTCGCGACATAGATGGTGACAGTGCTGCTCATATCCTGCATTATATTTCCTGTCATGGATGCCACCAATGAAAACCTCGCCGCGCCGCTCGGCGCAAGGCTTCGGACCCTGCGGGCCGCGCGCGGCATGAGCCGGCGCATTCTGGCGCGGGACAGCGCGGTCTCGGAACGCTATCTCGCGGAGTTGGAGAACGGAAGGGCCAACCCCTCCATCGGCGTGCTGGCCCGCGTCGGGTCGGCCATCGGCGTGGACCTCGCGGCGCTGTTCTCGCCCCCGTCCCGCGACGCTGCGGCCGCCCTGCTGGAGCGGCTCGGCCCGGAAGACCGGGCGGCTGCCCGGGCGCTGCTGGAACGCCATTTCGGCCGGGCCGCCGACAAGGCGGAACGGATCGCGCTTGTCGGCTTGCGGGGCGCCGGCAAGACGACTCTCGGCCGGCTGCTGGCGGAGCGCCTCGACTGGCCCTTCGTCGAACTCACCCGCGAGATCGAACAGGACTACGGCGCCAATGTCGCGGAAATTCTGGCCTTGTCGGGCCAGCCCGGCCTGCGGCGGCAGGAATACCGGGCGCTCAACCGGCTCGCGGCAGAGCGGGACCGCGCCGTGATCGCTGCGCCCGGCGGCATCGTCGCGGAAACTGCAAGCCTCGAACTGCTGCTCGCTCGGACCCATACGGTCTGGCTGACCGCCTCGCCGGAAGAGCACATGGCGCGCGTCGCCGCCCAGGGCGACCGCCGGCCGATGGCCGACAATCCGGAAGCGATGGCGGACCTGCGCGCGATCCTCGCCGCCCGCAGCCCCGACTACGCCCGCGCCGACACCCGCCTCGACACTTCCGGCCGCACCGCCGAAGACTGCCTCGACGAACTGGAGCGGATTGCCCGCCTGCTGCTCCGCGCACCGCACGGCCGCGAAGGCTTGACTCCCACTAAACAGGAAATATAGTGCATATATGACCGACAATCTGCTCATCACCTACGACCGCGATCCGGAGCATTACCGGCACTGGTCGCTCGCCGTGGACGGAGCCGTCGCAACGCTCACGCTCAAGGTGGACGAGGACGGCGGCCTCCGGCCCGGCTATGAGCTGAAGCGCAATTCCTACGATCTCGGCGTCGATATCGAGCTGAACGACGCCCTCAACCGCCTGCGCTTCGAACATCCCCGGGTGCGCGCGGTCATCGTAACCAGCGCCCTCGACCGCATGTTCTGCGCCGGCGCCAATATCTATATGCTGGCGGGGTCGAGCCACGCCGCGAAGGTGAATTTCTGCCGCTTCACCAACGAGACGCGCAATTTCATGGAGGATGCGAGCCGGCGCTCCGGCATCGCCTTCATCGCGGCCTGCAACGGCGCGGCGGCCGGCGGCGGCTACGAGCTGGCGCTGGCCTGCGACGAAATCTGGCTGGTGGACGACCGTTCGAGCGCCGTCAGCCTGCCGGAAGTGCCGCTGCTGGGCGTGCTGCCGGGCACGGGCGGCCTGACGCGCCTCACCGACAAGCGCCGCGTCCGGCGCGACCTCGCCGATGTGTTCTGCACCGACCCCGACGGCGCGCGCGGGCGCCGCGCGCTGGAATGGGGCCTGGTGGACTGCACGGCGCCGCCGCAGCGTTTCCAGAGCGCAGTGCGGGCGCGGGCGGAGGAACTCGCCGCACGGCCCGGCCTGCCCGCCGGCGACCCGGTGCGGCTCACCCCGCTGGAGCGGCGCATCGAGCCGGACGGCTACCGCTACCCGAATGTCCGGGTGCGGATCGACGAGGCGCGGCGGCTGGCGGACATCACGGTCTCGGGTCCCGCCGGGCCGGTTGCGGTGGAACGTTCCGCCGGCTGGTGGCCGCTTGCCGCCGCGCGCGAGCTCGAGGACGCGGTGCTGATGCTGCGCACCAACCACGAACATACCGGCGCCTGGGTGCTCCGGACCGAAGGCGACCCGAAGGCGCTGCTCGCCGTGGATGCGCTGCTGGTCGAGGGCGCCGAAACCGACCGGTTCCTGCGCGAGACGGTCGCCTGGTGGCGGCGCGCGCTCGCCCGGCTGGATGTGACCTCGCGCTCGCTGATCGCGCTTGTCGAGCCGGGCTCCTGCTTCGCCGGCCCGCTGCTGGAACTCGCGCTCGCCGCCGACCGCAGCTTCATGCACCAGCCGCTCGACGAGCCGGAGACGGCGCCCCGGATCGCGCTCGGCGCGCTGAACCGGGCCGGCCTCGAAACGGCGAACGGGCGCACGCGCCTCGACTGCCGCTTCTCCGGCGCCGTCCCCGATTTCGGGGCCGACCGCTTCGGCCCGGAAGAGGCGCTCGCCGCCGGGCTCGTGACCTTCGCGCCGGACGAGCTCGACTGGGACGACGAGGTGCGCATCGCGCTCGAGGAGCGCGCAGCGCTCTCGCCGGACGCGCTGACCGGCATGGAAGCGAGTCTGCGCTTCGGCGGCGCGGAGACGCTCGCCACCAAGATCTTCGGCCGGCTCTCGGCCTGGCAGAACTGGATCTTCAGCCGCCCCAACGCCGTTGGCGAGGACGGGGCGCTGAAGCGTTTCGGCTCCGGCGCAAAGCCGGGCTTCGACTGGAGGCGTGTCTGATGGCAGTCGATTACCGGGGGCGGATCCCCAACAATGTCGATCTTTCCGGCGACCGGCGCCTGCAGCGCGCCCTGGAGCACTGGCAACCGCGCTTCCTCAACTGGTGGCGCGAGCTCGGGCCCGAGGGCTTCCAGGCGGCGGATGTCTATCTGCGGACCGCAACGGCGGTCGACGCCAGGGGCTGGGCCAGCTTCGGCTATGTGTGGATGCCGGAATACCGCTGGGGCATCTTCCTCGCCGAGCCGGAGCCGGACCGCGTCATCGGGTTCGGCGACGAGTTGGGCAAGCCGGTCTGGCCGGAGGTTCCGGGCGAATTCCGCGCCACGCTCCGCCGGCTGATCGTGACCCAGGGCGACACCGAGCCCGCCTCCGTCGAGCAGCAGCGCCGCCTCGGGCACAGCAGCCCGTCGCTCTACGACCTGCGCAACCTCTTCCAGGTCAATGTCGAGGAAGGCCGCCACCTCTGGGCGATGGTCTATCTGCTGCACGCCTATTTCGGGCGCGACGGGCGCGAGGAAGCCGAGGAACTGCTCTACCGCCACTCCGGCGACCCGGACAATCCGCGGATCCTGACCACCTTCAACGAGCCCATCGACGACTGGCTCTCCTTCTTCATGTTCACCTATTTCACCGACCGGGACGGCAAATACCAGTTGAAGTCGTTTGCGGAGTCTGCCTTCGACCCGCTCGCGCGCACCTGCTCCTTCATGCTGACCGAGGAAGCCCACCACATGTTCGTCGGCGAGACCGGTATCGGGCGGATCGTCAGGCGCACGCTCGAAGTTATGCAGGCGCTCGGCTCCGACGATCCCGGCGCGGTGCGCGCCCAGGGCGCCATCGACCTGCCGACGCTCCAGCGCTACATCAATTTCTGGTTCTCCTCCTCGCTCGACCTGTTCGGCTCCGAGACCTCCTCCAACGCCGCCTCCTATTTCGCGGCGGGCCTGAAGGGGCGGCCCGACGAAGCGAGTTTCGAGGACCATCTCTGCCTCGATAGCGCCGAGCGCATCGCGGTCCCCGACGGCGCGGGCGGCATCGCCGAGGAGGAGGCGCCGACCCGCAACGCGATGAACGAGATCACGCGCGGGCTCTATGTGAAGGACTGCGCCATCGGCCTCACGCGCTGGAACCGGACGATCCGCCGGGCAGGCTTCGATACCGAACTCTTCCTGCCCTCGACGCGCTTCCGCCGCACTATCGGGCGCTGGGCCGGCGCGTCCGTCGCCCCCGACGGGACGCCGATGGCCGATGAGCTCTATCGCCGCAACCTGCCGGGCTGGCTGCCGACGGACCGGGACAAGGCCTATATCCGTTCGCTGATGCACGCCGTCACCGAGCCCGGCAAGATGGCGGGCTGGATCGCCCCGCCCGCGCGCGGCATCGACGGCAAGCCGGTCGATTACGAATATGTGAAGCTGCATTGACGGCTCGTTTCGCCATCGTCGGGTCCGGCCCGGCGGGCTGCTATCTGGCGGACGCGCTCGCCCGAGCCGTGCGCGGCGCGGTCATCGACGTGTTCGAACGGCTGGACGAACCCTTCGGCCTGGTGCGTTTCGGCGTGGCGCCGGACCACGAGCCGACCCGCGCCATCGCCCGCGTGCTGCGCCGGCCCTTCGACAAGGGCGCGGCCTCGCTTCATCTCGGCGTCGAGGTGGGGCGCGATATCGCCCTCGACGCGCTGCGCCGCGATTACGACGCGGTGGCGCTGGCGACGGGCGCGCCGGCGGACCGCAGGCTGGGCGTCCCCGGCGAAGAGCTGGCCGAGCCTTCGGGCCGCTTCATCCGCTGGATCAACGGCCATCCGGAGGCCGCCCCGCCGGCCTGTCTCGCCGGCGCACGGCGCGCGGTCGTCATCGGCGCCGGCAATGTCGCGCTGGACGCGGTCCGCCTGCTGGCAAAGCACCGGGAGATCGACCGCCTGCGCCCGCTGGCGCTGGAGCGCATCGACCTGCTGATACGCGGCGGCCCCGGGGACGTGCGCTTCAGCCCGGCCGAACTCCTGGAGATCGGCGAGCTTGCGGCCGCCTGGCCCGATCTGGATGCCTTCGACGAGGCGAACGGCGAGGCGGCGGCTATCCTGAAGGAATTTGCGGCGCGTCCGCCAGGGCGCGGCATCCCGGTCCGCTTTCATTTCGACACGCGGGCGATAGCCTTTCCCGGCGCGGGCCGGTTGGAAGCGGTGGAGACAAACCGGGGCGTCCTGCCGGCGGATCTCGCCATCACCTGCATCGGCTACGAGAAGGCCGCCGTGGACGGCGTCTGGCCGATCGGCCCGGAAATAGAGCCCGGCTTCTACGCCGTCGGCTGGGCCGCCCGCGGCCCGAGCGGCACGATCCCCACAAACCGCCCCGAAGCCCGCGCCCTCGCCACCCGGATGATCGCCGCCCTCGGGCGATAATGTCCTGTCCCGAACGGCTGCGGCGGACGCGAACGGTCAGGCGGCGGGACGGCGGCCGGCGATCGCTTCCCGGAGGCCCTCGAGCAGGCCCTCCAGCCGCGCCTGCCCGTGTTCGACCGCCCGCAGCCGCGCGTCGAGCCCATCCATGCGCTTGTTGGTCTCGTCGATGCGCGCGCCGAGGCTTTTGTTGACCTCGGCGATGCGCTTGTTGGTCTCGTCGATGCGCGCGCCGAGGCTTTTGTCGACCTCGGCGATGCGCTTGTTGGTCTCGTCGATGCGCGCGCCGAGGCTTTTGTCGATCTCGGCGATGCGCGCGCCGAGGCGGTCTTCCATCCTGGACATACCGCGCAACAGCAGGGCCGCCACGGCGATGAGAAGGGCGGGCGTGATCCAGGCGGCGAGTTCTGCGGGCATCGGGGCCTTCCTTTCCGGGCCACCATGCGGCCGGCGGGCCTCCGTTGGCAAGGCCGGCGGCGGCGGACGAAGGACTACGGAACGATCTCCGCGTCGGGCTCCCCGGCGGCGAGCGCGTTCGTCCAGGCGAGGCAGAGGCCGCGGGAGCGGCAGCTTCCCCACGCCCGGCGCGAGCCCCGGGCGGCCTTCCGGACTTGCGAATTCCCTGGTTGTCTGCATGATCGGGTTGCATATTTCCCGACAGCCGGGAGGGCGGATGACCGACACGCCGGGGCCGATACGGACCCTCGAGGACAGCGGCCTCGAACGGCGGGCGGCGGATGCCATCGCGTCCGCGCTGGAGGAGCAGCGCCGGTCGTCCGGCGGGGTCCCGCCCTGGGCGTTGATCCTGGCGGCCGGCCTTGTGGCCGGCGCAATCGGCTTCCTGGCGACGATCACCATCGAAAACCGCGAACGCCTGGTCCGGTTGGAAGAGGGACAGGTCCGGCTGGAAGAGGAACAGCGGGAGCTCGGGCGGCGGATCGAGGCCCTTGAGGAGGGGCAGCAGGAGATCCTGCGGCAGGTCGGGGCACTGGAAGAGGGGCAGCAGGAGATCCTGCGCCTGCTTCGCCAGCAATAGCGCGGAAAGCGGCCCGCCTGTTTACGGGGCGATCCCGGCGTCGGGCTCGCCGGCGGCGAGCGCGTTCGTCCAGGCGAGGCAGAGGTCGCGGGAGCGGTAGCCTCCCCACGCCCGGCGCTCCTGCCGTTCGACGATGGGAAAGGTCGAGTAGATGTAGCTTATGTCGTCGCGGCCCTGCGCGATGCGGCCCGCATCGCGCGAGTAAAGATCGATGACGCCGTAGAGGTGGAAATAGAGCGCGTCCAGCTTCGCGCGGAGCATGAGCCGCCGGTCCGGCTCCCAGCGGAAGGGCGGCAGGACCTCGCCGGCTTCGTCCACATGGCCCATGTCGCGGGCGAAGGGCGCCATGTCGTGCGCCGTATAGGTCAATTCAAGCACCGCCTCGCGCACGATCTCCGCCGCCGTCTTCGGCCCGAATCGCGCCGCCTCGTAACGCTCCGGCGGCACGACGGGGAGTTGTTCGAGGACATACAAAGTGAGGTGGGTTGTGGGCACCTTCTGGCGCGCAACATAGTCGAAGACCACGGCATTCAGATTCGCTGCAACAACGCACGCCAACAACACCCGGTCCGACTCGTGTTCTGTAATCGGCAGCAGGGGCAACGTATGTCCAGCGCCGACGCGCGGAATAATGGCCGCGATCATCGTTCGCATGTTCGTTGAAGCGGTGATGTCCTTGAAGGAAACAACCCATGGATCGGGCCACTCCCAACGCTCCGCATCGTCCAGCACCCAATAGCGGGGTTCCGGCAGGCGGCCGGGATCGGCTTTCGCTTCTATCTTCATGTTGTCCGGCTGTCCGGTCCGGAACAGATTCTCGGGATTCACCGAAATATCGGCGGCCCGATGGTCGAACGCCTGCACCATCTTGCCTTCGTAGAGCGAAACCCACGCGCCGGAAGGGCTGTCGAAGCGGTTGCCTCCGACGGGCCAGGCGCCTTCCTTCTCCTCCAGTTCCGCGCGGGTGCGGAACAGGCCGGAGTCGTTGGCCATGTCGAACATTCGTAGATATTTCACCGGCCATGCCTTCACTTCCCCGCCGGAGGAGCGGTCCGCCAGCACGGGCAGGCGGCCGTAGATGGCGGTGGTGAGTTCCGCGTCGCGGCGCGAGCGGAAAACCGGCGCAGTGCCGGTGTTCGGGTTGACGCAGGCGAAATCCTCCGCCGTCAGGACGAAGCGGCGGTCGCTATCCGCCAGCGCCGCCGTGTCGTGCAGGAACACGGCGTATTGCGCGGCCTTGCCCACTGACGACGGGCTGGCGACGAAAACGCAGAATTTGAACGACGCGTGGACGTCGGGGAAGAAGAGCGCCGCCTCGTCGCGTTCGCGGCGCTTCCTTCCGTTTGTGCGGCGATTCTCGAAGTCGTAGAACGCCTGCAACCGCCCTTCGGTGGCGACGCTCCTGAAGAAGGGCGCCGCTATCTTGTCGGCAGCGATGCCGGAGGGCACGAGCAGGCCGACCATGCCATCCGGCTTCGCCAGCGCCATGGCGCGCTCGACGAACAGCGAATAGAGGTTCATGTCGCCGCTCGACAGCAATGGGTAGTCGCCGCCCTCGCGCGCCATGCGGGCGGCGGCCTCGGCGCGTTCGCGGGCCGCGTCGTAGTCCGCTGTCAACGGGTCTCCGGTTTTCCGCAATGCGCCAATCATGCGCCGGCGGTCCGAGGCGCGCGGCGCAAGCGCGATTTCCGGGCGGCGTTCGGCGAACCACTCCACCTGCTGCAGCTTCATCCGCTCCCAGGGCGGGTTGCCGATTACGGCGTCGAAGCCGCCTTCCGGCCTGCTGTTCGCCAGATGCTCCCAGACGCCGGGGAAGGAGACCTGCCAGTTCAGGAACCGCTCCGCCGCCGCCAGCTTGCGTGCGCGCTCCAGCAGCACGGCGAAGCGTTCCGCCTCCGGGCCGCCGTTTGCGGGCGCCGCCAAACCCTGCGCCATCGCCAGCGGGTCGCCGAACCGGCCGTCGAAGAAGGCGTGGAGCGCCGCCTTGTCCTCCTTGCCGCGAACATCCAGCCAGTCGAACGCATGAATGAGCGACAGGAAACGGTCCAGCGGCGCGGTCCCCGCCTCCGCGTCGGCCCATGCCTGCGCGGATTGCTCGACCTCGGCAATTTCGGCGTCGGCGAGCGCCTCCACCGCCTGCATGGCGTTGGCGGCCGCAAGCACGGCTTGCGCCGGCCCGTTCAGCAGCGGGCCGGCGCCATGGGCCTTCGCGCGGTCCATGCCGGTGCGCACCGAGACGCCGAACAGGCTGTCGCCGCAGCGCAAATGATGGTCGAGGAAGGAGAGCGGCGCGCCCACGGTGAAGCTGTGCAGCCAGAGCGAGAGCTTGGCGAGTTCGACCGCCATCGGGTTCTTGTCCACGCCGTAGATGCAGCGTTTGAGCACCATGCGCTTCACGATATGGCGGTCGTCGAGCCGCGCCCCGTCCACCTTCCATTGGTTGGCTTTGGCATTGGCGAGGACGGTGTTGCGCACGCCCTCGATGCGCACGGCCAGCGGCGACGTATAGCCCTCGGCGAGGGTGGCGGCGTCCGCCATCGCCATCAGCACCCGATCCGCCAGCCAGTCCGCCAGATTGACGAGGAAATGCCCGGAGCCCATGGCCGGATCGCAGACTTTCAGCTCCAGAAGCCGTTCGGCGGGGTCGAGGCGGCGCAGTTCCGCCGGCCGCGCCCCCGCCTCCGCGGCCTCGCGGAACGCCTCCCGCCGCGCCTCCGCCAGCGGGCCGACGGTCTCCCGGACGATCAGCCCGACAAGGTCGTCCGGCGTGTAATAGCTGCCCGACAATTTGCGGGCGAACACCCCGGGCCGGACGGCAAGGCCGCCGTCCGCCTCGCGCGCCAGCTCGTATTCGAGCAGCCGTTCGTAGATGGAGCCGAGTTGCTGGACGGAGAGGTCGCGGAAATTGATATAGTAGCGCGTGTCGGGGCCGTGGAGAAAGCACAGCCGGTCGATGACCCCGGCGATGTCGTCGTTGCGGAGCCTGACGGTCGCCAGCAGCGGCGCGCGACCGGCGTCGAACAGCCCGCCATTGTAAGGCGGCAGGCCGACCGAGGCGTCGCCCCTGTCGATCACCCGGCACAAGTCGTCGATCATGCCCCAATAGCCGGTGGCGAGGCCCGAGAATTCCGCGCCTTCGTTCTTGAGCCGCCCGATCTCGTCGCGCAACCGGCGCAGGGCGAAGGGGCGGTACCGCGAGTCCCCGACCGGCAGCAGGCCGCGATCCTCCGCGTAGAGGAGGAACATCAGCCGGTAAAGCAGGATCAGCGCGGCGTCGCGGATTTCGGAGAGCGGCGTGTCGGGCGAGGCCTCGCGCGCCACCGCCCGGGCGAGCATCGGGAAGACCTCGTCGAAGACCAGCCCCGACAGATCCTCGGCGAGCTTCGCCTCGTAGCGCCGGCCCTCGTCGATCGCGCGCCGGTGGAAGGTGTCCCAGCCTTCCGGGCCGGGCAGGAAGGACTCGCGCCGGAACATGAGGAGGAACAGCCGGAGCAGCCGGCGTTGGGCCTGTTCCCGCTTCTCGTCCGCCACCGCGCCGAACAGGCCCTCGTCGAGGCCGGTCACGCCCAGGGCCGCCGCCAGGTCGATCTCGAAGAACTGCTCCGATACCGACTGCGCGCCGGACCAGTAAAGCCGCCACAGCTTGCCGTTGGTCAGAATGCCCCAGCGCAGCTTGCCGCCGGTTGCGACGGCGGCGCGGTCCAGATAGCCAAGCAATTGGGTCGCGGGCGTGGCTTCGCCGGCGGCGCGGCGGTCCAGCGGCGCCTGCCAGCGCTTGAGTTCCGCCAGCGCAAGCCCGAGCCCGTAACGCCCGGCCGGGTCATGCACGCTGTTGGCCTGCGCCTTCGCGGCGGCGTCGGCGAACAGCAGCCCGTCCGGCGTCATGCGGCGCGAGAGCGCCTGCTGGCGGATGTGCTCCGTCCAGCCGAGCCGCTCCAGCACGGGCCAGATCAGGTCGTCCTCGGTCTGCGCCTCGTTGGGCGCGCCCGACACCGGGAACCCGGCGAAAATCTCGCGGAGGTCCGCCGCAAGCCGGTCCAGCGCCGCTTCCTTGAGGTCCGTCCATTCCGGCATCCGCTGGACGGAGTTCTCAAGGAAATCCCTGGCGAACAGCGCGCCCCCAACCGCATTCGTCAAAGACATGCGCCCGTTTCCCCGCTCGACGGCGTTCGGAGATTGCCGGACGGGCGGCGCAGCGGCAAGGGCGGCTCAATCCCCGGCCCGGAGGCCGGGGCGACGATGAGGGATCGGAGAGCCCCGCCGCTCTCAGGCGGTGAGGCGGCCTACTATTTCTTCGATGGCGGCGTCCGCCAGCGCCTGGATTTCGGCGTCGGTGCGGTCCTGGATCGGGTGCGGGACGAAGATCATCGGCGGCTCGTAGCCGAGCGCCGCGGACTGCGCCCGCCACGCCTCCACGAACTCCGCGGTCGCCACGCCCACGCCGACGACGCCGCGCGCTTCGAGGTCTGCGATATCATGCGTACAGCACGATGTGCAGGAGCCTCAGTCGGCCAGCCCTTCGACGACGAGGGCGGCCTCGGAAGCGATCTGCTGCTTGACGGCAATCGGGGCCGTGCGGGCGAAGGTCGGCTTCATGTAGCGCCTCACTTCGATGCCCCGCTCGCCGAGGCGCAGATGCAGGCGGTCGAGAAAGACATCGCCGCGCGCCTTGGAAATGTCCAGCAGCGCCACGGTCTTGCCGTCCAGCGAGGCCGGGCGGGCCAGCGGCTCGCGCCGCGCCGGCTCGACTTCGCCGGTCGGATCGACCAGCACCGGTGTGTTCCTCATGTGCCAACCTCCTTCGTTACGGGAATGCTGCCGACCGGGCCGGTGGCGGCCCAGCCGGGCAGAATGGCGGAGAACATGCCCGCGCCGCCGCCGGCGCGCACGATCAACAGGCCGCCCTCGCGCAGCTTGGGCGCGCCGTGGTCCGGCTCGTCGAGCGCGGCGCGGAGCGCCGCCTCCAGGTCCTCGCGCGACCAGCCGGCGGCCCGGAAGACGCGGTCATGCTCCGGGGACACGACGACCACGGCGTCGATATGGCGCCGGTTCCGGTTCTCCAGGCCCCGGAACACATCGGCGAAGGTCTCCACCAGGGCGTCGGGCGTACGGGAGTCCTGGTCCACCACCCCCATCACGCCGTAGCCGGCAAACAGCGTGACGGCCGAACGCCCCGCGCCCGCGCCCCGGCTTTCGGAGAGCGGCGGCCAGGCCGAACCCTCCTCGTCCTCGGCGAAGCAGAAGGTGTATTTGCCGGGATTGCCGAGCGCGGCCCGGTCCACGCCCTGCGGCTTGCCGCCGCCGACATTGCGCACCACCAGTTGCAGCGCCCGGCCGACGGTGGCGTTGGCGCGGTTGCCCTGCCCGAGCGCGTTGCCCTTCGCGTTCATGCCGATGGCGCGGCGCACCGGCCCGTTCACGATGACAATGGGGCCGATATAGTAGGTCGTCGCAAGCACGCCGTGCAGGCAGAAGCCGTCGTCCAGCGCCGCCTCGACCGCCGCCAGCACGACCGGCAGGTATTCCGGCTTGCAGCCGGCCATCACGGCGTTGACCGCCACCTTCTCCACCGTGCAGGGCTGGAGGTTCGGCGGCGCGAGGCCCAGCACTTCGCCCGGATCGCGCACCGTGCCGTCGAGCATCGCGAGCACCCGCGCCTCTGTCGGCGGCGCCACCGGCAGCCCGTCCGACCAGCCGCGGTCGTAGGCGGCCTCGATCTCGTCCTCCAGCGGCGCCAGCGGCACGCGGCGGGACTTGAGGCGCGTCGAGCCGAAGCGCGCGGCCAGCGCCTCCGGCATTCCCGGCTCCACATTCTTCGCCCCACAGCCGGGACGGAAGGGCGGCAGGCCGGCGCCGAGGCCGTCAAGACCCGTCAGGCGTTCCCACTCGGCGCGGTCCCAGCCCCAGGTTCGCCCGACCTCGTCGCCGTCCTCCCGCCGGATCAGGGTCGGCACGATCTCCACGCCGAGGCGGAAGGACCGTTCGAGCCCCTCGTCGAGCGCGCCGGACACGCTTTCAGGGAAGGCGGGGTCGTCCTGCGTCCACACGTCGAGCGCAATCCCGGAGTCCGCCAGCGCGGCATAGACCGGCTCAAGCAGGGCGCAGGTCGGGCAGTCGCGCTTCACGACCAAGGTAAGCTGCATCGTCATGGCGCGGTCACGCTAGCGCATCCGCCCGCGCCTGTCTTGCCGGAATCAGCCGGGGGCGCGGATGGCCGCAGCATTGACCGCCTCGGACACATCCTTCCCGAAACGCTCGAAGTTGGTTTCGAAATCCCGCGCAAGCACAGCGGCGCGCGCGTCGTACGAATCCCTGTCCGGCCAGCTCGTGCGCGGGTCGAGGACCTCCGGCGGCACGGCCGGGCAGGCGGTCGGCCAGTGCAGGCCGAACACCGGATGGCGGACCGTCTCGGCCCCGTCCAGCGCGCCGCTGAGGGCAGCGTCGATCATGGCGCGGGTGTGCGCGATCGACATCCGCTCGCCGCGCCCGTTCCAGCCGGTATTGACCAGCCAGCAGCCGACCCTGCGCTCGGCGATCCGCCGCCCCAGAAGTTCGGCATAGGCGGTGGGCGGCCGGGCCATGAACGGGGCGCCGAAACAGGTCGAGAAGGTCGCCTCCGGCTCCCTGCCGAGGCCGCGCTCGGTGCCGGCGACCTTGGCCGTGTAGCCCGACAGGAAATGGTACATCGCCTGCGCCACGGTCAGCTTCGAGATCGGCGGCAGCACGCCGAATGCGTCCGCCGTCAGCATGACGATATTCCGGGGCGGCGGCCCGAGCCCGGTCGGACAGGCATTGGGGATGAATTCAAGCGGATAGCAGGACCGGGTGTTCTCCGTCACATCGCGGTTGGCGAGGTCGAGCGCCCGGCTGTCGGGATCGACAGCCACATTCTCGAGCACCGTGCCGAATCGGTGGCTCGCGGCGTGGATCTCCGGTTCGGCGTCCCTGTCGAGGTCGATGACCTTGGCGTAGCAGCCGCCCTCGAAGTTGAAGATGCCGGCGTCCGACCAGCCATGCTCGTCGTCGCCGATCAGCTCGCGGCCGGGGTCCGCGGAAAGCGTTGTCTTGCCGGTGCCCGACAGGCCGAAAAATATCGCCGAGCCTTCGGGCCCGATATTCGCCGAGCAATGCATCGGCATGACGCCCTGCGGAGGCAGCAGGTAGTTCATCAGGGTGAACACCGACTTCTTGATTTCGCCGCCATAGTAAGTCCCGGCGATCAGGACAAGCTTCTGCGAGAAGCCGATGGCAATGACCGTCGAAGACCGGCAGCCGTCGATTTCGGGGTCGGCCGAAAAGCTCGGCGCATGGAGGATGGTCCATTCCGGATCGCGACCGGACCCGCCGGCCGGCGGCAGGAGGATGTTGCGGGCGAAGAGGCTGTGCCAGGCCCGCTCCGTCACCACGCGCACCGCAAGCCGGTGGACCGGGTCGGCGCCGGCGTCGCGGTCCTGCACATAGAGTTCGCGGCCCTGCAGGTGGTCCAGGATTCGGCGGCGGAGCGTTTCGAAGCTCTCCGGGGTCATCTCCCGGTTGACCTTGCCCCAGTCGATTCCCTTGTCCGTCTCCGCATCGCGAACGAAGAACTTGTCGTCGGGAGACCGCCCGGTGAACTTGCCCGTCCGGCAGACCAGCGCGCCGCCGGCCGCCAACATGCCCTCGCCCGCGCGTATTGCCGACTCGACCAGAGACTCGCGGCCGGGATTCCAGTGCAGGGCGCCGGGTTCGGTGATGCCGATTGCGGCCAGGCGTTTGTCGCAGGACAATAAAGGCCTCGAGTCGCGGGTTCGGGGCGCCGGAACGGCTATCGCGCCTTTTATGCAAGCGGCATACCCTTTGCAATGCGCCGTCGTGACGCGCCGATGACGGTCTTGCGCGGAATTCATGTGCCATTCGTCGGAATTCCGCCATATTGCATCCGGAGACTCGGTGTTCCCGATGCTGCATGTCCGCGGAAGGGTCGGCACTCCATGAAACACAAGATCGCCCTCGTCGATGACGATCGCAATATCCTCACATCCGTGACGATGGCGCTCGAGGCGGAAGGCTTCGATGTCCACACCTATGTGGACGGCCAACAGGCCTGGCCGGCATTACGGAACAACAGCGTCGATCTGGCCGTCCTGGACATCAAGATGCCGCGCATGGACGGGATGGAATTGCTGCAGCGCCTGCGGGCGAAGACCGCCCTTCCCGTCATTTTCCTCACCACAAAGGTCGAGGAGCGGGATGAGGAACGCGGGCTGAACATGGGGGCCGACGACTACATAAAGAAGCCGTTTTCGCAGCGCCTGCTGATCGCCCGCATCCGCGCCCTGTTGCGCCGCAAGGAGCTGGACCGGGAAGGCGGCGCCCGGAATATGCTGGCGCGCGGCGACCTCGCCGTCGATCCGGAACGCTATCTGTGCACCTGGAAAGGCGAGACGGTGAAGCTCACCGTAACCGAGCTCCTGATCCTGGAGTCGCTCGCCTGCCGGGCCGGCCATGTGAAGACCCGCGACCAGTTGATGACGGCCGCCTACGGCCTCGACGCCATGGCCAACGACCGGGTCATCGACAGCCACATCAAGCGGATGCGCCGCAAATTCCGCGCTGTGGACTCGACCTTCTCGTCGATCGAAACCCTTTATGGCGGCGGATACTGCTACCGTCCGTCATAGCCGCAGGATGGCCCGGCACGGCGGCGGCGCGGCGGTCCGACGCAGGGCGAGGCGATGGTACCGCTCTCCGCTGATGCGCCGCCTTCTGGCGGTGAACCTGCTTGCGCTCGTTATCCTGGCGGCGAGCCTGCTCTATCTCGGAGGCTACAAGCGCGAACTGATCGAGACCGAACTCCGCCTGGTCGAGGCCAAGGGCCGGACCATCGCGGTTGCCTTGGGCCATGCGTCAACCGAGCTTCTGGCCGAAGGCGAACCGGCTCTCGATACGAAGGGCGCAGAACCCCTGCTGCGGCGGCTCATCGAGGAGTCGAGCCTGCGCGTGAGGATGCGGGTGCGGGTGTTCGGACCGGACGGGACCCTCCAACTGGACAGCCGGCGGTTTTCCGGCGTCGGCGACGCGGTGGAAAGCGAGCCCCTGCCCCCGGCCGGAAGCTGGAACATTCTCGGCGCGCCGCTGCGCTGGATGCTGGGGCTGTTCGACCTTGCCTTCAGGGAGCTGGAAACAATCGATCCCTATGTGGAGCGCGCCGAACAGCCGGCCTCGGACTATCGCGAGGTCGAGGGCGCGTTGCGCGGGGAGACGCGCCAGGTCGTCCGCTCGCTCGGCGCAAGGGGCCTGGTGCTGAGCGTCGCCCTGCCGATCCGGGACTTCAAGCGCGTGGTCGGCGCGGCGATGGTCTCGGCCGACGGCCGCGCCATCGACGAGGCCGTCATCGAGATCCGTCTGAACATCCTCTCGGCCGCCGGCGTCGCGCTGGTCGTGACCGTCCTGCTCACGATCTACATGGCGCGCGGTATCGCGACCCCGTTGCGGGACCTTGCCGCGACTGCCGAGCGCGTTCGTCCCGGTTACGGCCGGGTGGATATCCAGGAGCTGAGCGGGCGCAATGACGAAATCGGCGACCTCTCCGCCGCGCTGCGCCGGATGACCCATGCACTCTGGGAGGGGATGGAAGAGACCGAGAAATTCGCCGCCGACGTGAGCCACGAACTCAGGACGCCGCTGGCCTCCACCTACAGCGCGGCCGAGACCGCCATGCGCGAGGACGATCCGGCGAAGCGGCGCAAGCTGATGCGGATCGTCCTGGACGATGTCAGGCGCCTCAACCGGCTGATCGACAGCGTGGCGGACTTCTCCAGCCTCGGCGCCCAGTTTTCGCGCGTGGAAACCCGGCCGGTCGATATGCGGAAGACGGTCGAAGCCTGTGTCGCAGCCGAAGCGCCGCCGCTGCCGGTGCTGGCGGTCGAACCGGACGAACCGCTCGTTGTCCGCGGCCTGGAAGAGCAGCTCGTGCGGGTCGTCCGCAACCTGATCGACAATGCCAGGTCGTTCTCTCCCGCGGCAGGGGGCGTGCGGCTTTCGCTTGCGCGGCAAGGGGACGAGGTGGTTCTTCGGGTGAACGATGACGGCCCCGGCATCCAGGCCGGCAAGGAGGAGACCATCTTCGACCGCTTCTATACCGACCGTCCCGAAGCCGACCGACAGTCCGACAGGCATTCGGGCCTCGGTCTCTCGATTGCGCGCGATATCGTCAGGCTCCACGGCGGCAGCATCGGCGCCTCCAACCGGCCCGGCGAGGGCGGCGCCGTTCGGGGCGCCCGGTTCGAACTCCGCCTGCCGGCGGCAGACGCCTGATGCGGGTCCACGCAAGCTGCATCGCGTTCGAAGGCGGGGGCGTGCTGCTGCGCGGACTGCCGGGCGCGGGCAAGTCCGACCTTGCGCTCAGGGCCGTCGAGGTGGGCGCGCGGCTGGTTGCCGACGATATCGTCGCGCTCGACCTTCGCGGCGGCCGCGTCTGGGCGAGCCCCCTGCCCCGGGCCGGCGGCAGGCTGGAAGTGCGCGGGGTCGGGATCGTCCGGCTGCCGGCGCTGGACGGCGCGCCGCTGGCGCTGATCGCCGACCTTGCCGCGCCGGAGCGGCTGCCCGAGCGCGAATTCGAGTCCGTCCTGGGCCGATCGGTGAGGCGTATCCGCTTGGCGCCGTTCGAGATTTCGGCAGCGATCAAACTGCGTCTTGCCGCACATATGGCATCGGAGGATAAAGGCGCGGCGCGAGTGTCGGACGAAGATGACGGTCGGTAGCAAATCAACCCGCAGACGCCTCGTGCTGGTGACCGGCATGTCCGGGGCCGGGCGGTCCATCGCCTTGAAGGAACTCGAGGACCTCGGATTCGAAGCGATCGACAATATTCCGCTGGCGATGCTGGACAGCATCGACGCGGACCCCTCCGGGCGGGCGCTGGCAGTGGGGATCGACACCCGCGCGCGCGGTTTCGCCATCGAGGGGGTGCTGGAGCGCATAACGGGCGCCGCGACCCGCTTCGATATCGTGCCGCTGTTCCTCCACGCCGACGAGGAAGCGTTGACACGGCGCTACCGGGAGACGCGCCGGCGGCACCCGATGGCGCCGGACGGCAACCCCATCGACGGCATCGGGCGGGAGCGCCGACTGCTCGAGCCGCTGCGCCGCGCCGCGGATATCGCCATCGACACGTCGCTGCTGACCGCCCATGACCTCCGCCGCCTGCTGAGGGCGCATTTCACGTCCGATCCGCAGGAAGGCATGTCGATTTTCGTCACCTCCTTCTCTTTCCGCCTGGGCCTGCCGCGCGAGGCGGACCTCGTGTTCGACATGCGGTTCCTGTCCAACCCCCACTACATCGATGCGCTGCGGCCGTTGACGGGCCGCGACGAAGCGGTCGGCGCCCATATCGCGGAGGACCCGGACTTCGCGCCCTTTCTCGAAGGGGTCGGCGGACTGCTGTGGACGCTGCTGCCCCGCTATGCGCGCGAGGGCCGCGCCTATCTGACGGTAGCGGTCGGCTGCACCGGCGGCCGCCACCGCTCGGTCTTTACCGCCGAAGAGCTTGCGCGGCTGTTGCGCGAACGAGGCTGGCGGGCCACGCTCACCCATCGCGACCTCGATGAGGCGCCGGCGCCGATGCAGGAAGATTCGAAGGCGTCCGGCGAACCGCTCGCCGCGCTGGAAACGGAGAACAGCCCATGATCGGCCTGGCTCTGGTTACGCATGGCCGCCTGGCGACCGAGCTGCTTGCGGCGCTCGAACATGTCGTCGGGCCGCAGGAGCAGGTCTCGGCCGTGTGCATCGGCCCCGACGACGACATGGAGGACCGCCGGGCGGAAATCGCCCGCGTTGCCAGGGCCCTCAATACCGGGAACGGTGTCGTCCTGTTGACCGACATGTTCGGCGGCACACCCTCGAATCTCGCCATTTCGGTTCTGGGCGCGTCCGACAGGGGCCAGGTCGAGGTGATCGCGGGCGTCAACCTGCCGATGCTGGTCAAGCTCGCGACCTGCCGCCGGCACAAGACGCTCGCCGAGGCCGTCGCGGATGCCGAGGAGGCCGGGCGGAAATACATCCAGGTCGCCTCGAAACTGCTCGCCGAGGCGCCCGGCTGACATGCCTTCGGCGCATCTGCGGATCGTCAACGAACGCGGCCTGCACGCGCGCGCCGCGGCGAAATTCGTGGCGCTTGCCGGGAGCTTCGACGCCGAGGTGCGCGTCACCCATCACGACACCACCGTGCCGGGCGTCTCGATCATGGGCCTGCTGCTTCTCGGCGCCGGCAAGGGCTGCGAAATCGAGGTGGTTTGCGAAGGGGCCCAGGCGGCGGCGGCGCTGGCCGCGCTGCAGGCGCTGGTGGCGGACGGCTTCAGGGAGACCTGAGCGCGTTCCGGTTGAAGGAGACGGAACGGGTTGCTATACGCGCCGGGCTCCGGCCGGAGCTTCCGACACGCAAGGATCTATCCTCCAATGCCCGATTATGAGGTTGCCGATATCGCGCTTGCCGACTGGGGCCGCAAGGAAATCGCCATCGCCGAAACCGAAATGCCGGGGCTGATGGCGATCCGCGAGGAATACGGGCCCGCCCGGCCGCTGAAGGGCGCGCGCATCGCGGGCTGCCTGCACATGACCATCCAGACCTCGGTGCTCATCGAGACGTTGAAGACGCTCGGCGCGGAAGTGCGCTGGTCGTCCTGCAATATCTTTTCCACGCAGGACCACGCCGCCGCGGCGATGGCGGCGGCCGGCGTGCCGGTCTTCGCCTGGAAGGGCGAGACGGAGGACGAATACTGGCGCTGCGTGAAGCGCAGCATCGAGGGGCCGGACGGCTGGCGTCCGAACCTGCTGCTGGACGACGGCGGCGACCTCACCAGGCTCATGCATGACGACTACCCCGAGCTGATGGCCGATGTCCGGGGCGTTTCCGAGGAGACGACGACCGGCGTGCTGCGCCTCTACGAGATGGCGAAGACCGGCTCGCTCGCCTGCCCGGCTTTCAATGTCAACGACTCGGTGACGAAATCGAAGTTCGACAACCTCTACGGTTGCCGCGAGAGCCTTGTGGACGGCATCAAGCGCGCCACGGACGTGATGATCGCCGGCAAGTCCGCGCTGGTCTGCGGCTATGGCGATGTCGGCAAGGGATCGGCGGAAAGCCTGCGCAGCCAGGGCGCCAGGGTCATGGTGAGTGAGATCGACCCGATCTGCGCGCTCCAGGCCTGCATGGCCGGCTACGAGGTCGTCCGCCTGGACGATGTCGCGGACCGGGTGGATATCGTGGTGACGGCGACCGGCAATACCGACGTCGTGACCATCGACCATATGCGCGCCATGAAGGACCGGGCGATCCTTTGTAATATCGGCCATTTCGACAACGAGATTCGGGTGGACGCGCTGCGAAACCTGGCCTGGCACAATGTCAAGCCGCAGGTGGACGAGGTCGAATTTCCCGACGGCAAGAGGCTCATCCTGCTGGCGGAGGGCCGGCTGGTGAATCTCGGCTGCGCCACCGGCCATCCGAGCTTCGTGATGTCCGCCAGCTTCTCCAACCAGGTGCTGGCCCAGATCGAACTCTGGACCAACAGCGCGCAATACGACCGGCAGGTGCATGTGCTGCCGAAACCTCTCGACGAGAAGGTGGCCATGCTGCACCTGTCGAGGCTCGGCGCCCGGCTGACGGAGTTGAGCTCCGCCCAGGCGGACTATATCGGCGTCCCGCCGGCCGGCCCGTTCAAGCCCGACTACTACCGCTACTGACCGTCAACGGGGGTGCGCAGCAGGCCGTCCAGAACGGCCGTGAGAAGGGCGATGTCCGCCGGGCGGCTGAGCCGGTGGTCGCCGTCCTTGACGAAGACCGTCCGCACATCCCGGCTCTCCAACCGCTCCGCCAGGCGCAACGATTCCCGCCAGGGAACGGCGTCGTCGCGCATCCCGTGCAGGAGGCGCACCGGGCGGCTTACGGGGATCGGGCGGTCCATCAGGCAATGGCGCTTGCCGTCCTCGATCAGCGCCCTCGTGATCGTATATGGCCCGTCCCCGTATTCGCTCGGGCGCAGGAAGGAGCCGTGCTCGTCGAGCGCATGGCGCTGCTCCGGCGTCAGTTCCGTTTCCATGCGCCGCACGAAATCGGGCGCCGGCGCAATGCCGATGAGCGCATGGACCCGTTCCGGACGGGCCAGCGCCGCAAGCAGCATCAACCAGCCGCCCATGCTGGAGCCGACCAGCGCTTGCGGCCCCTCAGTCAGCCGGTCCAACATGTAAAGCGTGTCGGCAAGCCAGTCCGAGAGCACCGCCTCCTCGAACCGCCCGCCCGAGGCGCCGTGGCCGCGATAGTCGAACCGCAGAAAAGCATGGCCGCGCCGCCGGCAGAAGGTGTCCAGGGCGCTCGCCTTCTCGCCCGTCATGTCGGACATGAAGCCGCCGAGGAACACCACTCCGGGCTCCCGCCCGACCGCGCGGCGACAAGCCAGCGGCGGCCCGTCCGGGCGGGTCAGGAACTCGGGCGCGGTATTCCCGGCGTCATGCACGGGTCTATCGTCCCGGTTTTGAAGTTCGTGTGACTTCGATTGAGGCATGGGGACCTCTTCGGCCCGACCCTCCTGTCGTCATGCCCGGACTTGTTCCGGGCATCTCTCTCCACCGCTTCCGCCGGAGAGAGAGCGCCGCGCCTCGCGAAACGGTCCAACAACCCGTATTGGCGAATAAGACTTCTCTCCTGAATTGCTTTACGGAGGCTTGGATCGTCTTTTCCCTTACAATCATGAAGCAGCTATATTTATGCCGGATTCGATTTCCTGGACCGAAGACCGAAATGCTCAACTCTTTGCCTGACGCCCTCTTTGGTTATGGAATCGCTCATCGCGTTTCCACAGGCGCAGCCGATCCTCTGCTCCCGGTATTCCTCTCGCTCATCTTCCCCTTCTCCCCTGACCGGCGCAGCATCACACCGGATTGCTGTGACTATCCGATACCTGTAGCAATCGGATAGCCGCGCCGCCATGCCCTCATGCCGCTCCCCCGCCGAAGCCTGGCTCAAGGGCAAGACAATCCTGCAAGTGCTGCCGGCGCTGGAGGCGGGCGGCGTCGAACGGGGTACGCTGGAGATCGCCGCCACGCTCCGCGAAGCCGGCGCCCGGGCGCTGGTCGCCTCCTCCGGCGGACGGATGGCGGCCGGGCTCGGCGCGGACCATATCGCCCTGCCGGTCCACACGAAAAACGCCGTCGGCCTCTGGTGCAATGCGGGCCGTCTCAAGGCGCTGATCGCGCGGGAAGGCGTGGACCTCGTCCATGCCCGGTCGCGCGCGCCGGCCTGGAGCGCCCGGTCGGCGGCCCGGCGCGCAGGGGTTCCGTTCGTCACCACCTTCCACGGCGCTTACAGCGCTGGCAGCGCCGCCAAGCGCGCCTGGAACCGGGTTATGGTCCGGGGCGACCTCGTTATCGCCGTCTCGGACTTCATCGCGGCGCATATGCGCGAAACCTATCGCTGCCTCCCGGACCGCATCCGGGTCGTACATGAGGGCATCGACGCGGCGGCCTTCGATCCTGCCGCCGTCGCGCCCCGCGAGAGGGCCGCCCTGCGCGCGGCGTGGGCCGTCCCGGAAGTCGCGCGGGTCGCGCTGCTGCCGGGGCGGCTAACGCGCCTCAAAGGCCACGCCGTGCTCATCGAGGCGATGCGGCGGCTCGCGGACCCGGCGCTCGTCGCCGTGTTCGCGGGCTCGGATCGGGGCCGGGACGCCTACCGGCGGGAACTGGAGGCGCAAGCGCGCCGCCTGCCGGTGCGCTTCGCCGGACATATCGACGATGTGGCGGCCGCCTATGCCGCGAGCGATGTCGTCATTTCCGCATCGGTCCAGCCCGAATCCTTCGGCCGGATCATGGCGGAGGCCGGCGCCATGGGCCTTCCCGTCGTCGCCAGCGACCATGGCGGCGCGCGCGAAATCGTGCGCCACGGCGAGACCGGGTGGCTGGCGGCGCCGGGCGATCCCGCCGCTCTCGCCGAGGGCATCCGCAGCGCCCTCGCCGCTGCGGGCCCCGCCCTTGCGGAGAAGGCGCGCGCGCATGTGCTCGCCCGATTCACGCTGGCGCGCATGTGCGAGCGCACGCTCGCGGTTTACGGGGAGTTGTTGTGACGGGTGTCTGTAGACGCTCTCGTCCCGGCCCGGATGTGCTACAAGGGACACGCAAGCGGTACAGGTAAGGACCGGAGAGGTCATGATGCCGGAGGTGACGATGACCCTTGCCGCCGCAGCGGGCATGTTCGTCGCCCTGGGCGGGCTGATCGTCGGCCTGTTCCTCTGGCTGCGCTCCGACATGCAGCGCCTGCGCGGCGAATTGAGAGGCGATATCGGAGCAGTCGAGGAGAGGTTGCGCAACAACATCAAGGCAGTCGGGACGAGATTGCGCGACGATATCAGGGCGGTCGACCGCAAGGTGGACGATCTGGGCGAGCGCGTTACGCAGCTCGGCGGACGAGTGGCGCGGGTGGATTGGGGAAGCTGGAGTTTCTGAAAGACTTCATTACCCGACGGAACGACCTGCCTCCGGCCCCGGCCGAATAGCGGCCCCGCCCTTTGCGGAAAGCGCGCGCGCGCATGTGCGAGCGCACACTCGCGGTTTACGGGGAACCGCCGGCGGAAGGCCTTGACCGGGCCTGTCCCCTGGGGCCATCGTAAGGGCCGCGCCGGACGGAGAGCATTCCATGGTCGCCGACATCTGGACCGTTATTGGAGCTGCAATTGCGCTCGCGGCCACCAATGTCGGCCTGTTCGCCTGGTTGCGCGCCGACATCGGCCAATTACGCGCCGAGGTCGGCGAATTGCGTGTGCAGACAGCGGCCCAGTTGGAGGAGTTGCGCGCACAGACGGCGGCGAAATTCGAGGAGGCGCGCGTGCAGACTGACGCGCTGGGAGCGGAGACAACGGCGAAATTCGAGGAAGCGCGCGCGCAGACGGCGGCCCGGATCAAGGAATTGGGCGGCCAGTCCGCGGAACAATTTGCGGCGACGAGCGCCCAGATCGGGCAGTTGCGCGAGCGCATGGCTCATCTCGAGGGCCTCCTCGAAGGGCTGCGCGAGGCTATCGCCGGGCCCGGGCGGCATGACGGAGCGGGAGCGCCCTCACGTCTCCTGCTACATCCGCACCCTCAACGAGGAGACGCGGATCGCGGCCGCCGTCCGCGCCGCCCTGCCGGTGGCGTGCGAGGTGATCGTGGTCGATCCCGGCTCCATCGACGGCACGGCGGCTGCGGCCGAAGCGGCAGGCGCGCGGGTCGTGGTTTTCGAGGCCGCCGGATTCAGGGGGGAGGGGTCAGAAGCGCGCCGGCGAGGACGCCTGCCGGCATGACTGGCTTCTGGACCTCGATGCGGACGAGATCGTCAGCGCGGCGCTGGCGCGCGACATCCGGGCGCTGTTCGCCGCCGGGGAGCCGGATGCGGCCGTTTACCGGATCAGCCTGGTCACGGTCGATCCCTCCGGGCGCATCTGGCGCCGGTCCCGCAGCCCGCGCCGCGCCAAGCTCTACGACCGCCGCCGGGTGCGGATGCCGGACGACGGCGCCTGGGACCAGCTTCGCCTTCCGGCCGGAATCGCAGTCGGCGGCCCCCTTGGACCGCTGCTGCATTACGCCTTCGACGACATCGCCCATCTCGCCCGGAAACAGGCGCGCGCGAAGGTCCGGCGCGTCCGCCATCTCGGCCGCGCCAGGCGGTTGCCGACCGCGGCCCGGGTGTGGTTCGGCTTGCCGTTCTGGTTCCTCAAGCGCTATGTCCTGCGCGGCTTCTGGCGCGAAGGCGGCTACGGTTTCCTCTGCGCGCTCGCGGCTGCCTACAGCCACTGGCTGCGCTACGCCGTGCTCCACGAACGCCAGTCGCTGCGGCGCACCGGAAGCGACCGGGAAGACACCGACCGCCCGGCCCGGCACGGCCCATGGCTGAAACCGGAGCGAATATCGTCACCCTGAAATGGGGCGACCGTTACGGCCCACATTTTGTCAACCGGCTTTACAGGGGCGTCAGCATCAATCTAATGAGGAATTTTCGTTTCCTTTGCTTTACGGACGACCCGATCGGGCTGCGGCCGGAAATCGAACCCTATCCGCTGCCCCGGATCGATCTGCCAGACGAATTCGCGCGGTCGGCATGGCTGAAACTGGGCCTCTTCGGAAACGGCACCGGGGATATGGAGGGAGATTGCATGTTTCTCGATCTCGACCTCCTGATTACAGGGGGTATCGACTGTTTCTTCGACTACATGCCCGGCAGGAAATGTATCATCCATAACTGGGTCCAGAAGCATCAGGTTTTCAAGAAGCGGCCTGATGTGGGCAATTCGTCTGTCTTCCGCTGGACCGCAAATACGACACATTACATTGTTGATAAATTCCAATCCGAGCGGGACTGGGCAATACGGAAGTTTCGCCCCCCGCAAACCTATCTCACCTACAGTCTTGGAGAAAAATACTGGTGGCCCGACGATTGGGTCCGCAGCTTCAAGCGTCATGCAACGCCAGCATTTCCCTGCAATCTCCTGTTCCCGCCGAAACTTCCGCCCGGAACGCGCATCCTGGTCTTTCACGGCCGCCCCGACCCCGACGAGGCGCTGAACGGCCATAGGGCGGCGAGGTTGCACCGGCGCACGCAGCCGGCGCCTTGGATCTCAGATCATTGGCATGACGGGCCGGAAGGAGGATCGCGGGCGGCATGATCCGAAAGCTGAAGCGAGCGTGCGGCATTCGTTTCTCGACCAAGGCGTTCGCTCGGAATCCCGGCATCCATCTCCGGCAAACGGTCAGGGGGTTCCGGAGCTTGCGCGACCTGCTCGACGATCTTGCGGACCAACGCCGGATCGTCGTTGTCCAGGTCGGCGCCAATGACGGCGACGATACGCTCGGCGACCTGATCCGGGACAGGCCGGATCGGATTGCAAACGCCCTGTTGATCGAACCGCAACGGGCCGCGTTCGACCGTCTGGCCGGGCGCACGGAAGGCTGCGGGGCGGTTGTCTGCCTGAACGCAGCCATCGACCGGCTAGCCGGCGAGCGGATGCTTTATTCGGTCAGGCAGTGCAATCGCGAACGGCTGGGCGACGGCATCGCATCCTTCGAGCGCCAGCACGTCGAAAGCGAAATACGGCACGCAACGAAGACAGGCTCCGACATTGAAATTGCAGCCCTGATTGCAGTTGAAACGGTGCAGGCTGTAACGCTGGAGAACGCTGCCGCTACGGCGGGCATCGGCCGGCCGGATGCGCTTATGGTCGATGCTGAAGGGTTCGACGCGGAAATCGTCCGAATGGCGCTTGAGGCCGGATGGCTGCCGACCGTCATCCAGTACGAGCACAAACACCTGACGCAGGAC
This sequence comes from Alphaproteobacteria bacterium, assembly GCA_963422665.1. Lineage (GTDB taxonomy): Bacteria > Pseudomonadota > Alphaproteobacteria > Bin95 > Bin95 > Bin95. Next base: position 739,676 of record OY730441.1, read on the forward strand.
GACCGCCGCAAGCTGTCCAAGGCGTTGACTCAGCGCGGCTACTGTTTGTGGGCCGACCATGCGGATGTCTGAGGTTATCGCGTCAGCGGGTTGCGCAGCGGCGCACGATTACGAAGGCCCGCGCGCTTCGGATGAACGCAGGAGACCTGCTTCCGGAATCCCGGCTCTGCCTTGCCGGGCGCGAACCTTTCGCAAGGGGCGGTTTCCGGCATTGCTATGTCCACCCCGAAGACTCCGATTTGTGCGTGAAGGTGCCTGCGCGCCCCGATGACGCGCGCTGCCATGCCGAGCAGCTAAGAGACCTCCTGGACAGCCGGCGGTTGAGGAAATGCGGCCCGAATGCGGTATTCGACCGTCTCTCCCTCGTGGAAGGGGTCGTCGCGACCGACCTCGGCGCCGGCATCGTCTCGAGATTGTGCCGCGACGCGGACGGTCGAATATCCGGGAACCTCGCCGAACTGATCCGGTCGCGCGGCCTGACGCCTGCGCTGGTCGAGGCAATGGACGAGTTGAAGGCGTGGCTGCGCGACCGGCGTCTGCTGACCCGGGATACCGGGCCTCACAATATCGTCGCCATGCGCCGGGGCGAGGAAGAATGGAAGTTGATGATCGTCGAAGGCTGGATCCACCGCAGATACGGTTGGCTGGCCCGGCGCAGCCGCTTCGTCACTGACCGCATGATCGACCGCCAATTGCGCAAATTCGACCGGCGCGTCGCAAAGCTGGCCGAACGGAAGCCGGCCTGACATGCGCCGGCCTCCCGCAACTCGGCCGGGCAAACCGGCCGACAGCCGACCCGGCGACCATTACGGCATGACTTGGCGGTTCAGCCGGCGCCGGCGGAACGGGCGGTAACGGAGCCGCGGCGAGGGCGCGTCTGTTATTGAATCGGTCGGTTCATTTGCCGCCCGGCCGGAATCTGCGCGCGCAGCTCCCCTGTCCGCCGCGAGGGCGGGCGCCTCCCGAAAAACAGCCTTTCCAGCGGCCGAACGGCCTTCCGGCTCAAGTCATGCTCTCACACTCTCATGCGCCCGAAACGGGAATATGGTCATGGCGAATACGGATTTCAATCCCATTCGGGGATTAATCGCCGCCGGGGGACGGGCCGGCCCCCGGAACGGGCCGATTTCGGATCCGGAGGCGGCGGCGGCCCCTTTTCCGCTTGACGCCGTGGCGTTTGAGGAAGCGCTGGAGCACGCCGTAGCCGAAGTCGAGGCCGCGCGCCCCCAGCGCTGCCTGCAACGCCCTGACGCTCAGGTCCGGCCTCTCTTCCATAAGGCCGAGAATCGTGTCGCGCTCCGCCTCGACCCGCCCGGAGCGGAAGTCGCCGCCAAGCGGCAGCGGCTGCACATGGCCCTGCCCGCGCTCCAATTTGCGCCAGTTGGAGATGACGCCGATGCTGACATCGAACAGCCGCGCGGCCTCGCGAAAGGTCATCCCCTTGCGTATCGCCGCCAGAACCCGGACCCGCAACTCGACAGGAAGCACTTTGGGCATATCCGCCGGACCTCCCTCGCCGACGAATGCCCGTATGGCACAAATAAAGAACAAATGAAACCAGCCCGGACCGCGGTGGCGCTCCAGTTTGACATTATCGGGCAGGCGCCAACGAGCAAGGGGCCGGAGCGACGAAAAGGCGGGAACCAGCGCATGAATTCGGCGGTCCGGATCCATGTGGTCAATCTGGAGGAGGAGACGGAGCGGATGGCCGCCATGACGAGGCGGCTTGTGGCCTCGACTTGCCGTTTCAGCGCTTCCCCGCCTGGCGCGGCCGGCGGGTCCCGGATGTGCTACAAGGGGCACACTGGCGGGATCGGAAGGACCGGAGAGGCCATGACGCCGGAGATGATGACGACGCTTGCCGCCGCGGCGGGCATGTTCGTGGCCTTGGGTGGGTTGATCGTCAGCCTGTTCCTCTGGCTGCGCTCCGACATGCACCGCATGCGCGACGAACTGAAGAGCGATATCGGAGCAGTCGAGACGAGGCTGCGCAGCGAAATCAAGGTCGTGGACGGCAAAGTGGACGCTCTCGGCGAATGCGTCACGCGGCTCGGCGAACGCGTCACGCAGCTCGGCGAACGGATGGCGCGGGTCGAGGGAAAACTGGAGTTCCTCAAGGACTTCATTACCCGGCGGAACGACCTGTCGGGCGCGCCGGCCGAATAGCGGCTGGCGGACTCCATCGCGTTGACGGCATCCGGCCCGGAAGCGGCTCCCCCGATCTGCTGCTGCATCCGGCCCGGCATATTTTCGGCGGCGTCGTAACCGGAATCCTCTCTCTTTCGCGTCGGCCTCGCTGCGACGGCTTGCGCAACCCGTTGACGCCGGCCCCCGAGGAAGGCAGGCTCCTCTCTTGTGCGGCTTTCGGACGCGCGCGCGACGAACGCCGAAGACAAGGGAGGAGAACCTTCGATGACAGGATTGAAACGGTTTGCGGTCTGGTGCTTGGCATTGCTTGCCGGCGGGCTGGTCGCTGTCGCGCCGGCGCGGGATACGCAGGCGCAGGAAATCAAGCTGCAGTTCCAGACGGCGTTCCCGTCTTCGTTCTACACCCATAACAGTTTCCTGCATTTCGCAGAGCGCGTGAAAGCGATGTCCAACGGGCGCGTCGAGATCGTCGTCCAGCCCGGCGGCGCGATCGTGCCCTCGTTCGAGCTGCTCGATGCCACGGCCCGCAAGGTGCTGGACGGCGGTTTCTCGGCGGCGGCCTATTATGTCGGCAAGAACCGCGCCGCCGCGCTGTTCGGCCCGGCGCCGGGCGGCCCGTGGGGCTTCGACTGGATCGACTATATCGGCTGGGTCTATGACGGCGGCGGCCTGGAACTCCACAACCGGTTCTTCCAGGAGATTCTCGACCGCGATGTCGTCGTGTTCCCGATCTCGCCGGTCGGCAATCAGCCGCTCGGCTGGTTCAACCGCGAACTGAAGGACTGGGAAGACCTCGCCACGATCAAGTGCCGCGCGACCGGCATCACCGGCGAAGTCATGTCGAAGTCGGGCATGAAGACCGTCAACATGTCCGGCGGCGAAATCCTTCCCGCCGTCGAGCGCGGCATCATCGACTGCGCCGAATGGGCCGGTCCTGCCGCCGATATCGACATGGGCTTCTACCAGATCCTGAAGCACTATTACCTGCCGTCCGCGCATGAGCCGGCCACGCTGCTCGAGCTCATCGTCAACGGCGAGGTATGGCGTTCGCTGCCGACGGATATCCAGGAGATCATGAAATCGGCGAGCTGGGAAGCGACGCTCTGGCAACAGCTCCAGACGCACAGGCTCAACGCCATCGCGATCAAGAAGCTGCGCGACGCCGGCGTCAAGTTCCACAAGACGCCGGACAGCATCCTCGACGGCCAGATGAGGGCCTGGGAGGAAATCCGCGACCAGGCGGTCAAGGACAATCCCTTCTTCGCCGAGGTGCTGGAGTCGCAACGTAAATATGCCGAGCAGGTGGTGCCGGGGCGCGTATTCTCCCAGGTCGATTACGACTGGCTGGCGAATTACTACTGGCCCCAGAACTAACAGCGACAACCCGACAGGCTGCCTGCCTTCCGCTCCGTGCGGGAGGCAGGCTTTCCTGTCCGGTCGGACCCGTAGACGATCCCGCATGGAGGCAGCCCCATGAAGGCCGTGGTGTTTCTAGGCGACCGCCAGCTCGAACTCGCGGAGTTTCCCGATCCCGTTCCCGGCCCCGGCGAGGCGGTGATCGAGATCAAGGCTTCGGGCATGTGCGGCAGCGACCTCAAGATGTATCGGGCCAGAGGCGGCGCGGCGGCGCTCGGGCTCGGCGGTCCGGGCGGCCCGGTGATCGCGGGGCACGAGCCCTGCGGCGTCGTGGCGGCCGTCGGCGACGGCGTGCCGGAAGCCCTCGCCAGGGTCGGCGACCGCGTCATGGACCACCATTATGACGGTTGCGGCGTCTGCAAGCATTGCCGGCAGGGCTGGTCGCAGATGTGCCTCGAAGGGACCACCGTGTTCGGCGCGACGGGGCACGGCGCGCATGCCGCCTACATGAAGGCGCCGGCGCATACGCTGGTGAAGCTGCCGGATGAGCTTTCCTACAAGACCGGCGCCGCGATTTCCTGCGGCACCGGAACCGCCTACGGCGCGTTGAAGCGCCTCGCGCTCGCGGGCGACGAGACCATTGCGATTTTCGGCCAGGGGCCCGTGGGCCTGAGCGCCACGCAACTCGCCAAGGCCATGGGCGCGCGCGTGATCGCGCTCGACATCGGCGAGGAGCGGCGCGGCCTCGCGCGCCGGTTCGGCGCCGACGAGGTCGTCGATCCGCGCTCCAACGATGTCGTCCAGGCGATCCGGGACCTGACCGACGGCGAAGGCGCGCAGAAGTCGCTCGATTGCAGTTCCAGTTCGGAGGCGCGCCGCGACGCCGTGCGCTGCGTGCGAAGCTGGGGCACGGCCTGTTTCGTCGGCGAAGGCGGCGATGTCACCATCGACGTCTCGAACGACATGCTCCGCCGGCAGGTGACGGTGGCGGGCTCCTGGACTTTCTCCAAGAACGGCCAGGCCGAATGCGCGCGCTTCGTCGCCGAGCGCAAGATCGACGTGGACGCCCTGTTCACGCACGAGTTCGCGCTCGACGGGGCGGACGAGGCCTACAAGCTCTTCGATACCCAGACGACCGGCAAGGGCGTATTCCTGATGTGACGGCCGACGCCGGAACCGTCGGCGCGGGTTTCGTTGATTCGAGAGGGAACGAGGCTGCGATGAACGAAACGGTTGAACTGTGGATGCGCCGCACCGTCGGATTCGTCGACGCCGTGTCGGACTGGATCGGCGGCTGGATCTTCGCCTTGCTGGCGCTGCCGCTGCTCTATGTCGTCTGCCATGAGGTGATCTCCCGATACGTGTTCGACGCTCCGACCATCTGGGCCTACGAGTTCACCTACATGCTCTACGGCGCCTTCTTCATGCTGGGCGCCGGCTACACCCTGCTCAAGGGCGGCCATGTCCGCACGGACATCTTCTACAACAACTGGTCGTTCCGCACGCGCGGCGCCATCGACACGACCCTCTATGTCGTCGCCTTCTTCCCCGGCATGATCTTCTTCTTCGTCGTCGGCTGGGAGGAGCTGCTCCACGCCTACAAGACGGCCGAGCGTTCGGATGTCACCCCGTGGGGGCCGTCGATCGTGCCCTTCAAGGCGACGATCCCGGCCTCGGCGGCGCTGCTCCTGTTCCAGGGCGTGTCCGAGCTCTGCAAGAGCATCTACGCCATGGTGGAAAACAAGCCGCTCCTCGAGGGTGCAGAGCCGATAGGGAGCGAGGTATGAGCCCGGACATTCTCGGCCTGGTCCTGCTTTGCTCGCTCATCGCAGGCATCTTCGTCGGCTTCCCGATCGCCTTCACGCTGATTATCCTGGCCACGGCCTTCGGCTACGCCGTTTTCGGCGACTCGGTCTTCTACCAGATGTACTTCCAGACCCTGGGCATCATGAAGGAGGGCACGCTGGCCGCTGGGCCGCTGTTCATCTTCATGGGCCACATTCTGGAACGCGCCGGGTTGATGGCGCGGCTCTTCCGATCGTTCCAGTTCATCCTGGCGCCGGTGCGCGGCTCGCTCTATCTGGGCGTGCTGGGCACCGCCACGCTCTTCGCCACGGCGACCGGCATCATCGGCGCCTCGATCACCGTCATGGGCATGATGGCGGCGCCGGCCATGGGTCGCGCCGGCTACGACCCGCGCATGTCCGCAGGCGTCATCGCCGCCGGCGGCTGCCTCGGCATCCTCATCCCGCCGAGCGTCATGCTGCTGGTGATGGGGCCGGTCATCGGCGTCTCGGTGATCGACCTGTTCGCCGCCGCGCTCATTCCCGGCCTGATCCTCGCCGCTCTCTATGTCAGCTATGCGATGATACGGTCCTTCATGAACCCGGAGCTCGGGCCGCCCCTGCCTCCCGAGGACCGCGCCAATTCCATGGGCGAAATCGTCCGCGAGTTCTTCTCCGGCATCGTGCCGCTCGCCGTCATCATGTTCTCGGCGCTGGGCAGCATCATCGTCGGCATCGCGACGCCGACCGAGGCCGCCGGCATGGGCGCGCTCGGCGCAACGCTGCTGACCGTGGCCTATCGGCGGCTCACTTGGCGAACCCTGCTGGAAGCCTGCCGGCACACACTCACGACGTCGAGCCTGGTGCTGTTCCTCGCCGTCGCCTCCAACATCTACGGTGCGGTGTTCACCCGGCTCGGCACGGGCAACCTGCTGACCGACTTCATGCTTTCGCTGCCCGTGGAACCGCTTTTCCTGCTCGCCATCCTGATGGTGGTCATCTTCATTCTCGGGTGGCCGCTCGAATGGCCGGCGGTGGTGTTCATCTTCCTGCCGGTCTTCGTGCCTGTGGTGCAAAAGCTCAACTTCGACCTGGTCTGGTTCAGCACGCTCGTGGCCGTCAACCTGCAGACGGCGTTCCTGTCGCCGCCCGTTGCGATGGCAGCATATTATTTGCGCGCCGTGGCGCCGCACTGGTCGCTCGGGGATATTTACCGCGGCATGGCGGCGTTCATGATGCTACAGGTGGTCGGCCTGATGATCGTGTTCTTCTTCCCCGGAACCGCGACCTGGCTGCCGAGCGTCCTGTTCGACCGCTGACCTGCTGACCGTTCGCCCTGCCCTGCCCCGCCCCGATGCGCTTGCGCCGGGGCGGAGCGGCGGCAATACTCGGCTGCGGACGAGAAGCAAGCGGGAAGACCCATGAAGCATCTGTGGTTCCACCTCATGCCCTATACCGAGCTGCCGGACGATTTCCGGGAGCAAAACCCGTCGGTCTGGGTCGATATCCATTCGCGCCTGTTCGATCCCGAGCGGGCGCACTACATGTACAACGATTTCATGGACGAGATGGAGCATGCGGCCAAGGTCGGCTTCGACGCCGTGTGCTGCAACGAGCACCACTCCAACGGCTACGGGCTGATGCCCTCGCCCAACCTGATCGCGTCGGCGCTCGCCCGGCGCGCCAACCCCGACACCGCGCTCTGCGTCATGGGCAACAGCCTCGCGCTCTACAACCCGCCGACTCGCGTGGCGGAAGAGTTCGCGATGATCGACTGCATATCCGGCGGGCGGCTGATCGCCGGCTTCCCGGTCGGCTCGCCGATGGACACCTGCTACGCCTACGGCCAGAACCCGAGCCTGCTGCGCGAACGCTATCTCGAAGCCCACGACCTGGTGATGCGCGCCTGGACCGAGCCCGACACCTTCGCGTTCAACGGCCGCTTCAACCAGCAGCGCTACATCAATATCTGGCCGCGCCCGGTGCAGAAGCCGCATCCGCCGGTCTGGGTTCCCGGCGGCGGCTCGGTCGAGACCTGGCGCTGGTGCGCCGAGATGGACTATGTGTATTGCTACCTCTCCTATTTCGGCTACAAGGCCGGCCTGCAGACCATGCAGGGCTTCTGGGAGGAGATGAAACGGCTCGGCAAGGAGCCCAACCCCTACCGCGCCGGCTTCCTGCAATTCGTCGGCGTCGCCGAGACCGAGGCGGAGGCCTACAAGCTCTACCGCGAGCCGGCGGAATATTTCTACGGGCGGTGCCTGCATATCGATCCGCGCTTCGCCGCCCCGCCGGGCTACGCGACCGAGGCGACCCAGCGCGCCGGCATCCAGAGCCAGGTCGCCAATGCCGCGCTGCAAAACCGCAAGGCGCTCCAGGTCAGCAAGTCCGCGCGCGAATTCGACGCCATTCTGGACAATGGCTATGTCATCGTCGGCACGCCGGACCAGGTGGCGGAGAAGCTGCGCCATGTGATCCGCGACCTGCGCTTCGGGCAGCTCATGCTGCTGCTGCAATTCGGCAATATGAACAAGCAGTTGGCGAATTATAACACCCGGCTCTATGCCGAGCAGGTGATGCCGCAGCTCCGGGATGTCTGGAGCGAGTGGGAGAACCGCTGGTGGCCGACGCCGATGGCGGCCGCGGACCGGGCCGCGCCCGACCCCATCGCACACCGCGCCGTGGCGGCGGAATAGGGGCGGGACTGCTATGGACACGGCTTCCCCGCCCCCCGCCATCGACCATGTGGATGTCAACGGTAAGCCCTGCCGCGTCTGGCGCAAGGGGACCGGCCGCCCGCTCGCCTTCCTGGCCGGCCATGGCGGCCTGCCCAAATGGCCCGCCGTCCTCGACCGGCTGGCGGAAAGCCACGAAGTCGTTGCGCCTTCCGTTCCTGGCTATCCGGGTGGCCTCGGGCATACCAGGCTCGACAGCCAACTGGACTGGGTGCTGGCCGTCCGCGACCTGTTGAACGGCTGCGGCCTCGAGGGCGGCGACACCCTGCTGGCCGGCTCCGGGCCCGGCGCCTCCTTCGCGCTGGAAATCGCTGCGCTTTGGCCGCACAAGGTGGACAGGCTGGCGTTGATCGCACCCTGGGGCCTCTTCGACGAAGCGGAGCCGATGACCGACCCCTGGGCCCAGCGTTTGCCGGAATTACCGGGGATGCTCTGCGCCGACCCGGAGAACTGGAACGCGCTCAAGGCGCCGCCCGAAAGCGCGAATTCCATCGAATGGCCGATCGAGCAGACCCGCGCGCTGGAGGCTTCTGCGCGGGCCTTTTGGCCGCTCGGCAATAGCGGGCTGGAGAAGCGCCTCGGCCGCGTGCGCGCGCCGACGCTGCTGCTCTGGGGCGCGGAAGACCGCATCCTGCCGCGCTCCTACGGCGAGCGCATTGCGGCGGAGCTCGGCGGGCCGGCACGGCTGGAGGTCATCGACGGCGCCGGCCACCTCGCCGAGCTCGACAAGCCCATAGAGGTGGCGCAGGCCGTCAAAGCCTTCTTCGCCTGATGTCCTTCATTTATGGTGGCAAAGGGTGACAGGGAATGACGGATAACGATACCGCAGAGACCGTTTCGGAAGTATTTGCGAACGTACCGACGCGTCGACGTCGTGGGCGTCCCCGTAAGGACTCCCGCAATATCGCCGCGAAGCCACCCGTGGGGTTTCCCGAGTTTCCGAACAAAGCGTTCGACATTATCTATGCCGACCCACCATGGGACTATAAAGGCCAACTTCAACATGCGGGATCAGGAAGCGGTGATTCCGGGGGCGCCATTCGCCACTACTCCACAGTTACTCTGGACGACCTCAAGCAGCTTCCTGTCTGGAGCATCGCAGCAAAAGATTGCCTGCTCTTCATGTGGGCGACCAACCCGCATCTAGACCAGACCATCGACCTCGGAAAGGCGTGGGGCTTCGCTTGGGCCACAGTCGCCTTTGTATGGGACAAACAAAAAGTCAACCCCGGCTTCTACACCCTCAGCCAGTGCGAGCTTTGCCTAGTGTTCAAGAGGGGAAAGATACCGAGGCCGAGAGGAGCCAGAAATATTCGGCAACTCGTGAGCGCTAAGCGCGGACAGCACTCCGAAAAGCCATTCCAGGTTCGCGAGCGTATCGAGGAAATGTTTCCCTCTCAGTCGAAGATAGAACTGTTTTCTCGTGAAGAGATAGACGGCTGGACAGCATGGGGGTTGGAAGCATATGGCTTGCGAACATTTAGAAAACAGAGAGAATTGGCAATTGAAGGCTTCGCGTCGTGCGGGGAGGGCAAAACATCATCTTGATGTTATTATGCGGGAATACCTCCGAGAGTCACAGTATACTCCACAAAACAAGCCAAACGACTTGTCTGGAATATATGGTTTCCTCCCCGATACTGGACTCTCTTACGGCATGCGCCCGGATTATTCAATCAGAAGTCAAGTAACAGACAAGGGTGTATATGTTGAGATAACGAGGCAAAGAGCAGCGGGAAATGCTCACAAGCGAGCGTACAAATTCATGATGCCTGGTATTAACGATCAGCGCAGCAGATAGCGAAGCAATCAAGTGATATCATTCCATTCTGGTGGATATTTTCCAACGGCATCGCGTCAAATCGGCGTTATATTCAGGAAATCCGCCACTGGTTCCTTGGCATTGAAGGACATGTTCTTCTGTGGGAGGATATAGAAGATTATACGGCCGTGGTCGATCATTTCGATGAACACATCAGACCCTTACTCGATTGACCAGTTAATTCCTGAGGTCGCGCGATATTATAGTGTGGACCGTTGCCATCGACGGCTACCGGCTCACCAAGCTTAGTACAGAAGGAACCGCTGATGAGCAAAGCAGGCTTCACGGTCCGGGCGCTCGGCGAGGTCGTGCTGCGGACAGGCCGGCTGGACAAGATGAGGGCGTTCTACCGGGACATGATCGGCCTTGGGGTCATGCGCATCTTCGAGGACGGCATGACCTTCTTCCGCCTGGCGCCCGGTTTCGAGGGCCACACGGCCGTGCTGGCGCTGTTCCCGCTCGACCGGGGCGAGGGCTGGAACGGTCACGACCGGCCACGCTCCACACTGCATCATTTCGCGCTCGGTATCCCCCATACCGAGCGCCCGGCTGCGCTGGCCGCGCTCGCCGCCCGGGGCCTCGAACCCTGGACCGCCTACCACGAATGGGTCGGCTGGCACTCCATCTATGTCCGCGACCCGGACGGCAACACCGTAGAACTCGTCAGCGCCCCGGAGCCGGGATGGGTGGGACAGGAACCGGAAGCCGATAGCCCCGCGACCGCAATCAGTTGAGCCTTCGGTTTCCGGGCAAAGCTTTCCGCGACAGGCCGGCCCGCCTACTGTGATTCGAATTCCAGGCCGCGGACCCTCGCGGCGGACCGAAGCGGCTTCTTCGACAAGTCGGCGCGCAAATGGCTACGAATTTCAACACAAGCAACAGCACTTGGCGCCAATTGATGGGAAACGGCCTGCTTTACCGGGTGCCACCGTTCCAGCGCGACTATAGCTGGGGCGAGGAGGAATGGGACGACCTCTGGCACGATATTCACGAGGTCATGCGCCCCGACGGGGAGCCGGCGCATTATATGGGCTATCTCGTCCTGCAGTCCGAGGACGGCAAGCGGTTCGACATCATTGGCGGGCAACAACGCCTGACGACGCTCAGCATTCTCGTGCTGGCCGCCTTGCGTCAATTGCATCTCCTGCTGGACAAGGAGCAGGATACCGAAAACACCCGCATGAGGCTTGAGAGTCTGCGGCAAGGCTATATCGGCTACCTCGACCCGGTGACTCTGGTCTCCCATCCCAAGCTGAGGTTGAACCGGAACAATGACGATTATTTCCAGACATATCTGGTTCCTCTGGCGTCGCCCTTGCCGAGGCGGGGATTCAGAAGGTCGGAACACGACATGCGCAAGGCGTTCGAGTGGTTCGACCGCCATTTTCGGGAATATCTGGAGGCGGAAGCCGACCCCGGTTTGGCGGTCGTGCGACTGATCGACGGGATGAGCGACAAACTGCTCTTTACCGTCATTACAGTCACCGACGAACTGAACGCCTACCGGGTGTTCGAAACGCTGAATGCGCGGGGAGTACGGCTTTCGGCGACGGACCTCCTGAAAAACTACCTGTTCTCGCTTCTGCATCGCCAGGGCGAGCATGAACGCGAGATCGAAACGCTGGAAGGCCGCTGGAACGGAATCGTAGGAAGGCTCGGGGAGGAGAGCTTTCCCGATTTCCTGCGCGTCCACTGGATTAGCCGGAGAACGACCGTCCGGTTATCGGACCTTTTCAAGACTGTCCGCGCCCAGGTTCGGGACAGAAAAGATGCATTTTCACTCCTGCAGGAGCTCGAAGCCGATATCGATGCTTATCTGAATCTGACGCAGCCGGACGGCTCCAACTGGCCTGCCAATTGGAAGCGCCATGCCCGAACACTTCGCATGTTCAGCGTCCGTCAGCCGTTCCCCTTGCTGCTTGCAGCCCGGCGGGTTCTGGACGGTGGCGACTTCGAGAGGCTGCTACGCTGCGTAGTGGTTATGTCCTTTCGCTATAATGTCATCGGCGGCCTTCATGGAAACGAGCAGGAGCGGATTTACCATGCAGAGGCCCAAAGGATTTCGAGGGGCGATCATTCCTCGATCCGGGAGATCATGGCCGGCTTGCGGCCGATTTATCCCGACGACGAACGGTTCCGGCTGAGTTTCGGTGAAAAATCCATCGGTGTTGCGCAGACGCGAAACAAGCGGGTCGTCCGCTACATTCTGTTCGAATTGGAGCGGCAGGCCTCCGGCAACAGCCTCGACTTCGAGGACAGCCGGATAACCCTGGAACATGTCTGCCCGCTGAATCTGGAAGACGGCTGGGACCGGTTTGGCGAAGGAGACATGAACGCGCAAACATCGCGCCTCGGCAATGTGGCGTTGCTGGAAGCGGGCCCAAACCGAGATGCCGGCAATGCCGGTTACGAGGCGAAGCGGGCGCTGTTCGCGAACAGCCGTTTCCAGACGACCCGGGACATCGCGAGCAAATACACGGAGTGGACGCCGGAAACGATCGAGTCGCGCCAGAAGGCCATGGCAAGAAGCGCAGCAGCGGTATGGCGTATCGACTTTCCCCGCTGAAACCGGGCCGCTGCGGTAGTCCTGCCAGTTTGACCGGAATCTGCGGGCGATGACCGACGCAAAGAACGATAGCCCCTCCAGCGGGAGCCCGCCGCCCGCTGCACACCTGCACCATGTGCATCTGTTCGCCGCCGACATCGACGCGGCCGTTGCGTGGTGGCGGGAGACGCTCGGGGGTGTCGTCGCGTTCGACGGCAGGTTCGGCGGCGCGCGCAATGTCTTCATGGAGGTGGGGCGCGGTCGTCTCCACCTCTACGACCAGCCGCCGCGCGGTGCGCCGGGCGGGGCCGTGCATCATGTCGGGATACAGACCGGCGACCTTCCCGCACTCCACTGCCGGTTGACGGCGCTCGGCGTGCCGTTCCGCTCCGGCATCCGCGAGTTCGGGTCGTGGCGGTATATCATGTGCGAAGCTCCGGACGGCGTGCTGCTGGAGCTCTTCCAGATCGACACGGACCGTATGCCCCCCGCCCTCGCCCGCTATTTCGCCCTCTGATGCGCGGGCGGCGCTCGCTCCCTACCGCAGCGGGCTGCCGAACAGGTCGCGGGCGACGATGTGGCGCTGGACCTCGTTCGGGCCCTCGCCGATGCGGCGGATGCGCATTTCGCGGTACCAGCGCTCGAACGGCAGGTCCTTGGTGACGCCGTAGCCGCCGTGTATCTGCATCGCCCGGTCCACCACCCGGCCCGAGGCTTCCGTGGCCACGATCTTGGCGAGCGCGGAATCGGTGCGGAAAGGCTCGCCGCGCCGCGCCTTGTCAGCGGCCGCCAGCGTGATCCAGAGCGCCTGGCGGATATCGATCTCGTTCTCCACTACCATCCACTGGATGCCCTGCCGGTGCGCCAGCTTGTCGCCGAAGGTCTCGCGCAGCCCGGCATACTCGATGGCAAGCTCCTGCGCCTTGACCGCGACCCCGATGCAGGTTGCGGCATAGGGGATGCGCTGGCGCGACACGCGGTCGTTGGCGATGGCGAAGCCGCCGTTCACCTGGCCCAGCACATTGGCGTGGGGCACCCGCATATCCTCGAATTGCAGCTCGGTGGCGTAGCGCGCCGCACGCAGCGTGTGGACGATGCGGCGCACATGGAAGCCCGGCGTGTCGGTCTCGACGATGAAGCAGGTGACGCCGGCCCGCCCCTTGCCCGGGTCGGTGCGGGCGAAGACGAGGCCGAAATCCGCCCGGTCGGCCCCGGAGATGAACATCTTGGCGCCATCGATGACCCATTCCTCGCCGTCGCGCACCGCACGGGTCTGGATGGCGCGGGCGGGGTCGGAGCCGCCCGAGGGCTCCGTCAGGCCGAAGAAGGTTTTCTTCTCGCCGCGCAGCATCGGATAGAGGAAGCGCTGCTTCTGGTCGTCATTGGCCTCGAACATCTGGGCCAGGCCCGCCCCGCCGAACACGTTGTAGCAGGGCGCGTAGAGGCCGGCCCGGTGCTGCGACATCTCGATGGCGAGCAGGGTGCGCGTCACGATATCCACGTCCGGGCCGCCGAATTCGGGCGGAATGTCGAGGCCGTAGAGCCCCATCTCGGCCACCCGGCCTGCAAGCCGCTCATGGTCCTCCGGCGGCAGGCTGTCGGCATCGGGGTCGAGGCCGTCCTCCAGCGGCACGATCTCCTCGCGGACGAACCGGCGCACCTGGTCCACGATCAGTTTCTGCTCGTCGGTAAGGGACAGGTCCATAAGTTCCGTGCTTTCCTGGTTCCGAAAATTCCGCCGGGACCGGTCAGGCCGGGCTGAGGCGTCCGAGGCCCTCGCCGTCCTCCGGCGGGTTCCACGCCGGCAGGCCGCCATGGTCGGCCCGGTGGACCATCATGAGCTCCAGCCAGCGCGTGCGCGGCTGGTGGTTGACCTCCAGGCGGAAGAACAGGCCCGCGCCGCGTTCCGCCAGTTCGCGCGCCAGTTCGCCGCGCAGGCCGAACAGCGACCGGGCATCGACCCTGACGATGGCCCGGACCGTCGCGCCGTCGTCGGAGAGCTGATAGACGCCGAGCTGGCTGCTGAGCGCGGCGACGGCGGCCGCATCCAGCCGCCGCCACGGCTTGTCCAGACGAACGGCCATCTATTCCCCCGTGAAATTCGCCGGGCGCTTCTCCAGCCGCGCCGCGATCCCTTCCCGGGCGTCGCGGGAAAGGCGCGCAGCCCGCAGCATCCCCAGAAGGTCCTCGTGGGGCGTGGCGTCGCGGAAGGCCATTTGCCGCAGCATGATGGCCTTCATCGCCCTCATCGCCAGCGGCGCATTGGCGGTGAGACGCGCGGTGACCGCTTCGACCGCCGCTTCGAGCCCGGCGTCGGGGACGACCTTGTGGATCATGCCGAGCGCGTGTATTCGCGCCGCCGGCAGCGGGTCGCCGAGCAGCAGCATCTCGCGCGCGGCCACAGGCCCGCCCGTCTCCACGATCTTCTTGGCGAGGAACCAGGTCGGCACCAGACCGATCTGCGCGAGCGACATGCCGAAGCGCGCGCTTTCCGCGGCCACAACCAGGTCGCAATGCAGGGCGAGCTCGTTGCCGCCCGCAATCGCATCGCCATGCACGACCGCCACCACCGGCATGGGATAATGCTGCACGGCGTCCAGCACCGCCTCGATGGGGCTTTCGGTGTCGAGCGTGCCGGCGCGTTCGCGCAGGTCCATCCCGGCGCAGAAGACCGGCCCCTCGGCGCGCAGCACGGTCAGCCGCTCCGTCCTGTCCGGCTCGCTCCGGAAGGCGGCGAGCAGGGCGCCGAGCATCTCGCGGTTGAGCGCGTTGCGTTTCTCCGGGCGGTTCAGGCGCACGGTGCGCACCGGGCCCTCGCGTTCGATCGGGACAATCGTCATCGATTCCTCAAACCGTCATTTTTCCCCCGCGAAAGTCTTGCACGGGCGCGCGCTCTATCCAACCATGCCCGACCTCGAATGGAAGCACAGGGAAACGGCATGAAACCTTCGCTTGCGCCCAACCTGAAAAGCGTCCGCCGTTTCGATGTCACGCCGGACCAGACCATCGATTTCATGGGCGAGGACCTGCGCGTCTTCGCCACCCCGTTCATGCTCGCGCGGATCGAGCAGACCTGCCGCGATATGGTGCTGGCCCATCTCGACGACGGCGAGGACACCGTCGGCGCACGGGTGGAGATCGACCATCTGGGGCCGACGCTTGCGGGCATGTGGATCGAGGTCTGCGCCCGCATCGCGTCCCTCGACGGGCAGCGCGTCGAACTGGCGGCCGACATCTGCGATGCGCTCGGCCAGGTCGGCCGCGCCCGCCACACCCGTTTCGTCATCGACAAGACCCGCCAGCGCGAACGGCTTGCCGCGCGAAGGGCCAAGGCCGAGGCCGCCGGCGCGCTGTAGCGCCGCACCGCGGAAACATCCGGACCGCCGCGGTCAGCGGTCGAGCACCGAGTCGAACCCCTCGAAGTGGGGATGGCCGAGATACAGGCCGCGCCCGGCGCCGGCGCCGGCATGCGCCTTCCGGAACGCTTCGGACCGCGTCCACGCGACGAAGGCGTTGCGGTCGCGCCAGGTCGAGTGGGAGGCATACAGCGTATGGTCCTCCTCCTCCGCCCCCTTGAGAAGCCGAAATTCCAGGAACCCGGGCACGCCGTCGAGATGGGAGTCGCGCTCCGACCACAGGCGTTCGAAGTCCGCTTCGCGCCCGCGCACAATGCGGAACCGGTTCATTGCAATGAACATCGCCTGCCCTTCCTTCCTCGCCGCCATCGGCTGCGGGGCAAGAATACCTGCACCCCCCGGCAGGGAAAGAGCGGAACGCCGATGGCGGCCGCCGGAAGCGGGCTTGCGCGAGGGGCGGGTTGGGCATACCGTTTTCCGCCCGCAGCCGGTTGCGGGCGGACGACCTGACAGCAGCTATCTCGACAAGTCGGCATCTTCGATGCGGACGGCGGTGGACCCCATGAGCGACCTCCTCGACACGGCGCCTCCCCGAACCGAACTCAGCGACGCCGAATGGCGCAGCCGACTGACTCCCGAGCAATACCTGGTTGCGCGCCGGCACGGCACCGAACGCCCGTTCTCCAACGAGTATCACGCGACCAAGACGCCCGGTACCTATCGCTGCATATGCTGCGACATCCCGCTGTTCGAGAGCGACACCAAATTCGACAGCGGCACCGGCTGGCCGTCCTTCACCCGGCCCGCATCGTCCGCCGCTGTGGCGGAAAAGACGGACCGGAGCTGGTTCATGACGCGCACGGAAGTGCTCTGCGCCGGGTGCGACGCGCATCTGGGCCATGTCTTCCCGGACGGACCGCCGCCGACGGGGCTTCGCTATTGCATGAACTCCGCCGCGCTCCGCCTGGAGCCGAAGGACTAGCCGCTCCCCGACCCCGCCCGAACTCAAGGAAAGACGCCGCCCCATGCTCTACGAACTGCGCACCTACAATGCCGCGCCCGGCAAGATCGACGCCCTGAACGCCCGGTTCCGCGACCATACATGCAGCCTCTTCGCACGGCACGGCATCGGGGTTGCGGGCTTCTGGATCAACCGGGCGGACCCGAACCAGCTCATCTATATCTGCACCTTCGAGGACGCGGCGCAGATGGAGAGCGCCTGGGCGGCCTTCCGCGACGACCCCGATTGGCAGGAGGCAAAGGCCGAGAGCGAGCGCGACGGCCCTCTGGTCAGCTCCATCGAGAGCGTGGTCATGGACCCGACCGACTATTCCGCGATGGCGTGAGCGCACGCGCGCGGAGACCATTGCGGAATGGCGGGCGCGGCCAAGGACGCCGCCGAGCATCTGGCGAGCCTTGACGACGGCCGCGCCGTCTGGCTGGACGGCGCCCGTGTCGAGAAGCCGTCCGAGCACCCCGCCTTCCGCAATGCGGCGCGCTCCGCCGCCGGGCTGTACGGCTACCAGGCGGCCTCCGCAAATCTGGAGGCCATGACCTTCCCCTCCCCGGCCGGCGCACGGCGGGTCAACCGCGCCTGGCAGATGCCGACTTCGCTGGAGGAACTCGCGCAGCGCCGCCGCGCGCTCACCGCCTGGGCCGAATGCCATGCGGGTTTCATGGGCCGGGCGCCCGACCATCTGGCGTCCGCCGTCACCGGGCAGATCATGGGGCTGGAGATATTCGAGGCGCACAACCCGGCCCGCGCGCGCGCCTTCCGCGACTATTTCGTCCATGCGCGCGACAGCGACCTCTACCTCACCTATGTGATCGTGAACCCGCAGCTCGACCGCTCGAAGAGCACGGGCGAGCAAGGAGACGACAGCCCGATGCTCCGCATCGTGGACGAGGACGCGGAAGGGGTGACGGTGCGCGGCGGCAAGATGCTCGGCACCGCGGCGATCCTGGCAAACGAGCTGTTTGTCGCGCATCTCCAGCCGCTGAAGCCGGACGAGGAGGACTATGCGGTCAGTTTCGCGGTCCCGATGGCGGCGAGGGGCCTGAAGCTGCTTGCGCGCAAATCCTATGAAGGCCGCGCACTCTCGACCTTCGACGACCCGCTCGCCTCGCGCTTCGACGAGAATGACGGGCTGGTCTGGTTCGACGATGTCAAGGTGCCGTGGGAGCGCGTCTTCGTCCATCGCAGCCCGGCCATGTGCGCGCGCCAGTTCCACGCCACGCCCGGCCATATCTACCAGAACTACCAGGCGCAGATCCGCCTCGCGGTGAAGTTCAGATTCCTTGTCGGGCTGGCGCGGCGCATCTGCGAGACCATTGGCACCGCGAAGATGCCGCCGGTCGCCGAAACGCTCGGCCTGCTGGCCGCGCAGGCGACGGCCGTCGAGACCATGCTTTACGGCATGGAGGCGAAAGGCAGCCGGCGCGGCCGGTATTTCGTGCCGGATGCGCATTCCGTCTATGCCGCCCAGACCTACTGCCAGGCGCTCTATCCGCGCATGGTCGAGCGGGTGCGCGGGCTCGCCGGCGGCGCGCTCATCATGCTGCCCTCCTCCGAGCGCGACCTCGCCGACCCCGAACTCGCCGGCATCCTGCAAAGCGTGCAGCAGTCGGCGGACGGCGCGCCGCCGGTCGAGCGCATGCGGCTGATGAAGCTCGCCTGGGATGCGCTCGGCTCCGAATTCGCCGGACGGCAGACGCAATACGAGATGTTCTATGCCGGCGCGCCGTTCGTGACGCGCGGGCACGCCTTCCGCACCTATGACTGGGAGGGGGCCGAAGCGCTGGTCGCGGCCGTCTCCGGCTCTGCCGCCGAAACGAGGACCGAACGGCCATGAAATTCAGCTTTTCCGAGGAGCAGACCGAGTTTCGCAACATGCTCCGCCGTTTCCTGAGCGACCGCTCGCCGACGACCGAGGTGCGCCGCGTCATGGAGACCGGGTCCGGCTACGACCCCGAGGTCTGGCGGATGATGGCGGAGGAGTTGGGCGTCACCGCGATCCACATCTCCGAGGCCTTTGGCGGGGCCGGCTTCGGCATTTCGGAGCTCGCCATCGCCGCCGAGGAGGCGGGCCGCGCGCTCCTGCCCTCTCCCTTTTTCGGCTCCACGGTCATGGCGGCGACCGCCATTGCCGAGGCGGGAACCGATGCCCAGAAGCAGGCCCTCCTGCCCGGTATTGCAAACGGCGGGACGATCGCGGCGCTCGCCGCCGCCGAGCCCGGAATCGGGTGGAATGCCGACGCCTTCGCCGCGGCCGCCCGCCCGGACAACGGCTCCTGGCGGCTGACGGGGCGCAAGAGCTATGTGCTGGACGGCATGGCCGCGAGCCTTGTCGTCGCGGCTGCCAGGCTGCCGGACGGCAAGCTCGGCCTGTTCAGCCTGCCGGCCGAGAGCGGCGGGCTCGCGCGCCGGCCGCTGCAATCCATGGACCCGACGCGCCGGCTGGCGCAGATGGACTTCGACGGCGCCGCGGCCGAACTGCTCGGCGGACCGGAGGCCGGCGATCCGGCCTGGGCGCGGACGCTCGACATCGCCGCCGTCTGCCTTGCCGGGGAGATGGTCGGCGGCGCGGAGCGGCTGCGCGAGGACGCACTCGAATATGTCTCCATGCGGATGCAATTCGGACGCTCCATCGCTTCCTTCCAGGTCACCAAGCACAAGGCGGCGGACATGCTGCTGGAGGTCGAGCTCGCCAAGGCCGCCGCCTACTATGCCGCCGCCGCGGCCGACGGCGTTGACGAAGAGGTGGACCAGCCGCTCGCCGCGCTCGCCGCGCTCGCCAAGGCGGCGGCCTCCGACACCTACATGCAGACCGCCATCCATGCCGTGCAGATGCATGGCGGCATCGGCTTCACCCATGACAACGACACCCAGCTCTGGTTCAAGCGCGCCAAGGCGAGCGAGGCCTTCCTCGGCAGCGCCGCCGACCACCGCGAACGCATGCTGCAGCACTGGAACGCCTGACATGACCGACTACAGGGAAGACGAAATCCGCGCCGGGGTCCGCGCATGGCTAACGGAGAACTGGGACCCCGACCGGGGCCTCGTCGAATGGCGCAACATGCTGATCGAGTCCGGCTGGGGCGTGCCGCACTGGCCGAAGGAATGGCACGGGCGCGGCCTGCCCGTCGGCATGGCCCCCGTCGTCGAGGAGGAATTCGACAAACTGGGTGCGGTCGGCGTCGCCAGGATGGGCATTCGTACGCTCGCCGCCGCGACGATCCTCGAGCACGGCACCGACCTGCACAAGCAGCGCTTCCTGCGCGGCATCCTCACGGGCGAGGAGACCTGGTGCCAGCTCTTCAGCGAGCCGGGCAGCGGGTCCGACCTCGCCGGGGCGGTGACGCGCGCCGACTTCCAGGGCGGCAGATGGATCATCAACGGCCAGAAGGTCTGGAACACCGGCGCGCATCATGCCGATTTCGGCCTGCTGCTGGCGCGGACCGACTGGGATGCCGTCAAGCATCGGGGCCTCAGCTATTTCCTGCTCGACATGCGCCAGCCGGGCGTCGAGGTCCACCAGCTCAGACAGATGAACGGCCACGCCTCCTTCAACCAGGTGTTCTTCACCGACGCCGTGGTCGAGCCGGAATACCGGATTGGCGGGATCGGCGAAGGCTGGAAGGTCGCGACGACCACGCTGATGCACGAGCGGCGCGGGGCCGACGGCGTGCGTCGCTACGCCACCGGCAGCGACCGGCCTGGGCGCATCCACGAGGAGGAGCGCGCCGAGGTCGCGACCGTCATGGCGCCCTATGTGTGGTACCCGCAGCGCACCGGCCGCGCCGACCTGCTGATCGAGCGCGCCAAAGCGGCGGGACGCTGGGACGACCCGGCGGTGCGCCAGGAGATCGCGAAGGCGCTGACGCTTGCGCGGACCGCCGAATGGACGGCCCGCCGCGCCCGCGAGGCGCAGCAGACGGGCCGGCCGCAGGGGCCGGAAGGCTCGATCGGCAAGCTCGCCGCCAGCATCGTTGCGCGGGCCTGCGCCAGGGCGCACACCATGATCGCCGGCCCGGACGCCATGCTGACGGGCGAGGACGACGGCACGGACGGCGTGGTCGCGGAAATCCTGGTCTCGACGCCCGCGATCTCGATTGCCGGCGGCACGGACGAGATCCAGCGCAACATCATCTCCGAGCGCATCCTCTCCATGCCCAAGGAGGTCCGCCACGACACCGACCGCCCCTTCCGCGATGTGCCGCGAAACCAGGTCGGGTAAACGGAGGCAGCGGACACCGGCTTCACGAAAGACCCTGAATGCGGGGAACCTGCAGGCGCTGGGCGCCGGGCGGCTTGCGGAACTGCTGATCGAGATCAGCGCCGGCGACGCAGTGGCGAAGCGGCGCCTCCGCCTCGAACTGGCCGGGCGCGAAAGTCCGGCCACGGTCGCATCGGAGGTCGAGAAGCGCCTGGCGGCGGTCGAACGGGCGCGCTCGTTCGTCGACAGGCGCCATGCCGGGGCGCTGGCGCGAGACCTGGATACGCAGCGCCGCGCCATTGCCGGCCCCGTAGCCAGCGGCAGGAAACGCGACGTCAGGCCGAGACCTTCGCAGACAGGGTCCTGGAAACGATAACCGCCAATTGCTACGGCCAGTACGATTCCCTGATTCGCGTTCTGGCGCCGGCGTTGGGCGAGGCCGGTCTGGAGCACCCGCGGCAAGGGGTGACCGCCTTGCCGGAACAGCCGGCGCGCAGGCCGGACGACGGCGAACGAGAGGGGGGACGAACCGAGCGGCAGTTATTGCGAGTATCTTGTCCCGGCTGCGGAAGCCCTGGCCGACGGGCACCCCCTGGCTGCAACGCTGGTGCTGCGGGTCATGATCGGTTTCGCGCTGGAGAAGGGTCGATCCGCGCACTACGCACATGCGGCGCAGCATCTTGCGGAATGCGCGAACCTTGCGCATGGAATTGAAGAATTCTCGCCCTTCGAAACTCATGCCGATTACGAATCGAGGCTGCGCCAGGAACATGGGCGCAAATGGGCATTCTGGAGCCTGATTGGATAACCGGCTGCCTCACTCCCGCCGGCGGTTGCAGCCCTTGCCGGGCGGGACAATGGAGTGGGTCTTGAAATTTTGGAAATAATTCCTTAATGGGATTGGCTGCACAATATTGGTGCTAGAATGGGCTGGAGGGAAGCGGCGTCCGCGGACCGTCTTCCTTCGCCCCGGCCCAGCGCCGGACCGACTCCGATTCAGCCAGCGGGTGAAGTGCGCCCGCCGTTCGGCTCGCGCGCGCCATCAGGCGCGCAAGACGCGTAAGAACGCCCCCGCGATACGCGCGAAACAGGGTCGGTCCGATACCGCAGCCGACGCCCGGAGCGAACACCAGCGGAACGAAGGAGCCGCCGCCCATGCCGTTGATCGACCGGGCCGTCGCGCTGTCCACAAGGCAGGAAGCCTTCTGCCGCCACTTCACCGTCTCCGGCTACGCCGAACGCTCCGCCCGCCAGACCGGCTCCGCCCTGCTGGAGCGGCCCTGGATCGTCGAGCGCGTGCGCCGCATCCGCATGTCGTGGAAGCGCACCGAACGGGGCGAGGCCTGCTGGCCCCGCAAGGGGCCATTCGACCCCGACGAACCGGACGACACGGACTGGCCGGACGGCTTCGACGACGGCGATTTCCTGCCGGACCATGACAAAACATGACATTCCATGACATATCGCCGGGGGGGGGGGGGGTCCTTGCCGCCCGGTCGAGAGGCAGGCCCTCCCTCGTCGCCTCGGACGCCCGCAGAGCCTGCCCCGGACCCGATCCGGGGCCTCATGCAACAGGACTCCGATTCGCGAAGGCCCCGGATTCCCCGCTCGGAGGCGGGGACAGGCAAGGTCGGGACGAAGAATTGGGGGAGGCCCCGGATCGCGGCCTGTCCGGGGCGATGAGGGAGCGCGGCCTTGCCGGGCCGGCGGAAAAAGGCCAATTGGCCGCATCGCCGGGGAGCGCCGCCTTTGCCGTTTTCATCCGTCCGCCGCCGCCTGCTCGGGCTTGCCGCCGGCCTGGCGCTCGGCCCGGGCTTCGCCGCGCCCGGTTTCGGGGCGGACAGGATTACGGTTTTCGCCGCGGCCAGTTTGAAGAACGCGATGGACGAAATCTCCGCCGGCTTCGAGCGGGAGACGAGCCATGCCGTCGCCGTCTCGCTTGCCGGCTCGTCGGCGCTCGCCCGCCAGATCCGGCACGGCGCGCCGGCGGACATCTTCATTTCCGCCAATCCGGGCTGGATGGATTCGCTGGAGCGGGAGGGACTCATCGACCCGGCAAGCCGCTTCGACCTGCTGGGCAACGCCCTCGTGCTGGTCGCCCACGGCCGGGATGCGGCGAAGATGGAGATCGGACCGGGCCTGGACCTCGCCGTCATGCTGGGCGAAGGCCGCCTCGCCATGACGCTCGTGGATGCAGTGCCCGCCGGGATTTACGGCAAGGCGGCGCTCGAATCGCTGGGCGTCTGGGAGGCCATTGCGCCGAAGGCGGCTCAGGCGGACAATGTCCGCGCCGCGCTGTCGCTGGTCTCTTCCGGCGAGGCGCCGATGGGCATCGTCTATGCCACCGACGCCGCGGCCGACGACAACGTGACTG
The DNA here is from genome assembly GCA_963422665.1 of Alphaproteobacteria bacterium. Classification (GTDB taxonomy): domain Bacteria; phylum Pseudomonadota; class Alphaproteobacteria; order Bin95; family Bin95; genus Bin95. The sequence continues at coordinate 763,012 of OY730441.1, forward strand.
TCGTGGGCGCCTTCCCGGCGGATACCCACCCGCCTATCGTCTATCCCGCCGCCGCCATGGCCGCGAGCCGCAGCCCGCTCACGGCGCGCTTCCTCGCCTGGCTTCGCGGACCCGTCGCGCGAAAGGCATTCGAGCGGCAAGGCTTTACCGTCGCCTTCGAGTAGAATTACGGCATGGACTGGTTGAGCCCCGAGGAGTGGCAGGCGGTCGCGCTGTCCCTGCGCGTCGCATTCTGGGCAACGCTTGGGAGCCTGCCGCTCGGGGTGCTGACCGCCTATGCGCTTGCGCGCTGGCGCTTTCCCGGCCGGCAGCTCCTGAACGGGCTGGTGCATCTGCCGCTCATCCTGCCCCCGGTGGCGACTGGATACCTACTGCTGCTGGTATTCGGCGCGCGCGGGCCGCTCGGCAGCCTCTTGCAGGAGGTCGGCATCGTCTTCGCCTTCCGCTGGACAGGCGCGGCGCTGGCGGCGGCGGTCATGGCCTTTCCGCTGATGGTGCGCGCTATCCGGCTTTCCATCGAGGCGGTGGACCCGAGGCTCGAACAGGCGAGCGCCACGCTCGGCGCCGCCGGCCCCTGGGCCTTCGCGACCGTGACGCTGCCGCTCGTCCTGCCCGGCATCCTCGCGGGCGCGATCCTCGCCTTCGCCAAGGCGATGGGCGAGTTCGGCGCCACGATCACCTTCGTTTCCAATATCCCCGGCCAGACGCAGACCCTGCCGACGGCGATCTACGCCTTCCTCCAGGTGCCCGGCGGCGAGGCGTCGGCGCTCCGGCTGGTCGGAATCGCGGCCGCCGTGTCCATGGCGGCGCTGCTTCTCTCCGAGCTCGTTGCGCGGCGCGTGGCGAGAAGAGTGGCCGGCGCATGACGCTTTCCGTGACCCTGCGCCACGCTTTCCCCGATTTCGATCTGGATATTTCCTTCGAGGCGCCGCCGGGCGTGACCGTGCTCTTCGGCCGCTCCGGCTCCGGCAAGACGACGACCGTCAACACCGTCGCGGGGCTGCTCCGGCCGGAGTCGGGGCGCGCGGTCGCAGACGGATGGGTGCTGTTCGACACGGAGCGCGGCGCGTGGCTGCCGCCGCATCGCCGCCGGCTCGGCTACATCTTCCAGGAGGGGCGGCTGTTCCCGCATCTCACCGTGCGCCAGAACCTGCTTTACGGCCGCTGGTTCGCACCGAAGGCCGGGCCGCGCGAGGATATGGGGCGCATTGTCGAAATGCTCGGCATCGGGCATTTGCTGGGCCGCCGGCCCGGCGCGCTGTCGAGCGGGGAGAAGCAGCGGGTCGCGATCGGTCGCGCGCTGCTGGCGAGCCCCCGGCTCATTCTCGCCGACGAGCCGCTCGCCTCGCTGGACGAGGACAGGAAGGCGGAAATCCTGCCCTATTTCGAGCGCCTGCGGGACGAGGTGTCGGTACCCGTGCTCTATGTCAGCCACTCGGCGGCGGAGGTGGCGCGGCTTGCGACCACCGTCATCGCCTTGCAGGACGGAAAGGCGGTGCGCCAAGGGCCGGCGGTCGAGGTGCTGGGCGACCCCACGGTCACACCGGTGGGCGCGCGGGGCGCAGGCGCGGTGCTGGAGGCGGCGGTCGTCCGCCACCATGCCGACGGGCTGTCGGAGATCGAGGCCGGCGGCGTCCGGCTGTTCCTGCCGAGGGCGCCGCATACGCCCGGCAGCCGCATCAGGGTCCGGATCGCGGCGCATGAGGTGCTGTTATCGCGAAAGCAGCCCGAAGGCCTGTCGGCGCTGAACATCCTGCCGGGCACGGTCGAATCGGTGCGGGCGGGCGACGGGCCGGGCGCCATCGTCTCGGTACGCACGGCCGCCGGTACGATCCTGTCCCGCTCGACCCGCCGTTCGACCGAGGCGCTGGGCCTGGCGGAAGGTGTGCGCTGCCACGCCGTCATCAAGACCGTCGCCATCGCCCCGGAAGGGGTGGGCGGTGCCTGACTGAGATTGAGCCGCGCCGTTGCTGCGGGCTATCCGCTGCCATGCGAGGAGCCGGGCCGATGCCTGCGCCGGATATGGACGCGCATTCCTTCCGCCGCCAGGCCCGCGAGCAAGCCGGCCAGCGCGCCCAAGAATACCGTCGCGAGCGCGGCGGCGGCGATGACCGGCCGGCAGTCCGGGCGAGCGTCGAGCAGTCTCGGACTCAGGGTCAGGTCGGCCGCCGCATAGACCAGGAGCGCGCCGACGACGGCCGGCGGGATCGACATGAGCAGCCCGACAACCTCCGGCCCCGCCGCGGCGGCGGCGCAGCAGGAGGCCGCCATGATCAGCGGCGCCCCGATGCCGCGCGCGCCGAACCTTCGATGGGCGGCAATGCCGCCGGCCCCGTGGCACATCGGCATGGCGCCGAGCGGCGCCAGCAGGAGGTTCATCAGGCCGTTCGTGGCGGCGAGCCTTCGTTCGCTCACCCGTGCGGCCCGGTCGGGATAGAGCGCACGGGCGACCGCGGCGGCGACCACCACGGCGTTGAGCAGCGTCAGCGGCAATTGCGCAAGCACGCCTGAAAGCACGGCATGGACGGAGCCGATGCCTCCGGCGGGAGCCGCCGAAGGCATCGGCGGCCCTGCATGGGGAACCAGCAGCACGGCGCCGACAACGACAAGCGGAACCCACGGCCCCCGCGGCAGAAGAAAGGCGAGCGAGAGTGTGGCGAGCGAAACCAGGGCCATGGTCCAGTCATGGCCCATCAGGCCGAAGGCCACCGTTCCGAGCATGAGGCCGAGCCCCGCCTGAAGACCCGTGACCACCGACTGGGGAATGGCGCGCGCCACCCGTTCGAACGACGGGACGGCTGCGAGCAGGAGGAGGACCGCTCCGACGATGCCGCCCGCCCAGGCGGTTTCGACGGCGGTGAGGCCGCCCGCAACGATCACGGCGCCGAGCGCCTTCATCGGCTGGACGGATACGGGTATCCGGTAGATGGCGGCGACGAGGACATACCCGGCCGCGAACCCGGCGAACACCGGCGTCGGCGCGAGAATGCCGGCGCCCACCGCGGCCACGACATAAGGCAGGAAGGTGCCCAGATCGCCGAATGCGCCCGACAACTCCCCGCTTGCCGACCGCAGGCGCTCCAGGCGCCCGGCGTCTTGTCCTTCGAACCCGGGCATCTTCGGCATCTTGTTGTTTTCGCGCCTGTCCGGCCTCGAAGCCTACAGGCCGGGACCGCCCTGCGAAAGGCCGGCCGGCCGAGCATCGCGGCGGCCATGATGTCCACAAGGGAAAGGCGCCGAAGTCGACTGCCTTTATTGTCGATTCAAGTCGTTTTTTGTGCTTTTCTTCCAGGTCGAGGGAGGAAATACAGGGTGGAAAGCTTCTGGCGGATACTCGGTGAGGCTGTGGGCCTGATCCTTGCTTGGGATTCCGACCTCATCGAAATCGTCGGCCTGTCGCTGCGGGTCACGCTTGCGGCCGTCGCCGTCTCCTGCGTCATCGGCCTGCCGCTCGGCGCGGCGGTAGGCGCGTTCCGGTTTCCCGGCCGGACGGCCGCGATCGTCGTCCTCAACTCGCTGATGGGGCTGCCGCCCGTCGTGGTGGGGCTGATCGCCTATCTGATGCTGTCCGCTGCCGGGCCGCTCGGTCCGCTTCAGCTTCTCTACACCCCGGCGGCGATGATTATCGCGCAGACGATTCTCGTCACGCCGATCGTCGCGGCGCTGAGCCGGCAGGTCGTGGAGGACTGCTACCGCGAATATGCCGAGCAGTTCGACTCGCTCGGCGTGGCCCCCCTCGACCGGGCGGCCGCGCTGTTGCGGGACGCGCGCTACAGCCTCCTCACCGTGGCGCTTGCCGGTTTCGGCCGCGCGGTGGCGGAGGTGGGCGCGGTCATCATCGTCGGCGGGAACATCAATCATGTGACCCGCGTGATGACCACGACGATTGCGCTGGAGACCTCCAGGGGCAATCTGGAACTCGCGCTTGCGCTCGGCGTAGTGCTCCTCGCCATCGCCGTGGCCGTCAACGGGGCCGCCATGACGCTCCGGGCGTCGGCTGTGCGGATGGCCTATGCTTGAGGCCGCGTTCGATAGGGCCGCGCCGACGCCGGCATTCGACAGGGCTGCGCCGGCGCCGGCATTGGGGGCGGAAGCGCCGCCCGAGGCGCTGCTCCGGGCGCGCGGCCTCTGCTTCGATGCCGGCGGCAAGCGGCTCATCGACGGGATCGATATCGATATCCGCCCCGGCAGGCGCACGGTGGTGATGGGAGCCAACGGCGCCGGCAAGAGCCTGCTGCTGCGCCTGCTCCACGGCCTGATCCGGCCGACAGCGGGCGAAGTGCTCTGGCAGGAGCGGCCGCTCAACCGCGAAGGCCGGCTCCGACAGGCGATGGTGTTCCAGCGCCCGGTGCTGCTGCGCCGTTCCGTGCGCGCCAATCTCCGCTTCGCGCTCGCGGTGCGCGGGCTCACGGGGCCGGAGCGCAGGGCAAGGGAAGCCGAAGCAATGGAACGCTCGCATCTCGGCGACCTGGCGAACCGGCCGGCGCGCGTCCTTTCCGGAGGCGAGCAGCAGCGCCTTGCGGTCGTACGCGCGCTGGCCTGTGCGCCGCGCCTGCTGTTCCTCGACGAACCGACGGCGAGCCTCGATCCGGGTTCGACCCACGCCATCGAGCGGTTGGTGGCCGACGCGCATGAGAGCGGCGTCGCAATCGTGCTCGTCACGCATGACATCGGGCAGGCGCGGCGCCTCGGCGACGACCTCGTCTTCCTGCATGGCGGACGGGTCGTGGAAGCCGGGCGCGCGCCGGACCTGCTCGATGCGCCCCGCTCCGAAGCGGCGCGCGCCTGGCTTCAGGGCCGCCTCTATCTCGACTCCCCGCCCGGGCCTGACGCCTGAAGCGCAACGGCGGAAGCAGTATGTTCCGGCCGATCGTCCTCGCGCTCGCGGCAGCCGGGTTCATCGCGTCGGGGCCGGCGGCCGCCGCGGACAGCTTCATCGTCGTCCAGTCGACGACGTCGACGCGGAATTCGGGCCTCTACGACCACATCCTGCCGCTGTTCCGGGAAAGGACCGGTATCGAGGTGCGGGTCGTCGCAGTCGGCACCGGGCAGGCGATCAGGAATGCGGCCAATGGCGACGGCGACGTGCTGCTCGTCCATGCGAAACCCTCCGAGGAAGCGTTCGTGGCGGCAGGCCACGGCATCGCGCGCTTCGACCTCATGCACAACGATTTCGTCATCGTCGGCCCGCCCGCCGATCCTGCCGGCATCGCGGGGTCGGAAGATGCTGCGGCGGCGCTGGCCGGGATCGCAAGGGCCGAAGCCTCCTTCGCCTCGCGCGGCGATGACAGCGGCACGCACAAGGCCGAACTCGCACTCTGGGCCGAGGCCGGGGTAGACGTGGCGGCAGCCTCGGGCGGCTGGTACCGCGAAACCGGTTCCGGCATGGGCGCCACGCTCAACATCGGCGCCGGCATGGGCGCCTATGTCCTGACCGACCGCGCCACCTGGACAGGCTTCGGCAACAAGAACGGCCACCGGATCCTCGTCGAGGGCGACCCCAGGCTGTTCAACCAGTACGGCATCGTGCTGGTGAATCCGGAGAAACACCCGAATGTCAGGGCCGGTCCCGGCAGGCAATTCGTCGACTGGATGCTCTCCGAAGAGGGACAGGCGGCGATAGCTTCCTATCGTGTGGACGGCCAGCAGCTCTTCTTCCCCAACGCCGGAAACTGACGGGACGCAGGCCGGGCGCCGCCGGCATGTCAGGGCGATAGCCAGCGCACACGGCCGGTTTCGGAGAGGTCGTAGCCGCCCATTGCATCGGCCTTGCGCATCAGGGCGTCGCCGCGAGCGAAGGCCAGCAGCGTCTGCACCCGGTCGGTAAAGTATGCGCGCCGGTCGATCAGCAGATCGAACCGTTCCCGGACCAGAGGCAGGAACGGCAAATGAAACTGCCGGGCCATTGCTTCGATGCCCGGGGCCGCATCCGCATCTCCCGCAGCCACGGCGGCCGCTGCATCGCTCTCGGTTCGCGCCAGCTCCGCCGACGGGATCAGGTCCGCCGCCGCAAGCCCTTCCTTCGACAGAAGCTTCTCGAAGACCGCCGTAGCCCCGGCGCCCGGCTGCCGCATAGCGACCCGCCTGCCCCTGAGATCGGAAATGCAGCGAACCTCTTCGCACACGCGCTCGGACAGGACGAGGCCGCGAGCCCGCGCAGCCCAAGAGATCAACACCGAGCCCTGCACGCCTCTGCCGGCAACCGTCCGGACATTCCAGCCTCCCTCTTCCGGGATATGCAGCCCGGCAAGCGCGGCATGGCCGCCGGCGAAGGAGTCCAGTCCGTCGAGGCTCCCGTTCCAGAGCGTCGCCAGCCCCGAGCCGGACTCGCGCACCGCCCAGTCGAGAAGCGGGTCGTGGGAGCCGGCCAGCACCTCCGGCCGTTCGACGGGAGCCCGACCGCCGCCGCCCTCTATCCACGCCAGTATTTCCGTGCGCGGGAAGAGCAGCTTCCCCGTGATCCGCCGGTGCGGAATCCCGCCGGCAGCAGCGAGGTCGTACACCTTGCGCTCCCTTACGCGCAGAAGCGCCGCCGCCTCCTTCGTCGTAAGGTAGCGTGGCGGCGTCTCCGGATCGTCTTCGAGCGGTTCTTGCACCATGGCGCTTACGAATAACATGACCAGCAAGGGAATGCCTGGTTCGGGCGCGGTTGAGGACGGGCGGCAGCGGGGGCAGGATAGAGTCGCAACCGGAGAGGTCGACAGGCGGGGACGATGAGACTGAAGGACAAGGTGGCGCTGGTGGTCGGCGCAGGACAACAGGCGGGCGACACCGTCGGCAACGGGCGCGTCGCGGCGATCCTGCCCGCACGCGAAGGCGCAAGGGTCTTCGCCGTCGATAGCGACCTCGCCTCGGCCGAGGAGACCGCGGCAGCGATCCGCGCAGAGGGCGGCGACTGCCTTGCGGTGCGGGGCGATGTGACCAGCAACGAGGACTGCGCCGGTTTCGTCCGGGCCTGCACCGACCGGCGCGGGCGCATCGATATCCTGCACTACAATGCCGGCATCGCCGGAGACGGGCTGGACAGCGACCCGATGCAGCTCCCGGAAGAGGTCTGGGACCGGGTCATGGATGTCAACCTGAAGGGCCTCTACCGCACATCCCGGCTGGTCGTGCCGGTCATGCGCGAACAGCGGTCCGGGGCGATCATCGGGGTGTCGTCGATCTTTTCGATCTGCTCCGTGGACCGGGTGATCTACAAGGCGTCGAAAGCCGGCATGAATGCCTTCTGCCACATGCTCGCCAGCACCAATTGGGACTATGGCATCCGCTGCAAAGTCATCATGCCGGGCCTGATGGACACGCCGATCTCGATTGGCTACCGCATGCGCAGGGGAGGCGTGTCCGCGGAAGAGGTCCGGGCGGCCCGCAACGCCCAGGTTCCGCTGAACCGCAAGATGGGAACGGGGTGGGACACGGCCCATGCCGCGTTGCTCCTCGCTTCCGACGAAGCCCGGTTCATCGCCGGCGTCAACCTGCCGGTCGATGGCGGCATGTCCGCGCGCATCGGCTGAGCGCGCCTTGCGAACGCCATGACGGACCCGGGAACCGCGTACCGGATCGGCGTCGATGTCGGCGGCACGTTCACCGACTTCGTTCTGCGCGACGAGGCGTCGGGCCGGGTAGCGGTCCACAAGGTCCCCTCTACCCCCGCCGACCCGTCCGAAGCCGTCAGAAACGGCTTGCCGGCGGTGCTGGAAATGGCGGGAGCGGGCGCCGCCGGCATGGGGCAGCTTGTCCACGCAACGACGGTCGCGACCAACGCCATCATCCAGCGGCACGGCGCGAAGACCGCGCTGGTTACCACCCGCGGCTTTCGCGATGTGCTGCTTCTCGGCCGGCAGAAGCGCTACGAGACTTACGACCTCCATATGCGAAAGCCGGATCCCCTGATCCCGCGCGAGCAGATTTTCGAGGTGAGGGAGCGGGTCAGCTTCGAGGGCGAGGTGCTGGAGCCGCTGGACCCGGAGGACCTCGAAGCCGTCGTCGAGAGCATCGCCGAAGAGGGCTACGAGGCCGTCGCGGTCGCACTTCTCCACGCCTATGCAAACCCTGCGCATGAGCGGGCCGTCGGCGAGGCCCTGTGTCGGCGGATGCCGGGTGCGGCGCTCAGCCTCTCCGCCGATGTCTCGCCCAAACTGCGCGAATACGAACGCACCAACACCACGGTCGCCAACAGCTTCGTCAAGCCTCTGGTCGGCGCTTACGTGCGGCGTCTTGCTGAAGACTTCGCCGCCATCGGCTCGGACGCCGACCTCTCGATCATGCAATCGAACGGCGGGCTCGTCTCGCCGGCGCTGGCGGGCGAATACCCGGTGCGAATCGTCGAGAGCGGCCCCGCCGCCGGCGTGTTGCTCGCAGGCCAGATCGGCAGGGAACTCGGCGCCGACCGCATCCTCAGCTTCGACATGGGCGGCACCACGGCGAAACTGGGCGCCATCGACGGAGGCGAGCCGGTGATTGCGCCCGTCTTCGAGGTCGATCCGGTCAAATACAAGAAGGGGTCCGGCCTGCCGATCAACGTGCCATCGGTCGAACTGGTCGAGATCGGCGCGGGCGGCGGGTCCATCGCGCTGGCGGTGGACGGAGCGGTCCGTGTCGGGCCGGACAGCGCGGGCGCCGACCCCGGCCCTGCCTGCTACGGCGCAGGCGGCGTCCGGCCCACGGTGACGGATGCGAACCTGGTGCTCGGCTACCTCAACCCGGCCTATTTCAACGGCGGCGCCATGACCCTCGACGCCAATGCGGCCGCGGCGGCGCTCCGCGAGCATGTCGCCCGGCCCCTGGGGCTGTCCGTCGAGGAGGCCGCCTGGGGCATCCATCTGGTCGCCACCGGGAACATGGAGCATGCGTTGCGAGTCGTTTCCGTAGAGCGCGGCCGCGATCCGCGCAAATATGCGCTTGTGGCTTTCGGCGGCGCGGGACCGTTGCATGCAGCCAGGATTGCGCGCGCGCTCGGCGTTGGCCGGGTCGTGGTGCCGAGGGCGGCGGGCGTCGGCTCCGCCGTCGGTATGCTTGCCGCGGACAGCCGGCTGGACGCCTCCATGACCAGGCTGGTGCGTCTCGACGAGGCGGCGCCGAAAGACATCGCGACAATCTATGCGGGGCTCGAGGCGCGGCTGGCGGAGGACCTCGGCCACCTCCCCGGCGCACGCGCTCCCGTCTTCCGGCGGTTCGCCTATATGCGCCATGCCGGGCAGGGTTTTGAAATCCATGTGGACCTTCCGGACGGCGAGATCGGCGCGGGTTTCCCGGCGGCGTGCGAGGCCGCATTCCGCACGGCCTACAAGGCCCGCTACCGCACCGAGGACCCCGCCAGCGCGGTCGAAGGCGTGGATTGGGCGTTGGCGGCCATAGTTTCGAACTCTCGCGGCATATCCGCGGGCGAGGCGAAGGCGCCGCCAACCGGCGAGCCGCCCGGCTCCAGGCAGGCATGGTTTCCGGAAACGGGCGGCATGACCGAGACGGCGGTCTGGCGGCGCGAGGCCATCGAGCCCGGCGCCGTTATCGAGGGCCCTGCGATCGTCGAGGACGCCGAGGCGACAACCGTTGTCCTGCCCGGAGACCGCGCCAGGCCCGGGCCGAACGGGCACCTGCTGATCGACATAGGGCAAACCGCAGCGCCCGCCGGACAAGACCCGGAAGACCCGGCGCGGTCCGCCGGCGCCGGCCCATGCAGCAGCGCTGGCAAGAGAGCGAGCGCGGCCGTCGATCCCGTTACCTTCACCGTGATCTGGAATTCGGTCATTTCCGTCGCCGAGGAACTGGGCACGACGATGCGCCACACGGCCTTCAGCGAAGCGGTGCGCGAGGGCGACGACTTCTCGACGGCGGTGTTCGACGCGAGGGGACGGATGATCGCCCAAGGCAGTTTCTCGCCGGGCCATCTGGGCTCCATGCCCTTCGTCGTCCGGCATGTGACCGAGGCATATCCACCCGCGGCGCTGAAGCCCGGCGACAGCATCCTGATGAACGACAGCTGGATGGGGTCCGGCCATTTCCCGGATTTCTTCCAGGTCATGCCGGTTTTCGAAGGAACCGATCTGCTCGGCTACGTCGCCGCGTCGGCGCATCAAATGGATGTAGGCGGCGCGGCGCCGGGCTCGCAGAAGGTCCACGGCGTGACAGAAGCGTTCCAGGAAGGCTTTCGTATCCTGCCGGTGCGCTTCTGCCGCGAGGGAGAGATCGACCGCGACATCCTCTCGATGGTGCTTGCCAACACCCGCGTGCCGGACAAGGTTCGCGGCGACGTAATGGCGCAGCACACGGCTAACCTCACCGCCGCCGAACGCTTTCGCCAGCTCTTCCGCGACCACGGCCGGGCCACGGTCGAGGAGGCTTTCGACCGCATACTCGACCGCAGCGAGGAGCGCATGCGAGCGGCGCTGGCGCGCGTGCCGCCCGGCACATACAGCTTCGACGACCGGATGGACGATTACGGCCCCGGCACGGAGCCGATCCATTTCGGTGTCGATATCGCCTTTGCCGAGGGGCCTGACGGCGCGGAAGTGACTGTCGATTTCTCCCGCTCCTCGGACCAGGTACCCGCGGCGATCAACAGCTACATCAACTACACCCGCGCCTACGCATACTTCGCGATCAAGGTGTTCTGCGACCCGCTCAGCCCGCAGAATGCAGGCGCGATGCGGCCGGTCCGGCTGGTGGCGCGGGAGGGCAGTTTCTTCAATCCCAGATTCCCCGCGGCTTCCGGCGGCCGGGCCGCATTGCAGGTCCGTATTTTCGACACCATCAACGGCGCGATGGCGCAGGCCGTGCCGGAGCGTGCGATGGGCGCCTTCAGCCACTGGTCGAACCCGAATATCGGCGGAATCGACGACCGTACCGGCAAGCCCTACGTCTTCTACGACCTGATTCTGGCGGGCTATGGCGGCCGGGCGGACAGCGACGGACCGGAAGGGCTCAGTCCGGTAATGAACTGCTCCAACATCCCGGTCGAAGTCCACGAAACCAATTTGCCGGTTCTGATCCACCGGCTGGAGCTGCTTGACGGCACCGGCGGCGCCGGCAGGCACAAGGGCGGGTCCGGCCTGCGCAAGGATATCGAACTGCTGGCCGGCGAGGGTGTGCTCACCCTGCTCGGCGACCGCCACGAGAGCCGGCCTTACGGTGTCTTCGGCGGCGAACCCGGCGCTGTAGGGGAAACGGTGCTCAATCCGCACGGCAATGGCGAACGCCTCGGCTCGAAGGAGATTCGCACGCTCAAGCGCGGCGATGTGCTGAGCATTCGCACCAGCGGCGCCGGGGGCTACGGGAAGCCCGACGAATAGAATCGGAAGGTTCGGTCGATGGCGGCGGACAGGATGCACCTGCTCGGCTTCATGATGTACACGCCCATCAAACACATGGCGCTTAGCTGGGCGGATCCCGAAGACCGGCAGATCGACGGCTTCGGATCGATGGAGCACTGGCAGGACCTCGCCCGGACGATGGAGCGCGGCCGGTTCGACGGCCTGTTCTTCGCCGATGTGCCGGCCGTTTGCGACTTCTACAAGGACACGACGGATGTCGCGGTCCGGCACGGCGTAAGCTGGCCGGCGCACGATTCCGTAGCGCTCGTCGGCGTCATGGGGGCGGCGACCCGGCATCTCGGCATTGCGGTGGCCGTGTCCGTTGCAAGCCAGCACCCGTTCCTGACCGTGAGGTCGCTTTCCAGCCTCGACTACCTGACAGGAGGGCGGGTCGGGTGGAACATCGTCACGGGCAATGCGAGGTCCGAGCACAGGGCCATGGGGTTCGACGTGATGGACCATGACGAGCGCTACGACCGGGCCGACGAGTATATGGAGGTCTGTTACAAGCTTTGGCGGGGCATATCGCCGGACGCCGTGACGGCGGATCGCGCCGGCGGCATTCTGGCGGACCCCTCCAGGGTCGAAAAATCACGCATGAAGGACGATATTTCCGTTGTCGCGCCACGCCCTCGGTCCTCCCTTCTCCGCAGGAACGACCGGCGCTCTTCCAGGCCGGATCCTCGGGCCGGGGACGGCGTTTCGCGGTCGCTCATGCCGATGCGGTCTTCTCCATCCAGCCGGACCTGAAGCGCATGAAGGCGTTCATGGAGCAGATCCGCGCGACGGCCCGTGAGCGCGGCAGCCCCCGTGAGCCGAATGTCACCTTTGCAGTCCAGCCCTTTGTGGCCGACAGCCGGCAGGAGGCCGTCGCGCGCAGAGACGGGATGCTGGCGCGCATTCCCGTCGACGCGGCGCTCACGCGCATATCCGGCACGTTCGGCGTCGATCTCGCGACCGTGGATATCGACAAGCCCCTCCAGGAAATCGACACGCAGGCTTCCAGGGGGCTCGTCAGGGCAATGTCGAGCATGTTCGGGGACAAGCGGATTTCCCTTCGCGAGGCCGTTCGCCTGTCCGGGCTGGCGGGGCTCATTCCCCAACTCCTCGGCACGCTCGAGGAGATCGCGGACGGGCTGGAGACCATCTGGCGGGAAACCGGCTGCCTCGGCTTCAACATCACGCCGGCGGTCGTTCCCGGAGGCTATGAGGATTTCGTGGACCGTGTGGTTCCGATTCTCCAGGAACGCGGCATCTTCCGCCGTGAATATGGGGCGGCGGCGTTCAGGGGGAACCCGGTCGGCGCGTGGGGTCCGGGATCGGCCGCGCATTATCGCGGAAGGCCGGGCCGGTACGCCCGGATATCGTGCCCCGCAGCGCAGTCCGTCGCATAGTCCTCGATACTGTAGCGGTGGCCCTGCCCGTCCATCAGGTGGTGGTGGGCATCGACGATCTCCAGCTCCGGCTCCAGCGGGGCTTCCATTATCGCATTCACGATGCCGCCTCCCTTTTGATGAGCGCCGCCGCCTTTCCCCGATCATGATCGCGGGCGCGTGAAGCGCCGCATTCGGAATTCGCGGAACGATCGAGGCATCCGCGATCCGCAGACCCTCGACACCGCGCACCCTGAGTTTCGTATCCACGACCGAATCGTCCCTCGGCCCCATCGCGCAGGTTCCGCACTGGTGGTAGGCGGTTGCGCCATTGCGCCGGATATCCGCTTCCAGGCTCCGGTCGTCCGCCGCCGCTTCGCCCGGCATCGGCTCTCGGTCGATATATTTCGCAATCGCGGGACGGCGCGTCATGCCCCGCATCCGCTTCACGGCCTTCAGCAGGACCTCCATGTCCCGGGGGTCCGAGAAGTAGCCCGCCTCGATCCGCGGCCGGTCGAGCGGGTCCGCCGAGCGCAGCGACATCGCACCCCGGCTGGAGGGGAGGGGGGAGCCCCGATAGATATTCAGGCCGAAACCGTGCCGGTCGGGAAGCAGGTCCCGGATGCGGAAGGCGCTCCGCCGGTCCTGGCAGGTCCGCGCGCGGAGAGCAGCACGACCTGCGCGTCCGGGACTTCAAGGGCCGGGTCGGTGCGGAAATAGCCGCCGGCGACGGCATAGGTCTCTGCGAGCGGACCGTTTCCGAACAGAGCGTAGCGGAGCGCTGCCGCGACGGCGTTGTGCGGGCGCAGATGCCGACTCGCGGACAACAGGCGCCGAGCAGAGATATTGCAGCCGGTAGCAGGCATGGTTCTGCAGGTTGCCGCCGACATTCCGCGCGTCGCGGACTACCGGAATCCCGTGTGACGACAGGGCGTCCGCCAGTCCGATGCCCGAGAGCATCAGGAGTTGCGGCGTCTTGATCGCGCCGGCCGACAGGACGACCTCCCGCCGGGCGGAGATGCGGACCCGCCGGCCGCCGATGAGCGCCTCGACGCCGGACGCCCGGCCGCCTTCCACGACCGCCCGCAGAGCGAGAACGCCCGTGCGGATGTCGAGGTTGGGCCGTCGCGCCGCCGGTTCGAGATAGGCCGTCGCCGTGCTCATGCGCCGCCCGCCGCCGGCATTGATGTCGTAGAAAGCGAACCCCTCTCCCGCGTCGGTGTCGAGATCGTCGAGGACCGGGAAGCCGTCTTCCGCCGCCGCGTCCAGGAACGCATCGCAGATCGGCAGATCGGGGCGCGCGCGCCGCATCTTCACGGGTCCGGCTCCGCCATGCCACCGTCCGTCGCCTCGCTCGTTCGCCTCCGAGCGCCTGAAATAGGGAAGCAGGTCCTCGAAGGCCCAGCCGGCACACCCATCTGCCGCCAGATGTCGTATCCGCGCGGGTGGCCCCGCGTGTAGATCATGCCGTTGATGCTGCTCGACCCGCCCAACACCCGGCCCTGAAGCCAGGTGAGCGCGCGGTTGTCCATCTCCGGGACCGGATCCGCCTCGAATCCCCAATTGAACCCGGGATGGTTCGCGGCGGCAAAGCCGAGACCGGGGAGCCGGAGCAGCGGACTGCTGTTGCGCCCGCCCGCCTCCGGCAACATGACCGAAATGTCCGGATCCTCCGAGAGCCGGGCAGCGACCACGGACCCTGCCGCCCCGGACCCGACGACCAGATAGTCGCAGGACAACGAACGGTCCGTCATGGCACCGTCTCCTGTACTCCGATTTCCCGTCTCCCGGCACCCCGCGAAAATGTCATGATATGTCATGTTTCGTCATGCGCCGCTGCCTGCAGCGTCTTTCCGGCCCTCTCCACCCGCCTCGCTGAAGCCCTTTCCCTCTGCATCGCGCCTGTCGTTCCTCCATCGTCTTTCACTCCGTTCGTATTGCGGCCGGTTTCCCGGCGGCGGGTCCCTATTTCCGCGCGCATCGCACGCGCGCGCGAGGCGGCGGACGCAGCTCTCCCGCGAGTTTCGGGCGGAGTTTTCAGAAGCGAGAGACGCGGCCCCGGAAGCCGCTGCTCTCAGGACCATCCTAGCACATTCTCCCCAGTCAAGTCCCTAATGAAACAAAAAGCGAATATTATGGCTCCTCATTTTGTCGGATAAGGGCGCGCCACGCCGAGCGGCCGGATACGGATGTGTGAATCCGGTAGCCTCACCGACTCCGGACGAGAGGTCGTTCCCATGACGCTCCAAAACCGCGTGACGCCGTTCGGAGACATTATCGCCGCGCCGGAGCGCGGAACGATGATGGGCAATCGCGGCATTCTGCACGACGCTTGCCGGAAGATCGGCCAGCGGCGCTGGGCGCACCGGGCCTGGATTTGCTGCGTCGTCGAGTTCCGGGGCAGGCGCCGGCAGGTCATGACGCCGAGACGCTACACGGAGCTGTTCTTTCTCGACGAGGCGGTTGCGTTCGCTGCCGGGCACCGCCCCTGCTTCGAGTGCCGCCGCGAGGCCGCAAAGGCCTATGCGGCCGGCTGGGGCGGAAACCCGCGAGCGGCGGAGATGGACCGGGTATTGCATGCCGAACGGCTGTCGGGGAAAGCGCAGCGGACATGTTCCCGCGACCTCGCCGGGCTTCCCGACGGTGCGTTCATTGCCAGGCGCGGCGTGGCCTGGCTGGTCAAGGGATCGAGGCTACTGCGCTACACGCCTGCCGGATACGACGCGGCGGAAGCACGGCCTGCCGGCACCGTCGAGGCGCTCACGCCGCCGGCCACGCTCCGGGCGCTCAGCGCCGGCTACGAACCCTTGCTGCATCCGTCTGCAGAAGCTCCATTTGAGCCTTGAACACGAGATCCGAAATCCCCGCTGCAGCGCCCTCGGCGGCAGCGGCAAGCGGCGTCCACTCTCCGGCAAGCCATTCGGCCGGCACCGCATTGGCCTGATCGACTCGTCCGACCTCGCGCCCGTCCGACCATTTCACGACCCAGCCCAGCCGCACCTCCCGCAGGCCGGCATGGATCGGCCCGACTTCTGCACTGCCGAAAACGTGCAGATGGCTCGGCGCGGCCGGCGGCACGACATTGAGGCCCTGGCCCGCAAGCACCGTTTCCAGCGCCTTCAGCAAGGAGCCGGGCAGGCCTGCCTCGGCGTCGGCGGCTATGGAAATTTTCAGTCGCGCGGACACAGTCTCGTCCTGCCGCTCCGCCCGGATGCGCCGAGCCACTCCTTCGGCCAGTTCTTCCAGGAGCAATGGCGCCGCATCCGCCCCGCTGTCTTCCACCTTCTGCGCGAAGCGCGCCGCTACCGTGTCGTCCCAGGCCCTGAGTTCCCAGTCGAACGAGACCGGGGCAATTCCGTTGGGCGTGGCGCCGAGGACGGTGCGTCCTGCCAGCCGATAGCTCAGCAGGTTGCCGCGCTGCCGGCTCGCCGGCAGCCCGCGCCGTTGCAGCGCGCTTTCCAGGCCCCGCCGCAGCCGGTCCTCGAGTTGCGGCGGCGCCCCTGCAATTCGTCCAACCTCCACACCCACGGTATCGGGAAGCGCCAGCAGCGCGCTCGCCCTGTCGCGTTCCATGACCTGCGGCAGGGGTTGGCAGGCCGCCGCCAGCAGTATCGCAGCCAGAACGTGGAACGCCCTAGACAAGGATGCAACTCACGACGAGGCCGAGCAGGCAGAGCCCGAGGAAGATTACGAGATGCGGCATTTCCGCGGTGTCCCCGCCCTCAAGAAAAAAGCCCGCGCCGGGAAGGCGCGGGCTTGCATCATTGCGGTACGGCCACGCCGGGCCGTCCGGCAGGGACTACTTGTCGAGCCAGAACGTATCGAACCGCCCGACATCGTAGAGGCCGAAATAGTTGTAGGGGTTGTGGCCCTTGACGTAGTTGTACCAGCCGTCGTTGATCTTCTCCCAGGAGATCGGCAGCACCGGCGGGTTCTCCTCCATCACCATCTCGGCCGCGGTAATCGCTTCCTGCCGCTTGACCGGATCGACCTCGTTGTCGATGGCCTTCAACAGTTCGGTGAAGCGCGGGTCTTCCCACTGCGAGTAGTTCTGCGGGCCGTTCGGGCCGTACCAGGTGTTGAAGTAGTCCGACGGGTCGATCAGGGTTGAGACGATGGCGCCGACCGAGAGGTCGAACTTGCCGTTATTGGTGTCGTCGAACCAGACCGACTCGACCACGGTGCGCAGCTCGCACTCGACATTGAGCGCCTGCTGCAACATCGCCTGAATCGCCTGCGACCAGAGCTTGAAGGTCGCCACGTCGCGCACCACAAAGTCGAGTCCCTTGATGCCGTCGCCGTAGCCGGCGGCTTCCAGCAGCGCCTTGGCTTCCTTGATCGAGGCCGTCGTGTCCGGCTGGTAGCCGAGGCGCTTGGAGAGCTCCTCCTTCGGCGTCGCCACATTCGAGAACGGATAGATGAAGCCGCCGACCATCATCGGCGCCACATCCCTGACGACATCCACCAGCACCGGCCGGTCGAACACGAGGTGCATGGCGCGGCGCACCCTCGGGTCGTTGAACGGCTCGCGGTCGGCGTTGAGCCAGACCGCCTGGATGACGCTCTGGTAGTAGTCGGTCGCCGTCATGTCGTCGCGGCTGTCGGCTTCCTTGCGCGTCACCGGGTCGATCAGCCGGGCGTAGTCGGTCCGGCCCGCCAGGAAGGCCGAGCCGAGTTCCGGCGAGAACGGCAGGCCGTGATAGAACTCTATGCCGTCGAGATAGGGCAGCCCCTCCATCCAGTAGTCCGGGTTCTTCTGCATCACCCAGATTTCCTGCTCGACCCGCCGGACGCTGCGGAACGGCCCGGTGCCGGGGACCTCGAGGGTCTTGCGCAGGTTGTAGTTGTTGTCCTCGAGCGTCTTCTTGCGGACGATGCCGTTCCAGCCGCTCGCGATGGCGCCCATGATGAAGGCCGGCGGCCGCGGCATGGCCAGCTTGAACTGGACGGTGTGCTTGTCGGGTGCGGTGACCTCTTCGACCGAGGTGAACAGCGCGCTGCGCGGAATGTTGATGCCCTCGGGCGGCTTGGTGATACGGTCGAAGGTCGCCTTCACATCCGCGGAAGTGAGCTCGGCGCCGTCCGAGAACTGCACGCCCTTGCGCAGGAAGAAGGTGTAGGTCTTGCCGTCCGGGGCGATTTCCCAGCTATGGGCCAGGTCGGGGATGATCGACTGGCCGCTGTCGCGGGGGTCGCGGCGAATCAGGTTGTCGTACAAGCACGCCTGACTGCCGAGATTGTTGATCGTGCCGGACTGGTGGAAATCGAGATGCGGCGGACGCATGGTGATGCCGTAGCGCAGCACGCCGCCGGATTTCGGGTTCGGCTCGGGCGCCGCCAATTGGAATTTCGAGCCGTCATATTCCATCGGAACAGCGGCACCGGCCTTGCGCGAATACAGGCCGTATGCGCCCGCAGCCGCCAGCGCCGCGCTTCCCTGAAGGAAGTGCCGCCGACTCCAGTGCGGATTAAGGAAACCGTTTCGAGGCATAATGTTCCTCCCTGCCTGAAAAGGAGTCTGGATTATGGACCCAACCGAGCCGCTCGAACAAGAGGCCTTGGCGGTGTCGGGTGACAATGTGCTGGAGGTGGAGAACCTGCAGACGCACTTCTTCACCAATGACGGCGTCGTGCGCGCGGTGGACGGCGTCTCCTACAGCGTGCGGCGGGGGGAAACCCTGGGCGTCGTCGGGGAGTCCGGCTGCGGCAAGAGCGTGACGGCGCTCTCGATCCTGCGTCTCGTCGCCAACCCGCCGGGGCGCATCGTGGGAGGCGCCATCCGGCTGGAGGGGCGCAACCTGCTGGAGGCGACCGAGACCGAAATGGAGGATGTCCGGGGCAACGAGATCTCGATGATCTTCCAGGAGCCGATGACCTCGCTCAATCCCCTGTTCACGGTCGGCAAGCAGATCGGCGAGGCCATTGCGCTCCACCAGGGACTCTCGAAACGCGATGCGATGGACCGCGCCGTCGAGATGCTGCGCGAGGTCCACATTCCGGAGCCGGAGCGCCGCGCGCACGAATATCCGCACCAGCTCTCCGGCGGGATGCGGCAGCGCGTGATGATCGCGATGGCGCTGTCCTGTAACCCGAAGGTGCTGATCGCCGACGAACCGACAACCGCGCTCGACGTCACGATCCAGGCCCAGATCCTCGATCTCATGCGGGAGACGCAGCGCACGCAGGGCCAGGCCGTCATCCTGATTACCCACGACATGGGCGTCGTCGCGGAGAACGCCGACCGCGTGGTGGTGATGTATGCCGGCCGCAAGGTCGAGGAGGCCGAGGTGGACGAGCTTTTCGACCATCCGGGCCATCCCTATACCGAGGGCCTGCTGGGCGCCATTCCGAGCCTTGAGACCGCCGCGCATACCGAGAGCGGCCGCGGCCGGCTGAACGAGATCGAGGGCATGGTTCCCTCGCTCGCCAACCTGCCGCCGGGCTGCGTCTTTGCGCCCCGATGCCGCTACGCCAGCGAACAGTGTCGGCAGGAGTTTCCACCGCTCGAACGCCGCCGTCCGGGCCATTGGGTCGCGTGCTGGCACGCCGACCGCCTGCTGGGAGGAACCGCATGAGCGCCACGACCGAAAACGCCGCCGCGCCGCTGCTCGACGTGCGCGGGCTCAAGAAGCATTTCCCGATCTACAAGGGCGTCTTTTCGCGGGTGCGCGGGCAGGTCTATGCCGTGGACGGCGTGTCGTTCCACATCGGGCGCGGCGAGACGCTGGGGCTGGTCGGCGAGTCCGGCTGCGGCAAGTCCACCGTCGGCCGCACCGTGCTCAAGCTGCTGGAGCCGACCGAGGGGCGCATTCGCCTCGACGGCGAGGACATCACCGGCCTCGACGCCGCGGCGATGATGCCCTACCGGCAACGGATGCAGATGATCTTCCAGGACCCCTACGCCTCGCTCAACCCGCGCATGCTGGCGCGCTCCATCGTCGGCGAACCGATGCATATCCACGGCGTCGCCGAGGGCAAGGAACGCGAGGACCGCGTCGCGGCGCTGTTCGAGCGCGTTGGGCTCGGGAGCCGGCACATGGACTCGTATCCGCACGAGTTCTCCGGCGGCCAGCGCCAGCGCATCGGCATCGCCCGCGCGCTGGCGCTCAACCCGGACCTGATCGTGGGCGACGAGCCGGTGTCCGCGCTCGATGTCTCGATCCAGGCGCAGATTATCAACCTGCTGATGGACCTCCAGGATGAGCTGAAGCTCTCCTACCTGTTCGTCGCGCACGACCTCGCCGTCGTCGAGCATATCAGCCACCGGGTCGCGGTGATGTATCTGGGCCGCATCGTGGAGATCACCGACAAGACAAGCCTGTTCGACACGCCGCTGCATCCCTATACGGAGGCGCTGCTCTCCGCCGTGCCCGTGCCGAAGGCGCGCGCCCGCGGCCGGAAGCGGGTCATCCTGACGGGCGATGTGCCGAGCCCGATCAACCCGCCCTCGGGCTGCCATTTCCACGCGCGCTGCCCCTATGCGATGGCGCGCTGCCGCAGCGAGCCGCCGCTGCTGCGCGAGGTGCAGTCCGGCCACTGGGCCGCCTGCCACCTGCATGACGGCGACGGCGCAACGGAGGGGCTGCCCGGCGCGGTCGCCGCCTAGGACGGAGAGCCGGGCCGCGTCAGACCGAGCCGCGCAGGCGCGGATCGAGGACGTCGCGGATGCCGTCGCCGAACAGGTTGAACGCCAGCACGGTGATGGTGATCGCCACGCCAGGGAACAGCACCAGCCACCAGGGCGGCACGATGCCGGCATTGAGCGCGTCCGCGAGCATGTTGCCCCAGGTGGGCGCGGGCGGCGGGATGCCGACGCCGAGGAAGCCGAGCGAGGCCTCGATGATGATCGCCACGCCGAGATGCGTCGTGGCGAGGATGAGGTAGGGCGCCACGCACTGCGGCAGGATGTGGAACAGCATGATGCGCATGTTGGAGGCGCCGAGGCTGCGCGCCGCCTCCACGAACGACATTTCCTTGAGCGACAGCACGACGGAGCGGATCACGCGCCCGCCGAAGGGTATCCGGGTGATCGCGATGGCGATGATGACCGTCACCGTGCCGGAGCCCAGCGCCATCGCGATGGCCATGGCGAGTATCAGGTCGGGAAAGGCCTGCAGGAACTCGATGATGCGCTGGCTCACGATGTCGAACCGCCCTCCGAGGAAGCCGCAGGCCAGGCCCCAGAAGGACCCGAGCGTGGTGCCGAGCAGCACCGCCGCGAACGCGACGATGAGCGAGGTGCGGCTGCCGTGGATCACGCGGCTCAGCGTGTCGCGGCCGATCTGGTCCGTGCCGAACCAGTGGCTTTCGTTGGGCGCCTGCTGCATGCTCCGGAAATCGGACTTCAGCGGGGGGTATGGCGCGACTATCGGCGCAGCCACCGCCATGGCCACGATCAGCAGCGCAATGCAGCCCCAGAAGGCCGACAGCGGCGAGCGCCGCGCGAAGTGGCGCAGGCCCCCCGCCATGCCGCGGGGCGCCGGCGGCGCGGCCGCAGCCGGCTGGACCGCAGCCGGGGAGTCGGACGGCGCAGTCATCGGTATCTGATCCTCGGGTCGATCCAGGCAATGACGATATCGACGGCGATATTCAGCATCACGAACACCCCGGCGTAAAGGAAGACGAGATTCTGCATGACGAAGATGTCGCGCTCGTTGACCGCGTTGAACATGGCGTAGCCGAGGCCCGGCGTGCCGAACGCGCGCTCGACCGGGATCGAGCCGGCCAGCACGAAGCCCAGCAGGATGCCCGAAAGCGTGATGACCGGAAGCAGCGCGTTGGGCAGCGCGTGGAGGCTGACCACAAGACGCCCGTTCAGCCCCTTGGCACGCGCGGTGCGCACATAGTCCTCGCGGATCACCTCGAGCAGGCTGGAGCGGGCCATGCGCGCGATATAGGCGGCCTGGCCCAGCGCCAGCACGAATGCGGGCCCGACGATGATCTGCAGGACCGTCCCGGGGTCCTCGAACAACCCGGCCCCGGCGGCGGTTTGCGGCGCGCGGTAGCCGAAGCCGAACAGCAGGCCGAGGACGATGAGCATACCGAGCCAGAATCCCGGCACGGCAAGGCAGGTGATCGAGATCACGCGGGCGGTGTTGTCCGCGGCGGTATTGGGGCGCAGCGCGCTCACGATCGCCACCGGGATGCCGAGGATCCAGGAAAGGATCACCGACAGGATGGCGATCTGCGCCGTCAGCGGGCCGCGGCGCAGCACCATCTCTCCGATGCTCTCGGCGCGGAAGAACGAGCGGCCGAGCTCCCCCTTGGCGATGTCCCAAAGCCAGTTGGCGTATTGGACAATCAGCGGATCGGCAAGGCCGAGCTCCTCCATGTAGCTCTGGCGCTGCGCCTCGGTGAGCTTGGTCATGCCCTCGGGACCGAAGATCGCGGTCAGCGGATCGCCCGGCATCACCCGCATGATGAGGAACACGATGATGGACACGCCAAACACCGTGATGCCGCCGAGCGCGATCCGGCGCACGATATAGCTATACATCAGGCTCTGGCCGACGGCGCATCGGGACGAATGTCCTCCCCTCGTTGCACCCGGCAGACTGCTTGCAAGGCGGCGGCGCTGTCAAGGCGGTGCGGCCTGCCCTTCCGCCTCAGCGCAGGTGGCAGGCGACCGTGTGGCCCGGCGCGATCTCCCGCAATGCCGGGGACTCCACCCGGCAGCGCTCTTCGACATAGGGGCAGCGGGTGTGGAAATGGCAACCGGAAGGCGGGCTGATCGGGCTCGGCACATCGCCCTGCAGCACCGTCTTCTTCCGTCTGAGGCGCGGATCGGGGACCGGCACCGCCGACAGCAGCGCCTCCGTATAGGGATGCTGCGGGTCGGTGAACAGCGTCCGCTTGTCGGTATATTCGACGATGCGCCCGAGATACATGACCGCAATGCGGTGGCTGATATGCTCGACGACCGCAAGGTCATGGGCGACGAACAGGTAGGAGAGCCGGAACTCCTGCTGCAGGTCCATCAGCAGGTTGATGACCTGCGCCTGAATGGAGACATCGAGCGCCGAAACGGGCTCGTCGCCGACGATCAGCCTCGGGTTGAGCGCGAGCGCGCGCGCAATGCCGATGCGCTGGCGCTGGCCGCCGGAGAACTCGTGCGGAAAGCTGTTCATCTGGGCGCGGCTGAGCCCCACGCGCTTGAACAGGGCCGCGACCCAGTCCTGCCGCTCGACGGCGGTGCCCAGGTCGTGGACGCGCAGCAGCTCGCCCACGATATCGCCCGCCGACATGCGCGGATTGAGCGAGGAATACGGGTCCTGGAAGATGATCTGCATCTCGCGGCGCACCGGGCGCATGTCGGACTTGCCGAGATGCGTGACATCGCGGCCGTTGAGCCGGATGGTGCCCGCCGTCGGATCGATCAGGCGCAGCACGGTGCGCCCCACGGTGGACTTGCCGCAGCCGGACTCGCCGACCAGGCCAAGGGTCTCGCCCTCTCCGATATGGAAGCTCACGCCATCGACGGCATAGACCTTGCCGGCATGGCGGGAGAGCAGCCCCTTCTTGACCGGGAAGTGCTTCTTCAGGCCCTCGACCTCCAGCACCGGAGGCTGGGCGGCGCTTTCCGCAGCGGCGGCGCCGACGCCGCCATCCATAGCGGCGGCGTTCACGAGGCCGCTCCGAACAGGCGCTCGGAATGCCAGCAGGCCGCCCAGTGACCGGGCTGCTTCTCCCGGTAGGGCGGATATTCGGCGCGGCAGCGGTCGTCGGCGAAGCGGCAGCGGGGCGCGAAGGCGCAACCGGGCGGCAGGTTGTTCAGCGGCGGCACGATGCCGGGAATCTCCTCAAGGCGCCCGGCCGCGTCCGGATCCGCGCCGCTCATGATCGCAAGGCGCGGCACGGAGGCCATCAGGCCGTGGGTGTAGGGGTGCATCGGATTGGAGAACAGCGGCACGACATCCGCCTCCTCCACCTTCCGGCCGGCATACATCACGACGATGCGCTGGGTCGTCTCCGCGACCACGCCGAGGTCGTGGGTAATCAGGATGACGGCGGTGCCGAGCTCCTTCTGCAGGCGGACGATCAGGTCCAGTATCTGCGCCTGGATGGTCACATCGAGCGCCGTGGTCGGCTCGTCGGCGATCAGCACTTTCGGGTTGCAGGCGAGCGCCATCGCGATCATGGCCCGCTGCCGCATGCCGCCGGAAAGCTGATGCGGATACTCCCTGGCGCGCTGCGCCGGCTCCGGAATGCGCATCAGGTCGAGCATCTCGACCGCCCGCAACAGCGCCTCCGCCCGGCTCATGTCCCGGTGAAGAATCAACGCCTCGGCAATCTGGTAGCCGATGGTCAGCACCGGGTTGAGCGAGGTCATCGGCTCCTGGAAGATCATCGAAATGTCGTTGCCGCGCACGAGGCGCATTTCGGACTCGTCGAGGTCGAGCAGGCTGCGCCCGTCCAGCGTCACCCGGCCGCCGATGATCCGGCCCGGCGGGTCCGGCACGAGCCGCATGACGGAGAGCGCGGTGATGCTTTTCCCGCAGCCGGATTCGCCCACGATCCCGAGCGTCTCGCCCTTGCGCAGGTTGAACGAGACACCGTCCACGGCCTTGACGATACCCTGGCGCGTATAAAACCAGGTCTGCAGGTCGCGGACGTCGAGGGCGATGTCCCCGGCCGGCGCTTCCGCAGCCGCTGCCGCTCCCTCGTCGAGGGCGGGCATCGTATCGGAGGTCATGTCTCGCACCCCATGTTCCGGCTCAACTCCGCTGCCGCGGGTCGAGGATGTCCCGAACCGCGTCCCCGAACAGGTTGGTACCGAACACGGCGAGGCTGATCGCGAGGCCGGGGAAGATCACCAGCCAGGGCGCGACGCGGACATACTCCGCCGCCGATTCCGACAGCATCCGCCCCCAGGACGGATGCGGCTCCGGCACGCCGAGGCCGAGGAAGGACAGCGACGCTTCGACCAGGATCGCGGCGCCGAGCTGCGCCGTGAACAGCACGATCAGCGGGGCCAGCGTGTTCGGCAGCACATGGCGCAAGGCGACCCGGAGTTCGCTCATGCCCGCCGCCCGCGCCGCTTCCACGAACGGCATCTCCCGCAGCGAGAGCGTGCTCGACCGCACCACACGCGCGACATTGGGCACGAGCGGGATCGAAATGGCGATGATGGTGTTTTCCAGCGAGGGCCCGAGCGACGCCGCCATGACCAGCGCCAGCACCAGCAATGGCAGGGCCTGCATGATGTCGATCAGCCGCTGCATCAGGAGGTCGAACCAGCCGAGCAGGTAGCCGGACATGAGGCCGATGACGATCCCGATCAGCCCGCCGAGCAGGATCGAAGCGACGCCGACGGTAAGCGAGATGCGCGCGCCGTGGATGATGCGGCTCAACACATCCCGGCCCATCATGTCGGCGCCCATGAGGAAGGCGGCGCCCGGCTCCTGCAGCGAGTCCGGGGCGGAGGTGTGCAGCGGGTCGCGCGGCGCCAGTGCGTCGGCGAACACCGCCGACAGCACGAACACGATCACGATCACCGCGCCGACCGCCCCGAGCGGATGCTGGCGCATGTAGAACAGGAGCCGGCTCCAATGGCCGGAGATATGCGCCCCGGCGCGTGTCAGTTCGGCTTGGTGGTCGATCTCAGCCATCGCCCCGCTCCGTGAACGGCGGGCCGGCGCTCCGGTCAGTCCGCATATTTGATCCTCGGGTCGAGCACGGCGTAGAGCATGTCCACCAGGAAGTTGATGAGCACCGTCACGAGCGCGATCAGCATCACCAGGTTCTGCACGATCGGGTAGTCGCGCATCAGGATGGCCTCGACCAGAAAGTGGGCGACGCCCGGAATGTTGAACACGGTCTCGGTGATGATGAGGCCGCCGATCAGGAAGGCGGCCTCGATGCCGATGATCGTCGTCACCGGCAACACCGCGTTCTTCAGCGCGTGGTGGTAGTTGACGGCGTTGTCGGTTGCCCCCTTGGAGCGCGCCGTGCGGATGTAGTCCTGGCGCATCACTTCCAGCATGGAAGAGCGCGTCAGCCGCATGATGAGCGCCGAGGACCGGAAGCCGACCGCCGCCGCCGGAATGCTGTAGAGCACCAGTTCGTCCCACAGATTGTCCGGCGGGTCCATGTAGATCGGGATCGAGCCCGCATACTGCACGAAGGCCATCAGGATCAGCAGGGCAAGCCAGAAGGACGGCAGGGAAAGGCCGCTCAGCGAGATGCAGCGCAGGACGTAGTCCATCGCCGAGTTCTGCCGAACGGCGCTAATGACGCCCAGCGGCAGCCCGAACAGGACCGAAAAGAACAACGAGAGCGCGGCGAGCTTGGCGGTAATGGGGATTCGCGGCTGGATCTCGTCCACCACCGGCATCTCGGACACGTAGGAGAAGCCGAGGTCCCAGACGATCAGGCCGCGGATCCACTCGAAATACTGGACCGGAATCGGCTGGTCGAGGCCCAGCTCCTTTTCGATATTGGCTTTCTCCTCCGGATCCACGAAGCCGGCGGAATCGAACATGATATCGACGATGTTGCCGGGCATCAGCCGCAGCAGCACGAAGATGATGATCGACATCCCGACAAGCGTCAGGATCATCAACAGGAAGCGTTTGACCAGATAGGAACCCAAGCCGGGACCCCCTTTCCCCGCGCGCGCCGCACCGGACGCGGCGCAAGGAAGCCGGGACGCCTGGAGAGGCGCCCCGGCCCGTTATGCGCCGGAAAGCGCCGGGCTACTTGTCGAGCCAGACGTCTTCGAGGCGCCAGTTGTTGTAGAGGCTGTTCACATGCGTGACGAAGCCCTTGACATGGGGCTGCCAGCACTGGGCCGACTTGCCGTGGAAGATCATCGGCCTGGCAGCGTCCTCCTGGAGCTTCTTGTCGATCTCCCAGACCAGTTTCTTGCGCTCTTCCTGGTCCGTCATCATCGACTGCTTCTGGAACAGCGCCTCCATCTCCTCCTTGCAATAGCCCGTATAGTTGCGCTGCGAGCCGCAGGAGTAGTTCTCGTAGAGGTTGGCGTCCGGATCGTCCACGCCTACGCCGGTCAGGTTCAGGCCGACCATGTAGTCCTTGCGGGCCACCTTGGCGTGCCAGTTGCTCGTCTCGACCGTGTCGAGCTCGGCGTCGATGTAGATATGCTTCAGGTGGTCGATCAGGATCACGGCCGGGTCGCGATAGACGGCGATGTTCCGGGTCGAGACCTTGACCTCGAGCCGGTTGTCCGGCCCGTAGCCGAGGCCCTCCATGATCTTGCGGGCCGCCGCCCGGTTGGCCTCGACATCGGGATTGTAGCCCGCAACCGTCTGCAGGAAGTCGGGAGGCATGCCCCAGACGCCCGACGGCGGCGGCATCATCGCCCCGCCCTGGAGCGTCTCGCCATGGCCGAGAATGTCGATGAAGGCCTGGCGGTCGATGGTCAGCACCATGGCCTTGCGGATATCCGCATTGTCGAAGGGCGGCTTGTCCTGGTTGACGATCAGGTTGGTGCTGACATTGGTCGTGACCAGCTCGCAGACCGCGTCCGGGGCCTGCGACCTGACGTCCTTCAGCAGCGGGATGGTGACATCGACATTGAAGGTCATGTCGAACTCGCCGGCGATGAAGGCCAGCACCCGCGTCGAGCGGCTCTTGATGATGGTCCACTCATGCCCGTCGAGATGCGGCTTGCCTTCCTTCCAGTAGTTGTCGTTCTTCGTGAACTTCACATGCTCGTTCTGCTTGAGGCTCACGAATTTGAACGGGCCGGTGCCGATGGGCGCCGTGCGCATCTTCTTCGGCGGCACATGGCAGGGATAGACCGGCGAATAGCCGGAGGCGAGCAGCGCGATGAAGGCCGGCTGGCGCCGCTTCAGATGGAAGACGGCCTCGTGGTCGCCGTTCGTCGTCACCTCCTCGAGGTTCTTGTACCAGGCCTTGCGGGGGTTCTTGCGCAGCTTCGCCCTGCTCTTGCCGAGCACCAGGTCCCAGGTGCACTTGACATCCGCCGAGGTGAAGGGCTTGCCGTCATGCCACTGCACGCCCTGGCGCAGCTTGAAAGTGAGCTCGGTGCCGTCGCCGTTCCAGCTCCAGCTCTCGGCCAGGTCCGGCACGATGGTGTCGAGGCTGTTCTTGGCCTCGTCCTGCTTGTACATGATGAGATTGTTGAACACGCCCATATACGGGGAGAGCGTCGAGTTGGTCGCCTCCTCGTGTATCGAGCCGCTGGGCGGTGTGCCCCGATGGTAGAACTTCAGGATGCCCCCGTCCTTCTGCGCGAGCGCCGTGCCGGCATAGCCCGCCAGCATTGCGACGCCGACGCCGAACGCCGCGGCGCGTGTCGGATAACCCATGCTTGTGTCCCTCCCGGTTCGCATGACCCGGCGGGGATTATGTCGGCCCCGCCGCGTTCTGCCAACCCGGCGCCGCAAGTATCGCGGTCGCAGGGCAAAGCGGATGAGCCGCGCAGCGCTTTCCGTCGGGGCCCGGTCAGGCCGTTAATTCCCGACCGCGTCGAGCGCCTCGACCTCGGACCCGTGAACCTGGATGATCTTGTCGAAGCCGGAGAGCTGGACGATCTCCCGGACGGTGTCGGGAAGCGCGCAGAGCGCGAAGCTCGCATCGCGCCTCCAGAGGCCCTTGGCGATCACCAGCACCGCGCGAAGGCCGGCGCTGCTGATATAGGAAAGTTGGGACAGGTTCACGACGACGGCGCGGTCGTCGTCGTGGATCGCCGCCTTCATCTTGCTCTCGAAATCGCGGGCCGTCGCGCTGTCGATGCGGCCTTCCGGCGCCGCCAGCAGAGCGCCGCCACGCCGTTCCATCCTTACTTCCATCCTCATTCCTCCTGTCCTTTGTTCGGCGGCGTCCCGCAGGGCCCGGGCGCCTGTTTCCCCG
Organism: Alphaproteobacteria bacterium; assembly: GCA_963422665.1. Taxonomy (GTDB): domain Bacteria; phylum Pseudomonadota; class Alphaproteobacteria; order Bin95; family Bin95; genus Bin95. Next base: position 791,531 of record OY730441.1, read on the forward strand.
GCCTCAACCGCTGCTTGCTCCATTCTTGCACGATCCCCTCGCCCGACATAGCGTCCGGTCTTCATGCCCGACCGGGATTGCAGGCCGCCGGCCCGCCCGCCGGATCGGCGGCATGGCCCTGTCGGGAAACAGACACCCCCCGCGAAGTGTCATGGAATGTCATGTTCTGTCATGTTCCGGCGTCGTCTCCCCGGTTTCGTTGCCGCCCGGCGCGCGCGAGGCGGCGGACGCACTTCGCCCGTGCATTCCGGACGGGTTTTTCGGAAGCGAGAGACGCGGCTCCGGAAGCCGCGGCTCCCGGAGCCGTTCTAGCACAATTTCTCCCCGGCCGGGCCTTTGTAAAAACAAAAAGTGAATATCCCGGCTCCGCGTTTCGCCGCCCCGGTCCGACGCCGCATCACGGCCCTCCCGTCCCGGCGGCGCCCAGTATCGCATCGACATGCCGGGCGGCGCGGGCGGCGACGTCCCGCACCGAATCGCCCAGCGCCTCGATGACAAGCCTGCCGCTCGCCCTGCCGATCACGCCCGTCAGCGCCGGCCCGGCGGCGTCCCCGGCGGGGCCCCCATCCGCGGCCAGTGGCGCGAGGCCCCCAAGATTGCGCCAGAGGCGCGCCGCCTCGGCGAGGTCCGCCGCCGCGCCGGCGTCGATGGAGCCCAGCGCCTGCGCCGCCTCGAACACCGCCGGCGCGCCGCCGTCGAGGACGGACGGCCGTTCGGCGGCGTGGAGCAACCGGAGGAAGTCGGCGGCGGCGGCCACATCGCGCCGGCCGCCGGCCATGTGCTCGATGGCCCAGAGGTCGTCTCCGGCTTCCTCCTTCCGTCCTCGTGCCGGGGCAAGCCCGGCCGCCAGCGGACCCGCCGGCCGCGGCGCCGCGAACACGGCCCGCTTCGCCTCCTCGAAACGCGCGCCCAATCCGTCCTCGGACCAGACGACCCGCGCACGCCGAAGCGCCGCCAGCTCCGGCGCTTCGGCGCGGTCGTGGGGATAGTCCCGGAACGCCTGCAGCGAGCAAGCCAGCGGCCCGCGGCTGCCGGTCCCGCGCGGCCGCATGTCGATGCGGTAGAGGCCGCCTTCGGGGGTCTCAGCGGTCAGCGCCGCCATCAGGCGCCGGCAAAGCCGCGCATGGTAGGTGTCGGGGTCCAGCGGCCGGGGGCCGTCCGACGCCGCGCCTTCATGGTCGTAGAGCAGCATGAGATCGAGATCGGAGTTCACCGTCATCTCGCGGCCGCCGAGCTCGCCGAACGCCAGCACCGCCGTCCTGCCGCCCGACACCCGGCCATGCGCGGCCGCGAACGCTTCCTGCACGGCCGGCGCCAGCACGCCGATGCAGACATCCGCAATATCGGCAAGCGGCGGCCCCGCCTCCTCCGGCGAAAGCCGTCCGCGCAGCATGTGGGTCCCGATCTGGAACAAGCGGTCGCCAGCCCAGCGCCTGACGGAGTCGAGCAGGTCCGCAAGGTCGCCTGCGCGGCCGGCCGCCGCCGCCAGCTCCGCCTGCATTTCCCGGCGGCCGAACTCCCGCGCATAGAACAGCCGCACCAGCCCCCGCCGGGCCGCCTCCGCCATCTCCGGCTCCAGCCCCTCCTCGTCCGGCAGGTCGAGATCGGTGAAATCCCGGCTGAGCGCGCTTTCCAGCAGGAGCGGCCGGCGCGTGAGCCAGCCGGCGAGCAGGGGCGCCGAACCGGCAATGTCCGTCACGATGCCGAGCAGTTCGGGCCGCGCCGCCAGCAGGGAAAGCAGCCGCCGGTCGGCCGGCAGTCCGGCAAGGAACCGGTCGAACCGCGACAAGGCCGCGTCGGGGTCGGGCGCGGTTGCAAACGCCGCCAGAATCCCCGGCAACAGCCTTGCGAGCAGCCCGCGCGCCGCTTCGCGTCGCAGGACCGGCGCGCGGCCCGCCAGCCAGCGCCGGACCGTCGCCGCGGCCTGCCCGGCATCGGCATAGCCCATCTCCGCGAGCGCCGCTTCGCCCGCGCCCTCCGCGGAGAAGTCCACCCCTTCGGCTTCCGCCGCATCCAGAGGGTCTTCGAACAGCGCCCCGTAATGGCGTTCCACCGCCGCGATATGCCCGCCGAGCCGGTCCCCGAACGCCCCGGCGGAAGGGAAGGCCATAAACGCCGCGATGCCTGCAATGCCGTCCGTGCCGTCGGGCAGGCTGTGGGTCTGCCGGTCGTCCACCATTTGCAGGCGGTGCTCGACGCTGCGCTGGAAGCCGTAGGCGGCCCGAAGCTCCGCCGCCGCGCCGGGCTCCACATGGCCCGCCGACACCAGCGACTCGAGCGCCTCCAGCGTCCCGCAGCCGCGAAGGCCCGGGTTGCGCCCGCCCCAGAGGAGTTGCTGCGCCTGCACGAAGAACTCGATCTCGCGGATGCCGCCGCGGCCGAGCTTGACATTATGCCCCTCAAGCCCGTCGCCGCCCGCGCCGCGCGACGCATCGATCCGCTCCTTGATCGCGCGGATGTCCTGCGCGGCGGCGAAATCCAGATGGCGGCGCCAGACGAAGGGCTGCAAGGTCTCCAGGAACGCCTCGCCCGCCTCGATGTCCCCGGCGACCGGCCGCGCCTTGATCATCGCCGCCCGCTCCCAATTGCGCCCGGCGGTGCGGTAGTAGAACTCCGCGGAGCGCACCGAGACGGCGGGCGGGGTCGATCCCGGGTCGGGGCGCAGCCGCAGGTCGGTGCGGAACACGTAGCCCTGGGCCGTCTGCTGGCCGATGATTCGCGCCAGGCCCTGCGCAAGCCGGGTAAAGGCGGGCTGGACGCCGCGCCTGCCCACATAGGGCGCGCGGTCCTGGTCGTAGAACAGGATCAGGTCGATATCGCTCGAATAGTTGAGCTCGCGGGCGCCGAGCTTGCCCATGCCGAGCGCGAACAGGCCGGAACCGCGTTCCGGCTCCGCGGGGTCCGGCAAGGCCAACTCGCCGGATTCGTGCAGGCCGCGAAGCAGATGCCGCAAGGCCGCGCCCAGCGCCGCCTCCGCAAAGTCGGAGAGCGCCTCCGTCACCGTCTCCAGCGGCCAGGCGGACGCGATGTCGGCCAGCGCGATGGCGAGCGCGGCGCGGCGCTTGGCGCGGCGCAGGCGGAGCATGATGTCCGCCGTCGATTCCCCGGCGAAGCCCGCCCGCTCGGCAGCCTCGCCACAAGCCGCCCGGTAGGCCGCGCCCGGTCCGGCCTCGAGCGCCAGCCGGGCGAAACCGGGGTCGGAGATCAGGCTGTGGCTGAGATAGGGGCTGTTCGCGAACACCGAGGAGAGGAGCCGCCCGGCCGCCGCGTCGTCCTCCGCCGCCAGCATGAAAGCCCGCAGGGCGTCGTCGCCCGCCTCTTCGGCCGCCTCGCGCCAGCGCCGCCAGCAGGTCGCCGCCGCCCCGGCATCGGCGACGACCGGCAGGTCCGCGCCGGCGTCGATCCACTCTCCCGCCAGACCCGCCATCCGAAGCCGCCTCGCGATCCGGGAAGTGCGGTGAGGCTACGCCTTTTCGCACGGGCGTTCAACAGGCTAAGCCCTGAACCTCAGGGCAGCGTCGGGGCAGTTTGAAGCGTCAGGCATGTCTCCCGGGCATAGGTCCAGTCTTCCTCGCTCATGGCGGGCCGGGAGCCCCGCCGTCCGGCGCTGCGGATATGGGCCAAACGCTCTTCGGCGGCCGGATGGGTGGAGAGGATTCGGACCAGCAGCCCGCCCTCGTCCTTCTCCTTTTCCTTGAGGCGGGCGAAGAAGTCCGCAAGCCCGCGCGCGCCGATTCCCGCCGCTTCCAGCCGGGCCAGCGCGAAGCTGTCCGCCTCGCGCTCCGCCTCGCGCGAGTAGCCGGTGTTCACCAGCCACTCCGCGAGCCCGCCGGCCAGCGCGCCGCCCGTCAGGTCGCCGAGCAGCACGCCGACCAGCAGCGCGACGGCCAAGGACCGGTAGAGGGCGCGGGTCGAATGGTCGTGCGCGGCATGGCCGAGCTCGTGCGCGGCAATGCCCGCGATCTCGTCCGCGCTACCGGCCTCCCGGATCAACCCCCGCGTGAAGACCATGATGCCGCCTGGCAACGCAAAGGCATTGACCAGGCGCGTATTCGCCACAACGACCTTCGCCGGCGGCGGATCGGGCAGGTCGGCCGCAAGCCGGTCCATGAGCCGCTGCAAGGCCGCCAGCCCGTCCTCGTCCGAACAGTAGCGCCCGCCGCTTGCAACGCCCGTCGGGCCGGGCAGCAGATCGACGACCTGAACGAGGACCGCCCGGCCGAGCCGGTATTTGGCCGACTCCGGCGTCACGGCCGCAAGCTGGGCCGCGAGCAGCGGGATGAGCACAAGCACGATGCCGGCCAACGACGCGGCGGCCAGCACGGCCCAGAGGGCTATCCGGGCGACCGCCCTGCCCGAAGTCCTCTGCCGGCTGCGGAGGCGCGGCGCCGCTGTGCCGAGCGCGGCGACCGCGCCTGGATCGTCCAGGATCAGCCGCGCTGTCGTGCCGGCAAGGCCCAGCCGCACCGGCTCGCCCGGGCGCGGCTTTTCCACCAGCCGGACGGCCTCGCCCGGCCAGGACCCGAGAACGGGTCCCGCTTCGTCGAAAATCGCGAGCCCGGTCGCAGCAATCTCGACCTCGACCGGCCGGGCGCGCGCCGTCAGCCCGTCATAATAGCGCGCCGGATAGCGGGCCATGGGCTACTGTCCCGATCGAGAAGTTTGAGTGCTTTCGTACCGAAGTCCTCTCTTGTACCGTGTCCTCTCTCGTCATGCCCGGACTTGTTCCGGGCGTCTCCCCCGGGGCCGGCGCAGCAGCGGAAGGGGATGGCCGGAACAAGTCCGGCCATGACGGCGGGGGCGCCGAGTCAAGGAGGCCCCACACCCCGATCGAAGTTTTCGAAACCGGGATATTAGAACCCGCCGACATCAAGCGCCTCCGCCGTCCCCTCGCCATAGCCGGGTACCGGGGCGGAGGATTGCACGACCTCGTCGAGCGCCCCGGCGTTCGAGATTTCCAGGGTTTCACAGGCGTGCGCCAGCAGCGGGATGTCCAGGAACAGGATTCTGAGTATTCCGGAAGAAAACAGCAATACGAGGATCGTTACGAAGGCGATCAGAACGGTGATCGTTCCCTCATCTGCAAGCCCTGCGTTCCGGAGGCCAAACATCGTGGAAACCGCAAACCCGCCGAACAATACGCCGAACGCGACGAGCAAAAGAACAAAAACAAGATATCTGCCGAAAACAAACCGGCTCCGGACTGCCGATGAGAGACTTGCATCGCCTATTCTCAAACACCCTAACATATGACGGAACTCGACAACCCGATACCATATCCACATCGGAAAGAATACCAGTAATAGAGACAAGGGCCCAAAATTCACGAACGAAATCGTATGGGAAACCGCGCCTTCGTCGCCGCTCGATGCAAAGGAGCCTATCTCTCCCAAAATTTCGAAATTCATTACCACAAAAAACCCCAACGCCCCGACCGGCAGCGCTATAATCGCCGCCCAACGCCGAAACAGCCAGGCCGCATCGGGAGTCAGGGCAAGCTCCGCGGCGCCGAAATGGGCATGGTGTGCGAAATAGCCGAGGGTCGCGACGCGCATCCAAGGATAGGCGAATCCGAGGGTGGCCGCCGTCAGCAGGCCGTAGCCGAAGGACAGGCGCGCATAGGCGAGCGACGAGCCGGCGAGCCCGAAACGCACGCCCCGCCAGGCCGTGCGCGTCAGCCGGTAGCGGCGCATCCGGTAAATGGCGATCTGGATCAGGAAAAACAGCACGAGGTAATACAGCGCTTCGAGCGCCGGAAGCGCATATTGCGGCCCATCCGCAAACAGGAACTGCAGCACCGAATAGACAGCGAACACGGGCAGCAGCACCGCGGCGGCGATCAGGAAGCCGATGAACAGCTCGCCGCCCGTGCCGAGATATTCCAGCGCATCGTCCAGCACGACCGTATGGCGCCAGACGAACCGCCGCACATGCGTCCGGCCCCAGAAGCGGTAGATGCCGAGCGTCAGGATGGAGAAGAGAAGATTGCGGAGCAGAAGCCCCGCCAGCGGGCCCCGCCGGCCCTCGAACCGCGCCGCTGCCGCAGGAATGTCGTTCGCCACCCTTCCCTCTCACCGCGCCCTCGACCTGCCGCTCGACCTGTAGCATGGGCCGGCGCCGCCGCGTAAGGTTCAGGCGGAAGGCGCGAACAACGGGAGGATGGCCGGCCGATGAATGCAGTCGCATCCGGCGGAAAGAGCTTCTACGGAGCCCGGCTCGGGCTGCTGGTTCGGCCGACCCGCTTTCCCCGGCTGCCCGGCGACCCGGCCAATGCGTCGAGCTTCTCCTTCAGCGTGCGCCATGCCGTGCTGGAGCGAGACGACCGGAAGACGGCGCTGGAAGCCGCCGAACGCCTGCTGGATGAAGGCGCGGAAGGCATCGGCCTCGCCTTCAATGCCGGTTTCGACCTTGCGGACGCCCTTGACACCCCGTTCGCCGGCCGGCTCGGCCCCGAACGGAGCCTCGTCGAAGCCATGCTGCCGCCCGATGCGGAGTTGGGCGTGCTGGCCTTCTCCGGGAACGAGGGCGGCATAGCGGCGCCGGGCTATCTCGCGGACGCCGTGGCGGCCGACTCCGACCGGCTGGAAGTCGAGCGCGCCCGGAGCAATCTGGTCGAGGCTGCGCGAGAAGCGGCAAGGCGGCGGCCCGCCATCGGCGCCTGGCTGCTTCACGAGCCGGAGATGGGACCCTTCGCCGCCGATGTCCGCGCCGCAACCGGCCGGCCTGTCTATGACCGGACCCGCTTCCTCGCCCGGTTCCACGCCGGCCTTGCGCCCAGGGTATTCCCGCGATGACGGTCGCGGTCGGAGGCGCGCCCGTCGGCGGCGCATCGCTCGGCATCCTGATGCTGGACGCCCGCTTCCCGCGCGTTCCGGGCGATATGGGCAATGGCGATACCTGGCCCTTCCCGGTGCTTTACGAGGTCGTGCGCGGCGCAACGCCGGAGCGCGTTGTCCGCCGGCGCGCGGAGGGCCTGGACGGCGCCTTCCTCGATGCGGCGCGGCGGCTGGTGGACCGCGGCGCCCTGGCCCTTACCACCGTCTGCGGGTTCCTCTCGCTGTTCCAGTCGGAACTTGCCGCCCATGCCGGCGTGCCGGTCGCCTCATCGACCCTGATGCAGGTGCCGGCGCTGGACCGGATGCTGCCGCCCGGCCGGCGAACGGGCGTGGTCACGGTCAGCCGCGAGAGTCTTTGGGACGACCATTTCACCGCGGTGGGCGCACGCGCCGACACGCCGGTCGAGGGCACCGAAGGGGGGCGCGAGCTCACCCGCGTGCTGATCGGCAACGAGTCCTGGCTCGACATGGCGGCGGCCGAAGCCGATGTCGCGGCCGCCGCCCGCCGCCTCACGGCGCGCTGCCCGGAGGTCGGCGCCATCGTGCTCGAATGCGCCAATATGGCCCCCTACGCCGCCGCCGTGCGCCGCGAAACGGGCCTGCCGGTCCACGACATCTACAGCTTCGTCTGCTGGGTCCATTCCGGCCTCGCCGACGCGCGCTGACAGCCACAATTGCCGTTAGCCGGCATTTTTCTGCAAGGTGTTCAATGCAGGACTCATGCTGGCCGGCGGGAGGGGCCATTGCGGCCAGCCGGGAATGGAGCAGCAAATTATTCGATAGAAATTTGAAATAATTCCCGATATGGGCTCGATTTCTGTATATAAGTGGTATAATGAGAGCAGGAGGAAGCGGCATCCGGAGGCCGCTTCACTTCGTGCCGGCGCACACGCGATACGCGCGAAACCAAGGTCGCTCCGATGCCCAGCGACAACAGAAGCAAGGAGCCGCCGCCTGTCCTTTCCCGACCCGACCATGACAAAACATGACATTCCATGACACATCGGGGAGGGCTCCGCTGCAAGGCGCCTGGCTGAAATCGGCGACGGGCTGGCCTCCCGCCCGAATTGATTTCCTCAGCCGCCGGCCTATGTTCGCGCGCCCAGGCAAGATGAGGAGTTCCCTGCCCGTGTCCAGCAACCGCAGCCCGCATCCGGAGACCGTCGTGCTCCATGCGGGCCATCGGGGCGACCCCAATACCGGTTCGGTCGCCGTCCCGATCCACCAGACCACGTCCTACCAGTTCCGGGATACCGAGCATGCCGCGAACCTGTTCGCGCTGAGCGAGCTCGGCAATATCTACACCCGGATCATGAACCCGACCCAGGCCGTGTTCGAGGAACGGATGACGGCGCTGGAGGGCGGGGTTGCGGCGCTGGCGCTGGCGTCGGGCCAGGCGGCGACAGCGTTCTCGCTGCAGAACATCGCCCATGCCGGCGACAATGTCGTGAGCTCGACCGACCTCTATGGCGGCACCTGGAACCTGTTCGCGAACACGCTGAAGGACCAGGGCATCGAGGTGCGTTTCGTCGATCCGGCCGACCCGGAGACCTTCCGCCGCGCCATCGACGAGCGCACGCGCGCCTTCTACGCCGAGACGCTGCCGAACCCCAAGCTTGAGGTCTTCCCGATCCGGGAAGTCGCCGATATCGGGCGCGAATACGGCATCCCGCTCATCATGGACAACACGGCGGCGCCGCTGATCTGCCGGCCCTTCGACCACGGGGCGGCGGTCGTCATGTATTCCACCACGAAATATATCGGCGGGCACGGCACCTCCATCGGCGGCCTGCTGATCGACGGCGGCAATTTCGACTGGGAAGCCTTCCCGGAACGCCAGCCCTATCTGAACCGGCCCGACCCGAGCTATCACGGCGCGGTCTGGACCGAGGCGGTCAAGCCGCTCGGCCCTATCGCCTACATCATCAAGGCCCGGACCACCCTTCTGCGCGACCTCGGCGCGGCGACCACGCCGATGAACGCCTTCCTGTTCCTGCAGGGGCTGGAGACGCTGCCGCTGCGCATGGAGCGGCACAACAGCAATGCCGCAGCCGTCGCCGAGTATCTGAGCGGCCATCCCAGGGTCGCGAAGACGATCTATCCGGGGCTGATGGACGGCGAGGCCCGGCGCCGGGCCGACACCTATCTGGACGGCGGCTACGGCGCGCTGGTCGGCTTCGAGCTCGAAGGCGGGCGCGAGGCCGGGCAGGCGTTCATCGACGCGCTGGAGCTGTTCTTCCATGTCGCCAATATCGGCGACGCCCGCAGCCTCGCCATCCACCCGGCGACGACCACCCACTCGCAACTCTCGGAAGAGGAACAGGCGGCTACCGGCGTCACGCCCGGCTATGTCCGCCTCTCCATCGGCCTGGAGCACATCGACGACATCCTCGCCGACCTCGACCGGGCGCTCGCCGCGGCGGGCTGATACGGCGCAATCGGTTGCAACCTGACGGGGCCGCGCCGTTCCACTGCGCGGCCCCGCGTTCTTCAGGATTGGACCGCGCCACACCTTGCTGGGCCGTATCTCTTCCCGTTATTATCGTGTGCCGTTACTATAGGTCGGATGCAGCCGTTCAAAGACAGGATAACTGCCGATGTCCTCGCCGGAAGGAGAGTTGGAAGGCTTCCACCGACGATCCTGCGCCGGGCCCGGATGCGCCTTCAGCGGGTGGTTGCGGCACAGGAATTTTCGGACCTCCGGAATCCCCCGTCACACCGCCTTGAAGCCCTTTCAGGAAACCGCAAGGGGCTTCACAGCATACCGATCAACGATCAATGGCGGGTATGCTTTCGGTGGACGGCGAAAGGAGCCGCCGACATCGAAGTCGTCGATTACCGCTGATACACGTCGGAGTCGCCTATGACAGACCCGATTCACCCGGGGGAACACCTCGCAGAGTTCCTCGACGAGCTCGGCATCAGCCAATATCGCCTCGCCAAGACCATCAGTGTGGCGCCGGGGCGCATAAACGAGATCATACACGGGCGCAGGGCGATGACGGCCAATACGGCCCTGCGCATAGGGAAGGCTCTCGGCACAACGGCCGAATTCTGGTTGAACCTGCAGATCGCCTATGACCTCGACCGCGAGCGGAATTCCGTCAGCACCGATTCCATCGAGTCCCTGGTCGCGGCTTAGGGCGACATTGCTCAGAATCCGTACATCTCCCCCGCCTTGCTGCGGGCGCCGGAGTGCTCCATCAGGAAGGCGCGCAGCGCCGTGTTGAAGCCGATGGAGTCCTCGATGTTCGAGAGGTGGCGGGCGCGGGGCAGCACCAGCAGGTCCGCCGAGGGGATCTTGTCCGCGATCACCTCATGCGCGGAAACCGGCGTGCCGGGGTCGTTCTCGCCGACGATGGCGAGCGTCGGCACATGGATTTCGTGCAGCCGGTCGGTGAGGTCGAGCTCGGAAATGGCCGCGGCGCAGCCCTTGTAGCCGGCGAGCGGCGTGGACCGGATCATGGCGCGGATCGCGTCCACCTCCTGCCCGTGATGCTCGCAGAATTCCGGTGAGAACCAGCGGTCGATGACGCCCTCGACCAGGGATGCGACGCCGTTCTCCTCCGCCGCCGCGATACGCTCCCGCCATTGCGCGCGCGCCTCGACATCGTAGCGGCTCGAGGTGTCGCAGAGGATCAGGCCGCGCAGCAGGTCGGGGCGCTTCAACGCAAGCGTCTGGGCCGTCATCCCGCCCATCGACAGGCCGCAGAACACCGTCTTCTCTATGCCGAGCTCGGCGAGCAGCGCGATGGCGTCGTCGGCCAGCATGTCGAGCGTATAGGGGCCTTCCGGGGCCGCCGAGATCCCGTGTCCGCGCGTGTCGTAGCGCAGCACGCAATAGTCCCGCAGCGCCGGCATTTGCGCGTTCCACATGCGGTGGTTCGCCATCAGCGAGTGCGACAGCGTCACGACCGGCCGGGTTTGCGGCCCTTCGAGGGAATAGAAAATATCGGCGCCGTTGACATGGGCGGTCGGCATGGTGCGCGTTCTCCTCCACGCGGAAAGGGGGCGGCTGTGTCAGCGGCCTCCGGGCGCCGGGCCGGCCTGGTGGAGCGCCATTCGCCAGACGCCGTCCTCCGGCACGAACCCGTTGGTCGCGACCAGGACGCCGCCGGCCAGCCGCTCCACGCAGCTTACCAGAGCGAACCCGTCATAGCACAGCGCGTTCGGGGACAGGCAGACGATGGCCGGACGCATTGGTGCGCCCAGAATCGCATCCCAGCTTGCGAGCACGGCTTCGCGTCCGACGATCGCCGCGCCCCCGGGATGGACGCAGACCACGGGCGCGCGCTCAGCCCAGAGCCCGCGCATCGCCGCCCGGTCGCCGTCGTCAAAGGCGCGGTAGAAAGCCTCGTTCGCGGCCAGCGCGTCGTCTTCGTGCATGGCCGTCATGTCCTTCCCGGTCCGGCGCCGGTCGCCCGGTCGCCCGCGAGGTCCGCCGGCTTCAGGAAGAGCAGCGCCAGCGGCCCGAGCGCCATCACCAGCGCTATATGGGCGAAACCGACGCCCCAGGCCAGCATGCTCTCGCCGCCCATGGCGTCGATTATGCCGCCCAGCACCACGGAGCCGACAAAGCCCATCCCGTAGCCGGACAGCGAATGCACGGCGAGGGTGGCGCCGCGCCGCTCCGGCTCCGAGGCGCCGACCGTGCCGGCCGTAAGCGCCGCGGAGTCGGCGTAGATCGCCATGTTGTAGAGGATGCAGAGCGCCGCCGCCGCCCAATAGCCCCAGTAGGAGATGAAGCCCGTGGCGCAGGCGAGCCCCATGCACACGCTCATTGTGAGCAACACCCACCGCTGGCGACCGATGCGGATGGCTAGCTCGTTGCCGGCGAAGCTGCTCGCGGTGCCCAGAAGCTCCATCAGCATGGCGATGACGGTGGGCGCGAGCCAGTATTCCGGCCCGAAGCCGGAGCGCATCGCCGCGAAGGTCAGGAACGCGACCGCCCAGGAGCGCACGGCGAACATCTCCCAGGTATGCACACCGTATCCGGCGATATAGGCCATGGCCGAGCGGTTGCGGAGCACATGCCGGAAATCGGCAAGCGGGCTCGTGCCGGAGGACGTCGGCTCCCGGCGCGGAAACAGCAGCAGCGCGATCAGGAAGGCGCCTCCCGTGCCGAAGGCGTTGACCACGAAGGCCGTCTCCCAATCCATCCATCGTTCGATCTCGCCTGCGAGGAAGAAGGAGAGCGAGCCGCCCGCCCCCATGGTGGCCGCGTGAAAGCCCACGCCGCGCGAGCGTATCCTTCCCTCCAGTTCGTCGCTCAGCACCCTGAGCCCGACCATATAGGTCCCCGCCCAGCCGAAGCCGGCAAGCGCGCGGAACATCATGCCGGTCGCAAAATCGTGGGCCACATAGGCCATGCCGAGATGGCTCACCGTGCTGGCGAAGACGCCGATCAGGTAGATCCGGCGCGCCTGGAACCGGTCGGTCGCCGTTACCAGCACCATCACGGACAGCGCATAGGCGCCGAAGATAATCCCCGAGAGCCAGCCGCCCTGGGTGTGGCTCAGCGCCCACTCGTCCATGAAGGTAGGCAGCAGGGCGGAAAAGGTGGTCGCCCCCATCTGCCCGATGAACTGGGCGGCGCAGACGGTGACGATGAGGGCGGTCGCGTTCATCGGCGCAACGCTACGCGCCGGCCATGTTGCGGACGCTTGCGAACGCGCTCACGCCAGGCCTGCCTTCTCGCGCTCCCGCTGACGCAGGTCGCGGCGGCGGATCTTGCCGGTGGCCGTCATCGGCAACTCGCGCACGAACTCGACCGCGCGGGGATATTCGTGCGCGGACAGGCGTTCGCGGACATGGGCGCGGAGCGCGGCTTCCAGCGTTTCCGTCGGCGCCTCGCCCTCGCGCAGCACCACGAACGCCTTCACGATGTCGCCGCGCACCGGGTCCGGCGCGCCGACGGCCGCCGCCATCGCGACCGCCGGATGGCCCATCAGGCATTCCTCGATCTCGCCGGGGCCGATACGGTAGCCGGCCGAGGAGATCACATCGTCCTCGCGCCCGACGAAGCGGAAGGCGCCGTCTTCGTCCTGCACACCGAGATCGCCGGTCAGCAGCCAGTCGCCGTTGAACTTCGCCGCCGTCGCCTCCTCGTCCCGCCAGTAGCCGAGGAACATCACCGGGTCCGGGCGGCGCACGGCGATCTCGCCGGCCTCGCCGGGCGGCAGCGGGTTGCCGGCGCCGTCCAGCACCGCGACTTCGTGGCCCGGAACCGCCCGCCCCAGCCAGCCGGGCCGGACGGGAGACAGGCTGGCGCAATTGCCGATCACCAGATTGCATTCCGTCTGCCCGTAGAACTCGTTGATCGTGAGGCCGAACGCCTCCCGCCCCCAGCCAAGGAGCTCCTCGCCCAGGCTCTCGCCACCGCTGCCGATGCTGCGCATCGCGAGGCCGGGCGCGCGCTGCGCAGCCGGCGACGCCTGGCGCATCATCTTGAGCGCCGTCGGCGGCAGGAAGGCGTTGCGCACACGGTGGTGCGCAAGGAGCGCGAACGCCTCCTCCGGGTCGAACTTGCCGGCGCGCGAGGCCAGCACCGGCACGCCCGCCGCCCAGGCCGGCAGCAGCACGTCCAGCAGCCCGCCGGCCCAGGCCCAGTCGGCCGGCGTCCAGAACAGGTCCCCCGGCTTCGGGAAGAACTCGTGCGGCAGGGCCACGCCCGGCAGATGGCCGGGCAGCACCCGGTGGCCGTGCAGCGCGCCCTTGGGCGGGCCGGTCGTGCCGGAGGTGTAGATCAGCAGCGCCGGGTCGTCGGGGCCGGTATCGGCGGCCTCGAAGCGGTCCGAGCCGCGCTCCAGCACCTCCCAGAAGTCTTCCGCCACCACCGTCGAGAGCGCCGGCAGGTCGAGCGCTGCAACCTTTTCCCGACCCTCCGCATCGGTGACGAGCGCCTTCGCGCCGGAATGGCCCAGCCGGTATTGCAGCGCCTCGGCGCCGAAGAGCGTGAACAGCGGGAGCGCAATCGCGCCGAGCTTGCAGGCGGCGAGATGCGCCAGCCCGGTCTCCACGCCCTGCCCCAGCAGCACCGCCACCCGGTCGCCGCGCCCGACGCCGGCGGCGGCGAGCGCATTGGCCAGCCGGTTGGAGAGGCGGGAGAGGTCCCGGAACGACCAGAGGCGCGGCTCGCCGCCTGCCGGGTCCGGGCAGATCATCGCCGGGCGGTCGCTCCCCACATGCCGCTCGCAGGCATGTTCGGCGATGTTGTAGCGCGCCGGCACGCGCCAGCGGAACGCCGCCCGCACCGCCTCCCAGCTCTCGCGGCGTTCGACGATCATGCCGGCGCCGGCGCCAGGTCGAACCGCACGATCTCGCCCTGGAACTCCGGCGCGGCCGCTGGCCAGCGGCGCACAAGCTCCGGGTCGTGGCCGGGAATCAGGTGGTCGCGGGAAAGGGCGCGCGCCTGCAGCGTCCGGTAGCCTTCCAGCATCTCGCGGAGATCGTGGAAGACACGGAAGGGCCGCACCCGCTCCATCTCCTCGTAGAGATGCACCGCGTCCGAGGCGACGATCACCGGCCCGCGGGCCGTCGCCGCCTCAAGCGCAATCTGGCCGCGCGAATGGCCGCCGACGAGAATCTGCCGGAGGCCGGGCGCAAGCGCGCCATCGCCGTCGTGGAAGCGGACGCGCCCGTCATAGTTGAGCCCGACCAGGGTGAGCGTGTTGCGCTTGCCGTACATCTTCAGCGCCGGATGCGTCACATCGCGGCCGGTGACGGTCAGCATTTCCCGGTCCTGGATATGGAAGACCGCCTGCGGGAAGGCTTCGAGATTGCCGACATGGTCGTAGTGGCAGTGCGTGACGATGACATCGGACACGGTCGCCGGGTCGATGCCGAGCCGGCGCAGGCCGTCGGCCGGATCGTAGAGCGTGTCGTGGCCGAGCCGGGCGCCGACGCGCGCCGCATAGCCGCAATCGACCACCCAGACGCGCCCGCCGCCCCGGATAACCCAGAAATAGAAGTCGAGGCCGGGCGCCTGGATCGCCGGGTCGCCGTCGATATACATCTCGCTCTCCGGGCGGAAATCCTCCCGCCCGTAGCGCAGGCCGTAGATCTCGTAGTCCGGAGTCATGTCCGCTCCCTCCCCGGCCAGCATAGCGCGCGCCGGGCGCGAGGCGTATAAGCCGCGCGCGCCCATGTCCGACACCGCCGCCCCTGCCGCTCCCGCCGCCGCGCAGCCCGAATACAGCGAGCTTCAGCGCTGGCTGACTTTGGTGACCGTCACGCTCGCCACCACGCTCTATGCGATGACGGTCACCATCGCCAATGTCGCGTTGCCCAAGATGCAGGGCACCTTCGGCGCGACGCAGGATGAAATCGCGTGGGTCGTCACCTTCAACATCATCGCGACCGCGGTGATGACGCCGGCCACCGGCTGGCTCGCGGAGAAGGTCGGGCGGCGCAATGTCATGGTCTGGGGGATTGCGTTCTTCACCGTGGTCTCCGCCGGCTGCGGCTTTGCCGAGAGCCTGGAGCAACTGGTCTTCTTCCGCATCCTGCAGGGCCTCGCCGGCGCGCCGCTGGTGCCCGTGAGCCAGGCCATAGTGATGACGATCTTCCCGCGCGAGCGCCACGGCACCGCGCTTGCCGTCTGGGGCATCGGCGTCACCATCGGCCCGATCATCGCGCCCACGCTCGGCGGCTATGTCACCGAACTCTACAACTGGCGGTGGATCTTCTTCCTGCTGGTGCCGGTGGGCATGGTCGCCTTCCTGTGCGCGGCGGCCTTCGTGCGCCGCCGGGCGCAGCGCCATCCGACGACGCTCGACTGGACCGGCTTCATCGCCCTCTCGCTCGCCATCGCCGCGCTGCAACTGATGCTCGACCGGGGCGAGCGGCTCGGCTGGTTCAATCACAACGAGATCATCCTGGAGGCATTCGTCGCCTGCCTCGCCTTCTACGTGTTCGTCGCCCATATCTTCACGGCCGAGCGCCCCTTCCTGCAGCCGCGCATCCTCACCAACCGCAATTTCGTCATCGGGCTGGCGTTGACATTCGTGTTCGGCCTGCTGAATTTCACGCCCATGGTGCTGTTCCCGTCGCTGCTGCAGGGCCTGCGCGGCTATCCGGACGGCATCATCGGCTACCTGCTGGCGGTCCGCGGCCTCGGCACGCTTTGCGGCTTCCTGTTCATCATGTTCTACGGCCAGCGCATCGACCCGCGCCTGCTGCTGCTCGCCGGCTTCCTCACTCAGGGCATTTCCGGGCTGGCGATGGCGCAGTTCGACATCAACCTCACCACCTTCGGCGTCGCCTGGACCTCCATGCTGCAGGGCTTCGGCGTCGGGCTGATCTGGGTGCCGCTCTCCATCGCCACCTTCTGGACGCTGGCGCCGAGGGACATGACCGAAGGCACGGCGATCTTCCACCTGATGCGCAATATCGGCTCGTCCATCCATATCTCGCTCTCGGTGGCGTTGGTGATCCACACCGCCAAGATGAGCTATTCGGAGCTTTCCAGCTTCGCGACCCCCTACAACGACGCGCTCGGGCGGGCGGCGTCGGAGGGGCCCTGGAGCCTGGAAGGCGGGGCCGGCATGGCGGCGCTGGTGCGCGAGATCGGCCGCCAGGCGCAGATGATCGGCTATGTGAACGCCTTCTACTTCTTCGCCGCCACCGCCTTCGTCTGCGTCCCCCTGCTCCTGTTCGTCAGGAAGCCGACAGCGGCCACGGCGGGATGACCACACCCGGACTTCCAAACGACAAACAGTCCTGTATGTTGCCCTTTCCTGCCGCATTGGCCAGGAGGAGAATATCCAATGTCTGAAACCCTCGCCGTTCATCGAGACGACGATGACGACATTGAACTCGACGGAGACGAGTCGAGCGGAATCGACACCGGCACGGTCACCTATAAGGTCAGCTTTTATGGAGCTGACTATACAGTTGACAGTATCGTCAAGAGGTTAAACGACAAAGTCTTTTATGTCCCGCCGTTTCAGAGAGGATATGTATGGACCTCCACCCAAGGTTCGCGTTTTATTGAATCCCTTTTGCTTGGACTTCCCGTTCCCGGTGTATTTTTGTCTAGGGAAGAGTCAACGCGAAAGCACTTAATTATTGATGGTCAACAGCGACTGAAAACAATTCAGAACTTTTATAACGGTGATTTGAAGTTAAGAAATGTCGATGCTCGCTGGAATGGGAAACGATATACTGATCTGAAATCATCGGAAAAAATGGAGCTGGACGATTCCATAATACACGCCACTGTGTTCAGTCAACTGCATCCGGCAGAGGATGACACAAGCATTCATCTTGTTTTTGAACGTTTGAATACCGGGGGTCAAAAATTACATCCCCAAGAGGTAAGAAATTGCATAGATCATGGTAGATTAACTGAACTCTTGGATCAATGTAACAATGTCAAACCTTGGAGGAGTATTTTCGGAGACAAAAGTCCTAGACTGCGAGATCAAGAATTAATACTGAGATTTTTTGCACTTCTGTATGGAGGGAAATATTCTCGACCAATGAGAGAATTTCTTAATAAATTCTCTCGAAAAAACCGTAGAATATCATCCGAAAAATCTGAGAAATGGTTCCAAACTTTCAAGCAATTGATTGACATTGCCCACAAATCGCTTGGCGATCGGGCATTCCGACCCGAAAGAACGCTAAATCCGGCGATTTATGAAGCTGTCATGATGGGGCTTTACCAGAGATCAAAGTCAGGACGTGCATGCGACGAAGAAACTGTTAGGTTATTCTACGATGAGCTTTTGGGAAATACCTGCTTTAGAGAAACATATATGGTTTTTTCTACTAGCGAAGAGCACGTGGAAAGACGGAAAAATATTGCACTCGAAGTTTTCTCCAGAGAATAATTATGCTCGATACGGTAAAGCAGGGTATTCTCAATTTCGAGAACATGTTGGGACTTGTCGATTTGCTACCGAACGATGAAGAAATTCGGAGCCATTGGAGTCGATATATGTGTATCAGAGCCGCCGGATTACTGGAAAGGTCCTTTATCAATATCTTGACAGAGTATGTTGGAAGACATGCCGATCATAGAGTGGCGCGTCGGGTCACTGAGGGATTCGAGAGAATTTCAAACCCAAACATTTCTGTAATACGGGATGTTTTGGGGAATTTCGATGACCATTGGAAGACCAGAATCAATAGCGATTTGCGTCAGCAACTCAGGGATTCCGTTGACACAATCATGGCAAACAGGAATCGTATAGCGCACGGGCGAGATGTTGACATTACGCTGACAGCATTGTCGAAGCAGTTTCGTGATGTGGTTGTTGTGATCGAATTCGTCCAAGACTTGGTACTCGATGGGGAGAGTGTGTAGCGGCTCCTTACAGCACCTCGTCGCCGCGCGAGAGGGTTTCGCCGTAGCGGGAGAGGGAGAGGGGCTTGAGGCCGGCATAGGCGCGCTCGACCGCTGCGGCCGTGGCGCGGTTCTCGCGCTCGAACAGGCTGTTGCCGGCGAGGTCGCTCTCCACCAGCAGCGGGCCGAAGCGGGCGACCTCCAGCACCCAGACCGCCTGGGCGATGCCGAGCGCCTCCAGCCAGTGCGCCGCCCGCACCCGGGTGACGCCGCGCCCGAGCAGAGCGCCCGTGCCGTAGCCGACCGTGGTGAGATAGACCGCCCCGTTCGGCACGAAGCGCTCGCGGTAGTCGGACTCCGACATGCCGCCCTTGCCGACGATCACCTTCGCGCCGGAAAGCTCGAAGAAGCGCTCCATGAAGCGCGAGAAACGGAAGCTCGCCGTCGCCGTCACCGCGCCGAGGTTCAGACTGCCGTCCTCGCCGACGCTGGCTGCCGGCGAGCAGTGGAAGTTGACATTGCTGAGCGCCCGGAGGTCGACCGGCGGCGCCATGCCCTCGTCCACCACCCGGCGGTAGAGCCCTTCGCGGCCGGTATAGATGACGCCGTCCAGATAGACGATGTCGCCGATGGCGAGCGCCTGCAACGCCTCGGGCGGGACCGGCGCGCTCAGGCGGTGTGTGCGAGGGGCGTGAGCCACTCGACCGTCTCCCGCCGCATATAGGGCGTGAACCAGCGCGGGTCGCTGCGGTATTCGACCCCGTCGCCGGCATGGACCCGCGCCGTCGCCCGGCGCGAGGACAGGCAGAAGCAATGCACGCTCATCGGCATCCCGCCGGTGTGGGTGTAGCCGACCTCGATATGGCAATCGATCACCATGGAGGAGCCGACGAAGCCCATCGGCCCCATGCCGATACCGTTGCCGAGTTCCTTGAGCTCCGCCTCCAGCTTCGCGACCCCCGGGTCGGGATTGGGCTCGCCGACCGGGCGCAGGCAAGCCGCCTGCTTGCCGAGCGTCATGGAGGTGTCCTTGGAGCCGCCGAGCCCGATGCCGACGATCGCCGGCTGGCAGGCGAGCCCGCGCCGCCCGAACTGCACCAGCGTGTCGAGGAAGAAGCGCTTGATGCCGTCGACGCCGTCGGCCGGGAACAGCATCCGGTAGTCGGTGCCGAACAGCCCGCCCTTGTGGACGGTGGTGATCTCGATCCAGTCCGCGTCCGGCTCGAAGCTGTATTCGATCTCGGGCGCGTTGATGCCGACATTGTTGTCGTGGTCGGTGCGCCAGAGCGGATGTACGCGGTTCGGGCGGAGCGGCACGGTCCGCGTCGCCTCGGCCGTGGCGGACCGGATCGCCTCCTCCAGCGCGACGAAGCCGCCTTCCGGCCGCGCCTCGTTGCCGGCCTTCACATAGAAGCGCGGCACGCCGGTGTCGGCGCACATGGCCCGGCGGTCGGCTTCCGCCGCCTCCCAGTTCTCCAGCATCGCCTCCAGCACGAAGCGGGAGAGCTCGTTCCGCTCGCGCTCCAGCATGGCGCGGATGCCGTCGCGGTAGTCGCGCGGAATCTCGATCGCCGCGCGCGCCATGATTTCGCAGGCGGCCTCTCGCAGCGTCTCTCGGGCGATCTCGGGCATGGCCGACCGAATAGGCCCGGCGCCGCCCGCCGTCAACCGCCGGCGCTCATGTCCGCCACCTGAGCAGGAAGCGCTCCGCGCGGGCGATCAGCCAGTTCACGGTCAGTCCCATGACGGACAGGACGGCGGCGCCGGCGAGCAGTTCGTCGGTGGCCATCAGGCTGCCGGCGAGCAGGATGTAGGCGCCGATCCCGAACTCCGCGCCGATCATCTCGGCCGCGACGAGCAGCACGATGGCGATGGCGGCCGAGATACGGAACCCCGGCAGGATTGCAGGCAAGGCGCCCGGCAGGACGATCTTGCGCACGATGGACAGCCAGGAGAGCCCGAAGGACTGGCCCATCCGGATCAGGCTCCGGTCCACATTGTCCACGCCGCCATAGGTGGCGATCACCGTCGGGAAGAAGGTGCCGAACAGGATGGTCGCCACTTTCGACCCCTCGCCGATGCCGAACCAGATCACGAAGAGCGGCAGCAGCGCGATCTTCGGGATCGGGAATATGGCGGCGACCACCGGCGCAAGGCTGGCGCGGGCGAGCGAGAACAGCCCGATGGAAAAGCCGACGGCGATGCCGAGCAGCGTTCCGAGCGTCCAGCCGGCCAGCAGCCTCTGCAGCGAGGCGCCCAGATGCTTCCAGAGCAGGCCGGTTTCCACCAGATGCACAAGCGCGGCCAGCGCCTCGGAGGGCGCGGGCAGCACCAAAGGCGGGATTACGCCGGCGCGGCAACCGGCCTCCCAGAACGCGACGACGGCGATGAACACCAACGGCCCGACGGCGCCCAGACGGCGCGGCGAGAACCCGCCGCCCCGGAACGCCACCGGGCGGCCGCCGCCCTCGGGCTCAGCCATCGACCAGTTCCAGGTCCACCGCCTGCGCCTCGTCCCGGATCAGCCGCCAGAGGCGAGTCCGGTGCGCTTCGAGGTCGGGGGCGCGGGCGGCGCGCGCATCGAGAGGCAGGTCGATTTCAAGGACTTCACGAACCGTTGCGGGCCGCCGGGAGAGAACCACGATCCGATGTCCCAGCCGCACCGCCTCCTCGAGATTGTGGGTGATATAGACGGCGGAGAAGCGTTCCCGCGCCCAGAGATCGACCAGGTCGTCCAGCAGCAGTTCGCGCGTTTGCGCATCGAGCGCGGAAAGGGGCTCGTCCATCAGCAGGAAAGCCGGCGACACGGCGAGCGCGCGGGCGATGGCGACGCGCTGCTTCATGCCGCCGGAAAGCTGCCGGGGAAAAGCCGCGCGAAACTCCGAGAGGCGCGTGCGCGCCAGCACATCGTCCACGATTCCGGCCGTCTCCGCCCGCCCGAAGCCGTGGTCCTCCAGAACCAGCCGCACATTGCCCTCGACCGTGCGCCAGGGCAGCAGGGCGAAGTCCTGGAAAATGTAGGTCAGCGGGTTGAGGCACCCTGGAGGCGGCTCGCCGGTCTGGACCACCTGGCCCCGATCCGGCCGTTCGAGGCCTCCGATCAGGCGAAGCAGGGTGGACTTGCCGCAGCCGGACGGCCCGACGATGCACACGACCCGCCCCGCCGGGAGTGCGAGGTCGATGCCCCGCAGCACCTCGATATCGCCATAGCCGTGCTGGAGGCCGGCGAGGCGGAGTTCCATCGCGCGGCCCCCGTCCGGCGGGTCAGTAGGTTTCGACGTAGCTCCCGTCCACCAGCTTGTCGATGCCGATATCGCCCTTGACCAACCCCTCGGCCTTGAACCAGTCGAGCTGCGCCTTGACGCTCGACAGGTTCAGCTTCGCGCCCTCGTTGAGCCGCATCGCGCCGTTGCGGATCGACGGCGCGGCCTTTTCGTAGGGCCGGCTGGTATAGACATATTTGTGGATGAGCCTGACCGTCTCTTCCGCGGCCTCCTCGCCGGCGGTCTTGTCCACCAGCGCCGCGTTGAAGTCGGCCGCGCCCCGGGAGAAGGCCGCGAGGAAACGCTTCGTCAGGTCCTTCTTCTCCGCTGCGTTCTGCGCCGAGGTGAACACGGTCGTCACCTGGTAGTCGGGCGCGTAGTCCCGGACCCAGCCGACGATGTGCGCCGCGCCGCTCCTGGCGAGGGCCTTGGCGATGTGCGGCACAATGGCCCAGGCATCGATCTGCCCGGACTTGAGCGCGGCGACGATCGCGCCGACCTTCTGCAGCGGCTTGAGCGCGATCCGGTCCATCGGAATGCCTTCCTTCCCGGCGATGCGCGCCGCCATGTAGTGGAAGGAGGATCCCGTCTGCGTGATGCCGAAGCTGCGCCCCGCCAGCTTCGCCGGCGCGGTCACGCCGTCTTTCCACGCCGCATCGGAAACGAGAATCGCGGACCCGTCGATCCCCTCTTCCTCATGCAGCGCGCCGCCGACGATCTTGATGGCGCCCTTGTCCGCGAGGTTGACAAGCCCGCCGGTGATCGCGGTGACGCCGTAGTCGATGTCGCCCGAGGCGATGGCCACGGCCATGGGCGCGGCCGCCTGGAAATACTCGAACTCGACGTCGAGCCCGGCTTCCCTGAAATAGCCCTTCTCGAAGGCGATGAAGCTTGCCGAATGGGAGGTGAAACGCAGCGCCCCCACCGTGATCTTGTCGTCAGCCGCAACCGCCGTGCCGGCAACGGCCGCCGCTGCCGCCAGAAACGCCAGCGCCGACCGCCGGATCGCGGCGGCCAACCGTGTCTTCAACATGTTCCGCTTCCCCTCCCGGAAAAACTGCCCGAAGACGCCCATCATACAGAATCCCGCCGGGACGGCGAAACCGGGCGACCCTCCCGGGGCCTTGAGCCCCCGCGCTCTCCATGTCCGCCGTCCGCCTCTCCTCTATCGATAGCTCACCACGCCTGTCCCGGCCTCAGGCCCGCGCCGCCGATTCCCCGCCGAGCGGGAAGGTGTCGGGCGGGACGTGTTCGTAGGGCAGGAGGGTGAGGTCGGCGGGGCCCCAGTCGGGCGTGTCCACGATGACGATGGCCGAACAGAGCGGCTCGTAAACCTCGCGGAAATGCGTCTTCGAGCGCAGCAGGATGTAGCGGAAATCTTCCGGCGAGAGGCCGAACTGGATGAAGCAGTCGAGGTCGATGGCGGAATAGTTGGCCGACACCAGCGAGACCGTGACCTGTCCGGCGCGCACCAGCGCCGAGGGGCCGAGCGAGACTTCGGTTCCGGTCTTGAGCGGCCCCGTGACGCGGAACCGTTTCTCGCCGGCCTGGAGCACCTCGACCTCGGCCTCGACGGGGCCGCCGGCCTTCTCCGACGACCGCCCGCCCAAAGCGAGCCTGAGGCGCGCGCCGGAGCCGGCGGCGCAGCAAGCCGCCGCCGCCGCCGGGTCGCGGAAGAACGGCGCATAGGCGGGGCCCATATCCCGGACCAGCATCTCCCGTAACGTCCAGGTGCTGTCGTTCATCCGGTCGGCGTGCTCCAGCAGGCAGACCGGCCCGCCCTCGACCGCCGCCGCCCTGTCCAGCCCGTCCTCGACGCCGTGGACCAGTTCGCGCCTGAGCAGCCGGAAGCGGTTGAGCCGGCATTGCTCCGAGAGGTCGTTCGCCGCGCGGCGCGCCAGCGCCTCGTCGCCGTCCGCCACGGCGACGACGCTCATGCCGGTGTCCGGCGTATCCGCATAGGCGAAGCCGCAGAAGACCGACACATCCAGCAGCGCCTCCTCGCGCGCCTGCCATGCGGCCGCCTGCCGCTTGATATCGGCGAGCGGTCGGAGCGCGGTGGCCGTGAAGATGCTGGGAAGCATCACGCCCGGCTTCGCGAACGCCATCGCCGGGCGGACCCGGCCCTGCATTGCCGCCAGCAAGATGCGCGCCGCGCGCCGACCGGTCTCGGCCATATCGACATGCGGGCTGGAGCGGTAGCCGGTCACGACATCGGCGGCCTCCATGACCTCCGGCCCGAGATTGCCGTGCAGGTCCATGGCGCAGGCGACCGGGAAGCCCGGCCCGCGCGCCGCGCGGACAGCCCCCAGCACATGCGCGTCCGCCTTGCGGTTCGCGGGCGTCGCGAGTGCGCCGTGGAGGTGGATCAGCAGCCCGTCGAGCCCGTCGAGGCCGGCAACGATCTCTTCCGTGTAGCGCGCCAGCGCCTCCTCGCTGGCCGACGCCGCCGCGCCCGCACCCGCCGCGACGATACCCTGCATCGACGCGCCTTCCGCCTCGCAGATGTCGATGAAGCCCCCGAGCGCCGTATTCGCGCCCCGGTTCCCGGCAACGACTTCCGGGCCGCGCAGCACGCCCCGCTCGAAGACATCGACGCCCGTGGTCCCGGGCAGGAAGGTCACGGATTCGAGGCTGAACTCGGCGATCCCGAGACGCATGGGGACAGTCCTTCCGGTGGCTTGGGGTCCGGAATCTGCTAATGCTTGCCGATCAGCGCAAGGGAGAGGGCGATGCAGGCGCACGCGCCGGAGACGCGGAGCTTCGCGACGCATCTGGAATGCAGCTACACCGGCGAGCGGCTGGAGGCCGACCGGCTGCACAACCTGTCGGCGGCCGGCAAGCCGCTTCTGGTGCGCTACGACCTCGAGGGCGCGGCCGAGGCCCTGACGCGGGAGGCGCTGGCGACGCGCGCGCCGACCCTGTGGCGCTATCGCGAACTGCTGCCCGTGCGCCGGCTGGAGAACATCGTCAGCCTCGGCGAGGAGATGACGCCGCTCGTGCCCGTGCCGCGCGCCGGCGAGGGCCTGTTTGTGAAGGACGAAGGCCGGCTGCCGACCGGCTCCTTCAAGGCGCGCGGGCTGGTGATGGCGGTCTCTATGGCGAAGGAGCTGGGCGTCAGGCGAATCGCCATGCCGACCAACGGCAATGCCGGAGCGGCGCTGGCCGCCTATTGCCGGCGCGCCGGCATGGAGGCCTATGTGTTCTGCCCCGCGGATACCCCCGAGGTGAATGTGCGCGAGATCGCGTTGCAGGGCGCGGAGGTCTGGCGGGTGAACGGCTATATCGACGATTGCGGCAAGCTCGTCGGCGAAGGCCGCGAGGCGATGGGCTGGTTCGACTGCTCGACCCTGAAAGAGCCCTACCGGATCGAGGGCAAGAAGACGATGGGCCTGGAGCTCGCCGAGCAGTTCGGCTGGACCCTGCCCGACGCGATCTTCTATCCGACGGGCGGCGGCACCGGATTGATCGGCATGTGGAAGGTCTTTGCCGAGATGGAGGCCGTCGGCCTGATCGGACCGGAGCGCCCGCAGATGATCGCGGTGCAGGCGGAAGGCTGCCAGCCCATCGTGCGCGCGTTCGAGCGCGGCGAGCGCCATGCGGAACGCTGGGAAGGCGCGGAGACCATCGCCATGGGCATCCGCGTGCCGGCGGCGCTGGGCGACTTCCTGATCCTCGATGCGGTGCGCGAGAGCGGCGGCTATGCCGTGGCGGCGCCCGACAGCGAGATCGAGCAGGCCCAGGCCGAGATGGCGCGCGAGGAGGGCCTGCTGCTCTGCCCGGAGGGCGCGGCCACTTACGCCGCCTGGAAGCGCGCAATGGCGGAGGGCCGGCTCGCCTCCGGCGCCCGCTCGGTCCTCTTCAACTGCGCCACCGCCCTCAAATACCCCATGCCCGCCATGGAGCGCCGCCTGGACCGGACAAAGCCGATAGACTGGAGCAGCCTCCACGCATGAAGCGGCGGCCGCGTTGACGGGCGGCCTCTGGAGGCGCAGCATGGTTCATCCTGTCGCAGCCCGACGGGAGGTATGGAGAAGGAACACGCCGATGCGCCGCTTGCTGCCCGGTCTTGCCGCCGCTTTCGCCCTCGCTGCCGGAGGGGCGGCCGCCGCGCCCCAGGCCCTGATGGTGGCCGCCGGCGGCGGCGAGGTGCATCTTGCCTGTGCGGGCGCGGCCTGCCGGGCGGAAATCACCACCTTCTGCCTGCAGCCGGACCGTCCGAACCCGGAATTCGGCCACCGCTACAACATTCTGGCGATGGCGGACCAGCAGGGCGCGATCCGGCTGGTCGGCCACCGCGAGGGCGGCGGGCAGGTCGTGCTGCCGTTGGAGAGCAGCGCCATCCTGACTGCGGAGCGCGATCACTCCGCCGTGATGCTGACCGTCCCGGCGCCGGTGCTGCGCGAATACGGCGTGACCCGCCTGTCGGTCCAGGTCGGCGAGCCGGTCATGCTTGTGCCGCAGGCGGTCGCCGGCGACCCGCGGACGCAGGACGAAGAAGACCTCGCCTTCCTCGCCACGACCGCGCGCCAGGCCGCCCTCTATGCGATCGAGGAGCATCCGGACCAGGTCGGCGCTACCCGGATCGTCCGCGATGTGCTGAACGGTGTGCCTGCCGACCGGCCGACCACGCGCGGCGAGCGGCGGACGGCATGGACGGGGGCCGAGCCCGAACGCGAGACGCCCCGCGCACAGTCCATGGCGCGCGGCGCCTATGACGACTGCAAGGACGTGAACGCGGCGAGCAATGTCCGGCTCTACGGCTTCCGGTCCTGCATGGGCGTCATGCATGACGAGATCATCGGCGAGGTGAACGACGCCTATGCGGCGCTGATCGGCGCCGGAAGCTGAGGGCGGGGCCGCACGTTACACGCCGAGCCGGGCTTCGGCGTCGGAAGCAAAGGGATCGACGATCTGTACGCCGCCGAGACGCCGGCCGTCCTGCATGTCCTCGCCGAGCAGCGCCGAGCAGCCGGCCTGCCTTACCGCGGCCCAAGGCGTCGCGGCCCAAAACGAAAGGGGATTATATACTAAAGTGCCACGATTTCGCTGGACGGACCACTAGTGGCAGTATGAGGAAGGACCACCTCCCCCTAGGGAAGGTGGTCGACTGTCAAGCGTCCGGGTCTTCGACAACTGTAGCGGGACGCAGCAGGGCGCGGGCCGCCTCGTCAATCGTGAACTCGCTCCCATCCGGCTTACGCGGGACTGTGAACAACTCTTCCACTTCCGCCTTGCGCGGTTGGTAGCTGTTCGGTTTGACCCGAACTTCCGGTCGGTCGATCATTGCGTTTTCCTCCCGGTTGTCGTGGTGCCATGCCGAGACAAGATGTTGACCCGCGCATCCTTGCGCTGTGCGACAAGGTGACGGCCAAGCGGCCCCGCGCTGTTATCGAGCATATCATTGAGCATGGCTCGGTAACTACAGAGGAATTGCAGTCCCTCTACGGCTATGACCATCCGCCACGCGCGGTTCGTGATGTTCGAGAGAACGGGATACCCATTGCGTCCTCCCGCGTCCGCAGCGAGAAGACGGGGCGCAAGATTGCTACTTACCGCTTCGATAGCCCGGACAAGATCGTTCGAGGCCGTATAGGCGGCCGCAAGGCATTTTCCAAGCGCTTCAAGGACGCGCTCATTGAGCACTACGGTGAACGCGATGCAATCACGGGTGAGCGTGTCGAGGCGCTCTATCTCCAGATCGACCACCGCGTCCCGTATGAGGTCGCCGGCGAGTCGGCCCATGACGAAAGCCGGCCCGACGCCTACATGCTGTTGGACGCTTCCAGCCAACGGGCGAAGTCGTGGTCCTGCGAGCAATGCCGGAACTGGCAAGAGGACCGCGATGAGGCTGTTTGCCGGCCCTGCTTCTGGGCGTCCCCGGAGCACTACACGCATATCGCTGGGGAGCATGTCCGCCGCGTCGATATTCAGTGGAGGGGAGGCGAGGTCGAAGTCTTCGAGCGCCTCCGCGAGCGGGCGGAAAGGGAGGACATGACCGTTGCCGCCTTCATCAAGCGGCTTCTGGCGCGAGTGCTAGGCTGAAGCTGGATAAGTCGGGCGTCAGATACAAGCTTTCGACCGTTTCCTCCCGGCGCCCGTTCAATGTCGCTTGCGAGGATGGGCCGGCATTGAGCAGCAAGCGCGTGAGGCCAAGCGCCGCCGGCAAGGGCGGTCCATATTCCCGGCCGCCTGTCGCGCCGTCATAGGACAGGGCGAAGGGGATATTGCGCTGGCGGAGTGCTTTGAGCCCGCAGACCAGCTCATCCTGCATCATCTGCTGGTGGTATCGTCGGTCCCGGCCTATCGAGGTTCCTAGGTACGGCGGGTCCATATAGAGGAAATCGACCGGGCGCGCGTCTTTCGTCGTCTCCCGCCAATCGCCGACACGAAATTCAACTCGCCCGCCGAGAATGGCTGAAACGCCGACAATGCCCGTCTGCATCTTGTCCGGGTGCATTCCGAGTCGCCGCTTATCGACCGATTGCGTGAAGCGCCCGGACCGGTTGAAGCGGATCGCGTTCTTTACGCATCGGCATATCAGATAGAGTAAATCGACATGATCCCCGGAGGCGTTGTAGCGATCCCGGATATGGTTGAAATAGCTAACGTCGGCGGCGGCCTGTCCTTCCCACAACTCCCGGTATCTGGCCGCCGTCTCTGCGGGTGCCTCGACTATGGCGCGCAGCAGATCGACAATCGGGGCGAGGCTATCCGCGATGACAAACCGTTCCGCCAGGCGATGGCTGGCGGCGTAGATGCTCATTGCCGCCGAACCCGCGAACGGCTCATAGAAGGTCTCGATACGGTCTGGCAGACAGCAGGCTATAGAGGGGGCGAGCTTCCGCTTGCTCCCCTGATATGGAATCGGATGAGGGAGCATCATGCCGTCAAGTCCTTGTAGCGCAGCCGCTTGCCGACAGTCCGGGCGGCAATGACGCCCATTTGCTCGACCGTATCGGCTTCGCGAACATTGTGACGGCCAGCAAATTCAGTGACATAGCGATCAAGATGCTTTTCGCTGAAATGGTGGAAGGTTCCCTGATAGCCCCGCTTGAGCATCGACCAGAACGATTCCATGCCGTTAGTCGAGGCCATGCCGCGCACGAATTCCTTGGTGCTGTGATTGACGGCTTCATGCTCGAATTCCGGCATTCCGCGGTAGGCGGCCGCCTCATCGGTGTAGAGCGTCGCGCCAGGCTCGACATGCTCCCGCACGAAGGTTTGCAGGGCACTGGCGTCCGTCGCCCCCATGCGCCGGGCGGCAACCTGGTTGGTCTCCCGGTCTTGCACGCCAGCGACGGCCGCCTTGCCGACCGTGCCCCGGCCCGTGTCCGCCTGTTCCTTGCGCTTGCGGTTCGACATGTTCTTCCGCTTGCCGCCGATGTGAGTCTCGTCGGCTTCGGCAGGGCCGAGAAACAGCTGCGCGTCGCCAACTTCCAGCGCCTTGCGGAGCCGGTGCGCCAAGTGCCATGCGCTCTTCTGCGTAATCTCTAAGTCCCGATGCAGCTTCATGGACGAAACGCCCTTCAATCCCGCCGTGACCAGATAAAGCGCGATTGCCCATGTCTGATAGCCGAGCTTCGAGGACTGCATGACCGTGCCGGTCTTGACGCTGAAACGCGGCTTTCCTTCACATTCACGGCAACGGTGCGTCATGCTCTTGTGCGTGATGCCGCACTGGACATTGAAGGAACCGCAATGAGGGCAGTAGGGACCCTGCGGCCATATGCGCGCCTCGAACCACTGGCGGGCCTTGTCGTCATCGGGAAACATCCGCATCAGCTTCTTGAGGCTGATACCTTCGCGGTTGGCTTTGCCCGGTCCCTTGTGTTTCATGTTTCCGTCTCCCTTGGCACTTTTATATAGTGTTTCCGGGGCTGGCGTCAACAAGAAATGGCATTTTAGTATATAATCCCCAAATGAAAGGCGGTGCTCCTCAACAACGGTCATCGCATCGACCAGCGTCGTCGCGGCGGCCGATACGACATCGACGACATCGAGCCAGTTCCGAACGAACGCTTCCGCACGGGTCGGCTGAAGGAGGTTCTTGCGCGTCGTCGCATGAAAGAATTCGGCCAGCGCCTGGGTCGCGAGGACGCAATCCTGCCGCGCCGCCCGCCCGACAAGCTCCACGGACCGTCCATGCCGTTCGCCGGCATCGCGGTCGACTGCATGGACGAGAATGTTCGTATCAAGCGAGAAGCAGCCCTTAACGGTCATAAAGGTCTTCCCGCAGGACCTTCATACCGCCCAGCGAGCCCGCTTCGTCGAACTGCGCCATCATCCGCCGATAGGCCGCCATCCACTCCGGACAGGTTGTCTTGTCGGTGCTGTGAGGCGCCAATTTGGCTATGGGCCGGCGTCGACGGGTAATCGATACGCCTTCGCCCCGCTCCACCTCGCGAATGAGGCTGGAGAACTCCCGATTAGCGGTCATCAGGGATACGGTGCGCACGGACCGCTCCACTATAGTATGCAGTATGATTTACCGGACTTGCCCGATGCCTGTCCAGCGGCCAGGCGGCTCCGGCGGGACCGGTCAGGCCGGGACGAAGACCTGCATTGCTTCGGCGACGCTGCGCAACCGGACATGCTGCAGCGGCGCGAAGGCGTCCGGCCTGCTTTCCTCAACGGGGAAGATCGCGAGCACGGCGTCTCCGATGAATTTGAGCACTTCCCCGCCCCGGTCCGCCACCGAGCCTGCGGTTGCGTCGAAAACGCATTGAGCGCGTCCGGATACGGCCCGCGCGGCAGCCGTTCGGCCATGGCGGTCGAGCCGCGCAGGTCGGCGAACCGGACCGCCGCCTCGATCTCCTCCCCGTCGCCGCGCCGGATCGAGCCTTCGAGCACGCGCCCGCCCGAGCGCCGGCCGAGATAGGTGTCGAGCAGGGTGCGCGCCGTCGCCCTGAGGATATGGACCTCGAACAGCCGGCCGAGCAGCCCGACCGAGGCGCCGATCCGGCCCGGCGCCTCGGTGCGAAGCCCCGGGCGGCCCGCGTCGCGAAGGTCACCGCATTCAACTGGCCGTCGGAAAAGGACATCGGCAGCGCCGGATAGTCCGTCGCGCCCGCCGCCGCCAGGTCGTGCAGGACCGGATAATCGAGCGCGGCGTGCCCGCCCGCAAGGCGGCAGCGAATGGCGCCCGCGCCCTCGTAGAGCGGCGCGAGCGGGCTGCGCAGGAAGGTGTCCGAACTCACCGTCTCGCAGGTGACGCAGGCGACCTGTACGCCGTCCGCATCCGCGCGCCAGGTGTGGTTCTCCGCCACCAGCAGGGGATGCAGCGTGCGCAGCCCCACCTGCACCCGCCAGACGGGCGCGCCCGCCGCGTTCAGCGCCTGCCCGTAAGCGGCCGTCAACGCCCCCGGCGACCCGCACTCCCACGCCGCCCCGACCAGCCATTCATGCAGCGATGCCATGCCCTTCCCCATCCGCGGCCGTCCGGGCCGGTTACCGCCCGATATGGACCGGCTCAGAATAAACGACCATCCCCCGCCTGCGCGCGGGCGGGGCGATGCGCGCCGCCGCCGCCGTAACGGCAATCCATCCCCCGCCTGCGCGCGGGCGGGGCAGTCCGGGCCTATCGGGCGGTCCGCCGTGTCCCCCGCCGGTCCTGCCGGGCGCAGCGGCTTTTGCGGTCCAGGCCGTGGCGCTTCAGGAAGCGCTGCACCGTAACCGCGCTGAACGCCAGCCCCTCGGCGGCGAGCGCGTCGCGCAGCCCGTACATGGAAAGCTTCGGCCGCTGCCTCAGAATGCGGAGGATCCGCTCCCGTTCCAGCTCGATCCGCGAGCGGCTGCCGCCCCGCCTGTCGGGCCGCACATGGCCGCGCTCGCGAAAGCGCTTCACCCAAAGGCTGACGCTGCTCCGCGGCTGGCCGAACCGCCGCGCCGCCGCGCCTATGCTCATGCCCTCGCGCAGCACGGCCGCCACCGCGAGCGCCCGCAGGTCCTCGCTCACCGCCCGGCCCCGCCGCCGCGCCGGCAATCCACCGGTCAATCCATCCATCGCCGCTTCTCCTCCTCTTCCGGCTCCGCAGCCGCTTTCCGCCAAGGTTGATCGTTACGAGAGGCCCCTTCCCGCCGAAATCGAACGTGACACCGCGCCGCCCGGCCGCATTTCTCCCGCGCGCCTGCTTCGGCCGTCGGGATTTTCCATATTCGGGTTCGCTGCGGCGCAAGGGCGGCGCAAGCCGCCGCCGGTCGTTCAGGTCATGATGTCTCTCAGCATGTTTTCTTAGTTATTGTGAATATATAAGGAACATTGAAACCGGAGTCAAGCGCTGCGCCGCCCTCCGCCGCCCGCCTTGAGTCGGGGCGACGAATTGCGGGGGAGCCCCGGTTTCACCGCCCGGAGGCCGCGACAGTCGGCGTCCGGGGCGGCGATCGGTCTGCGAACGAGTTCGTATTCTGTTCGTTCCAAACCGGCCGCTTCCTCAAGCCGCCGCCAGCGCCGCCTCCACGGCTTCGATCTGCTCGTCCACGGAGATTTCCGCCACCGAGGTCATTTCCAGGTCGCGGTCTTCGTGGACATCGCCGCCTGCGCGGAAGCGGGCGTGCAGTTCGATGCGGGTGTCGCGCTCGCGCAGCAACTCCTCGATCTGCGGGCGGAAGAGCGCCACCATCGCCGTCACCCAGCGGTTCGCCGGCCATGAGGGCCGGGCGTGGTCGATATTGAACAGGTCCAACATCCGGACCACGTCGCGGGCCCGGTACCAGACCTCGCCCGTCACCCAGCGGTTGGTAGTGAACAGGCGCAGCGGCCGGCCGTCCTCGTCCACCGAAATGGCGACCAGGTGGCTGAGCGCATCGTCCGGGTCCTCCGGCATGGCGAATCCGTCCACCGGCGCCGGCTTCACGCCCACGGGCATCCCCTTCGGGCGCAGGAAGGTGTGGAAATGGCCGTGCTCCGGGAAACGGTTTTCGGACGGCGGATGGGCGTGGAAATAATACTGGCTGTGGGTCTTCCAGTCATACACATCGCCCTTCGGGTAGTGGTCCCAGACCTCGAACGGGTCCTGGTGGCGCAGCACTTCGCCAACCACATGGTCGTCCGTGTTCGCCAGCACACGGACGGCCTCGCGCACCTCGCGCCCGGCGGCGGCCATGCGCTCCAGTCGTTTCCGGCCCAATCCCGAGAAATCTCCCATGCCGCCTCCTGCCCTGCGCCGCCGATATGGGCAGCGCGCCGTCGATATGCAATGCTGCGTTCGCGCCGCGCGGACCGCAAACCGCAGCAGGAGGAACCCTATGCGCCTCGAAGACAAAGTCGCCGTCGTCACCGGAGCCGGACAGGGGATCGGGAAGGCGATTGCCGCCCGTTTCGTCCGCGAGGGCGCAAAGGTGCTGCTCTCCGACATCGACGGGGCCAGGGCCGAGTCCGCCGCGCGCGCCGTCTCGAACGACGCGGCCGTCTGCTCGGCCACGACCTGCGACGTGACCCGCTCCGGCGACCTCAAGGACATGGTGGCGCTTGCCGTCGAACGCTACGGGCGGCTCGACATCGCGGTCGCCAATGCCGGCATCGGCTGCGAGGCGGACTTCCTCGACCTGGAGGAAACCGATTTCGACCGGGTGATGCGCGTCAATGTCAATGGCGTGATGCTGACCGCCCAGGCGGCGGCCCGCCAGATGGCGGCGCAGGGCGGCGGCGGGACCATCGTCACCATCGGCTCCATTGCCGGCAAGCGCGTGATCCCGACCCAGATCCCCTATTGCACCAGCAAGGCGGCAGTGAATCACATGACCGCCGGCATGGCGCTCGCGCTCATCGACAAGGGCATCCGCGTCAACGCCGTCGGCCCCGGCTCCACCAACACCGAGCTCATGCGCGAAATGGTGTTCTCTTCGCCTGAGTCGCGCCGCACGGTGCTGTCGCGCACGCCCATAGGGCGCCCGGCCGAGCCGGACGAGATCGCGTCCGTCGCCTTGTTCCTTGCGAGCGACGAATCCTCCTATGTCACCGGCCAGGCGATATTCGCCGAGGGCGGACGCCTGCCGCTGATGTACACGGTCCCGGTGGACGAAGAGACGGCGCGATGATCGTCCCCGGGGGCCTGCTGGACGGGCATACCGCCGTCATCACCGGCGGCGGCTCCGGCATCGGGCGCGGCACGGCGCATGTGCTGGCGCAAGCCGGGGCGCAGGTCGCGGTCGTCGATATCGCCGGCCCGAAGGCGGATGCGGTCGCCGGCGAGATCGGCGCGGCGGCGCGGGGCTATGCGGTGGATGTAACCGACGCCGAGGCCTGCCAGGACCTTGCCGGCCGGGTGCGGCGCGATTTCAGCGCCCCCGCTTCGATCCTGTTCAACAATGCCGGCATCGTGCGCCGGGCGGGCCTCTACTCGAACACCGCGCGGCAGGACTGGGAAGACACCATCGCGGTCAATGTGAACGCCCTGTTCTACATGACGCACGCCTTCCTGGAGCAGTTGAAGGAAACGAAGGGGCGGATCGTCAACACCGGCTCGATCCAGTCCAGTGTCCACACCCCCAATTCGGTCGTCTATACGACCTCGAAGGGCGCGGTGAAGAACTTCACCGTGGGGCTGGCGGCGGAACTCGGGCCGTTCGGCATCCGTGTGAACGCGGTCGCGCCCGGCCTCGTCTTCACGCCGATCAACGAGGACGGCATCCAGAAGAAGCCGGACATGCTGGCGCGCTTCATGCGGCATATCCCGATGGGCCGCCACGGCACGCCGGAGGATATCGCCGGCCCGGTGCTCTTCCTGGTCTCGGACCTCGCGCAATATGTCACCGGCGTCACCATCGCCGCCGACGGCGGCTACCTGACCGTCTGAGCACGGCAAAAGGGGAAAGGACCGGCAATGACCGTCAAGGCCGCCATCGTCTTCAAGCGCAAGCCCGGCATGGCGCTGGAGGCGTTCCGCTCCTACTGGCTGAACGAACATCCCAAGGCCGTGCTGAAGATGCCGGGGCTGGTGCGCTATTGCCAGAGCCACCCGCTGCCGGGCGGCTACCGAAAGGGCGAGCTGGCCTGCGACGGCGTGGCCGAGACCTGGTGGGAGGACATGGAAACGCTCCGCCGCAACGCCGCCCTGCCGGAGTTCCGGGCGCTCTGCGAGGACGAGGCGCGCTTCATCGACCGGGACAGCATGGCGACCTTGCTGGTCGAGGAGCATGTCATCGTGGACGGCGCGCGGCCGGCGGACGGCGTGAAGAACATCGAACTCGTCCTTCGCAAGCCCGGCATGGAAGTCGGCGCCTTCCGGGACTACTGGCGCGGCGTCCACGGCCCCCTCGCCGCCCGCATCGCCCAGATCCGCCGCTATGCGCAGAACCATGTCCGCCCCGGCGCCTACCGCGACGGCAGGCAGCCGCCGCTGGACGGCCTCGCGATCACCTGGTTCGACGACACGGACGCCATGCGCGCCTCGGCCGCCTCGGAGGCCTATGCCGCCACCCGCGCCGACGAGGCCGCCTTCATCGACGAAGCCCGCCTCGCCTTCGTGGTGACGAAGGAGCATGTCATCAAGGACTGACCGCCCCCGGACGCCAGCGCCGCCGCAAGGCCGGTTGCGTCTTTCGTCCGCAAGCCGATACTCTCCGCAACGGGGTTGCCGCGACCGGGGAGGCTCTCATGCCGGATACGCCGAATTGGCGCATCGCGGGGGATTGGTTCGACAATTGCAGTTGCGCCGTGGCGTGTCCCTGCACCTTCGCCCAGCCGCCGGATGACGGCTATTGCGAATCGGTCCTCTTCTGGCATGTCAGGCGCGGCCATTACGGGGACACGGCGCTCGACGACCTCGCCTTCGTGCGCGTCGGCCGCTGGGACGGCGACTTGTGGGCGGGCAAGGTTTCGGGCCGTGCCGGCGTCTTCATCGACGACCGCGCCGACGATGCCCAGGCCGAGGCGCTGACGGCCATCATCGGCGGTCGCGCCGGCGGTTTCCCCGGAAAGGTGGGCGCGCTGTTCACCGAAGGCCGGACACTCGTCGGCAGCGAGCGCGCCAGGATTTCCTTCGAGATCGCGTCCGACCAGTCGCGCTGGGGCGTGGATATTGCCGGCAAGGTCACGGCCTGGGCGGAGGCGCTGACCGGTCCGACCAGCAATCCGGGCGAGTATCCGCGTCTCGCCAACGCGCCGGGGTCGGAAACCGGTCCGGGCCCGCAACTTGTCACCTGGGGGAAGGCGACCATGTGCAACGTGGACGCCTTCGGCTTCCGGTTCTCCTGGGACGTCAACTCGGCCAAGCACATTCCGTTCGACTGGACGGGTCCGTAGGTCCCCGGTCCGTTGCCCGGCCGGACCGGGCAGCCTGCCGACAGTGCGCCATCGACGCCTGCCGGATTCACCCGACCGTATCCGGCCGCTCCGCATTGCGCGCCCCTGTCCAACGAAACAAGGAGTCACAATATTCACTCTTTGTTTCGTTCGAGAGCTTGACCGGGGAGAAAAAATACCAGAATGGTTTCGAGAGAGGTGGCTTCCGGCGCCGCGTCTCTCGCTTCCGAAAAACCCGCCCGAAGCTCGCGGGAGAGCTGCGTTCAGCCACCTCGCGCGATACGCGCGAAACAGGGCCGCCCCCGAGCCGGGCGGCAACGAGACGAAGGAGACGCCGGAGCATGACATTCCGTAACTGCCCAGGATATCGGCTGTTGCAGCGGTCGGGTCCGGGATTCGTTCAGGCGTACAGGATGTCTGCGATGAAGCTTTCAGGCGGTCCTGTCAGGGTCTTGAGGACATTGCGGCCCT
Source organism: Alphaproteobacteria bacterium (assembly GCA_963422665.1). Taxonomy (GTDB): domain Bacteria; phylum Pseudomonadota; class Alphaproteobacteria; order Bin95; family Bin95; genus Bin95. Next base: position 827,636 of record OY730441.1, read on the forward strand.
GCTCTTGAGCGAGGCATTGCCGTTCCGGGGCGGTTGCTGGCGCGGATTGTGCGCGGCGGCGACCGGCTGCTTGTCGAGGCGATGAAGCGCCATGAGGACCGGACGCCGCTCCCGTCACGCAGCCGGTGCGGGACGCCGAGGCGGCGCAAGGGCCTCAACCTCGCCTTGCGCCTGCATGCGCGCCGGGACGAGACCCTGCGCTTCCTCACCGACGCGCCGGCGCCCTTCACCAACAATGAGGCCGAGCGCGGCCTGCGCATGATGAAACGGCGACAGAAAATCTCCGGCGGCTTCCGCTCCCGGCGCGCCGCCGACGACTTCGCCCTCCTGCGCGCCGTCATCGGCACAGCCCAAAAGCAGCGCCGGGGCGTCCTCAAGACCCCGATGGGCTCGCCCGAAAGCTTCGTCAAGGACATCCGATACGCCTGAAACAAAACCAGGCAAGCCCAAAGCAATAGCAAACATCCCGGGCAGTTACGGTCCTTGTTGCGTAGCGGGAAAGGGGGACTGCGAAGCGACGAGCGCATTGACCCGCCGCCGCGCTTGCCCGACATTGCGAAGCGTTGCCGAGCAGGGAGGCCGAAGCTATGCCGGAAGGTGTCGAGCAAATCGTCGCAGCGGTGCCGACGGGCGCCGCGCTCGGGGCGGAGATCGAGGGTGTGGACCTCTCCCGCCCGCTCGATGACGAGACTTTCGCCGCCGTCCATGCCGCCTGGATCGCGCATGGGGTGCTGGTGTTTCGCGGGCAGAAACTGACCGACGCGGATTTCGTCGCCTTCTCGTCGCGCTTCGGCCGGCTCGACCATGCGCCGATCATGGAGAACGGCCAGACGATGGTGGAGGGCGTACCGGAACTCTATGTGATTTCCAACATCGTCAAGGACGGCAAGCCGATCGGCTCGCTCGGCGCCGGCGAGGCGTCCTGGCATACCGACATGAGCTACGAGGAGCGCCCGCCCAAGGCGAGCGCGCTCTATGCGCTGGAAATCCCGCCGGAGGGCGGCGACACTTGGTTCCTCAACATGTATGCCGCGCTGGAGGCGCTGCCGGCGGATTTGCGGCGCCGGCTGGAGGCCGCCAGCCTCCGCCATGACTCCAGCGTCAATTCGGGCGGCTATCTGCGCGCGGGCTTTGACGAGGTGAGAGATGTGAGCCAGGCGCCGGGCGCGAGCCACCCGGCCGTGCCGGTGCATCCGGAGAGCGGGCGGCCGGTGCTCTATCTGGGGCGGCGTCTCAACTCGTATATCGAGGGCATGACCGTTGCCGAGTCGGAAGCGCTGCTGGACGAATTGTGGCGCCATGTCGAGCAGGACCGCTTCGCCTACCGCCACCGCTGGCGGGTCGGCGACCTGGTGCTGTGGGACAATCGCTGCACTATGCACCGCCGGGACCCGTTCGACGCCTCGACGCGCCGCCTGCTGCACCGCACCCAGATCCAGGGCGCTCGCCCGCAGGCCGCCTGACCCCGGCGGGAGGCTGTCCCGGCCCGGCGACCCCGCCGTCATGGCCGGCCCCCGAAACGAGTCCGGGAGTGTTCCGGCCATCCATTTCCTCTGCGGCGCCGGCCCCGAGGGAGATGCCCGGAACAAGTCCGGGCATGACGAGAGAGCCCCCTGACGAAGTGTCATGAAATGTCATGTTTTGTCATGTTCGGGCGTCTCCTTCGTTCCGTTGCCGCCCGGCTCGGGGGTGACCCTGTCTCGCGCGCATCGCGGGCGCGCGCAAGACAGCGGACGCACTTCGCCAGTGCATTCCGGACGGGTTTTTCAGAAGCGAGAGACGCGGCCCCGGAAGCCTCGGCTCTCGGGGTCATTCTAGCACAGTTTCCCCCCGGTCAAGCCTCTAGCGAAACAAAAAGTGAATATTTCGGTTCCCCGTTTCGTCGGATGATGGCGCGCAGCGCGGAGCGGCCGGACATGGATGTGTGAATCCGGCAGGGCGGGACGAGGAGAACTGGGGTTCGTTTCACCTCCCCTCCCGCTTGAAGGCTGCCGGCCTCCCGTCAGGCCGCGGCGAGGGCGGCGGCCGTGTCGGACATGCGGTTGGAGAAGCCCCATTCATTGTCGTACCAGGCCATGACGCGCACGAAGCTGCCGTCGATGACCTTGGTCTGGGTCGCGTCGAACACGGCGCTGCGGGGGTCGTGGTTGAAGTCCGCGGAGACCAGCGGCGCCTCGTTGACGCCGAGAATGTCCTTCAGCCGGCCCCCGGCCGCCTCCGCGATGGCCCCGTTCACCTCGTCCTCGGTCGTGCTGCGCCCGGCGGCGAACTTGAGGTCGATCAGCGAAACATTCACGGTCGGCACACGCACCGAGGTGCCGTCCAGCTTGCCGGCCAGCTCCGGCAGCACCAGCCCGACGGCGCGGGCCGCACCCGTCGAGGTCGGGATCATCGACTGGCCCGCCGCCCGCGCCCGGCGCAGGTCGCCATGCAGCGTGTCGAGGATCGCCTGGTCGCCGGTGAACGCGTGGATCGTCGTCATGAAGCCGCGCTCGATGCCGACCGCGCGATGCAGCACCTGGGCCACCGGGGCCAGGCAGTTGGTCGTGCAGGAAGCATTGGAGACGACGGCGTGGCCCGCCTGCAGCCCGTCATGATTGACGCCATAGACGACCGTGAGGTCCGCATTGTCCGCCGGAGCGGAGACCAGCACCTTGCGCGCGCCCGCCTCCAGATGCGCCGCCGCCTTGGCCCGGCTGGCGAAGATGCCGGTGCATTCGAGCACGATGTCGATGCCGAGCCTGCCCCAGGGCAGTTCCGCCGGATTGCGTTCGGCCAGCACCTCGATCGACCGCCCGGCGACCTCGATCCGGCTGCCGAACGCCTTGACCTCGAAAGGCAGGGCGCCGTGGGTCGAATCGTATTTGAGCAGATGTGCATTCGCCTCGACCGATCCCAGATCGTTGACCGCGACGAATTCGAGGTCGTTGCGCCCCGACTCCAGCGCCGCGCGCAGCGCCAGCCGGCCGATACGCCCGAAACCGTTGATTGCGACCCTGGCCGTCATGCCCCTTACTCCCCTGTTCGTTTGGCGCTCGAAGCTCAGCCGAGCCGGGCGCGCACTTCCTCGACCACCCGGTCGGCAGTGATGCCGAAATGCTCATACAGCGCCGGCGCCGGCGCCGACGCGCCGAAACCGTCGATTCCGACGACCGCCCCGCGCGGCCCGACATAACGCTCCCAGCCGAAGGATGCCGCCGCCTCGACCGCGACGCGGACCGGCCCTTCCGGCAGCACGAGGGCGCGATAGGCCGCATTCTGGCGCTCGAACAGCTCCATGGACGGCATGGAGACCACGCGCGCCGGCGCGCCCGACCCGTCGAGCGCCGCCTTGGCCTCCATCGCGACCCCGACCTCGGAGCCGGTCGCGATCAGCACCGCCGCCGGCTCGCCTTCGCAATCGGCGAGCACATAGGCCCCGCGCGCCGACAGGTTCTCCGCCGCCGGCCCGGTGCGGACGGCGGGCACGCCCTGGCGCGTGAGCGCGAGCACGGACGGTCCCTTCAGCGAGAGCGCGACCTCCCAGCATTCCGCCGTTTCCATCGCGTCCGCCGGGCGCATCGTGACGAGGCCCGGCATGGCGCGCAGGCTCGCCAGATGCTCGATGGGCTGGTGCGTCGGCCCGTCCTCGCCGAGGCCGATGGAATCGTGCGTCATGACGAAGATCGACCGCACCCCCATCAGCGCCGCGAGCCGGATGGACGGGCGGCAATAGTCGGTGAAGGTCAGGAAGGTGGCGCCGTAGGGAATCAAGCCGCCATGCAGCGCCATGCCGTTCATCGCCGCCGCCATGCCGTGCTCGCGCACGCCGTAATGCAGGTAGCGGCCGCCGTAATTGTCGGCGGAACAGGGCTCGAGGCCGGGCGTGAGCGTGCCGTTCGAGCCCGTGAGGTCCGCAGAGCCGCCAATGGTGTCCGGCAGGGCCGCGTTCACCGCGCCGAGCGTCCGTTGCGACGCCTGCCGGGTGGCCAGCTTCGGCGGGTCGGCCAGCAAACCGGCCTTGTATTCCGCCATCGCGGCCTCGAAGCCGGCGGGCAGCGCGCCGGCGGTTCGCCGCTCGAATTCCGCCCGGTCCGCGCTCGCCGCCAGCCGCGCCTGCCAGGCCTCCCGCGCCGCGCGGCCCTTCGCGCCGGCTTTGCGCCAGGCTGCGGCGATCGCTTCCGGGATGACGAAGGGGGCGTGGTTCCAGCCGAGCGCCTCGCGCGCCGCCGCAACCTCGTCCGCGCCGAGCGGCGCGCCGTGCGAGGCGGCCGTCCCCGCCTTGGTCGGCGCGCCCCTCGCAATGGTGGTGCGGCAGGAGACGAGGGACGGGCGCGGATCGGCGTGCGCAGCGTCGATGGCGCGGGCGATGTCCGCGGCATCGTGGCCGTCGCAGGCGACCGTATGCCAGCCGCAGGCCTCGAAACGCCGCGCCGGGTCGTCGGACATGGAAAGCGCGGTCGGCCCGTCGATGGAGATGCCGTTGTCGTCATAAAGGACGATCAGCCGGCCGAGCCGGAGGTGGCCCGCCAGCGCCGCGGCCTCGTGCGACACCCCTTCCATCATGTCGCCGTCGCTCGCCACCACCCAGCAGCGGTGGTCCACCAGACCGTCGCCGAAGGCGGCATTCATCGCGCGCTCGGCGATGCCCATGCCGACGGCCGTGGCGATGCCCTGCCCGAGAGGGCCCGTCGTGGTCTCGACGCCGGGGCTGTGGCCGTATTCCGGATGCCCCGGCGTCGCGCTGCCGAGCTGGCGGAACCGTTCGATCTCGCGCATGTCCATGCCGGGATAGCCGGCCAAGTGCAGCAGGCCGTAAAGCAGCATCGAGCCGTGGCCGGCGGAAAGCACGAACCGGTCCCGGTCCGGCCAGTCGGGAGTACCGGCATCGTAGCGCAGATAGCGCGTGAACAGCACCGTCGCCACGTCCGCCATGCCCATCGGCATGCCCGGATGGCCGGAATTCGCTTGCTCGACAGCGTCCATCGCAAGCGCGCGCAAGGCATTCGCCATCGCGGCGAGATCGGGTCTGGCGGACATGGGGGGTCTCAAGGAGGTCCAGGATCGGAGGCGTCGGGTGGGGCAAAATGCCTGTCCCGGACAGCCGCCGTCAACACGGCAGGACAGCGGTTTGTTGACGCTGGCGCGCGCCGCCTGTCAAATAAGGACGGATTAGGGATCGAAAACCGCATGACCGGAAGCGAGGCGGCCATCTCGCGTATCGAAGCAGCGCTCTCGCGCATCGACGCCGCGCTGGAGCGTCTCGATACGGCTCCGGCCGGCAGTGCCGAGGCGGAGGCCGAGCTCGCCGCGCTCCGGGCCCTGCAAAGCCGGGTTGCAACGCGCCTGGACGCCGCCATCGCCCGCCTCGATGCGGCGGTCGAAAGCGGGGAGTAACGGCCTTGGCCCAGGTCGCCGTCGTCATCAACGGGAAGGAATACAGCCTCGCTTGCGATGATGGCCAGCAAGAGCGGATTCGCGCCGCGGGCGCGCTGCTGAGCGCCGGAGTCGGCGAACTTTCGACCCAGATGGGCCGAGTCAACGACCTCAACCTCGTCATCATGGCGAGCGTGATGCTGGCCGACGACCTCATCCAGGAGCAGTCGGCCCGGAAGGCTGCGGCGCCGGATCTGGAAGAGCTGGCCATGGCGCTGGAATACCTCGCCGACAAGCTCGAAACGGTTGCATCCAGGCTCGCGCCCGCCTAGTTTCGCGTTGAAGCTGCCCGGTGCGTCAGGCCAACGATATCCTGGGGCCGTTACCGAAACTCCAGGGAGTTGTCCCTGTCGGAACCCCGGTTTCGGCACACGACGCCCACCTCGTTAGCGAGGGTCCCGGAGGATTGGTTTGAGACCGACGGCCAGGGCGGCTTCGCTTGGGTTCGCCAAGACGGCCATGCGCCGCGAAATGCTCCGGCGGCGCGCCGGCTTCCCGCCGGCCGCGCTCCACCCGGGGGCGGCGCTCGAAGGCCAGTGCATCGCCGGTTACTGGCCGGTCCGGGGGGAAATCGATCCCCGCCCGCTGCTTTTGGCGCTCGGCCGGCCGATTGCGCTGCCGGTGACCGGTCCTCGCGGCACGGCGCTCACCTTCCGCCTCTGGCGGCCGGGCGACAGGCTGGCTCCCGGTCCTTTCGGGCTTTCGGAGCCGACGGGCCCGCCGGCGGAGCCGGATGTGTTGCTCGTGCCGCTGCTGGCCTTCGACGCCTGCGGCAACCGGCTCGGCTACGGCGGCGGCTACTACGACCGGACCATCGCGGCGACCGGTGCGCTGGCCATCGGCGCAGCCTATGCTGATCAGGAAGTGGCGGCCGTGCCGGTCGGGCCGGAAGACCGGCCGCTTGCCGGCGTCGTAACGGAAGCCGGCCTTGGATATTTCGAACGGAGACCATGACGTGCGCATTCTTTTTCTCGGCGATGTGGTGGGCCGGTCCGGCCGCGATGCGGTGGCGGCGCAGCTGCCGGAGCTGCGCCGCCGGCTCGCCGTGGACCTGGCCGCGGTCAACGGCGAGAACATGGCCCACGGCATCGGCATGATGCCGGACATGGTCGAGGAGCTGTACAAGGCCGGGGCCGACATCGTGACGTCCGGCAACCATGTCTGGGACCGCAAGGAAATCATCCCCTATATGGAGAAGCAGCCGAAGCTGCTCCGCCCAATCAACTACCCGCCCGGCACGCCGGGGCGCGGCCTCGCGGAGGTCGTGCTCGAAGACGGGCGCCGGGCGGTCGTAGTCAACGCGATGGCGCGCCTGTTCATGGACCCGCTGGACGACCCGTTCGCGGCCGTGCTGCGCGCGATCAAGCGCTATCCGCTGGGCGGCGCGGCCGATGCGATCCTGATCGACTTCCACGGCGAGGCGAGCAGCGAGAAGATGGCGTTCGGGCATTTCTTCGACGGCGACGTGTCGGTCGTGGTCGGCACCCACACGCATGTCCCGACCGCCGATGTCACGGTGTTCCCGAAAGGCACCGCCTACCAGACCGATTCCGGGATGTGCGGCGACTACGACTCCGTCATCGGCATGGCCAAGGACGAGCCGATGCGCCGCTTCGTGCGCAAGATGTCGGGCGGACGGCCGGAGCCGGCGGCCGGCCCGGCCACCGTATGCGGCCTGTTCGTCGAGACCGACGACCGGACGGGGCTTGCGCTTCGGGCCGAGCCGGTGCGCGTCGGAGGCCGGCTCTCGCAGACCCTGCCCGCCTGCGTTATATAGCCACGGTTCCCGGAATCCCGGCGGCAAGGGGGCGGCAGGCCGATGGCCGGACATTCGCAATTCAAGAACATCATGTACCGCAAGGGCGCGCAGGATGCGAAGCGCGCGCGCCTGTTCACCAGGATCGGGCGCGAGATCGAGGTCGCGGCGAAGCTCGGTTCCCCGGACCCCGACTCGAACCCCCGCCTGCGGTCCGCGATCCAGGCCGCCCGCGCCGCCAACATGCCGCGCGACCGTATCGACCGGGCGATGAAGCGCGCCGCCGGCGACGACGGGGGCGCCGTCTATGAAGAGGTGCGCTACGAAGGATACGGGCCGGCCGGCGTCGCGGTGATCGTCGAGGCACTGACCGACAACCGCAACCGCACGGCCGCGGATGTCCGCGCCGCGTTCTCCAAGAATGGCGGGTCGCTCGGCGAGACCGGCTCGGTGAGCTTCCTGTTCGACCGGGCGGGGCTGATCCGTTTCGCCGGGGATGGGGCCGGCAGCGACGAGATATTCGAGGCGGCCCTCGAAGCCGGGGCGGACGACATGGTGTCCGACGGCGACGGCCACGATGTGCTGACCGCGCCGGAAGACCTGCACGCCGTGCGCGAGGCCCTGGAGCTGTCCGTCGGCGAGCCGCAGGCGGCGCGGCTGATCTGGAAGCCGCAAACCCTGGTTCCTGTCGGGGACGAACCCGCCGCCGTGCTGTTCAAGCTCCTTGAGGCGCTCGACGACCATGACGACGTGCAGAACGTCTCGGCGAACTACGAGGTATCGGACGAGGTGCTCGCCAGGCTCGCCGAATGACCGGCGGCGAGCGCGTCATCGGGTTCGACCCCGGCTTGCGGGTCACGGGCTGGGGGATCGTCGATGCGGGCCGCGGGCGTCTTTCGCATGTTGCTAACGGCGAACTGAAGCCCGACCCGACGGCCGAAATGGCGGACCGGCTGGCCGCGCTCTTCGCCGGCCTCACCGAAGTGATCGAGGAGTTCGCGCCGGACATGGCGGCGGTCGAGGAGGTTTTCGTCCATCGCAGCGCGAGCGCTGCGCTGAAGCTCGGCATGGCGCGCGGAACCGCGCTGGTGGTGTCGGCCAATGCCGGCCTGCCGGTGGCGGAATATGCGCCGCGCAGCGTCAAGAAGGCGCTGGTCGGCGGAGGCGGGGCGGACAAGGCGCAGGTGCAGTACATGGTCCGCCTGCTGTTGCCCGGTTGCGAACCGGCGGGCGCGGACGCAGCGGATGCGCTGGCGGTAGCAATTGCCCATGCGCACCGTCTGCCGTTCGCAGCGGCCGGATGATCGGGCGCCTGACAGGAACCGTCGATCTCGGCGACGGCGAGGCGCTGGTCGTCGATGTCGCCGGCGTCGGTTATGTCGTTCACACCTCCAGCCGCACGGCCGGGCGGCTGGAGAACGGCCGGGACGCGACGCTGCTGGTCGAGACGAGGGTCCGGGAGGACTCGATCACGCTTTACGGCTTCGCCGACGCCGCCGAACGGGACTGGTTCCGCCATCTGACCGGCGTCCAGGGAGTAGGCGGGCGCGTGGCGCTGGCGCTGCTTTCGGCGCTTGCGCCGGAGGAGCTGCTGACCGCCGTCCTCGCCGACGACCGCAAGGCGCTGACCCGCGCCGAGGGCGTCGGCCCGAGGCTGGCCGCGCGCATCGTCAACGAAGTGAAGGGCAAGGCCGCCATCCCCGCCGCGGGGCTCGCCATGCCCGGCGCCGCCGGTGCGGGCGGCGGGGATGAGCTGCTCTCGGCGCTGGTCAATCTCGGCTACGGGCGCTCCGAAGCCCACGCGGCAGCGGCGGCGGCAAGGCGCAGCCTCGGCGAGACGGCTGCCTTCGACGACCTCGTGCGGGCGAGCCTCGGGGAGCTTGTGCGGTGACGGCGGAGCGGAGCGTGTCGCCCGAACACCGCCCCGGAGACCGGGACGTCGCGCTCCGCCCCGGAACGCTGGACGACTTCGTGGGCCAGGAACGGCTGCGGCGGAACCTCAAGGTCTTCATCGACGCGGCCAGGGGCCGCAGCGAGGCGCTCGACCATGTGCTGTTCGTGGGGCCTCCGGGCCTCGGCAAGACCACGCTGGCGCAAATCGTCGCCCGCGAACTCGGCGTGGGCTTCCGCGCCACCTCCGGGCCGATCATCCTGCGCGCCGGCGACCTCGCTGCGCTGCTCACCAACCTCCAGCCGCGCGATGTGCTGTTCATCGACGAGATCCACCGCCTGAACCCGGCGGTCGAGGAAATCCTCTACCCGGCGCTGGAGGATTGCCAGCTCGACTTGATGATCGGCGAGGGGCCGGCCGCGCGTTCGGTGCGGATCGACCTGCCGCCCTTCACACTGGTAGGCGCCACGACGCGCGCCGGCCTGCTGACCACGCCGCTGCGCGAGCGCTTCGGCATCCCGTTGCGCCTGGACTTCTACGAACCGGAGGAACTGGCGAGGATCGTGGCGCGCGCTGCGGGGCTGCTCGGCGTTCCGGCGAGCGAGGCCGGCGCGCTGGAGATCGCGCGGCGGGCGCGCGGCACGCCGCGCATCGCGGGCCGGCTGTTGCGCCGGGTGCACGACTTCGCCGCCGTGGCGGGACGCGGCGAGATCGATGCCGTGGCAGCCGACGCCGCGCTCGTGCAACTGGAAGTGGACCGGCTCGGCCTCGACGCCATGGACCGGCGCTATATGCGCTGCCTGGCGGAAGTCTATGGCGGCGGTCCCGCCGGAGCCGAAGCGCTTGCGGCCACACTCGCCGAACAGCGCGATGTGCTGGAGGAGGTGGTCGAACCCTATCTCATCCGGGAAGCGCTGGTGCTGCGCACGCCGCGCGGGCGCATGCTGTCGCGGCAGGGATGGGGGTGCCTCGGCCTCTCGCCGCCCCGGAGCGCGGGGGACCTGTTCGATGGGGGCTGATCCCGAGTGCGGGCGGCCCGGCCGGGAGGACCATGTCTTTCCGGTCCGCATCTACTATGAGGACACCGATGCAGGCGGCATCGTCTATCACGCTGCCTATCTTCGCTTTGCCGAACGCGCCCGCACCGAATTGCTGCGGCAACTCGGCTTCACCAACCGCCAAATCGCGTTCGCCGTGGTCGATTGCACCATCCGCTACCACCGGCCCGCCGGGCTGGACGACGCGCTCGAAGTGCGCACGAGGCCGGTGAGCGTCGGCGGCGCGACATTAAGGCTGACGCAGAGTATATGGCGGGCTGGCGAGTTGCTGGCGACGATTCGCATCTGCATCGTCAGCCTCGGCGAAAATGGCCGTCCCAGACGGCTCCCGACGCAATTACGCCATGTTTTTACTCAATTGTGCGACGACATGGGAGAAGGTTAGACAGGCGATGGACGATGCGCTGGTGCAAGGTCTGGTCTCCGGTTCGATTACGGCAGCGGACACGCTGTCGCCGTTCAGCCTGTTTCTGCAGGCCGATCTCGTCGTCAAGGCCGTGATGCTGGTGCTGCTGCTCGCTTCCGTCATGTCCTGGGCGGTCATCTTCGACAAGGGGCGCCGGATGCGCCGCCTCAACCGCGACGCTCGGAAATTCGAGGAGTCGTTCTGGTCGGTCGCGTCGCTCGAAGACCTGCACAACGAAGTCGGACACAGGGACCGCGATCCGATGAGTTGCGTCTTCAGCGAGGCGATGCTGGAGCTGCAAGGCTCGCTCGGCGGCGGCGCGCCGCCGGACACAGCGGCGCGCGAGGCGCTGCAGGCACGGGTCGAACGGGTGATGACGGTCGAGGCCGGCCGCTGGATGGACCGTATCGAACGACACATGATTTTCCTGGCGTCCGTCGGGTCGGTGTCGCCGTTCATCGGCCTGTTCGGCACGGTATGGGGCATCATGAACAGCTTCGCCGCCATCGCGGCGTCCAAGCAGACCAACCTCGCCGTCGTTGCGCCGGGCATCGCCGAAGCGCTGTTCGCGACCGCGCTCGGGCTGGTCGCCGCGATTCCGGCGGTCGTCGCCTACAACAAGCTCTCGAACGACATCAACCGCTACGGCGCGAGGCTGGACGGACTCGTCGCCGATGTGGTCACCGTCACCTCGCGCGAGTTCTCCTCGGAGGCCGGGTGACATGGCCGCTTCCCTTGGAGGACCGGGTCGGCGCGGGCGCAGATACCGCCCGATGAGCGAGATCAACGTGACGCCGCTGGTCGATGTCATGCTGGTGCTGCTGGTCGTGTTCATGATCACCGCGCCGCTGCTCACCGTCGGCGTACCGGTGGACCTGCCCGAGACCGAGGCCGCACAGCTTACGGACCTCGACGAGCCGCTGGTGGTCACCGTCGATGCCGAAGGCCGGGTCCATATCCAGGAGACCGAGGTGGACCTCGACCGGCTCGCGGCGAAGCTGCACGCGATTATGGGCGCGCGCAGCGACACCTATGTCTATATCCGCGGCGACCGGGCCATCGCCTATGGGCGGGTGATGGAGGTCATGGGCGCACTGGCGGCCGCGGGTTTCGACAAGGTGTCGCTGATGGCGGAGCTGCCGCGCGCGGCGGCTTCCCAATGACGCATTCGAGCCTGCTCATCTCGGCGCTTGCCCATATCGGCCTCCTGGTCCTGGCCGCCGTCGGGCTGCCGGCGCTGCACGACTCGCCCGACCCGGTGGAAGTGCCGATCCCGGTCACGGTCACGGCGGTGAGCGAGCGCACGGAGGCGAAGGCGCCCTTGCCGCCGGCGGAGCCATTGCCTCCCGAAGCGCCTCCGGAGCCCGAGCCGGCGGTGGCGGAGCCCCCGCCTGTCGAAGCGCCGCCCACGGAAGCGCCGCCGCCGGAGGAACTTATGCAGGTCGCAGCGCTGGCGCCGGAGCCGCCGGAGCCGGAACCGCCGCCCCTGCCCGAACCCGTAGCGGCGCCGCTCCCTCCGGAACCCGAGCCCGAGCCGCCGGCCCCCGACCCGAAACCCGCGCCCGTGCCGCAGCGCCCGCCCCAGCAGCAGGCGCGGATGAAGCCGTCCCCCAAGCCGCCCCAACCGACGCCTGAGCCGCCTCCGTTGCCGGAAGCCGCGCCCGAGGACCCGCCGGATGAACTGGCGGCGCTCCGCAAAGCAGCGCGCGCGGACGAACTCGACAAGCTGCGAACCGCCTTGACGGACAAGACGCCGCCCGCGCGCGAGCACGCCGAGGAGGCCGTGTTTACCGTTTCCGAGAAGCACCGGTTGTTCCGGCAGCTTTCACGCTGCTGGCAAACGATCCCCGGCCTCGCCCCTTCCGAGCGCCATATCGTCGTGCTCCAGGTCGCGCTTGGCCCGGACCGGCGCGTCACTTCGATCGAGACCGTGGACGGCAAGAGCAGCCGCAGCTACCGGGCCGCTCGGGAGCGCGCGGAACGCGCGCTGCGCCATCCGTTTTGCGAGCAGCTGGACGTGCCTCAGGGCAAGATGGCGCTGTGGAAGCTACTGACCCTGCGGTTCGATCCGCACCGAATGCAATAGACGAGGAGGCCGCAGACCATGCCACTCCCGTTTCTCCGTCTCGCCGTGCTCCTGGCGCCGCTGGCGGCTGCCTGGCCGGCTGCGGCGCAGGTGACCATCGACATCACCGAAGGCGTTCCGGATCCGGTGCCGATTGCGATTGCGCCGTTCTCCGGCGCGGACAAGGAAGCCGCCCGTTTCGGGGACGACATAGCCGATGTCGTTCGCGCCGACCTGGAGCGCTCCGCGCTCTTCAGGGGAATCCCCGAGGACGCATTCCTCTCCCGTCCCGATGATGCCGATCGTCGCCCGGACTTCAACAATTGGCGCGTCGTCGGCGCGCATCTGCTGGTCGTCGGCGAAACCTCCATGCAGCCGGACGGCCGCCTGCACGCCCTGTTCCGGCTCTGGGACGTGTTCACCCAGCAGCAACTCGTCGGCGTAACCTACACGACGCTGCCGGAGAATTGGCGCCGCCTCGCCCACAAGATCGCCGACGCCGTCTACAAGCAGGTCACGGGCGAGGAGGGCTATTTCGACAGCCGCATTGTCTTCGTCTCGGAAACGGGCCCGGCAGACCGGCGCCGGAAACGGCTCGTGCTGATGGACCAGGACGGCGCGCGCGCGCGCTACCTCACCGACGGGGCCAATCTCGTGCTGACGCCCCGCTTCTCGCCGACGAAGCAGGAAATTGTCTATCTCTCCTACGACCGCCCGAACCAGCCGCCGAGCGTGCACATCCTGAACATCGACTCCAACCAGCGCGAAGCGCTCGGCCGGTTCCCCGGAATGCAGTATGCGCCACGCTTCTCGCCGGACGGAAACAGCGTGCTGATTACGATGACCCAGGAAGAAGGCAATTCCGACATCTTCTCCATGGACCTCGGTACGCACTCGCTCACGCGCCTCACGCACAACGCCGCCATAGACGCGGCTGCCTCCTACAGCCCGGACGGCTCCCGGATCGTGTTCGAGTCCAAGCGAAGCGGCAAGCAGCAGCTCTATATCATGAACGCCGACGGCTCGGAGCCGCGCCGGATCAGCACCGGCAAGGGCCGGTTCGCCACGCCGGTCTGGTCGCCGCGCGGCGACCTCATCGCCTTCACCAAGATTCTCGGCGGGCAATTCCATATCGGCGCCATGCGCCCCGACGGCGCCGAAGTGAGAATCCTCGATTCGGCCTACCACGCCGAAGGGCCGACCTGGTCGCCGAACGGCCGGGTGCTGGCCTATTTCAAACAGGACAGCGCCCAAGATCGCCGGGTGGGTTTCTCGCCCGGATTGTGGCAGGTCAACATCACCGGAGGCGCCCCGCGCCGGATCGAGTCGGACACCGACGCATCCGACCCGGCCTGGTCGCCGATTTCCCCGTGAATACCCTTGTGCCGAGTATCGAATGCCGCACAATGGCGCCGATTCGCGGCCGGCTTATTCGCCGCGAAACAGAAGGAGATTTCGGATGTCGATGAAACTGCTGGCGCCGGCTCTGGCGCTGGTGCTGCTCACTGCCTGCGAAACGGGATCGGAGCTGGACGACGGCGAGGCGGCCGCTCCGCCTGCAGCCACAGCGGGAACCCAGGCAGCGGCCAAGCAGGACCAGGGGGTCGACTCAAGGACGCTGGCGCCTCCGCCGGGGTCGGCAGAAGAACTGCAACAGGTTATCGGCGACCGGGTGCATTTCGCTTACGACCAGCACGACCTGAACGGCGAGGCGCAGGACCAGGTTTCAACCTGGGCGAACTGGCTTACCGCGCACGGCAGCCTGTCTGTGGTTGTCGAAGGCCACGCGGACGAGCGCGGCACCCGCGAATACAACCTGGCGCTCGGCGAACGGCGCGCCGCCGAGGTGCGCAGCTATCTGCTCGCCTCCGGCATCGACGCCCACCGGGTCCGGATCGTCAGCTACGGCAAGGAAAGGCCCGTCGCGGTCGAATCGAATGAAGAAGCCTGGGCGAGGAACCGCCGTGCGGTGGTGATCCTCGACTGATTCGACCATGCGCGTCCTGGCGTTTCTGCTGCTTTGCATCCTGCCCTCCGCGGCGATGTCGCAGACGGCGGATTACGCTCGGCATATCGGGAAGCGGCTCTCGGCGTATGAGCGCGAATTGCGCGCTCTCAACAACACCGTCGAGCGGCTCCAGCGCCGTCTCGACGGCATGGAGTTGCGCGTGGAGACGCTTGAACGCGCGGCGGCGCAGCAACCGGCCGAACGCCCCGAACCTCCGGCAGCCGATACCGGCCGCGCGACTCCCCCGGCCGCTTCGACGGACGACGCCGGGGCGGCCGCGCCGGCCGGACTGCCGGGAGGCGGCGCGCTGGAGCTGTACAAACAAGGGCGGAACCTGCTGCTCCAGGCGCGCCTGGCGAAAGCCGAGCAGGTCTTTGCGACTTTCCTGGAGGACTTTGCCGAGCACAATCTGGCCAACAATGCCAGGCACTGGCTGGCGGCGAGCCTTGCCGGGCAGGGAAAGCACGGCGCCGCTGCACAGCAGTTCCTGCTCGCTTACGAAAGGGACCCCGAAGGCCCCAAGGCTCCCGACAATCTGCTGAAGCTCGGCCGGGCGCTTGCCGCACTCGACAAGCGCGAGGAAGCCTGCATCGCGCTTTCCCGGCTCTCGCGCAAGCACAAGCTGGCGCCGCCAGCCGTCATTGCCGCCGCCGACGCCGAGCGCCGGCGGCTCAAGTGCTGACTCCCGCCGCGCCGTTCTCCGGCCGCTGCGCTCCCGCAAATATCCCCCCGCCCGACCCGGCGTTCGACATTGCCATGGACCGGCTCGGCCCGTTCGAGCGCAAGCCGCGCATCGTCGTCGCCGTATCCGGCGGCCGCGACAGCATGGCGCTCGCGTTGATGGCCAAAGCCTGGACCGATGCGCGCGGCGGAGACCTCCTCGCCGTCACCGTCGATCACCGCCTCAGGCCCGGGTCCGCCGATGAAGCGGCCGAAGCGGGCGCCCGGCTTTCCCGGTTCGATATTCCGCACCGAATCGTCGTCCGCACCGGATCGCTCGCGGCCCGAAACAGGCAGGCCGCAGCGCGCGAAGTCCGCTACCGGCTGCTCGCCGAGGCCTGCCGGGATGCCGGAGCCTTGCACCTTCTGGTCGGCCACCAGTTGGAGGATCAGGGTGAAACGGCGGCGATGCGGGCCGAACGCGGCAGCGGCGAGCCCGGCCTCGCCGCCATGGCGCCCGTCAGCGAGCTTCCCGATGTGCGGCGGCTGCGCCCGTTGCTGGCGCGGCCCCGCGGCGACCTTGAGGCGTATCTGACCCGTCTCGGCGTCGAGTGGACGGACGATCCGACGAATCTGGGGCCGTCTTCGGCGCGGGGCCGGCTGCGCGCCACGATGACGGCCGCACAACGGGGCAATATGGGCCGCAAGGCGGCCGAACGGGCGTCCTCGCGGCGACTGCGGGAGGAGCGGATAGCCGACTTGCTGGTGCAGACGGTCGAACTACACGACAGCGGCATCGCGCGCGTCGACATCGCCCGAATGCTCGCCTCGCCGGTCGGCGAAGCCGCGCTCGGGCGTCTGCTCGCCACCGTTGGCGGCCGGGTTCACCCGCCCCGCAGCGCTAGACTGGCCAGGCTTGCGGCGCGGCTTGCGGAGACGATTCCGGCGGCCACGCTGGGAGGCTGCGCCCTGATTCCAGCCCGCTCCGGCTGGTGGTGCGGCCGGGAGGCCGGTCGGATTCGGGAAACGCTGACGCTCGGTCCCTGCGGGCAGGGGCTCTGGGACGGACGTTTCCAGGTCGTCAATCCGGGGCCGTCGACGGTCGCGGTGGCGCGGCGGACATATGCTGCGCCGCCAGGGTCTCGGCGGCCCTGGCCGGCCGCGCTCGACCGCGCATTGCCGGCCTTCTTCTCCGAGGGGGGCCGGCGTCTGGAATCGGATGATTCGGCATATGGGCTTGACGACACGGTATATCCTTATGCGACATTCCGACCGCGCTCTGCGCTGGCGGGCTCGGGATTCGCTCTTGTTTCCAGTTGCGCGCGACTTAACTAGAATTGGGATACCCCCTCACCGTTCCATGCCGGCCGGAGGCGTTCGCTGAAGACGATGGGCAAGAATATTGCGATATGGCTCGTGCTCGGCGTCCTGCTGATCGTGCTCTTCAACGTCTTCCAGGGTTCGGGCGGGCGCAACGGGCAGAGCGGCGTTCCGTTCTCGGACTTCATCGCCCAGGTCGAGGCCGGCCATGTCGAGGAGGTGACGATCCAGGGCCGCACGATCGTCGGCCAGACCAAGGACGGCAAGCGCTTCACCACCTATACGCCGGATGACCCGGGCCTCGTGGAACGGCTGCGCAAGGGCGGTGTGCGGATCAATGCGGTGCCGCCCGACGACGGGCTCTCGCTGGTCTCTATCCTGATTTCCTGGTTCCCGATGCTGCTGCTGATCGGCGTGTGGATCTTCTTCATGCGCCAGATGCAGTCCGGCGGCGGACGCGCCATGGGCTTCGGCAAGTCGAAAGCGCGGATGCTGACCGAGAAGTCCGGCCGCGTCACCTTTGAGGACGTCGCCGGCATCGACGAAGCCAAGGAAGAGCTGGAGGAAGTGGTCGAATTTCTGCGCGACCCGCAGAAGTTCCAGCGCCTCGGCGGCCACATCCCGAAGGGCGTGCTGCTGGTGGGACCGCCCGGCACCGGCAAGACGCTGCTCGCGAGGGCCATCGCGGGCGAAGCGAATGTTCCCTTCTTCACGATTTCCGGCTCCGACTTCGTCGAGATGTTCGTCGGCGTCGGCGCAAGCCGGGTCCGGGACATGTTCGAGCAAGGCAAGAAGAATGCGCCCTGCATCATCTTCATCGACGAGATCGACGCCGTCGGGCGCCATCGCGGCGCCGGCCTCGGCGGCGGCAATGACGAGCGCGAGCAGACGCTCAATCAACTCCTGGTCGAAATGGACGGCTTCGAGACCAATGAAGGCGTCATCCTGATCGCGGCCACCAACCGCCCGGACGTGCTCGACCCCGCGCTTTTGCGGCCCGGCCGCTTCGACCGCCAGGTTGTCGTGCCGAATCCGGACATACTGGGCCGCGAGAAAATCCTGAAAGTGCATCTGAAGAAGGTGCCGCTGGCCCCGGACGCCAACGCCAAGACCATCGCGCGCGGCACCTCCGGGTTCTCGGGCGCCGACCTCGCCAACCTCGTCAACGAGGCCGCGCTGCTTGCAGCCCGGCGCGACAAGCGTTTCGTCACCATGTCGGACCTCGAAGACGCCAAGGACAAGGTGATGATGGGCGCCGAGCGCCGGTCCATGGTGATGAGCGAGGACGAGAAGAAGCTCACCGCCTATCACGAGGGCGGACACGCGCTGGTGATGCTGAACCTCGAACACCACGATCCGCTGCACAAGGTATCGATCATCCCGCGCGGCCGCGCGCTGGGCGTGGCGCATTTCATGCCCGAGCGGGACAAGTACAGCCAGTCCAAGGTGGAGCTGCAGGCGCTGTTGGCCGGCCTGTTCGGCGGGCGCGTGGCGGAAGAGTTGATCTTCGGCGAGGAGAAGGTGACGACCGGGGCGGCCTCGGACATCCAGCAGGCGACCCGCATCGCCCGGCGCATGGTCACGGAATGGGGCTTCGGCAACGATCTCGGGCCGCTGCGCTACGCCGACAACGAAGAGGAAGTCTTCCTCGGCCACTCGGTGGCGCAGCGCAAGAATGTCTCCGATGAAACGGCGCGCGTCATCGACGCCGAGACGCGCCGCCTCGTCGAGGAAGGCGAAAGCGTCGCCCGGCGCATCCTGACCGAGCGGCTCGACGACCTGCATGCCGTCGCCAGCGCGCTGCTGGAGTTCGAGACGCTCAGCCGGGTCGAGGTGGAGGCCGCCATCCGCGGCGAACCGATCCGGCGCGACGAGCCCGCAGCGTCCGGGCCCGAGGGGCCGATGCGCGGCGCATCGGTGCCGTCGAGCGGCCAGCGCGGGCGCGGCGCGAGTCCCATGCCCGGAGGGCTTGGCCCCGAACCGCAGCCGGAGGGTTAGGCGCTCCTCCGGGCGCCGGTCCCGCTCTTGTCCGGGCAGCCCTCCCGCTTCGCCGGCCTCTCCACCCGGCGGCCCCTTGTCATGGGCGTGGTGAACGTGACCCCGGACAGCTTCTCGGACGGCGGCGACTGGTTCGAGCCGGAGGCCGCCATCGAACGCGGCAGGGCGCTTGCGGCGGCCGGCGCGGATATCGTCGATGTCGGCGGCGAATCCACCCGCCCCGGCGCGGTCGAGGTCGATGAGGCGGAGGAATGCCGCCGCATCCTGCCGGTCGTGGCGGCGCTCGCGGCGGACGGTGTGCCGGTGTCGGTCGATACCCGCCATGCCCGCGTGCTGCGCGCGGCGCTCGCCACCGGGGCCGGCATCGCCAACGACGTCTCGGCGCTTACCGCCGACCCCGGATCGCTCGGCCTTGTCGCCCGGGCCGGTGCAAGCGTCGTGCTGGTCCATATGCAGGGCAAGCCGGAAACCATGCAGGATGCGCCCCGTTACGACGACACGGTGGAAGACGTCTTCGCCTTCCTCGCCGCGCGCGTCGCGGCCTGCCGAAAGGCAGGCATCGGCCCGGAGCGCCTCGCCGTCGATCCGGGCTACGGCTTCGGCAAGACCATGGAGCACAATCTGGCCTTGCTGCGCGGACTGGAGCGCTTCGGCGCGCTCGGATGCACGGTCGCAATCGGCGTCTCGCGCAAGGCGTCGCTCGGGCGCCTTTCGGGCGAACGCGACCCGAAACGCCGCTTCCCGGAATCCCTGGCCGCCGGGCTGTTCGCCCTGGACCGGGGGGTCCGCCTGCTGCGGGTCCACGATGTCGAGGAAACCCGCCGCGCGCTTGCGGTATGGCAGGTGCTTCGGCATGTTTGAGGCCATGGACGGAGGCGAGATGCGCAAGCTGTTCGGCACGGACGGGATTCGCGGGCGCGCGAACGCCGAGCCGATGACGCCGGAAACGATGATGCGCGTGGCGATGGCGGCGGCGTCCTGCTCTGGCGGAGGCGGACAGCGAACCGCTGTCATCGCCAAGGACACGCGCCTTTCCGGCTACCTGCTGGAACCCGCGCTCGTCTGCGGTTTCATTGCGCTCGGCTGGAACGCGGTGACGGTCGGGCCGATGCCGACGCCCGCCGTCTCGATGCTGACGCGCTCGCTCAGGGCCGATCTCGGCGTCATGCTGTCCGCCTCGCACAACCCGTTCCACGACAACGGCATCAAGATTTTCGGCCCCGATGGCTACAAGCTCTCCGACACCGAAGAACAGGCCATCGAGGCCGCCATGGCCGATGTGGAGGGCTGCCGCGCCTCGTCGGAGGCGCTCGGCCGCGCCCGGCGCATGGAGGACGCACAGGGCCGCTATATCGAGGTCGTGAAGAGCAGCTTCCCGCGCGGGATGCGCCTCGACGGCCTCAAGGTCGCTGTCGATTGCGCCAACGGCGCCGCCTACCGGGTGGCGCCGGCCGTGCTGTGGGAGCTCGGCGCCGAGGTCGTCCCGGTCTCTGTGTCGCCCGACGGCGCGAATATCAACGACGACTGCGGCGCGACGCATCCCGAGGCGATTGCCCGCGCGGTGCGGGAGCACGGCGCCGATATCGGCCTGTCGCTTGACGGCGACGCCGACCGCCTGGTGCTGGCCGACGAGTCCGGCCGGCTCGTCAACGGCGACCAGGCGATTGCCGTCATCGCTGCGGCGTGGAAGCGCCGGGAACGCTTGCGGGGCGGCGCGGTCGCGGCAACGGTCATGTCTAATCTGGGGCTGGAGCGTTTCCTGGACGGTATCGGCCTGCGTCTCGCGCGCACCCGCGTCGGCGACCGCTATGTGGTCGAGCATATGCGCGCCAACGGGCTGAATGTCGGCGGCGAACAGTCCGGACATATCGTCCTGCACGATTTCTCCGCGACCGGCGACGGGCTGCTGGCGGCGCTGCAGGTGCTGGCGGAACTGGTGGCGAGCGGGGAACCGGCTTCCAAGCTGCTGTCCCTCTTCGAGCCGCTGCCGCAGCGCCTGGAAAGTGTGCGTTACAGCACCCGGGACCCGCTTGCGGCGCCTGGGGTGCGGAAGGCGGTGAAGGATGCCGAAGAGAGGTTGCGCGGCATCGGCCGGCTGCTGATCCGCAAGTCCGGCACCGAGCCGCTGGTCCGCATCATGGCGGAAGCCGAGGACGAGCACCTTGTCGGCGAGATCGTGGACGGCCTGGCCGCAGACATCCGGGCGGCGGTTTAAACTTCGCGGGGGCGGCGCCCGCGGAGGGGGCGCCCGGCCCGATTCAGCCTCGATTCCGGCGGAAAGCCCGGAGGAAGCGGCCATCTATGGCCAGCAGCGCCGCTGCAACGAGCGCCATGCCGAGAAGCTGGGCGGCGCCGACCGCTTCTCCCAGGAACAGCGCGCCCAGCAGCACGGCGCTCGGCGGAATCATCAGGGTCACCAGCATGACATTCCCTCCGCCGGCCCGGCGCACGATCGCGAAGAACAGCACGTAGGCGAGGCTGGTGCTGAGCAGGCCGATGCCGGCCAGCGCCCCCCAGACCTCGGGCGCCGGCACAGCAAGGCGCCACGGCCGCTCGAGCGCCAGCGCCAGCGGCAGCACGAGGACCGTGGAGCAGCCGACCTGTCCGGCAGCGGCGGCGACCGGCGGCAAATGCCGCAGGCGCCGGCCCCAGAGCCCGGCCGCCGCATAGGAGGCGGCTGCGGCCAGCACCGCCGCGCAGCCGAGCAGATAACCGCCGGAGCCGAACGGCCCCGCCGGCGCGGACGGCCCCACCAGCACGGCGACGCCCGCAACGCCGATTGCGACGCCCGCCAGCCGATTGGCGGTCAGCTTCTCGTCCGCAGTCAGAAAGTGGGCGGCGACAACACCGAAGACCGGAGTCGTGCCGTTCAGCACGCTCGCAAGGCCGCCGGTAATCCACTGCTGGCCCCAGACGATGAGCGCGAAAGGCGCGGCATTATTGAGCAGGCCCATGATCGCAAGGTCGCGCCACTCCTGCAGCCCGGCGGGCGGGCGCACGCCGGCGATGGCAAGCAGCAGCCACAGGCCGGCCGCGCCGATGGCCAGCCGGGCGAGCACGATGGTGAACGGGGGCAACCCGGCCAGCGCAATCTCCGCAAAGAAGAACGAGCCGCCCCAGACGAGCGACAAGGCGCACAACAGCCCCCAAGCTTTGCCGTCGAGGCGCGGCGCAGGCACGGAGGGGCCGGGGGGTCGCCCTCAGCCCAGTTCGGCCAGCTTCGCCTCGGCGACGGCGGCGCGGCGTTCGGCGGCAGCGCGTCGGCGTTCGTCGTCCGTGTCGGCAGCGTCCTCGCGCGCCTCGCGAAGCTCGCGTTCCACTTCCGCCCGGTCGAGCTCGGCCAGCGGCGCGGCCTCTTCCGCCAGCACGGTGCAGCGCTCGGGCGTGACTTCCGCGAACCCGCCGGCCACGAAGATCGCACGCGGCTCGCCCGCGTCGTCATGCAGCCGGATCGTGCCGGGGCGCACCGTGGAGATCAGCGGCGAATGGCGGGGCAGCACGCCGAAATCGCCGGCGCCGCCCGGCACCACCACCATGTCGGCCTCTTCCGAGAGCAGCAGCCGCTCGGGCGTGACCAGTTCGAATGCGACCTTGCCTTCGGCCATCGCTACGCCGCCTCGGCCGCCATCCTGCGGGCCTTCTCGATGGCTTCCTCGATGGTGCCGACCATGTAGAAGGCCGCCTCCGGCAGGTCGTCATACTCGCCGGAAACGATGCCGTTGAAGCCCTTGATGGTGTCCTCGATCTCGACATAGACGCCGGGCGAGCCGGTGAACACTTCCGCCACATGGAAGGGCTGCGAGAGGAAGCGCTGGATCTTGCGCGCCCGCGCCACCACCAGCTTGTCCTCTTCCGAAAGCTCGTCCATGCCGAGGATGGCGATGATGTCCTGGAGGCTCTTGTATTGTTGCAGCACCTCCTGGACGCGCCGGGCGATGCCGTAATGTTCGTCGCCGACCACGCGCGGGTCGAGGATGCGCGAGGTGCTGTCGAGCGGGTCCACGGCGGGATAGATGCCGAGTTCGGCGATCTGGCGCGAGAGCACCGTGGTGGCGTCGAGATGCGAGAAGGCGGTCGCCGGGGCCGGGTCGGTCAGGTCGTCGGCAGGCACATAGATCGCCTGCACCGAGGTGATCGAGCCCTTGGTGGTCGAGGTGATGCGCTCCTGGAGCGCGCCCATGTCGGTGCCGAGCGTCGGCTGGTAGCCGACCGCCGAGGGAATGCGGCCCAGCAGCGCCGAGACCTCGGAGCCCGCCTGGGTGAAGCGGAAGATGTTGTCGATGAAGAGCAGCACATCCTGGCCTTCTTCGTCGCGGAAATACTCCGCCTGCGTGAGGCCCGTCAGCCCGACGCGGGCGCGCGCGCCCGGCGGCTCGTTCATCTGCCCATAGACGAGCGCGGCCTTGGACTCGCCGCCTTCCAGGTCGATCACGCCCGACTCGATCATCTCGTGGTAGAGGTCGTTGCCCTCGCGGGTGCGTTCGCCGACGCCGGCGAACACCGAATAGCCGCCATGGCCCTTGGCGATATTGTTGATGAGTTCCATGATGAGCACAGTCTTGCCGACGCCCGCGCCGCCGAACAGGCCGATCTTGCCGCCCTTCACATAGGGGGTCAGCAGGTCCACCACCTTGATGCCCGTCACGAGCTGCTCCGCCTCGGTGGACTGGTCCACGAAAGGCGGCGCCGGGCGGTGGATCGGATAGGTCCTGGCGGTCTCGACCGGGCCGCGCTCGTCGATGGGCTCGCCGATCACATTCATGATCCGCCCGAGCGTCTCGGGGCCGACCGGCACGGCGATGGCGCTGCCGGTATCGACCGCCTCCTCGCCGCGCACGAGCCCTTCGGTCGTGTCCATGGCGACGGTGCGCACGATGCTCTCGCCCAGATGCTGCGCCACCTCGAGCACCAGCGTCCTGTCGCCGCGATCGACATGGAGCGCGTTCAGGATCGGCGGGATATCGCCTTCGAAACGGACGTCCACGACGGCGCCCAGAACCTGACTGATGCGGC
The DNA here is from genome assembly GCA_963422665.1 of Alphaproteobacteria bacterium. Taxonomy (GTDB): domain Bacteria; phylum Pseudomonadota; class Alphaproteobacteria; order Bin95; family Bin95; genus Bin95. The sequence continues at coordinate 851,226 of OY730441.1, forward strand.
CGACCGCATTCCTGGCCATCTATAGTGCTCCTAGACTGCTTCGGCGCCGGAAATGATCTCGATCAGTTCCTTCGTGATCATCGCCTGGCGGGTGCGGTTGTATTGCAGGGTGAGCCGGGCGATCATGTCGCCGGCATTGCGGGTGGCGTTGTCCATGGCGGCCATGCGCGCCCCGTGCTCGGAGGCCGCGTTCTCCAGGAGCGCGCGATAGACCTGCACCGAGACATTGCGCGGCAACAGGTCCTCCAGAATCGCTTCTTCGTCCGGCTCGTAGATATAGACGGCGGAGGGCCCGCGGGCGTCGGCGCCTTCGTCGCGTTGCGGCAACGGCGCCGGAACCAGTTGCCGGGCCGTCACCTCATTGCTGATTGCGGACTTGAACCGGGCATAGACCATGGTGCAGACATCGAATTCGCCCTCGTCGAACATCGCCCGCACACGCTCGGCGATGGCGTCCGCCTCGGCGAATTCGACCGAGCGGCGCCCGACGCCCTCGATGACATCGACGATCCCGGTCCCGTGCAGGCGCCGGAGCTGGTCCCGCCCCTTGCGGCCGACGCAGAGGATGCGCACCGTCTTGCCCGCGCCCTCCAGCTCGCCGATGAGTTCGCGCGCGCGGCGCACGATGCCGCCGTTGAAGCCGCCGCAAAGGCCGCGGTCGGCGGTGGCGACGACGACCAGATGCACCCGGTCGTCTCCGCTGCCGGCCAGCAGCTTCGGCGCCCCGGCGCTGCCCGCGAGCGACCCGCCGAGCGAGCCCAGCATCCGCTCCATGCGCTCGGCATAGGGGCGCGCGGCCTCGGCGGCCTCCTGGGCGCGGCGCAGCTTGGCCGCCGCGACCATCTTCATGGCCGAGGTGATCTTCTGCGTCGCGCGGACGCTGGAGATGCGGTTACGCAGTTCCTTGAGGCTGGGCATGGCGGCGGGCGGCTCAGGCGAAGGTCCTGGCGAAGGCGGCGACGGCGGCGTCCACTGCCTTCTCGGTGTCGTCGTCCAGGTCCCCGGTCTCGTCGATGCGCGCCATCAGCTCGCCGTGCCGGGCCTTGATCTCGCCGAGCAGCCCTTCCTCGAAACGGGTCACGTCGCGCACGCCGACGCCGTCCAGATAGCCGCGCACGCCGGCGAAGATCGCCACCACCTGCTCGGCCACGCTGCGCGGCGCATACTGCCCCTGTTTCAGCACCTCGGTGAGGCGCGCGCCGCGGGCCAGCAATTGCTGCGTCGAGGCGTCGAGGTCGGAGGCGAATTGCGAGAAGGCCTCCATTTCGCGGAACTGCGCAAGCTCCAGCTTGATGCGCCCCGCCACCTTCTTCATCGCCTTGGTCTGCGCGGCGGAGCCGACGCGGCTGACCGAAAGGCCGACATTGATGGCCGGCCGGACGCCCTTGTAGAACAAGTCCGTCTCCAGGAAGATCTGCCCGTCGGTGATGGAGATCACATTGGTCGGGATGAAGGCCGAGACGTCATTGCCCTGGGTCTCGATCACCGGCAGCGCGGTCAGCGAGCCGGCGCCGTGGTCGTCCGACATCTTGGCGGCCCGCTCCAGCAAGCGCGAATGGAGGTAGAAGACATCGCCCGGAAACGCCTCGCGGCCGGGCGGGCGGCGCAGCAGCAGCGACATCTGGCGGTAGGCGGTCGCCTGCTTGGAGAGGTCGTCATAGACGATCACCGCATGCATGCCGTTGTCACGGAAATACTCGCCCATGGCGCAGCCCGAATAGGGCGCCAGGAACTGCAGCGGCGCGGGGTCGGAGGCCGTGGCGGCGACGACGATAGAGTATTCCATCGCGCCGTATTCCTCCAGTGTCTTGACCACCTGGGCGACCGAAGAGCGCTTCTGGCCGACGGCGACATAGATGCAGTAGAGCTTCTTAGACTCGTCTTCGCTCTCGTTGATCTGCTTCTGGTTGATGAAGGTGTCGATGGCGACCGCGGTCTTGCCGGTCTGCCGGTCGCCGATGATGAGCTCGCGCTGGCCGCGCCCGATGGGCACCAGAGCGTCGAGCGCCTTCAGGCCCGTCTGCATCGGCTCGTGCACCGACCGGCGCGGGATGATGCCGGGCGCCTTGACCTCGACCAGCCGGCGCTCGGCCGCCTCGATCGGGCCCTTGCCGTCGATGGGGTTGCCGAGGCCGTCCACCACGCGGCCGAGCAGCCCCCTGCCGACCGGGACATCGACGATGGCGGCGGTGCGCTTCACGAGGTCGCCCTCGCGGATGTCGCGGTCCTCGCCGAAGATCACCACGCCCACATTGTCGGCTTCGAGGTTGAGCGCCATGCCGCGCGTGCCGTCGGCGAACTCGACCATCTCGCCGGCCTGCACGCGGTCGAGGCCGTAAACCCGCGCCACGCCGTCGCCGACGGACAGCACCGTGCCGACCTCGGCGACATCCGCTTCGTCGCCGAAATTGGCGATCTCGCTCTTGAGGATCGCGGAGATTTCGGAGGCGTCGATATTCATGTCCCCTCAAGCCCCTTTCATGGAGAGTTCGAGCCGGCGCAGCCGGGAGCCGAGCGAGCTGTCGAAGAGCCGCGAACCGAGCCTGACGACCAGTCCGCCGAGAATGTCGGGATCGACCCTGAGGTCGATGGAAACCTTGCCGCCCGCGATGCCGCCAAGCGCCGTTTCGAGCGAGCGGAGCTGCCCGTCGTCGAGGGCGCGCGCTACGGTGACTTCCGCCGTGACCTCCCCCCGGCGCCCGGCGAGCACGGCGAGGAACCGCTCGGCGATCGCCTGGAGCGCGAACAGCCGCCCGTGGCGCGCGACGACGCCGATGAAATTGCGCGTCATTTCCGCGAAGCCCGCCCGCTCCGCCACGGCCTGCATGGCGCGGGCGCGCCCCTCGCGGGCGATCAGCGGCGAGCGCACGAGATGCGCGAGCTCCGGGCTTCCCTCGAGCAGCGCCTTCAGCGCCTCCAGGTCTTCCGCGACCCGGTCGAGCGCCTTCTCTTCCTCGGCCAGTTCGAGGAGAGCGGTCGCATAACGCCCGGCGAGTGCGGAAACGGGTCCTGCCTGAGAAGCCAAGAGATCATGTCCCCGAAATGCGTGCCGCTGCCAATCCGCCGCCGCTCGAAAGCCTTGGCGAACAGGCCCGGCGAACAAGACGGCCGCGGGCCGGGCGCAACGGGCGCGAGCCCGAGAGCCCCGCGCGGTTTCCTGCTATCACAGCGCCCGCCGGAGCCGCAACCGAACCCTCCGCGACATATTGGCTTTGGCGACAGGATATGGTCGCGATGTGGTGTTGAAATAGCAGCGTCCTGAAGTATATCCGACCGAAGCGCGCCTCTCCGAGCTCGCCGCGGCCGCCCGCAACGGCGAGCGCGTCGTCATCACGAAACACGGCAAGCCCATTGTCGCACTCGTGCGGTGCGAAGCACGCGGCGGCATCGACTTCGACAAGCTGGAAGAGGTCTGCCGAAGCCTCGGCATAGCCGGGGACGGCGAGCGCTGGCCGGACGAATGGAACGACCCGGCCTTCAGCCGGCAGGTGCTGGGGCTGGATGACGAATAGTCCGGTGCGGCTTCTCCTCGATACCCACTGGCTCTACAGGATGATGCCGGCTCGTGACAGCCTATCGGCCGCCGAGCGCCGTTTCTTGGCCAGCCCCGGGGTGCGTATTCATGTGAGCGCCGTGTCAATCCGGGAAATGCGGCTGAAATTCCACGCCCGGCGCCGGTCCGGCGCGCGCAAGAGCCGCTTTGACCCCGATGACGCGCTGGCGGCGCTGGAGGCTCTCGCCATCCCGCTGCTGCCGATGACGCCGGCCCACGCGGCGCGATCTCTCGAAACGCCGATTCCGCACAAGGACCCGTTCGACGAACTGCTGGTCGTCCAGGCTCAGGAAGAAAACCTCAAGCTGCCGACCGCCGACCGGCTCCTCCTCGGTCACCCGCCGGCGGTCTCGCCCCAAGCGGCGGCATGACGCGACCGGCCCTCATATGAAACTGTAGCGGTCGACGTTCCTGTGCGGGGAGCGGCTGTCGGTTGTCAGAGCGGACTGGCGCCGGCCTTGACCAGCATCTCCGCCATGTCCGTGAGGTCGTCCGCAAACGCCACGCGCCGGCGTCAGGCAACCGCCGAACGGGACCGGCGCGCCCGGACGATGAAGCTGTTCGACCGGAAAGTTCTCGCAGTTATGGATAAGCGCCGGCTTGAAGGAGTATCTCGGCCATGACCGACCCGTCCTCTGCCCGCGCCCAGCGCACCGGCGTCAGACCAAACATGTCGCCGATCGTGTCCCAGGCGGTGGTGTAAGAGCCTGTCGTCGGTTGCGGTATCCGGCGGGTGGGGCCGGGCCGCTCAGTCTGCCGCGGCGTGCATCTTGACGGTTGCATTGTCGCTCACGGGAGCGATGGCTTCCAGCGTCATGTATCCGGCTCTCTGGACGGCCCCTTCGTCGTTCTGCTCGAGGAGGCTCGCGCCGATCGGCCGGGCGATGGCGTCCTCGTTGGGGAAGATGGCGACGGTATCGGTGCGTCGCTTGACTTCGCCATGGAGGCGTTCGAGCGGGTTTGTCGCGTGCAGCCTGGCGCGATGCGCGGCCGGGAAGGTCATACAGGCCGGGACGTCGTGCTCGGCCTCGTCCATGATAGCGGCGAGCTTCGCCGCCCTGGCCCCGAGCCGGTCGGCGCCCTGGCGCCACGGGGCGGACGCGCTGTCGGCATCCTCCTGGGCGAAGGCGGTCGCGACGAAGGCGCAGACGACGCGCCGGCCCTGCTTGCCGGCATGAGCGAGCGGGTTGCGCATGAAGTGCGCGCGGCAGCGCTGCCATGTGGCGCCGGGGATGCGGGTCGCGGCGGCCTTGAGGCCCTTGCGGTCGTCGCAGATCGCCAGCTTGACGCCGCGCCGCCTGCGGCGGGCCGGGGAGCGAAGGAACGCGGTCCGGAAGGTCCCGGCCTCGGACGCGCCGCTCGCCATGCCGCGCCCCTCGCGGCGGCCCCGGTCGTTGACCGCCACCGCGATGGTGACCGCGACCGGGACGCCGCGCCCGGTCTCGCGCCTCTTCGCACAGGTCGCGTCCCGCCACAGATACGGCCGGTCGCCCTCCAGCGGGCGGTCGAGGAAGTCGCGGCTCTTGTCGTCGATCCCGCCGCACAGCCGCGAGACCTGGCTCCCGGAGAGGCCCGACATCCCCATGGCCTGCGCCGGGTCGTCGACCGAGCGGGTCGACACGCCCTCGATGCAGGCCTCCCGGATCACCGCAGTCAGCGCCTTCTCCGCCATCCGGCGCGGTTCCGGGAAGCCGGGGCGGTAGCTCCCCTTGCGCCGCTTCGGACGCTTCAACTCGACCGCGCCGGCCCGCGTCTCCCGGACCCGGTAGCCGTTGCGCTGCGCGATCCGGGCCGGCGAACGCTCGCCGTGCGCGGCCCCGGCAAGGCCCTCGACCTCAAGCGCCATCGGACGCTCGACCGTGAAGGCGATCGTCTCGCGAAGCAGGTCCGCCTCGGAACTCTTCGCCAACAGCGCCCGCAAGGTCATCATGTCGTTGGCGGTCATCGTGGTCTTCCTCCGGTCGGGTGGACTATCCAGGCCCAACCCTGACCGGCGCCGCGACGGCCTCCGCTACGGATAAGCGGCCCCCCGCCGCCAGACACGTCGCGGTCGCTGCGGCGGGCCACTTACCCACAGATAACAGCGGAAGCCTCGCCTCCTACAACACCCCCGGGGACACGATCGCGGCGTCATCGATACCTCCGGCGGGCACGTACTCGTTGTGTGCGACGCCCGCAATCCGGATTCCTCCCGAATGGCAAAGCAGCAAGACAATGGGAGGCCGCGATCGAGGCGTGCCGCGTATCGGGCTTGCTACGCCGCGTGAGCTGGCAACGCTTATTGACGGCTGCGGACAGCGCGCGAGAACTGCCGTATCTTGTCGAAGCTCTCGAAGAGAAATACGGCTTGAAGCCGGCCTGACGGCATACTCAACCCCAAACTTTTACGAGCGCGTGCTCCTTAATCGCCTGCTGCTCCGCCGCGTTGGGGGCCTCGCGCCAGCCACGCTGCCGACATGCCGGAATTGTCCGGGTAAACCGGCCCCTGCTGGCGGAAATTCCCGGCTACGGCACGACCACGATCTTGCCGAAGACCTCGCGATCCTCCAGCATCCGCACGCCCTCCGCGGCGTCCTCCAGCGGCAATTCGACGTCGATAGGCGGATCGAGACGCCCGGCGGCGATGTCCGCCATCATCTCTTTCAGGCCGTCCACGGTCCAGCTGTTGGAGCCGAGGATCTGGAGCTCGAAGGTCCAGATGTAGCGGATGTCCGTCTGCGGGTCGAAGCCCGCTGTCGCCCCGCAGGTGAGCATCCGGCCGCCGCGTTTGAGCGCCTTCATGGAGGGCACCCAAGTGTCTCCGCCGGTGAAGTTGACCACGACATCGACGCCACCTTCCCAAGAGCGCCGGAAGGGCTTGCCGTAGCGCTTCCAGATCTCGCGCTCGAATTGGGTCTCGACATAGTTCAGCCCCTCGTCGGCGCCGAGCGCCAGCAGCCGGTCGATCTTCTCCTGGCTGCTGGCGGCCGCGATGACATGGGCGCCGACGGCCCTGGCGAGCAGCACGCAGGCATTGCCGACGCCGCCCGAGGCGCCAAGGATCAGCACCGTCTCGCCCGCCTTCACATGCCCGTTCTCGAACATCATGCGGTGCGCCGTGCCGTAAGCGACCGGCAACGACGCCGCCTGGGCGAAGCTCACGCCGTCGGGAACGGGCACGAGCTGCCCGGCCGAGCAAAGGGCCTTTTCCGCCAGGCCGCCATTGAGCATTTCGCCCATCAGGCCCCGCTTCGGCCAGATCGGGTCGATCAGCACCCGGTCGCCGGGGGACCAGCCTTCGACGCCGTAGCCAAGCGCTTCGATCTCGCCGGCAAGGTCGAGGCCGGGCACGACCGGAATGGGGACCTTGATGCCCGGCATGCCGCGCCGGGTGAAGACGTCGTGATAGTTGAGCGAGCAGGCCCTGACCCGGATGACGACCTCGCCCGGACCCGGCTCCGGCTCGGGCCAGTCGCTGCGGAAAGCGAAGCAGTCCTGCCCGCCATGGCCTTCGAGAACGAGCGCGCGCATCGGCCCCTCCCTTCTATTCGGCTGCGGCGGCTTCCTTGGCCGCCATCTTGGCCTTGAGCTGCTCGGGCGTCAGCCGCACGATGTCCTCGTTCTGGTGCGCATAGCGCCGGGCGCCCTCCACCGAGAGCGCCTCCAGCTCGATCTCGCCGGCGAGCACGCCCGCCTTCCAGGTCCGGTGCGCGTCCTCCATCGCGTGGAATTCCGGCATGACCTCGCGGGCGAACAGCGCCAGCGATGCGCAGATGTCGTCATGCGTGTTTTGCCCGGCCTGGTTCAGCAGGATCACCTGGTCCACATTGGCGGCGGCGAAGGCGCGGAGCTTCTTCCGGATGGTCTCCGGAGAGCCGATCAGGCCGGCGGTGAGCGCCTGCTGCGCCTTCTCCGTGCGCCGCCAGTCCTGGTAGAGCTTCCAGAGGTCGGTCTCGCCGGGCGCGGAAATGCCGTACCTGCCGTAGTGGCTGAGGCAGAAGATGAAGAAGGTCCACCCGGCGGCCTTCTCGATGGCTTCCTCGTCCGTCTCGCAGCACATGAAGCCGGAGACCATGGCGATGTTCGGGTTGGTCGGGTAGTCGCAGATCCTGTCGAGATTGCGGGTGAGGTTGAGGTAATAGCGGTTGACCCAGGCTTTCGCCGCCTCCGGCGAGACGAACTGGAAGCCGAGCGCGCCCATGCCCCAGCGGCCTGCATCCTCGATGGTGTCGATATTGGAGCAGGCGACCCAGAGCGGCGGATGCGGCTTCTGCAGCGGCTTCGGCACGACATTGCGCTTCGGATAGCTGTAGAACGCGCCGCTGAACTCGAAGGCGGTCTCGGTAAACAGCGGAATCGTCGCCTTGACGCCCTCGATCCAGCGGTCGCGCTTGGAACGCACCTGCACGCCGAACGGATGCAGCTCCACCGGCCCCTGCGCCTCGCCGAGGCCGAGTTCCACGCGACCGCCGGACAGGAGATCCAGGGTCGAGACCTTCTCCGCGACGCGGACCGGATGGTTGGTCGTGAGCTGGATGACGCCGTGGCCGAGGCGGATATTGCGGGTGCGCTGGCTGGCCGCGCCGAGAAACACTTCCGGCGCGGAGGAGTGCGAATACTCCTCGAGGAAGTGGTGCTCGACTTCCCATGCGTAGTCGTAGCCGAGCGCATCGGCGAGCTCGATCTGCGAAAGCGATTCCTCCAGCAGGCGCTGCTCGCTGTCCTCCGCCCAGGGCCGCGGCAATTGGTGTTCGTAAAAGATGCCGAACTTCATACGAGGCCTTCTCCGACAATCAATCGTCCGTTCCGAGTCCTAGCACATCCGGCCGCCGTGCCGGCAGGGTCACTCCGCCGCTGCTGCCGCTGCCGCCACGCGCTCGCGGCGGCGTTCCTCCAACGGCGCCAGGATCAGGCCGAGCAGGGGCGGGATGATGGTCAAGGTCAGCACCGCCGAGAGCGACAGCCCGCCGAGCACCACCGAGCCGAGGCCGCGATAGAGCTCGGAGCCGGCGCCGGGAAACAGCACCAGCGGGGCCATGCCGAAAATGCTGGTGAGCGTGGACATGTAGATCGGGCGCAGCCGGTCCCGCGTCGCCTCGTGTATCGCGTCGGCGGCGGTCATGTTGCCTTCGCGGACATGGAACAGCGCCTGGTGGACCAGCAGGATGGCGTTGTTGACGACGATGCCGACCAGGATGATGAAACCGAGCAGGGTGAGCATGTCGAGCGGCTGGAAAGCGAAAAGGTTCAGCACCGCAAGGCCGAGCACGCCGCCCGCCGTCGCCAGCGGCACCGATACCATAATGACCAGCGGATAGACGAAGCTCTCGAACAGCACCGCCATCACCAGGAACACGATGGCGACGGCGATCAGCAGGTCGACGACGATATGGTTCCAGGTAATCGTAAGCTCGTCGGCGGCGCCCGAGAGCCGGAGCTTCACTCCGGCCGGCAGGCCGTCGGCCTGGAGCGGGGCGATGACCTCGGCGCGGACCAGGTCCATCGCTTCTTCGAGCGGCATCTGCGCGCGCGGCCGGATCTGCAATGTGACGGTGCGCACCCGTTCCTTGTGCCGGATTTCCGTCGGCCCGGTGGTTACCTCGATATTGGCGAGCGAGGAGGCAGGCAGGATATAGCCGTGCCGCGTCACCACCGGCAGGGAATCGATACCCTGCGTGGAGGCGACATTATCGGTCGGTCCCTTGAGTATGAGGCTTGTGCGCTTGCCGTCGATGGTCACCCGCGCGACCCGGAGCCCATCGTTGAAGGCGTCGATGGTGTCCGCGAATTCACGCGCCGACACGCCATTGTCCGCAAGGCGGAGCCGGTCGGGCAGCACACGCACTTCCGGGGCGCCGAGTTCGAGGCCCGGAATCGGTCGAAGCTGGTTGCCCTCGCTGCGCGGCAGCGCTGCCGCGGTCATCTCCGTCGCCCTGCCGGCAACCGCCATCACGGTTTCCAGGTCGGGCCCGGAAATGTCGAGGTCGATCGACCGCTTGCCGCCGATGCCGCGCCCGAAGATGGACGCCACCGTGAAGAAGCCGAACGTGCCGGGCTCGCGGAGCGAAGCCCGCTGCAGGACCGGCACCAGCTCTTCCGGCCTTGCAGGATCGACGGAGGATGCGCCCACGAAGGTGTAGGACGGCAGCGCCACGAAAAAGAAATTGGCGATCTTGGGCGGCTCGCCGGGCCCGGATTCGGGGCCGGTCTCGCTCGCCCAGAGCGCGCGCGTCGAGTCTTCGATCTCCTGCGCGATTTCGCCGTTGGTCCTGAGGTTGTAGCCCGGCGGCGGCAGCACCCGCCCGAGCACGAAGTTGCGGCTGCCGTCCGGCAGGTAGTCGAGCTTCGGCGTCAACCACAAGGCGACCGCCACGGCGAGCGTCGTGATGACCGCGACCGAGAGCAGGGCGGCCTTGCGGTTCCGGACCACGGCGTCGGCATAGGCGAGCGTCGCGCGCGCATAGCGGCTTGCCAGCCTGTCGATCGCCGGCAATCGGAAACGCCCGCCGGCCCGGATCCGCGCGGCGAACAGGTGGCGCGACAGCGCCGGGATGACCGTGACGGCGACCAGCAGAGACAGGACGACCGACACCGAGATCGCGACCGCGATGTCGCGGAAGAGCTGGCCGACCTCAAGGTCCATCGCCAGGATCGGCACGAACACCAGAACCGTGGTCAGCGCCGAAACCAGGATCGCGCCCCACACCTGGCTCGCGCCCCGCAGCGCGGCCTCGCGCGGCGCCACGCCCCGCTCGCGCAATCGGTAGATGTTCTCCAGCACGACGATGGCCGCATCGACGACCATGCCCACGGCGAAGGCGATGCCGGCGAGCGACACGACATTGAGCGACCGCCCGAGCATGGCCATGGCGACGAAGGAGCCTACGACGGAAACGGGAATCGCCAGCGACACGATCAGCGTCGGCCGCCAGGACCGCAGAAACAGCAGTAGCATGACCGCCGCGAGCGCGCCGCCGACGACGATGTTCTGCCGCACGAGCCCGATGGCGGACAGGATGTAATCGGTCTCGTCATAGACCTGCTCCATGACGAGGCCCTCGGCAGGCAGCAAGGATTCGTTCAGCTCGGCGACGGCGGCGCGCACGCCTTCCATGGTCTCGATGACATTGGCCCCGGCCTCGCGCTTGGCGTTCATCACGACGGCGTTGGCGCCAAGCCTGCGGATGCGGGCGCGCGGCTCCGAATAGCCATAGGAGACTTCGGCGATGTCGCCGACCGTCACGCGCCCGATCCGCCCGGTGGCTCTGTCCGCCTCCGTGCGCAGTACGACCTCGCGCACCGCTTCCGGCGTGTTCAGTTCGCCCTCGGCGCGGACGAGGTAGCGCCGCTTGCCTTCTTCCACGTCGCCCGCGGAGATCGAGGCATTCGCCGCCCGGAGCTTTTGCGTGATCTCGGTGACGGTCAGGCCGAATTGCGCCATCCGCTCGGGCAGGACGATTATATGCAGTTCGCGCTGGACCCCGCCGAAGACATCGGTCCGGGACACGCCCTCCACGCGCTCCAGCCGGTCCTGGATCACTTCCTCGACGAAATCGCCGTAGGTGTGGATGGGCCGCGGGTTGTCCTTCGCGGTCTGGAGCACGAACCAGGCGATCGCGTTGTCTTCCGCGCCGGCCGTGCGCAATGTCGGGCGGTCGGCCTCGTCCGGATAGCCGGTCACGCGGTCGAGCCGGTTCGCAACCAGCAGCAGCGCCCGGTCCATATTGTTGCCGATGGCGAAAGTGAGGGTCACTCGCGCCCGTCCGTTTTCCGACCGGCTCTCGACCTCCTCCAGGCCCTCGACGCCCTTGAGCACTTCCTCCTGGCGGTTGACCACCTCGCGCTCGACTTCCGCCGGAGCCGCACCGGGCCAGAGCGTCTGGACGGTAATCACCGGCTTGCGCACATCGGGCGTCAACTGGATCGGGATCGTCTCCAGCGCCACCAGGCCGAAGAGCACGACCATGAGCACCACCGCGATCACCGCGATGGGCCGGTCGATGGCGAAGCGCACGAGGTTCATCCGGTTTTCGCCTTCGGGGCGGCCTTGCCCGCCTTGCCGCCCTGTCCGGCTTCGGCGCCGGGCACGAGTACGGGTTGGCCGGGGCGCAGGCGCTCATTGCCGCGCACGATGGCAAGATCGCCTTCGGCAAGGCCCTCCGTTACCTCGAATCGCGTTCCGGAGGCGCGGCCGAGGCGCACTGCGCGCTGCTCCGCCTTGCCGTTGTTCGCGACATAGACAAGGGTCCGCTGCCCCTGACGCACGACCGCATCCTTGTGGACCGTAAGCGCCGGGCCCCGTGCGCCGATGGGCAGGACGACCGTCGCGGCCGCGTTGGCGGCCAGCGGCGTCGCCGTCCGGCCGAAATCCGGCGTGAAGCGCACCACGCGGGTGCGGGTCATCGCATTCTCGTCCGGCACGACCGCGCGCACCGTGGCGCTGTGCCTGGAGCCGTCGGCAAGCTCGAACGTAACCTCGGCGCCCGTCGTCAACCCGGCGATGCGCGCCGCCGGCACATCGGCCTCGATCTCCAGATAGCGGTCATTCACCAGCGCCACCACTGCGCCGCCTTCCTTCAGATAGGAGCCGACTTCCGTGTGGCGGGCCGTCACCACGCCGTCATAGGGTGCGCGGACCGTGCCCCGTGCAAGGTTCATTTCCGCAAGCGCCAGGCTGGCCTTCGCCTGGACGAGTTGGGCGCGCGCGGCATCGACCTCGGAACCCAGAGACGCCCGCTCCTGTTCCTTGTCCTGGAGGCGCGCCTTGTTGAAGGCCGCCGAACGGCGCAGCTTCTCGTAGCGGGCGATCTCCTGCTCGATACGCTCCAGCCGGGCCTCGGCGGCGGCGGCCCGCGCGGCAACGGCATCGGCGGTGGCGGCGCGGGCATCGCGCTCCGAGGTCAGCTTCTCGATGTCGAGCACGGCCAGCACATCGCCCTCGGCTACCCGGTCGCCCACCTGCACACGCATTTCGGTGACGGCGCCCACCGTCTGCGCCGCCACGGAGCCGCGCATCCGGGAAACGAGCCTGCCGAACACCGGCGCGGTCTCGGCAAGCGGCTGGACGACGACCTTGTCGACCCGAACGGGCGCCGGGCGCTGGGCTTCGGCAACCGCAGGCCAAACCGCCAACAGCGCCAGAATTACCGAACCGGAAGCCGGGGGGACGAACAGCGAGGACAGAAACCGCGCCGCAATGAATGCCATGGGAAGCTCTCTTGCCGCCGCTCCGCTGGCGGTCGGCGCAGCAAATTGAGACCGGGCGCGAACGAAGTCAACGGGACGAAGGGGCCTTCTGTGATCCACGCCCCGCCGCCGGGCGATCCGGCTATGATGACCGGATCGGGAAACCCGAGCGGCCGGGAGCCGGATTCGACATGACCACGCTGCTCTTCGTCCACGATTCCGCCGCCGGCCACGATACCGGCCCCGGCCATCCCGAGCGTGCGGCGCGGGTCCGCGCGGTGGCGGCCGCGCTCGATGCGCCGGAATTCGGTGGCCTGGAGCGTCGCGAGCCGCCCGAGGCCGGGCGGGAGGCGCTGGAGCGCGTCCACTCCGGGGACTACGTGGATCTTGTGCTCGGCAATATGCCGGAACGGGGTTATGTGCGGTTTGACGCCGATACCGTCGCTTCGCCCGGAACGAAAGATGCGGCGCTCAGGGCGGTGGGCGCCGCGATAGCGGCGGTCGATGCGCTCATGGCCGGCGAGGCGAAGACCGCCTTCTGCGCCATGCGCCCTCCCGGCCACCATGCCGAGCCTGCCCGCGCCATGGGATTCTGCTTCTTCAACAGCATTGCGGTGGGCGCGGCGCACGCGCGCGCGGCCCACGGCCTCGGCCGCGTCGCGGTGGTGGATTTCGATGTCCATCACGGCAACGGCACACAGGCGGTCTTCTGGGACGAGCCGGAAGTGCTGTTCGCCTCGACGCACCAGATGCCGCTCTATCCCGGCACGGGGGCCGAAACGGAGCAAGGGGCGCATGGCCAGATTGTCAACGCCCCGCTGCCCCCGGGCGCGGGCGGCAAGGCGTTTCGGGAACGTTTCGAAGAGCGCGTGCTGCCGGCGGTGGAGGCGTTCCGTCCGGAACTGATCCTGGTCTCCGCCGGCTTCGACGCCCATCGCGCCGATCCGCTGGCGCAGCTCGAACTCGACGCCGGGGATTTCGCCTGGGCCACGCGCCGGCTGCTCGCCGCCGCCCGCCGCCACGCCGGCGGCCGGCTCGCGGCGGTGCTCGAAGGCGGTTACGACCTCGAAGCGCTGGAGGAATGCGTCGGCGCGCATGTCGCAACGCTGGCAGGGGGCTGATGCGGCTGCGGCACGCGGTTTGACAGCGGGCGGGCCGGCCACTAGGTTCCGGTCGTTCCAGTAATGCAGCGGAGGCGCATGCGATGGCCAAGCCGGCAACCGTCATGGTGAAGCTCGTCAGCACGGCCGACACGGGCTATTTCTATGTCACCAAGAAGAACCCGCGGACCAAGACCGACAAACTCGAAATCCGCAAATTCGACCCCATCGCCCGCAAGCATGTCGTCTTCAAGGAACAGAAGATGAAATAGCGGCAGCAGCCGCTTTGCCAGCCGCGGGCGCGGGCTGACCCTTCGGACGGGTTTTCATGGATGCCGGCGAGGTCGCTGCTGTCTGCCGCAATTGCGGCCGCTGCGCGGGCGCCCCGGTTCCACCCCGCTGCCCGTCCTGCCATTCTCCCCGCTTCGCCGCGCATCCCGAGATCGGACGCGCCGGCATCGCGCATCTCGATTGCGACGCCTTCTACGCCGCCATCGAAAAGCGGGACGATCCGAGCCTCGCCGACCGCCCGGTCGTGATCGGGGGCGGGCGGCGGGGCGTCGTCGCCGCGGCCTGCTACGTGGCGCGGCGCTTCGGCGTGCGTTCCGCCATGGCCATGTACAAGGCGCTCGACGCCTGCCCCCATGCGGTCGTGCTGCGTCCGGACATGGCGAAATACCGCAAGGCGGGACGCGAGGTCCGGAGCCTGATGCGCGAGGCTACGCCCCTGGTCGAACCGGTCTCCATCGACGAGGCGTTTCTGGACCTCAGCGGCGATGCTGTCCCGGCCGTTGCCGCGGTCCGCCTGGTCCGGCGAATCGAGGATGAAGTCGGGATCACGGTCTCGGTCGGGCTGGCCGCGAACAAGTTCCTCGCCAAGATCGCGTCGGACCTCGACAAGCCCCGCGGGTTCGCGGTGATCGGCCCGGCGGAAGCGCCCGATTTCCTGGCAGGAAAGCCGGTCGCGATCATCCCCGGCGTAGGCGCCGTAATGGCCCGCCGGCTCCGGGCCGAGGGCGTGCTCACGGTTGCGGACCTGGGCCGTTGGACGGAAGCGGAACTGACGGCCCGGTTCGGCGCGTTCGGGCGGCGGCTCCACAGCTTCGCGCACGGCCGGGACGGTCGGCGCGTCCAGCCTGTGAGCGAGACGCGCAGCATTTCCGCCGAAACCACCTTCGAAAACGACCGCAGCGGCTATGATGACCTCGCCCGCGCCTTGCCGCCGCTGGCCCGGACCGTCTCGGCCCGCCTCGACACGGCCGGCCTTGCCGCCGGCTCCGTCGTGCTGAAACTCAAGACGGCGGACTTCCGCACACAGACGCGCAGCCATGCGCTCGCCTTCGCCACGCAACGCGCGGACCGCCTCCTGGAAGAGGCGGAGCAACTTCTGGGGCCGGAGGCGGACGGCCGCGCCTTCCGGCTGATCGGGCTCGGCGCCTCCGACCTGTTGCCGGCCGGCGCGGCCGATCCCCCGGAACTCTTCGCCGGCGCGTGCTGAACGCATGTGGCGGCCCTGGAACCGGATTCGGACGACATGCCGGGCCGGTGGAGGGCTGGCCCGCGAGCGGCAGAGGCCGCCGGGGCGGGAATGGTGCCGCAGGAGAGACTTGAACTCCCGACCCGCGCATTACGAATGCGCTGCTCTACCGGCTGAGCTACTGCGGCACGGGCGCGCAGGATAGGCAAGCCGGTCGGGGCTGGCAAGGCGTCCTCAGAGCTCCAGCTTGCGGCGCAGCGCCTCCACTTCCTCTTCCAGCGCCTTGTCGTCTTCCATCAGCTTCTCGATCTTGCGCACGCCGTAGAGCACCGTCGAGTGGTCGCGCCCGAACTTGCGGCCGATATCCGGCAGCGACAGCGCGGTGAGCTGCTTGGCGAGATACATCGCCACCTGGCGCGGCCGCGCAACGGACCGGGCGCGCCTCGGCGAATCCATCTCGGCCGGGCGGACATTGTAGCGGTCGCATACCGTGTTCTTGATCGCCTCGACGGTCGGCGTCCGATCGTTGGCCGGCAACAGGTCCTCCAGCACCTTCTCCGCGCGGTCCACGGAGATTTCGCCGCCGAATTGCCGGAAATGCGCCTCCAGCCGGCTAACCGCGCCCTGCAGCACGCGCATGTTGGAGGCGATGCGCTCCGCGAGGAAAACCAGCACCTCCCGCGGCGCCGGCAGCGTCGTCTCGAAGGCCCTGCGCTCCAGATAGGCGAGGCGCAACGGGTAGTCCGTCCCGAGCGGCAGGATCGGCGCCGACACGCCCGTGCTGAGCCGCGAGCATATGCGCTCGTCGATTCCGTCGAGACCGACCGGCGAGTCGTTCCCGGAGATCGCCATCAGGCGGTTCCGGCTCGCAAACGCGTTGACGGTGTGAAGCAGCTCTTCCTGGGTGCCCGGACTGCGGCGCAGGAGGTGCACATCGTCGATCATCAACACGTCGAAGGACCGGACCCTGCTCCTGAAGCCGGCAACCTCCCGGGCATTCACGGCGTCGATGTAGTGCTGGCGGAAATCGTCCGAGTTGAAGTAGAGGACCGCGCAGTCCGGCCGGTCCCGGCGCAGCCTGAGCGCCAGCGCCTGCATGAGGTGGGTCTTGCCGAGGCCGACGCCCCCGAAAAGGTAGAGCGGGCCGGTCGGCTGCAGGTTGCCGTCGGCCACGCCGAGCCAGAGGCCGTGCGCCAGCGCGTTCGACTCCCCGGTGATGAAGTTCTCGAAGGTGAGAGACGGCTGGCACGGCGTGGAGAATTCGTCCGGGGCGCCATTGCCGGCCGGGGCCGCGCGCTGCGCCGGCCGGGCCGGCGCCCCCTGCAGCACCGGATTGACCTCGAACCCGACATCGGACAGCGCCGGGTCCGCCTCCAGCCAGAGCGCGCGGATGCGCTCGCCATAGCTGCCCTGGACCCGGTCGCGCATGAACCGCGTCGGGAGCTGGATGACAATGCCGCGCGCGCTCTTGTCCACCAGGGTCATCGGCTTCAGCCAGCTCTTGAAAATCCCGTCGCCGTATTCGGCCTGAAGCTGCCCGCGAATGCGCATCCATTCGACCTGCCGGTCGGGTTTTGCGCGCGCCACGCCGGTCACTCCTGCATCCAGGGCAGGCCGGCGGCCTTCCAGCCCGCTGCCCGGCCGCGATGGCCGTTGCCGTCCTTGTCGCCCTCGAACCCTTGCGCGACATTGTAGCAGGGTCCGAGGCCGCGCGCCGTCGCGGCGGCCGCCGCATGGGCCGACCGGACGCCGGACCGGCAGAGGAACAGCAGCGCCCCCCCCTTCGAGGCCGCCGCCACTTCATCCACGAAATTCGGGTTGATCCCCATTCCGGGCCAGACCTGCCAGGACACCAGCGAAGCATGCCGCCCGAGCGCCGCCAGGTCGGGCACACCGACGAACCGCCACTCGGGCAGGGTGCGGACATCCACGAGGGCCGCGTCCTCCGCGGCTTCCAGCATCTCCCAAGCTTCTCGCGGCGAGACGTCCCCCGCGTAAGTCATCGGCGCATCTCCCTACCTCCCGACGCCCCGCCCTGCAACAGACCGGCCGGGCCCTGAGGCGGCGGGGGCGGCCGCTCCCGACAACCGCCCCCGTCCGACCCGATCCGGCCTGTGGCCGACCTGACAGGACAGGACAGGAAGGAAGGCTACCCGCCTCCGCCCCCGCCGCAAGGGGGACAAGCAGCGAATCCCGTTCGCGGACCCGCTAAGGCCCCAACGGAGCGCAATTAAATTTTTCACAAAAAAACCGCCGCTCGAAGGCGGCGGCGGCGGCATGTCCGGCTCCGAGTCGCCCGTCAGGCGCTCAATTCCTTGATTTTCTTCGATAATCTTGAGAGTTTACGCTGCATTGTATTGCGATGAAATTTTCCCTTCTGGGCGCCGCGCGCCATCTCGGGTTCGGCTTGTTTGAGCGCAGCCCGCGCCCTTTCCCCGTCGCCGCCGGCGATCGCGGCCTCGACCTTCTTTATGTAGGTCCGCACACGGCTGGCGCGGGCGCGGTTGCGGGCGGCGCGGCGCAGGTTCTGGCGAACCCGTTTCCTGGCTTGAGTCGAATGGGCCATGGTGTCGCTGGGTTTCCGTTGCGGGCAGATTTGCGCCGGCTTATAGGACCGCCGTCCGGTTCCCGTCAAGCGGGCTGCGCCGCGCCGAGACGGCGCGCGGCCCATCTGTGGAAAGCGTGGCTCGGCGCGTCCATCGCCGGCGCGAAGCAGCCGCCGTCGAAAGCGGGCGACCGGCGCCCCTGCTGCATGCGCTCGACAACGCCGACATCCTCCCGGAACACCGCTTCCCAGCGGGCGCGAAGCCGGGCGCGCGCGCCGGCATGGACGGGCGCATCCGCCGCCGCGTCGAGGCACCAGAGCCGCGCATCCTCCGCCGTCAGGTCCGGGGCGAGCGGGTCGAGGCGCATGGCGAAGAAATGGTCCATATGCGCGCCCAGCAGCAGGTTGGGGTAGAGGGCCGCATATTCGGCGAGCGGGCGGTCGTCGGCCGCGGGCAGTTCGCCGCGGGCCGCATAGCAATGCGCCCCCTGGCCGGAGAAGGCGGCCTCCACGATGGGATAGTGATCGGCGAGCGGCGAGATGCGGTTCAGGTCCGGATGCACCCAGGGCAGGTGGTAGGCCTCGCAATAGTTCTCGACCGCGAGCTTCCAATTGGCATTGAGGCGGAACCGGATCGGCGCCGCATCCGCCGGGCGGTAGCGCGCGAGCGGAAAGTCCTTCCATCGCCCCAGCAGCGGCGCGAGCCAGTCCTCCAGCGCGGGCGCGGCGCCCGAGAGGTCGGCGAACACCATGTCCAGCCACACGCCCGTGCGCACCGGGAAGAGCCCGCGCCCGCTCTTGCGGAAGCCCGGCGCCTCATGGCGGCCGACGCCGCCGATATGCGGCGTGGCGCGCAGCCGGCCGTCCAGGTCGTAGGTCCAGCTATGGTAGGGGCAGCGCAGGGCCTTCCGTCCGCGCTCCGGCTTCTCCACAAGGCGGACGCCGCGATGGCGGCAGACATTGTGGAAACAGCGGATTTCGTCGCCTTCGGTCCGCACGAGCAGCAGCGCCGTCCCCATCGCGTCCACCGGCGAGAGGTCGCCCGGCGCGGCGAGGTCGCTTGCGAACGCGATGCAGAACCAGCCGCGGCCGAAGAGCCGGCGCCGTTCCTCCTCGAACGCCGAGGCTTCCGTGTAGCAGCGGCCCGGCAGGCCGCTCGCCGTCTCGATGGGCTGGAGGACATTCGCAAGGTCGTTCATCGCGGGGGCGCTCCGCCGGATCCCGGCAGAGGCGAGTCTGCCGAACCCGAAGCGGGGCTTTGCGCCCGGACGCGACCCGGAACGAAAGGAAATGCGACCGGGACGGCCCGCAAGAGCCGTCATACCATCGGCGCCGGGTTGCGACTCATGAAGACTGGGCCCCTCGCGGAGTGTCATGAAATGTCGTAATTGCCCAGGATGTTGGCTATTGCCCGGGGCTTGCCTGGTTTTGTTTCAGGCGTATTGGATGTCCTTGATGAAGCTTTCGGGCGGCCCCGTCAGGGTGTTGAGGACATTGCGGCGCTGCTTTTGGGCTGTGGCGATGACGGAGCGCAGGATGGCGAAGTCGTCGGCGTCGCGCCGGGAGCGGAAGCCGCCGGAGATTTTCTGTCGCCGTTTCATCATGCGCAGGTCGCGCTCGGCCTCATTGTTGGCGAAGGGCGCCTGCGCGTCGGTGAGAAAGCGCAGGGTCTCGTCCCGGCGCGCCTGCAGGCGCAAGGCGAGGTTGTGGCTCTTGCGCCGCCCCGGCGTCCCGCACCGGCCGCGTGACGGGAGCGGCGTCCGGTCCTCATGGCGCTTCATCGCCTCGACAAGCAGCCGGTCGCAGCCGCGCACAATCCGCGCCAGCACCCGCCCCGGAACGGCAATGCCCCGCTCCCGCGCCACACGCGCCACTCGCCGCGCCCGCAGCAGATGACGCGGCAGGCGCCGCGCCCGGTCCTCCTCGTCGCACGCCACAAGCGCCTGCAACGCCCGCAGGCGATGCGCATTGCAAAGCGCGTGCTCCACCCCCGCCATCGGCCAGTAGCATTCGATACGCCGCCAGCAGCGGGGCGCGCATCGCATGAAGCCACCGCGTGCGACCGCCAGGGCGAAGCCCGGTCTCGTCCGGATGCTTCGCACGCGCCTTGCGGGCCGCCAGCTCCTCCATATGCCCGCCCGCAACACGCAGACGCTCCGCCGCCCGACGGCTCATACTCGCCAGGGTCGCCGGCGACACGCGCGCCCCGAACAACACACCCGGCGCCTCCGACAACCGCCGCTCCGGCAGAAACCGACCGTGACGAAGCCACACCGCAACGCCCGAAAGACGCGGACCATACCGAACCGGACCCGATACCCCCTTCGGAAACGACGCCCGCGTCACCTCACCGCAACGCCCGCAGCGGCAGGCATGACCGCTGTGCTCCGTCACTTCCGGAGGACGCGGCTCAGGAAGGTCGAATACCCGACGCGCGACCGGACGACCGACCGCAGAAGCCGACCGCAGCGACACCCCGCAGCCCCGGCATACCGCCGGAACATGCTCCTTCACACGGTCCGGGCGCCCCGTCCGGCAAAGCGTTCGGCCCTCATGGCCCGCCTGACCGCCCGGCTGCCGGCCCGTCTTGCCCCTCAGGCTCCGCGTCCGACGCGCCGCCGCAGGCTTCTTCAACCCATCGCTCGATGGAGGCCTGCCGCTATCTGCGACGACCGCAAGGGCCTCAAGGCCGCCGCGACCCGCATCCCCGGCGCCACATGGCAGCGCTGCCGCGCGCACTTCATGCGCAACCGGCTCGCTCATGCCGGCAAGCAGGGCCGGCGCGTCGTCTGCGCCTTCGTCACGACCGCCTTCGCCCAGGAGGATGCCGACAGCGCGTCCGCCCCGTGGCGCCAGGGCGCCGACCGGCTCGGGGCCAGGGCGGCGAAGCTCGCCGCTATCATGGACGAGGCCGAGCACGACGTCCCGGCCTGTATGACCTTCCCGGCCGCGCATCGCGCCAGGCTGCACGCGACAAACCCGCTCGAACGCCTCCATGGCGAAGTCAAGCGACGCACCGATACCGTCGCCATCTTCCCCAACGAGGACGCCATCGCCCGGCCGATCGGCGCGAGCCTCCTCGAGCAGAACGACGAAGGGGCCGTCCAGAGAGCCGGATACATGACGCTGGAAGCCATCGCTCCCGTGAGCGACAATACAACCGTCAAGATGCACGCCGCGGCAGACTGAGCGGCCCGGCCCCACCCGCCGGATACCGCAACCGACGACAGGCTCTTACACCACCGCCTGGGACACGATCTTCAGACCGGGACGGCGCTCCAACTCCCCCGGCCGCTCTGCAAGACGCGCAACCCGATCCCGAAGCTGCGCGTTCTCCAACTCAACACGCGCAACCTTCTCCTCCGCAGTCTCCATAACAGACCCCGGATAACCGCTTCCGCGCGAACCGGAACTAACCATGGCCAGGTTGACTCATTTCTCCACAAACCCGTCAACCCATAACCAGATCGCTCATCCTGGGCAGTTACGGGGAATCCGGTCTCCCGTCCGCTCCCGCCACCGGAAACATAACCCCGGCGGCAGTTCAACGACATACAAGGGAGGAATAGCGGGCGCCGCTCAAGATGAAGGGGGAATAGCAGGCGCCGTTCGGGATTAGGCGCGGAAAGGCTTGCCGGGCGGGCGTCGAGGCCGAGAACTGCCGGAACAGGGAATGGTGCCCAGGAGAAGACTCGAACTTCCACGACCTTGCGGCCACAGGTACCTGAAACCTGCGCGTCTACCAATTCCGCCACCTGGGCACGGGGCAGGAGCGAGACGGCGTGATAAGAGGAAGGCGCACATCTGTCAACGACCGGAGAGGACAGGCATCCCGTGACTGATCGCTCCCTCCGCGACTTCATCGCGCGGCTGGAAAATGCCGGCCGGCTCAAGCGCATATCCGCGCCCGTGTCGCCGGACCTGGAGGTGACGGAAATCCACCGCCGGGTGCTCCGGGCGAGCGGGCCGGCGCTGCTCTTCGAGAATCTGCGCCGGGCGGACGGCAGCCCCTGGGACATGCCCGCGCTCGCTAACCTGTTCGGCACGGTCGAGCGCGTCGCCTGGGGCATGGGGCGCGAACCGGAGGAGCTCCGGGACATCGGCGAAACGCTCGCCTTCCTCCGCCAGCCGGCTCCGCCCGGCGGCTGGCGCGAGGCGGTCGGCATGCTGCCGCTGCTCAGGACCATGCTGTCCATGGCGCCGCGCACCGTCCGGCGCGGCCCCGTGCAGGAGGTCGTGCTGGAGGGCGCCGACATCGACCTCGCGCACTTCCCGGTCCAGACCTGTTGGCCGGACGAGCCCGCCCCCCTCATCACCTGGCCGCTGGTGGTGACGCGGGGGCCGGGGCGGACCGCTGAGGACGATTTCAACCTCGGCATCTACCGGATGCAGGTCACCGGGCGGAACACGACGCTGATGCGCTGGCTGAAGCATCGCGGCGGCGCCGGCCACCATGCGCGCTGGGCGGCGGAGAAGCGCGCGCCCCTGCCCGCCGCCGCCGTGATCGGCGCCGACCCCGCGACCATTCTGGCGGCCGTCACGCCCCTGCCCGAGACGCTTTCGGAATACCGCTTCTCCGGTCTTCTGGCCGGCCGGCGGCTCGACCTCGTCGATTGCCGCACCGTGCCGCTCAAGGTGCCGGCCGAGGCCGAGATCGTGCTGGAGGGCCATGTCTCGCTCAACGACCACGGCGACGAGGGGCCCTACGGAGACCACACCGGCTACTACAACGCGGTCGAGCGCTTTCCGGTGTTCACGGTCTCGGCGGTCACCATGCGCCGCGAGCCGATCTACCTCACCACCTATACCGGCCGGCCGCCGGACGAGCCGTCCGTGCTGGGCGAAGCGCTGAACGAGGTCTTCATCCCGCTGCTGCAGGCGCAGTTCCCGGAAATCCGAGACTTCTGGCTGCCGCCGGAGGGCTGCTCCTACCGCGTGGCCGTGGTCTCGATCCGCAAGGCTTACCCCGGCCACGCCAGGCGCGTCATGTTCGGCGTCTGGTCCTATCTGCGCCAGTTCATGTACACGAAGTGGGTGATCGTCGTGGATGACGACATCGACGCGCGCGACTGGAAGGACGTGGTCTGGGCCGTCTCGACCCGCATGGACCCGGCCCGCGACATTACGCTCGTCGAGAATACGCCCATCGATTATCTGGACTTCGCAAGCCCCGAAAGCGGCCTCGGCTCCAAGATCGGCCTCGACGCCACCGACAAATGGCCGCCCGAAACCCGGCGCGAATGGGGCCGCAAGCTCGCCATGCGCGAGGACGTCCAGGCGCGCATTGCGGCCAGGTGGGAGGAGTTCGGACTGGATTGAGCGGCCCGGCGGCGCTAATTAGCGGTCCTTGGGCCGGCCTCGCGCCTCTGTGGCGGAACTGGTAGACGCGGCAGACTCAAAATCTGCTGCCCGCAAGGGCGTGGGAGTTCGAGTCTCCCCGGAGGCACCACCGGCCGGCCGGCGGCAAGCGAGGGAAGACGATCTTGGGCGCCATCCATGTAACGGTGACCGTCAGCAATCCCGCAGACCGGGAGCGCGCGTGGGACGGGTTGTTCCTGGTCGATACCGGCGCAACCGATTCGCTGGTGCCGAGGGACCGCCTGGAGGCCATCGGGCTGGAGCCCGAGGCGCGCCGCCTCTACGAGCTCGCCGACGGCAACACGGTCGCCATGGACATAGCGGTCGGACGGCTCGAATTCATGGGCGAGATCGTGGGCGGCACGGTCATCTTCGGCGACAAGGGGACGGAGCCGATCCTGGGTGTGACGGCGCTGGAGTCCGTCGGGATCGACATCGACCCGCGCAATGGAACACTGAAGCGCCTGCCTGCCGCGCGCCTGAAGAAGCTGCGGGCGGCAGGCGCAAATCGTATGACCCTGCGGAGCAACCCCGAATGAAACCCGTTTGTCTTGTCATCGGCGCCGGCGCCGGCATTGGCGGCACCGTCGCAGCACGCTTCGCGAAGGAGGGCTATCATGCCGTTCTTTGCCGCCGCAGCGCCGAAGAGGGCCTGAACCGGCTGGTCGAGGCCATCCGCAGCGAGGGCGGCGACGCTACGGGCTACCTGCTCAATGCCGTCGAGCCCGACAGCATCGAGGACCGGGTCGCGGCCGTCGAGGCGGATATCGGGCCTGTCGAGACGGTGCTCTACAATCTCGGCTCGCAGGTCGGCGACCGGAGCCTGCAGGCAACCAGCTACAAGGTCTTCGAGTTGGGCTGGCGCATGGCGACCTTCGGCCTGTTCCGCACGGCGTCGGCCGTCTGCCCCCGGATGGTAGAACGCGGCGGCGGCACCATTCTGGTCACCTCCTCGACGGCGGCGGTGCGCGGCAACAGGGGCCAGCACTCGCACGCGGCCTCGATGGCCGGACGGCGCATGCTGTGCCAGACGCTGAACGCCGAGTTCGGGCCGAGCGGCGTTCATGTTGTCCACATCCTGGTGGACGGCGCGGTGGACGCCCCGGACACGCTCGGCAAGATGCTCGGGCCGGAAAAATACCGGGAGCTGCGCGAAAACCGCGGCATGGACCATGACGGCCTCATGCTGCCGGAGAAAATCGCCGACACCTATCTGCATCTCGCGCGCCAGCACCGTTCCACCTGGACGAACGAAATCGACCTGCGCTCATTCAACGATTTGCCCTGGTGGAACAGTTAGGCGGGCTTGCGCTTTCGCCGATGTCCGTGCCGAAAGAAGCGTCGATTGCCGATCTCGCCCGCCTGATGGCGGACGGGGCGCTGCGGTCGGTCGATCTCGTCGAGACCTTCCGGGCGCGGATCGAGGCGGGCGACGGGCTTTTCCGCTCCATCGCCTTTCTCAATCCCGACACCCTGGAAATCGCGCGGGAACGCGACCGGGAGCGCGCTGCCGGCCAGGTCCGCGGCCCCATGCACGGCGTGCCGGTGCTGCTGAAAGACAATATTGCAACCGGCGACGCTATGATGACCTCGGCCGGCTCGCTCGCCCTCGACGGCGTCCGGGCGCAAGCGGACAGCCATGTCGCCCGGCGCCTGCGCGAAGCCGGCGCCGTGCTGCTCGGCAAGACCAATCTCAGCGAATGGGCGAATTTCCGCTCCACCCGGTCTTCGAGCGGCTGGTCGAGCCGCGGCGGCCAGGTCCGCAACGCCTATGCGACCGACCGCACGCCCGGCGGTTCGAGTTCGGGCTCCGGCGTTGCAGTCGCACGCGACTTCGCGCCGGCCGCCATTGGCACCGAGACCGACGGCTCCATCGTCGGGCCTTCCGCGATGAATTCCATCGTGGGCATCAAGCCGACACTCGGACTGGTGTCCCGGACCGGGATTATTCCCGTGGCGGCGAGCCAGGACACGGCAGGCCCGATGGCGCGCACGGTCGCCGACGCGGCCGTCCTGCTCGGCGCGATTTCGGGCCCGGACCCGGCCGACCTGGCAAGCCGGCCGCCGTCCGACACGAATTTCACGAAGTTCCTGCAATCGGATGCGCTGCGGGGCGCGAGGATCGGCGTCATCCGCAGTTATTGCGGCTTCCACGAAGCAGTGGACCGCGTGTTCGACCGGGCCCTGGAAGTCCTGGCGGATGCGGGCGCGGCAGTGATCGACGGGGTCGCCATGCCAACCCGCGACAACATCCGCCCCCACGAAACCGTCGTGATGCGGACCGAGTTCAAGATCGGGGTGAATGCCTGGCTTTCGGCGCTCGGTCCGGAAAGTCCCGTCCGCTCTCTCGCCGATCTGATTGCCTTCAATATCGAGCATGCCGAACGCGTCATGCCCTGGTTCGGACAGGAACTGCTGATCGCATCGGAGAAGACCGACGGCACGGGCAGCGAAACCTACAGGAAGGCGCTCGCCGAATGCCGCCGCCTGACGCGCGATGAAGGGATCGACCGGGCCATCGACACTTTCGCGCTCGACGCACTGGTGGCGCCCACCTCGCCGGTGCCCTGGGCCATCGATCTGGTGAACGGGGACAACCGCCTCGGCGGCAGCTCCGGCCTGGCCGCCGTCTCCGGCTATCCGAGCGTCACCGTGCCCGCCGGCTATGTCGCCGGCCTGCCGGTCGGTCTGTCCTTCATCGCCGCCACATGGCGGGACGGGCCGCTGGTCGGCTATGCCCACGCCTTCGAGCAGGCAGCGAGGGCGCGGGTTCCACCCGGCCCCGCCCGCAACTGGCTGGACGGTCCCGGCTGACCGGGCGCGCAGGCCGCCCGTTCCGGGTCAGGATCGGCCCGTCCTGTTCCGCGAGGTCGACGGGCCGGATGCAATCGCCGCTCGCAGGGTCGCCGGAGGGCGGATCATGGGCGGCCGGGCTTATGCTGGCGCGCGAAGGGGGCGGGCCGCCGATCCGCCTGGCGCCGGCTTCGGAATCGAAAAGGGGTTTCTGCAATGGGTAATGTCACGGTCGTCGAACATCCGCTCGTCCGGCACAAGCTGTCTCTCATGCGCTGCAGGGAAACCGACACCGCCCGGTTCCGGCTGCTCCTTCGCGAGATTTCGCTGTTGCTGGGCTATGAGGTGACCCGCGACCTTGCAACCGAGATCCGGAGCATCGAGACGCCGCTTGCGGAGACGCGGGCGCCGTTCCTGACTGGCAAGAAGCTCGTTCTCATCTCCATCCTGCGGGCCGGGAACGGTTTGCTGGAGGGAATGCTCGACCTCATCCCTTCGGCCCGCGTCGGGCATGTGGGGCTCTATCGCCACCCCGAGACGCTCGTGGCGATGGAATATTATTTCAAGGTGCCGGACGGTCTCGGCGATCGTCCGGTAATCGTTCTCGACCCGATGCTGGCGACGGGAAACTCCGCCGCCGCTGCGGTCGCCAGGCTCAAGGAGGCGCATGCACGCGATATCAAGATGCTGTGCCTGCTGGCTGCCCCGGAGGGAATCGAAGCCTTCCACGCGGTCCACCCCGATGTGGCGATTGTCACCGCGGCCGTTGACGAACGCCTCGACGACCACGGCTATATCGTTCCGGGCCTCGGAGACGCCGGCGACAGGCTTTACGGCAACAAGTGAGCTATCCGAGGGGCGCAGGTCGGCCCCGGGGAGTGTTATTCGCCCGTAGCCGGTTTCGGCGCCGGTCCGGCGCCGGCCGCCAGGTGGATTTTCTCGATATAGTGTTCGGCTAGGGTCACCGCGTCTCCGGCGTCTTCGAATATCCCGTTGAGCAGCGCGTCGTAATTGGGCTGGTGGAAGAAGACCAGCGAGATGCGGTCGCGCTGCGCTGCCCCTCGGGGCGGATTCGCGACCCGGTGCAGGGTGGATGCCCAGAGTCCGCCGGTCCAGCGCGCCATCGCGTCCCCGAGATTGCAGACGAAGGCGTCGGCGGGCGGGTGCAGATCGGTCCAGCCGCCGTACGGAAGCTTGACCTGCAAGGCGCCCGGCAGGTCGTCGCCGCGAAGGACCGTTAGCGTGCCGTAATCGGTATGAGCGCCGGCTCGTAGCTGCCGCCTCGCCGGGACGTCGGTTTGCGCCGGATAGCGAATGAGCCGCAACCCGCAGGCGGGCCGGTCGATCTTGTTGGCGAAAAACTCCTCATCGAGCCCTAGCGCCATCGCCATCGCGCCCATTAGCCGGCCGCAGAGCCCGAGCAAGGCGCGAAAATACTCGTCCACCGTCTCGCGGAATGCCTCGGGCCTCGCGGGATAACGGTTTTCCGCGAAGAAATACGCCGCCACTTCGCCCCGGTAATAGTCGTCGTCGGGAACATCGGGCGGGCCCATCGCAAAGGCTTCCTGCAGGTCGGGCGGCGTCTCTTCGCCCAGCGTGTAGGCAAGCGAGCGATCCGCGAACGGGTAGTAGCCGCGCCCGACGCGGTTCCCGGGCCGCAGGATCAGGCGCTTCTCGGCGAGCGGCCGGGCGAAGAAATCGACCGCCGCCTGCCGGGTGCGGGCGATGAGGTCTGCGGATACCCCGTGGCCGGCGATGCAGAAGAAGCCGGACTCCTCGCAGGCCGCGGCGATTTCGCAGGCGATCCTGCGCTTGTCCTTGTTCCGGCCCTGCAGGAACGGGCCGATATCGATCACCGGAATGGACATTCGCGGCGCCTTTTGACGGGATCGTGTTCGGCTGCCGACAGCTATGCCCGATCCGGAGCCATGTCCACCCCGGTCGCCCCCGCAAGGCAGCCCGATTTCGCGGTCGGGCCGACGTTATACCAGCGGCGCCGGGCCGCACGATACTCCGGCCTTGGCGCGGCATCGGGAATCGTGTTGCAGCGCCGGGCCGAACGGGATTCGCAACCGAGGGAAGGAATCGAAAGGGGATTGTATACTAAAGTGCCAAGCGGCCAGACTCGGCGCACAACCCCCTGTATGAGATCGGGCCATCTCCCACTAGGGAAGGTGGCTCTCGTCTCTACAGGGGGCAGCAGGTTCGCCGGTTCCGAGCTTACCATACCTTAACCGGCGGGTTCGATCCCCGCTGCCTCCACCAGACAGCTTGAACGCAGAGCAAGCACCAAGCGTCTCTTCTATACAGGCTGGCTGAGCCGAGTGTCAAGCCTCGGGGTCTTCAACGACCGTGACCGGCCGCAGCAGGGCGCGCGCCGCTTCGTCAATTGTGAACGGCGTCCCGTCCGGCTTGAGCGGCGCCGTGAACACTTCCTCCACTTCAGCCTTGCGCGGTTGGTAGCTGTTCGGCTTGAGCCGAACTTCCGGTCGCTCGATGGTCATGGCTTCCTCCCCGGTTACTGCGTCGCGCGCCATTCCGCCATGGTGCGCCCGCCCTTGCTCCGATTGCAACCGGAACATAGCAGTTGAAGGTTGTCGGGATGGTCGGTCCCGCCGCGCGAGCGGGGCAGGATATGGTCCACGTCCATGACGCGGAACGGGAAGTGCGTCTCGCAGCCAACGCATATGCCCTCTTGCTCGCCATAGAGCCGGTGCCGTTGCGTCCGGTAGCTCGGGAGCTTGCCGAGGTCCGTGCGCTTCGGCGGTCCCGGCGATGATGGAAATGTCCCATACATCGCGCATGGGAAGCCCGCGCGTCGGCTTATCGACAACGATTTTCCTCGTTTTCGTCTCCGGGTCGAGGATTTGTGTCTTGCCCTTGAAACGCCGCAGGTAACTGCCGCTAGGCTTCAAGACGCGCCGCATTTCCAGCAGCCGGACGGCCATCATGATGAGATAGGCCATCATGCCTTTGCCGTGCGCTTGCCGGGCCGCCTCGATGACCGAATAGGCGGCCGGGTTCCGGTCCGCCAATTCGCCATGTTCGTGAACATCCACATCGTCCAGCGTCCATGCATCCTTGAACGCGGCCCCGGCGGCCTTGCTCCCTATCGGCGCTTCTTAGGTCCGGTTCGAGTTGAACGGCGGGTCGAGGTAGATGAGATCGACGCACTCGCTATTCATGCCCCGGAGGATATGAAGGTTGTCGCCGGTCCAGACTGTGCCGCTGGCGAAATTCGGAACCGTCATACCGCCGGCCTTGCGCCGGAGGACAGGCCGTTCGCGGCGGTCAAGTCGCGGTAGCGTAAACGCTTCCCGGCCATGCCGATGGCGACCGACTGCATCATGTCGAGAGTGTCACGCGGCCGGATATTGTGTCGCCCGCGAACTCCCGTACATAGCAATCAAGGTGCTTTTCGCTGAACCTGCGGAAGGTGCCCTGATAGCCGCGCTTGAGCATGGACCAGAAGCTCTCCATACCGTTGACATGCGCCATTTCGCGAACGTATTCGCCAGCACTGTGATCGACCGCTTCATGGCTGTATTCGCCCATGCCGCGATAGGCGCGGGTTTCGTCGGTGTAGAGCGTCGCGCCCGCCTCGACATTCTCCCGGACGAAGCCTTGCAGCGCCGTCGCGTCGGTCCCTTTACCATGCGCCGCGCGGCGACCCGGCCGGTCTCGCGGCCCTTGACGCCCGCGACTGCTGCCTTGCCCACGGCGCCGCGTCCGGTCAGTTCCTTCCGCCTGGCTTTCGGCATGTTCTTCTACTTCCCGCCGATATAGGTCTCATCCGCTTCGGCGGGGCCGAGGAACAGCGGCGCATCGCCAGCCTCCAGCGCCTTGTGGAGCCGGTGGGCTAGGCGCCATGCGCTCTTCTGCGTGATTTCAAGGTCCTGGTGCAGCTTCATGCTGCTAACGCCTTTCAAGCCCGTCATAACGAGGTAGAGCGCAATCGCCCATGTCTGGTAGCCCAGCTTCGAGCCTTCCATGACTGTGCCTGTCTTCAAGCTGAAACGCGGCTTGCCTTCGCACTCGCGGCAACGGTGCGTCATGGTCTTGTGCTTGATGCCGCACTGGACATTGAAGCTCCCGCAGCGTGGACAGCAGGAGCCTTGCGGCCAGATACGCGCCTCGAACCACTCCCGCGCCCGGTCATCGTCCGGGAACATCCGCATCAGCTTCTTGAGGCTGATGCCTTCGCGGTTTGCCTTGCCGGGTCCCTTGTGCTTCCTTGCGGCATGGCTCCGGGAGCAGTTCGCTGTGTCGCTGGCGGAGACGACGGTCGGGCGGGAGCTGCGCCGGATGGGCTCTGCCAACCTCTCCGCTCGCCCGCGCCACTGCGCCCGGGACGAAGCCGCGCTGGCGACGTTCAAGAAAACTTCCCCGAACGCCTGAGGGAGATACGCGCCGGGGTCGATGACGGTGTCGAGATCGAAGTCCGGTGGCGGGACGAGGCCCGCGTCGGACAGAAAAACAAGGGGCTTATATACGACGGTCACCGGAGGCTTCCGAGCTTCCGGGTCTTCCACGACATTGACGGGGCGGAGCAGGGTGCGGGCTGCTTCCTCCGGTGTCAGCGCGAGCCGTCCAGCTTGTGCTGTTCGATTGTCTCCTCCCTCTCCGCTTTCGTCGGCTGGTGGCTGTGCGGCTTTACTCGCACCGTTAGCTGCTCGTCTGTCATCGCGGCTTCCCTCCCGGCTTGATGAGCCATTCCAAGATGAGCCGTTGCACTGCGGCGCTGGCCCGTTGAATGGGACCTATGCCCGCGACGGCATGGACGCGCCCCTTGTTGTCGAAGAGGAAATCGTTGCCGTATGAGCGGTTGCAGCAAGACGCCGCCGCTTCCGGGCGTTCATGTTCAGGAACTCTTGCGACGGCTCATAGGGATTCAGCTTGTGCCGCCCGGCGCGCGGGCCGGTGTCCCGGCCGTCGCGTTTCAAATGCCGGACCTGCCGGTCGGCGCCGGCGCCCTCGACGTCTCGCCGGACAATCGCTGAAATCTCGTCCTTATGAACTTCCCGGTTATGCCAATGCCGGGGCGCTGCCAGCCATACCGCCTTGTTGTGATCCGTATAATGCTCGACGGCAGGAATGACGACTTCATGGACGGCGAGATACTCCGTATGAATCGCTCGTAACTCCGTCCACGCAGCCTGCAATTCATCCGGTGCCGGAAGCGACATTAGACGGCGCCTGCAATGCGCTTCCCGGCGGATCGCGCCATATCGGCGTCAATTTCTGCGCCGATAAAGCTGCGCCCCTCCATTCGGCCAGCAACGCCGGTGGAACCGGAACCGACAAACGGGTCAAAGACAATCGCGCCTGCCGGCGAGAACAGGCGAATCAAGTGTCGGAGCAAGTCAACCGGCTTGGTCGTCATATGCCCGTGCCGCTCGCGCGGCTTCTTCGCCGGTATGACCGTGCCGGGAAACCGGCCCGGTTCAATGACAGGCGCGCGCGGGTCTATCGGGCCGGTTTCCCAACGGCCCCAATTATCCACGAATGTCCCATCGCGCGGCGCTTGCGCCATGGCGATCATTTCGCACTGCGGCTTCAACTGCGGCGTCTTGCGCCCGTCCAGCTTCGCAATGAGCCGATCTTGCTCCGCCTGCGAGATATTCCGTTTGCGGGTAAAATGCTCTTGGCTGAACGCCTTCGCCCGCCCCTCATATCGCCATGCCAGAATGTCGCGTATCTCGAATCCGGCCGCCTCAATCGCCATGGCGCAATGATGGACAAGCCGATTCTGCGGAAAGCAGAGAACGAAGCCGCCGGGCCGGATGATGCGTAGCCATTCCTCCGCAATCGGGCGCATGAACTCTTGCAGGCGCGGCCCCTGGTTGCGGTCGAATTTCATGCCGACAGGCAGGGACTTCACGACTCCGCAACCGCGTTTCCGCCGCTCCAGTGCGCCACGATCCCAGTCGTCCCCCATGCCGTCGATGAAGCAGGGCGGGTCGGTGACGATCAGCGAAACGCGGTTCGCCAGCAGGGCGGGCACGATCTTCCGGCAGTCTTCGGCATGAACCGGGTGACGGTCATCGTTTTCGGACGAGACCGGGACGAACAGGCCGGTTTGCGCGGCGACGAGCATCGGGCGCGCGCTCCCGAAGGCAGGCCGTTGTCGGCAATCGGCTCCCGGTAGCGGAGACGGTGGCCGACGGTCTGCCCGGCGACAATCGCCATCCGGTCTGCGGTGTCCGCCTCGCGGATGTTGTGACGGCCCGCGAACTCCCCGACATGGCGGTCAAGGCGCTTCTCGGAGAACTTGTGACAAGCCCCCCGATAGCCGCGCTTGAGCATGGCCCGGAAGCTCTCCATGCCGTTCGTCGAAGCCATGCCGGGCGCGAACTCCCCGGCGCTGCGATTGACCGCCTCATGAGCGTATTCAGGCATTCCGGCACAGGCGCGGGCTTCGTCGGCGTAGAGCGTTGCGCCCGGCTGCACATGGTCACGAACAAAGGATTGCAGGGCGCTGGCGTCAGTCGCCGCCATGCGCCGCGCGGCCACCCGGTTTGCGTCCCGGTCCTTGACCGCCCGCGACGGCCGTCTTGCCGACCGTCCCGCGCCCGGTCAACTCCTTCCGCTTGGCGTTCGACATGTTCCTGCGCTTGCCGCCGACACAGGTTTCGTCAGCTTCGGCCGGCCCGGCAAACATCGGCGCTTCCCCACCCTCAATCGCCTTGCGGATGCGGTGCGCCAGATGCCACGCCGATTTCCGGGCGATCGCCAAGTCCCGATGCAGCTTCATCGACGAGACCCCTTTCAGGCCCGTCGTCACGAGATAAACAGCAATCGCCCAAGTCCGGTAGCCCGGCTTCGATCCCTCCATGAGGTTGCCGGTCTTGAGACTGAAATCGGGCCGCCCGTCACAATCGCGGCAACGGTGAGTCATCGTCCTGTGCTTGGTCGCGCACTGCACATGGAACGATCCGCATGTCGGGCAATGCGGACCTTCCGGCCAAATCTGTTTCTCGAACCAGACCCGCGCGGCGTCATCGTCGGGGAACAGCCTGAAGAGCTTGGCGAGACTTATTCCCTCCTGTGAGCCTTGCCGGGCGCCTTCCGTACCATCGACCGCCCTCCCGATTGGCGACCGCACCGTAGCCGCCTTCGCCGACCCGGTCAATAAAATGTGACTGTGGTATGTAATCCCCATAGCTTACCACACTTTTCCTGAGGTCAGGCGCGCCCGCCGGCCAGCGGCATGACCTCCTCGGCGAAGCGGGAGAGGCGGTCTTCCGTGCGCTCCACCGAGCGCGCGGCGAAGTTCAGGAAGACGCAGCTTACGCCCAGCGCGCCGAGCGCGCGGAGGTCGGCGGCGCGCTCCTCCGCGTTTCCGGTGAGGAAGCGGCGGCCGCCCTCCCCGTCGTCCGCAGCTTCCTCGAAATGCCAGGGAGCGGAATAGGCGAGCCCGATGGCGGCAGGGTCGCGGCCGGCTGTTTCGGCCATCCGGAACAGCAGGTCGCGCCGGGCCCGGTAGCGCTCCAAGCTGTCGAGCATGGCGCGCGGATTGTTGCCGATGGGATACCAGGCATCGCCCAGCGCCACGACGCGGCGGAGCGCCGGACGGCTCTCGCCGCCGATCCAGAGCGGCGGATGCGGCTTCTGCACCGGATGCGGCAGGGTCGAGACATTGGAGAAATTGGCGTATTCGCCCGCGAAGCTTGCAGGGTTCCCGGTCCAGACCGCCTTGAAGACGCGGAGATATTCGTCTGCGACCCGGCCCCGTTCATCGAAGGGCGGCAGGCCGACCGCCTCGAATTCCTCGCGCATCCAGCCGACGCCGCAGCCGACCGTGACGCGCCCGCCGCTCAGCAGGTCCGCGGTCGCAAGCTGCTTGGCCGCCAGCACGGGATTGCGGTGCGGCAGCACCATGACGGAGGTGACAAGCCGCGCCCGCTCGGTAACGCCGCAGAGGAAGGCGAGCAGCGCGATCATCTCCAGCGCCTCGCCCGATCGGCTGCCGGGAAAGTCTCCCGTCTCGGAATAGGGGTATATCGATTCGATGCCGCGCGGGATGACGATATGGTCCGAGACCGTTAGCGCCGCATAGCCCAGCCGCTCGCCGGTCCCGGCGAGGCGTTTCTGGTCGCCGGCATTGGCGAGCGGCCCCCTGTGCGGGATGCTGAAGCCGAAATCCATGGTTCCCCCTTCGGGCGTCCGCGCCCGGCATCGTGCTGGAATTCGGGCTCCAGCATAGCCCATCGCGCAGGTAGCGGACTCCCGTCGAGCCATCGGCATTGGCGAAACGGGCGGGATGCGGAATGCTGGGGCGGCCCGAGTTCCGGAACGCCCGCCGACAGCGCCTATGAAACCCGCCCGACCCGCCAGCAACACGCCGATGATGGCGCAATATCTCGCCATCAGGGACGCACATCCGGGCTATCTGCTGTTCTACCGGATGGGGGACTTCTACGAGCTGTTCTTCGAGGATGCGGTCCAGGCCGCGGGCGCGCTCGACATCGCGCTCACCAAGCGGGGCCGCCATGACGGCGAGGACATCCCGATGGCCGGCGTACCGGTGCGCGCCCATGAGGCCTATCTGGAGCGGCTGATCCGCAAGGGGTTCAAGGTCGCGATCTGCGAGCAGACCGAAGACCCGGCCGAGGCCCGCAAGCGCGGCGGCGGCGCGGTCGTGGCGCGCGATGTAGTGCGTCTGGTCACGCCGGGAACGCTGACTGAGGACGCCCTTCTGGAAGCGCGCCGGCACAACTACCTGGCGGTGCTGGCGGAGGCAGGCGGCGCAAGGGCGCTCGCCTGGGCGGACATCTCGACGGGCGAGTTCCGGGTCGAGAGCGTGGAGGACCGCGGCCTGCCGTTATTGCTGGCCCGGATCGAGCCTTCGGAACTGGTGTTGCCCGAAGCGTTGTTCGAGGAGGCCGGATTCGACGGGGCAACGACGCCGCTGCCGGCGGCGCGTTTCGACAGCGAGAACGCGCACCGGCGCCTGCTCGCGGCGTTCGGCGTCGCCACGCTGGAGGGCTTCGGACGCTTCGACCGCGCGCAGCAGACCGCTTGCGGCGTGCTGGTGGATTATCTGGAACTGACGCAGAAGGGCCGCCTGCCGCGCCTGGAGCCGCCGCGCCCCGCCGGCCCCGGCCGGGTGCTGGAGATCGATCCGGCAACGCGCCGCAACCTGGAACTGACGGCGACGCTTTCCGGCGAGCGCCGGGGCAGCCTGCTGGCGGTCATCGACCGGACGCGCAGCGCGGGCGGCGGCCGCCTGCTGGCTGCCTGGCTCGCCGCGCCCTTGACCGATCCGGCGGCAATCGCAGCCCGTTACGACGCGGTCGAGCGGATATGCCGCGAAGAGCGCCTGCGCCGCGACCTGGCCGGGCGGCTGGCCCGCACGCCGGATATCGAGCGGTCCCTCTCGCGCCTCGGCCTCGGGCGCGGCGGCCCGCGAGACCTGGCGGCAATTCGCGACGCGCTTGCGCTCGCGGGCGAGACAGCCGGCCTGTTCGACGCCCCGCCGCCGCTGCTGGCGGAGGCCTGCGCCGCGCTCCGCGGCCATGACGGGACCGTTGCCGCGCTGGCGGCGGCGCTCGGCCCCGACCTGCCCCTGGCCGCACGCGACGGGGGCTTCGTGGCCGCCGGTTACGACGGCGAACTCGACCGGCTCAGGTCGCTCCGCGACGACAGCCGCAAGACGGCGGCCGGCCTGCAGGCGCGCTATGCCTCCGAGACCGGCGCGGCCTCGCTCAAGATCCGGCACAACAACATTCTCGGCTATTTCGTCGAGGTCACCCAGGCCGCCGCCGGCCGCCTGCAAGCGGACGACGCCTTCATCCACCGGCAGACCATGGCCAACTCGATGCGCTTCACCACGGTCGAGCTCGGCAAGCTGGAGGCGCAGATCGCGGGCGCGGCCGAACAGGCGCTGGCGGCGGAGCTGGCGATCTTCGAGCGCCTCGCGGCCCTTGTGCAGGAGGCGGGCGCGGCGATTGCGGCGGCGGCGCAGGCGCTCGCCCTGCTCGACGCGGCCTCGGGCCTCGCCGCGCTTGCCGTCGAACGCGGTTGGAGCCGGCCGCTGGTGGACGACAGCCTTGTCTTCGAGATCGAGGGCGGCCGCCATCCGGTGGTCGAGGCGGCGCTGGACGAACCCTTCGTCCCAAATGACTGCGACCTCTCGCCGGAGCACCGGCTCTGGCTGGTGACCGGGCCGAACATGGCCGGCAAGAGCACCTTTCTGCGCCAGAATGCGCTCATCGCCATCCTGGCGCAGATGGGGAGTTTCGTGCCGGCGGACCGCGCGCATATCGGGGCGGTGGACCGGCTTTTCAGCCGTGTCGGCGCCTCCGACGACCTGGCGCGCGGGCGTTCGACCTTCATGGTCGAGATGGTCGAGACGGCGGCGATCCTGAACCGGGCGGGCGGGCGCTCGCTGGTGATCCTGGACGAGATCGGGCGCGGCACGGCGACCTTCGACGGCCTGTCGATCGCCTGGGCGGTCGTCGAGCAGCTCCACGGGGCCTGCCAATGCCGGGCGCTGTTCGCGACGCATTACCACGAACTCACGCTGCTGGCCGGCAAGCTCGACCGCCTGACGCTCCGCACCATGCGGGTTAGGGAATGGCAGGGCGCCGTGATCTTCCTGCATGAGGTCGCGCCCGGCGCGGCGGACCGCTCCTACGGCATCCATGTCGCGCGCCTCGCGGGCCTGCCGCGCTCCGTGGTGGAGCGGGCGGAGGAGGTGCTGCGGCTGCTGGAAACCGGCGAGCAGGGCAGCGCCATCGCGCGCCTCGCCGAAGACCTGCCGCTGTTTGCCGCCGCCCGCAAACCGGAGGCCGAACCGGAACCTTCCGAGGCCGAAAAGGCGCTGGCCGCCCTCGACCCGGACGCCCTCAGCCCGAGGGAGGCGCTGGAGCGTCTTTACGAACTGAAGCGGCTGCTGAATTGAGGAACAGGGCCCCCAAGATAGCCGCGGCCCGCGCCAGCCGGCAGGCGCCGGGCCCGCGGCCGGCCTAGAATCGCTTCAGCGTATTCACCGCGGACACTACCATCGAGTCTCATACCGTTTGCGCGAGATACCGGCTGCATTTTCCGATCGATATGGACCGATCCTTCCCTTATAAGTGTCGCATATCACTTGTAAGGGAAGGAACCTCCGCCATGCCGCAGACAACGGAAATCAGGATAGACATCGAGGTGCATCGAGCTATCGAAGTTCGCCGAACGACCTTCAGCCAAAGTCCGAACGACATTCTTCGGGCAACATTCGGGCTACCGACAGTTTCCGAAACTCAGGCGCTGCCGCCCGTCTCTCTCGGGCTTCCCCGCGCTGGTCCCAAGTCCCGTCGCACTGGAGCGCATAAGTTGGAACTGCTCGGTGAGAAAATCGTTGAAGGCAGTCTTAAGGCTGCCTACAAAAGTTGCTTGCGAAGGCTCGCGGAGCTCGATGCCAGATTCCTGCAACGGCTTTCCGAGAGACCCACGAGGTCGAGAAGACTCGTGGCCAGAGACCCGAGAGAACTGTACCTCAATAAGCCCGCGCTCGCTGACGATTATGCCGAGCAGTTGGCAGACGGATGGTGGGTTGACATCAATCTTTCCCGGCAGCAGGTCGAACAGCGCCTCAAAACTGCATGCGAAGTTGCCAGCTTGGAGTTCGGCGTTGACTTGGCTTTGGATTTTCCCGAATGAATCCATCAGCGTCCAGATTGGATTGAGACGACACGAAGTTCAATGCGGGGCGACGATTCCTGCAGGCGTTCCGGAAAGCCGGACAGAAAACAGGACGACATCGCCTGCGGACGCCGCCGGAACTGTCAGGGAAGGAGCTTGACCAGCGTGACGATCAGGGCGACCTGCCCGGCGGCGACGCCGAACATCCGTTTCAGGATCTCCGCCCGGAAACCGGCGATCTGAGCCTCCGTCGTCGCCTCAAGGCGGGCGAAGTCGGCCCGGAGGTCGGCGATATCGGCCTTGGTCGCCAGTTCGGCATGCCCCGCGCCGCGGCCACGCCCATCTGGGCGGCGCAGGCCTTGGCGTGTTTCGGCTCCATGCCGGCGGCTTCGAGGGCTTCCGCGGCGGCCAATGTATCGAACCCGTCCATGCCCGCAGCATAGCCGTCCCGCCGGCGCGGTCAGGGAGCCGGCCCGCTCCCCTTCGCCATGAAGTCGAAATCGCAGCCCCGGTTCGCCTGGGTCACGGTGTCCAGATAGAGCTTGAGATAGCCGCGGTCCGCGCCGGCATGGGCCGGGGGGCGCCAGTCCGCGCGGCGCGCGTCGAGTTCGGCCTCGTCGACCAGCAGGTCGAGGCGGCGCGCCGGCGTGTCGAGGCGGATGCGGTCGCCGCTGCGGACCAGCGCGAGCGGCCCGCCGACCGCCGCTTCCGGGCAGCAATGCAGCACGATGGCGCCGAAGGCGGTGCCGGACATGCGCGCATCGGAAATCCGCACCATGTCGCGCACCCCCCTGGCGGCGAGCTTCTTCGGGATCGGCAGCGACCCTGCTTCCGGCATGCCCGGCGCGCCTTTCGGCCCGGCATTGCGCAGCACCAGGATATCGTCCTCGGCCACATCGAGATCCGGGTCGTCGATCCGCGCAGCCAGGTCCTCCAGCCCGTCGAACACCACCGCCCGGCCCTCATGCGTGAGTAGTTCCGGGCTCGCAGCCGACTGCTTGATGACCGCCGTGTCCGGTGCCAGCGTGCCGCGCAGCACCGCGAGGCCGCCTTCCGGCCAGATCGGGTCGGACAGCGGGCGGACGACGGTCTGGCCCGGCTGTTCGTCGGCGGCCCGGTCGATCTCCTCGCCGAGCGTGCGCCCGGTGACGGTCAGCGTGTCGAGGTTCAGCAGGCCCCGCAGTTCCTTCAGGATCGGTGCGGCGCCGCCGGCCCGGTGCAGATCCTCCATGTAGTGCCGGCCGGAAGGCTTGAGGTCCACCAGCACGGGCGTCTCCTCCCCCATCGCGTCGATGGCGGCAAGGTCCACCTCGATGCCGAGCCGCCCGGCAACCGCCGTCATGTGGATCAGCCCGTTGGCCGAGCCGCCGACAGCGAGCAGCATCCGGAAGGCGTTCTCGAACGCCGCCGGCGTCATGATGCGGTCGGGCGCCAGTCCCTCCCGGGCAAGCGCGACGGCGCGGGCGCCGGTAGCTTCCGCATGGCGCAGGCGGTCGGCATGGACCGCCGGAATCGCCGCGCCGCCCGGCAGCATCATGCCGATGGTCTCGGTCATCAGCGCCATGCTCGACGCCGTGCCCATCACCATGCAGGTGCCGGCCGTCGGCATCAGCCGCCCGCCGGCGATCTCGATTTCGGCGGCGTCCATCTCTCCGGCCCGGTAGAGGCTCCAGAGCCGCCGGCAGTCGGTGCAGGCGCCGAGCCGCTCGCCCCGGAAATGGCCGGTCATCATCGGCCCCGTCACCTCCATGATGGCCGGCACCCCGGCGCTGGCGGCCCCCATCAGCAGGGCCGGCACCGTCTTGTCGCAGCCGCCGATCAGCACCACCGCGTCCATCGGCTGGGCGCGGACCATCTCCTCCGTGTCCATCGCCATGAGGTTGCGCAGGAACATGGAGGTCGGGTGCGAGAAGCTCTCATGGACCGAGATCGTCGGAAAGCGGATCGGCAGCCCGCCCGCATGCATGACGCCGCGCTCGATGGCGGCGATAAGCTCCGGCACGGTGCGGTGGCAGCCGTTATAGCCGCTGAAGGTGTCGGTGATGGCGACGATGGGGCGTTCCAGCGCCTCGTCGGAATAGCCCATCGCCTTGATGAACGCCTTGCGCAGGAAGAAGGAAAGGCCGGCGTCGCCGTATTGGGCGAGGCCGGAACGGATGCCGTCGGTCACGGGTGAAGCGCCTTTCTGGTGTCTGGGGCGGAAGGGTTCGAATCTGCGGCCATGCAGGTCAGGGGGCGGAGGATGTGTCATGAAGTGTCATGTTCTGTCATGCAATGTCATGGTCCGCATACGCCGAGTTCATGTCCGGTTGCCCGTCCGGGCATGAAACCGTCATCGGGGGAAGGAGCAGCCTCGCGGATGCCGCTCCTTCCTGTCACATCATATCACAGAATTTTCAGAGTCAAATATTTTCGGGAAATAATTCCGGATTAATTGCGAAACCGCTGTCTTCACGTTCAGCCCCGACGCATACGGCCTGGCCCGCCTTCCGCCGCCGGTCCGGGGGGCGTAGGCTCCTTCCCGGCGCGATTCGGAGAGGAAACCGATGCCCGACAGCCTGGCCGACCTCGTGAAGAAGCGTTACGGCCCCGAGACCCCCGGCGGCGCGGACCTGCCGGCGGAAGGCCCGCTCGCAACCATTCTCGACCGGCGCACCCACCGCCGCTATGCGGACCGGCCCGTGCCGGAGGAGATGCTCGACCTGCTGTTCGCCTGCGCCTTCTCGGCAAGCGCCAAGTCTGACTTGCAGCAGGCTTCCGTCGTGCGGGTGGCCGATCCGGGGCTCCGGGCGGAGGTCGCGGCGCTCATCCCGGGCATGCCATGGATCGGCGCGGCGCCGGTTTTCA
Source organism: Alphaproteobacteria bacterium (assembly GCA_963422665.1). Classification (GTDB taxonomy): domain Bacteria; phylum Pseudomonadota; class Alphaproteobacteria; order Bin95; family Bin95; genus Bin95. The sequence continues at coordinate 891,695 of OY730441.1, forward strand.
TGGTCTGGTGCGGCGACGGGCGGCGCATAAGGCGCATCTGCGAGCTGCGCGGCAAGCCCTTCGCCAACGACCATTTCGATGCGGCCTTTAACCCGACCGTGGATGCCGCGCTCGCCATGCAGACCTTCATCCTCGCGGCCGAAGCGTCGGGCCTCGGCTGCTGCCCGATCAGCGTTGTCCGCAACCACGCCTTCAGGATCGGGGAACTGCTGGGCCTGCCCGAATGGGTGTTCCCGGTCGCCGGGCTCTGCGTCGGCTGGCCGGCGGTGCAAGGCTATATCTCGATGCGGGCGCCGCCCTCGGTCACGATCCATACCGACCGCTATGACGACGACAAGCTCGCCGACGGCATCGACGCCTATGACCGCCGCCGCGACGCCGCCTACAGCATACCGGCGGACAAGCAGCGAGACCTCGACCGCTATGGCGCGGCTCCGTTCTACGGCTGGTCCGAGGACAAGGCCCGGCAGGTCTCGCATACCGAGCGCGGGGATTTCGGCTCCTTCCTCCGCCGGCAGGGCTACCGGCTGGATTGATGGCGTCTCCTGCCGAGGGCGGCATCAGGCGCGTCTTCGCCAACCGCAACTACCGCCTCTACTTCACCGGCAATGCCGTCTCGCTGGTCGGCACCTGGATGCAGCGCACGGGCCTGGGCGCGCTCGCCTGGGAGCTGACCGGATCGGCGTTCTATCTCGGCCTGATCGCCATGGCGGAATTCCTGCCGTCGATCCTGCTGGGCCCGTTCGCCGGCGCCGTGGCCGACCGTGTCAGCCGGCTCGGCATCATCGCCGCGATGCACGGCCTGCTTTGCGTCCAGGCGCTCACGCTCGGCCTGCTGACCGTCGGCGGCTTCGCCACCCCGGAATTGCTGTTCCTGCTCACCCTGGTGCTCGGCGCGGCGACGGCGGCGGCGCAGCCCGCGCGCCTCTCCCTGGTGCCGTCGCTGGTGGCCCGTGAGGACATTCCGTCGGCCGTTGCGGTCAACTCCGTCGGCTGGAACAGCGCGCGTTTCGTCGGCCCGATGCTGGCCGGTCCGCTGCTCCTGCATCTGGGTCCGGTGACGGGCGCGGGCTGGGCGTTCCTCTGCAACACGGCAACCTTCGCCGCCTTCCTCGCCGTGCTGCCCATGCTTCGCCTCAGCCCGCGCCTGCGGGCGAGACGCGAACGCCGGGGCCTGTTCGCGGAGATTGGCGAGGGCTTCCGGCATATCGGGCGCCATGCCGGCGTCGGCCCGCTGATCCTGCTGCTGCTGGCCGGGGCGCTGCTGGTCCGGCCCTATGTCGAGCTGCTGCCGGCCTTCGCCGATGTCGTGTTCGAGCGCGGCGCGGAAGGCTTCTCCATGCTGATCGCCGTCAATGGGCTGGGCGCGCTGGCGGGCGGCCTCTGGCTGGCGCAGCGCGGCAGCCGGCGGGGGCTCGCCGTCATCGTGTTCGCCGGCGCGGCGGTCCATGCGGCGATGGTGGCGCTGTTTTCGGTCATCGGAGATTTCCACCTTGCGCTGGCGGCGCTGGCGGCCGCGGGCTTCGCCATGCTGGTGATGGGCGTCGGCGCGCAGAGCCTCATCCAGATGGGCACGCCGGCCGACATGCTGGGCCGGGTGCTGAGCGTTTACGGCCTCACCTTCCGCGCGGGTCCGGCGCTCGGCGCGCTCGCCATGGGCGCGCTTGCGGACCGCATCGGCCTCTCCTGGCCGGTGCTCGGCGGCGCCTGCCTCTGCCTCGCCGCCATCGTCCTGCTGCTTCGCCGCCTGCGGGCCGTCCACGCCGCCCTGGAGCCGGAGCGGTAGTCTGCGCCTTTCCCCGCCGGGCCTTGCCGGAGGCGGAGCGATGACGCACCATCGGCCGCGTGCCCGATGCGGATACGCCCTCTCATGGACCTCGACTACCGACCCGACGCCGCGCGCGCGCTCGAAGGCGTGCGCGTTCTCGACATCTCGCGGCTTGTGGCAGGCAATGCGATTTCCCATGTGCTGGCCGACCACGGCGCCGAGGTCGTCAAGGTCGAGGACCCGGTCGAGGGCGACGCGCTCCGCCACTGGACGGCCGCCGGGGTCGCCTGCAACTGGAAGGTGTATGCGCGCAACAAGAAGAGCATTTCGCTGAACCTTCGCAGCGAAAGGGGGCGCGAGGTGCTGCTCGACCTCTTGCCAACGGCGCAGGTGCTGGTCGAGAACTTCAAGGCCGGCGCGCTGGAGCGGATGGGGCTCGGGCCTGAAATCATGCTCGCCCGCAACCCGAAGCTCATCGTCGCGCGCGTCAGCGGCTACGGCCAGACCGGCCCCTACGCCCGCAAACCCGGCTTCGGCACGCTCGTCGAGGCCATGTCGGGCTTCGCCTACAAGAACGGCTTCCCCGACAAGCCGCCGGCCCTGCCGCCGCTCGCGCTCGCCGACATGGTGGCCGGGCTGTACGGCGCTTTCGGCGTGATGGTGGCGCTCCGGGAAGTCGAGTTGAAGGGCGGCGAAGGCCAGGTGATCGACCTTTCGCTACTGGAGCCGGTAGTATCGATCCTCGGCCCGGACGCGGCCATCCACAGCGCGACCGGAGAAGCGCCGGCCCGGCTCGGCAACGCCTCCAACACCACCTCACCGCGCAACGCCTACCGGACGAAGGACGGCGAGTGGGTCGCCATGAGCGGCTCCATGCAGTCGATGGCGATGCGCATCTTCCGGGCCATCGGCCGCGCCGACATGTGCGGCGACCCGCGCTACAACACGCCGCCGGCGCGCTCGGCCAACCGCGAGGAGGTGGACGCCATCGTCGGCGGCTTCATCGCCGAGCGCACGCTCGAAGACGCGATGGAGGTCTTCGAGCGCGAGGGCGTGACGGCGGGGCCGATCTATTCCGCCGCGCAGCTCAAGGAAGACCGCCATGCCAAGGAGCGCGGCGTGATCGTCAACCTGCCGGACGACGAGCTCGGCCGGCTGCCGATGCACAATGTCATTCCGCGCCTTTCGCGAACGCCGGGCGCCATCCGCACGCCGGCGCCTTCGCTCGGCGCGCATAACGAGGAAATCCTGGGCGGCCTCGGCCTGGACCTCGCCCGGCTCAAGGAGGAAGGCGCGACATGAACCTGCCCGTCTGGCGCTCGCTGCTGTTCATCCCGGCGACGGCGCAGAAATTCATCGAGAAAGGCCCCGGCGTCGGCGCCGACGGGCTGATCCTCGATCTGGAGGATTCGGTCGCGGCCAACGCCAAGGAGGCCGCACGCGCCGCAGCGCCCGACATCGTGCGCGGCTTCGCGGCCGAGGGCATCGACACGCTGGTGCGCATCAACCGGCCCTGGCGGCTGGCGGTGCGCGACCTGGAGGCGGTAGTCATCCCGGAGCTCACCGGGTTGCTATGCCCGATGGTGGACAGCGCCGAGCATGTCGTCGCGCTCAGCCAGACGGTCGCCGAGCTGGAGGCCGAGCGCGGCATCCCGGCAGGCCGGGTCCGGCTCTGCCTCGCCGTCGAGACCGCGAAGGGCTATCTCAACCTCCGCGAGATCGCCCATGCCGACCCGCGCAGCGTCTCGCTGTCCCTGGGCTCGGAGGATTTCGGCCTCTCCATGGGCATGACCGCCGACGAGGAAACGCTTTACGGCCTCAAGCAGCAGGTGGTCGCCTGCGCGGCGGAGGCCGGAATCCTGCCGATGGGCTTCGTCGGCTCAATCGCCGAGTTCCGCGATGTCGAGGCCTTCCGGCGCATCGTCCGCCGCTCGAAGAAGATGGGCCTGCGCGGCGCCTCCTGCATCCACCCGAACCAGGTCCGCGTCTGCAACGAGGAGTTCGGCCCGGCCAAGGCCGAGGTCTCGCAAGCGCGGCGCATCGTCGAGGCCTATGACGAGGCGCTGGCCCGCGGCGAAGGCGCGATCGCCGTGGACGGCAAGATGGTGGACGTCCCGGTCGCCGAGCGCGCCAGGGCCGTGCTCCGCATCGCCGACGCGCTGGCCGCCCGGCAGGCCGGCTGACGGCCTTCGCCGTTCAAACGCCTGCCGCGAACAAGGCGAGGCCGGCGAACGCGGCGGCGGCGAGCGTGCGGAACGCGCCGAGACGCAGCACGAACAGCGCGAGGGCGGCGAGCGCGGCGAGCGCGAGGGCCTCCAGGTCCAGGCTCGCTGGGTCCGGCAGATAGATCGAAACCGGGCCCGCCTCCGCCCGCGCGCCCTCCGCAAACAGCACATTGAGCGCGAACCAGACGGAGAGGTTGGCGATGACGCCGACCACGGCCGCCGTCACGCCCGCAAGCGCGGCCTGCAGCCCGGGCCGGCCGCGCAGCCGCTCGACATGCGGCGCGCCGGTGAAGACGAACAGGAAGCAGGGCGCGAATGTCACCCAGAGCGTGAGCGCCGCGCCAAGCAGCCCGGCGACCAGAGGATCGAGCCCGCCCGCCTCGCGCCAGGCCGCCAGGAAGCCGACGAATTCCACCACGAGGATGAGCGGTCCCGGCGTCGTCTCGGCCAGCCCGAGCGCATCCAGCATCTCGCCCGGGGCAAGCCAGCCCCGCGCGGCCACGGCCTCCTGCGCCACCCAGGAGAGCACCGCATAGGCGCCGCCGAAGGTCAGCACCGCCATCTTCGAGAAGAAGACCGCGACGGCGGAAAACACATGCCCGCCGCCGAGCCAGGCGAGCAGCAGCGCCGTCGGCAGCAGCCAGGCGGCGAGCAGGACGAGCGCCAGCCGGCCCGTCCGGGCCGGCCCGGCGGCGGCGCCGTCCGGGCGCGGCGGCGGGTCGGCCTCCCCCGTCCGGTTTCCCCTGCCAGCCAGCGCGCTTGCGCCGCCCGCCAGCGCCGCCGCGGCGATGACGGCCGGGAAGGGCGCGGCGAACAGGAACAGCGCGGCGAACGCCCCGCCGGCCAGCGCCCAGGCGAAGCCGTCCCGGAGCGCCCGCGCGCCGATTCGGAGCAGCGCCTCCACGACAAGGGCCAGCACCGCCGCCTTGACGCCGAGAAAGGCCGCTTCCACCGCCGGCAGCCGCCCGTAAAGCGCATAGACCGCCGCCAGCGCCGCGATGACGACGGCGCCCGGCAGGATGAACAGCAGGCCGGCCGCGAGCCCGCCGCGGATGCCGTGCAGCAGCCAGCCGACATAGGTGGCGAGCTGTTGCGCCTCCGGCCCCGGCAGCAGCATGCAGAAGTTGAGTGCATGGAGGAAGCGCGGCTCGTCGAGCCAGCGCTTCTCCTCCACCGCCACGCGGTGCATGAGGGCGATCTGCGCCGCCGGCCCGCCGAAACTGGCGAACCCGATCCGCGTCCAGGCCGCGAGCGCCTCCCGGAAGGGGACCGGCGCGGCCGGCGGCGGCGTCTCAGCGCTCAGCCGTCCCAGACCTGCTCGGGGAGCGGCAGGCCGCGGAAGTCTTCGGCCCCGAGCGGGCCGTCGGTCTCAATGCCGAGCATCTCGTGGATCAGCATGAGCTGCCGGACATGCTGGGCCGGATGCCAGGTGGTGCGCTCGAACACCTCATGCAGCGGGTGCGGGCCGTAATAGGTGTCCACCGGGTCCGGCTTCGGCCCCGACTCCCACCAGCGCGCGACCCGCGCCCGCACGCCTTCGCCCCAGGCCGCGATGTCGGCCGCGGTCTGCATGTCATCCGGCGGCGGCGCCGTCAGCGCCTCGTAGGTCACCGGCTCTCCGCTCTCCAGCGCCACGACGGTCGCGTCGACGATGTTGAAGATGTGGTGGAACAGCACCCGGTAGGCGCGGTCGCGTCCGGGCAGCTTGTCGCCGAGCCGGTCGTCCGGCACCTGGGCCACATAGCGCGCGGCCGCGGCCAGCACCATGTCGAGCTTCGCCGCCAGCTCCGGCATGGACAGCGCCGGCCCCACATCCTCGTCGAGGCCGAGAAAGGCGACCACGTCCGAGATCGCCTGGGCGAACACGAAATCCGGACCGCGCGAAACGACCGGGATCGAGCGCGCGCCGAGCTTGCGCAACTGCTCCATGCCGGCCGGGTGCGTCGTCACGTCGATACTGTCGAACTCGATCCCACGGACCGAGAGGAACTCCTTGGTCCTCAGGCAGCTCGTTCAGCCGGGCCGCCAGAAAACCCTGATCGCCTCGCTCATGCGCTCCTCCTTTGCCGGCAGGCGTCGCATCATAGCGCATCCCCGGCGTCCGGCCACGCCCTGACGGAATGCGCCGGCGATGCGGCGAAGACGGGGGATGGACCCGGCATGGCCTTGCTGGAGGAGGCCCCCCGCGAAGTGTCATGAAATGTCATGTTTTGTCATGGTCCGCCCTGCGGCGGCCCCCTTCTTTCGTCGCCCCGGCGTCCCCCATTCGTCGTCCCGGCTTCCCCCGCTCGTCGCCCCGGACTGCGATCCGGAGCCTCCTGCGGCAAGGACAGCGTGCGGGCGTCGAGGTCCCGGCTCGCAGTCCGGGACGACGAGTGGAGCGTGTTGCTCATCGGTGCTCCTTGTCCGGTCCGTTCTCCCCGCCGCCGGCTTGCCGGCAGAGCGTCCCTGGTTCGCGCGTATCGCGCGGGCTTGCGCGCACGAGGCGGCGGACGCACTTCTCCCGCGAGTTCCAGTCGGATTTTTCAGAAGCGGAAGCCGCCACTCTCAGAACCATTCTAGCACACTTTCTTCCCGGTCAAGCCTTCAACGACACAAAAAGTGAATATTCCAGCTTCCTCATCCGTTTCCCCCTGCTGCGCCGGCCCGGAGGGAGAGGCCCGGAACGAGTCCGGGCATGACGGAAGGGCGGGCATTGGCATTGCTTGCCGCCCCGCCGCGTCAGAACTGGCGCACGAAGCTGAGTTCGGCGCGGTTGCGTTTGTAGTCCTGGAGTTGGGCATTGGTGCGGCGCACCTCATTGACCAGCGCCAGCCGCGGGCTCATGCCGAGCAGGGTGAAGCCCCGGTTGAGAGCGGAGAGCCGCAGCGTGCGGGTGCTGTCGCGGCGGCGCCGGTCGTCATCGGTGTAAGGCGGCCAGCCCCGGTCGCCGCCTTCGTAGCCCGTCCGCTCCCATCTGGCGCTTGCGCCGACCGTGAAGCCCAGCGGCAGGGCAAGCGAGGCGCCCAGCCGCATCCATTCACCGGAATTGCGCCGCGGCCGGCTTTCCGGGCGCTGCCTGTCATGCCCCAGGCCGGCCTGCAGTTGCAGCACCGGCGGCGCCCGCCGGCGGCTCGCCCGCCAGCACCCGCTCGAAATGCTGCCGCGCGAGCGAGTCCTCGCCCTTGAGGAAGAAGGCGCGGGCGAGTTCGAGGCGCACCCGCACCAGATCGGGCCGGCCGACCAGCATGGAATGGAAGGCGGCGGCGGCCTCGTCCAGCAGCGCCCCGCGCGCCTCTTCGCCGACGTCCGCCCGCTGCGCCGCGCCCAGCGCCGCCAGGCCGTAGAGGAGCAGCACGTCCGCCTCGACGCCGCCCGGGCCTTGCCCCGCAGCGGGACTCGCTGGCAAGGTCGGGGCCTCGCAGTACGGAGGCCGCTTGTCGTGGCTCGCTATCGTATTTTCGGTTCGGAGCTTTCGCCCTATTCGGTGAAGGTCCGCGGCTGGTTCCGTTACAAGGGCATCGCCCACGACTGGCTGACGCGCACGCCCGAGAATCAGGCCGAGTACGAGGCCCATGCGCGGCTACCGCTCGTGCCGCTGGTCATCACGCCCGAGGGCGAGGGCATACAGGACTCCACGCCCATCATGGAGCGGTTCGATGCGGCCTTCCCGGAGCCGGCAACCAAGCCGGAAGACCCGATGCTCGCTTTCCTCTCCGCGCTGCTGGAGGAGTATGGCGACGAGTGGGGCAACAAGCACATGTTCCACTATCGCTGGCGCGACGACGCGGACCAGATCTCGGCTGCGGAGCGCATCGCCCGTTCCATGCTGCCGGATGCGGACGAGGCGACGGTGGCCGAGCGCGCGCGCGCAGTGCGGGAGCGCATGGTGCCGCGCGTGAGCTTCGTCGGGTCCTCGCCCGAGACGGCGCCGATCATCGAGGCATCCTTTGCCCGCCTGCTGGAACTGCTGGAAGCGCACCTGGAGGGCCGCCGCTATCTGTTCGGCGCGCGGCCGGCCTTTGCGGATTTCGGCATTGCGGCCCAGGTCTGGGAGGCTTGGACCGACCCGACCGGCAGCCGGCTCGTGCCGCCGCGCACGCGCGATTGGTGCCAGCGGATGCAGGACCCCGAGGCCGAGGGGCCGTTCGAGGCATGGGATGCGCTCGCGCCAACGCTGGAGCCGCTGCTCGCCGAGGACGTCGGCGCCCGGTTCCTGCCCTGGTCGGACGCCAATGCTCGCGCCATAGCCGAGGGCGCGGAGTCCTTCGCCGTCGATATCGCCGGCGGCCGGTGGACCCAGGCGCCGCAGCGCTATCACGCCCGCTCGCTCCGCGTCCTCCGCGAGAAATATGCCGCGCTCGCCGACCGCGCCGCCGTCGATCCGGTGCTGGAGGCGACCGGCTGCCGGGCCTGGCTCGGCTGAACTGGCGCGCTTCCGGCAAAGCCGCTATCGGTTGCCGGACCGGTCCCGGAGACGACAGGAGCCAGGTGGATGAGCGAGATGCGGGCGTGGCGGGTGCGCGAGTTCTGCGAGCCTGAGGACATGGCGTTCGAGACCGTAGCCCGGCCGGAGCCGGGACCCGGCCAGGCGCTGGTCAAGGTGCATACCGCCGCGCTCAATTTCCTCGACATCCTGATGATCCAGGGCAAATACCAGATGAAGCCGGACTTCCCGTTCACGCCCGGTTGCGAGCTGTCGGGCGAAATCGCGGCTGTCGGCCCCGGCTCGAACTGCAAGGTCGGCCAGCGCGTCGCCGCCCAACCCTACTGGGGCGCATTCGCCGAATATGCGGTAGTCGATGACCTGCAGATCAATCCCGTACCGGACGGCGTTGCGATGGACCTCGCCGCCTGCGTGCCGGTGGTTTATCCGACCGGCCATATCGCCCTCGGCCGGCGCGGCGGGCTCAAGGCCGGGGAGTGGCTGCTGGTAACGGCCGGCGCAGGCGGGTCCGGGCTTGCGGCGGTCCAGATCGGCAAGGCTTGGGGCGCGCACGTGATCGCACTTGCAGGCAGCGGGGAAAAGCTCGCCGTCTGCCGCGAGCACGGGGCCGAGCTTGCGCTCGACTACACCGACGACGACTGGGTCGAGGCCGTGCGCGAGGCGACCGGCGGGCGCGGCGCCGATGTGATCTTCGATCCCGTGGGCGGCGAGGTGTTCAATCTCGCGCTCAAGGTTATTGCCGTAGAAGGCCGCGCGATCATCATCGGCTTCGCCGGCGGCGCCATCCAGCAGATCGCCGCCAACCGCCTGCTGCTCAAGAACGCCTCAGCCGTCGGCGCCATCTGGGGCGGCTATTTCCGGAGCCATCCCGAATACACCCACGAAGTCGTGGCGGATTGCTACGCCATGCTCGCCCGCGGCGAGATCGAGCCCGTCGTCTCCGCCCGCTATCCTCTCGGCGACCTGCCGGCGGCGCTCCGCGCCCTCGCTTCGCGCCGCACCTGGGGCAAGGTCCTGCTGGAGGCGCAGCCGAACAGTCGCCAGGTTGCGATACCGGCGCTGGAGACCGCTTCATGAGCATTGTCCTGGGTGCGATTGCCGACGACTTCACTGGAGCCACGGACCTTGCCAGCGCCTGGATGAAGGAAGGCGTCAAGACCGTGCGAGCCATCGGGGCGCCGGACGCCGGAACCGACATCGGCGATGCCGAAGCGGTCGTCGTCGCGCTCAAATCGAGAACTGCGCCCGTCGATGAGGCGGTGCGCCTGTCCCTCGAGGCACTGGCGTGGCTCCGCGAGGCGGGAGCCGAACAGATCGTCTTCAAATACTGCTCGACCTTCGATTCCACCGCCCGAGGCAATATCGGACCGGTGGCCGACGCCTTGGCGGAAGCACTCGGCGCCGATTTCGCGCTGGTCTGCCCCGCCTTTCCGATCAACGAGCGCACGATCTACCGAGGCTATCTCCACGTCGGCGACATGCTGCTCTCCGAGTCGCCGATGAAGGACCACCCGCTGACACCAATGCGCGATTCCAGCCTGGTCCGGCTGATGGCGGCGCAGTGCCGCCGCCCGGTCGGGCTGATTCCCCTGCAGGACGTCAGCGCCGGCGTCGAACGGATCAGGTCCCGAATCGCCGAACTGAAGGCCGGAGGAGCGGGTTACGGGGTCGTCGATGCGGTTGCGGACGGCGATCTGCGCCTGATCGGACAGGCCGCATTCGATCATCCTCTGGTCACCGGAGGATCGGGCATCGGCATCGGCTTGCCGGAGAACTTCCGCAAGTCGGGGCGGCTGTCGACCGGTTCTGCCGCCGCGTTGCCGGCGACAGGCGGTCGCGAGATCGTGCTCGCAGGCAGTTGCTCCGTCGCCACCCGGGCGCAGATCGCCGCCGTCGAGGGCCGTTGGCCGACGCGAAAGCTGGACTCGGACGGACTTGCCGCAGGGGCCCGCGAAATCGAAGACGCCATAGCCTGGGCGCTTGGCCGGCCGGTCGACACGCCGATGGCGATCTACGCATCCGCCATGCCGGAAGAAGTAGCGTCGGTGCAGGCGCGCTACGGCGCCGAACGGGCCGGTCGCATGTTCGAAGCGGCCTTCGGCGCCATCGCGGCTGCGCTTGCCTCGGAAGGCTTTTCCCGCATTGTCGTCGCCGGAGGCGAGACGGCGGGTGCGGTGGTTTCGGCTCTCGGGGTCCGGATCCTGCGCATCGGTCCGGAGATCGCGCCGGGCGTTCCGTGGACCGAGGCTGGCGGCAACACACCGCTCGCGCTCGCATTGAAGTCCGGGAATTTCGGAACCGAAAGCTTCTTCATCGACGCCTTCGCGACGCTGTCATGACCGAGGCGCGGCTGCGCGACCGGATCGCGCGCCTGGCGAAGTCGCTGTTCGACCGGGGCCTGACTTTCGGATCGACCGGCAATATCAGCGTCCGGCTCGACGATGGCTGGCTGATGACGCCCACCGGCTCCAGCATGGGCGAGTTGGACCCCGGGCGCATTTCCCGGCTCGACACTACCGGAAACCTGGTCTCGGGCGATGCGCCGACGAAGGAGTCCTTCCTGCACATCGCTATGTACGAGTGCAGGCCGAGGGCGGGAGCCGTCGTGCATCTCCACTCCACCCATTCGGTCGCCGTGAGCTGTCTCGACGGCATCGACGAAGCGAACGTGCTCCCGCCGCTGACAGCCTACTACGCCATGCGAGTCGGCACGCTGCCGCTCATTCCCTATTTCCCGCCGGGAGACATCGAGCTGGCACGGGCGGTTCGCGAGATGGCGTCCGGCCGCCACGCCGTCCTGCTGGCCAATCACGGGCCGGTCGTGGCCGGCAAGTCGCTTGAAGACGCCGTCTATGCGACCGAGGAGTTGGAGGAAACGGCCAAGCTGTTTCTCGCCCTGCAAGGCATGAAGACCCGGCCTCTGACCCCGGAACAGCTCTCGGAGATTCGACGCCGGTTCCCTGCCGACATCTGAGCAAAAGGAGCCGCACCGAAGATGTGGTTGGAGACATCGCCATGATCCGCGCCGTTCGCGCCGTCCCCGGCAATCCGGGCCGCATGGAAATTGCCGAGGTCGAGGAGCGCCCGCCCTTTTCCAACGAGGCGCTGGTGCGCGTTACCGCCTTCTCGCTCAATCGCGGCGAGGTACGCCGCGCCGAGCGCGCAGACCGGCCGATCCGGATCGGCTGGGACATTGCGGGCGTCGTCGAGCGGGCCGCGGCGGACGGCTCCAACCCGCCGGAGGGCGCGCGCGTCGTCGGGTTCTCGCCGCGCATGGAGGGTTGGGCGGAGCGCGCTCCGATTCCCGTCGCCTATCTCTGCCCGATCCCGGACGGCGTGAGCGACGCCGCCGCGGCAACCCTGCCGGTTGCCGGCCTCACGGCGCTGCACGCCATCGATGCGGGCGAGTGCCTCATCGGCGCGCGGGTGCTGGTGACCGGAGCGACGGGCGGCGTGGGGGTATTTGCCGCCCAGCTCGCGCGCATCGGCGGGGCGGATGTCGTCTGCCAGATCCGGCGCGAGGACCAACGCGCCTTCGCCGACCGGATCGGCCTCGGCGCGCTCGTTGTCAGCCCGGACGGCGGCGGGATCGAGGCCGCCGGCCCCTACCGGCTGGTGGTTGACGGCGTCGCGGGACCGATCCTCGAAGCAGGGGTGCGCGCCCTCGGCCCCGAGAGTCTGGCGGTCTGCTACGGCGTGACTTCCGCGCCCGCGATTTCGGTCGCCATTGGGGACTTCATGACCCGCGGACGCGCCCGCATCCTGGGATTCCATCTCTACCACAAGAGCGAGACCGCCCCGCCACGAGATCATCTCGCCCGCCTGCTGCGCCTCGTCGAGCACGGCCGGCTGAATACCGCCATCGAGCGCGAGGCGCTTTGGACGGAAGTCGCGCGCACGGCCGACGACCTGATCGAGCGCCGCTTCCCCGGAAAGGCCGTCCTGCATATCGCGTAAATCGGGATCACGCCAAGTCGCTGACGGTTTCGGCCGCCAGTGCGCGGACGACCGCGCGCAGGGCCTCGTCGCTGTTGTCGCCGCCGCCCGAGGCTTCGTAAACCGCCCTCTGACGTTCCGCCGACGTGCCCCGGTTCGCGATTTGCCGGGCGCGCTGCAGTTCGGCAACGCAGCCCAGCGCCTCGGCATCTTCCCGCAGCAGGCCCAGAAGCTCGTCGATCAACTCGGCAAACGGGACGAGGGCGCGCCTGCCGAAATCGACCAGTCGGCTCCGGCTGCCGTAGCGTTGCGCCAGCCAGCGGTTCTCCCGAATGAGCATATTGGGGTATTCGCGCCAGCGTCGGTTGCCGGCCCGCAGCCGGTAGAGCATGCGGAGGATGCACTGGAACAGCGCCGCCGCGGCGAGGGCGTCCTCGATGTCGGGGCAGACATCGCAGATCCGCATTTCGAGCGTCGGGAAGCGCGAGCTGGGCCTCAGGTCCCACCAGATCTTGGAGCCGTCCTCCAGCAGGCCCGAGCTCGTCATGTGCTCGACCAGGCGCTGGTATTCGGTCCAGCTGACGAGCGGCTCGGGCATCCCGGTGCGCGGCAGGGCGTCGAAGACCGTCAGCCGGTAGGACGACAGGCCCGTGTCGCGCCCCTGCCAGAACGGCGACGATGTGGTGAGGCACAGCAGGTGCGGCAGGAAGTAGCGCGCCTAGTTCATCAGGTCGATCCGCAGGTCTTCGTCCTCGATGCCGACATGGACGTGCTGGCAAGCCACCGCATGCATTCGGAAGAGTCATCAACGAAGCACGTTCGAGGGAGAGGGTATTCGCCCGTCATGACGGGGTCAAGGGGACATTGCAGAAAAAAAGAAGGCCGCCGGTTAGTGCCCAGCGGCCTTCCTGAATGCGGTTTCGCCCTTGGTTCGTTGCCACCCACCCAGCACAGCAGCAGCAGAAGCAGCAAATCTCAGGCCAATTACCGGCAATCGAGTGACCGGATAATTGGCCGCTGCCGCAGCGTTGTCAAGTGCCGGGTCGGTGGAGCGGCGGATTTTTCCGCCACTGCCGGGTTCTCCGTAACTCGATGGAAACACAAGGGTTTTCCAACGCCGGTCTGAACGTCTGCGGATCGGTTCCGAAGAGGCATTCCCCGAACCCGTCCGGGAAGCGCAAGCACCGTCCTCGAACTGGCCGGATCCGGGGCGCGGTCGGTAATCATGCGCGCTTTCCCGAGGGCATGCGCCTCGGGGAGGCCGTCCACCTCGTGAAAAACGAGGTCGTGGCAGCCGGCATCGGACGGCGCCGGAACCGCGAGGGCGCGGTCGGGCTGCCCTCCTTCAGGCTCTCCCGTCTCCGCGAGTCGGACTGTCTTGCCGACGGCCGCCCCCCGGTCCGGAGTTACGCGAGCAAGACGGCCGGGGAGCCCGGCTGGAGTGTTCGGGGGGTTCGGGAACGCGAAAATGCGCTGCGGCGTATTAGCGCATTCCTGCCCGATGGCGCCTCAAACTGCGGCCGTACAAGAAGCAAGGACGCCGTCGGCCTCGACGGGCAGGACATGCCCGGCGTCACTCCAACTGACGAGGGGGCCGCGCGATGACGGCCCTGTATTGCGACCCGCGGGCGCTCGCCGGGATTCTGCGCGAGAGACAGGACAGCTACGAGTTCGCGGCGCGCGGCTCGGTCGGATATTATGAAGGGGTGCTCGCTTTCGGCGCTTGGGTGGCCGGGAAAAGGAGCGTGTGCGCGCACGGCGTCTGGATAAAGGCGCTGAGAGAAGCCGGCTGGTCCTACAGCGTCTGCAACCGGGCCATCAAGCTGCACGGCTTGGGGGTTTCGGCCGCCGAGCTTGCGCGCGATGGCGCGAAGGCTGTCCTCAAACGGTTCGCGCGCCCGCGCCGACCGGCAGGGGCCGGGGAGTCCAAATTTAGCGCCGGCGCAAAATTTGCGGAGCCTCCGGAGACGCCGCTTGGCGGGGGGGAGGCCGATCCGGACCCTGCCGAATTTAGCGCCGGCGCTAAATTTGAGCCGCCGCCAACGGTGCCCGAATCTGCCGAAGCGTCCGCCCCGCCGGACGAATTCGAAGAGCTTGTTCCGGAGGACGAGAACACCGGCGAAGGCGATGCCGGCGCACTGCTGTGGCCTTGGCCGCTCGACATGAAATATTCGGGTGACCGGATGGTCCGCTGTCTCATCGCGCCGGAGATCGAGCTGCCGCAGGCCCGGGAACCGCTCGCCCTCCTTGCCTACTGGAACTTCTTTGACCGGGACGGAAAGCAGCGCCCGGCGTCGATACACAACGATCGCCTCGCCAAGCTTTTGAAGGTCGATGTGCGGACGATCCAGGGCTGGCTGGACGATTGCCGACGAGCCGGATGGCTACATTCGGCGCCGCAGCGCGGCGCTCTGCCGGATCGGCAATATGTCTGGCCGAACACGCCGCCGGGAATGCGCCAGCGAAGCATGCCGCTTCCCAGGACCTTCGAGCGGACGTACCGGGCGAGCGCCCTGGAGGCTGGCGAATCCGCCGCCGCCAGGCCAGATGGTGGACCCGGCTTCACCCCGGGGGTGACCCTGGCTTCGTCCCGGGATGAACCCGGTTTCACCCCGGGGGTGACGCAGGTCTCACCCTTAAACGGGAAAGAAACCGGGATTAAAACGGGAAGGAGGGGGACGCGCGCAGGACGCGAGACCCCGCAACCCGATTCCCCCCACCCCCCTGAGGCAGTCCGGGCTTTCGGGATCTGGAACGGGATCGCCGCCGAGACCGGAATGCGGCCGGCGGTCGAACTCGACGCGGACCGCGCGGCGAAGCTGGAGGCGCGCGTCCGGGACGCCGGGGGCATGGATGAGTTTCGCGCGGTCTGCGAGCGCGCCGGCGGAAGCAAGGCGCTCACCGGCAGGAAGCCGGGAAGCTGGCCTGCGGACCTGGACCAGTTTCTGGAGCCGAGGTTTTTCCGCAGGGTCCGCGAGGGCGGTTGGGACGATGCGCCCGGCGAGTTGGAGCGCACCCGCGAGGCGCGCCGGAATGCGGACCCGGACCCCGAGGCGCTGCGGGCCGAGGTGCTCAAGTCGCCGCTGGCCGGCGACGCGCCGGGCTTCGTCGCGGCGCTATGCAAGCGGATCGGCGTCGGCGGGGTCCGATCCTGGCTGAAAGACTGCCGGCTCGAATCGCGTGGCAAGACGGACGCTGCGTTGCTGTTCGCCAACGGCTTCGCGGCAGACCGCGTCGACAGGGACTACGGCGACGCGATCCGCGACCTTTGGCGGGAATTGCACGGCGGCGAGCTTGTCCTGGAAACGAGGCGGGCGGCATGACCCGCGAATCGCTCATCGAGCTGGAGCGCCGGCTGCTCGACTTTCCCGCACTCGTCGACCCGCTGGCCTGCGAGCGCATGGCGATGAGGAGTCGGCATTCCCGGTTCCCCTTCACGATCGGGATCTTTCACCGCGACCCCGATCCGTTCGATTACCGCATCGCCGCCAGGACGGCGTCCGACGCCGCGGCGGTCGTCGCCCGCATGCGCGCGCTTGGGCGTGGCGCATGGATCGTGGAGGTGAACGCATGAGCAGGCCGGCATCCAGGCAAGCACCGCCGCCGCCGGCTGCAGGACCGACTTCAGAAGGGAGCATTCCCATGCCTGACCATACGCATTCCACTGCCCTTGCGGCTCCGGACATCCTCGCCTTCGTCAGCCAGAAGGGCGGGGCCGGCAAGACGACGCTGGCGCTCAATGTCGCGGCCCATGCCGTCCAGGCGGGGCGCCGGGTCACCGTGCTCGACTGCGACCCCAATTGCTCGGCCGTGATCTGGGGCGACCTCCGCTCCGAGGCCGCGCCCGAGGTCCGCTACTGCCCCTGTCTGCGCCTGGAGAGAGAGATCGACCGGGCCCGGACGAAGGGTTCGGACTTCATCCTGATCGACACGCCGATGGGCGCCGACGGCGGCCCCGTCGCCGGCGCGCGTCATGCGAACCTGGTGGTGGTCCCCTGCCGGCAGTCGCTTTTTGACCTGGCCGCGATCCGCGCGAGCCTGGACGTGGCCACGCTGGCCGGCACGCCGGCCGTGGCGGTGCTGAACGCCGTGCCTGGGCGGGCCGCGCACTGGGAGAGCGAGGCGAGGGACCTGCTCGCCCGCCAGGGGGTGCAGATGCTGCCGGCCGCCATTCGCAACAGGGTCGCCTTCGTGCGCTCGTCCCGGGCCGGCCAGGGCGTCGTCGAGTTCGACCCTCGCGGCGCCGCGGCCTCCGAGATCCGCGCGGTGGGCGACGCCCTGCTCGCCTGGCCGGTCCGTGCGCTCCGGGCCGCCGCATGAGCAAGCAAAAGAAGAACGCCGGCAGCGCGCTGATCGAGCACATCGAGGACTGGCGCGCCCGCAATCCGGCTGCGGCGGCCGGGGCCTCCCGTCTCGACCCCTCGACCGCGCGCCAGCGAAGCACCTGGCCGATCGGCCTCGACCAGATCGCCGTCGGGCCGCGGCTGCGCGAGGTCGACGAAGCCGCAGTCAAGCAACTTGCGGAGTCCATGGACCGGATCGGGCTTCAGAACCCGATCCAGGTCCGCCACAATTTCGGGATCGACTCCGATACCGGCGACTACGAGCGGGACCTGGACAAGGGCGGGTTTGCGCTCGTCGCCGGCGCCCACCGGGTCGAGGCGGCCCGGCGTCTCGGCTGGGGCCGGATCGAGGCGTTCGTGCTCGACGATCCGAGCCCGGACGAGCTCGCCCTGGTCGAGGTCGACGAGAACCTGATCCGCGCCGAGCTCACCCCTCTGCATCGCGGCCGCTTCGTCGCCAGGCGCGAGGAGCTCCGCAGGAAACTCGACCCCGCATCCCGACGGGGCGGCGACCGCAAGAGCACGGAATTTCAGCGAAAATCAAAAACCGAAAGTTCAGGTTTTGGTTTTTCGCCGCCCTCGTTCGTCGAAGAGACGGCAGACCTGACCTCGCTCTCGAAGGCTACCGTGGAGCGCGCGCTGCGCATCGGCAAGCGTATCCTTCCTGAACTTCAGGACGAGCTTGAAGACACGCCTGTCGCGCGCCGGGAAGGCGATCTCTACCGGCTCGCGGGCCTTTCGCAAGCGCAGCAGCTTCGCGCTCTGGAGCGTCTTCGGGAAGCCGGGGAGCCGCCCGAGACCCTCTCGGCGCTGTTGCAGAAGACGGACGCGCCGCCCGCGCCCCCGAGGGCGCCCACTCGCACGCAGCAATTCGGGAAACTCGAGAGCGCCTGGTCGCAGATCGCGCCGCACGACCGGGTCACCGCACTCCACCGCCTCTGCCTGTCGATCGACCGCCGCCAGCGCGACGAACTCGTCGAGGCGCTCGGCGCCCGGTCCGGCGCCTCCGCTCCGGAACGTCCCGATGGCTGAGCGCCGTCTTCTTCCCGCCCCCGACCGCAAGGAGTCCGCCAGCATGTCCAGCATGTCCATCCTGCCCGACGACCCCGACTGCTCGGATTGCGGGGCCCGCATGTGGAGCCGCCGCGCACCCCGGGCGAGGGAGTGCCAGTCATGCGGGTTCGTCCAGCATATCGAGACGCTCGAAGAGCACGCAGAGCGTCTCCGGCACGAAATCGACGCCGAAATCGCAAGCGGCGCCTGACTTCCCCTCCCCCATGTTCATGCCCCAGGAGAGCGACATGCCCCGACAGACCATGCCCCCGATCTTCTTCGCCGACCCGAATGTCACCTTCGACACGGCCGTCTGCCGCGTCTGCGGCTGCCACGACTTCGACGCCTGCGTGGAGGAGGACTCCGACAGGGCGTGCTGGTGGGTCGAACCGGACCTCTGTTCGGCCTGCGCCGCCGAGATGGCGGCCAAGCTCGATCCCGCGATGGCCGGCCTCTATGCCGGGGACGGGGAATGACCCCCGCTCCTCATGACCGAACCCGGACGGGATGGTGGCGCGCCTGCCGGGTCCTTGCGGCTGCCGCGCTCGGCGCCGGCCTTGCCTGGCCCGCCGGCGCGGAGGTGATTTCCGGGCAGGTGCGGGTTGTGGACGGCGACACGCTCGCCATTGCCGGCCAGCGCATCCGCCTTCGCGGGATAGACGCCCCCGAGACGCGGCAGACCTGCCGGCGCGACGGGCGCAGATGGGCCTGCGGCAAGGCCGCAACGAAGGCCATGCGCCGGCTTGTCGGGCAAAATGCGGTCCGCTGCGAGGGTCGCGACCGCGACCGTCACGGACGCGCCGTTGCCGCCTGTTTCGCGGCCGGCCGGGACCTGCAGCGGGCGCTGGTCCGCCAGGGCCTGGCGCTGGCGTATCGGCGCTATTCGACGCGCTACGTCCCGGAGGAGGATGCTGCCCGGGCAGAGCGGATCGGCCTCTGGTCCGGCGAGTTCACGGAACCCTGGCGCTGGCGCCGCGAGGCAAGGAACCGGCGTGTCGAGCGGCGCCCGCAGACGCAGGCCGCGCCCGGTTCCTGCCCGATCGAGGCCAACATCTCCCGGAGCGGGCGCATCTACCACATGCCGGGCGGGAAGCATTACGACCGGACCCGCATAGACGAGTCCCGGGGCGAGCGCTGGTTCTGCACGGAGGCCGGGGCGCGGGCCGCCGGCTGGCGCCGGGCGCGCAGATGAACGCGCCTTGCGGGTTATCCCCCGGAAGGAACGCCGCAGCCCGTTGCGGCGTCATGCGCCCGCCGCCAGAGCGTCCGGTCTTTCGAAACCCGAAGGACGGGACATGACGACGGACGGCTCTTCGATCGCGCGCTTCGCGATCTATGCGCGCTATTCTTCCCCCTTGCAGGAGATGACCTCGATCGCGGGCCAGCTCCGCCTCTGCCGCGACCGCGTCGCCACCCTGGGCGGCGTGATCGCGGACGAATACACCGACCCGGAGCTTTCGGGCACGGCCATGCAGCTGCGCCCCGGGCTTCGCCAGCTGATCGAGGACGCCCGCGCGAGGCGGTTCGACAGCGTCTGCGTCGAAGCTCTCGACCGGCTCGCCAGGAGCCAGGCCGACATGGCGTGGCTCTACCGGGAGCTCAGGTTCCTGGGGATCGACCTGCACAGCCTGGAGGACGGGCAGGTCGACGCCTTCCATGCCTTCATCAAGGGGTTCATGAGCGAGATGTTCATCGACAATATCGGCGCCAAGACGCGCCGCGGCCAGATCGAGGCCGTGCATGACCTCCGCCTCATGGGAGGCCACATCTACGGCTACCGGATCGCCAACCGCATCGACGACGGCAGCGGGAAGCCCATCCGGGGGCTGCGCATCGTCGATCCCGACGAAGCGGAGGTCGTGCGGCGCATCTACCGGCTCTATCTGGAAGGCATGAGCCCCCGGCAGATCGTCGTTCTTCTCAGCCGGGAAGGCGTGTCCGGTCCCCGCAACCGGCCCTGGACCGACGCGGTCGTCCGCGGCCGGGAAGGGAGCGGCATCCTGCGCAACGATATCTATTGCGGCCGGCTGATCTACGGGCGCACCCGCAGCCGGCGCCACCCGGATACCGGGCGTCGGCATTACGATCGCCGGCCCCGCGAGAAATGGACCGTCGTCGAAGCGCCGGAGCTGCGCATCGTCGACGAGGAGACCTGGGAGGCCGTCCAGGACGAGGTGAAGCGCCGCCGGAACCGCCACCACACCGTGGTGACGCGATACCGCAAGGCGGCCTATCCGCTGACCGCCCGGGTCCGCTGCGGCCTGTGCGGCTCCCGCATGACGATTGCCGGCATGAGCTATTACCGGTGCGTGGCCCGCCAGCGCAACCCGGATCGCTGCGAGAACGGCCGCGGCATCCCGCTCGAAGTTCTGGAAAACCATGCCGTGAACCAGCTCTTCGACTGGATGCTGTCGCCCGGGCGTGACTGGCGTGCGATGTTCGCCGCCGCCGAACTTGAGGACGCGACCCGCCGCTGCACGCTCCGCAAGAAGGCCGATGACGCCAATGCCGGGATCGGCCGCCTGGTAGCCGCGATCGAGAGCGGCCTGCCCTCGACGAGCATCCGCGAGCGCCTTCTCGAACTGGAGCGCACACGCAACGAGGCGCTCGCGGAGCTGGAGCGGCTGCCGGGAGGCCCGCCGTCCGCCGACTTCAACGTCGAGGCCTTCCTGCGCTCCCATCTTGCCCATCTCCGGCGCGCGGTCACCGGCGACAGGAGAACAGCCCGGCGCGAGCAGGCCCTGCTCGCGATCCGCGATCTCATCGCCCGCATAGAGGTGCGCCCTTCCAGGGGCCCCGAACGGGTCGAGGTGGAGACGGTCCCCGGCATCCCGGCGATCGTCGAGACGATCTCCCGCCATGCCGCCGCCGGCGCATACGGCGCATGAAATCCGCAAGTGTGAGGAAAGCCTGACCCCTGAACCCGAAGGCGCAGTCAAGCCGCGCCGTGCATGCCGGTCCGCACCGGCCGGCCCACATCGCCACATCCCCAGGAGGGAAACTCCCATGTCCAACGTCATCCCGATCGAGCCTTGTCTGTGGGACCGGGACCTGCCGGAATATCTGAACCCGGACGAGGACTTCCACGAATACGACTACGAGCCGTTTCCGGAGCCGGAGCCGGCCTTCGAGCCGCGCCCGCGGACCTGCGACCTCAAGCTGCTTTCCGAACTCACCGCAAAGCTCGGGCGGGACTCTGGCTTCAATCCCGGCATCGACGAGACCGCTGTCGAGGCCGCCTTCCACTTCGCGAAGGAGCAGGCCGGACGCATGGAGGTCCCGCTGGAGCTGGCGTTCGAGATCGCGGCCTGGGCCATTCTCAACTACGAGCGCGGACGCCGCGGCCCGGAACTCTACAGGATCCGTCCGTTCTGAAGGGTATCCAGCGATAACCCCTGCCGGAGCCGGAGGAGCCGCAAGGCGCCTCCGGCGGGCCGGGAAGAGGGAGGCGGCGCCATGCGCGGCGATCCGACGCCAGCCCACAGCCTGAAGGACCTGAACGCCATGCTGGCGGCCGATATCGAGGCCGTCTGCCGGCATTACCTTCCGAACGGCAGGCGCAACGGCAACTACTGGCAGGTAGGCAGCACCGCCGGCGAGGAGGGCGCCTCGCTGCGCATCGCCCTCGCCGGGCGCTGGCGCGGACGCTGGAGGGACTGGGCCAACCCGAAGGACCGGGGCAGCCCCCTCGACCTGATCCGCGCCGTGCGCGACTACGCCACCATCGGGGAAGCGGCCGCCGAGGCGCGGCGCTACCTGGCGCTCCCGGCATATGAGCGGCCGCGATGCGGTCCCCGCCGCCCGGACGGCGCGCCGGAGGCGCAGACGGGCCTGGAACGGGTGCTTGAGGGTGCGGAGACGATCCGGCCCGACGACCCCGCCGGGCGCTATCTCGCCTCGCGCGGCCTCGCCATAGAGGACGCGCGCGCTGCCGGGCTGCGCTTCCGCCCCGACACCTGGGTCCGGGTGGACGGCGAGAAATGCGAAATGCCGGCCCTGCTCGCGCCGATCCGCGCGCTCGACGGGACGCTGGAGGGCCTGCAACGGATATTCCTCGCCCCGGACGGACGCAAGGCAGCGATCCCGGACCCGAAGCGGACCAGCGGGCGGCTCTTCTCCGGCGCCGTGCGCTGGCCCGCGCCCGGGGCGGCCCGCGTGGTGCTGACCGAGGGGATCGAGGACGCGCTCGCCGTCATGACAGCGCTCGGCGCCGGCCGGCCTCGCGATATCGCCGTCGCGGCCGCGGTCTCCGCCGGGCGCGTCCACCGCGTCGGCCTCTGCCCGGATACCCGGCGCGTGACGCTCGTCCAGGACCGCGACATGGCGGGCGAACGGGCCTGGGTCGCGCTCTGCCGCGAGCATGGCGGCTCCGCCCTGCTGCTCGACCGGATCGTCCCCCGCGCCGGGGACGCCAATGACGAGCTTCTCGCACTCGGGCCCGCCCGGTTCCTGGCAAGGCTTGCGGCCCAGGGACTGTCCGGCTGACAAGGGAGCGCCGCCGCGCAGGTCGCAGCTTCCCCGCCGACGCCTCCGTTCCCGGCCGGCCGCCGGAAGGCGGGGAAGGGGTTGCCGGGGTATCGATCCGGGTGCGGAGGCGGGCGCGGCTTGCCTTCGGCCCGTTCCGATCCCATACTCCCAAGAGACAGGAGACGAGGCCCATGACCTCTCCCGAAACCCCTCCCCAAACTCCCCGGAATGGCGTCTTCGTCGCTGGCGACGGCAGCTGGAAGGCGGTTGTGCCTATGGCCACCGTGCTCGGCTTCTTCCTGGCTACGCTGCTCGGCATGTTCGCCTACTTCGACAACCGCATTACTGTCGGGATCGAGGGCTTCCGGACCGAGCTTGCGATGACGGAACAACGCCTGACCGCACAGATCGCCGAGGTGAAAACAGACCTTACGCAGCGGATCGATCAGGTTGAGACCGGCCTCAACGCCCGGATCCACCGGGTAGAGACTCGCCTCACCGACCGGATCGACCGGGTAGAGGCCGGTCTTGGAACCCGCATCGACGGGGTGAAGGCGGCACTGGCTGCGAGCGAGGCGCGCCGCGCGGCCGTGGATGCGCAGCTTTCCGCCGATAACGAGCAGGTCGCCGCCGGCGTCGCGGAGAACCGGGCCGCGCATCGCGAGCTCGCCGGCTTCGTGCGCGCCAGCCGGTCCGAGGAGCCGCCTCCGGCGAGCGACCCGTCGGGTCCAGCCCCGGCGCAGTAGCCGCTTCACAGCTGGCGCCGTTTCCGCCCCTTCCCGGCCCAAGGTCGGGAAGGGGTTTTTCGTGGCGATCCGCGCGGGCCGTCCTGTCCGCGCGTCCGTCCACGACAGGAGACGCTGCCCATGCCCGGCGCGCCGGCTTCCGCCCCTCGCGACCCGCATCGATCCGCCGAAGCGGCGGATTGCAACTGCAGCAGCGGCCATTCCGGCAAGTCCGCGGACGCTACGCCGCCCGTCCGTTCATATTCCTGGCACACGCGGCGCCGGCTCGCCGCGCGCGGCCTCTGCCTGAACTGCGGCCGGATCCCCCCGGCGGACGGCGCGAAATACTGTTCCGGGTGCATTGAGCGCCGCCGCGCCAGCGACCGCAAGGCCGCCCGGAAACGCCGTCTGCTTCGCCGGAACCGCGGCCTCTGCGCAGAGTGCGGCGCCGTGGCCGGAAAACCCGGGCGGCGTCTCTGCGCGGCCTGCGGGAAGCAGCATCGGGAGGCAAGCCGCCTCGTCCAGCGGCGCCGGCGCGACGAGCGGCGCGAGGCCGGCCTCTGCGTGCGGTGCGCAGAGAACGCGCCCGCCGAAGGCAATGCGAGCTGCGACGACTGCCTCGCCCGGCGCCGCCGGGCCTACCGCGCCCGCATCGACCGCCGCCGGCGCCGGGGCGACCGTCCGCTCTGCATCGAGTGCGGCAAGGCGCCCCCGGCCGCCGCCGCTGCCCGGACTGCCGGCCGCTCACCGCAAGGCGCGACAGGGACGCCGCCAGATGCCGCCGGGAGGCCCGCCGCGCCGTCGGCCTCTGCACCGTCTGCGGGCAGCATTCCGCCGTCTGCGGACGCACGGCCTGCAAGGCCTGCCTCGCGGACTGGCTGGATCAATACAACCGCAAGACCCTGGCCCGCGTCGCGCAAGGCCTTTGCATCCGGTGCGGGAAAGAGCCCCCGGAAGCCGGGTTCACCGCGTGCGAGCCCTGCCGGGACGCCCACCGCGCCGCCAATCTTGCAAGCTGGCGCCGGCGCGCTGCCGAACGCCGCGCCATGCAGCGCTGCATACGCTGCGGCGAGGACCTCGCCGACGGGCAACAGGAGGTCTGCGAAGCCTGCCGCGAGACCCGGCGCCGGAGCGCGCGCCGGCGTGCCGACCGCCGCAAGGCGCTGGGCGTCTGCGTGCGCTGCGGGCGGCGCCCCGCCGAGCGCGGAACGCGCGACTGCGGCCCCTGCCGGGACCGCCAGCGGTCCTGCGAGTATCGCGGCATGCCCGACCTGCCGGCCCGCTACACCGTGATCGAGATCGCCACCGGCGCCGATCACGGCGCCTTGGAGACGGTCCAGGAGGTTGCGGGCGCACTGGCCTGTGCGAAGCTCTCGCTCGACGACGTCGAGATCCTGACCGACGCCGCGCCCATGGCCGCCTTCGCCGGCCGGTAGCGCGGTCCCTCGCCCCTTCCCGGCCGCCGGCAGCCGCAACGCCGCCAAGGTCGGGAAGGGGTTTTTCGTGCGATCCGCGCGGGTCTGCCGGCCGACCGGCGCCCGCGCCCGTTTCCCGATCAGGAGATATCGCACATGCCCGCCATGCCCGTTTCCGTCCTTCGCCCCGATGCGAACACCTTCCTCACCCACGTCTTCGGCCGCGGCCTCGAGGACAAGACCTATGTGGTCGAGCGCTACCGCACCACCATCGACGGCGAGATCCGGCGCCTGCCGGGCGGCAAGGGCCATCCGCTCACCCTGTCGCTGGCCACGGTCCGGGAGCTGCGCCCGGCGCGCAACGAGATCCTGATCTGCCGGTGCGAGAAGAAGCCGGACTCCGGCATCCAGTACTGGGGTGTGTGGGCCACCGGGCTCTTCGCGGAGGGCAGGCGCAAGGGGCGCTGAGCCCCGCCTCCTTCCCGACCTGTAGCGGCCTCGGCGCCGCCGAAGGTCGGGAAGGGGCTTGTCCGTCGTGACCCGTCCACTCAACGCGGAGGACATGCCCCATGTGCGCCCCCGACGACAACGCGGCCCATTCCCGCTGCAACCCCGCGCATCGCTCGCACTCATACCGCGCCCGCCAGCGGCTCGCGGCCGGCGGACTTTGCCAGAACTGCGGCCAGACCCCCGTGACCGCTCCCGCGAAATACTGCGCGACGTGCGTCGAGCGCCGGCGCGCGGCCTCGCGGAAGGGCGCCCGCAAGACCCGCCTGCTCCGCCGCAACCTCCGGCTTTGCCGCGATTGCGGAACGGCCCTTGAGCAGCCCCGGCCCGCCCGTTGCCCTCCCTGCAACGAAAAGCACCTCGCCGCCCGCCGCCTCGCCAGGCAGGGCCTCCGGGAGGAACGCCGCAAGGCCGGCCTGTGCCTGCGGTGCGGCAAGAACGCCCGCGCGCCGGGCAACACCTCGTGCGACGACTGCCTCGCTGTTCGCCGTCAGGCGCACCGCGAACGAACCCGGCGTCGCAAGCGCGAGGCGACCGCCTCCGTTTGCATCGACTGCAGCGGCGCAACCCCCACCCCTGCGCGCAAGCGGTGCCCGGACTGCGAGGCATTGCAGCGCCAGCGGGAAAGGGCGGCGACAGCCGCAGCAAGGGCGCAGCGCCGCGCGCTCGGCATCTGCACCGCCTGCGGCAAGGCCTCAGCGGTCCGCGGGCAGAAGGCGTGCAAGCCCTGCCGCGATGCATGGTGTCGCGACTACTGGCTCAACAAGCGCACGCGCCAGGAGCAGGGCCTTTGCCAGAACTGCGGCAAGCAGACCCCCACACCCGGCTTCGCCAGCTGCAAACCCTGCCGCGACTATCACCGCGCGGCATGGCGCCGTCACGCCGCCGAAAGCCGCGTACGCGGCCTCTGCTCCCATTGCCGCAAACGCCCTTCCGACGGCGAGACGGACACCTGTCCCCGGTGCCGCGAAATCGCGCGCGCCCGGGCCCTTCGCCGCTTCCACCGCGTGACCCGGGAGCGCCGGCATGCCGGTCTCTGCCCCCGGTGCGGCAGGCGGCCGCCGGAGCCGTTCATGCGCGAGTGCGGGCCGTGTCGGGACAAACAGCGCGCCGGTGAGTATCGCGGCATGCCCGACCTGCCCGACCGCTACACCGTGATCGAGATCGCGACCGGAACCGACCACGGCACCTGGGAGACCCTGCAGGAAGTCGCGGGCGCGCTCGCCTACGCGAAGCTCACGCTCGACGACGTCGAGATCATCGCCGACGCCGCGCCCATGGCCGCCTTCAGGAGCTGGTGACGCCGGCCCGCATCCCCTTCCCGCCCCCGGCAGCCGCAGCGCCGCCAAAGGTCGGGAAGGGGCTTGTCCGGGCGGCATTGCGGGCCTCGCTCCCGCTTGCCGTCGTGCTACAATCCCCCACAGAAAGGAGCGGCGCCATGACTGCAGCCGATCTCGCCCCCTGGACGACGCCCGCGATCAGCATCGCCCTCATCGCCTGGCTCCGCATGGACCTCGGCAGGCGCCTCGACCGTCTCGAGGAGCGAATGGACCAGCGCATGGACGGCTTCGACGCGCGTCTCCGCGCCCTGGAAGTCGCCGTCGGCGCCATGGCGGCCAAGCTCGACCTGCTCGAGCGCTACTTCCTGCGGCCGAACGAGCCTCTCGACAAGCCGTCCCCGGAAGCGTCCGAGTAGCTTCCCCCTGACCCCGGCCTCCGCGCCGGGGTTTTTCCTCGCCTGCGATCCAGCGCCCCGGGCCCCGCCTGCGGGGCGTTTTTTCGTGCTCGGTTCCCGGCCTGTCGGTGCTGCCGGGCGCTGGCCGGGAAGCGTTCTGTGCGCCCGGCCGTCGCCCATGAGCCGGCGCCGTGCCGGCCGCGAGGCAAGAAAGGTGGGGAAGGGGTCGTTCGGGCGGTATCGCGGCCATCCCGGTCGCGACCGCAGCCCGAAAGGATTTTCGCAATGACCGCTCTGCTGGACCTTGCCTTCGACGCGATCGACGATCGCCACGCCGTCGCCGAGCTCGGCCTCGATGCGCTCCCGCTGCGCGGCAGCGTCATGGAGGACAGCCTGCCCCGCCGGGGAGACCAGGCGACCCTGTTCCCCTGGGAGCCCGATACCGCCGGAGACGCCGGCTGAACCCTGTCGCCCCGATGCCCCCGGCGTCGGGGCGATCGTTCTGTACCGGTTCACCGCCGCG
The DNA here is from genome assembly GCA_963422665.1 of Alphaproteobacteria bacterium. GTDB lineage: Bacteria > Pseudomonadota > Alphaproteobacteria > Bin95 > Bin95 > Bin95. The sequence goes on from OY730441.1 coordinate 918,758, forward strand.
GCCCCCCGGTCCGTGCCGATATGCCTGCCGACAGTCGCTTCGCTCCGGTGGCGGCATCGAGGGCGCCGGCCGGCCCGGAGCCGGGCTGCATCGAACCCGCCGTCCGGTCGCAGGCTCCCTCCCGTCACGTCCGCTGCTTTTCGCCCGGTTCCGGAACGGCAGCGGGGGCGCCGGGCCGCGACCGCCGCGCCGGGCGGGCTTCGCCCTTCCCCCCGTCACGCCGCCCGCTTGAGGCCCGGCTCGAAGCCGGCATCGACACCCTCGCTGCGCTCGCCCGGCGCAAGCGCCGGCCGGTGGGCGCTCGCGCCCCTGGCGGAGCGTGCTGCGCACGCGGGAGGTCGGTCGGGGCCTTCGGCATGCCGGGGGCGCTGCGCTGTGACCCCCCGGCAGGCCGAAAGCCGTTGGTTGGGGGCAGGGGCAGCCGGAGGCGCGGGGCCGGGCCGGCGACAGCGGAGGCATGGCGGCATGGGGAAACCTGGAAGGGCAGCCCGCGACATCGGGCGGGCCGGGAAAAGGTGGGGAAGGGGTTGTCGGGGCAGGTTCGCGGCCAGTCCGGTGCGCGACAGGGATCCGGAAGGAGGAGCGGTCATGGCGAGCATGCATGGAGGCATTTCGCTGCAGGAGCTGGCGGCGCGGCTGGCGACCGAGATCGAGGCGGTCTGCGCCTGCTATCTGCCGAACGGCCGGCGTGACGGCCCGTTCTGGCAGGTGGGCAGTGTCGCGGGCGAGCCCGGGAGCTCCCTGCGCGTCAACCTGGCGGGCCGACTGCGCGGGCGCTGGAAGGACTGGGCGAACGGGCGGGATCGCGGCGACGCGCTCGACCTGATCCGCGCGGCCCGGGACCTGGCGTCGGTCGGCGAGGCCGCGAAGGAGGCCCGGCGGTTCCTGGCGCTGCCCGATGCCGAGCGCCCGGCGCCGGCCGTGTCCGCCGCGGCATGCCGGCCGGTGAACCGCGCGGGCCTGGAGACGGTGCTGGCCCGGTCGCGCGCCATTCGTGCCAACGACCCGGCCGGGCGCTATCTCGCCTCGCGCGGGCTGGCGGTGGAGGATGCGCGGGACGCCGGCCTGCGGTTCCGGCCCGACGCCTGGGTGCAGGTGGAGGGACGGAAGCGCGAGCTGCCGGCCCTGCTGGCGCCGATCCGCGCGCCGGACGGGACGCTGGAGGGCCTGCAGCGCACCTTCCTCGCCCCGGATGGCGGCAAGGCGGCGATCGCGGACCCGAAGCGGACCAGCGGGCGGCTCCACTCCGGCGCCGTGTGGTGGCCCGCTGCCGACGATGCGCGGCACGTGGTGCTCGCCGAGGGCGTGGAGGACGCGCTCGCGGTCCGCCGGGCCCTGGGAGCGCATGGCCGCCGGCATATCGCCATCGCGGCTGCCGTGTCCGCCGGGCGCATCCCGCAGGTCGCCCTGCCGCCCGGCACGGTGCGAGTCACGCTGGCGCAGGACCGGGACCGCGCGGGCGAGGAGGCCTGGGCCGCGCTGGTCCGCAGGCATGCCGGCCCGGATGTGCTGGTCGGCCGCATTGTCGCCGGCGCGAAGGATGCGAATGACGACCTCCTCCGGCTCGGCCCCGCCGGATATCGCCGGCTGCTGCTCTGCGCGGGCCTGCCGGCCTGAGCCACGATGCCCGACGCCGATGGCGTCGGGCATCTGTCGCGTACCGGTCCGGGAAGGGGAACGGCATGGAGGCGCGGCCGGTCCTGCCGCGCCGTGGCGGTGGCGGGGTCGCGGAACGGGCCCGGAAGGGAGTGGCGGGGCGTTCGGGGGATCCCGGCTGCGCTCGCCGGCCGGGATCCGGTCGATGCCGCCGGAAGATAAGGTGGGGAAGGGGCTGTTTGGGCAAATCCTGAACAGGAGAGAGACGATGAACGGCGACGCATACTGGACCGTGGACATCCTGCTGCCCTACTACACCGGCGGGCAGCGCTGGCGGATCGTGCATGGCGGCGAGAGCGAGCAGCTCGCCCGGCGCACGCTGGAGGCCGAGCGCCGGAATGGCAACCGGGCGCGGCTGCGCTGCTGGACGGCCGGGGTCGTGGACACCGATGAGGCGCCTGACATCGCCGAAGCGGCCCCGGTCCCTCAGCCTGCCGACCGGCTGGACAACACGATCCCCTTCTGAAGCAGAGAGCCCTGGCGCCTCCGGCGCCGGGGCTTCTTCTCTGTACCGCTCCGGCGGCCTCCTCTCGAGCGGCCGGAGCCCGTCCTGCCGGCGACGGCGGCGCAAGCGCCGGGTCGCTTCGCTTCCGGGCCGGGAAGGAGGAATGCTGTCGGCCGGCGCTCCGGCTTCCCGATCGAAAAGGTGGCGAAAGGGTTGTCCGGGTGGAATTGCGGTCGATCCCGGCCGCGATCGCAAAACCGGAGACCATGCCATGCCGATCCCCGCCAGCCGCGCGCTTGCGCCCTGTCGTCCGTTCCCGATCGTCCAGACCGACCGGAATCGGCGCCGCCACCCCGTTATCCGCCAGGCCGCCGACCGCCGGTCCTGCGAGGCCGTGCCGAAGGCCCGCCGGCGCATGATCGCCCACCGCTTCCTCGACCATGACGCGCGCGTCTTCGAGCATGGCGAGTTCCGCTTCCGGATGCGCCCCTTCTCGCAGTCCGGACCCTGGGCTCCGATTGCCGGTTTTCCCGGCTGCCCGCATGACGATGACTGCTGAACACTTCCGCCCGGTGCCGAAAGGCGTCGGGCTTTCTTCATATTGCGCCCGATCCGATCGCCCGACGGCAACGCCGCCCTGTGCGGCCTTCCGCGCGGTAATTGTCTCCAGGTCCTGAATCCTTGTGCCCGGTCCCATGACCGGTCCCCTGCCACCGGGTCGTCACCCCCTTGCCTTCGCCGGGCGGATTCTCCTATCGTTCGGGAGTCGGAGAGAAATCGAGAGAAAATCTGGTCACACCTGTGCATTGAAATGCAATTTTGCATCTGGTTCTGTCGGAAGTCGCCATGCTTTCCGTCATTGATCGGCGCCCGAGGCTGGACACGCAATGCAGGGGCCTGAACGGGAACGGCGGCGACACGGGATGCAGGCTATGCGCATAACAATCGGGCGATATCGACCGGGCCTTTCCCGGCGCATTTCGCCCGACGGGCGCGTGTCCCGCCCGGCGATGCCCGGAAACGGAACCGGCGCCCCGGCCTCCCTTCCCGTGCTGCGGGCTTTGCGGAAATCCCTCGAGCGGGGCCGCCGGCCGCAAGCGCCGCGCCGGCTCGTCCGGCGTTCAGCCGCGCCGGGGGCGTCATGGTAGCGACGCTGGCGAAGATGGCGGTCCCGACCTACTACATCGAGAGCCAGGCGGCGCATGAGGGCTACTACACGGGCGGCGGCAAGGAGCGCCCGGGCGAGTGGCACAACCCCGCCGGCCTGTTCCGCCTGAAGGACGGCGGCCTCGTCTGGGAAAAGAAGTTCTACGCGCTCTGCGGCGGCTACTCGCCCGAGCTCGACGGCGCAACCGTCGCCCGCCATGCGGGTTCGGAGAAACGCTCGCCGGGCTTCGACATGACCTTCTCCGCCGACAAGTCGATTTCGGCGCTGTGGGCGCTCTCGCCCGCCGGCGAGCGCGAGGCGATCGAGCGCGCCGTCATCGACGCGGCCCGGGAGGCCCTGGACAAGACCGTCTTCCGGCATTGCGCCGCGACGCGCGTGGGCGCCGCCGGCAAGGACCTTCGGGTCGAGACCGGCGACATGCTCGCCGCGACCTTCCTGCACCGCACCTCGCGCGACGGCGACCCGCAGCTTCACGTGCATTCGACGATCTTCAATATCGTGAAGACGCACTCGGACGGCGAGTTCCGCGCCCTGCACGGCCATCCGCTCTACTCGTGGAAGATGGCGGCCGGCGCCGCGTTCCGCAGCCGCCTGGCTCATCTGATGCGCACGCGCCTCGATGTCGGGATGGAGCGCCACGGCCCGAACGGCGAGTTCACCCGCGTCGCCGCCATGGATCCGGATCTGGAACGGGAATGGAGCAAGCGCCGCGCGCAGATCGTCGAGACCGTCGCCGGGCATCTCGGCGACGAGGCGCTCACCAATCCAGCGCAGATGTCCGCGGCGACGCTCGCAACGCGCCGGCGCAAGGTCGAAGGCAGCACGACCGAAGAGGACATCGCCCGGTTCCACGAGGAAGCCGCCGAGATCGTCGACATTGCCGAACTGCGCCAGCGCATCCGCGAGACGCCGGCCGCCGAAATCACCGAAGAGTTCATCGGCACGGTCCATGAGGAGGTCGCGGCGATCCCGGCGATGCTCGCGCGCATGGACGCGGTGTTCCGGCAGCCCGATATCGTCGAGAAGGTCGAGAACGCGCTCGGCGGCGCCGTCGCCGGCGATGCGGCGGAACGCTGGCATGAACTCGGCCTCTCCGGCGCCGACCTGGTCGCGCTAGAATACAGGGATCCCAACGCGGATGCGCTCGCCGGCATGGCGCACAAGCGCATCTTCACCACCCGCGACACGCTGCGGGCCGAACACACGCTGACGCGGCTCTCCCGTCTCTCCGTCGCCGACCGGGCCCACGCCGTGCCGGAGGAGCGGATCGACGCGAAGCTGCAGGCGTTCCAGGCCGGCGGGCGGACGTTCAGCGCCGAGCAGCGCCGCGCCATCCGGCACGCCGCGTCGCGCCCCGGGCGGATCGCGCTCGTCGAGGGCGCGGCCGGCAGCGGCAAGTCGGCCGTGCTCCGCCCGCTGGCCGAACTCTGGCGCGGCGAGGGCAAGGCCGTGCGCGCGCTCGCCGTGGCCTGGAGGACGGCCGTCGATCTCGGCACCGACATGCAGGCCCCGCCCTCGGCCGTCTATCCGTTCCTGCGCGATGTGCGCAAGGGCGCGAAGACCGTCGACGCCGACACCGTGCTGGTCGTCGACGAAGCCGGCATGCTGTCCACCCGGCAGACGCTGCAACTGGTCCGGCTCAGCGAGACGACGGGCTGCAAGCTGGTGCTCGTCGGCGACACGCAACAGCAGCAGCCGGTGGAGGCCGGACCCGGCATGCGCATCGTGCGCGATGCCGTCGGCAGTGTGCGCATCGACCGCATACGCCGGCAACTGCCGGACCTGGAGGACTATCTGCGCGAGGTGGACGGCATGCCGGCGGAGGAGGCGGCCGGCATGGACCGCGCCGCGCGCGACGCCGCGCGCGAGCGCTACCGGGAGATGAACCGTCGGCGCCGGAAGGCGGGCGAGAAGCCGCTGGCGATAAAGCGTCCCTGGCAGATCGGCGTATCCGGGCTGCTGCGCAACGGCGCCATGCGCCCGGCCTTCGCCGAACTCCACCGGCGCAACCGCCTCGGCCTGGCCGACGGCAAGGAAGCGGCCCTGCACGGCCTGGTGGAGCGCTGGGCCGCCTATACCGGCGAGCATCCTTCGCACAGCACCATCGTCATGGCCCGGACCCGCGCGGACGTGCGCGCCCTCTCCGCCCTGCTGCGCGCCCAGCATCATGCCGGCGCCGGGAAGAACGCAGCCGTACAGGGCGGGGCCGACACGATCCAGTCCACGGTCATCCGTGTGCACCGGATCGGGGACCGGGGCAAGGCGGTCGAGGCGGGGCTCGAGGTCCGCCTCGGCGAGCGGCTGCGCATCGGCGCGACCGTCTACGATCTCGGCCTCTACAACGGCGCCATCGTCACCGTCACCGGCATTGAGCAGCGCCGAGGCGAAGACGGAACGCAGCAATGCCGGCTCACCGTGCGCACCGCCGACCGGCGTAAGATCGCCTTCGCACCCGAGGAAATCCGCAACTGGATCGGGGAGACGGCGATCGACCACGGCTATGCCGCGACTGTCACCTCCGCCCAGGGCATGACCGTCGATGCCGCCTTCCTGCTGCTCGACGAAGGCATGGCGCGGGAGACCGCCTATCCCGCCTGCACAAGGCACCGGCGCCATCTGGAGCTGGTCGCCGACCGGCAAAGCATCGCCGTCGGCATCGCCGGCGCCACGCCCGACGGCGATCCCGGCCATGAGGTGGCCGACGCGGAAGTCCTCGCCGCGCTCGGACAGCTCTGCGGGCGCTCCGCTCCGAAGGAAGCCGCCATCGACCATATGCTCGCCGAGAAGCGCAGGGAGATGGAGCGCGACGGCGAGATCGAGATCGGGCGCGAGCCCGCGCCCGCCAACCGCGCCGCCAATGACGGCGCGGGTCCCGGAACCGCCGGGACCGGCCCGCGCGACCCGGCCCGGCCCCAAGCGGCAGCAGTCCGCCGGCATGCCGACCGCGCCGCCGCCCTGCGCATCGCCGCGGCCGCCGACAGGCGCACCGGGCGCCATGCCGACCGGGCAATTGCCGCCGCGCTCGCCGCCGACATGGAAGAGGTCGAGCGGGAATGGACCGCCATCGCAGCCCCGGCGGAGCCCGCCGCCGATCCCGACACGGCCGCCCGGGCGCGGCGCATGCTCGACCGCCACCGCCATGTGTTGGGCCGGGTGCGGGTGTTCCTGCGCAGCCGCACCCGCGGCAGCGAAGACGGCAGGCACCATCCCCGCGTCTCCGGCCTGGGCTGCGACGCCTTCGCCGGCCTGCGCCGCAGCATGCAGCGCCGCTGGCGCCACACGCTCCACGCCGACGACACCAGGCGCGCAAGTGAGGTGGAGACGCAGGCCCGCGCCCGGAGCCTTGCGGAGGCCCTCGACCGGGACTGGGTCGAACTTCGCGCCCGCGCCGGCCCGGAGCCGCTCGCCTGCCTCGAGGACCCGGAGCATGCGGGGCTTCTGCGCCGCACGGTCGGGTTCGCGACCGACCGGGAGATCGACCGCGACGGCGCCCGCCGCTGGCGGTCGTTCCTCGACGACCATTACGCCGCGCTCGGGGCCGAACTGGCGCGCGCCTGGAAGAACGCGGCCCCGCTGCGGCGGAACGCCGGCGGCCCGCTCTCGCCGGCGGGCGTGTCCGGCTACGGACGTCTCCTGCGCCGGGCGGAGGCGTTCCTGGCCGCGCTCGATGACGGCGCCGCGCTGCCGGGCGAGCGCAAGGCCGAGCGAATGCTCTGGCGCCGGCGCCTCGACAGCGCGCCGGCCTACAGCCAGATCCTGCGCCGCCTGGTCGAAGGGATCGCCGCCGAGGAAGACCTCATGCAACGCCGGGAAGAACGGCTCCCCGGCTCCGCGCTGGCGACCCGGCGGCTTGCCAGCCATATGGCCGCGCTCACGGCGGCGGCGCGCCTCGAAGGCCTTGCCGAGGCCGGGCCGAAGGCGCTCCGCCGGCTCGTCCGGGAGCACCGCCGGGCGCGCAAGGAAGCCGGCGTCACGCGCACCGACGCGCCCTGGCCGACCGATGCGCAGATCGAACGCCGCATCGAGACCGGACGCGCCCTCCGCGAGGGCTGGCGCGCGCTGCGCCAGGCCATGCGCGGCGACCCGCTCGCGGCGCTGGAGCATCCCGACCATCTGCGGCTGGTCCGGCTCGCCGCCGGACACGCCGCAGACCCCTCGCTCGACGCCGATACCGCGAGAAAGCAGGCGGCGTTCCTCGCCCGGCATTTCCGGCAACTGGACACGGCCCTGGAGACGGCCCGGTCAACCGTCCGCGAGCCCGCCGCCTCGCCGGGATGGCGCTACGCGGACTTCCGGCAATACGACCGCCTCAGGTCGCGCGCCGCCGCCCTCACAGCCGCCCTCGCAGAACCTCCGGAGGGTTTCGCCGTTCCGGGCCTCCCCGGAGGCAAATGGCGCGACTGGCTCCATGCCGCGCCGGACACGCCGGAAGCGTTCGACATGCTCCTCCGGTCGATACGGGCCGAGGACGCCATCATCCGGGACCGCGAAGCCCTGCTGCCCGGCTCGGCCCTGCCCACCCGGCGCCTCCACGAGCATATGGAGACCCTCGAGGCGGTCACCGGGTTCGGGGTCGTGACCGCGTTCGGGGACCGCGGGGAGCGCGTCCGGCTCCTGCACCGGCTCCAGGCCTGGACACAGGCGCGCGAGGCCGCCGGCGCCGCCCGCACGGACGGGCCGTGGCTCCCCGACAAGGCCGCCGCAACGAAGGCCGAGGGCCGCGCCCTCAACAAGGCCTGGAAGGCGATGCCGCCCCGAGACCGCGACTGGCTGGCGCCGCTCGACCGCCCGGACCACGCCAACCTCGTCGCGCGCACAGCGGCCTTCGCCGCGCAACTGGACGGCCGCCGCCCCGACCTCGCGCAGAAGTGGCGCGAGCATGTCGAAATGCACCTCTACGGCCTCGCCGCCGAGCTGGAGGACATGCGCCGCGACCGCCTGGCCGATATCGGCTGGCACGCCCGGAGTTTCCGGAACTTCGACCGCTTCCTCCGCCTGCCGGCCCGTACCGAGGCGCTGGGCAAAATACTGCGCGACCTGCCGCCGGGCCTCCGGCGCCCCGGTTTCGACCTCCGCGCCTGGCGCGCCGCCCTCGCCGATACGCGCCTCCTCGCAGATGCCGCCAAGCGGTTCATGGGCCGGCTCTTCGAAGAGGAAGCCGTCATCGGGGAGCGGGAGACAGCGGTCCCCGGTTCGACCCTCCCCACCCGGCGCCTCGCCGAACATATGGCCGTGCTCGAAGCGCTCGCCTCGCACAACCTGCTGTCCGCCGGGAGCCGGGAAACCTTCCAGCGCCTCCTGGACGCACACCGCCAGGCCCGGGCCGACGCCGGCGTCACCGAGACCGGCCGGGGCTGGGCCTCCGGCCCGACCGAACTCCTCGCCGGCGAATGCCGGCATATCCGGGACGCCTTCGATCGGGCCACCGACGCTGCCGGCGACGGCGCCATCGTCTACGAGCCCGGCATAGAGGCGCTCCGGCCCGACATCGACCGCCTGCTGGCGAACCCGCATCTCTCCTCCGGGGACCGGCGCGCCCTGGAGGACTGCAGGACCGTCATCGAGGCCGATATCCGCGCCCGGAACGAAATCCGCCGCGCCATCGAACGGGCCCGGGCCCATCTCCGGGAATATCCGGCCATTCTCGAACGCACCCTCGCCCCGAAGCCGCCGCAGCCCGCCCCGGACGAGCAGGCCTCCCGTCCGGGCCTCTTCGGGCGCGTTCGCCGGCTTCTCGGGGCCGAAGACGCTATCCCCGCCCGACCCGCCGACCCGGCTCCGGCACCCCGGGCCCTCAACGATTTCGATCCAGACTACCGCAAGTGGGACGTCCTGGCCGAACAATTCGTCAAGACCTTCCGGAACTGGCGCGCGACCGACAACGCCGCCCTCCGCGGCCATATCGACCGCCGATGGATCGACATGGCGGACCTCGCGGCCGAGTTCGAAGCCATCCGCAGCGCCGCCCGCGACCCGAAGGCCAAACCCTGCCGGATCGAGATCCCGGACGCCGGCGCATTCGCCGCCGCAGACCAGCGCCACGACCCCAACCGCCTCAAGACCCTCCTCCGCGACGTCATCCGGCCCGAAGGCGAACGCAGCAATGAGGCCCTGCTCGAACTCGCCCGCAGAAACCGCGCCTGGCCCAAGCAGACCCGGGCCGTCTTCCGCGAGTACATCCAGGCGGCCGCCGACGCCGGCGAAACCCGATCCCTGTCCCGCCTCGCCGCCGGCCTGCCCGCCAGTCTCGCACGGAGCTTCGACAACCTCGCCGAGGAAGTCTACAAGCGCCAGGGCGAGGTCCTGTTCCGCCACCGGACCCTGACGCAAGGACACGGACTCTCATACTGATCGCGCTGCGCAAGGCGCAAGGCCGACACATGGATCATCGACAGTCGGAGATTGTTTTCGATACCGCCTTGCTTCGACAATATGCAGAGTGCTTGTTTTCGCTTCGCAAACAAGGAGAAGCGTCGCTCATGCAGGCGCAAGGCGAGAGTATGGCCCTTGCGCCGCTTCGGCGGTCCGCGCTTGCCGGGTCCGGGAGGCGAGAGCGGCGCCGGCGACGTACGCGTCCCGAACGACACCGCCGTGACCTGCGACAGCAGACACTCCGGCAGAAAATGCGCATGGCAATGCTCAGGCGCCGCGAGTTGGCGTTTCCAGCTGACATTTGCATGAGCTGGTCGCCGCACAGAACCAAGGGCCCGGGATTCCTGTCGAAGAAGGCCCAGCAGCCGAACAGGCGGACCGCCCAGTAGATGAGCCGCGCCTTGCAGCGCATCCCGGCGGCATTCATCGCGATCAGCATGAGTCTGTCGGCGAAACGCCGCATGTGCTTGTCGGGCGGGAGGTTTTGCCTCTGCCAGGCGATATACAGATAGTCGTGAATGATCGAGGCCTCGAGATGCGGCCCGACACGCCCCACAAGCCAGCGAAACGGACGGGGGACCGAGGCGAGATCGCTGAGCATGCCTCTCGGGACCGTAATCGTTCGACGGCGGTGGTCGAGATCGAACGATACGGAGTAGCGTTCGGCCACGATGTATTGCGCTTCCCGGTCGCGGCAGGACAGACCTGCCCTCCTGCGCGCGACCCGGAGGTCGGAATCGTATCCGAATCCGGAAATGTCCTTCCAGTTCGGAGAGGCCGGATAGGGTGAGTCGGGTTTTCCGCAGCCTTCGGCTTTGCAGGGGCAGTCGGTGTTTTTTTCCGATTGCGCGCGCCGAGGCGGACAACAACAAAGGCATGCCAGCGCGAGACCGGCCAGCAGCAGGATGATCGGTGTCAGGATCGCCTTCCTGTATTCCCAAAGGGCGCCGAGCGCCGGAGAGAAGTACTCGGGCCGCCAGATACCGACGATCGCGACCGCAGCGACCACGACCGTGAAAACACATGGCCACTTGCTAAAGACACCGGGCCGCTTGCTCATGAGTCTCCTCCCGCATCACCGGATGCTTCATCGGGCCGGGTCCGCCTTTCCAGCTTGTCGGGTCTGCGGGACGCCGTCATCGTTTCACGGTAGCCGGTTGTAGCGCCAACCGGCCTTCGCCGTCGAAGCCACAGATGTGGCGCCCTCGTATCGGCGTCCTGCAGAACGAACGGATTCGCGTGCCGTTCGCCGGCGGACCGTTGTCGCGGCATGGAATGCGCCAGGCAGCGTTTTCCTGCTGGATAAGGTCCGCATGCCTCAACCGGTCCCTGTAGCCCGGACCGTTCGGAGAGCGTTCCGCCTTCCGAAATCCTCGAACTGGAGGCGCGCTGGCGGCTGTGGCAGACTGCGGTCCCGCGCCGGAGCGGCGTGGCCCGATGCCCGTCGGCCAGGAAGGGAGGCGCCACCATGTCCGACACCGGGGTCCTTCGATCCCGACCACCGGCACTGCGCAGATCATGGACAACCTGACGCCCAGACTTGTTCCACTGGTGTCCGGTTTAGTTTTGGGGCCATCGTATGGCGGTTCGATTGCTGTGTTTGGGGGGCGGTATGCGGGAAGCGATGAGGCGGTCGATGCGCTTCCTGCGCATGGGATTGGCGCGCACGAGGCGGGCGAAGGCGAGCGGGGATTTGACGACACTCCGGGCGGCCCGGGCGCGGTGGAGCAGCGGACAGGCGATCGGGGCGACGGCGGTCCGGATGCGCACGGCATTGGCGCTGACGCCGAGGAAGTGGCGGATGCTCGGGGTCTGCTTGACCCGCCGGAAGAACAACTCGAGGGCCCGGTGCCGCTTGTAGAGGTCGGCGATGTCCCGGGCCGGGGCCTCGAGGTCGTTGGAGAGGATCGCAACAACTTGCCGGTATCGGTCCGGACCCGAACCTCGCGCACCGGCCTGGAGAACGGGTTCTTGCGGCTCCAGGCCTGGCGTTGCGGCAGCAGGCCGATGCGGTCCGAGAGAATGCTATCACCGTCTTCGGGCAGGGTGCGCTCGGTGCTCGCCGTCAACGGCGTGTTGGACTTGAAACGGGTGACGATGCGGCAGCCGGCGGCGTCGAGGGCGGCCCACCGAGCCTGGTCATAGTAGCCGAGGTCGAAGACGTAAGTAGCGCCGACCTCGACCGGCATCGCCTTCGCCGCCGTGATGTCATTGACCTTCGCCGCCGTGACCGACGCATAGAGCGGCTGCTCGCCATCCGCATCGTAGATCGCATGGACCTTGGCCCCGCAGGCCTTGGACGAGACATGCGCCCATTGCGACCCCCGCCCGCTCAGGCGAACGCCGGTCGCGTCGATCAGGTAGGTCGCCTCGCCGATCTTGCGGCGCAGGCCCCGCCGGGCGCAACCGATCGTCCCGGCGAACAGGGCGGCGAACAACGCTGTCGGGCGGTTGGCGTTGGCGCGTCGGAATACGGTCTTGGTGCCCAGGTCGACGCCTCGGCCTGGTTTGCGGCGCGCGCTCTGGAAACCCCCTCCCGATGTCCAGGCGCTTGCGGCAAGCGGGGCGTGGATGAACCATCTGGACGAGACGGGTCTGCGGTTCGGCGGGCGCACGCAGTGGCTTCATGTGCTCTGCATGCCCCCGGATCGGGTCCGGGGCAGGCTCCGGCTGGCGGGGTATCGGGTGAGCGAGCGGCGGGGGCCTGTGCCGGAGGGGGTGCGCGGGATAGCGGTGCACGACCACTGGCAATGCTACTGGCCGATGGCGGGCGTGGAGCATGGGCTATGCAATGCGCATCACCTGCAGGAGTTGCGCAAGCGATGCGGCAGAGCCCCCTTCCGCTCGGCGTCGAGATTTGAGACTCCGCTACGTTCGGTAGGCCGCAGGGGAGTTTCTCCATGGAGCGCCCTGCGGAGTTTCTCAGCCCGGTCGATGTGATTGGTGGAGTGAAGGGCCGGCGTCGCTGGCTGGATGAGTTGAAGGCGCGGATTGTTGCGGAGACGCTTGATCCCGGTGCGAGGGTGGCCTCGGTGGCTCGGCGTTACGATCTTCGACCCAACCATCTGTCGGACTGGCGTCGCATGGCGCGGGAAGGTCGCCTGGTTTTGCCTGCGGCGGACGCGGGTGTGGAGTTTTTGCCGCTGGTGGTCCGGGCGGACGGGAGCGGTGTCGCCGAGGCGAGCGGCGCGCGTCTGGAAGTCGTAATGGACAGGGTTACGGTCCGTCTGGACGCGGCGGAGCCGGCGGGACGGCTAGCGGCGATCGTCTCTGCGCTGAACGCGGTGTCATGCTCTTGCCATCGAACCGGGTGGGGATCGTCGTCGCGACGAAGCCCGTGGACTTCAGGAAGCAGCACGACGGTCTTGTTGCGCATGTGAAGAGCGTGTTGCGCAAGGACCCGTTCACGGGAACAGTTTTCCTGTTCCGGGCAAAACGAAGCGACAGGTTGACGCTCGTCTTCTATGACGGGACCGGGCTGGTGATGATCTGCAAGCGCCTGGAGGAACGGGGCTTCGTGTGGCCTGCGATCCGCGATGGGGTGATGTGGCTGAGCCATGCGCAGTTCGAGGCGTTGTTCGCGGGCCTGGACTGGCGGCGTGTGCGGGCGCTGTCGGTTCGGGCGCCGGCTGAGGCGGAGTGACTCAGCCGGCGGATCGGGGCATCCGGCTCTCCGACACTGTGCTATCGAGCGGGTCATGCTGGCCCTTGCGGAGATCGACCTCGGAACGTTGACGCCCGAACAGGTGGCGGCTGCCAAGCAGGCGCTTGCAGCGCTGGAGACGCTTCGCGCTGAGAACGACGCGCTGACGGAAGAGAGAGTCTCCCTGGCGAGTGAGAACGAGGCGCAGGCGGAGCGGCTCCGTCGCCTTGAGCATCTGGTGCGCGAACTGCAGCGTGTCGTTCATGGCAAGAGATCGGAGAAGCTGTCGGCGGACGAGCGCCAGTTGGCGTTCGAGGAGCTGGAGAGCGCGTCCGCGGAGGTGGAAGCGGAGGCCGCAGCTGGCGATCCGTCGCCGTCCCGCTCTGCAAAGCGGCCTCGTGCCGAGCGCAATGTCGGCCATTTGCCGGAGCATCTGGAGCGGATCGAGCAGGTGATCGAGCCGGAGAGCACGCTCTGCCCCTGCGGCTGCGGGGAGATGGTGAAGATCGGCGAAGACCGCACGGAGCGCCTGGACATCGTGCCGGCGCAACTGCGGGTGATCGTCACGGTGGGCCCGAAATACGCTTGCCGGTCCTGCGAGCAGGGCGTCACCCAGGCGCTGGCGCCGGCGTGGCTGATCGAGGGCGGCCTGCCGACCGAGGGCGCGATCGCCCATGTGCTGGTCTCGAAATACGCTGACCACTGCCCTCTGTATCGCCTGTCGGCGATCTACGCCCGCTCGGGGTTCGACCTGGATCGATCGACGCTGGCCGGCTGGGTCGGCAAGGCGTCGTTCCACCTGAGGCCGGTCGCCGACCGGCTGGCGGCGCCTCTCAAACGCTCTTCGAAGCTGTTCATGGACGAGACCCGGGCGCCGGTGCTCGATCCCGGTCGCGGCCGGACGAAGACCGGCTGGCTGTGGGCGCTGGCCCGCGACGACCGCGCCTGGCGCGGGCCCGATCCGCCGGGCGTTGTCTACTTCTATGCACCCGGCCGTGGCGGCGAACATGCCGAAAAGTTCCTGAACGGCTTTGACGGCATCCTGCAAGTCGACGGCTATGCCGACTACAACCGGCTGACCCAGCCGGGCCGCAGGGGCGGCGCGCCGATACAGCTTGCGTATTGTTGGGCGCATTGTCGGCGCCGGCGCCGCGAAATCTACGACAGCAGCGGATCGGAGATCGCTGCCGAGGGCCTGCGCCGGATCGCCGAACTCTACGCCATCGAGGCCGAGAGCCGCGGCAGTTCAGCCGAGCGGCGTCTCGCCGAACGGCAGGTGCGCAGCGCGCCCCTGGTCGAAGCCTTCGGCGACGGGCTCAAGCAGCAGCGCGCCCGCGTCTCGTCCAGGTCCCGCCTCGGCGAGAAGCTTGCCTGTATCGCCCGCCACTGGGACGGTCTCCAGCTCTTCCTCGCCGACGGCCGCGTCGAGAGGGACAGCAACAGTGTCGAGAATCTCGCCCGGCCAATTGCCCTGTCGAGGAAAAACGCGTTGTTCGCAGGCCATGACGAAGGCGCCGCCGCGTGGGGACGTATCGCCTCGCTCATCGAGACCGCCAAGCTGAACGGTGTCGAACCCTATGCCTGGCTCAAGGCCACCCTCGAAGCCATCGCCACCGGCCACCCGAACAGCCGCGTCGACGAACTCCTCCCATGGAACTTCCCGAACTCGTCATGCCGAAAGCTGGGTGCTCCGCCCGTATCGCTTACGGTGTTGCAGGCGCTTGTGGCGTTCGACAAGGGGGACTGGGCGCGGCGGATGCAGCGGCTTCTGCTTCGGGCCCGGGGCATGGCGCGGAGTGCGCGGGAGAGGGACATTGCCGTTCCGGGGCGGTTGCCGGCGCGGATTGTGCGCGGTTACGACCGACTGCTTATCGAGGCGACGAACTTCCACGACACCCTGCCGCCGCTCTCCTCGCCCGGCCAACGCGGCGCGCCGAAGCGGCGCAAGGACCACAACGTCGCCTTGCGCCCGCATGAACGCCGGGACGAAACCCTGCGCTTCCTCATTGACCCGGAAGTGCCCTTCACCAACAACGAGGCCAAGCGCGGCCTACGCATGATAAAAGGACCGCGATGTCCTCAAAACCCTGATGAACCCGCCCAAAAGCTTCATCCACGACACTCAATACACTTGAACAAAACCAGCCACCCCGGCGTAACAGCTGATTTATTTTTTCCAACAATACCAAATAAATTTTCCGAGACCAATAAATGAAAACACAATTAAGAAAAAAATTATAACAATCCAACTTTCGTGCCAATCTGCATTTATACCATGCCAAAAAATCCACATTTGTGCAATGATTGGTGAAAAAATTACCAAATTCATAAAAGTAAACATGACGCAACCTTGCACGATACCAGCAGGGCTTCTCACCCGATTGAGTTGTGGGCGTATATTGTCAATTATAGACCAGAACACGCCTTCTTCTATGATACCTTCCATATCATATTGTGATTTTATCCAAATCATAAGCCGATTCCACCTGATTCCATAACCTATAAATCGGAAAAGCAATATCAACAAAATTATAGGAGTGAACATGAACAATAATTCTCTCTCGATTTCCAATGGAATAAAACTAATGTTGATTTTCTCCTGTTCCGCTTTATCTAATTTGCTTGGTTCGTCAGATAGCAAGATTTTTAAGTAATTTGGAGTGCAATTTTCAATCCCATTATCTACGCATAGGCGTTCTAGTCGATCAACACCAATTATTACATCATTCATTGTAAATTCTTCACGCATGTACTGCAGTCTGGATTTCAAAATAGCATCCTCTTTTTCTGATTCAAAATCTACAAAATGGAAACTTCCGGGCCATTCCTCAGGGTCCGACACATCCTGACCAAGTTCTTTTGCAACATAAAGTTGAGATTTCAAAATTCTCACGCCGTTTTTATTATCAAATGCAGTGTCTGTAAATATAAGCCATTTGGCCATTTCCTTCAAATTGGGAAGCGGAAGATCTCTTAAATTATCACCTTTATAAAAGGTTGACCGATCCTGAAGCCACGAAATACTATCGTCGCTACTTCGCGCCAGATCTCGTTTTCCAGGATCCAGAGATAGCCATCTATTGTCTTGCACATCTACTGCTACTATAGCTTGCTCTGAGGAAGAAGAAATTGCCACGAATGGCTCCAAAAACATTGAATAATTACCAATGATTGTTAAATCAGAGTAAAGAACATCATTTACCAAAAGAACTGACTCTGTCGCAGAGAATGCATCTGAGAAGTGTCGCATCACTTTAGACGCAGGAGAAGAAGACGATTCCTCATAAAGTAAATATAATGCTGCACTAGCTACAGCAAGTGTAAGGTAAAATGATCTATGTAAAACCGTACGGAGATTAGAAGAAATATTTATCAACACTTCGCCGGAAAGAACCAAAGCGGATTCGCTTTTGTCGGAAGTAAGCATTCAGATTACCTCAATTTAGCGTCCGACTTCGAGGACATCCAGATGTTCGGCGAGATCGGCAGCGGTGGCGTCCATGAACCGTACGAACCCGGAGTGCGGGTATCCGGAACCCGGATTTGCAGGGGTCATAGGCCTGTCTCCCATCGGATCGCCACGCTGCCGATAACACATTCGACTGTTGCAGGGAAGCTCCCCGGTTCAACCGGCGGACGGAGCCCCCGAAGTCCCTGTGACGAGGGCCCCGGCAGCGGCCGGCCAAATTCTCGCCGCCTTCCGAAGCCCTCGAACTGGAGCCGCGCCCCGGCCTGTGGCAGACTGCGGTCCCGTGCCGGCGCGGCTGGATGACTGCCGGCCAGGAGGGGAGGCGCCGCCATGTCCGACACCGGGGGTCCTTCGATCCCGACCACCGGCACCGCGCAGATCATGGACAATCTGGCGTCCGGCGCTGGTCCGGGTTTCCGCGAGCATGACGGACGCGAGGCCGGCGACATCGAATCGGCGCGCACCGGCGTCGATCTGCTGTTCGCTTCCATCGGTTCGGGCCTCTGTCCCGACGGGTCCGTGCTTGACGCCGACCGCGACCGCCTGCTCTGGAACGCAGTCGAGCAGTTGCGCAGCCATGCCGGCCGCCTGGAAGCGCGGCTGGAGAGCCGTCTTCGGGAGCCGACGCCGGAGCAGCGCGAACAGCGCGCCCGCGACAACGAGGCCGACGGCGGCGAGACCGACTACCTGCTCGCTCACGGGGCCGAGAACATCCGGGAGCAGATCGCCGTGCTTCGCCGGACCCTCGACCATGCGCTGCACCGCTATGGCGAGGTCGTGGGGCGTCCGTGGCTTGCGCGCCACGGGACGGTCGGCGCCAGCGCGTCGGAATACGGCCTCGGCGCCCAGGTCGACGCCTCGGCCTGGTTCGCCGCCCGCGCGCTCTGGAAACCCGCTCCGGACGTCCTGACCCGCGTCCGCGAGGCCATGGAGCATGCGGACATGAAGCGCGCCGAGTTGCGCGCCGCAGCCGGGAATCGGGAGCCTCCGGCCCGCCTCGAGGACCTCGGGTTTCCCTTCGACGCGGGAGGCCGCGAAGAGACGGCCGCGGCCGTCGCCGGCATGTTCCGGGCGCTCGACCTGATCTATCCCGACGGGACCCAGCTCCAGGACGAGCGCCGCGCGGGCGCCTGGCGCGCGGTGCGCCTGTTCGACGCCGGCGCCTCGGGGGCGGCGGAGGACGCTCTCCGGCGCATGACGGACCATCCCGCGCTCGGGTCCGGTCCGGACCCGGAGGCTGCGGCCCGGTTCGACGAGGGAACCCGGGCGTCGATGCTCCGGGTCCAGCTGCTCTCGAGGGCGGCCGACGCGGCCGGCGTCCTCTACTGCGAGACCACCGGCGAGGAGGCGTGGAAACGCCGCGATCCGTCGATGACTGCCGCCGGAGGCCCCCGCGACCGGACTTCCCTCACCGGCCTCCACTATGCGGCTGCGCAGCGCGTGGCGGCTCTCGGCCGCCCGGCGCCGCACCCGCTCGACGGGCCTCATATCGTGATCGTCGGCAGTGCGGCGCTCGACATGGACCGGGACCGCGAGGCGGTGGAGGCCCGGCTTGCGCGCCTGCATGAGAGGGCGCCGCACATGGTGCTTCATTACGGTGCCCGGCTGCGCGACCGGGGCGGCGTGGACCGGAACCGGGGCATCGACGCCATCGTCCACCGCTGGGCGACGGGCAGGCGTGTTGCTCTGGTGCCCAACCCGCCGTTCTGGGACGCCGGCAACGAGCGTTACGACCTGCATGGCCGCGACGATGCGTGGATCGCGATGAAGCCCGATCTGGTCGTCGATTTCGACGGCGCCGGCAACGCCCACAGGCGGTTCCTGGCCCTCGCGAAGGCGAAGGGCGTCGAGATCCGTTCCGCGTCGACAGGACGCCGGGCGCAAGCGGAAGAGAGGTCCCGTTCCTCCCCGGGCGTTCGACCGCAAGCCGGCGTCCGGGCCGATGGCGAGCCTCGCGCCCTTGTCTGGGCCGGGATCGGCGCGCGCGGGACACCCGCCCCTGTCCTGGCCGACATGACCGCGCTGGCCGGGCGCATGGCCGGCGCCGGCTTCCATCTCGTTTCCGGAGGCGCCGGGGGAGCCGATGCCGCGTTTGCCGCCGGCACGCCTGTCGGGCAACGCACCCTCTGGCTGCCCTGGGAAGGCTTCAACGACCTCGCCGGGCCCGACTGCCGCACGCTCGCTCCCGAGCGCCTGCGGGACTGCATGGCGGTTGCGGAACGCCTCCACCCCGCCTGGGACAAGTGCAGGCCCGGCGTCCGCAGGATGCATGCGCGCAATGCCGCCATCCTGCTCGGGCCGACCCTCGACCGCCCGGTCGATGCCGTCGTGTGCTGGACCGAGGGCGGGCGCATTCGCGGGGGTACCGGCATGGGCCTTCTGATCGCCCGGGAATGGAACATCCCCGTCATCAATCTTGCGAGCGCGGCCGTGCAGTCCGCGTGGGAACGGCTTCGGGAACTGCCGCAGAGACCGCCTGCCATGCGGGCCGCGTCCGCAACCGCATCCAGGACCCGGGATCCCGATCCCGACCGGCGCCGGGCGCTGCGGCAACAGCGGCTGCAGGCCCGCTGGCGCGGGATGCTGCACGGCCTGACCCTGCCGCATCTGCCGCGCGCGGTCCTGGCCGATCTCCACCGGGAGACCGCCCGCACCGCCGCCGAGGAACGCCTGGACAGCCTGTCCCGCGACCGGCTGATCGACGCCCTCGACAGCATCGAGGATCAGGCCAGGCAATCCCGCGCCGAACTCGACGCCGGCGGCCGCCCCGGGCCCCATGCGGTCGAGACCGGCAAGCGCATCGCCGCCCTCGACGCCGCTGGCGACCGCATCCACGCCGTGCTGGCCGAAAGGAACCTGGCGGCCCTTCGCGAACAGGAAGGGCTGGACACCAAAATCGCCGGGGACACCCAGAGCCGCGTCCTGTCCGTCATGCTGTCGGTCTACCGGCTGACCTCGGAAGGCCCGCTCGCCATGGAACCCAATCTCCTTGTCGGGGCCGCCGCCGGCGTCTTCCTCGCCGAGGCCGGCGAGGTCGGGCGCCATCTTGCCGACGAGGCGCGCCTCCGCTCCGGGCTTGCGCTTGCTCACACGGCGGGTTCCGAGGAGGAAACGCTGGCGCTTGCGAGCCGCGGTCCGGACCCGAAGACGGCCGGCGAGGCCTTCGAGCACATGCAGACCGACGTGGAGCTCAAGGAACGGGACGAACAATATCGCGCGCTCGCCATGCGCAGCCGCTTCCTCGACGTCATGGCCGAAACCGCCCAGACCTTCGCCCGGGCCAGCCGCGTGGACATGCGCCGGCAGGCCGCCGACCGCGAGGCGCGCCGGACCCGCCACCTGGAGGACGTCGCGTCCGGGCCGGCTGTCCAGCGCCGCCGGGACGAGCTCCGCGACGCCCACCGCCAGCTCATCGACGGCCTCTTCGGGAACCTGGCCGCCCTCTGCCCCGTGGATCATGTCTCCGCCGCCGATCCCCGCCACGGCTCGAACTCCGACCGCGACAGGCTCCTCGCCCGCTTCGCGTCCCTCTTCCGGAGCCTCGGGCGCAAGCTCGACAGGCAACTCGCGCAGACGCCGGCGGCCGGCAGGAACGCCCGCAACGCCGACAGGCGCCGCGAGGCCGCCGCATATCTGCGCGCGCTCGCGGGCTATGCCGAGAAAGCCCTCGGCGCGCATACGGACCGCGCCCCGCTCGTCTGGACCCCGCGCGCGACACAAACCGCCGGCGAATGGCTGATGGAACGCGAGCGCCGCGCCCACCACCGTCAAAAGGCCGAAGCGCTTGCCCCGGATGGCCGCCATGTGGCCATCGTCGGAGGCCGCGGCCTTCACGACCGGTACGCCGGGCGCATTGCCGAGCTGCTCAACCGCGAACGCGCCGCCAACCCCGACAAGCCCCTCGTCCTGCATTGCATCGCCCAGGAGGGCGCCGGGCGCTACGCCGCCGAATGGGCCGCCTCGCACGGCGTGACTTGCGTCACCCACCGTCCGCAGCGCTACTCGCCGGCGCACCTCAAGCGCCGCGACGACCTGCTGCTCGGCATTCCGCCCGACGCCGTGTGGAATTTCGGCGCCGAAGACAGCCGCGAACGCGCCGCCAGCATGCTGCTGGACCGTATCGGGGAGCAGCCGGATGCCGTCGAGGTCCGCGACATGGCGTCCGAGCTGGAAGGCCCGCTCTCCGGAGAGGCCGTCATCGAGACGCGCGAGCAGGTCGAGCGCGAATACGCCCGCATCCACCATGCCTGGCAGAAGGCGGACGCGCTTTCCGGCGACGGCGTACTGGTCTACCGGGAAGGCGTCGAGGCGCTCCTGCCCGACATAAACCGCACGCTTGCAAGGCCGCATCTCGCCGGCGGCGAACGGCGCTTCCTCAATGCGTTCGGGACCCTGATCGAGAGCGAGACCCGGGTGCGCGACGAGATCTCCCGCGCCATCGACCGGGCCCGGGATCATCTCGCGTCCTACGAGGCGATCCTGGAGCGGCGCGGCCCCGACCGGGCCGGCGCCGCGCTCAACGACATCGACTCCGACTACCGCCGGTGGGACGTCCGGGCCGAGATGATCGTCCAGACCTTCGACAACTGGTTCGCCACCGACAATGCGGCCCACCGCGAGCATCTGGACCGCCGGCGCCTCGACCTGACCGACCTCGGCGCCGAAATCCGCGCCGTCCGCAAGGCCGCCCGCGATCCGCAGGCCGAGCCCCACCGCGTCGAGGTCTCCCTTGAGACCGGGGTGCACTCCTGGGACCAGCTCTTCGACCGCAAGCGTTTCACCGAACTCGCCCTCGAAACCCTCAAGCCCGAGGAAGAGCGCAACCCCGGTATCGTCGCGGAGTTCGCCCGCTGGGCCCGCGCCTGGCCCGATGAGACCCGAACCGCGTTCCGCGCGATCACGGCCGAGGCGGCGCGCGCGCAAGCGCCGCTCCATACCCGGCGCCTCGCCGCCAGCCTTCCGCCCGGCCTCGCTGCCGGCATGTCGCATATCAGCGAGGAAATCTGGTCGTATCAGGGCGAGGAAATCATGAAGCGGCAGGCCGCGCGCAGCCGCGGCATGGGCCTCTCCGCATGAGCGCCGGCGACGCCTCCGGCGGGTCCGGTTCGTATCGGACCCTCGCCGACCGCTTCACCGAACGCTACGACGCCGAGAATGCATGGTGGAGCGAGGTCGAAGGACGCTGGCGCGCCGACGACGAGGAAAACCGCATCCAGCTCGCGCCGATGGAACGCAGCATCGACTATGGCGACATGGAAGGCTCCGACCACCTCACCGTCGCCTGGAAGGACGGCTCCGCCATCATGGTCACCTTCCTCGGAACCGGGGACGAGAACTGGGACTTCATCGACGGTCACGACCGGGTCCGCGGATACCGGTTTGACACTTACTCTCGATGACCCAGATTCTTTATCAGTATTCAACGAAAATCTGTTGAATAGCTCTCAAGGACAAATTTTCTCAAGAGAAATAGGACCTAGATTCAAATATTCTTTCCTATAGTCGTTGATCGATTTTTGCTGACTGGAACATTCCTTAAGGTATAGACTGTGAAGGTATAGACCGCGAAGGTTTCGATTGTGCGTAAAATCATACTGCCTTCTCTGTTGCATGTTAAATCCGATATTCGCCCCCATGTATATGGATGAAGAGAACAAGAACAGTAGAATTCCAACAGCAATAACTTTGTTTTTATTCCGGTCAGAAAGGGACCAAACTATGACTCCAGGACCGATTATAGCCAAAATTGCAGGAAGAAATGATGCTAAAACTTCATCACTAAAGCCGCTTTGACCGGTAAACCATCCAACCAATATCCCGAGTGCAATGAGACCGGTGCTTAAGAATATATAGCTGTAAACCATTATGTACCTCCTCTAATTGTAAACCAATCCCACACATAATCTTCCTTGAATGTTGTCCAATTTTCAGGAGAATTGTTTTGGTAAAGGCTATATGGATTATTCGTAGTAAGGTGCTTAGAGCAGACTAATCCAGAACCAGTTTCACTAACGCACTTCATAAATTTTTCATTTCCGTTAGCATAACTCGATTTCACCGGAGCAGTCAATAGCAGGCAAAGCAAGGAGGCCGCCAAGACCGTGGACAATAACCGCATTTCTGTGTTCTCCCGAAGCCGTCTCGTCCTGTCGATGGGACAGTGAGCAACTGAAACGGTGAGATATTGGATACATTCGACCTGATTGTCAATGGGATTGCCTGCTTGATGTCGTTAGCAGATGATGTGTCCGGTTTAGGTAGCACACGAGTTGTCCGATCGGGTGTCTCGATGAGGAGGCGCCATGATGACCCGGACGAGATGGCTACAGGAACGCAGGATGGAGAAGTTTCGCGATGTGCTGGGGCGCTTCGAGGCGAAGCGTTTGTCGGCGATGGATGCGGCGGAGCTGCTGGGGATGTCGGAGCGGAGCTTCCGGCGCTGGCGCCGGCGCTACGAGGAGGAGGGGCTTGAGAGGCTGTTCGACCGCCGTCTCGGCAAGGCGTCTTCGCGCCGGGTTCCGGTGGACCGGATCGAGTGGGTGCTCGATCAGTATCGCAGCCGGCACATGGGCTGGACGGTCAAGCATTTCCACGACCATCTGCGCAGCCGTCACGGCTTCGCCTTGAGCTACACTTGGACCAGGACGGTCCTGCAGCGCGCCGGGCTGGTGTTGCGGGCGTCCCCCGCGCAAGCCCTGCATCGGCATGATGCTGCATCGGGACGGCTCGCGCCATGCGTGGCTCGCCGGCCGGGCGCCGCTCGACCTGATCGTCACCCTGGACGACGCCACCGGCGAGATCTATTCGGCCTTCCTGGTCGAGGAGGAAGGCACCGCCTCCCCCTTCCGGACGCTGAGGCAGGTGTTCGCCGAACGCGGCCTGCCCGGCGCCCTCTACACCGACCGCGGCAGCCACTATTTCCACACCCCCGAAGCCGGCGGCAAGGTCGACAAGGACCGGCGCACCCAGGTCGGCCGCGCCCTGCACCAGCTCGGCATCGAGCACATCGCCGCCTACTCGCCCGAGGTAAGAGGACGCTCCGAGCGCGCCTTCGGCACCCTCCAGGATCGTCTGGTCAAGGAACTGGCCCTGACGCAGATCGCCACCATCGAGGCCGCCAACCGCTTCATCGCCCGGACCTGCCTGCCCGACCACAACCGCCGCTTCGCCAGCCCGCCCGAACTCGACGACAGCGCCTTCGTGCCCCTCGCACGGCCCAGCCAGATCGACGACATCCTGTGCATCCACGCAGAGCGCACCGTCGCAAACGACAACACCGTGCGCTACGGCAAACGGACCCTCCAGATACCCGCCGGCGCGCACCGGCCCCACTATGTCAGGGCTAGGGCTGCCCTGTCCCCACATCTGGTGCTGGACCAAGGGCGCTGCGCTGCTCACGGACAACATCTTTCGCGGCCTCATATGGGCGCCAAATCGCCCGAACCTGAACCTGCTGCCCCATGTCACCGGGCTATCAGCCACCATGCGTAACGGAGGAAAGACAGATGCTGGAGAGGATCACAACCGGAGCCGCGGGCGCTGTAGTCGCCGTGCTCATCATTTCAGCTCTGACGAAGTTCACTGACTGGATCAGCGTCTTTTTTGAACCCGCCGTTCCTGACGGAGCCGTTATCGCGTTCCTGCACCCGTGCAAGGACATCGATGGCTGGGAAGACTATGCGGACGGTGCGGGTAAGTTCCTACTCGGTGTCGGCAAGGGCGTGTTGCGGCCTCAAGGGCCACACAAGCCGCTGTCAAGTCCAAGCGAGGTATCGCTCAGTGAAATTAAACTCGGTGACCAAGGAGGCCAAGAGACGCACACGCTGACGATTCCCGAGATGCCTGTGCACAACCATGACAACGGGTCAGGGAAGTATCTCGTGCAGGTAACCGGCAGCGACACCGTTCATGCGAAAACTGATCTTGATAAACATGAGATCAATATCAGGAACGGGGTCACGATAAACGCGGCCGGCGGCGGGCAACCACACAACAACATGCCGCCGTACATCGCGTTGCACTTCTGCCAGAAAAAGCGTTAGCCCTGCCCTGTGCCCGCTATTCGTTCTGGACCCTTCCCGCGCGTCTCCGCCTCTCCGCAATCCGATAACCCAGCGTCGCAAGGGACATGCGCTCGTAGCCGCGCCACATGATCTGATGCCCGGGCGGCGGGTCATGCTTGCGATTCTGGTAGCCGCCGAGGAGAGCAACGAGCAGCATCGCACCGGCGAGGTTACGCGGTGCGGGCAACGCGGCGTCGGCGGCATAATCGGTGAGGAAACGCAGCTCGATGTCGCTGAACAGCAGTTCTGCGTCGCACTCGGGGACCTCGCGCCCGAGCAGGGTCATGAGCATGAGGCGCCACGCGATGACGGCTTGGATGGTCAGCGCGCGCTCGAGCCGCTCGGCGCTATGAAAGCCAAGATGCTCGGCGCGGCATCCGGACTTCAGTACTCGGAAGAAGTCCTCCACGCGCCAGCACCGCAGGTAGTGTTCGATGGTCTCGAGGGCGGCCTCGATGCCGTCGACACGCACGCTGGTGAGCAGGAACCACTTGATCGGCTTCTCGCCCTCGGGCGGGGCGGTCTCGCGCACATGCACCGCCCACAGCGTCACCGGCGCCAGTCCTTCGACGGTGCTCGGCAGGGTCAGCCCCCGGTAGTGCACCTCGGCCCTCGCCACGCGGGCACTGCGTGCGGGTCGGGCCTGCTTGCGGCTTGCCTTGGGCCGTGCGCTCACCCGAGCGATGTCAATCTCCACATGGCCGTCGGCGAGGGCGTTGCGCAGCGCATCGAACAGCTTCGGCAGACCCTGGCCGAGGCGCCGGTTGTGCTTCGCGCGCACCAGCACCTCGACAGTGCCGATGCGGCGCTGTGCGTCGAACAGCTCGAAGAAGTCGGCCTCGCGGTCCATGACGCTGATGACTCGGACTTTGCGGGGAATCTCGGAGGCGGCCTCGGCCACATCGTGCAGGCCGTCGAGCCAGCGCCGGGTCCTGCGGGCCGAGTCGTCGTCATCCGGCTCGGTGTCTGCGTTGCCGGAGGGCTCCTCATCCCTCTTCTCTGGGTCTTGCTCGGGGGATGCCTCGCCGAGCGACGGCGCATCGAACCCGCAGCGCAGCACCCCGAGCGGCAGCCCTGCGCCGCTCACCGCAAGCGTCAGGTGCAGGTGCAGACCCAACGTCTTCGCCGAGGTCTGGTTGCGTCCGATGATGCCGAGGCCCTCGCAGCCCGGATGGGTCGCGAAGTTCAAGTCCGTCCCGTCCTGGATGCACAGCACCGTGTCCTGCCCGCGCATGCGCTCGATGGTGCGCGCGCGATGCGGCGCCACGATGTGCTCGGGCGTGACCTGCGACTCGTCCGGGTGGTCAATCAGGCGGTAGTAGCCCTTCACCGCCGCGCGGTCCGGGGCGCCGGTGAACGCATCGGGGATTATATCCAATATTAGGCATCGGCCTTGCCGTCGTCGGGCGTTTTCGGCGGTTTCGGCTTGCGCAGGGCGAGGGCGAGCTTCTCCGGTGTAGCGCCCTGAAAGCGAGGGTCGGCGGGGAGGGGAGGCTTTCGGTCGGTCATCCTCGCGCTCCCGATGGCAGGCCGTTGTCTGCGATGAGGTCCTTGTAGCGGAGCCGCCGGCCGGACAGGCGCTGCGCCATGACGGCCATCTGCATCAGCGTGTCCGCGGCCCGCAGATTGTGCTTCCCGGCGAACTCCTGCACATAGCGGTTCAGGTGCTTCGGGCTGATCTTGTGGTAGACGCCCTTGTGCGCCCGCTTGAGCATCGACCAGAACGATTCCATGCCGTTCACATGCACCTGCTGGCGGACATATTCGCTGACGCCATGATTGACGCTCTCGTGGTCGAAGTCCGCGCCGAGCCCGACATAGGCCGCGGCCTCGTCGGTGTAGAGTCTCGCGCCAGGCTCCGCGTGCTCGCGCACGAAGCCCTGTAGCGTCTTCGCGTCAGTCCGCTCAATGGCGAGCGTAGCGACCTGGCCGGTCTCCCGATCCTTCACACCGATAACCGGCGTCATGTCCACGGCGCCGCGTCCGGCGCCGGCGGCCGCCAGCTCCTTCCGCTTCGCGTTCGACTTGTTCGCCCTACGGCCGCCCACATGGGTCTCGTCGGCTTCCACCGGGCCGGCGAGCAGTGAGCCGCCGCTATTGTCGGCCCATGCTTCCCGGAGCCGGTGGAGCATGAACCATGCCGCCTTCTGCCCGATTTTCAGGTCTCGGTGCAGCTTCATGCTGGAGACCGATTTGAGGCTCGTCAGGCAGAGGTAGATGCCGATAGCCCATTTCTGGAGCGGCAGGTTCGATCCCGCCATTGCGGTGCCCGTCTTCACGCTGAAATACTTCCGGCAGTTCGAGCACCACCAGGGCATCGGCTTGCCGGATGCGACGGGGCGCACTCGCGCCCCGTCACAGTGCCCGCAGCGGGCGCCGTCCGGCCAGTAGATGGCCTCGAACCATTCCCGCGCGGCGTCCTCGGTCGGGAACATCTCCATCAACTCGATGAGGGAGATACCTGACCGGAACGCCTTGCCCGGCGCTTTCGTCATTCGGAGGCCTCCACCAAGGCGATCTTTTCACCAGACCGGCCATCCAAATGCTTGCCTTTCGCAGCGTCAATCGTTTGCAAGTCGGGAAGGATTGAAAAGAGACGGTCCAGGCACTGCTTCACCTTTTGCACATCAAGGACGCCGGTAAACTGTTCCGTATCTGCGATGCGCACGATTCGCAGCTGCCCTTCTACGAAGTCCCGTGCCAAGGTTTCCCACGACGACATTCCGGGCCACTGCGCTATCATGTCCGCACGAGGAGCCCAACGTTTTGCTTCTCCCAATCTCTTGGTGGCATTTTCTTCTATCGAAAACCAGATTTTTATGCGGTCTCCTCCTATATCGAATAGGTATACCCAGCCTGGAGTGTATCTCCCCTTGTGCCCTGCCATTGGCAGTTCCTTTGTCGTGCGTGATCCATCGGAAACTAGCAGTTCGATCTCGCGGTTGTCAATCATTGGATATAATCCCCCAAAATAGCCTTGCTGCTTGGCTGAGTACATCACCTTGCCCGCACCTCCATCGTGCAGTTCGCGCGCCCGGTGTCGGCTTGCCGCGCCCGCTGGAAACACTCCATGAAGGCCTCGCCATAGTGCTCCCAGACATGGTCCTTCCAGCCCATGGTGGGGTCCGCCTGCGGGAGCATCTCCAGGCGGCTCTGGACCGCCGCTCCGGCGGCAAGCCCCAGGGCCACCGCCACGACCATGGCCAGGACCGCCCTTGCCACATGCCGGCGCTCCTGCCGGCGATCCGTGGCGAGGACCGCCGCCGAGCCCGACAGCAGTTCCATTTGCGGCCCGATCTTCGCGCTCCAGGCCTCGATCCTGTCCACGACGCCGCGAATGCCGTCCAGGTTCTCCGCCAGCCCGGCGACGGATTCGTCGCTGAGCCTGTTCCCGTCCCGGACTTTCTCTTCGACCGCCATGCCCGTCTCGACCCTGGCGTCCAGCTTCGACTCGCCCGACGGCGCGGGACCGCCTTTCCCGGCTGTCCCGCCTTCCCCGCTCGCTGACGGCTCCGTCCCGGGTTCGTCCCGGGCGGCCGCCGCCTGCTCTTCCTCCACAGGCCGTCCTTCGCGCCTTGCCGGCTTCGGCGTCCTGCCGCGCCCGACGACCTTGCCCGCCACCCCGGCCACGGTATCGAGCATCCTCCCTGTCCTCCCCGATCGGGGAGCAGCCGCTTCCGTTTTATCCACCCCTTCCTCGCCTCGATTCCGCGCCCCGCTTTCGCCGTCATCCACATCCGCATATGCGCCCGCACCGTCCGCCTCGCCGTGCGCGCCGCCGCCGCTTCCTGCGCCGGTCCCGCTCTCCGACCAGTCCCGAGGCCCCTGAGCCGGCGCGGCGTCCGCAACCGCCTCCCCACCGGCTTCACCGCCGTCTTTCCCTTCGTACCGGCCGACCCGGCGGACCGTTTCGTCCACGACCTGCAGCACCAGCTGTTCGTCGGCTGCAAGCTCCGCGGGCTCTTCCGGTTGCCGGCCTGCGCCCGGAGCGTTCTCGCGATCGTCGAGGTCCGCATCCTCATCCGGATCGTGAACGATCCCGGCATTGGCCCCGAAGGGAAGCGCTTCGCCGGTCTCCGGATCGACCTCGTACTCGTCTGGCGGCGAACCCGGCGCCGCCCGGTCGCCGGCATCGCCGGCATCGCCGCCATGCTGCGAGGCCGGATTATCCGCGCCATCGGCCGGCGACCTTTCGACAGCGGCTTCCTCGACGCCATCGTTGGCCGCCTCGCCAAGGATCTTGCGCGCTTCGGTCCTCGCCTCGTCCAGGCTCATGTCCGCGCAGCGACCGATCCCGATACGGCGGCTGCGGAGTTTCCCGTCGTCCCGCCTCGTCCTGGCGCTGACGATCCACGACCTGGTTCCCGAAGGCAGGATGCGCACTCCGAAACCGGCGAGGCCCTCGTCCCAGGCGACCCACTCCTTTTCCCTGGGTTCCAATGCATCGACACTCGCCGTATCGAACAGGAACTTTTCGGACACGATTACCTCCCGCTACAGCCCTTCGCCGCGCAGCTCCAGCGCACGCTTGCGCCCCGGAGCGCCGTGGATTCCGTGGCGCGCACCCATGGGGCTGGACCCGCTCCATGGAGCGGCCGTGGATTCCACGGTGTGCGCCCGTGGGGCTGCGCCGCGCCCCGTGGAGCGCGATGGATTCCATGGCGCGCACTCATGGGGCTGGACCCCGCTCCATGGAGCGGCCGTGGATTCCACGGAGCGCGCCGTAGGGCTGGACCGCGCGCCATAGAGCGCCTTGGATTCCG
Source organism: Alphaproteobacteria bacterium (assembly GCA_963422665.1). Taxonomy (GTDB): domain Bacteria; phylum Pseudomonadota; class Alphaproteobacteria; order Bin95; family Bin95; genus Bin95. The sequence continues at coordinate 948,337 of OY730441.1, forward strand.
TGGAGCATGTCCCTGGGGCGGCGTCGCATCCCATGGAGTGCCATGGATTCCACGGTGTGCCCCGTGGGGCTGCGCCGCGCTCCATGGAGCACCGTGGATTCCGTGGCGCGCATCCATGGGGCTGGACCCCGCTCCATGGAGCGGCCGTGGATTCCGTGGAGCGTGCCCGTGGAGCCGATCAGTGCGCCATGGAGCGCCGTGGATTCCGTGGAGCGCGCCTGGGGCCCGACCACGCCCCATGGAGCGCCGAGCGCCGCCAAGCCGTCCCGCCGGGCTCCCGTCAACCTTCACTCCACCGATGCCGGCGCAGACGCGGCGGGGCCGAGGCGTTTGCGTATCTTCTCGATTTCGCGCGCGAGGTCGCGGTCGAACCGTTCCATTTCCGATACGGCCCCGCGCCTTCGCAGCAGCGCTGCGGCGTTGAGCTTTCGTTCGACATACGGGTTGGGGTCGGCGTCGCCGCGCATGGCGGCGTGCTTCCAGTATCGGATGTTGTTGAGGCGCATGGCGTCCTTGGGGAGGTCCTTGGAGGCGGCGATGACATACTGGTCGTCGGGTTTCATGGTCATGAGGTCCTCGGGTCGGACGATGCGCTCCTTGACGAGGTTTCGGCTGTCTCCGGTGGTGACCTTGTTGGCGGCGAGCAGGACGGAGCGTCCCATGGGGGTTCCGGAGGAGGTCTGTGTGTAGCCTTCGAAGGTAGCGTGGCCGATGGCCTTCGAGATTTCCTCGGCGCCGGCGGCGTCGGCCCTGGACCAACCGAGGACCTGGACGACTTCGGAGAGGTCGATCAGCTCCTGGCGGCGCTGTTTGCCCCAGCTTCCGTCGATGCCGGAGAGCGCCTGCGCGAAGGCCCAGAAGTGGACGCCGCGCCCGGCGCCCATCCTCCATGCGTCCATGACGGGTTCGAGATATCCGATGGCCGGCATCTCGTCCATGACGACGAGCATGTCCTTCTTGAGCGCGCGGCGGGCGGCGACAGCGAACGGGATGGCGATCCAGAGGCGGAGCCAGGGGCGTGCGGCCTTGAGGGCCTCTTCGGGGACGACGACGAAGATGTCCATGTTTCCGTCGGCGAGGTCGTGTGGATCGAACGTGCTGGTTGCGGTCTGGGCCTGTATTTCCGGGTGGGCGAGGAACTGGAGCTGGTTTGCGATGGTGGTGTAGTTGGAGCCGCTTTCCTGGATGCTGGTTGCGAGTTCGGACTCGACCGCGCGGTGGGCCATGCCGCCGGCGAAGGGTTCGGCGTCGAGGATGCGCGCCATGAGCGCGCGGCGCTTGTCGGGTCCTGCGGAGAGGTTGTCGAACACATGGGCGAGGTTGCGGTTCTCCTTTTCCGCTCCATAGGCCGCCCATGCGATATGTCCGGAGATCAGGCGCCTGGCGCTTTCGTGGAAATGGCGGCTGTTGCCGGCGTCGCCAGCGGGCGGGGTGAGCAGGGCCTGGACGAGGATGTCGATATCCTGGACGGCCTTCTCCTCGCCGCGCAGGAAATCGAGCGGGTTGTATGCGTGCCTGCGGACCTGTCGCGGCAGGTGGCAGTGGGGATGCTGCTCTCGGTGGCGGTCGATCACGCCGTAGGGGTCGAGGAGCACGACCTTGCGGCCGAGTGCGCGCCGGCGGCGCGCGACGACGGGATAGAGTTCGCCGCGCGGGTCGATGGTGACGGTGGAGCCCGGCCATCCGCGCTCGCCGGGCGCGAGCATGTTGGCGGCGATGAGGGCGCCCTTGCCGGTGCGGGGCGGCGCGATGGTGACGGCGTGGCCTTCGAGCGGCCAGACGGCGAGCGGGGCGCGGGCGCCGGGCCCGGTCTGTCCGAGGAGGATGCCGTCCGTGTGCCTTGCGAGCTTGCGGAGATGGCGGGCGCCCATGAGCTTCGAGGCGCCGTGGAGTTCGGACTTCGAGCGCCGGCGCCTTGCGATGCGCCCGGCTCCGGTGAGCGCGGTGGCGAGCGCAACGAGCCAGAGGAGGCCGAGCACGGGGGCGATGAGGAGGGGGGCGGTGAGCCGGAACGCGTCGAGCGGGGCGCTGTGCTCGACCAGGGCCGCGAACCCCCAAAGATCGCCGGCGCGCGCGAACGGAACGGTGTCAATGGCGATCGACAGGGCGGCGATGGCGGCCGCCGGCCCCCAGACGCCGATTTTCCAGCCGAGGCCGCCGCGCTTCGTTTCGGTGAACAGCAGCACGGCGAGCGCGGCGGCGCCGGCGGCGGCGAGCGCCCAGGCGCGCAGTTCCGGATCGGGCCGTTCGGTCCAGAGCCACCAGGCGAGGCCGGCTCCGGGTATGCCGGTCGCCAGCGCCAGGCCGAGATGGATTGCAAGTCCGCCCATGCGTTCGCCTCTCCGCGGTCAGGGGCCGTCGTCGGCGGGCGCGCCCGGGGTGCCGCGTCCGGCGGGCGGGCGGGGGCCGCGCGGCCCCCGGCCGACGCGCATCGGTCCGACGCGCCCGAAGGCGCCCGCGATCCCGCCGCCGAGGCGGTCGGCCTCGCCGTCCCTGCCGTCGCGCCCGCCGATCCAGTCCATGGCGATCGAGGGCAGGTGGTCGATCAGCTTGAAACAGCCGTTCATCAGCCCGTAGACGGCCATCAGGTAGATGGCGAGCATGGCGAGCCAGCCGAGCACGCCGATCCCGTCCGAGGCGCCGGCGTCGAACACGAGGCCCCGGAAGACGTCGTTGAAGGTGTCCATGATGGTGACGAACAGGAGGTAGCCGGTGACGAGGCCGAACAGCATCAGCACGGGCCGCAGGATCAGCCCCGGCAGGAAGAGCCATCCCTGGCGGGTCGCCTGCGTGACGAACCCCTCGCCGCGCACGGTGTGTCCTGCGAGCCAGACCGGCATGGCGAACACGGCCGCGACGACGGCGACCAGCCAGGCGAGCAGGCCGAACAGGAACCGCAGGAACGGCAGCACCGGCACGAGATAGGCCAGCACCAGGCCGGCCAGGATCATGAGACCCAGTATGGTCGAGATGAAGCTGTCCATGACCTGCCAGGCGGCCTCGAACGCATCGAGTCCGCCGCCGATGAGCGGGATGGAGTTCAGCAGGTTCGATCCCGTCGCGAGGCCGCCGAGCAGCAGGATCGAGCCGAGCGCCTTGGTGACCAGGCTGTGTCCGAGCGAGACCAGGTCGAGGATCGGGTTGCCGCTGTCGACCAGCTGGATGTCCTCGATGTCGAGCCAGTCGAAGGAGCCGCGCCCGATCCCGCCGATGCCGCCGGAGCCGGGCGCGGGATCGGCGCCGGCGCCCAGCACGGCGGGGTATTCGAGCGAGCCGGCGAGCTGTTCGGCCGCTGCGGTCACCGCCGCGCTCGCCTGCGGGACGCGCTCGCCGAGCCGTGCGGACGGGCCCGCCACTCTCGGGATGCTTCCGGCGCCGAGCTGGTATTCGCCGACATGGCGGGTGATGGTCATGAACAGCGAGGCGGCGAGCGTCCAGGGGCTGTTCCCGGCCTCCTCCTGCAGCGCCGTTTCGAGCGCGTCCGTCGCCTCGTCCCGGGTCGAGTCCGCCGCCGCTGCCACGGTCGCCAGATACGTCCCGAGCGGATCGGCGCCGACCAGCAGCGCCTCGATATCGGGCAGCGGGCCGTCATTGCGCACCGTGCCGGGTGGTGCGGCGAACCAGAGCGCCACCCGGTCCGCAATGGCGCCGAGCGCCGGACGGATGGCGTCGAACGCCTCGCTCTGCGCCTCCGCCATCCTGCCGCCCGGCGTCGCGCCGCCGTCGAGGCCCGACAGCCTGACGCTGCCGCACATGCCCTTCGGCATGCCGCCGGCCTTGCCGTCATAGCCGAGCGTCCGGAAGCCCCGGCCCCTGTAGGCTCTTCTCCGCTGCTGCGGGGGAGTGGACCTCTGCGTCTCCGTCACTTCGACATAGGGCGCGTTGCCGCCCTCCCGGGCCGCCAGATTGGCGGTGCGCGCGCAGAGTTCCGCCAGGAATATCCCCGCAATGGCGGCCCGGAGCGGGCGCTGGTGCGGCGCCGGCGCCACCATGGTCCCGTTGCCGAGCACGTCGCGGGAGAACTCGCCCCAGACGATCTGCGCGATATCGCCGCCGGTGCGGGCGAGCGAGAGCGCGATATGCTGGCCGCCCGAGAGTCCGCCGGCGAGCGGGACCATCAACAGGAACGCGGCGGTGATCCGGAGCGTTTCCTTGCCGGTGAACCCCCAGCGGCCCCGGCTTGCGGTATCGACCGTGCCGGCGGCCGTCCACCACACCAGCAGCACACCGGCGAGGACCAGGATGGCGCCGTTGTAGATCGTCAGCATGTTGGAGAGCGCGGTATTGTTGCCGGCATCGAGATCGGAGAGGAACGCCAGCAGGGCGCGTCCCGCCCGGTCCGGCTCCCCCGACAGGTCCGGGACGGGCGGCGTCTGCGCCAGCGCCGACGCGTCCGCCCACATGGCGAGCGCGGCCGTGGCGATCCAGAGGAGCCCGGCGAGCGCCATGGCGAGGCCGAGCCAGCCGAGCGGCCCGCGCGGGCGCGGCAGTCCGCCTCCCGTTCGCCGAGGCCGTTTCAGCCCGCCGGACACGGTGCGCAGCAGGCCGGCGGCGTCCCCGAGCGTCCGCGCGGCGGGGCCAGCCAAGTCGGGCAGCAGGATATAGCGGGCGAGGGAGGGACGGCGCGCCATGGCGGATCAGTTCGCTCCCGCGCGTCCGGCGACCCTGCGGTCGCGGTCGATTTGCGCCGCCAGCATCGCGGCCTGGATGGCGAGGCGGCGCTCCTCGAGGCGGAACCGCTCGCGGTCGAGCAGCAGCGAGGCCGCAAGCAGGGATGCCGTCTCGCGGAGCAGCGCCTCGCCGCCCATGGACTGGAGCTCCGTCCACCAGGCGGTGCGCTCGAACCGTTTCGCGGCCAGCAGGTCGACCAGTTCCAGGCGGGAGACGGCCGCGTCGCCATCGCGGTGCGGATCGACCGCCGCCGCCCAGGCGCCGAGTTCGGGTCCGGGCGCCCTGAGCGCGCGCAGATGGCCGAGCGCCTCGGCGGCCAGCGCGCGCCGGGCGGCGGCCGCGCGCGAGGCCATGACGCGCGCGCGCTCCGAGGCGGAGTCGACGGCGCCGAGCGGCTCCGGGTCCTCGACGGCGGGCACGGTCAGGTTGCGGGAGAGGTCGATCGCCGCCTGCAGCTCTCGCTCCGAGGCGAAGGTCTCGACGCCGAACAGGCTGTCGGGGCGGAGGTCGCGCCCGTGGTCCTCCGGCGCGCCGGAGCAGGCCGCGCTCTGGAGCGGCGCGCGGTCCGGGCTGCACCAGCGCTCCAGGATGCGCCGGTAGCGCTCGGCGCTGTCGGTAGCGGCCGCCGGCGCGGAGCCCGTCGCCCGGTCGCCGGCGATGCGGCCGGTCTCGGAGACGGCGGCCGCGCGGCCCGCGAGCCGGGTCGCGGCGCGCGCCCGGGCGAGGCCCTCCGCGCCGGTGGTCACGGTGCAGGCCGAGCGCGAGGGCCGGCGCGCGACCTGCGCCTTCACCTCGGCCGCGTCGCGTTCGGTCTGCGCGCGCACGGCCGCGTGGCTGTCGAGCGCCGTGGTGACCGCCTTCGCGCTCTGCGCGATGTAGCCGGACTGCTGGCCGGTCTGCCTGACCAGCGCGTCATGGATCGTGCGTTCCAGGGTCTCGATGCGGGCGTTCACCTTCGTGATGACCCGGCTCGCCTCGCTCACCGTCTTCCAGGTCGGCGTGCATTTGCCGCCGCCGAAGAGCGCCGCCGCCGGCGAGGGCGCGAGCGCCGGGACCGCAACAGCAACGGCGGCGAGCGCCATGACCGGGACCGACCTCATCATTGCGTCGTCCCCCCGAAGAGGCGCCGGAACCGCTCGCGCCCGATGCCGGCGTCCTCGAGGACATTGCCGCGCACGGTGGTGGTCCGCGTCCCCGGAATGTCATGGACCGGGCCGGAGAACACGCGGGCGTCGAGGCTGCGGCCGACATGGCGGTTGTAGACGTCGCGCGCCTCGGAGCAGACCCGTTTGCGGGCGAGGTTGAGGATGCGGTCGAGCGCGGCGCCCGGATCGTGGAGGATGTTGAAGCCGCGATAGTCGAACATGTCCCACACGCAGCTGAGGTCGAGGATCGAGTCCGGCTTGCGGATGCCCTGGTCGGAATGGCGGATGACCTGGAAATCGGCCTGCACGCCGGCCTCGGCCGCATCCGCCAGCGCTTCCGCGACCCGGGGATCGCAGTCCGCAGGCCCGGAAGGGGGAGCGCCCGGCGCGTCCTGCGCAGCGGTCGGCCCCGCCGATATCAGCAGCAGGGCGAGCAGCGCCGCCAGTCCCCTTCTCGCCGCGATACATGCTTCCGGTGTCTTCATGCCGCCGCTCCCCGCCGCTGTTGCCTGCCGGCCAGCCGGTCGGCCATGGCGTCCAGCACCTCGCGCACCGAGGCGCGGGAGCGCGCGCCGCGCGCCTCCAGCTCCGCCAGCACGTGCTCGACCTGCGTCTGGGCCGATCCGGCCGGGAACGCCCCGGCCAGGACGCGCCGCGCCTCCGCGGGCCCGAGACGGGACTGGACCCTGCGCCTCAGCGCCACGTCCACCGGCCTTGTATTGAGCGCCCAGAGTTCCTGCGGTCCGGGCGCGTTGACCACCAGTTGCTCCAGGCGCCCGCGTTCGCCGGGGGCGATCAGCAGGGCCGGCGCGCCGCCCGGCCCGGGGCCCGTCAGCTCGAACTTCACGATGTCGTTCAGCGTGTCCGTCAGGCCGAAGGTGTCCGCCATGGCGTCGACCTCGCGCGCCTGGCCGCCCGCGCCGAGGATCCAGTATTGCGTCGCCAGATCGACCAGGCCGTCGCCGAAGTCCTCCAGGCGCTGGCTGGAGAGCGCGAGCCGGGCGCCCGCCTTCCTCGCCTCGCGCACGTCGCGCTCCACCTGGGCGCGCACGGCCGGCGCCCCGGCCGTGCGGTGGTATTCGTCGTAGCACAGCCGTTTCGGGGTCTCGCGGCGTTCCCGGTTGCGGCGTTCGTGCCAGTCGCGGTAGCGCTCCGGGACCCCGGCCAGGTCTTCCTCCGCCAGCCACCAGGTCCGCGTCAGCGCATGGCGGGCCAGCATGTAGAAGGCCGCCGTCTGCCGGTCCGCCTCGGGGCTGCCGGTCGGCGCGACTTCGGCGAGATCGATCACCGCGAGGCGCGCATTGCCGATATCGAAGGACGTCGCCCGGAACATGTTGGGCCAGGCGGAGGAGAGCCCCGTCAGGATGCGCCGGAATGCGTCCGTCACCGTCTCGCCGCCGGCGCCGTAACGGGCCTCGCGCACCAGGCCCTGCACGGCTTCGGCCTGCGCCGCCGAGGGCAGTTCCGAGAATGTCGGCGCCGCGCGGCGCTGCGCGCGGATGGCGGCCTCGACGGCGCCGGCGTCGAAGAGCGCATCCACGACCTCCCATTGCAGCGCGTCGGCGTGCAGGGCGATCCCGTAGAGGTCGAGCGCGGCATCCACGTCGGGGTCCTCGCCCCGGTTCCAGAGCTTCGGCTCGCCGTTGGCGGTCGTGTCCGAGGCGAGCTTGTAGGCTTCCTCGACGGCGGCCCCGATCAGTTCCCTCATGCCGTCGGGCAGGCCGTCGCTGCCGACCGGCGTCACCATCACCGAGAGCAGGTTCACCAGGAACGCGCGCTCGGCGGGCAGCGGGACCCGGCAGCCGAGCTGCGTGTCCATGGGATTGACCGCATTGGAGGCGTCCATGCGCCAGCGCCAGCGGCCCGCCTCGTGGCGCCGCGAGACCGGCAATGCGTCGCGCACCATCTCCACCAGCCCGGCCGCCGAGGGGCCGATATCGACGACGGCCTGCAGCGGCAGGCGCGCCTGGCCGCCCTGGAGGCAGAAGGCGAGACCGAGCGTGTTCAGCAATACCGACTTGCCCCGCCCGGGAATGCCGTGGATCAGGTCGAAGCCGTGCTCGGCGCCCTCGAAGCCGAAGGGCAGCGCCTTGCCGTCGGGCGCCAGGAACATGTGCGAGGCGCCCGCGATCCGGTCTGCCCGCGCGAGCGGCGCCGGGCGCGACACCGGCAACATGCGCAGCACCCGGTGCAGGGGCGCCAGGCCGGCGATCGCGGTCGAGCCGCAGGCGAAGCCCGGCGCCGACATGGCGAGCGCCTGGAGCGGGTCTCCTGTGACGCGCGTCACCGCGATCTCGCCCCAGCCCTCGACCAGCTGCTGGAGCCGGCTCGCGCGGCGCGTGAGCTCCTCCCGCCGCGCGTCGGTGGCGAGGGCGCCGTCCACCCATGTCAGGAACTGGACCCGGACCCGGACCACGGCGCGCCCGGTATCGGCATGGGCGGCAAGCGCCCGCGAGGCGTCGCGCACCGCCAGGCTGTCCGCAGAGGAGAACGCCAGGAAGGGGGCTGCCGCATGGCGCAGCACCGCGCCCGCCTGCTTCATGGCGCCGCCTTCGATCAGCACCGAGACGCGGAGCGGCAGGTTGCCGGCGGCCGCCAGCCGGGCCATCAGCTCGGAGAACGGGCGCACGATGCGGGGGCCGAGTTCCATGTCGAACGGCGCCCAGAGGCGCGGGCCCAGCAGCACCGTGCGGGCGTCGAGCACCTCCGGGTCCTGGACCAGCACCTGCGGGGCGAGCGGCGGCGGGAAGGCGCCCAGGATCGCCGGCTCCAGCTGCCGGGGCGGGGCCTCGTTCGCCGAGGTCACGGGGACCCAGCCGTCGCCGACGCTCTCCGGGCCCGTCAGCCACCAGCGCAGCGCGCGCACCGCATCGTGGGCGCCCAGGGTCCGCGCGGCGAGGCCCGTCTCCTCCAGCACCGCCTGCACGGACTCCGTGAACGCCAGATGCCTTGCGCCCAGCGCGCCGTCGGCGGCGAACGGGCATTGCGACTCGTCCTCGCCCGGCGCCCAGTTCTGCTTCCGGCGCTCTGTCGCCCTCCTCTCGCGCTTCGCCTGGTCGCGCGGCAGCACCGCCGCGCCGCTCCAGCAGGCGATGGTGAGCCGCTCGCCCGCGGCCCGGGGCGCCAGGCGCTCGACCCTCTCGGCGATCGGGCCCTCGAGGTCGAGGCCGAGCCGGGCGCAACTCTGCCGCTGGCGCCCGGCCGCGTCCTCCAGCAACCGCCTTCCTTCCTCCGGCGCGCGCTCGAAGACGACATGCAGCGCGTGGCCGCGTTCCAGGAACGCCGTGCCGAGCCGGCGCTCGACCGTCTCCACGAACCGGTCCAGCTCCGCCTCTCCCATCACGCTCAGCGCGCCGCCGACATCGATGCATGAGGCGAGCGAGCCGTCATGGCCGACCAGCAGGCCCGCGCCTTCCCTCTCGGCCGCGGCGCGCACCAGCATGAAGCTCTCCAGCGACTTGCGCCGCTCGCGCCAGGACCAGTGAAGCAGGTCCTCCAGGCCGTCCGCGAGACCGCGCCGCATTACTGGAACTTCGGTTTCTGCAGGCCCGGATCGCGGTCGAGGCCGATGCCTTCGATGACCGCGTCGATCAGCGCCGGCGCCGAGGCCAGCCCCACCGCGACCAGGATGCCCACCACCGGCAGGGCGAGCCCGCCGCGCTGCTGGGTCTCCAGGTTCGTCTTGAAGCGCAGGATCGCCCAGCCGGCGACGAATACCGCCAGCGCATAGAACACCCATTCCATCAGGACCATCGCCTCCTCGATCTGGGTGGCTCCGTCCTCCGCCAGCTTGCCGATCGTGACCGCCTTCGCCGGCCGCGTCCCGGCCAGCAGCGCGACGGCGACCGCCGCCGCCAGTCCCGCCATGGCGTTCCACAGCCGCCGGATTGCGCTTTTCGCTTTCCCCATCATCTCCAACCTCCTTCTCCCGGTTGAAATCCGCCGTCCCGGTCGCCGCGCCGGACGGGCGGCTCATGTCCAATGGCCAGGCCCTCCATCAGCGCCTCGATCGGCGCCGGCGCCGCGGCCAGCGCGACCGCGAACCCGATCCCCACCACCGGCGCGATCGGCCCGCCCGGTCTCGGGGCGTCGAAACGCATCCTGAAGCGCAGCATCGCCCGGCCGGCGACGAGCAAGGCCAGCGCGCAGAATGTCCATGTCGCCGCCATTGCCGGGTCCTTGAGCGGATGGCCGGGGCGGTACAACAGGTCCTCGCCCCTCCCGCCGGGCTTCGCGACCGCCATGCCGGCCGCCGGCGACGCACCGACCGCGAGGGCGAAATGCGCCGTCCGGGTCCGGATGGATGCGGCCGCTGCGCGCAAAACGGCCCGGTGCGCGGCGTTCATGCGCCGGCGCCTCATATCGGCGCCGCCCGGACGCCGAGCGTCTCCTGGAGGGCGCGCACCAGGCCCGCCATGTGCCAGGCGAGCACGCCGCCCAGGAGGTGCGCGCCCGCCTGCGCGAGCGTCGCCTGGCCGCGCCCGTCCACCGCGTGCTTCAGCACGAACAGGCCGCGCATGAACGCGAACACGCCGATCCACGCCACTACGGTGAACGCCGCCTGGACCGCGGCGCCGAAGCGCGCCCACTCGCCCGACATGGGCGGGATCCACGCGACCGCCGCCGCCGCCTCGCGCTCGGCCCCGAACAGCGACTCGCCGCCCGCGGCCAGCACGGCCGGCAGCTGCGCGAGCAGCGCCGCCAGCAGGAACAGCATCGCCGTGCCCGTCGCCGTGCCCGGCCAGTGGCCGCCCGCATGGCGCAGGAGACGCAGGCAGGCTCCCAGGAAACAGCACGCCGCCAGCAGGTAGCAGACCGCGGTCATCAGCGTCCGGAGCGCCGGGTCGACGTTCTCGACCAGCGCCCGGAAGGCCTCCTCCAGACCGTTCATTGCGCGGAGCCTGCATTGGGCACGGAGCCCACGCCGGGCACGGAGCCCAGGTTGGGCCGGATGACGGCGCCGCCGCCGGCGCCGATCGTGGCGACGGGAGGCTCGCGTCCGGGCGGCGCCACGTCCGCCGCAGGCTCCGCGCTGCCGGCGCGCTCCTCCGGCTCGGGCGGCGCGGTCACGACCAGCACCAGCTCGGTGTCGACCGGCACCCGGACCGTCGGCCCGTCCGGGGCGGACTCCAGCAGCACCCGGCTCGCGAGCCGCGCCGCGCCGGCCGCGCCCGCATGGACCTGCTGGCGGTGCGTGGGGGCGCCGCCCTCTACCGTGATCGAGTTGCCAGAGGCATCGCGCGTCACGATCTGCGCGGTGCGCGCGGCCGCGTCCAGGAACCCTTCCGCGAAGGCCAGCGCCGAGGGCAGCAGCACGCGCCGGAACCAGTACCGGTCGACCTCCCCCGGAATGCCGTAGCAGGCGCAGCCCGGGTCCACCGCCCAGCCCTCGACCGCCCAGCTGCGGCGCCCGAGCGAAAGCCGGTCGATCCGGATCACCAGCCGTTCGTCCTGCTCCTGGAAGGCCCCGGTCGCGACGGCGCCGGCCAGGGGCGGCTCCAGCACCTCCAGCACCACCGGCCCCGGCCAGTCGCTGTTCGCCTCGTAGAGCACCCGCGCATAGAGGCCCCGGCCGACGGCCAGGGCCGCAAGCGCCGCCGGCAGCCGGGACGCGGCCCGGCCCCGTTCCGGACCGGCACGGGCGCTCTCCCCCGTCTCTTCGCGGGCGTATTCCAGCCAGGCCGCCTTGCCCGGCGGCTCGCCCAGCACCTCCAGCAGCGCGTCGAGCGGCGAAGGCGACGCCTCCCGGTCCCGGCCGCGCTCGGGCAGGCGCTCGCGGTATCCGGCCGCCGGCGCAGCGCGTTGCCGCTCCACCGGATCGTCCGGGGCCGGCCGGGCCTCCGGAGGAGCCTCCACGATGTCGGGAGGCGGCCCGGCTTCAGCAGCGGGCGCGGCCGGTATCGTCGCCGGGGGCGGTCCTTCCCTCACAGCGGGTCCGACGCGGACGGCGGGTCCGGGAGGCGCCGGGCGCGTCGGCTTGTGGAAGGTCGGCGCGTAGCTCTCGCCCTCCTTCTCGGCCCGGCGCTCGCGCGCCGCGTCGTCCGCCTCGATCGCGTCGCGAAAGGCCGGCGCCACCGGCTTCTGCGGGTCGAACTGCACATCCTCGCCGCCCGTCTGCGCCCCCGCCCCCGAGAGCGGGAGCAGGAGCGCAGCGAGCGCCGGCGCCGCAAGCCGGGTCCGCCGCCCGTATCCGCGTCCAGCCGCCACCGGCCCTCAGTCCTTCGCTTCGCCGTTGACCGCGCGCTTCAGCACCGCCGAGGGGATGAAGCGCACGTTCCTGCGCGCCGGCGAGGGTCGCCACTCCTTCGCGTGCATGTCGAAATACCGCCTCTCGCCGCGCTCGACGGCGACGAAGGCGCCGAAGTTCCGCAGCACCACCCGCTCGCCGGCCGCCAGCCGCGCCTGGATCGTATCGATAACGGCGTCCAGCACACGGGCGGACGCCTTCAGGGGCAGCCCCGTCTCCCTCGCCACCGCTCGCGCCAGCTCCTTGCGCGCAAAGCCCTCCTTGCCGATCCCGGACATGTCAGTTCTCCCTCGCAGGCTGCGGGATGTCGGTCCGTTCCAGGAAGGCCGCCCGCAGCTCGCGGCCCGCATCGGAAACCATCGCGTAGGGAACCCCGGCCAGCCGGTAGGCCCAGCGCCCCGAGGGATCGCGCTCCGCCGCGCGCGGGCCGGGCGAGAGCAGATGCGCCCGGGTCACCAGCAGCAGCTCGTTGCCGAGCCGCCAGGCGCGCGCCTCCACGCCCTCGACATCGAGGGGGAGGGCGCCCGCCGGGGGAGTGCCCGAGAGCAGGCCCAGCAGCACGTCCGAGCCCGCATGGAAGCCGGCGGCGCCGGCGAGCGGGTCGGCATTGGGCCCCGCCTTCGCGAGACGCAGGTCGACCCGGAAATCCGCCACGCCCTCGCGCTCTGCCAGCATCAGCAGCACCGGCTCGGCCAGGCCCTCCAGCATCACCGAGGCATTGCCCGCGAGCCACCGGGCCTCCGGCGCGAAATGCGCCAGGTGCGGGCTGCCGTCGCGTTTCGTGGCGCCGAGACGCCCGTCCGCCAGCACCGCCTCGATCGGCCAGGGCGCGCCCGTGCGGTCGAAGAACCCGACCGAGGTCACATAGCCGGCCCTGACCGCGATCTCCGGCACGCGCTCGGCCGCCAGCGGGTCGAGCCTGAGGCGGCGCACGCGCCCGAGGGCTTCGCCTTCCCGCGCATGCGCTGTCGCCTGCTGCGTCTGCCGCAGCAGGCGGCCCAGAAGCTCGATCTGCTCCCTGGTGAAAGGCACGCGCGAGCGCGCCGCCGCAGCCGCCTCCTCGTCCGGCATCGCATGCTCCGGCCAGACATCCCCGCCCGCGCCGGGCACGGAGCCGGCGTCGGTCCGAGAAGAGGGCGGGGCCGGCGTCTCCGGTCCGGGCGGCGCCGGCGCCCGCGCCCGGGCCGGACCGGAGGCCGCCAGCACCCCGAGCGCCAGAAGCACCGCAATCCCCGCAGCCCGGATCCATGTTCCTGTCCACGTCATCGCCGTCCCTCCGCCTTTCTCGCCAGCAGGAAGTCCGCGATCGCGACGCCCGAGAGCCGTTCGGAGCGCGGAACCCGGACCACCAGCGCCCGGGCCGCGAGGCGCTCGTCCGCCGTCTCGCCCTCGCCCGCGTAGAAGGTCAGCAGCAGCGGGAACTCGACCTCGTAGCCGACCGCGCCGTCCGGCATGGTCCGGAGCCGCGCCATCACCGGCGCCCCCTGCGCCACCGCCGAGACCACCTGGCGCTGCCTGCGCAGGCGCTCCAGCACGAGGCTCCGCTCCAGCACCCGCCGCCAGGCCCGGAAGCCGTCCTCCGTGAACCGGCCGCGCATTTCCTCGAGGCGCGCCTGCCAGTCGTCGAAGCCGATATCCAGCGCCCCGGTCACCGTCGCCACCGTCCAGGCGAGCATGACGTCCGCCTCCATGCCGCCGCCGGCGTCCTCCTTGCCGTGGATCGGAACCGCACGCCCGTGCGCATCCAGCGCCAGCGCCACGGGGACCGTCTCGCGGAGCAGCATCGAGGCCAGCAGGAAGACCGCCGTCAGCGCCTGACAGGCCGCAAGGCCGAGCGCGAGCGCCGGCCAGGGGCCGTGATGCAGCGGATCGCGCGCCGCCGCCGCCGCCGCAGGCGGCGTGTTCGCGCCGTGCGCGTCCGCCGCGGTCACCGGCCCGCCTCCCTCGTCAGATGCAGCAGCGCGACCGCGATCCCGGCGAGCCGCTCCGAGCGCGACATGCGCATCACCAGCGCCTTCGCGCGGAGCGTCTCCTCGACCCGCTCGTCCTCGCCCGCCCGGAAGGTCAGCAGCAGCGGGAACTCCACTTCGTAGCCCACGCCCCCGTCGTCGAAACGGCGCACCCGCAGAAGCACCGGCGCGCCCCGCGCCACCGCCGAGACCGTCTGGCCCTGGCTGCCGACGCGCTGGAAGACGAGGCTCTGCTCCAGCATCCGCCGGTAGCTCTCATAGCCTTCCTCCGTGAACCGCTTGCGCACGCCCTCCACGCGCATCCGGAAGTCGTGGAAGCCCATGGTGAACGCCTCGGTCACGGCCGCCACCGTCCAGGTGAGCATGAAGCCCACCTCGTCATCCGCACCGGCGTTCTGCGCCGAGACGATCGGCAGCGTGCGCCCCGCCTGGTCCGTCGCGACCGCGATGTAGACGGTCTCGCGCATGCCCATCCACAGCGCCAGCGCCGCTACCGTCAGCGCCTGGCCGGCAAGCGCGATCCCCGCGACCCGGCGCCAGGCGCGGTGCTGCGCGATGTGGTAGGCCTCGGAGCGCGACACCGCCTCCATGACCGCGCCGAGCCTGGACGCGCGCTGCGTCTGGCTGCGCACCGTCCGGTCCCGCCACCGGAGGAGCCTCATCCGGGCTCCTCCCGGGCGCGATCCATGAGAAACGGGCGAGTCTCCATGGCGTCGTCCGACAGGCCCATGAAGTCCGCCGAGGCCGGCAGCCCGGCATAGGTGCGGATCCCGCCGTCCCGGCCCCGCCAGGCGAGCCAGGGCACCGCATCCGCCCCGAAGGCGCGCCAGAGCGCATTGTTCGCCTCGAGCCGCGCGACATCCCCGGCCGTAGCCGCCGCCGGCTCGGAGCGGTACCAGGCGAGGCCCGGACGGGGCGAAGCCAGGATCCCGGCCGCATGCGCGTGGCTGTCCGGCCCCATCACGCCCACCGGCACCGCATGCAGGCGGAACGCGCCCTCGAGCGCGAGCCCGCCCAGCTCCGCCGCCGCGCGCCTGGACCAGGGACAGCCGGGATCGACGAACGCGACCACGTCCGGGCCGCTCTCGCCGACCGTGAAGGCCGCGACATCGAGGCCGCGCTCGAACAGCGCCGCTTCGCCCGCCGGCCGCGCCGGGCCTGCGCCGGGAACGAAATGGCGCGGTTCCGGCGCCTCGCCGGCCGCCGCGCGCACCGCATCCGCCAATACGGCCGCGCCCGTTGCCGCCAGGGGCGCATTCCGGGGCAGGGCCGCTCCGGTGGAACTCGCTGTCCGAGCCGGACTGGCGGCCCCGGCGGGGCTCGCAGTCCGTGTCGGACTCGCAGTCCGCGTCGGACCCGCAGTCCGCGTCGGACTCGCTGTCCGCGTCGGACCCGCAGCCCGTTCGAGCTGGCCGCCCGTGAGCTCCAGCCCGTCCGGGCCGTAGAGCAGGCCCGCCACGACATGCCCGCCGGGCGCGGCATAGACCGTCAGCACGCTGCCGTCCGCCTTGCGCACGAGCCAGCCGTCCAGCACGCCGGCGCGCCCGAGCGGCGCGAGCGCCGCGCCGGCATCCCGGAGCGCCGCCAGCGACGCCGGCGGCGGACCCGATGCGGGTTCCGTGCCCGGCGCGAACTGCGGGTCCGGGGCGGACTGCGGGTCCGGCGCGGACTGCGGGACCTCCGCCGACCGCCCGAGGCTGAGCCCGCCCAGGATCGCCAGCACCAGCAGCGCCGAGAACGCGAATGCGCGCAGGATCGCCCTCATTTCAGTTGCGCCCGTAGTCGAGCGCGGTGCGCAGGCGCTTGCGCTGCACCGCGCGGCGCCCGCCCGCCATCGCGGCGCGGATCGCGCGGACCGCCGCCGGCGGCCGGTAGCCCCGCGCCTCCACCGCCCGGAACGCCAGCCAGGCCAGGAATACGGCGGTGAGCGTCCACCAGCGGGGAAAGAACGCCGCCGGAATTGCAAACGCCAGCAGCCGCGCGTCGAACGGTCCGAGCCGCACCGGGCGCATCGCGTCCCGCCATGACCGGTCCTCCTCGTCCATGCCGCACCGCCCTCACGCGCCAGGCCTGCCGGGACCGGGACCGTCCGGCGCCTCCGGCGTTTCGGGCGCGCCGTCCGGCTCCGGCATGAACGCTTCGGCGACGACCGCCGCCCGTTCCTCGCCCGGCGCCTCGCACAGCAATTCCATCGCCCGCACGCGCCGGCCCTCGCGCGCCATCTTGCGCAGCGGCTCCTCCAGCAGGGCGCGGATGTCGTCCTGCCCCTGCCGGGCCGCCTCGCCATCCGCATCCAGACCCCGCGCCAGTTCCGGCACCCCGTCCGGAACGGCGCGCTGGCGCCCCTCGTCCAGAACCGGCGGCTCGCCTTTCTTCCCCTTCGGCGAAGGGTCCCCGTTCAGCGCGCAATGCGCCCACCGGGCCGACACCGACATGCCGGCCCGCCTCGCGCCCTCCATGATCGCCTGCCAGTGCTCGTCGGTAGCGCAGACCGTGTACGTCATGCCCTTCGCGCCGCGCCCGCCCGGCTTGCTCCGCTTCCTCACCTTCGCTTCTCCCTGTCGCGCGGTCCGTCGCCAGGGGCGCCCGAGGCGGCAAGCGCGCGGGCCAGGTCGGCGCTGCCGATCCGACCCTCGCCATGCGCCTTCGCCGCCGCCGCGCCGAGGCCGCCGCAGCGCGCCTTCACCTCCTCGCCGATCTCCCGGGGCCAGCGTTCCCGGGGCGTCGCGAACAGCCGGCGCTTCAGGTCCCCGTCGAACACCAGCCACTCCCTGAGCGCCGTGCGCCCGCCCTCGGGGTTCGGGACCAGCATCTGCGTCACCACCAGCGTGAGGCCGTCCAGCAGCGCCACGGCCCGCTCCGCGCGCTCGCCCGGAGGGAACGCCGTCAGCAGACGCCGGATCGCGGCCGAGACCCCGACCACATGCGCCGTCGAATAGACCGCAATGCCGAAATCCGCCGCGTTGACCACCGCCTCGATCGTCTCGAGATCGCGCGCCTCGCCCACCATCACCGCCGCCGGACGCCGGCGGAGCGCCGCGCGCAGGCCCTCGGCGAAGCTCCCCACATGCGTCGGGACCTCGGTCTGCTCGATGAACGCCCGGCCCGCCCTCACGCCGTCCAGCTGGAACTCGATCGGGCTCTCGAAGGTCTGCACCTTGCCGAGGCCCCGCTCCAGCAGACGGCGCATCGCGGCCGCCAGGATGGTGGACTTGCCCGATCCCGGCACGCCCGTGACCAGGCAGATCCCCTCCCCCAGCTGCAGCGCGTCCACGATCTGGGCCTCCACGCCGAGCGCGCCCAGCTCCGGAATGTCCTCCGGCAGAACCCGGAGCGCGACGCCCATGCCCCAGCGCCCGCGCGTCTGCAGCGCCAGCATGTTCACCCGGAACCGCCGGCGCTCGCGGCCCGGACCCCGCGCCGTGTGACTGCAGTCGATCGCCCCGCCGCCGCGAAGCTCGGTCTCCGCCCGCTCGCGGCTCACATGCAGCGCGCCCGCAACCCGCGCCATGGCCGGGCCGTCGAGAGCCCCGCCGGTCGCATGCCGGAGCCGCCCGTCCACCTCCATGAACGCCGGCAGGCCCGTCGAGAACGCAATGTCCGTCGCGCCCTCGTCGGCCGCCCAGAGCAGGAATTCGTCGAGCCGCTCGGTCGGAAAACCGCGCGCCGCCGGCTCCCAGAGCATGGCCCCGGTCACGAACCCTCTCCCTTCGCCGGAACCCGCCGCCAATGGGCGCGCACCAGCACCCGGCGCTCGGCGCCCATCCACTCCGGCTCGGCCCCGGCGCCGGCCTCGCGCGGCGGGCCGTCCAGCCGGTTCAGCCAGCCGCGCGCGCCCGCCAGCACCACCAGCGCAACCCGTCCGGACCGCTCCCCGCCCCTGAGCGCCCGGTATTCGAGGCGGCCCATCGCCTGCAGCGCCGCCCCCTTCACCACAAGCCGGCGCGCCACGTCCGCCAGCGCGCCCACCGCGCGCACGTGATGCCACTCGACGCTCTCCTCGTAATCCCCGCCGCGCCGGTAGCGCCGGAGATTCGTCGCCAGCGAGAAATCCGCGATCTCCGTCTCGCCAGCCTGGCGCAGTTCGGCATCCTTCCCGGCATGCCCCATCAGGTGAACGTCCGAAAGGTTCAGCATGACAACCGCCTCCTGCCGCTCGACGGAAAATCGGGTCCTGGAGTTTCGGACTTGATATTTCCCTGTTCTTTCATGGACTTGCCGGCCTCCCTCCGCACGGCGACCGCCGGCGGAAAATCAAAACCGAAAGTTTCGGGTTTTGATATTTCGTCCTGTCTCTCATGGCCTTGCCCGCCCGCCGCCGCCCCCGGCCGGTGTCGGCAGCGGCCTCCACTCGCGCGGCAGCAGATTGAACGCGGACCGCGCGCCCAGGCGCACCACCGTCTCCGATATGCGCAGCAGCCGCTCATGGCCCGACACGGCCGTCACCTCGGTCTCCGTCCCGGGCGCGCTCACCATCGCCGCCTGGCGAAGCCGGTGCCAGCGCACCACGCCCTCGAACGCCGCAACCAGCCGCTCCAGGTCCGAGGCGTGAATGTCGTCCGCAAGCCGGACACCGTGCCTCCAGCCTTCCTCCAGCCAGCCGTTCCAGCGCCGGCGCTCGTCTTCGTTGCGCGGGAACAGCACCGACGCCGGAGGCCGGGCCGCCTCCCACCCCCGCTCCAGCCAGTCGCGCCAGACCGGCGGCGCGCCCACGATCCGCTCCCCGGCCGCGATCCGCAGCACACGCCGCGCGCTCGCCGCCATGCCGGGCTCGATCCGGATCGCGTCCCGCGTCTCCGCCAGAATGGGCGGCATCACCAGGAACCCGCCCCGGTCCAGCAGCAGCGCCCGGAAGTCGAACACCGCAGACAACGCCTTCGACCGCTTCTCCAGCAGCCGCGCAATCTCCCGGCCCCGATGCGCCAGGCCCGCCTGCGAGGCCCAGGACAAGGCCGCCAGCCGCTGCGCCTCACCCCGGCGCTTCGCCGCCCGCCGCTTCTCCCCGCCGTCCCGCTCCGGCGCCGCCGCCGCCTGCAGCGCCCGCAGGTCGGGCAGGGGTCCTTTACTTGCCACCACAGGAGAAGCCGCCTGGACCGGCGCGGCAGCCGCCAGCAGCAGCGCCGCCGCAAGGAAAGCCGGCGCCGTCCGTTTCATCCGGACGCCCCTCCGGCGTTGTTCGCGGTCGGCGCCGCCGTCCTTCCACGCGAATCGCCCACCGCCACGCCGTCGGCGCACCCTGCGGCCGCTATCGCCACGGCAAGGATGTCCGGAACGACCTCAAGCAGAACAGGCGAGCCGAACGCTATCGCTGCGAAACCGACAATGGCGATCGCCAGGCGCCCCTCCACAAATACCGCCCGGAACCGCGTCCCGCACCCGGAGCCCCGGCGGCGCGTCACCTGGAACGAGACCCCGAACAGCGCGCACCAATATCCGCCCGAAACCGCGATATGCTTCCATCCCGCAGTCCCGGCCCCGAGCGCGCAAATGGCCAGCGGCACAACGAGAAATACCGTCATCAAGAGAGAGGTTCCCGCCTCATGCCTGTCCCGGAACTTCATTCCAGTTCACCCCTCGCCGCCGCCCGGTATCTCCGCCCACGCGGGAACACGAGCGTTAGCGAGGCCGCCGCAGCCTTGCTCATCGGCACGTCATGCAGCCGTGCAACAGCAGCGACGCTGGCGCCTTCCACCAGCGCTCCGAGCCACGCCCCGATTGTCATCAGAGGAAACACCGCCGCGGACGACTCGCCCGAAGTCCAGCCGGCAACCGCGAGCGCGCCGAACAGGATGACCGCCCGCCAGATCAGCAGTGTCTTCACCGTATTGCAGGACAGTGGCCCGGCAGCGCCCCCGGGAATCGACGGCCATCGTGTCACGGCAAGCCACAGGAACCCGTACAGCGCCGCCATCGACACCAATTCCACGATGGCCGGAACGCGAATCCCCATCGCCAGCGCAAATGGCGCCGCCAACAACAGTGCCGGAACGGAAATCAACGACAGAACAAGGGAGAGACCCGCGCAATGGGCGTAATCGAGTGCATCTTCAATCTCAGCGAATGTTGGGCCCTTATCCGCCAGGAAACCATGTTCTGGTCTCTTGTCGTCATGGGCGTCGCCGCCGCCATTTTCCCGGTTCGCCACCATGCCTCCCTCCCGTTCATCAATGCTCAGCGTGAGCCTCTCGATATCGACTCCGATGACCTGATCTATGTGGTCCCCGCATTATCTATGTGGTCCCCGCATTCATTGCCTTCGTCCTGCTGCACATCGTGGCCTGACCGCACTCGGACGACCGGGGCGGTTCCCCGACCCTCTGCCGCTGTCGCCGGGTTTCTCACCTCGTTTCCCTCCGGCCTGCCGGACGATGCCTCACCGCCAGCGTCCTGCCGTCGGGGGTGATCGCCGCCTCCGGCGCGCGGCCCAGCCCGGAAAGGGAACGCGTGAGCGCAGCGACGGCCTCCGCGAACGTCCCCCGGAAGCGCCGCGCCGCGTGCAACCGCCAGCTCCGGTCCGTCAGCCAGACGAGCTCGACGCCGACCACGGCGCTCCACCGCGCCAGCGCCTCGCGCACCGTCTCGCCCGGCGCGACGCTCCAGTCCGCAACGCCCCGGCCTGCGGTCGCGAGTTCGACCTCGCCGGGCGGCAGGCCCGCGGGGCGCACATGCGCCTCGCCGCCATGGCGCTCCCAGGCGAGGCCGAAGTCGAACAGCAGCACCCTCCAGTCCGTGTAGACCGCCCGCGCCCGCCGGCTCGTGTCCACACGCCGGTCCCAGCGCAGCGTCATCCCCTTCGGGGCGAGCCTGGCCGCGACCTCCGCGATCCCGAGCTGGTCCGCCGGCCCGTGGATGAACACCGACCGGTCCGAGGGCGCCGGCGCATATGCGAACCCCGCGCCCGCAGGCAGAGGCAATATCGCCCAGACCGCCGCCAGCATCGCAAGCCCTGCCGGGACCGCCCTCACGACCCGTCCGCCGCCGGAGGCGCGGCGCCCTCCGCCTTCGGTCCGATCCAGTCGAGACGCACCTGCATCCGCCCGGCATCGACGGTCAGCACCGCGCGGTCCTTCGCCTGCAGGCCCACGTCGCGCAGCACGAAGATCGCAGGCTCGTCCTTCACCTCGATCTCCACCATCACCGGCGCCGGCGGCCGCGGACCCGCGACCACGAAACCGTAGCCGATGCCGGCGGCCAGGCGCTCCGCGAGCCGCTCCAGCGGACCCAGCCAGTCGAGCGTCACCCGCGTCTGAAACTCCGGCGTCACCATCCGGGGTACATCGACGGTTGGCGCCACGCCGCCGGAACGGATCTCCGCGAGCCGCGTCAACGCTTCCTGTGCGCGGATCGCGGCCTCGGCCAAGCGAATCTCCGCCGGGTCGCTCGCGACAGTCGCCTGTTCCTTGCCGGCGCGCTCCTTCGCCCAGTCGAGGTCAAGCGACTGGCAGGCCGTCAGCGCAAACGCCCCCAACACCGCCCCGCCGAGCGCCGCGCCCGCGCTCATTGCGCCGCACTCCCGATATCGCGCACCACCAGCCAGCGGTTCGGATAGGCGGTCACGCTCAGCAGCCGGCGCATCGGCGCGATCGCCAGCAGCGCGTCGGCCGCCTTCAGGAAACCCTCCTCCTCCGTCTCCCCGGCAGGAAACGCCGCCGCCGCGCCCACCTCGAACCGGCGCTTCGTCTCCCAGGCCAGTCTCCAGCCGGCGCGCGCCGCCCAGGCGCGCAGCACGCCCTCCACCGTCTCGTGCCGCGCCGGGTCTACGTCCCAGCCAACCGGTCCTGCCGGCGCCTCGCCCTGGCCTTCCAGCGCCGCGCGAGCTTCGGCGCCCGCACGCGCTGCCGGTCCCGCTTCCACTCGCCCCGGAACGCCCGGCGCCACACGCCCCGCCGGATCCCTTTCCGCACGGGCCCTTTCCTCCCCGCCTTCGGTAACCGCCGGCCGGTGCGCGCCGGGCTTCGCCTCCGCCTCGTTCTCGGCAAGCGCGGCCAGCAGATCGACCGCAACGCCCGTTGGCAGCCTGAGCGCCTCGCGCTGCTCGCTGTCGGCATGGCGGAAGAACACCAGACGCCCCTGCGACCAGGTCCAGTCGTAGCCCGACAGACGCGCCAGTTCGTCCAGCACCGCCGGCACGGCCCCGGTCATCACCAGGCCGAACGGCACAGGCGCATCGTGGAGGACCCGCTCGCCCGCGACGCGGCCCGGCCGCTCCTCGAGCGCGGCCTCGACGCCCATCGTCTCCGCAACCCGCCCGACCAGCTCCCGGAACGCCAGCGGCTCCAGCTGCCTGACCGCGATCTCCCGCCCGGCAAGCTCCGCAGGCAGGGCGCGCGGCGGCGCATCCACGCTTACCGTCGCCGGCAGGGGACGCCCGGACCGCCTGTCCGCCGCATCCGCTGACGCCAGCGCCAGGACCGCGGCGGCCAGGACGAACGCCATCGGCAGCAGAAGCTCCGCGCCCGCGCGGCCTCCCGAAGGCAGCCGGGGGCCCATGTCCGCCGCGCGCCGCGTCATCCGCCCGCTCCCGCGCAGCGCCGCAGGGCCGTCCGGCAGGCGAGTATCGCAGCGCCCTCGAGGCGTCCCTCCGGAAACCCGCCGTGACCGACCTCCACGACCCCCGCTGGCTGGAGCCGCTTTTCGGGTTTCCCCTCAGGGACCTCGCGCTTGTCATGCATGTGCTCGTTGTCGCCGCCTTTATCGGCGCCATCGCGGTCGTCCCGAGTGTCAATCCGGGATGGGGATGCATCGGAACCGCCCGCTTCATCGCCGCTCTTGCCGCCGTGGTGCTCGCCGGCGTCCCGGTCGCCGGAACCGGCCCGCCCGGCAGCCGCGAGACCGACAGATCCGTCATCCTCCCTGCCGTGCCGGTTGTCGCTCCCGGATACCTCACTCATCGCTGTCGTCTCCTCACCCAAGGCCATGACCGGCGCGGTCGAGGGCCGCAGCGGCGAGAACCAGACCCGCGCCTGCCGCCATGCCGGGCCCGAGCGGCACATGGCCCTGGAGCCAGGACCGGCCCCGCCGGCGCTGGACAAGGACGTGGCGGGCAAGAGCGCAGGCCGAGCCGACCGGAAGCGCCCACAGCAGGCCCCAGGGACCCAGCAGCCAGCCGAGCGCCGCGAACAGCAGCACGTCGCCGGGATGGAACGGCCAGCGCCGGCCGAGAGCCTCCGCGATAACGAGAGGCACGGCCCCGATCAGGAACCCGACGCCGGCGCCCGCAAGCGCCCGGAACAGGCCGTCGGCCACATCCGGCCCGACCGTCTGCGCCTGCCGGAGCGCGCCCGCGCCCAGGAGCACGAACAACCACCAGGGGTCTATGCGGAAACGCTGCCCGTCGATGCTGCCGATCCGCCAGAGCGCGCCGCAGGCCCAGGTGAGCACGACCAGCGAGAGCGCTGCCGACTGAGGGGCGCCGGCCAGGATCGCGATGCCGCCGAACAGGAATACAATGACGGCAAAAGCCGCCGCCGCGTCGCGGGACTTGACCGGGGTCATCGCCGGTCCTCCCGCTTCGCCCGTTTCGCCCATGTGTGCGCGCGCTCCCATATTTCACGATCCACGAAGACCGACACACGCATGCCGGCGGCCGACAGCCGCCCCATGACCTTGAGCACGGCGTCACAGGTGGCATCGCGGTGTCCGCGCACCCAGGGGCGCGGGTCATCGCCGCCCGCCAGACGCTCGCGGACGGCCTGCACCAGTCCGACCATCTCAACTTCCTTAACCTTGCCGCCCGAATTCGACACGCCCGGCACATGCCCGGGCGCCGGGCCGACATCGACGATGACCGCATTCGCTCCCGGACCGCCTGCCGATGGCGACAGCGGGTCATGCGCCGCGAGCCGG
Organism: Alphaproteobacteria bacterium; assembly: GCA_963422665.1. Lineage (GTDB taxonomy): Bacteria > Pseudomonadota > Alphaproteobacteria > Bin95 > Bin95 > Bin95. The sequence goes on from OY730441.1 coordinate 972,216, forward strand.
CCGGCCGCCAGGACGAAACCGGTCATCGCCGCCACCAGCAGCACGCCCCGAACGGAACGGGCCGCGCCCGGACCGAGGCGTGCCGGGAGCCGCAGCATGGCGTCGTCCGGCAGCAACCGGGACGTCATCGCAGATCGTCCTCCCGGACGCCGAAGGTCGCCGGCAGGAGGCGGCACCACTTTTCGATCTCTTCCTCCCGGCAGAGCTCCGGGCGGAGCGACATCGCGGCAAGGCCGAGACGGGCGCGCTCTTCGTTCCAGGCCATGAGCTCCTTCTGCGCGGCCGCGACGCGCTTCATCGCCCCGATCTCGCTGCGCAGCTCCTCCACGACCCGGCGCACCTCCGCATGCGCCTGGGCCCATGCCATGCCGGGAGCCGGCGCCTCGGCGGGGTCCGCCGCCTGCGCGCCGCTTGCCAGCACAAGCAGCAACACACCCAGAAACGCCCTCGCCGCCGGTCCCGTCAGCATCCCGTGCAGCGCCCCACACTCAGGCTCCGGATGTATCCGGACGCCGCGTTCAACGACGACCTGGAGGTCACGCCCGTCGCGGTGACATTGCCGCCTGCCGTCACGCTCCCGGCGCTCACATCCCCGCCGATATCGGCGCGTGCCGCCTCCAGCCCGGCGGTCACACTCACCTCGTTCGCGTTCACCTGGCCCGTGAACGCCGCATCGCCCGTGAACGTCAGCCCGTCCGGCACGCTGAACGCGCCCTCGACGCGCATCGTCCCGCCGACGCCGAACTCGCCGCCCACCCGGAAATCGCCGCTGACGACCACGTCCGTCGAAACCTCCAGCCGGTCCGCCTCGAGGCGCGCGATCCCGGTCACGTCATTGCCGCCGAGGTCGAGGTCGGTCTCCATGCGCCCCGCATCCGGACAGCCCGCGCGGACCTTCCTGAACAGGAAGTCCCCGCACACGCTCTCCCGGTCGAACTCCTGGTAGAGGACGAGCGCGTTCTCCCGCGGATGCCCGCCCGACGCGGTGCGGAACGCCGAGAGGTCCTCCCGCAGCCCGACCGCGCCCAGAACGCCGCTTGCGTCGGCGATCCCGAGCCATTGCCCGGCCCTGGCCTCGAAAGCGCCCGCATCGGGCCGGCGAGCGTCGCCGGCAGGGACTACCTGCATCGACGCCGCGCGAAGCCGCCCGCCGCCCGCGTCGACAAGCCAGACCCCGAGCGCCCGCTTCATCGCGTCGCCGGCGCCGCTGAAGCCCGCCGGCAGCAGATCGGCGCCGGTCAGCGTCGCGATCGCGATCTCCCCCGACGAGAGCGAGCCGTAGTTCGCATGCACATGGCGCTCGACCGCCCGGCCCAGCACCACGAGGTTGCGCCCGGCAGCCACCGCCTGCGTATCCGCCGCCCGCCTCTCCTGGAAGCCCGTCCACTGCACCAGCAGGAGGGCAATCACCGGCAGCGCCAGCAGGGCTCCGAAGAGACCCATCGCCTACGGCCCCGGCGGGGTCGGCCGGCAGCCATTGCAGCTGTCGACCCTGAGAGCGCGGGAGACCGATCCGCTCTCCGCGCTGGCTTCGCCGCTCGCCGACACCGCCTGTCCGGCGACCGACCCGCTCGCCGCGACATTGCCGCCGGCGTCGAGCGCTCCGCTGAGCGTCATGCGCCCGGCCGCGACCGCGCCCCTGGAGCGCATCGACGCGCCCACGCCCAGTTCCTGCGGAATCGTGAACACGGTCTGCGCTCCCGCCTGCGTTCCGCCGAAGGCGAACCCGCCGGTCGCGCTCACCGCCGTCGCCGCCTGCACGGCCAACGATGCTGGCGTGAGCGGATCCGCCGAGCGCAGGATCGCGTCGCCGCGCACATCCGCATTGCCGGTCGCCGGCACGGCCCCGCTGCCGGCCTCGGCCGCCTCGACGCCGGCCGTGCCGACGCCCACCATGTCCTGCCCGGCGTCGAAGACAATCTCCCGGTCCATGACCGCCAGTTCCGGGCGCCCGCCGACCGGACGGCGGTGGACCCGCTCGATCGCATGCGCCAGCCCGAAATCCGCCGTCGCGAACAGCGACCCCCGGGCGAGCGCGCCCAGCACCCCCTGCACGGCCGCCAGATGCGCATGCATGACGGTGTTCGGGCCGCCCACCTCGCCAACGACCTCCAGCCCGGCCATCACCGCGCCGGCGCGAAGCGCGGGATGTCGGCGCGCAACGCCGCTCCCGGCGAGCGAGCACACGGCCATCGGCGCCCCGTCCACCAGCACCGCGCCGTAGCCGGCCGCGAGCACGCCCGCCTCGTCCACCGGCTGCATCCCGGCCGGCAGGAAGGGCCGGTGCGGCGCCCCGGGCTGGCGCAGCTCGGCCGGCGTCACCGCGCGCTCCGAGGTCACCAGGCCCGCCTGGACCGCCCGGTGCGCGGCCAGGCAGGTGAGCCCCCACATCCGGCCGCGCTCGCGGGCGTGCTCCGCCTGGAACAGCACCGCCCGCGCCCCGTACCAGGACGCCATGAAGACGGTCGAGAAGAGCGCCAGCAGGACCGCCCCGAACAGCGTGGCCGAGCCCCGCCAGAACCGCCGTCCCGTCATACTGCGCATCGACATGGATCCAGACCCGCGCGATCAGCGGAAGGTGATCGTGAGGTGGTTGGCGCCGGCGCCCTCGTCGCAGGCCGTATCGATGGCGGTCAGGGCCGGGACGGAGGGCGCGGTCGTGTTCACCGTGGTATCCGCCGCGGCGCCCACCTCGATGGCGAGTACGCCGAAGTCCGCCGCCGCCGCGCCCGCGAACCGCGAGCCGAGCTTCAGGCACTGCTCGTCGTCGAGGTCCTCGACCGAGATGTGGAACCGCCGCCCGTTGCCGTAGACCAGGATGGCGCCGCCATAGGGGCTGACGATCGCGTCGCTCCCCCCCTGCGCGCTGGCCGGCACCTTGCCCATGCCCGTCAGCAGCGGGGCCAGGTTCGCGTTCGCCCCGTAGGTCGACTGCCCGAAGAAGCTCTCCTTCACGTTCGCCCGCAGCCGGTTCACCAGCTCGAAAGTCCGCCCCTCGTCCAGCTTCGACGTCGCGTCGCCGAACAGGCCCTGCGTCCACGCCAGCGCGAACAGAAAGATGATGATACCCAGGATCGCTCCGATGATTCCCATCGCATCCTTCCCCTAGAACGCGTCCACTTTCGAGAAGACCTCGAACACCATCTGCAGCATCGCGATCACGACCGCTGTCGAGACCGCCATCAGCACCGCATTCACCGCGAGCGCGGCTGCGGCCATCACCGCGCCCGAGCGCTCGATCCAGCGGTCCGTGAAACCCCGGAGCTGTTCTTCCCAGCCCGGCCGCCCGTCCAGCGCCGCCGCCACCGTCACCAGCGTCTCGTCCGGGAACCCCGTCCCGGCCGCCTCCAGCGCCCGCCCGAACCCCATGCCGCCGCGCACCATCTGGACCTGCACCGCCCGGATGCGGCTGCGCACATAGGGCGAGGCTCCCATGGCAAGCCGCTCCCAGGTCCGCTCCGTCAGGTCCACCCGAAGACGCAGGAACTCCAGCACCACAAGGAAGAAGGCCGAGCCGCTCAGGATCCGGTAGAGCGAGAACGGAGCCACAAGGTCGAGCCGCCGCCGGCCCCGGCCCGTCCAGCGCAGGGTGACGACCCAGACCGCCGCGACCGCCGCCAGCAGCGCCAGGCCGAACGCCCAGTCGTATTCGTGGAAGATCGCCGCCGCCCGGTCCGCCGCATGCACATGGGCCGGCCAGCCGGCCGGGTCCGTGACCTCGCGCATCGCCGGCATCACGTAGCCGCCGATATACCAGACCATCCACAGCACGAAAGCGAAGATCAGAGACGGTATCGCGAGCGCCGCCCAGATCGCCCGCATCTGCCGTGCGCGCATCTCCGCGACCTTCGCCGCCGCCCGGAACAGGTCCTCCGGACGCACCCGGCCCGTCCCGTAGAAGATCAGCGCCTCCGACGCCGGCGCCCAGCGCGCAAGCTCCGCCACGAACGCCTCCATGCCGCCCGCATGCGCGAACCGCCAGCGCCGCAGCATCCAGAGCAGCAGCCGGTTGCGCCGGTTCGCCGCGAGCGCCAGCTCCAGCGCCTCGCGAAGCCCGAAACTGTTCCCCAGAAGGTCCGCCATCAGGTTCCAGAGGTTCACCCGCGCCGTCGTGCCCACGGCCAGGACCCGCACCAGACGGATCAGCGCCGCCTCGCCGAGGCGCGCCAGCCCCGGACCGGGCGCTCCCGCGAAGGAGCCCGGAAGGGAGACGGGGCGTCTCACCGCACCGGCTCCCCGCCCCGCGACGCCAGCCTCGGTCCTGGAGGCGGCAGGCCCAGCGCCGCCGCCGCCTCCGCCACCTGCGCGCCCTTCTTCAGCGCGTCGAACGGATCGACCGCGCCGGCGCCCGCCAGCTTCCAGAGCTTCGTCCCGATCGTCTCCCCGCCAAGCTCCTCCATCCAGTAGCGCCAGGCCTTGATCGCCTCGTTCTTGCGCACGAACTCCAGATAGCCGTCATCGGGAACGATCCACTCCGCAACCGCCTGCCGGCCCCGCCCGTAGCCGGCCCAGGCCTCCATCCAGAGATCGGACCCGCCGTCTTTGCGGCACAAATCGCAGCCCTGCGGATTGCGGAACCGGACCCCGGTCCCCAGAACCGCCATCAGGCCCGCCGGCAGCGCCGTCCCGCCCGCCGGACGGTCCGTGCAGCATTCCGGGCAAAGCCCGCCCACCAGCGTCTGCTTCATCAGCAGGCGCACATTGCCCTTCTTCACCACCTCCGAAGGCGTCACACCCAGATCGAGCAGGCGGAACAGGATGCCGTTCGCCGAGTGCACGTGGATCGTCGTCCAGATCTGGTGCCCGGAGTCGATGAACTGCAGCACTTGCTGCGCACCCGTCTTGTCCCGGATCTCGCTCACCATCCCCACCGCCGGATGCATCCGCACGAAATGCATCAGCGCCAGCTGGAAATGCTTCGAGCGCTCCTCCCCGAACCCCGAAGTCGCAACCGGGATCTGGATCGCGTTCCGGATCGGAATCTCGACCGGGTCCTCCACCGTCACCAGGTTCAGCTCGCCATTGTGCTCCGCCATCTGCAGGTTCAGGTTCGTCGCGATCGTCGTGCTCTTCCCGTCGCCGGTGCTGCCGCCCAGGAAAATGCCGCCATATTTCGACATCCGGATCTCGCGGAAGATCTCGGCAACGTCGGCGCCGAACCCCAGGTCCTGGAGCGTCTGCCCTTCCTCCAGACGGTCGGAGAGAAACAGCCTCGCGAACAGATGCTGGCCGCCCGGCGCATGCGGGCCCCGCTCGCAGCGCAGCGCCGTAATCTCCCCCGGCAGCTTCACCTCGCCCGCGCCCAGGCTGAACCCCTGAAACGCCTGCCGGATCGTGCCCGTCTGGCCCGAACCCTCGTCCCGACCGTACATCAGGTGCTCGATCATCAGCTCGCCGTCGCGGACCGACAGAGGCTTGCCGATCTGCAGCTTCCGGTCGTGCACCACAACCTTGAGCCGCGTGTCCTCCGTGCCGACCTCGATCGCGACATCGTCGCCCTCGACCTCGACAGCCTTCGCGAAGGTCTCGAACACGCGCTCGACCGTGCGCGGGTCCGCCAACTCCAGCAGGCCCTCGCCCTTGCCCCGGCCCCGGGCGGCCGCAATGCGCTCCAGCGGCACGATCCGCTCGCGAAGCCGGGCCGGGACCGCGCCCGTCGCCCGCAGCGCCCCCAGAACCTCGCGCACATGCGCGTCCGCCCCGTAGCCGTCGGCGATCAGGCAGCGCCCGTCGGCCCAGACCGCGCAGACCGTCCGGAACCCGTCGTCCATGCGGTCCCACAGCACCAGTCCCGACGGATCGATCCGCGGCCCGCGTTCCGCCAGCCCCAGCCACGCCAGCATGTCGGCTACCCGGCCCATCACCGGCCCGCCGCCCTGTAGGGCAGGCCGGCAGCCGCGCCGCCCGCCACCACCACACGCGGAGGCCGGGACCGGATCGCACCGATCCGCACACCGCCCGGCAGAGCGTCCCCGACACGCACCCACCACCGGCCCTCGCCGTCCGTCACGCCCGCGCGAAGATCCGTCCCCGAACCCTTCATCGCGAACCAGCCGTAGCGCTCCTCCGGCGCCGGCTCGGGCGCCGCGACGACTGCCGGCCCGGCCTTCGGCGCAGGCTCGGCCGCCGCAGCCTTCGCCAGCTTCCGGGCCTCCGCTTCCCGCGCCGCTTCCCTGGCGCCTTCCCTCGCGCCCCGGCGCGCGCCCTCGATCCGCGCCTGCGCAACCCGGCGGCGCTCCTCGACGGCTATGGCCAGTTGCTCGCGAGCCGCCTGCGCGCGAGCTTCCGTCTCGCGCCGCACCGTCTCGAGCTCCAGCGCCTCCCGCTCCCGGACCGAACGGTCCGCGCGAAGAACCGCCGCCAGCGCCAGCTCCGAATCCATCATCCCCTTCAGCACGCCCCAGCGGTCCCGGCACAGCACAAGGACTTCGCGCTCCAGCTCCAGCGCCGGGCTGAACTCCGACTCCCCCTGCGCCGCCTCCAGCATCCCGGCCAGCGGACCGATCGGGCACTCGAAAGCCTGCGCGATCTCCGCCGTCCGCCAGAACCAATCCGGAGCCTCAGAGGGAGAAGCCGGAGCGGCAGGGGGAGGATCGTCCCGCCGCCCCGGCACACCCGCAGCGGCCGCAGCCGCTCCGCCCGCCTGCCGCCCCGTTTCGCCGGCAGCAGGCGGCGCGGCCCCGGCCACCGCTGCCGGTGAAGGCTCAATGAAATCGCCTGCCCCGGACGGCGCCGGTGTCTCCGGCCGGTCCGCCGCGCCCGGCGCCGGAGATCGCGGCGCGCCGAATATCGGAGGCGGATTCGCCGGCAATGGCGCCGGTCCCTGCGCCATGGCCTCGCCGAACGTCACCAAGGCCGCCAGGAGCGACAGTGACAGCAGCGCCATACCCTGCCGGAACTCAGACACCGCCTTGACGCGAACTGGCGCCGCGATACAGGATGCAGCCGTGGCCTCATCCTTTGATACGCTTGCCGCCGCCGAGGCGATCAAGAACGCCGGTGCGGACCCCAGGCTCGCCAAGGTCATTGCCTCATAGACGCGCGTCGCCGCCGATGCCGGCGACCCGGTTACGCGACCCGAGATCGAAACTGCCCTCGCAACGCTCAAAACGGACTTGCTCGAGCGGATCGCAGAGACCGAAAATCGTCGCACTTGGCGCCTTGTCGGCCTGGCGGTCGCCGCCAACGCACTCATCGTGACCGCAGTCAAGCTGATCCCCTGACCGGACAGGCCCGACCCGGCAGAAACCGGGACCGAAAAGGGAAGATGGCGGGGAAGGGCAGGCCCTGTCATGTGGGCCTCACCACCCGCCCACGTCCCGAGAATACCGCGACCATATCTTCGGTTGCATACTGAGATCGCTCGCCAGCTCGCGCCAGCCAACACTGCGAGGAGCCGCCGGATCGTCCCTGACCGTCATCTCCAGCCTGCCCCGTGTCCAGACCCAGGTCCCGTCGAAATGCGGGCCCTCGACAAGGTTCCCGGCCTCGTCCACCACCGAGAACTTGCCATCGGCGGAAAACACGAAACGCTTGTCCGCATAGGCCTCGCCTATGAATGGCAAGGCGCGCGGATACGGTCGGGCCAGAAACTCGTCCGTCAACTGGAACGCCGGATGACGATGGCCGGTCGGCAAATAGGGGAACGGATAGCCGATCGGGTAGGTGATCTCTCCGATCGTCATCCACTTACCGTCTTCCGAACGGATTATATCGAAATACTTGTCACCGACGCTCTCGTTTCCGAGCCGCCAGAACTCCTCCCGATCCCCGACGCGCACATAGGTGTAACCGGGCGACACCCATTTCACGATGTTGCCCTCCTGCGCCGCCAGGAAGGCACTCACCTCCTCCACCGTCGTGGTGGGCTTACCATCCGAGGCGGCGAGGCCGGTGCGACCCGGTGCGGTCAGGCGCGAGCCCGGAAAGTTCCGGATCGGCGCATCAGGATCCTGACGGCGCAACTCGTCCAGCTTCCGAGAAGTCTGTTTCTCGTTTATCCCAATGCCGGAAAGAGTCACAACATCCGGGCACTCATCTGCCAAGACACGCGGCCAGCTATCCTGCACCCAGCCCGAACGGGCCTTCTTCCTCCGCCGCTTATGGGGATCTTCATGAGCAGCTAAAAACTCGTTATGTAACGATCCAGACTGCGGCTCGTAGAAGATCAAAGAACGACCCACATCGCCCTTGTAAAACACTGTCCTTGCGGCACCGGTAGAATGGGTCTCAATGTCGAGTTGGGCCCAGTGAAAGCCGTGATTCTTCCTTCTTCGGTCCCAAAGACACAGCAACATGCGGCCGTCGTCGCGAACGAATTCTGCCCTTACTATTCCCGGTGTCACTACATCTTCGTGTACAAAGACTCGTCCGAAAACCAAGTTCTTGAAGAAGTATTCATTATGAGAACTGTGGTTCCGGAATACCTTCCAGTAAGGACGGTCCGAAAGTTCCGACGGGACGGTCCGCAGAAACTCTCGTGACGGCTGCTGCCCGTGCGCCGTGCAGGAAGCCAGTGCCGCTCCCGCAAAAACCAGCGCCAGCAATTTTTCAATCGTGAACTTCGATGACTTCATGCCACCTCCCGCTTATCGCGTAATCCCGCGTTCCGGGCCCGACGGCCGGCCACAAAGGAGGCCAGCCGGAGCACATGGCCCACAGCGTCGAGAGTCGGATGGAACACCGCCTTTTCCGGCGCAGCGTGGTGATTGTTGTGCCAGCCCTCGCCCCAGGTGAGCAGGGCGATCGCAAGGTTGTTGCGGCTGCCGTCGCCCGTATCGTGCGACCGCGTCCCCCAGAGATGACAGCCCATGGTCACGAGCCCGCCGCCCCATAGCGTCAGCGCCACGGGCACCGCCCAGGCGAACACCCCAAGCCGCCAGTCCAGGGCCGCCAGCACCGCCGGCCAAGCCAGCGCCAACGGCAGGTAATGCCGATGCAGCCATAACCCGAACCGGTCGCCGCGCAGCGCCCGCCGGAATGCAACCGGGTCCGCGCACGCGCTATAGCTTCCGACCAGAAGGCCGCGCCAGCCGAGTAACCTGGCCGGATGCGGGTCGCCCTCCCTGTCCGCATGCTCATGGTGGCGACGGTGCGTGACTGCCCACGCGGGCCCGGTCCCGAAGCAGCCCATCACGCCGAGCAGGTGGAACATCACGACCGCCCAGCGCGGCGGCGCGAAACTCCGGTGCGCGAAATACCGGTGGAAGCCGACCGACAGCCCGACGCAGCCGTAAAGGAAGTAGCCGAACAGCGCGAGGACCCACCAGGCCGGCCCGGCGCCGGCTCCGAAGATCGCCCATACCGTCACTACGGCGGTGAATACCTGGACGGTCCCGAAGAACGCCATCGGCGTGCGGGACGCAGCCACCCGGAACCGCGGCGCCCGTCCAGGCCGGCCATGCATCCGGGCGCCCTCTCCCACTGCCCGGTTCACAGCGCGAGCCCGTAATTGCCGCCGCGCAGCGCAAAACCAAGGCGCTTCAGCATCCGGTCCGTGCGCGCAAGGTCGATGCCCGACGACACATGCACATACACGCGCACCGCGCCCCGGTTCCGCGCCCAACGCCGGAACCCGTGCAGCAGCTTGACCGCAGCCAGCGAGCCCCGGTGCTCCGGCAGGACATACCAGGAGAGCACCGAGGCCGCGAGCGCCGGGGAGTGGTAATGCGTCCCGACAGCGCCGCTCAGCATTCCGACGGTCCGGCCGCCCGCCTCCGCCTGCAGCAGGCAATGCCGCTCCGGCCCGGCCAGCTTCCGTGCGATCCCCCGCCTGACGATCTCCCCGTCGAACGGGAGATCGAGATCGCCCATCTCCTTGCAGGCCCGATGGGCGAGCATGACTCGCATTTCGACGTCCTCCCCGGGTTGCGAGAACCGGATCGTGACGCCTTCTTGCGCTCTTGCCGCGACAGCCGACACCGGGCTCACTCCTTGCGCTCCCCGATGCGAAGAGACACATCCCAGAAGGCCCTCGGGCCGTGCGGACCGACATATTCGCCCTCGCCGAAGACGGTGTTGCCGGCGACCGTGCGCCTGATCCCGTCGCTGGTGAGCGAAATCGACTCGATGCCCGCCTCATTGAGGCTGCTGAGTTCGCCCGGATCGCTTTCGCCGTCCTGGTCCAGATCCTGCCAGACGCGGAACAGGCTCCAATCGGCATCGTCGGGATCGAGTTGTCCGTCGCGGTCCGTGTCGAAATGGCGGAGACCTTCGAGGTCCGTCCGTGCGCCCTCGACATAGGAGACGAAGGACAGTTCGTCATGCTCTGCGATCCGTCCGTCGTCGTCCTTGTCATAGGCGAGAAAGCCGTCATCCGCGGATACCCAGGCCATGCGCTCGCGGTAGCCGTCGCCGTTGATGTCGAAGAACGCCGTCGAGTCCTCGAGCGGCACCAGCTCCACGCCGTCGCCGTCGAGATCCAGCATGATCGGCTTGCCACTGCCCCCACCATCGCCGCCGCCGTTTTCGTTACCCTCGACACCGGGGGTATTCGCGTTTCCCATGGAGCCGGGCGGTCCCATGGAGCTTCCGCCGAAACCCTCATTGGCGCTGTCGTCCTCGGCAGTCTCGGCATCTGCCTCGGCCTCGGCATTCCCCTCGTCGCCGTCCCCGCCCTCGCCGCAGCTGCTGTCCTCACACTCGTCTGGCTTCCTGGGCGGGTCTTTGGGAGGCTTCGTGCAGTCCGGCGGCGTCCCTGTCTGGCCGGCCGGACATGTCTGGCCGGGCGGAGGCGTCGTGCAATTGGGCGGCGTCCCCACCTGGCCCGCCGGACAGGATGGCGGCGGGGGTGTCGTGCAGCTGCAGCTCGACACCGTGTTCGCCAGTCGCGGCTGCCCGTTCGCCCGCGCCGGCTGGCGCTTGCGCAGTTCGGGCGATCCCGGCCGCAGCACGAATACCCGCCATTCCGTGTTCTGCGCCCAGTGCTCGGTGCAGCTGCCGCCGACGATGTCGCCCGGCGGGCACGAGCACGAACAGGGCGTCGTCCATTTGTGAACCGGCCCCGTTTCCCAGGTAATGGTCGGGTCCGGAATGTCCGCCGCCGGCGGCGCTTGCGCATACACGATCCGGCAATTGCTCCGCCAGCGCGCCCAGTCGCTGCAGGCCGCGTTGGCCGGAAGGGTCGGAGGCGGGGCCGAAAGCATCGTCTCACGCGTCGCGCAGTCCGCCGGCCAGGCCGGGGGCGCCGGCGCGAACTCCCGCAGGTCGTTGCAGTTCGGCAAGCCGGCAGGGCAGTTCGTCAACGCCGTCACCTGGATCGGAATGCGGCGCCGCTCGGTAATCGTGCCTGTGTCCGGCGCCGGGCAGGATACCGTCCGGTCTTCCGTCTCCCAGCGCCGCCCGACAGACGTCAGTCTCGGATCGGCGACTGCGAGCACCAGCCCCGCGCGGTCGCCCGTCGTCGAGGGAATCGGCATGCAGCCCGGAAGCGAGCCGTCGCCCCGCCCGTGCGCGCCCCTGAACAGGCGCGAGCCCCGCGTGATGAGGTGCAGCCCGCTTCTGCCGTTTCCGTAGGCAACGGGAGCGACCTGCACCGCCCGCTGGTCGCGGCCCACGCCCTTGAGCTCGTCATCGCCCGCATAGACCGCAAGTACGCCGTCGCAATAGCGCGCCGTCAGGCCCCGCTCGGTCCAGGACGAAAGCCACCAGGTCCCGGAAGGGGGATGTACGAGACCGGTCCATTCATCCGTCCACAGGTCGTCGGCGTCCGTCACCCGGATGCGGCGCTCGACGCTGCGGAAGGCGTTCTCGATCAGCGCCGCATTCAGCAGCGCCGCCTGCCGGTCAACCCGGTCCGGGTCCCCGCTCTGCGCCTGCACCGTTCCGACCCCTCCCAGCGCCAGCGCCGCGATCACGGCCCGCAGGAACGAACGCTTCATGATACAGCCCTCACCGGTTCGGTTTCACCCGTGGCCCGAACCGCCCGGGCAAGCGGCGCCACCAGGGTCGCGAACTCGTCCTCGAACATGCTCTGCGTGCCGCGCCGGCGTCCCTCGAACCGCCACCGGCCGTCCTCGAAGGCGACCGAGACCACATCGATCCCCTCGATCGCGGAGACCAGCGCCACCGCCTCCGAAAGCGGGCGCTCCGTCTCCAGCACGACCTCCACCCCCGGCTGCTCCTTCACGTACTCGATCCGGAACCCCCGGAGCGCCAGCAGCCTGTCTATCCGCGCCCGGAAGGCCGGGTGGCCCTGCCCGGCGACGCCCTGCGACAGCGCAAGCACCTTCGGCAGGGGCATGAACCCCACCGCCTGACCCCCGTCATTCACGCCGGACCAGAACCACGGCGCAAGCCGCGCCTCCGCGAGGCCCACATAGACACGCGGCTCCAGCGCCTCCCGGAGCTGCCACCTGACCTCCAGCACCGGACGGCCGCTCAGCGTCCACGGCGCGCCGATATTCCCGTCCGACCGGTATTGCGCATGGCAGAACACAGCGATCCGGTCGAAGCCGGCCAGGCCCAGTTCGCGCCGCCCGATCTCGTCGCGGCAATGCGCCAGGAAACGGCCGCTCTCGATAGCGACGATGACCCGGGGCCGCTCCTCCTTCTTCTTCTCCTCGACCCAGCCGAACCCGATGCCGATGGCCTTCCAGTTGGCCGAGCCGTAGACGCCCATGGCCCCGACCGCAGCGAACACGACAAGCCACGCGACGCCCTTCCGCGACAGGCCGCCCGAGCGGACCGCCGAGAGCGCGTCCACTTCCTGAGCCGCCTCCAGCAGCCCCCTGGCGTCCACCGGGACGGCATTCGGAAATGCCTCCCGCAAGCCGGGCGTCACGACAACCACGGCGTCTTCCAGCCCGGCCGGGTCCACGGCTTCGACAGCCTCCCCGGCGGACACGAAAACCTCATCGCCGTCCGCCAGCAGCACGCCGCCGCTGCACCGAACGACGCCCACCCGCGTCTCGGCCCCGTCCTCGCCGTCCTCCTCCACGAAGGCGATCCAGGTCTCCTCCCCGCGCGAGCGGCCCCGGAGCAGCGCCATCAGCGCGCCGGCGAGAGGCTTCGTGCCGCCCGGGCCCTCGGCGTCGTCGACGAACCCCGTCTGGCCGGCGACATTCACCGTCCACGAGCTGCGGCTCTCGCGGGCCGCGCGACGGGCGGCGCGCCCGCTCAGCTCGCCACGCTGCCACAGCAAGCCCGCCGCGAAGCGCTGTTCCCCTATCCAGAGCACGCTCATCCGCCAGCCTCCCGGGCCGCGCCGGCTGCCGCCGGAGAGACCGCATCCCGGAGGGCCGGGTCCGCCGGGGCCGCATTGCCGCTCTCGACCTTCGCGACCGGACCGCCGGACGGGAACCCGGCGCCGAGCCTCCGCTCCGATATGCCGAGCGGCGTCCCGATATCGGCCGTCACCAGCAGCGCCGTCTCGACCCGCGCGATATCCGTGTCCGCGCCGCCCTCCGGCAGCGGCACCGCCGGATGGAACGTGCCCGACCGCTCGCCCGAGGACGACCGGTCGCGGAAGCCCGTGAGGAGAAGCGTCTCGCCCCTCGCGATACGCTGCGTCACCACGATCGCGCGCCTGCCGCCCGAGGGAAGCTGGATCCGGTTGCCCGCAGCCCCGAAGGCCGCGAACTCCGGACGGTCCTGAATGGTGGCCGTAATGCGCGCCAGAACCTCGTCCGGCGCCACGATCCGCGCGACGAAGCTCAGCCCGAAGCCCGAGGACACCGTGCCCGGCGTCAGCTCCACCGCCCGCACGCCGTCCTCGATCGTGGTGCTGACCCGCTGCAGATACGCCTGGTCGAACAGGTCGTAGAACTGCGCCGGGCGCCCGTTCAGCGTCGGCACATCCACCGACAGCACCCGCGAGGCCGTGCCCACCTTGCGGAGCGCATTCACCGTCGCGTTCAGCGTCCCCGTGCCCACCATCACCGGCTTCACCACGGAGATCGCGCCGCCCTCGACGCCGATCTGGAAGTTCGATCCAAACGCCTCGGGCAGCAGCCCTGTCAGGCCGACCTCGTAGTCCGAGCCCTTGTCGAAGCGCACCGAGTAGAGATGCACCGAGAGCACGACCGGGCGCAGCACATGACGGTTCACATGCTCCAGATACGCCCGCACCCGCTCGACCGCCCGCGGCAGGCCGGCCGCCGTCACCGTCGCGGACGCCGCCGAAACCGACACCGTCCCTTCCGGGCCCGCCGCCGCTTCCGCCTGCGGCCCGATCTCCTGCCACGGGTCGTAGGTCATCTCCGAGGAGATCGACTGCGACGAGGATCCGGACGTCGCTTCGCCGCCCGCGCCCACCGTCGTCGTGGTCACATTGTATTTCTGGCTGCCCGCCAGCGCGTGAACGCCGAAGATGCGCGTCTCGGAGCGCACGACCTCGACGGTCGCGGTCCCGTCATCGTATTGCCACCGGTAGCCCCCAGCCTGCGTCCAGGCGTCAAGCAATCGGTCCAGCGGACCCGACCACACGCCGGCCTCGCCCGCCAGCTCGTCGGACCAGGACGAGAGCCAGTCCACGCGCACACTTTCGGCCAGCGCCTCAAGCGGTCCGCTACCGGCGGTAGGCCGTTGCCAGCGGACGCCGACCAGGCGGACCCCGATCCCGGCTGCATCCGATATCCGCCGCGCCAGCACCTCGTCGCCCGGCGCGTCGCCCAGCGTGACCACGATCCCGGTCTCCGAGCGCAGGTCCTCGGGCAGGAGAGAGCGATCCTCCGCCACCGGCCGCAGCGCCAGATACGGGTCCCTGGATTGCGTGAGAGAGCGGAAGCCGGGCCTGTCCGGTTCCAGCGAGCCGACCGAACCCAGGCGGGCCTCTACGGACGCTGCGTCCCGCGCAACCTCATCCTGGTCGAACCAGCCGCAGCCCGGCAGCAGAATTGACGCCGCCAGGAAGAGCGCCCCGACAGCCCCTCCGGAACCCGGTGCGGCAGCGTTCGAACCGGCCGTAAGTCCTTGCCGAGCGGTGGTTGACAAACCCCCGAATCCCTCTCATCCTTCTTCCGAATGCTGACTTCGGGTGGCTTGTCTTCATGGACGTGCATGCCGCAGATGAGCAGGCGGTGGGCCACGGCCTGCATGTCGTGGGCCAGCCCTTCATAGCGCTCCTTGTGCACATAGTCCTGCTGGCGCCAGTCGCCGAAGGGATGCGTCGAGGCCGCGACCGGCGCCAGCCCGTGACGGCCGCAAGCCAGGGCGACGCCGCTTCGCAGGCGGCGCAATTCCTTCCGCGCCTCGCCGATGTCGGCGCAAACTCCGGTGCCGATCTCGACCTGGGCCTGGAGGAACTCGTTGGTGACCCGCTCGCCCAGCGCGCCCACGCAGTCGGCGATCAGGCTCTCCGGGGGATTGGACGCCAGATCGCCGGTCTCCGCATCGACCAGGAGATACTCCTCCTCGACGCCCAGTGTGAACGCGGGTTCGGCTATCGTCATGGCCCCTCCGTCCGCCGTCAGAGTCGTTCCTCGCAGAGCGGGTCCGTAAAGCACGCGATCATACCGCCCGTCCAGCGCGCAAGTCCTTCCTGATTTTCCCGGCCGCGCGGGGCTATAGTCCGGGGCTTGCGACGGAAGGAAACGCCCCATGCAGTTCGGCGCGATGGTCAACACCAGGATCGACGAGTGGCAGATGCTGAAGCTCGCCGAGGAGCTCGGCTACGATTCCGGCTGGGCGCCGGACAGCCAGATGATCTGGTCGGACTGCTATGCGGTGCTGGCGCTCGCCGCCGCCAACACCTCGCGCATCCGCCTCGGCACCGGCGTCGCCATTCCCGGCACGCGGCTCGCCCCGGTCACGGCGCACTCCATCGCCTCCATCGCCAGGCTCGCCCCCGGCCGCGCCTTTCTCGGCATCGGCACCGGCCACACCGCCATGCGCATCATGGGGCAGAAGCCGATGAAGCCCGCCGCCTTCCGGGAGTATTTGCGCGTGGTGCGCGGGCTGCTGCACGGCGAGGAGGTGGCGTTCACCCATGACGGCGTGACGCGCCCGATCCGGTTCCAGAACCGCGACATGGGCTTCATCGGCTTCGAGCCGCCGACGCCGATCCATGTCGCCGCCAACGGGCCGAGGGCGCTGGAGATCGCGGGCGAGCTCGGCGACGGGCGCATCTGCGCCGGCGCGGAGCCGCTCGGCGTCATGGCGCGCAACCTCGACCGCGCAAGGGCCGGGGCCGAGAAGGCGGGCCGCAAGCTGCCGGACGATTTCCACGCCTCCACGC
The DNA here is from genome assembly GCA_963422665.1 of Alphaproteobacteria bacterium. Lineage (GTDB taxonomy): Bacteria > Pseudomonadota > Alphaproteobacteria > Bin95 > Bin95 > Bin95. The sequence continues at coordinate 988,390 of OY730441.1, forward strand.
TCACCTTCTTCTGCGCCATGAAGCCGGGGGACAAGGTGAGCGACCCGCATATCGTCGAGGAGATCGGCGCGCAGGTCGGCGCCACGCTGCATTACTGGTGGGAGCACGCCCGCGTCGTCGGCCATGACGACTTCATTCCCGACTACGCCCGCGACGACTGGGAGCTCTACAACCGCTTCCTCGCGGACCTCGGCATCCCCGACGACCGGATGCATCTCCGCGTCCATCTGGGCCACTGCTCCTGGCTGCCCGAGGAGGAGCACCGCTTCGTCACGCCCGCCATGGTGCAGGCGACCGGCGGGCTGGTCGGCGAGCCGGACCTCGTCGTCGAGCGCATCAGGGCGATGGAGGCCGCCGGCTGCCGGGAGATCGTGCTGCTGCCGCCCAAGGCCGTGGACCGGCGCAATTTCCGCCAGTTCGCCGAAGAGATCATGCCGAAGTTCCGCTAGGCGGGGTCCGGAAGGAAACGCCGCGCGATGACGGGCGGTCCGGGCAGCCGGCCGGCGGCGGGCGTCGTCGTCGTCGGGCTGGGCACGGCCATCGGCTCGCTCGACACGGCCGTCAACATCGCCTTCCCCGATATCGTCCGCAGCCTCGGCATCGAGCTCGGCGACATCCAGTGGGTCGTGATCTGCTATGTGCTGACCTATGCGAGCCTGATGCTGGTCTGCGGGCGGCTGGGCGACCTGTTCGGCCATGCGCGAGTGTTCCGCATCGGGCTGGCCTGGAGCGTCGCCGCCTTTATCGCCTGCGCGCTGGCGCCGGCCTTCGAGCTGCTGCTGGCGGCGCGCGTCGCCCAGGGCGTCGGCACGGCGCTGGTGATCGCCGTCGGCCCGGCGCTGGCGACGGCCTATTTCCCCGAGTCGGCGCGCGCGCGGGTGCTCGGGGCCTATACGCTGCTGTTCGCGCTCGGCGGCGCGGTCGGCCCCTCGCTCGGCGGCCTGCTGGTCGATGCGATGGGGTGGGCCGGCGTGTTCTGGTTCCGCGCGCCGATCGCGCTTGCGGCGCTGCTGCTCTTCCGCGCGCCGCCGGCCGCCTCCGGCGGGGGAGCGGCCCCGCGCTTCGACGCGGCCGGCGCGGTGTTGCTGACCCTCGCGATAGGCGGCCTGCTGCTCGGCATCAATCGGGCGGCGAGCGGCGGCTGGTTCGGCTTCGCGCTGCTGCTGGCGGCGTTCGCCGCCGGCGCCTGCTTTGCGCTTCGCAGCCACCCCTCGCCGATTGTCCGCCTCGCCCCCTTCCGCCGGGCGGGCTTCTCCATCCCGGCGGCGAGCAATATCGCGGTCAATCTCGTCGGCTTCGCGGTGATGCTGCTCGTGCCCTTCTGGCTGGACCGGGTGGCCGGGCTGGACGTGCTGACCGCGGGCGCGCTGCTGGCGCTCTCGCCGCTCGGCATGGCGCTGGCCTCGCCGCTCGCCGGCCGCTGGGTCCAGCGCCGCGACGGCGGGCTGATTGCCGCAGCCGGCGCGCTTGCGGTGGCCGGCGGGCTTGCCGGCATCGGCCTCTGGGGCGCGGCGCCCGGCATGGCCTTCGTGGCGGGCGCGCTGCTGCTCCACGGCGCCGGCCTCGGCATCTTCCAGGTCGCCTATCTGGAAGTCGCGAGCGCCAGCCTGCCGGTGGCGGACCGGGGCGTGGCCGGCAGCCTGGTGATGATGACGCGCACGCTTGGCGTGGTGCTCGGCGCGACCGGCCTGATGCTCGCCTTCAACACCGTCGGCGGCCCGTTCCTGCACGCCTTCGCAACAGTGTTCCTCGGCTCCGCCGCCGTCCCCGTCGCAGCCGCCCTCGCGCTGGCCTTAGCCGCCGAACGGTCTTCAGGACCGCGGGACCGGCCGCAGCGCGGCTGACGCCGAATCCGTCGGCATCCCGTTATATCCGCTTATTTTCCTCAATTATAGTTGTTTTACGCCGTATTTGTTCTATATTCTTTCCCGGAAGAAGCATCCGACGGGAGCGAACGAGACCATGACCTGACGGGACAGCCGGAGGAGCGGGAGGCTTTGCTGGCATCCGGTTCTGCTCGGCTTTCGACGAAACAGACGCGCAGTCCTGGCGGCCGGCCGATGGCCGCCCGAAGGGAGGGGTGCGTCCGCCGGCTGGCCGAACCGGCGCAAATATCCACTAAACCTGCCACAAGGCTGCAATGCAGTGGGGAGGAGCGATGACGGCGATGACGGACACGCCGGTGAAGCGGCGGCCGGACGGACGGGCGCAAGAGCCGGCTCATTCCGGCGCAATATCCACTAAACCTGCCACAAGGCTGCAATGCAGCGGGGAGGAGCGATGACGGCGATGACGGACACACTGGCGGAGCGGCGGCCGGGACGGGCGGTCGCCGAGGACCTCAGGCGCCGGGCGGTCGCGGCGGTGGTCGAGAAGGGCATGAGCGCCCGGGCCGCCGGCCGGCTTTTCGAGGTGGGCGGCGCCAGCGTCGCGCTGTGGGTGAGGCGGTTTCGCGAGCGCGGGCAGGTCCGGGCGGACAGGCCGGGCGGCGCCCGCCCCTCATGGCGGATCGAAGCCGAGCGGGAGCGGATTTTCCGCCTTCTGGAGGCGCAGCCGGAACTCGGCATCCACGCGCTGCGCGCCGCGCTCGCCGCCGAGGGCCTCGTCTTCAGCTACGGCGCAGTGCAGCGCTTCCTGAAGCGCCACGGCCTCGAACGCAGCAAGCGCCTCGCCCGCCGCCGCCAGAGGCGCACACCGAAGGACCCGGCGGCGGGCGGCCGGGCGCGGCCTGCCGTTTCCTGACGGAGCCGCTGTTGTTCCCGAGGCCGTCCGACGTACCGCCGGGGTCGGACCGGGACGGGTTCGCCGCCGCCTGCCGCAATGGAAGCCGTCTCTCTCCTCGTCACCCCGAATTCTGCGCCTCTGTTTTCGTCACCCTGGACGCCCGCCCCCCTTATCGCCCCGGACGGCGCGGCGCGGCAGAGGTCGCCGCACAAGTTCCCCAAACACCGAAACGGGCGGTGCACGCATTCCCGCTCTGCAAGGCGATCGGTGACGGGACACGATCGACACGCGGCGCCGAAGCGTGTGGGGCGAGCCGGAACGGGCCTGCGGTCCCGTTCGGCCACCGCATCGGCGGTCGTGAGGGAACAGCGGACGCTGCACGAGGGGCCGAGGCGAAATCGGAATCCGGCAGGCGAAGTGCGTCCGTGAGCGATACCGCCCGATGACCCGGTCGAAAGTCTCGTCCGGCCCGAAGGACGGCGGGACGGTACGCGTCAAGCCTTGGCCGCGCTCGCGATCCGCCTCTGCCTCGCGGCGGCTCCCGCGGCGACGGCCGACCCCGCGCCGCCGCCGAACATCCTCTTTATCATGGCCGACGACCTCGGCCAGGGGCTGCTGCCGCTCTACGGCGCAAAGGCTGACATCGCCACGCCGAACATCGTGCGGGCCGGTCGGCTGGCGTCCGGGCACGGGCTGCATGGCCACTGGCGGCTCGACCGGCCTCTGACCGACGCCGGCGGCCGGACGGTCTTTGCCGACAGGATCGGCGGCTACTACGCCGAAGCCGGCGCGGCGCCCCGGACGGTCACGGGCAAACTCGGCGGCGCAGTGCGCGCCACGCCGCTGCGAGTGGCGAGATTCGGCGAACTCGCCGCCAACCAGCTCTGTTACGTCGCCAGCCGCCGCAGGGCGTATGTGTCCGGAATGACCCCGTCGGCATGGGTCAGGCCGGATCCGGGATTGCGGAACAAGGCGAACCTGCTGCGTCTGCGCAACACCCTGGACGAGCCGCACGGTCCGCTCGCGCTCACGGCGGCGGGGCCGGCATCGCGGTGGACGACGTGGCGGTCTGGCGTCAGGCGCTGACTTCGGCGCAGATCGCCGCGCTCCACGCCCTCGGCAACGAATACGGCTACGATGCCGGGGTGGTGGACCTGCTGTTCGACGCGCCGCGCGATTACCCGATGCGGGTGGGCGCCCGTGATGGATACCCGGAACAAGTCCGGGCATGACGGAAAGAGGGTCGCGAATGACGTTGGAGAGAGGGCGCGAAGCCTCGCAAACCTGTCGTCAGGTTACGTGCATAAGCCCCCTCGATAACGCTTCATCCAGCCGATATTGAACAGGACCGGCGGCATGACCTGCTCCCTCCCCCGCCCTACCGATTGTCCTCCAGGATCATGCTGGCGCCCTTCTCCGCGATCATGATGGTGGGGGCGTTGGTGTTGCCGGTGGTGACGGTCGGCATGACCGAGGCGTCGATCACCCGGAGCCCCTCCAGGCCGCGCACGCGCAGGCGCGAATCGACCACCGCCATCGGGTCCTCGCCCATGCGGCAGGTGCCGACCATGTGGTAGATCGTCCGCCCGGTGCGGCGCACGAAGTCCTCCAGCGCCTCCCGGCCCGCCACCTCCGGCCCCGGCGAGGTCTCCCCCTGGGTGATGCCGGCGAAGGCCGGCTGGGCGAAGATCTCGCGCGCCTGGTGGACGCCTTCCACGGCGACCCGCATGTCGTCCGGGTCGTCCAGCATGTTCGGGCGGATGGCCGGCGGCGTGAACGGGTCCGGCGAAACCGCCACGATCTCGCCGCGCGAGGAGGGGCGCGCGATCGAGACCGCCACCGACATGCCGGACTCCTGCTCCAGGGCGCCGAAATCGTCCTCGTCGAAGCTCGCCGGCGTGAACAGGAGCTGGATGTCGGGCGAGGCCAGCCCCTCCCGCGAGCGCGTGTAGCATTGCGCGCTCGAGACCCCGAAGGTGAGCGCGCCGTTGCCGAAGACGGCGAAGCGCGCCATCTCGCGCACCAGCCGCCAGCCCCGCGCAAGCTGGTTGATCGACTGCTGGCCGCGCACCCGGTGGGAGATGCGCACGGTGTAGTGGTCGGAATAGTTCATGCCGACGCCCGGCAGGTCGTGCCGGACCTCGACGCCGATCTCCCTGAGCCGCGCCGCCGGGCCGACGCCCGATATGTGGAGCAGATGCGGCGAGTTGACGGCGCCGCCCGAGACGATGACCTCGCGCGCCGCCGTTACCTGCCGGTCCCTGCCGCGCTGCCGGAAGGCGACGCCCGTGCAGCGCTTGCCGTCGAAGGCGAGCCCGGTCGCATGGGCGTCGGTCTCGACCCGCAGGTTCGCCCGCCCGCGCGCATCGCGCAGGAAGGTGCGCGCGGTCGAGCCGCGGAAGCGCCCGTTGCGCGACATCTGCGAATAGCCGACGCCCTCCGCCGGCGGCCGGCCGCTCAGATCCCTCGCGAAGGCGTGCCCCGCCTGCTGCGCCGCCTCGACGAAGCGGTGGGTGAGCGGCAGGACCGTCCGGTAGTCCTCGACCGGGATCGGCCCCGACTTGCCGCGCTCGCCGGGATCGCCCGGTCCGTAGCGTTCGATGCTCTTGAAGTGCTGTTTCACGTCGTCATAGGACCAGCCGCGCGCGCCCATCTGCGCCCAGCCGTCGAAATCGGCCGCATTGCCGCGGATGAACAGCATGCCGTTGATCGAGGACGAGCCGCCCAGCACCTTGCCGCGCGGGCAATGCAGCGAGCGCCCGCCGATCTTCTCGTCGGGCTCGGTGTAGTAGTTCCAGTTGACGACCGGGTGGGTGACGAGCTTGAGCACCCCGGCCGGCACATGGATCAGCGGGTTCGTGTCCTTGCCGCCCGCCTCCAGCAGCACGACCTCGGCGCCGTCCGCGCTCAACCGTTCGGCCAGCACGCAGCCGGCGGAGCCCGCCCCCACGATCACATAATCGGCTTCCATGTCCTCAACCCTCCCCCGGCCGCGTCAATGCCGTTCGATGCTGTAGCCTGCTCGCTCGAGCACGGCAATTGCCTGCCGCCGCGACACGCTCGGAAAATCCTCCGGGAAATCCTCCAGTCGGTCACCGGCTTTCGGATGCTCCATCGGGACCCGGACGGGGCCCCTGGCGCCGGCAAAGACGGGCGTCCCTCCGAGAATGTCCGGATCCCTGTCGATCAACTCGCCGGTCATCCTTGCTTCCCCTGAACCGCGTCAATGCCGGGCAACGATGTAACCGGCTTCTTCCCTGTCCCACGCGCCGGGCGGCAGGCCGGCGTCGCGGAGGTCGCCCTTGCGCAGCTTGCCGGATGCGGTCTTCTCGAAGCCGGCGACGAAAGCGACGAAACGCGGCATGGCGTAGCGCGGCATCCGGGGCGCGCACCAATCGAGCAGCTCCCTCGGGGCCACGCGCGCGCCGTTCTCCGCGAGCAGCAGCGCCAGCACCTCCTCCTCGCCGCCCGCGCCCTCGACCCGGACGCCGACCACGGCGCTTTCGGCGATGTCGGGATGCGCGTTCAGCACCTGCTCGACCTCGAAGGCCGAGATGTTCTCGCCGCGCCGGCGGATGCAGTCCTTGAGGCGGTCCACATAATGGAGGCGACCCCGCTCGTCGTAGCGCGCGGCATCGCCGGTGTGGAACCAGAAATTGCGCCATGCCTCCACCGTGCGCTCCGGCATCCGGTAGTAGCCGGCGAAGAAGCAGCCGGGCATTTTCGGCCGGATCAGCAGCTCGCCGGCCTCGCCCGCCGGCAGCGGCATGTCGGTCTCGGGATCGGCCACGCGCGCCTCGTACCATCGGTCGGCGATATAGCCGGCGCAGCCCGGCTCCACCGGTTCGGAGAGGCGGCACCAGAACGGCAGGCCGCATTCGGTCATCCCGAAGCCCTGGAGGATGCGCAGGCCGAAGCGCGCCTCGAACGCGGCGCCCCAGGGGCCGATGGGCACCGCCAGCGTCACGCGCAGGCTGTGGTCGCGGTCGCGGGGCGTGGGCGGCGTGTTGAACAGGAACTCCGGCATGACGCCCAGCAGGTTGGTGTGCGTGGCGCCGCAGGCGATGACCTCGTCCAGCCAGCGATTGGGGCTGAAACGGCGCACGACATGCACCCTGGCGCCCACCGTCAGCGCCGCCAGCGTCTGCGCGCAGAGCGCGTTGATGTGGAAGAGCGGCATGGAGACGTAATAGCAGTCGTCGGCCGTCAGGCCCGTCGCCTGCGCCGTCGCGGCCGACATGAGGAAGAGGTGGCCGTGCGGCAGCAGCACGCCCTTCGAGGGCCCCGTGGTGCCGGATGTGTAGAGGATGGCCCCGATATCTCCGGGCCGGGCGTCTGTTTCCGGCGCGCCGCCGCCGTCGCCGGCGGCCAGGAACGCCTCGAAGGTCGAGACCGCGCTGTCGGCGAACAGGTCCGGCAGGGCCGCCGGCGCAGCGCCTCCGACAACGGCCAGCCGCGCCGGCGCCGGTCCGCCGACGCCGTCGAACGCCTGCAGCAGGCCGGCTTCCGCCGCCACCATCGCCGGCGCGGCGTTGGCGACCTGGTGCGCCAGGAATGCGCCCCTGAGTTCGGTGTTGACCGGCACGATCACGACGCCCGCCTTCATCGCGCCGAAAAAGGCGATCAGGATTTCCGGCCCGTTGCCGAGCAGCGCCATCATCCGCTCGCCCGGCCCGATCCCGGCGGCGGCAAGCGCGGCCGCGAACCGGTCCGAGTCCCGGTCGAGGCCGGCGAAGGTCAGCGCCGCCCCGCCCTCGAAGGTCGCGAACGCCCGCCGCCCGTGCTCGCGCGCACGGGCGCGGACCAGATGCGTCATCGTCCAGTCCGGCCGGACGCGGCCATCGCCCAGAACCGCTTCCCCGCTCATGGCGGATACATTACCGCGGTGTTGGACCGTTTTGAAACGGAACGGCAGCCGCCCTTCGATACGCGCCCGCTGACGCGGGCGCGACTCAGGGTGAGGAACGGGACGAGGGCGGGGCTCCCGGAATTCCCGTCCGACAGCCAGAACGGGTGGTTGCGAGACGATTCGAGCGCCGAATTCCCGACACTCCGGCCTCCCCGTCGCGTGACCCCGATTCAGGAAACGAGTTGACGCTTGCGCCTGGAACGCCCTCATCCCGCGTAGCGGCGAAACCGCGTATCGAGGGACAACCGGACCTCCGTTTCAGCCTGGAGGGAATCCGCGCCAGCGGCGCGCCGTCCCCGTGCAAATCCTCCGGGGCCGGGCGGTTTCTTCCTATTCGCCGAGCACCGCCTCGAAGATCTCCGCGAACAGGGCGCGCTCCTCCGCCGTGCCCACCGTCACCCGGATGCAGCGGTCCAGCGGAGCGACGCCCGGCATCCGCACGAACACGCCCTCCTCCTGGAGCCTCGCCAGGACGGTGCGGGCCCGGTCGCCGTCGCCGCCCATGTCGATGGCCACGAAGTTCGTCGCCGACGGCACGGTCGAGAGCCCCAGCCGTTGCGCGAGCGCGTAATAATCGTTGCGCCCGCGCGCGACCTCCTCGACCACGGAGGCGATGAACGCCGGGTCGCGGAGCGAGGCGAGCGCGCCCGCCTGCGCGATGCGGTTGACGCCGAAATGGTTGCGGATGCGGCCGAGGCCGCCGATGGTCCGGGCGGGCGCGATGGCGTAGCCGATGCGGGCTCCCGCCATGCCGTGCGCCTTCGAGAAGGTCCGCATCCGGATGACGCGCGGGTTGTCGGGATTGGCGAGGGCAGGCTTTCGACCAGGCCGGTAAAGCGGGGTACGGCGATCATGGCGGCGTACTCGCGGCGAAGCGGGAGCGGCAACGCCCCCGCAGTCATTGACCCACCGCCGCATCCGGCCGCACCGCCGCCGGCTCGTCAATACCGTTCGCAAGCGACCGACCCGCTACAACGTCCCAGGCAGCAGGCTCCCGGAGAAATTTCGACTCGCCCTAGCCGCCTTCGCCGGAGGCGGCGCGCTTTGTGAAACCCTGGAACAGCCCTTCCAGCCGGGCCATGCGCTCGCGCAAGTCGGCAACATCGCGGTGAAGATTCCAAAGGAAGGCGAGAATGGCAACGATACCGCCAACCGTAATCCAGTCGGCCGTTTCCATGCCGTTCGTCCCCGCGCTCCCGATCCTGCGAGTCTAGCCGACGGCCGGCAGGCGGGCAAACGCGCCTCGCCCGGCTGCCGACAACCGCGAGTCCGATGCCCGAAAATCAGTTCCGCGTTTCGCTGCCGGCGTGGAAGTTGAACACGGCGCCGTCCCTGATGCCCTCCGGCCAGCGCGTGGTCATCGTCTTCAGGCGGGTGTTGAAGCGCACGCCTTCCATGCCGTGGACATAATGGTCGCCGAACAGCGAGCGCTTCCAGCCGCCGAAGGAGTGGTAGGCCGCCGGGACCGGGATCGGCACGTTCACGCCGACCATGCCGATCCCGACGCGGGTGAAGAAGTCGCGCGCCGCATCGCCGTCGCGGGTGAAGATCGCCGCGCCGTTGCCGTATTCGTGCGTGTTGACGATCTCCACGGCATTCTCGTAGCCCGGCGCGCGCACGACCGACAGCACGGGGCCGAAGATCTCCTGCCGGTAGATCGACATGTCGGTCGTCACCCGGTCGAACAGGCAGCCGCCGATGAAGAAGCCGTCCTCATAGCCCTGCAGGCGGAAGTCGCGCCCGTCCACCACCAGCTCCGCGCCGGCGTCGACGCCCTCGGCGATCAGGCCCCGGATGCGCTCCAGGCTCTGGCCCGTGATGACCGGACCCATCTCCGACGAGGGATCGGTATAGGGGGCGACCTTCAGGCTCTCGACGCGCGGTTTCAAGGCCGTCACCAGCCGGTCGGCGGTCTCCTCGCCCACCGGTACCGCCACGGAAACCGCCATGCAGCGCTCGCCGGCCGATCCGTAGGCGGAGCCCATCAGCGCGTCGGCGACCTGGCCCATATCGGCGTCCGGCATCACCACCAGATGGTTTTTCGCGCCGCACAGCGCCTGCACGCGCTTGCCCGAGGCCGCGCCGCGGGCATAGATGTACCGGCCGATCGCCGTGGAGCCGACGAAGCTGACCGCATCGATATCGGGGTGGTCCAGAATCGCGTCCACGGCTTCCTTGTCGCCGTTCACCACGTTCATCACGCCGTCCGGCAGCCCGGCCCCGGAAAGCAGTTCCGCGATGCGCACCGCCACGGACGGGTCCCGCTCGGACGGCTTCAGCACGAAGGCGTTGCCGCAGGCGATGGAGACCGGATACATCCAGAGCGGCACCATGGCGGGGAAGTTGAACGGCGTGACGCCGGCGACCACGCCGACAGGCTGGCGGATCGCGAAGCTGTCGATGCCGGACGCCACGCCCTCCGAATACTCGCCCTTCAGGAGCTGCGGGATGCCGCAGGCGAACTCCACCACCTCGATACCGCGCGCGAGCTCGCCCCGGGCGTCGGCAAGCGTCTTGCCATGCTCGGCCGAAAGCATTTCGGCAAGCTCGTCCATGTGGCTGTAGAGGAGGTTGCGGAACTCGAACATCACCGCGGCCCGCCTTGCCGGCGGCGTGGCGCCCCATGCCGGCTGCGCCCTGCGGGCAGCGGCGACCGCACGGTCCACATCCGCCGCGTTCGCCATACGGACCTTCGCGGCCACGGCGCCGGTCGCCGGGTTGAAGACATCGCCGGTCCGCGCCGAGGCGCCGGCCCAGACGGCTCCGGAAACGAAATGCTGGACGGTGTTCATCGGCCGACTCTCCCGGGAAGGTGGGGACGGCAGCGGATTTTCCTGCGGCTGCCGGAGCGATTTTCCTTCATTGCCGCAATGGGGTGCAAGTCCGCCGTCCCGGCCGCTCACCAGGTGTCGATGAAGGCGTATTTCTTGCCCTCGCGCGGCGGCGCGGGCGGCAGGCGCTTCAGGCTGTTCGCGATCCAGCGCCGCGTCTCGGCCGGGTCGATCACGTCGTCGAGCCCGCCGCCCGCCGCGGCGTTTACGGCGCGGGCGCGCTCATAGGCGTCGGCGACCCGGCGGTCGAACTCGGCCTTGCGCGCCTCCGGGTCCTCGATAGCGGCCAGAACCGGACGGAAGCCCAGCTTCACCGCCCCCTCGATATTCATGCCGGCGAACTCCGCCGTCGGCCAGGCCACCATGCAGAAGCTCACCAGCGCGCTCGCCCCGCACATGGCCTGCACGCCGAGCCCGTAGGCCTTGCGGACGATGACGCCCAGCATCGGCACGCTCAGGTTCGCGCCGGTATTGAACAGCCGCGTGCAATGGCGGACCAGCGCCGTGCGTTCGTGGTCGGGGCCGACCATGATGCCGGGGCAGTCCATCAGGCTCAGCACCGGAATGTCGAAGGCATCGCAGAGTTGCAGGAAGCGCGCGCCCTTGTCCGCGCCGTCGGAATCCACCGCGCCGGCGAGGTGGTGCGGGTTGTTGGCGATGACGCCCATCGGGCGGCCTTCGATGCGGATGAGGCAGGTGATGATGCCGATGCCGAACTTCTCGCGCAGCTCCAGCACCGAGCCCTTGTCCGCAAGCGTGCGGACAATCTCCCGCATGTCGTAGAGCCGCACCCGGTTCTCCGGCACCGCATGGCGGAGCATGCGCTGGTCGCCGCCCTCTTCCCAGCGTTCGACCGGCCCCTGGAAATAGGACAGGTAGCGCCTGGCGGTATCGACCGCCTCGTCCTCGTCCTCGACCAGGATATCGACCACGCCGTTCGGCACCTGGAACGCCATCGGCCCCACCTCTTCGGGCGTATAGACGCCGAGGCCGCCGCCCTCGATCATGGCGGGGCCGCCCATGGCGATGGTGGAACTCTTCGTCGCGATGATGACGTCGCAGCAGGCGAGCAGGGCGGTATTGCCGGCGAAGCAACGCCCGTTGTTGATCCCGACCAGCGGCACGAGCCCGCTCAGCCTGGAGAAGGTGGTGAAGGTGTCGGTGTCGAAGGCGACGCGCGGGCCGGTATTGTCGTCGCCCGGCCGGCCGCCGCCGCCCTCGGAGAACAGCACCACCGGCAAGCGGAAGCGGTGCGCCAGCTCGAACATCCGGTCCTGCTTGTAATGGTTGCGCCGCCCCTGGGTGCCGGCCAGCACGGTGTAGTCGTAATGCACGACGACGGCGCGCGAGCGCGCGTCGTCGAAATCGGCGCCGTTGACCGCCGCCGTCCCCGCCACCACGCCGTCGGCCGGATATTTCCGCCTCAGCGTATCGATGTCGTAGCGCTGGTGCTGGAGCGCCGTCAGCAGCGGCCAGTATTCCTGGAACGAGCCGGGGTCCACGAGCCGGTCGATATTCTCTCGCGGCATCCGGTAGCCGCTGGCGTGGCGCCGGGCGACGGCCTCCGGGCGGGTCTCGTCCAGCGTCCAGGCATGGCGGCGGATCACCTCCTCGAGGTCCGGGCGGATATGGTCCGGATCCGCCTTCCGGCCGCCTTCGACGAAATCGCCGTCAACCTCCGCCGGTTCGATGAAGGCGATGGGCCAGCCTTCGCGCACGACGTCGCCCTGCTCCATCGTCACCCGGCGCACGATGCCGGCCCGCCCGGCCCTGATCTCGTGCTCCATCTTCATCGCCTCGACCACGGCGACCGGCTGGCCCGCCAGCACCCGGTCCTCCTCCGCGACGAGCAGCGCGGCGATCGTGCCCTGGATGGGCGACGCCACGCCTGCAAGACCATCGGGCGCGAGGCCCTCGGGCCCGGGCGGCTGCCGTCGCTCCCGCCCGGCCCCTGCGGCCTTGACCGCCCGGTCGTGGTCGAAGAGCGCCAGCGGGTCCGTGCTGTCCACGCGCGCCCCGGCGAAGCCATCGCCGCCGTTCGTTCGCGCCGCGCCGTCGGCGAAGCGGGGCCGCAACCCGTCCGCCGGGGCCGCGAGCGCCTCGGCCTCCTCCTCCACCCAGCGCGTATGGGTCCGGCCGGCGGCGAAATCGTCATGCGCCAGCACGTTCATCAGGAAGGGGATATTGGTCGCCACGCCCTCGATGCGGAACTCGGCGAGCGCCCGCCGGGTCCGCGCCGCCGCATCGGCGAAAGCCGGCGAGCGCGAGTGGCAGATCGTCTTTGCGAGCAGCGGGTCGAACGCGGTGCTGGTGCGGTAGCCGGCATAGCCGAAGCCGTCCACGCGGACGCCGGGCCCGCTCGGCGCCTCGTAGGCGTCGATCAACCCGGCTTCGGGCCGCACGGAGCCGTCGGCGGCCACGGTCTCCATGTTGATGCGCGCCTGGACCGCATGGCCGCGCGGGCGGGCGGCGGCCGGGTCGTCGAGGCCGAGAGCGGCGAGCGTCGCGCCGCCGGCCAGCCGGAACTGGGCCTCGACGAGATCGACGCCCGTCACGGCCTCCGTCACCGTATGTTCGACCTGCAGCCGGGCGTTGGCCTCGATGAAGGCGAACGCCGCGCCTTCCGGTTTTTCGCCGACGTCCACGAGGAATTCGAAGGTGCCGAGATTGACATAGCCGACCGACCGGGCCAGCCGGACGGCGGCCTCGGTCATTTCGCGGCGCAGTCCGGGGTCGAGGCCCGGCGCGGGCGCCGTCTCGACGATCTTCTGGTAGCGGCGCTGCACGCTGCATTCGCGCTCGCCCAGATGCACGGTATGGCCGGACCGGTCGCCGAGCACCTGGACCTCGATATGCCGGGCGCGGGGGAGGAACGCCTCGACATACACATCGCCGCAGCCGAACGCGGCCTGCGCTTCGGAACGGCAGCGCGCATGAGCCGGCTCGATCCCGGCGGCCTCGAACACCGCCCGCGCGCCGCGCCCGCCGCCACCCGCCAGCGCCTTTATCATCATCGCGCCGCCCGGCCCCAGCGTCTCGAAGAAGGCTTGCGCCTCTTCCAGCGAAACGGCGCGGTCGATGCCTTCCGGCACCGGGACCCCGGCTGCCCTGGCCGCTTTGCGCGCCGCCGCCTTGTCTCCGAACAGGCGCAGGTGTTTCGGGTCCGGCCCGATGAAGCACAGGCCGGCCTCCGCGCAGGCCTCGGCGAATTCGGCGCGCTCCGAGAGGAAGCCGTAGCCCGGATGAACGGCGTCGTAGCCGGCGTCGCGCGCGGTCCTGACGATCTGTTCGATGTCGAGATAGGCCGCGGGGCCGGCTCCGGCGAGCGGATGCGCCTCGTCGGCCATGCGCGTATGCAGGCAGGCGGCGTCGTCCTCGGAATAGACGGCGCCGGAGCGCAGGCCGAGGTCCGCCGCGGCGCGCGCGATGCGTATGGCGATCTCGCCCCGGTTGGCGATCAGGACGGCGGAGAGGGTCATGCGGGCCAAGGGTCGTAGGAGCCGAAATTCCAGAGATGGCCCTCCGGGTCGAGGGCGCTGTAGAGCCGGCCGCCATAGGGCTGGTCCTCCGGCGCCATGACGGTTTCGGCCCCGGCGGCCGCAGCGCGCGCATGATGCGCATCGACATCGGCCACGACCAGGTAAGGGCACTGCGTCTGCCGGCCGCCGATCTCGCCCGGCGAGACCATCCTTGTGTCGTATTCCCCGCCGCCCGCTTGCCCGAGCATGACCATGCCGTGGCCGAAAGTAAGCTGGGCATGCTGGATCGCGCCGTCCTCGCCCTCCACCACCAGGTGGCGCTCGAAGCCGAAGGCGCGGCAGAGCCAGTCCAGCGCCGCGCGAGCGTCGCGGTAGCGGAGCGTCGGAATTACGGTAGGCGTCGGCATCGGGAACCCTCGTGAGCGGTCGGTCATCGCCATTGGTCGCGCGCCTCCGCCCGCCGGTCAAGACCGGCGCCGGCCCGGACGGCGCGCCGCCTTGCAGCGGCCTGTGGCGGCCTCTATGGTCCTTCGGTATTCGGGGAGCGGGCCTTTGACGCCGGAGATGATTGCGATTCTGGCGGTGGGCGCGGCGCTGGCGGGGTTGGTGTGGCAAAGCCAGCGCGGGCTGCGCGCCGATCTTGCGGCCGGACTTCGGGAAGCGAAGGAGGACCGCGAGCGGATTCGCACCGAGGGGCGCGAGGACCGCGAGCGGATTCGCGCCGAGGCGCGCGAGCTGCGCGGGGAGCTCAACGCCCGGATGGACCGGTTCGAGACCCGTCTGGAAGGGATGGACGCCCGGATCGACGCGCGCCTGAACCAGATGGACGCGCGCTTGAACCAGATGGACGCCCGCATGGACGGGATCGAGAACCGGTTCGACGGCATCAACGACCGATTCGATAGCATCAACGACCGGTTCGATAGCATCAACGACCGGTTCGACGGCATCAACGGCCGGGTCGACGGGGTTCACGGTCGGATCGACGGCATTCACGGCGTGTTGCGGGAGCAGGGCGAGCGCCTTTCGCGGATCGAGGGGATGCTGCACCTGCATCTTGGCCGCAACGAGCAGCTTGCGCCGCCGCCCGCCGCCGCCGAATAGCGAGGGCGCACTTACCGGCCCCGTTCGGCCAGCATATCGTCGACAAGCGTCTCATAGCCGGCAACGGCCCGCTCGACCGGGAACCGCGCGGCGCTGGCGCGCAGCACCGCCTTGCGACGGCCCGTGGCGGCCTCTATGGTCCTTCGGTATTCGGGGAGCGGGCCTTTGACGCCGGAGATGATTGCGATTCTGGCGGTGGGCGCGGCGCTGGCGGGGCTGGTGTGGCAAAGCCAGCGCGGGCTGCGCGCCGACCTTGCGGCCGGACTTCGGGAAGCGAAGGAGGACCGCGAACGAATTCGCACCGAGGGGCGCGAGGACCGCGAGCGGCTGCGCGGGGAGCTCAACGCCCGGATGGACCGGTTCGAGACCCGTCTGGAAGGGATGGACGCCCGGATCGACGCGCGCCTGAACCAGATGGACGCGCGCCTGAACCAGATGGACGCCCGCATGGACGGGATCGAGAACCGGTTCGACGGCATCAACGATCGGTTCGACGGCATCAACGGCCGGATCGACGGGGTTCACGGCCGGTTCGACGGCATTCACGGCGTGCTGCGCGAGCAGGGCGAGCGCCTTTCGCGGATCGAGGGGATGCTGCACCTGCATCTTGGCCGCAACGAGCAGCTTGCGCCGCCGCCCGCCGCCGCCGAATAGCCAGGGCGCGCTCACCGGCTCCGTTCGGCCAGCATGTCGTCGACAAGCGTCTCATAGCCGGCAACGGCCCGCTCGACCGGGAACCTCGCGGCGCTGGCGCGGAGCGCGGCCTTGTCCGCCGGGCGGGAGAGCGCGCGGAGCATGACGCGCGCCAGCCCCTCCGGGTCGCCGACCGGGGCGAGCGGCGCCGGGTCCTTCAGGATTTCGGAGACGCCGCGGGGGCAATCGGTGGCGACGGCCGGGCAGCCGCAGGCCAACGCCTCCACCAGCACATTGCCGAAGCCTTCATGCTGCGAGGAGAGCACGAACAGGACGGCGCGGGCCATATAGGCCCAAGGGTTCTCCACCCAGCCGGGCAGGGACACGCGGCCCTCCAGTCCGGGCGACCGGACCAGCGCCTCCAGTTCGCCCCGCATCGGCCCTTCGCCGAGAATGATCGGACGGCAGGGGCGCTTCGCCGACACGCGGCGGAAAGGCCTCGATGAGCGTCGGGACCTCCTTCTCCGGCGCGAGGCGCCCGGCGGCGAGGACTATCGGCGGCCCACCGTCCGAAAACCGGGCGCGGCGCAGCGTTCGACGGCGCAGCAGGACGAAGCGTTCGCGGAGGCGCAGCAGTCCGGACAGCAATTGCAGGCGTTCGCGGGGCGCGGGTCCGTCTTCCGGCCATGTTGCCGCATCGGGACTCGCGAGGCGCGCCGCGCCCCCGCTCTCGCCGCCCTCACAATCCCAATTCGCTGTGGGAACCGAGACGCACCAACTGCGCCAACATCCTTGTCGGGTTTCCGGTAGATGAGGATAAGGTCGGGCCTGATGCGACAATCCCGATGGTCCAGCCAGTCTCCCGTCAACGCATGATCGCGGCGCCGCTCGGCGAGCGGCCGGTCCTCGGCAAGCGATTTCAGCACCTCGATCGGGACGGTATCGAGCGCGGCGCGGTTCCGGCCCTTGCGCTCCCGCCTGTAGTCTCGCTTGAACTGCCCGGTTCGCTCAATCCGGCGCATTCAGGTCTTCCATGAGCGCATCGACACTCGCGAAAGACCGCAACCCGCCGTGCCGGGCGTCGCGCATGGCGGCGACGGTTTCGGCATCCGGCGCCAGGGGATCGAACGGCAGCGCCTTTTCGGCCGCCACGCGCGTCAGCATCATCCGAACGGCGCCGGACACCGTCAGCCCCATGCTGGCAAGCACGGCGGCGGCTTCGTTCTTGATGTTCTCATCGATACGGGCGCGAACGACGGTGTTTGCAGGCATGGCTCCATCCCTCGTAACATGTGCTACATTGTAGCCCAAGAATGGCTGTCCGCCAAGAGGCCGCGGGCATGGCGGACCGCCTCCGCCGCACGGGCCGCAAAGGGGGAATCGGGAGCATGGTCGATCTTGCGCATCTCACGCTGGCCGGGGCCTCGCGGGCCATTGCGGCCGGGCGGTTGTCGTCGGTCGAGCTGGTCGAGGCGACGCTCGCGCGCATCGAAGCCTGCGATGCGCGGCTGAACAGCCATGTGACGGTCATGGCCGAAAGCGCGCTCGAAGACGCCTGGGCGGCGGATGCGGAGATCGCCGCCGGACGGCGGCGCGGGCCGCTGCACGGCGTCACCGTCGCGCTCAAGGACATCTACGACACGGCCGGCGTGCTGACCGCCGGCGGCTCCAGGACCCGGCAGGGCCGCGTGCCCGACAAGGACGCGGAGACCGTGCGCCGGCTCAAGGCGGCGGGCGCGGTCGTCACCGGCAAGCTCGCGACGCACGAGTTCGCGCATGGCGGCCCCAGCTTCGACCTGCCCTGGCCGCCCGCCCGCAACCCCTGGAACACCGACCATTTCTCCGGCGGCTCGTCGAGCGGCTCCGGCGTCGCGGTGGCGGCCGGGCTCTGCCTGGGCGCGCTCGGCACCGACACCGGCGGCTCGATCCGCGGGCCGGCCGCGCTCTCCGGCGTCGCCGGGCTGATGCCGAGCTACGGGCTGGTCAGCCGGCGCGGCGTCATCCCCAACTCCTTCACCTTCGACCATTGCGGGCCGCTCGCCTGGACGGCGGAGGACTGCGCGCTGCTGCTCGACGCGCTCGCCGGCCACGACCCCGAGGACCCGCGCTCCTCGACCCGCCCGCAATATCCCGCGCCCGCCTCCCTGGCCGGGCTGCGCGTCGGCCTGCTGCGCCACTACTGGGAGGAGGACCTGGAGGTGGCGCCTGAGATGGTGGCCGCCTGCGAGCATATGGCGGAGGTCTTTTGCAGCCTCGGCGCCGGTGTCGAGACCGCGCGCATGCCGCCGGTGCAGGACTGGTACGACGTCAAGATCACCATCGCCGAGAGCGAACTTTTCAACGTCCACCGGCGCGACTTGCAGACCCGCCCGCGCGACTTCGGCCAGGACTTCCTCTCCCGCGCGCTCGGCGCCGTCTGCTACACGGCGCAGGATTATGTCGCCGCGCACCGCCGCTGGCGCCAGCTCCGCCGCGCGATGGAGACGGTCCATGAGCGCTTCGATGTGCTGATTGCGCCCTCGGCGACCGGCCCCGCGCCCCGGCTCGATGCGCATGACACCGCGAATTTCTGGCTCTATCCGAGCATCACCACGCCCTTCGACGTGACCGGCGGCCCGGCGCTGACGGTGACCGCCGGCTTCTCGGAAAGCGGCCTGCCGCTCGGCGTGCAGATCGCCGCCGCGCCCTTCCGCGACCGGGTCGTGCTGGCGGCGGGCCAGGCGTTCGAGGAAGCGACCGAATGGCGAAGCCGCCGCCCGGCGCTGGAGGCCGGCCCGCCGCCGGAGCGCGCGGCGGTCTCCCTGCCCGCGCCCGCGCCGTCCCCGGCAGGAAAGCTGCTGGACGAGGTGCGGATGCTGGCCGCCGCCGCCGGCCTGCCGGACGACGACTACGTGCTGGCGCTCATCGCCGCAGGCGCCCCCCACGCCCGCGCCATGGCCCGCCGCCTGGACCGCGACTACGGCTACAGCGACGAGATTTGAGGTCGGAGGGGTGGGCGGACGACCGAGGCGGTCGGAGGCCGATATGGCAAAGGATTTCCGACAGGTCCGGACGAATGCGAAGCGGCCTGCCGCCCAGGTTCACCAGCGCCGGGTGACGGCAGTGGCGTCGAAGACCTTGTCAACGGAAACCAGGGCGCAATTCTCCAGCAGCGCCTGCGCTGCAAGCAGACGGTCCCACGGGTCGCGGTGCGCCCAGTCGAGAAGGGCCGCATATTCGGCATGGCCGTGGGTGACAGGCAACTCCTCGACCGCATTGCGTCTCAGTGCAGCCCGTAGCTCCTGTGGCGGCATGTTCACCCGCCGCCGTCCAGCCTTGAGTTCGATCTCATAGATCGAGACTGCGCTGACGAACGCCGTGTTGGCGCGATCAAGGATCAGCCCCCGGGCCGTCGCCGACAGCCGGACGCTGCCTGTCAGCCACCAATAAACTGTACGGCTGTCCAGCAACAGCCTCACCGAGAACCGGGAGGCCCGCGCCAGATGCCGAAGGAGTCGTTGTGCTCCCCGGCGTCGATCGCGGCCTGTTCCGCGTCGTCCTCATCGAGGAGGTCGTCCGGCAGGCCGAGATGTCCGAGCGGGGCGGCCTCCCGGTCCCCCGCCGCGGCCGGGGGAACGATCCGGGCATGAGGCTCCGGTCCCTTGGCGATTACGATTTCCTCGCCGGCCTTGGCCCGCGCCAGCAGTTCCGAAAACCGGGCGCGCGCCTCGGCAATCCTGTAAGTGGCGGGCGGCATGGGTTCCATTCCGATGTTGTCTTCACAGACCCGGCAAGGAGTGGCCCCGAGGGTCCGGCAGAAATGTACATCGCAGTTGGTCAATTGCAAGGCGCCGCAACCGGGATTATTCCTGCAGCGACGAGATTTGACGGCGGACGGGAGGACGGGGCATGGCGATCACGCTTTACCACTGCGCGCAGGCGCGCTCGATGCGGTGCGTCTGGACGCTGGAGGAAATGGGGCTCGACTACGAGCTGGTGACGCTCGCGTTCCCGCCCCGCGCCCACCACAAGGACTACAAGCAGGTCAATCCGCTCGGCACGGTCCCCTGCCTGATCGACGGCGACGCCTGGATGACGGAGTCCGGCGCGATCTGCCACTATCTCGTGGACCGCTACGGCCCGACGCCGCTCCGGGTCGCGCCCGACGAGCCGGACTACCCCCTCTGGCTCGACTGGCTGCACCGCAGCGACGCGACGCTGACCTTCCCGCAGACGCTGGTCTTCCGCTACCGCGACCTTGAGCCGGAGGAGCGGCGCTTGCCGCAGGTCGTGGAGGACTACCGGCTCTGGTTCCTCGGCCGGCTGCGCGTGCTGGAGGCGGCGCTGGAGAGCCGCGACTATCTCTGCGCCGGACGCTTCACCATCGCCGACATCGCCATTGTCTGGGCGCTGCATTTCGCCCGGCGGCTCGGCATCGAGGACGCCTTCACACCCAATATCCGAGCCTATTGGGAGCGCACGACCGCCCGCCCCGCCTTTGCCCGCGCCGCCGCGCTCTGAGGCCGGCGGGCGCCCCCCCGGCCCGGATTGCGGTAGCCCTACCGCGCCTTCAGCGGCGCCGCGCCCAGATGCATCCCGGCGTCCGAGATCAGGATTTCGCCGGTAATGTTCACATCGCCGCAGAGCAGCCAGACCGCAGCCGCCGCCATGTCCTCGGGCGTCCCGGCCCGCTTGAGCGGCGTCGCCGCCTCGGTGCTGGCGACCATCTTGTCGTAGCCCTCGCCCATCTTCTCCCGCCACCAGCGGCCGGTGATGAAGCCGGGCGCCACCGTGTTGACGCGGATCTCCGGCGCGAGCGCGCGCGCCAGCGACAGGGTCAGCGTGTTCAACGCGCCCTTCGACGCCGCATAGGCGATGGAACTGCCCACACCCATCACGCCGGCAATCGACGAGATGTTGACGACGCTGCCCCGGCCCCGGGATTTCATCGGCGCCGAGACCGCCCGTGTCATCAGGAAGGCGCCGACGACATTCACGCTGTAGATGCGCTGGAAGTCTTCCGGAGAGAGCGTGTCGAAGTCGTTGCCGGGCCGGAATACCGTGGTGCCGGCGCTGTTGATGAGCCCGTCGATGCGGCCCCAGCGCGATACGGCTTCCTCCGCGAGGCGCCGGCAGTCGTCCTCGCTTGCCACATCGCCCTGCGCCGCCGCGGCCTCGCCGCCCGCTTCGCGGCAGGCGGCCGCCACGGCCTCCGCCTCGTCCCGGCTGCGCGAGTAGTTGACGATCACGCGCGCGCCGCCCCCGGCGAGACGCTGCGCGGCGGCCGCCCCGACGCCCGTGCCCGCTCCCGTTACGATGACGGTCCGGCCCTCGAATTCCATGCGCTTCCCCCAAGTCGCGGCAATCCCGCCGCCTTCGCGTTCGACTGCGGCCATTGTGCATCGTTTCGCCCGCCGCCGTCACCCTTCGCCCGCCGGACCCGGGCCGGTCAGCGCCTTTTCCAGGTAGAACGCGCCGTCCATCGGGTTCTCGTAATAGGGCGGGATTTCGTGGAAGCCCATTGAGCGGTAGAGCGCGACCGCCTCATGCAGGCGCGTCAGGGTGTCGAGGCGCATGACCGCGTAGCCGGCGTCCCGCCCTGCCTGCACGACCGCCTCCGCCAGCCTTCGTCCGAGGCCGAGGCCGCGCCAGGGCGGGCGCACATAAAGGCGTTTCATCTCGCAGATGCCGGGGCCCCATCCCTTCATCCCGACGCAGCCGGCCGCGGCGCCGTCTGAGGACCGCGCAAGCAGGAGGCGGCCGGCCGGCGGCGCATACAGCTCCGCCAGCGAGTCCAGCTCCCCGGAAAAATCCTGAAAGCAGAGGTTGGCGCCCAGCCATTGCTGGTATTCGACGAACAGTTCGCGGATTTCGGCGGTCTCGGCCACGGTCGATGCTTCGACAATCGCAATTCGCCCGGTTGCCGCAGCATCCATAATCATGGTCTCCTGGTATGCCGGTTTCGAAGGTTGTATCGGTTCGATTGGGGCTTGGAAGCGCGGCATCTTCGGTCGCCGCCTGTCTGTCATGCCTCAACGCCCCCTCCGCATGATGCCCGAACGCCCCCACCGTCATGCCCGGATTTGTTCCGGGTATCCATCACGGCCGCCCGGCGGAAGCGGTTGAGGGAGATGCCCGGAACAAGTCCGGGCATGACGAGAGGAAGCACGGCGCAAGAGCTACCCGGCGAAGGCGCGCAGCCGCTCGACGATGGCCTCGTCCGCCTCAAAGCCCCCGGCGGCCCGGGCTGCCTCGCGCACCGCCCATGAGCGGTCGAACGGCATGCGGACAGGGCTTGCCGGGTCGACGGGCTTTGCGCTCCGCACGCTCTGCGCATAATCGGCAATGCGCTGCTTGAAGCCGTCTGTATCGCCGAAAATATCCGGGCGGATGGCGACGATGACCATGCCGAACCCGGCGAGGTCCGGCGTCATCCCCTCCGAGCCCGCCAGCACGCCCAGCATCTGCACCACGAGGCCGAGCCCGGAGCCCTTGTGCCCGCCCCAGCTCGCAAAGGCGCCGGCCAGCGCCGCGTCGGGGTCCGTGGTCGGCCGGCCGTCCGGGCCGAAGGCGCGGCCTTCCGGCAGCGCCACGCCCTGGCGGCGGGCGAGCAGCACCTCGGCGTGCATGATGGTGCTGGTGCCGATGTCCCACACGACGGGATGGCCGGTCGAGGGAAAGCCGAAGCAGATGGGGTTGGTGCCGAACCGCCCTTCCGCGGCCCCGTGCGGCGCGACCCAGGGCGAGGCGTTGGAGGCGATCGTCGTCACGAGGTCGCGGTCCGCCGCCTGCTCCGCGAAATAGCTCAGCATGCCCGTGTACCAGGTATCGACCGCGCCGACGGCGGAAAGGCCCGCCGCCTCCGCCTTCGCGATGGCCATGTCGGTCGCGCGCTGGCCGACGATGTAGCCGATATGGTCGGCGCCGTCGATCCGGGCCGAAACCGGCGTTTCATGCGTGACCGTCACGGGCCGGGCCGGCATCCCGGTGCGGGCGATGCGCTCGGTAATCGACACCGCCCGCGCCAGGCCGCCATAGGACACGCCGCGCAGCTCGCAATCGATCAGATGGTCCACGATCGCCGGAATATCCCCCGCCGCATAGCCGAGCCTTGCCATGACCCGGGTCAGCAGGGCATGGGCGTCTTCGGTCGCGATACGCATGGGCGCGCTCCCCCAAGGCGCGGACATTTTGCCGCCAGGCGCGCGGCTCCCCGAAACTAGCGCGGCGTGCGCCGGCGGCCGCCGGCGCCGTCGAACAGGATTTGCTCGCGCCGTTCGGCATCGGCGGCGACTGTCCCGAAATCCGCCTCGTCCATCCGCCGGGCCGGCGGCGGCACGATTGCGAAATGCCCGAAACGGTCCTCGCCGGCTACCAGGGCCACCTCCGTCTCCGGGCCGGAGCGCGCGCACATGGACGGCGCGATATAGCGGATGGCGGCGCCGATGCGCCGGTCGCCGGTGCGGTTCGGGCCGGAAGCGTGGAACAGATGCCCGTGGTGCAGCGAGGCCTGGCCGGGCTTCAGCACCACATCGACGGCCGCGTCCTCGTCCACCTCGACCTGGATTTCCTGGCCGCGCGTGAGCAGGTTGTCGGCGGCGAAGCTGTCGGCATGGGGCACGATGCGTTCCCGGTGGCTGCCGGGGACGAAGCGCATGCAGCCGCTCTCCCGCGTCACCGGCGACAGCGCGACCCAGAGCGTCGTCTCTTCGGCCTTGTCCAGGCCCCAATAGGTCAGGTCCTGGTGCCAGGAGACATAGCTCGGCGTGCTCGCCTCCTTGATGAACAATCCGGAGCCCCAGACCATGACATCGGGCCCGAGCACCGCCCGGGCCGCCTCGACCATCTTCGGATGGCGGACCAGGCGGTCGAAGGACGGCAGGAAGCGCGCCGGGAAGCCGCGCAGGAGGCCGAGGCGTTTCCGGTCGCCGGCAAGCTCCGCCTCGCCCCGCTCCAGGTCCGCGCGCAGCTCTCCGGCTTCCGTTTCGGACAGGATATCGAGCGGAAAGACGAACCCGTCGCGGGCATAGTCGAGCGCGATTTTCGATTCGGTCATGTTCATGGCTTGGCGGCGCAGCCTTGCGGCCGTTCTCCCGTGCTGGGGGTTGTGTGCAGCCTATTCCCGGTAGCCCGGGTCGTCCCGGTCGAGCATTTCGAGATAGGCGGGCCAGTCATTGTCCCGGGCGGGCGCCGCCAGGAA
The DNA here is from genome assembly GCA_963422665.1 of Alphaproteobacteria bacterium. GTDB lineage: Bacteria > Pseudomonadota > Alphaproteobacteria > Bin95 > Bin95 > Bin95. The sequence goes on from OY730441.1 coordinate 1,012,249, forward strand.
CTCGTCGAATTGCCGGGCGGTCTTCTCGCAGACGGCGGCGGGCGGCATGTCGAGCCCGGTCCCGGCAGCATGCGCCGCCGCCATGGCGTCCAGTTGCGACGCGCAGGCGCGCTCCAGCTCGTAGAGCAGCACCCATGTCATCGGAATGGACGGGCCGGCGGCCAGCAGGCCGTGATTCTTCAGCACCAGCGCCCGGCCTCCGGGGCCGATGTCCCGGGCCAGCCGCCCGCGCTCGTCCAGGTCCGTCTCGCAGCTCTCCCAGTCGTGGTAGCCGACGCGCCCGTGGAAGGCCATGGCGGTCTGCGAGATCGGCAGCAATTCGGTGTCCAGCGAGGCGATCGCCATGCCGGGCGCGGTGTGGGTATGCGCCGTGCAGGCCACGTCCGGCCGCGCGTCCAGCACGGCGGAATGCAGCATGATCCCGACGGCGTTGAGCGGGCTGCCGGTTTCCAGCGGGTCGCCGCCGTCGCGGTCGGTCTTGACCAGGGAAGACGCCGTGATCTCCTCGAACATGAGGCCGTAGGGATTGAGGAGGAAGCGGTCGGGCTCGTCCGGCACGCGCGCCGAGAAGTGCGTCAGCGCGAGGTCGGAAAGGTCGTGCCTGGCCGCCAGCCGGAAGACGGCCGCCAGGTTGACGCGCGCCTCCCACTCGGCCTCGGAAACGCGGGAACGGATATCGGGCATGGCTGCGGGCGCTCCCGTTCAGTGCCGGTAGGACGGATCGGCGCGGTCGAGCAGGCGAAGCTGCGACTCCCAGCCGTCATGGGGGTTGTAGCTGCGATTGGCCCGCGGGCGGTTCTCCTGCTCGTCGAGGAAGGCTTCGGAAAGCACGGCGAGCGGCGCGCCCGTCGCTTCTGCAAGCATTTGCGTCCTTGCAGCCTTTTCGAGGTCGTAGAGCCGCGCCCAGGCCTCGCGAATGCTGCGCCCGCCAACGAGGAAACCGTGATTCCTGAGCACCATGGCATCCGCATCGCCCATGTCCGCGATCAGGCGCTCGCGCTCGTCGAGGTCGAACGCGATGCCTTCGTAATCGTGATAGGCGAGGCGCCCGTGGAACTGCATCGCCTTCTGGTTCAGCGGCCTCAGGCCCTGCGGAAGCGCCGCCAGCGCAATGCCGGTGCGCGTATGCGTATGCGCGACGCAGGCAAGGTCGGGGCGCGCCATATGGACCGCCGAGTGGATGGTGAAGCCCGCGGCATTGACGCCGTAGCGGTTCTCGCCCAGCAGATTGCCCTCGGTATCGACCTTGACCAGGTTCGACGCCGTCACCTGGTCGAACAGGAGGCCGTAAGGGTTGAGGAGGAAGGCATCCTCTCCGCCCGGCGCGCGCGCGGAGAGGTGCGTATAGGTGAGGTCGGTCATGCCATGCCTGGCGCAGAGGCGGTAGAGCGCGGCGAGATCGACGCGGACGGCCCACTCCCCGGGGCTGACGCGATCCTGCATCGAATAGTCGGCGGCGTGCGAATCGGGCATGGTGAGAACTCCTCGGGCGCCCTTCGGGGGCATCCTGCTTTCCGGCGCGCGAATTCCGCATAGGATAGCCCGAAAACCGGAAGCGAAGGAACCGCCCCAATGAGCATCGGCCCGGGAAGCGTCGGATATGTCGGCCTCGGCAATATGGGAGGCGCGCTGGCCCGCCGCCTCGCGCTTGCGCATCCGCTGCGCGTCTTCGACCTGCGCCCGGAGGCGATGCAGGCGCTGGCGGACGGCAATTGCACGCCGGCGCAGTCCGCCGCGGCGCTTGGCGCCGAATGCGGCACGGCGCTGACCTGCCTGCCGACCTCGGAGGATGTGCGCCGCGCGGTGTTCGGGCCGGGCGGGCTCGCCGAGGGCATGGGCGCGGGCGGCATCATCCTCGACCAGACCACCGGCGATCCGAATGCGACGCGCGCCATGGCGGCCGAACTCGCCGGGCGCGGCATCCGCCTGATCGACGCGCCCGTCTCCGGCGGCAAGCAGGGCGCGGACGCCGGCACCATCGCAATCATGGTCGGCGCGGAGGACGCCGACTATGCCGAAGTGCTGCCGCTGCTGCACGCCATCAGCCCCAATGTCTTCCATTGCGGCGGCGTCGGCACGGGCCATGTCATGAAGCTGGTGAACAATGTGATCGCCGCGTCCGCGCTCGCGGCGTCCTGCGAGGCGATTGCGATGGGCGTCAAGAACGGGCTCGAATTCGCCAGGGCCGTCGAGGTGCTGAACAAGGGTTCCGGCCGGAACTTCATGGCGGAGCGCGTACTGGCGGCGCAGACCGAAGGCCCGCACCCGTTCGGCTTCGCGATGGCGCTGATGCACAAGGATGTGCGCCTGGCGACCCAGCTCGGCGCCGACAGCGCAGCGCCGATGTTCGTCGCCAATGTCGTGCGCGAGCTGCACCAGGCTGCCCTTTCCGATCGCGGCCCGGATGCCGACATGACCGAACTGATGCGCACCGTCGAGCGCAACGCGGACGTTAAGGTCGTGCCGTAAGCGGCGCGGCGACCGGACGGGGCGCGCGTTTCCTTGCTTGACGCAGCGGCGGCGCTTTCTAGATTGCGGCCTTTCCGAGTCCCGGGACATCTGCCACTGCGATGAACGAGATCGCCCTTACACTGCCCGACGGTTCCGTGCGCCCGTTTGCGCATGGCGGCACCGGCGCCGACCTGGCGGCGGCCATCTCCAGGAGCCTTGCGCGAGCTGCCGTCGCCGTCCGGGTGGACGGGGCGCTGCGCGACCTTTCGGAACCGCTCACCGCCGATGCCGCCGTCGAGATCGTGACGCGCGCGGACGCCGACGGCCTCGACCTCATCCGCCACGACGCCGCCCACGCGCTCGCCGAGGCGGCGAAGGAGCTCTACCCGGAGGTCCAGATCACCATCGGCCCGGTGATCGCGAACGGCTTCTACTACGACTTCTCGCGCGCCGAGCCGTTCACGCCCGAGGACCTGGCGCGGCTTGAGGAGCGGATGCGCGAGATCGTCGAACGCGACGAGCCGATCGCCCGCGAGGTCTGGGACCGCGGCGAGGCCGCCCGCTTCTTCGAGAGCGAGGGCGAGCATTACAAGGCGCAGATCATCCGCTCGATCCCGTCGGACGAGCCGATCACACTCTACCGGCAGGGCGGCTTCCTCGATCTCTGCCGGGGTCCGCACCTGCCCTCCACGGGCAAGCTCGGCAAGGCGTTCAAGCTGATGAGCGTCGCCGGGGCCTATTGGCGCGGCGACCACCGCAACGAGATGCTGCAGCGCATCTACGGCACGGCCTGGCGGGACGAGAAGGAGCTCAAGGCGTATCTGGAGCGCCTCGCGGAAGCGGAACGGCGCGACCACCGCCGCATCGGACGCGAGATGGGCCTGTTCCACCTGCAAGAGGAAGCCGCCGGCTCGGTCTTCTGGATGCCCAAGGGCTGGACGCTGTTCCGCGCCTGCGAGGACTATATGCGTATGCGCCTCGACGCGAACGGCTATGTCGAGGTGAAGACGCCGCAATTGCTGGACCGGGCGCTCTGGGAGGCGTCGGGCCACTGGGAGAAGTTTCGCGAGCACATGTTCGTGGCCGAGACGGCGGAGGATCGGCTGTTCGCGCTCAAGCCGATGAACTGCCCCGGCCATGTGCAGATCTTCAAGCAGGGCATCAAGAGCTATCGCGACCTGCCCTTGCGCATGCCGAGTTCGGCGCCTGCCACCGCAACGAGCCTTCGGGCGCGCTGCACGGCATCATGCGGGTGCGCGCCTTCACCCAGGATGACGCCCATATCTTCGCCACCGAGAACCAGGTGACGGCGGAGACGCAGCGCTTCTGCACCCTGCTCCGAAGCATCTATGCGGATTTCGGCTTCGAGGACGTGCTGGTCAAGTTCTCCGACCGCCCGGAGGTCCGCGTCGGCGGGGACGAGGTCTGGGACAAGGCGGAAGCCGCGCTCCTCGAAGCCGCCGTCGATAGTGGGCTTCACGTTGAGATAAACCCCGGCGAGGGCGCGTTCTACGGCCCCAAGCTCGAATTCGTGCTGCGCGACGCCATCGGCCGGGACTGGCAATGCGGCACCTTCCAGGTCGATTTCGTGCTGCCCGAGCGCCTGAACGCCAGCTATGTGGACGAAAGCGGCGAGAAGCGCCGGCCGGTCATGCTGCACCGGGCCATCCTCGGATCGTTCGAACGCTTCATCGGCGTGCTCATCGAGCACTACGCCGGGCGCTTCCCGCTCTGGCTGGCGCCGGTGCAGGCCGTGGTGGCGACGATCACGGGCGATGCCGACGGCTATGCGCGCGAGATATTCGACCGGCTGCGGGCGGCCGGGCTGCGCGCCGAGCTCGACCTGCGCAACGAGAAGATCGGCTTCAAGGTGCGCGAACATTCCGTCGCCAAGGTGCCGGTTCTGCTGGTTGTCGGGCGGCGCGAGGCGGAGCAGGGAACGGTCGCATTGCGCCGGCTCGGCTCGCAGCGGCAAGAAATACTTGCAGTTGCCGACTCGATTCATACCCTGTCGGAAGAAGCGGCGGTCCCGAGCCGGGGCCGCTAGCGAGCAAGAAGGAGACGGTCCATAGTTCGATACACGTCTACAGTGCCGCCCAAAAAGGAAGGGCCGCGCGTGAATGAGGACATCGAGGCGCGGTCGGTTCGCCTGGTCGGCGCTGACGGCAGCATGGTCGGTGTTGTGGGAATCCACGAAGCCATGGGCACGGCCCGGGCGGCAGGCCTCGATCTGGTCGAGGTCTCGCCGAATGCGGAGCCGCCGGTTTGCAAGGTCCTCGACTACGGACGCTTCAAATACGAAGCGCAAAAAAAGAAGAACGAGGCGCGCAAGAAGCAGAAGACCATCGAGGTCAAGGAAATCAAGATGCGCCCCGGCATCGAGCAGCACGATTACGACACCAAGATGCGCTCGGTCCGCCGGTTCCTCGAAGAAGGCGACAAGGTGAAGGTGACCCTGCGCTTCCGCGGGCGGGAACTGGCTCACCAGGAAGTCGGCCGCGCCGTCCTGCAGCGCGTCCAGACGGAACTGGGCGAGGCCGTCAAGGTCGAGCAGTTCCCGAAGATGGAAGGGCGGCAGATGGTCATGGTGATGTCGCCGCGCTGACCGCCCGAGGCAACCGCATATCCGACCGATTGCCGGTGCGACAGCGGCACCGCAGCCTTGCCCTTGCGCGCGGCCCCGGGGCCGGCTATACCGCGCGCCTCTCCGTGACGGACCGCCCGGCGCGAATGAGGGCATGCCCGGCCGTCCCGAATCCGCCTTTGCTCGAAGGACAGGAAAATGCCCAAGCTCAAGACGAAGAGCAGCACGAAGGGCCGGTTCAGGAAGACCGGCTCCGGCAAGGTTCTGATGAACCACGCCTACAAGCGCCACTGTCTCGCCAACAAGACGAAGCGGATGAGGCGCCAGTCGCGCGGCACCACGGCAATGTCGAAGCCGGACGCGAGGACCGTGCTCCGCTTCATGCCCTACGCCTGATCCGGGAGGTCGGAAAGCATGTCCCGCATCAAGGCCGGTGCCGGCAACCGCCGCCGGCACAAGAAGGTTCTGGCGCAGGCGAAAGGCTACCGGGGCCGCGCCAAGAACAATTTCCGCATCGCCATCGAGCGCGTCGAGCGCGGGCTGCAATACGCCTACCGCGACCGGCGGACTCGCAAGCGCAACTTCCGCTCGCTCTGGATCCAGCGCATCAACGCTGCGGCCCGCGAGCACGGCCTGACCTACTCGGCCTTCATGGACGGCATTGCCAAGGCCGGGATCGAGGTGGACCGCAAGGTGCTGGCGGACCTCGCCGTGCGCGAGCCGGACTCCTTCAAGGCGCTGGTGGAACAGGCGCGGGAAGCCCGCGCCTGACGGCGTTTCCCTGGAAAGAGGGCCTTCCATGTCGGACGAATTGACGGCGCTCCGGAACGAGCTGGAGGGCGCCGTTCTGGCGGCCGGCAGCCTGGAGACGCTGGAAGACGTGCGTGTCCGCGCGCTCGGCCGCCGCGGCGCCGTTACCGAGCTGATGAAGGGCCTGGGCCGGGCCGCGCCGGAAGAACGGCGCGAGCGCGGCCAGGCCCTGAACCGGCTGAAGCAGGCGGTATCGGACGCCATCGACGCCCGCAAGGCGGCGCTGGCGGATGTCGAGCTCGAGCGGCGCCTCGCAGCCGAGCGCATCGACATCACCCTGCCCGTCCGGCCGGCCCCGGAAGGCAGCCTGCACCCGATCTCCCAGACCATCGACGAGATCACGCAGATCTTCGGCGAGATGGGTTTCCGCTGGGCCGAGGGGCCGGACATCGAGGACGACTGGTACAATTTCACCGCCCTCAACATCCCGCCCGAGCACCCGTCGCGCCAGGAGATGGACACTTTCTATCTGGCGGCGGAAGACGGGCGCGCGCGGCCGGTGCTGCGCACACATACCAGCCCGGTCCAGATCCGCACGATGCTGTCCGAGCCGCCGCCGCTCCGCGTCATCGTTCCGGGCCGCACCTACCGCTCGGACCATGACGCCACCCACTCGCCCATGTTCCACCAGGTCGAGGGGCTGGCCATCGGCAAGTCGATCCACATGGGCCACCTCAAGGGCTGCCTGATCGCCTTCTGCCGGGCGTTTTTCGGCGTGGCGGACCTGCCCGTGCGCTTCCGCCCGAGCCACTTCCCGTTCACGGAGCCCTCCGCGGAAGTCGATATCGGCTGCACGCGAGAGGGCGGACAACTGCGCATCGGCGCGGGCGCCGACTGGCTGGAAATCCTCGGCTCCGGCATGGTGCATCCTGGGGTGATCGCCAATTGCGGCCTCGACCCGGAAGAGTGGCAGGGCTTCGCCTTCGGCATGGGCATCGAACGGATCGCCATGCTGAAATACGGCATTCCCGACCTGCGCACGATGTATGACTCCGACCTGCGCTGGCTTCGGCATTACGGCTTCCGGCCGCTGGACATTCCGGGCCCGATTGCGGAGGCGGCGGGGTGAAGTTCACCCTCTCCTGGCTGAAGGACCATCTCGACACCGAGGCGGTGCTCGAAGAGGTCTGCGAGGCGCTTTCCATGCTCGGCCTGGAGGTGGACGGCGTCGAGGACCGCGCGAAGGACTTTGCGCCCTTCCTGGCCGCCCGCGTGCTCTCCGCCGAGCCTCACCCCCAGGCCGACCGGCTGCGCATCTGCCTCGTGGATACCGGCGCGGACGAGGTCCAGGTGGTCTGCGGCGCGCCCAACGCGCGGGCCGGCATGATGGGGGTGTTCGCGCCCTCCGGAAGCTGGATACCGGGTTCGGCGCTCCGGCTGAAGAAGGCCGCCATTCGCGGCGTCGAGAGCAATGGCATGCTGCTTTCCGAGCGCGAGCTCGGCGTCTCGGAGGAGCATGAGGGCATCGTCGAACTGCCGGCCGGCACGCCTCTCGGCGCGCCCTATGCACGGGTCGCCGGGATCGACGACCCGGTGATCGAGATCGGCCTCACGCCCAACCGCAGCGACTGCGCCGGCATTCGCGGCATCGCCCGCGACCTGGCCGCGCGCGGCCTCGGCCGGCTGAAGGGCGCATCCGGCTGGGGCGAGGCCGTGCCCGGCGCCTTCGAAAGCCCGGTCTCCGTGCGCCTCGAACTCGGCGATTGCCCGGACGCCTGCCCGCTCTTTGCCGGGCGCTACATTCGGGGCATAGCCAACGGCCCGTCGCCGAAATGGGTCCAGGACCGGTTGCGGGCCGTGGGTCTGCGCCCGATCTCCGCGCTGGTCGATATCACCAACTATTTCACCCTCGACATGGGCCGCCCGCTGCATGTGTTCGATGCGGACAGGCTCGAGGGCGATGTCGTGGTGCGCATGGGGCGGAACGGCGAGGAGATCGACGCGCTGGACGGGCGGCGCTACACCGCCGACGGCGCGATGACGCTGATCTGCGACGAGGCCAGGGCCAACGCCTTCGGCGGCATCATCGGCGGCGAGGCGACCGGCTGCACGGAAGGCACCGTCAATGTCTTCCTGGAAAGCGCGCTGTTCGATCCCGTCCGCACGGCCGCCACGGGCCGCAGGGTCGGCGTGTCGAGCGACGCGCGCTACCGCTTCGAGCGCGGCGTCGATCCGACTTCGGCCGTCGCGGGCATGGAAGCCGCGACGCGCATGATCCTCGAGTTCTGCGGCGGCGAGGCGAGCCTGCCGGTTGTTGCAGGCGGGGAGCCGGAATGGCGGCGGCGCTATCGCCTCCGCGCCGGCCGGGTCGAGAGCCTGGGCGGCGTTGCGGTCCCGCTGGAGCGCAGCGCCGAAATCCTGCAGAGGCTCGGCTTCCAGGTCGAGGTCGAGGGCGGGGACATAACGGCGGCCCCGCCGCCCTGGCGCCCGGACATTCAGGGCGAGGCCGACCTTGTGGAAGAAGTGCTCAGGGTCCACGGCTTCGAGCATATCCCGGTGGCGGACTTCCCGGCGCCCACGGTGTTGCCGGCGCCGGCGCTCACCCGCGCCGCGTCGCGGGCGGCGAAGCTGCGCCGGGCGCTGGCGGCGCACGGCATGGCCGAGGCGGTGACATTCTCCTTCATGCCGGCGCGGCAGGCGGCATTGTTCGGCGGCGGGCAGGCGGCGCTCAGGCTCGACAACCCGATCAGCAGCGATCTCGACTGCATGCGCCCCTCGATCCTGCCCAACCTGCTGGACGCCGCCCGGCGCAATGCCGACGGAGGGCGGACGGCGGGCGCGCTGTTCGAGGTCGGCCCGGTGTTCCGTCCGGGCGCGGCGGCAATCGAGCCCGACGGACAGCTACAGGCGGCCGGCGGCATCCGATGGGGATCGACGCCCCGCCACTGGAGCGAGCGCCCGCGCCCGGTGGACGCGCTCGACGCCAAGGCCGATGCGCTCGCCGCGCTGGCGGCGGTGGCGGCCCCCGTGGACAAGCTGCGCGTGACCGCCGAGGCCCCCGCCTGGTTCCATCCCGGCCGCTCCGGGGCGCTCAGGCTCGGCGCCGTCGCACTGGCCCATTTCGGCGAGTTGCATCCCCGCGTGCTGGAGGCCTTCGACGCCTCCGGCCCCATGGCCGCTTTCGAGGCCTTCCCGGATACCGCGCCAATACCGAGAGCGAAGGCCGGCGGCAAGCGCCGTCCGCCGCTCAACCGCTCCGCTTTCCAGCCGGTCGAACGCGATTTCGCCTTCGTGGTCGCCGAGGATGTGGAGGCCGACAGCCTGCTGCGCGCCGTCCGCGGCGCCGACAAGGCGCTGATCGCGGACGCCACGGTCTTCGATGTCTATCGTGGCAAGGGTATCGAGCCGGGCAGCAAGTCGCTCGCCATCGCCGTCACCCTACAGCCGCAGGACGCCACCCTCACCGACGCCGACCTCGAAGCCGCCTCCACCCGCATCACCGCCGCCGCCGCCAAGGCAACGGGCGCGGTGCTGCGGGTGGAGGCGGCAAGGCGCGAAGCCGATTGAAGCTATCGCCGAACGCAAAGGCGACGCTGCCCGGCGAGAGCAAGTGTGTTTTTGCTCAAGTGGATGAAGATTTGCCTCAGCATACACTATGGTGATTGTTTTACGCTCTAGAATACAGCACGATATTTGGCGATTATGCTGCACGGTATTAAGGTGCTGGGAAAGGTAATAAAATATGAACAACGACCTTCATGTAACATATAGCTTTCTTGAGCAATTCCTTGGAGAGGTAGACGAGCAAATCCGGCTAAAAAGGCTAAGGAAAGAACACACATATGTAGAGGACTTGATTCGGATTCTGCTTCCGAATAAACGAGGACTTTCCAGACATTCCATTATCGACCGCTTTGAGAGACAAAGACAAGAACTTGGATTGCCTATACCAAAGAGAATCGAGCAGGCCGTCCAAAGCGCCTATAATCAAAACAGCATAGATTCTCGTGTTTTTTAGAAGAATGGGTTGCCTGATGATGAGGTGCCCTTTTGCTCAGTAGGCGGCAAGGGATCGGGGATGTGGGGTATCAATCCGAAATGGCTGCAAAAACAGAAAAGCAGGCTGTAACAATGGACTGAGCCACTATAGAGCGGTATTGGCGAAACGGGGTTTCGCGTTCACTCCAGGGACGTGCCGCGTTGTCAATAAGCACGACCCTGACCCGTTACTGCGCCGAATAGCCTATCCAGCGACAAGCTATCCGAATACACGCCATGTCATTGCGACGACGAACGCCAGGGTGAAGCCTGTCATCCGTTTGAGCAACAGGAGGCTGGCCTTGATTTCGGCGATGTCGGTGTCGTATCGGGCGACGGGTTTCGCCGCTTCGCGCGCCCGGTCCTCGCTGTTCATCGTGCTCATATCACGCCCGCCGCCCAGTGACGCGGACACGATACACCGCCGCCTCTTTCCGTCGTCCCGGACGGCGCGCGAGCGGCGGTCCGAAACCTCGCGGCGCCGGGCCGGGGCCCGGCTATCGCAGGAGGTCGATCACGAGGGTCTGGAAGTTCCGCACCGAGTCCTCCCAGACCGGCGAGAGCACGCCGCCGCCAACGGCCACATCGCTGGCGCGCCCCTGCTGGAGCCGCTCGCAGATGACATGGTCTTCGCGATGCACCTCCCGCCAGAACGCCGCAAGCCGGTCCGCGCGGGCGGCCGGGACCGGTTCGGGGGCCAGGCTGTAGATCGCGCGCCTCTGGAGGGTGCGGCCGGGCGCAAGCGGCACATCGAGATGCACGCCGATCTGGTCCGGGAGGTAGAGGCCGAACGCAAAGTTCGGAAACAGCGTCAGGAAGCGCGAGTCCTGCGACAGGACATCTTTCTTCCTCGCCTCCCGGGAGACATCGACGGCGCAGCCGAGGCAGCCTGGCTCGTTGACGGTGTAGTGGTCCGCGAGAGGTTGGTCAGTGGTCCGGGAATGCACGAATTGCACATGATAGGGCTCAATGAAGTTCTCCATCAGGAGCTTCCAGTTCGCAGCCACTTCCCCAAGGTCGATGGTGGCGAGGTGCTGCATCCGGGAGAGGTCGATCCCGTCCAGCCGGTTCCGGAGCGGGGCGGCGAATTCCTCGAACGGAGGCGCGCCGCCGTCCAGGTTCAGGAAAATCCAGTCGCGCCACACCGCCGAGCGCACCGGGACCAGCCCATGCCGGGAGCGGTCGAATCCGGCCGGCGCCGCGCGCGGCTCGCGCCCGCCGAAATAGGGAGCGGCGCGCAGCGCGCCGTCCAGCCCGTAGGTCCAGGAATGATAGGGGCAGCGGATCGCCCGTCCGACATTGCCCGGCTCGTCCACGAGCTTGAGGCACCGGTGGCGGCAGACATTGTGGAACGCCCCGATCTCTCCGGCCGTGTCGCGCACCAGCAGAATGGGCCTGCCCGCGACGGCGACCGGCACCGCGTCGCCGACCCGGGCCAATTCATGCGCGAAGCCCGCGAACACCCACGAGCGGGAGAAGATCCGTTCGTTCTCAAGCGCGAAGAACGCCTCGCTCGTATAGGCCGCGGCCGGCAGTCCGCGGGCCACGGCAGCAGGCGCCTCGAACTCGGCGAGCGTCTGCGCTCCGATAACGCACTGCAGCGACGGTCCCATGCCAACCCCTCCGCTGTGTCGAGGACGCGGCGGTGGCGGGGGCCTTGCCGGAGTCCTCGAAGCACGGCAGCAAACGGCGCCGACAATCGCTTGGGTCCGCGAGCGAAATTTACCCGCGGCCGACCAAAGACTTGTCGATTCCCGACGCACAATGACCGCCGGCCCGCCGGCCCGCGATCGGCGAGCGATGAATGGCTTGCGAGCGCCGGCGCCTAGACGTCGGCATGGCCGCTCAGGCGGAGGTGGGACGCGCCTCCATGCGCTCGAACCAGGCGGTCACATTCCCGTTCTCCGCCGCGATGTCCTGGCCGACCTGCTTGCCGAAGGCGAGGAAGCAGTAGAGCAGGATGTCGGCGAGACTGATGCGGTCGCCGCAGAGGAACTGCTTGCCGTCCATCAGCCCGTCCAGCCAGGCGATCTTGTCCCGGGCGATGGCCTTCAGCCCGGCCGACGCCTCCGGCAGGCAGCGCATCCGGTTCTGGAACATTTTCAGCCCTTCGCCGTAGCGGAAGCCGGCGGCGAGCGGCTCGCAGATATTAAGATCGACCCGGCGCGTCCACATGCGGGTCTCGGCGCGCTCCTCCGGCGTCGAACCGATCAGCGGCGAGCCGCCCTGCCTGTCCGCCAGATATTCGCAGATCGCCGTGATCTCGGCGATATGGCTGCCGTCGTCGAGCTCGAGGCAGGGGCTCTGGCCGGAGGGGTTCTTCGAGAGATACTCGCCTTCCCGGTTCACGCCCTTGCGGATGTCGACCTTCTCCTCGGGCACCTCGATGCCGGCCTCGGCCATGAACATGCGCACGACATGCGGGTTCGGGCCGATGGATGTGTAGAGCTTCATGGGGGCTGTCCTTCTTTCCGGGGTCGGTGTCGTTCAGACATGAATCGGGCGGCCGTCCACGGCGAGCGCCGCTTCCTTGACCGCCTCGTTGAGGGTGGGGTGGGCATGGCAGGTGCGGGCGATATCCTCGGCCGAGGCGCCGAACTCCATCGCCAGCGCCGCCTCGGCGATCATCGTGCCGGCATCCGCGCCCAGGATGTGCACGCCGAGCACCCGGTCGGTGCGCCTGTCGGCGAGGATCTTCACGAAGCCCTCGGTCTCGCCGCTGCACCGCGCCCGGCTGTTGGCCTGGAACGGGAAGCGCCCGACGGCGTATTCGACGCCTGCCTCCTTCAATGCTTCTTCCGTCCGGCCCACGGCCGCCGCCTCCGGCCATGTATAGACCACGCCCGGAATCGCATCGTAGTCGATATGGCCGGACTGCCCGGCGACGATCTCGGCGCAGACGACGCCCTCGTCCTCCGCCTTGTGCGCCAGCATCGGCCCGCGCACGACATCGCCGATGGCATAGATGCCGGCGGCGCTCGTGCGGAACCGCTCGTCGATCCCGATCCGGCCCTGGGCGTCCGTCTCGACGCCGACGCTCTCCAGGCCGAGCCCCGCCGTGTAGGGCCGCCGCCCGACCGCAACCAGCACCGCATCCGCCTCGACGGCGGCGGCCTCACCCGTGGCGCGCTTCTCGACCGAAAGCGTCACGCCCGCCCTGCCCGTCTCCGCGCCCGTCACCTTGTGGCCGAGCATGAAGGCGAAGCCCTTCCTTGCGAGGATGCGGTGCATCCCCTTGGCGACATCGTCGTCCATGTTGGGAAGGATGCGGTCCAGGAACTCGATCACCGTCACCTTGGCGCCGAGGCGGCTCCAGACGGCCGCCATCTCGAGCCCGATATAGCCGCCGCCGATGACGGCCAGCCGCTCCGGCGCCGCCTCCAGCGCCAGCGCGCCGGTGGAGGAGAGGATGCGCTGTTCGTCGATCTCGATGCCGGGCAGGCCCGCCGGCTCGGATCCCGTCGCGATGACGATGCTGCGGGCTTCCAGCACGCGGGGCGCCCCCTCGTCGGAGGCGACCTCGACGCGGCCCGGCCCGGCGATGCGGCCGACGCCGGAAACATGTTCCACCTTGTTCTTGCGGAACAGGAAGTCGATGCCGCGCGTCAGGTCGCGCACCACCTTGTCCTTGCCGGCCATCATGGCCGCCAGATCGACCTCGACGCCGCCGGGGACCCTGATGCCGCGCTTCGCAAAGCCCTCCCGCGCCTGTTCGAAGAGATGCGTGCTGTGCAGCAATTCCTTCGACGGGATGCAGCCGACATTCAGGCAGGTGCCGCCGAGCGCCGCCCGCTTCTCGACGCAGGCGGTGCGCAAGCCGAGTTGCGCGGCCCGGATTGCCGCCACATAGCCGCCCGGCCCGCCGCCGATGACGACGACATCGAAACTGTCGGTCATGGAGTTTCCCGTTCCCTAGCCAGGGTTAGACGTCGAGCAGCAACCGCTCGGGATTCTCGATCGCTTCCTTGACGCGCACCAGGAAGGTGACCGATTCGGAGCCGTCGATGATCCGATGGTCGTAGGAGAGCGCCAGATACATCATCGGCCGGATCTCGACCTTGCCGTCCACCGCGACCGGGCGGTCCTCGATCTTGTGCATGCCCAGAATGCCGGACTGCGGCGGGTTGAGGATCGGCGCCGACATGAGCGAGCCGTAAACGCCCCCGTTGGAGATCGTGAAGGTGCCGCCGGTCAGGTCCTCCATGGAGAGCTTGCCGTCGCGCGCCCTCGCGCCCAGGCCGGCGATGCTGCTCTCGACTTCGGCGAAGCTCATCGCGTCGGCGTCCTTCAGCACGGGCACGACCAGACCCTGCGCGGTGCCGACGGCCACGCCGATATCGTAGTGGTTCTTGTAGATGATGTCGCCGCCGTCGATCTCGGCATTGACCGCCGGGATTTCCTTGAGCGCGCCGATGCAGGCCTTGACGAAGAAGGACATAAAGCCGAGCCGCACCCCGTGGCGCTTCTCGAACGCCTCGCGGTAGCGCCGCCGCAGCGCCACCACCCCGCTCATGTCCGCCTCGTTGAAGGTGGTGAGCATGGCGGCGGTGTTCTGCGCGTCCTTGAGCCGCTCGGCGACGCGCCGACGCAGGCGCGACATCCGCACTCGCTCCTCGCGCGGATGGTCCGGGCGCGGCGCCTGCAGGGCGGCGGCCGGTGTCGGCGCCGGTGCGGAAGCGGGAGGCGGCGGCGCGGCCGCGGCTTCGAGATGACCCAGCACATCGGCCTTGGTGATCCGTCCGTCCTTGCCGGTGCCGGCGACAGCCTCAGGCGAGAGGGCGTTGTCGGCCAGCAGCTTGCGGGCCGCCGGCGAGAGCGGCGGGGTATCGGAGGGAGCCGGCGCCGGCTCCTTCGCCTGCGGCGCGGGAGCCGCCTTCGCAGCAGGCGCAGCGCCGGCCGCCATGCGGCCCAGCACGGCGCCCACCTCCACTTCCTCGCCCTCGCCCGCAAGAATCTCCTCCAGCACCCCGCTCCGGGGCGCCGGCACCTCGACCGTGACCTTGTCGGTTTCGAGTTCGACCAGCGGTTCGTCCGCCTCCACCGCCTCGCCCGGCGCCTTCATCCAGCGGGCGACCGTCGCCTCGCTGATGCTCTCGCCGAGCTGCGGCACCTGGATCTCGATCGCCATCGCCCTGCCTCTCTTTCGGTCAGCCCGCGGCAAGCGCCTCGGCGACCAGCGCCTTCTGCTCGAAATTGTGCCGTTTCAGCAATCCGGTCGCCGGAGAGGCCGCTGCCGGCCGGCCGACATAGCGGGGCCGGCGCGCGCTTGCGCCCATATCCTCCAGCACCGCTTCGATGCGCCGGTCCACGAAGGCCCAGGCCCCCATGTTCCGCGGCTCCTCCTGGCACCAGACGATCTCGGCCTTCGGATAGCGGGCGAGCTCCTCGGCGAGCGTGCCCTCGGGAAACGGATAGAGCTGCTCGACGCGCAAGAGCGCCACATCGCGAATCCCCTCCTCCCGGCGCTGCTGCAGCAGGTCGTAATAGACCTTGCCGGAACAGAGCACGACGCGGCGGACCGCCCCGCCTTCGGCGATCCCGTCTACTTCAGGATTGACCCGGTGGAAGGAGCTGCCGTCGGCGAGCTCGTCGAGGCCGGAGACGCAGAGCCTGTGCCGCAGGAGCGATTTCGGCGTCATCACGATCAACGGCTTGCGGAACTCCCGCCTCACCTGCCGGCGCAGCGCATGGAAGTAGTTGGCCGGCGTGGTCGGACAGACGACCTGCATGTTGTCTTCCGCGCAAAGCTGGAGGTAGCGCTCCAGCCGCGCGGAGGAGTGCTCCGGCCCCTGGCCCTCATAGCCGTGCGGCAACAGCAGGACGAGGCCGGACATGCGCAGCCATTTGGACTCGCCGGAGGAGATGAACTGGTCCATCACCACCTGCGCGCCGTTGGCGAAATCGCCGAACTGCGCCTCCCACATCACCAGCGCATGCGGCTCGCTTTGCGAATAGCCGTATTCGAAGCCGAGCACCGACGCCTCGGCGAGCGGGCTGTCGATGATCTCGACCCGCCCCTGGTCCGGCCCGACATGCTGGAGCGGGACATATTTGCTCTCGTCCGTCTGGTCGCGCAGCACGGCGTGGCGCTGCGAGAAGGTGCCGCGCCCGCAGTCCTGGCCGGAGAGGCGCACCGCGATGCCCTCCGCAGCGAGAGTTCCGAAAGCCAGCGCCTCCGCGTTCGCCCAGTCGAGCCCTTCGCCGGTCTCGAACACGCGCGCGCGCTGACGGAGCTGGCGGGCGATCTTGGGATTGAGATCGAAGCCTTCGGGCACGGTCGCCAAACGGCTGCCGACAGCCTTCAACCGCTCGAGCGGCACGGCGGTCGAGCCGCGCCGGTCGCCTTCCCTGGCGACCTCGATGCCGCTCCAGGCCCCTTCCAGCCAGTCCGCCTTGTTGGGCTTGTAGCTGTTCGAGGCCTCGAAATCGCGGTCGAGCTGCGCGCGGAAGCTCTCGACGATGCCGTCGGCCTCCTCCCGCGAGATGAGGCCCTCCCCGGCCAGCCGGTCGGCATAGATCGCCCTGGTGGTCGTATGCTTGTCGATGGCGTCGTACATGAGCGGCTGGGTGAACGCCGGTTCGTCCGCCTCGTTATGGCCCTGGCGACGGTAGCAATACATGTCGATGACGACATCGCGCTTGAAGCGGAAGCGGAACTCGGTGGCGATCCGCGCCACATGCACCACCGCTTCGGGGTCGTCGCCGTTCACATGGAAGACGGGCGCCTGGACGATCTGCGCCATGCCGGAGCAATAGGGGCTGGAGCGCGAATCGGTCGGCGAGGTGGTGAAGCCGATCTGGTTGTTGATGACCACATGGATGGTGCCGCCGATCCGGTAGCCCTTGAGCTCGGACAACTCGAAGGTTTCCGCGACGAGGCCCTGCCCGATGAAGGCCGCATCGCCATGCAGCAGGATCGCCATGACCTTGTCGCGCTCGCGGTCCCCGCGCTGTTCCTGCTTCGCGCGCGCGCGCCCGATGACGACCGGGTTGACGATTTCGAGATGGCTGGGATTCGGGCAAAGCGAAAGATGGACGACATTGCCGTCGAACTCGCGGTCCGACGATGTGCCGAGATGGTATTTCACATCGCCCGAGCCCTGCACGTCCTCGGGGTTCGCGGGCTGGCCCTGGAACTCGGAGAATATCGCCTGGAAGGGCTTGCCCATGAAATTGGCGAGCACATTCAGCCGCCCTCGATGGGCCATGCCGACCACGGCCTCTTCCAGGCCCATCTCGCCGCCGCGCTTGATGATCTGTTCCAGAGCCGGAATCAGCGTCTCGCCGCCTTCGAGGCCGAAGCGCTTGGTGCCGATATATTTGCGGTCGAGGAAATGCTCGAAAACCTCGGCCTCCGTCAGCCGCTCCAGGATGGCCCGGCGGCCGCGTTCGGTGAACTCGGTGCGGTTGAGCGGCCGCTCGATACGCTGCTGGATCCAGGCCTTCTGGTCGGGATCCTGGATATGCATGAACTCGACGCCGATGCTCGAACAGTAGATGTCGCGCACGGCCGCCATGATCTCGCGCATGCTGGCCCGCTCGCGGCCGAGCACGCCGTCGATGAAGATCGGGCGGTCCCAGTCGTCTTCGCCGAAACCGTAGGTCGCAGGGTCGAGTTCGGGATGGTGTTCCGGTTCGTGCAGGCCCAGCGGGTCCAGCCTGGCATAGAGATGGCCGCGCACCCGGTAGGCGCGGATGAGCATCAGCGCCCGGATCGAATCGAGCGTTCCCTGCCGCCCGCCTTCCCCCAGTTCCTCGATGGCTCCGTTATCCGCAAGAACCGCATCGTGCCCGTTGGCGATCACTTGCGGGCGCATCCGGCCCCAGGCGGCGGGCGCGGGAGCCCGGTCCGCCCGCCCGTTCGATTTCAGCTCGGCGAAGAAGCCCGTCCAGCTATCGTCCACCGAACCCGGATCGCGCAGGTATTGTTCGTAGAGTTCCGCGATGAAGACGGCATTGCCGCCATGCAGGAAATCGTCCGCACCGGAAGATACGGCCATTGCCTCGTTACCTCCTTCCCGCCTCCCTGCCGGCGCGCTAGCGGCCCAGGGCCTCCAGCATGGTCTCACCGAGCGCAGCGGGCGACCGGCTGACCAGAATACCCGCCTCGGCAAAGGCGTCGATCTTGTTCTCCGCCGTGCCCTTGCCGCCGGATACGATGGCCCCGGCATGGCCCATGCGCTTGCCCGGCGGTGCGGACGCCCCGGCGATGAAACCCACGGCCGGCTTGCGGTTCGGCAAGGCGGCGTAGAACGCCGCCGCATCTTCTTCCGCGCTGCCGCCGATCTCGCCGATGATAACGATGCCTTCGGTCTCCGGATCGTCATGGAAGAGCTTGAGGCAATCGATGAAATCGGTGCCGTTGACCGGGTCGCCGCCGATACCGATACAGGTAGACTGCCCCAGGCCGGCGGCGGTGGTCTGCGCAACGGCCTCGTAGGTCAGCGTGCCGGAGCGTGAAACGATCCCGATGCGGCCGCGCCGGTGGATATGGCCCGGCATGATGCCGATCTTGCACGCATCGGGGGTGATGGCCCCCGGACAATTCGGCCCGATCAACCGGGAGCCCGAGCCGGCAACGGCCCGCTTGACGCGCACCATATCGAGCACCGGCACGCCTTCGGTAATGCACACGATGAGCGGGATCTCCGCGGCGGCCGCCTCCAGCATTGCATCCGCCGCGAACGGGGGCGGCACATAGATGACCGTCGCATCGGCCCCGGTTTCGGCCTTCGCCCCGGCCACGGTGTCGAACACCGGCAGCCCGAGATGGCGGCGCCCGCCCTTGCCGGGCGCCACCCCGCCGACCATCCGCGTGCCGTAGTCGATGGCCTGCTTCGAATGGAAGGTGCCCTGCCTGCCGGTAATCCCCTGGCAGATCACGCGGGTGTTCTCGTCGATCAGCACCGCCATGGCGTCAGCCCTCCCCGACGGCGGCGACGACCCTGGCCGCCGCATCGCTCAGGTCGTCCGCAGCGGTAATCGGCAGCCCGGACCGGGCGAGGATGCGCCTGCCCTGCTCGACATTGGTGCCTTCCAGGCGCACCACCAGCGGCACATCGAGGCTGACTTCGTGCGCGGCCTCCACAACGCCGGCCGCAATCACGTCGCATTGCATGATGCCGCCGAAGATATTGACCAGGATCGCTTCGACATTGGGATCGGACAGGATGATCTTGAACGCGCTGATGACGCGCTCCTTGTCGGCGCCGCCGCCGACATCGAGGAAGTTGGCGGGCTCCGCGCCGTGCAGCTTGATGATGTCCATCGTCGCCATGGCGAGGCCGGCACCGTTCACCATGCAGCCGATATTGCCGTCGAGCTTGACGTAGCTGAAGCCGAGGGCCTCCGCCTGCCGCTCCACCGGCGTTTCCTCGTCCTCGTCGCGCAGCTCCTCGACGCCGGGCCGGCGGAAGAGCGCATTGTCGTCGAAGCTCATCTTCGCATCCAGCGCGAGAAGCGCGCCGCCGCCGGTCACGACCAGGGGGTTGATCTCGATCAGGCTGGCGTCGAGTTCCGTGAAGGCGCGGTAAAGATTGGCGAGGAGCCTTGCCGCCTGGCCGGCCTCGGCCGACGCGAGCCCGAAGCCGGAAGCGAGGCGGCGGCCGTGATGCGGCTGCACCCCGGTCGCCGGGTCGATCGGGAAGGTCACGATCTTCTCGGGCGCCGCCTCGGCCACCTCCTCGATATTCATGCCGCCTTCGGTTGATGCGACGACCGTAACGCGCCCGCCGGTCCGGTCCACAAGCATCGAGAGGTAAAGCTCGCGGGCGATGTCGCAGCCTTCCTCGACATAGGTGCGCTTGACCTTCTGCCCTTCGGGTCCCGTCTGGTGGGTGACGAGCGTACTGCCCAGCAGCGCCGCCGCCGCCTCGCGCACCTCCGGAACCGAGCGGACCAGCTTGACGCCGCCGGCCTTACCGCGCCCGCCGGCGTGGATCTGCGCCTTGACCACCCAGACCGGCCCCCCGAGCTTTTTCGCGCCCTCGACGGCCTCGTCGACGGTATAGGCCACCTGGCCGCGCGGCACCGGCACGTCGAAGCGCGCGAGCACCGCCTTCGCCTGGTATTCGTGGACATTCATCCGAGGCTGCGCCGCGCGCACGCTATTGCCATGCGACCCGCTCCGTCATCGTTTCCTGCCGCCGCGGCGGCGCGATCGCCCCCATCGGGGAAACCGGCCCCAAACATCCGCGCTAACCCGCTGCCTGCGCGCGCATCCGTTCCGCGACCTCGACCAATTCCCGCACCGTCGCCACCGACTCGTCGAACGCGGCGCGGTCGGCCTCGGACAGGCGGATTTCGACGATGCGTTCGACGCCGCCGGCGCCGATCACCGCCGGTACGCCCACATAAAGGCCGCTCACGCCGTATTCGCCGTCCAGCCAGGCGGCGCAGGGCAGCACGCGCTTCTTGTCCTTCAGATAGCTCTCGGCCATCTGGATCGCCGCCGAGGCGGGCGCGTAGAACGCCGAGCCGGTCTTGAGGAGATTGACGATCTCCGCACCGCCGTCGCGGGTGCGCTGCACGATATCGGCGACCCGCTGTTCCGTCGTCCAGCCCATCGCGACCAGGTCCGGCACCGGGATGCCGGCGACCGCCGAATAGTTGACCAGAGGCACCATGCTGTCGCCGTGCCCGCCGAGCACGAACGCCGTCACATCCTCCACCGAGACATCGAACTCCTCGGCGAGGAAGTAGCGGAAGCGCGCCGTGTCCAGCACACCCGCCATGCCGACGACCTTGACGGGCGCAAAGCCGGTAACGCCCTGCAATACCGCCACCATCGCATCGAGCGGGTTGGTAATGCAGATCACGAAGGCATCCGGGCAATAACGCTTCAGGCCTTCGCCGACCGAACCCATCACCTTCGTGTTGATTCCGACCAGGTCGTCGCGGCTCATGCCCGGCTTGCGCGCCACGCCGGCGGTGACGATGACGACATCGCAGCCCTCCAGCGCCTCATAGCTGCCGGTACCGGAGATCCGGGCGTCGAAGCCTTCTACCGGCGAGCTTTCGACAAGGTCGAGCGCCTTGCCCTGCGGCATGCCCTCGACAATGTCGAACAGCACTACATCGCCCAATTCCTTGAGGCCAGCCAGATGGGCGAGCGTGCCCCCGATATTGCCCGCACCGACCAGCCCGATCCTGTTACGCGCCATCCAAATCACCCCAATCGCCGCGACGCCGCTGCCGACCGCAACCTAATGGCTTTCGTCATCTCCGACAAGCGGTTCGCCAGCGGTCGCATCGCCCGACCAGGGGTCCATTTCATAGGCCGCGGGCGAGGTGCGCGGCAGCACGACAAAGGCGCCTTTCTCGGCTTCGTCCACGTCCGCCCGGCGGGTGCGCCGGTAGAGCGCAAACAGCCCGAGCCCGGCGGCGATCACGGCCACACTGTCGAACAGCGCCCCCGGCCCGGCCAGGTCCATGGCGAGCGCCGCGACGGGGGGGCCGGCCACCGCACCCGCCCCGAAAGCGATCAGCAGTCCGGCCGCTGCCGGCACGCTGTCCTCGGGCGGGAGATGATCGTTGGTATGCGCGGCAGCCAGCGGATAGGCGGCGAAAACGAGGCCGCCGAACACCGCGCCGAAGAGCATCAGCACCTCAAGCGATCCGTCGCCGACAGCCCGGAACACGAGCGCGGTCGCAAGCGCCGCAAAGCAGACGCCTGACAGGACCAGCCGCCGCTCGATACGATCCGAAAGGCGGCCTATCGGGAAGGAAAGCGCGAAGCCGCCGCCGATCAGCGCAAGCCAGAACGCCGCCGCGCCGGAAACGCCGTGGCCGGCCGATATCGCATAGACCGATGTCAGGCCGATCAGCGGCGCGATCATGGCGCCGGCCAAAATGGCGCCGGCAATCCCGAGCGGCGAGATGCGGACAAGGTCCCGGAACCGCAGCCGGGAGGGCTGCGCGACGCCGGGCTGGGCCCGGTTCGAAAGCGACATCGGAAGCAGCGACAGGCCCATCAGTATCGACGCGACGCTGAAGAGTGCGAAGCCGCCCGGTTCCTCGATCGTCATCAGGAGCGGACCGACGCCCAGCGCGGCATAGCAGACCGCCATATAGACCGAGAGCGCGGAGCCCCGGCGGGCATTGCCGGACACATGATTCAGCCAGCTTTCCATGGCCAGCAGAACGCCCGCCATCGCAAAACCGTTGGCGAACCGGACAGCCGACCAGACGAACGGTCCGCCGGCCAGGGCATAGATCAGCGCCGCTGCGGAAAGCACCGTCGCAAAGCTCGCGAAGGCGCGAATGTGGCCCACGCGATTGATGACGCGGCCCGACAGGCTGGACCCGATGAGCTGGCCTGCGAAATAGGCGGTCGTCACCAGGCCCGCCACGGTAGCGGCGAAACCGGCGCTTTCCAGCCTCACGCCGATAAGGGTGGCAAGCAACCCGTTGCCGAGCTGGAGCAGCGCCGCGGCTGCCAGGATCGGCAGGACAGGCCCCAGATAGGCAGGCATGGGGGCACCTCGCGCGGGAGATATGGCGGCTGGGAGTCGGCGTTCAAGCGGCCATGTGGCGGCGCGCGATATAGTCCTCTGCCTGCATCTCGATCAAGCGCGATGTTGTGCGGCGAAAAACATCGGCTCCAAGGCCCTTGGGATAGAGATCGCCGGGGCTCGCGGCGGCGGACAAAACGAGGTTGCAGCGCGCTTCGTAAAGGGCGTCGATGAGGTTGACGAAGCGGCGCGCCTCGTTGCGGTCTTCCGGGCGCATTGCGGGCACGCCGGCCAGGACGAAAGTGTGGAACCGGGCCGCCAGCGCCAGGTAGTCGCCCGCGCCGAGCGGCCTCCGGCAGAGGTCGTCGAAATGGAAGCGCGCCACGCCGCGCGCCGCTTCCGGCACCGGGATCTCGCGTCCGCGCACCGGGACCGTGTCGGGCGCACCCCGGTCCAGGTCGGTGAGATCGCGGAAGGCCAGGTCGAGCTCGCCCGCCGCGGCCTTGTCGAGCGGCGTGTGATAGACTCTCCGGCCCCGGAGCCGCGCCAGCCTGTGGTCGCCGTCACCGGCCAGTTCGAGCACCTGCAGGCGCCGCTCCAGCATGTCGATGAAGGGCAGGAAGCGCTCGCGCTGCAGGCCGTTGCGGTAGAGGTCCGCCGGCGCCGTGTTGGAGGTCGCGACCACGGTGACCCCATGCGCCAACAGCGCCTCGAACAGCCGCCCGAGGATCATCGCATCGGCGATGTTGTCCACCTGGAACTCGTCGAAACAGAGCAGCACCGCCTCCGACGCAACAGCCAAGGCAAGGCCCGGAATCGGATCGCCCGTCCGCTTCCGCATCCGGTGCGCCCGGTCGTGGACCTCCGCCATGAAGGCGTGGAAATGGACCCGCCGCTTGCGCTTGACCGGCGCGGTTTCGAAGAACAGGTCCATCAGCATGGACTTGCCGCGCCCGACCGCGCCGTGAATGTAGATACCCCGCGGCGCCTCCGCCGCCGGTTCGGGCCGGCGCGCCAGCCCGAGCCGGCCCAGCAGCCCGACGGTTCCCGGGCCGGCCGGCGGCCGTTTCCGAAGCTCGTCATGCAGTTGCTGCAGAGCCCTGGCGCAGGCTTCCTGGTCCGGATCGCCGCTCAGCGTCTTCGCCTCGACCTGCGCGCGCCAGGCGGGCAGCGGCCCTCCTGCGGCCTCCGATACGGCGCCTCCCGTCAAGCGAAGGCGCGCTCCATCTCGCGCCGGAAGGCGACCGTCGCGTCATGCCGGTCGATCTCCACATCGTCCCAGGTCACAGGCCGGCCGACGGGTATGGCGTTGCGGAGCCGCACACCGTGGGCAAGGCCGATGGGCAGCCCGCCGAGCGCCAGCGAGTCGGCCGCCGACATCAGCTTGCCCCAGACGCAATAGCCGCCCTCCCCGTCCAGAGAATCGCCGGCGCGGAGGTCTCGTTTGGCTGTCGCGACGACATCGCCCACCCAGCCCTCGGCATGGCCCGTGGATTCGCCGCGAAGCGCCGCCGTCGCCACCGACACGCCGAGTTCGAGGCCGATCAGGTGCGAGGGCCGCCAGAGCGCTGCATATTCGCCGCTCGCGTCGGTCGAGACGTGGTATTCGGCGAAACAGCGCTGCACATACTCGTCCGCCCCGGCGAAGGTGACATAGACCCCCTGGCGCAGATGGTTCGGCACTTCCTGCCCGTTCGCGCCGAAGCAGGAGACCGCCTCCACATAGCCGCCGCGGCCTTCCAGCGTGCCGCCGTCGGCCTCGGGCTTCAGCAGATCGGCGAGCTCGTAAACGGAGGCGGGGCGGAAGGACAGGCCCTTGCGGGGCACGTTGAGGCCGGTGGCATTGGCCACGGCCGCCATTTCGATGCCGGACTTGGTGCCATCGACGAAGGAGTTGAACATCTGCGCATTCATGCCACCCATCGCCGCGCGCCCGGCGTCGATGCCGTAATAGTCCCACACGGTCTCGGGCGTGGACTGGTGGTAGTGCGCCATATGCTTGGTGCCCTTGCCGGCCGCCACGACCTCCAGCCCGCAAGTGCGCGCCCAGTCCACCATTTCGTAGATCAGCGCCGGCTGGTCGCCGTAGGCCATGGCGCAGGCCACGCCCGCCTCCTCCGCCCGGCGCGCGAGCAGCGGCCCGGCGAGGACGTCCGCCTCGACATTCACCATGACGACGTGGCGTCCCGCTTCGAAGCAGGCGAGCGCATGGCGGATGCCGGCGGCCGGATTCCCCGTCGCTTCCACGATTACCTCGATACCGTCGGCCCGGATGAGCGCATGGGCGTCCTCGGTGAGGTATGTGGCGCCGTTCCGCGACGCCTCGGCGAAGGATGCGGCGCCGTAGCGCTCCGCCCGCCAGGCGATGCGCGCCAGTTGCGAGCGCGCCCGCTCGAGGTCGAGGTCGGCCACGCCGACAACATGCATGCCCGTCGTCCGGCCGGCCTGGGAGAGGAACATCGCCCCGAACTTGCCGCAGCCGATCACGCCGACCCGCACCGGCCGCCCCTCCGCGGCCCGCGCCGCCAGCATCCTCGACAGGTTCATCGTCTCCTCCCGCTCCGCCGGCAACCGGCACCCCGTAGCTAGCCGAGCGGGCCGGCGGCATCAAGACGCGCCCCGCAGACCGGACCGTCCGCAATTGTATTTCGTTCCCCGCGGCGACATCATCGGACGGATTGCGGGAAGGGGGCGAAAGGTGGCGCAGATCGGCAGCCGATTATCCAGGCTGGCATCGGGATCGGCGTACATGATGCTGCTGGCCGCCATCGTGGCCGTCGTCTGGTTCGACAGCGCGTCCCTGTCGGTCGGAGCCCTGGAAGGTCCGGCCATTATTCTCGCCGCGGCGGCTCTGTGCATGGCGCTGACGAACGGCCGCCGCCGCGCGAGGCGCCGCCGTTCCCCGGCCGCTCCTTCTCCCGTGCGCCGCCGCGCTGGCGTTCCTGGCGTGGGCCGGCGTCGTTCACGGCTTCCTCGCCGGCGCCCCGGTCCGGGCGGCGCGCATAGCGGAGACGGCGATGGCCCCCGGCGTCATGGCGGCGGTGTGCCTGACAGTGACGAGCGTCTTCAGGGCCAGACTCATGGCCGCAACGATCATCGTTGCAACCTGCGTGTCGGCGTTGTTCGGGCTGGCGGTGATCTATATCGGCAATCCGTTCTGGGCGATTTGGCTGAAGATCGCCGCCCCTTGGCCGTAGCAGGCCGGGACGGTGGTTTCCAATGGAAGGATTGCCTGGTTGTCCTTCAGCATCCCGACCTTCGCTTATCGACTGGCGCCCGCTCTGCCGATGGCTTTCGCGCTTCACCTCTACAACCCCTTGCAGGGCCGAATCCGGCGAACGATGTGGGACGGCGTTTTCCTCGCAATCCTGCTGGTTCTCGTGGCAGGCGCGATCGCTAATACGACCCGATCCGCGATGTTGGGCGCGCTGTGCGGCTTCATTGTCGTCATCGCGTCCCCGCTATTGATGCCTCCTGCCTACAGGGCCATATTTTGGCGAAAGGCCGCATTGACAGTCGTTTTGATTGCCGCGGGTGCGGGCGCATTTGTCACGCTCCAGAATGTCCGCGCGCCGGAAGATCGAAACAGCCGGGGGGAAACAGCCGGGGGGGGGGGGTAAACCTTGCATCGAGCATCTGGGATTGCTGTCCGAGCGCCTGTTCGTCCGGGGAAGATGGAGCCATGACGGCTGCGCCGCTTCGGTGCAGCAACCGGGCAGCCATGCCCGCTATTACGGTTTTGTCCTGGCCCGGAACCGGGAAGTAACCGTCGTTCTGTCGTCCGGGGATGCCGTTCCGAACCTGTATCTGAGAACGCACTTGCTGCCGCCGGCCCTGGGAGCGGGCGACAGCGGCGGAACCGGCGCTCAGTCCCAATCCCGAATGGTCTTTCCAAACCTGCCGGCCAGCCAGCATGTCGTCGAGGCAACCACCTTCCGCCCGGCACTTGCCGGAGACTTCACGCTTGAACTCGTTTCCGGGCCGGCGAGCCGCGAGGTGACGCTGGACGAGGTCAAGCGCGAGATGAGGGAGGCGTATCTCGGCATCGAACCGAAGGGAACGATACAGGATGAGCGCATATTCGACTTCCGGGACAAGGGGAATCGCAGCCGGGTGCTGCAGACGGTCGCAGCAATCGGACATGCCCTGGATCATCCCTGGGGAGGCGCGCACTATCAACCGGGCAGATATATCGACCTGAGAGAACATCTGGATATCGTCAGAACCCTCTCGTTCACTTTTCCGCATAACCAGTTTCTGACGATACTCGTCATATACGGGTTCCCGGGCATGATCCTGGCGATGTTGCTCTACCTCCTCGTATTTCGCTCGCTCGCTCGTTCCGCACGCATGGCGGCGCGGTTTCCGGACCTTGGCGCCGCCTCCCCGATCGCGGCGCTCTGCGGCGCGTTGGTCGCCTATCTGGTCAACAGTCAGTTTCACCCCACTGTCCCGTTCTGGACCGACCGGCCCCACTTCATCCTCATCGGACTCGCGCTTGCCGTGCAGCAGGAATTGTCCTCCCGGCGCCCGCAGTCGTCGCAGCGCGGCCCGCTCCTCCGGCAGCCCTGACGGCGCCTGCGCAGCCGGAGGGCGTCGAGGCGGGTTTCCGCTCCGGCGCTTTCGCGCCGCGGCCGCAGCCGTTAGGTTCCGGGTCTTCCCGCTCCGCTTCCCGAGGAGTCCCGCTCCCATGCCGCATTCCGGAGGCGCGCTTGCCGGCACTCGCGTGATCGACTGCACGCGGGTGCTCGGCGGCCCCTATTGCACCATGATCCTCGCCGACCACGGCGCCGAGGTCGTCAAGGTCGAGCCGCCGCAGGGCGACGAGACGCGGGATTGGGGGCCGCCTTTCCGCGCCGACGGCGAGGCCGCCTATTTCCAGGGCGTCAACCGCAACAAGCGCTCCATCGGCCTCGACCTGTCGAAGGACGAGGGCAAGGCGGCACTGCTGCGCCTGCTGGAAGGCGCGGATGTCATCGCCGACAACTTCAAGCCCGGCACACTCGAGAAATGGGGCCTCGGCTATGAGGAGGTGCTGAGCCGGCGCTTCCCGCGGCTGGTGCATTGCCGGATCACGGGCTTCGGCGCCGACGGACCGCTCGGCGGCTTCCCCGGCTACGACGCCGTGATCCAGGCGATGTCCGGCATGATGAGCGTCAACGGCTCACCCGAGAGCGGCCCAGTCCGCGTCGGCACGCCGATGGTCGATATGGGCACCGGCCTCAACGCGGTCATCGCCATCCTGATGGCGCTGCTGGAACGCGAGCGGTCCGGCCGCGGCCAGTTCCTCGATCTCACGCTTTACGATTGCGCCGTCGCCCTGCTGCATCCCCAGGCGCCGAACTGGCTCATGTCAGGCAAGGCGCCGGCGATCACCGGCAATGCCCATCCCAACATCTACCCCTATGACGCCTTCCGCACACGGGACAAGCAGGCGTTCCTCGCCATCGGCAACAACGGCCAGTGGGCGCGTTTCTGCGCCGCCATCGGCGCGGGCGCGCTCGCGGAGGATGCGCGCTTTGCGGACAATGCCGCCCGCTCGCGCAACCGCGCCGAACTGAAGCCGCTGCTGGAAGCGAAGCTCGCGGATTTCGAGTGCGATGAACTCTGCGAAACG
The DNA here is from genome assembly GCA_963422665.1 of Alphaproteobacteria bacterium. Taxonomy (GTDB): domain Bacteria; phylum Pseudomonadota; class Alphaproteobacteria; order Bin95; family Bin95; genus Bin95. The sequence continues at coordinate 1,040,141 of OY730441.1, forward strand.
CTGCTGCGCCAGGGCGTGCCGGCGGGGCCCGTCAACGCGATCCCCGAGGTGTTCACCCACCCGCACACGCTGCACCGGGGGATGCGCGCCTCGGTAGAGGGCGACGAATGGGAGGCGCCCGGCATCGCCGCCAAGCTCTCGCGCACGCCCGGCAGCGTGCGCGCCGCCCCGCCATTCTTCGGCAACGCCACCCGCGAGGTGCTGGCCGAAGCCGGTTACGCCCCGGCGGAGATCGAAAGCCTCATCGAAACCGGCGCCGCACTGACGGGGCGGCGGCGCGGCTAGCCGGGAAACCGGCCCCGCCCCCTATCCGCGCCATGCGTTCTGCCAAGCCGAGAACTCGGACGGCCTGACCCGGTAGCGCGCGAAATTGCCCTCATGCAGCCCGAGGAGCTCACGCTCGGCGATCTCGCAGAAGCGCCCGCGGTCCGGCTCATCGACATGCCGGGCGGTCCAGGCCTCGACATGAGCGTTGGCCCGCATCTTGTCCATGCGGCCGCGAATAACGGCGCCGACGACCTCATGCAGCGCCGCCCGGTGCTGCAGCCGGAACGGATCCGGCTCGCCGAGCGACTGCCGCACGGCGGCATAGCGGGCGGCCGAACGCCGACAGGCCCACAGGAACACGTCGCGAAGCAGTTCGACACGCCTCAGTTCGTACACTCCCAGAATGGCTTCCGTGTAGAGGTCCCGCGGCACATCCTCGAACGACAGGGGCGAGAGGTTCGCCCTGATAAGCGGGATATTCGCAGCGAGGCGGGACACCCGCTTGTTCACGTCGTCGAAGGGCTGCAGATAGGGAAATTGCACCATCGCGAAGAAGGCCTGCTCGAACGGGTCCTCTATCGCAGCCGCCGTGGTGAGAAGCCGGTCGAAACACTCCTCGACAAGCTGCGGCGCCTCCAGCGGATGGAAGACGGAGCCGTGAATGCCCACACCGAGCCGCCGGAGACGGCCGGGCGCATCCGGGTCGGGCAGCAGATTGTCCGCGAGCGCCGCATGCAGATTGAGGATCGTGTAGCGGTTGAAGCCGATATCCTCCGCCGCATCGACGAGGAACTCGATCGCGCTCTTGTGGTTGAGGATCATCTGCGCATCGCGCCGGTCCTTCCCCTCCGCCGCCTCGCCGGCCTCGATCAAACGCAAGGTGTCGAGCAGCGAATAGGTGTTGCCCTCGAGCCGGCTCGAATTCCACGAAAGGTCGATCAGAAGCCGGTTGAGTATCTGCTTGGCGTAGGTACCGGCAGGCTGCTCCGCGACGCCCGCCCGGCCGACTTCCCGAAGCTGCGCCCGCTCGTCCTGCGAGAGGTAGAAGCTCTCATTGGGGCGATATGAGAAAAGGAACGCCGGCTCATAGCCGACCGGCTCGCGGCCCGCGACCGGGCGGCGCACATAGTTCAGAATCCCGTCGCCTGCCTCGGACAGCGGTTGTGCGGGTGTTGCGGGCTTCTCCGGAGCGGCTCCCGCGAACGACTGCGGCGGCTCCGCCAACACCGAAAAATGCGGCGACTCCGACAGCATGATTCTCGGCGCCCGGTAGCGCGCCCATCGGCCCGAGCCGTCCATTGCGAGTCGTTCGCTGTCCACGAGAGTCTTGAGACGATATTGCAGGGTCCGGCGCGGCGGCGCGGTCTCCAGCGCCGCGGCGATTTCCTGCATGGTCGCGCCTTCCGGGCGACCGCGCACGACCCATTCTATTGCTTGCAGGTTGTCTTCCCGTGTGCGCCTTTGCACCTTGCCGCTCCAAATTGCGCGTATGACTCTACACGCAATCTGGTGCGACTATGCGCAATTTTCAACCCCATGCGCAGAAATTTTTCGTATAAAGCCGTACGCGCAACCTCATCCGTCAAGTTTACGCCGTCAGGCCCCCTGGTGCGGCCGCGTCGTCACCCAGGTCATGCGCTTGTCGTAGTCCCGCTCGAAGGCTTCGATCTCGCCGAGGAACTGCATGGTGAAGTCGATATCGTCGAGCCCCTGCAGCACCTTGTTCTTCTGGAACGGGTCGATCTCGAAGCTCCAGGTGGACTGGTCGGGCGCGGTGACCGTCTGGCTCTCCAGATCGACCGTGACCTCCCCGCCCGGTCCCTCATGCAGCATCTCGCGCAGCCGCCGGCAGGTCTCGTCCGGCAGGCGGACCGGCAGGAAGCCGTTCTTCAGCGAATTGCTGTAGAAGATATCGCCGAAGGAGGGCGCGATCACCGTTCGGAAACCGGCCTCCACCAGCGCCGTCACCGCATTTTCGCGCGAGGAGCCGCAGCCGAAATTCCTGTCGGCGACCAGCACTTCGGCACCCCGGAACCCCTCCCGGTTCAGCACGAAATCCGGCCTCTCGGCGCCCTCGGCATCGAAGCGCAGGTCGTGGAAGAGATAAGTGCCGTAGCGCTCGTCCAGCGGGCGGCTGAGAAAGCGAGCGGGGATCACCTGGTCGGTATCGACATTCAACATGTCGAGCGGCGCGGCGACGGCGGAGAAGGTCTTGAACGGTTCCATGTCCTCGCTCCTCCCCCTCAGCCGAATTCGCGCACATCGGCGAAGCGTCCGCTGACCGCCGCCGCAGCCGCCATTGCCGGGCTCACCAGATGGGTGCGCACGCCCGGCCCCTGCCGCCCGCGGAAATTGCGGTTGGAGGTGGACGCGGTGCGCTCGCCGGGGCGCGCGATATCGCCGTTCATGCCGACGCACATCGAACACGCGCTCTCCCGCCACTCGAAACCAGCCTCGGTGAAGATGCGATCGAGCCCCTCCGCCTCCGCCTGCTTCTTGATCAGGCCGGAGCCGGGCGACACAAAGGCGTGTCCGACCCTGATCCGGCGGCCTGCCACCACCTTCGCGGCAGCACGCAGGTCCTCGATGCGGCTGTTGGTGCAGGAGCCAATGAACACCCGGTCCACCTCGATGTCGGTGATCGCCTGCCCAGCGTTCAGGTCCATATAGTCGATGGCGCCCTCAAGCGCGGCGCGGCGTTCCTCATCGGCCTCCTCCGCCGGGTCCGGCACTCGCCCGGTCACGGCGACGGCGTTCTCCGGGCTCGTGCCCCAGGTCACCATCGGCGCCAGCGCCGCGCCGTCCAGCGCCTCTTCGCGGTCGAACGCGGCTCCGGGATCGGAGGGCAGGCTCCGCCAGTAGGCCGCGGCCTTGTCCCATTCGGCGCCGGACGGCGCGAACGGGCGGCCCTTCAGATAGTCGAGGGTCTTGTCGTCGGGCGCGATCATGCCGCAGCGCGCGCCCGCCTCGATCGACATGTTGCAGACCGTCAGCCGCTCCTCCATCGAAAAGGCGCGGATGAGCGAGCCCGCATATTCGACGGCATAGCCCGTGCCGCCGACCGCCCCGATATGGGCGATAACGGCCAGAATCGCATCCTTGCCGGTCACGCCGAAGGGACGCTCGCCATCGATGGTGACGCGCATCGTCCCGGGACGCTTCTGCCAGAGCGCCTGCGTCGCCATGACATGGGCGACTTCCGAGGAGCCGATGCCGAAGGCGATGGCCCCGACCGCCCCGTGCGTCGAGGTGTGGCTGTCGCCGCAGACGATCACCAGCCCCGGCTGCGTGAAGCCCTGCTCCGGGCCGACGACATGGATGATGCCCTGGCGCGCGTCCTCCACCGGGAAATGCGTGATCCCGTTAGCGGAGAAGTTCTCGCCGAAGGCGCGGAAGATGCGCTTCATGTCCTCGTTGGCGAGGTCCTCGATGCGCCGGCTGGTGGTCGGCACGTAGTGGTCGGGCGTGCCGGCCATGCGGTCCGGCCGGCGCACGGCGAGGCCGCGCTCCCTCAGCTTGGCGAAACCGCCGGCCGAGCCGTCATGGCAGAGGTGGAAAGCGACATGCAGGAGGGTGTTGCCCTCGCGCTCCAGGATCGTGTGGGCATCCCAGATCTTGTCGAACATCGTGGCAGGCATGGCAGACTGTCCTCAGTAGCCGACGCGGGCCGAGTCATCGACCGCATAGCGGGCTTCGAGCGCCTGCACCTCGGCCATGCCCATCAGGTCGAAATACTCGCGGAAGGAGGCGAATTCGTTGCGCATCGGCCGGACGTCGCCGGTATCCTTCAGCGTCTCGAGCGCACGGGTCATGGCGGGAATGGCCGCCGAGATCGTGATGCCGGGGAAGATCGCGATGCCAAAGCCGAGCGCCTCCATCTCCGCCGCCGAGAGATCCGGCGTCTTGCCGCTGCCGGCCATGTTGAAGAGGCAGGGCGCGCCGAAATGCTTCGGCGCGAAGCCGAGCTGCTCCATCGTGGTCATCGCCTCGATGAAGAGGATGTCGGCACCCGCTTCTTCATAGGCCTCCACGCGCTCGATAGCCGGCTCCCAGCCCTCCACCGCAATGGCGTCGCAGCGCGCGATGACCTGGAAGTCGGGATCGATTCGCGCATCGCAGGCCGCCTTGATCTTGGCCACCATGTCCGCCTTCGGGATCACGGTCTTGCCGGCCAGGTGCCCGCAGCGCTTCGGCCAGGACTGGTCCTCGATATGCAGCCCGGCGACGCCTGCGCGCTCATAGGCCTGGACGGTGCGGCGCACATTCACCGGGCCCCCGTAGCCCGTGTCGGCATCCGCGACCAGCGGCAGGCCCGAGGCATCGGCGATGCGGCCGGCATTGTCGGCCATCTCGGTCATGGTCAGCAGGCCGACATCCGGCATCCCGAGCCGGCTGGCAGTCGCCCCGGCCCCGGTCATGTAGATCGCATCGAAGCCGGCCTTCGCCACAAGGCGCGCGCCGATGCCGTCCACGACGCCCGGCGCAACCAGAATCTCGGGCGCCTGCACAAGGCGTTTCAGGCGGGTGGTGCGGCGCTCGGACATCGGCATTCCTCCTCGAAAATTCACGCGGACCGAGTCTTGCACAGTCTGTTCCGGGCGCATAGGCGGGGCTATGCTTGGGCGCGATGCACGGTCCGGTCCCAGATGACGCAGCAGCAGAGCCGCGGCACCCGACGCTCTACGAGCGGCGGGTGGAAGCGCTGCTCTCGCTGCTCGCAGACAGCGGCGAGGCAAAGCTCGTCGAAGCGCACCGCCGGACGATGGAGGCGTTGCGCGAGGATGCCTCGGAGGGCGGCGCCTGGCACGACCGCCGGCTTGCGGCCTTGCGACGGGAGCTGGAAGCATTGGAGATTCTGGACCGCGCCGACATCGAGGCGCGGCTCGCAGGCGAAGGAGGACCGCCGCCGTGATTGCCAATGGCGCCAGGGTGCGGGTGGACGACCGCTTCCATGCCGGCCACCACCGTGTGCCCGGTTATCTCAAGGGCCGCGAGGGCGTGGTGACGGCCTGTCTCGGCCGGTTCCCCAACCCCGAGGCGCTCGCCTATTTCCGGCCGGGCGGCCCGCCGCTCGCGCTCTACCAGGTGCGCTTCCGGCAGGCCGACCTTTGGAACGGCTATGCCGGCGGGCCGGCGGACACGCTCGACGCCGACATCTACGAACACTGGCTCCAGCCGCTGGAGGACAGGCCATGAACGACGCACACGCCGCACACGCCCACCCCCAAGCCGCCGACGACCCGTCGAGCGACTACGAGCCGCTGGAGCGCGCGATCCGCGAACTGCTGGTGGAGAAAGGCGTCTTCACCGCCGAGGCTATCCAGCGCCGGATCGAGGCGATGGACGGCCTGACGCCGGCGAACGGCGCGCGCCTCGTCGCCCGCGCCTGGACCGACCCGGACTTCAAGGCACGCCTGCTGGAGGATGCGGCCGGCGTGCTGGCGGAGGAAGGCTACGAGCTGGAGCACAGCCCGACCGTGCGCGTGGTCGAGAACACCGGGCGCGTCCACAATGTCATCGTCTGCACGCTCTGCTCCTGTTACCCGCGCATGGTGCTGGGCCTGCCGCCCGCCTGGTACAAGAAGAAGGCCTACCGGGCGCGCGTCGTCCGCGAGCCGCGCGCCGTGCTGGCGGAGTTCGGTACGGCGCTGCCGGCCGATGTCGAGGTCCGCGTGCACGACAGCACGGCGGACCTCCGCTACATCGTGCTGCCGCGCCGCCCGGAAGGCACGGAAGACATGGACGAAGACGCGCTCGCCGCCCTCGTCACCCGCGACGCCCTGATCGGCGCAGCGCCGGCAAGGGCGCCGGAGGGGCGTTGAGTCAAACGGCCGACTTTAGCTAGCATCACCGATATGGGTGCAGTCCATTCTTCTGCGGTCGACTTTCAGCTTCCATTGGTGTTGGAGACCTCGGTGCCGGAGCAACCATCCACGTTTACCGAAGGCCTGCGTGCGTTCTGTTACCGTGACCGCCGGACCCAAATCGCAGAACGGAATGGCGTTCCTTATTTCATTAATGAGTTCTGGACCTCGGGACAGCGGCGGGCGAGTCGGCTGCACGAGATCAGTTATCGAGCCTGCTTCAAGCCGCAATTGCCGGCCTTTTTTATCGAGCGGCTGACCCGGCCGGGCGACTCGGTTTACGACCCCTTCATGGGGCGCGGCACGGCGCCGTTGCAGGCTGCGCTTATGGGCCGCCGACCGATCGGCAACGATATCAATCCGCTGTCAGCGATGCTGCTGCGTCCGCGTCTGGTCCCGCCTGTGCTCGAAGAGGTCGCCGCACGGTTGGCGGAAATCCCGTCATTCGCCGCTCCGCCGGAAGGCGTACTGCTGGGCAACCTGCGCGTCTTCTTCCACGAAACCGTGCTCGGCCGCTTGGCGTCCCTCCGCGCGTGGTTCACCGAGCGCACACGCGCCGGCGCGTTCGACCGTGTGGACGACTGGTTGCGCATGGTCTGCCTCAGCCGACTGACCGGCCATTCGCCGGGCTTCTTCTCTGTCTACACCATGCCACCCAACCAAGCGGTCGGGGCCGACCGGCAGCGCCGGATCAATGCGAAGCGCCGGCAATCACCGCCACCGCGCGACGTAGACGCGCTCATCATGCGAAAGAGCCGCGCGCTCCTATCCCAGGGCATGCCGCCGCCCCACCCGTCCGCTCTGCTGGGCGCTGCGTCGGCGGAGAATGCCGAATTCGTGCCAACATGTTCGGTGGATCTGGTTGTGACCTCGCCGCCCTTCCTCGACGTGGTCGATTACCGGACGGACAACTGGCTGCGTTGTTGGTTTGCTGGAGTCGATCGAGAAACGGTTCCAATTGCCACCCACAAGACTCCGAAAACTTGGCAAGCTTTCGTGCGAGCCACTCTCGCGGACGTTGTGCGCACAATACGTCCCGGTGGGTTTCTTGCCTTTGAAGTAGGGGAGGTGCGTGGCGGTAAGGTGCTCCTTGAGGACCATGTCATTGTAGCGTCGTATGGACTACCACTATCCGTCGCTGGCGTGATGGTTAACGATCAAAATTTTACCAAGACAGCAAATTGCTGGGGCGTTCAAAATAACCGCAAGGGAACAAACACTAACAGAATCGTTTTGATGTGGAAAAACCCATGATTAGTGATCGAGAAAGAAAGCTGGAAAATTAATTGGCCCAATTCCTGCGGCCGATAAGGGGGAATATTCTTTGAAATCGTCATAAGGGGTCTGTACAATTCCGAGGTTATTAAATTCGATATCGGAGCGGAAGAAAACAGGCGGATGCTGCATCGTTTCTCCAAGGCAATGCGCGGCGCATCCATAGCTGTTCAAAGACGGACGATTGTTCGGTCACGACCGAATGAAGTCGGCAACGATATGGAACCGTTTGTAATTGATGCTTTAAGGGATGAAGGTTTGTCAGCTCGTACTCTGGACACTGCGTCTGGAAAGGGGAAATCCATGGGCTATCCCGATATAGTCGTTGGCACCGAAATCGGTTTGATTTTTTTGGAAGTGAAAACATACAACAAAAAGAATGCGAATACCACTCAGAGATCGTTTTATTTTCTCCATCGACCGATCCAAAGATACATATAGATGGATATCATTTGGCGGTAGGATTTGAATTGGAGAGGAGCAATGACAGGTATTGGCCCGTAGCCTTCAAGATTGTTGATCTGTATGGGCTGGAATGCGACCTTAAGATCGAATTTAATTCTGACAATCGAAGACTGTACGAAAGCCATCGTATTTTGATACAAGAAAAGGTGTGGTAACAAATCCTGCGAACGTACTTGACACTGGAAAATATGCGGCGTGTTGTGCTTGGGGGAAGCGGGCTCCGGAACCGCTTCGACCGGCGTCGGCGCGAGAATGACCTGTTTGAGCGGACGGGACGAGTGGGCCCTGCGTCCGCTTGCGGGTGTAAAACACGAAAAACCGGCGCGGCGCGCAACGAAACGGAAGGAACGAGGCATGAGGGTTCTGGTGGTCGGCGGGACCGGCTTTATCGGGCGCCGCCTGGCGCCGCTGCTGGCGGCGCGCGGCGCGGAGATCGTCGCAATGGACATAAACCCGGATGCGGCGGATTTCGGGGATATGGCCGAGACGCGGCGCGGGGATGTGACGCAGTTCGACCAGGTGATGGCGCTCGTGTCGGAGACAAAGCCCGACCGGCTCGTCAACCTCGCCTATTTCATCGGCGAGCTGCCGCCGCGCACCGCTCTCAAGCTCGACATTCTCGGCATGGGCAACTGTTTCGAGGCGGCGCGGCTCGCCGGCGTGGCGCACACCGTCTATGCGAGCTCGCTCGCGGTCAGCGGCCTGCAGAGCCATTTCGGCGAGCGCGCGGCGGACGAGGACGACCACCGCTACGGCGACAACCAATATGCCATGCACAAGATCTTCAACGAGTGGCAGGCGCGGGATTACACCGGGAAATACGGCATGGCGATCACCGGCATCCGGCCGGCGAACGTGACCGGGCCCGACAAGATCTACGGCTCCATCGACCATGTGCGCTGCATCACCTTCCCGGCCCGCGGCGAGCCGGCGCGCTTCCCCCATGCCGATGCGATGCGCGCGCCCGTGCATGTGGACGATGTGGCGGAAGCGTTCGCGCGGGTGACGCTCGCCGACGCGCCGCGCCACCGGCTCTACAACACCGGCGGGCACGCCATCTCGATGGGCGATCTGGCGGCGCTGGTGCGCGAGTTCCTGCCGGACGCCGACATCTCCTTCGAGAACGAGACCGGCGGGCGGGCCGGCTCCGGCAATTTCCTGATCGACAACCGCCGCTTGGTCGAGGAGTTCGGCTTGCAATACGCGCCCTTCCGGGACCGCGTGCGCCAGATCATCGAGGCGGTTCAGACGGGGCGCTGATACCGGCGTTCCCGACAAGGGTTCCGCGCGCGTCAAGCCGGGACCGGGGAAAGGGCGGTCCCGGCAGTCGCGCCTGCCTGCCGTCCGCGGCCGGCGCCGGCAGTTCAACTGCCGGTGAAGACCGGGCGGCGCTTTTCCATGAAGGCGGTGCGGCCTTCGCGGTAGTCGGCGCTGTCGAAGCAGGCTTTGGCCAGCGCCTCGACCAGCCCGGCCTCGCGCTCCTGCCGGTCGGCCATGACCTCGCGGATGGTGAGCTTGGAGGCGCGGATCGAGAGCGGCGCATTGACGGCGAGCCGGGCGGCGTAGTCGCGCACATGGCCCTCCAGCTCCGCCGCCGGCAGTACGCGGTCGATCAGCCCGATGGCGCAGGCCTCCTCCGCCGGGAACCGGCGCCCGGAGAACAGGATGTCCTTGGCGCGCGCCGGCCCCACCAGCCCCACGAGGCTGCGCACATTCTCGAAATTATAGGCAATGCCCAGCCGGGCGGCGGGGATGCCGAACTCGGAACCCTCGGCGGCGAAGCGCAGGTCGCAGGTCATGGCGATGCCAAGGCCGCCGCCGAGGCAGAAGCCGCGGATCATGGCGATCACCGGCTTTCCCGCGCCCGCGAGGCGCTGGCGTCCGGCATCGGTCGCAGCGCCGTATCGCGCGGCGGCGGCGGCGTCGGAACGGTTCTTCTCGAACTGCGAGATGTCCGCCCCGGAAACGAAGGCCCGGTCGCCGGCGCCCTTCAGAACGATGACGCGCACCTTCGGGTCGGTCTCGAAATCGGCGAGGATCGCGTCCGCGCCCTGCCACATCTCCATCGACATGGCGTTGCGCCGGGCCGGATTGTTGAACATCATCCAGCCGATCCCGGCGTCCTTCTCGGCCAGCATCCTGCCGTCGGCATATTCCATTCGGGCGCTCCTCGCCTGCGGACTCCAGTCTGCGTCCCTCGGTATAGCCCGGTCAGCCAGCGGCCGCATCCTCTTCGCGCCGGGACTTCGCCACTTCCTTGATACGGTCGAACTCCGCCCGGCGCCGCGCGATTTCCTCCGGCGGCACGAGGTCGATATTGGAGAAGTCCCGCTTCCAGGACGGATCCTCCGACCAGCGCAGCGGGTTCCGCACGGTGGTGTTCGCGCCCGGCGCGCTTTCCAGCAGACGGAGCGCCAGCGCGAGCGTCGCGCGCTGGGACTCCGGGTCGTGCGGGCGCCCGGCCGGATTGCCCAGCGGGAAATCGCTGAACAGGAAGCGCGGCACGCCCGCATGTTCCACGATGTCCCTGGCGCAGCCCATGACGACAGTGGGGATGCCAGCGGCTTCCAGTGCGCGTGCGGCCAGACTCACGGTCTGGTGGCACACCGGTCAGTTGGCGGCGAGAACGACCGCGTCGGCCCCGTCCTCGCGGCAGCGCGCCAACAGCTCCGGCGCATCCACCTCGATGGTCGCCGCATGGCTGCGGTTGGTCGGCGCGCCGTGGAAGCGCGGCGCGACCTCGCCGATGCGGCCGTCCCGGACGGCGGCGCGAAGCTCCCGCAGCGGAAACCATGTGCCGATATCCTCGGCCGTGGTATGGTCACGGTCGATGGCGATGTGCGAGATGCGCAGGTCCGGGTCCGACATGCTGTCGCCGGAATAGACGCTGTAGAACTTGGCCGCCGCATTATAGGGCGCGCCCGGCCCCTGGTCGCCCTTGCCGGCCTGGTAGGGCGCGGCGGTCGTAACCAGCGCCACCCGCGACTCCGCCAGCGGCTTCCCGGGCGCTGCGAAGGGCGTCTCGACATAATGCGCCCACTCATAGGGCTTGCCGTAACCCAGCGTCTCGTAATAGCGGCGGATACGGTCCAGATAGCGAATCGGCCGGTCTTCCGCCGGCGCAAAGCCGAAACGCCTGCTCATCGGTTGTTCCCCTTTCTGCATCGCCTCGTTACTTCCCAAAATTATAGCATCTTTACGAAGCTCTGGACAGTTCACAAAAATGTTCGAATGAGTGCCACCGCCAAGCTTGCCATGGTCACCAATATGAGGCCGACAAGCCACCGAATCTGGGACGCCTCCTTCTTCTCGATGAGCGCCTTGATTTCTGAAATATCTTCACGTGTGGCCATGTACTCCAATTTGGTTTCGATCCGCGCCAAACGCTCTCCAAAATTGTCTCCACCGCCAGAACCAGGCTTTCCAGGTGCTGAGATAGGCACAACATTGTCCTGCTGCGCATTCATGGTTGAGCCTGCCCCTCTACTATCTTGTCTCAGAGTGCGCGGTCGAAGAACCCGCAATACTCGTCCATTTTGGATACGATGCCTCGTCTGCCCCCCGGGTCCTATTCCCAAAGTCTGGCAGACGTCGGCGCAGGTCCCCTGCGGGCCGGCTACAGCCCAGGCATTGTCTTTGATGTCGTAGCAGTGAGAAGGAAACGCCTGCTCAACTGTTTGAGTATCCAAGCTTTCCGAGACGACAAGAAAACAGTTCATGCTTCGATACCTTTTCCTGTCATGCCTTGCTCTTCCACCTCCCTTGACGTTGTATTCCGTAAAACCGCCATGATGGCGTGCTTCCAAAACCTATAGCCATTTCAGGTTCGGCGACGCTATCCACTGTGAGGGCCCATGCCCTTGGCGGCGAGCTCCTGCACCGCCTCCGGCGCCTTTTCGAGATGGCCGAGCCCCATGCCGTGAAGCACATGGCCGGCTTTGGTGAACTGGATCTTAGTGTAAGTGGTGAGCTCCACCCGGTTGCCCCAAGGGTCGAGGAAATCAGTGAACGGCCCTTCGAGGAACTCCACGCCCATCTCCTCCAGCCGGCGGATGGCGAGCTCCTTGTCGTCCACGGCGATGCCGAAATGGCGGTTGTCGTCCGGACCCTGCCGGCGGCCTGCCGAGAAGTTGATGAACTGGTCGCCGAAATAGACGAAGGCCGCGCGCTCGCTCTGCCGCGCGATTTCGAGCTCGAGGAAGCCGCCGTAGAAGTCCAGCGCTTCCCGGATATCGCCCACTTCGAGCGCGACATGGTTGATGCCGACCGGCACCGCCTTTTGCGTCATGACTCCGCCTCCGTTTTTCGCCATCGGCTCAGGCAAGCCCGAACATCGGCTCGCCCGGCTCCGGCATGTCCGCCGCCAGCACATTCTCGCTGAGCGAGTTGGTGATGAACAGCGTGCGTCCCTCCGGTCCGCCATAGGCGACATTGGTGGTGAGCAAGCCGCCATCGCAGGCGACCGCCCGGTGGGTCGGCAGACCGTTCGCCGACCAGAGCCAGACCTGCCCGCCGCCCGCATGAGCGACGGCGACATTGCCGGCCCGGTCCACGGCCATGCCGTCCGGTCCCATGCCGCCGATCAGCCGGCAGAACAACCCGACCCGATGCACCGTACCGTCCTCGCGCAACGGCGCTCGCCAGACGGCGTTGTCGCGCGTCACGGCCACATAGAGCTCGGTCTCGGCCGGGTTCATGACGAGGCCGTTCGGACTCGGCGCGTTGGAAACAAGGCAATCGAGCCTGCCGGCAGCGGAAAGCCGGAAGACGCGGCCGGTCGGGTCGTGCAGGCCGCTCGCGCCCTGGTCGGTGAAATAGAGGTCGCCGTTCGAGGAGAAGAACAGGTCGTTCAGCCCCTTGTAGCCGGGCAGGCGGTCCGGCCCGAAGAAGGTCTCGACGCGCCCGCTCACCGGATCGACGACCATGACGCCGTTCTGCCGGTCGGCGACGAACAGCCGTCCGTCCCGGTGCCGCTTCATGCCGTTGGGGTGGCCGTCATACTCCGCCGTCACCGACCAGCCGCCGTCGGGCGCGAGCTTCAGGATGCGCCCGAAGGCGATATCGACCATGTAGAGATTGCCGTCGCCGTCGAAGGCCGGCCCCTCCAGGAAGGAGCCGACGCGGTGGCCGCGGAAGATCTCGCGGGTAAACGCGCTCTCTCGGTCGGCGATGCGGAGCTCGTCCGGCAGGACGGCGTGGATGCGGGTCTCGATGACCTTCGGTTCGGGGACCATGGGCGGGGCTCAGACCTTCTCGAGTTTCTGGAGGGTGCGCAGATAACCGGGCCGCGGTTCGTCCCCGAAGCTCGCTTCCCAGTTGGTGTAGGCGACCTCGCCGACATAGATGTCGCCCCGGCTGTCCACGGCAAGGCCGTGCGGAGCGAGGAACTTGCCGGGATCGAGTCCCGGCCCGTCCTCGCCACCGAGCCGCGCGACCAGCTCGCCCTCATTGGTCACGATGGACAGGCGCGGGCCCAGATTGGGATGGCGGCGGTTGACGGCCATGCCCGGCCCGAGCTCGCCGATGAAGCAGTGCGGGCAGGAGCCGCGCGGCATGTAGAGGCCGCAAGGCCGGTGGAGGTTGTTCCACTGCGCCTCGTAGCGCCCTTCAGTGTCGAACACCTGGACGCGGTGGTTCTCGCGGTCCGCGACATAGATCCAGCCGTCGTCGTCGGCGGTGATGTTGTGGACGATGTTGAACTGCCCGGGGTCCGACCCGCTCTCGCCCCAGCTCTTCACCAGCTTGCCGTCGGGCGCGTATTTGTGGACGCAGGCATTGCCGTAGCCGTCGGAGACGAACAGGTGCCCGTCCGGCGAGATTGCGGTGTGGGTGCAGCGGTGGAACGGCTCGTTGCTCATGAAGGGCGCCGGCGTTCCGGGCACGCCGAGCGTCATCAGCACCTTGCCTTCCGGGGTGCAGCGCTTGACGGTGTGGCTGCCGTCGTCGGTCAGGTAGAGCGTCTCGTCCGGACCGATATGGATGCCGTGGGCACGCGGATACTCCCCCTCGCCCCATGAGCGCAGGAAATTGCCGTCGCGGTCGAAGACGATCATCGGGTGCTCGCCGCGGTTGAACGCATAGACCCGGTCCTTGCTGTCCACCGCGACCGCCGCGACATCGCGGAACTCCCAGCCGTCGGGCAGCTTCGCCCAGTCCTCGACGACCCGGTATCGATGCTCGCCGCTGCCCAGAATGACCGACATGACGCCCTTTCCTCCCTTTAGCGCGAGACGCGATTGTCCAACGCCCGCCCCGGCGCGGCAAGCGGGAAGGGAGACAGCGCGCCGGCGGCCCCGCTCAGGACCAGAGCGCGTCCAGCGGGAAGCTCACAGCCTCGAATGGCGGGAAGGAAACCGGCTCGCCGTCCCGGGTCGAGGCGGCCGGCGACCACTCGCCGTTGCGCAATGCAAACGCTTCCAGCGTTCGCGCCGACGGATCGACGAACCACAGATGGCCGACGCCCTCCCGCGCATAAAGGGGGCGTTTCTCCTCGAAGTCGAACTTCCGCGTCGAGGGCGACAGCACTTCGCACACCCAGTCCGGCGCGAGGGTGAAATAGGCCTCGTCCGGCGGTTCGGGCATCCGCTCCCGGCGCCAGCCGGCAATGTCCGGCACCACGACATCCTCGCCGAAATGGAGCTCCGGTTCGTCGAGAATCCACCAGCCGCCCGGTCCGCCCCGGCCCTTCTGGAAGGGGCTGACAAGTTCATCGCCAAGCGACGATCCCGCCACGGTGTGCCGAATCGCCGGCCTGGGCTGCAAATAGAGTGCGCCATCGACGATCTCGGCGACCATATGCGGCGGCGCGTCGAGCACATCCCGGTAGGTCGCCCGGCTTGCGGACCCCGGTCGGCGCAGAGTAGCGCCCGCGCCCATGTTATCCCCTCCGTTCGCCGATGTCCCGCCATGCTACCGCCGGGCGGCGCCCGTGTCACGGCCCGCCCCGCGACCGCCGCGCCTGGAAGAACGCCGTGAGCAGGGCGGCGGCTTCGGCTTCCATCAGGCCGCCGACAACTTCCGGGCGGTGCAGGCAAGTCTCGCGGTCGAAGACGCGCGCGCCGTGGTCCACGCCGCCGCCTTTCGGGTCCCAGGCGCCGAAGACGAGCCGGGCGAGCCGGGCATGGGCCGCCGCCTGCGCGCACATCGCGCAGGGCTCCAGCGTGACGACCAGAGTGCAGCCGTCGAGGCGCGGCCGGGCGAGTTCGGCCGCGCCCCGGCGCAGCGCCAGCACCTCGGCATGGGCGGTCGGGTCGGCATTCGCCTCGACCTCGTTATGCGCCTCCGCGAGCGCCCGGCCGGCCGGGTCGAGCAGCACCGCGCCCACCGGCGCATCGGCGGGAACGCGGGCCCCGGCCGCCTCCGCCAGCGCGAGCGCCCGTTGCATTGCCTGGCGAAGCGTGTAGACGGGCGCCATGGCGCGCCTTCCAGTCATCGGCCTTACCGTCGACCGGGAACCCGCCGGCGGCTATTCCAGCCTGCCGTGGTATGCGCTGCGCTGCAACTATGCGGGCGCGGTGAGCGCCGCAGGCGGCATCCCGCTGCTGCTGCCGCACGAAACGGCCCATGCGGACGCCTATCTCGACCGCATCGACGGCCTCATGGTCACGGGCGGGGCCTTCGATGTCGATCCGGCGCTGTTCGGCGCGGCCGAGCGCCACGAGGCGGTCTCGCTGAAGCCCGGACGCACCGATTTCGAGCTCACCATGGTGCGGGGCGCGCTTGCCCGCGACATGCCGTTGCTCGGCATTTGCGGCGGCCAGCAGTTGCTGCATGTGGCGCTCGGCGGGCGACTGATCCAGCACATTCCGGACGAGGTGCCGGGCGCGCTCGCCCACGAGCAGCCGAACCCGCGCACCGAACCCGGCCATGCGGTTTCCGTGGCGCCCGGCACGCGGCTTGCGGACATCGTCGGCAAGGACACGCTCCATGTGAACAGCGCGCACCACCAGGCCGCCGCCGACGCGCCGACCAGCGTCACCGTCACTGCGCGCGCGCCGGACGGTGTGATCGAGGGCATCGAGGCGCCGGGCTACCGCTTCTGCCTCGGCGTGCAGTGGCACCCCGAGTTCCATATCGACGCCGGCGACGCGCGCATCGTCGGGGCCTTCGTGGCGGCGGCGCGGGACGCCATGCCGTGAACGGGGAAGGCGGCGAGCGCATCGCAAAGCGCATCGCCCGCGCCGGCGTCTGTTCGCGGCGCGAGGCCGAACGGCGTATCTTCGAAGGCCGCGTGAGGCTGAACGGGCAGGCACTGGCGGACCCGGCCGTCAATGTCGGGCCCCGGGACCTGGTCGAGGTGGACGGCGTCGCGCTGCCGGAGCCGGAGCCGGCGCGGCTCTGGCGCTACCACAAGCCCGTCGGCCTGGTGACGACCGACCGCGACCCGGAAGGGCGGCCGACCGTGTTCGAGAGCCTGCCGGCGCACCTGCCGCGCGTGGTGAGCGTCGGACGGCTCGACCTCGCCTCGGAGGGGCTGCTGCTGCTGACCAATGACGGAGGGCTCGCCCGCGAGCTCGAATTGCCGGCGCGCGGCTGGATCAGGCGCTACCGGGCGCGGGTGCGCGGCCGGGTGGACGAAGTCCGGCTGGCGCGGGTCGCGGGGGGCGTGGAGATCGACGGTGAGCGCTACGGGCCGATAACCGCAAGCCTCAACGAGCAGCGCAGCGGCAATGCCTGGCTCACCGTCAGCCTTGCCGAGGGCCGCAGCCGCGAGGTCCGCCGGGTGCTGGAATATCTCGGCAACCCGGTGAACCGCCTGATCCGCATCGCCTACGGCCCCTTCCAGCTCGGCAACCTCCCGCGGGGCGCCGTCGCCGAAATCAGGCGCAAGGCCATAAGGGAGCAGCTCGGGCGGGAGGTGTGACGGCTGCAATCGACCGCAGCTTCACGCGCATACAAATTCATGCTATATGCGCCAATAGTATGACTATCTGTGCATTATGAGGACGAGCATGGCGACCGTACGCAAGACCATCACACTGACGGACCGGCAGGACCGATGGGTCAAGGCCCAGGTAGATGCCGGCGGCTTCACCAATGACAGCGAGTATATCCGCGACCTGATCCGCCGCGACCGGGAACGGAGCGCCGGATACCGGGAGCTTGAGGACGCAATCCGAAAAGGTATCGACAGCGGTGTAAGCGAAAGGACGGTTGGAGAGATCATGGAAGAGGTCGAAGCCCGCCTCCGCGACGATGGCCGCCTATAGGCTTGCGCGGGAGGCTGACAGCGACCTAGCCAGCATCTATGAATATACAATTACGAATTTCGGCTTGCGGCAAGCGCGGAACTATCTGGGCGGTTTGCTTCGATGCTTCGAATACCTTGGCGAATATTCGGACGCCGGGCCACAGGTCGAGCAGCTTGCAACAGGTCTGAGGCGTTATCCTTATCGGTCGCACACCGTGTTCTATACGCTGCATGATCGCGGCGTGCTGGTCGTGCGCGTATTGCACGAGCGTATGGACGCGACGAGGCATTTCGTCGAATAGAGCGACCGTGAAACCAGCAAGACGGTGGCCCTCACCTTCGGAGCAGTCATATTGGAGTCTTTCGATGCAGAGTCGGCACTTGTCTGAAAGAGCGAAACCAGTCGCCGGAACGGGCAAACGACTGAAGCGGGTTCCACCACTCGGCCTGGTTACAGGAACCGGAACGACCAAACCGTGATACGGAGTACGAAACTGCCAGGAACCAACCACAATCAGCGCATTTACATTCCGGAATGCAGTCGATACAGACATCGGTATGGTGCAAATGGCTCAGATATCCGGCAAAGACGGTGCCCGGAATCCGGCGGCGGCAGACCGGGTCTGGACTTTCGGGAAGTTTGAAGCGGAACGCCACTTGCGAGCGCGCCCGCACCGACGGCGCTAACCGGCAAGCCCCGTTCGGTATTCCTCGACCAGCCGGTCGAACTCGGCACTCCACTCGCGCTTCCAGCGGGCGCGCAGGCCGTCGTCGATCCAGGCGCCGTCGAGGCCGTTCAGCATGAAGCCCCGGAGGTCGGCCAGCGAGTAGCCGAAATCCGCCGCCATGCTCAGCCAGCAGCGGGTCGGGTCGGTCAGGTGGAAGGCGGGGTCGTCCGTGTTGGGGTGGATACGGAGCCCCGCCCGGCCCATGCGCCGGATCGGGTGCGCCTCGGCCCATTCGGACTTGCCAAGCGTGCGCAGATAGTAGCTGTTGGTCGGCACGACGGTGATGACCGTCCCCTCGGCCACGCAGCGCGCCACGAGGTCGGGATTGTCCAGGATCGTGTAGGCATGGTCGAGCCGCTCCGCCTTGAGCAGGTCGAGCGCCGTCTCGACATTGTTCCAGGGCTCGCCGAACTCGCCCGCATGCGCCGTCACCCGGAATCCGGCTTCCCTAGCCAGCGCATACGCCTCGGCGAACTTCTCCGGCGGGTTGTCCACCTCGCGGTAGTCGATGCCGAGGCCGGGTACGCGGCTGTCGCGGTTGGCGCTCATCTGCCGGACCATCTCGACCGCATCTTCGGGCGAGGCCTCCCGGTCGATGCTCGGAATGAGCCCGCTCCTTATGCCGAACGCCCGCTCCGCATCCGCCATGCCGGCGAGGACGGCGGCCAGCAAGTCCCGGTAGGAGAGGCCCGTATTGCGCAAATTGCCGGTCGGGTTCCAGTAGATCTCCGCATAGCGGACCGTGTGGGCGGCGGCGTCCTCCAGATATTCATAGGCGATCTGCCGGAAGTCCGCCGGCGTCTTCAGGATATGCGCTTCCATTTCGCGGAAGATCGCGAGCACGCCAACCGGCTTTTCGCCCCGGACATAGAACGCCTCGATCTCGTCTTCGGTCGTGCGCGCCCCGTTCCGCGCCGCCATCGCCTTCATCGTCGCCTTCCGCACGGTGCCGAGCAGATGACAGTGCAGCTCGACCTTGGGAATGCGTTTCAGAAGCCCGTGCAAATCGCCCACTTTTCCGCTCCCGAAACGGCGGCGTCCCCCGGCCGCGGACGGAAGGTTACAGGACTTTGCCTTTCGCCGGAAACGCGGACGGGATGTCCGGCCGCTGCCCTGGACCGGCCCGTTGCTTGTCCGCCTGGCCGCCTCATGTTAGCCTTTTCGGAATTGGTGGCGGCCTGTCAGCCGTTTCCGTAGTGCTGCCAAAGGTCAGAGGCCCTATCGCCCGTTGCGCACCGTCTCGACCGCCACGCACGAAACCCGAGGAGATATCGAACATGAAACACTTGCCGAAGACGGCCTTGCTGGGCCTGGCGCTGGCGTTCGGCGCGAATGCGGCGATGGCGGACTGCGGAGAGGTCCAGATCGCGGAGATGAACTGGGCCTCCGCCCAGTTGATGGCCAATGTCGACAAGATCGTCCTCCAGGAAGGATACGGTTGCGACGTCAGCCTGGTCCCCGGCGATACCATGCCGACCTTCACCTCTCTCAACGAGAAGGGCGAACCGGATGTCGCGCCGGAGCTTTGGATCAACGCCGTGCGCGACCCGCTGAAGGTCGCCATGGACGAAGGCCGGTTGCGCTCCGCCAATGGCAGCCCCATCAGCGGGCTGGGCGAGGGCTGGTGGGTCCCGCCCTACGTGCTGGAAAGACACCCCGAACTCAAGACCGTGCTGGATGTGCTGAAGCGTCCCGACCTCTTTCCGGATTCCGAGGACCCTTCGAAGGGCGCGTTCGTGGGATGCCCTGCCGGCTGGGGCTGCCAGCTCACCAACGCAAACCTGTTCCGCGGGTTCAAGATGGCGGAAATGGGCTGGAAGCTCGTGGACCCGGGTTCGGCGGCCGGGCTGGACGGCTCAATGTCCAAGGCGGTCAACCGCAGCGAGAACTGGTTCGGCTACTACTGGTCGCCGACCGCCCTGATCGGCCGGCACAACATGGTCAAGCTCAACTTCGGCGTGCCGTTTGTCGGCAGCGAGCACTGGGACGGCTGCATCGTCAGGCCGGAACAGGAATGCGCGGATCCGCAGCCGTCGTCGTGGACGAAATCGGAAGTGCATACCGTGGTCACCGCCGATTTCGCGGAAAACGCCGGCGATGCGGTGATGGACTATTTCAAGAACCGCGTTTTCCCCGGCGACGTGATGAACGGCATGCTGGTCTATATGGACGAGAACCAGGCCGATGGGGCGGATGCCGCGGCGGAATTCCTGCGCGCGCACGCCGACGTGTGGAAATCCTGGGTGCCTTCCGAAGTCGCCGCAAAAGTGAAGGGGATGTAGCGCGGGTCGCGTAGTCGGCCCGATTGCTCGCCTCGAAAAGAGAAAGCCCGCCCGGACCCGTCCCGGCGGGCTTTTTGCTCTCTGACGCCGGACCGCAAGTGCGTTCGAAGGAATTGTTGTTCGAACCCGACGGGAGGCCCGCATGGAATCGTTGATCGAATTTCCCTCTATGGATCGGCAGCATCTTCGCGATCTGAAGAAAGCGATCGATGGAGGATTTCGAGATTTTTCGCGCGAATTCGGCGAGACGCTGGAGAACTTTTTCGAGCCCCTGCTCAGGTTCCTCGTCTGGTTCGAAAAGCTGCTGATCGCCACGCCGTGGCCGGCGGTCGTCCTGGTCATCGCAGGACTGGCCTGGCTCGGCTCGCGCAGCAAGACGGTCGTCGCCGGCAGTGTGTTGTCGTTCTTCGCGATCGGCTATTTCGGCATGTGGCAGGACACAATGTCCACTCTTGCGATCATCTCGGTCGCGACCCTGCTTTGTATCGCGGTGGGCATCCCGCTCGGCATCCTGATGGCGCGCTCGGACCGGATGCAGACGGCGATTACCCCGGTGCTGGACATCATGCAGACGATTCCCGCATTCGTTTATCTCATACCGGTCGTCATGCTGCTCGGCATCGGCAAGGTGCCGGGCCTGATCGCGGTGTGCATCTATGCGATTCCGCCCATCGTGCGCCTGACCAATCTCGGCATAAGGCTCGTCGAAAAGGAGGCGCTGGAGGCCGCCGACGCCTTCGGCGCCGACTACCGGCAGAAGCTGTTCGGCGTGCAGATTCCCCTGGCCCTGCCCAACATCTTCGCCGGGGTGAACCAGACCATCATGATGGCGCTGTCCATGGTGGTGATCGCATCGATGATCGGCGTCGCCGGTCTGGGAGTGCCGGTCTTGCGCTCGATTTCGAACCAGTATCTGGCGCTCGGCCTGATGAACGGCCTGGCGATCGTGGCGCTGGCAATCATTTTCGACCGCGTCTCGCAAAGATTCGGCCAGCGCCTGCAAAGACATCGCAAGGGGGTCGATCATGGCTGAGACCAAGATCGGCATCGAAAGCCTGTACAAGATTTTCGGTCCCCGGCCACAATCGGTGCTCGCCGCCGTCCAGCAGGGCATGTCCAAGCAGGAACTGCTCGAAAAGCACAATCACGTGCTTGGACTAAGGGACATCAACATCGACGTTTCCGCCAGGGAAATCTCCGTCATCATGGGCTTGTCGGGCTCCGGCAAATCCACCCTGATTCGCCACATCAACCGGCTGATCGAGCCGACCTCGGGCCGGATCGTGGTCAACGGACGCGACGTCCTCGCCATGACCAGGGAGG
The DNA here is from genome assembly GCA_963422665.1 of Alphaproteobacteria bacterium. Lineage (GTDB taxonomy): Bacteria > Pseudomonadota > Alphaproteobacteria > Bin95 > Bin95 > Bin95. The sequence continues at coordinate 1,061,535 of OY730441.1, forward strand.
AGCTGATCGAAGTCCGGCGCCACACCATTTCGATGGTGTTCCAGAGGTTCGGACTGCATGTGCACAAGACGGTGGCCGAGAACGCCGCCTACGGCCTCTCGATCCAGGGAATGCCCATCGGACAGGCCAAGCAGCAAAGCCGGAAATGGCTGGACCGGGTCGGCCTGTCGGGATTCGAGAACCACTATCCCTCGCAATTGTCGGGAGGCATGCAGCAGCGGGTCGGCCTGGCGCGGGCCTTGGCCACCGACGCGGAAATCCTGTTGATGGACGAACCGTTCTCCGCGCTCGACCCCTTGATCCGCACCGACATGCAGCAGATTCTGCTCGGCCTGCAGGAGGAGTTGCACAAGACCATCGTGTTCATCACGCACGATCTCGACGAGGCGCTTCGCCTGGGGGACAGCATCGCCATCCTGCGCGACGGCGCCGTGATCCAGCAGGGCAATCCGCAAGACATCATCCTGCATCCGGCCGACGACTACATTTTCGACTTCGTCAAGGACATCAACCGGGGCCGGGTCATCGAAGCGAGGTCGGTGATGATGCCCGGCGCGAGCGTCGACGGCCCGAGCGTAGCGCAAGATCTTGTCCTGGACGAGGCGCTGCAGGCCGTGAGCGCCGCGCAGTCGGACCGGGCCAATGTCGTGGATGCCGACGGGGAAATCATCGGCAGCGTAAGCCTGAAGCAGATCATCGACGCAATGGCCCGGCCGGCCGACGAAAGCGACCAGGAAGCAAGATACCGATAGGCTCGGCACGGAAGGCGCTGTCAACCCGTCAGTCGGCAAAGAACTGCGCCTGCAGCTCACCGCCCGGAATGAAGCGCGAAGCCTGGCGGTAGATCGCCCGCATCGTTCCGATGCGCAATTACGAATGGACGGGAACCGTCAGAACCTGCCGCTCGCCGGACGCCGTCATGCGAACGAGCTTGGCATGGCTGCCGCGCATCGAGACGACCTCGAAGCCGAAACCCTGCAGAATTCGTAGCACTTCCCGCGATGTCGGCCGCCTCAGGCGAGGCATCAGGAGGCGAGGGCCGAGGTCTCGTAATTCACGACCAGTCGCGGCTTCGAGGGCAATCCGGCTCTCGCGAGTTCCTCTTCGTCAAGATGCAACTCAAGCGCATCCCGAAGATTCGTCAAGGTCTCGTCGAGCGTCCGGCCCTGGGTGACAACCGCCACTTCGAGGCATTCGGCCACGTACCAGCCTTCGCTTTCCGAGACTGCGACATGAATGGCCGCCAAGACGTCACTCTCCCCCACATGGCGCGCCGCCGAACGCTCCGGGGCGTCCTTCACGGTCCGGCGACGGGAGGGCAGTATCTCATACACGCCGTGGCCCGCGCGATGAAAATAACGCCATTTATGCGCGTGGTTCGTCGGGGCATTCTCGCAGCACCGGCTCACGACGTGAGCGCGGACCGAACTTTCGCTGAGATGCGGCAGGGCGCGCGCCACATCGATCACGGCGAATGGATCGTGTCCCCGGGCGTGTTGTAGGAGGCGAGGCTTCCGCTGGTGTCTATGGGTAAGTAGCCCGCCGCAGGCGGCGCGGCGTCAAGCTGGCGATCTGCGACGACCGCAAGGGCCTCAAGGCCGCCGCGACCCGCATCCCCGGCGCCACATGGCAGCGCTGCCGCGCGCACTTCATGCGCAACCGGCTCGCTCATGCCGGCAAGCAGGGCCGGCGCGTCGTCTGCGCCTTCGTCACGACCGCCTTCGTCCAGGAGGATGCCGACAGCGCGTCCGCCCCGTGGCGCCAGGGCGCCAGGGCGCCGACCGGCTCGGGGCCAGGGCGGCGAAGCTCGCCGCCATCATGGACGAGGCCGAGCGCGACGTCCCGGCCTGTATGACCTTCCCGGCCGCGCATCGCGCCAGGCTGCACGCGACAAACCCGCTCGAACGCCTCCATGGCGAAGTCAAGCGACGCACCGATACCGTCGCCATCTTCCCCAACGAGGACGCCATCGCCCGGCCGATCGGCGCGAGCCTCCTCGAGCAGAACGACGAAGGGGCCGTCCAGAGAGCCGGATACATGACGCTGGAAGCCATCGCTCCCGTGAGCGACAATACAACCGTCAAGATGCCCGCCGCGGCAGACTGAGCGGCCCGGCCCCACCCGCCGGATACCGCAACCGACGACAGGCTCTTACACCACCGCCTGGGACATGATCGAAAGGCATTTCTGAATTGGAATTCGTGCCACATTTACAGGAGCTTCGTCAAGAACGGTACGATGATCGGTCCGTTTCAATTACGAAAAGCGGCGGCTATGCGCTTTTGTGGTTTGGTCGCACAAGCAAGCGCGTGACGCAGGAGCCGGATTATGCCGCGAGATTGTCGGATGGGATTAGGAGGTCATACGAATTTCGGATAGCAGAAGACAGCAGTATAGGTTATTTCGATTTCAAGGTGTCGAAGGTAGGAAAGAAAAGAGGAGGCAGCGACAACCTCATACGGACCGAGAGTTCTTATATGTCCTTTTCGACCGGGGGAGTATGCATTCTTTAAGCTGAGCTGGATATTGCAGAATGGAACGTATGGATTTGTGTCGACGTGGCGAGTGTCAGCATACCGTGTTCCGAGATTCACATTCCTGGCGCAATTTAGAGAGGAAGGACAAAGGCTGCGCCAAGTAATTGATACCATGAAGGATAAGAGGGCGTTGTTAGAGTTTCAGGAAGGCTTTCTCGGGGAAGAAACGGAGCGGATTGCTAGGAGATTACAACGTGTTGTGGATGACGAGAAGTTAGCAAAGATAGTTCCAAGAACACTGAAAGAATTTCCTGCTTATCCGTGACGCTCCGCACGTGAGGCTGTATGTTTCAATATATTCTGCATGAGGGGGTCACGTTTATGAGGTTCAAGGTTGCCTCGCGCGTGCGTGGTTTGAGCGACGAGGCGTTTCGCCAGGTCTTCGGTACCGAGGAGCAGTGCCGCGCGGCCGCTGGTCCGGCTGCGCTGGCCGGACGGCTTCGTCTGCCCCTGCTGCGGTCATCGCGGGCATTGCGTGCTGGCGGGGCGCGGGCTCTATCAATGCAACCGGTGCAAGAAGCAGACATCGCCCACGGCGGGCCCGATCTTCCACGCGACCAAGCTGCCGCTGACACTCTGGTTCGCCGCCATCCACCCGATCGTGACGGCGAAGAACGGCATCTCGTCGGTGGCACTCGGCCGCCGTCTCGGGGTCAAGCAGCCGACGGCCTGGGCCGTGAAGCACAAGATCATGGCGGTGATGGCGCGGCGCGAGGGGGAGACGGCGCTTACGGGGCGGGTCGAGATGGACGACGCCTGTCTCGGCGGGATGCGCTCCGGCGGCAAGCGGGGCCGCAGCGCGGCGGGCAAGACGCCCTTCGTGGCAGCGGTCTCGACCAGTGCGGAAGGGCGCCCACGCAAGCTGAAGCCGGCGCCGGTCAAGGGCTTCCGCAAGCGCGAGATCGCGCGTGGCGCCAAGCACTGGCTGGCCCCCGGCGCGGCGGTTGTGACGCATGGGCTGGGCTGCTGGAGCGCACTCGACGAGATCGCCTGCAGCCATCAGGCAATCCACACCGGGGCGGGCCGGCAGGCGGCCCGCATGGCGCCATTCAAATGGGTGAACACGACGCTCGGCAACATCAAGTGTGCGATCACCGGGACCTGTCGCAAGCTCGGCCCAGACCATGCCGAGCGCTACAGCGCCAGCTTCGCCTGGCGCTACAACCGGCGCTATCAACTCAAGACAATGATCCCGCGTTTCGTCCATAGCGCCGCACGCAACGAAACCATCCCCTATCGCCTCCTCATCGCTCGATGACTTTCAGCGATAAGCAGGAAGAATTTTACGAGGCTTGCTTTCTGTTGGATCGGATCGGGCGAGAGCCAAGCGCGCCGGGCGTTTTGTTGGTGTATTTGTCCAGTTTTTATCGGGAGGATATGACACGCTTGGAGTTTGCACAGTTTATGTATGCATTAGACTTTGTGTACTTTAATTGTTTGCAGATCACGAAGAACGAACGCGACAGGCGTTCGCACGTGCTGACGCAAGCTGTGGAATATAGTTAGCGACAAGCTAACACTCCTGACGGCTCTTTTTTTTGGCGACCCCAAAAGAGTCTTCGGTCGATGCAACTCGCAGATATGGTATTCACGATTAACCTGTTGGAAGATATTATTCAAGATGCAGTTGTTGAGTATAGGATGAGGTTCGATCCGACTAATAGTATTTTTCAAACGATTCCCAATCCAGGAGCCACTGCAAGGTATATTCGCAGGGTAGGAGGCTGATGTCAGTGGCGGGTGGCCAAAGGAAGTGTAGCTCGTCCAGCAGTGTCGGATAATGTGGCAAATGGGCGGGCCCGCTCCAATTACCGGCGCTTGGGCTTCGGCATCGTCTCGGCGAGCGGCGCGACGCGGACTTCGACGGTTACCGGCGCGGCCTTCTCGAAAACGAGCGTGAGCGGGAAGCTGCCGCCTGTCTTCAGCCCGGCCTTCAGTCCGAACAGCATGAGGTGGTCGCCGCCGGGTTCGAGCGCGGTTTCGCTGCCTGCCGGGAGGTCGATGGCCTCGACCTTGCGCATCGTCATCACGCCGTCCCTGTGGATATGCCTGTGAAGCTCGACGCGCGCCGCCGCCGGGCTCCCGGCCCCGACCAGGCGGTCTGCGTCGCCCGAATTGCGGATGGTCAGCCACGCCGCGCCGGGCCGCGACGGCAGCAGGATGCGCGCGCGGGCGTCTTCCACGATCAGCGCGCTGCCGGCCGAGGCCGGGGCGGCGGCCGAAAGGAGCGCGGCCAGCGCCGCCCCGAGAGCGAGGCGCAGCATCAGGCGGCGGTCAGCACCCGCAGGCCCCGGTCCAGGCCGTCGATGGAGAGCGGAAACATCCTGTTGGCCATGACCTCCTTGACGATCATGGTCGACGGCGTGTGCTCCCAGCGCGTTTCCGGGCGCGGGTTCAGCCAGATCGAGTTCGGCCACTGGTCGGTCATGCGCTGCGCCCAGAGCAGGCCGGGTTCCTCGTTCCAGTGCTCCACGGAGCCACCCTTGTAGGTGATCTCGTAAGGGCTCATGAAGGCGTCGCCGACGAAGATCACCTTGTAGTCCTTCGGGTAGGTGTTGATGACGTCCCAGGTCGGCGTGCGCTGTTCGTGGCGCCGGCGGTTGTCCCGCCACATATATTCATAGGTGAAGTTGTGGAAATAGTAGTATTCGAGATGCTTGAACTCGGTGCGCGCGGCCGAGAACAGCTCCTCGCAAACGCGGATATGGTCGTCCATCGAGCCGCCGACGTCGAAGAACATCAGCACCTTGACGCGGTTGCGGCGCTCAGGGCGCATCACGATATCCAGCAGCCCGCCATTGTGCGCCGTGTTGCGGATTGTCTCGTCGAGGTCGAGTTCGTTGTCCTCGCCGACGCGCGCGAATTCCCGCAGCCGCCGCAGCGCGAGCTGGATATTGCGGATGCCGATCTGCACGCTGTCGTCGTAGTTCTTGTAGTCGCGCCGGTCCCACACCTTGAGCGCGCGGCCCTGCCGGCGGCGGCGCTGGCCGATGGCGACGCCCTCCGGATTGTAGCCGCCGGTGCCGAACGGCGAGGTGCCGGCGGCGCCGATCCAGCGGTTGCCGCCCTGGTGGCGCTCCTTCTGTTCCTCCAGCCGCTTGCGCAGCTCCTCCATGAGCTTCTCCAAGCCGCCCATGGCTTCTATGGCCGCCTTGTCCTCCTCGCTGAACAGCTTTTCCGCTTGCAGCAGGAGCCATTCCTCGGGGATGTCGCCGCCGAACAGCGTCGCCGTCAGGTCCTCGACGCCCTTGAAGAAGGTTCCGAACACGCGGTCGTAGCGGTCGAAATACTTCTCATCCTTCACCAGCGCGGCGCGGGACAGATAGTAGAAATCGTCGATGTTGTACATCACGAGGCGCTTGTCCATCGCCTCGATCAGCATCAGGAATTCGCGGATCGTCGCCGGTATCTTCGCTTTCTTTACGTCGAAGAAGAAGTTGATGAGCATCAGCGGCCCTCGCGTCTCGCCATGAAGATCAGGCGCTCGAAGAGATGCACATCCTGTTCGTTCTTCAACAGCGCGCCGTAGAGCGGCGGGATCGACTTGTTGCCGTCCTTGCCGCGCAGGACTTCCGGCGGGATATCCTCCGCCATCAGCAGTTTCAGCCAGTCCAGAAGCTCGGAAGTCGAAGGCTTCTTCTTCAGGCCCGGCACCTCGCGCATCTGGAAGAAGGCTTCCATGGACTCCTTCACCAGCTCCTTTTTTACGTCCGGATAGTGGACATCGACGATATCCTGCATCGTCTCGGGATCCGGGAAACGGATATAGTGGAAGAAACAGCGGCGCAGGAAGGCGTCCGGCAATTCCTTCTCGTTGTTGGAGGTGATGATGACGATCGGGCGGACCTGCGCCTTGATCGTCTCGCCGGTCTCGTAAACGAAGAATTCCATGCGGTCGAGTTCCTGCAGCAGGTCGTTCGGGAACTCGATATCGGCCTTGTCGATCTCGTCGATCAGCAGGACGATCTTCTCGTCCGAGGTGAAGGCGTCCCAGAGCTTGCCGCGGTCGATATAGTTGCGGATGTCCTTCACGCGCTCGTCGCCGAGCTGGCTGTCGCGCAGGCGCGAGACCGCATCGTATTCGTAGAGGCCGTGCTGGGCCTTGGTCGTGGACTTGATGTGCCAGGTGATGAGCCTCATGCCGAGCGCCGAGGCGACTTCCTCCGCGAGCATGGTCTTGCCGGTGCCCGGCTCGCCCTTGACCAGCAGCGGCCGCTCCAGGGTGATGGAGGCGTTGACCGCCAGCATCAGGTCTTCGGTGGCTACATAGCTTTCGGTGCCGGTGAAACGCATCTCGCTCATGGGGGCGCCTGTTTCCTTCGTCGCTTCGCTCGCGCGGTTCGCTGGACCCTAAAGACGGGCCGGGCCGTAATCAAGGCGCGGCGCGGTGACGCGGCGAGCCGCCCTGTGGGTCGCCGCGGCGTTGAACCGCCCGCTGCAGTTCGCTAGAATCGTTCCGGAGAAAGAGGGGAGGCTGGGGCGTGTGGGACAACGGGATCGGGAAATACCTGTATGGAATGACGATGATCCTCTGCGCGGCGGGCTTCTTGTTCGTGTCCAGCCGGATGCACGGGGTCGTCGAGTGGCTTGCCTGGGCCGGCTTCCTCGGCTGCACCGGCTTCGTCTTCTGGCTGATCGCGCACCACACGCGTATGCCCGGCGGCGGGCATTGAGGCGGCGGTTCCGCCCTCATGCCCGAGGCGGTTTGGGGAGTCCGCCGCCGGGGCCGCCCAGCCTGTCGATGATCGGGCAGTCCGGCCGGTCGTCGTCCCGGCAGGTATCGACGAGATGGGCCAGTTCGTCATGCAGCGACTGGAGTTCGTGCTGCTTCTCGGTAATGTTCTCCAGGCGCGCCGCTGCGATACGCTTTACGTCCGCGCTGGAACGCCGGCGGTCCTCGTAGAGGCCGAGCAGCTCCCGGCATTCCGGGATCGAGAACCCGAACTCCCGCGCCCGGCGCACGAAGACGAGCTTCCGCAAGGCGGCATCGTCATAGCTCCGGTAGCCGGACTCCGCCCGCGCGGCGGCTGGCGCCAACCCGCTATCGGCATAGTAGCGCACCGTCTTCGCCGGTAACCCTGCGGCTCCGGCTGCAGCGGATATATTCAATATTCATGGGCTCGGGCGCTTGACCTTCCAGTCGCTGGAAACATTATGTTGCCGGCAGTGACAAGGCAAGGGGCCCGGTATGGTTGCCATAGCTGCGAGAGTCGCCATCGACTGGCATTGCCGCCACACATGGCGCAGGGCTTCGAAGAACACGGCGTGGTGCCTGCTGGGCTGCGCCATCGGCGATTTTGCAACCATCGCTTTCTTCCAGTTCACCGGGATTCCCTGGCCGACAATGGCGATCATGGTCCTCGCGATCGTGAACGGGCTGCTGACCTCGATCGCTCTCGAGACATTGATCCTGTCCCGCCAGATGGACCTCGGGACCGCCTTCCGGACGGCGATCGGGATGTCGTTCATCTCGATGGTCTCCATGGAAGCCATGATGAACGCGGTGGATTGGGGGCTGACTGGCGGCGCAATGCTGACATGGTGGGTCGTGCCGATCATGCTGGCCGCCGGTTTCGTCACCCCGCTTCCCTATAATTACTGGCGGCTGAAGGCGCTCGGAAAGGCCTGTCACTGAGGGAGGACGCCTCGATGCGCAGTCTCTTTATCCTGTCGTTGCTGCTTCCGGGGGCGGCGCTTGGAGGGCATGAGATGGGAAACCGCGACCTCCGGAACGGGCAAGAGCTCTATGCGCAACATTGCGCCTCCTGCCACGGGGCCGGGCTGGAGGGCCAGCCGAATTGGCGGCAGCCGGGCAAGGATGGCGTCTTCCCCGCCCCGCCCCACGATGCGACGGGCCACACTTGGCACCACGACGACCGGCTGCTGTTCGACTATACGAAACTCGGCGGGGCCGCCCTGTTTGCGGCGCGCGGGATCACGGGCGCCAACAGCGGCATGCCGGGATTTGCCGCCGAACTGAGCGATGACGGCATCCGGGATATTCTGGCGTATATCCGGTCCACATGGCCCGACCGGATCAAGGAAGCGCAGGCCGCCAGGAATCCGCCTCACGAACGCTGAGCGGCCGGCCCGGGGCGGCGCTCCCGCAAGGCCCCGCTTGATGCGGAATTCCCGTCGCGGTATCCACGAAACCGGCGAACGAACGAAACGCCCAACCCAACAGGCGAGAGCGAGGACAGCATCGATGACCGGCACGCCGGGCTATTTCCAGGGCAAGACCATCGTCATCACCGGCGCGGCGAGCGGCATCGGCCGGGCGACGGCGCGGATCTTCACGCGCGAAGGCGCCCATGTCGTCGCCTGCGACATCGACGGGGAGGGCAACGAGAACACGGTCGAGATCATCCGCCAGACCGGGGGCAGGGCGCTTGCCGTCGCCACCGACGTGACCCGCAGGGAGGATGTGAACGCAGCCGTTGCGGAGGCCGTCCGGGAGTTCGGCCGCATCGACTTCATGTTCAACTGCGCCGGCGCGGCGGTGCGCCGGTCGGCCTTTCTCGATATCGACGACGATCTCTGGCGCCGGACCTGGGCGATCAATGTGGACGGCGTGCTCTACGGGATGCAGGCGGCGCTGCCGCACATGCTGGAGGCCGGCAAGGGCGTGATCGTGAATATGGCCTCGATGTCGCACAAGCGCGGCGGGCCGGGCAATTCGGTGCATTACGCCGCCGCCAAGGGCGCGGTGCTGACCATGACGCTCGGCGTGGCGCGCGAGTTCGCGGGCCGCGGCATACGCTGCCTGTCGATCTCGCCAGGCCCCGTCGAGACGCCGTTCCAGTCCGCGGCGGCGACGACGCCGGACACGATGGCGACCTTCCTCTCGGATGTGCCGATGGGCCGCTTCGGCAAGCCGGAGGAAATCGGCGAGCTGGTGCTGTTCATGTGCTCCGACGCCTGCGAATTCATGACCGCCGATACCGTCTATGTTAACGGCGGCGGCGGCTGGCGTTAACGCACGATCCGTTCGATCCGAAGCGGAACCGTTTGCAAGGCCCCGATCGTCACCCCGGCCCCCGGGCCGGGGTGACGTGTTTATTTGAGGTCCGGCCTTCCCCCATCCGTCGCCCCGGCCGGAGCAAAGCGGAGAGCTGGGGCCTCCTGAAACCCGGGCGCTCTTTCCAACGCGCCCCCAAACCGCCCAAGGCCCCCGCCTCCGCGGGGGCGACGGTTCGGGAAGCCGGTCCGGTTGCGTTGTTTCCCACAGGAAAATAACCGTCTTTGTTCAATATTACAGAAATATTTACTTGTATAGGCTTGACCACAAAATATCGGTGCTGGAATGGGCTGGAGACCGGGTGCGCCGTGTCCTCTTGCGTCATGCTCGGCCCCCGGAACGAGTCCGGGGGTGTTCCGGGCATCTCCCTCGGGCGGGCCCCACCCCAAGGAGCGACTGCGTGTGGATGCCCGGAACAAGTCCGGGCATGACGCTGGAGAGAGTGCGCGAAGCCTCGCGCGAAACAGGGTCGCCGCGATGCCCGAGCTGAACACTAGGGAAGCTCCACCTTGCATCGTTTCCTGAAGCGCCACGGCTTGGAACGCGAACGCCGCCTCGCCCGCCGCCGGACCGGGGCCGGCCGGCGCGGATGACGGCGCGCGCCCGGCAAGCCGGGAAGCGCCATCCCGCCCCGGCCCGGATCGGGGTCCGGGGCGACGAGTGAGAGGGGTCGGAGCGACGGGGAAGCGGCGCGGCGAAGTGAGCGTCTCCGATCCCGCCGTCAGTTCCGATCGGTGGCCGTTAGTAATACAGCGAGACGCGGCCCGGCAGCCGGTAGTGGATCAGTTTGAATTCTGTAACTGCCCAGCATGTTGGCTATTGCCCGGGGCTTGCCTGGTTTTGTTTCAGGCGTATCGGATGTCCTTGATGAAGCTTTCGGGCGGCCCCGTCAGGGTGTTGAGGACATTGCGGCGCTGCTTTTGGGCTGTGGCGATGACGGAGCGCAGGATGGCGAAGTCGTCGGCGTCGCGCCGGGAGCGGAAGCGGCCGGAGATTTTCTGTCGCCGTTTCATCGTGCGCAGGTCGCGCTCGGCCTCATTGTTGGTGAGGGGCGCCGGCGCGTCGGTGAGGAAGCGCAGGGTCTCGTCCCGGCGCGCCTGCAGGCGCAAGGCGAGGTTGGGGCCCTTGCGCCGCCCCGGCGTCCCGCACCGGCCGCGTGACGGGAGCGGCGTCCGGTCCTCATGGCGCTTCATCGCCTCGACAAGCAGCCGGTCGCAGCCGCGCACAATCCGCGCCAGCAACCGCCCCGGAACGGCAATGCCCCGCTCCCGCGCCACACGCGCCACTCGCCGCGCCCGCAGCAGATGACATGGCAGGCGCCGCGCCCGGTCCTCCTCGTCGCACGCCACAAGCGCCTGCAACCCCCGCAGGCGATGCGCATTGCAAAGCGCGTGCTCCACCCCCGCCATCGGCCAACAGCATTGCCAGCGGTCGGGCGCCGCTATCCCGCTCACACCCTCGGGCACAGCCCCGCGCCGCTCGCTCACCCGATACGCCGCCAGCAGCGGGGCGCGCATCGCATGAAGCCACCGCGTGCGACCGCCAGGGCGAAGCCCGGTCTCGTCCGGATGCTTCGCACGCGCCTTGCGGGCCGCCAGCTCCTCCATATGCCCGCCCGCAACACGCAGACGCTCCGCCGCCCGACGGCTCATACTCGCCAGGGTCGCCGGCGACACGCGCGCCCCGAACAACACACCCGGCGCCTCCGACAACCGCCGCTCCGGCAGAAACCGACCGTGACGAAGCCACACCGCAACGCCCGAAAGACGCGGACCATACCGAACCGGACCCGATACCCCCTTCGGAAAGGGGATTATATACGAAAGTCACCGGGAGGCCGCTAAGCCTCCGGGTCTTCCACGACATTGACGGGGCGGAGCAAGGCGCGGGCCGCCTCCTCCGGCGTCCAGCGTGAGCCGTCCGGCTTGTGCTGTTCGATTGTCTCCTCCATCTCCGCTTTCGTCGGCTGGCGGCTGTGCGGCTTCACCCGCACCGTTGGCCGGTCTTCGATCATCGTTTGCCTCCCCGTTTGACCAACCATTCTAGGATGATCCGCTGCACAGCCTTGCTCGCCCGTTGCACGGGGCCAATACCCGCGACAGCACGGACGCGCCCCTTGTCGTCGAAGACGAAACCACTCTTGTAGGCGCGATTGCAGAATTGGCGCTGTGGAATGATGTTCTCGGGATTGTCGCCCGCTTGGTGCGGGTCACGGTGTCCCTGTTGCAGTTGCACGGTATCGTTGCCATAGCGCGGGTCAGGTTGTTCTTCTCGTGCCCCGCAAGTCGCGCAACGACCTCCGAATGCTTGCTTGATGGCATCGAAATTGTCCGCACCTAACCGCATTCGCCTTCGCGCATTCGCGTTCAGTAATTCTTGCGACGAGGCATAGGGGTTGAGTTTGTGCCTGCCGGGCTTCGGTCCTATGTCCCAACCGAAGCGTTTCAGGTGACGGACCTGTTGATCGGCCGCCGCGCCCTCTATGTCTCGTTGAGCGATGGCGGATATTTCGTCCTTGTGGACTTCCCGACCTCGATAGTGCCACAGCACCGCGAGCTGAAGCGCCCTACTGTTCTCTGCGTAGTGCTGCACCTGCGAAATACTGACCTCATGGACAGCGAGATATTCCTTGTGGATTTCCTGCAAGTTTATCCATGCCGCTTGCAGTTTGCGGCGCGACGGGAGAACCATCAGGCAGCACCCGCGATCCGCTTCTCGGCAGATCGCGCCATATCGGCGTCAATCTCCGCGCCGATAAAGTCGCGCCCCTCTATTCGAGCGGCAACGCCGGTGGAACCGGAACCGACAAACGGGTCAAAGACAACCGCGCCTGCCGGCGAGAACAGGCGAATCAAGTGTCGGAGCAAGTCAACCGGCTTGGTCGTCATACGCCCGTGCCGCTCGCGCGGCTTCTTCGCCGGTATGACCGTGCCGGGAAACCGGCCCGGTTCAATGACAGGCGCGCGCGGGTCTATCGGGCCGGTTTCCCAACGGTCCCAATTATCCACGAATGTCCCATCGCGCGGCGCTTGCGCCATGACGATCATTTCGCACTGCGGCTTCAACTGCGGCGTCTTGCGCCCGCCCAGCTTCGCAATGAGCCGATCCTTCTCCGCCTGCGGGATGTTCCGCTTGCGGATGAAATGCTCTTGGCTGAATGCCTTCGCCTGTCCTTCATACTGCCATGACAGAATGTCGCGTATCTCAAAGCCGGCCGCCTCAATAGCCATGACGCAATGATGGACAAGTCGATTCTGCGAGAAGCAAAGAACGAAGCCGCCGGGCCGGATAATGCGTAGCCATTCCTCTGCAATCGGGCGCATGAACTCTTGCAGGCGCGGCCCCTGGTTGCGGTCGAATTTCATACCGATGGGCAGGGACTTCACGACTCCGCAACCGCGTTTCCGTCGCTCCAGCGCGCATGATCCCAATCGTCGCCCATGCCGTCGATGAAGCAGGGCGGGTCGGTGACGATCAACAAAACACTGTTCGCGGGCATGGCAGGCATGATCTTCCGGCAGTCTTCCGCATGAACCCACTGGCGCTCGTCATCTTCGGATGAAACTTGGACGAACAGGCCGGTTTGCGCGGCAACGAGCATCGGGCGCGCGCCCCGCTTGGAAGGCCGTTGTCGGCAATCAAGTCCCGGTAGCGGAGGCGGCAACCGACAGCCTGCCGAACGACAATCGCCATTTGGTCTTCGGTGTCTGCCTCGCGCACATTGTGGCGGCCCGCAAACTCCGCGACATAGCGGTCAAGATGCTTCTCGGAGAACTTGTGGAAGGCGCCCTGATACCCGCGCTTGAGCATCGCCCAGAACGACTCGATCCCGTTGATGTGCGCCATGCCGTCCACGAATTCCTTGGCGGAGTGATTGACCGCTTCATGCGTGTATTCCGGCATCCCGGCATAGGCGCGGGCTTCGTCGGTGTAGAGGGTTGCGCCCGGCTCTACATGCTCCCGCACAAAGCCTTGCAGCGCCGTTGCGTCGGTCTACGCAACGCGGCGAGCGGAAACCCGGTTGGTCTCCCGGTCCTTCACGCCTACGACTGCCGCCTTGCCGACCGTGCCGCGCCCCTCCAGCTCTTTCCGCTTCCGGTTCGGCATATTCTTCCGCTTCTCGCCGAAAAATGTCTCATCGGCCTCCGCTAGCCCGGCGAACATAGGCGCTTCCCCGCCTTCAATCGCCTTGCGAATACGGTGCGCCAGATGCCATGCACTCTTCTGCGTGATCTCCAAGTCCCGATGCAGCTTCATGGACGATACGCCCTTCAAGCCCGTCATGGCCAGATAGATGGCTATGGCCCAAGTCTGGTAGCCCAGCTTGCTGGACTGCATGACCGTGCCCGTCTTGATGCTGAACATCGGCCGCTTCGGGCAATCCCGGCAGCGATGCGTCATGCTCTTGTGCGTGATGCCGGACTGGACATTCAGGGAGCCGCAATGCGGGCAGCAGGGGCCTTGCGGCCAAATCTGCGCTTCGAACCACTTGCGGGCCGCGTTGTCGTCCGGGAACATCCGCATGAGCTTCTTGAGGCTGATACCCTCGCGGTCTGCCTTGCCCGGTCCCTTGTGCTTGGTCATGCCGCCATCTCCCCGAATGGTGACTCTACTGTAGCAGAATTCGGGCGGCGGTCAAACGAAAAAGTTACTTTCGTATATAATCCCCTTCGGAAACGACGCCCGCGTCACCTCACCGCAACGCCCGCAGCGGCAGGCATGACCGCGATGCTCCGTCACTTCCGGAGGACGCGGCTCAGGAAGGTCGAATACCCGACGCGCGACCGGACGACCGACCGCAGAAGCCGACCGCAGCGACGCCCCGCAGCCCCGGCATACCGCCGGAACATGCTCCTTCACACGGTCCGGGCGCCCCGTCCGGCAAAGCGTCCGGCCCTCGTGGCCCGCCTGACCGCCCGCCTGACCGCCCGTCTTGCCCCTCAGGCTCCGCGTCCGACGCTCCGCCGCAGGCTTCTTCAACCCATCGCTCGATGGAGGCTTGCCGCTATTGCCGCCGTTCAGACCGGGACGGCGCTCCAACTCCCCCGGCCGCTCTGCAAGACGCGCAACCCGATCCCGAAGCTGCGCGTTCTCCAACTCAACACGCGCAACCTTCTCCTCCGCAGTCTCCATAACAGACCCCGGATAACCGCTTCCGCAAGAACCGGAACCACCCATGGCCAGGCTGACCCATTTTTCCACAAACCCGCCAACCCATAACCGGATCGCTCGTTCTGGGCAGTTACGACAGAACATGACACTCTGCGGGGGCGTCCTCCGGCAAGGCCATGCCGGGCCGGGACAGCCTCCCGCCCCAACCCCCGGACTGCGGTCCGGGGCAGGCTCCCCCTCGCAAGCGCAGAAGGGGGCATTGGAGGCCGGGGACGCTGTGTTCTCTTTCGTCATGCCCGGCACAAGTCCGGACATGACGCTGGAGAGAGTGCGTAAGCCTCGCGCGCACACGCTCGCGCCCCGCGATACACGCGAAACAGGGTTCGCCCCGGAGCCGGGCGACAACGAAACCGGGGAGACGCCGCCCCATGCCCGATGCGACCGCCGAACGCCCCGCCCGGCGGCGGCGCCCTACAGCGTGATCCCGCCGTCGGCGATGAAGACGGCGCCGGTGGCGTAGGCGCTTTCGTCGGCGGCGAGGTGGACGGCGAGCGCGGCGATCTCCTCCGGCGTGCCGAGGCGGCCGAGCGGCTGGCGGGCGATGAAGTCCCTGCGCGCCTGCACGGGATCGTCGAAGGCCGCAATGCGCTCGTCCAGCGAGGGCGACTGCACCGTGCCGGGCGCGATGGCGTTGCAGCGCACGCCCGACGAGATCGCGTCCGCCGCGACCGCCCGCGTCAGCCCGATGACCGCCGCCTTGGTGGTGGAATAGACCGCGCGGAAGGGCACGCCCTTCAGGTTGGACGCAACCGAGGCCATGTTGACGACGGAACCCGCGCCCGCCGCCATCATGCCGGGCAGGAAGGCCCGGATGGTGCGGAACATCGACTTCACATTGAGGTCGAACGCGAAGTCCAGTTCGGCTTCCGCCGCCTCCAGGATCGTGCCGTGATGGACGAAGCCCGCGACATTGCAGAGCGCATCCACCCGCCCGAGCCGTTCCGCGAAGTCCGTTACCGCCGCGCCGTCGGTCACGTCGAGCCGGTGCGTCTCGATGCCGCCGCCCATGTCCGCCAGCTTTTCCGGGGCGATGTCGGTCGCGACGACCCGCGCGCCCTCCGCCGCCGCCGCCAGCGCGATGGCGCGGCCGATGCCCTGTCCCGCCGCTGTCACCAGAACCGTCTTGCTTGCGAGTCGCATGGAAGCTCCCTCCCCCTCCCGGCCCGCGCTCTTGACCGCCCGCCGGATTCGGTCCACCTAATCCGGCGAATGTCGCCCCTTGAGCGAAAGACGTAAAGGAGCCTCGGTGCCGCCATGCCGGACGCCCACAGCCCGACCCGGATCGTTGCCGACCTCACCTTCACGGTCCGGCAGGACACCAAGCCCTGGTTCGAGAGTTCGCGAATCACAGGCGGCGCGCCCCGGGTCCATTTCAGGACCGAGGACCGGCCGGTCACGCTCCACGACATGCGCGCCGATGCGGCCCGGCTTTCGCTGGATGCGACGGGCTTCGAACTGCGCCGCCACGAGACGGCGGTGGACGACCTCTATGACGACGAGGCGGTCGCCAATGTCTATGACCGGGAGGTGGAGGACCTGCTCAAACGCGCGACCGGCGCCGACATTGCGGTCGTGTTCGACCGCACGCGGCGTTCGGATGCGGACGCCGGCGCCGCCAATCCGGACGGGATGCGCCTGCCGGCGGGCCGGGTGCATGTGGACTATACCGACGACTCCGGGCCGAAGCGCGCCCGCGACGTGCTGGGCGGTGAGACGGTGGACCGGCTGCTCGGCGCCGGCGGGCGGATCGCGCAGATCAATGTCTGGCGGCCGATCCGGGGGCCGGTCCGGCGTTCGCCGCTGGCGGTGGCCGATGCCGGCAGCATCCCGAAAGCGGACCTTCTGGCCACAGACCAGATGTTCCCCGACCGCGTGGGAGAAATCTACCAGCTCGCCTTCTCGCCCGCGCATCGCTGGTACTGGGCGCCGCGCATGGAGCGCGGCGAGGTGCTGCTCATCAAGGGCTGGGACAGCCTGGACGACGGCCGCGCCCGCTACACGCCGCACGGCGCCTTCGCCCTGCCGGGCCAGGACCCCGCCGCGCCGCCGCGCGAGAGCATCGAACTCCGGACCTTCATCGCCTTCGAAGGCTGACGCCGCCGAATCCGGGGGAGGAGCGGCCGATGGGGAGCGATGTGCGCATAGTCGGTGTGTGCCTGCTCAGGAACGAGGAGTATTTCGCCGCATGGTCGCTGATGAACGCGGCGGCGTTCTGCGACCGCATCCTCGTGATGGACAACCGTTCCGAGGATCGGACGCGGCGCATCGTCGAGGCCGTCGCCGGGGTGCATCCCCATATCGAGATTCTGGATGTCCGCAAAGCGCACGGCACGCACAAATATCTGGAGCCGCTGGCGGGCACGCCGACATGGGTGTTCCCGATTGACGGCGACGAAATTCATCATCCTGCCGGCCTCGCGCGCCTGCGGCCGTGTCTGATGGCCGGAGAGTTCGACGGGCGCTGGATGGTCGTCGGACATATGCTCAATGTCCTCGGCATTGCAACCGAGGAAGCTAGCGCGTTCGGCTACTCATGGCCGGAAGCGGGCGGCATCGCCAGATTGTATAACTTCCACGCCATCGAAAGCTGGCGAGGCGGGAGCCAGCGATTGCACGGCGGCAGGCTCGTCTTCAGGCCCGGATATGCGAAGACGGTGCACGATCTCCGGGAGCGGGAGACATGGGACGAATCTGCGTTCCGCTGCCTCCATCTCTGCTTCATGCCGCGCTCCTCGCGCGATAAAATGACGGGAGGGGAGTGGACCGGCCGCGAAAATCCGGCCCAATTCAAGAAGGAACGCTTCCTCTACCAGCGGCTCCGCCGAGCGGTGCGCCGCCGTTTTAATCCGAATGTCAGCGTGTATCGCGACTACAAGAAGCGCGTTTACGCCCGCGGGCCGGTGCGCGAGTTCGATATTCCGGGCTTCGGCGCGCCGTCCGATTTCCGCGCCGTCGATCCCGACTGCGACGAGGCGATGGCCGTGCTGCGGGCCGCCACCGAACGACGCGAGCGAAGCGGCTGTCCGGCGGCCGGTTGACGCATTGCTCGAACGCTTTGTTGAAGCCTGCCCCGGGTTTGGCTAGGCTGAACGCGCCGGATCGTACTGCCCGCTGCTTCGGGAGCCGCGGGGATGACCGGGTTCGTATATAGGCAGGAGGAGGACGCATGGCTCGGCTACCTTCAGGAGTTTCCGGACTACCGGACTCAGGGTGAAACTCTGGATGACCTCAAGGCGCATCTGAAGGATCCGCGCGCCGATCTGACGGGCGGCAGCCTGCCCGGGATACGCCGTGTCGCCAATTTGACGGCAGCATGAAGCGGATCGGGCAGTTCAGGCAGATCGGGAAGCCGGAGGCGTCCTGATACGGCGTGGCCCGATCGGTTGGGCGCCGGTCGGCAGAAGGGGCGGCAAGCCGTCCGTTCCGCGCCGCCAGCGGACCCGCATACCGGCACAGGGCAATGAACCCATGACCGTTGAGATCAATATCGCTTTCAGGACGGCCGACGGAGAGGTCTTCCATGCAAGCGGCGCGCCGGGCGCCAGCGTGATGGAAACCGCCGTCATGAACGACGTCCCGGGTATCGAGGCCGAATGCGGCGGCGCCTGCGCCTGCGCCACCTGCCATGTATACGCACCGGAAAGCGTCGGGGCGGCGGAAGACGCCTGCGAGCTGGACATGCTGGATTTCGCGGCGGATGAGAGGCGCCCTTACAGCCGGCTTTCCTGCCAGATAGAGCTGGAGCCGTCCCTGGAGGGGGCGGTGTTCGAGCTGCCTCGCGTCCAGATCTGATGTCGGGAACCGTCATCGTCGGCGCCGGCCACGCCGGGGTTCAGGCCGCCGTCTCGTTGCGCCAAGCGGGCTATCGGGAGCCGGTTCGCCTGATTAGCGACGAAGGCCGCGCGCCCTATCACCGGCCGCCGCTGTCCAAGGCAATGCTGGCGGGCGAGAAGCGGCCGGAACAGATCGCGCTTCGCGGCCCGGACTATTTCGACCGGAACGGCATCGAGCTCATGCTCGGCGTCCGCGCCCACGCGCTCGACCCGGCATCGAAGATGGTGCGTCTGGACGACGGGCGCCTGGCCTATGACAAGGCCGTGATCGCCACGGGGGCCGCCGCGCGGAGGCTCGAAGGCCTCCAGGGCGGCAATGTCTTCGTTCTCCGGACCATGCAGGATGCGTTGTCGCTGCAGGATGCCCTGGCTCCCGGCGCGAAGCTGGTCATCGTCGGCGGCGGGTTCATCGGGCTCGAAGTGGCCGCTACGGCCCGCAGGCTGGGGCTCTCGGTCGATATTGTCGAGGAGCAGGAGCGTCTGCTGAAACGCGCGGCGCCCGCTGCGCTGTCCGAATATATCTGCGGCCGGCACCGCGCCGAGGGCGTGCGCATCCACCTCGGCGCACGAATCGACAGGATCGACGCCAAGGCCGGCCGGATCGCCTCGGTCGCGCTTTCGAACGGCGCCAGCCTGGCGGCCGACCTGGTTCTGGTGGGAGTAGGCAACTGGCCCGAGACCGGCCTGGGAGCGGAGGCCGGAGCCGTGACCGCATTCGGCGGGCTCCTGGTGGACGGGGCCTTGCAGACCACGCTTCCGGATGTTTACGCAATCGGCGATTGCACGGCGTTCGACCTGCCGGCCGCGGGCCGTCGGGTGCGGCTCGAGTCCGTGCAGAACGCCGTGGACCAAGGCCGGGCGGTCGCCCGGCAGATCGCGGGGCGGGGCGGCCCGTACGACCCGGCGCCGCGGTTCTGGAGCGACCAGTTCGACATGAAGCTCCAGATGGCGGGCCTTTCGGTCCCGGGCGGCGAATTCACGGTCCGCGGCGCTGTCGAGAGCGGCAGCTTCAGCTTGATCGAGACGCTGGGCGACCGTCTCGCGGCCGTCTATTCGGTCAATGCGGTTGCCGACCACATGGCCTCGCGTCGGCTGATCGGCGCGCCCGGCAGGTTCGACAGGGCCGCCGCTGCCGACGCGGACACCCCGCTCGGGGCATGCCTTGCGGCGCCGGCGGATCGATGCGGGCGGGTATCCGCCATTGCGGGAGCCGAACCATGATGAGCCGCGACCTCAACGACCGACTCACCCGGACGGGCAAGGGCCGGCCCGCGGGCGAGGTGCTTCGCCGATACTGGCAGCCGGCCGCGCTCAACGACGAGTTGAGCGGTGGGCGCCCGGTCGTGCCGGTGACGCTTCTGGGCGAGCGGCTGGTGCTGTTTCGCGACAATGAAGGCGAACTCGGGCTGATCGGCCGGCACTGCCTGCACCGCGGCGCGGACCTGTGCTTCGGCCGCCGCGAAGACAACGGCCTGCGCTGCCCGTTCCACGGCTGGCTATATGACCGCAACGGCCAGTGCCTCGAACAGCCGGGCGAGCCCGAAGGCTCGGAAATGTTCCGGCAGATCAAGGCAGTGTCCTATCCGGTGGTGGAAAAGAACGGCATTGTCTTTGCCTATATGGGTCCGGGCCGGCCGCCGGCCTTCCCCAATTTCGACTGTTTCCGGGCGCCGGGGACGCATGTCTTCGCGTTCAAGGGCCTGTGGGAGTGCAACTGGCTGCAGGCGCTGGAAATCGGCATCGATCCTGCCCACGCCTCCTTCCTGCACCGCTTCCTCGAGGACGAGGACCCGAAGGGCGGCTACGGCAGGCAGTTCCGCGACAGCGCGGCAGGCAGCAACATCCCCATGACACGACTGCTACGCGAATACCCCCGTCCCGAGATCGGCGTCGAGGAAACCGATTACGGCCTCAGGCTAACCGCGCTCAGGCGCATGGAGGGCGGGCTGACCCATGTGCGCGTCACGAACCAGATCTTTCCCGGGGCGATCTGCATCCCGATGAGCCGCGAGATGACGATCACCCAGTGGCATGTGCCGGTCGATGACGAGCACTGCTACTGGTATTCCCTGTTCACCAGCTTCGGCAATCCGGTGGACAAGGAGACGATGCGCGAGCAGCGGCTGAAGGAGCACAGCCTGCCCGGCTACGCCCCGCTCAAGAACAGGCGCAACAACTACGGATACAGCGCCGAAGAGCAGGCGGCCCGGACCTATACGGGCATGGGGCTCGACATCAATGTGCATGACCAGTGGGCGGTCGAGGGCATGGGCCCGGTCGAGGACCGGACCGTGGAGCATCTGGGCGCGACCGACGCGGGAATCGTGCGCTACCGCAGACTGTTGAGAGCGGCGATCGAGAATCTGGCCCGGAACGAGGAGGCGGCCCTGCCGATGCTGAACGGCATGGATGCGGCCGGGATCGTCGGCCCCTTGTCCAACGATGCCATTGCGGACACCGCCGACTGGGAAGCCGCCTGCATGCGCGCCGACAGGGAACGCCGCGCCGTATGCCCCTGGGACGCGTCGATCTAGGCGCGCATGGTCAGCACAGAAGACAGGATCCGGGCGGGCGCCCTCGCGCGGTCCGGGGCGCTTTCCGCAGACGACATTGCCCGCGCGGCGGAGACAGTTGCGCTGGTCGAGGCCGAGGGGATCGAGACCGTCCGCGTGGTCCTTGCCGACCCTCACGGCATATTGCGCGGCAAGACCGTGACCGCCGAGGCGCTGCCGGACGCCTTCGCCTCCGGCATTCGCGTCCCTTCCACCCTGCTGCTCAAGGACGTCTCGCACCGGACCGCGTTTCCCGTCTGGTCCGATAAGGGCGACGCGCCGATGCTCGGGGCGGGCGACCTCCTGCTCGCGCCCTTGCCGGACACGTTCCGGGTGCTGCCCTGGTCGCCGCACTCCGCGCTTGTCCATTGCGACGCGGCGCTGACTTCGGGAGAGCCCGTCTCCTTTGCGTCCCGCCGGGTCCTGCGAACCGCCTGCGACAGGCTGTCGGAGCGGGGCATGCAGGCCGTCATGGGACTGGAGGTGGAATTCCAGGTCTTCGAGGTCACCGATCCGGCGCTCGGCCACACAGACACGACCATGCCCGCCCGCCCGCCGGCGACGCGCGCCCTGAACCAAGGCTATCAGTATCTGACCGAGACCCGTTACGGCGAGAACGAGGCGTTTCTGGATACGCTCCGCCGCGCCGCGCAGGCCATGGGAATGCCGGTGCGCAGCGTCGAAATCGAGATGGGGCCGAGCCAGTTCGAATTCACCTTCGCCCCTGCCGATCCCCTGACGATCGCGGATATGGCCGTCAATTTCCGCACCATGGCGAAGGAAGTCTGCCGCCGCGAGGGACTACTGGCTTCGTTCATGGCCCGGCCCAGGCTGGCGAACGCGGCGAGCAATGGCTGGCATATCCACCAGTCGGTGGCCGATGGCAACGGGCGGAACCTGTTCATGCCAGGGCCGGACGGCGCGCTCACGCCCATGGCAAGCGGCTGGATCGCCGGGCTCCTGCGCCATGCCGCGGCCTCCTGCATCGCGACGACGCCCACGGTGAACGGCTACAAGCGCTACACGGCCTACCTGCTGGCGCCCGACCGCATCGGCTGGGCCGACGACAATCGCGGCGCCATGCTGCGCGCGCTCCTGGCCCCCGGCGACCCGGCCAGCCGGGTGGAGAACCGCGCGCCCGACAGCACCGCCAATCCGTATTTCGCACTCGCCTTCCAGATCCTTTCGGGGCTGGACGGGCTGGAGAACGGCCTGATCCCGCCGCCGCCCCTTGCCAACCCTTATGACGACGATGCCGAGCGCCTGCCGGTCAGCCTGCTGGCCGCCATCGAGCGTTTCGAGGCCTCGGCACTGTACCGCGCCGCCCTCGGGGACGGTTTCGTGTCCTATCTGGCGCGGCTCAAGCGCGCCGAATGGGACCGCTACCTCATGACCGTCTCGGAATGGGAGCAGGCGGAGTATTTCACCGCCTTTTGAGCCCCTCCGGGCGCCGCGTCCCGTTCGGCCGCCGCTGCGGCCCCGCTGCGGCCCATGATGATTTCGGTCTGGTCGTCCGGCACATAGAAATAGGAGCCGGGGCGGAAGTCGTAGCCGAGGTCGCCCATCAACCGGCGCTGGCGCGGCGTGGCGCGCTGGGTAAGCGCGTGCGAGCCGTTATAGTCGTAGGCGCGCATGAACATCTGCGAATAGTTGTAGAGCAGCGTCTTGCGCGCGCGCCCGGACTTGTTGGGCGCCGGCCCGTGCCAGAGCGCATGGGAGAAGATGAAGCAGTCGCCGGCCTTGCCCTCGAGATGCACCGCGCCCGGCGATTGCGGCGAAAGCGGCGGCTGGCGGTCCCAGGGGAAGGGGCGCATGTGGCTGCCGGGATACACGGTGAAATTGCCGGCATTGCGGCCTTCCACATCGGTCAGCAGGTAGAGCGCCTTGACGGCGATGGGCCGGCTGGTCTCGGTCACCCGCACCTCGCGCTGGCCCTCGCCGCCATCGGTGTGGGTGAAGCCCTCGAACCCGTCGCCGGAGGCGCGCACGATCGCCTGCGACATGCTGAAAGCGAGGTTCGGCCCCATGATGTCCACGATCAGGTCGAACACCGGCGCATGGTCGATGAGGTCGATGAAGGACCGGTCGTAGGAGAGCAGGTCGCGCCGGTCCATGAACGCTTCCGGGTTCTGGTCGGCGCACTGCTCGACCCAGCCGTAATGGCCCCGCGGCAACATGCCCGACAGCGGCTCATAGCCCGGGCGCTTGCGGATCTCGTCGATCTTGTCCGAGAAGAAGGACACTTGGTCGGGCGGCAATGCGGCCTCGACCAGCAGGTAGCCGTCGATATTCCAGTTGCGGCGTTGTTCAGGGGTCAATGTCTGCATTTCAGGTAGCTCCGTCGCGGCCGGCATTGCCGGATTATTCGCCTCCGGGCATCCGGTTTCAACCGCCTCCCGTTTCCGGCGAAAGGAGGGCGGCCAGACAGGCTTCCGCAACCCAGCGCGGCGGCGGACCGTCCGGGAAGACGGCGATTGCCGATTCGCGGAGCGGCTTGTCCGGATCGTCATTGGCGTAAAACCAGGTTTCGTCGACGAGCGCCATGGCGCGCGGCAGATTCTCCATCGAGCGCGCGAAACGGCGGCGCACATCGGCTTCCGGCACATCGTGCCCGCCGGCCCTTACGCGGCATTCGATGCGGCGCAAATGGGCGGCGACGGACTCCAGTCGGATGTAATGCAACTCAATCCGGTAGCCTGTCACGCGGGCTTCGCGCATGACACGCAGTACATCCCGGCCCGCAAGCGTCGTTTCCAGAAGTATGGTCTCGCGCGCCGCCACGGCCGCGCGGCGCTCCCGCGCGATGCGGCGGCCAGCAAGAACGGCGGCGCGGGCAGGGTCCTCCGGCGTAACGGTTCGAGCCACGGCATCGGGGTCGAAGATCCGCGTCCGCTCGAAACGGCCGGATTTCGTCAAAGTGGACTTGCCGGCGCCGTTTGGGCCGGCAATGATGAACAGGACGGGCTGCGCCATAGTCGTCCGCGCTTCAGTCCTTTCGGGGCGGCGGCGGGGCTGGCTCGCCCTTCCCGGCCAAAACCATGTCCCCGTCTTTGCTGCGGGCGACGAAGCAACCGTCGGCGCGGCGTCCGTAAAGCGTCGCGCCGGCCTCGATCTGCGCGGCGAGGTCCGCCTTCACGCGCTCGCGCCAGCCTTCCGCTCCCGACGGCAGTTCGGGAAACGCCATGACGATTCGTTCCTTTCCGGCTACCGGAAGCCACTATAGCACGCTTGGCCTTCCGCCTATGGGTCCTGCTTCTCGAAGGCGGAGATGGGCTCGTCGAAGACAAAGGCCTCATCGTCGATCGGCCCGTTCGTCGAGACGTCGGACAGCGTCACCCGGGTGGGCTCGCCGAGCCCGTCCACCGCAACCCATCCCTTCAGCTTCAGCGCTCCGAGCCGGTCGGCGAACATGACGGCGATGCGGCCGTCCTCCGGGGCGTCGGCGTCCACGGCCGTGAAGACGAGCAGCCCGGGAGAGCGCCGGACATCGACAACGCGGTAAGGCCCGCCGGGCGCCAGCGACACCCTGTCCGCCAGCAGGAACCAGGCGGGCGTGTCCTCCCAGTCGAGGCGGGTCGCCGTCTTGAGGTCGCGGTCGTAATAGATCAGGTCCGAGCCGGGCGACACCAGCAGGATCGGCGTCGGGGGGTCGTATTCGAAGCGGATCCGCCCCGGCCGCTTGACCTTGAGCCTTCCGGTAGTGGCCTTGCCCGAGGAATCGAGCTGCACGAAGCGCGCCTCCAGCGTCGTCAGGCTGTTGAGATAGGCCTCGACGCGGGCAATCGAGGCGCGGTCGCCGTCGTCGAGCGCTGCGCTGCCGGCCGCGGCCGGCCAGGCGAGCCCGATGGAAAGCAGGGCCGCCGCAACGGTCTGCCGAAGCCGGTCAATCGCCATGTCCGCCTACCAGCACCTCGCGCTTGTTCTGGTGGTTGGGCCCGCTGACGACGCCCTGGGCCTCCATCTCCTCGACGATCCGCGCGGCGCGGTTGTAGCCGATGCGCAGATGGCGCTGGACGAGGCTGACGGAGACCTTGCGCTCGCGGGCGACGAAGGCGACGGCGCGGTCGTAGAAGTCGTCGCCGCCGGCTTCGCCCTCGGCCTTCTCGAAACCCGGAATCCCGGAGGCGACGTCCTCGTCCTCGGTGATGGCGTCGAGATAGTCGGGCGAGCCCTGCGTCTTTAGATGGGCGACGATTTCCTCGACCTCCTCGTCCGAGACGAAGGGGCCGTGGATGCGGGCGATCCGGCCGCCGCCGGCCATGAACAGCATGTCGCCCTGGCCGAGAAGCTGCTCCGCGCCGCCCTCGCCCAGAATGGTGCGGCTGTCGATCTTGGAGGTGACCTGGAAGCTGATCCGGGTCGGGAAGTTCGCCTTGATCGTGCCGGTAATGACATCGACGGAGGGGCGCTGGGTCGCCATCAGCAGGTGGATGCCGGCGGCCCGCGCCATCTGGGCCAGGCGCTGGATCGCGGTCTCGATGTCGTTGCGCGCCACCAGCATCAGATCGGCGAGCTCGTCGATCACCACGACGACGATGGGCAGGCGGCGCATGTCGAGGGGCTGGTCCTCGAACTCCGGCGCGCCCGTCTCCTGGTCGTAGCCGGTCTGCACCCGGCGCGTCAGGGTCTCGCCCTGCTTGAGCGCCTCGGCGATGCGCGCGTTATAGCCGCCGATATTGCGCACCCCGAGCGCGGACATCGCCCGGTAGCGGTTCTCCATCTCGCGCACGGTCCACTTGAGCGCCACGACCGCCTTCCTCGGGTCGGTGACGACCGGGGTCAGAAGGTGCGGAATCCCCTCATAGACGGACAGCTCCAGCATTTTCGGATCGACCATGATGAGCCGGCAGCGTTCCGGCGGCAGCCTGTAGAGCAGCGAAAGGATCATGGTGTTGATCGCGACGGACTTGCCGGACCCCGTCGTGCCGGCGATCAGCAGATGCGGCATCCGCTCCAGTTGGGCGACTTTCGGGGCGCCGCCGATATCCTTGCCGAGTATCAACGGCAGCTCGGCGTTCGACAGCTCGTAGGCATCGGTTTCGATCAGCTCGCGCATGAAGACCGTCTGGCGGGCCCGGTTCGGCATTTCGATGCCGATCACCGTGCGGCCGGGCACGAGCGCAACGCGCACGGAAACCGCGGACATGTAGCGCGCGATGTCGTCCGCCAGCCCGATAATGCGCGACGACTTGATTCCGGCCTGCGGCTCGAACTCGTAGAGCGTCACCACGGGGCCGGGGCGCGTCGCGACCACCTCGCCGCCGATGCCGAAATCCTCAAGCACCGACATCAGCAGGGCGGCGTTGCGCTCCAGGGCCTCATTGTCGGGCATGCCGCGCTCGGCGTTGGGCGGCGGCAATTGCAGCAGTTCAACGGGCGGCGGCGCATAGCCGTCATCGAGCGGCAGCCGGCGCTGCTGGATCGCGGGACCGCGCTTCCGGCGCCGGGCCGGCGGCGGCGCCGGCGCTGCGGACTGCTCGGGCGGCGCCGGCACGGGCGGCACGTCCTCCGCTTCGACGGGGACGGCCGCGCCGGCCTCCCCGCTTCCGGCCAGGCGCAGCGCCGGCGCGGTCCGGCGCCGGGTGCGATGCGGGTTGTCGGTCCGCCTGGCATGGGCGGGGAGCAGGCCCGCGGCGCGGCGAAGCCCGCGCCCGGCCGCAACCACGCCGGCGCCGATCCAGGCCCAGTCCTCCAAGTCGAAGCCGAATGCCCAGGCCGCGAGCAACGCCCCTGCGCCGAGGCCGGCGGCATGGGCGATCCATGCCGAACCGCCGAACAGCAGCGCCGCGCGATGGTGCAGCACCGTGCCGATGGCGCCTCCCGGCCCCTCGCGGAGCGGCCAGTCGCCGACGCCGCCCTGGAGCGCCGCCAGGCCCATGGCCAGGCAGGGCAGGACGAGGGCCAGGGCGACCAGGCGCAGCGCCCTGCGGCGGGTGCGCTTCAGCTTGAGCCCGCGGCATCCCCAGGCGATCGGGGCGATGGCGGCGACCGCGGCCGCCACGCCGAAGCCGCGCAGCAGCCAGTCCGCAATCCAGGCGCCGGCGCCGCCAAGCACGTTTGAGGTCGAGCCGCCCGAGGCGACATTGGCCGCGGGATCGGAGGCGTCATAGGTCACCAGCGCCAGCGCCAGCGCCAGCCCCACAGCAAGCTGCGCGCTGCCGATCGCTCTCAGGCCCAGCCGCCGGAGGCCGCGGCGCAGCCGGGGCGAGAACAGCACCGGCCGCTCGAAACGCATGGTTGCGCTGGTCATCGGAATGACTCCGAAATGCCAAATTTGGCGTTATTGTATAGCCGTTTGCCCGCTTGCTCAAGTGTCGGTGGAAGCATTGCGGACCGGCTTCGTCCGCGCCAGCCGGCTTTCGCGGAAGGCGATATAGGTGGCGGAGGCGAAAATCACCGCGCCGCCGAGCCAGGATCGGGTGTCGGGGACCTCGGCGAACAGGAAGAATCCGACCAGGCTCGCCCAGATGAGCCGCAGGAAGTCGAGCGGCAGCACCGCCGTCGAATCGGCAAGCTTGACGGCTTGCGCAAAGGCGATGTGGCCGAAGGTGCCGACAATGCCGATGGCCGCGAACCAGAGGTAATGCTCCGGCTCCGGCCATTCCCACACGAAGAGCGCGGGGACGAAGGTGATCGGGGTGAGGAACAGGCCCATATAGACGGTCTGCGTCACGCTCGATTCGGTCTTCGCCAGCACCTTGATGAGCGTGATCGCCATGCCCCATGTGAGCGACGAGGCGACGATCAGCATGGCGCCCGTGCTGACCTCCGCGAAACCCGGACGCAGCACCAGCAGCACGCCGGCGAAACCGGCGGCCAGCGCCGTGATGCGGCGCACGCGGATGACCTCGCCCAGCAGGATCACCGCCAGCAGGCTGCCGAACAGCGGCGCGGAGAAGGAGAGCGCCGTGACCTCGGCGAGCGGGATCATCGTGACCCCGGTGAAGAAGGCCAGCATCCCGCCCGCCTGCACCGCGCCTCTCAGCGCATGGAGAGGCAGCTTCTTCGTGCGCAAGGGCGCGATGCCGTGGCGCAGGAAGATCGGCGTGAGCGCGAGCAGGCCGAACAGGTTGCGGAAGAACGCGACCTCGAAAGGCGGCAGCGCCTCGCCCATCAGCCGCACCATCGTCTGCATCGCCGTAAAGCAGAGCGTGGTCGCGATCATCAGGAACATGCCCTGGGCGGCGGGCGGCAGGGCCTGGAAGCGGGCGAACATCGGCCTTTGGGGGAGAGAGCGGGCAGGCCGTGATAGGCGCTCCCGGCCCGCCGGTCGAGGGCCGGCCGCAACGCCACGGAGTCGCAGCCGGACCGGGCATGGCCTTGCCGGAGGAGCCCCCCCGACAAATTGTCATGAAATGTCATGTTCTGTCATGGTCCGGCGGCGCGCAGGCGGTCTGGCGGGCGGGGCGTCCGGCGGTCGCATCGGGCATGGGGCGGCGGACACACCTCTCCTGCGAGTTCCAGACGGATTTTTCGGAAATGAGAGACGCAGCCCCGGAAGCCTCGGCTCTCGGAACCATTCTAGCACAATTTCTCCCCGGTCAAGCTCCAAGAGAAACAAAAAGTGAATATTGTGGTTCCCATTTCGTCGGATGAGGGCGCGCAACGCGGAGCGGCCGGATTCGGATGCGTGAACCCGGCCCCGTTGCGGCCGAGGCGCGGGGAGCGGTAGTGTTGCCGCCATGCTGGTCCAGTTGTCGTCGGCGCGCCACGGCATTGCCCTCGATATCGCCTATGCGCGGGCGGCCAATGTCGCCGGGACGCCCATCTATGCCCGCCCGGCCGCCTGGCTCGCGCCGGAGGCGGAGGCGGCGCTGGTCCGGGCGGCGGACCTTGCGCGGGCGCAGGGGCTGGGCCTCGTGCTTTACGACGCCTTCCGGCCGCTGGAGGCGCAATGGGCGCTCTGGCGCGCCATCCCGGACCCCGACTATATCGGCGACCCGCGTCGGGGCGGCATCCACACGCGCGGCGTGGCCGTCGATCTGGCGCTGACCGGCCCGGGCGGCGCGCCGCTCGACATGGGCACCGGCTTCGACGAGCTGACGCCGGCCTCCCGTCACGGCTCGACGGCGGTTTCGGCAAAAGCGCAGCGCAACCGGGCGCTCCTGCTCGGCCTGATGAGCGCCGCAGGGTGGGACTTCTACATGAACGAATGGTGGCACTACCAGCTCTTCCGCCCCCGCCGCTACCCGGCCCTGACGGACCGCGAGGCCGGCACCGACATGATGCTCCGGACTCATGTCCCCTGAACCGGGGCTGCGGTAGAGTGGACGTCAATCGAAGGCCGCCGGCAGGAAGGAGACGCCCCCGATGAGCGCCTATATCGTCGTCCGCATGAAAGTGACCGATCCCGAGCAGTACAAGCGCTATGCCGCCCGCACGCCGGATTGCGTCGCGTCTTTCGGCGGACGCTTCATCGCGCGCGGCGGCGAGGTCGTGACGCTCGAAGGCCCCGAATTCCGGGACCGGATGGTCATCATCGAGTTCCCCTCGCTGGAACGGGCCAGGGCGTTCTACCGCTCGCCGGAATACACCGAAATCAAGGCGCTCAGGGCGCATGCCGGCGTCGGCGAGTTCATCGCGGTCGACGGGGCGGACTGACGCCGGACAGGCGGACTCCCGCCCCGCCGCCGAGTCGCTGTAAAATGGCCTTCCCGCCGGACGGAACGGAGAGGCTGCGATGACCGATTTCCCGAACCCGTCTCTCGAAGACTGGCAGGCGCTGGCGCAGAAGGACCTGCGCGGCCGCTCGCCGGACGAGCTGGTGCGCGAGACCCCGGAAGGCATACCGGTGAAGCCGCTCTACACGGCCGCCGACCTGGAAGAGATGGAGCATCTGGGCTCGCTGCCTGGCTTCGCGCCCTTCCTGCGCGGGCCGCGCGCCACCATGTACACCAACCGGCCCTGGACCATCCGCCAATATGCGGGCTTCTCGACGGCGGAGGAATCCAACGCCTTCTACCGCGCCAATCTCGCCGCCGGGCAGAGGGGCCTCTCGGTCGCCTTCGACCTCGCCACCCATCGCGGCTATGACAGCGACCATCCCCGCGTGGCCGGCGATGTCGGCAAGGCGGGCGTCGCCATCGATTCCGTCGAGGACATGAAGCTCCTCTTCAACGGCATTCCGCTCGACGAGATGAGCGTGTCGATGACCATGAACGGCGCGGTGCTGCCGGTGCTGGCGGGCTATATCGTCGCCGGCGAGGAGCAGGGCGTGCCGCAGGCGGACCTCTCCGGCACGATCCAGAACGACATCCTCAAGGAGTTCATGGTCCGCAACACCTATATCTACCCGCCCGAGCCTTCCATGCGCATCGTCGCCGACATCATCGCGCACACGGCCGCGCACATGCCGCGCTTCAACTCGATCTCGATCAGCGGCTACCACATGCAGGAGGCCGGCGCCACCTGTACGCAGGAGCTGGCCTTCACCCTGGCGGACGGCCTCGACTATGTCCGCGCCGCGCTCTCGCGCGGGCTCGACATCGACGCCTTCGCCCCGCGCCTCTCCTTCTTCTTCTGCATCGGCATGGACTTCTTCATGGAGGTGGCCAAGCTGCGCGCGGCCCGGCTGCTCTGGGCCCGGCTGATGGCGCGGTTCGAGCCGAAGAACCCGATGTCGATGGCGCTGCGCACCCATTGCCAGACCTCGGGCGTCAGCCTCGCCGAGAAGGACCCCTACAACAATGTCGTCCGCACCACGATCGAGGCGCTGGCGGCCGCGCTCGGCGGCACCCAGTCGCTCCACACCAACGCGCTCGACGAGGCCATAGCCCTGCCGACGCCCTTCTCCGCGCGGATCGCGCGCAACACCCAGCTCATCCTGGCCGAGGAGGCCGGCATCGCCCGCACCGTCGATCCGCTCGGCGGCAGCTATTATGTGGAGAGCCTGACGCGCTCGCTGGCGGCGGCGGCGATGAAGCTGATCGGCGAGGTCGAGGAATTGGGCGGCATGACGCGCGCGGTCGAGGCCGGGATGCCGAAACTGCGCATCGAGGCGGCCGCGGCCCGGCGCCAGGCGCGCATCGACCGCGGCGAGGACGTGGTGGTCGGCGTCAACAAATACCGGCCGACGGAGGAGAGCGAGGTCGAAATCCTCGACATCGACAATGCCAGGGTCCGCGAGATGCAGATGATGCGGCTGTCGGATATCCGCGCCTCGCGCGACGAGGCGGCCTGCCGGGCGGCGCTTGACGCGATCGCCGCGGCTGCGGAATCCGGCGACGGCAACCTGCTGGCGCTCTCGGTGGAAGCGATGCGGGCAAGGGCGACGGTCGGCGAGGTCTCCGATGCCATGGAGGCCGTCTGGGGCCGGCACCGGGCGGCGATCCAGTCCGTCTCGGGCGTCTATGCCGCGGCCTATGAAGGCGACGCCGGCTTCGAGAAGATCCGCGCGGACATCGCCCGCTTCGCCGAGGCCGAGGGCCGGCGGCCGCGCATGCTGGTCTGCAAGATGGGTCAGGACGGACACGATCGGGGCGCCAAGGTCATCGCCACCGCCTTCGCCGATATCGGCTTCGACGTGGATGTGGGCGCACTGTTCCAGACCCCGGTCGAAGCGGCACGCCAGGCGGTCGAGAACGATGTGCATGTCGTTGGCATTTCGACCCAGGCGGCCGGCCACCGCACCCTCGTGCCGGAGCTGATCGAGGCGCTGAAGGCCGAGGGCGGCGGCGACATCCTCGTCGTTTGCGGCGGCGTCATCCCCACGCGCGACTATGCGTTCCTGAAACAGGCCGGCGTGTCGGCGGTCTATGGCCCCGGCACCAATATCCCGGCCGCCGCCGCCGAAATCCTGGGCCTGGTGCGCGGCGCGACGCTCGCCGCCTGAGCGGCGCGGCGACGGCGGAGCGTATGGAGGAAGGCGTCCCTTCCCGCCTTGCGGCGGCGGTGCTGTCGGGCGAACGCCGGGCGCTGGCGCGCGCGATCACGCTGATCGAGTCCTCGCGCCCCGACCACCGGGACCGGGCCGAGGCGCTCCTGGAGGCGTTGCTGCCGGAAGCCGGCCGGTCGGTGCGGCTCGGCATCAGCGGCGCGCCGGGGGTTGGCAAATCGACCTTCATCGAGGCGTTCGGCCGGCATGTCGTCGAGGCGGGGCGCCGGGTCGCCGTGCTTGCGGTGGATCCGAGCTCGAAGCGCTCGGGCGGCTCCATCCTCGGCGACAAGACCCGCATGGAGGCGCTCGCGCGGGACGCCGCCGCCTTCATCCGCCCCTCGCCGGCCGGCGAGACGCTTGGCGGCGTCGCGCGGCGCACGCGGGAGACGATGATCGCCTGCGAGGCCGCCGGCTTCGACGTGGTGCTGGTCGAGACCGTCGGGGTCGGCCAGTCGGAAACCGCGGTTGCCGACATGGTGGACATGTTCCTGCTCATGCTGCTGCCGGCCGGCGGCGACGAGCTGCAGGGCATCAAGCGCGGCATTGTCGAGCTTGCCGACCTGGTGCTGGTCAACAAGGCCGACGGCGAGCTTGCCGCGCAGGCGCGGCGGACGGCGGCCGACTACCAGGCGGCGATACACCTGTTGCGTCCGTCCGCGCCCGGCTGGACGGCGCGGGTGCAGACCTGCTCGGCGCTGACCGGGGAGGGGATCGCGGAGGCCTGGGAGGCCGTTGGCGCCTTCTGCGAGGCGCTGGACAGCGGGCTGGAGGAGCGCCGCGCCCGGCAGGCCAGGGCGTGGATGCGGAACGAGATTTCCGAGGGCGCGCTGGCCGCCGTCCGGCGCGACGTGGGTCTGCGCGAACTTGCAGAGAAGCTGGAGCGCGAGGTGGAGGCCGGCCGCGCTGCGCCGGCCGCGGCCGCCCGGCGCCTGCTGGCCCGTTTCCTTGCCGGATCGTAAGGCGGCGGCAAGGTCCCGGTAAGGCCGGCTCCCTATCTTCTGCGGAACGCGGCGCGAGCCGCATCGTCAGCGAAAGGGAAGACTTCATGCAAACCAGACAGTTCGTTCGCCGGCCGGCCCGGCGCGCGGTCGCCGCGATCCTGCTCGGCGGCGCGCTTGCGGCCGGCGGCGCGTATCATGCGGGCGCGCTCCGGAGCTCCGGGCCGCCCGACGCCGCCGCCGCGCTGCCGAGCCTGGCCGGGACCATCGAGCGGGTGACGCCCGCGGTGGTGAACATCCGCGTCGAGAAGAGCCTCGAGGCGGAGATGCCCGCCGGCCCGCAGGAGTTCATGCGCCGCTTTTTCGGCGACCGCGCGCCCTGGCCCGAAAAGCGGCGCGACCGGCGGCCGGCAACGGGGGTCGGCTCCGGCTTCGTCATCTCGGCGGACGGCCATATCGTCACCAACCACCATGTCGTGGCGGGCGCGAAGGAGATTGCCGTCACCTTCCACGACAAGCGGAAGCTGCCGGCGCGCCTCGTCGGCGCGGACCCGAAAACCGACCTCGCGCTCCTGAAGGTGGAGGCGGAGGAGCCGCTGGCGCATGTCGCGTTCGGCGACTCCGGGCGCGTCCGGGTCGGCGACTGGGTGGTGGCCGTCGGCAACCCCTTCGGCCTCGGCCATTCCGCTACCGCCGGCATCGTTTCGGCGCGCGGGCGCCGGATCGGGGCCGGCCCCTATGACGACTTCCTCCAGATCTCCGCCCCGATCAACCGCGGCAATTCCGGCGGCCCGACCTTCAACCTCCAGGGCGAGGTGATCGGCGTGAACACGGCGATCTTCTCGCCGAACGGCGGCAGCGTCGGCATCGGCTTCGCCGTGCCGGCCGCGCTCGCGGGCGATATCGTGGCGGAGCTGAAGGCAAGCGGCGCGGTCGAACGCGGACGGCTCGGCGTGCGCATCCAGCATGTCGGCGACGACCTGGCGGCCGGCCTCGGCCTCGACAAGGCCGAAGGCGCGCTGGTGGCGTCGGTCGATCCCTCCGGGCCGGCCGCGGGCGCGGGCATCGAGCCCGGCGACGTGATCCTCGAGGTGGACGGCAAGCGCGTCGAGGAGATGCGCCGCCTGCCGCGCATGATCGCCGGACGGGACCCGGGCCAGACCGTGGCGCTCAAGCTCTGGCGGGACGGCGCGGAAGCGAGCGCCGAGGTGACGCTTGCCGCAATGCCGGCAAGCGGCCGGATCGCCGAGGCCGGCGCCCCGGAAGGCGGCTTTGCCGGGCTCGATCTCGGCAAGGCGGACGGCAGGGTCGTGGTCGCGGATGTCGCGCCCGGCAGCCCGGCGGCGCGCAAGGACGTAAGGAAGGGCGATGTCCTGCTGTCGGTGGACCGGCGCGCCGTTGAGACGCCCGCCGACGTGGACGGGATCGTCGCGGAACTCAGGGATGCCGGCCGCAAGGCGGTCGTCATGCTCCTCAGGCGGGAGAACCGGGACCGGTTCGTGGCATTGCCGCTCGGCACGGCCTGACCCCGCCCCCGGACGCCCGCCGGTTCCTCCTCCCGCCGGCGGGCGTCCGGCCTTTTCTCCCCGACTCCGTGTTAGGATACGGTGCCATGCTCGACATCCTCATCGTCGAAGACGAAAGCGAGACGGCGGCCTATACGGCCAAGGGCCTGCGCGAGGAGGGGCATCGCGTCGAAACCGCGGGAAACGGGCGCGACGGGCTTGAGATCGCGCTCGAAGGCGGCTTCGACGTGCTGGTGGTGGACCGGATGTTGCCGGGGCTGGACGGCCTTACCCTGGTCCGGAAGCTGCGCGCGGCGGGCGACCGCACGCCGGTCCTGTTCCTCACCGCGCTCGGCAGCGTCGGCAACCGGGTGAAGGGGCTGGACGCCGGAGGGGACGACTATCTGGCCAAGCCGTTCGCCTTTGCGGAGTTGCGCGCGCGCATCGAGGCGCTCGCCCGGCGGCGCGCGCCTTCAGCCGCCGAAACCGACATCGCCATCGGCGATCTCGAGATCCACCGTCTGGACCGCCGCGTGTACCGGGCGGGAAAGCCGCTGCCGGTGCCTCTCAAGCCCAAGGAATTCCGCCTGCTGGAAGTGCTGGCCGAACATGCCGGGCGCGTCGTCACGCGGACCATGCTGCTGGAGCAGGTCTGGGATATCCGCTTCGATCCGGGGACCAATGTGATCGACGCCCAGATCTCGCGGCTCAGGGCCAAGATCGACAAGGGGTTCGACCGGCCGCTGCTGCATACGGTGAGGGGAGTCGGATACCGCCTTGCGCCCGACTGACCTGCTGCGCACCTCGGCCTTCCGGCTAACGCTGGTCTATCTGGCCGTGCTGGCGGTCTTCGCCTTCGCCGGCTTCCGCTATCTCTACAGCGAGTCCCTGGAGGCGCTGCAATTCGAGAGCCGGCAGACGGTCGCAGCCGAACTGGAGGGGCTGGCGGAGCATTACCGGCAATTCGGGCCGCGCCAGCTGCGCGCCATCATCGACCGGCGGGTCGATTTCGAAAACCGGTCGCTCTACCTGCTGGTGGACCGTTGGGGCCGCAAGGCGGCCGGCAATCTCGGCGCCTGGCCGGAGACGGTGCGGGACTCCGGCCGGTGGCACGATTTCCACTATCGCCGCGCCCATGACGACGAGGCGCCCCACCGGCATACGGCCCGCGCTTATGTTGCAGACCTCCCCGGCGGTTTCCGGCTGCTGGTCGGCCACGACATCGGCGAGGAAGTGGCGCTCAAGCGCCGGATCGTCGTCTTCGGCGCCGCCGCCGGGGGGCTGATCCTGCTGGCGGGGCTGGCGGGCGGCCTGCTGGTGTCCCGCGACCTGCGCCGGCGGGTCGAGGCGGTGGACGAAACCGGCCGGCGGATCATGGAGGACGGGGACCTGTCGCGCCGGGTGCAGGTGACGGGCCGCGGCGACGAGTTCGACGACCTCGCGACGAGCGTCAACCGGATGCTGGCGCGTATCGAGCTGCTGATGAACGAGCTGCGCGAGGTGACGGACAATGTCGCCCACGACCTCCGCCGGCCGCTGGCCCGCCTCCATGCGCGGCTAGAGGACGTGTTGCGGGGACCCGCCAAGGCCGGCGCCTATCGGGACGCGCTGGAGCGGACCGTCGCCGAGGTGCGGGAACTCATGGACACCTTCAACACTCTGCTGGCGATCGCAAGGGCGGAATCGGGTCCGGCTTCGCCCGTCCCCGTCGATCTGGCCGGGCTCGCTGAAGACCTGGTGGAGCTCCATGCGCCCTCGGCGGCGGAGCGCGGCATCGAACTCGAATTCGGAAACGACGGACGCGCCCCGGAAATCGAGGGACAGCCGGAACTGCTGGCCCAGGCGCTCTCCAATCTCATCGACAATGCGGTCAAATACACGCCGGAAGGCGGCCGGGTCTCGGTCACCGTCGGCTCCTCCGGCGTCGCGGTGGCGGACAGCGGCCCCGGCATCGCGCCGGAAGACCGGGAGCGCGTGCTCGAACGCTTCGTGCGCCTCGACCCGAGCCGTCACCTGCCCGGCAACGGGCTCGGCCTGGCGCTCGCCGCCGCCGCCGCGCGGCGCCACAACGCCCGCCTCGTGCTGGCCGACACGACCCCCGGCCGCCAGCCGCCCGGCCTCAAGGCGAGTCTGGAATTCACCACACCGGGGGCGGAGGCGGCATGAGCGGCGCCATACGGGAGTTGTTGGACGAGACGGTCCGGCGCGCGGCGCGGTTCCTGGAATCGCTTCCCGAGCGCCCTGTGGCTGCGGCGCGCGGGGCGGACGAGCTGGCGCCGGCGCTGGGCGGGGCGCTGCCGAAGGCGGGGCTGCCCGTTTCCGCGATTCTCTCCCGGCTCGACGAGGGGCCGGGGGGCAGGGCACGGTTGCGAGCGCGGCCCCGCGCTATTTCGGCTTCGTCACCGGCGGCGTCCTGCCGGCGCCGCTGGCTGCGAACTGGCTGGCGGCCGCGTGGGACCGGAATGCCTTCAGCGAAGTAGGCTCGCCGGTGGGCGCCGCAATCGAGCGGGTCGCAGCGCGGTGGGTGCTGGAGGCGCTCGACCTGCCGGCGGATGCGGGGACTGCATTCGTCACCGGCGCGACGATGGCCAATTTCGCCGCGCTCGCCGCCGACCGCCGCGCCGTCCTGCTCGCGCATGGCTGCGATGTGGATCGGGACGGGCTCCATGCGGCCCCCGAAATCACCGTCGTGGCGGGTGAGCAGGCGCACGCCACGCCGTTCAAGGCGCTGGGCATGCTCGGGCTCGGGCGCGACCGGGTGGTCCGGGCGCCGGTGGACGACCGGGGCCGCATGCGCGTGGATGCGCTGCCCGATCTGGACGGTCCGGCCATCGTCTGCACCCAGGCGGGCAACGTGAACACCGGGGCGTTCGATCCGGTGGGCGCCATATGCGAGGCCGTGCGCGCCGGCGATGTCCGGGTCCATGTGGACGGCGCCTTCGGCCTCTGGGCGAGAGTATCCCCGGAGTTCGCGGCGCTGGCGCAGGGCGTCGAGAGCGCCGATTCCTGGGCGGTCGATGCGCACAAGTGGCTCAACGCGCCGTATGACAGCGGCCTCGCCGTCGTGCGCGACGCCGGCGCGTTGCGCGGCGCGATGTCGGTGCAGGCGGACTATCTGCCCGACCGGGAGAGCCGGGAGCCGTTCGAGTTCACGCCGGAGACCAGCCGGCGGATGCGCGGCGCCGAGGTCTGGGCGGCGCTGGCGTCGCTCGGCCGCGGCGGCCTGGCGGCGCTGGTGGAGCGCAACTGCCGCCGGGCGCGGCGCTTTGCGGCCGGGCTGCAGGGCGTCGGCTTCGAGGTCCTCAACGATGTGGTGCTGAATCGGGTGCTTGTCGCTTTCGGCGACGACCGGACGACCGGGGAGGTCATCCGCGGCGTGCAGCGCGACGGGACCTGCTGGTGCGGCGGCGCCCGATGGCGCGGCCGGGCCGCAATGCGCATCAGCGTCTCGTCATGGGTCACCGCCGCCGACGACGTGGAACGGAGCCTCGCCGCCATCGTCCGGGTCGCAAACGCCGTCCGTGAATTGGCGTGAACCCGTCGGCGGACCGGCAGGGGAATCGCATTTGGGACCAAGTGTGCAGATCGGGGATTTGAGGAGGGGGGTCTGGATGGTTTCAGGCGGGTAGGGTCGGATGGCATTGATTGTGTGGATTTTACGGGATGTTCCCGACCCGCGGCTTGGGAATGCGCGTCGCCACGATCTTGTGGACATTTGACGATTGCGTTGGTGGGGTCGGTGTGCGGCTGCGACAGTTGCGTGGACTTTGCGGATTTCGCCGGGGATCGGGAGGGTCTTCTGCGTGAGTTTCCGAGTCTTGAGACCGGCTTGCCGAGCCATGACGCCTTCAGCGGTGTATTCCGTTTTCCGGACCCGGAGGCGTTTGCGGCCTGCCTGGGGCGCTTCGTGGAGGCGCTCGGGACCGGGGCGCAGGCAGCTCCGGGCCGGAAGGCGGCCTCCAACGGCGGCGAGATCGCCCGGGCGCGCGCTTTGCCGGAAACGCGCACTCTCGATGGCGTCCCGGTGACCGGCGATGCGCTGCACCGCCAGAGCGAGACGGCGCGGCTGGTTATCGAGCGCGGCGGCGCCGGTCTGTTCGCGCTCAAGGCCAACCGCCCGGCGATGCGGGCCGATGTCGAGGCGTATTGCGCCGACCCGCCCGCGCCGCCGGCCCGCCACGAGACCATCGACGCCGACCATGGCTGCGTCGAGACCCGCCGCCACCGGGTCCGCCACGATGTCGACTGGCTCTTCTGCGACCGTCGCTACCCCGGCGAACCCGCCATGCCGGGCCCGGCCGCCATCGCCCGCATCGAACGGCTGCGCGAGCGCCGCGCCGGAACCTCGCGCAAGTCTCACTTATTATCGGTGTTCGGCGCCGATCTCAGCCGAGCGCGTCGCCAGGGCGGCCTGCGCCCACTGGCGTATCGAGAACGGCTTGCGCCGGGTCCTCGACATGGCCTTCGACGAGGACCGCCCCGGAAACCGCAAGGACAACGGACCCGAAAACCTCGCCACACTGCGCAAGCTCGCCCCCAACAGGCTGCAAACCGCCCGACCCGACATCTCAATACCACGAAAGCCCCTGCGGGCCGGAAACTCAAACGACTTCCCCAAAACTATCATCGCCCAAATGCGATAGCCCTGACGCCGGCGGCGGGCCGCATTGCGGTCGGCGGCGGTCTGCACTAGGCTCGACCGAGGCGGAGCAGAGAGGGGGCCCCTTCGCGATGTCCTTCCCGGCATTGCTCGAACGGCTCGAGACCGGGCTTGCGCGGGTGAACGACCGCGTGATCGCGGTGTTCAAATGGCTCGCGATCATCCTGCTCGCCCTCATGCTGGTCATCGTCGATATCGCCGTGTTCATGCGCTACGTGATGAACGACGCGCTGGCCTGGTCGGAAGAGATCGCCAAGTTCGTCATGGTGTGGCTTACCTTCTTCGTGGCCCCGATCGGGCTCAGGATGGGCGCCCATGTCGGCATCGAGGTGATCCTCGGCCAATTGCGCGGCCGGTTCCGGCAGTTCCTCATCATGATGATCTTCGCCGGAATCATCGCGCTCATGGCGGTGTTCGTGAAGGAAGGGGCATTCATGACCTGGAACGCCCGCATCCAGCGCGCCTCCACGATCGATATCTCGATCTTCTATGTGTACATCTGCATGCCGATCGGCAGTTTCGCGGTGGCGATGATCGCGCTGGAATACATGGTCAACGCGGTCCGGGGCATCATCGACCCGGCCAAGGCGCGGCCGACGCTGACGACGGACGCGACCGCGGCCGGATACGAATAACGGAGCCGGCGAGCAACACCCATGGGCGTCACCTTCTTCTGGATATTCCTCGCCGCGATGCTGATCGGGATGCCGATCGTCTTCGCGCTCGGCTTCGCGCCGATGGTCGGCTTCCTGCTGGCGGAGAAGCCGATCTTCCTGAAGATGCTGTTCCAGCGCACCTTCGCCGGCATCCACCAGTTCCCGCTGCTGGCGATCCCGTTCTTCATCCTGACCGGCGAGGTGATGAACCGCGCCGGCATCACGATGAGCCTGGTGAATTTCGCCAACACGCTGGTCGGCCATCTGCGCGGCGGCCTCGCGCATGTGAACATCGTCACCAGCATGCTGTTCGCCGGCATCAGCGGCTCCGCGGTCGCCGACACCTCGGCGGTCGGCTCGATCCTGATCCCGGCGATGGAGAAGGACGGCTACAGCCGCAAATTCGCCGCCGCCATCACCGCCGCCTCCTCGGTCATCGGCCCGATCATCCCGCCGAGCCTCATCATGGTGGTCTACGCCTTCATCATGAATGTCTCGGTGGCCGGGCTGTTCGCCGCCGGGCTTTTCCCGGGCCTGATGGTGGGCTTGCTGCTGATGTCGGTGACCGGGATCATCTCCAAGCGCCGCAACTACCCGAAGGCGCACCGGCGCGCGACCGTCAAGGAGGTCGGCCGCGCGGCCTGGGGCGCGGTGCTGCCGCTGATGACGCCGGTGATCATCCTGGGCGGCATCCTGGGCGGCATCTTCACGCCGACCGAGTCGGCGGCGGCGGCGGCGTTCTACGCGCTGTTCATCAGTCTTATCGTGCTGCGCACCCTGAAGTTCGGCGACCTGCCGGACCTGTTCCTCCACGCGGCCGTCACTTCGGGCGCGATCCTGCTGATTATCGGCACCGCAACGGCCTTCGCCGCCATCGCCAGCCTCTCGCAGGTGCCCGTCCACCTCTCCAACTTCTTCTTCGGCATTACCAGCAACCCGCTGCTGCTGCTGTTCTTCATCAATGTGCTGCTGCTGGTCGTCGGCATGTTCCTCGATGCAGGGCCCGCCATCCTGATCCTCGGCCCGATCCTGGCGCCGACCATGACCGGGCTCGGCATCGACCCGCTGCATTTCGCCGTCATCATGTGCATCAACCTCACCATCGGGCTGGCGACGCCGCCCATGGGGCTGATCCTGTTCGTCGCGTCCGGCATATCGCGATTGCGCGTCGAGGTGATCGCACTCGAAATGCTGCCGCTGCTGGCGGTGGAAATCCTGGCGATCTTCATCGTCACCTATTTCCCGTTCATCTCCATGTCGCTGCCCTACTGGCTCGGCTTCTCCAGAAACGCGCCGGGGTTTTTCATGTGACGCAGCGAATGGGGGATGCCCGGCCGGGAGGCCGTCGAGCCGAGGGCCGGGGCACTGCCGCAATCCTGCGGCTTGAACGACTTCCGAAGGGAGGAAGAAGATGAAAAAGCATCTGGAGTTGCTTGCCTCGGTCGGGTTGGGCCTGGCCGTCGCGCTCGGCGGAGCCGGCGCGGCCGGCGCGGCGGACACGACCATCAAGATCTGCCATATCGGCTCGACCGACGACGAGGATCACAAGGGCTCGCTGGTCTTCGAGAATTTCGTGGAATCGCAGACCAACGGCGCGGTCGAGGTGGAAATCTACCCCGCCGGCCAGCTTTGCGGCAATTTCCGCCAGTGTCTGGAGTCGGTCCAGCTCGGCACCTGCGAGATCACCGGCACGACCGTTGGCGGCATCGCCAACATCTTCCCGGAGATCCAGGTCACCGACCTGCCCTACATGTTCCCGAACGACCGCGTCGCCGAGAAGGTGATGAAGAGCCCGTTCATGGACGAGGTGCGCAAGGCGGTGCTCGAGAAGACCGGCACCTTGCGCCTGATGGGCCTCAACAACACGGGCGGCTGGCGCGACTTCTTCACCACCGACGTCACGATCAGGACGCCGGCCGACCTCGCGGGCGTGAAGATGCGGACCATCGAGTCCCCGCTGCAGGTCGAGATGGTCAACCTGATGGGCGGCAACCCGACGCCGATTCCGTGGCAGGAGCTCTACACTTCGCTCGCCACGGGCGTCGTGATCGGCACCAAGAACGGCATCACCGACATCGTGAACATGAAGTTCCACGAGTTCCTGCATCGCGTGACGCTCGACCACCATGCCTACATGTTCCTGTTCTGGTGGATGAACGACGACTTCCTTCAGGGGCTCTCGCCCGAGATCAAGAAGGTCATCGCGTCCGGCTTCCACCATATGACATCGATGGCGTCCGACGATCCGAAGTTCACGGCGCTCGCCGGCTACGCCGCCTTCAAGGAGAAGGGCGGCGAGGTCTATGTGCCGACGCCCGAGGAGAAGGCGCAGTTCGTCGAGTCCGTCCAGCCGCTAAAGCAGTGGTATGTGGAGCGCTTCGGCGACAAGTGGCTGAAGCTGCTTGAGGAGTCGATCGCCCAGGCGCAGATGGAGATCGAGGAGGAGGACGCCAGGCTGCTCAACTGAGCGGCCCGGTTTGCTGCAATATCCCGCGGCCGGCTCCCGCCGGCCGCGGGTTTTTCTTGCCGGCCGCCGCGCCGTGCCCGGCGAGGCGCAATGTGCTATCTGTCAGGCGGTGATCGCTCGCCCCGGGGGAGATAAGGAAACACCATGCTGACGAGACGCAATCCGGATTCCGTCCACGCCCCGCGCGGCTATTCCCATTCGGTCGAAGCGCCGGCCGGCGCGGCATGGGTCCATATTTCGGGCCAGGTCGGCGTCCGGCCCGACGGTTCCGTCGTGGAGGACGCCCACGGCCAGATAGACCGGGTCTGGGCCAATCTCGGCGCACAGATGGAGGCCGCAGGCGTCTCGCGGGAGAATATCGTCAAGATCAACGTGTTCCTCACCCGCCGCGAGGATATCGGCTACTATCGCGAAAGCAGGGGCGCCTTCTTCGGCGGCAGCCCGCCGGCCTCCACCCTGCTGTTCGTGGCCGGCCTCGCCGACCCCGCGATGGTGGTCGAGATCGAGGCGATCTGCGTCAAATGAGTTTCGCCGCCCTCAAGGAGCGCTTCGGCGCGCGGTTCAGCACCGCCGAGGCCGTGCGCGGGCACCACGGCAAGGACGCGACCTTCCACGCGCCCTACCCGCCGGAAGCTGTCGTCTTCCCGGAGACGGTGGAAGAAGTGCAGGAGATCGTTCGCGCCTGCCACCTGTCCGGCACGCCCATCGTGCCGTTCGGCGCCGGCACCTCGCTGGAGGGCCATATCGGCGCGCTCGACGGCGGCATCACCATCGACCTGACCGGCCTCGACCGCATCCGCGCCGTGCATGACGAGGACATGACCTGCTTCATCGAGCCGGGCGTCACCCGCAAGCGGCTCAACGAGGAGTTGCGCGACACCGGGCTGTTCTTTCCTATCGACCCCGGCGCCGACGCCTCGCTGGGTGGCATGGTGGCGACCGGGGCCTCCGGCACCAACGCGGTGCGCTACGGCACCATGCGCGAGAATGTGCTGGGGTTGGAGGTCGTGCTGCCGGACGGACGCCTGATCCGGACCGGCACCCGCGCGCGCAAGTCCTCGGCGGGCTACGACCTGACGCGCCTCTACATCGGCTCCGAAGGCACGCTCGGAATCGTCACCGGCATCCACCTTCGCCTTTACGGCATTCCGGAGAGCATCGCGTCCGCAGTCTGCGCCTTCCCGTCGGTGGACGCCGCCGTGGACGCCGTCATCCTGACGATCCAGTCCGGCATTCCGGTCGCGCGGATCGAGTTGCTGGACGAAGCGCAGATGGACGCCTGCAACCGCTATTCCGGGCTCGACTGCGCGCCCGCCCCGCATATCTTCTTCGAGTTCCACGGTACGCCGGCCGGGGTCGCGGAGCAGGCCGGGGCGACGGGCGCCATCGCGGAGGAGTTCGGCGGCTCGGACTTCGCCTGGTCCACCACCACCGAGGAGCGCAACCGTCTCTGGCAGGCGCGCCACGACGCCTTTTTCGCCGCTATTGCGCTTCGGCCCGGTTGCGAGGGCTGGCCCACCGATGTCTGCGTGCCGATCTCGCGGCTGGCCGAGTGCATCGCCGAGACGCGCGCCGACCTCGCCTCCGCGCCCTTCCCCACGCCCATTGTGGGCCATGTGGGGGACGGCAATTTCCATGTGATCTTCGTCATAAGGACGGAGGATGCCGAGGAGGTCCG
This sequence comes from Alphaproteobacteria bacterium, assembly GCA_963422665.1. GTDB lineage: Bacteria > Pseudomonadota > Alphaproteobacteria > Bin95 > Bin95 > Bin95. Next base: position 1,105,427 of record OY730441.1, read on the forward strand.
CATCGCAACCGAACTCAACGAGCACCTGGTGCGCCGCGCGCTCGCCATGGGCGGCACCTGCACCGGCGAGCACGGCATCGGCTACGGCAAGATGCACTTCCTGGAAGCCGAGCATCCGTCGGCGCTGCCGGCGATGCGCGCCATCAAGCGCGCACTCGACCCGAAGAACATCATGAACCCCGGAAAGATCGTCCGCCTGTGAGCGCCAAACTCCTGGTCTTCGCCGGGTCCGTGCGCCGGGACTCGTTCAACGCCCGGCTGGCCCGGTTTGCGGCGCGCGAGGCCGAAGCCGCCGGCGCGGTAGCAACCCTTGTCGATCTCGCCGAATTCGGACTGCCGCTCTACAACGGCGACCTCGAAGCCGATGAGGGCCTGCCGGCCGGCGCGGTCCGGCTGAAGGCGCTGTTCCTGGCCCATGACGGCTTCCTGATCGCCTCGCCGGAATATAACGGCTCCCTCTCGCCGCTGCTGAAGAACGCCATCGACTGGGTGTCCCGCCCCGTCGCCGGGCAGCCGCCGCTGGTCTGGTTCCGAGGCAAGGCCGCCGGCCTGATGGCGGCGTCGCCGGGCGCGCTGGGCGGCCTGCGCGGCCTGGTCCATGTGCGGCAGATCCTCTCCGGCATCGGCGTCGTCGTCGCGCCAACGGAGCATGCCGTCGCGCGGGCCGGCGAGGCGTTCGACGGCGGCGGGGAACTCGTCGAGGAACCCCACGGCGCCGCGGTCCGGCGCGTCGTGCGTGAGACCGTGCGCATCGCCGCGAAACTCAACGCCTGACGGGTCTCCGGTGGCTGGCCCGCCGATCTTCACCCTGCGCGGCGCCGAGCTCGGTTTCGGCGGCGCGAGCCTGTTCTCCGAAGTCGGCTTCGCCATCGCGCGCGGCGACCGCGCCTGCCTGATCGGCCGCAACGGCTGCGGCAAGTCCACCCTGATGAAGGTGATCGCCGGCGAGCTCGAACTCGACCTCGGCGAGCGCTATGCGCAGCCGGGCATCCGCATCGGCTATCTGCACCAAGACCCGCCTGCCGACGCCGGGGCGCTTGTCCGGGACTATGTGCGCCGCCCCCCGGACGGCGGGCCGCCCGCCCCGGACCATGCCGCCGCGGCGATGCTGGACCGGCTAGAACTCGACCCGGACCGGCGCATGGCGACGCTTTCCGGCGGCGAGAGCCGGCGGGCGGAGCTTGCGCGGGTGCTGGCCGTCGCCCCGGACATCCTGCTGCTGGACGAGCCGACCAACCATCTCGACCTGCCCGCCATCGAGTGGCTGGAACGCCTTTTGCGCGGCTATGAGGGCGCGGTCGTCACCGTCAGCCACGACCGCCGCTTCCTCGCCAGCATCACCGACCGCATCCTCTGGCTGGAGCGTGGCCGGCTCCGCCAGACCGGCCGGGGCTTCGCCGCCTTCGAGGAATGGTCGGAAGCCGTGATTGCCGAGGAGTTGCGCCGGCAGGAGAAGCTCGACCGGCGGATCGCCGAGGAGACGCGCTGGCTGCATCGCGGCATCACCGCCCGCAGGAAGCGCAACCAGGGCCGCCTCGCCGCGCTGAACGACATGCGCGAACGTCGCGCCGCCATGCTCGGCGCGCCGCAACCAGCCCGCATCGTGCTCGAGGAAAGCGAAATCAGGAGCCGCATGGCGATCGAGGCCCGGAGCATCTCCAAGCAATATGGCGGCCGGACGATCGTCGAGGGTTTCAGCACCCGTATCCTGCGTGGCGACCGGATCGGCATATTGGGCCCCAACGGCGCCGGCAAGACGACGCTGTTGCGCATGCTGATCGGCGACCTGAAGCCCGATTCCGGCAAGGTCCGCCGGTCCGCGACCCTGCAATCCGCCTATTTCGACCAGCGCCGCGCGGCGCTCGATCTCGACGCCACGCTCAAGCGCACGCTCTGCCCGGAAGGCGGCGACACCGTGTTCGTGCGCGGCCGGCCCCGCCATGTCGTCGGCTACCTCAAGGACTTCCTGTTCGATTTCGACCAGGTGGAGAGCCCGGTCGGGTCGCTGTCCGGCGGCGAGCGCAACCGCCTGCTGCTCGCCCGCACGCTCGCGCGGCAATGCGACCTGCTGGTGCTGGACGAGCCGACCAACGATCTCGACATGGACACGCTCGACCTGCTGGCCGGCGTGCTTGGCGATTTCGAGGGGACCCTGATCCTGGTCAGCCACGACCGGGACTTCCTCGACAAGACCGTCGCAAGCGTCATCGCGCTGGAGGGGGACGGCGCGGCGCAAGAGTTCGCCGGCGGCTACAGCGACTACCGCCGCGCCCGGCCTTCCGCCCGGCAACGGTCCGAAGCCAAACCGCATCCGAAGGCCGTGCCGGCCCGCCCGCGCCGCCAGGCCAACAAGCTGAGCTTCCGCCAGCAGCGGCGCTGGGAGGAACTGCCCGGAGCGATGCAGGAGGCGGAGCGCCGCGCCGCGAAACTGGAGCGGACGCTCGCCGACCCCGGCTTCTACGCCCGCGACCCCGGGCAATTCGCCCGCGCGGCCGCGCTTCTGGACGAGGCGCGGTCGGATTTCGCCGCGCTGGAAGAGGAGTGGCTCGAACTCGCCCTCTTGCGCGAAGAGCTGGAAAAGGTCTGAATGGAGGTTCGGTTCAGAAGGCTGGACGGCCGCGCCGGGCTCCGCGCCCGGTGAGGAAGGTCCGGGCTCCACGGAGGAACGGTGCCGGGTAACGCCCGGCGGGGGCGACCCCAGGGAAAGTGCCACAGAAAACAAACCGCCGGCCCGCAGGGCGCGCCTCGCCGGCCGGCAAGGATGAAACGGGGCGGTAAGAGCGCCCCGCGGTCCCGGCAACGGGACCGGCAGGGCAAACCCCACCGGGAGCAAGACCGAATAGGAGCGGCAGGCCGGGACGTTTCGTCCCGGCCGGCGGCCTCCGCGCTCGCTGCTCGGGTTGGTCGCGCGAGGCGTCCGGAGACGGGCGTCCCAGACGAATGGCCGTCGCCGTCCGGAAACGGGCGGTACAGAACCCGGCCTACAGGCCTTCTGGACCGTCCTTCTATCGATTTCGCCGCCGCACCTAATATTATCCACAAACTGAATGTGGATATCCTGTGTCGATACTTTTTTTGTTCTTTTTGGTCCCCATGCGCTGCGGAAACCGCCTCTCGGCCTGCATAGATTTTTTCTGGGAATCACCTTGACGAGCGGCAGTAAAGTGGGGAAAAGTGGATTTAAGTGGTGGCAAAGTGGCTGGAAGGGGCGGTTTCTTTCGGCCCAAGCGCGAAAGGTGGAACCTCCAGTGCGGGTCTCGGGTCAATACGACGCCAAGCTGGATGGAAAGGGGCGGGTCATTGTGCCGGCGGCTCATCGGCGCGCGATTCCCCAGGATGCCGAAATGCGGTTGCTGGCCGCGCCCGTATTCGACGATCGCAACGCGATCTTCTTCTGCGAAGAGAGATACCTGCAGAATTGGGCCATGGATATCCATGAGAAACTGAAGGAAGCCAGAACTCCGGCCGGCAAGCGGATCGACTCGGGCAAGATCGTCAGCCTGTTCGTCGGCAGTTCGCGCGACACGCAAATCGACGGTCAGGGCCGCCTGCTGCTTCCGCAGGATCTCCGCCAAGCCTGCGGCATCGAAAGCGAAGTCCGCTTCATCGGCAATGTGGACATTGTCGAGATATGGAAGCCGGCGGCCCATGACAAATGGGTCGGAGACGTAACCTCTGACCTCGACGAGGACACGAAAGCGCTCATCCGTTTCGGCGGGTTCCTGCAGTCGGATTTCGGGCCGTGAGCGCCAGCGGACACACACCGGTCATGGCTTCGGAGGTCGTTGCAGTCATCGGCCCTCGCCCCGGCGGGCGTTATGTGGACGCCACCTTCGGCCGCGGCGGCTATTCGCGCGCGCTGCTGGCTTCGGCGCCCTGTCAAGTGCTTGCGCTCGACTGCGACCCGGCGGCGGAATGCGCAGCCGCTGCGCTCCACAAGGACTGCGGAGACCGTTTCCGCTTTCGCCGCACGCGGTTTTCCGAAATGGAAGGGATCGCGGCCGATGAAGCCTTCGCGCCGGCGGACGGCATCGCCTTCGATCTCGGCGTCTCCTCTGCCCAGCTCGACGAACCGGCCAGAGGCTTTTCTTTTGCGCCGGGCCCGCTGGATATGAGGATGAGCGGCGAGGGGCCGAGTGCAGCCGACCTCGTCGCAAGCCTCGACGAAGACCGCCTGGCCGACCTCATCCGCCGCTATGGCGAGGAGCCGCGCGCGCGCCGGGCGGCGCGGGCAATCGCCTCGGCGCGCAGCGAGGCGCCGATCCGCACGACCGACCGTCTTGCCGCAATCGTCGCGCGCGCGGTGCCTGCGGACGGACGAATTCACCCGGCGACACGGACCTTCCAGGCACTCCGCATCGCCGTGAACGACGAACTCAGCGAGCTCGACCGCGGCTTGGCGGCCGCTGAGAGGCTGCTCGCGCCGGGCGGACGCCTCGCCGTGGTTTCCTTCCATTCGCTGGAGGACCGTGCGGTCAAGCGTTTCCTGCGCGAGCGGAGCGGCAACTCCCCGGAAGAATCGCGCCATCGACCGCCGAAGCTGCCGCAGCAGCAGGAAGCTTCCTTCCGGCTGCTGCACCGCCGCGCGACCCGCCCGAGCGCGGCCGAGATCGCCGCCAACCCCCGCGCGAGGTCGGCCCGGCTGCGCGCCGCCGAGAGGCTCGCAGCGTGAGCGCGCGGACGACATTCTTCTGGTGCATCGGCGCGGCGGCGATGGCGGCCGGGCTCTTCGCGGTCAGCGATCATGCTCGCGACCGCAAGGACCGGCTGGCGGAACTCAACCGCCTGGTCCTCGCCGAACGCGAGCGCATCCAGGTATTGCGAAGCGAGCTCGCCTTCCTCACGCAACCGCAAACCCTCGAATTCCAGAATGCACGCGCCCTGGGACTGGTCCCCATCGAGGCGGATCAGCTTCACCGGTCGAGTTTCCTCCTGGCTCGACTGGTCGGTGCTTCCGAGCCGCCCCGAACCGGGGCGCGTGCCGGGCGGGACGGCCATCCCAACTCCGGACTCCCGACGGAGCAGCCGTCCCGCCTGTCCTTTGCCCCGGAGACCGGAGGCCGGCAATGAAACCGCATCGTTCGGCATCGCCGGCTCTGGCGCTGGCCCGCACCCGCCTGACGTTCGGCGTGCTCGCATTCTTCGCGAGCCTTGCTGTCCTGACGATCAAGCTCGTCGATTTCGGCATGTTCACCCAGGACCGCCGGCCGCCCGCCGAAAGGACGGTCTCGAAACATCCCGTTGAGCGCGGCGACATCGTGGACCGCAACGGCCGGTTGCTTGCCACCAGCGTCGTCTCGCGGGCGCTTGTCGCTTGGCCGCCGCAGATCGACGATGTCGAGGCGGCGGCCGAGCGGCTTTCCGGCGCCCTGCCGTGGCTCAGCTTCGACGAGGCGCGCCAGCGGCTGTCGCTGAAACGGAAATTCGTCTTCGTCGCGCGCCGTCTGACCCCTCGGGACCAGAAGGCGGTGCTCGGCCTTGGCCTGCCCGGTATCGGACTGAGGCCCGAGGACCTGCGCATCTATCCCGGCGGCCGGCTTACCGCGCATGTGGTAGGGCGCACCGAGCCCAGCGACGGCGGCCCGGTCGGCAATGCCGGCGCAGAACAGCGGTTCAACACCGTCCTCTCCGACCCGACGCAAAGCGTGCAGCTCTCCATCGATATCCGCGTCCAGCACGTTCTCCGGGAGGAACTGGCGCGGGCGGTGGAGCATTTTTCCGCCATCGGCGGGGCCGGCCTGGTGACCGACATCCGCACCGGCGAAGTGCTGGCGATGGTTTCATTGCCCGATTTCGACCCCAATCGGCAGGCAAGGATGGAGGAAGCGCAGGCGAACCGCGCATCGCTTCTGGTTGCCGAGATGGGATCGACATTCAAGCTGCTCACCCTCGCCACAGCGCTCGACCGGGGCCTTTTGCGCTTGGCGAGCCGCTTCGATGCAAGCAAGCCGATCAGGGCGTTCGGGCACAGGATCGGCGACTACCGGGGACAGGACCGGGTGCTTTCGGCCGCCGAGGTCGTCGTCCATTCGTCCAATATCGGCGCCGCGCGGATGGCGGAGCGGATCGGCGCCGAGACTTTGAAGACGTATCTCGACGGGCTGGGCCTCCTGAGTCGCCCGGTGCTGGAGCTGCCGGAAGTCGGCCATCCCATAGTGCCGCAGACTTGGCGCCCGCTGACGACGATGACGGTCGGCTTCGGTCATGGCCTTTCCGTCAGCCCGCTCCAGACAACGGCGGCCATCGGCGCGCTCGCGAACGACGGGGTGGCGGTGCCGGTCACGTTGCTCCGGCGCAGCGCCCCGGCTCCGGTCCGGAGGGTCTTTTCTTCCGATACCTCCGACAAAATGCGCTGGATGATGCGTCAGGTCGTGCTCCGGGGCAGCGGGTCGCGGGCGGACAACGACGCCTATCCGGTCGGCGGCAAGACCGGCACGGCCGAAAAGGTGGTGAACGGCCGCTACGACCGGCGCAAACGGCTGAGCTCCTTCGTCGGCGTCTTCCCGATCGGCAATCCCCGTTACGCCATCTTCGTGATGCTCGACGAGCCAAAGGCCCGCAAGGAAACCTACGGCTTTGCGACCGCCGCCTGGAATGCCGTTCCGGCGGCCGGAGCGGTGATCCCCCGAATCGGACCGATGCTCGGCGTGCCCGCGGCAGGCCCGGATTCCGACGCATGGATGCGGCAGATCGTCCCCGACCGCCTCCTGGCCCGGCTCTTCAAGGAAGAGGAGGCGTAATGCCGGCGGCCGGATGCCCGATCGATCCCGATGCGCTCGGCATCTGCGGCCTGACTGCCGATTCCCGGGAAGTCCGGCCGGGATATTTGTTCATGGCGGTGCCGGGAGCGCAAGCCGACGGGCGCGCCTTCATCGCGGACGCGCTGGCAAGGGGCGCGAAGGCGATACTCGCGCCGACCGGCACTGCAACCGGCCCTCTGCCGGCGGGGGTCCGGGTCATCCTCGACGACATCCCGCGCCGGCTGTTCGCGCGGCTGGCGGCCGGTTTCTTCGGGGTCCAGCCGGCAAGGGTCGCCGCCGTTACCGGCACGAGCGGCAAGACGTCGGTGGTGGAGTTCATCCGGCAATTATGGCGCCTCCTTGGCCTGCCGGCAGCCAGTCTCGGCACTCTTGGAATTGTCGCTCCCCGTTGCTGCCGCGCCGGCGCGCTCACGACGCCCGACCCCGTGCAACTGCACCGCGAGCTGGCCCGGCTGGCCGAGGACGGCATCGACCATGTCGCACTGGAGGGGTCCAGCCACGGACTCGACCAGTACCGCCTCGACGGGGTGAGGGTCTCGACCGGCGTGTTCACCAACCTTTCGCGCGACCATCTCGATTATCACCCCGATCTCGAGAGCTATCTCGAGGCCAAACTTGGCCTGTTCCACAGAGTTATGGCGCCGGGCGGGCTCGCCGTGGTCAATGCGGACGACCCCGCTGGGGCCGCAGCCGGCGAGGCGGCGTGCGCCGCCGGGCACGAGGTCTGGCGTTTCGGGCGAAACCGGCCGGGGCTGGAGATCGAGGTCGAGGGCATAAAACCCGCCGGAGAAGGACAGGTGGTGGCGTTCCGGCTTCTCGGACGGCGCCATCGCGTCCGGATGCCCTTCATCGGCGCGTTCCAGGCCGAGAATGCGCTCGCGGCCCTGGGCGCGGTGGCTGGCGAACGCGACGACCCCCATTCCGCAGTCGCCTGCCTAGAGGGGCTTCACGGCGTCCGCGGCCGGCTCGAACTCGCGGCCCGTGCGCCCTCGGGCGCACCGATCTACGTCGATTACGCCCACAAGCCCGGCGCGCTCGCCGCAGTGCTGGAAGCTCTCCGGCCCTCCGTGCGCGGGCGCCTCGTTCTGGCCTTCGGCGCCGGCGGCGACCGCGATGCGGGCAAACGGCAGGAAATGGGCGCCGTGGCGGGCCGGCTGGCCGACCGGGTGATCGTCACCGACGACAACCCCCGCACCGAGGACCCGGCGGCGATCCGGGCCGCGATCCTCGCCGCCTGCCCCGGCGCCTCGGAAATCGGCGACCGCGAGGCTGCGATAGCGGCCGGCATGGACGGGCTGGGTCCCGACGATGCGCTGTTGATCGCCGGAAAGGGGCACGAAACGGGCCAGACCGTCGGCGCGGAGGTCCGCCCCTTCGACGACAGGGCCGTCTCCCGGCAATTGGCGGGGCGGGCGGCATGACGCTCTGGACCGCCAAGGAAGCCGCCGCCGCCACCGGAGGCGCGCCGCGCGGGGGCTGGGAAGCGTCGGGCGTCGCCATCGACAGCCGCACGGTTGCCGCCGGGGATCTGTTCGTCGCCGTGGCCGGGCCGAACCATGACGGGCACTGCTTCGTCGGTCGGGCGCTGGCCGACGGGGCCGCTGCAGCGATGGTCAGCCGCGACTGCGGCGCCGATGTGCCGTCGCTATATGTTCCGGACACCTGCGCGGGCCTCCATGCACTTGCTCGCGCCGCCCGCGCGCGCTCGACGGCGCGCATCGCGGCTGTCACCGGCAGCGTCGGCAAGACGGGCTGCAAGGACCTGCTTTTCCACCTGCTCTCGCGCGCCGGCCCGACAGAAGCCAGCCGGGGCAATCTCAACAACGAATGGGGCGCCCCGCTGTCCCTCGCCCGCCTGCCACGCGGGGCGGCTTTCGCCGTCTTCGAACTCGGCATGAATCATGCAGACGAGATCGCGCCCCTTTCCCGCCTGGTCCGCCCCCACGCGGCGCTGGTGACCGCTATCGCTCCGGCGCACACGGCCTTCTTCGGCAGCCTCGCCGAAGTCGCCGATGCCAAGGCGGAGATTTTCGAGGGGCTGGAGCCCGGCGGCACGGCCGTGCTCAATGCCGACACCCCCCATATCGACCGCCTCGAGGCCGCCGCCGAGCGCGCCGGCGCCGATATCCTGCGGTTCTCCCGCAAGGCGGGCGACGCGGTCTTGCTCCATGCCGCTCTCGATGCCTCCGGCAGTGACATCGCGGCGGAGATCCGCGGCAAGCGGTTCGACTTCCGGCTGGGCGCGCCGGGCGAACATTGGGCGCTCAACGCGCTCGGCGTGCTGCTGGTGCTGGACGCCTTTGGCGTCGCCCCCGACCCCGGAACACTGGCGGCATTCCGCCCGCCCGCCGGCCGCGGCGCCCGGCGGACCCTGGGCGGCTGGACGCTGATCGACGAGAGCTACAATGCGAGCCCCGCCGCCATGAACGCCGCCCTCGGCGTGCTCGGCCTTGCCGAACCGGGGCCCGGCGGACGGCGGATCGCCGTTCTGGGCGACATGCTGGAGTTGGGCAACGATGCCGGCGCCGCGCATGCCGGCCTCGCGGGACCGCTCGAAGCGGCCGCGGTCGATCTGGTCTTCGCCGCCGGGCCTGAAATGCGCCGGCTGTTCGACCGCCTGCCGCCCGCCCGGCAGGGCGCGCACCGCGCGGATACCGCCTCGCTCGCTCCCCCGGTCGCGGAAGCCGTAGCCCCCGGCGACGTCGTGCTGGTCAAGGGCTCGCTCGGCATGGGCATGAAGACCGTCATCGAGGTGCTGGAACGGCGCGCAGAGGCAGGAGGTTGAGCGCCCATGCTTTACAACCTCCTTGCACCGCTGGCCGAAGATTTCCAGCTCTTCAACCTGTTCCGCTACATCACCTTCCGGTCCGGCGCCGCGACCTTGACCGCGCTGGCGCTGAGCTTCCTGCTCGCCCCGGGCATGATCGCCTGGCTACGCGCCCGGCAAGCCAACGGCCAGCCGATTCGCGAGGACGGTCCGAAGTCGCATCTGGAAACCAAACGCGGCACGCCGACCATGGGCGGCGCGCTGATCCTGACGGCGCTCGTCGCCAGCACGCTGCTTTGGGCCGATCTCGTCAATCCCTATGTATGGATCGTGCTGGCAGTGACGCTCTGCTTCGGCCTTGTCGGCTTCGCCGACGACTGGCTGAAGCTCTCGCGCAGCAGCAGCCGCGGCCTCCCCGGCAAGGCGAAGCTTGCTGTCCAGGTCGCGGTGAGTGCGGCGGCTGCCGTCGCAGCGGCCGAAATCGTCGGCGCGCCGCTCGGCCACGGGCTCGCCATCCCGGTGTTCAAGGACCTCGTGATCGACCTCGGCTGGCTCGCCGTGCCCTTCGCCGTGCTGGTGATGACCGGGGCGTCGAACGCGGTCAACCTGACCGACGGCCTCGACGGCCTCGCAATCGTGCCGGTCATGATCGCCGCCGGCTGCTTCGGCTTCATCGCCTATCTCGCGGGCCACACCGTGTTCGCGGAATATCTGCAGATTCATCCCGTGCCCGGCGCCGGCGAACTTTCAGTGCTTCTCGGCGCGCTGGTGGGCGCATCCCTCGGATTCCTCTGGTACAACGCGCCGCCGGCCATGGTGTTCATGGGCGACACGGGCTCGCTTGCCTGCGGCGGCACGCTCGGCTCGGTGGCCGTCATCACCAAGCACGAACTGGTGCTCGCCATCGTCGGCGGTCTGTTCGTGCTCGAGGCGGTCTCGGTGATCGTCCAAGTGGCCTCGTTCAAGCTCACCGGCAGGCGCGTTTTCCGCATGGCGCCGCTGCACCACCACTTCGAGCAGAAAGGGTGGAAGGAGCCGACCATCGTCATCCGCTTCTGGATCATCGCTGTCGTTCTGGCGCTGGCCGGCCTCGCGACCCTGAAGCTCAGATGATTCCGCTGCCGGCATATCGCGGCGCCGAAGTGGGCGTCATGGGGCTCGGACGGTCCGGACGGGCCACGGTGGCGGCCTTTGCGACGGCCGGCGCTCATCTCCATGTATGGGACGACCGCAAGGACCTGTGCAGGGAATTCGGCGAAGCGCAGCCCTTCGATCCTTCCGGCCTGGACCGGCTGGTCTGGAGCCCGGGCATCCCGCATCTCCATCCGCGCCCGCATCCACTGGCCGTCCGGGCGGACGCCGCGCGCGTCCGGCCCGTCGCGGACATCTCCCTGCTCGTCGAAGCCATGCCCGACTGCCGTTTCGTCGGTGTCACCGGCACCAACGGCAAATCCACCGTTACGGCCCTGATCGGACATGCGCTCGGCAGGCTGGGGCTGCCGCATGCCGTCGGCGGCAATCTGGGACCGGCCGCGCTCGGCCTGCCGGCGCTCGGGCCGGGCGGCGTGTATGTGCTCGAGCTCTCCTCCTACCAGCTCGCGCTCCTGCCGCGTCCCGCCTTCGATGTGGCGGTGCTGCTGAATGTCGCTGCCGACCATCTCGACCGGCATGGCGGAATGCACGGCTACGCCGCCGACAAGGCGCACATCTTCGAGAACCGGGCAGCCGCGGTAATCGGCGAAAGCGATCCGTGGTGCCGCCGACTGGCGCGGCGCCTGCGGGCGGAAGGCCGCACCGTCGCCGCAATCGGAGACGACGGCCCCTCCCTTCCCTGCCTGCCGGGCCTTCACAACCGCCGCAACGCCGCTGCTGCGCTTGCCGCGCTCGGCGCGCTCGGGATCGACCGCCGGGACGCGGTCGAAGCCATGACCGGCTTTCGCGGGCTGCCGCACCGCATGGAAACCGTGGGCGAGGTCGCCGGGGTCCGTTACGTAAACGACAGCAAGGCGACCAACCCGGAATCGGCGGCCTATGCGCTGGCCAGCTTCGAGCGCGTGCGCTGGATCGCGGGCGGACAGGCGAAGACGGACGACCTCGATGCGCTCCGGCCCTGGTTCGGACGAATCACGAAGGCCTATCTGGTCGGCGCATCGCAAGCTCCGTTCGCGCAGGCGCTCTCGGGCCATGCCGCCTGCGAGTGCCTGGGCGACCTCGACGCCGCCCTGGCGGCCGCCCATCGCGACGCGCGGCCCGGCGAAGTCGTGCTGCTCGCACCCGCCGCGGCATCCTTCGACCAGTGGGACAGTTTCGAGGCGCGCGGAGACGCCTTTCGCGCGGGCGTGCGCCGGCTGGCGGGAGGCGCGGCATGAGCCTGCTGCCCCGCACCGACCGAAGCTGGACCGCCCAATGGGTCTGGACGGTGGACCGGGTAACGGTCGGCGCCGCCGCCGCGCTGGTTGTTTTCGGCCTCGTGCTGATTGCAACGGCCGGGCCCCCGGTCGCCGAGCTCAACGGCGCGCCCCGTTTCCACTTCCTGGCCAAGCACGCGCTGTTCTTGCCGGTCGCCGTCTGCATCGTCGCCGGCTGCGCGCTGCTCAGCCCGGTCCAGGTGCTGCAGACCGCCTGCCTGGTATGCGCCGGCGCCTTGCTGCTGACCCTCGTGACGGCCCTTGTCGGGACGCAGGCCAAGGGCGCCCAGCGTTGGTTGTCGCTCGGCTTCATCGGCCTGCAGCCCTCGGAATTCCTGAAACCGGGCATGGCCGTCGTGTCCGCCTGGCTGTTTGCGCACTACCGCATCGTCGTCGGCTCGCGCGCTCTATGGATTGCAGCCGCGCTGCTCGTCTGCGTCGCCGGCGCACTGCTGCTGCAGCCCGATGTCGGCATGACCTTCATGGTTGTCTCGGTCTGGTTCGGGCAGTTCGCCCTGGCCGGCATGCCGCTTCCGGCGCTGGCGTGCCTCGTTCTGGCCGCTGGCGCCGGCGGCGGCGTCGCCTATTTCGGCTTCAGCCATGTCTCGAACCGCATCGATGCCTTCCTGCACGGAGGCGGCGGGGACCGGTATCAGATCGGGCAGTCGCTTGCGTCCTTCAAACAGGGCGGCCTCGTCGGGCGGGGCCCCGGCGAGGGCACGATCAAGGAAACCCTGCCGGACGCCCATGCCGATTTCATCTTCGCCGTTCTGGGCGAAGAGTTCGGCTTGCTGGCCTGCATCTCCGTGGTCGGGCTCTACGGCCTGATCGTCTGCCGGGGCGCCTTCCGGTTGATGGCGGAGGAGAACCTGTTCGCTTTCCTCGCCGTCTCCGGGCTGCTTGCAAGCTTCGGGCTCCAGGCCTTCATCAACATGGCGTCGGCGCTGGAGGTGATCCCGACCAAAGGCACGACCCTGCCTTTCCTCAGCTATGGCGGCTCTTCGCTGTTCGCCGCCTCGATCGCGCTCGGCTTCGTCCTCGCCCTCAACCGGCGCCGGGACGGGCAGGCGGAGGTGTTGTGATGGCCGGCCCCATCGCCATTGCCGCCGGCGGCACAGGGGGTCATGTCTTTCCCGCACGCGCCTTCGCCGCTTGCCTCGCCGCGCGCGGCGAGGCCGCCATCGCCGTCACCGACAGGCGCGGCGCGGCGTTCTCCGGGGATGCGCCGGTGCACACCATCCGCGCCGCGCCGCCTCACAGCCTGCGGGGGATCGCACAGCTCGGACTCGGCGTCCTCGACGCCCGCAAGGTGCTTGCGAAGACGCGGTCGCGCGCCGTCGTCGGCTTCGGGGGCTATCCCTCCGCGCCGACCGTGCTCGCGGCCCGCTGGCTCGGCCTGACGGCCGTGCTGCACGAGCAGAACGCCCTGCTCGGCAGGACCAACCGGCTGCTGGCGCGCGGCAGGGTCAAGGTCGCCGCCAGCTATCCCGGCATGGGCGACCGCCTGGTCGGCAATCCCGTCCGGCCGGAGATCGCGGCACTGCGCGAGCGGCCCTATGCGCCGCCCGCGCCGGACGAGCCCCTGAGGATGCTGGTATTCGGCGGCAGCCAGGGCGCGCGCATGTTCTCTGAGGCCCTGCCGGAGGCGCTCGGACCGCTCGCCGGCCGCGTCGTCCTGCGCCAGCAATGCCGGGCCGAGGACCTGGAGCCGGCGCGCGACGCCTATCGCCGCGAGGGCGTCCAGGCGCGGCTCGAACCGTTCATCGAGGACATGGCGGGCGCTCTCGGCGAGGCGCATCTTGTCATCGCCAGGGCCGGAGCTTCCACGGTCGCCGAACTTGCGGTGGCGGGCCGGCCCGCCATCTTCGCGCCCTACCCCCACGCAACCGACGACCATCAGAGCGCCAATGCCAGCGCGGTCATCGAGGCAGGCGGCGGTTGGCTGGTCGCCGACCGGGACTTTACCCCCGCCCGGCTGCGAGACCTCGTCGAGGCCTGCCTTGCCGATCCCGAACGGCTCATCCGCGCAGCGGCTGGCGCCCGCCAATTCGGCAAGCCGAACGCCGCCGACGCGCTGACCGATTTCGTCCTGTCGGAAATTCGGGAGGCGGCGGCATGAGGCCCCTGCCCCTTCCCTTCGGGCCGCTTCACTTCATCGGGATCGGCGGCATCGGCATGAGCGGCATCGCCGAGCTGCTTCACCGTCTCGGCTGTCCGGTGAGCGGCAGCGACGCCTCGGCAAGCGCCAACACGGCCCGGCTGGAAGCGCTCGGCCTGACGGTCCGGATCGGCCATGAAGCCGCCAATCTCGGCGGGGCCGCTCAGGTCGTCGTCTCGACGGCCGTTCCGGAGAACAACCCCGAGCGGCAGGAGGCGCTCCGGCGCGACCTGCCGGTCCTGCACCGTTCGGAGGCGCTGGCGGCCATTGCGTCGCTGTCATGGCCGATTGCGGTCTCGGGCACGCATGGAAAGACCACGACCACCGCGATGATCGCGGCAGTGCTCGAAGCCGGCGGCCTGGACCCGACGGTCGTGAATGGCGGGGTCCTCGAAGGGCTCGGCTCCAACGCAAAGCTCGGCAGCGGCCCCTGGGCTGTCGTCGAGGCGGACGAGAGCGACAGGTCCTTCCTCAACCTGCCGGCTACCGTCGCGGTGGTGACGAACGTCGAAGCCGAGCACATGGAGCACTATCGCGACCTCGCCGAGATCGAGGCCTGCTTCGCCGAATTCGTCGGCTCGGTGCCTCCGTTCGGGAGCGCCGTTATCTCGGTGGACAATGAAGGCTCGCGCCGGCTGGCGGAGAGATGCCGGCGACCGGTTATTCGCTACGGGTTTGCGCCCGACGCCGATATTCGCGCCAGCGCCCTGGCGCTGGACCCTGCCGGCAGCCGGCTCGATGTGACCGGTCTTGTGGGGCTCGCCGACCTCCGGATCGGCGCGCCCGGCCGCCACAATGCGGAGAATGCGCTGGCGGCGGTCTCGGTCGGCCACCTCCTGGGCCTGCCCGAGAACGCCATCCGCCGCGCGCTTGCGGAGTTCCGGGGTGTCGAGCGCCGGTTCACGCTCGCCGGCGAGGTCGATGGCGTGCGGATCATAGACGACTACGCCCACCACCCGACCGAGATTGCCGCCGTGCTCGCTACCGCACGCCTGGTCGGGTGCGGACGGATCATGGCGGTCATGCAGCCCCACCGCTATACCCGCCTCAGCGCCCTGCTCGGCGATTTTGCGCATTGCTTCTCCGAGGCGGACAAGGTGTTGATCGCGCCTGTCTATGCCGCCGGAGAGTGTCCGATCGCCGGCGCGAACCGGGATGCGCTGGTCGCTGCGGCGCGAGCCGGCGGCCACCGTGACGTGGCGGCGATCGACGGCCCCGACGACCTGGCCGCCTGCGCCGGATCGTGGGCCGCGCCCGGCGACACGATCGTCTGTCTCGGCGCGGGCTCCATCACGGCCTGGGCGCATGCCCTGCCGGACACGCTTCGGGAGGCGCGGAAATGACCCCGCGCTTCCCCCTGCCCTGCATTCGAGGCCGCCTGACCCGCTCGGCCCCGCTCGACCGGATCACCTGGTTCCGGGTCGGCGGGCCCGCCGAGGCGATGGCCCGCCCCGTGGACCGGGCCGACTTGCAGGTCCTGCTGGCGGGACTCCCCGAAGAGGCGCCGCTGACGGTGCTGGGCGTCGCCTCCAACACGCTCATCCGGGACGGCGGCATCGACGGCCTCGTCTTACGGCTCGGACGCGGCTTCGCCGACATCCGGGCCGAGAGCGAAACCGTTGCCGCCGGGTCGGCCGCACTCTGCGCCAATGTCGCCCGCGCGGCTGCGGACGCCGGGATCGGAGGGCTCGAGTTCCTTTCCGGCATACCGGGCACGGTCGGCGGCGCGCTCGCCATGAATGCCGGCGCCTACGGCCGGGAAACCGCCGATGTGCTGATCGACGCCGTTGCGATGACCCGCCGGGGCGAAATCGAGCGCCTCGTCAATGCGAATTTCGGCTTCTGCTACCGCGGCAATGCGCTGGGGAAAGACCGGATTTTCCTCTCCGCGCGCTTCCAGGGCGCCAAGCGCCCCTTCGACGAGGTTCGCGCCGCCATGGTCGAGATCGCAGCCGCCAGAGAAGCGAGCCAGCCGATCCGTACGCGCACCGGAGGGTCCACCTTCCGGAACCCGACCGGCGCCAAGGCCTGGGAGCTGATCGACCGGGCCGGCTGCCGGGGGCTGAAGCGCGGCGAAGCGATGGTCTCCGCGATGCATTGCAATTTCCTCGTGAATACCGGCTCCGCAAGCGCTGCCGACCTGGAAGACCTGGCTGAGGATGTGCGCGCGCGTGTGCTTGCCGCCACCGGCGTCGGCCTCGACTGGGAGATCGAGCGCGTCGGCCGCCGGGGAGCGCACACGGCATGAACAGGATCGCTGTGCTCATGGGCGGCGTTTCCGCCGAACGCGAGGTCTCGCTGACCACGGGCCAGGCCGTATGCGAGGCGCTCGCGACGCTCGGCTACAGCGTCGACCCCATCGATGTGGGGGCGGATATCCCGGCCCTGGCGGCGCGCCTGACGCCCGCGCCCGATGCGGCGTTCAACGCCCTTCACGGGCGCTTCGGCGAGGATGGCTGCATCCAGGGCCTGCTGGAGCTGATGGGGATTCCCTATACCCATTCCGGCATCCGCGCCTCCGCCCTCGCCATGGACAAGGCAGCGTCGAAGGCCGTCTTCCGGACGGCCGGCATCGCCGTGCCGGACGGCGCGGTGGTGCCTTGCGAGGACGCGCACGACGCGATGCCGGCGCCCTATGTGGTCAAGCCGGTCGCGGAGGGCTCGAGCGTCGGCGTCATCATCGTCGAGGAAGGCTCCAACGCCGCGCCCCTGACCGCCGAGACGTGGCCCTTCGGCAGGAAAGCGCTGGTCGAACGCTACATTCCGGGGCGCGAACTGACCGTTGCCGTGAATGACGGCCGGGCGCTCGGCACACTCGAAATCCGTCCCTATCGGGGCTTCTACGACTACGATACGAAATATACCGAAGCACGCGCCGACCACCTGATTCCGGCGCCGGTCAACGACGAGGTGGCCGCCCAGGCTCGCGCCATGGCCGAACAGGCCCATTCGGCGCTCGGATGCCGATCGGTCACCCGCGCCGACTTCCGCTACAACGAGCAGGGTGGCGGGCTTTACCTGCTGGAGGTCAACACCCAGCCGGGCCTGACGCCGCTCTCCCTGGTGCCGGAAATTGCCGCCCATGCAGGCATCGACTTCCCGAGCCTCGTGCAACTGATGACGGAGGCTGCGCGATGCGATTTCTGAAGGGCCGAACCGGCCGCCGGCGCCTCTGGCGCCTGGGGGCGGTGCTGCTGCTTGCGGCAGCGGCGGCGGCCGCCTACCGCACGGCCGAGACCGAGTGGGCCACCCGCCATATCCGGATCGCCATGGACCGGGCGCTCGCCCTGTCGGCCCGCGCCGGCTTCGGGGTTCGCGACGTGATGGTCATCGGCCGCAAACGGACGACCCGCGAGGACGTCCGCAGCGCGGTCGGCGCCATTGCCGGTTCGCCCATTCTTGCAGTTGATATCCGTGCCGCGCGACGGCGCGTCGAGGCGTTGCCCTGGGTGCAGGAGGCGGAAGTCGAGCGGGCGCTTCCCGACATGCTGGTGGTGCGCCTGATCGAGTGCGAGACGCTTGCGGTCTGGGACCGGGGCAAAGATTTTACGGTCGTCGACAAGAGAGGCTACCCGATCGTCGCCGCCGACCCGCGCGCCTATGCCGACCTGCCCGTGATCCGCGGCGTCGGCGCCGGCGCCGCCGCTCCCGCCGTGCTTGCCATGCTGCAAAGGGAACGCGACATCGCCCGCCGCATCACCGGGCTTTCCTATGTATCCGGGCGACGCTGGAACGTTCATCTCGATTGGCGAATCGAGATCAACCTGCCGGAAGAAGGCGCCGAGGCCGCGTGGGCGCGGCTGGCTCAGATAGACCGCGAACGGCGGCTACTGGACGGCGACATCGCCCATATCGACATGCGTTTCGACGGCCGAATGGTCCTGCGCATGGCCGGAAACGCCACCGCGGAACGGAGCTGAAGCCATGGCGCGGGAGAATATCGTCGCGGCGCTCGATGTTGGCAGCACCAAAATCTGTTGCTTCATCGCCCGGGTCCCCGAAGAGGGCGGTTACGACATCATCGGCATCGGCGACCGCGCATCGCGCGGTATCCTCGAAGGGGCCGTGGTCGATATCCATGCCGCCGGCCAGGCCATCGCCACGGTAGTCTCGCAGGCCGAACGGATGGCCGGGGTCGAGGTCCAGCAGATATATGTCGCGACCAGCGGGGGACGCCCTGCGAGCCAGCGCATCCGCGTCGAGCTGCCGGTTGCCGGACCGAGGATCGTTCCGGCCGATATTCGCGGAATCCAGAACGCCGCCTATGCACGCATCGACACCGAGAACCGCCGCCTGCTTCTGGTCCGGCCGCTGGACTATGCGGTAGACGGTGTGGACGGCATCGAAAACCCGCTCGGCATGTATGGCAGCCGCATCGGCATCGACCTGCACGCGGTCACCGCCGAAGCCGGGCCGATCGCCAATCTCGAAGCTTGCGTCAAGGCGGCTCATGTCGACGTCGTCGGGATACTCCCGGCGCCCTACACGGCCGGCCTGGCGGTACTCGGCGAAGAGGACCGAGAACTCGGCATAGCCGTGGCGGACATGGGCGGCGGGACCACCGGGATCGCCGTCTTCAACAACCGCGGCGTGACATTTGTGGATGTGTTGAAGAAGGGCGGCGTGCGGCTGACCGAAGATGTTGCATACGCGTTCTCGCTCAGTTTCCGCGAGGCCGAGGAGATCAAGGTCAAGGAAGCCAGTTGCCTGAGCGGCTCGCCCTTCGAAACGGATCCGCTGCAGGCGACCGGTGCGGAAGAAAGCTTCCGGAAGAACGGTCAACATGCAGTCCCGCCCTATCTGAGGCAGATCGTTACGCCGCGAACGGAACAGACGTTCGAGCGGGTTCGCGCCCGCCTGGACGAAACCTATGCCCGCCTGGAAGCGGGCCGGCGGGTCGTCCTCGCCGGCGGAGCGAGCCAACTGGTGGGCGCGGCGCGGCTGGGCGAGCTGATCCTGGAACGACAGGTCCGCAACGGGACCATCGGGCCGGCCTTCCGAATTGCCGACTCGCGGACCGGCCCTGCCTATGCCGCCTGCGCCGGCCTGCTCGTCCACGCCGGCGCCGGGAATGCGGCGACGACATTGACGATGCCGAACCTGACTCCCGCTTCAACCCATCTGTTCGGCCGCCTCGGCGCGTGGATGCGCCAGCACATATGACCTGGAAACCCCTGCCAGCACGACGTCCAGACAGGAGAACCCGATGAGCACGATCAATTTCCACTCCCCGCCCGACTATGTCGAGATGAGGCCGCGAATCACGGTCATCGGGGTCGGCGGCGCGGGAGGCAATGCGGTCAACAACATGATCCGCTCCGACCTCCAGGGTGTCGAATTCCTGGTCGCCAATACCGACGCCCAGGCGCTCGGCCTGTCCGACGCTCCGAACCGCATCCGGCTCGGCGTCAACCTGACCAACGGTCTTGGCGCCGGCGCCGAACCGGATATCGGCCGGGCGGCCGCCGAGGAAGCGCTGGACGAAGTCATGGCGGAAACCGAAGGCTGCCACATGCTCTTCATCACCGCCGGCATGGGCGGCGGCACCGGCACCGGCGCCGCCCCGGTCATTGCACGGGCGGCGCGAGAGCGCGGCGTGCTGACGGTGGGCGTCGTCACCAAGCCCTTCAATTTCGAGGGCACGCGCCGGATGCGCGCCGCCGAGAACGGCATCGAGGAGCTTGCCAAATTCGTCGATACGCTGATCGTCATCCCGAACCAGAACCTGTTTCAGGTCGCCGATCCGCGAACGACGCTGGCCGAGGCGTTCCAGATGGCGGACGAGGTGCTGCAATCGGGCGTGCGCGGCGTCACCGACCTGATGATCAAGCCGGGCCTCGTCAATCTCGACTTCGCCGACATACGCTCCGTCATGCGCGAGATGGGCAAGGCGATGATGGGCACCGGCGAAGCCGAAGGAGAGACCCGGGCCATCGACGCCGCCGAGGCCGCGATCGACAACCCGCTTCTGGACGACACCTCCATGCGCGGCGCGCAGGCGGTGCTCATCAACATCACCGGCGGTTTCGACATGGGCCTGATGGAAGTGGACGAAGCCGCCAACCGCATCCGCCGGGAGGTGGACGAAAACGCCAATATCGTCTTCGGCTCCACGCTCGACGAGAGCATGAACGCCAGGATGCGCGTGTCCGTGGTCGCAACGGGCATCGATTCCGAACTCAGGCGCGTGACCGACCCCGTCGTCTCCAATATCACGGCTTTCCCGCTGCCTGCCCAGCAGGAACCGGCGGCCGGCGCAGACGAGGTCCCGGCGGAGGCCGCGACCGGGGCTGCGGACGAGCGGGAGGAAAAGGCCGTAGAAGAGAAGGCGCCGGAGGCCAGGCCCGCTGCGGCGGCGCAGGCCGGCGACTCCGGGCCGGCGCCGGTCCGCAGGCAGGGGGTTGGCAGGCCCTTCCTGCCGGAGGGGGCGGTTGCGCCGCGCAGGACGCCGCTGTTCGGTAGTCCGCCCGCCGCCGCCAAGCCGGAGGAAACGCCGCCGACGCCGCAGCGGCGCGGCTGGTTCGGTCTGCCCGGGTTGCTGAGCCGGGAAACCGGGGAAACGGCCCGGGAGTCTTCCGTTCTGGATGTGAGCATCGCCAGCGGCAATGCGGTGCCGGCCCCGGCGGAGGACGACGAGCAGCTCAATATCCCGGCCTTCCTCAAGCAGCAGGCCAACTGACGGCCGACGGGCTCAGGCCGCGAACTCGGCGCGCGCATAGCCTTGCAGGTAGAGCAGGGCGGCGAGATCGGCCCGGTCCACCCGGATGCGGGCCCGCGCCGCCACCGCAGGCCTGGCGCGGAATGCGACGCCGAGCCCGGCCGCAGCCAGCATGTCGAGGTCGTTGGCCCCGTCGCCGACGGCGAGCGTCTCGCCGGGCGCCAGGCCGAGCGCCGCCCGGCGTTCCTCCAGCGCCCGGCGCTTGGCGTCCCGGCCGAGGATCGGCTCCAGCACCCGGCCGGTCAGCCGGCCGTCCCGCAGCTCCAGCCGGTTGGCCTGCACCTCATCGAAACCGAGCTGCGCTCCCACCGGTTCCGCGAACAGGGTGAAGCCGCCGGAAATCAGCATGCACCAGGCGCCCGAGGCGCGCATCGTCGCGACCGTCGCGCCTGCGCCCGCCGTCGGGCGCAGGCGCGCCAGCACCCGCTCCGCCGCCGCCGCCGGAAGCCCCGCGAGCAGGCCGACCCGCTCCCTGACCGTCGCCCCGAAATCGAGTTCGCCATTCATGGCGCGCGCCGTGATCGCGGCCACCCGCTCCCCGACCCCGGCCTCCGCAGCCAGTTCGTCGAGCGTTTCCCCGGCGACCACCGTTGAATCCATGTCGGCGACCAGCAGGCGCTTGCGCCGCCCGCGCGCCGGCAGCACGGCCCAGTCGATCCCCGCCTCGCCCGCATCCGCGTCGGGCGAGGCCACCGCCATCTCGACCGCGTCCGGGCCGAGCCAGCGCACCGGACCCGGCTTGAACCGCCCGGCGATGCGCGCGACAATCGCGTCGTCCAGCACCGCGCCTTCCGGTGCTATCGCCACCGCCGCCCAGTCCATGCCCGCCTCCCGCGACACGCCGCCCATCATCGTCATTGCGGGCCCGACCGCGAGCGGCAAATCGAAGCTGGCGCTCGAAATCGCGGCCGCGCTGCGGGGCCGGGTCGTGAACGCCGACAGCATGCAGGTCTATCGCGAGCTCCGGGTGTTGACCGCGCGGCCGGGGCCGGAGGACGAAGCGTGCGTCCCCCACCGCCTTTACGGCGTCCTGCCCGCATGGGAGCGGTGTTCGGCGGCGCGCTGGCGCGAGAGGGCGCTCGAACAGCTCTCGGGTCCCGATACGGGTCCGGTCGTCGTTTGCGGCGGCGCCGGCTTCTATATCGAGGCGCTGCTGCACGGCCTCTCCGACATGCCGGAGACGGCGCCGGAATTCGAGGCGGCGGGCCGCGCGCGGCGCGAAATGCTCGGCGCGGAAGGCTTCCACCGCGAGGTCGCCGCGCGCGACCCGGAACTCGCCCGGCGCGTGCCGCCCGGCGACCGGCAGCGCCTGCTGCGGGCCTGGGCCGTGTTCGAAGCGACCGGGACGCCGCTCACGGACTGGCAGGCGCGGTCGCGCCCGGAGCCGCTGCGGGCCTGGACCGTCCTGCTGGACCCGCCGCGCGACCGGCTGCATGCGCGCATCGAAGAACGCTTCCGCGCCATGCTCGCCGGCGGCGCGATCGAGGAAGCGAAGCGCCTCCAGGGCCTCGACCCGGCCCTGCCGGCGATGAAGGCGCTGGGTCTGCCCGAACTGCACGCCTGGCTCGCCGGAGAAATTTCGCTCGACGAAGCCGGGAGGCGAGCCGTCCATGCCACCCGGCGCTTCGCCAGACGCCAGCGCACCTGGTTCCGCAACCGCCTGCGCGCCGACGCGGTCTTCCGAGAGGATTTCTCTCCTGCCCTTTCCGCCGCCGCAATGGGCTCGATACCGGCCCGATTTCGGGACGGGGGTTGACGCCGGGTGATATTATTCCTATTTCGTTCCAGAGATTTCACCCGGAGGAGACCATGACCTGAGCGCAAGGCGGCCGCCGCTATCGAGGAAACTGAGCTGCAACGGCCGTCATTTCGGCAAACGGGAGAGGTGTGTGCGCAAGGCGCTGCCGAGTCGCCTGTCCTGGAACGCCGCGCCCGCCCGCCCGGCCGCCGGTGTATCGCTCAATATGGCCGGCCCCGCCCCTCGATACGCGGCGGGCGCCGCTACTCGGGATGAGGAGCGGGAGAGCAGCCCGCCACGCGCGCCCCGTTCCGGCTGTTGACCGGCGGTTTGGCGGTGTTTAGGTTCGCGCCCTCTCCCGGAATGCGGAAGACAGGCCCATGACCGCCAGGACCATGACCGGCGCCGAAATGATCGTCAAAGCCCTCGTCGATCAGGGTGTCGAGGCGGTCTTCGGCTATCCGGGCGGCGCCGTGCTGCCGATCTATGACGAGATCTTCAAGCAGAACCGGTTGCGCCATTTTCTTGTCCGCCAGGAAGGCGGCGCCGTCCACGCCGCGGAAGGCTACGCCCGCTCGACGGGCAAGGTGGGCGTCGTGCTCGTGACCTCCGGGCCGGGCGCGACCAACGCGGTGACCGGCCTCACCGATGCCCTGATGGACAGCATCCCCGTCGTCTGCCTGACCGGGCAGGTGCCAACCCACCTGATCGGCAACGACGCCTTCCAGGAGGCGGACACGACCGGCATCACCCGGCCCTGCACCAAGCACAACTACCTCATCAGGAGCGCGGACGACGTCGCCTCGACGATTCACGAGGCGTTCTATGTCGCGCGCAGCGGCCGGCCGGGGCCGGTGGTGGTGGACATCCCCAAGGATGTGCAGTTCGCCGCCGGGGCCTACAGGCCGCCCGAAGAGGTGAAGCACCGCAGCTACAGGCCGCGCACCCGCCCGGAGCCGCAGGCGGTGGAAGACGCCGTGGCGCTGATCGAGACCGCGAAACGGCCGGTGGCCTATGTCGGCGGCGGGGTCGTCAATTCGGGGCCGGCGGCCGTGCGCGCCCTGCTCCGCCTGGTGCAGGAGACCGGCTTCCCCTGCACGCAGACCCTGATGGGGCTCGGCGCCTTCCCGGCCTCGCATCCGCAGTCCATCGGGATGCTCGGGATGCACGGCCTCTACGAAGCCAATCTCGCCATGCACGGCGCCGATCTCATCCTCGCCGTCGGCGCCCGCTTCGACGACCGGGTGACCGGCCTGCTGAGCGGCTTCGCGCCGAACGCGAAGAAGGTGCATATCGATATCGACCCGTCCTCGATCAACAAGAACGTCATCGTCGATGTGCCGGTCGTGGCCGATGCCGGCAAGGCCGTCGAGGCGATCAGGCGGCGCTGGTCGGCGCGCGGCAGGCGCACGGACTACCGCGCCGTCGAAAAGTGGTGGCGGCGGATCGCCGGGTGGCGCAAGCGCGACTGCCTCAAATACGAGCAGGACGCGCAGGTCATCAAGCCGCAATACGCGCTCGAACGCCTGCAGGCGAAGATCGCGGGCCGCGACGACGTGTTCGTCACCACCGAGGTCGGCCAGCACCAGATGTGGGCCGCGCAATTCCTCCGCTTCGAGCGCCCGAACCACTGGATGACCTCGGGCGGCCTCGGCACGATGGGCTACGGGTTGCCGGCCGCCATCGGCGTGCAGGTCGCGCATCCGGGCGCGCTGGTGATCGACGTGGCCGGCGAGGCCTCGATCCTGATGAACATCCAGGAGCTCTCCACCGCCTCGCAATACCGGCTGCCGGTCAAGCTCTTCATCCTGAACAACCAGTGGATGGGCATGGTGCGCCAGTGGCAGGAGCTGCTGCATGGCGAGCGCTATTCCGAGAGCTACACGGACAGCCTGCCCGATTTCGTGCGCCTCGCCGAAGCCTTCGGCTGGACCGGGCTGCGCGCCGAGCGCCCGGACGAGGTGGACGGCCTGATCGATGCGATGATCGCCGCCGACGGCCCCGTGATCGTCGATGTGCGGGTCGCGCAGATGGAAAACTGCTTCCCGATGATTCCCTCGGGCAAGGCGCATAACGAGATGATTCTGAGCGGCATGGAAGAGCCGGAAGCGCAGATCGACGCCGAAGGCATGGTCCTCGTCTAATGTCCCGATCGGGAAGTTTGAGCGCCTTTGCGCCGCGCCCTCCTTCGTCATGCCCGGACTTGTTCCGGGCATCTCCCTCGGGGGTCGGAGCAACAGGGGAAGTGGATCGCCGGAACAAGTCCGGCCATGACGGCGGGGTCGCCGAGCCGAAGAGGCTCCACACCCCAATCGAAGTCATGCGCACTTCAAAACCGGGACATTAGCACCGGCCGCGAATTCAGGCCGTCCGGCGCGAGGAGAGACCGACTTGGCCGCCACGGAGCAACCGCAGGAAAGGCGAATCTTCGCTGTGCTTGTGGACAACGAGCCCGGTGTGCTGGCGCGCGTTATCGGCCTGTTCTCGGGCCGCGGCTACAATATCGAGAGCCTGACCGTCGCCGAGACCGATCCGACCGGCCACCTCTCGCGCATCACCGTGGTCACCTCGGGTACGCTGATGGTGCTGGAGCAGATCAAGGCCCAGCTCGGGCGGCTGGTGCCCGTCCACGGCGTGTCCGACCTCACGCAGGAAGGCCCGCATATCGAGCGGGAGCTGGTGCTGGTCAAGGTGGCCGGCGGCGGCGGCCGGCGCATCGAGGCGCTGCGCATCGCCGACATCTTCCGCGCCCGCGTGGTGGACAGCACCCACCGGTCCTTCGTGTTCGAGGTCACCGGCTCGACGGAGAAGATCGACGCCTTCATCGACCTGATGCGCCCGCTGGGCCTGACCGACCTGGCCCGCACCGGCGTCGTCGCCATCGCCCGCGGCGCCGAGGGCATGTGAACGCCCGCCGACAGAGTTAGACCGAAGAAAGGAAGCCTGCCCCATGCGCGTCTATTACGATCGCGACGCCGACCTCAACCTCATCAAGTCGCGGACCGTCGCCATACTGGGCTATGGCAGCCAGGGCCACGCCCACGCCAACAACCTGCGCGACAGCGGCGCGGAAAACGTCATCGTGGGCCTCCGCGAGGGCTCCGGCAGCCGGCCCAAGGCCGAGAATGCCGGCTTCACCGTGACGACGCCGGCCGAGGCGGCGCGCACGGCCGATGTGGTGATGATGCTGACCCCCGACGAAGGCCATTCGGCGCTCTATTCGGGCGACCTCGCGGGCAACATGAAGGAAGGCGCGGCGCTCGCCGTCGCGCACGGGCTCTCGATCCATTTCAACCTCGTCGAGCCCAGGCCCGACCTCGACGTGTTCATGGTCGCACCCAAGGGCCCCGGCCACCTGGTGCGCTCCGAATATGTGCGCGGCGCCGGCGTGCCGAGCCTGCTCGCGGTCCACGCGGACCCCTCCGGCAATTGTCAGGAGCTCGGCCTCTCCTATGCCTGCGGCCTCGGCGCGGGCCGGGCGGGCGTCATCGAGACGACCATGAAGGAGGAGTGCGAAACCGACCTCTTCGGCGAGCAGACTGTGCTTTGCGGCGGCATCACATCGCTGATCCAGGCCGGCTACGAGACGCTCTGCGAGGCCGGCTACGCGCCCGAAATGGCCTATTTCGAATGCGTCCACGAGGTGAAGCTGATCGTGGACCTGATCTATGAAGGCGGCCTGGCGCAGATGCGCTATTCGGTGTCGAACACCGCCGAATACGGCGACTACAGCCGCGGGCCGCGGGTGATCGACGCCAACGTGAAGGCGCGCATGAAGACCATTCTGGACGAAATCCAGTCCGGCGCCTTCGCGCGCGAATGGGTGCTGGAGAACGCCGCCGGACAGGCGAGCTTCAAGGCCATGCGCCGGCGCGCGGCGGAGCACCCGGTGGAGGAAGTCGGCGCACGCCTGCGCGGCATGATGCCGTGGATCGGCGAAAACGCGCTGGTGGACCGCTCGAAGAACTGATGGCGCCGATGCGCCGCCCTGTTGGCGTCATGCCCGGCCCTCTTCCCGTCATGTCCGCCCCCTCCGTCATACCCGGAACAAGCCCGGGCATGACGGAGGGGGCGTCCGGGCATGACGAACCGATCCCGGACGGTTCCGCCGCCGGATCGGATACGGACCATCGGTCGAGTCAGGTATAGTAAGCCCCATCGGAAAATACCGGGAGAGGACGACGCCCATGAAAGCCGCCGTATTCCGCGAAGTCGGCAAGCCGCTCGAAATCGAGGATGTGCAGATATCCAAACCCGGCCCGCGCGAAGTGCTGGTGCGCACCGCAGCCGCAGGCGTCTGCCATTCGGACCTGCATTTCGTCGAGGGCCTCTACCCGGCGAAGCTGCCCATCGTGCTGGGCCATGAGAGCGCGGGCGTCGTCGAGGAAGTCGGCGAGCAGGTGAGCTATGTGAAGAAGGGCGACCATGTCATCACCTGCCTCTCCGCCTTCTGCGGCGAGTGCGAATACTGCCTGACCGGCCATATGTCGCTCTGCGACAACCCGGACCTGCGGCGGGGGCCGGACGAGGAACCGCGCCTCGCCAAGGCCGGGGCGGCGATGACCCAATTCGCCAACCTCTCCTCCTATGCCGAGATGATGCTGGTGCATGAACATGCGCTGGTGAAGGTGCGCGAAGACATGCCGCTCGACCGCGCCGCGCTGATCGGCTGCGGCGTGATAACCGGCGTCGGCGCCGTCTTCCACACGGCGAAAGTGGAGCCGGGCATGGATGTGGCGGTCATCGGCTGCGGCGGCGTCGGGCTTTCGGCCGTCAACGGCGCGGCCATTGCCGGGGCGGGGCGGATCATCGCGGTCGATACCGTCGGCTCGAAACTCAACCTCGCCAGGGAGTTCGGCGCCACTCACGTGATCGACGCCAGCAACCAGGACATGGTCGGGGAGGTGCGCGAACTCACCGGCGGCGGCGTGCATCACGCCATCGAGTGCATCGGCCTCAAGACCACGGCGGAGAACGCCTTCCGCATGATCCGGCCGGGCGGCGCGGCGACGATCGTCGGCATGGTGCCGGTCGGCGTCAAAATCGAGCTGCACGGCCCGGAATTCCTGCGCGAGAAACGTATCCAGGGCTCGTCCATGGGCTCGAACCGGTTTCGGGTGGACATGCCGCGCCTGGTCGATTTCTACCTGAACGGCAAGCTGCATCTCGACGAGATGATCTCGCAGCGCATCGAGCTCAAGGACATCAACCAGGCCTTCGCCGATATGAAATCCGGCAGCGTGGCGCGCAGCGTCATCATGTTCTGATGCACCGTCCGGATGGCGTGCTGGAAGCGGCGCGCAGCCTCGGCCCCGAGATAGAGGCGGCGGCGCCCGGGATCGACCGCGGCCGGCGGCTTCCGGCAAGCCTGCTCGACGCCCTGCACGGGCGCCGCATGTTCCGGATGCTGCTGCCGAAGCCCTATGGCGGGCTGGAGACGCCGCCGCCGCTGTTCTTCAGGACGATCTCCGAAGTCGCGCGCCATGACGGCAGCACCGCCTGGTGCCTCTGCCAGGCGAACGGCTGCGCCATGGCGGCCGCCTATCTCGCGCCGGAGATTGCGGAGGAAATGTGGGGCGGCGACCCGGCCGCCGTGCTCGCCTGGGGGCCGGGGCCGGCCGAAGCGCGCGAGGTCGAGGGCGGATACCGGGCCACGGCGCGGATTGCGTTCGCCAGCGGCGCCCGCCACGCAACCTGGCTCGGCGCGCACATGCCGGTGGTGGACGGCCAGGGCGAGCGCCGGCGGATGCCCGACGGCTCGCCGCTCATCCGCACCTTCCTGATGCCGGCTTCGAGCATCGAGATCGAGGATATCTGGAACACGATCGGCCTGCGGGGCACGGCGAGCGACGGCTACACGCTGAAGGACTGCTTCGTGCCGGCGGCCTATACCACGGTCCGGGACGAGGCGGATTTCCGCCAGTACGAGGCGCCGCTCTACCTCTTCGCCAGCATGAACATGTACGCCATGGGCTTTGCCGGCGCCGCGCTCGGCATCGCGGAAGGCGTGCTGGAGGCCTTCCTGGCGCTGGCGCAGGACAAGACCCCGCGCCTCTACAAATCCAGACTGGCGGACAACGAGCTGGCCCAGTACGAGACCGCGCAGGCCGTGGCGCGCATACGCTCGGCGCGCGCCTTCGTGCTTTCCGAGGTCGAGGACATCTGGGCGGCGACGCAAAACGCGGACCGGCTGGAGATCGAGGACCGGGTCCGCATCCGCCTCGCCTCCACCTTCGCCATCCACGAGGCGAAGACGGCGGCGGACCAGCTCTACGACGCGGCGGGCGCCAGCGCGATCTTCGCCGAAGCGGCGTTCGAGCGCCGCTTCCGCGACCTCCATTCCGTCACCCAGCAGCTCCAGGGCCGGAAG
Source organism: Alphaproteobacteria bacterium (assembly GCA_963422665.1). Lineage (GTDB taxonomy): Bacteria > Pseudomonadota > Alphaproteobacteria > Bin95 > Bin95 > Bin95. The sequence goes on from OY730441.1 coordinate 1,134,347, forward strand.
TCCCATTTCCGCACGGTGGGGGCCTTCCTGATGGGCCATCCGGCGGACATGTCCGTTGTCTGAGCTCGATTCCCTCTGGGCCCGTACGGCGCCGCCCGGCCCCGACTGCCCACCGCTCGACGGCGATCTCGAAGTGGATGCCGCTGTCGTCGGCGCCGGCTTCACGGGCCTCTCCGCCGCGCTCAGGTTCTCCGAGCGGGGCGCGTCCTGCTGCGTGCTGGAGGCGAACGAAATCGGCTATGGCGGTTCCGGGCGCAATGTCGGGCTGGTGAATGCCGGGCTCTGGCTGCCGCCCGACCGCATCGAGGCCGCGCTCGGCAGGGAGAAGGGCGAGCGGCTGGTCTCGGCGCTTTCCGAGGCGCCCGACCGGGTGTTCGCGCTGATCGACCGCCACGGCATCGAATGCGAGGCCACGCGCACGGGCACCGTCCACGCCGCCCACAGCCCGGCGGGGCAGCGCGAGCTCGAGGAGCGGTGCGCCGCCTGGTCGGCGCTCGGTGCGCCCGTGGAACTGCTCGACCGCGAAGGGGCCGCCAGCGCCATCGGCAGCCGCGCCTTTCACGGCGGCCTGCTCGACCGGCGGGCCGGCACCATCAACCCGCTCGGCTATGCGCGCGGGCTGGCCGCCGCCGCCATCGGTGCAGGCGGGCGCAATGCCGGCGCGCGCCTGTTCGCGGGCACGCCGGTTTCGGGCCTCTCCGCCAGCGGAACCGGCTGGATTGTCGAGACCCCGCGCGGCCGCGTGCGCGCCGATACGGTGCTTCTCGCGACCAACGCCTATGGCGGCGGCCTCGGCGCGGAGGCGGCCTGGACGCCGATCCACTATTTCCAGGTCGCCAGCACGCCGCTCGGCGCGGCGGGCGCGGACATCATGCCCGAAGGCCAGGGCGTGTGGGACACCGCGCCGGTGATGACTTCGGCGAGGCGGGACCGCGCCGGGCGGCTGATCCTGGGCAGCATGGGCCGCCTCGCGGGAGGGCTGTCGGAGCGCTGGGCGTCCAGGACCGCCCGCCGGCTGTTTCCGGCGCTGGGCCGGCTCGAATGGGAATGCGCCTGGCACGGTCGCATAGCGCTCACCCGCGACCACCTGCCCCGCCTGCTCACCCCGGCGCCCGGAGTCTGGGCCGTGATGGGCTATAACGGCCGCGGCATCGGCCCCGGCACGGTGCTCGGGCGCTGGCTCGCCGATGCCGCGCTCGGCGGCGACCCGCCGCCGCTGCCGCTGCATGAGGCCAGCCGCGACCGCCTCCGTCCGCTGCGCGCCGCCGCATTCGAGACCTCCTTCCGCGCCTGGCGGGTGCTGAAGAGCATCTGAGCGCGGCCCGCGATCCGGCAACTGCAAAGGGAGCGCGCGCCGCTTCTTTCAGGTCAGCGCGCGGAGGGCGGCCTCCGGGGCCTTGTCGAGAACCTTGAGGAGCGCGCGGGCTGCGCCGGTAGGGCAACGCTTCCCCTGTTTCCAATTGCGAATCGTTTCATGCGGCACATCGATGCGGCGGGCCGGTTCGACCTGCGTGAGCCCGAGCCGTCGTCGAAACCGGCGGGCGTAACGCGCTGCATCCTGCAGGGACGACCTCCCGAAGACAGTATCTACGCCATGCGGGTCATGCCCGGAGAAGCGGTGCGGGGCGAGGACGGCGACCGCCATACCTTGACCGGCGCGCCCACCGCCATCCGCGACGACCTTGCAACCTTCGCCGAAGCCGGTCTGACCACCCTGGTCATCGGCTATGAAAGCCCCGACAAAGACACTTGTATCCGCCGCCTGGAAGACTTCGCCGAATTGGCCTGGGGGCAGGTTAGGCGGCGATGCTATCCCCGCTCGGCGAGGGGGACGTAATCGCGTTGGGGGTGGCCGGTGTAGAGCTGGCGGGGGCGGTTGATCTTCTGGGAGGGGTCTTCGATCAGCTCGTTCCATTGCGCGATCCAGCCGACCGTGCGGCCCACCGCGAACAGCGCCGTGAACATGGAGACCGGGAAGCCCATCGCCTTCAGGATGATGCCCGAATAGAAATCCACATTCGGATAGAGGCGGCGCTCGACGAAATAATCGTCCTCCAGCGCCACCTTCTCCAGCGCGAGCGCGACCTCCAGCAGCGGGTCGTGCAGGCCGAGTTCGTCCAGCACGTCGTGGCAGGCCTTCTGGATCACCCGCGCGCGCGGGTCGTGGTTCTTGTAAACCCGGTGGCCGAAACCGAACAGGCGGAAGGGGTCGTCCGGGTCCTTGGCCTTCAGCACCCAGTCGCCCACCTTGTCGGCCGAGCCGATCCCGGCCAGCATCTTGAGCACCTCCTCGTTCGCGCCGCCGTGGCTCGGCCCCCAGAGCGCGGCGCAGCCGGCGGCGATGCAGGCGAAGGGGTTCGCGCCCGTGGAGCCGGCCAGCCGCACCGTCGAGGCCGAGGCGTTCTGCTCATGGTCGGCGTGGAGGATGAAGATCAGGTCCATCGCCTTGGCGAGCACCGGGTTGATCTCGAATTCCTCCGTCGGCACGGCGAAACACAGCCTGAGGAAGTTGGATGCGTAGTCGAGGTCGTTGCGCGGATAGACGAAAGGCTGGCCGAGCGAATATTTATAGGCCCAGGCGGCGATGGTCGGGAGCTTGGCGATCATCCGGTAGGAGGCGACCGTCCGGTGCCAGGGATCCTCGATGTCGATGCTGTCATGGTAGAAGGCCGACAGTGCGCCGACCACGCCGCACATGATCGCCATCGGATGCGCATCCCGCCGGAAGCCCCGGTAGAAGTTGGTGATCTGGTCGTGCAGCATCGTGTGATGCGTGATGTCGTAAACGAATTTCGTCTTCTGTTCCGGCGTCGGCAGTTCGCCGAACAGGATCAGGTAGCAGGTCTCCATATAGTCGGAATGCTCTGCGAGCTGCTCGATCGGGTAGCCGCGGTAGAGCAGCACGCCCTCGTCGCCGTCGATATAGGTGACCTTCGACTGGCAGCTTCCGGTCGCCGTGTAGCCTGGATCGAAGGTGAAATAGCCGAGTTCCCTGTGCAGGGCGCGGATGTCGATGACGTCCGTGCCCATGGTCCCGCTCATGATCGGCAGCTCGACCGATTTGTTGTTCGCCCGGTCCACAATGGAAACGCTGCGGCTGGTCATCTCGGCATCCGTCCTCTCGCTCGGCCTGCGCCGCACCATATGGCGGCAGGGCCGGCTTGGCAAATCACGGGGCCGCGGCATCGTGGAGCCGGCCCAGCGCCTCCTCCCGGCCGAGCGCCGCCAGCACCTCGAAGAGTCCCGGCGAAGCGGTCCGCCCGGTGAGCGCGACGCGCGCCGGCTGGGCGACCCGCCCGAGGCCCAGCCCCTCGGCGTCCGCGAAGGCCCGCGTCGCCGACTCCAGCGCCTCCTCCGTCCACGCCGCCCCCTCCAGCGCCGCTGCATAGCGCGCAAGCAGGGCGCGAGCCGCCTCGTCCGCCAGCAGGCGCGCGGCCTTCGCGTCCGGCTCCAGCGGTCGCGCCGCCGTGTAGAACGCGCCGGCATCCGCCAGCTCGACCAGCGTCTTCGCTCGCGGGAGGAGCGCGCCCAGGCCGGCACGCAACCGCGCCCGGCCAGCCTCGTCCGGCGGCGCGGCGAGGAACGGCTCCAGCAGCCCGAGCAGCCTGTCTTCGTCGGCAGCGCGCAGATAGTGCGCGTTGACGCTTTCCAACTTGTCCCGGTCGAAGCGCGCAGGGGACCGGCCCACCGCCTCCAGCCCGAACCAGGCGACGGCCTCCTCCGTCGAGACGATTTCGGCGTCGCCGCGGCTCCAGCCAAGACGCAGCAGATAGTTGCGCACCGCTTCCGGCAGCAGCCCCATCTCGCGGTAGGCAGCGACGCCGAGCGCGCCGTGGCGCTTCGACAGCTTTGCGCCGTCGGGCCCGTGAATCAGCGGGATATGGGCGAAGGCCGGCAGCGGCCAGCCCATCGCCTCGAAGACCTGGGCCTGGCGGAAGGTATTGTTCAGGTGGTCGTCGCCGCGGATCGCATGGGTCACGCCCATGTCATGGTCGTCCACCACCACGGAGAGCATGTAGGTCGGCGTGCCGTCGGCGCGCAGCAGCACCATGTCGTCGAGCTCGGCATTGGCGACCCGGACCTCGCCCTGCACCAGGTCGCGAATGACTGTCTCGCCCTCGCGCGGCGCCTTGAGGCGAATCGCGAAAGGGGCGCCCGCGGGCGCTTCGGCCGGGTCCCGGTCCCGCCAGCGCCCGTCATAGCGGAAGCGTTCGCCCCGCGCGGCGGCGGCCTCGCGCATCGTCTGCAATTCATCCGGCGTTGCATGGCAGCGATAGGCCGTCCCGGCCGCCAGCATCGCCCCGGCGACTTCCGCGTGCCGCACGCGCCGCGCGGACTGGAAGATCGGCGGCTCGTCGGGGTCGAGGCCGAGCCAGGCGAGGCCGTCCAGGATCGCGGCGACCGCTTCATCCGTCGAGCGCCGGCGGTCGGTATCCTCGATGCGCAGCAGGAACCGCCCGCCATGGCGGCGTGCGAAGAGCCAATTGAATAGCGCCGTGCGCGCGCCCCCGATATGCAGGAGGCCGGTCGGCGAGGGAGCGAACCGGGTAACGACGGTCATGGGCGGCGGAACTTCCGGAAAGGGACGCGCGTTTATCGAAATCCTGCGCGGGGAGGTCAAGGCTGTCGCCGCCCTGCCGGTGCGCGAGCGGGACCGCTGGGCGCTATGGCTGCCGGTCTTCTTTGCGCTCGGCATCGGCGTCTATTTCTCGCTCGATTTCGAGCCGCCGCTCCATATGACTGCCTCGGCGGCCGGCCTGGCCGCCCTGCTCGCCGCTCATTTCCGCCGGTCGACGTTCTTCCCGGCAAGCATCGCCGCCGCCCTGGCCGCCGCCGGCCTCTTCTGGGCCGGTTTCCACACCGAACTCGCCCGCGCCCCGGCGCTGGAGCGGTCCATCGGCCCGACGGGGGTGAGCGGCAGGATCCTCCGTCAAAACCGGATCGAGGGACCGTTCCGGGTGGTGCTGGAAGAGGCAACCGTCTCGCGGCTGCCTCCGGAACGGACGCCCGAACGGCTGCGCCTGCGCCTCGCATCGCTGCCGCCCGGCGCCGGCCCCGGCGCGCGCATCGCCGTGCTCGCCCGGCTGGAGCCCGTGCCGCAGCCCGCCCTGCCCGGCGGCTACGACCCGGCGCGGCGGGCCTTCTTCCAGGGCATCGGCGCGACGGGCTTCGGGCTCGGCCGCGCGCGCCTGCTGGAGCCTGCCGAAACCCCCGGCATCGAGCGGCTGCGCCACGGGATCGCGGAACGCATCGGCAAGGCCATCGCGGACCCGGCGGCGGCCGGCATCGCCATCGCACTCACAACGGGCCTTCGCGGCGACCTGCCCAAGGCCGCGCATGAGGCGGTCCGGGATGCCGGTCTCGCTCATCTGCTCGCGATCTCCGGCCTGCATCTGGGCCTCGTGGCGGGCCTCGTCTTCGCAGCGGTCAGGGCCTCGCTCGCCTTGTGGCCGGGCGTGGCGCTCCGCCACCCGGTCAAGAAATGGGCGGCGGCGGCCGCCATCGCCGCAGCCCTTTTCTACATGCTGCTCGCGGGGGCGACCGTGCCGACGCAGCGCGCCTTCGTCATGGTCGCGCTCGCCTTGCTGGCGGTCATGGCGGACCGCCTCGAGATCGGCATGAGGCTGGTGGCGCTGGCGGCCTTCGCCGTGCTGGCGCTGGAGCCTTATGCGCTCACCACCGCAAGCTTCCAGCTCTCCTTCGCGGCCGTCGCGGCGCTGGTCGCCGTCTATGAATGGCTGGCCCCCTACCTTTCCGAGGCCCGCGCCCGGCTGGGACGCGCGACGTTCTTCCTGGTCGCAACCCTGCTCACCACCGTCGTGGCGACGCTCGCCACCGCGCCTTTTGCAGCGCACCACTTCGGCCGCATCGCCGCCTACGGTCTTGCGGCGAACCTTCTTGCCGTTCCGGCGGCGGCCTTCTGGATCATGCCGGCGGCGATCCTCAGCGCGCTCGCCATGCCGCTTGGCCTCGAAGCCTGGCCGCTCGCGGTCATGGAAGCGGGCATAGACGCGGTGCTCTTGACAGCCGAAACGGTTTCCAACTGGCCCGGCGCGGTGCGCCGCTTCCCGCCCCTGCCGGCGGCGGGAGCGATTGCGGCCGCGGCCGGCGGCCTCTGGCTCTGCCTGTGGCGGGGCCGCTGGCGGCTCCTCGGCCTGGCCGGCCTTGCCGCTGCCGTCGCAATCCAGGCCGGCGCGCATCCGCCCGACCTCATGGCCGACGGCGACGCCCGTCTGTTCGCCCGCCATGCGGAGGGCCGGCTGTACCTCTCGAAGACGCGCGCCGGCTTCCTCGGCCGGGTTTGGATGGAAGCTGCCGGCGCCGATGAAGCAGGCTCCACCGCGCCCGGCAGCCCCGGCCTTTCCTGCGACCCGCTCGGCTGCGCGACGGACCGGATAGCCGTCGTCCTGCGCCACGAAGCACTGGAGGACGATTGCCGCCGCGCCGCAATCGTGCTGGCGGCGGTAACGGTCTCGCGCCGCGCCCGGCGGCGCTATTGCGCGGACGACGCGCTGATCGTGGACCGGCAACGCCTGCGCCGGCTGGGCGCGCATTCAATCCGCCTCACGCCCGAGGGCCCGGTTGTGGAGACCGACTGGGACCGCCGCGGCCGGCGGCCCTGGGTCGCCCTCGCCGGGCCCCTGCCGGCGGACTAGTAGTCGCGCAGCAGTCCGACCAGCCGACCCTGGATCTGGACCTGCTCCGGCTCGTAATCCTGCGCCGGATAGGCGTCGTTTGCAGCCTCCAGCACCACGCGACCGTTCGCCGGGCGCCAGATTTTCAGCGTCGCCTCCTCGGAATCGACCAGCGCGACCACGATGGCGCCGCTTTCCACTTCCTCGCACTCCTGGATGATGACCGTATCGCCGTCCACGATGCCGGCATCGACCATCGAGTCGCCGGCGATCTCGAGCGCGTAATGGCGCCCGCTGCCGATCATTCCCTGCGGCACGGCCACTGTGCTGTCCGGGTCGCGCAGCGCCTCGATCGGCGTGCCGGCGGCGATGCGCCCATAGAGGGGGAGTTCGTTCTGCACCGTGTCGGCGGGGTCGAGACGCCGACGGAAGCCCCGGAAGGCCGACCGCGCCAACCGGCCCCGGTCCTCATAGGCCTCCGCGTCCGGCAGGCGCACGACCTCGAGCGCGCGCGCGCGGTTCGGGAACCGGTGGATAAATCTCCGCTCCTCCAGCGCCGTCACCAGCCGGTGGACGCCCGATTTCGACTTGAGGCCGAGCGCGTCCTTCATCTCGTCGAAGGAAGGCGACACGCCGTCCTTCGAAATCCGCTGCGAGATATACAGCAGTAGTTCGTTCTGCTTCCTCGTCAACATGCCGCCGTTCCCTCCAGCGATGTTCCTTATACGAACCGGCACCGGTAATGTTGTTCTATATTGGTTCGAAGCAACGGTCAAGCGAAAGAGCAGGAGCTCGTATACGCAGCTTGACGAGAGGTTTGCGAGGCTTCGCGCCCTCTCTCCAGCGTCATGCCCGGACGCCCCGACCGTCATGCCCGGACGGTTCCGCCGTCGGATCGAATACGGACCATCGGTCAAGTCGGGCATGTAAGCCCCAAAAGAGTGTGCGCCAATGGCGCGAGCAACGGGGAACGGAGCCGCCATGTATTCGGGGCGCAGGTTCCGATGCCTCCGGATCCGGCCGATGGCGCAAGCTCGCGGGCGCAACCCCCGCTTGCTCCCGAACACGCGCCCGGCTATAGGCGCGTCCATGACGATCTACTACTACCGGCCCACCTATATCATGCTGGCGGTCGCCGCCGGGCTCGTGGCCATCGGCCTGCTGGCGTTGCTGGTCAACGGCGTCGTGGCCGGCAAGCCCGGTCCGCCGCTGGCGATGGCGGCGCTGCTGGCGGCGCTGCTGGGCGGCGTCTCCTGCTATGCGGCCTGGATCGTCCGCCGCGCCCATCTGCCGGCCGTCGTGTTCGACCGGAGCGGGATCGCCTTCCCGATTTTCGACATTCCCCATCGGGACTGGTCCGGCATCCGCACGATCCGCCAGCAATCGCTGCTCAGCCGCAACGAGCTTCTCATCCATTTCGAGCCGCCTGCGCCGTCCTTCCCCTGGATCGTGGTCGCGTTCGGCGGGTTCTGGCGCAGGCGCAAGGCCGGGCATCTGCGCTTCAACATGAAGCGGATGAACTGCGGGCGCGACAGCCTCGACTTCGCGCTCCGGGAATACCCGCCCCCGGAACTGCGCAGCCGCCGGTAGCGCCGCCCGCGGCGGCCCTTGCCGGCGCGCCCCGTTCGAGGCAGACTGCGCAGCCGGGGAAGGCGCTCATGCCGATGGAACTGTCCGCTTGGCTTACGCCCGCCATTGTCATTGCCGTCGCGGCGCTGTTGCTGCGCAGCAACACGCGGCTTGAAGAGCGTCTTGGCGCGCGTATCGACGAAACCAACAAGCGTATCGACGAGACCAACAAGCGCCTCGACGACACGAACAGGCGCCTCGACGGGATCGACAGCCGATTGCGGGCGGTCGAGCACGGGCAGGCGCGGCTCGAAGGCCTGCTCGAAGGCCTCCGCGAGGCAATTTCCGGCCGCCGCCCCGCCGCCTGACGATCCGGGCGCAGGCCCCCGTCCCTCTCCGTTCGGCCCCGGGCTTCGCCCTACAGGCGGATCGCCTCCACGATATCGCCGGCCCTGGCCGGCGGGGCGTGCGGCGGGCGGACGAGCAGCGCGTCGGCCTCCACGAAACGGGCCAGCATCGAGCTGTCCTGGCGTGCGAAGGGAGTCGCCACCGGCAAACCGTCTCCGCCGGGCGAGAGCCGGGCGCGCAGATAGTCCTCGCGCCGGTCGTTCGCGGCCAAGTCCGCGCCGAGCCGGGCCGGTTCCCGCGCCGGCGGCCCTGCCGGCAGGCCGAGCATTGCGTCGATCAGCGGGCGCAGGAACAGCAGCGCGCAGACGAAGGCGGACACCGGGTTGCCGGGCAGCCCCAACACCAGCGCACCGCCCATGCGGCCGAACATGAGCGGCTTGCCGGGCCGCATGGCGATTCGCCAGAAATCGACTTCGAGGCCGTCCTGGGCCAGCGCCTCCTGCACGAGATCATGCTCGCCGACCGACGCCCCGCCCGTGGTCACAAGGATGTCCGCGCCCTCGGCGCCGGCGGCGCGGGCGCGCAGCGAGGCCGTGTTGTCTTCCGCAACCCCGAGCGAGACCGGCGCGCCGCCCGCCTCGGCGACCAGGGCCGCAAGCCCCGGCCCGCTGGAGCTCACGATCTGCTGGGCCCCGAGCGGCTCTCCCGGAAGCGCGATCTCGTCCCCCGTCGCGAGCAAGGCCACGCGCGGGCGCCGGCGCACCGGCAGCCACGGCCGATTCATCGCCGCGGCGAGGCCGATATCGCGCGAAGCGAGCCGCCGGCCGGCGCGCAGCAGCACGTCGCCCTCGGCGAAGTCCAGCCCCGCCGGGCGGACAAACGCCCCCGAAGCCACCGTTCCCCGTACCGACACGCCGTCTCCGGACCGCTCGCAATCCTCCTGGATGACGATGGCGTCAGCCCCGTCGGGCAGCGGCGCGCCGGTGAAGATCCGCGCCGCCTCGCCCGGTCCCACGCAGCCCGCCCAGGCCGCGCCGGCGGCGATCTCCGCCACGATGCGCAACGCCGCCGGCAAAGCCGCCACATCTGCCGCGCGGACCGCATAGCCGTCCATGGCGGAGACCGCCGTCGGCGGCTGGGTGCGCCGCGATGCAAGGTCTTCCGCCAGCACACGGCCGAGCCCGTCGCCGAGCGAAACCATCTCCGCAGGCAGCGGCCCCGCCGCCGCCAGAATGCGCGCGACCGCTTCGGCGACCGGGATCACGCCGGCGCGGTCCAGGCGCCGGACTTGCCGCCTTCCTTGCGCAGCAGGCGGACGGCCTCGACCGTCATGCCGCGGTCCACCGCCTTGCACATGTCATAGACGGTGAGCGCCGCCACCGAGACGGCGGTGAGCGCCTCCATCTCGACGCCTGTCCGGCCCTTCAGACGGCAGGTCGCGGTGATCTCCACGGCCGAGGCGGCCTCGTCGGCGGCCAGATCGACGGCAACCGAGGTCAACGCCAGCGGGTGGCAGAGCGGGATCAGGTCGGCCGTGCGCTTGGCGGCCATGATGCCGGCGAGGCGCGCAACGCCCAGCACGTCGCCCTTGCCGATCCCGCCCGCCCGGATCAGCGCCAGCGTTTCCGGCGCCATGACGACCCGGCCCCCGGCGACCGCAACGCGCTCGGTCTCGGCCTTGGCGGACACGTCCACCATGGCCGCGCGGCCCTCCTCGTCGAAATGGGTGAGGCGCGCGCTCATACGGCGCGCCGCAGCATGTCGAGGCCGAGCAGCGCGCGGGTCGCGGCCGTCACGTCCGGCTGGCGCATCAGCGACTCGCCGACCAGGAAACGGGTGACGCCGACCCGCGCCAGCCGCTCCAGGTCGGCGGTGACGGCAAGCCCGCTTTCGCCGATGACGATCCGGTCCCCCGGAACCATCGGCGCGAGGCGCTCGGCGGTCGCCAGATCGACTTCCAGCGTCTTGAGGTTGCGGTTGTTGATGCCGATGAGCGGTGAGGAAAGGCGCAGCGCGCGCTCCAGCTCCGCCTCGTCATGGACCTCGACCAGCGCGTCCATGCCGAGCTCGAACGCCGCCGCCTCCAGCTCTCCCGCCCGCATATCGTCCACGGCGGCGAGGATGATGAGGATGCAGTCCGCCCCGAGGGCGCGGGCTTCCGCAACCTGCCACGGGTCCACCATGAAATCCTTGCGCAGCACCGGCAGCGGCGCGGCATTGCGGGCGTCCGCCAGATAGCGGTCCTCGCCCTGGAAATACGGCGTGTCGGTCAGCACCGAGAGGCAGGCGGCGCCGCCGTCGAGATAGGCCCGCGCCAGGGCTGCGGGGTCGAAATCGGCGCGGATCAGCCCCTTGCTGGGCGAGGCCTTCTTGATCTCCGCGATGAGGCCGTAGCCCGCCGCGCCCGCCAGCGCCGCCGCGAACCCCCGGGGCGCACCGCCGTCCGCCGCGTCCAGCCATGCGCGCGGCCGCTCGCGCTTCATCCGCGCCACATGCTCGCGCTTCCCGGCGACGATCCTGGCGAGAGTGTCCGACATGCCTCCTCTTCCCGACGCCTCAGCCGCCATTGGTGACGCGCACCAGTTCCGCGAGACGCCCGCGCGCCGCGCCGCTGTCGATGGCCTCCTCGGCCAGCGCCCTGCCTTCGGCCAGCGCCTCCGCCCGGTCCGCCACCACGAGGGCGGCGGCGGTGTTCAGCACCACGATGTCGCGATAGGGCCCCGGCGCGCCGTCCAGCAGCGCCCGCATCGCGTCCGCATTATATTCGGAATCGCCGCCCTGCAGGTCCTCCGGCGCGGCGAGCGGCAGGCCGATCTCGCGCGGGTCGACCTCGAAACGCCTGACCGCGCCGCCCTTCAACTCCGCCACATGGCTGACGCCCGCGGTCGTCAGCTCGTCCATGCCGTCCGAGCCGTGGACGACCCAGGCGCGCTCGCCGCCGAGATTGCCGAGCACATGGGCGAGCGGCTCGATCCAGCGCTCCGCGAACACGCCGACAAGCTGCCGGCGGGCGCCGGCCGGATTGGAGAGCGGTCCCAGCAGGTTGAAGATCGTGCGCGTGCCGAGCTCGACCCGCGCGCCGGCGACATGGCGCATGGCGCCGTGATGGCGGGGCGCCATGAGGAAGCAGATGCCCGCCTCCTCCAGCGCCCTGGAGACGAGCGCCATGTCGCAGTCGATATCCACCCCGAGCGCAGCCAGCACATCGGAGGAGCCTGCCTGCGACGACAGCGCCCGGTTGCCGTGCTTGACCACGGGCACGCCCGCGCCGGCCAGCAACAGCGCGGCGGCGGTGGAAATGTTGAGCGTTCCCTTGTCGTCGCCGCCCGTGCCGGCGGTGTCGATGGCGTCCGCCGGCGCCTCGATGCGGAGCACCTTCTCGCGCATGATCCGCGCCGCGCCGGTGATCTCGTCGATGGTCTCGCCGCGCACGCGCAGCGCCATCAGGAAGGCGCCCGCCTGGGAGGGCGTGGCGTCGCCCGACATCAATATCTCGAAGGCCGCCTCCGCCTCCGCTTCGCCGAGCCGCGCCCCGTCGGCGACGCGCGCCAGAATGGCTCTCAGATCGCCGCTCATGCCGCGAACACCCGCCGCTCCGGCAGCGGCTTCGGCGCGCCTTCCGGCGGCCGTCCCGAGACCGAAGTCAGGAAATTGGCGAGCAGGCGGTGGCCGTGCTCGGAGGCGATGCTCTCCGGATGGAACTGCACGCCGTGGATGTCGAACTCCCGGTGGCGCACGCCCATCGCGACGCCGTCCTCGGTCCAGGCGTTGACGGCCAGACCGTCCGGCATCGTTTCGCGCTCGACGGCGAGCGAGTGGTAGCGCGTCGCCTCGAACGGGGACGGCAGGCCGGCGAACACGCCCGTGCCGTCATGGTGGATGCGCGAGAGCTTGCCGTGCATGCAGACGGGCGCGCGCGACACCCGCCCGCCGAAGGCCTGGCCGATGCACTGGTGGCCGAGGCAGACGCCCAGCAGCGGCGCCCGCCCGGCAGCGGCCTTCTCAACCAGCTCCAGGCAGATGCCGGCCTTGTCGGGGTCGCAGGGGCCGGGCGAGATCACGATGGCGTCCGGCTGCATCGCCAGCGCCTGGTCGGCGCTCAGCGCATCGTTGCGCCGGACCTCGATACCGGCCCCGAGCTCGCCCAGGAAGTGCATCAGGTTGTAAACGAAGCTGTCATAGTTGTCGATCAGCAGGATCATTGGGCCCCGCCCCTTCCGTTCAGCGTCCGGCCGAGCCGGCCCGCCAGGTCCTGCACGAACTGCCAGGCGACGCGGCCCGAGCGCCCGCCGCGCGTGACGGCCCATTCGTTGGCCTGCCGGCGCAGCGCCTCGCGTTCGACCTCCAGGCCGAAATGCGCCGCATAGCCCTCGACCATCTCAAAATAGGTCGCCTGGCCGCAATTGTGGAATCCGAGCCAGAGGCCGAACCGGTCCGACAGCGAGACCTTCTCCTCGACCGCCTCCGCGGGGCTGATGGCCGTCGAGCGCTCGTTCTCGATCATGTCGCGCGGCATCAGGTGGCGGCGGTTGGAGGTGGCGTAGAAGACGACATTCTCCGGCCGCCCCTCCAGCCCGCCTTCGAGCACGGCCTTGAGCGACTTGTAGGTGGTGTCGCCGCCGTCGAAGGAGAGGTCGTCGCAGAACAGCACGAAGCGCCGCCCGGCGTCCCTGAGCAGCGCCAGCAGGCCGGGCAGCGAGCCGATGTCCTCGCGGTGGATCTCCACCAGCGCCAGCGCGCCCGGCCGCTCGGACGCGATCCGGGCGTGAATGGCCTTGACCAGCGAGGACTTGCCCATGCCGCGCGCGCCCCAGAGCAGCGCATTGTTGGCCGGCAGCCCTTCGGCGAAGCGCCGCGTGTTGTCCAGCAGGATGTTCGTCACACGGTCGATGCCGCGCAGCAGCGGCAACGCCACATGATTGACCTCGGCCACCGGCGCCAGCAGACCGCCCTCGGCATGCCAGACGAAGGCGTCGGCCGACGCGAGGTCGGTCGCTTCCGCCCCCTCGGGCGCCAGCCGCTCCAGCGCATCGGCGATACGGGCAAGCAGCGGAACGAGCGCCGCCTCGGTCATGGAAACTCCCTTCGTCCGGCAAGACCGCCGCCTTGTAGCCCTCCGCCCGGCGCGGCGGCAAGCGGGCCGCGAGGCGGACGCGCAGAAGAGCCGCGCGATGTGCCATGAAACGTCATGTTTCGGTCCGCGCCCGGCCCGCCGGCCTGACCTTGCCTTACGCTTTCCACCCTTGTCGGGAAGAATTCCGCGCCACGGCGACCGCCCCCCGGACGCCGCCTCGCAAGACCAGTTTACCATGCCTTTGCGAGGGTCGCCGGGCCACAGCCAGGCAACAAGTCTCGTCCGCCCTATACGCCGTCGCTCCATTCCAGCAAGCGGTTCACGGCCGTTTCGGTCACCTGTGAGGTGTCCCCGGAAAATCGGACAGGTTGTTAGGGTGTATTCCGCCGTCTGACGGAGGAATGCCGATGAGCAAGCGCCGCAGGTTTTCCGGGGAGTTGAAAGCGAAGCTCGTGCTTGAGGCGCTTCGGGGTGATCGGACGCTTCAGGAGATCGCCTCTCGGCGCCGGGTCCATCCGAACCAGGTGGGTGCGTGGAAGCGCCAGGCGATCGAGGGTCTGGCCGAGCTGTTCTCGAAGGGCGCGGAACGCCGGGTCCGGGATCATGAGGGCGAGGTGCGCGATCTTCACGCCAGGATCGGGGAGCTGATCGTGGAGCGGGATTTTTTGTCTCGCGGGTCCGGTCGATGAGCCGGGCCGAGCGTCGGGCGATGGTGGAGCGCGATCATCCGGCTCTGAGCCTGAACCGGCAATGCCGGCTGCTGTCGATCGGGCGCTCGTCGCTCTACTACGAGCCGAAGGGCGAGAGCGCCGAGACGCTGGCGCTGATGCGTCGGATCGACGAGCTGTTCGTGAAGTATCCGTTCTACGGCGCCCGCCAGATGGTTCGCCATCTTCGCCGCGAGGGGGTGCGGATCGGGCGCTGCCGGGCGGCTCGGCTGATGCGCCTGCTCGGCCTTCAGGCGGTCTATCGGGCGCTGCGGACCGGCGATCAGCATCCCGAGCACCGGGTGTGGCCCTGGCTGCTCAAGGGCTTGCGGATCGAGCGGGCGAACCATGTCCGGTGCGCCGACATCACCTGCATCCCGGTGCAGCGGGGCTTCCTCTACCTGGCGGCGATCATGGACTGGGCGAGCCGCCACGTATTGGCCTGGCAGCTGTCGAACACGCTGGATGCCGGCTTCTGCACGGACGCGCTCGACGAGGCCCTGGCCCGGCATGGCGCGCCGGAGATCTTCAACACCGACCAGGGGAGCCCGTTCACCAGCTTCGCCTTCACCGGGCGCCTGCAGGCGCCCGGCATCCGCATCTCGATGGACGGCCGGGGCCGGTGCATGGACAACATCTTCATTGAGCGGCTCTGGCGCTCGCTCAAATACGAGGCGTCTACCTGCACGAGATCGCCGACGGCTTCACCGCCCGGCGCGTGATCGGCGAGTGGATCGGCTTCTACAACACCATCAGGCCGCACTCGGCGCTGGGCGGACGGACGCCGGCCGAGGCATACCGAGGTGACACGCCTGTGGACATGATGGACAAGCCGCTTCGCGCCTTGACCACACCCCCAAAGGCGCAACAGCAGCAACAGGAAGATCCATTCAAGGGGATTCTGGCGGCCTGAACTTCAACCGGAACACACCTTAGCCCAGCCGCCAGGCTGTCCGAAAAGGCGAGGCCACCTCAAACCGCGCCTGGAACGTAGAACGCCGATCAACATATGGGGTGACCGGAAGCAAAGGGATAAGCCATATATTCAAATATCACCGCATGACTGATCGTTTTGAGTGCCGGAGAGACAGCTGACAAGCAATTCGGCCGCAGCCCCGGGGACAGCAAGCTATCGCGCCTCGCCCGTCCAGTCATGGCTGGATGAGCGGGGAAACGAGCGGAAGACGAACAGGTCAACGCTATCGTGTTTGACTGGTTGACCAGTTCTAATTGGCTGAAATTTTCAGATTTTATACGCGCCTCGAAGCGCGGATGACTTGCCGTACCGCGCGGCCGGCATAGATTCGGTAACGTTTCCGGGGATCGGGGAATCGGGGATTTGGAACGGTCGCCGCCAGCTCATTCCCGCATCCACGACCACTATGCCGGGCTGATCCGGCAGGGACTGATAGACACCGGGCAACAACTGCCGACGGAAGCCGAAATCGCCCGCACATTCCGCGTCAGCCGGGCGACGGTCCAGTTCGCCATGTCCCGGCTTGCCTGGGAAGGGTGGATCGAGCGCTATCCGGGCAGGGGCACGTTCGCCAGCGCCCGGAGGCCCCGGCCCGGCGTCGATGCCGACATGCCCAGCATAAGGCCGCTCGAAGGCGCCGCCGCCGGAAACGACGGCGAGGTGACCTACCGGCTGATGTCGTTCGGTCGAAAGCCGGCTTCGGCCAATGTGTCCATACAGCTCGGCATAGAACAAGGCGAGTCGATTCTGGTTCTGGAGCGCCTGCGCTTCGTGGGAACGAAAGCCGTGGAAGCGGAGAGCTGTTTCTTTTCGCCCGATGTGCTGCCCCGGTTCAATACGGCGGCCCTGGACAAGATCGCCACCGAAAAACTGCTGATCGAGGACAATCTGGGGTTCAGGATCGACCGTGTGGAAACGACGTTTCAGGCCCTAGACGGCGACGCCGATGAAGCGAAAGCGTTGAATGCCGAGGGAAACAAATCGCTCATCATGCTGTCGTAGAAATATCTTTCCGACCGCAACAAGCTGATCGTTTACAGTGATCGCGTCTGCGTGTCGCCGGTCGGATTTTGCCATGCCGCACAGGACGGCGGCTAGCCGCGGCCGGGAGACGCCCCGGGAGCGCGGCGCCTGCGGCCTTGGCGGGGCGGGCCGGGCGTCATAAGCTGGCGCATCGGGGCGCGGCGCCCGCGCGCAGCCCCTGCCGGAGACCCGCTCCCATGCTCTCACTCGCCGCGATTCTCGAGACCAGCGCCCGCGACCGGCCGGACAAGGTCGCCATCGTGCAGGGGCCGGTCCGGATGAGCTACCGGGACCTCGACGCGCGGGCGCGGGCGGTGGCGGCGGATCTTGCGGGGCGGGGGATCGGGCCGGGCGATATCGTGGCGCTCGCCTGCCCCAATGCGCCGGCCTTTCCGGCCTTCTATTTCGGCGTGCTGAAGGCCGGCGCGACCGTGCTGCCGGTCTCCATCCTGCTGAAGCGCGGCGAGATGGCCTATCTGCTGAACGACAGCGGGGCGAAGGCGCTAGTCTGCCACGAGGGGTCGGCCGAATTGCCGCTGGGCGCCGTCGGCCGCGCCGCCTTTGGGGACGCGCCGGCCTGCGAGCATTTCATCGCGGCCGACATGCCCGCGGCAGAGGCGGTTTTCGACACCGTCCAGCGCGGCCCCGACGACATGGCGGTGGTGCTCTACACCTCCGGCACCACCGGGCGGCCCAAGGGCGCGATACTGACGCACGCCAACCTGCTGATGAACGCCGAGCTCTGCGTGGACCTCGGCGAGGTGTGCCCGGAGGATGTCGTGCTGGTGGCGCTGCCGCTGTTCCATGTGTTCGGGCAGGTGGTGCAGATGCTGGCGGCGTTCCGCAAGGCGGCGACCATGGTGCTGGCGCCCCGGTTCGAGCCGGGCCTCTGCCTCGGGCTGATGGAGAGCGAGAAGGTGACGCTGTTCTCGGGCGTGCCGACCATGCTCTGGGCGCTGCTGACCTATCCCGATGCGGAGAAGCACGACCTGGCCGCCATCGCCGCGACGCTCAGGCAGGTCACGGTCGGCGGCGCCTCGACGCCGGTCGAGATCCTGCGGGGCTTCGAGGCCAGGTTCGATGTGACCGTGCTGGAAGGCTACGGCCTGTCGGAAACCTCGCCCGGCGTGACCTTCAACCGGCTCGACCGGGAGCGCAAGATAGGCTCCGTCGGCCTGCCGGTCTGGGGCGTCGAGGTCCGGGTGCTGGACGCGGCCGACAATCCCGTGCCGGTCGGCGAACCGGGCGAGGTGGTCGTGCGCGGCCACTGCGTGATGAAGGGCTATCTGGGCCGCCCGGAGGAGACCGCCGAGGCGCTGCGCGGCGGCTGGTTCCACACCGGCGATATCGGGCGCTTCGACGAGGACGGCTACCTGTATATCGTGGACCGGCTGAAGGAGATGATTATCCGCGGCGGGTTCAACGTCTATCCGCGCGAGGTCGAGGAGCTTCTGGTGACCCATCCGGAGGTCTCGCTTGCCGCCGTCGTCGGCGTGCCGGACGAGCAGTACGGCGAGGAGGTCAAGGCCTATATCGTGCCGGCGGCCGGCGCCGAACCCGATCCGGCCGCCATCGCCGCCTGGGCGCGGGAGCGGCTGGCGGGCTATAAATATCCCCGCATCGTCGAGCTGCGGGAGAGCCTGCCGCTCGGCGCAACGGGCAAGATCTTGAAACGCGACCTGAGCTGAGGAGGACCTGAGCCATGCAACTCACCCCCGAACAGGTCTCCCGCTACAACCGGGACGGCTACCTCTTCCTGGAAGGCGTGTTCAGCGCCGAAGAAGCCGCGATGCTGCGCCGCGAGGCCGATACCGTGTTCGCGAGCGGGCGCGAGGAGGTCTGGCGCGAGGACAACGGCGCGCCGCGCACAGCGTTCGCTGCGCACCGCTACAACGGCATATTCGGCCGCCTTGGCGCCCATCCGCGCCTGATCCGCCCGGTCGAGCAATTGCTCGGCGAGCCAGTTTACATGCACCAGTACAAGGTGAACGCCAAGGCGGCCTTCGACGGCGCGGTCTGGCAGTGGCACCAGGATTTCGGCACCTGGCACCGCGATGACGGCATGCCCGAACCGCGCGCGATGAACATCGCCGTGTTCCTCGATCCGGTCACCGCCGCCAACGGGCCGCTGATGTTCCTGACGGGCAGCCACCGGGAGGGCGTGTTCGAGGCCGGGCACGACCTGGAGACGACCAGCTATCCGCTCTGGACGCTGGACCGGGCGACGGTCGCGCTGCTCGCCGGGGAGGGCGGCATCGCGGCGCCGACGGGCGCGCCGGGCTCGGTGGTGATGTTCCACAGCAACCTCGTCCATGCGAGCCCGCCCAATATCAGCCCGTGGGACCGGGTGATCGTCTATCTCAGCCTTTGCGCGGTCTCCAACCATATAACGCGCTTCAAGCGCGCGGAGTGGATCGCGCACCGGGATTTCGATCCCATCCTGCCGCTCGCCGACGACTGCCTCGCGCTGCACGCCGCCGCGGCCGAATAGCCCGCCCTGATGAGCCTGCGTCTCCACCTCGTCTTCGAGGACGGCGCGGCGCGCGAGATTGTCGGCCAGCCCTGGCAGACGGTGTTCCAGGCCGCGCAGGCGCAGGGAATCGAGCTCGCGACGGACTGCCGCGAAGGCGCCTGCGGCACCTGCAAGGCGCAGTGCACCGAGGGCGATTACGATGTGGGCGATGCCAGTCCCGAAGCGCTCACGGATGAGGAGGAGGCCGCGGGACTGGTGCTGGCCTGCCAGATGCGCCCGCTCGGCGACTGCACGCTCCGCTTCCCTTGGCCCTTCTCGCTGACGGGCGGCCCGGTGAACACCCGGGCGACGCTCACGGCGGTGGAGCGCGTCGCGGAGGATACAGTGCGTTTCGCTCTCGCACTCGACGGAGAAATGCCTTTCCTGCCGGGCCAGTACGCCCGGATCGGTGTGCCCGGCAGGGGGGCGGAACGCGCCTTTTCCTTCTCCCGCCGGGACCGGGGCGAGTTCCACGCGCGCCTGCTGCCGGGCGGCCTCATGTCGAACTATCTGGTGGCGTGCGCGAAGCCGGGCGACCGGCTCGACATGTCCGGCCCCTATGGCGGGTTCTTCCTGCGCGCACCGGAGCGGCCGGTGCTTATGGCGGCGGGCGGCGCCGGCCTCGCCCCGATCCTCGCCATGCTGGAGGCGCTGGAAGGGCGCCAGCCGGCGGTCGTGCTGTTCGGCGCCGCCTCCGCCGGCCGGCTGTTCGCGCTCGACCGGCTCGCCGCCAGCGGCGCGCAGGTGAGTGTCGCCGTGGAGGAGCCGGGCGGAGACCCTTCCTTCCATACCGGCTTCGTCACCGACCTGATCGGCCCGCCCGATATGGACATCGACGCCTATGTCTGCGGCCCGCCGGCGATGATCGACGCGGCCCGGGACCGGCTCCGCGCCGTCGGCGTCGCCGAGGAGCGCATCCATTGCGAGCGCTTCCTGCCGAGTTGAGGCGCATGCGCCGACCGATGGCGGCGCTGGCGCTGTGCGCGGCGCTTGCGGCATGGCCGGCCGCAGGCGCGCGGCCGGCGCCGCCGCCGTTGCCGCCGCCGGTCGAAGCGCTGATCGCAGCGGCCGGCCTCGGAGGGGCGCGCACCGGCTATATCGTGGCCGACCTCGACGGCGGCGCAGTGCTGGCGACGCGGCGGGCGGACGAAGCCTTCCTGCCCGCCTCGACGGCCAAAATCGCGACGGCCGTGGCGGCGCTGGAAATCCTGGGCAGCGCGCACCGGTTCGCCACCGAACTGCAAACCTCCGGCGACGGGCTCTATCTCGTGGGCGGCGGCGACCCGCTGCTTGCCGTGGAAGACCTGATGTCGCTCGCCCGGGCCGGCGTCGATGCGGGACTCGCACAAGCCCGCTTCTTCTACGACGACAGCTTGCTCGCGCGCGCCGCCCGGATCGACGCCGGGCAGAGCGACGGGGCGGTTTACAATTCGGGCGTCTCGGCGCTCTCGCTGTCGTTCAACCGGCGGCGCCTGATCTGGGAGGCGACGCCGGGCGGCGGCCTTGCGGCGTTCGCCCTGCCGGGCGGCGACCTCGCGCCGTTGCGGACCGTCCCGGGCAACGGGGAGCCGCTTTTCCACCGTCTGGATACGCCTTCCGGGCCGACCTGGAGGCTGGCGGCGCGCGGGCAGGGCCGGACATGGCTGCCGGTGAGCCGGCCTTCCCGGTTCGCCGCCGGGCTCTTCCGGGAGCTCGCGGCCATGCAGGGGCTCGCGCTCACCGAGCCGCGAGCCGGAACCGCGCCGGCAGACGCCCGGACCGTCGCCCGCCATCCCGGTCCGAGGCTGGTCGATATCGCTGCCCTCTCGCTGCAATACAGCAACAATCTCACCGCCGAGTTGATCGGCCTCGGCGCCGCCCGCAAGCTGGCCGGCAGGCCTGAGGCGCTGGGCGCTTCCGCCGCCCGCCTGCAAGCCGAACTGGACCGGCGCCTGGGCGGCGACGGGACAGATTGGCGGCTCGACCGCCATTCGGGCCTCAGCAGCCGGTCGCGCGCCACGCCCCGGCGGATGGCGGCGCTGCTCCGCTATGCCGACGGACGGCGCTATGCCGGCCGCAGCTTTGAATCGTTGCTGCCGATTTCCGGCTGGAAGGGGCCGCTGGCGGGCTGGGAGGACGAGCCCGCGCTGGCGTTCCGCGTCTGGGCGAAGACCGGCAGCATGTATTACGGCCGTGGCCTCGCCGGCTATCTCCACACCGCTTCCGGGCGGCGAACGGCATTCGCGGTCTTCACGAGCGACCTCGGCGAACGCCAGCGCCTGGACGCGCTCGGCCCGGAACCCGGCGCGGGGGAGCGGGCGCAGGCGAGAGCCTGGCTCGCGAAAGCGCGGGCGCTGGAGCGCGGTTTGCTCAAACGCTGGGCGCTGGCATTCTAGCGCGGCTCCCGGCTTCGCGGGAGCGAGGAGGGGAGAAACCGATGGAACCGACCCGCACCGGATATGTCATGATCGTTCCGCTGTCGGCGACGGAGCCGGTTGGGGGCACAGGGCGGCGCCTGCCGGACGGCCCCGTTTGCGCCATCCACAGGGTGCTCCGATGACCTTCACCTGCATCGCCCGCGACGCGGCCACCGGCGAGCTCGGCATCGCCACCGCAACGCGGTCGCTCGCCGTGGGCGTTCGCGTGCCGCATGTCGCGCGCCTCGGCGCCGTCGCCATCATGGCAATTGCCGATTTCCGCCTTGGCCGGCTGGCGCAGGACCTGCTGGCCAACGGTTGCCCCGCCCCGGCGGTCGTCGCGGCGCTGGTTGCCGCCGACCCGTATCCCGAATACCGGCAGTTGGGCATTATCGACGCGGAAGGCCGGGCGGCGGCGCGCACCGGCGCGGAAAACCGTGCCTTCGCCGGCCACCATGTGCGGGACGAGTTGATCGCGCTCGGCAATGTGCTGGTCGGCGAACATGTGCTTGACGCCATAGAGGCGGGCTTTGCCGGCGGCGCGCTCGCCGAGCGCCTGCTTGCCGCGCTCGAGGCCGGGCGCGACGCCGGCGGCCAGCATGGCGGGCAGAACTCCGCCGCCCTCGTCACCTGGGGCGAGCACGAATTCCCCTGCGTCGATCTGCGCGTCGATGTCCACGAAGAGCCGGTGGGCGAACTCAGGCGCGTTTTCGACGCCTGGAAACCGGCGGCCGACTACTACACCGAACGCCAGCTCGACCCCCGCGTGCGCCCCCTGCACGAGACGCTGCCGGGCCGCGGTTACTGAACCGCGCGCGCCTGCGCCGCATGGGCGGCGAAGACGGCCATGTTGACGACCTCGGAGACCTTCGCGCCCATCTGGACGATCTGGACCGGCCTGGAGAGCCCGAGCAGGACCGGCCCGATCACGGCCCCGCCGCCGAGCATTTGCAGCATCTTGGCCGAGATGTTGGCGGCATGCAGGCTCGGCATCACGAGCACATTGGCCGGCCCGGAAAGACGCGCGAAGGGATAGAGCTGGCGCAACAGGTCGCCGTCGAGCGCGACATCGGCCGAGAGTTCGCCCTCATATTCGAAATCGACGCTGCGCGCGTCGAGCACAGCCACCGCTTCGCGGACATGGGCCGCCTCCCCGAAGGGCGGATTGCCGAAATTGGAGAAGGAGAGCAGGGCGACGCGCGGCTCTGCGCCCATATTGCGCGCCATGCGGGCCGCCGCCGCCGCGATGTCGGCAAGCTGCTCCGGCCCCGGCCGCTCGTTGACCGTCGTGTCGGCAACGAAAACCGTCTGGTTGCGGTTCACATAGAGGGTGACGCCGCAGGGCGTGGAATCGGCGGTGGGGGGGAACACATGGCGCACGCCTGCGAAGCTCACCTGGAAGGACCGCGTAAGCCCCGTCACCATGGCGTCGGCCGCCCCGGACGCCACCATGCAGGCGGCGAAGTAATTACGGTCCCGGTGCACCATGCGCTGCACGTCGCGCTGCAGGAATCCCTGGCGCTGCAGGCGTTCGTAGAGCATGGCGATATAGCTGGCATTGTCTTCGGAGAGCGCGGCGTTGTGGATTTCCAGCGGCTCGCCCGCAGCGATGCCCAGCCGCTCCATCTGGTCCCTGACGATGTTCTCGCGCCCGACCAGGACAGGCGTGCCGAAACCCTGCGCCCGGAAGGCGAGCGCGGCGCGGATGGCCCGTTCTTCCTCGCCCTCGGCGAACACCACGCGGCGGGGGGCGGCCTGCACTTCCGCATAGATGCGCTGCAGGCTGCCGGAGGTCGAATCGAGGCGGGCGGCGAGCGCGGCCCTGTAGGCGTGCCAGTCCTCGATCGGTTTCTGCGCGACTCCGGTGTCGATGGCGGCGCGCGCCACGGCCTCCGGCACCTTGACCACCAGGCGCGGATCGAACGGCACCGGGATGATGTAGTCCGGACCGTATTGCAGCCGCTTGCCCGGATAGGCCGCGGCCGCCTCGTCCGGCACGTCCTCGCGCGCCAGCGCCGCCAGCGCATCGGCGGCGGCGATCTTCATCGCATCGTTGACCGTCGTTGCGCGCACATCCAGAGCCCCCCGGAAGATATAGGGGAAGCCCAGCACGTTGTTGACCTGGTTCGGGTAGTCGGACCGGCCCGTGCAGACGATCGCGTCGCCGCGCACCTCGCGCACTTCCTCGGGGGTGATCTCCGGGTCGGGATTGGCGAGCGCGAAGATGATCGGCTTCTCCGCCATCGACGCGACCATCTCGCGGGTGAAGGCGCCCTTGACCGAGAGGCCGAAGGCGATGTCGGCGCCCTTCATCGCTTCTTCGAGCGTGCGCAGCGGCGTCTCGACCGCATGGGCCGATTTCCACTGGTTCATGCCCTCGGTGCGGCCCCGGTAGATGACGCCGCGCGTGTCGCACAGCAGGACATTCTCCGCCGGCAGGCCGAGCGCCTTGAACAGGTCCACGCAGGCGATGCCGGAGGCGCCGGCGCCGTTGACCACCATGCGGCAGTCCTGGATGCGCCGCCCGGTCAGGTGGAGCGCGTTGATGAGGCCGGCGGCGGAGATGATCGCGGTGCCGTGCTGGTCGTCGTGGAACACCGGGATGTCGAGCAGTTCGCGCAGGCGCTCCTCGACGATGAAGCATTCCGGCGCCTTGATGTCCTCCAGATTGATGCCGCCGAAGCTCTTGCCGAGATAGCGCACGCAGTCGATGAAGGCGTCCACATCCTCCGTGTCTACCTCCAGATCGATTCCGTCTACATCGGCGAAGCGCTTGAAAAGAACCGCTTTTCCTTCCATGACCGGTTTGGAGGCGAGTGCGCCGATATTGCCGAGGCCGAGCACGGCGGTGCCGTTGGAGATGACGGCGACCATGTTGCCCTTGGCGGTGTAGTCGTAGGCGAGGCCCGGGTCCCGCTCGATCTCCAGGCAGGGCGCGGCCACGCCCGGCGAATAGGCGAGCGAGAGCTGGTACTGGGTGGTGAGCGGCTTGGTCGGCGTCACCTCCACCTTGCCGGGCCGCCCGGCGGCGTGCATCCGCAGCGCCTCGCGCCCCAGCGTGTCGTTGTCGGCCATTACCCGTCCCCCCGCCTTCCGGCTCCGCGTCGCTCGGGGAATCCTAGTCCGGCAGCACGCCCTTTGCCAACGCCGCGTCGGCGGACCGCCGCCCCCGCCCGTCGAGCGCGGCGCAATGCTGCGAGAAGGCGGGCAGGACGTCCTCGGCGAGGCGGCGCATGGAGGCGCGGCAGAGGTCCGGGTCCTCCCAGTCATGCATGCCGATCAGCAGCGTGCCGAACGCGCCGATCTCCTCGCGCAGCGCGGCCAGCCGGTCGAGCACCGTCGCCGCCGTGCCGCAGATCGGGATTTCGGCGACCGCCTCCTCGACATCGAGCAGCGCGTTCAGCTCTTCGGCGGGCGCGTCCGCGAGGGCCTTGACCTCCGGCAGCCGGCGCAGGCTGCGCAGATAGCGGAAGTAGAAATGGAACAGCCCGTCCGGGTCGCCGAGAATGTCTCTCGCTTGGCCCTCGCTCTCGACCACCAGCAGGTTGCGCGCCACCCGCCACACCGACGGGTCCGCCGGCCGGCCCGCCTTCTCCGCCGCCGCCGCATAGAGCGGCCAGTGGGTCGCCACATCGCGCGAGGGGATGAAGTTCGCCGAGATCGGGATCCAGCCGCGCCCGCCGCAGATGCCGGCCGAGCCCGAATGGGCCGAGACCATCGCCATGGCGATCGGCGGGTGCGGGTCCTGGTAGGGCCTGGCGACGAGGCCGACGCCGTGGCGCGGAAACACCGCCTCGTCGATAGCGATATCCCACCACGGGTTGTCGAAGCGCCAGGGCGGCTCGCCGCGCCAGAGCTCCAGCACGATGTCGATGGCGGCCAGCATCATGCGCTGGCGCTCCGCCGGATCCGGGTGGCCGAACATTTCGGCGTCGCTGACGAGCCCGCCCGGCCCGATGCCGAACAGGAAGCGCCCCTCGGAGAGCTGGTCGAACAGCGCCGCATGGCCGGCGATCGTCACCGGGTGGTGGTGCGGGATGTTGATGACGCCGGTGCCGAAGCGGATCGAGCGCGTCTCCCGGATGAGCGTGGCGAGGAAGATCAGCGGCGAGGCGATCTGCTCGACCTTGGAGGTGAAATGCTCGCCTACCCAGGCCTCGGAATAGCCGAGCCGGTCCGCCAGCAGGATCGCCTCGCGGTCCTCTTCGAGCGTCTGCAGGAACGGCTTTTCCGGGCGATGCAGGGGCATCGAGAACAGGCCGAGCTTCATGCCGCGCATCCTCTCCGGCGTCGGGGCGCGGCTCAGGCTACAGCACCCGCGGCGCTCGGGGAATCCGGGGCGGCCGCCCGCGCCTCGCGGCCGAGCGCGGCCAGGCGGGCGGCGTGGACCCGGCCGGCGACGGCTTCCGAGGCCTGCATGTCGGCGATCAGCGCGGCGCGGGCCGGGTCTTCGGGCAGGTCCAGCGCCTCGAATGCGGCGAGGAAGTCGCGCTGTTGCTGCCTCGCCGCCAGCAGGCGGGCGTCGTCCCTGCCGGCACGCGCGGCCAGCGCCTCGAAGGAGACCAGCCGGGCCGCGAGCCCGCCGAGCGCCTCGTCCTCTAGCCCGGCCGCCGCCGCATCGTCCAGCAATGCCTCCATCGCGCCCTGCCGCGAGCCGAGCCCGAGCAGGTCCTCGACATTGCGCAGCGGCCGGGCGAAGGCGTCCCATATGTCGGTATCCGGGGCGAGGCGGGCCGAGGCGGGCAGGCGGACATCGCGCAGGCTCAGCCCGCAATGGCCTGTCGGGCGCAGGAATTCGACCGCGCCGGCCTCCGTGCGCGCCAGACCCGGCGTCTCCTCCGGCGCGAGGAAGGCGCCGAACCGCTTGCGCCCGCCGCGCTCGCCGGTAATCGCCACGGCGATGAACAGGCCGGCGGACGGCCCGTTGGTGATCCAGGCCTTCTCGCCGTCGAGCCGCCAGCCGCCGCCCGGCAGTTCTTCGGCGCGCGCCTGCAGATATTTGGGATGCGCGCCGGCGCCGGGTTCCGAAACCGCGGCCGCCAGCGCGGTCTCGCCCGATGCCAGCCGGGGCAGCCATGCCCGTTTCTGCGCCTCGTCGCCGAGGCGGGCGAGCGCGAAATAGCAGAGCGTGCAATGCGCCTTCCAGGCGAGCATGGCGCCGAGGCTGCGGCCGTGGCGCACCATGTCCCGGCAGCCGCCGGCGAGCCGTTCGAGGTCCCAGCCCCTGCCCCCATAGGCCTGCGGAACGGTGAGTCCAAGCAGTCCGGCTTCGGCGAGGCCCCGCCAGAGGTCCGGCGGATAGTCCCGGCGGGAGCGCAGGTCGTCCCGGCCGCGGATCAGGCGCGCGGCCGCCGCCCCGACATCGCTCACCGGCGGTGGATCGGGTAGCCGCGCTCGTCCGACTCGCCGTCGCGATAGTCCACGATCCGCTTCGGGCTGAGATGAATGCCCATGAGCCGCATCGGCCCCGCGCCCACGGCGGCGAAATTATGCCGCCGGTTGGCGGGCAGGGCCACCGTGTCGCCGGCTTCGAGGCGGGTGCGCTCATCCTCCCCGCCCTCCAGCCAGACCTCGACGCTGCCCTCCAGGATATGCAGGATTTCGACATAGGGGTGGGCATGAAGCCCCGGTTCGTAGCCCGGCTCGGCCGTCTGGATGCCCACCCGGATCGGGAATCCGGCCTCCTCGCCGGGCAGGATCGGGTTGTAGAAGGAGTCGGGCGCAAACGGCACCGTCTCGGTCTGCGCAAGGCGGACGATCTTCGCTTCGGTCATGGGTTCGGACATGGGGCGCGGCCTCCTCGCCCCGCATTCTCGCAAAAGCCCGTCCCCGCGTCGAGCCGCCGCGGGGCGGCGCGCGGCCGGCGGTTCGGCTTGCGGGCGTTTTTTCCTAACAAGCATTGATTCTCCACAACGCCACGGCCATATGGACGCGGAGGACGGCGAGGGCCGGAAGGCCGGAAGGAGCGGCGGAAATGCCGGTAGCGGAGGGGTTTCCCTGACACGCAGCCGCGGTGCGGCCAGCGAAAATCGTGGAGGGACGAGCGGCAATGGCGGCGGCGGCGGCCAACCGGCGAAGTGCGTCCTCAATCCGCCGGACGGGCCGGAATATCGGAATGGGTTGATTTCCGTCCCGAAGTCTTTTGCGGCCCGAAGCCGTGGAGCCGGAGGAAACGGCGCACCGTGCTGCAGGCGAAGACGAGGCCGCGGCGGGCGAGCACCTCGCGCAGGGCTCCGGCGCCGAGGCCGGGATTTTCCTCCGCGGCGCGCAGGACGGCGTCGCGGACCTCGTCGATCCGGCGTCCCGGGCGCTTGCTCTTCCGCCTGAGGCCGTGGCGCTGGAGGAAGTAGTAGAGCGTGGCGTAGCCGAAGACCAGGCCCCGCTCCCTGAGTGCGGCGCGCAGGGCCTCGACGGAGAGGCCCGGATTTCCCCTGAGCAGGCCGAGGATCGTCTCGCGCGCCTCGTCGACGGCCCCCGGCCGGCGGCTCGTCCGCCGCCCGAGGCCGTTGCGGCGGAGGAAGCCGTACACGGTGGCGTAGCCGAACGCGAAGCCGCGCTCGCCCAGCGCCGCGCGGAGGGCTTGCGTGGTGAGGGCCGGATTCGCGTCCAGCAGTTCGAGGATGGCGCCGCGGGCCGCCTCGATCCGCGAGGGGCGCCCGCCGCCATAGGGCTTCCCGCGCGGATCGCCCCGCTCCCGCGCCAGCCGGCGCCAGCGGACGATGCTGGCCGTGCTCACCCGAAACCGCGCGGCGGCTTCCTCGACCGTCAACCCTTCCGCCGCCGCATCCAGGACCCGCTCCCGCAGGTCGAGGGAATAGGCCTTGGCCATCGTCGCCGCCTCCTTCGTGCCGGGGCGGTCGAATTAGAACAAATATGGAATATCGTCAAGCGCCCGCTGTCCGCGCGGCCGTGCCATACCGACTGCCCGGGCGGTGGTGGAGGGTCGCCGCCGCCCCGGTCGCTCATCTGCTGCTCCACCTCGCCAAGGCCGACCGGGGCGCCGTCAAATCCCCGCTCGCCTTCGCACGCCTCGTCCGCGCCAATCTCATGCGCAGAAAGCGCATCGACCAACTCACCGCTCCCCGCATACCGCCCCCCGAATACAACAATCAAACCGCCATACAATGGCCCCAAACCCGAACCGGACACCAGTGGAGCAAGTCCGGGCATGACGGGAAGAAGGCCGGGCAATGCTGCAAGGAGACCCCGGATCTTCGCTTCGCTCCGTCCGGGGTGACGATTGATGCCAGCAGTGTCGGGTTGCGCCTCATGGAGGATGCCGCACCACCGCCGCCCCGGCCCCGCTGCGCCGAACGCCATGGCCCTTTTCGTCGCCCCGGACGTCCGGAAGGGCGATCCGGGGCCTCATGCGGCGCGGCGCCGGTCGTGAAAGGTCCCGGATCGCCTCCGGAGCGGGGTCCGGGGCAGGCTGCCGACGCGCCGGCCGGGACGACAGGAGCGGCCTGTCGGTTCTTGCTCATGGCCGTTGGCGTAATTTGTCCGCATTCGCCGAGGTCATGTTCAGACTTCCTGCCATAGAGAAGGGACCGCAATGGGTTCCAGTCTCGCCGTCCACGACATCGATCCGGGGGACAAGACCCGGGCTCGGGCGCGAGGCCCGCCAGGTCGGTGTATCGGTCGAGGAATTCGTATGTCGCCCGATTCGCGAAAAGCGGGAGAAGAACGAGCGCCGAGTCGGGCCGTCCGAGGTCTTCACCCGGCATTTCGGGCCCGGACACGGAGTCGAATTGCCGCCTCCGGCGCGATCCGGCTGGCGGCGGCGACTTGCCGCGGGCTGGCGGCCATGACCCGAAATGTGGGCGAATTCCGCAACACCGGTGTTGAAGTCGCCGATCCCTGGACCGCCGCGCCGCGATGAGCGCCCTTTCCGCTGCCGGCGTGGCAGGCGCTCGAAACGGCGATTGCGGCGGCCGGGGAATGCGCCCGGTTCGGCCGGCGGCCTTGAACGACGGGGCCGGTGCGCCTAAACCCGTCTGCGCGCTTCCCGGAGAAACCGGCATGGACGAGAGAGACACGCCTTCCTGGCACGGCACGACCATCCTTTCGGTGCGCAAGGACGGCCGCGTGGTGGTCGCCGGCGACGGACAGGTCACGCTCGGCCAGACGGTGCTGAAGGCCAATGCCCGCAAGGTGCGCACGCTCGGCGACGGCAAGGTGATCGCGGGCTTCGCCGGCGCCACCGCCGACGCCTTCGCCCTGTTCGAGCGCCTCGAAGGCAAGCTGGAGCAGTACAAGGGACAGCTCGCGCGGGCCTGCGTCGAGATGGCGAAGGACTGGCGCACGGACCGCTATCTGCGCCGGCTGGAGGCGATGATGGCGGTGGCCGACCGCGACGTCTCGCTGGTGCTGACCGGCAATGGCGACGTGCTGGAGCCGGAGGACGGGCTGATCGGCATCGGCTCCGGCGGGGCCTTTGCGCTGGCGGCGGCGCGCGCGCTCTATCCGGTCGAGGGCATCGACGCGGAGGCCGTGGCGCGCCGCGCCATGGAAATCGCGGCCGGCATCTGCATCTATACAAACGAGACGCTGACCATTGAGAGCCTGGAGACGCCGTGACCTCGTTCAGCCCCCGGGAGATCGTTTCCGAGCTCGACCGCTTCATCGTCGGCCAGGACGACGCCAAGCGCGCCGTGGCGATTGCGCTGCGCAACCGCTGGCGCCGCCAGCAGCTTCCCGAGGCGCTGCGCGACGAAGTCCTGCCGAAGAACATCCTGATGATCGGGCCGACCGGCGTCGGCAAGACCGAGATCGCCCGGCGGCTCGCCCGGCTCGCCCAGGCGCCGTTCATGAAGGTGGAGGCGACCAAGTTCACCGAGGTCGGCTATGTCGGCCGCGATGTCGAGAGCATCGTGCGCGACCTGGTGGAGATCGCCATCCACATGACCCGCGAGCGCCGGCGCAAGGAGGTCGAGGCGCAGGCCCACGCCGCCGCCGAAGAGCGGGTCATCGACGCGCTGGTCGGCAAGACGGCCGCCCAGGACACGCGCGAGAAGTTCCGCAAGATGCTGCGCGACGGCCAGCTCGACGAGCGCGAGATCGAGCTGGAGCTGGAGGATACGAGCGGCCTCTCGCTGCCGACCATGGACATTCCCGGCATGCCGGGCGCGCAGATGGGCATGATCAATCTGGGCGACATCTTCGGCAAGGCGATGGGCGGCGGGCGCACCAGGACGCGCAAGATGTCGGTGGCGGAGAGCTACGAGGCGCTGATCGCCGAGGAGAGCGACAACCTGCTCGACGACGACGCGCTCACCCGCGACGCGATCCACGCGGTCGAGCAGAACGGCATCGTGTTCATCGACGAGGTGGACAAGATCTGCGCGCGCTCGGACCGGCTCGGCGCCGATGTCAGCCGCGAGGGCGTGCAGCGCGACCTGCTGCCGCTGATCGAGGGCACCACGGTGGCGACCAAGCACGGAGCCGTGAAGACCGACCATATCCTGTTCATCGCCTCCGGCGCCTTCCACCTCGCCAAGCCGGCGGACCTGCTGCCCGAGCTTCAGGGCCGACTGCCGATCCGGGTCGAGCTCGATGCGCTGACGCGCGAGGATTTCCGCCGCATCCTGACCGAGCCGGAAGCGAGCCTGATTACCCAATACAAGGCGTTGATGGGCACGGAGGACCTCTCGCTCGACTTCACCGAGGACGCAGTGGACGCGCTGGCGGAACTCGCCGCCGACATCAACGCCCAGGTCGAGAATATCGGCGCGCGCCGCCTGCACACCGTGCTGGAGAAGCTGCTGGAGGACATCAGCTTCACCGCGTCCGACCGCGGCGGCGAGAGCGTGACCATCGACGCCGGCGAAGTCCGCGAGCGCGTCGGCGAACTGGCGAAGAGCGCCGACCTGTCGCGGTTCATCCTGTAGGGGCGGGCCGGTTCAGCCGAACAAGCGGGTAAGCCAGTCCGCGAAGGATCGGCAAAGCGGGCCGTCCGTATTCAGCGCCCCCGCGCCGATAGCGGCGCCCATCGGGAACGGCCGCTCGCGGGTTGCGAGCCAGGCATGGATCTCGGCCTTTGAAGGTTTGGTGCGAAGGTAAGATTTCGGAACCGCCTCGATATAGTCCTTGGCCAGAGGCCATACCGGGTCGCCATCGGGGACCATTGCCGCAACAAAATCTTCAAGCTCCCCGGCGCCGGTATTGTCCGGCATCAGCCAGACGCCAACGCGGGGCCGGCCGTCTCCGCCCTCCATGAATGTTCCCATCGGCTCCGGGGAGGTCGGCGCCTCGATTTCCCGTATCCTCAACCTGGCTGCTACCGCTTGCCACCTTTTCGTCAGGCGGTCGTCGGCATCGAGAACGAAACCGACTGCATGACGGCCGGGCTGCGTTACTTCCACATCGATCGACTTGATCAGCGCATCCACGCTGCCCTTCTCAAGAATGTCGAACGCCAGACCGGGCGCGCAACACCTTTTCAAATGAAGCATGACATGGAGGTCATCGACGCCCTCGACGATCAGGACGCGGGATTGCGGCTCGTCCCGGTCTTCCACAAGACTATCTGACCTCTATCCGTTGTTCTGCGGCAACCCGAAGTTGATCTTTCGAATAGTCCACCGCACGAATCCGGCCACCGTCGCGGTCAAGCCGAAGCAACAGCCCGTCCTCCTCCGGCGTTTCGTTCACCGCTTTCGCAAAGCCGGTAATACAATCCCAACCATGGGTAGTCGCAAGCACCTGTACATTGTTCTCTTTCGCAGTTCTCAACACCATGCGCCAGAAGTCCCGCTCGACGGACCAGTGCAAGCCATTTTCGGCTTCGTCTATCAGCAGAAAGCCACCGGCGCTGTTCGCCAACGCCAAGGCAACGCTGAACAAACGCGCTGCACCGTCCCCGCAACTCTTCAGCGGCACCGGTCTGTCGTAGCCCTTGAGCTTGACCAAAGCACGGCGGCTGGCTACGACGCCGGGCCCGTAGCGCCGAAACGATCGGCCGCCGCCAACGACTGTTACTCGATCCACTTCCTCTCCAAGAACGAGCTTCAGCGCTTCTACAGCCCTGTCTTCGGCATCGGTCAGGGCTACACGATCCCAGAATTCCGCCATGTGGGCGTTATTCAATAGTCCCGGGCCAAGCAGTTCACACCTCAGTTCCAAGGATCGATCCACTCGCTCCGCTCCGCGACTCAATCTGCGCATACTCCTTGCAGTCATTGGAGAAACGATGTCTGGACGTGCAGAAACAATTGCGAAGGGGATAATGTCTTCGGCCTTTCCAAAGCGTGTTTTCAGTATTTTTGAGTTCTCCAGCTCTAAAGATTCGGGGAACAAATCTTCTCCACCAATAGCCTCATCATCCAAAGTTGTAAGCTCCGCTGTGAGAACATTTGGGTGCGAGCCAATGTGTATTCTAGGAGTATTCTCGATCTTCCTTCCGTGAAACAAAGACAGCCAATCCGGGGCAAGTACAGTGTCGCCCTCTTCGTCAATGTTACTGGAAAACTCCTCCCTTCCGTCCAGAATATCCCGAAGTACGGAGCTACTACCCCGCGCAGCGTAGGCGCGGACGGCATCGAGCACCGTCGTTTTTCCGGCGCCGTTCTTCCCGGCCAGCAAGGTTACGCGCGCAAGGCGCGGAATCGACAGCTCCTCAATCCCTCGGAACCCCTTGATCGTCAGGTCCGGCAGATGCAGGCCTGCGCGCTCGCGCATCGTGGCCGTCATTGCGTCAGTGTCCTTGTCGTCATTGGAGGGCCAAATTGCACTGGCGGGGTCGAATGTCCAGTCCGGCCAGGCAATTGGCGACGATCGCTTTGCTCACCCGGCTCGGCTGCGCTATGCAGGGCTGAGACGAGGCAGCGGGAGTAGGGGCGGTGACGGAAGCGGTGCTGGTTTCGGTGGATGGCGGGGTGGGGGTGTTGACGCTCAACCGGCCCGACAGGTTCAATTGCATTTCGACCGGGCTGCTGGACGGGCTCAGGGACGGCATGGACCGGTTGGAGGCCGACCCGGCGGTGCGCGCCGTGCTGTTGAATGCGAACGGCAGGCAGTTCTGC
This sequence comes from Alphaproteobacteria bacterium, assembly GCA_963422665.1. Taxonomy (GTDB): domain Bacteria; phylum Pseudomonadota; class Alphaproteobacteria; order Bin95; family Bin95; genus Bin95. The sequence continues at coordinate 1,167,607 of OY730441.1, forward strand.
ACCGGCGCCGACCTCGACGAGGTGCTGGACCGGCGCAAATCCGCCGAGGCGCTCGCGCCCTTCATCGGCGGCATCCACGAGGCGACGCGGCGCTTCGAGGCCTCGCCGCTGCCGGTGGTGGCGGCGGTGCAGGGCCTCGCGCTCGCCGGGGGCATGGAAATCGTCGTCGCCTGCGACACCGTCTTCGCCGCCGAGAGCGCGCGCATCGGCTGCCAGCACGCCCGCTACGGCCTGCCGCCCGGCGGCGGCGGCACGCAGCGCCTGGCCCGTCTGGTCGGCCTGCGCCGGGCGCTCGACCTCATGTTCACCGCCCGCTGGCTCGACGCCGCCGAGGCGGAGCGCTGGGGCCTCTTCAACCATGTCGTGCCGGACGGGGAGCTGGACGCCCGCGCGCGCGCCTATTGCGCCGCCCTCGCCGCCAGGAGCCGCCACGGCCTCGCCTTCATGAAGGGCATGGCGCGGCGCGGCCTCGAGGGGCCGCTCGATGTCGGGCTCGCGCTGGAGCGCGGCGCGGTCGTGGCCGCCCTCCAGCACAGCGATGTGGCCGAGGGGCTCGACGCCTTCCGGTCGCGGCGCGAGCCGGTCTTCCCGTAACCAGGAGCCTCCGTTTCATGCAGCTCGAATTCACCGCCGGGGAACGCGCCTTCGCAGAGGAGGTGGATGCCTTCTTCCGGGCCAATCTCGAGCCCCGGCTCTCCGAGCAGGTCCGGCGCAACCCCTCCTATGTCTCCAAGGAGGACATGCGGCGCTGGCAGAAGGCGCTCTACGAGCGCGGCTGGATCGCGCCCAACTGGCCGCAAGAACATGGCGGCGCCGGCTGGACGCCGACGCAGAAGTTCATCTTCGAGGAAGCCTACCAGCGCCACTACGCGCCCCGGCTCTCGCCCTTCGGGCTGATGATGGTCGGGCCGGTGATCTACACCTTCGGCAGCGAGGCGCAGAAGGCCGAGCACCTGCCGGCGATCCTGAAGAGCGACCGCTTCTGGTGCCAGGGCTATTCCGAGCCCGGCTCCGGCTCCGACCTCGCCTCGCTGAAGACGCGCGCCGTGCGCGACGGCGACGAGTATGTCGTCAACGGCTCCAAGATCTGGACCAGCAGCGCGCACCATGCCGACTGGATCTTCGCGCTGGTGCGCACCGACCCCGGAGCCGCGAAACAGCAGCAGGGCATCTCCTTCCTGCTGATCGACATGAAGACGCCCGGCATCGAGGTGAGCCCGATCGTCTCCATGGACGGCGGGCATTATCTCAACCAGGTGTTCTTCACCGATGTGCGCGTGCCGGCGTCGAATCGCATCGGCGAGGAGAACAAGGGCTGGACCTACGCCAAGTTCCTGCTGGGCAACGAGCGCACCGGCATTGCCGGCGTCTCCAAGTCGCGCATGAAAGTGGAGCGGCTGAAGGAGATCGCCGCCGTCGAGACCGGCGCGGACGGGGGCAGGCTCGGCGAGGACCCGGCCTTCCGCTCCCGCCTCGGCGAGATCGAGGCGCGTCTCGGCGCGCTGGAAATCGTCAACCTGCGCACGCTCGCGGCCGAGGAGAAGGGCGGCGGCGGCGGGCCGGAAGCCTCGATCCTCAAGATCTGCGGCACCGAGATCGAGCAGGCGCTCAACGAGATGCTGATCGAGGCGGTCGGCGTCGATGCGATCCCCTATTCGCTGGAATGGACGCGCCTCGACACCAATGAGGAGCCGCCCGTCGCCGACCGCGCGGTCGGCCTGATGAGCGAGCATCTGCTGAAGCGCGCGGCCACGATCTATGGCGGGTCGAACGAGATCCAGCGCAATATCGTCGCCAAGCACGTTCTGGGGCTGTAGCGGTCATGGCGGTCCACCACCACGGATCGCACTGGGGCGCGTTCCGGGCGGAGACAGCGGACGGGCGCGTCACCGGCGCGCTGCCCTTCGCGAAGGACCCCGAACCTTCGCCCGTCGTCGCCTCGATTCCGGATGCCGTGCATCACGCCTCGCGCATCGCCGGGCCGATGGCGCGGCGCGGCTGGCTCGACGGCGACGGCGGCGAGGGGCGCGGGCGCGATTCCTATGTGCCGCTCGACTGGGACCGGGCCGTCGATCTCATCGCCGATGAGGTCGCCCGCGTGCGCGACGACTTCGGCAATGCCTCGATCTTCGGCGGCTCCTACGGCTGGGCGAGCGCCGGGCGCTTCCACCATGCGAAAAGCCAGTTGCACCGCTTCCTGGGCGTGGCGGGCGGCTTCACCGGCCAGTTGCACAATTACAGCTACGCGGCCGGCCTGGCGGTCCTGCCGCATATCCTGGGCGGCGTGGAGGCGGCGGCGGGCCCGGTCACGGACTGGCCGTCCATCGTCGGGAACACCGGGCTGATGGTGGCCTTCGGCGGCCTGCCGGTGAAGAACGCGCAGGTCGATTCCGGCGGCAATGGCGAGCACGCCGCTGCCGGCTATATCCGCGAGGCGCGGGCGCGCGGCGTGCGCTTCGTCGCGGTCTCGCCGCTCGGCGGCGACCTGCCGGCGGGCCTCGGCGGGGAGTGGATCCCGATCCGCCCCGGCGCCGACACCGCCATGATGCTGGCGCTCTGCCGGACCCTTCTGGCGGAGGGGCTGGCCGACCGGGCGTTCCTGGAGCGGTATTGCACGGGCGCGGCGGCCTTCGAGGCCTCGCTGGAAGGCCGGACGCCGGAATGGGCCGAGGGAATTACCGGCGTGCCGGCCGCGCGCATCCGTTCGCTCGCGCGCGAGATGGCGGCGGCGCGCACCATGATCTCGACCGCCTGGGCCTTGCAGCGCGGCGATCATGGCGAGCAGCCCTTCTGGGCCACGGTGGCGCTGGCGGCCTGCCTCGGGCAGATCGGCCTGCCCGGCGGCGGGTTCGGCTTCGGCTATGCCTGCGTCTCCGGCATCGGCGCGCCGCGCCATGTCCTCTCCGCGCCGACCGTCCCGATCGGGCCGAACCCGGTGCCTGAGTTCATCCCGGTGGCGCGCATCGCCGACATGTTGCTCGATCCGGGCGGGGCCTACGACTTCAATGGCGAGCAGCGGCGCTATCCGGATACGCGCCTCGTCTATTGGGCCGGCGGCAACCCGTTCCACCACCATCAGGACATCAACCGGCTCATACGGGCCTTCCGCCGGCCGGAAACCGTGGTCGTCCACGATCCCTGGTGGACGGCGACGGCCCGCCACGCCGATATCGTCGTGCCGGCGACGACGACGCTTGAGCGCAACGACATCGCCGCCGGCCGGCGGGACCGCTTCTGGCTCGCCATGCACCGCGCCATCGACCCGGTGGGCCGGGCGCGCAACGACCACGATGTCTTCGCCGATATTGCCGACCGCCTCGGTTTCCGCGAGCGCTTCACCGGGGGGCGGAACGAAATGGCGTGGCTGCGCCATATCTATGACGAGGCCTGCGGGCGCGCGGCGGAACGCGGGCTCAACCTGCCGGACTTCGACGCCTTCTGGGACGAGGGCCATGTGGAACTGCCGCGGCCGGCGGAACCGCGTATCCTGTTCGAGGGCTTCCGCAAGGGCGAGGAGCGGCTGGCGACGCCTTCGGGAAAGATCGAGCTCTATTCCGGGCATGTGGCGGGCTTCGGCTATGAGGACTGTCCCGGCTATCCGGTCTGGCTGCCGCCGAAGGAGTGGCTCGGGGCCGAGGCCGCCCGGCAGTGGCCGCTGCACCTGATCTCCAACCAGCCGGCGACCCGCCTTCACGCGCAGCTCGACCAGGGCCGGGTCTCGCAGGCGAGCAAGGTCCGGGGCCGCGAGCCGGTCCGGCTGAACCCGGCGGACGCCGCCGCGCGCGGCATTGCGGACGGCGATGTCGTGCGCGTGTTCAACGCGCGCGGCGCGCTGCTGGCGGGCGCGGTGCTGAGCGCGCAGGTCATGCCGGGCGTCGCGGTGCTGGCGACCGGGGCCTGGTACGACCCGGCCGACCCGGCGGAGCCCGGCAGCCTCGACAAGCACGGCAACCCCAATGTGTTGACTGCCGACCGCGGCACCTCGAAGCTCGGCCAGGGGCCGAGCGCGATGAGCGCGCTGGTCGAGGTGGAGCGCTTCGAGGGCGAGCCGCCCCCCGTCACCGCCTTCGACCCGCCCGATATCGCTGCATGACCGCAACGGGGCCGCTTGCCGGGCGCCGGTTGCTTGACATGGAGTCGACCGCCATCCCACATTCGAAGCGATGCGGCGGCGCCTTGACCGTGCCCGAAGGTTCCGGAAGCGGGCCGCACAGGGCGCGATGCCTGAAGGAGCGCGACCGTGGCCGATAAACGGAAGGTGGAAGGCATCGTCCGTGCGGTTCTGAAGGATATCTTCGGCGTTGACCGGATCGGCGACATACATGTCGTTCGCGCTCCGGGCGCGGACGGTGACGAAATTTTGCGTATCCATGTCGCAGTCAACGGCGCAGACGACCGATTCGATCCGGGATTGGCAGTCGGCGTCGTGCGGCACATGCGCCGCCGTTTGTTGGAAGAACTCGCGGACGATGCGTTTCCGATAATTTCCTACATTTCCAATTCCGATATGAAGACAGTAAAGAATGCAGTGGGATGACCTGCTGAATACCGCTGACGCCTTTGTGTCATTGCAGGAAAAGCGCCATTCGGCGGATTAAGATCCTTTGGCGAGATTCAACAAATTGGAAATCGGGAGCGATATTGCGGCAGCAAGGAGAGCAATCGAAGGATTCCAGTCTGCTGGCATGAAACATCGACGGGCGTTCGCTGTGTACGTACTCTTCAAGACCCGTGCCGACCCATAACGGGAATGGCGAAATCCGGTCGTTCCGTTGCATGTTGAAGAGGGCAATTGCCGATGGTCGTCATTGGCTGTCCACGTGTTGAGGCGTCCGCATGACCGGCCCGCTTGCCGGCCTTCGGGTGCTGGAGGTCGCCGGCGTCGGGCCGGGGCCGCATTGCGCCATGCTGCTGGCGGACATGGGCGCGGATGTGCTGCGCATCGACCGGGTGCGGCCGCGCTACCGCGTCCATGCGCGCACCGACCTGTTGAACCGCGGCCGCCGTTCGGCCGCGCTCGACCTCAAGCGACCCGGCGCGGTCGAGGCGGCGCTCGCGCTCGCCGAACGCGCCGATGTGCTGCTGGAGGGCTTCCGGCCGGGCGTCATGGAACGGCTCGGGCTCGGGCCGGAGGCCGCGCTGGCGCGCAATCCGCGCCTCGTCTATGCGCGGCTGACCGGCTGGGGGCAGGAGGGGCCGCTTGCGGGCGCGGCGGGACACGACCTCAATTATCTGGCGCTGACCGGCGCCCTGCACGCCATCGGCCCGGCCTCCGGCCCGCCCGCGCCGCCGCTCAACCTCACCGGCGATTTCGGCGGCGGCGCGCTCTATGCGGCCTTCGGCATAGTGGCGGCGCTGTTCGAGCGCGGAGCCTCGGGGCGGGGCCAGGTCGTCGATGCCGCGATGGTCGATGGCGCGGCCTCGCTGATGACCTTCGTGCAGGGGCTCATGGCCGCCGGCTGGTGGCGCGACGAGCGCGAGGCGAACCTGATCGACGGCGGCGCGCCCTTCTACCGATGCTACGAGACCGCGGACGGCAAGTGGGTGGCGCTCGGCGCCATCGAGCCGGAGTTCTACGAAACCTTCCTGCGCCTGGCCGACCTCGACGGCGAGGCGCTGCCGAAGCGCATGGACCGCACCCGCTGGCCGGAGCTGACCGAGCGCTTCCGGCGGCTCTTCCTCTCGAAGACGCGCGCGGAATGGTGCGCGCTGCTCGAAGGCGCCGATGCCTGCTTCGCGCCGGTGCTGACCTTGGAGGAGGCGCCGGCCCACCCGCATATGGCGGCGCGGGGCGCGCTCGCCGCTAGCCACGGGATCGTCCAGTCCGGCCCCGCGCCGCGCTTCTCGCGCACGCCCGGCGCGCTCTCCCGCCCGCCGCCCGCGCCCGGCGAGGACACGCGGGGCGCGCTCGCCGACTGGGGGCTGGACAAGGCGGAAATCGACGCCCTCATCGCCTCCGGCGCGGCGCTCCAGGCGGAGCCGCCGGAGGGGTGAGCGGCTCCGGGTTGCGACTCACGGAGGATGCCGCACCATTGCCGCCCCGGTCCGGCTGCGCCTTGCGCGCCCTCATCCGATGAAACAGGGAGCCCCAATATCCCCTTTTTGTTTCGTTCAAGGCTCGACTGGGGAGAAAGTGTGCCGGAATGGTCCTGAGAGCCGAGGCTTCCGCTTCTGAAAACTCCGCCCGAAACTCGCGGGAAAGGTGCGTCCGCCGCCCCTGCCTCGCGAGGCCCCGGCTCGCAGTCCGGGGCGACGAGTTGGGGAAGCCGCCACAGGGCGGAACATGACATTTCACGAGGAGCTTGTATACATAACTTGACGACAGGTTTGCGAGGCTTCGCTTCCTCTCTCCAGCGTCATTCGCGACCCTCTTCCCGTCATGCCCGAACTTGTTCCGGGCATCTCTCTCCACCGCTTCCGCCGGGCGGCCGTTATGGATACCCGGAACAAGTCCGGGCATGACGTCTTGTCGGATTATCGGAACCGGGCATGACGAATCGATACCGGACGGTCCTGCCGTCGGATCGAATACGGACCATCGGTCAAGTCAGGTTTATGAGCTCCTTTCATGATACTTCGCCGGGGGGATGGCGGCGCCGGCATGTTCGGGCCGGCCGGGGACGGCATTCGGGCGGGCCGGGTCAGGGCTTGCGGGCCAGCAGCCTCATGCCGCCGAGGTTCCCGGCGCGAAACAGCCGGGCGACGCTCGAATAGAAGTCGTCCAGTTCGGTGAACACCTGCTCTCCGTGCAGGGCCACCTCATGCGCGCGGTTGTCGCGGTAGGCCTGGGCGCGCTCCGCAACATGGCCTGTCCAGGAGGCCGTCACATCCTCGATGACGACTTCGGCGAAGCCTGCGCGGTCGAGGTCGCGGCGCAGCTCGTCCAGACGGGGAAGGTTGCGGCTGTAAACCTTGATGGCGAGGGTCTCGCGTTCGTCGTCGGTGAACGGTCCGCGCTCGAAATAATCCTCGACATACATGCCGCCGCCGGGACGGAGCGCCTCGTGGCAGCGCCGATAGAGGCGTTCGCGGTCGGGGATGTGCAGAAACGCCAGCCAGGCGAAGAGCGCGTCGAACTGCCCGGGCGGCGCCGCACCGTCCAGAACGTCGCCCCGCCGGTGGCGCACGAGATGCGCGAGGCCGCAGCGGTCGGTCAGCCGGGACGCGACCTCATGCACATCGGACTGGAGCTCGAGCGCGGTGACGCGGCATCCCGCCCGGTCGGCGATGACGCGGGCGGGGCCGCCGAGCCCGGAGCCGACGTCGAGAACCCGGTGGTGCGGCTTGAGCGCGAGCCGGGCGATGCCTTCGTCCACCGCTTCCGTGCCGTGATAGTGATACTGGTCGAAGCGGCAGAGCAGGCCCAGGGGAATCGGGTCGCCGTCTCCGATGCCCGCATCGCGAAGCTGGGCATATACCCGGTCCACCCGCGAATAGAGCTTCATCGTCTTGATGTCCCGGTCGGTCATGGTGCGGGCGGGCCAATTCCTGTGCGACAGCCCGGTCTGCGCGGCGCGACCATCTCCGCCTCCCCGATGCGCTGGCGTTCGCGGCGGTCCCGTCAGACCTTGACCGGAGGTTCCGTCTCGCTCGCCGCCAGCATTTCGGCGTCCGTCATGGCCAGGATCTTCTCATACCGGCCGGGCGGGTAGTTGTTCATATGCGGCCCCGGCGCGTCGGGACCCGGCTGCAGCACGGCGCCCCCGCTGTCCTCGAAGTCCGACGAGGTCTTGTAGCGCGCGAGGTCTTCGCTGCCGATACCGGCAAGCGCGGCGACTTCCGGGTCGATCCACGCTTCGGCGTCTATCGGCTCGCTGGACCAGGACAGTTCCAGCGCGAGGTTTTCCGGGCCGGCGAAATAGATCGACTTGCAGAAACCGTGGTCCTTCGGCCCGATCGTCGGCACGCCCTTCGCGCGCAGCCGGTCCTTCATCGCCATCAGCTCTTCCTCGCCCCGGACGCGAAAGGCGACATGCTGCATGGCGCCGGCGGCGCAATTGGCGCCCGGATTGCCGGCATGGGTCCGGCCGACCTCCGCCGGGATGTCCTTGATGGCGTCGTTCTGCACCAGCGCGACGGAACTCTCGTCATTGAGGCGCAGGAAGCCGTGAAAGGTGTTCTCGACGCCGTGCATCCAGTAGAGCGCGACAAGCTCCATGCCGAGCTTGTCGGTGAAGAAATCGATCTGGGTCTTGATATCGGCGGTGGCGATTGCGAGGTGGTGCAGGCCGTCGATCCTGTTCATGGCGTATCTCCCTGCTTCGGTCGGCCCGGTTCGGCGCCGCCCTCAGCCCGTATGGGGCGGCAGGTCCGCCGCCGCTTCGAGGTCGAACGCATCGTAGCGGTAAAGCCAGTCCAATGTCCGGCCGCGCGTGCGGGCGATGTCGCGGTTGCGCGCGGCCGCCGCGTCGCCGCGCATGTGGAAGACCTCGGCATTGCGGCGGGAGCCCTGCTGGATGCGCGCGGTCCGGTCCCGGCGGAGGTCCTCGTAGCGCTTCAGGCTTGCCGCGGTATCGTCCCCGGCGGCGAGGCACGCCGCCAGCACGGCGCCGTCCTCGATCGCCATGGCGGCGCCCTGGGCCATGAAGGGCAGGGTCGCGTGGCAGGCATCGCCCAGCAGGGTCACGCGGCCCTTGCCCCATTGCGGCATGGGCGGCCGGTCGAACAGCGCCCATTTGAAGCAGGCGCCCGGGTCCATGGCGTCGATGAGGCGCTGCGCACCGTCATGCCAGCCGGCGAAGTCGCGCCTGAGTTCGGCATGGTCGCCGCGCTCGATCCAGGATTCGTGCTCCCAGCCCTGCTTCTCGACCACGCAGACGCAGTTCACGAACGCGCCCCGGCGCACATAATAGTGGACGAAATGGCTGCCCGGCCCCCACCAATTGGAGGACACCGGACGCACGAGGCCTTCCGGCAGCCGCGCCGCCGGCACAAGGCTGCGCCAGGCGACCGTGCCGGTGAAGGACGGCGCTTCCGGGTCGAACAGGAAAGACCGGACCGCCGAATGGATGCCGTCCGCGCCGATCAGCGCCCGGCCCCGGAACCGGCGCCCGCCCGCGGTCAGCGATACTTCACCGGGCGATTGCTCCATGCCGCCGACCTCCGCGCGGCTATGCAGCGAGATGAGCGGCTCGGCGGCGGCGGCCTGCGCCAGCGCGTCGATCAGGTCCGCCCGGTGGATGTGGTAATACGGATATCCGTAGCGTTGCTGCGCTTCGTCTCCCAGCTTGCTCTCGAAGACGGTCTCGCCGCTCGCCCAGTCGCGTATCTGGCCGGCGGCCGGCAGGAATGCGGCCGCCTCGAGCGCTTCCGCCAGGCCGAGCCGGTGCAGGACCCGTGTGCAATTGGGGCTGAGCTGGATGCCGGCGCCGATCTCGCCGAACTCCGGCGCCTGCTCGAAGACCCGCACAGGCAAGCCCCTTGCGGCCAGGCAGAGCGCCGCCGAAAGCCCGCCGATGCCCCCGCCGGCGACCAGGATTTCACCGCCGGCTATCGTCCGCGCTCCCGTTCCCCGGCAGACGCCGGCCGCGAGAGCGCGCGCGCCACCGCATCGGCCCAGCGGGCACGGGCGGGCGCGGCCTCGCCCTGCGGCTCGAACCGCCGGCCGGTCGGGCGCGCGGCCGCGCGCGGGTCGGAGAACACGCCCGCGCCGAGGCCCGCGAGCACGGCCGCGCCCCAGGCCGTCGTCTCGGTCATGTCCGGGCGCTCCACGGGAAGGCCGGCGATGTCGGCGAGCGCCTGCGCGAACCAGTCATTGGCGCTCATGCCGCCGTCGATGCGCAGCAGCGCCGGTTCGAGGCCGTCGGCGGCCATGGCGTCCAGCAGGTCCGCGGTTTGGTGCGCGGCGGCTTCGAGCGCGGCGCGGGCGAGCGCGGCCGGCCCCGTGTCGCGCGTCAGGCCGAAGAGCGCGCCGCGCGCATCCGCATCCCACCAGGGCGCGCCCAGGCCGACAAAGGCCGGCACCATGACGACGCCGCTCTCCCCTGCGCTCCGCGCCAGCGCTTCCGTTTCCGCCGCGTCGGCGATGACGCCCAGTCCGTCGCGCAGCCATTGCACGGCCGCCCCGGCGACGAACACCGCGCCTTCGAGCGCATAGGTCGTCCGGCCGTCGAGCTGGAGCGCGATGGTGGTGAGCAGGCCGCTATGCGAGCGGACGGGCTCGCCGCCGGTATGCGCCAGCAGGAAGCAGCCGGTGCCGTAGGTGCTCTTGACGTCGCCGACCGCGAGGCAGCCCTGCCCCAGCGCCGCCGCCTGCTGGTCGCCGGCCATGCCCGCAATCGGCACGGGCGCGCCCAGAATGTCGGTGATGCCGAAGCCGCCGGCATTGCCGCGCACTTCCGGCAGCACGGATACAGGCACGCGGAAGAGTTCCAGCAGTTCCGGGCTCCAGGCGCCGCTGCGGATATCGAAGAGGCTGGTGCGCGAGGCGTTGGCGGCGTCGGTGGCGTGGACATGGCCGCCGGTCAGCCGCCAGGCGAGGAAGCTGTCCACCGTGCCGAAGGCGAGGTCGCTGCGCTCGCGCGCGCCCGGCAAGGCGTCGAGCAGCCAAGCGAGCTTGGTCGCCGAGAAATAGGGGTCGATCGGGAGGCCGCTGCGCTCGGCGACGAACGGTTCCAGCCCCTCGGCGCGGAGCCGCTCGCAGTCCGGGGCCGTGCGCCGGTCCTGCCAGACGATGGCGTTGTGCAGGCAGGCGCCGTTCGCCCGGTCCCAGAGCAGCACGGTCTCGCGCTGGTTGGCGATGCCGATGGCGGCGGGCAGGTCGCCGCCGGCCGCTTCCCGCAGCACGGCCACGCTGGCCGACCAGATTTCCTCCGGGTCGTGCTCCACCCGGCCGTCCGCCGGGTAGAACTGGCGAAGTTCGCGCCGGGCGGTCCTGAGCGGCGCGCCGGCGGCGTCGAACAGGATCGCCCGGGTCGAGGTCGTGCCCTGGTCGAGCGCAAGCAGCAGCGGGGGGGAAGCCATGGGGCTATGCTAGGCAACCTCGCCCGTGTCCCGCAACCGCAAGAAAGGCCACCGCCCATGCCGCGTTTCGCCGCGAACCTCTCGATGATGTTCACCGAGCACGAGTTCCTCGACCGCTTCGCCGCCGCCGCGAGGGTCGGCTTCAAGGCCGTCGAGTTCCTGTTCCCCTACGACTTCGCGCCGGAGGAGGTCGCGAATGCCAAGGCGGATGCGGGCGTCGAAATCGTGCTGTTCAACCTGCCGCCGGGCGACTGGGAGGCGGGTGAGCGCGGTCTGGCGGCCTTGCCGGGCCGCGAGGCGGAGTTTGCGAAGGCGCTGGAAACGGCGGTCGGCTGGGCCGGGGCGCTGGACTGCCCGCGCCTGCATGTCATGGCCGGCATTCCGGGCGCGGAAGCGGAGGCCGAGGCCGGGGCGGTCTATGTCGCCAACCTGAAGCGCGCCGCCGCGCGTCTCGGAACCCGCCAGGCGCTGATCGAACCCATCAACCGGCGGGATATTCCCGGCTTCTTCCTCAACCGCCAGGACGAGGCTCACCGCATCCGCGCTGCCGTCGAGGCGGAGAACATCAAGGTTCAAATGGATCTCTACCATTGCCAGATCGTCGAGGGCGATGTCGCCATGCGGCTGCGCCAATGGCTGCCGGGCGGCGGGGTCGGCCACATGCAGATCGCCGGCGTGCCGGAGCGCCACGAGCCCTCGGTCGGCGAGATGCACTACCCCTATCTGTTCAAGGCGATCGACGAGCTCGGCTATGAAGGCTGGATCGGCTGCGAATACCGCCCGCGAGCCGGCACCGTGGAAGGGCTCGCATGGGCCAAGGCTTACGGGATCGGCTGAACGCCCCCTTTGGCGGCCGTCACGCTGCCGGCGCGGTGCGTTCGATCAACGCCTCCAGGGCGCGGCTCTGCGCCCTGAGCGCCTCCATGACCTCTTCGTGGCGCCGCCTGTCGGCTTTCGCGACGGTTTCGAGCGACTGCCGGTTGGCTTCCTCCGACGCTTTCCGGTCGCGCGCGCTCGTCGGAGGAACGGCGCATTTCGCAAATGCCGCGCCAGACGAGAAAGCAGGCGGTGGCGCCCACGCCGCCGGTGAAGACGGCGATAGCGACGGTCGCCCAAGCGGCCGGTTCGGCAGGGCTCACGGCTCCCGGCCTCCGGTAAACGAGCCTCGCACTATAGCGCCGACTCGCCCTCTGGCGCGGCTTTCGCCCGTCCGGAGGTTCAGTCGAGCAGCACTCTCGGCAGCCAGAGCGCGATGTCGGGCCATGCGAGCACGAAGCTGAGGCCGATGAGCTGCAGGCACACGAACGGGATGATGCCCCGGTAGATCGATGACAATTGCACCTCGGGCGGCGCCACGCCCTTCATGTAGAACAGCGCGAAGCCGAAGGGCGGCGTCAGGAAGGAAGTCTGGAGGTTGACCGCCACCAGCAGCGCGAACCAGTAGATCTTCTCCGCATGGATGACATGATCGCCGAAATCGAGCTCCTGCACGATCGGCGTGAAGACCGGCAGCACGATGAGCGTGATCTCCAGGAAGTCGAAGAAGAATCCCAGGAAGAAGACCGTCGCCATCAGGACGATGAGCAGGCCCCAGTCACCCAGGCCGAGCGAGAAGATCATCTCCTCCACCACATCGTCGCCGCCGAGCGAGCGGAACACATAGGAGAAGGCGGTCGCGCCGATGAAGACGAAGAAGATCATCGCCACGGTGAGCGATGTGCGGTTCAGCACGTCGCCCAGCGCCTCGAATGTAAGGTTCCGGTTGATGACCGCGAGGAAGGTGGCGCCGAAGGCGCCGACCGCCGCCGCTTCCGACGGGGTGGCCCAGCCGGCGATGATCGACCCCAGCACCAGCACGATCAGGAAGACCGGCGGGATGAAGCCCCGCAGCACCATGCCCCCCAGCTCGGCCATGCTGCCGGGGCCGCGCTCGTCCGGCAGCGGCGGCCCGAGCTGCGGCCAGATCAGTGTGAGAAGCATGATATAGACGAAGTAGAGCCCGGAGAGCAGCAGCCCCGGGAACACCGCCGCGACGAACAGGTTGCCGACCGAGATCGACAGCAGGTCGGCCATGATGACCAGCATGATGCTGGGCGGGATCAGGATGCCGAGCGTGCTGGCGGCGGCAATGGTGCCGGTTGCGAGTTCCGGGTTGTATTTGCGCTCCAGCATGATCGGCAGCGCCATGAGGGTGATCATCACCACCGAGGCGCCGATGATGCCGGTGCTCGCCGCCATGATGGTGCCCATAACGGTGACGCCGAGCGCGAGCCCGCCGGGGACCCGGCGCAGCAGCACCTGGAGGCAGTGCAGGAGGTCGTGGGCCACGCCGGAGCGCTCCAGCATGGTGCCCATGAAGACGAACAGCGGCACCGCGACCAGCACGAGGTTTTCCGCCGCCCCGCCCCAGACACGCGGCAGGATGTTGAAGAACTCGATCGGCGAGAACACATCCAGGGCGGTGCCGATCAGCCCGAAAGCAAGCGACGCGCCGCCGAGCGCAAAGGCGACGGGGAAACCGGTGAACAGCAGGCAGCCCAGCCCGATGAACATGTAGATCGCGACATATTCCTGAAGGTGCCAGTAGATTTCCTGCCACATGGTTCAGCGGTCCTCCGCCTGCGCGCCGCCCGAAGCGATCACGACCCGTTCGGTTACCGGTTCCTGCACGGTGAGCAGGGGCACGTTCAGGCCGGGCGGCCCGAACAGGTAGGCGGTCTTGCGCAGCCAGACGCTGATGCCGGCAAGCAGCGCGAAGACGAACCCGAGGAAGAGAATGCCCTTGATGATCCAGCGATTGCTGAGACCGACCAGCGAATAGGAAATCTCGTTCTGGATGAACGACTTGTAGGCGAAATCCCAGGAAAACCAGATCAGCACGCAGCAATAGGGGATCATCGCGATGGTGACGCCGATCCACTCGATCCAGGCCTGCTTGCGGATCGGCAGGCGCTCGCGGATCACATCCACCCGCACATGGCTGTTCGCCACATAGCCGTAGCCGAGCGCGGTGGCGAAGAGCGCGGTGTGGAAGTGCCACTCCCATTCCTGGAGCACGGTCGATTCCAGCTGATCGCCCAGCGTTTCGATGATCCACACCTGGAACGTGGTGAATTTGCGCGTCACCACATCCCACATCGTCACGACGATCAACGGAATGATGGCGATTGAGCCCAGCTTGCCGACAAAGGACACGATCTTGTTCAGCCGGTCGCTGATCTGCACGAGTTTTTCCATTGGACCCGCCCGCTGCTTCCCTTCAAACTTCGGAACGTCGGAATTTTCTTCTTCAGTTCGACGAAAGCGCCTATGCGGCGCGGCGTCCGCTGATAGCCTCACGCAGCCCGTCCAGCAGCCCCTCCAGCCGGGCCTGCCCGTATTTCACCGCGGCGAAGTCGCTTGCCAGGGTGGACAACCGGGCCTCGACCTTTGCCTGCCCCTGCTCGACAGCGGTCAGGTAGGCTTCCATTCTGCCCTGCCCCTGCTCCACGGCGCCCAGCCTCTGGTCGACGCCCTTGATGCGTTCTTCCATACCGTTGAAGCGTTCTTCCATACCGTTGAACCGTTCCCCCACGCCGTTGAAGCGTTCTTCCATACCGTTGAACCGTTCCCCCACGCCGTTGAAGCGTTCCCCCACGCCGTTGAAGCGTTCCTCCACGCCGTTGAAGCGTTCCTCCACATGATCGAAACGGCTGCCGAGCCGCGTCTCCAGATCGCGCATATCCGTCCGCATGTCCGCCCGCAGCCTGTCATTGGCTGCCTGCACGTCCGCCCGCAGTTTGCCCATGCTGCGAATGACATAGAAGAGGACGACCGGCATCACGGCTGGCGCAAACCAAGCCTGGAGCGCTTCGGGAATGCCGGGAGCCATCGCGGACCCTCCTTGAAGGCCGTCATCCTATAACTGTTCGCAAACGGAAAGGAAACAACCGTTTGAAGCGTCTTCGCCCCCCATTCCCGGGGGGCAATTCCGCCGTGTGTGAAAAGCCGGAGCCGGCAATGCCGGCCCCGGCGGCAGATCGTCCCTGTTCGGGCCGACCCTACGGTCAACCCAACGGGTCAGTCGAGATAACCGTGTTCCTTCCAGATCGAGTATTTGTCGCGGAAGGCTTGGTATGAGGCGTGGAACTGGGCGAAGATTGGGTCGGCCGCGTTCTCCTCGGCCACCACCTCGTCCCAGGCCTTGGCGAGCTTGGCGAGGTCGTCATCGCTCCAGCGCACGCTCTCGACGCCCTTCTCCTTCAGCTTCAGCATGGCTCCGAACTGGAACGCCTCGGAGCGAACGAACGACCAGGTGATCGACGCATCGCACGCATGGCGGAGGATCGCCTGATGCTGTCCGGACAGCCCCTCGAACGCCGACTTCCTCATCAGCAACTCGCCGATGGACGACTGTTGATGCCAGCCCGGGAAGTAGTTGAACTTGGCGATCTGGTAGAAGCCGAGATCGAGATCGATCGACGGCATGGAGAACTCCGTCGCGTCGATGACGCCGCGCTCGAGCGCGGGATAGATATCGGCGCCGGCCAGAAGCTGGGTCGAGACGCCGAGCTTGGTCATCACCTTCGCGCCCAGGCCGAAGAAGCGCATCTTCTTGCCCCTGAGGTCGTCGATCGAGTTCAGCCTGGAGCGGAACCAGCCGGAGGTCTCCGGGGCGATCGCCGCGCAATGCAGGCCGATCAGGTCGTGCTTGGCGTAGAGCTCGTTGTAGAGTTCGTCGCCGCCGCCATAGTTCATCCAGGCCAGCAGCTCGCCGGCGCGCGGCCCGAACGGCACGGCGGTGAAGAACGACAGGGCGGGATATTTGCCGGTGTGGTAGCCGGCGGTGCCCCACATGGCGTCGATCGAGCCGGCCTCGACGGCGTCGAAGCCCTGCAGCACGGGCACCAGAGCGTTCGGCTCGTAGAACTTGATGTTCAGGTCGCCGGCGGACATGTCCTTGACGATGTCTTCGTAGCGCGCCGCGACCTCGCCGACGATCGAGAGCTTGGACCCGAAGGCGCTCTGCATTTTCCAGCGCACCTTCTGCGCTTCGGCGTCACCTGCGGCGCCCAGCGCGACCGCGCCCACAAGGCCGACTGCGGCTGCTGTAAGGAACTTCTTGAACAACTGTGTTACCTCCCTGGTACCAGTGAACGCGCTCACGCATCCATCTCCGAACGGGTGCGCAGCACACCCGGAATAGCAGAAAAAGTTTCCGTGCGCGACTCTTCCGCCGCCTCCCGGCCGGGCCGAAACGCCGCGCCTCCGGCCCTCCGACGCCGCAGACAGGGCGACATCCGGGAATGTCGTGAAGCGTCATGTTTTGCCGTGTGGCGCCACGACCGCGCGCAAGTGCCGGCCCGCACCGCAATATGCTGCCTGCGCTCATGCGATGCTGCTTGTGCGCAGGCGCGGGACGAACGCGGCCAGATGGCCCCGCAGCGCGCCGATCGTCTGCATGCGCTCACGCACCGGGACGGCGCGAACCCCGAACGGCATCATGCCCGCCTGCTGCGCCTCGCTCTTCACCGCAACGACAGGCGCGGTCGGGCGCGCCCGAACCGTCCGCATACGCCCCGTGAAGCTGAAACCCGTTCTTCGCCGGATCGATCCCGATGATGCCGACCTGTTCCATGGCGGCCTCCTTCCCATTGGGGGGCTGTCCCGGCCCGGCATGGCCTTGCCGGAGGAGACCCCTGGCGAAGTGTCATGAAATGTCATGTTCCGGCGGCGCGCAGGCGGTCTGGCGGGCGGGTCGTTCGGCGGTCGCATCGGGCATGGGGCGGCGTCTCCTTCGTTCCGTTGCCGCCCGGATCGGGGGCGACCCTGGTTTCAGTTTCGCGCGTTCGCGCGCCTCGCCCGCGAGTTTTTCGGAAGTGAGAGATGCGGCCTCCGGAAGCCTCGGCTATCGGGACCATTCTGGCACATTTTCTCTCCTGTCAAGCCTTTAACGAAACAAAAAGTGAATATTCCGGCTCCCCGTTTCGCCGCCCTGGCTCGGAGAGCGGAGCGGCCGGATACGGATGGGTGAATCCGGCAAGGGGGCGCGGCGTCCCAAATCCCCGACCGTCGTTGAGCGGTCGTTGGGTTGTTGGGCTGACTGTGTGTTGTTCCGGGTTGTATGGGGCACGGGGCGGGGTTGCGCCGGCCTTCGGCGGCGTGCTTTTGTCTCTGCGCGCTCGGATCACGGGTTTTGCGGTCTTTTTGGGTTTGCGGAGGCGAGCGGGCGTGTCGCGGGCGCAGGCAGCGGCGCGGCATGGCATGTGCGGTGGGGTTCGGGCGCGCCGGCGTCAGGGGCTCGGGCCGCGCGCTAGGCCTTGGATTGTGCGCCGTGCTGTCAGCAGCGGGTCGAGCGCGGGGAGGTTGGCCGGCAGGCGGATGACGAGGCGGCGGGCATGGCGCGCCACGCGGCCCGGCGGGGCGATCGGGTGGAAACGCAGGGCCTTCATCCTCCGGGCAACCCGGGCCGGCCCCAACACCGGGCGCTTCATGAGGGCATTGAGGTTGTGCGCCAGATTGGCGCGCGCCCACCCCGCCGCGTTCGCTCCGAACGGCCCGGACGGCCTGTGCCCGCCGGCCAGGTCGCGCTTGAGCACCGCGTGCGCTTCCTCGCTCTTGCCGCAGCGCTCGCGACGCCACCGGATCACCCGATCCGCCGGCCGCGTGAGGTTGGTTGCCAGCGCAAACAGCTTGCAGCGGCCCCTGGCCTCGAACTCTTCGGTTGGGAACGGAAGTTGAGCGGCGTCGCCCGGGTCCAATTCGCCCGGAGGCTCGCGGATCGCCAGGAAGCGATAGTCCGCCCGCCCCTTGCTGTAGCCGGCCCGGTTCGGCGCATAAGGCAGCGCCGCAAGGCTGTCCCGCAACGCCCGCAGATGCTCATGCCCGGCCGGCGCGTTGCCGTCGCGGAACTCCGAATGAACGTAAGCGTTGCGAGCGCCCCATTTTGATTTCAGCAGGATGCGGGTTTGAAGGCCCAAGGCAGACATCACCCCGATCCACCTGAGGCAACCACTATGCCACCCGTTCGCTGTGCCGTTCGGCCTTCCACACGGGAAGGTCCTTGCCCATCGTGACCATGAGGCCGAGCAGGTTGAAGAACACGTACGCCAGATAGATCCGGAACTCCCGCGCCTGCAACGACTCGACCCGCGATTCTGCGGCTCGACTGTCGTCAGCCCGCCCGCCGATGTGCGTTTGTGAGAGCAGTCGCAACCGGTCGATCTCCGACTTCACCGCGGTGATATCCGCCCGGGTTTGATGGAGCAGCACGGTGCTCGTTGCCGTCGCGGCGATTACGATGGCTGCACCGGCAACCGCGACTGCCCAAGATGGAACCCTCGATAGCATTGAGCCCTCCGTCGCCAGCGATTTCTTGTAAGGCCGTATATCCTTACTTCGTCCCACCCGCCTATCAAGCATAAGCACTGCGAACGCCCCGCCTGGATTTCAGCTTGCCGCCGGGTCGAAGTACCAGGGCAGGAGTTGGTCGATCTTCGATTGCGGATGCCCGGCGGCGATCTTCTCCAGCGTGCTCGTGAGCCAGGCGCAGGGATCGACGCCGTTCATTCTGCAGGTCTCGATGAGCGAGGCGATGCGGCCCCAGGAGCGAGCGCCCTCGTCGTGACCCGCGAACAACGCGTTCCTGGCTGTGAGCTTCAGCGGGCGGATGCGGTTCTCGACGAAGTTCGAGTCCATCTCGACGCGCCCGTCGTACAGGAACACCAGCAGCCTGTCCCACTGGTTGGCGATACAGGTCAGCTTCTCGCCCAGGCGCGAGCGCGGCGAGACGCGCGAGCGCCGCTCATCGAGCCAGACCCCGAAGGCGTTCACCAGCGGGGCCGACCCGGTCCACCGGACGAACTGGCGCGTCGCCGGCAGCTCGCCCCGGATCCTGTCCTCGATCCTGTAGAGCTGCGCGACGCGCTCCAGACCGGCCTTCGCGATCGGCGAGCCGTTGCTGTCGAACACCTCCTTGAGCCCGCGCCTGGCATGGATCCAGCATGCCGCGAGCGTCAGCGCCCCGCCCGGCCGATCCGGCCGGGCCAGCCGGTTGTGGCCGGAATAGCCGTCGACCTGCACCGTCCCCTTGAAGCCCTCAAGCAGCTTCTCGCCATGCTTGCCGCTGCGGCCGGGCGCATACTCATACACCACGCCCGGCGGATCGGACCCGGACCACGACCGCTCGTCGCGCGCCATCGTCCACATGTAGCCGGTCCCGGTCTTGCCCCGGTCCGGGTCGAGCACCCGGACCGGGGTCTCGTCCAGCCCGAGGGTGCTCGACGCCTTCAACTCCCCCTTCAGGCAGTCGAACACGGAGCCAAGGTGGAACGACGCCTTGCCGACCCACTCGGCCAGTGTCGAACGGTGCAGGTCGATGCCCGAGCGGGCGAGGATCTGCGATTGGCGATACAGCGGCAGATGGTCCGCGAACTTCGCGCCAGCACGTGGGCGAGCAGGCCTTCGGTGGGCAGACCGCCCTCGATGAGGTGCGCCGGCGCCGACGCCTGGGTGACGCCTTCCTCGCAACTGCGGCAGGCGTATTTCGGGCGCACCGTAACGATGACCTGAAGCTGCGCCGGGACGATGTGCAGCCGCTCGGTGCGATCCTCGCCGATCTTCACCATCTCGCCGCACCCGCACGGGCGCTGCGTGCTCTCGGGTTCGATCAGCTCACAGGTGCGCGGCAGATGGGCCGGCAGATGACCGAGGTTGCGTTCCGCGGCGAGGCGCTTCGCGCGCGGCGTGAGTGTCGTGCCCGCCGGGGCCGCTTGCTCGGCCTCGGCGAGCGCGCCTTCGAGCGCCTCGAAGGCGAGCAGGAGCTGGTCGGGGTGGCGCTTCTCGGACTTCTTCCCGAACATCGCCCGGCGCAGCTCGTTGAGCAGATGTTCGAGGCGCCGGTTCTGGTCGGCGAGCGAGGCGACCTTCTCACGCAGGTCCTCGACAATCCCCTCGGGGCCTCGCCGTTCGAGACGGCGGTTGCGCTCGCTGAGCGAGGCGACCTCGGCGCGAAACGCCTCAACCGTCGCTTGCTGACCCGCGAACAGCGCCTGCAAGGGCGGCGCAAGCGATGCGAGATCGACCGCGCCGAGCTGTTCGAAGCCATGAAGGAACACTATCGTGGAATCAGAACCTTGGCATGCGACAATCCGAATCCGCACCTCTCTCCGGTCATGCCGCCGCAAGCGGACGGGGCACCCGCGGCCGCCACACCCGGCGCCAGTCGAGACCCTCGAACAACGCCTCGAACTGCGCCCGAGAAAGGCGCACCACCCCATCGCATACCGAGGGCCAGGCGAAGCGGCCCCATTCGAGGCGTTTCGACGCCAGCACCAGGCCCGTCCCGTCCCGCCACAGCACCTTGACCCGGTCCGCGCGCTTGGGGCGAAACACCACCACGACGCCGGAAAACGGGTCCAGCCCGAGCTCGTGCTCGACCAACGCCGCCAGCGCGTCATGCCCCTTGCGAAAGTCCACCGGACGCGTGGCCAGCACGATCCGCGGCGCAGCCCCCGGAACAATCATCGAAGGGCTCGCAGCGCCGAGGCGATCTCCGCGAGGCGCGACGTGTCGATATCCCCGTCAAGGCGGACCGTCACGCCACGCGCCTCGATCGACACCGAACCGACCGAACCCGGCTGCGACGCCTCCACCTCGATCGCAGCAAATGCCGGCGACGGTCTCGATGCGGCAGGGGCCGGCTCAACCTCGGCCTTGCGCGCGGCAAGCGTCCGCTCCGCCTGCGCTGCCGGCTCGGCCTCCGTCTCCGGCGAAAACGGCGAGGGGAGCTTGCCCCGCCGCGCCTGGCTGCGCCACGCGTTCACCTGATTGGCCGACAGGCCGTAGCGCCGGGCGACTTCGCCCGGGCGCGTCCCCGACCAGCAGCATTCGCGCACCACCAGCGCCTTCTCTTCGTCGGTCCACTGCCGATCCCGAGACGATGCCGAAGCCTCGTCAGCGAGACCGTCATCGGCGACATCGGCATCTTCCGAAGCCTCGTCGTCTGAATCCCGCTCATCCCGCCCGTAAACAAGGCGTTCGAACGCATCCATGGCGCAACCCTGCCGTGTTGACGAAAGGGCTGTCGAACGCCATCACCTCATATATAGAAAGGGGGGACGCTCGCACCGTTTACCGTGCACCGCTGGCCGCGCCAGTGCGGGCGGCTCCGCCATCGCCTTCGGCAGCGTTCTGCGCACGACTGCCTGCGGCTCCGGCCGCACCGCCCGCCGCTCATTCGCCGCGGCAGCTCCATCCCGCCGGGTCCTCCGGCGCCGATTCTCCCATCGTGAATGCCGCCTCTGGGTGCCGTCCTCGACGCCGGAGGCGGCTCGGTTCTCACACCACACGCACCGATGGTGCCCCTTCCGCCAGCGCCCGCCCTCGCATGAACGGACAGAAAATCCCGTAACGTCAGCACTTTAGAGACCGGTCCATCCCGCACCGCCGCGCGGCTTCCTCGACGAAACGCCGCCGCGGCTGCTTCCTGTGCTACCGCCCAGCGCGCGACCGGAAGTACGAACTCCGCGACGACATGGTGACCGGCCTTGGCCTCGCCGTGCAGCCGACCGGCGTGCGCACATTCGTCTTCAACCGCATGGTGCGCGGGCGCAGGCGCTACGCCACCGTCGGCAGCGCCGACACCATGACCGTGCCGGAGGCGCGCGCCGAGGCCCGCAAGCTGATTGCCGCCTTCCTCGACACGGCGAAGAACGACAACGGACCCAGGACGCCGGGACACCCGATGGACGCCTTCGCCGCCGAGTTCCTCGACCGACAGGCCCGGCACTGGAAGCCCCGGACCCTGGAGTCCAACGCCTACATGATCGACAAGTATATCCTCCCCGCCTTCGGCCATATGACCGTGAACGCCATCGCCGTCGAGCACGTCAAGGATTGGTTCGCGTCCATGGCCGACCGGCCCGGCGCCGCCAACCGCGCCATGCCCGTCCTGTCCATGATGATGCGCATGGCCGAGCTCTGGGGCTACCGCCCCCACAACTCCAACCCGTGCAAGAACGCCAGGCGATATCGGATGCAGCCCAGGGAGCGGTTTCTTGCTGCCGAGGAGATGGCCCGGCTCAATGCCGTGCTCACCCGCGACGAGTTCTGGTGCCCCCAGGCCGTCGCCGTCATCCGCCTGCCGATGCTCACAGGATGCCGCTTCGGCGAAGTCGTCTCGCTCGAATGGGACTGGATTCGCGGCACGCGCATCCATCTGCCCGACTCGAAGTCCGGACCGCGAACGGTCTGGCTGTCGAGCGCCGCGCGCGCCGTCATCGACGCCATCCCGCGATACAGCCCGGATTGCCCGTTCCTGTTTCCGGCCCGTCCGCCGACGCGGCACATCGACAATATCGAGTGCCAATGGACCCGCATCCGTAACGAGGCAGGGTTGCCGAGGTTGCGGCTGCACGACCTTCGCCATAGCTGGGCATCGGTCGCGGCCATGAACGGCGTGAACATGGTGACCGTCGCGAAGCTCCTCGGTCACGCCCTGGTCGAGACCACGGAGCGCTACACCCATCTATCCGACCGGTCCGTTGCCGACGCCGCCGACCGGGTGTCGAACCGCATCCATGCGGCCTTGGCCGGAAGGGGCGAAGAGCGTGAAGGAGGAGCCCACCATGCCCACCGTTGACCTCACGCTGCGCCTGGCACGCCAGAGCAGGCCCGGCGGCAAGGACATCATCCTGTTCGACAACGCGCTGCCGGGTTTCGGGCTGCGGATCCACCCGTCGGGACGGAAGGTCTGGATTGTGCAGACCCGTATCGAGGGGCGGAGCCGCCGCATCGTCATCGCCCGGCATGGAGAGATGGAGCTTGCCGAGGCCCGCCGCCGCGCCCGCGACATGCTCGTGCGCATCTGCGCGGGCGACAATCCGGCTGACGACATCCAGCGGGAAAAGACGGCCCCGACCTTCCGGGAGTTCGCGGACGAGTACCTGCGCCGCTGCGAGCCGCACTGGAAGCCCTCGGGGCGCAGGACCGTGCGCATCTATCTGTAAGGCCCGCATCCTGCCCGCGTTCGGCAAGGTGCCGCTCGACCGTATCGGACGCGAGGACGTGGCCGCGTGGTTCGACGCGGCGAGCAAGGACAAGCCCGGCGCGGCCAACCGCGCCTTCGAGATACTGCGCGCGATGATGTTCCGGGCCGAGGAATGGGGACTTCGCGAACGCGGCTCCAACCCCTGCCTCGGCATCGCGAAGAACCCGCGCAACCATGTCGCGCGGTTCCTCGACGCGGACGAGCTGGCCCGGCTCGGGCGCGCGCTCGACGCCCGCGAAGCGCAATGGCCCGAGGCCGTCGCCGCGATCCGGCTGCTGGCGCTCACCGGATGCCGCCGCAGCGAAGTGCTCGACCTGCGACGGCGCGATATCGGCAAGAACGCCATCAGCCTTCGCGACTCGAAGACCGGCCCGCGCACCGTTCCGCTCGGCGAGGCCGCGTGGGCGCATGTCGCCGCGCTGCCCGGTGCGCGCGACCCGGATGCGCACCTGTTTCCGTACTATGCCGAAGGCCGAGGCACCTATAGCCTTACGACATGCTGGCGAAAGGTATGCAACGACGCGAAGCTCGGCAGCCTGCGTCTGCACGACCTTCGGCACACCGCTGCAAGCCAGGCGGTCATGTCGGGCGAGAATCTGCCCTTGGTCGGCAAGCTGCTCGGGCACCGCCGGCACCGCACCACCGCCGGCTACGCACACCTTGCCGACGGGCATCTCGTCGAAGCGGCAGAGAAGGTTGGTAAGATGATCGCGAAAGCGATGGAGATTCCGAGTCCCAAGCCTCAAGCCGTCTTTGTGGACATGCTTCCGAGCGCAAGGCGGTCTTCCTCGACACCGCTGGCCTGACGAGCCAGCAAGGGAATAGGCCCGTTCTGAAGGAGTGGCCGTGCAGATCCGGAATCTTGTGGATGCGAGAGTGATGGCGGCGAGGAAGTTTCTGGCGAGTTTGTGGTAGTGCGTGGCGATGGCTCGGAAGTGCTCGAGTTTGTTGAAGAAGCGTTCGACGAGGTTGCGCTGGCGGTAGAGCGGGATCGACGGAGCGTTGCACCCTTCGGTTCTTCTGGGTGGGGATGTGCGGCGCGGAGCCGTGTGCACGGATCAGCGCGAGAGCCGCCCGGGCGTCGTAGCCCCGGTCGGCAACGGTGTCGCGCGCGCCGGCGCCAAGCCGGCGAGCAGCGCCGCCGCGTGCTGGTGGGCACGGACGATCGAGCTGTCGATGAGATGAAGCGCATCCGGCGCCCGCGTGCGCAGCACCTCGAAAACCCGCCGCCACACGCCCTGCTTTCGGATGTCCCCGGCATCGTGGTTCACGCTCACGGGAAGCGCGCTTCACGATCAAGGGGAAAGCACGGCCTGCGCAACGCCCGTCACCTGCGGGAGTTGCCGGCGCTGGCCGACATCGAAGGGGAGGCCCGGGCGCGCCGGATGCGGCAGCTCCTGCGCCGGGCCAATCGCGCTGCCCGGATCGCACGGGCCGGGTTCTTTCGGTTCCGGCGAGGCTTGCGGCGCCGGTCGAGCGCCGATAGGACCAATCGCCGCCGGGGCGCCGGCCTTCCACAAGAGACCGCCGTCGTTCTCGCCCGGCGCGGGGACGAAACGCCGGAAGCGATGGATCGGTCACAACACGGCCGCGCAGGCTGTTCTCGGCAGCGTTGGCGTGGGCCGGCGGCAGCAGGCGGCAGGTCCGCCAGACGCCGTTGCGCGCCTCATCGACGGCCTCGCGGCTGACATCGCTCCGGACCGGCAACGCGCGGTCGAGCCTCCCGGCATGGATCCAGCACGGAAACTGGCGCAGGCCGAGGTCGCACTGGCCGGCGTCGTTGCTCGGGATGGCCGTGTCCTGGTGCAGAAGCCCGTGCGTGAACAGCCGAGCCGGGGCCCTCGGCGGCCGACGGGGCAGGCCTTGGCAGCGCCGGTCCCGGGCCTGTCGAGGAAGGCCGACCACGGCTGCGGCCGTCGAAACGGCCTCCGGCATGCCGCATCGACCGGTCAAGCGCCCGGTGCGGCGGGTCGCGTCTCTCCATGCGTCGGAATGCTTCATCGCTCGGCGCATATTGAACAAGGTCGCCGCACATGACGGGGAAGGCAAGACGGCTCTTCGCCGCCGCCGTTCCGAACCAGCCGAAGCGGTCGTCGCCGATCGAGGCGCCTTAGCCCTTGCAGCCGCGCCATGCCCCCGACCGCGCCGCTGCCGGCCGCAGCACCGGCATCGGTCTGGCTTGCAACCGCCGAATGCAACCCGACGAGAACCGTCAAATCGCCGCCTGCGAAACAAATACCGGCAAGCTCGGGCGACGCCGGAATTCGCCCCGCGCACTATTGGTGGCCGTTTCAGTTGGCGGAACCATTCGCATCCGGGAAATGCCGGCCGTTCGATGCGGAGGAAGCCGGCGAAGAAGCGGGTCAGTCCTGGTTTTCGACTTCGACGACGGCCTTGAGGTCAAGGATATGCGTTTTGGTGAAGTATGCGGTCATTGACCGCCCGGCAAGAGTCAGATTCAGATGATCCTGATCCATGTTCAGGAAGTTCTTCATCATCTCGCCTTCGGAATCGTTGGCGTGCATCAACATCGCTGCGCAATTCGGGCAGAGCGCAAGGTAGTTCTGATGATGATGCCTTTTCAAGTCGCGGAGAAACTCGGCAGATACAAAGAAATAATTCCCGTTGGCCAATTTGAAGGAAAGTTCATCCTCACAAATCTGACAACTGGTTATGCCATCTTCGTTGGTGTACAAGTCTCGAAGGTAAGGATCGGTCTTTTCTCTCTTGACGGCATCACGGTTGACCGAGACAGTCCACGGACGCTTCTCCGTCTCGCGCTGGGGCGCTTCCTCGGCTTCTTCCCGCACCCGCTTTGCTCTTCGGTCAGGGTCAGGAGCTTCGTGCGTGGGCCGTTGGACGCGAGGCCTTTTCACTTGATCAAGGATTCGCCGCCGCTCATCGCGATCGGGCATCTGTTTCACAAATTCCAGCGCGTCAGCGAGTTCCGCTTCATCGCCAAAGCCGAGTTCCTTCGTCATCTGCTGTTTCCTGCAGTGGACTACAGCACGAGACTTGGTTTCAGCGCCGAAGCAGATGGTGTCAAGCCAGAGCGAACCGGAATCGAATGGGAAACCATCTGGCAGCAGATCTCGAGACGCCTCTGCGGGGCGAACGAAGCCCTTATCCCCTTGAGGAAGCCAGGCGGCATTGCGCAATTGATGGACAAGCTGGGATTTGCCTCTACGTGGGCTGCGGGACCGATTGCGCTGAAAAACAGCCTGCAAAATGCACTCATCTTGTGATCGATGGTAAAGGGTTTTCCAGACAAGACGGGAAAGCTCCAGGTTCGGTCCCTTCTCGAACAGACCTTCTATCTCGGGTATGACAAAGTCGCGGTTGATACCGGTAAAAGTCCAATGTTCTCCGGGGGCGGTTCGCAGATATTCGATCTCCGGGTTATTGCAGCACATGATCTGCTTAATTTCAAGGCGATCTGCGACACCGCAACGCTGGGCGAAGGAAACGAATTCCTTCCGCTTGTCAATCTTCCGGTAGTCGTCGGACAATGCGACGCGGCCAGCCGTGGATCCAAGAGGCCCGTAATACGCATTCAAACCGGTATCGAGATACGGCGTATCGAGGTAAAGGTCTGTAGGCCGATGCCAATGACCATCGGCGCCCTGAAGAACGCAATAATCCTTGAAAATCTCTCCCTTGCCCCTGTCCCGCTCAACCAGCGCAATGAATTGCCTTAAATCGGATTTATGGGATTTCCCAACAGTGAGCTGGCGGGGCGGGGCGTATCGCCGTTCGAGAATAGCCTTGATCTTTTCGAGTTCTCCCACTTTACCGACGCCAATGCCCTCCAAGAACTCTCGGGCATGTACCTGCTCTTTCTTTCTTTCTCCGCCTGTGTAGGTGTCTTCCGCAACGTGAGGGAAGATGGGGTCTTCGCGAATCTCGGGGGTCGGGAAATAGCATTCTCGGCCTGTCCGGTATTCGTCGTCCGAGCATCTGACGATACAGATATGCTTGAAGTGGCGTAGGCCATCTTTCAGCGTCCGATAGAAGAAGGCATACAATGCGCGGTGCCACTTCGCTGGTTTGCGGCACATCCAGTCGAGAAATTCTTGGTCGGGGACAGACCGATTATTGGTATTGAGATTTTTTTCCAGCACTTTTGCAAACTGCTTCGCATCCCAGTCTTTGATGCCCAGGCCCGAAGAAAGCGATCAACCCGTCCATTTTGTTGCGTAGCGCCGATAGCCCAGTCCGGGTCGTCACCGCGGCCAGTGAGGAAGCGGAGATCCGTTTTATCCAGAAGCTCCTTCAATGCGGCAGTGGCCTGGAGAAGTCGATTGGCGGGCGCATGGTCGTCCGATTGCGTTGGAGTTAGAGGTTGCTCGTTCATCGCGTCGACGATGGCGCGCCATATGGCCTCGTACTGGCCGGGAATATTGTCGTGGCTGTTCGGCAGGACGGCGAGGAATTCCCGGTCAAGCAGGCCAAGGTCGCGGATCGTGGAAAGGGACTGCGCCGCGAGCGCGGCGAGTTGCCGGAAGAGGGGTTCGTTCTCCTGTGTATCCCTGATACTGGAGCGGCTGAGATCGGGGACGAAAGGCGCGTGAAGATGAAAGCGCAGGTTCGAGGTCTCTTTCGCGGCCGTGAAATAGACCGCGACGCGTCCAGGCTCGGCCGGGACCATCCGGAATCGCTTGGCGAAAGGCGCTTGCATATCCGGCTGCCCATCGCCGGACAGAGGTTCGAGCTCGAACGCGATGGCGCTGTGCTGGCGCTCCAGCCCGTCAACCTGTTCGGTGAAGCGGAGGAAATGGGAACTCCCGGTCCGCCTGCCGCCGGTCTCGCAAACTATCTCCACATGATGGTCCGGACGCGGAACCCGGCGCAGGCGGCGTTCCTCGCCGCCGTCTATCCGCCATCGGATTTCCTTTATGCGGGACAGGAACAGCAGGGTGTTTTCGGAAATCTCTTCCAGGCCGCCCCACACCTCCGGGAACGCCTCGGCTTGCGGTTTCTTTCCGGAATTGAACGGAAACTCGAACCGCGTGCGTTCGCCGAGCGTGGGGTCCGGGGGCATTTCCTTTGGCAGCACCATGTCGGAAATCTCGAAGGCGTAGCTCGGGGACCAGATGCGCGGGGTCTCCGTGTAGGCGAACACGGCCTTGAAGCCGATGCCGAAGCGGCCGATCTTGTCGTCATCGTCCCTTTTCGTACCGGTGCCTATTCCCGTGATCTTTCGAACATCGTCTTCATTAAATGGTTGACCGTCATGTTGAAATACCAGAGTATTATTGGACAGAGTGAACTCGACCTCGGAGGCTGCAGCGTCTTCTGCGTTCTGAAGAAGCTCGTAAATGAAATGAACTTTATCCGGGTAGAAGTCCTCAAAAATACGCAATCTTATGTCTTGCTCGTTGGCTTTGATGCCATCCAGGAACTTTTGCCGCCGGTCTCTGAGATCGTTGAGAAAGCTCATTGTGCTCGAACCCGTGTGATGTGCATTATCCCGTAGACGACCAGTTTGGCGTGGATGTCGGCGCTTTCGGCCAACCTTTCCAGGTCTGCAACCCGGCCCTCATAATCGTGGTTGGCGCGCGCCAATTCGCTTTCCTTCATCCGGCGGATCCTGTCATTCGTCGCCCTGTCGATCTGGTCTTCCAGAAGCTTGCGCCGGGCTTGGTGGCTGGCGCTCAGGCTGTGCAGCCGATGCTGAACATGCTCCCGGTTCTCCGCCATATGGTTTGCGCGCGCGCGCCGCCATTCTCCGTGATGGCGCTTGTCGAGCCGTTCGATTGCGGCCTCGTCGGGCGGGATCCCGGCGGGTGCATCGGTTGCCATCTCCAACAGAGACATTATAGCCCCGTCCAGCCCCGGATCCGAAGCGACGCCCATCAGCGTGTCATCGGACCGGATACCGACCTTGCGCCACCGGTAAAGGGCGAACGGGTATCCGCCGGGCGGGACCGCGTCAGATGACGCAGTCAGACTGACGCGCGCCGCTTCCGGGCGCTCCAGGCGCCGCGCCGCCTGCCGGGCCAGGGGGTGCAGGACATTGAGATAGACGGCTTCCGGCTCGGCGGCCGTTTCCTGGTCGAACGTGACCGATAACAACGGGTCGGCGCCTCTGAGCCATTTTCCCCACTGCCGCGCAACCGGATCGGTCGATCGAGGCAGGCTGCGGAAGTCGTCGAGCAGCCTGGCGCGCATCTTCCGGCCAAGCCGCAGCGTCTTGAGCGGCTTGTCGCCGGGCATAAATCCGCCGCCGGTTTCCCCCATGCCCGACAGATAGGCGGCAACACACCGTTGCAGCGCGTCCGGGGACAGCCAGAAGCTCTCGGCTTCCGCTATCTCCTCGCGCCAGGACCGGTTGGGAACCGTCAGGCCGAACAGCTCGGCCTGCTTTTCCTCCAGCGCGGTTTCTTCCTGGATCTGGCGAACCTTGTTGTCGCCGAGTTGCTGGAGGCGTTCGGCGCGCTGTTCCGGCGTCAACGTGAAGCTGGCGGCGATATTGTGAATCTCCCGCGTGATCTCGCCCAGAATTTCCTCGCCGCCGCCGACCGTGCGATGAAACACGCCGATGCGCATCAGGCATCGGTCGTAGATGTCGGCGTCGACCGTGCCGGGCGTGACAAGGTTGACGATAGCGACGCTCTCGCTCCGCTGGCCGTAGCGGTCGATGCGCCCGATGCGCTGTTCGATGCGCATGGGGTTCCAAGGCAGGTCGTAATTGATCAGCAGATCGCAGAACTGGAAATCGAGACCTTCGCCGCCGACCTCGGAGGACAGCAGGACATCGAGTGCCTCCGGGTCGTCCTTCGGCAACGCGAAACGGCGGCGCAGGTCGGCGCGCCGGTCGTCCGGAAGGTCTCCGTGCACAAGCCCGCAGCGCAACCCCGCCTCCGCGACGTGTTTACCGACATAGGCGAGCGTATGCCGGAAGGTGCTGAAGGCCAGCGCCTTGTTGTTGGCCATCCGGCTCTTGTCCTGCAGGACCTTGACGAAGGCTCGCACCTTGGAATCGTGAGGATCGAGATTGTCGGCCATCTCCAGAAGCGCCTCGATATCGGTCCGCATCCCGGCGAGGAAGGCGGCATCCGCGGGATGCTCGCCGCCGGGCGCGTCCATCTCTTCGAGGCTGTCGAGTTTTCCGGCGAGCATGTCGCGCAAGAGAGGCGCCAGGCCGTAGAGGCAGCTCGCCGCCTGGCGGCGGATCGTGGTCATCATGAACTTGACGTTCCGCTCGCCGTGTGTGCGCGCCGTGATACGGCTCACGACCTCGAGCAGGCCGTCATGCAAGCGGCGCTGCCCGGGCGCGAACTCCGCCGTCAACGTTCTCGGCTGGCGGGTCGTGAACTCCCCGATATCCCGGCGGCGCGTCCGGTTGATCATCGGGCTGAAGGTATAGAGCTCCTCCAGCGAACGGACGAGGCGGATGCGGCCGGCGTCATCGATCCGATCTTCCGCCAGCGCATCGTAAATGCGTTGGAACGCCGGCGTTTCCCGAAGAAACGCGCGGCCCTACTCGGTTTGTGCGGCGTGGCCCAGGCAGGTTCGGGCTTCGACCTGCCAGCGCTCCCCTCCGGCGCGGCAACGGTTCACGGCTGCGTTGATGAACCGGTTGGGCGCGGCCATCTGCTCGAAGCTCGCGCGGTCGATGACGAGGTCCGGGCGCAGAACGTTCAGCAAGGTGAAGAGATCCTGGCTCCCGATCTGCACGGGAGTAGCGGTGAGAAAGACCGCAGCCTGGGCGTTGTCGCAGAAATAGCGCACCGCCTGGTGGAGATAGGTGTCCGGGTTGCGGATATGGTGCGCCTCGTCCACGATCACGAGATCGAACCTGGGCGGCGGATCGAGCGCGAGCAGCCCTTCGGGGGCCCGCATCGGCCACGATGCCGAAGCGATCGAGCTCGCGCTCGGGCAGCGCGTCGAAATACTCCCCGGCCTGTTCGTACGCCGCCTTCAGGTCGCGTCCCGCGCTCTTCTGCTCGACGATCAGCACGCCCGGCCAGAACAGGTCGATGAAGCCCGAGCGGTTGCCCAGCTTCGCGACATGCGCCTCGTAGTGCGCAACGCTCCGCCGCCGAACGCCGAACACCCGGAAGAAGGCATTGTAGAAGCCCTGCATCTCGCCCTTCTTGTAGGCCGCGTCACGCCATTCGTGGGCGAAGGCGGCGGCGCGAACGCGAACCTCGTTCCATGACAAGCGCATCAGACCGCGCCGCCTGCTCTGCGCCGAGCACCGGACGATGTGTAATTGGTTGGAAATGGATGAAGGGAAGCCGCCGGATCAGTTGCTCGCACGTCCACGATGGCGCGATAAACGATCATGCGTGCAGCGCGCCCGCACACCGTTCGGCGGCGACCCTCTCGCGACGCGCCTGTGCAAGCTCGTAGCTCGCCTGCATCCGCATCCAGTGCTCGGCGGCGCCCCAGCCGATGTCCTCCAAAGACAGCGCCATGTTCGCGGACACGCCCGCCTTGCCGTTCAGCAGCCGCGACAGCGTGCCGCGCTCGCAACCGAGCCGCGCCGCCGTCTCGGTCACGTTCCAGCCCACATCGTCCATGCTCTCGCGGATGAGCTCGCCCAGGTGCGGCGGGTCCTGCATCGGGCCGACGCGATCGTTCGCAATGTCGTTCATGGTCAGCACTCCCTCCGGTCAGCGGTAGTCGATCAGGTCCACGTCCACGGCCTCGCCGTCCTCGAAGCGGAACACCACGCGCCAGTTGCCCGAGACGCGGACGCTCCACTGGCCCGCACGGTTGCCCTTCAGGGGATGCAGCCGAAAGCCCGGCGCGTCGGCGCTGCCCGGATGCGTCGCCTCTTGCAGACGGAACAGGATACGCCGAAGCCGTGGCGCGAGACCGACGGGAAGCCGCGCCGTGTCGTCGCGTTCGTGCAGCGCCCGCAGTCCCTTGTGCCTGATCCTCATGATTCACTGTGGCGCGCTACGTTACGCGCCGCAAGCGCCCGCCGCGCCGTCGCAGCGGGCGGCAACGCTGCGGAGCGGTAACGTGTGCACGGCTCGACCCTGCGCAGAGGGAACATGTGTGGCGGCCACTGTCGGCGGCGGTCACGTGCGAGCCCGCACCGCCGCCGACAGTGCAGGCCGAGGGAACGATCCCGCCGGTGCGCGTCTCCGCCCACGTTGAATTGCTACCTCGTGCTTCCTGTAGTGCCGCCCGGAAGCCGCGCGGCGGTTCGGGGCATGTTCCCGCAAGTGCGCGGCGGGCGCTGCCGCTCAAGCGCCGCTCGGGCCAAATGCCGCTGACGCAACGGCTTGCAGCGCCCGAGCGTTTGAGCGGCCCGGAAGCGCGATGCGGACGCCAGTCGGCGTTTTTTTGATTCTCACACCCGACGCACCCGGGGCGCCGGTGTAGCCCAGGCGCGCGTCCGGCATGTTTCCCCTGGGCCTTCAGCGGCATGGAGCGCCATACTCTTGCCGGGAAAAGTCGCGCCCGATCGGTGGCGGGGAGCGAGGAGATTTCCTGCCGGTCGATGCCGGGCGCAGCGGAGAAACCCCAGCGATCGCCGTGAGGCGCGGGTCAGAACGCGCGGCGCAGCGAGAGCTCGGCGTGGTTGCGCCGGTAGTCGAAGAGTTCGCCGATGTTGGACGAGCGGCGCTCGTGGACCAGCGACAGCGCCGGGGCGAAGCCGAACAGCTCCAGCTTGTCGTTGGAGAGGGTGAGCCGCGAGATCGACAGCCGGTCGCGGCGGCGCACGCCCGGCGCGATCAGCCCATAGCCCGGCTCGTCGTAGGCGGTGAACAGCATGTCGTGCGAGACGCTGGCGGCGAACCCGGCGGCGGCGAGAACCGGCGGCAGGTCGGCGGCGGCGAACGCGCCCGCCCTGGTCGTGCGGGAGCGCGCGCTCGGGCTCTCTGTGCGGGCTCGGCCCCAGCCGCCGCGCAGCCCCAGCGTCACCGCCGGAGTCACCGCCCAGGCGAGGTCGAGGTCGAGGTCCAGCCGGGGGCCGTCGCTGGATTTGGCTTTCCGGTGGCGCCGCTCCTTCCGCTCGACGCCGGCGCCGAGCCACAGCGGCTCGGCGAGGCGCGTGCGGCCTTCGAGGCGCAGGCCGACGCTATGGCTCGACGGGTCGCCCCCTTCCCAGCGCCGGTCCGCCACGGCCAGCAGGGCGGCGCGGGCGCGTGGAAACAGCACCTCCGGTCCGGCGTGCAGCGAGGCCGTCATGTCGTCGAAGCGGCTGCCGCCATAGTCGCGCCGCCACAGGCCGGCGCCGAGACGCAGCCGGGTCGCCGTCTCCTCGAAGGGTTGGAGGTCCAGGGGATGGAGATACTCGCCCGAAGCCGAGACGATCACCCCGACCCCGGTGGTCTTGCGGTTCGCCTCGTCGATCTTGAACTCGACCGGCAGGCCGCGCAGG
Organism: Alphaproteobacteria bacterium; assembly: GCA_963422665.1. GTDB lineage: Bacteria > Pseudomonadota > Alphaproteobacteria > Bin95 > Bin95 > Bin95. Next base: position 1,200,942 of record OY730441.1, read on the forward strand.
CGGAAAGTGCGCGCCTCGGTGCCGGCATTGACATTGCTGTCCGGCGCCACCGCCATGCGGAACTGCCCGGAGACCCGCTTGCGCGCCTGCACGACGGCGAGATAGCGCGAGACCGCCGCCGCGACCGTCGCCGGAAGGTCGCCCGCCAGGGCGCGCCGGAAGTGGTGCGCCGCCGCGTCGCAGTCGTCGCCCAGCAGATGCTCCAGCAGGTCGTCGGGCTCCTCGAGGCAGCGCCCGCGCTCGAACAGCGTCCGGGCCAGTTCGAGCCTCGCCCCGGCGAGGCCGGGACGCCGGTCCAGGACATGGCGGTAGCTCGCCTCCGCCTCGTCCCGAAGCGCGCGGCGCTCGTCGGCGGTCGCGGGCGCGCCGGGCCGGCCCTCCGGCAGGCGCGCCGCGTTCGCGGCCGCCAGGCCGCGAAAGAACCAGGCGTCGGTGTCGTCGGGCGCGCGCTCGGCCAGGGGCCGCAGCAGGGCGAGCGCCGCCGCCGGCCGGCCGGCGACGATCAGCGCCTCGCCGCGCGCTACGGCCGCCGCCGGGCCTTTCGCCGCATCCTGGGCGAGGCCCGGCGCGGCGGCCAGAAGCGCGAGCGCGGCGAACGCGGCCATGAGGAAACTTCCCTGGATCGTCATCGATGCTTGCTCCTGCACGCGAAAACCGCGGCGCCGACGGTCACGGCGCCGAAGAATTGAAAGAGAGGTTGCGCCGCCGGCTGAAATGCCGACGGCGATTTCCGCCGCCGCTCGCGGCCGTCCGGCCGTTCACGCGAGGGGCCTTGCCCGGCGGGGCGATGCGCGGAAAGGGCAGGCGCCGCGGCTTCGCGAGCCGCATCCTTGCAGTGCGGCTCGCGGAGGGAGGCTGCTCCGGCATTGTCACTCGCCTCCCGGCAATCGTATCGGGCAATGTTCCAACGACGCCTTCCGGGCTCGCCATCCGCCACAGCAACGCAACGCCCTCCGCGACGGCGGCAAATTGCAGCCTGTCGGCGGCAAGCCGTTCCCGGACGCATCGCACTGCGCGGGGGCGGTCGGTCGCCGCGCGTTTATGGCCGGCGCCGGCCGATGTTGCAAGCGTCAGATGCGTTGCAGCGCGATCCCTTCAGGCTGAAAGGGTGCGCGCCGGAACCGGATGCGCGCATATGACGGCCTCCCGCCCCGAGCGACGCCGGGCGCCCTGCTCGTCATGCCCCGACACGTAACTCGTCATGGCCGGACTTGTTCCGGCCATTCACTTCCGCCGCCGCGCCGGCCCCGGGAGAGATGCCCGGAACCGGTCCGGGCATGACGGTAGGGGGCGCTCGCGCAAGTCAGCCGTCCGGACCGGCCTTGTGTTCGGTGTTCCGGGCATCGACGAAGGGCTCGCCCGCCGGCATCGGGGCCGGCAGCCTGGCGTCCAGCCCGTATTTGACCGCGAACTCCACCACTGCAAGCCGCTCCCGGTCCCTGGCCGCCGCGCCTGACAAGGCGGCGACGGAGTTGCTTGTCTTTTCGGTGTTTGCGCGAATATCCGCCGCTGTCGCGCGCAACTCGGAACGAATGTCGTTCGTCGTCGCGTTGAAGTCCGCCCGCAGCCGTTCTTCGGCGCCGGCGACGGACTGGCGCATCTCCCGGATATCCGAACGGACTCCATCGATCTGCACGAAGATCAGCGCAAGCGCCGCAACTCCCAAGGGTGCGACACCGGCGCCCGCCGCCATCGAGCCGGCGTAATTCCTCCACCCGCCGTCCCTTTCGCCTGCCATGCCGCTGCTTCTCCTTCCGGGGCCGCCGACCCGGCCCTGTCGTTCCGGGCGCGTCCACCACGGAGCCGACCGCAAAGCCCGACAGGAACATACCGCGCGGAAGCCGGGCAAGCAAGAATGTACGCCTTCCGGCCGGAGCCGCGCCGCCGATGCCGGGACATGCCGTGAAGTGTCATGAAATGTCATGAAATGTCATGTTTTGTCATGCTCCGGCGGGATGCCTGTCTCGAGAAGGCTGCCCGGACGAGCTTGCCGCTCCGTCCTGTCGCCCCGGCCCCCGAGCCGGAGCCCGGCGCCGCCCGCCTGCCCCTGCGCGGCCCCGGCAGACCGAGCCCGGCTCTCCGCCGCGCTCCGGCCGGGGTGACAGAGGGGGGTGCTCCGGTCGGCGCCGCGAAGGGGGCGTTGCGCCGGGGGCCGCAGCCGGGCGAGTGCTTCCGCCGGCTTGCCGGCCACGATCGACGCCTCGCCTCGCTCCGCCGCTACCGCCGGGTCCTTCGGCGCATCCGGCCGTCCGGGCCGGCAAGACCCGGCGCGGCGGCGCGGAAGGTGCGAAGGAGCGTCATCGACGCCCATCCCGAAAGAAGCGCCCGGGCCCCGACGCCGACAGCTGCGGGGTTGCGGTCCGGCAAAGAAAGACCCGCCGCGACCGAGGGGAAGCGGCGGGCCTTGAAGGCGCCCCTCCCCGCCCGCCGGGGCGGGGAGAGGGGCGTGTTCCGGAGGGCTACTTAGTTGCCGCAGCCCTCGGTGCACACGGCGCCGTAGCTACCGATGATGCGGCGCTTTGCCTCCCCGTTCGCGGTGTCGGAAAGCTGCCACCAGCCTGCGGTCTCCGGCTTGCTCTTGGGGCCGTAGAAGTTCCCCTCGAAGGTGCCTCCGGAGGTGTAGATCTTGGCGCCCTCCGTATCCGCCGTCGCCGTGCCCTTGTAGGAGCCGTCGTCCGCGATCTGAGCTGTTTCGCTACTACTGAGACCACTCAGCTCCACTTTCGACACCTCATAGCCGTTGTTCCAGCGGTTGTTGTCGAAGTACTGCAGATTCTCGATCGCCCCCTTGATCGTGTTTGCGTCGGAGCCGGTGCCGCCGATCTTCGCATCGAGCTCGATATCGCCCCGCAGGCTTTCAAACCGGTCGGGACGCTGCTTTTTGCCTGCGGCCTTCGTGTAGAGGGCATGGGCCATGGTGCGGCCCTTGAACGTGCCCCCGATCTGCCCACTGAGGTCCTTCGTCCTCGCACCATAGGCTTCCGAGAACGCGTCGTAGCCGATATGGAACGCCTGCGAACGAACATATTCGGGCCGCGTGGTCCAAGGGCTGACGTTGTCGATCTGCTGGAACATGCCGTAGGCCGCATGGGACAGATAGCGGTAATTTTTGTCTGCGGCGTTACTCTCGTCGCTGCCGGCGTAGTTCGACAGCCAGAGATCGTACTGACCCAAGTCCTGGTCGTGCCTGTCCTTGAGCGCCGCGATCTTGCTGGCGTCCTGGCCGGGGCCAAGCGGCGCCCGCGCGCTCCAGTGCCAGACCGCGCTGCCATCCGAAGCCTGAGAAGGCTCGCCGAAGGTGATCTCCAGGTCGTCATGCGCCCAGTTGCCGCATTTGACGCCGCTGACCCAGCACTTCGGGATATTCGCATTCTGCAGCGCAGCGACCTGTTTGGCGTCCAGTTTCCCGGTCGCAGACTCAGGAAGCGTGCCAACATCCGTTCCGGCAGCCTGGAGCTTTTCCAGATCGGCAAGATGATCAGCCGTCATGTCCGTCGCGCCGGCGGTCAAGCTCGAGGTAGCGTCCACCCCGTCGAACCAGTCGTCCATCTTTCCTTCCGTGAACTTCCGCTGCATGTCGTAGGAGACCACGTCGCCGCCGGTCTTCATCACCAGCCCGTCCTCGGTCAACTGGATCGACGTCTTAATCTCTCCAGACATATTGCCGACCAGCGGATCGTAAGCGTTTTTACCTTGCTCAAATATAAACTGACGGGTGGTGAACGCCCGTGCCTTCAGATCCTTCGTGGTGCCGTCGCCGTTCGGGGACATCACGACATCGCCCTCGGCGTAGGCAACGCCCTCATCTTTGATATCGAGCTCCGTCCAGCCATCCGGCGCGCCACCGGGCTTGGTGCGCGGGTGCCGGTCGACCTTGGCGACCGGGACCGTGCCCACCACCGCGGCGCTTGCGTCGCCCGGCGTCAGACCCGCGCCCTTGGCCCAGGCCAAGCTCGTCACCACCTCTTTCGCATCGTCCACGACATCCGACAACGCCGTCTTCAGGTCGTCCTCGGCATCCGACGTCTTCACGGCCTCATCCAAGTTCTCCTGGGCCGTTTTCAAAGCCTGCCTTAAAGCCTGCTTTTGAGTGAGCGTCACATCGTCCCCGGCCGCGGTCACCGCCTCCTCCGCGTCCCACACGTCAACGGTCAGCTCCACAAGCTTCAGAGGCTCAGTCTCCTTGAAAGTATTCGCTTCACGCAGGACCTCCGCCGCTTCCGTGTCATCCTCCCCGGCTGCGGCCACGGCAGCTTCAGCCGCTGCCACGGCGTCCTCCAGGGCCGTCCGCGCAACCTCCAGGGCCGCGCGCGCGCTTTCCTTAAGGGCCTGCGCCGGATCATCATCGGCCTGCGACACTGCCACGGACGCCTCGGACGCCGCTGAATCATCATCGGTCGGCAGCACGGCCGCATTTAAGGCCATCTCCGCCGCCGCCACGGCCGTCCGCGCGTCGTTCAGGGCCTTCTCCGCCGCCTCCACCGATCCCACCGCCAGAGCGGGGCCCGGGCCCTGCCCCGGGGCGCCTGCGGTCTTCTTGTCACCGCTGCTCGAGCACGCGCCCAGCGCCAGAAGCGCACAGCACGCCAGAGCAGTCATCCAGTTCTTCCTCGCCATCGCTCAACTCTCCTCAGTCGATTGTCCACCGGACCCGGAAGCCCGACCTGAGCTGCGTAACAGACATGAAGTCCCCACCCGGAGAACTCACGAAACACCCTGCATCTTCCCCTCCCCCCCCGGCAATGTCAACCCCCATTTTCGCCCTGGCGATCCCGGACGGAAACCGGCCCGGAGACCGGCGCCGGGAGCGCTTCCGACGGGGCCGCCGGTCCACGCGCGACCGCCCGATCGTCGCCAGAACTTCCGGCATCGCGGCGGCTTCCCGGCGCCCGGTCGCCGCACCCCGTGTCGGACCGGTACAGCGTGAAGCCGCCGTCCGCCTTGCGGTAAAAGACCGCCGCGGCGACGGCGCGCCCGCCCGACCGGGGCGCGTATCGCGGGCATCCCGATCCGTCGTCCCCGGCCGGGACCATGTAGTCATCCTCCCCGAGCCGGATGGCGCCCGGCGGCGGCTCCCGGGCCGCGGTTTCCGCGCAGCCGCAGAGCGCGATCGCCAGGGCCGCCGCCGCGAAGCCGTCGAGCCGCATCGATCCCGGCGCTTCAGAAGGCCAGGCGTATCTTCGCCGCCGCGCCGAACTCCGGCGCGGCCGAGTCGTCGTGGCCGGGCTCGATGCGCGCATAGCCGCCGACCGCGGCCGATACGCCATCGCCGCCTTGCATCTCGTACGCCGCCTGCAGCCGGATCTCCCGCCCACGAGGCGCCAGATCGACGACGCGCGACGTGTAGCGCACGACCCCGTCGGCCACCTCGCGGTCGGGAACGTCGATGCGGACCGCCGCGCCGCGCGCCCGGAACGGCGACGACGCGGTCAGCGTGAGCCGGTCCGACGCCAGCCAGAGCCGCTCCGCCTCGGCGCCGACCGCGAACGACCCGGCGCGCGCACTGCCCCATTGCGAAACCAGGGACGCCCGCTCCGGCGCGCCGCCGGAAGCGACGCCGCGGCTGAGGCTTCCGAACAGCGTCACACCGTCCGATACGCGGCCCTCGACGCCGAGGTCGAGAAAGCGCGTCGCGGCGTCCGCCGCGCCCGCGAAAGCCCCCCCGGCCCGGATACCCATCGACGATCCGCTCTCGCGCAACGCGCCGACGCGCGCGCCGAGGACGATGCGGCCGCCGAACCGGCGGACGATCCCGAGCGAGGCCAACCGCGCTCTCGCCGACCCGGAGTAGCCCTCTCCGCGCTTGCCCGCGAAGTCGATTTGCGTGTCCCCGTCGACCCGCCAGTCGAGGCTCAGTCCGGGGCCGCGTCCGGCGAGCGCCGCGAACGGCGCCGCCGCCCATGCGTCCCGGAACACGGCGCGGCGCACCCGCGCGGCGGCGAAACCGTTCGACGACCCGAGCGCATGGACCCCCGGCCCGACGGCGACCGCCAGGTCCGGAGCCGGAGCGAAACGCAGGCGCCAGTCGCGCACCGTCCCGCGGTCCCGGTCCGCCGCCGTCCCGTGCGGGTCGAACGCATCGCCCCCGTGCGCGAATTGAAGCGCCGCCCGCCGCCCCAGGGGCACGATCCGGGACGGTTCGCCGGGCGCCGACAGGAAGGCGCGCAACGCCCCCTCCGAGGCGCGTCGCCCGGCCGGCCGGAAGAGCGCGGCCAGATCGCGGCGGAAGGGGAACATCTGCTCGTCGTACACGACGGCGCCGGCCAGGGCGGCGGCGCCCGAAGGCGCCCCGAAGCCCGGCGGCAGATCGACGAAACTGTCCGCCAGCGGAACCGGGCCCGCGGCGCCCGCGGGCAGGCTCAGGGACCCGACCGGGTTCATCGCGGCCCCGAGGTCCAGCGCCCCGCGCCCGAACGTGTCGGAGATCTTCTGCCCGTCCAGCGGGCGGGCCGTCGTCAGCAGGCGCTCCACGATCTCCGCGCCGTCCTTGTGCGGAAACGCGGCCCACACCACCGCGGCCGCGCCGGAGACGTGCGGGGCGGCGAAGGACGTGCCCTCGACCCAGTCATGCCCGCCGCCCGCCCGGGCGGCGCGGATGCGCTCGCCCGGCGCGAACAGGCAGTACTCCTTGACCGGGCCGCAGGTGTTGCTGTGGGCGGCCCTTCCCGCGCCGCTCTCGTCGAGCGATCCGACCGCGATCGCGAAGCCTGCGATCCCCGGGTTCGCCACATGGGCGGCCGGCGCCCCCAGGGCCCCCCGGCCGTTGTTGGCGGCGCACTCGTCCCCGCCGTCGCCGCAATTGCCCAGGACGGCGACCATGACCCGGCCCGCCCCGGCCGCGTCCCGCATCGCGCGGGCGATCGGGGGAACGTTGCGAAGACCGGGATAGGCGAAGCTCATGTTGACGATGTGGGAGCTGGCCGCGGGTTTGGACGACACGCTCCCGTAAGTCCGCGTCAGACCCGCCGCGGACGCGATGGAGGCCGCTAAGGTGTCGACGGAGTCCGCGTGCGGGGGGTCCCCCGCGCAGCCGCCGACGATCCCGCAGGTCGCTATGCTCCGCAGGTTCGCTTTGTATGCAACGCCGTGCACGCCGGAGCCGTCGCGGCGCGCGGCGACGATGCCCGCGACAGGCGTCCCGTGCTCGCGAGAGAACCGGGCGCTCCGAAACGCGGTCTCCCCGTCGAACCGGCCGCGCGCCAGATCGGGATGCGAGAAGTCGACCCCGTTGTCCAGAACCGCCACGGTGATGCCCTCGCCGCCGGGCCGGCCCGCGGCGCGGCGCGCGTACCCCCCGCTCGCGTCGATCAGCGCGAGTCCGGTGGAGCGCTTGTACTCGGCGGTCTCCCACGAGGCGGGTTCGCGGGGACGCCGGGGCTCCGCCAGCCCGCCTCCGTGCGAGCGAACCCCGCTCTCCGGCGGCACAGGCGATACAACCGGCGGAGAGCCAACCGGCGCAGAGCCACCTGGCGGCGGCACGGGCGGAGAACCGCCGCCGCCGCCGCAGCCGGACAGGACCGCCGCCAGCAAGCCCGCAGCCGCCAGCGAAGACAGCCTCTCGATCCCGACAAACATCCGGCCTCCGTCGCCCCGTTCCCGCAGAAAGGCTGAGCCAAGGGAGCCCCCGGGTCAACGCGCATCGACCGGACTACCGCAAGTCCCGAGACGCCCGGCGCAGACACAAGCTCAACCGGGGGCGCCGAAGCGGATCGCCGGACAGGCTGCCGAAATCCGATGCCGGTGCGATCGCACGCCGAACAACCGGCGCCGGATCAGATCGAAACCGCAAGAAAATGTCGGCCTCGGATGTGGCGTGTCCCCAATTGACCGCGCAAATATTCCGCCGCTAGACCAGACAAAAAGAAACGCTTTTCGCTGCACGCCGAAACCGGCGGTCCGTCGAGAGCCGCTTCTTCCGGACCGGACGCCCGGCCATCCGCTATACAAGGCGTTCCTCCCGTCGGGGAACCGCTCTAATATGCGGGAAACGGGCAGGGGGAATGCGAGCGCGCTCATGACCGACAAGTCCGACACGACCGCCCGTCCCGTCCCGTTCACGCTCGACGGATGCGAGGCGCTGGCGCTGCCGGGAGAAACCATCTGGGAGGCGGCGGCGCGCCTCGGCGCGGTGCTTCCCCATCTCTGCCATGCGCCCGAGCCGGGCTACCGCCCCGACGGCAATTGCCGCGCCTGCATGGTCGAGATCGAGGGCGAGCGGGCGCTTGCGCCGTCCTGCCTGCGGCGCCCCGAGGCGGGCATGATCGTGAACAGCGCCGGCGACCGGCCGGAACGCGCCCGGCGCATGGTGCTGGAGCTGCTGCTGGCCGACCAGCCGGCCGAGGCCCATGACCCCGCATCGCATTTCGGCCGCTGGGTCGCCGATGCCGGGCTGGAAGCCGGGCGGCTGCCCGGGCGCGAGGCGCCGGCGGAGGATGTCAGCCACCCGGCCATGGCGGTCAATCTCGACGCCTGCATCCATTGCAATCTGTGCGTGCGCGCCTGCCGGGAGGTGCAGGTCAACGATGTCATCGGCATGGCCGGGCGCGGAGCGGCGGCGAAGATCGTCTTCGATTTCGACGATCCCATGGGCGCCTCGACCTGCGTGGCCTGCGGCGAGTGCGTGCAGGCCTGCCCCACCGGCGCGCTGATGCCGAAGACGGCGCTGGGCAAGCCGCCGCCCGACCGGCAGGTGGACAGCGTCTGCCCCTATTGCGGCGTCGGCTGCCAGATCGCCTATTCGATAAGCGGCGACCGGCTGATCTCGGTCGAGGGCCGCAACGGGCCGGCCAACGAACAGCGGCTTTGCGTCAAGGGGCGTTTCGGCTTCGACTATATTTCCCATCCCGAGCGGCTGACGCAGCCGCTGGTCCGCCGCGACGGCGCGCCGAAAGGCCTGAATGTCGATCCCGCCCGGCCGCTGACCCATTTCCGCGAGGCGGGCTGGGACGAGGCGCTGGACAGGGCCGCGGCCGGGCTCCGGGCCGCAAAGGAGACGCATGGAAGCCGCGCGCTGGCCGGACTCGGCTCGGCCAAGGGGTCGAACGAGGAGGCCTACCTGTTTCAGAAGCTGGTGCGCGCCGGTTTCGGCTCCAACAATGTGGACCACTGCACGCGGCTCTGCCACGCCTCCTCGGTGGCGGCGCTGCTGGAAGGCATCGGCTCCGGCGCGGTGACCGCGACCTTCAACGAGGCGCGGAATGCGGACGCGCTGATCGTTATCGGCGCCAACCCGACCGAGAACCACCCCGTCGCAGCCACCTATTTCAAGCAGGCGGCGAAGCGGGGCGCGGCGCTGATCGTCATGGACCCGCGCGGCCAGGCGCTGAAGCGCCACGCGACGCATATGCTGCAATTCCGGCCCGGTCGCGATGTGGCGATGCTGAACGCGATCATGCACACCATCGTCGCCGAGGAGCTTTACGACCGCCAGTATGTCGCCGCGCACACGGCCGATTTCGAGGCGCTGAAGGACCATCTCGCCGCCTTCCCGCCGGAGGCGATGGCCCCGCTTTGCGGCATCGACGCCGGGATGCTGAAGGAGGTGGCGCGTGTCTATGCGCGGGCCGGGCGCGCGATGATCTTCTGGGGCATGGGCGTCTCGCAGCATGTCCACGGCACCGACAATGCCCGCTGCCTGATCGCGCTGGCGCTGATGTGCGGCCATGTCGGCCGGCCGGGCGCCGGACTGCATCCGCTGCGCGGGCAGAACAATGTGCAGGGCGCGTCCGACGCAGGCCTCATCCCGATGATGTATCCGGACTACCGGCGGGTGGCCGAACCGGAGGCGCAGGCCCGTTTCGAAGCCGCCTGGGGGGTGGCGCTCGACCCGGAGCCGGGCCTGACCGTGGTCGAGATCGTCGATGCGATCCACAAGGGCGATGTGCGGGCCATGTACATCATGGGCGAGAACCCGGCGATGTCCGACCCGGACGCGACCCATGCCCGCGAGGCGCTCGCCGGGCTCGACCACCTGGTCGTGCAGGACCTGTTTCTTACCGAGACGGCGATGTTCGCCGATGTCGTGCTGCCGGCTTCGGCCTGGCCGGAGAAGGACGGGACCGTCACCAACACCAACCGGCAGGTGCAGCGCGGACACAAGGCGTTCGCTCCGCCGGGCGAAGCGCGGGAGGACTGGCGGATCGTCCGGGACATCGCCCGGCGCATGGGCCTCGACTGGAACTACGGCCATCCGCGCGAGATCTATACCGAAATGGCGGGGCTGATGCCGTCCCTGGACCATATCGGCTGGGACCGCCTCGAGGCCGAGAGCGCCGTGACCTACCCGTGCGACGGGCCGGACCATCCGGGCCATCCGGTCGTGTTCGCGGACCGCTTCCCGACCGGCGACGGCCGGGCGCGGTTCGTGCCGGCCGACATTGTGCCTCCCGCCGAGGAGCCCGATGCGGAGTTCCCGATGGTGCTCACCACCGGGCGTCAATTGGAGCATTGGCACACGGGCGCCATGACGCGGCGCGCGAGCATGCTGGACGCCATCGAGCCGGAGGCCACCGCGAGCCTTGCGCCGGCGGACTTGCGCGCGCTCGGCCTTGCGCCGGGCGACCGGGTGCGCATCGAGACCCGGCGCGGCGCCATCGAGCTCACCGCGCGCATGGACGGCGCGGTGCCGACCGGCCTCGTCTTCGCGCCGTTCGCCTATGTCGAGGCGGCTGCAAATGTGCTGACCAATCCGCAGCTCGACCCCTGGGGCAAGATTCCGGAGTTCAAGTTCTGCGCCGCCCGGGTGGCGCCGGCCGGGGAAGGGACGGCGGCGGAACGCCCGTGAACCGGGCTGGAACCGTCCTTGCCGGCTGCCTGTTGCTGGCCGCCGCGTCGTTTCCGGGTCCGGCGGCGGGCGCGCGCATCGTCTCCGTCAACCTGCCGCTGCCGGCCGCCCATCCGGTCGTCGCCGCGGGATGGCGCGCTTTCGTCAAGGCGGCGGAGCGGGACGAGCGGTTCGCGTTCCGACTGTTCGTGGACGGCTCCCTGCTCGGCCGCAAACGCGCGCTGGCCGGCCTTGCCGAGGGCGATGCGCAGATGGGCTACGCCACGCTCGCGGCCCATCCGGCCGGGCTTCCGCACCGGGTGACGCTCGGCCGCCTGGCGCTGGCCGGGCCCGATCCGATGGCCGCCGCCGCCGCCATGACGGAGTTTGTCATGCTGCATTGCCGGCGCTGTCTGGAGGCTCTGGCGAAACGCGGCATCGTCTTCCTCGGCAGCCATGCGGCCGGGCCCTTCCATCTGCTGTCGCCGACGCCGCTGGCGCGGGCGGACTCGCTCGAGGGAGCCCGCGTCGCCAGCCCCGGGCCGCCCTGGGACGACCTGTTGCGGCGCCTTCGCGGCCAACCGGAGCCGGTCGCCGGACGCCTGGCGGCTGCGCTCGAGAAGGGGCGGATCGACGCCGTGCTCGGCCCGGTCGCGCTGCTCGCCGAGCCGGCGCTTGCGCGCCGAGTGCGGACGGTCACGGCGATGCATCTGGGCGTTTACCGGGTGTCGAGTCCGTTTTCCGCCAATCTCGGTTTCTGGCGGACGCTGGCGCCCGAGGAACGGGAGGCTCTGCTGGACGCCGCGCCCCTGGGGCTCGCCGCGGCAACGCTTGCCTACCGGTCCGCCGACGAAAGGGCTCGCAAGGCGATGGCGGATGCCGGCACAGCCTTCAGCCGCGCCCATCCGGCGCTGGTGCGCGGGGCGGTCGGTTTCGACGCCGGGAACGGGACGGTGGAACTGCGGTCCGAAGGAGACGGAGCGAACGCGCTGGTGGCCGGCTTCCGCCGGCTTCACGACAAATACAGCGGCCTGTTCGCCGAGGCGGCGCCGTCGGTCGAGTCGGTCGCCGGCATCCTGCGGCGGGAAATCTTCGACCGGCTCGACCTCGAAACATACGGCCTGGGACTGGCGAAGCCGTGAGGATCGGCATCGTTTCTGACCTGCATTGCAACATTGCGGGCCTCGAAACGGCGGCCGCGCTCATGGGGCCGGTGGACGACCTGCTGTGCCTCGGCGATTCCATCTACGAATACCGGTTCTCCAACGAGGTCGCCGCCTTCCTGCGCGACCGGGGCGCAAAGACGATCCTCGGCAACCACGAAGAGGTGTTCTTCGGCCTCGGCGGCGAGCGCGCGCGGCAGGCGGAATGGATCGATTCCGACCTGATGGCGTGGCTCGGCGGGCAGCCGCGCCGAAGGCGGCTCGACTATGGCGGCAAGACCTTGCTGATGGTCCATTCGACCGCCTGGGAGCCTTACGGCGCCTATGTCTATCCGCACAGCCGCGCGTTCCGCCGCTTCGGCGAGGCGGACGCGCGCTTCGTGCTCTACGGCCACACCCATATGCAGGTGGCCGAGCGGGTTGGCGAGGTGCTGGTCGTCAATCCGGGCTCGGCCGGGGATGCGCGCGACCACGCCAACGGCCGCCGGTTGAGCTTCGCCGTGCTCGATACCGAATCCGAAGCGGTGGAATTCACGGACTTCACCGTGTGACGCCCTGCGGGACGCCGCCGCCGCCTTTCTTGACAGCGCGGAACCGCAAGGGACAAGGTTCCGCCTTCATCGCGGCTGTCCACCCGCCGCCCTTCGTCCGGTCCTCGACAGGTCCGATGCGGCGGCGCCAAGCGAGAGGGTTCCGGGGAATGCGCTCGACAGGCCGGCCCGGACACCGATGACATCGACGATCTCGCTGCCGGTCTGGCTGTTCGCCGTCATCGTCGCGCTGGCGGTGTTCGCGGCCGTGGACGAAGTGTTCCTTCCGGGGATGCGCTGGCATCTGCGCCGGCGCGTCAACCGGGCTATCGCCGAGGTGAACGCCCGGTTCGGCCTGGAGCTGCCGACCTTCCAGCTCACGACCCGCCGGGTGCCGATCGACCGCCTCGTCTTCGACCCCGAAGTAATGCGGACCGTGGGCGCTGTCGCCGCCGAGCGCGGCGTGGAGCGCGAGAGGCTGATGGCGGAGGTCTCGTCGATCGCCCGCGAGATGGCGCCGGCCTTCAACGCCTGTTTCTACTTCAAGCCGGGCTACTGGATCGCCCGCCGGCTTCTGCGCGGCTTCCACCGCGTCCGGCTGGGCTTCGCGCATGAGCGGGCCGCGGCGAAGGCGCCGCCGGACACCGCCATGGTCTTCTTCATCAACCATCGCAGCAATGTCGATTACATGCTGGTGACCTATCTCGCCGCCCGCTCGGTCGCGCTGTCCTGCGGCGCCGGCGAATGGGCGCGCGTCTGGCCGCTCCGCAGCCTGCTGCGCCTCGCCGGCGTCTATAATCCTGCGCCGCGAGTCCGGCGACCCGATCTATCGCAAGGTGCTGGGTCGGCATCGTGCCGGTGCTGGCCGTGCCTGTCGTCTCGACCGTGCTGATGGAGGCGGACGGGCCGCTGGACGGTGAAGCGATAAAACGCCGCGCACTGCAATGGCTCGATGACGCGCGCGCGCTCGGCGCCCATATCGGCCTGAAGGAAGGCGGCGAGGTTGCGGACATCGAAACGGCGGTGCGGTCCTTGCAGAAGCGGCGGTTGATTGGGGTGAGGAACGGCCGGTTCGCTCCGGACGAGCGCCGGCACCCGCTGCTGGCCTGTTACGCGGCGTCGATCCAGCAATTGCGAACCCATCTCGAACGGAAGCGGGCGGACTCTGGATAAATCCGAAAATCGCGGCCTCCCGGCGCCGGAGTTCATGATCGCATGTCTCCGCTCGCCGCTCGGCGGTCTGTTCGCGCAGCCCTGGTTCGACCGCGCGGCGCTTGCGGTCCTGTCCGGCTGGTTCTTCCCGCTCTCCCGGCTCTGGGCGGCGGCGCGGGCCGCGGAAGGCTCCGTCGAGCGGTATGTCTTCGAGGTCGGCATGTCGCCGTCCCTCCGCCAGGAGCGCGCGCTCGGGCGGCGCCTCGGCCGTTTCGAGCGGGTCCGGGCGCGAGTCCTGGAACGCGAGCGCGCCTGGGAGAACGCCTTTTTCGGCCCCGCCGCCCCATTCCCGGCCGTTCTCCGGGAGGCGGAGCGGGCGCGGCTGTTCGACCGTCATGCCTACAACACGCTGCGCTGGAGCTTCGCGCCCTTCGCGGCCTGGGGCCGGGCCGCGCCCTTCCGCTGGCGCATCCCGGAGCCGGCGGAGGTGGAGGCGCTCTATGGCGGCTTCCTCGCCGCGCCCGCAGGCGCCTTCGCCGCGCCCGACCCCATGCCGGCCGTGCGCGCCTCGCACGCCTTCCCGGCCGCGACCGGCCGGCGAGACTACTGGATACGGTTTCCCTCCCCCTCGGCCCGCATGGGCGACGTCGTCGTCGCCCGGGTGTATGAGCCTGTCGGCGCCGTCGACCCGCCGACGCTGATCTTCGGTCACGGGATTGGGGTCGAGTTCGACCATTGGCGCGGGGTGGCGGACGAAATAGAGGGCCTGGCGTCCACCGGCATGCGGGTGGTGCGGCCGGAAGCGCCGTGGCACGGCCGGCGGGTCCCCCCCGGCCGCTATGGCGGCGAGCAGTTCGTCGCGACGGCGCCTTGCGGGGCGCTCGACCACTTCACCGCCGCCGTGCGGGAATGGGCCGTGCTCATCGACTGGTGCCGGCAGGCGGGCCGGGGGCCGGTCGCCATCGGCGGCAGCAGCCTCGGCGCGATGACGACGCAGATCGTCTCCGACCGGGCGCGCGGCTGGCCGGAGCGGCTGCGGCCCGATGCGATGTTCCTGGTCACGCATTGCGGGCGCATCGAGGAAGCGATGCAGGGCTCGCTCGCCCGGGCCTGGGGCATCGCCGGCGCCACGATGGCGCATGGCTGGACGCCGGAGCGCGCCCGGCGGTTCATGCCGCTGCTCGACCCGGTGGACGGGACCTCCGTTGCGCCGGAGAATATCGTCAGCGTGCTGGGCGCCTGTGACGAGGTGACGCCCTATCGCGGCGCGCGGGCGCTGATCGACCGCTGGGGCGTGCCGCGCGAGAACCGGTTCATCTGGCGCCGGGGCCATTTCAGCGTGCCGCTCACCATGCTGCGCAACCACGCCCCGCTGGCCCGCTTCCGCGAGGTCATGGCCCGCCTCGCCTGAACGGGCGCGGTTTGCAGGCGCGGGGGGGAGGCGGTAAACAGCCCGCGAACGGGAACGCCTTTGGCGGGAGAGGAAGACGATGGGCGAGTGGATCGAGATTGCGTCGGGCGACGGCTTCGGGTTCGGGTGCTACACGGCGGCGCCCGAGGGCGCGCCGAAGGGCGGCATTCTGGTCATCCAGGAGATTTTCGGCGTCAACGCGCATATCCGCGAGGTGGCGGACGGCTATGCGGCGGACGGCTATCTGGCATGGGCCCCCTCGCTCTACGACCGGGTCGAGCGGCGCTTCGAATGCGGCTACACGCCGGAGGACATCGCGAAGGCCCGCGATATCATGGCCGGGTCGCCGTTCGACGTGGCGGTCCGGGACATGGCCGCGACGATCGAGAGGCTGAGGGCCGCGGGCGCGGGAAAGATCGGCTCCGTCGGCTATTGCTGGGGCGGGTCTTCCTCCTTCCTGGTCGCCACCCGCATCGGGGTCGACGCCAGCGTCTGCTACTATGGCGGGCAGATCGTGCGGTTCAAGGACGAGGCGGCGAAGAACCCGCTGCTGATGCATTTCGGCGAGCAGGACCACGGCATCCCGATGGAGGATGTGGAGGCGATCCGCGCCGCCCAGCCCCGGGCCGAGGTCCATATCTACCCCGCCGGCCACGGCTTCAACTGCAACCATCGCGGCGACTGGCACGAGGAGTCGGCGAAGTTCGCCCGCGACCGCAGCCTCGCCTTCTTCGCCGAACATATGGGCTGACCGGGCCGGGCGATCGTGACAGGAAGGCTGCGCGCGTCTAGCTTCGGGCAACGCCAGCGGATGGAGCGGACGGGATGAGCGCGCAGGGAGCCTGCGCCGGAAGCGGGCGGCTGGTGGATCATAGACGAGCCGCAGCTGCATTTCGGCGCGGACATCCTGGCGCCGGACCTTGCCGGCTGGCGGCGCGAGCGGATGCCGAAGTTTCCCGGCGCCGCCTACGCCACGCTGGCGCCGGACTGGGTGTGCGAGATTCTCTCCCCTTCCACGCGGAAGCTGGACCTGGAGGGGAAGCGCCCGGTCTATGCGCGGGAGGGTATCGGCCATCTGTGGTTCGTCGATCCGGCGGCAAGGACACTGGAGGCGCTCGCGCTTGCGAGCGGCGGGTGGACGCGGGCCGGCTCGGCGCGGGAGGACGAGCCGGTTTCGTTCCCGCCCTTCGAGGCCGTCGCTTTCCCCCTGAGCGCGCTCTGGCCCTGAGCCGGGCGCCGCCGCTCGAGGCCGCGCCGGTTTCGCCGCCCGGAAGCCGCTGACGGTGCATATCGCCATGGTCATTCCCTCGCTTGCGGGCGGCGGGGCGGAGCGGACGGCGCTCCGGGTCGCGGGCGGGCTGGCGGCGCGGGAGCACAAGGTCGATCTCGTGCTGTTCGCCCCGCATGTCGCCTATCCGCGCGAAGTGCCGGAGGCGGCGCGGCTCCTTGTGCTTTGCGGGCGTCGGGCATGGGCGCGGCGGGATCCCACCGCCATGCCGGCGGGCGCGGAGTGGCGGCCGGAGCGCGCGCCGCTTGCGCAAGGGGCGCGGCTTGCGGCCGGCCTCGTGCGCGATTTCCCGGCCGCCGCCCCGGTGCTGCTGCGCCGCGCCGCGCTCGGCCGCGCGCTCCGCCTCGCCCGCTATGCGGCGCGCGAGCAGCCCGACATCTTGTCCGCCAATCTCCCCCAGGCCGAACATGCGGCCTTCTACGCCGCCCGCCTCGCCGGCCCGGACGCCTTCCCGCCGGTCGTGCCGGTCATCCGCAATGTGGAGCCTCCCGGCACCCGGCGCACATTGCGCCGCCGGCTGCTGTTCCCGGCGGCGGCGCATGTCGCAGCGGTCTCGCAGGGCGTCGCGGAAAATGTCGCTGAGGTCGTCGGCGTGCCGGAGGCGCGGCTCTCGGTCATCTACAACCCGGCCGTGACGCCGGAGGCCCTTCGGCGCGCGGAAGAGGCGCCGGACCATCCCTGGTTCAGCGACAGCGGCCCGCCCGTGGTGCTGGGCGCCGGCCGGCTCGCGCCGCAGAAGGACTTCCCGACGCTCATCGAAGCCTTCCGGCGCGTGGCGGCCGGGCGCCCCTGCCGGCTCCTCATCCTCGGCGAAGGCCCCTTGCGGAGCGATCTCGAAGGCCGGGTGCGGTCGCTCGGCCTGCGGGACTGCGTATCCCTGCCCGGATGGGCGGAGAACCCCTACGCCTTCATGGCCCGCGCCGCCCTGTTCGTCCTCTCCTCGCGCCATGAGGGTTTTCCGGGCGCGCTGGTGGAGGCGCTGGCCTGCGGCTGTCCCGCCGTCTCCACAGACTGCCCGGCCGGCCCCTCGGAAATCCTGGAGGACCCGGTCTTGCTCGCTCCTGTCGGCGACCCGGAGGCGCTGGCCCGCGTCATGCTCCGCGCGCTCGACCGGCCAGTGGACAAGGCGGCGTTGCGGCGAAAGGCGGCGCGGTTCTCGATGGAGCGGGCGGTGGAGGGATATGAGGGGGTGGCCGACCGGGTGTTGCGGGCGCGGGCCGGGGCGTGACGACGGGCGGCCGCGTCACTCCGTCGGGGCTGCGGCGGCCGGGTCGTTGCGGCGCATGATGTAGCGCTCCAGCAGGTCGAGCTTGCCCCCGATGAAACCGACATCGACCTTCAGGGAAACGATCTCGCCGTTGATGGAAGCGATCAGGGTCTTGACCGAATCGGTTTCGCTCTTGACCCCCGGTTACTTCCCGTTCCACGCGGCTCATCCGGTCATCCAGCCGCCGGATATCGGAGCGCAACCAGGCGATAAGCCCGATTATCAACACGGCGAGGCCGGCGAACATCTGTCAGTTCTGCGGGGCTTCTTCCAGCGCGTTCCTCGCAGGCTCATACAGCCGGGCAGACTATACCGCTTTTTCCCGATTCGTTCATGGTCGTTTCCGCCGCCCCGGCTCATTGCGCCGGCTGCAGTCGCCGGCCCGGCCCCGGTCCAGACGCTGTTTTGCCCGGAGGACAGGGTCGGTCTGCGGGGCGAGCTTCCGGCGCAGCCACGCCAGCCGCTTCCGCGCCGAAACCACCATCTTGCCGCCGAAGCCGGCCGGCTTCTCCTGCTTGCGGATGTGCCGTCCCTCGCCGATATGCCGCGCGGCCGGCTCCGCGAGATAGGCGAACGAGTAGCCGAGTTCCCGATAGCCCATCGACACATCGCGCTCACCGGCTGTGACGCCGTAATCGGCGTAGGGGCCGACGATCCGGTAGTCGCGCATCCGCCGCAGTCCGGGATTGAAGGACAGACCTGTCCAGACCGACTCGCCCGGATTGACGGCGAAATACCGGACGCCGGAATGTGCAAGGGGGCCGGGTAGGAAGTAGTCCCTTCCTTCGAATTTGGTCCGACCTATCAGTGACACCATGGAGAAGCGGTCGAATTCCTTGAGGAGAATGAACGATTTCTCGATGAACCCGTCCGAGAAAAACTCCCAGTCGTCCTCGCAATGGAACATCCATTCGGTCTCGATCCGGGAGTAGAGCCGGTCGATGCTCTTCACTTGCCCCAGGGGCGGATCGTTGACGACGGCCTCGATCTTTGCGTATTGCCCGTCGAACCGTCGCACGACATCGAGGACAGCGCGGTTGCCCGAATCCTCGGCGATGAGCACGCGCGCAAGCGGCCCGTCCAGTCTCGGAAGCAGCGAGCGCAGCGTTCGCTCCAGAAGGTCGAAACGACCACAACTCGTCAGGGCAACGGATAGGGTTCCATCACCATGCCGGTCTCCGAAGCCTTGTGCGATCAGCCGGGCAGGCTTCCGGGGCCGCGCGATCCGTAGGTCACGATCCGGCCGCGCTTGCGCGTGTGCACGGAAAAGCCGGCGTCGCGCAGCAGCGCCTCGCAGGCGCCGCTTGTCCGGCTGCCCTGACGTTCGGGGCCGGTGTCGATAGCGATGCGGGTTGTCCGCCGAAGCAATTTCCGCGCGCCTTCGAGCACTTCCGGCTCCGCGCCTTCGGCATCGCATTTGAGGAAGGCCAGCGCGTCGATCCCGTGATCTTCGGCGAGCCGATCCAGAGTGACGGTCCAACGGCGGACAATGCCTGTCTGGCTTTCGGGGTCGGCCGCGTCGAAAATCGAACTGTCGGCCGAGGCGGCGGCAAGGCTGAAGGTCAACTCTTCCTCGGCATTCCAGACCAGCGCGTCGATTACGTTTAGCGCTTCCTTTCCCGCCAGGTTCCGTTTGAGGCAGGCGCGGGCGTCCGGATCCGGTTCGACCGCATAAACGGTCCGCCCCGCGTTCAAGGCCAGCAGCGAGAATTCCCCGACATGCGCTCCGATATCGAGCACCGGGCCGGGAGGCGGTTCGAGCGCGGTGAAAAGATACTGTCTGTCCAGACCGCTCAGGCGGGCGGCCAGTCCCCTCTTGTAGCGCCACCAGTTTGCCGGCGAAGTGTGGAACACCGAGCCGTCCGGCGCCGAAATGCGGCAATAGCCGTCCACCTCCCGCAATTGCAGCGAGACGCGCCGTTGATACCCAACTGCGGCATAGAACCTGTGCCGCGCGAATTTGAACCGATTGGCCAGCGGCAACCCTCTGGCGTCCTTGCGAACCGTCATATATTCCCCGCTTGCCCTGCGGCCGGCCCCGGCTCATACCATGGCGCCGCTCCGGCGTCTTGCCTCCGCTTCGGCGGAAGGGCGGCGGACACGTTTCGCTCCCGGAAGGAGAACGGATATGGCCGGGCCGGCCCTGTCGATTTTGACGCCGACCTGGAACCGGGCGCATGTGCTGCCCCGGGCCTATGAGAGCCTGCGGCGGCAGACGGTGCGCGATTTCGAGTGGGTCGTGGTGGACGACGGCTCCACCGACGAAACGCCGGCGCTGCTGGCGCGCTGGCAGGCCGAGGCGGACTTCCCGATCACTTGGTATCGCTATGAGAACAACCGTGGGCAGACGCCGGCGCTCAATACCGGCCGGGGCCTCGTCTCGGGGGACTACACGATGCGCTTCGACAGCGACGACGAGCTGTTTGAAGACGCCGTCGAGACGGTGCTTCGCTGGCGGCGGGAGACGGGCGTCGATGCGCTCCTCGGCGTGTGCGGGCTGGCCTTTCGCTGCGTGGACGAGACGGGACGGCTTGTCGGAGGGTCGAGCGCCGGCGCGAACCTGCCGCAAACGGTCGTGAAAGCGACGAACCGGGAGGCGCGATACCTTCACGGCATGACCTCGGATTTCGTTCGGGTGCTGAAGACCGGGATATTCCGGGAGCGGGCGTTCGGAGAGCTCACGCATTCCGAGAACTGCCCTCCGGGAATATACTGGAACCGGCTTTCGGACCGTTACGAAACGCTGTTCGTCGACCGTCCGATCCGCCGTTACTGGCGCAATGACGGCGTGGCGCGCCTCTCCGACAAGCTGTCGCAGGCGGTGAAGTGGCCGCGCGGCAACTATCTCAGGGCGCTGGCTATTCTCAATGAGGACACCGGCTACTGGCGCCATAGCCCGAAGGTCTTCCTGAACGCCGCCCGCAAGATCACCCGGCTGGGGCTGCATCTCGGCCGTCCGCCGGGCCGCCAGTTCCGCGACCTCGCCAACGGCCCCGCCCGGCTGCTCTGGGCCTTGGGCGCGCTCGGCGGACTCGCGGGCTATGTCCGCGACCGCCTGTCACACGGGGGGGGGGGGGGAGGGTCGAAGGCCGATCCCGACATCTCCGCGTGGGGCCCGGCCGCCCTGCCGGAGAAGCCGGTTCTGCACCCGCCGCCGGCGGGCGCGCTGAGGCATGAGCCTGCTCCTCCGGCCGATCCCGAGGCGGATGCTGCCGCGCAGCCCGCGGGGCGATGAGGAATTCTGCCGGCGGCGGTTCATCCGCAAGCAGGGGCGGCGGCCCGGCCTGCGCGCCGCAGCGGTTCACCGACCGTCTCTACCGGCTCAAGGTCGATGGCTCGCTGCTCGACCCGCTCTGCCAGTTCGTGACCGACAAGGAGTTCGCCAAGCTCTATGTCGAACAGGCGCTCGGCCCGGGCTGGACGCCCGAGACATATGCGGTCCTGAGAAATGCGGAAGACATAGCGGCCTCCGCCAGCGCGGCGGCGTCAGCCTGCACGCCGGCCTGTTCCAGCGCGCTGCGGATGCGGTCCGGGGATGCGGCGGCCATGGGTTCCTCTCGCGGGCGGGACGCGCCGGCTGCAACCATAGCGCGCCCCGCCTCCCGCCGTCCACAGGGCGGGTCGGCCGCCGCGCCCCGGACTGCGACATCCCGCGGCGGGACCCGTGGCGAGGGCGGGGAATCCGGGCTAATATCGCGCCTCGGCCCCACAGCCCGAGCGGAGGGAAGCGCATGACAGGCGACCGGCACCCGTGGCTCGCGAGCTACCCCGACAATGTGAAATGGGACGCGGAGATCCCCGAAGGGCCGCTCTTCGCGATCCTGGACGAGGCCGTCCGGCGCTTCTCCGCCAATGAGGCGATGGACTTCCTGGGCCGGACCTGGAGCTATGCGGAACTCGGCGCGATGGTGGACCGCGCCGCGGCCGGGTTCCGCAGCCTCGGCGTGGAGAAGGGCGTCAAGGTGGGGCTGTTTCTGCCGAACTGCCCGCAATTCGTGGTCTCCTATTTCGGCATCCTCAAGGCCGGCGGCACCGTCGTGAACTACAGCCCGCTCTATTCGGAGGAGGAGCTCGCCTCCCAGATCGACGATTCCGAGACCGACATCATGGTGACGCTCGGCCTCGCCGCGCTCTATCCGAAGATGGCGGCGCTGCTGGCCCGCACGCGCATCCGCAAGCTGGTGGTCGGCCAGTTGCAGGACGTGCTGTCCTTCCCTAAGAACCTGCTCTTCCCGTTGTTGAAACGCAGCGAGATCGCGAAGGCGCCCGATGACGGCGACCATGTGCCGTTCGGCCGGCTGCTCGACAATGACGGCCGCCACGAGCCGCCGGAGATCGACCCGCGCGAGGATATCGCGGTGTTCCAGTATACCGGCGGCACGACCGGCTTGCCGAAGGGCGCGATGCTGACGCACGCGAACCTCCACGCCAACATCCACCAGGCGCTGCACTGGAACCCCCATATCGAGCCCGGCAGGGAACGCATGATGGGCGTGCTGCCGTTCTTCCATGTGTTCGCGATGACGGTGGTGATGAACTTCACCGTCGCCATCGGGGGCTCGATCGTCATGCGGCCGCGCTTCGAGCTCGACCCCGTGCTGCAGGACATCACGAAGAAGAAGCCGACGCTGTTCCCCGGCGTGCCGACCATGTACACGGCCATCGTGAACCACCCGAAGCTCAACCGCTTCGACCTTACCTCGATCAAGACCTGCCTGTCCGGCGGCGCGCCGCTGCCGGTGGAGATCAAGCGGCGCTTCGAGGCGCTGTCGGGCTGCAAGCTGGTCGAGGGCTACGGGCTGACCGAGTCCGGGCCGATCGCCGCCGCCAATCCCTTCGAGGGCGTCAACAAGGAAGGCTCGGTCGGCGTTCCGGTGCCGGGCACCACGATTACCATCGTGGACAAGGACGACCCGCTGAGGTTCCTGCCGCAGGGCGAGGACGGCGAGATCTGCATCGCGGGGCCGCAGGTGATGAAGGGCTACTGGCGCCGGGAGGAGGCGACGGCCGAGGCCATCGTGGACGGCCGGCTGCTCACCGGCGATGTCGGGCATCTCGACGAGGACGGCTATGTGTTCATCGTGGACCGCAAGAAAGACCTCGTGCTGGTGAGCGGCTACAATGTGTTCCCCCGCAATGTCGAGGAAGCCATCTACCGCCATCCCGCCGTCGAGGAGGTCACGGTCATCGGCGTGCCGGACAACTATACCGGCGAGGCGGTGAAGGCGTTCGTCAAGCTGGGCGAGGGCCAGGCGCTGGATGCGGACGAGCTGGCGGAATTCCTCCGCGACAAGCTCGGCCGCCACGAGGTGCCCAAGCATATCGAGTTCCGCGACGAGCTGCCCAAGACGATGATCGGCAAGCTCTCCAAGAAGGAACTGGTTGCGGAAGAGGCGGCCAGGCGCAAGGCGGCGGAAGCATCGTCCTGAAAAGCCCCCGATGAATCCCCTCTCCCGCTTGCGAGCTGCCGCCAAGGCGAAGCCCGGTCTCGTCCAGATGCTTCACACGCGCCCTGCTTGCCACCGGCTCCTAGATATGCGCCGCCGCTACACGCAGACGCTCCGCCGCCCGCCGGCTCATACTCGCCGAGGTCGCCGGAGACACACGCGCCCCGAACAACACACCCAACACCTCCGACAACCGACGCTCCGGCAAGAACCGACCATGACGAAGCCACACCGCTGACGATTCGCGGGGTTTGGCGATGTCAACGAAGATGACGGAGACGGATTGGGAGGCGGCGCTGGAGGTTTTCGGGCTTTGCCTGCCGAGGCGGGGCGCGAAGGCGAAGGACGACCGGCTGTTTCTGGAGGCGTTGCGCTTCTTTGCGGTTCACAACATCGCCTGGCGCGCGCTGCCGGAGCGGTTCGGGCGCTGGAACAAGGTGTGGCGGCGGTTTCACCGTCCGAGCCGCTCCGGGGTGTTCGAGGACTTGTTCGCCACGCTGGCGGATTTGAGCGGCACGGCGCATCTGGTCCAGATGTTCGATCGACGCTGACGCGCGCGCCTGTATCGGCGGCGGGCGCAAAAGGGGGCAGCAGGGCCAGGCGCTCGGGCGCTCACGGGGCGCTTTCAGCACGAAGACCCACCTGAAGACGGACTTCGACGGCGTGGCGCCCGCGTTCGACCCGACCGGCGGACAGGCGGCGGACAGTCCGCATTTCGAGACCCCGATGGACCTCGGCCCCGAGGTCCGGCCCCGCGTCATCGTGGCGGACAAGGCCTGTGACAGCGCCCGAAATCGCACCCTCGCCCGGAAACGAGGCTCACTGACCGTCATTCCCTACCGAAAGAACGCCAGGAACAGGCCGAAATACTTCGCTCGCGCCCTCTATCGGGGACGGGCCCGCATCGAACAGGCCGTCGGGAAGCTCAAACGCTTCAAACGCATCGCACGGCGCTGCGAAAAGACCGCCACTAACTTCAGCTCCGTCATCGCCCTCGCCGCCGCCTTCATCTTGATCAAATCCGTCCACAGAGCCTAGCACACTTTCTCGCCACGGCCGCACCGCAAGCAGCGGGCCGGATCGGACCGCGGTCGCGCCGCCGCCTTGCCGCCCGTCGAGCGCCGCCTAATTTCCCCTCTTCCCGCAGCCTCCTCCGGATATCGTGGCCGCATTCTTCCTGCCCGTGCTCGCCATACTGGCGGCGTTCGGGCCGCTTTCCATCGACATGTATCTGCCGGGCCTGCCGGCCATCGGGCGCGAATACAGCGCTTCGCCCGGCGATGTGCAGCTCACGCTCTCCGCCTTCTTCGCCGGTTTCGGCATCGGGCAGCTTCTCTACGGCCCGCTCTCGGACCGGTACGGCCGCCGGCCGATGCTGCTCTTCGGCGTGTCGGTCTATCTGGCGGCGAGCGCCGGGGCGGCCTTCGCCCCCGATATCGGGGCGCTGACTGCGGCGCGTTTCCTCCAGGCGCTCGGCGGCGGGGCCGCGACGGTGGTGGCGCGCGCCTGCGTGCGCGACCGGCATTCGGGCGCGGAGGCGGCCCGGATGCTCTCCACGCTCATGCTTGTCATGGGCGCCGCACCCCTGCTCGCGCCCTCGCTCGGCGCCCAGGTGCTGCATTTCGCGGGCTGGCGCGCGATCTTCCTGCTTCTGGCGGGCTGGGGCGCGCTGGCGCTGCTGGCGGTTATCTTCCTGCTGCCGGAGACCCGCCCGGCGGAAGCGCGCTCCGGCGCGGGCCTCGGCTCGATCTTCTTCAGCTACACCCGCCTGGTTTCGGAGCGGCGCACGCTCGGCTGCGCGCTGGCGAGCGGCGGCGCCTTCGCCGGCATGTTCGCCTATATCTCCGGCTCGCCGTTCGTGTTCATGGAGGCGTTCGGCGTCTCGCCGCGGACTTACGGGCTGCTGTTCGCCGTCCATGTCCTGGCGATCATGGGCGGCGCCTGGACGAACCGCCGACTGGTCGGCCGCTTCGGCCCCGCCGGCATGATGGCGCGGGGCGCGGGCCTGGCTCTGGCGGCCGGCATGGCGCTCGTCCTCGCCGTGCTGCTGTTGCCGGGGAGCTTCGCTGCCATCGTCGCGGCGCTGCTCTGCTTCATGTTCGCGCTCAACCTGATCGCCGCCAACGCCATCGTCATCGCGACGGCCGACAAGCCAGAGCTCGCCGGCACCGTCATCGCGCTGATCGGCGCCGGCCATTTCGCCCTCGGTGTGCTGTCCGGCCTTGCGGTCGGCCAGTTCCACGACGGCACGGCGCTGCCGCTGGCGCTGACCGTGGCGGCCTGCGGGCTGATCTCGTTCAGCGCCTGCCGCTGGCTCGTGCGGCCTCTGCCGGGCGATTGACTCCAGACGCTCCGCCCCGGAAGATTCCCCCGGTTCGGCGCGCGCGCCGGCGCAGCGATGACGAGAGGATACGCCCCCGATGGAGATCGGCTTTTTCAGCATGCCTTCGCACCCTCCCGAGCGCGACCTGCGCGAGGGCCACGAATGGGACCTCCAGCATATCCGCTGGGCCGACGAACTCGGCTTCGTCGAAGGCTGGATCGGCGAACACCACACCGCGCCCTGGGAGCCGCATCCCGCCCCCGACATGCTGGTGATCGAGGGCCTCCGGCAAACGGAGACCATCCGGCTCGGCCCCGGCGGCTTCCTGCTGCCCTACCACCATCCGGCGGAGCTCGCCAACCGGGTGGCGATGATGGACCATCTGAGCCGGGGGCGGCTCAATTTCGGGGTCGCCGCAAGCGGGCTGCCGAGCGACTGGCAGATGTTCAATATCGACGGCATGTCCGGCGAGAACCGCGAGATGACGCGCGAGGCACTCGACATCATCCTGCGCCTCTGGTCGGACGAGCCGGAGTTCGACTACAAGGGCAAGTTCTGGCACGTGACCAAGGGCGCGGAAATGTTCGGTTTCCTGCGCCCGCATCTGGCGCCGCTGCAGAAGCCGCATCCCCCCATCGGCGTCGCCGGGCTCTCGAAGAACTCCGACACGCTCAAGCTGGCGGGCGAGCGCGGCTTCCTGCCGATGAGCCTGAATCTGAACCCGGCCTATGTCGGCAGCCACTGGGACGCGGTCGAGGAAGGCGCGCGCCGGGCCGGACGCGCCGCCAGCCGCAATGAGTGGCGCATGGTGCGCGAGGTGTTCGTCGCCGAGACGGACGAGGAGGCCTGGCGGCTTTCGGTCGGCAACATGATGGGCCGGATGATGCGGGACTATTTCCTGCCGCTGCTCGGCAATTTCGGCTTCCTGGAGTTCCTGAAGCACGACCCGGATGTGCCGGACAGCGACGTGACGCCGGAATATTGCGCGAAGCACAACTGGCTGGTCGGCTCGCCGGCGACCGTCGCCGAGAAGCTGGAGGCCGTCTATGACGATGTCGGCGGCTTCGGGCAGCTTCTGCTGTTCTGCTTCGACTATGCCGACAACCCGGAAGCCTGGCGCACCTCGATGGGGCTGCTGATGAACGAGGTGCTGCCGAAGGTGAGCCACCTCACGCCCGA
This sequence comes from Alphaproteobacteria bacterium, assembly GCA_963422665.1. GTDB lineage: Bacteria > Pseudomonadota > Alphaproteobacteria > Bin95 > Bin95 > Bin95. The sequence continues at coordinate 1,227,464 of OY730441.1, forward strand.
AGCCGCCGCGGCCGCGTAAGGCGCCGTCCCCCCGGCTGGCGCCGGGACCCCCGGGGCGCGGGCGCGATTGCCGCTCCGGCCTCCCGGGACGGAAACCGGCGCCTGCTTGCGGCGGGCCGGCCGGGCAGCCCTGCCACCTGTTCTCCCGCGTCAATTTGCCTCGATAATGAGAAGCATTCGCATCTTGTGCGACGCCATGTCAGGCCCATAATTGCGAATGACTATCAGTCGCGTAACGTTGGAAAGGGAACTCATGCGCAACCAGACCCTCGCAATCGCGGCCGCCGCCGGGCTTGCGGTCCTCGCGGCCGCACCGGTGCAGGCGGCGGAAGTGAATGTCTATTCCTACCGCCAGCCCTTCCTGGTCGAGCCGCTGTTCAAGGCGTTCACCGACAAGACCGGCATCGAGGTCAATGTCGTCTTCGCCAAGAAGGGCCTGATCGAACGGCTGAAGAGCGAAGGCGCGGCCAGCCCGGCGGACCTGATCTTCACCGTGGATATCGGCCGGTTGCACGACGCGATGAAGGCCGGCGTCGTCGAACCCGTCAAGACCAATGCGCTCGCCGCCAACATCCCAGCCTCCCTGCGCGATCCGGACGGCAATTGGTACGGGCTGACGACGCGCGCGCGCCTCTTCTTCGCGTCGCGCGACCGCGTGCCGGAAGGGAGCATTGCAACCTACGAGCAGCTCACCGAACCGGAGTGGAAGGGCCGCATCTGCACGCGCAGCGGCAAGCATGTCTACATGGTCGCGCTGATTGCCTCGATGATCGCGCATCACGGCAAGGAAAGGGCCGAGGCATGGCTCGCCGGGCTGAAGGCGAACCTCGCGCGCCGCCCGCAAGGCAATGACCGCGCCCAGGTGAAGGCGATCCACGCCGGCCAGTGCGATGTCTCCATCGGCAACCATTACTATTTCCAGAAGATGCTCGACGACCCGAAGCAGAAGCCCTGGGCCGATTCGGTGCGCGTCGTCTTCCCGAACCAGAACGGGCGCGGCGCGCATGTCAACATCTCCGGCGCCTCGCTGGTGAAGGGTGCGCCCAACCGGGCCAACGCCGTCGCCCTGCTGGAGTTCCTGTCGAGCAAGGAAGGCCAGGGCATCTATGCAAGGGTAAACGGCGAGTATCCGGTGAGCGCCGATGTCGCCGGGCCCGAAATGCTTGCGGCCTTCAAGGCCGACACCCTGCCGCTCGCGCGCGTGGCCGAGCTGCGCGAGGAAGCCGGCCGCATGGCCGACCGGGTCGACTACGACGGCTGAACGGACGGGCCCGGAAGGCGAGTTTGCGTAACGGCGGGGAGGGCCTCCTCCGTCCTTCCCTGCTGGTGCATGGGCGGCGCAACCGCGCAGCACCGCCCATGCACTCGCTTTTCGCCGCCGGCGGTTCTCCCGGCCTCGCGACACAAAGCGGAAATGGTGTAACTTGCGCGGCCGTGTCGTAACCCGCCGGGGGCGTCGGGCGGGGCTCCGGGGGGCCTTGCCGGCGGGCTCCGGATACAGTTCCGCCAATGGAAACGTTCCAGACCGAGGCGCAGGCCGCGCCCGACCGCCGGGGGTCAGCCGTTCAACCGGTGGAAGCGGGCGGCAGTATCGTGGAAGCGGGGCATTGCCCGTGATGCTGGCTCGCTTCGACCCGCCGCCCTTCGAGACGCGGCCCGGCCGGGCGGAGTCTCCTGTCGTTTTCGTTTGCGACCATGCGAGCCATGCCCTGCCGACCTGCCTGGGAGACCTCGGGATTTCGGAGGCCGAGCTTCGCGACCATATCGGCTGCGACCCGGGCGCGGCCGGTGTCTTCGAATTGCTGGCGGCGCGCTTCGACGCCCCGGCGGTCCGGTCCGGCTATTCGCGCCTCGCCATCGACTGCAACCGCGACCCCGGGGACCCGACCTCGATCCTGGAAGAGAGCGACGGCGTTGCCGTGCCGGGCAACCGGGGCCTCGATGCGGCCGCGCGCGCCTGGCGGCGGGACGCGCTGTTCGAACCCTATCACGCCGCGATAGAGGACATGCTGGACGGCTGCCTCGCGCTCCGGGCGTTCGTCTCGGTCCACAGCTTCACGCCGCGACTGGCCGGCGGCGGCCCGCGACCCTGGCATGTGGGCGTGTTCTGGAACGAGAGCGAGGCGCTCGCCCGGCCGTTCATGGCGGCGCTGGGGGCGGAGGCCGGCATTGTCGTCGGCGACAATCTCCCCTATTCCGGCCGCTCCCGGCGCGGCTACACGACCCGGCGCCATGCCGAGCCGCGCGGCATCCCGCATATCGGCCTGGAGATCCGCAACGACCTCATCCGCGACGAGGCCGGCGCCGCCCTCTGGGCGCGGCGCATCGGCGCTGCGCTGGAGGCGGTTCCGGGGCTGTAGCCCCGGACGTTATTCAGCCGGCGCCGGCCCGCTCGATCAAGGCCTGCAAAGCCGTCATCGCCTCTTCATGCCGGCGGCGGTCTTCCTCGTCGCGGCGGCGGCTGTCCTCCATCGTCTCTTAATGCCGGCGCTCATCGGCCTCGCGCCATGCCGCCTGGGTCCGCCGCCACTCCGCCAGTTCCTCGCGCGCCCGCCGCTGCTCCGCTTCCTGCGCCGTCTGCGCCTGTTTGCGGTCCGACGCGCGCTCGTCCGAGGACTTGTTCATCGCCCGGATGCCCTCGCGAATGAAGTAGCAGGTCGCTATGCCGACGCCCGCGGCGATCAGGGCAATCCCCACAGTCGCCAATGCTGCAACCGCCGCCCGGTCGAGGCCAGGCTCCATGCGAGCGCTCCAATGCCATTATCGCGCTTCTACAGCATTTCGCCCACCGGCGGCAAAGCGGCGGCCGGTCAGACGACGGCTCCGGCGCCGCCGAGCGCGATGGCGGCGAGCACCAGAAAACCCGCCAGGCGGTTGGACTTGAAGACGGCGAGGCAGCGGTCCGGGTCGTCGATGTCGAGGCGGCGGACCTGCCAGGCGAATTGCGCCGCCGCGGCGGCGAGGCCGGCGAAGAACGGCCAGCCAAGGCCCGCCAGCCAGCCGGAAAGCGCCAGCAGGGCGAGCGCGGCGGCGTAGAAGCCGCCGACCCAGGGCCGGGTCTGCGCGCCGAACAGCAGCGCCGTCGATTTCACGCCGACCAGCGCATCGTCCTCCTTGTCCTGATGCGCGTAGATCGTGTCGTAGCCGAGTGTCCAGGCGATGCCGGCTGCGTAGAGCGCATAGGCCGGCCCCGAGACCTCCCCGCTAACGGCCGCCCAGCCGACCAGTGCGCCCCAGTTGAAGGTGAGGCCGAGCCAGGCCTGCGGCCAGTGGCTCAGCCGCTTCATGAACGGATAGGCCAGCACCAGCGGGATCGAGCCGAGGCCCACCAGGACCGCGCCCGGCTTCAGCGCCAGCAGGACGGCGAGCCCGACCGCGCCCTGCAGCAGGATGAATGTCCAGGCGGCGGCGATGCTCGCATGGCCGGCGGGCAGCGGGCGGGTCGCGGTGCGCGAGACGCGGGCGTCGAAGTCCCGATCCACGATGTCGTTATAGGTGCAGCCCGCGCCGCGCATCGCCAGCGCGCCGACGGCGAACAGCGCGAACAGCAGAAGAATGTCGAGCGCGGTGGCGGCGGGCGCGCCGGCCGCGGCCAGCGCCGCGCCCCACCAGCAGGGCAGCAGCAGCAGCCAGGCGCCGATCGGCCGGTCCCAGCGCGCAAGCCGCGACCAGGGCACGAGCCACAGCGGGATCGCCCGCTCCCAGGCGCCCCGGACGCGGATATCGGTTGCGGCAAGGGGATCGCGCGCCGTCATGGCCCGCACTCTCGCCGCCGCCCGCCGAGGAGGCAAGGGCGGCCGTGCGGCCGGGCCGCCGTCCGGGCTATGATCGGCTCCCATGAGCGGTTCTTTCGATGTTGTCGTCGTCGGGTCGGGCATTGCCGGCCTTTCGGCGGCGGTCTCGGCGCTGGAGGCGGGCGCGCGGGTGGCGGTGCTGGAGCGCGCGGCGCGCGAGGAGCGGGGCGGCAATACCCGCTACACCGAGAGCTTCTGGCGGATGCGCGGTCGCGACGCGGTCTCCGAGGATTTCGACGAGAGGCTGGCGAGCAATGCCGGCGGGCATTTCGACCCGGAGTTCGTCAAGGATGCCGGGCGGCCATACGAGGACTGGCCGCGCCCGCTCCGCGCCTTCGGCTTCACCGACCCCGAGCTGATCCGCGTCTGGGGCGAGGATGCGGGTCCCGCGCTCCGCTGGCTCGAGGGGTTCGGCGTGCGCTGGGACTTCCTGCCGACCTATTTCCCCTACCAGTCCACGACCCGGATCGCGCCGGTGGGCGGCGGCCTGGCGCTGGTTGAGGCGCTGGCGGCGGAGGCCGAGCGCCGCGCCGTCGCGGTCTTCTACGAAACCGCCGCACGGGGCCTGATCCGGGGCGATGAGAGAGAGATTGTCGGCGTGGAGGCCGTGCAGCGGGGAAGGCCTCGCCGCTTCCCGGGCCGGGTCGTGCTGGCCTCGGGCGGCTTCGAGGGCAATCCCGAAATGCTCGCGCGCTATATCGGACCGAAGGCGCAATGGACCCGCCCGGTCGCGAAAGGCGGCTACTACAACCGGGGCGAGGGTGTGGCGATGGGCCTCGCGGCGGGCGCGGCGCCGGCCGGTGAGTTCGGCGCCTTCCACGCGCAACCGGTCGATCCGCGCTCGGGCGCCGTCGAACCGGTGGTGCTGCATTACGGCTACGGCGTGCTGGTGAACCGTGCCGGCGAGCGCTTCGCGGACGAGGCGGCGGGGCCGGTCGACGCCGGCTATGAGCGGGTGGCGCGCGCGGTGCTGGCGCAGCCGGAGGGCCTCGCCTGGGCCGTGTTCGACGCCGGTCTCGACGATGCGCCGCACTGGCGGGTGACGGTGCGCAGCGACCGCGAACCGCTGGAAGCGCCGAGCGTGGAGGCGCTTGCGGCAGCGGCCGGTCTCGACCCGGCGGCGCTCTCGGCCACGCTCGCAGCCTACAACGCCGCCTGCCCGGAGGATGCGTCCGCCTTCCGCCCGGACGGTCTGGACGGCGTCGCCGCGCGGGGCCTCCGGCCGCCGAAGAGCAATTGGGCGCGGCCGCTCGTCCGGCCGCCGTTCCGCGCCTGGCCGGTGATCTGCGCCAATTGCTTCACCTTCGGCGGCCTGCGCATCGACATCAACGGCCGCGTCATCGACCTCGACGGCGATCCGCTTCCGGGCCTCTACGCCGCGGGCGAGACGGCCGGCCTCTACTACGGCGACTACACAGGCGCCACCTCGGTCATGCGCGGCGCGGTATTCGGCCGCCGCGCCGGCCGCCACGCGGCAGGGGCGCAATAGCCGACCCGCCCCGCCGGATGTGTCATGAAGTGTCATGTTATGTCATGAGGTCCGGCGAAAATGTCATGTTCTGTCATGGTCTGCCGCGTCTCCGATCCAATCGCCGCCCCGGCCCGATTAGCGTCGCCCCGGATTTGATCCGAGGCCTCAAGCGCCCTGGAAGGGCCCCCGCCGCAACGGGCGCGCCCGGGCCGCACAAGGTCCCGGCTCTCCGCTTCACTCCGGCCGGGATGACGTCAAAGGGAGCCCATCGCTCATTCGGTCTTCCTCGTTCCATTCCGTTCGCGCCGGCGCTGCTGGCCGGCCTCGGCGGCGCGGATGCCGCTTCATTCAGCTCATACTAGCATGGATTCCCCAAGGCCCAGCCATTTTCAGGAATTGATTCTGTATTCATGAACGAATCTGCCGGAGGACGCCTCGCCGGGGGATGAAATAACGGTTTTCGCCGTCCGGCCCGCCACTCGCCTTTTCCGATGCGCCGTCGGCGGCGAGGGTCTCGAGCGTCTTTTCCAACGACCTGTAGCGGCGGTCCGAATCGATGCCGCGGCGGCCTCCTTGCAACGGGCGTGCAATGGCGGAGGTTGGTTGCGTTTTTGCGTCATGTGTTGCTGGATGCGCTTGACGAGCGGTTGCCGGGGACGCACCGCTTGTCCGCTTGCGCCGGCGGTATGCCGTGGCCGGAGCGAGGCGTGTCTTTCTTCAGGGAAGCTGGAGAAGGCCGCACCGACAGCGGCGCCGGTGCGCGAAGCGTCCGCGTCGGCGCCCATGCCCCGAAAGCCGGCTCGCGTACCACGCTTTGGAACCGCCTTTCGCAACACAGGGGAACGGCGCGCTCCGGCGACGGCAATCATCGGGGGTCAATCTTCAGGCTTGTCATCGGGACGGCCTCGATCGAGCGCGACGGCTTCTGCTGTCCGATTTGGGACAACGGCCACAGTTCGGCGCCGCGCGAAGTCCGGGAAGGCGAGCGTCTCCTCGAACAGGCGGTCAGCAAGGTGATCGGCGAGATGCCGATTCTCCGGCTCCCTGTCGAGGATGAACCGGGACAGGTCTCCGGCGGCGAGGCTGCCGACATCGGGTATGATGCCCGGCGAACCGGTGCGGGAGAAACGGGGATGCGGACCATTCCGATCTATCAGGCGTTGGCCGAGGACATCGCGGCGATGGGCGTCGACTCGGTCTTTGGGCTGATGAGCGACGACACGGCGGCGTTCGCCGTGACCCTGGACGCCATGGGAATCGGCCTGATCGGCGCGCGGCACGAGAATGTCGCCATCGGCATGGCCGACGGCTATGCGGCCGCGACGGGGCGTCTCGGCGTCGCCTGCGTCGGGCGGGGGCCGGCGCTCGCCAACGGGCTGCAGGCCGCGTCCTTCGCCGCGCGAACCGGCAATCCCGTGCTCATCGTCTATGGCGAGGCGGCGCTGCCAACAGGGCCGGCGAACGCGCTCGGGCCCGACTACAAGGGGCTGGACGGCGCCGGCGTGCTGAAGGCGGCCGGGGTCCGCGTATTCGCGCCCACCGGCGCCTCGACGGCCCGCGCCACGCTCGCGGATGCGGCCGCCCTTGCGCGGACCGGACAGGCGGTTGCGCTGCTGCTGCCGGTCGATGTGCAGCATGCGGAAATCGCCATCGAGCCGGACGAAGCGCCGCCGGAGCCGCTGGACGCCGTGCCGGTTCCGGCGCGCCCGGCGAGTCCGGCGCGCGCTCATGCCGTCGAGGCGGCCGCGTCCCTGCTGGACCGGGCGGGGAGGCCGCTCATCCTGGCCGGCCACGGCGCCTGGAAGTCGGGTGCGCGCGAGGCGCTGGTCCGGCTGGCGGAAAAGACCGGCGCGATGCTGTCCACGACGGCCAGGGGCAAGGACATGTTCCGGGGCCATCCGCTGAACCTCGGCATCATCGGCTCGTTCTCCCATTCCGCCGCCCGGCGCATGGCGGCCGAGGCCGATTGCGTGCTTGCGGTCGGCGCGGGGCTGAACATCCTCACCATGAGCTTCGGCGAATCCCTGCCGGACGCGCCGCTGATCCAGATCGATGCCTCGCGGGCCAGCATCGGCCGCTGGACCACGGCCGACATCGCCGTGGTGGGCGACGCCAGGCTGGCGGTCGAACAGCTTCTCGAAGCGGCGGCGGACAAGGCGGCCGCCGACAAGCCCTGGCACAGCGCCGAAAGCATGGCCGCCCTCGACGGCTTCTCGATCGCAAGCGACTTCCAGCCGGCCAACACGGCGCGCACGATCGACCCGCGCGCGCTCGCCGCCATGCTCGACCGGATGCTGCCGGAAGCCCGGAATGTCGTTTGCGACGCCGGCAATTTCCTTGGCGTCGTACCCTACCTGTCCGTCCCGGACCCGGCGCATTTCAAGATGACCAACGATTTCGCCTCCATCGGGCTCGGGTTCGGCGCGGCGCTCGGTTTCGCCCGGGCGCGTCCGCACATTCCGACCGTGTTCGTAGTGGGCGACGGCGGCTTCCTGATGACCATGGGTGAGCTGGAAACCGTCGTGCGCGAGGACCTGCCGCTGGTCATCGTGCTGATGAACGACTGCGCCTACGGCGCGGAACTGCATCATCTGAGATTGCGCCAGCTCCCGGTCGCCAAGTCGGTGTTTCCCGACGTCGATTTCGCGCCCGTCGCCGCGGCGTTCGGCTACGACGCCCACACGGTGCGCACGCCCGACGAGCTGAGCGCGCTTGCCTCCCTGCTCGCCGCGCCGGAAGGCCCGGTCTTTCTCGATTGCAAGATCAATGCCGATGTCGCCGCCCCGTTCATGAGCGAAGTCGCGGCGTTCGAGGCGAAGCAGCACGCCTGAGGCCGGCGCGCATCGCCGCCCCGGAGCCCCCATCGTCTCGGCAGCGCTCAACCTCTTGTCCCGCGCCCGACTGAAACGGACTTCCTCCGCAGAGCCCCGATCGTCGCCCCGGACGGCGCGCCGGCGGCGGTCCGGGGTCTCCATGCAACAGTGCCCGGTCTCGCGAGGCTCCAGCTTCCCCGCCCAGAGGCGGGGACAGGCGGGGGCGACGATTTCTGGTTTCGGAAATATTTCTTGATTTGTTCTTGTTCCCCGATATTGTTTCCGTATGCAGGCGGTTCGGAAAGGACGAGGGGCGGCGAGCAACCGGAGCGGACGCTACGAGCGCGAGCGCCCGGAGGCGTTCGACGACGGCTGGGGCACGGCGGACGAGACGCCGCCGCCGCTGCGCACCAGCGTCGTCGAGGAGGCGCCGCGCAGCATCATCTCGAAAAACGACTCTCCGGACCTCGGCTTCGACAAGTCGGTCAATCCCTACCGGGGCTGCGAGCACGGGTGCATCTATTGCTATGCGCGGCCGACCCATGCCTGGCTCGGGCTGTCGCCGGGGCTCGATTTCGAGAGCCGGCTGTTCGCCAAGCCGACCGCGCCCGAACTTCTGGAGACGGAGCTGGCGCGGCCGGGCTATCGCTGCCGGGCGCTCGCCATCGGCACCAACACCGACGCCTACCAGCCGATCGAGAAACGCTACGGCGTGATGCGCGGCATTCTCGAAGTGCTCGCCCACTGCCGCCATCCGGTTTCGATCACGACGAAATCCGCCCTGGTGCTGCGGGACCGGGACCTGCTGGCGGACATGGCGCGCGAGAACCTCGCCCATGTCATCATGTCGGTCACCACGCTCGACCGGCGGCTGGCGCGCAGCATGGAGCCGCGCGCCTCCGCGCCGGGCCGGCGGCTCGAGGCGGTGACGGGGCTGAGGGACGCGGGCGTGCCGGTCTCGGTCAATTTCGCGCCGATCGTCCCGGCGCTGAACGACCATGAGATGGAGGCGGTGCTGGAGGCCGCGCGGAAGGCCGGGGCGGGCGGCGCCGGCTACACGCTGCTGCGCCTGCCGCTCGAAATCGCGGACCTGTTCCGGGAATGGCTGGAGGCCCATGCGCCCGACCGGGCGGCGCGGGTGCTCTCGCGTGTGCGCGACATGCGAGGCGGCCCGCTCTACAAGAGCGCCTTCCATGTGCGCATGAAGGGCGAAGGCGCTTATGCCGATATGATCTCGAAGCGGTTTGCGATCGCCTGCCGCCGGCTCGGCCTCGCGCGGGGCTACGGGAGGCTGGACGAAACTCGCTTCCGCCCGCCCGGCGGACAGTTGCGGCTGGAACTCTGACATGCCGGACTTCTCGCTGGAGCAGGGCTGGCGGGGGCCGGTGGCGGGGCTGGACGAGGTGGGCAGCGGGGCGCTGGCGGGGCCGGTCACGGCGGCGGCCGTGATCGTGCCGGAAGCGAGCCGCGCGCCCGTCGCCGAACTCGGCCTCGACGATTCCAAGAAGCTCGGGCCGAAGCGCTGCCGGGAGCTCTATTGCCGGCTGGTGCGTCTGGTGAAGGTCGGGTTCGGCGAGGCGTCGGTGGAGGAGATCGACCGGCTGAACGTGCTGCAGGCGTCGCTGCTCGCCATGCAGCGCGCGGCGGCGGCCCTGCCGGCGCGGCCCGGAGCGGCGCTCGTGGACGGCGCCAACGCGCCGGGGCTGGACTGCCCGGTGCGCACGGTCGTGGGCGGGGACGGGGCCTCGCTCAGCATCGCCGCCGCCTCGGTGCTCGCCAAGACGGCGCGCGACCGGCGCATGGCGGCGCTCGACCGCGACTGGCCGGGCTATGGCTGGACGCGAAACTCCGGCTACGGCGTGCCGGCGCATCTGGCGGCGCTCGCCCGTCTGGGGCCAACGCCATATCACCGTCGAACATTCAAGCCCGTTTCCAAACTGCTGATTCCGAAAGATTCTTGACGCGCCGCCCGACCGGACTCAAACTCGCCGCCGGCAGGAGAGGGCGGCGTTTCTTGAAAACCGACTATATCGAGTGCGGCGACTGCGTGGCTGCGATGGAGGCGTTGCCCGCGGCATCGGTCGATCTTGTCTTCGCCGACCCGCCCTACAATCTCCGCCTCAAGGGCGAACTGCGCCGGCCGAACAACAGCCGCGTGGACGGCGTCGAGGAGGACTGGGACCGCTTCGCCAGCCTCGCCGAATACGACGAATTCACCCGCGCCTGGCTGGGCGCCGCCCGGCGGGTGCTGAAGCCGGACGGCGCGCTGTGGACCATCGGCAGCTACCACAACATATACCGCCTCGGCGCGGCGCTCCAGGACCTGGGCTTCTGGCTGCTGAACGAGGTCGTCTGGCGCAAGTCCAACCCGATGCCGAACTTCCGCGGCCGGCGCTTCACCAACGCGCATGAGACGCTCATCTGGGCCGCGCGCGGCGATAAGGCGCGCCATGTCTTCAACTATGACGCGCTCAAGGCGCTGAATGACGGCCTCCAGATGCGCAGCGACTGGCTGCTGCCGATCTGCACCGGCCACGAACGGCTGAAACGGGACGGGCGCAAGCTGCACCCGACGCAGAAGCCGGAGGCCCTGCTGCACCGGGTGATCCTGGCGTCGAGCCGGCCGGGGGACCTTGTGCTGGACCCGTTCTTCGGCACCGGCACGACGGGCGCGGTCGCCAGGCGGCTCCGGCGGCGCTGGATCGGCATCGAGCGGGATGAGGCCTATGCGGCGGCCGCCGCCGAACGCATCCGCCGGGTCGAGCCGGCCGCCGATCCCGAAACGGTCGCCATTGCGGAGAAGCGCGCCGCGCCGCGCGTTCCCTTCGGCGCGCTCGTCGAGCAGGGGCTGTTGGATGTCGGCCAGGTGCTGACCGACCGGAGCGGGCGCCTGACGGCCAAGGTGCGCGCCGACGGCACGCTGATCGCCGCCAACCACCGCGGCTCGATTCACAGCGTCGGCGCCGCGCTGCAGGGCGCGCCGGCCTGCAATGGCTGGACCTTCTGGCATGTCCCGACCGACCGGGGGCCGGCGCCCATAGACGTGCTGCGCCAGCAATTGCGCGCACGGATCGGATAGCGCCCGAGCCTCAGCCCGGCAGGGCGAGCGGCAGCACCGCCGCGATCCCGACCGCGACCTTGCACCGGGGCTGTCCGGCCCCGCGACATTGCGCCGGAACCCGGCGACCGGGTCGCACGCCTCGTGAAACACCACCGGACCGAAGGCCCGGAGCCCGGCCGCGGCGCGCCGGCGCCACATGAACGCGAGGACCCCGAACGCCGCCGCCAGCCAGCCAGACGAACAGCGCGAACAGCACCGCGAGAAGGACGATATACGCCACCATGTCCATGCCGCTGTCTCCCCTGCAGCCACCGGCGGCATAGCACGGCCGGACTTGTTCCATTGGTGTCCGGTTTGGATTTGGTGTGGCGGGCGCATGGCTTGACTTCAACCGGGTTTTGAAGGGTCCGGTTGCATCGAGGCCCGGATTGATGCCCGGTGTCCCGGCCCTCGTCCCGTCATGCCCGGACTTGTTCCGAGCCTCTCTCTCCACCGCTTCCGCCGGGCGGCCGTGATGGATACCCGGAACAGGTCCAGGCATGACGGAGGGGGCGTTCAGGCACGACAGACAGGTGGCCGACCAGGGATGCCGGGTGCTGCCTTCACTTCACCCTGACGAGACGGATGGCTTCCACGCCGCCCGCATTTGCCGGCTTTGACGGGGCGTGGACGCGCTCCTCAGGACGGCGGCTCGTTCCGCCAGGGCAGGAAGGCGCGGATGCGCTCCGCCGGGGCCAGCAGGAACTCGGCGGCGCGCCGGTCCGGGCAGCGGTAGCCGCCGACGGATACATTCACGTCCCGGACCTTTCCGGGCTTGACATGGTCATCCGCCTCAAGGCCCTGCAGCATCATGGCGTTCAGACGCTCGATGCCCGCGACGGCGGAAGCGTCGCCTTGTCGTCGATCGCATTGCGCGCTTCCGCCTCCGAGAGCGTATTGCCTTCGATTGCGGTGGTGGCGAGCGCGCCTCTGGCGAGATAGAGCTGGTGGAACTCCCCGGCGACATCCGGATCCAGCGGCGCGCCGGCGATCCGGTCGATCATGGCCGCCGCCTCGCCAAGCGCAAGTCATACCAGCGGCGATGGTTTGGAACCCATGGGGCCATTTTCCGGTTCCGATAGAGGCGATGCGGCCCGGGTGAGATACGAGTTTGTTCCGGGCTTCGCAGCAGCGATGGAGGATATCGTCGTAGCTTTGGAAGACACGGTTCGAGAGCCCGTTGTCGCGCAGGAACCGCCGGATGTTCTCGACCGGGTTGAGTTCGGGCGAACGGGGCGGGAGTGCCGACAGGGCGATATTGCGGGGGACCTTGAGGGTCGAGGAGGGATGCCATCCGGCCCGGTCGAGCATGACGACGGCATGGGCGCCGGGTTCGACGGCGAGGGCGATCTCTTCGAGATGGGCGTTCAGCGCGTCTGTGTCGGCGTGGGGCATGACGATCCCGCCCGCCTTGCCTTTCTTCGGGCATATGGCGGCGAAGATGCAGGCCGGGGTCGTTCTCCGGTCCCTGGGCGCGGAGGGTCGCGCGCCGCGTTTCGCCCCTCGCCGGGCGATCTCGTTCTTCCGCCCGACGCGGGCCTCGTCCCGCCACCGGACTTCGATCTCGACACCGTCATCGACCCCGGCGCGTATCTGCCTCAGGCGTTCGGGGAAGTTTTCTTGAACGTCGCCGGCGCAGCTTCGTCCCGGGCGTAGTGGCGCGGGCGAGCGGAGAGGTTGGCAGAGCCCGTCCGGCGCAACTCCTGTCCGACCGTCGTCTCCGCCAGCGACACAGCGAACCGCTCCCGGAGCCATGCCGCAAGGTCGCAGCGCCGCCACCGAACCACGCCGGGGAGCGCCGGGTCCGGACCGCGCTCCACGATCATCGCCGGGGCTGCGCGCCGCTCCTCGCTCAGCTTGCGCGGCGGACCGGCCGCCTTGCGGTCCTTCAAGCCCTCCGGCCCGGCCGCGTTGAAGCGCAGAACCCGCTCCCGGACGATCTGCAAACCCACACACGCAAAACGCGCCGCAGCCGAACGACGATCACCGTCGTAAATCGCCGCAAGCGCCGGAAGACGACGGGTCCGCGCACCGTCACGGCTCCGCGGCGCCAGACCGCGTAGCGCCCCCGCATCGAAATCCGCCCTCAAAGGAAGCCCCGCCCCCATCCCAAACCCCTAGGGAAGGGCTGAACAAGTCACATCTGTCATGATGGAGCGGAAGAGGTCGGGAGCGGGAGAGGGTATGCGCGGCATGGGACAGGCGACGTTTGCGGAGCTGGAAGACGACGGGAAGAAGCGCCGGACGCGGCGCGGGGCGTTTGTGGAGAAGATGGACGGGCTGGTCCCGTGGGGCCGTCTGGCAGCGCGTATCGAGCCGTTTTATCCGAAGGCCGGTACGCGGTCGCCGGCCCTGTCCGCTCGGGGCGATGCTGCGCTTGCACTGTGTGCAATGGTGCGCGCGCACTGTGTGCAGTTGTTCTACAAGCTGAGCGAGCCGGGGATGGAGGGCCTGCTCTGCGAGGTGGGGTCGGTGCGCCGCTTCGTGGGCCTGCGGCTGACGGAAGCGCTGCCCGACGAGACGACGATTCCGCCCTTCCGCCACCTGTTGGAGAAGCACGGTCAGGGCGAGGCGCTGTTCGAGAAGATCAACGCGCACCTGGCCTCGCCGGGGCGCCGGTTGAAGACGGGGACGATCGTGGATGCGAGCATCGTTGCCGCGCCGTCGTCGACGAAGAACCGCACCGGCGAGCGGGACCCGGAGAGGCGCCAGACGAGGAAGGGCAAGCAGTGGTCCTTCGGGATGAAGGCGCATATCGGAGTGGATGCGGGGTCGGGGGTGACGCACCGCCTGGAGACGACGCCGGCGAACACCTCGGATGTGGCCACCGCACACGCGCTGTTGCATGGGGGCGAGGATCGGGTATGGGGCGATGCGGGCTACCGGGGGGTGGGCAGGCGCGCGGAGCACCGGGGCACGGAGGTGGACCGGGAGGTGGCGATGCGGCCCGGCAAGCGCCGGCTGCTGGACAAGCGGAGTGCGCAGGAGGCCGCGGAGAGGCGCAAGGCGTCGGTGCGGGCGAAGGTGGAGCATCCGTTCCTGTATATGAAGCGCCACCTCGGCTACGCGAAGGGGCGCTACCGGGGGCTGGCGAAGAACACCCGGCGCATCGCCCTGCTACTCGGATTCTCCAACCTGCTCATCGCCGGGCGCTACGCCCCCGCCTGACGCGGGACCAATCCGTGCGCAATCGGCCCGCGGCGGGCAGGCGCAGCCATGTCCGGGCGGAAATGCGCCACGGCGTCTCGCGGGTCCGCTCCGGCGAACGCTTCACGCTGGGCGTCGTCTTCCACGACGCCGCTTAGGGAAGGTCCGGACCCGACGGCTCTGCGGGCGCTTCCGCTCCGTTCGCGGCGGATGGCAATGCCGGCGTCCGCGCTATATGGTGCAGTGGCGCAGTGCAGCGCGCTTGCGATTCCCGCCGCGGACAAGGATGGCGGAGCACGGGAGCGACAGGGAACCGGCGGCCCTGAAAGCCGGTGTGGATGAGGCAAGGCCGCGTTTCGGGCGTTCCGAGCGGCGCGGACGATGAGACGACGACAAGGAGGAACTCATGGACGGACCGGCGGATAGCAATGCGGGAAAATGCCCCTTGCTGGGCGGACCCCACAGGCATACCGCAGCGGGCGCCACGGCGAACCAGCACTGGTGGCCCCACCATTTGAATTTGAAGATGCTGCATCAGAACTCGGCCCTGTCCGACCCCATGGGCGAATCGTTCGACTATGCGGAGGAATTCAGGACCCTCGATCTGGACGCCGTCGTTGCGGACCTGCACAAGGTGATGACGGACTCGCAGGACTGGTGGCCGGCGGATTTCGGCCATTACGGCCCGCTGTTCATCCGCATGACGTGGCACAGTGCAGGCACCTATCGCGTGGCCGACGGGCGCGGCGGTGGCGCGGCGGGGACGCAGCGTTTCGCGCCGCTCAATAGCTGGCCCGACAACGGCAATCTCGACAAGGCGCGGCGGCTGCTCTGGCCGGTCAAGAAGAAGTACGGCCGGAAACTCTCTTGGGCCGACCTGTTGATTCTCGCGGGCGATGTCGCCCTGCAGTCGATGGGCTTCAAGACGCTCGGATTCGGCGGCGGCCGCGAGGATGTCTGGGAGCCGGAAGACGATATCTACTGGGGTTCCGAGACCGAATGGCTCGGCGATGAACGCTATACCGGCGACCGCGAGCTCGAAACGCCCCTGGCTGCGGTGCAGATGGGCTTGATCTATGTCAATCCGGAGGGGCCGAACGGAACTCCGGACCCGGTCGCATCCGGGCGCGACATTCGCGAGACGTTCGCCCGGATGGCGATGAACGACGAGGAGACCGTTGCGCTCGTCGCCGGCGGGCATGCCTTCGGCAAGGCCCATGGCGCCGGCGACCCCATACATGTCGGCCCGGCGCCGGAGGGGGCCGCCATCGAGGAGCAGGGCCTCGGCTGGAAGAACAGCTTCGGCGACGGCAAGGCCGGGTGCTCCATCACCAGCGGCATCGAGGGCGCTTGGACCGAAACCCCGACGACCTGGGACAACAACTATCTCGAAGTGCTGTTCAAATACGACTGGGAGCTGACTAAGAGCCCCGCCGGCGCCTGGCAGTGGACGCCCGGGAATCCGGAGGCGGCAGGCACGGTGCCGGATGCCCACGATCCGTCGAAGACGCATGCGCCGATGATGACGACCGCCGATATGGCGCTCCGGATGGACCCGATCTATGAGCCGATCGCGCGCCGTTTCCTGGAGAACCCGGCGGCGCTCGAAGATGCGTTCGCCAAGGCGTGGTACAAGCTGATCCACCGCGACATGGGGCCCGTATCCCGCTATCTCGGCAAGCTGGTTCCCCCGGAAACCTTCATCTGGCAGGACCCGCTTCCGGCGGTCGACCATGAGTTGATCGACGAGCAGGACATCGCCGAACTCAAGGGCACGCTCCTGGAGTCGGGACTCTCGATTTCCCGGCTTGTCGCGACTGCCTGGGCATCGGCGTCCTCGTTCCGCGGCTCCGACAAGCGCGGCGGCGCCAACGGGGCGCGTATCCGCCTTGCGCCGATGAAGGACTGGGCGGTCAACCAGCCCGATGAACTGGCCGGGGTGTTGGCGGTCCTGGAAAAGGTCCAGGCGGGTTTCAACGCGGCGCAGTCGGGCGGCAAGAAGGTTTCGCTGGCCGATGTGATCGTTCTGGGCGGCTGCGCGGCCATCGAGGCCGCGGCGAGGAAGGCCTGCCATGACCTGAAAGTCCCCTTCTCGCCGGGGCGGACCGACGCGAGCCAGGACATGACCGAGGTCGATTCCGTGGCCTATCTGGAGCCGACCGCCGACGGTTTCCGGAACTATGTGCACGCATCGCACAACAGGCCGGCGGAGGAGCTCCTCGTGGAGCGCGCGCAACTGCTGAACCTGACGGCGCCGGAAATGACGGTCCTCATCGGCGGCCTGCGGGTCCTGGGCGCGAACCATGGCGGCGCCGGCCACGGCGTCTTCACGGATCGTCCGGAGACGCTCAGCAACGACTTCTTCATCAACCTGCTCGACATGGGCACGGCGTGGCGGAAGACGGCTGGCGGCAACGGCGTCTTCGATGGCCGGGATGCAGCGACCGGGGACGTCAAGTGGACGGCGACCGCCGTTGACCTGATCTTCGGTTCGAATTCCCAGTTGCGGGCTCTCGCGGAGGTCTATGCCTGCGACGATGCGGGCGGGACGTTCGCGGAGGACTTCGTGGCGGCTTGGGACAAGGTGATGAACCTCGACCGCTTCGACCTCGCGTAATCTTCGCGGCGACCGTCATGGAAAGGCCCCCGGGCAGATTGCCCGGGGGCCTTTTGCCCGGGCAAGACATTCCTTCGGGGAGACGTTACGGGCCGCGACAACAGCGATGGACGCGCGTTAGACTGTCTGGCGACAGGAGGGTTGGAACGATGGGATTCCCCGATGCCGCGGCGCCGATCCGCGCCGATATTCTGGCGGCCCATGCCCGCGCCCGGGCGTGGATCGCCGCTCCCGGCAATTGGCTGACCGGCGCCGAGCGGGTCGCTATTGCGGCGGAGACGCGCCATGCGCTGGGCTGCCGGCTTTGCGCGGCCCGCAGGCGGGCGCTGTCGCCGGAGGCCGTGACGGGCAGGCATGACGGGCCGGGCGCGCTCGATCCCGCGCTCGTGGAGATCGTCCACAGAATCGTCACCGACCCCGCACGCCTGACGCGGCGCTGGTTCGAGGCGCGGCAGGCGGAAGGCGTCGATGATGCGCGCTATGTGGAGACGGTGGGCGTCACGGCCGTCACCGTGTCGCTCGATACCTTCGCCCGCTCGATGGGACTGCCGCCGCGCCGCCTGCCGGAGCCCGAGCAGGGGGAGCCGTCCGGTTACCGCCCGGTCGCGGCGCGCATGGAAGAGGCCTGGGTGCCGCTGATCGTGCATGGCGAGGAAAGCGGGGCCGAGGCGGACCTCTATTCGGGTTCGAGGGGCGCCTACATCCTCATGGCGCTCACCCTGGTGCCGGGGGCGAAGCGGGCCTTCTTCGACCTTGTCGAGACGCAATATCTGCCGGGCCGCTGGATGCGCGAATTCGATGTCGAGCACCGCGCCATCAGTCACGCGCAGATCGAGTTCCTGGCCGCGAGGATTTCCGCGCTCAATCAGTGCGTTTACTGAACCACCAGCCATGCGCTGCTGCTCCGTGAGAGCGGCGGGAAAACAGGCGAGAGCTACGATCTGGCGGCGATCATGGACGGCGGCGGCGGCGGGGTCGCGGCCGGTGAGGAGCTGGCGGCCTTCGCCGAGGCGGTCGCCGGGGACGGCGATATGGCGGCCGCCATTTCCGCCTTGCGCCGCGCGGTCGGCGATGCCGGCTGGGTCGATGCGGCAGGCGTGGCCGCGACCTTCAACGCCATCGACCGCGTTGCGGACGCGACCGGCATCCCGCTCGAACCGGGGAAGGCGGCCGTCTCGGCTGACTTCCGCGGAGCGCTCGCCATCGACGCCTGGGCCGAGGCGCGCGGGTAGGGAGGGAGTTCCATGATCGAACGCAAGCGCGGCGACGAGTTCGTCGTCGTCTCCAACGGAATGCTGGGCTACGGCTTTCGCGAGGAATCGCTCCGGGACGCCGTGGCGGCCGGCGTGGACCTGATCGCCTGCGATGCGGGGTCGAGCGATCCCGGGCCGTATTATCTGGGCACGGGCGAGCCTTTCGTGGGCGACGCGATGATCCTGCGCGACCTCCGCCTGATGGTGAAGGCGGGCGCCGATGCCGGCGCGCCGCTCATCATCGGCTCGGCCGGCGGTGCGGGCGGCGACGGGCAGGTGGATCATTTGCTCACGCTACTCGGCCGGGTGATGGAGGAACTCGGGCTCGACCGGAAAGTCGCCGTGCTGCGCTCCGAGCTCGACCGCGAGACGGTGCGCGGGGCGGTGGAAGAGGGCCGCGTGCGCACCTTCGAGACCGGCGCGGCGCTCACGGTCGAGGATATCGACGCCGCCGCGCATATCGTGGCCCAGGTCGGGCCGGAATCCTATTTCCGGGCGCTCGCCGGCAAGCCCGACATTCTGGTGGTCGGCCGCGCCTGGGATGTGTCCAATATCGCCGCGCTGCCGCTGATGCAGGGCCATGACCGCGGCCTTGCGCTCCATATGGGCAAGATCCTCGAATGCGGCAGCCTGGCCGCGCGCCCGACCGGCGGCGGCGACCTCATTCTCGGGCGGCTCCGGGACGACCATTTCATCGTCGAGCCGACCCACCCGGAGAAGGCCTGCACCGAGGCCTCGGTCTCGGCGCACACCTTCTACGAGAAATCGGACCCGGTGACGCTGGCCGGGCCGGGCGGCTCGGTCGATCTCCGCCGGACGCGGTTCGAGCAGATCGACCCGCGCCGCATCCGCGTCTCGGGCAGCGCCTTCCGGGAGGCCGAACGCTACACGGTCAAGCTGGAAGGCGCGCGGCTCGCAGGGCACCGGGCGTTGACGGTCGGCGGCGCGCGCGACCCGGCCTTCATTCGTTCCATCGATGCGATCCAGGAGGCGGTCAGGGACAAGATCCGCGAGACCCAGTCCGGGTTCATCGACCCCTCGCAATACAGCATCACCTTCCACCGCTACGGCCTCGACGGCGTGATGGGCGCGTGGGAGCCCAACCGGCAGGCCGCGCACGAGATCGGCATATTGGTCGACGTGGTCGCCGAGACCCCGGAAATCGCCGAGGCGGTCTGCGGCCTCGCGCGCTCGACCATCCTGCATGTGCCCTTCGAGGGCCGGCGCGCGACGGCGGGCAATATCGCCTTCCCGTTCTCCCCGGCGGAAATCCCGGCCGGGCCCGTCTATGAGTTCAACATCTACCACCTGATGGAAATCGACGAGCCCGAGAGCTTCGGACGGCTCGAATGGCTGCAATGAAGACCTTGGCGGAGTTGGCGGAAGTCGTCCGGTCCAAGAATGCGGGCCCCTTCATCGTGACCTTCGACATCCTGTTCGGGACGGAGGAGACATTCGAGGCCGTCCGCTCGGCGGGGCTGTTGAGCCGGCAGGCGGTCTGCAATCTCTACGGCGTCTCGGACAACGAACTGCTCGGCTTCGACTTCTACCCCTTCGCGCGGGCGGTCAAGTTCTCGCTCCGGCGCCCTGTCGGCTCCGGCGGCCCGCGCGACGCGGACGTCTATGGCGCCCAGCAGCACGCCCCCCTGCTCGACCTCGCCGTCCTGCCCTGAGGCTACCTCGCGGCCAGTGCCTCGCTGGCGGCCCAGAGGCGTTCCTGGTCCTCGATGGATAGCGAGGCGGGGGAGGAGGGGACTTCCCTGCTGCCCGAGAAATAGCGCCCGCTCACACCGTCCAGCGCCGGGTCCGAAGCGAGCCGGATGTTCAGGGCCGCACCCTCCTCGACGCCGATCGCGCCGCTGACCCGGAATGCCAGCTTCAGGGCATTGCGGAACAGCCATCCGTTGTTGCTGCCGAAGCGGCTCGCGACGATGCCCGGATGCAGCGCATTGACCGTGACGGAACTACCCTCCAGCCGCCGCGCCAGCGCATAGGCGAACATCACATTGGCGAGCTTCGAGCGGCTGTAGGAGACCCGCGCGCTGTAGCGGCGCTCGCATTGCAGGTCGTCGAAGTCGAGCCTGGCCCGCCTGTGCGCCGCCGAAGCGACGACGACGATGCGTCCCGCCTCCGCCGCCCGCAGCCGGTTCAGCAGGAGGTTGGTGAGCAGGAAATAGCTCATATGGTTGAGCGCGAAGGTGGCTTCGAGGCCGTCCGCCGTCACCTGCCGCCGGGAGAAGATGGCGCCGGCATTGTTCACCAGCACATCCAGCCGGTCCACGGACTCGGCGATGTTGCGGGCGAGGCGGCGCGACTCGTCGAGCAGCGAGAGGTCGGCGCGCTCGAAACGGACCGCCGCGCCCGGCGCCGCCGCCCGGATCGCCCGCGCCGCCTGCTCGCCGCGCTGCGGGTTGCGGCCGACAATGGTGACGGCCGCGCCCTTCTCCGCCAGCGCGCGGGCGGTGACGAAACCGATGCCGGCCGTGCCTCCGGTGACGAGTGCGGTCTTGCTCTGCATGGGGCCTGAGTTTACAGCAGCGGAGCTGGATCGGGAACGAGGAGGCCGTCATGGTGCTGGAGCGCGTTGCGGCAAGCGTGGACGAGGCCGGGCTCTGGAAGATGCACGAGGAGATGGCGCGCTTCGGAGCGACGGCGAAGGGCGGCGTGCGCCGCGAGGCGCTGACGCCGGAAGACTTCGAGGCGCGCAGGCTGTTCGCCGAATGGGGCAGGACGGCCGGCTTCTCGCTGGCGGTGGACGCCATCGGCAACATGTTCCTGCGCCGCGAGGGGCTGGACCCGGCGCTGCCGCCGGTGACTACCGGCTCGCATCTGGACTCCCAGCCGACCGGAGGGCGGTTCGACGGCAGTTTCGGCGTGCTGGCCGGGCTGGAGGCGCTGTTCGCGCTCGAACGCGCGGGTGTGCGGACCCGCGCGCCGGTCGAGGTCGTCAATTGGACCAATGAGGAAGGCGGGCGCTTTGTGCCGGGCGTGATGGGCTCGGGCGTCTATGCGGACCCGCCCACCTTGCAGACCATGCTGGAGGTGCGCGACAAGGCCGGTATGCGTCTGGGCGACGAACTGGAAAAGCTCGGCCCCGCGCTCGCCGCCGCCGGCCCCGTGGGCGAGCGGGCGCTGGCCGCGCCGATGGGCGCCTTCATCGAGGGCCATATCGAACAGGCGCCGCGCCTGGAGGAGACCGGTAACACCATCGGCGTCGTCACCGGCATACAGGGTACGCGCAAGTTTCAGGTCGAGGTGACAGGCGAGGAGGCCCATGCCGGCACCACGCCCCGCAAGCGGCGCAAGGATGCGGTGCTCGCGGCGGCCTGCATGGTGCAGGCGCTGCACCGCATGATGGAGGATGCCGACGACCTGCTCCGGTTCACCGTCGGGGCGTTCGAGGCGTTTCCGGGCGCGCCCTCGGTCGTGCCGGGGCGCGTTCGTTTCTCGATAGACTTCCGACATCCCGACGATGCGCTCAGGGCGAGGCTCGGAGACAGCATCCGGCCGCTCTGCGAGGCGCTGGCGGGCCCGTGCGGGGTGCATATCGAGGAGCCGCAGGCCGCCTCCTCGGTCGATTTCCACGGGGCCGCGATCGAGGCGGTGCGCCATGCCGTCGAAGTTGTTGGCGCGTCTCACATGGACCTTTATTCGGGCGCAGGCCACGATGCGCGCAACATGGCCATGCTCTGCCCCTCGGCGATGGTGTTCGTGCCATGCGAAAAGGGGATCAGCCACAATGAGGCGGAGAACGCCAAGCCGGGCGACCTTGCAGAAGGCGCACGGATCATCGCGGTTGCGCTCGCCGAACTCGCCGGCGCGGCGTGACGCCGGCCGCTTCCCGCCCATTCGACAATCGCTTCACAGCACCGGGGTGCATACTATGGTTCGACACGCCAATGAGCGGGTCGCCTACCACAATGGCGAGATCAAGCCCGAGAGCCGGGTGCTCGTCTCGTTCCGCGACCGCGGGTTCAAATACGGCGAGGCGGTCTTCGATACGGCGCGCACCGTCCGGCACAAGCCGTTCAGGCTCGAGGAGCATATCGACCGGCTCTTCCGCTCGATGCGCTATCTCCAGATCGATTCGGGTCTCAGCCGGGAGGAGCTGCTCGCCATCTCCCATGAGGTGCTGGAGCGCAACCTGCATCTCATCGCCCCCGACGAAGACTACTGGCTGTTCCAGCGGGTGAGCCCCGGCGCCGCCGATCCCTTCCTCAGCGGGGAGGAGGCGGAGCCTACGGTCATCGTCGAATGCACGCCGCTGCCGCTGAAGGCCCGCGCGCCGCTCTACCGCGACGGGATCCGCGTGCAGATACCCGCGACCCGGCGCACGCCGCCCGACGCGGTCAGCCCGAGGGCCAAGACCCAGAACTACATCAATCTCCAGATCGCCGACCGCGAGGTGCGCGCGCAGGACCCGCAGGCCTGGGCCGTCCTCCTCGACCATGACGGCAATCTCGCCGAGGGGCTGGGCAGCAACATCTTCTTCGTGCGCGACGGCGCGCTGCTGACCCCCCGGGCCCGGTTCGTGCTGCCGGGCATCAGCCGCGAGACGGTGATCGACCTGGCCGGCGGGGAAGGCATCGCCGTGCGCGAGACCGACCTCGACCTGTTCGATGCGTTCACCTGCGACGAGTGCTTCCTGACATCGACGAGCCTGTGCATGGCGCCGGTGGCGTCGGTCAACGGGCGCCCGGTCGACGGGGGAGGCGTGCCGGGGCCGGTGACGGCGCGGCTCATGGAAGCCTACAAGCGGCTTCTCGATTTCGACTTCGTGGCGCAATACACCGACAGGCTTTAGAGCGAGATGACTTAATTGAGAATCGCACGGGGATTCCGGTTTCATGCTTGAGCTGATTCACTTTTGCTCTGGCGACAGGGGAGGCTTTGGCGATGACCCGTGCGATTTCGATGGACTTGGGCGAACGCGCGATGGCGCGTCTGGCAGAGGGACAGAGCGTTCGTCAGGTGGCGTCGGCGCTCGATGTGGGGCCGTCGAGTGTCGTGAGATGGTCGCAGCGTCTGCGGGCGACCGGCAGTTGCGCGCCGGCGAAGACCGGCGGGCGGCGTCCACGCCAGATCGTCGGGGAGTATGAGGACTGGCTTCCGGAGCGGATCGAAACCCCGTTCACCCTGCGCGGTCTGGTAAGCGAGTTGGCCGCGCGCGGCCTCCGGGTGGATTACCGCACGGTCTGGTCGGCGGTGCACCGGGCGGGCTACTCGTTCAAGAAAACCGCGCTGGCCCGCGAGCAATGCCGCCCGGACGTCGCGCGCCGACGGACGCGCTGGAAGCGCCACCAGAAACGGATTGATCCGCGCCGGCTGGTCTTCATCGACGAGACCCGGGCCAAAACCAACATGGCTCCGCTGCGCGGCTGGGCGCCGAAGGGTAAACGCCTGATCGGGCGCGCGCCGCACGGCCACCGGCGCACCATGACCTTCATCGCCGCGCTGCGCGTCGACCGGATCGACGCGCCTTGCGTCCTCGACGGACCGGTCAACGCCAAGGCCTTCCAAACCTATGTCGAACACTTCCTCGTCCCCACGCTGGCCCCTGGCGATGCGGTCGTTATGGACAATCTTGCCAGCCACAAAACGCAACCGTCAGAAAAGCCATCCGAAACGCCGGCGCCCACTTGCTGTTCCTGCCGCCATACAGTCCCGACCTGAACCCGATCGAGCAGGTCTTCGCCAAACTCAAACATCTGTTGCGAGACGCCGCCGAACGAACCGCCGAAACCACCGGGCAACGGATCGGCGCCATCCTCGACCGCTTCCCACCCCACGAATGTGCCAACTACATCCAAAACGCCGGATACGCTTCCGTATGAAATCATCACGCTCTAGCCCTCCAGGGTCTTTTCGAACAGCTCCCAGACCCGCTCCGGCGCCTCGACATGGCAGTTATGGCCGAGGCCGGGCAATAGCACGGCCTGCGGATCGAGCGTCTGCATCTCGGCGAGCGACACCATCGGGTCGGCTTCGCCCGCTGCGAGCCGGAGCGGCGCCGCGGCAGCCCGGTAGAAATCGCCGACGGCGGCGTAGACGCCCTGGTCGGTCGCCAGCCGGAAGCCGCCCTCCGCCTCGACGATGCCGGCCAGAGCCTCCGGCGCGCCGGGACCGACCAGGCCGGCGAAGCCCGAGACCCTGAGATAGCGCGCGTCCGCTTCCGCGCGGCTGTCGAAGACCCGCGCCGGTCCGGCGGCCAGCCCTTTCATCTGCGTGACCTCGTCCGCCGTCCAGCCGATCTTGACGCCGAAGGCGAAGACATGGCGCACGCTGACGCCGAACCACCCGGTCGACAGCGCCATCGCCACGACGCCGCCCATCGAATGGCCGAGCAGGACCAGTTCGTCGTCCGGGTTGCCGATCGCGCCGGCCACATCGGCGGCGAAGACGGCACGGCCGTAGGGCGGCGCGTGGGCCGCGCGCCCGTGGCCGCGCAAATCGGCGGCGACCCAGCGCCCCGGCCAGTTCCGCTCCACAACCGGCAGCATCCGGTTTCAAACCGCCGCATTGCCGCCGATACCGTGCAGCACGACCAGCACCGCCCCCGCTGCCGCCGGCGTCAAGGCGGATATCGACGCTGCCGCTCGATAGCGGCGCATCCTTGCCCGACGATCCGGTGGAATGAGTTCCAGCCACGAATTGTTCAACCTCAGGATCAACCGGCATCCCTGCCGGCGCCCGTTTCCAGGCCCACGTCCAAGTCTGCAACATCCTGGTCGGGGTTCCGCCTTGTGGAACTCCCGCCAACTCCTTTCGGCCCGGTTGCCGGAAACAGCGAGGCGTTCCCGTGATGAAGCCCGGCTTCCAGACATCGGGCCGTCTCCCCTGATCCTATCTCAATGTCTGGAAGAGCCGCCGCAGCAGCATCATGCGGGGAACCAGCGAGGAGACGTAGAGATGCTCCTCCAGCGTGTGCGCGCCGGCCCCGTCGACCCCCAGCCCGTCCAGCGTCGGCGCGATCGGCGCGGTGAAATTGCCGTCGCTGCCGCCACCCGTGAAGGTCTCGCCCAGCTCGAAGCCGATCTCGGAGCCCAGCCCGCGCGCGTGTTCGTAGAGCGAGGCGATAGCGTTCGATTTCCGGTACGGGGGCCGGTTCATCCCCCCGCTGACGGTCAATTCGACCGCGGGGTTGTAGGGCTTGATCCCCTGCACCTTCGCCACCGCGGCTGCGCCGTCCTCCGGCCGGGTCATGCGGATATCCAGCTCTGCCGTGCAGTATTCCGGCACGACATTGACGCCCGTGCCGCCAGAGAGCAGCCCGACATTGACGGTCACACCGGTTTCGTAATCTGTCATCGCCTCCAGATCGACGATCTGTCGGGCCATCTCCAGCACCGCGCTTTCGCCGTCCCGGTGCGACACGCCGGAATGCGCGGGCTTTCCACGCGCCACGATCTTCATCCGCGCCGCCCCCTTTCGGGCGGTCACGCAGCATCCGCCATTGCGCGCGGGCTCTGTCACCAGCACGTATTTCGCCTGCTCCGCCGCCGCAACGATATGGGATTGCGAAGCGGGAGAGCCGACCTCCTCGTCGGACACCACCAGGAAGCGGACCGGCAGCGATGTCTTCTCCCCCGCTTCGGCAAGCGAACGGATCGCGGACAGCGCGATCCAGACACCGCCCTTCATGTCGTAGATGCCGGGTCCATAAGCCCTGTCGCCCTCGGTGCGCAGCGGGTTGGCGGCCAGCGTCCCGGCCGGGTGCACCGTGTCGAGATGGCCGAGCACCAGAATGCCCTGCCCGTCGCCGCCCCAGGGCGTGCGCGCAGCCAAATGGTCTCCGAAACCGCCGCGGCCCGGGATCGTCTCCGTGACCAGCCCGGCCACACGGAAATCCGCCCCGGCCGTTGCCATCATCCGGGCGATGCCGTCGCGGTCATCCGTCTTGCTCTCGATGGCGGCCCAGCGGTTGATGCCGTCGAGCAGGTCTTCAGTGTCCGGGATGGTCATCGGGGCCGGGTTCCTGCCGGTTCCGGTAGCCGGCCAAGCATATTCGCGCGCCCCCGCATCGCAAGCGCATGGGCGACAGCGGTGCGCCGCGATGGCCATGCGGCTTTCCCGGCCGTCCGGGCCATGCGACAAATCCCCGGCAACCGCGAAACATGTCCACGGACCGCCGGCACTGCAAGGAGGAGACAATCATGCCGTTCTACGAGAAGGGCGACGTCCGCATCCGTTACGAGGAGGTCGGCAGCGGCTTTCCGCTTCTGGCCACACCGGGCGGCGGCCTCAACTCTCGCATGAGCAACTGGCCGAGCGCGGTCATCAACGCGATGGATGTCTTCAGGAACGACTTCCGTTGCATCACGATGGATCAGCGCAATGCCAATGGCGGCGAGAGTGCGGGGCCGATCGCCGTCGACGATCCGTGGGGCGCCTTCGCCGACGACCAGCTCGGGCTGATGGATCACCTTGGCATCCGCGAATTCGCCTTCATGGGCTGCTGTATCGGCGGTTGCTTCGCCGGAACGCTTCTCGATCGAGCCCCCGAGCGTGTCGTCGCCGCGATATTCTGTCAGACGGTGGGGCACTTTCCGGAAGACCCCGATGTCATGTACCGGTCCGGCCGGGATGGGTGGGCTCCCGGGTTGCTCGCGCAACGGCCCGACCTGACTCAAGACGCAATCGACAGGTATCTGCATAATCTGTACCGGTCGAACCCCGACTTTCTCTACAGCGTGTCGCGCGACGCAATCCGCAACTGCCAGACGCCGATTCTCGTACTGCCGGACGACATTCCGGCCCACCCTTACCAGGCCTCGGTCGACGTTGCCTCGCTGGCCCCGAACGCCGAGATCACGGTCTTTCCGTGGGCGTCTCCGCCCGACCTGAAGGAACGCACGATCAACCGTGTGCGCAAATTCATCCGGACGCACGGCGCCGCGCGGTAAAGGCGGAAAGTCCCTGGCCGCCGGTTCGCCCCGCTGCGCGAGAACCGGTCCCTGCGTGCAGTCACCTCTTCAACCGCTCGCCCGTTTCCGCGTCCGCATTCACCGCTGCCGCGTAAGACGGCCGCGCCGTCACCCTGTCGAAATAGGCTTGAGCCGCCGCAGGCAGCGTTTCGCTGACCATGCGGCGGTATCCGCGCATGGTGTAGCAGATGCTCAAATCCGCGGCGCTCATTGTGCCGCCCAGCAGATAGGACCGTTCGGACAGCGCCGCATCGACCGCCGCGAC
Organism: Alphaproteobacteria bacterium; assembly: GCA_963422665.1. Taxonomy (GTDB): domain Bacteria; phylum Pseudomonadota; class Alphaproteobacteria; order Bin95; family Bin95; genus Bin95. Next base: position 1,254,848 of record OY730441.1, read on the forward strand.
ACAAGCGGTCGCCCGGCTATTCATCTCCGCCACGACGGCATGGAGTTCCGGGTCGAATTCACGCCGATGATTGACGATCTCGCCCAGCGGCCGGGCGAAGGTCGCCTCCGCGAACCAGGTCCATTGCAGATAATGCGCGTAGCCGGGGTCGTCCCTGGCCGGCTGCAGCCGCCCGCCGCCATGGCGATCCAGGATGTACTGCATCATGGCGCAGGACTCGAACATGGTCATGTCGCCATCGGTCATGACCGGCACCTTGCCGACCGGGTTGAGCGCCCGCCATTCCGGCGTGGCGCGATACTCGGCGGCAAAGTTCACCGGCACGATCTCATAGGGTACGGACAGTTCCTCGCATACCCAGATGACGCGAAAACCGCGGGTCCCCGGGGAATGATAGATTTTCAGCATGATGGCGCGCCTCCGGTCTTGTGCATTTACCTGGCTCGATAAATGTCCCGCGGGATAGTGGCAATTCTCCCCAAAATCCTGCGCCAGGGAAGGTCCCCTTTGGATTTGAGGGTCGTGTGAGCATAATGGCACATCCTGCGTCAAACGCATCGCCGTTGGACCGACGCCTTCCAGACCAAAGAGTGACCGACATGCGAGAGTTCTCATTAAATACCGCGCCGGAAGACTTGGAAGACCGGTTCGCGGCCGCGTTCGGCGAGCGGGTCGCGGTTGAACGTCCCCTCGCCGCCAGCGGCATGGGCGCCCGCGTGTCCGGCATCGACCTCGGCCTCCCGTTGCGTCCGGCGCAGGTAGAACTCCTGCTGGATACGCTCGGCCACTGCCGGTTGATGACCCTCGCCGGACAGGATCTCGCCCGGTTTTCCCTGGCAGCATTCGAACGCTTCGCGAATCACTGGGGCGCGCCGGTCGCGCATCCCTCGAACTTTTTGCGCGGCGGCAAGCCGGCGCAGCAGGACGGCGCCAGCGACGGCGCCATCACCTACCGACCCTATGCGGAGCGGAAGGCTGCCGCGGCCGATGCCACGCTGCCCGGACAAGTCGAATGTCTGCCGCACGAGTCGCCGGCGGTGCTCGTTGCGACGAATTTGCTCGGCAATGGCGAGAGTGACGCGCCCACGCTGAAGGACGGCGGGTCCTGGCACACCGATATCGAATACGAGCCGTTGCCCATCTATGTGTCGATGTTCCTCGTCCATCATGTGCCGGCGGCCCGAGAGGCGTCCAACGGGCAATGGATCGAACCGCCGGCCGATACGGGCCCGGCCCCCTATCACCCCGGTTCCGACGACGAGCTCATGGCGCTTCGCAAACGCCTGCCGCTAAACGGCGAAACCGCCTATGCGGATACCGCGGCCGCATTTGCCGCGCTGCCGCCGGAAGAACAGGCGAGGCTCGAAGCGCTCCGGGTCCGCCGCCGTCTGAACGCGGGCGACGAAGGCTGGCTGACGGAACTCGTGCGCACGGACCCGCGTTCCGGCGTCAAGTCGCTGCACAGCCCGGTCTGGGCTTCACGGCCGGGAGTCCGTCCCCCGATCGAGGTCGACGGCATGACCCCGGACGCCTCCCGCACCTTTCTGGACGGCCTCGAGAAACACGTCCTGCAGCCGCAATTCCGCTACGACCACCCGCACATGCCGGGCGACGTCACCATCTGGAACAACTACATGACCCTGCATAACTCGCCGCCGGTCAAAATCGGAATCGACAAGGCGGATGATGCGCGGTTGCTGTACCGGCTGAGCTGCAAGGGCGCGCCCGCCCTCGTCTTGCCTCGCAGCGACGATCCGTCCTGGATCGAGAGCCACATCACCGCAGGCTACCGCTCGCCGGACGCTATCGTCGGCGCGGCGCGCCAAGCCGCACCGGAGTCGATGTAAACCGCCCCGGGTTTACCGGAGCGGATCAGTCCGACAGGGTTCGATGCGCCATGAAATTCCGAACGGTTCTGGCGGCGGTGGGAGAGCCGGTCCGCTTTTGTGATATTTCCTATTTCACAGGATTAATTGAGTAATTTCAATAAATTATATCAGGCCACTTGCCGTCGATCTCCTGACAGGGTTCGGCATTGCCCTCCGGTCGTTCCCGGACTAACCGGAGGCTGCGCCATGCTGCCGCCCGCCCGACCTCCCGATCCGGGCGCGCGCCCGCGAAACGCGATCTTGACAGGCTGACGCCGTGTGGCTGTCGTATTCCGGTGCGGGCGAATGGAAACCGCCCCGTAGAGGACTGCGCGATGACCGGCGCCCGACGGAAACCGGGTTATTGCTTTGGGGGGCGCGCCATACCGTTTCGGCCGGAGCCGGGGCACGGATGAGGCGGACCGCAAGGCGTTCGAGCCGATTCTCTTTCAGGAAATCGGGCTGGGCGTGAAATTCAACGTCAATTTCTGCCGCAACCCGATGTGCCCGAATTTCGGCCCGGCCCCGAACCCCGAGGCGTACCAGGCCCGCTACACGGTCGAGCTTGGGGATACACCGCACGATCGGACGTACACCTGCAATTTCTGCGAAACGTCTTGACCGCTGCTCTCGAACCGGTCGCTGCGCACTGCCTGTAAACCGGGCTGCGAGAACGAAGGTCTCAATGTCTTCGAATACAGCCGCCATTACGGCATCCGGAGGCCCCGCCTTTTGAAGAAGCAGCAAGACGCGCGACGCCGCTCGAAGACGGCGCATAAGGCACGATGCTCTTCGTGCAGATCCGGGATTACCCTGGGCGAGACCACACGCATGCATGGACCCAAATCCGAGATCGCGGAGCGCCTGGGGGAGGCGTTCAGGTCCGCCCATGACCGCGGAGGATTGCGTGACAGGGTCGATAATCTTCTGTCTTACCGGGATTATGACATCGGACAGAGCCGGTATCTGAGAACGCTCGCGAGTCTCGCGCCTCGCATGCGCGACTATCATAGCTACTGCAATGCCGAACTCCTGGCGAAGGACTACCTGCAGCGGTTCGACCGGCTGTCCGGGGAACTGGAGAAAGGCGGCGCTGTCGATCTCGGGGACAAGGACCGGGAATTACGAACGGCGAAGGCGAAGGTGGAACTCTTCCGGCAAGTGACGCATGGCGGCTTTTCGGACAGCGGAACATGGGGATGGCGCAAGCGCCCGACCCAGAAGGGAAATCGCCTTCTTGCGGTGCTTTGGCTTTCGCAGGGGTCCGACCGGAAAGGACTGCCAAACAGGACGCTCGAAGCATTCCTGCGGCACGCCAGCCTGCAGTCCGTGGACACTGCCATAAAGGAGTTCCGGGGTTCGGTTCCGCCTGCGAGGCGATCTGAAAACCGCGCGGCCGGCCATGGCTGAGCCGCCCCGCATCCTGCTCGAACGTCATCCGAAGAAGCTGAAGCTGCCCACCTTCCTGCGGGAATACGAGACACTGGCCCGCCAGTGCGCGACAGACGGCCTGGATCATGTGCAGTTCCCGGCCCGGCTGGCGGAGATGGAGAGGATCGAGCGCGAGCGCCGCCTGGTCGAACGCCGCATCCGGCAGGCCCGCTTCCCCGTCGTCAAACAACCCGAGAGCTTCGACTTCAAGGCCATCCCGAGCCTCAACAAGATGCTCGTCCTGGATCTGGCGCGCGGCGATTGCATCGACCGCCGCGAGAACGCGATCCTGTTGGGCCCATCAGGCGTCGGCAAGACGCACATTGCTCCGGCCCTCGGGCTGGCCGCCTGCCGGAAGGGCCTCTCCGTCCGCTTCACCACCGCCTCCCACCTGGTCCACGAGATGATCGAGGACGCGCGACGAGAAGAGACTGCTCCGCCGCCAGGACCAGCTTGCCGGGGTGAACCTGCCGATCGTCGACGAGATCGGATACGGCCCCCTGTCGCAGAGCGGAAGCGAGCGCCTGTTCGACGTCTTCAGCCGGCGCTACGAGAACGGCGCCACCATCGTCACCTCCAACCCGCCCTTCCAGGAATGGACTTCCGTCTTCGCCAGCGAACGCCTTGCCGGCGCACTCCTCGACCGTATCGCCCACCACGTCCATATCCTCGAGATGAACGCAGACAGCTACCGGCTCAAGCAGAGCCGATCGCGGCGCCGGCCTCCTTCCGAATAACCCCGCTTGCCCCCGTGGGCCCACAGGCCCCTCCCACGCGCGGGCCGCCGCCAGCCGCGCGGAGGGCGCGTCGCCCCGCGCGCGGGGCCCACCCGTGGACTACGGGGACAAGCTACCGCCGAGACCCCGGTGCATTCTTACTCCGCCGCTCTGGCGCATAATCCCGCCGCCGTTGACAGAGCGCGCCCAGGGTTTCGGCGTCGATGCCGGCGAAGGGCGCGATCCAGATCCGCGCCATCACCTCGTCCGTGCGTAGACCCCCGGCGACCGGGCCGTCCTGCGCCGGGCCCCTCCCGGCCGGGAGGAGGGCGGCTGCCGGTTCGGCCGGCCGGGGTTCCGTCCCGGCCGGGGCGGTCGACGATACGGCCGCCGCCGCCGCCGCATCGGCCGTTGCCGGGCCGGGCTCTCCCGCGTCCGGGTCGGCGTGGCCCTCGCCATCAACGCCGCCACCGAGCAGACGCGCGAGCCAGGCGAAGGGGTCGAACGCCTCGCCGCAAGCCGCCGCGCAGGGCGTCTCCGAAAGCGTGTCCGGCTCCGTGGCCCGCACCCGCCAGAGCGGCTCTGCGAGCACCCGATCCTGGGCGGCTTCCAAGTCTGGCGCCGCCGGGTCGGGCGCCGCGACGCTGCCGCAGGTCCCGCCCTCGGCCAGCGGACACTGCCAGGATTCGCCGATATGCCCGGTCGAGCGGCCGGCGAGAAGGAGGGCCGCGATCGCGGCAACCGGCAGCGCCGCGCGGTTTCGCGCGCGTTTCGTGTCATGCGTCATCTCATGTCCCCTTGTCGGATTGCGTCTGCGGCGCGCGGCCGTCGATGCGGGCGCCCTCGAGGAACACCAGCGTCACCTTCGTCCCGGCCTGGAGCTGGACCACCGGCTGGTACTGCTCGGCGCGGCGGATCATGTAATCGGCGACCTTCTGCCCGGCGGACCCCGCACCGGCGCCGAGACCGGCCCGGCCGATGTCGCCCAGGCCCGTGTTGGCCACGGCAGCGCCGGCGCCGGTCGCCACCGCCTGCGGCTGGAACGCCTGCGAGACGCCCTGGCCGAGGCCCGAGACCATGCCGGCGAGGAACGCCTTCTCGACCAGCGCGCCCTCGCGGCTCACCACAGGACCGCGCACCCCGGTCTTGCCCGAGCCCGCGACGAACCCCGCCACGTCGGTCTCGACCGCCGTGGCGGGCTCCGGCCCGGCGCAGGTCATGGTGCGGAAGCGGACATAGACCTTCTCCGAGGAGAGGTCGCATGCGCCGCGCCGGTGACGGTGAAGCCGTCCACGTCGACCGCCAGGGCCGTCCCGTCCTCGGCGACGATCCAGGCGGGGCCGGTAATGCGCAGCAGCACCGGGCGCGGATCGCCCTGCGAGGAGACTCCGGCCGAGGCGTCGCCCCCCCCCCCCCCCCCGGCCAGCACGACCGCCTCCGCGTGCGCGCCCGCCGGCAGCCAGGACGAGACCGGCTTCGCCACGGCGTCCGCCACGAGCTCGGGTCCGCCGGGCGAATGGGTTGCGGAAGACTGTGGCGCGCCGTCGAGCTCGAAGGTCTCGATTCGGGCGCCCGGGCGCCCGAATTGCCGGCTGCGCCTGCCCGCCCGGCCCGCACCCGCCGGCGCCTGCCCCCGGAACCAGGGATCGTCGCCGGGCGCGGCGTCCCGCCCGGCGCCGTCCTGCCCCGGCAGGCCGCGGCGCAGCTCGTCGATCAGCGCCGCCTGGCGGTCGATGACCTCGCGCGCGTTGGCGGCATCGTCCTCCAGCCTCGCGCGCAACCGTTCGTTGTCGGCTCTCAGCGTCCGCGCCTCCTGGCGCAGCTCGCGGATCTGCGTCTCGATCCCGCCGAGCCGGGCCTCGGAGCGCCGCGTCCAGACCTTCTCGGCCGCGTCCGGCCCGGCGATTTCCGCCTCGATGCCGCTCGGCGGCGCCGTGCCCTTGCCGTCGCCCATGCCGAGCCACGCGGCCACCGCGACCAGCAGCGCCGCCGCGATCACGGAGAACAGAATCAGCTGGCGCCGCCGCACGGTGTCGGCGTCCGCCAGGTCGCGGCCGCGGGGCCGGTCGTTGCGGGCGCTCATCGCGGCGCTCCCGCCGGGGAGGTTCCGGTCACCGCCACCACGAGACGCCCGCCCGAGGGCCCGGTGCCGGGCGCCGCCAGCCACAGCGCGGCCAGACGGCCGATGCCCGGAACGCCTTCGATGGTCCCGGCGAGGCCCGCACTGCCCTCCGCATCCTCCGATGCCGGACGCGCGGCCTCGAACACGAGCGCCGCGAAGCGCGGACCCCGCCAGGTCTCGATGAGCGTCAGCCCGGCAGCCGGACCGCCGGCGGACGCGAGGATCTCGTAACCGGGCGGCAGCTCGCGGCGGGCGACGGCGCGCACCAGCGCTGCGATGCGCGCCCTGTCCCCGGGGGTCGGGGCACGGACCGCGCATCCGCCACCGCCTCGCCGTTGCGGATCAGGATCTGCGCCGAATCCCGCACCGAAGGCGTCAGCGTCAGCCGGCAGGTGAAGCCCTTCTCCGTGCCGACGAACAGGGTGACGGGATCGAACCCGGCCTGCCCCGGACCCCGATCCGGGGCCGAGGGGCGCAGATAGAGGTCGCCCGAGGCGCCGTCGTGCTCGACCGCATACCTGTCCGGCGCGCGCACCACCCTGGCGATCCGGTCGCCATGAAGCGCGATGCGGTTGACCTGCGTCGCGGAGATCTCCACCGCGAGCTCGGCACGGTCGGCCGCATCGAGGATCTGCATCGCCGCCGCAGGCGGCGCCATGAAGAAGACATGGGCCGCAAGCAGCGCGGCCATGCCGGTCCGTCGTGTCATTGTCCGTCCTCCAGTTGTTCGAAGCGCAGCAGCCCGATCCGCCCCGCGTCGATGCGGAAGGCGAGCCGGTAGCGCCGGTCCTCGCGCGAGGACTCCTCGCGCCCGATCCAGGTCACCAGTTCGCCCGCGATCTCGACGCCGAGCCGCGCCGGGTCGGCCTCGATCTCCGTCGGGTAGAAGGCGCTCGCCATGTCGCGCCCGGCCATGCGCGCCGCCTCGGCCTCGACCCAGGCGCCGATCGCGCCGCGCGCCGAGGCATGGCTCATCCGCGCCGCCGCAAGGCGGACACGGGATGCGTTCTCGGGCGTCAGCGTCAGCAGCGTCACCGCCGCCGTGCGCGCCATGTCTTCCAGGTAGCGTGCGCCGGCCATGCCGGCCCCGCCGGCACCAGCACCGTGACCGTCTCGCGCCCGGCGAAGCTCATGACGAGCGCCAGGTTGGCGGTCATCGACAGCACCAGCAGCCCGGCCAGTGCGAGGCGGATGTCCCGCACCCGGCGGATGGCGGAGTCCATGTCGATGCGCCGCATCGGTTCGATCCTCCCCGGGCCTCAGCCGACGAAGCGCCGGAGATGGCTGGGCGGCGTGCGTTTGAGCCGCAGCACGAAGTCCGGCAGGAACCAGTAGAGCGCGTAGCGCTCGATGTTGGCCCCGCCGCCGCGCTTCACGCGCCTCAGCAGCAGCCAGCCGCCGCCCCCGGCGACCAGCCCCGGCACGAACTGGTTCGCGGCAAGCCCGAGCAGCGCCGGGCCCATCAGCGCGGCGGCCTCGTCCACGGTCCAGAACAGCCAGCGCTCCGGGTCGTCGAGACGGCGCGGGATGGTGTGGCGCGCGGTGTCGTTCATCAGACGACCGCCGAGCCGACCAGGCCGGTGACGATCCCTGCGCCCGCGCCCGCCGCGGTCCCGACCCCGACCGCGCCCATCAGCTGCATGGCGTTGAAGCGCAGCACCGAGCCCACCAGGGCGGCGCCCACCGCGAGCGCCGCGGCGAGTTGCCCGCCGGTGCCGCCGACGATGTTCTCCACCGTGTCCAGCGGCGTGCCGAAGGTGGTGTCGGTGGTGGCGAGCGCCATCTCGGGCGCCGCGAGCATCGGCGCCACCGCGAGACCCGCCGCGGCAGCGATGCGCAGCGTCTCGCCCGCGCAGTCCGTGTCGATGGCCGCCATGCCCGGCGCGCCGCCCCGCGCGCGAGCCGCGATGCTCCGCCGGGCGCTCATCGCGCGTCCCTCCCGCCGGGGTCGTCCGAGGGCGCGTGCCGCTCGGCCGCCCAGCGCTCCAGGTGGTCGCGGCGGTAGAGGATGCGGTGGCCGAAGCGGTAATGGTCCGGACCCCCGCCCTCCTCGCGCAACCGGTGCAGCGTGCGCGCGGAGATCCCGAGCCACGCCGCCGCCTTGCGCGCGCTCAGGTGCGGGCTCTCTTCGTGGTGCATGCCAGTCTCTCCCTGTGCAGTGGAATCGTCCCCCGCGCGCGCCAGCGCAGCCACCTCCGCCACCGCGCGCGCCATCGCCGCCCGGCACGCCGCGTCCGCCTGCGCGCCCATCCAGGCGCGCACCTTGTCCACGGTGACCAGGCGGAACGAGACGCCCCGGCGCAGCCGCTCCACGAAGGAGGGGTCGCCCGCGGCCAGCTCGCCGAAGACGTAGGGCTTGGTCCCGGAATGAACGAGAAACGCCTCGACCTCGCGCCGGAAGGCCGGGCCGAGGAGCGGGGCGCCCATCTCGGCGCACACCTTGTCGGCGGTGGCAAGGGTCAGACGCCGCCCGCGCTTGAGCGAGGCGACGAAGCCGGGGTCGTTCAACGCCTCGCGGCCGAAGCGTCGCCCGCTCGTGCCCGAGCGCTTCAGGTGGGCGCCGACCGCATCGCGGAGCTTGTCGTCGAGAGGCGTCATGCGAGCGAACGTAATTGGAACTTTCGCCGTCGATAATTTCCTCGGTTAGGGAATATCCTGCGCCACGCGGCATCCACGCAAGGAGCCGCCATGCAATCCGACACCCCGCGAGAGAACCTCAAAGAGGCCCTTTGGAAGAACGGCGCCTCGCTCGCCGAAGCCTCCCTCGCCATCGGCAGGAACAAGGCCTACCTCCAGCAGTACCTCGCAAGAGGCATGCCCCGGGTGCTCTCGTTCCGCGACTCCGAAACGCTCGGCGAGATGCTCGGGTGCGACCCCGCCCGGCTCCGCCACGACGCGCTGCCCGCCCCGAAACCCTGGACCGGACCGAAGCGCCGGCGCACCGCCGGCGCCTCGGTGCCCGAGATGGAGGTCGAGGCCGCCGCCGGCCCCGGCGCCTGGCACGAGGACTTCGTCCACAAGAAGGCCCGATGGCGCCTCCCCGAAGGGATGGTCCGCCACGAGGGCGACGCCGACCCCGAGGCGGTGCGCATCCTCAAGGTGCGCGGCAACTCCATGGAACCCGAGCTGCGCGAAGGCGACCGCCTCATCGTCGACACCGCGCGCCGCGTCCCCGCCGCCGGCGAGCTCTTCGTGCTCTGGGACGGCGCCGGGCTCGTGGTCAAGCGCATCGACGCGCTCACCGCCAAGGGCACGCTCCACCTCGTCTCCGCCCACCCCGACTACCCGCCCTACCAGCGCCCGGCCGACGAGGTCCACATCGTCGGCAAGGTGCTGTGGAAGGTCGTGCGCGCCTGAACGCGCGCCAGGAGCATCGGCGCGCTCCGCCGCCGCGCCGGGAAGCGCGGGCGCAGGCGGCAACAACCGGACGACATTCGCCAGGGTCGTCAGCAGGGACCCGTTCGCGCGGCGCAATGCCCGGTTCCCGCGCTCCGGGGCATCGAGCCGTTCGCGGTCGCCCCGGATCGGCCCACCGCCCCTCACCAGCGGATCGCCGCGCGCAACGTCACCCCGTGCTCGGGCTTCCCGTCGTTGGCCAGCCCCCGGCGGGTGGCGTCGAGGCTCACCTCGAAGCCCGGATCGCCCGGCACCGCCGAAGTCAGCTGCCAGCCGATCCGGTAGTCGCGCACGCCGCCGTCCGACAGCCCGAACCCGACATTCGGCGTGCCGGTGAAGCGGTCGCCGAAGAGCCGCAGCCCGTAGCCGACCTCGCCCTCCAGACGGCCCGACGCCTGGAAGCCGTTGCCGGCGCCGCCGTCGTTGGCCGCGAGCCCGGCCGTCGATGCCGACGAGGTCCGGGTGAACCGCGCGTCGCCCTTGAGCGCAAGACTGAGACCCTCGCCGCCCTCGGGCCGCAGCACCTCGGAACGCATCCCCGCCGCGCCCATGCCCAGCATCAGGTCGGCCGTCAGCGCCTTCCTGCCGCCGCCGTCCGGGGCCACCGTCATCTCGTCCGCGCCGCGGCCCACAGCGACAGCCGGTCGGTGACATCGATCCCGGCATAGGGGTAGAGCCCGGTCAGCACCGCCTCCACCTTGCCGCCGCAGGTATCCTTCGACACGTCGCAGGCGCCCTTGCTGTAGCTGCCCATTCTCACCATGACTATGGTGGCCGCCCCTCTCGGTCTGGCAGCTGCCCCCGAGCGAGGCCACGCAGTTACGTTGTTGTGGGCACATCCCCTTCCGCGATCTCTCCGTCATCGGTACCACCGCCGAATGCCTGTCGGCAAGGCGGTTGGGCATGGTGCGCGCGCGACGCCGGGGGGCCTCACGAGTCGGAGCGGCGCGCACGCTCCATGCTGTGGCGCCATCCGTTCTCCCTCTCCGAAGCCCCGGAGCGAAGCGACGATGGCGCCGTGCGTAGCGCGGTGCTCTGCTGTCGCGCTCATGCCTTTGTTCCTTCCGCAGCGTCGTCGATGCGGATGGTGCCGGCGATGGTGGGATCGTTGAGCTGGCGGCGCCAGTCGGCCACCGGCAACTGGCTGGTGATGATCACCGAGCGCCGGCCGAGGCGGTCGTCGAGGATTTCGGGGAGAGCGCGCGCCCGCGCGGCATCGTATGGGCGCCAGGCCCCAGGCGTCGAGGATCAGCACCCCGATGCGGGCGAGATCGCGGTAGAGCTTCGGAATCGTGCCCTGGCCGCTGTCCGACCTAGCCGCTCTCTCCCTCGGAGCTCACGGCCTGGACCTGCACGTAGTAGCGGCTACCGAGGTCGAGACCGTCCAGCGAGACGCCGGGGGTGTCCGGGTTCGGCACGAACGCGGTCCAGGGGCCGACGCGGCATTTCCTGGAAAACGGGGGTTGGTCATCCGGGCGCTATGTTGTAGTGTGCCGTCTACGGTCTGCGGTCTCGTACCATGGTGAGGGATGATTCATGTCGCTTGGCGGGACATCATTCGGGGGAACGGAGCTTGGCGCTCCTGCGGCTGTAGATGTTGTGCCCCTGTCCAGCTCAGCCTTGACACTCGGTGATCGCTTCGGCAGGGTACAATTGAGCGCCAGAGCGCCAGAGCGCCAGAGCGCCAGAGCGCCAGAGCGCCAGAGCGCCAGAGCGCCAGAGCGCCAGAGCGCCAGAGCGCCAGAGCGCCAGAGCGCCAGAGCGCCAGAGCGCCAGAGCGCCAGAGCGCCAGAGCGCCAGAGCGCCAGAGCGCCAGAGCGCCAGAGCGCCAGAGCGCCAGAGCGCCAGAGCGCCAGAGCGCCAGAGCGCCAGAGCGCCAGAGCGCCAGAGCGCCAGAGCGCCAGAGCGCCAGAGCGCCAGAGCGCCAGAGCGCCAGAGCGCCAGAGCGCCAGAGCGCCAGAGCGCCAGAGCGCCAGAGCGCCAGAGCGCCAGAGCGCCAGAGCGCCAGAGCGCCAGAGCGCCAGAGCGCCAGAGCGCCAGAGCGCCAGAGCGCCAGAGCGCCAGAGCGCCAGAGCTGCGCCTGTCCTCCGGGCGGTTCGGCAGGTCTAACCTTGGACCGGACCCACATGGCCGTTACCATCTGAGCCTTCCTGGCGGCGCCCCCGCGGCGCAGCCTCATTGCTTTCGATTTTTTCCTGACCGTGTCGCGGGGTCGGTATCGGAACCGGCTGTTTCCCCGTGCCGCTGCCCGGCCCTGGCTCGCCTGCCCGCGCGCTGCGCAGGCTCCCGATCACGCCTGTCCTCGGACTTCGGTCGTTCGCCAGCCTTCGCAATCCTGGAGAGACCCATGAACAGAATAATCGGACTTGGAGCCGTTCTGGCGATGTTGTTCCTGCCCCCGGCGGCCGCGGAGGAACGGAACGGGGCGTCGTCCTCCTGGCAGTACGGCGTGCATGGGGGAACGCTCGGGCTGGGCATAAACGCGGGATATGACATCTCGGAAGCGTTCACGGTTCGTGGTCTGTTCAGCAAGTTCGATTACGGGTTCGACAGAAACATCGAGGGTAAGGATTTCGATGGCGACCTGAAGCTGTCGTCGCTCGGGCTCGTCGCGGACTGGCATCCGCTCGGCAACGGCCTCCGACTGACCGCGGGCGTGTTCGTCAACAACAACAAGCTGAAGGCTGCCGCCAAGGACGAGAAGCTGGGAATCGGCGACGGAGAATACGACGCGACCCTGAACGCCAGGCTCGCGTTCGAAAGGTTCGCGCCCTATCTCGGCATAGGCTGGACGAGCGGCCGGGGCGACGCGGGGTTCAGCTTCAGCGTCGATGCCGGCGCCTTCTACCACGGCTCTCCCGGGCTGTCCGCCACGGGCAGCGCTGGCGGATGCTCGTTTTCCGTCTCCAAAAGCGCAACGGCGACGGTCGGCGACGGTTGCCCGTTTGCCGAACTGAAGACCGATCTGGAGCAGGAGCACCGGGAGCTTAAGAAGGACCTGGACCTCGACTGGTACCCGGTCCTGTCCGTCGGCGTCTCATACCGGTTCTGAGCCATATCAGGACACCGAGGGGAGGAATAACATGTCCAGGTTCGTCGTTTTGTGGCGGTTCGTTCGGCATCGGATGGCGACAGGCAGGCGATACACAGCAGTTTGTGTTGCGCTCCTCTTGTCCGGAATCTCTTTCGTGGAAAGTGCGCATGCACACTGGCCGACCATCAGCATCGCTTCCGGCCCGGCCATAAAAGAAGGCGGCACGGCAACCTTCACGTTGACGGCGGTTCCGGCGCCAGCAAAGCCGCTGCTGGTCACTGTGACCATCGACCAGACCGGCAACTTTGTGCCCAGCGGCGGAACGGGTCAAAAGAAGGTAACCATCGATACGAATGGCAGCAGGACGCTCGAAGTCGAGACAGTGAGCGACCCTGCAAATGATACTAACGGCCGGATCAAGGTCTCCGTGCTAGACGAGAACGATTACAACCTAGACAGGGACGGTTACAACTCCAGCGCATCGGTAGCGGTCGTCAAGAAGGTTGCCGAGCCGTTGCCGGACGTCAAGCTGCCCGAGTTGCCGGACGTCAAGCTGTGGGTGTCATCCGAGCATCGGTCAAAGGTTACCGTGCTGGCTAAGGACAAACTGCGGATAGACGAGGAAGCGAGCGGAAGCTTTTCGATGAAGCTGGAAGACGAGCCCGCAGACGAGGTGACGGTGACGGGCAGTATCAACAAGCCGGACGTGGCGACGATCTCTCCCGCGAGCCTGACCTTTACCCGGAGCAACTGGAATGAGTGGCAGACGGTCAGCGTCAAGGTCGCGAAGGACAGCGATAAAGACGACGAAACCGTCGTGTTCGCCTACACGGTTTCCGGCTACGGCTTGTCGGACGAAGGCAGAGTGACCATCGAGGTAAGGGATACCGACGCCCGCTCATCGCCTGACAAGAAGAAGGCGACCGTACAGGATACGGTTGCGGCGGTTGCGGCGGCGACGGTTTCGAACGTGACGTCGAACATCGGGGCCCGGTTCTCTGCTCCGAGCACGGGAGGCGCTTCGGTCAGTCTGGCCAACATGCCCGTGGTACTCGGTTCGGACGACCGGAACTACCCGGGATCGGTTTCCCTCGCCGACCGCCTCGATGCATTCGGAGGGGACCCCTGGCAGTCGCGGCAGCGCACCATGAGCGGCGACGAGCTGCTGCGCACGAGTTCGTTCGAGGTCGCGCTCGGCGCCGCGGAGGGCAAGAGCGGCAACGCGCCCGGCACCGGAAGCCGGATCACGGTCTGGGGCCGTGGCGATCTCCAGTTCTTCGAGAGCGGCGGCGGCCGGAAGTCGGGGTACGACGGCGACCTCGTCGCGGGTTACCTGGGCGCCGATATCGCCATGGACGGCGGCTGGCTTGCCGGCGTCGCCGTCTCGCGGATCGCGGCGGAGGCCGACTACACGCTTGCCGACGCCGGGGAGGGCGGAAGCCTCGAGGCCGATCTGACCAATGTCCACCCCTATGTGCGGGTCGCCGTGGACGACAGGAGCGAGGCGTGGGCCATTCTCGGTCTCGGCCGGGGCGAGGTGACGGACGCCCCGGACGGGAACGGGCCGGCGAAGTCAAAGAGCGACCTGTCCATGCGAATGGCGTCTGCGGGCCTCCGCCACCGGCTGGCCACGGACATGGGTATCGACCTGGCGCTCCTGGGCGACGGGAGCTTCGCGACGATCGAGACCGATGACGGGGTGCAGTCCGTCGCCGGCATTTCCTCGGACGTATGGCGCGCGCGGCTCGGTGTCGAGGCGTCCCATACCAGCGTTTGGGAGAGCGGCTCGTCGCTCGCCTCGTTCCTGGAGGTCGCGGGCCGCAGGGACGGCGGCGATGCGACCGAGGGGTGGGGGCTGGAGGTGTCGCCCGGCCTGTCGTTCAGCGATCCGGGGAGCGGCTTCTCGGTGGAAGCCCGGATCCGCGCGCTGGCGCTGCACTCGGTGGAGGATCATGACGAGTACGGTGCGAGCGTCACGGCGAGCCTCATGCCGGGTGCGGACGGTCTGGGGCTGTCGATGGCGGTCACGCCCACCTGGGGAGCGTCGGAGAGGGCGCTTGGCGAGGCCGATGCGAACCTGTTCGGGCGGCACGCCGCGGACCGCGGGCGCGACGCGCTGTCGCTGAGCTCCCGGGTCGCTTACGGCATTGCCGCCGGCAGGGGCGTCGTCTCGCCGTTCGCGGAACTCTCGTTGCATCGGGACGACAGCCGACGGATGCGCATCGGCTCCCGTTACAGCCTGGGTTCCGCGGTCGATCTGGAGCTGTTCGGCGCCCGAAGCGGCTATGGCTCGGGAGACCCGGAGCACAGCGTGGAGCTCACCAGCCGGATTCGCTTCTGAGCCGGGCCTTGTCCGATGCGGCGGGTTCCGGGGTGCGGAGGATGCGGTGGATGACCCAGGAGCGGGGTGGCGATCACCGTTACGGGCCGGGCGGTCTGCCCGGAACCGTCCTCTCGTCCCCGCTCGGCAACTATCGGCGAATCTCCGTCTTGAACGAACACAAGGAGAAGCAATCGATGATTCGCGAAGCAATCCGATGGCGTCGAGCGAGTTCGCGGATTTCCGCGGATACGCGGCGCGGCAAGGGCATCCTCTTGTCGGTCTGCGCGCTTGGCGCGCTCACCGTTCTCGCCGCCTGTCAGACGATGGATACGGGTGGAACCAAACCGGAAGTCGTGACGCGCGTGGCGCCGGAGGTCGTAACGCGCGTGGTGGAAGTCGAAAAGCCGCGGTGCCGGCTACGCAATTTCGACGGCGGCCGCAGCTTCACGGTGGAAGCCTGGGGGCTTCCCGACGCCGATTTCGATGTCGGCGAGCCGCTCCGGCTGCAAGTGCGGGTGAGCGCGGCGGCGCATGTGAGCGTCTACTACGTCAGCAGCTCGTGCAAGGTGACGCGCCTGATGCACAACCGTCCGGTCAGGGCGACGGAGATTGTCGATTTTCCGACGCCCGAAAGCGGCCTGACCATGGCGGTGAAGCCGCCTGCCGGCGAAGAGGCGTTCTATTTCCTGGCGACGCGCGAACCGGTCGACTTCCTGTCCGGCGGCGGCGGCGGAGACATTCTCCGCCGGTCCTCCGGCATTGCCAGCCTCGATATGAACCCGGAGCAGTTCTACCGCCGGCTGGAAGATGCGCGCGGGCGGATCAATCCCGCCGACTGGAGTACGAAGACCCTTCGCACGCGCGTTATCGCACAGTGACGAAGTCAAACCTGCCAACCGATGGAGAGATGACGATGAAGACAGCACTTCGCGTTTCAGCGCTGGCCGCGGCCCTTGCGGCATTTGCACTGGCAGGGCCGTTGCAGGCGGCCGACCCGACCAAGGATCTGGATATCCGGCGTGATTTGACCGAGCCGCAGCGGGCTGTTCTGGATATCGCCCCGAAACCGGCCGATGCATCCGCATCGGAGCGCTCGATCGCGTTGATGACGGCGCTGGACCGGCCGAGCGGCACCTACAGACCCGGCGAGAGCGTGACGCTCACCGTGACGAGCGACGAGGATGCCTATGTCTGGGTGTTCGACACAGGCACCAGCGGGCGTGTGGTCCAGCTCTTTCCCAACAAGTACGCGGACAACAACTTCGTACGGGCGAACCAACCGGTCGGATTGCCGTCGCCCGGGGCGAAGTACCGGTTTGTCGTATCCCAGCCCGAGGGGGTCGAGCTGCTTACCGTGATCGCCACACGCGACAACAAGCCCCTGACCCGCGATCTGATCGATCGGGAAACCGGTGCGGGTCCCTTCCTGGCGTTGCAGGGGACTGCGGTTTCGTTCTCCAAGGACCTGATGATCGCCATCGACGAGGACCATCCCGCCTCCGCCGTGAGCCACCAGGCATTCCGCATCGTCGAATGACGGGGAGCCACAGCGGGCAGCCGGGCGGGCTGCCCGCTGCGGCCGACTCGCGGCTTCCAGCGGTGAGGTGATGTGAGAGAGCGGTCATGATCGGACGTCTGAAAACACGGGCTGTCCCCGTGATCCTCGCCTGTCTGACCGGCGCCGTCGTGTCCGTGACCGCCGCGCTCACGGATGCCGCCGACGCGGTCATGGACAGCGACGAAATCGTCAGGCAGCTGAACCCGGGCAGCAAGAAGGGGGTCGAGCCGACCGGGATCGACCACCGGATATTGCCGCGGTTAGGCCTGCCCATTCGGTTCGAGTTCAATTCGGACAAGTTGACGGAAGCCGCAAGACGGCAGCTCGACGAGCTGGCGAAGGCGCTGAACGGCCTCGTTCTGCAAGACGTTGCATTCGCCGTGCAGGGTCACACGGACAGTGTCGGCACCCGCGCATACAATCGGGACCTGTCCCGGCGCCGCGCCCGGTCGGTGAAGCGCCACCTCGTCGAAGAGGGGCGGATAGAACCGGTGCGGCTGGTCGCGCTTGGGCTCGGCGAGGATTATCCGCTTCCCGGCGTCGTGGGGGACGACCCCAGGAACCGGCGCGTCGAAGTCGTCAACCTGCGCACCGAAGTTGGCGCCGCACAGGACGCGTCCAGGCCCGCTCGCCGCGACGGGGCCTCGCGAAGAGGCCGGGCCCTGCTGATCGGTATCGAGCGCTACCGGACCGTGAATCCCCTGATGGGCACGGTGAACGACGCCCGCACGATGAAAGGCTTCGTTTCCTCGCATATGGGCTTCGACGAGAACGAGATCAGGATGCTGCTCGATGACGCGGCTACCCGGAGCAATATCCTGCGCGAGATCGAGGACTGGCTGATTGCCGGGACCCGACCGGGCGACGACGTGTTCCTGTATTTCAGCGGGCACGGGTCCCAGCAGCGCGACGACAACGGCGACGAGGCCGATGGGCTGGACGAGACGCTGGTTCCGGTCGATGCGACTATCGGCGCGGACGACATTGCGCGAGGCATGATCGCCGACGACGAGATCGCGGTGCTTCTGGCCCGGCTCTCCGGGCGCCGGGTCTACGTGGTCGTCGACACGTGCCACTCCGGCACGAGCGACAGGGGCATCGGCGTCGACAACTGGCGCTACGAGAAGACGTTGCGCACCGCGGACGGCCGCCCTCTCCGCATCGAGAGGGCCGGGACGGCCTCCGGCGCCGCAGACGGGCGGCCAGGAGCCGGAGCGGGTTTCGTGTCGACCAAGGATGTCGGGCCGAACCCTCTCGACATCACCGTCTGGGCGGCCGTCCGCGCCGACCAGAAGGCGCTTGTGGACGAAGAGGCGCGTGACGAGCCCGGAAGCGTATTCACCCGCCGCCTCCTGTGGGGAGCGCAGGACGGCAACGCCGACGCCGATGCGAGCGGCATCGTGACCCGCTCGGAGCTGCACGACTATCTGCTCCGCGAATCCGAGGCCTACTGCGCCAGGCATCGACACCGTTGCGGAAGCGGGCTGACCCCCCAGCTGCAGGCAGGGTCCGGAGGGGTGGGGATGGCGGCGTTTTCCCGCGGAGCCGGCGTCGCATCCGGGCCCACGGTTGCCACAGTTTCCAAGGACCTCCTTCTCCGGCAGGCGGAACGGCTGGTGGTGCAGGACGAGCACGAGGTTGAGCTCCGCATCGAGCCCGGCACGGAGCTCACGGTGGGAGAGGCGGTCGACATCGTCGTTCGGAGCGATCGGGACGGGCATCTCGTCCTGCTCGACATCGATGCGGCAGGACGCATGGTCCAGATCTTTCCCAACCGGTTCAGCGAGCGGAACGAGGTTCCGGATCGTATCCGGGCGGGAGAGCCCTTGCGCATTCCGGGCGCCAAGGGCGGGTTTCGGTTTTCGATCGCGCCCCCCCTCGGCGAGGGCCGGCTCATGGCGATCGTCGCCGAACGGAGCCTGCAACTGACGGGGCCGGTCTCTCGGCACAAGGACCTCGACGCGGTCGAGCATCCCCGCGCTTATCTGGTCGAATTGTACGAGGCGCTGCGTGCCGCCGGCGGAGCGGATTGGGGACGGGCAACGCGCGATTACGAAGTGGTCGCACGACAATGATCCCGACGCCGCGCCGCAGTCGAACTGCGCTGACGATCGCGGTCGCCCTCTTCGCTCTCGGCGGTTCGCTCGTGCCGTCGCTGCCCGAGGCCCAGGTCCTGGGCAGGATTGTCGGGGGCGCGGTCGGGGGGTCGGTCGTGGGTCTGGGCACCGCGATCGGTTCCGACCGGCGGTTCGTGATCCTGCGCCCGCGTCTCGCCATTGCGGAAGAACAGCGGGCAGGTGCAGTGACGCAACTGGCGTTCGATCGCGACCGGAAGTTCCTGTTCGCGGTCCTGGCGGACGGCGGATCGCGTTGGTGGGATCTTGAGCGCGGCCTGGAGCGCGGCGCGACGCGCGGAGAGGGGATCGGCGCGGGCCTGATGCGGGGCGGCGGCCGGTGGCTGGAGATGCTCTCGGTGCGGGCGGACGGCTCCTCGGAGCTGCGGCGCCTGGACGGAACATCCGAGTCCCTTTCCGGCCCCATACCCGGGTTCGACCCCGCCGCACGGCCGGCCATCGCCGAGAACGGCGCGATGGCGTTTCGCGCGCGGGACGGATCGTGGTGGGCAAACACATACGATGGGGAACGCATGGCGCTTCCCGACGCCGCCCTCGAGGCTCTGCCCACGATATCGTCCGATGGCTACCGGATCGCCTACCGAACCGACAACGGCCGCGCCCTGAGCGTGGTGCGCCTCTTCGATCGGCGTCTGGAGCAGGCGGGCAGGCTCACCGGATGCGGGGACTCCGTGCCGATCACCGCGACCCTTTTCTCCCCTTGGGGCGACCGGGTGCTGCTCGGCGATGCCCGCGGCAACATCTGCCTGTGGGACGTGTCCGGGATGGACGGTCCACGTTCGATGTTTTCTGTCGACACCGCGCTGGACGGACCCGTGCGGACCCTGGCCATGGACCGCGACGGGAAGCTCGCCGCCGCGGGCGATGGGCGCGCAACCGTGGAGCTGTGGCCCATGTCGGGCCGGATCGAACGCCGCGCCTCCGTAACCCTTCAAACGGACGCTGCGGGAGCGCTCGCCCTCGATGGCGAGCGAGGGTGGCTTATGGCGGGCGGCGCGAACGGCAGGATCGCCGTGCATGATTTCGAGATTCCCGATGACGATCTCCGCTCACGGCCTGTCGCGCAGCTGCTGTCGACCAGCGGCGGCTGGTCGGTTCTCGACCGCAACGGACGCTTCGACGGCTCGCAGAACGGGATCGACGCGCTGAGCTGGACAGGAACGGCGCAGCTGGGCGGCGCCGAGCATGCTCTCCCTGTGGATTCCTTTTCGGAAAGCCATCACGAGCCCGGCCTGCTCGCGAAACTCGACGATCCCGGCCCCGTCCGGCTCAACGAGAATGCCCGCGACCTTTCCAGCGGATATTTCAGGCCGCCGAAGGTGACCGTCGATGCAAGCGAACCCGACAGCGCCGGCATGCTGACGGCGACCGTGCGCGTCGAACGCGGCTACCGCACCAGGTATCTGACCGGAATCCGCCTGTACCGAAACGGAAAGCTCGTGCTGGATGGAGAAGGCGGCTCCGCGACTCTCGAAGCCCGCATCGCTGCCATCCCCGGCGACAACGAGATCCGCGCCGTCGCGCTTGGACCTGAGGGGGTCGAGGGGCCGCCCGCGACCGTTCGCGTTACGGGTCGGGGCAAACCGCTGCCGTCGCAACTGATCGTGCTGGCGATCGGAATCGAGGAATACGGCCGAGGCGGCTGGTATCTCCGGTTCCCCCGTGAGGACACGGAGAAGATGGTCTCCGTTCTCCGGAACAGGGGAGCACGGTTGCGCGCACAGCATGGCCGCCGCGCTTTCGAGGGTGTTCGCGCAGAGACCCTGCTCGACAAGTCCGCGGGAAAGGACGCGATCGAGGCGCTGCTGTCGAATGCGCCGTCGGAGGCCAATGATGTTCTGATCGTCTACTTCTCGGGCCACGGCTACGCCTTGCGCGAGGAGGACGGTTGGGACTGGTATCTGCTTCCCTACTCCCCGGAGTGGCGATATCTGCAGGAGGCGACGCTGGCCGAAACCATCCGCGAGCATGGTCTTTCCGCGCGGGAGCTGCTGACGCTGCTGACGGGCACCGCCGCACAACGGGTCTTTCTCGTTCTCGACTCCTGCCAATCGGGCGCGGTCATCGGGGCTTTCGAGGGCGATGAGGCGCCGAATCCGCAACCCGGCGACGACGCAGCGACCCAGAAGGTCTTGCGTCAGATCGCACGGATCGGAGGTCTTCACGTTCTGGCGGCTTCCCGCGCGCACGAGGACGCGAGGGAACTTCAGGCCGAACCGCACGGAGCGCTGACCTGGCTGGTTCTCGAGGGGATCGGGGGCAAGGCCGACGCCGACCGCGACAAGAACGTATCGGTACGCGAGATCATCGACTACGCAACCGCGGAGATGCCCAACCTGGCTGACAGGCTCTCGCAGGAACCCATCAGCCAGAAGCCGGTGGGCTATTCGAGAGGCGCCGATTTCGCCATCGCCGGATTGTAGGCGCCGTTGACGCGGCCTGCGGATCCGATGCTGGCTGCGGACCGTGGCATGGTCCGCTCCATTCCCTTGTATTTCTCCCGGAATGACGGAAAGACAAGGGGCCGGACATGACGGACGGAACGCTGTCTGCGAACGAGGCCGCCTGCGTGACGGGCGTGCCGCTCAGGCAGGTTGACCGCATCGTCGATGCGGACCTTCCGAACGGCGCGACGAGGGCTTCTGACCGGGAACTGTTCGGCCGGGTAAGAGAGGGGTCGTTGCCGAGCCCCTCTCCCGTAGTTGCGGTAGGAATGCGTATTGCTGCGCAGCAGCGCCCGAAACGCCCGCGCAGAAGATCGCCCGCCTGGAGGAGGAGAACGCCTGGCTTCGGCAGCAGAACGCGCGGCTGGAAGAGCAGGCCGCGCGTCTCGTCGGGCGCATCGAGGAGTTGGAGCGCCGTCTCGGCCTCGACAGCGGCAACAGCGGCAAGCCGCCTTCGGGCGATGGGCTGAAGAAGCCGAAGTCAAGGCGGCGAACCCGAAGCCTGCGCGGCGAATCGGGCCGCAAGCCCGGTGGCCGGCCGGGCCACAAGGGCAAGACGCTGCGCCGCGCCGATCACCCGGACCGGGTGAAGGACCATGTGCCTTCTTCCTGCGAGGGATGCGGTTTGCCGCTTTCGGACACGGCCAGGGCGGGAACGCCGGTCGCCCGCCAGGTGTTCGATCTGCCCGAGCCGCGTCCGCTGGAGGTGACCGGGCGCCGGGCGTATGCCAAGTGCTGCGGGCATTGCGGGACGGTGACCCGGGCGGCGTTCCCCCGGCGGGGTGTCGGCGCCGGTGCAGTACGGCCCGCGCATCGCCGGGGTGGCGGTCTGTCGTCAGCACGCCCACTTCCTGCCGGAGGATCGGCAGTTCCCTCGTGAGAACTCACCCAACAGGTGGTATTGGCGTCGAGCGTTGTGCAGTCGCCGGGGGCGTGCAGGTCATCCGGACAGATCCGGCAGCTTGCGCCATAACACCGGAGAGAGGCCGTGGCCGACCGGGTCGTCGAGCCCCGTCGCGCCTGCCAGACCCGCACCGGATCCATCTCCACCGCGCTCGGGTGCGACGGGTAGCCGTCGGGCTGGCCCCGGCGCCGCATTCGGGCCGCCTCCCGCCGTCTCCGCGCTGCGCTACGGCGCCGGGGGCCGGTCGTTCGCAAAGATGTCGGCCGCAATGCTGTCCGATACCCGCACCGCCGAGTCGTGTACCGAGTCCTTCGCCAGATGGGCGTAGCGCGCGGTCGTCTCGACCTGCGCATGGCCGAGCGGGCGCCCGATCATCGGCAGCGATTCGCCGAGCGCCAGCGCGCGCGAGGCAAACGAATGACGGCAGTCATGAAGCCGCACGTCCTTCAGCCCGGCGCGCCGGCACACCTCGTCCCAGGGGTCGTTGAGATTGCGCATGGGCCTTCCCCCGACCTTGCCCGGAATGACGAACGGGTTGCCCTCGACCCGGGGAAGCGCCGCGAGCACCTCCGCCGCCTCCCGCGACAGCGCGATCGTCCGCGGGCCGACCTTGGTGTCCGGAAGCCGCAGCTCCCGCGCCTCCAGGTCCACCTCGTCCCACCGCAGGTTCAGGATCTCGCCCTTGCGGCAGCCGGTCAGCAGCAGCAGCCGGATCGCCGCCGCCGCATGGACCGATACCCCCTTCCACCTCCCGGCCCCCGTCCAGCACCGCCCCCAGCCGGCGCAGCTCCGCATCGGTCAGGAACCGTTCGCGCTTGCGCTCGCGGTTCTTCGCCACCAGCCGGCACGGATTGCAGGTCTCCGGGATCTGCCCCCGATCCCCGGCCGCGTTGTAGATCGGCGACAGCGTGTCCACCACCCGGTTCGCCATCACCGGCGTCGCGCGCAGGCGATGGTGGAGCTCCGTCACCCGGGCATGCTCCACCGCGAGCGCCGGCATCTTCCCCAGCGCCGGCAGGATGTGCTTCTCCACCATCAGCCGGTACGTCGATTCCGTCTTCGGCTTGCAGCGTACCGCGACGTGCTCCTCGAGCCAGCGCCGGGCAAGCTCCGCCACCGTTGGCCCCTCCGCCGGGCGCGCTGCCAGCGGCTCCGCCGCCGGGTCCTCGCCCGCCTTGATGCGCGCCACGATCAGCGCCGCCCGGCGTCGCGCCTCCTCCGCCGTGACCACCCCGTGGCGGCCCACCGTCACCCGCTTCGCGGCCTCGCCCCCGGCCCGGGTCTGCACCACGTAGACCTTGCTTCCCGAAGGATAGACCCGAAGCCCGACAGCTCCGGGTCCCGGAACACCGTGTCCTTCTCGACCTTCAGCGCCTCCACCGTGCGCCGCGAAATCGTCCTCGTCTTCAACACCGCCATCGCCTGCTCCGCTTCCCGTCCGGCCGCGCGCTCACGCCGCCTTCGTCCCACCCGGCAGGTCGGCGCCGATGCTGCCGCCCACCTTCGCCATCGACGCCTTCTCCGTGTCGCGCTCCAGATGGGCGTGGCGCGCCGCCGTCGTCACCTTGCGGTGACCCAGCAGCCGGCCGATCGCCGGCAACCCCTCGCCGAGCGCCAGCGCGCGCGAGGCGAAGCTGTGGCGGCAGTCATGAAGCCGCACGTCCTTCAGGCCGGCCCGCGCGCGCAGGCGCAGCCAGATCGCGTCCAGGTTCTTGAGGCGATCCCCCTCCTTCTGCCCGGTAATCACCCAGGGGTTGCCCTCGATCCGCGGGATGCGTTCGAGCACCCGTTCGACCGCCGGAGTCAGTGGCACCCGCCGCGGACCCGTCTTCGTCTCGCTGAGCCGAAGCTCCCTTGCCGTGCGGTCGATGTCGTCCCACCTGAGCGTCACGATCTCGTCCCTGCGGCAGCCGGTCAGCAGCAGCCGAATCGCGGGCGCCGCGAACCTTTGGGTCCGCGCGCCTGGACGATGTAGACCTTGCGGCCCGTGCGGTACACGCGCACCCCGAAGCCGGGCAGATCGCGGTCCCGGAACATCGCGTCGCGCGCCCCGGTCGACAGCGCGTCCACGCTCCGCATGGTGAGCTTGACGGCAACTCTGGCAGGCATGTCGCTCTCCTCGGATGGGCCGGCCCAATCCCCATGGGCGGCGTCGCCGCCATCACCGCGTGACCGAACGCTTTCCGAAGGATTACCCTCCTGCGCTGGACGGGCCCGAAACATGCGGAATCAAATCGCAACCGACCGAACCCGTTCGGATGTCCATGAAAGCGCATCCTCGCCGCAGATGCAAGCACCTTGGCAAGAAAGAAAATGGAAATACGACAATAAAAACAGCTACCTACGATACATCCGTCCACTCGTGCGCCCCATCCCCCGGATGCCGCAGAGCTGACCCATTCTACATTATCTAAGGCGCTTCTAGGCGGCGCTTGCACACGGGCAAATGCGGGGTTCTTTCGAATTGGCGGCCAGTCACGAAATACTCGACCTTGGGGAGGCGACGCTCCAGTCGGGCGCCCGACTTCCGAACGCGCGCCTGGCGTACAAGACCTACGGCTCGCTCAATGCGGACCGCGACAACGCGATCCTCATGCCCACCTTCTATACCGGTACGCATATTCGCAACGAAGCCTATATCCGAAGGGCGCCGTCCCTTGATCCGTCGCGTTTCTTCATCGTCTCGATCGACATGTTCGGCAACGGCCTGTCGTCCTCGCCGAGCAACACGCCGCCGCCGTTCGACGGCCCGCGTTTCCCCGCCGTCTCGCTCTACGACAATGTCCGCTGTCAGCATCGGCTGCTCACCGAAGCGCTCGGCGTGAAACGCCTCGCCCTCGTGCTCGGATGGTCCATGGCGGGCTGCCGGTCGTATCAGTGGGGTAGCGCAGTTCCCGGACATGACCGCCGCCATTCTGCCGTTCTGCGCCTCGGCGCGGACCTCACCGCACAACAAGGTGTTTCTCGAGGGGGTGAAGGCGGCGCTTCTGGCCGACAGCGCGTTTGCGGGGGGCGACTACCGGGCGCCGCCCGAGGCGGGCCTTCGGGCGTTTGGGCGGGTCTATGCGGGGTGGGCATTCTCGCAGGCCTTCTATCGCGAGCGGCTCCACCGCGAACTCGGCTTCGAGACCTTCGAGGAATTGCTGCTCGACTGGGAGCGCGCCCATCTCGCGTGGGATGCGAACGACCTGCTGGCCAAGCTGCGGACCTGGCAACTGGGCGACATCGACGCCAACGAGCGTTATCGCGGCGACTTCGAACGCGCACTGGGCGCCATTCGGACCCGCGCGATTCTCGTCCCTTGCACCACGGACCTCTATTTTCCTCCCGAAGACAACGCCGTCGAAGCCCGGCACATGCCGAATGCCGAGCTTCGGTGCCACGCTTCCGACTGGGGCCACTGCGCCGCGACGCCGAGCCGCAAGGACAGCGCTTTCGTGCATTTTCTGGACGAAGGCATGTCGGAACTCTTGCGGGGCTGAAGGCGCGGTCTTCCGAACCCGGCTGCGACAGAGGCTGCAACACCGGCAACAAATCCGGGGTTATACTCTGCCGGTTTCGTGGTCCCCGGAGTTCCCATGCAGGACGCTGCGTTCGATGTTCTGGCCGTCGGCAACGCCATGCTGGATGTGCTGGTCCCGGCTGAAGACGCTTGGCTGGCTGCCCAGGGGATTGAAAAGGGCGTGATGACCCTGATCTGCGAGGCGCGGGCCGCCGAGCTTCACGACGGGGTCGTTCCGGCTGCCGAACGTTCCGGCGGCTCGGCGGCCAACACGGCTGCCGGCCTGGCCTCGCTCGGCGCCAGAACCGGCTATATCGGCCGGGTGCGGAACGATGCTGCCGGCAATGCTTTCCGCCGCGACATCCGCGAGGCTGGCGTGCGCTTCGACACGCCGGCTGCGACCGCCGGCGCCACCACCGGGCGGTGCCTCGTCTTCATCACGCCCGACGCCGAGCGCAGCATGCTCACCATGCTCGGCGCCGCCGCCGAGATCGAGCGGACGGATATCGACGAGACCGCGGCGTGGCAGGCGGCCGTCACCTATCTTGAGGGCTATCTGTGGGATGCGCGCGAGGCCAAGGCGGCGATGGTGAAGCTGGCGGACGCCGCGCGCGCCGCCGGGCGCAAGGTTGCGCTCAGCCTTTCCGACCCCTTCTGCGTCGCGCGGCACCGGGAAACCTTTCTCGAACTGATCGCAGCACGGGTGGACGTCCTGTTTGCGAATGAGGAGGAGGTCGTTTCGCTCACCGGGGCGGCCAGCTTCAGGGAAGCTGCCGGGGCCATCGCCGGGATGGTCGAAACGGCGGCGCTCACGCGCAGCGCAGAGGGCTCGTTCATCGTTTCCGGCGGCGAACGGCAGGAGGTGCCGGCGGCGCATGTCGCCCGGCTCGTGGACACGACCGGGGCGGGCGACCTCTATGCCGCCGGCTTCCTGCATGCCTATACCCGGTCCCGCCCGCCCGCCGAGTGCGCCTGGCTGGGCGGCCTCGCCGCCGCCCGGATCATCCAGCAGATGGGCGCGCGGCCTTCCGGCCCGCTCGCCGACCTGCCGGCCGCCGCGTTCGCGGGCATCCGGAATCCATGCGCGGCCGCCTGATCCAGCAGCTCCGGCTATGGAGCGGCGTCGTCCTGTTCGCCTATGTCTCCGGGCACCTGCTGAACCATAGTTTCGGCCTCGCCTCGGTGGAGGCGATGGAGGCCGTGCGGCGCGTCTTCGCGGGACTCTGGCGCAGCCCGCCGGGCACAGTGTTGCTGGTCGGCGGCTTCGCCGTCCACGGCGCGCTCTCGATTGCGCGGCTCTTTCGCAAGCGCGACCTGAGGATGCCGGTCTGGGAGGCGGCGCAGCAGCTTCTGGGCCTCGCCATCCCCTTCCTGCTCTGCCTGCACATGCTCGGCACGCTCGGACTCTCGCTGCAATTCGGCATGGACCCGAGCTACCCCTTCGTCCTCTGGGCGACATGGAGCGATCCCTGGCAACAGATCGCGCTCCTGGCCGCGGCCTGGACGCATGGATGCATCGGGATGCATTTCTGGCTGCGGCTGCAGCCATGGTACCGGCAGGGGCTGCCGTTCTTCTTCGCGGCCGCGCTGCTGTTGCCGGCGCTGGCGCTGGCGGGCTTTGCGGTCGGCGGCAGGGACGTCCTGGCGCTCGCAGCGGCGGAGTCCGGCTGGGTCGGGGCCATGCTGGAGCAGATCCGGTTTCCCGGTCGCGCGGGCGTCGAGTGGGTCCAGGGCATCGAGGCGCGAATGAGCGCCATGACCGGCATGGCGATAACGGCGCTGGTCGCCTGGCGGCTGGTTCGCGCGCTCCGGGCGCGGCGGCGCCGGCCCGTCCGCATCACTTATCCCGACGGGCGCGTCGTGCGCGCCGAACCCGGCGCCACCCTGCTGGAGGCGAGCCGCGCCGCCGGCATTCCCCATGCGTCGGTCTGCGGCGGACGGGGGCGCTGCTCCACCTGCCGGGTGCATGTCTCGCACGGTTTCGACACGCTCCCGCCGCCGGACGAAAGCGAACGCGCGCTGTTGACACGCATCGGCGCCCCGGCGCGCGTTCGGCTCGCCTGCCAGACGGTCCCCGCCGGCGATGTCGCGCTGACCCCCCTTCTCCCGGCTACGGCCGGGCCGGTCGAGGCGCGGGCGCGGACGAGCAGCCAGCAGGGCGCCGAACGCGAGATCGCCATCCTGTTCGCGGACCTGCGCGCCTTCACCAAGCTCTCCGAGGACAAGCTGCCCTATGACGTGGTGTTCCTGCTGAACCGCTATTTCCTCGCCATGGGTCGGGCGGTCGAGGAGGAAGGCGGCATGTGGACAAGTTCATCGGCGACGGGGTGATGGCGCTGTTCGGGATCGAGGGCGACCCCCGCGAGGGCTGCCGGAGCGCGCTCCAGGCGGTGCGCGCCATGGCGGCGGCGCTCGACGAGCTCAACGCCGCGCTCGGCGAGGAGCTCGCCGAACCGCTGCGAATCGGCGTCGGCCTCCATGCCGGTCCGGTCATCGTCGGTGAGATGGGCTACCGCCGCGCCACCTCGGTCACCGCCATCGGCGATGCCGTCAATGTCGCGAGCCGGCTGGAGCCGATGACCAAGGAATTCGTCTGCCAGGCCGTAATCTCGCAGCGCGTCATCCGCCTCGCGGGGGCCGATTTCTCCGGGTTCCCGTCGCGCCTCGTCGAGATTCGAGGACGCGAACGCTCGCTCCGCGTCTATCCCGTGGCCGACGGCGGCGACATTCCCCTGCCGGCGTGACGGGAATGGAAATGCCGCGTCCCGCCGCCCGGCGCGACCGGCTGCGCCGGGCGGCGGGGGCCTTCCGGGACCGGCGCGTCGCGATGATGCTGGCGCTCGGCTTCTCCAGCGGCCTGCCGCTGATGCTGACCGTCGGCGTGCTGAGCACGCGGCTGGCCGAGGCCGGGGTGGACCGGACCAACATCGGCCTGTTCTCGCTCGTCACGGCGATTTACGGCCTGAAATTCCTCTGGGCGCCGGCGATCGACCGGGTCCGGCTGCCCATTCTGACGCGCCGGTTCGGCCGGCGCCGGGGCTGGATGCTGGCGACCCACTGCGCCTGCATGGCGGCGATTGCGGGCCTTGGGTGCTCCGATCCGGCCGCCGGTCTCGGGGCGCTGGCGCTGTTCGCCTGCCTCGTGGCGTTCGCATCGGCAAGCCAGGACGTCGTGCTCGACGCCTACCGCATCGAAATCCTGGACGAGGGCCAGTACGGCCCCGGCGCGGCCTTCTTCGTCCAGGGGTTCCGCATCGGCATGTATGTTTCCGGCGCCGGCGGGCTTGTGCTCGCGGAGGCGTTCGGCTGGGCCGGTGCGCATGTCGTCATGGCTGCGCTGCTGCTTGTCGGCATCACCGTTACGCTGCTTGCGCCCGAGCCTGCCCGCGCCTCCGACCCGGAGGCCGATGCGCAGGAGCGCCGGATCGCCGGCAAGGCGTCGGCATGGGGCGGGGCCGCCGCCGCCCGGTTCGCAAGCGCCGTCCTCGCGCCGCTGGCGGAGTTCGCCGCCCGGCCCGGCTGGCGCGCGGTGTTGGCCTTCATCCTGTTCTACAAGCTCGGCGACGCCGCGCTCGGCGCCATGGCGATCCCGTTCTATGTCGAGCTCGGCTTCTCGAAGCCGGAGATCGCGGCGGCGGTCAAGACCGGCGGCTTCATCGCGTCGCTCGCCGGCATCTTCGCCGGCGGCCTCGCGGTCCATGCGCTGGGCCTGCTGCCGAGCCTGCTGGCGGCGGGCCTCCTGCAGGCGCTCTCGAACCTGGCCTTCATCCCCCTCAACGAGGCCGGGCACAACATCGTCTGGCTGGCCGGGGCAGCCGCGCTGGAAGGCTTCACCGCCGGGCTCGGCACGACGGCCTTCCTCGCCTACCTGATGAGCCTGTGCAACATCTCCTACACGATGATGCAGTTCGCACTGCTCTCCTCGCTCATGGCGGCTGCCCGGATCGCGCTCGCCGCGCCCTCGGGTTGGATCGTGGACAGCCTGGACGGGGACTGGAACGCGTTCTTCGCGCTGACGGCGCTCGCCTGCCTGCCGGGCCTGCTGCTGTTGCGCCCGCTCTGGACGAGGCAGGAAA
Organism: Alphaproteobacteria bacterium; assembly: GCA_963422665.1. Taxonomy (GTDB): domain Bacteria; phylum Pseudomonadota; class Alphaproteobacteria; order Bin95; family Bin95; genus Bin95. The sequence continues at coordinate 1,284,357 of OY730441.1, forward strand.
CAGGAGAGGCCGGCCCATGATCGAGCTCTTCCGCGGAGACATCGCGACGCTTGAGGTCGATGCCATCGTCAACGCCGCCAACGAGACCCTGCTCGGCGGCGGCGGCGTGGACGGCGCCATCCACCGCGCTGCCGGTCCCGAACTGCTGGCCGAATGCCGCACGCTCGGCGGCTGCCCGACCGGCGGGGCGCGCATCACGGCCGGCTACCGCCTGCCGGCGCGCCATGTCATCCACACGGTCGGCCCTGTCTGGCGTTCGGCAGGCCACGAGGATGCGCTGCTCGCGGCCTGCTACCGCAATTGCTTCGCGCTCGCGCGGGAGCACGGCCTCGGCTCCATCGCGTTCCCGGCGATCTCCACGGGCGCCTACGGCTTTCCCCCGGACCGCGCGGCGCGCATCTCGGTTGCTGGCGCAGGCGCCCATGGCGGGGGCTTTGCGCGCATCGTCTTCGCCTGCTTCGACGCCGCGGCGGAAGCGCTCTACCGTGAGGAATTGTCCGCCTGAGCCTCGAGCCCCAGCGCCCGGAAGGCGGTTCGCAGCAGGGGCGGCGCCGGGGCCTCGACTTCCAGCCGGCCCGCACGGCGAGGGTGCTCCAGCGAGATTGCGCGGGCGTGGAGATGAAGGCGCCGCTCGAGGCCGATGCCCTCAAGGAAGGCCGCCTTGCCGCCATATTTGCCGTCGCCCAGGATCGGGCAGCCGATGGACGCCATATGCGCGCGGAGCTGGTGCGTGCGCCCGGTCAGAGGGCGGAGCGCGAGCCGGGCGGCGCGCCTGCCGGCGCGGGCGGCCGTCTCGTAATCGGTGACAGCCCGCTTGCCGTCCGTATCGACGGCGACCCGCTCGCCGCCCGGCCGTCCGCGCTTCGCCAGCGGCAGCGCGATGCGCCCGGCGGGCGGCTCCGGCGCGCCGGCGGTCACGGCCCAGTAGAGCTTCTCCGCCTCGCGCGCCCGGAAGGCCGCGGTCAGCCGGGCCGCGTCGGCCGCGCTTCGCGCCAGCAGCAGCACGCCGCTCGTGTCCTTGTCGAGCCGGTGGACGAGGCGCGGGCGTTCTGGCGCATCGAAGCGCAGCGCCTCCAGCATCCCGTCGAGATGGCGTCCCGCGCCGCGGCCGCCCTGGACGGCAAGGCCGGCGGGCTTGTCCAGTGCGATCACCGCTTCGTCGAGATGCAATACCCAGCCGCGCACCTCCTCGACCAGGCGTTCCGGCAGGGCGGCCAGCCGCGGCTCCGGCGGCGGGCCGAAGGGCGGCAGGCGCACCACGGCGCCGGCCTCCAGCCGGTCGCCGGCGCGGGCGCGGCGTCCGTCCACGCGCACCTGGCCCGTGCGCAGCAGCTTCTGGAGCCGGCCCTGCGGAAGGTCAGGCCGCCGGCGCACGATCCAGCGGTCGAGCCTCAGCCCCGCCTCGTCGGCTCCGACTGCTTCCAGCCGGACGCCTGTCACAGCAGCACGCGCGCAAGCCGGGCGCCGGCGAGGAACGCCAGCGCGCCGAGCGCGACCGAGCCTGCCGCGTAGAACGCCGCCCCGGTCCATTCGCCCCGGTCAGCCAGCCCGACCGCGTCGAGCGTGTAGGCGGAGAAGGTGGTGAAGCCGCCGAGGAAACCGGCGGTGAGGAAGACCCGGAGTTCGGCCGAGAGCGAAAGCCCCTGCGCCAGCAGCGCCGCCACCACCCCCATCGCCAGCGATCCCAGCACATTCACGATCATTGTGCCCGCCGGGAAGTCCGGGCCGAGGAGCCGCGCCGCCTGCACGACCATGAGCCAGCGCGCGAGCGCGCCCAGCGCCCCGCCCGCGGCGACCGCCAGCCAGAGGCTCATCCCTGCCGCAGCCTGGTCCAGGCGGCCAGCCGCTCCGCGATCTCCGCCTCCGCGCCGCGGCCGTCAGGGCGATAGAATTGCTGGCGCGCCATGCCGTCCGGGAAGTAGTTGACGCCGGCGAAGGCATCCGGGGCGTTGTGGTCGTAGGCATAGCCCTCGCCATAGCCGAGATCTTTCATCAGTCGCGTCGGCGCGTTCAGGCTGTGCATGGGCGGGGCGAGCGAGCCGGTCTCCCGCGCGGCGCGCATGGCCGCGCCGAAAGCGGAATAGGCGGCGTTCGACTTCGGCGCCGTCGCCAGATGCAGCGCGGCCTGGGCGAGCGCGAGTTCGCCTTCGGGGCTGCCGAGGCGTTCATATGCTTCCCAGCCGGCGAGCGCGGCGGGCAGGGCCGCCGGGTCCGCCAGGCCCACATCCTCCGAGGCGAAGCGGACCAGCCGGCGCGCGATGTAGCGGGGGTCCTCGCCGCCGTCCAGCATCCGCGCGAGCCAGTAGAGCGCAGCGTCCGGGTCCGAGCCGCGCAGAGACTTGTGCAGCGCGCTGATGAGGTTGTAGTGGCCTTCCCGGTCCTTGTCGTAAACCGGCGCGCGCCGCTGCGCGACGCGGGCGAGGCCGGCCGCGTCGAGCACAGGCCCGCCGGCGATTTCCTCGGCGAGGTTGAGCAGGTAGCGTCCGTCGCCGTCGGCCAGCGCCTTGAGCGCTGTGCGCGCGCCTTCGTCCAGCGGTATCGGCGCGCCGAATTCGGCCTCTGCGCGCTGCAGCAGGGTTTCCAGGCCGTCTTCGTCGAGCCGGCGCAGCACCAGCACCTGGGCGCGGGAGAGCAGCGCCGCATTCAACTCGAAGGAGGGGTTTTCCGTCGTTGCCCCGACCAGCACCACGGCGCCGGTCTCGACCCAGGGCAGGAAGCCGTCCTGCTGGGCGCGGTTGAAGCGGTGGATCTCGTCCACGAACAGCAGGGTGCCGCGGCCCTCCTCGCGCCGCCGCTCGGCCTCGGCGAACACCCGGCGCAGGTCCGCCACGCCCGAGAAGACGGCCGACAGCGCCGTGAAATGCAGCTTCGCTGCGCCGGACAGCAGGCGCGCGATGGTCGTCTTGCCGCAGCCCGGCGGCCCCCAGAAGACGAGCGAGGCCAGCCGCCCGGCCGCCAGCATCCGCCCCACCGGGCCATCCGGCCCAAGCACGTGGTCCTGCCCGACAACCTCATCCAGCGACGCCGGGCGGAGCCGGTCGGCCAAAGGGCGGGGCGCTTCGTCGGCAAGCCCGGCCGCCCGGAAAAGCGAATTGGTCATCGGAACACCGTCGTCAGCGCGCGGCCGTTGCGCCGGATCGAGATCCGCCGCACACGTTCGCCGGCCTGCAGAACCGCTTCCGCGTCAGCCGTATTCGCCAGTTCCCGCCCGTCGATGCTTCGCAGCAGGTCTCCCGGCCGGAAGCCGTGGCGCGCGGCCGGCGCCCCGGGCGCGATTTCGACGATCAGCACGCCGGAGTCGGGGCCGCGAAAGGCGAATTCCTCGATCACCGCCGGAGAAAGGTTGACAATGTCCGCCCCCGCAAGCGGATGCCGCCCCGTCAACCGCCGCCGGTCGCGCGGCGGCGTCTCCGGCGGCGGCTCGACCGGAACGGAAAGGACCGTCTCCTCGCCGCGCCGAAGGATTCCGAACTCGGCCTCGCTTCCCGGTCCGAGCGTGGTCATGCGGAAGCGCAGCGCGACGCGATCGAGCACCGGGTGCCCGTCGATGGACAGGATCACATCGCCGCGAACCCCGCCCGCCCGCGCGAACGGCCCGTCGGCGCGCACGCCCTTCACCAACAGCCCGCCCGGCCGGGAAAGGCCGAGCGCCTCCGCGAGATCGGGCGTTACCGGCTGGCTCTCGATGCCGAGCCAGGGGCGGACGACGCGCCCGCCGCGCCGGGCGCTCTCGACCATGACGCGCACGAGGTTGGACGGGATGGCGAAGCCGACGCCGTGCGAGCCGCCGCTGCGGGAGAAGATCGCCGTGTTCACGCCGATCACCTCGCCGCCGAGATTGACCAGCGCGCCGCCGGAATTGCCGGGATTGATCGCGGCGTCCGTCTGGATGAAGTAGCCGGGGCCGCGGACCGAGGGCCCGGTGCGCGCGAGCGCCGAGACGATGCCGGAGGTCACGGTCTGGCCGACGCCGAAGGGGTTGCCGATCGCCAGCACGAGATCGCCGACCTCGAGGTCGTCGGAATCGCCCAGAACGGCCGGTTGCAGCGTTTCGCCGTCGAGCGCGGCCTGGAGCAGGGCGAGGTCGCTGCGCTCGTCCGAAACCAGCACTCGCGCCCGAAACTCGCGCCGGTCGGCCAGCACGACCCTGATCGCGCCGGCATTCTCGACGACGTGGTGGTTGGTCACGATCAGGCCGTCCCTGCCGACGACCACGCCGGAGCCGAGCGAGTTCTGCGCCCGCTGGCGGCGCCGGTCGCCGAAATCGAAGAAACGGCGGAAGAACGGGTCGTCGAGGAACGGAAAGCCGGAAAAGGGGGTCTTGCGCTCGACCCGGCGTCCGGAAGCGAAGATGTTGACCACCGCCGGCCGGACGGCGCGCACCACCGGAGCGAAGGAAAGCCGCGCCCGCTCGGCCGAGTCCGGCGCGGCGGTTCCGGGCTCGTGGGCGCCCGCCGGCTGGAAGGCCAGCAGCGCCGCCGCCAGAACCCAAGGCATGAACGCAAGGCGGCGCATGGGGGCTATTGCAGCGCGCGCAATTCCTCGTCGGTGGGAAAGCGCCCCGCCGCCTTCTTGGAGAACAGCATCGCGCCGTCCCGCCGGATTTCGAAGACGCCGCCCCGGCCCTTGACCAATTCCACGGCAAGGCCGGTGTTCGCCTGCAGGATGTCCCTCGCACGGAGGGCGCGCGGCTCGTAGTTTCAAGCTATGCAGTATTCGATCGACAGCGTTCGCTCGGACATGGGGGTTGCGCCTCCTCGCGGGGGTGGGCCGGCATGGTGACCCCAACGGGGATCGAACCCGTGTCTCCACCTTGAAAGGGTGGTGTCCTAACCTCTAGACGATGGGGTCTCGCCAAGGCGGGCGGGATACTCCGTCCCGCCCGCCTTGGCAAGCGCATCGTTCCGTCGTCGATACCGCCGCGCAGAAGCCCGGTTGCGACCCGCTGCTTGTCAAGGATCCGGCAAGCATCGCAACGAGAAAACAGACCGTCGTTTGCCCCTCGAACAGGCCCGGTCTCCGGATCGACCCTGCCGTCCCGGCCCCCATGCAGGGACATCCGGAAATCCACCGTCACCACCCCCGCATGACGGAGGACATGGCCATGCCGATGGCGGCCTGGACCGGTTCGACGACGGGCAGGCCGAGAGCCTGGGCCAGCGCGGGGCGCTGGTCGGCCATGCCGGCGCAGCCGAGCACCAGCACATCCGCGCCGTCGCGGTCGCGCAGCTCGCGGCCGGTCTCCAGCAAGCGGGCGCGGGCGCGCACCGGGTCCGAGAGCTCGACCACTTCGAGGTCCACCGGCCGGTCGCCGGCGAAGCGCCCGTCGAGGCCCATCTGGCGGACATAGCGCAGGTGGCGCGGCACCGACCGCGCCAGGATGGCGAGCACGCCGACCCGCTCGCCGAGCGTGAGCGCCGTCAGGAGTCCCGCCTCGGCGATGCCGATTACGGGCTTGCCCGTGTCCTCGCGCAGCACATGCAGGCCGGGGTCGGAGAAGCAGGCGAGCACCAGCGCATCCGCATCGGTTTCCGCCGCCATCCCGCGCAAATGCGGCACAACCCCGTCGGCGTCGCCCTGGTTCTGGATGCCGGGCGGCCCCGCGCGGTTGGTGGCGGCCCGGATTTCGGGCCCGCCCGCCACCCGGAAGGGCGCCGCCGCGCGGTCTATGGCCTCGGTCACGGCCTCGGTGCTGTTGGGATTGACGACGAGGATCCGGGTCATGCCAGGGCGCCCGATGCAGGACGCATGTTGGAGGAGCGTCCCGTCGCGCGCCCCTCCCGCCGTCGCTTGCGAGGGAGGATTGGGGCGTGGGCCGTTTCGGCCCGGCGACCCCGCCGCCATGGCCGGCCCCCGGAACGAGCCCGGGCATGACGAGAGAGGCCCCCTGACGAAGTGTCATGAAATGTCATGTTCTGTCATGCTCCGGCGGCGTCTCCCTGGTTTCGTTGCCGCCCGGCTCGGGGGCAGTCCTGTCCCGTGAAAAGGAGAAGCGCCCGGTCGGGGGGAGACCGGGCGCTTCAGGGCGTCGAAGACTGCGGGACGAGAGGGGGAGTCCCAAAGCGGCAATATAGCCGTGTGCAGTCTTTATAAACTATAAATAGAACCGATTGTCGCTCTTGACAAGTCCGGAAACGCAAATTCCGGCAAAAAGTCAATCTCCGGCAAGCATCTCGCACACAAGCGAGGCGCAGCGCGGCGGATCCTCGAAAGGCACCAGATGGCCGGCGGCGGAAAATGTGGCCAGCCGCCCGTTCGGCGCCCGCGCGGCGCAGTCCGCCTGCACCGTTGCCGCCCAGCTCGGATTGCCGGATTCGCCGCCGCCCGCGCTGGCCACGAAAGTCACCGGCCGGACAATGCGGGCGAGGCCCTCGAATGTCGAGGGGTCGAGCGCCGCCTCGTAATTATGCGCTTCCAGCGGCCCGGGGCAGGCAAGCCGCCAGTCGCCGTCGGCCGTCGGATGCAGCGAACCGCGGCAGTGGCCGGCCAGCGCCTCCGGGTCGAAACCGGCATAGGCGTCCCGTCCGGCAAGCGCCCGGCGAAAGGCCTCCGGATCGGCCCAGCGCGGCCGCCTGCGCAATGCCATGCCCGACAGTTCCCGCGACGCCTCGACCGAAAAGCACCGCGCCGGATGGTCGAGCGGTGGGGAGACCGGCGGCTCGAATGCCGTGAAGGCCTCCCAGGGCTCGCGCCCGAAAACGCCCGCGAGCCTGAGCCCGGCCACGCCGCAAAAACTGTGCGAGGCGTAATAGAGCGGCGCGCCGGCCGCATCCTTCCGCACCGCCCGGCAGACGAGGTCGAGGTCGGCGGCGTAGCGGTCGAAATCGGGCTTGCCGTCCGGCAGGCCGGACCCGCCATGACCGCGCGCATCGCAGGCATAGACGCGGAAGTCGCTTGCGAGCAGGCGGAGCAGCGGCGCATAGCCGCCCGCCGGGAAGCCGTTCGCGTGGCCCCAGAGCAGTGCCGGGGCGTTCGTCGGCCCCGCGCGCAGGCGGTAGAGGCTCAGCTCCAGCCCGTCTTCGGCGGGAACGACCAGCCTTTCGGCAAGGGAGTCCGGCAGCGACGGCGGCCGCGCGCGGCCTGCCTTCATGCTGCGTGCGCGACGCCGGCGCCGCGCGCGCGAGCTTCCACCGCTTCGCCGAAGGCGGCGAAGATGGCGCGCGCGAAGGCGTTGTCGCGGTAGAGCGTTTCCGGGTGCCACTGGACGCCGAGGCAGAAGGCGCCGGCCGGGCGCGAGATCGCCTCCACCACACCGTCCGGCGAGAGGGCCTCGACCATGAAGCCGTCGGCGACCCGGTCCACCCCCTCGGCATGGAGCGAGTTCACCATCTCGAAGCCACTGCCGGCGATGCGGCGCAGAAGGCCGCCTTCGGCCAGCGTCACCGCATGGCGCAGCGCGGCGCGCCCGCCCATCGGCCGGGTCTTCACCGAGCGGTGGTCCTGGCGGCCCGGCACCTTGTGGACGAACTGGTGGAGCGTGCCGCCGAACGCGACATTCAGCTCCTGGATGCCCCGGCAGATCGCAAGCACCGGCACGCCCTGGCGCGCGGCTTCCCGCAGCACGGGCAGGGTGGTGGCGTCGCGTCCGGGGTCGAAATTCGTGTTCTCGGGGTCCGGCTCCTGGCCGTAGAGATGCGGCTGGACGTTGGAGGGGCTGCCGGTGGTGACGATGCCGTCGAAGCGCGAGACGAGGTCGGGAATGTCGATATGCGCGCCGACCGGCGGAATGAGCAGCGGCGCGGCGCCGACGATCTCCACCACGACCTCGGCGAAGCGGGAATGGACCGAATGGACCGGGAAGGCATGAAAGGTCTTGGTACAGGCCGAAATTCCGACCAGAGGCATCGTCACGGCATCGAACTCCACAAGCGGGGAATCGCGGGACTATAACAGAACGAAGCCTTTGCCAAGTTTCAGCGCGCTCTCGGGTGGGCCGCGCGGAACACCTTTTCGAGGTGGGCGACATCGACGGCGGTGTATCGCTGTGTCGTGGCCAGCGAGGCGTGGCCCAGCAATTCCTGGATGGTGCGCAGGTCCGCGCCGGCGCCCAGCAGATGGGTGGCGAAGCTGTGGCGCAGCGCATGCGGCGTCGCGGTCTCCGGCAGGTTGAGCCGGGCGCGCAGCCTGCGGAGGCGCAGTTGCGCGATGCCGGCCTGCAGGCGCCTGCCGCGCGCACCGAGAAAGAACGGCCCGCCCCGCCGCAGGGGATGGGGGCAGGTTCTCCGGTATGCGAACGCCGCCTCGCGCACCGCCGGCAGCAGCGGCACGACCCGTTCCTTGCGCCCCTTGCCGGTGACGCGCAGCGTGTCGCCCGCCCCGAATGCGCCCGCATCCAGCGCGAGCGCCTCGCCGATCCGCAGCCCGGCCCCGTACAGCAGCGAGAACAACGACAGGTCGCGGCGGTCCTGCCAGTCCTCGCCCGGCGCGGCGAGCAGGCGGTCCGTCTCGTCGTGCGCGAGCGCCTTGGGAACCGGTTGCGGCAATTTGGGTGTGCGGATACCCAGGAGCGCCGCCGCATCGCCCACATCCTTCTGCGCCAGCCAGCGAAGCCAGCTGCGCAGCGCCGAGAGGCCGCGGGCGCGGGAGGAAGCCCCCATCCCGCCGCGGGCGCGGTCGGCGAGCCAGGCGCGGATGTCGCGCGGCTCGATCTCCACCAGGCCCGCCGGCGAGACCGGCTCGCCCGTATAACCTTCGAGGAAGGCTACGAAATCCGTCGCGTCCCGCCAGTAGCCGGAGACCGTGTGGGCGGAGAAACCGCGCTCATGCGCGAGCCAGCCGCGCCAGTCTTCAAGAAGCCTCGCGGTTTCGGGCGTCATAGCGCTTCCGGCGGGTCGATCAGCGCCGGAAGCTGCGCGGAAACCGTGCGCGCGAGGAACGACAGCAATTCGGTCCCCTGTCCGGCCTGGAAATGCTCCGCGCTCCGCGAGGAGAGCGCCAGCAGGCCGGCCGGGCCGCGCAGCCCGGGGGCGAGGCGCAGCAGGGCCTGGCTCGCGACCCTGTTCGCGGCGGCGCCGAAGATGTCCGGCGGGCCCCGCCTGAGCCCGCCTTCGAGCCGGGCGGCGGCGGCGCCGAGCAGGGCGTCCACCCGGCCCGGCGCAAGCGCGGCAAGGCCCGGAGCGGCCGGAAGCGCCTCGGCGGGCGTCTCGAATGCGAGCACCGCCCTGTCGCAGCCGAGCAGGCCCGGCCATTCTCCGGCGACGAGGGCGGCGAGACCCCCGAAACGGCGCTGGCCGACCGCGCCTAGCGCCGCATCGTGGATTCGCGACATGCTGGTCTGATTGTTCGCGCCGAGATCGAGCAGTTGCTGCAGCGCCTCGCGCAGCTCGCCGTTGTTCCGCCGTTCGCGCTCGACCATGACGCGCTGCAGGTCCACCACGCCGCCGGCATCGCGCCCCGGCGGCGCCAGCACCGTCAGCAGGTCCGGGTGGCGGCGCAGGAAATCCGGGTGGCGGCGGAGATATGCGGCAACGTCGCCCGGCATGGGCTCGGACATCGGGCTATTCCGCGGCGTCGGGCAGGCCGAGGATCGACTGGCCGGTCTTGCGCCAGTCCGCAAGGAAGGCTTCGAGCCCCGCATCGGTCAGCGGATGGCGGTAGAGCTGCCTGAGGATTTGCGGCGGAACCGTGGCCGCATGGGCGCCGCAGCGCGCGGCCTCGACCACATGCAGCGGGCCGCGCACCGAAGCGGCCAGCACCTCGGTGCCGATGCCGTCATAGGCGCGGTAGATCTCGCAGATATCCCGCACCAGGCCGATGCCGTCCTGGCCGAGGTCGTCGAGGCGGCCGACGAAGGGGGATATGAACCCGGCTCCCGCCCGCGCCGCCAGCAGGGCCTGCTGGGGCGAGAAGCAGAGGGTGACATTGACCGTCCGGCCCTCGCCGGCAAGCGCCCGGCAGGTGCGCAGCCCGTCCACCGTGAGCGGCACCTTGACCGCCACATTGGGCGCGATGGCGGCGAGGCGGCGTCCCTCCGCCAGCATGGTCGGATAGTCGGTCGCGGTCACTTCCGCGCTGACGGGTCCGGCCACCAGTTCGCAGATCTCGGCAATCGCCTCCAGCAGCGGCCGGCCGCTGCTGGCGATCAGCGAGGGGTTGGTGGTGACGCCATCGACCATGCCGGCCTCGGCCATGTCGCGGATTTCCGCCAGGTCGGCGGTGTCGACAAAGAATTTCATGGCAAACCCACCCGTATCTTCGCTCCGAACCGCTATGACTCTATACATGTCCGCCCCGACTCGCGCCACAACCGTGCCGGTGCTGCTGCCCTTGCCGCTGCCCGGCCCCTACGACTATCTCGGCGAAGGGCTGGCGCCGGGCGACATCGTGGAAGCGCCGCTCGGCCGCCGCCTGGTGCCCGGCGTGGTCTGGGACGGCGGGCCGGGCGGTGTCGAGGCGGACCGGCTGAAACCCGTGGCCCGCCGCTTCGACGCGCCGGCGATGCGCCGGACGCTCCGCCGCTTCGTCGCCCGGGTCGCAAACTACACACTCTCCCCGCCGGGCTCGGTGCTGCGCATGGCGCTGAGCGTGCCGGCGGCGCTGGAGCCGCCGAGGCCGCGCCGCGCCTGGCGGCTGGCCGATGCCCCGCCGCCGGCCATCCGCGCCACGCCGCAGCGTCTGGCCGTGCTGGAACTGCTGGCGGGCGGCGGCGCGCTCACGGCGGCCGAAGTCGCCCGCGGGACCGGGACCGGGACGGGCGTCCTCAAGGGCCTGGCGGCGCTGGGCGCGGTCGAACCGGTCGCGCTGGCGCCGGGGCCGGTCTTCCTGCCGCCGGACCCGGATGGCGGGCGCGTCTCGCTGACCGGCGAGCAAGCGGCGGCGGCCTCGGAGCTGGGCGGGACGGGCTTCGGCGTGTCGCTGCTGGAGGGGGTTGCCGGAGCGGGCAAGACGGAGGTCTATTTCGAGGCGGTCGCGGCGGCGCTGCGGCGGGGCCGGCAGGCGCTGATCCTGCTGCCGGAGATCGCGCTGACGGCGCAGTGGATGCGGCGCTTCGAGGCGCGGTTCGGCGCGCGCCCGCTGGCCTGGCATTCGGACCTGCCGTCCGGCGAGCGGCGCGCCGGCTGGCGGGCGGTGGCGGAGGGCGAGGCGCGGGTGGTTGTGGGCGCGCGCTCGGCGCTGTTCCTGCCGTTCCCGGCGCTCGGCGTCGTGGTGGTGGACGAGGAGCACGAGCCGGCCTTCAAGCAGGAGGACGGCGTCGCCTACCACGCGCGCGACATGGCGGTGCTGCGCGCCCGGCTGGAGGATGCGCCGGTCGTGCTCGCCTCCGCCACGCCGTCACTCGAAAGCGAGGAGAACGCCCGCGCCGGGCGCTACCGGCGCTTGCGACTGGCGGAGCGCTACAAGCGGGCGGCGCTGCCGGAGGTGTCGCTGATTGACCTGCGCCGGAGCCCGCCGCCGCGCGGGCGCTGGCTCGCGGCGGCGCTGGAGTCGACGCTTCGCACGGCGCTCGACGTCGGCGAGCAGGCGCTGCTGTTCCTCAACCGGCGGGGCTATGCGCCGCTGACGCTCTGCCGCGCCTGCGGGCACCGCATCGAATGCCGCCAGTGCAGCGCCTGGCTGGTGGAGCACCGGCTTGCGGGGCGGCTGCAATGCCACCATTGCGGATATGCCGGGCCGCCGCCGGCGGAATGCCCCGCCTGCGGCGCGGAAGAGAGCCTCGCCGCCTGCGGGCCCGGCGTGGAGCGGATCGCCGAAGAGGCGGCCGAACTGTTTCCCGAAGCGCGGCTCGGCGTGTTCTCCAGCGACAGCGTGCGGGGGCCCCGCGCCGCCGCGGAATTCGTCGCGCGGGTCGAAGCGCGCGACATCGACCTGATTATCGGCACGCAGCTTGCCGCCAAGGGGCATCATTTCCCCTGGCTGACGGTCGTCGGCGTGGTGGACGGCGACCTCGGCCTCGCCGGCGGCGACCTGCGTGCGTCGGAGCGCACCCATCAACTGCTCACCCAGGTCGCCGGCCGCGCCGGGCGGGCGGCGCGGCCGGGCCGGGTGCTGGTGCAGACCTGGCAACCGGGGAACCCGGTGATGCAGGCGCTGGCCTCGGGCAACCGGGAGGCGTTTCTCGCCGCCGAGCGGGAGGGGCGCCGCGCGGCCGGGATGCCGCCCTACGGCCGGCTGGCGGCGCTTGTGCTGGCCTCGCGCGATGCCGCGGCCGTGGAGGCGGCCGCCGGCGCGCTCGCCCGCGCCGCGCCCGCCGGCGGAGAAGCGGACGTGCTCGGCCCCGCGCCCGCGCCGCTCTCGCTGCTGCGCGGCCGCCACCGCTGGCGCCTCCTGCTCAAGGCCCCGCGCGACCGGCCGGTCCAGCCCGCCCTGCGCGCCTGGCTCGGCTCCGTCAGGCTCCCCGCCAACGTCTCCCTCCAGATCGACGTGGACCCCTACAGCTTCATGTGAGGGGCCGCTGCAAATTTGAACGATTTGGCGCGTTATGTGTCCGGCAATCGAGTCCTTCGCACAAACCGGAGCCGACATGACCCGCCCTCTCGCAGCCCTGCTCGCCCTGCTTACCGCTACCTTCCCCCTCGCCGCCACGGCCGGCGGTTGCGGGGGCTGGAATACGGAGTTGTTCTTCGCATTCGCAACCGATGCCGATATACGCGCCTGCTTGGCCGCCGGCGCGGACCCGAATGCAAAGGACGGGGATGATATAACACCGCTGCACTACGCAGCCGCGAGCAGATGGAACCATGATGTTGTTGCGGCGCCGGTTGATGCCGACGTGAGGCCGATGCTACGGGACAAATGGGGATCGCCGCCGCTTCATTGAGCGGCTTCGAACAACAAGAATCCGATGATTGTAGCTGCACTCGTTAGTGCAGGGCCCGACCCGATGGCGCGAAACCTTAATGGTTGGACGCCACTGTATGCCGCTGTCCATTTCGCCGCGCCTCCGATTATTGTAATGGCGCTTGTCGATGCCGGTGCGGATCCGAACGCGGAAGGCGCTGAGAGTGCTACACCGCTGCAATTGGCAATCACGAACAAAGCAAATTCAGCCATTGTCTCGGCGCTTCTCGACGCCGGCGCGGACATCAATGCACGCGACATGGATCGTGTCCCCGGGGGTGTTGTAGGAGGCGAGGCTTCCGCTGTTATCTGTGGGTAAGTGGCCCGCCGCAGCGACCGTGACGTGTCTGGCGGCGGGGGGCCACCTATCCATAGCGGAGGCCATCGCGGCGCCGGTCAGGGTTGGGCCTGGATAGTCCACCCGACCGGAGGAAGACCACGATGACCGCCAACGACATGATGACCTTGCGGGCGCTGTTGGCGAAGAGTTCCGAGGCGGACCTGCTTCGCGAGACGATCGCCTTCACGGTCGAGCGTCCGATGGCGCTTGAGGTCGAGGGCCTTGCCGGGGCCGCGCATGGCGAGCGTTCGCCGGCCCGGATCGCGCAGCGCAACGGCTACCGCGACCGGGTCCGGGAGACGCGGGCCGGCACGGTCGAGTTGAAGCGCCCGAAGCGGCGCAAGGGGAGCTACTGCCCCGGCTTCCCGGAACCGCGCCGGATGGCGGAGAAGGCGCTGACTGCGGTGATCCGGGAGGCCTGCATCGAGGGCGTGTCGCCCCGCTCGGTCGACGACCCGGCGCAGGCCATGGGGATGTCGGGCCTCTCCGGGAGCCAGGTCTCGCGGCTGTGCGGCGGGATCGACGACAAGAGCCGCGACTTCCTCGACCGCCCGCTGGAGGGCGACCGGCCGTATCTGTGGCGGGACGCGACTTGTGTGAAGAGGCGCGAGACCGGGCGCGTCGTCCCGGTCGCGGTCACCATCGCGGTGGCGGTCAACGACCGGGGCCGCCGCGAGGGGCGCGGCATGGCGAGCGGCGCGTCCGAGGCCGAGACCTTCCGGACCGCGTTCCTTCGCTCCCCGGCCCGCCGCAGGCGGCGCGGCGTCAAGCTGGCGATCTGCGACGACCGCAAGGGCCTCAAGGCTGAGGTGGCCTCGCCTTTTCGGACAGCCTGGCGGCTGGGCCAAGGTGTGTTCCGGTTGAAGTTCAGGCCGCCAGAATCCCCTTGAATCGATCTTCCTGTTGCTGCTGTTGCGCCTGTGGGGATGTGGTCAAGGCGCGAAGCGGCTTGTCCATCATGTCCACAGGCGTGTCACCTCGGTATGCCTCGGCCGGCGTCCGTCCGCCCAGCGCCGAGTGCGGCCTGATGGTGTTGTAGAAGCCGATCCACTCGCCGATCACGCGCCGGGCGGTGAAGCCGTCGGCGATCTCGTGCAGGTAGACCGCCTCGTATTTGAGCGAGCGCCAGAGCCGCTCAATGAAGATGTTGTCCATGCACCGGCCCCGCCCGTCCATCGAGATGCGGATGCCGGGCGCCTGCAGGCGGCCGGTGAAGGCGAAGCTGGTGAACGGGCTCCCCTGGTCGGTGTTGAAGATCTCCGGCGCGCCATGCCGGGCCAGGGCCTCGTCGAGCGCGTCCGTACAGAAGCCGGCATCCAGCGTGTTCGACAGCTGCCAGGCCAATACGTGGCGGCTCGCCCAGTCCATGATCGCCACCAGGTAGAGGAAGCCCCGCTGCACCGGGATGCAGGTGATGTCGGCGCACCGGACATGGTTCGCCCGCTCGATCCGCAAGCCCTTGAGCAGCCAGGGCCACACCCGGTGCTCGGGATGCTGATCGCCGGTCCGCAGCGCCCGATAGACCGCCTGAAGGCCGAGCAGGCGCATCAGCCAAGCCGCCCGGCAGCGCCCGATCCGCACCCCCTCGCGGCGAAGATGGCGAACCATCTGGCGGGCGCCGTAGAACGGATACTTCACGAACAGCTCGTCGATCCGACGCATCAGCGCCAGCGTCTCCGCGCTCTCGCCCTTCGGCTCGTAGTAGAGCGACGAGCGCCCGATCGACAGCAGCCGGCATTGCCGGTTCAGGCTCAGCGCCGGATGATCGCGCTCCACCATCGCCCGACGCTCGGCCCGGCTCATCGACCGGACCCGCGAGACAAAAAATCCCGCTCCACGATCAGCTCCCCGATCCTGGCGTGAAGATCGCGCACCTCGCCCTCATGATCCCGGACCCGGCGTTCCGCGCCCTTCGAGAACAGCTCGGCCAGACCCTCGATCGCCCGGCGCTTCCACGCACCCACCTGGTTCGGATGGACCCGGCGCCGAGAGGCGATCTCCTGAAGCGTCCGATCACCCCGAAGCGCCTCAAGCACGAGCTTCGCTTTCAACTCCCCGGAAAACCTGCGGCGCTTGCTCATCGGCATTCCTCCGTCAGACGGCGGAATACACCCTAACAACCTGTCCGATTTTCCGGGGACACCTCAGACATCTTTATCTTTATTGCCGGCGAGGATGTCTGAGAAAGGTTGAACGCCAATGCCCCCCGATTCTCGAGAAGGCCGGTTACGATGAGCGCAAGCCGGCATACCGAACGGAAGCCTCGCGCATGCAGGCGCGGCCGGACCGGCCGTTTCCTGACCGGTCTTTTCGGGAATTAAATCCCATATTAGGCATCGACCTTGCCGTCGTCGGGCGTTTTCGGCGGCTTCGGCTTGCGCAGGGCGAGCTTCTCCGGCGTAGCGCCCTGAAAGCGAGGGTCGGCGGGGAGGGGGGGCTTCTGGTCGGTCATCCTCGCGCTCCCGATGGCAGGCCGTTGTCGGCGATGAGGTCCTTGTAGCGGAGCCGCCGGCCGGACAGGCGCTGCGCCATGACGGCCATCTGCATCAGCGTGTCCGCGGCCCGCAGATTGTGCTTCCCGGCGAACTCCTGCACATAGCGGTTCAGGTGTTTCGGGCTGATCTTGTGGAAGGTGCCCTTGTGCGCCCGCTTGAGCATCGACCGGAACGATTCCATGCCGTTCACATGCACCTGCTGGCGGACATATTCGCTGACGCCATGATTGACGCTCTCGTGGTCGAAGTCCGCGCCGAGCCCGACATAGGCCGCGGCCTCGTCGGTGTAGAGTCTCGCGCCAGGCTCCGCGTGCTCGCGCACGAAGCCCTGTAGCGTCTTCGCGTCAGTCCGCTCAATGGCGAGCGCAGCGACCTGGCCGGTCTCCCGATCCTTCACACCGACAACCGGCGTCATGTCCACGGCGCCGCGTCCGGCACCGGCGGCCGCCAGCTCCTTCCGCTTCGCGTTCGACTTGTTCGCCCTACGGCCGCCCACATGGGTCTCGTCGGCTTCCACCGGGCCGGCGAGCAGTGAGCCGCCGCTATTGTCGGCCCATGCTTCCCGGAGCCGGTGGAGCATGAACCATGCCGCCTTCTGCCCGATTTTCAGGTCTCGGTGCAGCTTCATGCTGGAGACCGATTTGAGGCTCGTCAGGCAGAGGTAGATGCCGATGGCCCATTTCTGGAGCGGCAGGTTCGATCCCGCCATTGCGGTGCCCGTCTTCACGCTAAAATACTTCCGGCAGTCCGAGCACCACCAGGGCATCGGCTTGCCGGATGCGACGGCGCGCACACGCGCCCCGTCACAGTGCCCGCAGCGGGCGCCGTCCGGCCAGTAGATGGCCTCGAACCATTCCCGCGCGGCGTCCTCGGTCGGGAACATCTCCATCAACTCGATGAGGGAGATACCTGACCGGAACGCCTTGCCCGGCGCTTTCGTCATTCGGAGGCCTCCACCAAGGCGATCTTTTCACCAGACCGGCCATCCAAACTCTTGCCTTTCTCAGCGTCAATCGTTTCTAAGTCGGGAAGGATTGAAAAGAGACGGTCCAGGCACTGCTTCACCTTTTGCACATCAAGGACGCCGGGAAACTGTTCCGTATCTGCGATGCGCACGATCCGCAGCTGCCCTTCTACGAAGTCCCGTGCCAAGGGTTCCCACGATGACATTCCGGGCCACTTTGCCACTTCTTCCGCCTGAGCCGCCCACCGCCGGGCTTCACCGACTCTGCGGCTCAAATTCTCCTCTGAGGTCTGAGGTAAAGCCGATCTTCACACGGTCGCCACCCGTGCTGACGAGGGAAATCCATCCAATGCTGTAGCCGCCTTTGTGGCCTTGGGCCATCTCACCATCCCCTATGTCATCGGGGCTGTAAAATACCGATACATGCAGCTCGTTGTCAATCATTGGATATAATCCCCCTTCGAAGCGGGAGCTCCGCCATGTCCGCGCCGCTCATCGCTTCGGCCACGAGTTCGCTTTCGCTCTCTGCCGCCGTCTCGGCCAGCAGTTCCTCGATGGCCCCGCCATAGACGAACTCCTTGCCGATTTCGAGCAGCACCGGCACTGCGAGCGGCGACACCCGGTCGAGCCGGCGCAGCTCTATCCGGCCCCTGGCGCGCGCCAGCATTTCTCCGAGCCGGCGGATATCGCTCAGCCCTCGGGCGGCGTCGCGGCGCGTGGCGCGCAGCAGCAGGTGGTTCGGCTCGTGCCGGCGGAGCACGTCGTAGATGAGGTCCGCATTGAAGGTGACCTGGCGGCGGGTCTTCTCCCGGCCCGGATGGCGGCGCTCGATCAGCCCCGCCACGACCGCCACATTGCGGAAGGTGCGCCGGAGCAGGGTGGATTCCGCCATCCAGTCCTCCAGGTCGTCGCCCAGCATGTCCTCCGAGAACAGCTCGTCCGCCTCTTCCGCCTCGCGCAGGCTCCAGACGGCCAGCACATAGTCGGAGGCGCAGAAGCCGAGCGGGCCGAGCCCCGCGCGCTCCATGCGCCGGGTCAGCAGCATACCGAGCGTCTGGTGGGCGTTGCGGCCCTCGAAGCAATAGGCGACGAGATACCACTTGCCGCCGCGCGGAAAGGTCTCCACCAGCAGCCCGCCCGGACGCGGCAGCACGGAGCGCCGGTCCTGAGCGCGCAGCCATTCCAGCACGTCCGGCGGGAACTCCCGCCAGCGCCGTCGGTCGGCGAGCAGGCCGCGCACCCGCTCGGCCAGATGCGTGGTCAGCGGCAGCCGCCCGCCGCCATAGGCGGGAATGCGCGGCGCCTCGCCGGTGGCGGGCGAAGTGCGGATGGTCATCTCCCGGATGCCCTCGAAGCGCAGCATCCGGCCGGCGAAAACGAAGGTGTCGCCCGGCGTCAGCGTATTGGCGAAATACTCCTCGACCTCGCCGAGCACGCGGCCGCCGAGCCGAACCTTCAGCGTCACCGCCTCGACGATAGTGCCGACATTCATCCGGTAGCGCCGCACGACATCGCCATTGGCGGCCCTCAGCTTGCCCGAAGCATCGCGCTTCAGCCGTCGGTAGCGCTCATAGGCGCCGAGCGCATAGCCGCCCGTCGCGACGAAATCGACAGCCTCGGAGAAGGTCTTGCGGGTGAGGCCGCGATAGGGGTGCGCGCGCCGCACCTCCCGGAACAGCGCCTCCTCCTCGAACGGACCGGAGGCCGCAACCCCCGCGATATGCTGGGCCAGCGCGTCGAGCCCGCCCGGTTCGGGCGGGTCGCCGTCCAACGTGCCCGCCCGGACCGCGTCGATGGCGGCATGGCATTCCAGCACCTCGAAGCGGTTGGCCGGCACCAGCAGCGCCTTGCTTGGCCGGTCGAGGCGATGGTTGGAGCGTCCGAGCCGCTGGAGCAGCCGCGCCGCACCCTTCGGCGCGCCCACCTGCACCACCAGATCCACATCGCCCCAGTCGATGCCAAGGTCGAGCGAGGAGGTGGCGACGACGGCGCGAAGCCGGCCCGCCGCCATCGCCGCCTCGACCTTGCGGCGCTGCTCCGGGGCCAGGCTGCCGTGGTGCAGTGCGATGGCGAGCCCGTCCTCGTTGAGGTCCCAGAGCCTGCGGAAGATGAGCTCCGCCTGGGCCCGGGTGTTGACGAACACGATGGCGGTACGGTGCGCCCGGATCGCGTCGTGGATTTCCCCCAGCGCATAGACCGCCATATGGCCGGACCAGGGCATCGGCCCGCGCATCCGGGCAATCGCGATTTCGGGCGCGACGCCGCCGCGGCCGACCACGACCTCGACATCGGGCTCCCGCCCTGCGCTGGGCGACAGCCAGCCGGCAAGATAGTCCCGGTCGGCAACCGTAGCCGAGAGGGCGGTCCGCCGCGCGCCGGGCGCCATGCCGCCGAGCCGCGCCAGGCCGAGCGACAGCAGGTCGCCGCGCTTGTTGTCGGCAAGCGCGTGCAGCTCATCCACGATGACGCAGCGCAGCGAGCCGAACAGCGCCGGGGCATCGGGCCAGGACAGCATCAGCGCCAGCGATTCGGGCGTCGTCATCAGCATTTGCGGCGGCTGCCGGCGCTGCCGCTCGCGCTTGCGCTGCGGCGTGTCGCCGGTGCGCGTCTCCACGCCGATATCGAGGCCCATTTCCGCAATCGGCGCTTCGAGATTGCGATGGATATCGACCGCGAGCGCCTTCAGCGGCGAGATATAGAGCGTGTGCAGGCCGGGACGCGGCGCGGCCGCGAGTTCCGCAATGCCCGGCAGGAAGCCGGCCAGCGTCTTGCCGCCGCCGGTCGGCGCCACCAGCAGCGCCGAACGCCCGGCCTCGGCGGCGCGCCACATCGCCAATTGGTGTGCGTAGGGCCGCCAGCCGCGCGCCCGGAACCAGTTCCGGATTGCGGCGGGCTGAGAGACCCCCGTGCCTGCCTCCATGCCGCTGCGCTTCCTTCCCCCGGCCCGAGCGGGCCATAGTAGCGCGATGGCGGATGCGCTCGAAGACTGGCTTCGGCCGACGCCGGCGGGCCTCTGGTGCGAGCCGGGCGGGTTCCATATCGACCCGCAGCGGGCCGTCCCGCGCGCGCTCGTCACCCACGGCCATGCCGACCATGCGCGTCCCGGCCACGGCGCGGTGCTCGCCACGCCGGAGACGCTGGCGATCATGGCGCTGCGCTATCCGCGCGACCGCCCGGCCCGGCAGCCGCTCCGCTATGGCGAGACCGTGCAGGCCGGCGGCGTCGCTGTCCGTCTGGCTCCGGCGGGCCATGTGCTGGGGTCGGCCCAGGCGGTGCTTGAATTTCGCGGGCGGCGGGTCGCCGTCTCGGGCGACTACAAGCGGACGCCCGACCCCACCTGCGCGGCGTTCGAGCCCGTCCCGGCCGATGTCTTCATCACCGAGGCAACCTTCGGCCTGCCCGTGTTCCGCCTGCCGGACGACGGGGACGAGACCGCGCGCCTGCTGCGCTCGGTCGAGACCTTTCCGGACCGTTGCCATGTCGTCGGGGTCTATAGCCTCGGCAAATGTCAGCGGATGCTGAGCCTGCTGCGGCGCGCCGGCTACGACCGGCCGGTCTGGCTGCACGACACGCTGGAGCGGATGACGGCGCTCTATCGGCAATTCGGCGCGGAGCTGGGCGAGACGCGCCCGCTCGGCGATGCCGGGGCCCTGGCCGGCGAGATCGTGCTTCAGCCCCCGGGGCCGAAGCAGCGGACGAGCCGCTTCGCCGAACCGGTGCGGGTGTTCGCATCGGGCTGGATGCTGATTCGCGCCCATGCCCGCCGGCGCGGCGTCGAACTGCCGCTCGCCATCTCCGACCACGCCGACTGGACCGCCCTGACAGCCACAATCGCCGACACGGGCGCGCCGGAAATCCGGGTGACGCATGGGGCGCCAGAAGCCCTGATCCGCTGGGCGCAAGGCCGAGGCCTCGACGCCCGGCCGCTCGAACCGCCGGACGGGAACGGCGGATGAGAGCCTTCGCCGAACTGCTGGACCGCCTGGCCTTTGCGCCCGCGCCCGCCGCTCGGGTCCGTCTCATGGCGGCGTATCTGGAGCGGGCGCCGGACCCGGACCGGGGTTGGGCGCTCGCCGTGCTTGGCGGCGGCCTCGATACCGCCCGCGTCGGGCCGGCGGCCCTCCTGGCGCTCGCGGCCGAGCGCGTCGATGGCGAACTGCTGCGTCTCTCGCTCGATTTCGTCGGCGACCCGGTCGAGACCGCTGCATCCATATGGCCGGAGAGCGGGGCCGCGCCCTGTCCACCTTGCCTCGCCGAGGCCCTGCCTGCGCTTGCCGCCAGTTCGCGGCAGGCGGCGCCAGGCCTGCTCGCCGGATGGTTCGACCGTTCGGACGCGCCCGTCCGTCTGGCGCTCGGGCAGCTTGCCGCCGGGCGGCCGCCTCCCGGTATCGCCCCCCGGCTCGCGAGAACGGCCCTCGCCGCTGCTCTCGGCGCAGACCTCGCCGCCATCGAGGAAGTCTGGCACGGGCAGACCCCGCCCTACGGGCCGCTCTTCGCCTGGCTGGAAGGCCGCGCGCCGCGCCCCGAGGCCGTCGCCGGCTTCCGTCCGCTCATGCCGGTCCGCGCTCTCGACGACACGGGTTTGGCCGGCCTCGATCTCTCCTGCTACCGGGCCGAACGGCAATGGCCCGGCCTGCGCGTGCAACTCGTCGCGGAGTCGGGCCGGCGTCGGCTCTACAGCGGTTCGGGAGACGATATCTCCTTCCTCTTCCCGGACATCGCCGCGGCGATGGAGGGACTGGACGGCGTTTTCGACGGCGTGCTGATGGCGGCCCGCGGCCCGGACGGCCCGCCCTGGCGGCCGGCGCCGCCCGAGGCGCTCGAAAGGCGGCTCGGCCGCAAGACCGTCCCGCGCCGGCTGCCGGTCGAGGTCCCGGCTTTCGTTCGCCTTTTCGACCTGCTGTTCGACGGCGGCGAGGACATCCGTTCGTTGCCGCTTCACGAGCGCCGGGCGCGGCTCGAGGCGCGGACCGCCCGTCGGCCCCGACTCGACCTGTCGCCGCTGCTATCCCTCGAAGGACCGGAGGCGCTCGACGCGCTCTCGGCAAAGGGCGTCTGCGTAGTGCTGAAGCCCATCGACGCCCCCTATCGCCCTGAGAGCGCGCCCTGGCTCCTCCGCAAGGCGGCGCCGCAAACGATCCGCGCGCTGCTGCTCGCCGTCCGGCCCGCGGGAGCCGGGGAGGCCGGCCAGAACTGCAGCGTCGCCCTGCTCCGGGACGGCGCGCCGATTGCAGTCGGGGACGCGCCCTGCCGCCTCGCGGAGGAGGAAGGCGAGCGGCTCGGCCGCTGGATTCGCGCGCACACAGCCGCGCGCTACGGCCCCGTCCGGGCCGTCGAGCCGGAACTCGTGCTGGAGGTCGCCTTCGATGCCGTCCGCTCGGCGCCGCGCCGCAAGGCCGGCCTCGCACTGGAGCGTCCGGAGATCATCCGCATCCTCTGGGACTTGCCGCCGGATGCCGCAGACAGCCTCGGGCGGTTGACGGCGCACGGCGCCGAACGGCAATGAAGGCGCGAATGCCGAATGAGTCCCGACCGATCCCCAGCAAGGCCGCGAGCATGACCCCCGCCCAGGCCCCGGATTCCGCCGCCATGTCCGCCCGGGCGGAGCTTCACCACCAATATCCGCCGGGCCTTGAGCTCACGGTGGCCGCGCACGAAACGCCGGAGGTCGTGGGCGAGTGGATGCGCCGCCTCTTCCGCCGGCAAGGCTTGCGGCCTGTGCGGATATGGGTCGCGGACACGCGCGCGCCGGGTTTTGCCGAGGAAGCCCGGAGGCAGTCCCTGGCCATTGCGGCCAGTGCCCCTGCCGATGATGACCAGACCTTCATCGACTCGATTTCGGAATTCAACGAAGAGCGAACCGCGGCGAACTCCGGATAGCGGCCGGCGGCGGAGATTACACCGGAAAGCCACGGCCCGTGGCGATCCTTCAAGACAACCGTTTCAACGAGCCCCCGTCATATCGGAATCACGATCAGCACATCGACGCGCCGCGATTCCAGCACCGCCGCGCGCTCCTGGATCGTCACCCTCCCGTTCCCGACGCGCAGCAGGTCGCAATAATTGCCGGCGGCGAACAGGTCCATGCGGCCGTCCTGCATGGTGCGTATCACGATGAAGCTGCTGTCCGACCGGATCAGCCCGCCTTCGGCCTCGCGGAGACGGGGGCGGCCGAGGACGTGCCGGTAGCGGTGCGGCTCGTAGATGTTGGCGGTGCGCAGCGCAAGGATGCGGTCTTCCATCATGCCGCGCCCCTCGCAGAGCATGATGCCGACCGGCAGGCCGCGCGCCTCGTTGTCGCGCGTGGTGATGCGGTAGCGCCCGTCCTCGGCGAAGAAGCCCGGCCACGCCTCCAGATCGTCCTCGTCGATAGCCCAGGCGCAGTCGAGCAGGAAGTCCTCGACCCGCTGGCGCGTCTCCGCGTCGATCATGCGTAGCCCATCAGGCCGCGATAGCCGCTCCAGAAGCCCCGGATCGAGACTTCCGTCGCGCGCGAACTCTCGCTGGATTCGAGCCCGCGTCCGCCCATCTCCAGCACGGCCGCGGCGTCGCCGCTGCCCCTGGTGCCGCGCTGGACGAACTCGTTGATGCAGCCGTCCTCCAGCGAGACCAGCCCGGCCGCACCGGTCAGGTTGGCCTGCAGCACGCGCATGCGGGTCATCTCTTCGCTGTCGTCCTCATAGCCGAGATAGGTCCAGACGAGCTCGGTCTCCTCCAGCCCGCGCGGCACAAAATTGCGCACGCAGAGCGAGTTCAGCGTGAAATGCACCGCCAGCGTCGGGAAGATCGACTGGACCGAGTGGGTAATGCCGTCGTCGAATTCGTCCTCCGTCTTCAGAAGCTCCGGGCCGTTGAGCCTCGAATCGTAGCTGGCGGAATGGACCTGCGCTTGCGTGTATTCCGCCGCCTCCTCCAGGGTTGCGCGCTTGGCGTAGCTGATATGGTGCCAGGGTGCGCCTTCCGACAGCAGGATGCCGCCGTCCATGTCCAGCCGGTTCACCTTGAAGGTGGTGTAGAAGGTGTGCAGCAGGGTGGCGTGGTAGGAATCGCGCACATTCTCCGCATAGAGCTTCCAGTTGTTGTGGATGATCTGGCTGTGGGCGCCGAGCAGCGTCAGCGGCCGCGAGCCGAGATTGCGCTTGAGGAAATGCCCCATGGTGGGCCCGACCCACTCCTCGACCGGCGCCATGTCGGGCTCGAAGGTGCCGAAGACGAGGCCGCAAAATATCTCGACGCGGATCGGCTGCATGCGGTGGCGGGCGGGGTCGAAGTCCTCCGGCATGCCGCCCTTGCCCTTCAGTCCGCCGCGGAACGCCACGCCGCGGAGCCGCCCGTCCAGATGGTAGGTCCAGGAGTGGTAGATGCAGGAGAAATGGCGGCGGTTGCCGCGCTCGGCGAGGCAGACCAGCGCGCCCTTGTGCGCGCAGCGGTTGACCATGCCGCGCAGTTCGCCGTTCCCGTCCCGGGCGACGACGATGGGCGTCTCGCCGATGAAGGCGGTGCGGAAATCGCCCGGCTCAGCTACCTCCAGCTCCAGGCAGAGATAGTTCCAGACCGGCCCCCGGAACAGCCGCTCCTGCTCCAGCGCATAGACTTGCGCGTCGGAGAAGAGCCGGTAGGGCACGCGGGAGACGCCGCCCTCCGGCCAGGCCGGCATGACGGCGCCCGGCCCGGCGGTCGGGTTCATTGCGGCAGCTCCTTGAGGGCGGCGGCGATGGCGCTGCGCTGGCTGTTGGACGCCGCCGGCATGGGCCGGCGCGGCAGCCCGCCCGCCAGGCCCTGGAAGTCGAGCGCCGCCTTGACCGTCGCCGGCAGGTTGTCGTCGATCATCGCGTTCCAGAGCGCGAGCAGCCGCAAGTGCAGGTCGAGCGCCGCGGCGTGGTCGCCGGCCGCCACCGCGTCCCAGAGGTTCACGGACGCCCGGGGCGCGGCCGTCAGGATCGCCGCGACCGCCCCGTGCGCGCCGAGCGTGAACGAGGGATACATCAGCGCATCGACCGCGCTCATGATGCGCGCACCCTCCGGCGCGGTCGCCATCAGGTCGGCGAACAGCTTGAGGTCGCCCGCGCTCTGCTTGACGCCGACGACGCCCGGTATGTCCGTCATGATCTCGACCAGGAGTTCGGGCGAGAGATAGGTCCAGGGCACGACATTGTAGATGACGATGGGCGAGGCGACCGCCTCGGCCATCTCGCGGAAATGCTCCTTCATGTGGGCGTCGTCGGGCCGGAAGAGGTAATGCACCGGCGTCACCTGCAGCGCCGCAGCGCCCGCTTCCGCCGCCGCCCGGCCGCGGTCGATGGCCTGCCGGGTCGAATCGACGATGATGCCCGCGACGATGGGCGCGCGCCCGTCCGCCTCTTCGACCGCGACGGCGGTAAGGCGGCGGACCTCATCGGTGGAAAGCGCATGGCCCTCGCCCGTGCTGCCCGCCACCGCAAGCCCGTGAACGCCGGCGTCGAGCAGAAAGCGCGCCTCGGCGCGGAACGCCGCCTCGTCGATCTCGCCCGTCGCCGAGAAGGGCGTCGTCATGGGCGGCACGATGCCCCGTATCGCGTCGGGTCCGAAGTCCGTCATCGCCTTGCCTCCTTGCCGCCGGGACTGTAGCAAAACCCCCGCGCCGCACAATGACAATGCGGACGGGCACAATGCGGACGGGGCCGCGCCCGCAACCGGCAGGCCCGGCGACGCCGAAGGGCAGACGGGGGTGGCAGGGTGGCGCAAATCCGGGAAACGCTGGCGACCTATTTCGAGCGGCGCATGGCGCGCATCCTGCTGCTGGGCATCGTCAGCGGCTTCCCCTGGGTGCTCATCGGCAGCAGCCTGAACCTCTGGCTGAAGGAGGACGGGCTCAGCCGCAGCGCCATCGGCTGGGCGGGGCTCATCTTCGGCGTCTATGCCTTCAACTTTCTCTGGGCCCCGTTGATCGACCGCATCCGCCTGCCCTGGATCGCGGACCGGCTCGGGCGCCGCCGGTCCTGGATCGTGGCGCTCCAGGCGGTCATCCTTGCCTGCCTCCTCCTGTGGAGCACGGTCGAACCCTCCGTCGACCTCGGCCTCGTGGTGGCCATCGGGCTTGCGATCGCCGTTGCCTCGGCCACCCAGGACATCGTCATCGACGCGCTCCGCATCGAGCAGGTCGGCGAGACGGAGGGCGGATCCATGGCCGCCGGCGCGGCCGTCGCCGTGGTCGGCTGGTGGACGGGCTACAAGCTCGGCGGCGTGGCGGCGCTGGAATCCGCCCAGTATTTCGAGCAGGCGGGAGTCGAGCATTACTGGCAGGCCACCTTTCTCGTCCTCGGCGTCCTGGTGGTGCTGTGCAATATCGGCCTCGCCTTCGTGCCCGAACCCTCCGCCGCCGCGCGCATCGCCGCGCAAGGCCGGGACGAGCGGACGCTGGCCTCGCGGTTCGGGGTCCCCGGTCCGCTCGGCCGCATCTCGGCCTGGCTGGCCGGAACGCTGATCGGCCCGCTGGTCAGCTTCTTCCGCCGCAACGGCGTCGGGATTGCGCTTGCGGTGCTCGGCTTCGTCTTCCTCTTCAAGATCGGCGAGGCGTTCATGGGCCGCATGTCGCTTGTCTTCTACAAGGAGGTAGGGTTCTCGAAGTCGGACATCGCTCTCTATTCGAAGAGTCTCGGCTGGCTCACCACCGTGGCCTTCACCGTGCTCGGCGGGCTGTTCGCTATCCGGATCGGACTGGTGCGGGCGATGTTCGTCTCCGGCATCGCCATGGCGGCGACCAACCTGCTGTTCGCGTTCATGGCCTGGTCCGGCAAGTCGGAGTTCCTGTTCGCCGCCGCCGTCGTGATGGACGATCTCACCAGCGCGTTCGCCACCGTCACCTTCGTCGCCTTCATCTCGATGCTGGTGGACCGGACTTACACCGCAACCCAATACGCGCTGCTCGCGTCCATCGGCACGGCCGGGCGGACCCTGTTCGCGGCCTCCTCCGGCGAGCTGGTGGACTGGCTGGAAGGCGACTGGGGAACCTTCTTCATCGTCACCACGCTCATGGCGATCCCTTCGCTCATCTGCCTCTGGGCCATTCGCAGCAAGCTCGCAGACCTGCTCGCCGGCGCCCGGGTCGGCCTCTTCGGCAAGGAAGCCAACCCGGCCGTCTGACCGAGGGAAGGGTGTTTCTCCCGGGGCGCGGCCCACGGCATGCCCACATCCCGTTTCGGCCCGAACCGGCGCCCCCGACCGCCAATGCTCCCTCCTGCGCTTGCGAGGGAGAGTTGGGGCGGGAGGCTGTCCCGGCCCGGCATGGCCTTGCCGGAGGAGACCCCCTGCGAAGTGTCATGACATTTCGTAACTGCCCGGCATGTTTGCTATTGCCCGGGGCTTGCCTGGTTTTGTTTCAGGCGTATCGGATGTCCTTGATGAAGCTTGCGGGCGGCCCCATCGGGGTCTTGAGGACATTGCGGCGCTGCTTTTGGGCTGTGGCGATGACGGCGCGCAGGATGGCGAAGTCGTCGGCGTCGCGCCGGGAGCGGAAGCCGCCGGAGATTTTCTGTCGCCGTTTCATCGTGCGCAGGTCGCGCTCGGCCTCATTGTTGGCGAAGGGCGCCGGCGCGTCGGTGAGGAAGCGCAGGGTCTCGTCCCGGCGCGCATGGCCCGCCTGACCGCCCGGCTTCCGGCCCGTCTTGCCCCTCAGGCTCCGGGTTCGACGCGCCGCCGCAGGCTTCTTCAACCCATCGCTCGATGAAGGCTTGCCGCTATTGCCGCCGTTCAGACCGGGACGGCGCTCCAACTCCCCCGGCCGCTCTGCAACACCCGCAACCCGATCCCGAAGCTGCGCGTTCTCCAACTCAACGCGCGCAACCTTCTCCTCCGCAGTCTCTATCTTGGGTAGTGTCTCAGTTTGAAATCTTGCTGGCTCCTACTTCCTGGCGCCGAACGCTCCAACGATGTTTGACTGCTCGAACACGCCTGTCGCCTCGGCACGGCCTGGACCATAGAAGCCGCCCTGGATGCGGTTGCCTTCCAAGCCTGCCCGAAACTGTCCCCGCTTATCTACAGGCACACCGGAGAAGCGCACGGAAGAGACGGAATGCGCCCTGAGACGGTCGATGTTCTGGATGTCGGTGAACGCCGCGTTCAGCATTCGGGAGCCGAAACTGTATGTCAGGAGCGCATCGCCCTGGAGCCTGTCGCCACGGCTCGCGCCGGCTGCTGGGGCGCCGACCATCAGACCTCGCCATGTCGCGCTTCCGAGCGGTCGCGACCCGGTCAGATCGCCGCCGGCCAAGCCGTATCGGCCATCCACTCGCACACCTTCGAGTGTGAACCGCTCTATATTTGCTGCGAACCCGCTGCGTTCCATCCATGCGCCAAGTGAGTGGAAGTCCCTCCCCTCATCCCGAGCAGCCGACCGCAGGGAGGCGTATCGAAAGCCTGTCCTGAGCTTGTCGAAGGGGACGCCGCACCAGGACCACCGCCCTCCCTCGATACGCGGCTGGCGCCGCTACTCGGGATGAGGGAGAAAATGGCAGGCGCCGTTCGGGGGGAGGGGGAGGGCGCTGTCCGTTCGCCATGGGTCCGAAATCGGGACCGCCGGCATGAGTCGCCCGCCGCTATCTCCCGCCCCGGCCCCCGCTTGCGCCGCCGCCGCCCGGCCGGGACCTCCGGACCAGGTCTGCGGCGGCGAGGCGTTTGCTGCGTTCGAGGCCGTGGCGCTTCAGGAAGCGGTGCACCGTCGAGAAGCTGAAGACGACGCCCTCTGCGGCGAGCGCGCGGCGCAGCCCGTGGATGGACAGGCCCGGCCGCGCCTCCAGCAGGCGGAAAATCCGCTCCCGCTCCGGCTCGATCCGCGAGACCCCGCCGCCGCCCTGCCTGTCGGGCCGGACATGGCCGCGCTCGCGAAACCGCTGCACCCAGAGATAGACGCTGCTTTCGCTCACCTCGTAGAGCCGTGCCGCCGCCCGGAGTCCTCTTGGGGAGCAGCCGCACTTGACGAGTTCCTCGACACCGAATATCCGTATAGATCAACTGCTTGGTCTTCGAGGTTCGGTAATGGAGCTAACACAAACCATGACGCCCGCATGTGCCCACTACTCACGGAAGAACGCAACGATATTTCACGGAGACTGCCTAGATGTTCTTCCGGACCTAACGAGTAGTTCAGTGGACCTAATTTTTGCCGATCCTCCGTACAACATTGGAAAGCAATTCAGGAATTTCAGAGACTCATGGTCGTCTGTCCACGAATACATGGATTGGTGTTACAAGTGGCTCGAACATTGCATCAGAATCCTAAAACCAACTGGTAGTATGTATGTGATGACGAGTACTCAGTCGATGCCTTATCTCGATATCTGGCTGAGAGACCGGATTAATATTTTGTCGAGAATTGTTTGGCACTATGATAGCTCAGGTGTACAAGCCAAGTCCTATTTTGGTTCCCTTTACGAACCAATACTCCACTGTGCGAAAGATAACAAGCATTACACATTCAACGCCGACGACATTGCAGTCCAAGCAAGAACGGGTGCCGTTCGAAATCTGATAGACTATCGTAAGGAAGTCCCCACTCCATACAATACAAGGAAGGTTCCTGGCAACACGTGGTACATTCCACGTGTCCGATATCGGATGCCAGAGTACGAAGAGCATCCGGCGCAAAAGCCCGAGGCGCTTCTGGAAAGAATCATAAAGGCTAGTTCAAATGTCGGAGATATTGTGTTCGATCCATTTGGCGGAACTTTTACAACATGTGCGGTAGCCCAACGCCTAGATAGAACATCAATCGGAATCGAACTTCAATTAGATTTCGTGAAGATTGGTATTCGCCGACTTGGAATTGCCGAGCATTTGGGGGGCGAGCGTCTCCATTCACCCTCTAAGTCATATCGCCGCAAGAACCGAACAAGTGTAAATGGCCCTGAGGAAAACAAAGTACAGAAGGAGTTTTTCGATGGGACTATTTGAAATCACGCGTCACAACTTCACCCAGACCATTTCAGAGACGTTGGAAAAGCATTTTGGCGAACGCGCGTCCGACATTTTTTCGAGTAGTCCAATACTCGGGTATCTCAACACAAAAACAAGGTCGGCAAACCGTGGGTCAAAGGCGCGCGGGTCGTTTGCCAATCACTACGCGCTGTACGTTGTTGTGGAAGATTATATTCAAAAGGGATTTTTTGATGGAACTGCCGGTACGGCCTATGCGCAATATGAGGGTGCTCGATTTTCTGATCTATTTCGGCGACAACGAGAATTACCATTTGGCGCCAAGTTACAAAATCATGCACTCAATTCACGTCTCAATGATGAGTTCAGAAAATTTTACCCAGCAGTCGGGAAGCTACCTATTGTCCGCAATATGGAAACACAGCGCTACTGGGTACAAGAGGATCTTCTCTTGGTGACGGTTCGCGATAACACAGGGCAGGATAACACTTACAATATTTCTCAGGCGATCATTGATATCATTGACAAGTACACTCAAACAAAGATGGCAGCTTTTGAAAGATTTATTGAGACCTGCCGACAATTGGTGGAATTGGGAAATGAAGCTCCTCAGAGGGCTATTGATTTTGTTATGGAGCAACTTGCGCCGAATGTGGACGCACGAGTTTTCGAAATTGTAAGCTATGCTGTACTGAAGGCGAAATACCGACAGGATACTATTTGGATAGGAGAAACGAGGGAGAATGTTGCCGAGGAGATCTTGGTTTTGTACAAGACGGGGAGAACAAACGCCAATGACGGAGGTATTGACTTTGTTATGAAGCCTCTGGGTCGGTTTTTTCAGGTAACCGAAACGGTGGACGTAAACAAATACTTTTTGGATATTGACAAGATACAAAAATTCCCGATCACGTTCGTCGTTAAGTCTACGGAAAGCGTGGAGCAGATAAGAGAAGAAATTCGGGACAAGGCTGTACAAAAATATAAGATTGAGGCAGTTGTCGAAGCGTATATGGATGCTGTGGAAGAGATTATAAATGTTGATCATTTGGTTGACGCGTTCAACGATGTCGTACAGTCGGGAGAATTGGAAAGCGTTATGGAAGAAATCATCTTGCAGAGTAAAGTCGAGTTCAATTACTAGGGTTGTGAGGTCTTTTGTGTAACTATTGATTCATAATTGCAGTTGTCGTTGTATTGCCAACGCTACCCGTTCGGCAGCTTCGCTCAGGGTCGCGTCGTCGAGATGAACGTAGCGGTTGGTCGTGGACGCTCGCCGGTGACCGAGCAGCCTCCGGCAACGTGCAGGCTTTCACCGTTCACTACCGCGTGCGATGCGTGCGCGTGTCGCAGGTCGTGAAGCCGCGCATCCGACACGATTCCGGCCGCGTCGCGCGCCCTGGTCCAGAACCTCCAAATGTCATCCGTACTCAGCGGTCCATCTCTCTTGTCGCCCGGATACACCCATTCCTCGGACGCCGTTTCGGCAAGACTATGCAGCAGCTCCCGCGTCGCCTCGGCAAGCGGTCGGCAGGCGGGCCGGGACGCTGTCCACTATCCCCTGTTCCCTATCCACTGCCCCCCTCGTCCCGAGTAGCGGCGAAGCCGCGTATCGAGGGACGGAGCCCCTTCGACAAGCTGGGGGCAGGTCCTTCGATACGCGCCCACTGTCGCGGGCGCTACTCAGGATGAGGGGAGGGAGCCGCCCGCCGCTATCTCCCGCCCCGGCCCCCGCTTGCGCCGCCGCCGCCCGGCCGGGACCTCCGGACCAGGTCTGCGGCGGCGAGGCGTTTGCTGCGTTCGAGGCCGTGGCGCTTCAGGAAGCGGTGCACCGTCGAGAAGCTGAAGACGACGCCCTCTGCGGCGAGCGCGCGGCGCAGCCCGTGGATGGACAGGCCCGGCCGCGCCTCCAGCAGGCGGAAAATCCGCTCCCGCTCCGGCTCGATCCGCGAGCTCCCGCCACCGCCCTGCCTGTCGGGCCGGACATGGCCGCGCTCGCGAAACCGCTGCACCCAGAGATAGACGCTGCTTTCGCTCACCTCGTAGAGCCGCGCCGCGGCCCTCATGCTCATCCCCTTCTCCAGCACCGCCGCGACCGCGCGCCGCCTGAGATGCTCGCCGATCGCACAGCCCTGTCTGCGCTCCACATTCATCCCGCTCGTGTCTCCCTTTCCGGATGCAACCCGTCCGGCCGCGCATTCGAAGTCCAACGAATATTCGCGGCCCGGCGCGCGCACTTCCCCTGTTGTGCAGCCGCCCCGCCGCGACCGCGCGTTCGCTTTCCGAAAGGGCGGCGTCGCCGCCTTCGCCCTCAGGTCATGGCCTCTTCCGGCTCCATCGAATGCTTCATAGAGAACTAATATAGAACATATTTGGGAAATCACAACCGAATACAGGGGAAAACACCGAGCCGGCGGCAGCGCGCAGGCCGTGACCCCGGCGGCGCATGTGGGCTAGATTGGCGCGCGCCGCCGGAGGAGCCGCGCGGCAGGGGGATATCCGCATGTCGGGATCGAGCGATGAATAGGCCGCAAGGCGGGTCCTGGATCGTCGGGGTGGATGTGGGCGGCACCTTCACCGACTTCGCCGCGGTCAACGACCGGACGGGCGCAACGCATGTCTTCAAGCGCCCCTCGACGCCGGACGACCCGAGCCGCGCCATCCTCGACGGCCTCCGCGAAATGGCGGCCGCCTGCGGGATCGGGCTGGACGAGGTGTCCCGCCTCGCGCACGGCACCACGGTCGCAACCAACGCGCTGCTCCAGGGCAAGGGCGGCCGGGTGGCGCTGGTCACCACCGAAGGCTTCCGGGACCTGCTGGAGATCGGCCGGCAGGTGCGCCCGCACATGTACGATTTCCGCCGCACCTGGCCGGCGCCGCCCGTGCCGCCGGAGCGGCGCTTCGAGCTTGCCGAGCGCATGGATGCGGCGGGCCGGGCCGTCCGCGCGCCGACCGGGGCCAGTATCGCGGCGGTCGTCGGGGAGGTCCGCGCCAGCGGGGCCGAGGCCTGCGCCGTGTGCTTCCTGTTCGCCTATCTGAACGGCGCGCATGAACGCGCGATGGCC
This sequence comes from Alphaproteobacteria bacterium, assembly GCA_963422665.1. Taxonomy (GTDB): domain Bacteria; phylum Pseudomonadota; class Alphaproteobacteria; order Bin95; family Bin95; genus Bin95. The sequence continues at coordinate 1,316,907 of OY730441.1, forward strand.
GAGGCGCTCCGGGCGGCGCTGCCGGACCTGCATGTCTCGCTGTCGTCCGAGGTCCAGCCCGAGTTCCGCGAGTTCGAGCGCTTCTCGACCACGGCGGTGAACGCTTGCCTGCAATCGGTGATGGACCGCTATCTCGGCCGGCTGGAGGACGGACTCGCCACGGTCGCGCCCCATGCCGGCCTCGGCATCAACCAGTCGAGCGGCGGCCTGATGTCGGTGGCGCGCGCACGCGCCTTCCCTGTCCGCACCGCCCTTTCGGGGCCGGCGGCGGGCGTCGTCGGCGCCATCCACGCGGCGCAGGGCGCCGGCTTCGGCGATCTCGTCACCCTCGACATGGGCGGCACCAGCGCCGACATGGCGCTCATTCGGAACGGCGAAGCGGATATCGCCTATGAGCGCGCCGTCGCCGGCTTCCCCATCCGCCTGCCGCAGATCGACATTGCGACCATCGGGGCGGGCGGCGGCTCGATCGCCTGGTTCGACCGCGACGGCCTGATGAAGGTCGGTCCGCAGAGCGCCGGCGCCGACCCCGGCCCGGCCTGCTACGGGCAGGGCAACACGGAGCCGACGGTCACCGACGCCAACCTGATGCTCGGGCGGCTGAGCGCGCGGGGCCTGCTGGACGGGGGGATACGCCTCGACGAAGGCAAGGCGCGGGCCGCCTTCGAGCCGGCCGCCGCGCGTCTCGGCCTCTCGGTCGAGCGCACCGCGGAAGGCGTGCTCGACATCGTGGCCGCCAACATGGTCCGGGCGATCCGCACCGTCTCCGTCGAGCGCGGACACGACCCGCGCGGCTATGTGCTGGCGGCTTTCGGCGGGGCGGGGCCGCTGCATGCGCGCGATGTGGCCGCCGGCATCGGGATCGGCGCCATCCTGATGCCGCCCGCGCCCGGCATCGTCTGCGCCGAGGGCCTGCTGGTCTCGGACCTGCGCGAGACCTTCACCCGCAGCGAGCGCATTGCGGTGGCGCCCGGGGCGTTCCCGCGCATCGCGGCCATTCTGGAGGAGCTGGAGGACCGCGCCCGGCTCTGGTTCGCGGGCGAGGAGGCGCGGGAAGGACGGCGGACCGAGGTCTCGCTCGACATGCGCCATGTGGGGCAGAATTTCGAGCTCGCCGTGGCGCTCCCGGAACGCCTCGACGACCTTCGGGACCGATTCCTCGACGCGCATGAGTTCGCCTACGGCTTCCGCAATCCGGAGGACCCGGTGGAAATCGTCAATTTCAGGCTGACGGCCAGGGCCCGCCTCTACCGCGCGCCCGGGACCGAGCTGCCGCCTGCCGACGGGCCGCCCGCACCGAGGGAGCGCCGGCCCGTGCGCTTCGCCGGCCGGGCGTTCCCGGAGACGCCGGTTTACGGCCGCGCGGCGCTCGGCGCGGGCAGCCGCATCGCCGGCCCGGCCGTCATCGAGCAACTCGACGCCACCGCCCTCGTCTATCCGGGCGACACGGCCGCGGTGGACATTCTCGGCAACCTCACCATCCGGATCGCCGCATGACCGTTCTCGACCCCATCGGCCTCGAAATCCTCGCCAATGCGCTCCGCTCAATCACCGACGAAACCTTCGCCGCGCTGATGAAGAGCGCCTTCTCGACGAACATCAAGGAGCGGCACGACCACTCGACCGCGATCATGGACGCAAGGGGCCGGCTGATCGCGCAGGCGGAGCAGTCGCTGCCGATCCATATAGCGTCGATGAGCGGGCTGATGGACTGCCTGCTGGCGTGCTACGGAGACGATATCGAGGACGGCGACATCATCATCGCCAACGATCCGCACACGGCCGGCGGCACCCACCTTCCCGATATCAACATGGCCGCGCCGGTTTTCGCCGACGGGCGCATTGTCGCCTGGGTCTGCAATATCGCCCACCATGCCGATGTCGGCGGCATGGCCCCGGGGTCGATGGCCGGCGGCATGTCGGAGATCTACCAGGAAGGGCTCAGGGTGCCGGTGGTCAAGCTCTTCCGCCGGGGCGTGCTGCAGAAGGAGCTGTTCGACCTCATCCTGCTGAATGTGCGGCTGCCGAACGAACGGCGGGGGGACTACTTCGCGCAGGTCGCGGCCTGCAATCTGGGCGTGAGGCGCATGGCGGAGACCGTCGCGGCCTACGGCGCCGATACCGTACTGGCCGCCTTCGAGGACATGCTCGCGCGCACCGCAGGCCGCATGGCGGACGCGATCCGCGCCATCCCGGACGGCGCCTACCGCTTCGGCGATGTCATGGACGATGACGGGCTGGACACCCGCGACATTCCGATTGTGCTGATGGTCGAGAAGCAGGGCGGGCGCGCCAGCTTCGATTTCTCCGGCACCGCGCCGCAGGTGCCGGGCAACATCAATGTGACCATGAACGCGACCGTCGCCGCGGTCACCTACACGCTCAAGGCGCTGCTGGACCCGGAAGTGCCCAATAACCAAGCGGTGATCGACTGCGTGGAGATTTCGGCCCCGCGCGGCTCGCTGCTCAACGCCGTCTTTCCCGCCCCCGTGGCGGCGCGCGCGCATACCTGCCAGCGGATCATCGATGTCGTGTTCGGCGCGCTGGCCCCCGCGCTGCCCGACCGCGCGCCGGCGGCCGGCAACGGCGCCAACACCACCGCCGTCTTCTCCGGCATCGATCCCAGGACCGGCGAAGGCTACCTCTATCTCGAAACGCTCGGCGGCGGGGCCGGCGGCTGGCCCGGCGGGCACGGCAAGGACGGCGTTCAGGTCGGCATCACCAACACCTCCAACCTGCCGGTCGAGGCCATCGAGACCGAATACCCGCTGATGGTCGAGCGCTACGGCCTGCTGGAAGGCTCCGGGGGCGCCGGGCGGTTCCGGGGCGGGCGCGGGCTGTATCGCGTCGTGCGTCCGGTCGGGCATGATTGCCTCTTCAACGGCGCGGGGGAGCGCTTCGCCAATGCGCCCTGGGGCCTCGCCGGCGGGGAGTCCGGCGGCCGCGGGCGCTTCGCGCTTCTGGACGCGGACGGCGCCGAAACGCCCCTTGCCCCGAAGCCCTCCGGCATCATCGTGCGCGAGGACGAACGGCTGCTGGTCGAGACCCCGGGCGCGGGCGGGTTCGGGCCGCCGTCGTGAGCCCCGTCAGGGTCGAGCGCCGCGGGCTTGCCCTTCATGTGCTGCTGACAAGGCCGGAACGCCGCAACGCGCTGACCGGGGAGACCATGGACGCGCTGCTGGCCGCGTTCCGGCAGGCGTGGGAGTCGGATGCGCGCGCCGTCGTGCTGCGCGGCGCGGGCGGGCAGTTCTCGGCCGGCGGCGACATGTCGATGCTGGGGAACATTCCGCCGCCCGCGGACCCCGACCCGCTCTTCCCGCTTTATCGAAAAATGGGCCATGTGCTGGAGCTGCTGAACGCCCTGCCGCAGGCGGTCGTCGCCGTGGTCGAGGGCGCCTGCACGGGCGGCGGCCTCGGCATGGCCTGCTGCTCCGATGTCGTCATCATACGCGAGGATGCGAAGATCGGTCTGCCCGAGGCGCGCTCCGGCTTCATTCCCGCGCAGGTCATCCCGCATATCGTGCGCCGCATGAGCGAAGGCTGGACCCGGCGGCTGGTCGTGACCGGCGCCATCCTCGACGGCCGCGAGGCCCGCCGCGACGGCCTCGCCCACATTCTCGTCGCCGGACGGGAGGAGGCCGATGCCGCGCTGGCCAAGGTGCTGGATCAGATCCGCCGCTGCGAGCCCGGAGCCGTTGCGGAAGCAAAGCGCCTGGTCCTCTCCGCCACCGACCGCCCGGCAGACGAAACCCTGGACGACGCGGCGCGCACCATAGCCACCCTCCTCCGCGCCCCCGCCGCCCGCGCCGGCATAGACGCCTTCCGGCAAAAGCGCCCGCCGCCCTGGGCGGAGCAGCCTTCGTCCGAGGAGTAGTTGCTTTACTCAACCCCGCCTCTCGATCCGTTCCGCCAGCGCCAGCGTTCGCCGCGCCTTTTCTACGATGGGGTAATCGACGAAATAGCCGTCCACCTGGATGGAGGCGGAGCCGGCGCGTTCGGCTTCGTCAAATGCCGCGACGATGCGCCGCGCGCGCCCGATCTCGTCCTCCGTCGGCGAGAAGGCCTCGTTGACCGGGCCTACCTGGTCCGGATGGATGCAGAGCTTGCCCTGGAAGCCGAGCGCCAGCGCCCGCCGGGCCGAGGCCGCGAAGGCCTCCGTCTCGCGCAGTTCGATGAACACCGTATCGACCGGCGGCTCCAGCCCGCCCGCGCGCGCCTCCAGCACGATCGCGGCGCGCGCATGGGCCAGCTCCGCCTCGTCCAGCGACCAGCGCAACCCCATGTCGAGCGTGTAGTCGCCGGCGCCGAAGCAGAGCCGGCGGAGGCGCGAGCGGCAGGCGGCGATCTCCTTCAGCCTGGAAACGCCGAGGCCGGTCTCCACGATGGGCATGAGGTCGATGCGGCCCGCCTCCAGCCCAGCCTTGCGCTCGAGCTGGGCCAGCGTCCAGTCGATGGTCCGGAGCATGGCCGCGCTTTCGAGCTTCGGCAGCACGATGCCGTCGAGCCACGGCCCGACCACCGCCTCCAGGTCGCCGAAGCACCATTCGGTCTCGGCGGCGTTGACGCGCACGAAGCCCTTGCAGGGCCGCGGCCGCTGCAGGGCGGCGACGGCGTCCGCGCGGGCTGCGGGCTTTTCCGCCACGGCCACGGCGTCCTCGAGGTCGAGGATCGCCGCATCGGCGCCCGCCTGGAACACCTTCATCGCCATGCGGGCATGGTTGGCCGGGGCGAACAGGAAGCTGCGCCACGGCCCCGTCGCAAGAGCGCTCACGCCGCCGCCTCACATCGCGGTCATGCCGCCGTCGATGGTGAGGTTCTTGCCGGTGATGTAGTTGGCCCCCGGCGAGAGCAGGAAACAGACGCTTGGCGCGACGTCGCTGGTCTCTGCATAACGGCCGAGCGGGATGCGGGCCATGGTCTGGGCGGCGAATTTCGGCCCGCGGATCACTTCGGTCATCGGCGTGACGACGGTGCCGAACGCCACCGAATTCACGCAGATGCCGTAGCGCGCCCATTCGCGCGCCGCGCTCATGGTGATGCCGAGCACACCGGCCTTGGCCGCGCCGTAATTGATCTGGCCGATCGTGCCCGCCGTGCCGGCGATCGAGGACACATTGACGATCTGGCCGGGGCAGACGCCGAACTCGCCGGTCTCGGACTGCCTGATCATCTGGCGGCCGACCGACTGCAGGACCAGATAGACGGCGGTCAGGTTCACATTGATGACCTCGTCCCAGTATTCGCGGCTCATCTTGTGGATCATCGCGGCGCGGACGATGCCGGCATTGTTGACCAGGCCGGTGACCGAGCCCCACTCGCCGACCATCGCCTCAACGATGCCGTCCGCGAGGCCCTGGTCGGTGACCGAGCCGTCGAAGCCCATCGCCTTGTCCTCGCCGAGCTCGGCGACGAGGCTGTCTATGCCTTCGCGGTTCAGATCGACGACGGCGGCGCGTCCGCCCATCGAGACGACGGTGCGCGCGACCTCGCGGCCGACGCCCTGCGCCGCGCCCGTGACCAGGACATTGCGGCCTTCGAGGCTGAAGGGATTGCTCATTTCGGCGTTTCCTTATGCATTCGAGTTCCGTTACCGTAGCCGCAACTGCACCGGCGGCAAGCGGGAGAAAGGGACGCATGACGGAAAATCCGCGCTGGAAGCAGCGCCCGGAGGGATCGACCTGGGGCGACTGGGGGCTGGACGACCAGCTCGGCCGGCTGAACCTGCTGACGCCGGAGCGGGTGCTGACCGCGAGGGAGGAGATCCGCCTGGGCGAAGTCTATTGCCTCTCCCTGCCGCTGGACTATCCGGGTCGCAACATCCTCAATCCGCGCCGCCATCCGCCGGTATTGGAGCCGACCCAGGGGCCGGACGGCGCGCCGCGCTACAACTATCCGCTCCAGCTCGACGACCCGCGCCATATCGATGTCGGCTGCGACGACCGTGTGCATATGACGCTGCAATATTCCTCGCAGTGGGATGCCTTCTGCCACATGGGCCAGATGTTCGACGCGGACGGCGACGGCATCCCGGAAGTCCGCTTCTACAATGGCTTCAAGGGCGGCGAGGACATTATCGGGCCGGTCGATTACAACGCCGACGGCTCGCAGACGCCGCGCCCGGAAGCCATGGGCGCGCGCAAGCTCGGCATCGAGACCTTCGCCGAGAAGGGCGTGGTCGGCCGCGGCGTGATGATCGACCTGGAGCGCTTCTTCGGGCGCGAGGGGCGCCATCTCGTCACCTGCGACGACCTGATGCGCGTACTGGAGGAGACCGGCGTCACGGTCGAGGAAGGCGACCTCGCCTTCTTATACACCGGCTTCGCGGACATGCTTCTGGAGATGGGGAAGGAGCCGGACGGCCCCCGCCTCGCCAATAGCTGCGCGGCGCTCGACGGGCGCGACGACCGGCTGCTGCAATGGGTCACGGACTCGGGCGTCGCGGCGCTGTTCGCCGACAATTACGCGGTGGAGCAATCGCCGGCCCGGCCGATGCCGGGAGAGCGCTACGCCAACTCGCCGCTGCACCAGCACTGCCTGTTCAAGCTCGGCGTGCCGCTCGGCGAACTCTGGCACCTGGGCGGCCTCGCCCGCCGGCTGCGCGAGCTCGGCCGGACTCGCTTCTTCGCCACCTGCCAGCCGCTCCGCCTGCCCGGCGCGGTCGGCTCCCCCGCCAATCCCGTCGGCATCGTCTGACCCGCCACCCAGGAAAGCGACCGCATCCCATGGCCATCACTAAGGGTATCGACCAACTCCTCGCCGCCGCCCGCGCGAAGATCGAGGAAATCCCCGCCGCCGACGCGCTGGCCCTCCAGGACAACGAGGCCGTGCAGATCGTCGATATCCGCGATGTGCGCGAGCTTGACCGCGACGGCATGATCCCGGGCGCGCTGCACGCCCCGCGCGGCATGCTGGAGTTCTGGGTCGATCCGGCGAGTCCCTACCACCGCGAGGCGTTCGCGAGCGGCAGGAAGTTCGTGCTCTATTGCGCGAGCGGCTGGCGTTCGGCGCTGGCGGCGCAGACGCTGCAGGACATGGGCCTGGAGCCCGTCGCCCATATCGAAGGCGGCTTTGCGGCCTGGAAGGAAGCCGGCGGCCCGGTCGGCGAAAGGCCCCGAAAAGGGGAATAGACGGCCACAGGCGCCACCTTGTTTGGCGACTCGGGTCTGTCCGCCGCCGAATTGCCCGTCACGGTCTATTTCGGATGTCGGACCGCTGCGAAGCATGACGCATCGTCCCCTTCCCTCATCCTGAGTAGCCGACCGGAGGGAGGCGTATCGAAGGATGCCGCTCCCAACCCGCTCCCTCTCTCGATACGCGGCTGGCGCCGCTACTCGGGATGGGGACGAAATGGCGGGCGCCGTTACTCGGGATGAGGGGGAAATGGCGGCGCCGTCCGGGATTAGGGGGACGCGAAGGCCCGTTCGGCACGCAATTTGCTGCTATCGGGGGAACAGGTCGTCCTCTGCGGGAGTTCGGAAGCAATAATGGCTAAAATTTCGGCAAAAGCTGTCTTTGGGGCAGCCTCGACGCTCTTGATTTGTGCATTCGCGTTGCCTGCCTTTGCGGCTGACGGGATAAGCGGCGGCGACACCGCCTGGATCATGACCGCGACGGCGCTCGTCCTGTTCATGACCCTGCCGGGCCTGGCGCTCTTCTATGCCGGCCTCGTGCGCTCCGTGAATGTGCTCTCGGTGATGATGCAGTGCTTCGCCATCGCCGGGCTCATGTCGATCCTGTGGATTCTGTTCGGATACACGCTCGCCTTTGGCGAGGGCGGCCAGTTGATCGGCGATTTCAGCCGCGTGCTGGCCTGGGGCATGGGCACGGAGTCGGCCTCCGGCAGCATTCCGGAAAATGTCTTCCTGGCCTTCCAGATGACCTTCGCGGTCATCACCCCGGCGCTGATCGTCGGCGCCTTCCCGGAGCGGATGAAGTTCTCGTCGATCCTGGCGTTCTCGGTCCTCTGGCTGCTGGCCGTCTATGTGCCGGTCTGCCACTGGGTCTGGGGCGGCGGCTGGCTCGCCGATATGGGCATCAAGGACTTTGCCGGCGGCCTCGTGGTCCATGCGACGGCCGGCGTGTCGGCGCTGGTGCTGGCCTCGCTGCTCGGCCCCCGGCGCGGCTTCCCGGGCGAATTGCGCCCGCCACACAATCCCGGCATGACGGCGATGGGCGCGGCCATGCTGTGGGTCGGCTGGTTCGGCTTCAACGGCGGCTCGCAGCTCGCCGCCGACGGCGGCGCCGGCATGGCGATCCTCGTCACCCATCTCTCGGCCTCGACGGCGGCTGTCGTCTGGATGCTGATCGAATGGGTGCGCTTCGGCCGCCCGAGCCTCGTCGGCTTCGTGACGGGCGTCATTGCGGGCCTCGCCACGATTACCCCGGCGTCCGGTTTCGTCGGCCCCGCGGGCGCACTGATTATCGGCGCCGCCGCGGGTGCGATCTGTTTCTTCGCGGTTGGCATGGTGAAGAACGCCCTCAGAATCGACGACTCGCTGGATGTCTTCGCCGTCCACGGCGTCGGCGGCATCCTCGGCACGCTCCTGCTCGCCGTTCTGATGTCGCCGGTTTTCGACGGCAATGGCTACGACGAGGGCGTCACCATGGGCGGCCAGCTCGTCACGCAGGCGGTCGGCGCGGTCGCGACAATCGCCTGGGCTGCGGTAGTCACGTTCATCATCGTCAAGATCGTCGGCGGCCTTACCGGCGGCATCCGCACGAGCGAGGACGAGGAAATCCAGGGACTCGATCTCGTCTCGCACGGCGAAAGCGGCTACGATCTGCACTGATTCGGAAAGGAGACGTGCCATGAAGCTGGTGATGGCTGTCATAAAGCCGCACAAGCTGGACGCGGTGCGCGAGGCCTTGATGAGCGATGGCATCGAGGGCCTCACGGTCAGCGAGGTCAAGGGTTTCGGCCGGCAGAAGGGCCACACCGAAATCTATCGCGGGGCGGAATACACTGTCAGTTTCGTGCCGAAGGTGAAGATCGAGGTCGTGGTCGATGACAATGCGGTCGAACGCGCCCTGGAGACGGTGCGCGCGGCCGCGAACACCGGCCAGATCGGCGACGGCAAGATCTTCGTTTACGATGTGAGCCACGCCGTCCGCATCCGCACCGGCGAGAGCGGGCCGGAGGCGCTCTAGCCTCCGCCTGCCGCCCCGGATACGCCCCGCAAGAGGAACCCGCGCCCATGACGACGGTCCGCAGCATGACCTTCGGCGTGCAGACCGCGCCCTCCACCGATGTCCGCAAGTCCGACAAGGCGCTCTACGACGAGGTGATCGAGGACGTGAAGCTCGCCGAGACGCTCGGCTACGAATCCGTCTGGATGCTGGAGCACCATTTCTCGGACTACTACCCGACGCCGAGCCCGCTGCTGTTCATGGCCCATGTCGCCGCGCTCTGCCCGGATATCGGGCTCGGCACCTCGGTGCTGGTGTTGCCCTGGTACCATCCGGTGCGCATCGCCGAAGAGATCGCGATGCTGAACTCGCTGACGCGGGGCACGCTGCATCTCGGCCTCGGGCGCGGCACGGCGAAGTCGGAATACGACGCTTACGGCGTGTCCATGCCGGAGGCGCGCGGCCGGTTCGCGGAGGCGCTGGACATCATCCACAAGGGCCTGTCGGGGCGGGAATTCACCCATGACGGGGCCTATTACAAGGTGCCGCGCCCGGTGCGCCTGCGCCCGGAACCGGTGGACAAGCCGGTCAGGTTCTACGGCGCCATCGGCAGCCCGCAGAGCGCCGGCGTCATGGCCGGCCTCGCCCTGCCGCCGCTCTGCCTCTCTACCTTCCCCGCGCGCCTGCTGGAGAGGATTCTGGGAACCTGGGACGAGAGCGCGCCGGCCGATGCCGACCGCAGCAAGGCCATCTCGATCAAGATGCTGATCGCCGACACGGACGAGGAGGCCGCGAAGCTCGCCCGGCGCTATTTCCCGCCCTATTTCGCCATCCAGGCGGACCACTACGAGGCGGACGCGAACCCGTGGGAACATATCGAGGAATACCAGCAGTTCTCCCGCATGTTCGCCAATCTGCGCAGGATGGCGGACCCGGACGAGCTCGGCCCCTATTGCAAAATGAACCTGGTCGGCTCGCCGGAAACCGCCGTGAAGCGGCTCGAGGGATACGCGGCGCTCGGCTTCGACTACGCCCTGGTCTCGGCCGCCACGCCCGGCATGCCCAAGGACCTGCAACGGGAAGTCATGGCCCGCTTCGCTCGCGAAGTCGCCCCGCAGTTCTCGCCGCGCTTCCGGGCGGAGGCGGCGGAGTAGCGGGAAAGTCAGGACGCAGGCAATGGCGGCGCAGTCGTCCGGAAAGCACTATGACCATTCCCGAAAGGCGGATAACAGGGGGATGTCTGGAAGCATTTTGTTCTGACAGTGCGCCGCGCCGACTGCCGAACTTGAGCAGTTCTCCGCCGGACATCGCGCGACTGCTCGAGGAGGGCGCCCGTCGGGGAACGCCGGCCTGCTCCGCCGCGGCGGGCTGGCTGGTCTCGGCCGGCAGCGGCCCGGCTCAGGCCTTCCAGCAGGCCCAGCACCCGCGTCGACAAGGTCCCGAGCGCCTCCCGGTCCGCCTCGTCGAGGGGACGGTCAACCGCCTGGAACTCGTAATACTGATATTCGCTCAAGGCCCGCTCTCCCGTCGGCGGCTTGCACGACGCCGCGCCGGGATGCACCATAGACCCCGCGCGCAATCCGACATAGCCTGGACAGGGCTGTGACGAATGGACAAGCCGGGAACGAGCATGGACAACGCAGTTTCGGACGCCGGCCTGTTCACGCGCCTTTCCAGAAGGGCGAAAAGAAACAAATCCCTGACGGCCGTATTGGCGATAATAGCGGCCGTCGCGGCGTTATCGTGCTTTATGGCCGTGACCGGTTCGGAAAATTCCCGAAGTTTGATCGTAGTCCTGTTTGTTTTGGTAACGGTCGGCCTTTTCTGCACTCTCGGCGTCATTTTCGATGCACTCGATGACCGATGACCTGTTCCTTTATCGCCGCTACCGGTTCCCGGCCAACGCAGAGTCTTCCCTGACCTTCCGTTGAGCCTGGCGGCTTGCGGCAGCTCAGCCGAACAGCGGCCGGTCGTCATCGAGCTTGCAACCGCGCGTGAGGTGAAAGTGTTACTCCGTGCCGTTTGCCGTTCGTATGGCGAGATCGAGCGCGCGGCGGCCTGGATTGTCGAAGAGGCTCATGCGGTATTTGTTCTTGTTGTAAACGAACTCCCTGTCCCCGCCGAACCTGTAGAAGATGCGCGTATGCGTTTCCATTGACAACAGCCTTTCGGAGCCGGCCCCGAAAGCCGTTCGGGCCTTGAATCCGTCTTCATATTCCTCCTCGACGAACATGCAGAAGTTCCCGATACCTCTACTGCCGACGAAATATTCGCCGCTCCATGCGCCGACCAGGCTGCTCGGCCCCGTCGGCGACGGCGGGGTATAGCCGACCGGAAGCAGGAATGACGGAACCGGATCGGGCGGCGGGCAAATGGTTTCTCCGCCTCGTACTTCCTCGCCGGAACCGAGGAAATCCAGCAGGCACTCGCCGTGCCACGCATCGAATTGCTGCGTCCAGCCCGCGTGCCGGCCGCGAATCGGCATGGTCTCGTCCAGAAACACTAAACGCGATCCGCTCGCCATGAGCGCGTTGCGGTATGAGCCCCGCGGTCGTTCCGGTCCGAGACATGTGTAACCAACGGAAACGACAGGCGCCGTGCGCTGCGATGCAATGTCTTCGAGCGCGTCGGTCAGGCGGCGCCGAAGCGAGGCCGGGTCGTATCCGGGGAGGCCAAGATTTCTGCAGGTGTCCGAGTCGTGGTTCGGCGCCCTCGCGATCGCCGCATCGGCGATTCCACGTTCCGACGCCGCTTCCGGCGCGATGGCGGCGCCACAGGACTGTCCACCGAGCACGACGCGCCTGTAGCCCGCCTCGCGGGCCTTCCGCGCCCGTTCCCGAATATCCGCCACATGCTCGCTGCCGGCGGCATCCCATCGATATTCGAGCTGCTCATCCCGGTTGACCTTGACGACATCCCAATCGGCAAGAGCGAACCGCAGCGCAAACCGCGGCGGCTTGTCCTTCCACCCGGGCGCGCGCCCCCGAAGGCCGCGGCTCCAGAACAGGATGCCCCTGGACGCTTCCGGCCCCTTTGGCGGATGAGCGCCATAGGCGCCTCCCCGGCCTGCTGGCAGGTCGGCGACATGCTTCGGGCCGCCGACCGTCCAGCCGCCCTCATGCAGGTTGTTGCGGTTGACCTTGATGACGTCCCAGCCGGCGGCGGCGAACTTCCCGACGAAGCGCAGCGGCTTGCCCTTCCACTGCACGCGCCGCCCGCTGACCCCGTGGCTCCAGAAGACAACGCCGCGGGCCGCCCCGGGACCCAGCAAGGGCCTGTCGGCACAGGCGGCCACCTGCCATTGGGCCGAAGACGCGCCTGGGGGCGGCCCGTACCGGTGGGCGGACATGCCCTGCTGCTGGCAGGCTGCGAGAAGCGGCAGAAGAAGCGCCGCGAGGACAAGGCGGCGCAACTCGTCCCTCCCCGTTTCTCGCCGCCTCCCTCATGCGGCGGCGGACGTCTCCGCCGCCGCCGGACTGTGTGTCAGGTCGTCAGCCAGCCGAACTGCTGCGGCTTGCGGCCGGCCTGCGGGTGCAGGCGGACATTGACGAGCGCCGGTCCGTCGAAGGCCGTCGCCGCATCGAGCGCGGCCGGCAGGTCGGCCGGGTCCTCGATGAAGGCGCCGAAACCGCCGAACGCCTCCATCATCCTGTCGTAGCGCGCGCCGTAGATCAGCACGCCGGCCGGGTTGTCGAACGGGTCCTCGGGATATTCCGGGATGCCCTGGCCGATGCCGCCATTGTTCAGGACGACGATCTTGATCGGCAGCTTGTAGCGGCAGGCCGTCTCCATCTCCATGCCGGAGAAGCCGATGGCGGAATCGCCCGAGACGGAGACGATCGGGCGGTCCGGATGCACCACGGCGGCCGCGACCGCAAACCCCATGCCGATGCCCATCGTGCCGTAGCTTCCGGCATCGAGGCGCAGCCGCGCCGAGGCATTCGGAAGCTGCGTGCGCCCGATATCCATGGTGTTGGCGCCCTCGCCGACAATCACCGCATCCTTGCCCGCCCAGGCGTTGATGTCCTTGAGCGCGCGGTAGTAGTTGGTCGGCGTGGAGTCGTCTTCCAGCATCGGGCGGATCTGCTCGGCATTGCCGGCCGCCTTCTCCGCAATGGCGGAGCGCCAGGCGGTATCGGCCGGATAGAACCACTGCCGTCCGCCGAGCGCCGCATTCAACTGGCCGACCACGGCCTTGCCGTCGCCGACCAGCGCCACCTCGGTCGGCACATTGTTGCCGATGGCTTCCGGAGAGATGTCGAGCTGGACGATGCGCACCTTCTTGTTGAAGCGCGGCGGCATGCCGAAATGCATGATCCAGTTGAGCCGCGCGCCCATCAGGAAAATCACGTCCGCCTCGCGCAGGGCGTGGCTGCGCGCCGCGCCGACAGACAGCGGGTGGTTGTCATCGACGACGCCCTTGCCGAGCGGCGAGGCCAGGAACGGCAATTGCGTGCGCTCGATGAACGCGCGCACCTCGTCCTCGGCGCGCGACCAGGCCATGCCCTTGCCGACGACCACCAGCGGACGTTCGGCGGATTCGAGCGCATCGAGCGCAGCGTCGATATCCTCGGACATGGCCTGCATCCGGGGCGGATCGGCGACCGGGGCCGCCTCGACGATGTCCGCGTCCTCGACCTCATCGCGGATGATGTCGTCCGGCATGTCCAGATAGACGGGGCCCGGACGGCCGTAGATCGAGGTGCGCACCGCCTTCTCGACATAGAACGGGATGCGCCGGGCGTGCTCGACCGCATGGGCGAACTTGCAATAGGGCGCCGCGAGCTGGACCTGGTTCTCCTCCTGGAACGCGCCCATGCCGTTCTGATAGACCGGCGAAGCGCCTCCGATCAGGATCATCGGCCAGCAATTCTGCTCGGCATTGGCGAGGCCGGCGAGCGCATGGATGACGCCCGGCCCGGAGACCGTGAGGCACGCGCCCGGACGCCCGGTCAGGTAGCCGGCGGCCTGCGCGGCGTAGGAAGCCGCCTGCTCGTTGCGCATGCCGACATATTTGATGCCGACCTCCTGCGCCGCCTTGGCGATCGGCTGCACCGGAAATCCGACGATGCCGAACATGTATTCGACGCCGTGCTTCTTGAGTTCGCGCGCCATGATCTCGGCGCCGGTCAGAGTGCCCATCTTGTCCTTTTCCTCCAGAGGGGTTGCGGGCGAACCTAGCAGCGGCCCTCCCGCCCTGTCATCCCGCCGGGACTGCGGCTTAACCTGCCGCGAACGCCGTGAGCCGCGCGGACACGGCCTCCGGCTGCTCCTGCTGGACCCAGTGCCCGGCGCCTTCGATCAGCCATGTGCCGGCCCAGGCGGCGGCGCGCGCCTCCATCGCCTCCAATGCGCCGGGATTCTGGTGGACGCCCCAGTCGGACGCGCCGGAAATGAAGCAGGCCGGACCCTCGAAACGGCGCCCGGAGAACAGCTCGTGCTCGCGCTCGAACCGCCCGCTCGTCCGGCAGCGATACCATTGCAGCCCGCCCTGGAACCCGGTGCGCTCGTATTCCCGCGCATACACCGCAAGCTCCGCGTCGGGCAGCCAGCGGCAGGCGGCGATGTCCTCCGCGCCGGGCATTTCCGCCGCCACCGTCTCCGCCATCGTCCGGTCGCGGTCCATGATGTAATAGGTCGGCATCCGGGCCAGTTCCCCGGCCGTCCAACCCGCCAGCCGGAAGGGGCGGTTGCCGGCCCAGTCGGCGCTCTTGTGGTGGAAATAGGCCCTGAGAAAGGCATGGACCCCCTGGGGGCAGTCCCGCATGTCCGCATTGGCCTGCCGCGTGGAATAGTACCACTGGTAGTGCTTGCGCGGCCGGTCGAGCGCCGCCAGGTCGTCATGGATCGACCGCGCCGGCGGCGGTTGCGGCGAAATGTCCGGCGGGCCCGGGAACGGCGCGCTCATCAGCGCGAGCCGGCGAAAGACGTCCGGCCGGATGAGCGCCGCCCAGGCCGCGACCATCGCGCCGAAGTCGTGGCCGGCCAGCAGCGCGGCCTCCCGGTGGCCGAGCGCGTCCAGCAGCCCCATGACATCGCGCACGAGGTTGAAGGGCCGGTATGAGGCGAGGTCGCCGTCATGGTCCGGGTCCCAGCCGGTCGTCCGCCCGTAGCCGCGCTGATCCGGCGCGACGACATGGTAGCCCGCCTCCGCCAGCGCCGGCATGACGCGCCGCCAGCTATAGGCCAGTTCCGGGAAGCCGTGCAGCAGCAGGGCGCAGGGCCGCCCCGGCTCCTCGAAACCGGCTTCCAGATAGTGCATGTCGAGCCCGTTGCCATTGGCCGCCATGCGCGAACGGAGGCCGGCTGGCAGGGGGGCCCGGCCGTAGGCGGTATTGCGATTTTCGAGCATGGCGCGAGCCTAAGCCGATTTTCGCCCGTCGGGAATCGTCCCGCCGCGCGGCGGCGTCCCGGTTCGATATCATCGGGCAAGCGCCGACGCCCCAATCCGTCACCCCGGACCCCGGTCCATCGGTGTCCGGTTGAACCGAGGCCCGGATTGACGCCGGCGTCCCGCCCCTCTTCCCGTCGTATCCGGCCCTCTTGTCGTCATGCCCGGACTTGTTCCACTGGTGTCCGGTTTATTTTATGGGCGGGCTGCGTGGCATTGATTCTACTGTTGTCCAGGCGTTTACGGACATTCGGGACACGAAGGAGGCTCAATGCCATGCGCCGCCGCAACAGCGTTTTCCACGACCCGTTGAAGCGCGTTCCGCGGGCTGCGTTCGATCGTCTGGTTGCCGCCCGCGGCGCGGACCGCGGGGTGCGGCGGCTGCGCAGCCGGGACCGGTTGATCGCGCTGCTTTACGGCCAGCTTTCCGGGGCGAACAGCCTGCGCGAGATCGTGGGCGGCCTGCACAGCCACAAGGCGCGCCTTTACCATGTGGGCGCTCGCGCGGTGGAGCGCTCGACGCTGGCCGACGCCAATGCCAAACGCCCGGCTGGGTTGTTCGCCGCCCTGTTCGCCGAGACGGTCGGGGACGCCCGGCGGGGCCTGCGGCGCAAGATCGGCGCGGCGGCCCGCCCGATCGACGCGACCGGCGTTCGCCTGGGCGGGCGGGGGTCGCAGTGGGCGCATTTCCCGGCCGGGGCCGGCGGGGCCAGGGTCCATGCGATCTGCGATGCCGACGCCGGGCAACCGCTCCATGCGTCGGTCACGGCGGCGAAGGTCAATGACATCACGGCGGCGCAGGCGATGCCGGTCGAGGCCGGCGCCACTTGCGTCTTCCGTCTTCGACCTCGGCTACTACGATTTCGCCTGGTGGGCCGCGCTGGACGCCGCCGGCTGGCGCATCGTCACCCGTTTCAAGTCCAACACTCCGTTGACGGCGAGCACGGAGCGCGCCCTGCCCGAAGACGCCAACATTCTCTCGGACCGCACCGGCCTGTTGGCGCAACGCCAGGCCCGGAGCCGCAAGAACCCGTTCTCCGGGCCGGTGCGCGAGGTTCGGGTCAGGACCGACACCGGCGAGGTGCTGCGCATCCTCTCCAACGACCTCGAGGCCCCGGCCCGGGACATCGCCGACCTCTGCAAACGGCGCCGGGCCATCGAGTTGTTCTTCAAAATGGATCGAGCAGACCCTCAAGATCGAACACTTCCCCGGCGCCAGCGAGAATGCGGTCCGCATCCAGGGCGCCGTCGCCCCGTTCGCTTATCTGCTGCTCCGCCTCGCCCAAGCCGACCGGGGCACCGTCAAATCCCCGCTCGCCTTCGCACGCCTCGTGCGCGCCAATCTCATGCACGGAAAGCGCATCGACCAACTCAACGCTCCCCGCATACCGCCCCCCAAACACAACAATCAAACCGCCATACAATGGCCCCAAACCTGAACCGGACAACAGTGGACTTGTTCCGGGTATCCATCGCGGCCGCCTGACGGAAGCGGTGGAGGGAGATGCCCGGAACAAGTCCACTGCTGTCCGGTATATTAGCAGCCGCTTGCAGGAGGCGCCGGGCGGGTTCCGTCAGTTGTCGAGGAAGCTTCGCAGCTTGCGCGAACGCGTCGGGTGCTTGAGCTTGCGCAGCGCCTTGGCCTCGATCTGGCGGATGCGCTCGCGGGTGACCGAGAACTGCTGGCCGACCTCCTCGAGCGTGTGGTCGGTGTTCATGCCGATGCCGAACCGCATGCGCAGCACGCGCTCCTCCCGCGCGGTCAGCGAGGCGAGCACGCTGGTGGTGCTGGCGCGCAGGTTGGCGTGGATTGCCGCGTCGATGGGCTGCACGGCGTTCTTGTCCTCGATGAAGTCGCCGAGATGGCTGTCCTCGTCGTCGCCGATCGGCGTGTCGAGGCTGATCGGCTCCTTGGCGATCTTCAGCACCTTGCGCACCTTCTCCAGCGGCATGTGCAGCTTGGCCGCCAACTCCTCCGGCGTCGGCTCCCGGCCGATCTCGTGCAGGATCTGGCGCGAGGTGCGCACCAGCTTGTTGATGGTCTCGATCATATGCACCGGGATGCGGATGGTGCGGGCCTGGTCCGCAATCGAGCGCGTGATCGCCTGGCGGATCCACCAGGTGGCGTAGGTCGAGAATTTGTAGCCGCGGCGGTACTCGAATTTGTCCACGGCCTTCATCAGCCCGATATTGCCCTCCTGGATCAGGTCCAGGAACTGCAGGCCGCGATTGGTGTATTTCTTGGCGATGGAGATCACGAGCCTGAGGTTGGCCTCGACCATCTCCTTCTTCGCGCGGGCCGCTTCGCGCTCGCCTTCCTGGACGCGGGCGACAACGCTGCGGAAGTCCCCCAGCGGCAATTCGGCCTCGGAAGCGATTTCCAGGATTCGGGCGCGCATGGTCCTGATCTCGTCGCGGTAGCGGCGCGAGAACGCTTTCCAATCCTTCTTCTGGCAGATGCGCCGCACCCAGCGCTGGTCGAGTTCGCGCCCGCGCCACTCCTCCAGAAAGGCGGTGCGCGAGAGCCTGGAGCGCGTGGCGCAGCGCAGCATGCGCCCTTCCAGTCCGATCAACTCGCGGTTCATGCCGTAGAGGAGGTCCCTCAACTCGTCGATGCGCGCATTGTGGAGCTTCAGGCCGCGCATCAGTCCGGCCATTTCGTCGGTGAGCTTGTCGTAACGCCGGTTCTGGGCCGGCATCGGCCCCTCCTCGCCGCGCGCTTCGTCGAAGCGAATCACGCGCAGCCTGGCGAGGCGCCTGTCGAGCTTTTCGATCCTGTCGAGCACCTCCATCACATGCGGCAGCAGGGCGCGCTCCGTCGCCGCCAGCGAGAGGTTGGGCTCATCGTCGGCGTCGTCGTTCGCGTCGCTGTCATGGCCGTTGGCCGGCTTGCGCGCATTGTCGTTGTTGGCCGCCCCGTTCGCGGCCGCGGCCGCATTCGCCGGGCCGCCATGCAGCGCGGCCCAGGTCGCGTCGAGGTCCACGACATCGCGGAGCAGCCGGGTCTCGCGCCGCAATTCCTCGCGCCAGTCGAGGATACGGCCGATGGCGGTCGGCGTCCGGCAGAGCGCGCGGATCATCTTTTCGCGCCCGGCCTCGATGCGCTTGGCGATGGCGATTTCGCCCTCGCGCGACAGCAGTTCGACCGAACCCATCTCGCGCAGATACATGCGCACCGGGTCGTCCGTGCGACCGATATCGTCGTCGATATTGCCGCGTTTCTCGCCCTCAGGCGCGGGCCCGCGCTCCGGCGGCGCCTCTTCGGTTTCCTCCGCCTCGACGACATTGATGCCGAGCTCGGAGAGCATGGCCATCGTGTCCTCGATCTGCTCGGCCGAGACCTGGTCGGAAGGCAGCGCCGCATTCAGTTCCTCGTAGGAGACATAGCCGCGCTCCTTGCCGTTTTCGACAAGCTGCTTGACGGCCGCTTCCGGATCGACCGGGGCCTCCCGCGTCTCTTCCCGGGGCTCCGGCTCCCGAACCTGCTCCGCTGTCTTCGTCGCCATGCTTTCGTCCGTCCCCGATTATTGCGTCTTCTACATTCCGCCCTGGGCGCGCGACCTGCGGGCCTCCATCACCAGCGCCGGCATGCGTTCCAGCGAGCCGTCGGCATCGGTCTCGGCGGTCGCCGCCACCTCGCGCTCCATGGCCGCCGAGCGATATGCCGCGAAGACCCGCTCCATCCCGTTACGCGCCTCCGCTGCCGGGGCGTTCGGGCGGGCAAAAGGCGCAAGACCGTAAACGGCCTCGCACAGCACGCCGCCGACCGCGCCGGCAAGGCCGACCGATTCGAAATGGGTTCGCCAGACGCCTGCGTCAATCCCTTCCCCGTCGGCTGCGAGCCCTAGAATCTCTTGCCGAAGCCTGTCAAGCGACGCGGCGCACTCGAGTTCGGCGATTTCGTGAGCGAGCTCGACCGCAAGCTCGGGATGGTTGACCGCCGCCGCCAGCACGCCCTGCACCTGCCGCTCGCGCAATCCGGCAATTCGCGCCTCGCCCCGTTCCCGCCCGCCGCCAGGGACGGAAGGCGCGGGGCGGCGCGCCGCCGTCTCCGGCCTCAGGTTGACGCCGAAGCGTTCGCGCAGGCGGGACAGGATCTCGGCTTCGTAATAGCGCCGCACGGTGTCGTCCCGGATGCCGGACGCCAGCGCCAGCAGGTTGCCGCTGAACCGGGCGCGGCGGTCGGGCGAGTCGGGGCGCACGGCCTCGACCTCGCTCGTCCAGAGGAGATCGACCGGCGTCTGCGCCCGCTCCACCACGGCGCGGAGCGCGGCCGCGCCGTGGTCGCGGACCAGGTCGTCCGGGTCGCGCCCGTCCGGCAGGCGTGCGAAGCGCAGCGACTTGCCGGGGGCCAGAAGCGGCAATGCGCGCTCCGCCGCGCGCCGCGCCGCGCGCTGGCCCGCCTCGTCGCCGTCGAAACACAGCACCGGCTCATCGACGATCCGCCAGAGCGCCCTCAACTGGTTCTCTCCGAAGGCGGTGCCGAGCGACGCCACGGTATGCGCGAACCCCGCCCGGGAGAGGGCGATGGCGTCCATATAGCCCTCGACGACCACGATTTCCTTCGCGCGCCACGCGGCGTCGCGCGCCTGGGCGAGGCCGTAGAGCACCTCCCCCTTCCGGAAGACCGGAGTCTCGGGCGTGTTGAGATATTTGGGCTGCGCATCTCCAAGCGTGCGCCCGCCGAAGGCTATCGGACGCCCCCGCCGGTCGGTGATCGGAAACACGACGCGGTTGCGCAGCGAGGCGACCGGCGTTTCCGCACCTTCGGGAAGGCGCAGCAGCCCGGCCTCGACCGGGGTCCCGGCCTCGAAGCCGCCGCGCTTCAGCGCCTGGATGAGCGCCGCCGAATCGCCGGGCGCGTAGCCGAGCCGGAAGCGGCCGATCGTGTCGTCATCGAGCCCGCGTCCGCGCAGATAGTCCATCGCCCGCCTGCCTGCGGGCAGACGCAATTGGCGCTCAAAGAACGCCGCCGCCGCCTCCACGGCGTCCAGCAGGCCCCGGCGCCGGCGGGCCTGCGCCGCCGCCTCGGGGCTGTCGCGCGGCACTTCCAGCCCGGCCGCCTGGGCGAGCTTCTCTACCGCTTCCGGAAAGGAAAGCCCTTCCAGGCGCATCAGGAAGCCGACGACATCGCCGTGCTCGCCGCTGGCAAAGCAATGGAAGAAGCCCTTGTCCGGCACGACGGTGAAGGACGGCGTGCGCTCCTGCTTGAAGGGCGAGAGGCCGACATATTCCCGCCCGCGCCGCTGCAATTTGACATGGCGCGAGACGACATCCACCAGGGAAACGCGCTCGCGAAGCTGTTCGAGAAAATCGGGCGGGAAAGCCATCCGGGGCGCCGGGCCTGCCGTCAGGCCGCCAGCGCGGCCTTGACCGTCCGGCTGATCTCGCCGAAGTCCATCTGGCCGGGATAACGCCGCTTGAGCTCGGCCATGACGCGGCCCATGTCGCGCATGCCCGACGCGCCGAGGTCGCCCACCACGGCGTTCACGGCCGCAATCTGCGCATCGGGGTCCAGCTTGGCCGGCAGGAAGCGTTGAATGACGGCGATTTCGCGCCGTTCCTCGTCCACCGAGTCGAGCCGCCCGGCTTCCTCGTAATAGCCGGCGGACTCCTCCCGCTGACGGACCATCTTGTCGAGCAGTTCGCGGATTTCCGCATCGCCGATACCGTCGGCATTGCCCTGTCCGCGCGCCGCGATGTCGCGGTCCTTGATCGCGGCCAGAATCAACCTGACCGTGCGCAAGGTCATGACATCCTTGGCGCGCATCGCTTCCTTCAACGCCTCGTTGAGTTGCACCCGCATGGCAGTCTCCTGCTCTTCCAGGTCGCGGCCGACACCCGGCCGCGCGTTGTGACAGGTTCACGACAAAACGCCGCATACACGGCGTAACGTGTTGATATTGAAGTTTTCTCCTCGTGGCGCATGTCTTGACAAGAGCTGCCTGCCCGCTTATCCCCTCGGCGGTTGGAACATGCTCCGGACAACCGAAATTATGTATTCCCGACTTCTGTCGTCAAGGGTTTCCGACCGCTGCCCGGCGCAAACGAGCAAGTAATCCAATGGTTATCCAAGCCCCCAGACCGGACGGCGCCACAGCCGCCCTGGCGCTCTCCGACGGCGCCGTGTTCTGGGGCCGGGGCTTCGGCGCCGAGGGCGCAGCGGTCGGCGAAGTCTGTTTCAACACCTCGCCGACCGGCTATCAGGAGATTCTGACCGACCCGTCCTATGCCGGGCAGATCGTGACCTTCACCTTTCCCCATATCGGCAATGTCGGCGCCAATGACGAGGACATCGAGTCCGGCGCGCCGGCCGCACGCGGGCTCGTGCTGCGCATGGACCCGACGGAGCCCTCCAATTTCCGCGCGACACGCCGGCTCGAAGACTGGCTGGGGAGCTGCGGCCTCGTCGGAGTCGCCGGAATCGACACGCGTGCGCTGACCCGGCGCATCCGCGACGCCGGGGCGCCGGGCGGCGTGGTCGTGCACGCCCGCGACGGACGGATGGACATCGGCGCCGCCCTCGCCCGCGCCGCGGCGTGGCCGGGCCTGGAGGGCATGGACCTCGCGCGGGACGTCACCTGCCGGCAGACCTATCGCTGGGACCGGACTCCATGGGCGCTCGGCCACGGCTACGGTCGGCTGGAACGGGCGTCGCGCCATGTCGTCGCCGTCGATTACGGCGTCAAGCACAATATCCTGCGCTGCCTGGCGGAACTCGGATCGGCGGTGACGGTCGTGCCTGCCGAAACGGGCGCGGACGCGATCCTCGCGCTGGAACCCGACGGCGTATTCCTCGCCAACGGCCCCGGCGACCCCGCGGCCACCGCGGCCTATGCCGCCGGAACGGTCCGCGCCCTGATAGAGAGCGGCAAGCCGATCTTCGGCATCTGTCTCGGCCACCAGATACTCGCGCTGGCGCTGGGCGCGGCCACGGCGAAGATGGCTATCGGCCATCGCGGCGCCAATCACCCGGTCAAGGACCTGGAGACCGGCAAGGTCGAAATCACCAGCCAGAACCACGGCTTCGCCGTGCTGAGGGAGAGCCTGCCGCCGGGCGTCGCGGAGACGCACCGCTCGCTGTTCGACGGGTCGTTGGAGGGCCTGCGCGCGGAAGGCCGGCCGATCTTTTCGGTGCAGTACCACCCCGAAGCCTCCCCCGGCCCGAGAGACGCCCATTATCTCTTCCGGCGCTTCACCGACATGATGGATGCCCATGCCTAGACGCACTGATATCGGCTCCATCCTCATCGTCGGGGCCGGTCCCATCGTCATCGGCCAAGCCTGCGAGTTCGACTATTCCGGGACCCAGGCCTGCAAGGCGCTGAGGGAAGAGGGCTACCGGATCGTTCTGGTCAACTCCAATCCGGCCACCATCATGACCGACCCGGACCTGGCCGATGCGACCTATGTCGAGCCGATCACGCCGGAGCTCGTCGAGCGGGTTATCGAACGCGAGCGGCCCGATGCGCTGCTCGCGACCATGGGCGGGCAGACGGCGCTGAACACGGCGATGGCGCTTGCCGACAACGGCGCGCTGGAGCGCTTCGGGGTCGAGCTCATCGGCGCCGACCGGATGGCGATCGCCAGGGCCGAGGACCGGGAGCTGTTTCGTGGGGCCATGCACGAGATCGGCCTCGAAACGCCGCGCGGCGCGCTGGTGGGCGACATGGATGCGGCGCGCCGCGCGATGCAGGAAATCGGCCTGCCGCTCATCATCCGCCCGTCCTTCACGCTCGGCGGCACCGGCGGCGGCGTCGCCTACAACCCGGAGGAGTTCGAGAACATCGTCCAGGGCGGCCTGGACGCCTCGCCCGTCGGCGAGGTGCTGGTCGAGGAATCGGTTCTCGGCTGGAAGGAATACGAGATGGAGGTGGTCCGCGACCGAGCGGACAATTGCATCATCGTGTGCTCCATCGAGAATGTCGATCCGATGGGCGTGCATACCGGCGACTCGGTGACGGTCGCGCCGGCGCTGACGCTCACCGACAAGGAATACCAACTGCTGCGCGACGCCTCGATCGCGTGCCTGCGCAAGATCGGCGTCGATACCGGCGGCTCGAACGTGCAGTTCGCCGTCAATCCCGAGGACGGCCGGCTGGTGGTGATCGAGATGAACCCGCGCGTCTCGCGTTCCTCGGCGCTGGCGTCGAAGGCGACCGGCTTTCCCATCGCCAAGGTCGCCGCCAGACTCGCCGTCGGCTACACGCTGGACGAGCTGCAGAACGACATCACGCGCACGACGCCGGCCGCCTTCGAACCGGTCATCGACTATGTCGTCACCAAGGCGCCGCGCTTCACCTTCGAGAAATTCCCCGGCGCCGAGCCGCTGCTCACCACCTCCATGAAGTCGGTCGGCGAGGCGATGGCCATCGGTCGCTGCTTTTCGGAGTCGCTGCAAAAGGCGCTGCGCTCCATGGAAACGGGGCTGACCGGACTCAACGAGATCGAAATTCCGGGTGCGCCGGCGGTGGACGACATCGTGCAGCTCCTGTCCGAGCCCAGGCCCGACCGCCTGCTGGTGATCGCCCAGGCCTTCCGCCACGGTCTGGACCGGGAGCGCATACGCCGGGCCTGCCAGTTCGATCCCTGGTTCCTGGAGCAGATCGAGGCTCTGGTCCGCGTCGAGGAGGAGCTGCGCGCGTCCGGCCTGCCCGAGACCGCGCAGGGCCTGCAAGCGGTCAAGCGGCTGGGCTTTTCGGATGCGCGCCTCGGGGAGCTGACGGGCCTCGGGGAGGCCGATATTGCAGCCCGCCGCCGGGCGCTCGGCCTCACGCCGGTCTACAAGCGCATCGACACCTGCGCCGCCGAGTTCCCCTCCGCAACGCCTTACATGTATTCGACCTGGGAGGGTCCGGGCCTTGCGCCCGCCGAATGCGAGGCCGACCCGGCCGAGCGCCGGAAGATCATGATCCTCGGCGGCGGCCCCAACCGCATCGGGCAGGGCATCGAGTTCGATTATTGCTGCGTCCACGCCGTCTTCGCGCTGCGCGAGGCGGGCTACGAGACCATCATGGTCAACTGCAATCCGGAGACCGTTTCGACCGATTACGACACGGCGGACCGGCTCTATTTCGAGCCGCTGACGGCCGAGGACGTCATCGAGATTGCCGGGGTCGAGCGGGCGCGCGGCGAGCTGGTCGGCGCCGTGGTGCAGTTCGGCGGCCAGACGCCGCTCAAGCTCGCCTCGGCGCTGGCGGACGCCGGCATCCCGATTCTCGGCACCTCGCCCGACGCCATCGACCTCGCCGAGGACCGCGAGCGATTCCAGGGCCTGCTCTCGGAACTGGACCTCACCCAGCCCGAAAACGGCGTTGCCGCCTCTGCCGGGGAAGCGGCGGCCATTGCCGGGCGGATCGGCTATCCGGTGCTGCTCCGGCCCTCCTATGTGCTGGGCGGGCGGGCGATGGAGATCGTCCACGACCGGGCTGCGCTCGACCGCTACATCCGGGTTGCGGTGGAGGTCTCGGGCGCGAGCCCGGTGCTGGTGGACCGCTATCTGCGCGATGCGACGGAGGTGGATGTCGATGCGCTCTGCGACGGCAGCAATGTGGTCGTCGCCGGGGTGATGCAGCATATCGAGGAAGCGGGCGTGCATTCCGGAGATTCGGCCTGCTCGCTCCCGCCGCACTCACTGGCCCCCGGGACCGTCGCCGGGATCGAGCGCCAGACCGGGGCGCTGGCGCGGGCGCTCGGCGTGGTCGGCCTGATGAATGTGCAGTTCGCCGTCACGCACGGGCCGGAGGGAGACCGGATCTACATTCTGGAGGTGAACCCGCGCGCCAGCCGGACGGTGCCGTTCGTCGCCAAGGCCACGGGCGTGCCGGTCGCCAAGATCGCCGCGCGGCTGATGGCCGGGGAGCCGCTCGCCGCCTTCCCCCGGCCGCCTGCGCGCGGGCATATCGCGGTCAAGGAAGCGGTCTTCCCCTTTGCGCGGTTCCCCGGCGTTGATACCGTGCTCGGCCCCGAGATGAAATCGACCGGCGAGGTCATGGGCATCGACACGGATTTCGCCCGCGCCTTCGCCAAGGCCCAGCTCGGCGCCGGCGTGACGCTGCCCGGCGGCGGCACGGCTTTCGTCTCCGTGCGCGATAGCGACAAGGCGGGCGCGGTCGAGGTGGCCCGGATGCTCGACGCCAGCGGATTCCGGCTGATCGCGACCGGCGGCACGGCCCGCGTGCTGGAGGCCGAGGGCCTCGAGGTCCATGTCGTCAAGAAGGTGCTTGAGGGACGGCCGCATATCGTCGATGCCATCAAGAGCGGCGAGGTCCAGTTGGTCGTCAACACCACGGAAGGCGTGGCCGCGCTCCGCGACAGCTACAGCCTGCGCCGCGAGACGCTGAACCGCCGCGTACCTTACTTCACGACCCTTGCAGGCGCCCATGCCGCCGCCCGCGCCATCGCCGCGGTCGAGGCCGCCCGTCTTGAAGTAGCTCCCTTGCAATCCTATTTTGACGGGTCGTTCCGGCTCTAATTCGATAGTTTGCGCAAGGGAATATGGCTGAGATGGACAAGGTGCCGATGACGCCCGAAGGCTACCGCCGGCTGGAGGAGGAATTGCGCCGCCTCAGGAGCGTCGAGCGCCCCGCCGTCGTCCGGGCGATCGCCCAGGCCCGCGAGCACGGGGACCTTTCCGAGAACGCCGAATACCACGCGGCCCGTGATCGGCAGTCCTTCATCGAGGGGCGCATGGCGGAGCTCGAGGACAAGATTTCGCGCGCGGAGGTGATCGACCCGTCCCGGATTTCCGGCGACAGGGTGATGTTCAGCGCGCAGGTGACGGTGGTGGACGAGGAGAACGACATCGAGTTCCGCTACCGCATCGTGGGACAGGACGAGAGCGATATCGCCCAGGGCCGGCTCTCGGTCGCATCGCCGCTGGCCCGGGCGATGATCGGCAAGGCGGTCGGCGACCAGATCGAGGTCGATGCGCCGGGCGGCGCGCGCTACTACGAAATCGTGAAGATCGACTACGCCTGACCGGCGGCGCGGTCGGGCGGCGCGGTCGCCGCAAGGAAGACTTGCGGCTGCTGACGGGCTCGCGATGCCGCGGGGGCGCAAGTGCGCCGGCCCGGACATATCCGGCCCGCCTCCGGCATGGTAAGCTGCGGCGCGCCATCCAGGATGGAGCGGTTCCCGATGACCGACACCGACATCGAACGATCCGGGTTGCTGCCCGAGGCGGCGGAGAAGATCAGGCAGGCGGTCAGGGAGACGTTTCCGCTTGTCTCGTTCAGGGACATTTTCGTGCTGCCGCGCCGGTCCCCCTACGGGGACGTAATGGTGGAAGTCTGGGCTGTCTATCCCGACCGCGACAGGGCGAGTCTCTCGGTTTCGGGGCGGACGCGATTGCGCGCGCGCATCGATGACGCGCTCTTCGATATGGGGCTGGACGCCATGCCCAGCCTGCACATGGCTCCGGTATCGGAAATGGGGGATTGGCGGCCCGCATGAAGGCTTCCGACTTCCTCAATACGGCCGAAAATCTGCTTGGAACGGGCCGGGGCCGGCCGCTCGAAACCGACCTTCGCCGCGCGGTGAGCACAACCTATTACGCGCTCTTTCACTGCCTTGCCGGAAATTGCGCCGACCTGCTGGTCGGAAGAGGCGCCGTGCGCCGCACCGAGGCCTGGCGGCGAACCTATCGCGCCCTGTCGCACCGCCAGGCGCGGGAAGCTTGCGGCCGAAAGAATGGCGCGGCTGCGCTCGGGTCTCCGCTGCGGGATTTCGCCCGCTTGTTCGTCGAACTGCAGGTCGAGCGGCATCGCGCGGATTACGATCCCGCGTGGATCGGTTTGAAACGCGATGTCACAAACCGCATCGCCGATGCGCGCGCCGTGATCGAACGGTTCGAGTCGGCGCCCGCTTCGGAACGAAAGCTCTTCGCTGCCCGCATACTGTTCCGCGAGCGCGGCGCGTGAGGAGCGGCCTGGGAGCCGAACCGGAACAGGCCTCGACCTTGCATCTTTGACGCCCTGCTGCGCGGATGGGGTGTGAGAACCACGCGCCGAAGGGCGTCCCTATTCCGCTTCCTGACCGCTCAAACCGTCGGGCGATGAATGCCGTTGTACAGTCGGCGGTTAGCCCGAGCGGCGCTTGAGCGGCAGCGCCCGCCGCGCACTTGCGGAGACAGTCCCCGAACCGCCGCGCGGCTTCCAAGCGTCACTATAGGAAGCACGAGGTAACAATTCAACGTGGGCGGAGACGCGCACCGGCGGGATCATTCCCTCGGCCCGCACCGTCGGCGGCGGCGCGGGCTTGTCCGTGCCGCCGCGCAGCAGGAGCTATCGCACAAGTTTGCGGTCGGCTGAAGACCGAACGGCGCACGCGCTACCGGACAACATTTCGGTCACCAGGCCCGGTTGCGCCATTGGGCGAGCCGCGAGCAACGTTCGAGCACCGGATGTCCTTTACGGAAACCGTAACAACGACTACAGTAGCCGCGTATGATACGCAGCTTCAAGGATCGGACGACGCGGCGCTTCTTCTCCGAGGGGCAGCGCATTGCGGCATTTCAGGGCTTCGCCAATCGGGCGACGCGCCGCCTGGTTCTGCTGGACAGCGCGGAGACGCTCGGAGACCTTGCCGCGTTGCCGAGCAACCGGCTGGAAGCGCTGCGCGGCGACCGCGTCGGTCAGCACAGCATTCGGATCAACGCGCAATGGCGCGTCTGCTTCCATTGGACGGACGAAGGGCCGTGCAACGCAGAGATCGTGGACTATCGCTGAGGGAGTTTGACATGAACGCAAGCAACGGCATGAAGCCGGTGCATCCCGGAGAGATCCTCCGCGACGAACTCGATGAACTCGGGTTGTCGGCCAATGCGCTGTCGAAGGCGTTGGGGGTGCCGGTGAACCGGGTGACGACGATCCTGAACGGCCAGCGGGGAGTGAGCGCGGACACGGCGCTGCGGCTTGCGCGGTATTTCGGGACGACGCCGCAACTCTGGCTGAACTTGCAGAAGACCTGGGAGCTTCGCCAGGCGGAGATCGCGGCGGGCCACGAGATTGCGAAGTGCGTGACGCCCCGGCAGTCGGCGGCAACAGGCGCGGTCGCCGATGCCGGTTCCTGATTTTCAGTCGCTGATGCTTCCGGCCCTCAAGGCGTTCGCCACCGGTGTGGAATCGCCGCTCTCGGAAGTCCGCGCGCGGATCGCCGATGCCGAGGGCCTCTCTGCCGAAGATGTCCGGGAAATGCTCCCGAGCGGTGGGCAGCCGGTCTTCGTGAACCGCGTGAGTTGGGCCGCGATACACATGGAGCGCGCCGGTCTTCTGGAGCGGGTCCGCCGCGGCGTGTATCGGTTGACGCAGGAAGGCGAACGCTTGCTGTCCCGTAAGCCTTCTCGCATCGACATGAACCTGCTTGGAGAGTACCCGGATTACGCACAGTGGTCGCGGCGGGCGAACGCTCCGCCTCCCGGCGGGGGTGCGACGGAGAAGCGGAGCGACGACATCGCCGAAACGCCGGAGGAAGCGCTGGACCGCGCTGCCAAACAGTTGAGCAGCGCTTTGGAAGCCGACGTGCTGCATCGGGTTCGCAGTGCAGCGCCGATGTTCCTTGAACGCGTGGTTGTCGATCTGCTGATCGCGATGGGCTACGGCGGCGGCGATGCCGCGAAGGGCCGCGTGACCGGACGTTCCGGCGATGGCGGAATCGACGGCACGATCCGCGAGGACGCGCTCGGGTTGGACGAGGTCTACGTGCAGGCGAAGAAGTACGCCGAAGGCAACGCCGTTGGCGAAGGCGACCTGCGCAACTTCGCGGGCGCGATCGACGCTGCGGGCACGACCAAGGGCGTGTTCGTCACCACTGCGGGCTTTACGCGCGCGGCCAAGGATTACGTGGCGCGGAGTCCGAAGCGGATCGTACTGATCGACGGTGAAGAACTGGCGCGCCTCATGGTCCGGCACGGGGTCGGTGTGCGAACGCGGCTCCATCACGAGATCAAGCGGATCGACGAAGACTATTTCGATCGGGAAGTGACGTAGACCGTGCGCTTTTCGTGGAATGAGGTGCGCGCCCGCGCCGCCGCCTTCGCCCACGAATGGCGTGACGCGGCCTACGAGAAGGGCGAGACGCAGAGCTTCTACAACGCCTTTTTCGATGTGTTCGGGGTGCAGCGTCGGAACGTTGCGCGCTACGAGGCGCATGTCGCCAAGCTCGACAACCGCTCGGGCTTCATCGACCTGTTCTGGCCGGGCGTGCTGCTCGTCGAACAGAAGAGCGCCGGGCGCGACCTCCGCAAAGCGTACGAGCAAGCCGGCGAGTATTTCGACGCGCTGCCGGAACGCGAACGCCCGCGCTTCATCCTGGTAGGCGACTTCCAGACCTTCGAGCTTCACGATCTGGACGAGCGGGAGGT
Organism: Alphaproteobacteria bacterium; assembly: GCA_963422665.1. Taxonomy (GTDB): domain Bacteria; phylum Pseudomonadota; class Alphaproteobacteria; order Bin95; family Bin95; genus Bin95. Next base: position 1,346,786 of record OY730441.1, read on the forward strand.
TGTCTCCTTCGCGCTGGCGGACCTGCCCGCGCATGTCGAGGCGTTCGGCTTCATCCTCGGCGTGCAGCGCCGCACCTTCCGCGACCAGGACCCGGCGAACATCGAGGCCGCCGAGCTGGTCGGACGGCTGCACGATGCGCTCGCGGATGCGGGCCACCGGGGGCACGATCTGGAACGCTTCCTCGTGCGGGTGGTGTTCTGCCTGTTCGCCGACGATACCGGGGTGTTCGAGCCGCGCGACATTTTCCTCGACTTCATCGAGACGCGCACGGGCGAGGACGGGGCCGATATCGGGCCGTGGCTCGCGCAACTGTTCGAAGTGCTCGACACGCCGGAAGAGCGGCGCGCGGCGACCCTCGACGAGGACCTCGCGCGGTTCCCTTACGTCAACGGCGACCTGTTCGAAGGGCATCTGCGGACCTTCTCGTTCAACGCGGCGATGCGCGGGGCGCTGCTCGATGCCTGCCGCTTCGACTGGTCGAACATCTCGCCGGCGATCTTCGGTGCGCTGTTCCAGTCGGTGATGGCCCCCGCGGAACGCCGGGCGCAGGGGGCGCACTACACGACCGAGAAGAACATCCTCAAGGTGATCGAGCCGTTGTTCATGGACGACCTGCGCGCCGAGTTCGGGCGGCTGAAGGCGAGACGCGACAGCCGCCGCCGGCCGGACCTGCTGGCCTTCCAGGAGCGGCTCGGCCGGCTTAATTTTCTCGACCCGGCCTGCGGCTGCGGCAATTTCCTGATTATCGCCTACCGCGAGTTGCGCGCGCTCGAAACCGAGGTGCTGAAGGAGGTCTATTCCGACGGGCAGTTCGCGCTGGCGGACATCCTTTCGGTCGTCGATGTGGACCAGTTCTACGGGATCGAGCTTGGCGAGTTCCCCGCGCGCATCGCGGAGACCGCGCTGTGGATGATGGACCACATCATGAACAACCGGCTGAGCCTTGAGTTCGGCCAGAGCTATGCGCGCATACCGCTTGAGAAGTCGCCGCACATCGTCCACGGCGACGCGCTGGAAACCGACTGGGCGGGCCTGCTGCCGACGGAGGACTGTTCCTTCGTGTTCGGCAATCCACCCTTCGTCGGCGCGAAATACCAGACGGCGGAACAGCGGGCGCAGGTGCGCCGGGCCGCGGCGCTCGGCGGGAGCGGCGGCACGCTCGATTACGTCGCCGCGTGGCTCATCGAGGCGGGAGAGTATGTGAAGGGAGGCGATGCCCGGATCGGCTTCGTCGCGACCAACTCGATCACCCAGGGCGAGCAGGTCGCGCAACTGTGGCCGGTCCTGTTCGGACGCTGCAAGCTGGAGATCGCCTTCGCGCACCGGACTTTCGCATGGGGATCGGACGCGCGCGGCAAGGCGCATGTGCATGTGGTCATTCTCGGCCTCGACCGGCGGGAGGCCGCGCGAGCGCAGAAGCGGCTGTTCAGCTATCCCGACATCGACGGCGACCCGGAGGAGATCGGCCATGCGGCGCTGTCGCCCTATTTGTTCGATGCGGGCGGGCTGTCGGACCCGCATCTGGTGGTGCGGGAGGAAAGCGCGCCGATCAATAGGATGAATCGGTTGGTGATCGGTTCCAAGCCCATCGACGGGGGCAACTACATCTTCGACGCGGCGGAACGCGCCGAATTCCTAGATGCCGAGCCGGAAGCCGCGCCGTTGCTCCACCCGTTCATAGGGGCGCGGGAATACCTGCAAGGCGGCGAGCGCTGGATTCTGGCGCTTCACGATGCACCGCCCGGAGTGTTGGCGCGGTTGCCGCGCGTCCGGGAGCGAATCGCTGCGGTCCGCGCATACCGCGAGGCCAGCAGGAGCGCGCCGACGCAGAAGCTCGCGGCAACGCCGACTCTCTACCATGTCAATGTCGTTCCCACCGCACCGTTCCTCGTTATCCCCGAAGTCAGTTCGGAGCGGCGGGAGTATGTACCCATAGGCTGGCTGGAGCCGCCCGTCATCCCGAGCAATCTCGTCCGCGTTCTGGAAAACGCTACCCTCGGGGACTTTGCCCTCCTGACCTCCGCCATGCACATGGCATGGCTGCGCCATATCGGCGGGCGGCTTGAGAGCCGCTACCGCTATTCCATCGGCCTCGTCTACAACACCTTCCCGATGCCGCCGGATGGCGCGGACCTGTCGAGGCTGGAACGCCCCGCCCAAGCGGTGCTCGACGCCCGCGCCGTCCATCCGGGCGCGACCCTGGCCGATCTCTACGATCCCGACCTGATGCCGCCGAACCTGCGCCGGGCGCATCAGGCGCTCGACCGCGCCGTGGACCGGCTCTACCGGCGCACCGGCTTCGCTTCGGAACGGGAGCGGGTGGAGCATCTGTTCTTGCTGTACGAGAAGATGCAAACTCCGCTTGAACTCGCGGCACGGGGCAAGTCGAAACGACGGCGGAGAACTTCGGCCTCGCGGCGCGATACTCGGTGAAGTCGGCGGATAAGGGCATAGAGGCTGATCTCCCTATGGCCAATCGGAAGGAAAACGAGGACGAGCTTTGCGCGTAGCATTGGCTGCGGCAGCAAGGGTACCGGGACATTCGGCGCCCTTACGACGATCCGCCTGACTCCACGAACGTTCGCAAACAAGGTAAGTTTGGGAAATACAGGAGTTGGTGGCTGATCTTGGCAGATCATGTCTGCCATATGCCGATGACGTTATCTTTCAGAGGACGGACCGCGGCGATTCGCCCTGACATTTCCGGGGCTGTCCGAAGCGGCTGTCTTTACCAGGGCAGGGATCGTCCCTGCCAGTCGAGGAAGGCGCCGGACTGGCGGTCGGTGAGCCTGTCGGCGATGCGGCGCATGCCGCGTGCGCTTTCCTCGGGCGTCACCGGGGCGGCGGGCCCGCCCATGTCCGTGTTGACATGGCCCGGATGCAGGATCGCGACCCTGACCCGCCCGGCAAGCTCGAACGCGACGGTGCGGGCCGCCATGTTGAGCGCGGCCTTGGAGCTGCTGCAGGCGTAGCGGCGCACCCCGGCGGCCTGGGCGATGGAGCCGAGCTGGCTCGTGACGAAGACCATGGTGCGCCGTTCGCTTGCCGCGACATGCTCCGCGAAGGCGGCCGCGAGCACGACCGGCGCAATCGTGTTGACGCGCAGGCAATGCGCCCACTCGCCGGTGTCCAGCGGCCGGGCGAGCGAGCGGGTATGGGGCGAGTCGACGCCGGCATTGTTCCAGAGCATGTCGATGCGCTCGCCGCGCCAGCGCCCGGCGAGCGCCGCGATGCCCTCGTCGTCGGTCACATCGAGACGGGCCGCCTCGGCGATGCCGTCGAGACCGGCCAGCGCCGCCGGGTCCCGGCACACGGCCAGCACCCGCCAGCCGTCCGCGAGATAGCCGCCTGCAAGGGCGCGGCCGATGCCGCGCGCCGCGCCGGTAATCAGGGCCGTGGGCACTGCGCCGTGACTTCGATCTCGATCTTCATGGCGGGATCGACCAGGCCGGCGACGACGACCGCCGTGGCGGCCGGGCGGATATCGCCGAAGACCTCCGCGAACACCGGCGTGAGCGCGGCGAAGTCGGCGGCGTCGGTCAGGTAGTAGGTCACGCGCACGACATCCGCGAAGCCGGCCCCGGCCTCCGCCAGCGCCCGTTCGACGATGCGGAATGCGGCCCGCGCCTGCCCGGCGGCGTCTTCGGGAATGGCGCCCGTCGCGGGGTCCATGCCCGTCGTGCCCGCGACATGCACCCAGCCGTCCTGCGCGACGGCGCGGGAATAGCCGGCGGCCGCCTCGTAGCGGCCGCCGGAGGAGATCGACCGGCGGGTCACGCCGCGCGTTCGATGGCCATGGCGGTCGCCTCGCCGCCGCCGATGCAGATCGCCGCGACGCCCTTTGCCGCGCCGTTCTTCTGCATGGCGTTGATGAGCGTCGCCACAATCCGCGCGCCCGATGCGCCGACCGGATGGCCCAGCGCGCAGGCGCCGCCATGGACATTCACCTTGTCGGCCGGCAGCCCGAATTCGCGCATCGCCGCCATCGGCACGACCGCAAAGGCCTCGTTGATCTCGTAGAACTCGACCTCGTCCTTGTCCCAGCCGGTCGCCTCGAACAGCTTCTTCATGGCGCCGACGGGGGCGGTGGTGAACCAGCGCGGCTCCTGACTGTGCGAAGTGTGGGCGACGATGGTGGCGAGCGGCGTCAGGCCCCGGCGTTCGGCCTCGGACCGGCGCATCAGCACCAGCGCGGCCGCGCCGTCGGAGATCGAGCTGGAGTTGGCCGGCGTCACCGAGCCGTCCCTGGCGAAGGCGGGTTTCAGGCCCGGAATCTTCTCGATATTCGCGGTGAAGGGCTGCTCGTCCTGCGCCACGACCGTCTCGCCGCGCCGCGTCTTCACCGTCATAGGCGCCATTTCGCCGGCGAAGGTGCCGTCCTCGTTCGCCGTGCGGGCGCGGTTCAGCGAGCGGATCGCGAATGCGTCCTGCTCCTCGCGCGTGAACTGGAAGCGCCGCGCCGTCTCCTCGGCGAAATGGCCCATGAGGGTGCCCGGCTCATAGGCGTCCTCGAGGCCGTCGAGGAACATGGCGTCCTCGAAGCGCCCGTGGCCCATGCGCATTCCGGCGCGCGCCTTCTCCACCATATAGGGCACATTGGTCATGCTCTCGAAGCCGCCCGAGACCATGACATCGTTGGCGCCGGCGAGCAGCAGGTCGTGACTCAGCATGGCGGCCTTCATGCCGGAGCCGCAGAGCTTGTTGATCGTGGTCGCGCCCGCGGATTTCGGGATGCCGGCATGGATGGCGGCCTGGCGGGCCGGCCCCTGCCGCTGCCCGTGCGGCAGCACGCAGCCGAGGATGACCTCGTCCACATCCTCCGCCGCGACGCCTGCGCTCTCCAGGGCGCCGGTAATCGCGCGGGCGCCGAGCTCCGGCCCCGTCGCGTCCTTCAGCACACCCTGGAAACTCCCCATCGGCGTGCGCGCCATGCCCACAATGACAACCGGATCCGCGTTCATGACTCACTCCTTGTTGCGGTGCAGCATCAATCATAAGGCGTCCGCCGCGCTTGTCCACAGCCGGGGCGCAATCGGTCGCATGTTCGGGGCGCGGACCTAGTTCCGTGCGGCCCGCCGGCTCCATTCCATCCAGGAGCCGTCATAGAGGCGCAGGCGTGCGACGGGATAGCCCATGAGGTAGAGCGCGAACAGCGGCGTGGCGGCGCGCACGCCGGAATGGCAGTAGAAGATATGGTCGTGCTCCGGCTCGAAGCCCGCCTGCCGGAGCAGGGCGCCGATTTCGGCGGCGGTCCGGAACTCCGAGGGCCGTCCCTCATCCGCCTTGCGGAAGGCGCGCCAGCCGATGAAGCGGGCCTGGCCAATGGGGCCTGTTCCTTTCCATTCCGGCGTGTCGCGCGCGTCCCAGACATGGGTTCCCGCCTCCGGGCGGGCTCCGGAAACCTCGTCCATGACGGCCGTCCAGCCGACGAGCGCGGGCGCGGCGGTGAAATTCCCGGCCTTCGCCGCCGCCCGGCCGGGGCCGCGCTCGACGGCGTAGCCCGCCTCCTCCCAGGCCCGCCAGCCGCCGTCGAGCACCCGCACATCGGCCTTCCCGTAAAGGCGGAACAGCCACCAGAGGCGCGCGGCGTCGTAACCGTTGTCGTAGATGACCACGGGCGCGCCGTCGTCTATGCCGAGCCGGCGCGCGAAGGCCTGGAAACGCGCCCGGTCCGCCGCCATGCCGCCGCGGTCGGTATAGGCGCGGCGCAGGACGCGGCGCGCGCCGGGAATGCGCCCGAGCAGCCAGGGCGCCCGGCCGACCGCCGCCAGCACGGCGGGTTTCGGGCCGGGCCCATCCAGCAGCGACTTCAGTTCGGCGGCGGCAATCAGCGCATGGCCGCGCGGGAAGCCCTTGTAGCGCTCCGCCTTTGCGGGGCCGCATACGAGCAGGAGGGCGAGCGACAGGAGGACGGCGCGGACCATGGCGGCTCCTCTTTCCGACGGCCGGAAGACGGCCTCTACAGGCCGCTGCCGAACATGTCGAACAGCATGGCGGCGACTTCGCTTTCGAGCGGGAAGGAGAGCATGCCGAGCACCGAATATCCGAGCAGCCACGGCATGGCGTAGAACCGGAACAGGAAGAAGAACCAGGCGACGTAAAGCGGCACGACGGGGTCGATCAGGAAGCCCGGCGTGACCGGCTTGAAGACCTTGAGGATCGGGTCCGTCATCTTCACGAAGGCCTTCATGAAGAAGAAGTCGGACGTGACGGGAAGAAAGAGGTTCATGGCGGCGCGGCCGACCAGGGTCCACATCGCCACGCCCAGGACATAGTCCAGAAGCACCACCCAGCCGGGCAGCGCATGCGCAAGGCTATCCATGCCCCAAATCGTCATGCCCGGACTTGTTCCGGGCATCTCCCTCGGGCAGGCCCCGCCCCGGAGAGCGGCCGCATGTGGATGGCCGGAACGAGTCCGGCCATGACGGCGGGGCCGGAACGCCCCCGGATTCGTTCCGGGGGCCGGCCATGACGGAAGGGAGGCGTTCATACATGATGCGGGAACGGTCGAACCGTGCAGGCCGGCGCGGGGCCGGAGGCGGGGCCGAAGCCCCGCCTCCGCTGGCGCCCGAACGCCGGTCCGCGGTCAATGCGTCTCGGCCAGGATGGAATCGCCCGTCGGGATACGGGTTTCGTCCACCATGGCCTGCGTTTCCGCATCCGGCTCCGGCGTCATCAGCGACACCGCCACCATGACGACCAGCGACACCGGCATGCCGACCATGCCGAAGCGCAGGTGGTCGATGGACCAGAGCTGCGCCCCGCCGCCATAGACATGGTAGAGGTAGATCGACCCTGCCAGGAAGCCGGCGATCATGCCCGCGATGGCGCCTTCCCGGTTGGCCCTCTTCCACCAGATGCCGAGCACCAGCGGGAAGAACAGCCCCGAGCAGGCGAAGCAGAACGCCCATGCCACCGCGCCGAGGATGCCGGTGAGCTTCAGCGAGGCCACCAGGGCGGCCGCGGCGCCGATCCCGACCAGCAGCACGCGGGCCACCACCAGGCGGCGGCGCGTATCGGCCTGCGGGTCGATGATCTTGTAGTAGAGATCGTGGCTCAGCGCGTTGGCGATCGCCAGCAGCAGTCCGTCGGCGGTGGACATGGCCGCCGCCATGCCGCCTGCCGCGACCAGGCCGGAGATCACATAGGGCAGGCCGGCGATCTCGGGCGTGGCCAGCACGACGATGTCGGGGCGCATGAAGAACTCGTTGAGCTGCACGATGCCGTCGCCGCTCTGGTCCACGACCGACAGCATGCCGACCGCCGACCAGTTCTTCACCCACTCCAGAGCCATGACGTCCTCCACCGCCTTGCCGACCACCGCGGTAGCGAGGCTCGGGTCCAGGAGCTGCAGCTTCGTCAGCGTGGCGAGCGCCGGCGCCGAAAAATACAGCAGGAAGATGAAGAACAGCGACCAGCCGACCGACTTGCGCGCCTGGCGCACCGACGGCGTCGTGAAATACCGCATCAGGATGTGCGGCAGCGACGCGGTGCCCGCCATCATGCACAGCGCGAGCGTGACGAACTTCCAGCTATCGAGCGAGGTCTGCGGGTCGAAATGCGCCGTTGTCAGCACTTTCAGCCCGGCCACGGCCTCGGCCGCCGCCTGCAGCCCGTATTCCGCCTCCAGTTGCTGGATGCGCTGCGCCGCCTCGCCATAGCCGAAATGCGGGATGACGCCGAAGCCCTGTTCGTTCGACATCCAGATCAGCGGCACCAGATAGGCGATGATGAGCACGATATACTGCGCCACCTGCGTCCAGGTCACGCCGCGCATCCCGCCCAGCATGGAGCACAGCAGGATGCCCAGCAGCCCGAACCACACGCCGATCTCGAACGGGATTCCGAGCGCCCGCGAGGCGATCGTGCCGGTCGCGTTGATCTGCGCCGTCACATAGGTGAAGGACGCGACCACCAGCACGAAGACCGCGCAGAACCGCGCGAGATTGCCGCCGTAACGGGTGCCGATGAAGTCGGGCACCGTGTAGCAGCCGAACTTGCGCAGATAGGGCGCCATCAAGGCGTTGACCAGCACATAGCCGCCGGTCCAGCCGATGACGAAGCCCAGATAGGGGTAGCCGCCGAAATAGATGCCGCCGGCCAGCGCCACGAAGGACGCGCCGGACATCCAGTCCGCCGCCGTCGCCATGCCGTTGTAGAGCGCCGGGACCTCCCGCCCGGCGACGTAATAGGCGTCCACCTGCATGGTGCGCGACAGCCAGCCGATGGTGGCGTAGATCGCGAGCGTGAAGAGCAGGAACAGCACGCCGATCGCCCTGGCGCTGGCGCCGAACTGTTCGAAAATGGCCATGAGGGCGAAGAAGACGAGGAAGCCCAGCGTGTACAGGCCGTACACCTTTCCCAGTCTGTCAACGAATCTCGTGCCTTGCGCTTGGGTATTCATGAGCCGCTCCCCTTTATTCTTCGGCCAGCCCGTGCTCTTCGTCGATGTTGTCCTGGAGGATGTTGTGGACAACGATCAGCAGCACGAAGACGATCAGCGAGCCCTGCACGATGAAGTAGTAGCCTAGCGGGAATCCGAGGAAGGAGGCCGCATCGAGTTCCTTGGCGAACCATGGCGCCACGAATCCGAACAGGAACCAGATCGCCAGGACCACATAGGTCAGGGTGGACGTTTTCCTCCAATGCGCTTGCCGAGTTCCGGAACTAACTTCCGCCATCCGTCTCTCTCCCCATGTTTTGTTGTTCGGGCGCCGGCCCCCCCGGTCTTGCCGATCGACGCTCCGCAGTCGTCTCAAGGGTGGGGATACCGCACGGAGCCACATGCGCCTATAGTCGAGATTCCCAAGCCTGTGAACCCGAAAAGCGGCCATGTTGCGCAAGAGCGTTCCCGGACTCGGGACAATCGTGGAGAGATTCCGCCCGCGTTTCGAGCGCGGCAGGCTCGATGCGCCGGATATGCTCGCCGACTTTCTGCGCACGCGCTCCTCCTATGTGGCGCAGACCTCGCTCTACGGCTATCTGAAGACGCGAATGGGCACGAGCTACCGGATTTATTTCGAGGACGACACCTTCTCGGCTTCGATTCGCCTGGCGGCGGTGAAGCTTTTTCTGTCCTGTCTTGCGGATTTGACGGTGTTTGCGGCGGCGCTCTCGGAGCGGGATGGCGGCCTGCCGCCGGGCGGCGCGGCGGCGCTGGCGTCGCACTGTTTCCGGCAGGCGGCGGAGCAGGGCCTGGCCGATGCCGGCGCCGGCCCCGTGCCGGCGGAGACGCTGGAACGGTTCGACCTCCGCATACGGACAGCCGACTGGGCGGCGGCGGCGGACGGCCGCCACGCCTTCGCGGGCAGCGAGGGCGACCTGGTCCGGTTCGCGCCGGTCGTCGACGAATACAAGGCGCTCGACCGCGAAATCGTGACGAACTCGATCCGCTTCCGCTGGCGAGACGTCCGCGACCAGCTCCGCCGCCGTATCGACGCTCCGGCGCTGGGCGGCGCCATGCGGCGGGACGGCGCGGACGCGGCGGACGGCTGAGGCGCGGCCCGGTCCCGAGCGGCGAAGCCGGGGCCTCGCGCGGCGGGCGCTTCAGTTCGCGTAAAGGCTCGCCTGCATCCGCCTGAAGGCAGTCCGGACCGCGGAGAGGTCGCCGAATCGTTTCCTGCCTTCTCTCGCGCCGCCGTAGCGGCCGACTACGAAGGACTGGAGTTTCGGGATAGCCAGTTCGTCCTCGCCGTGGGTTTCGCAGGCTCGAAGTATGGCGAGGAGCAGCGCCCGGAGTTCCTCGTCGGCGTCCGGCAGCCCGCCCCGCCGGGCATCTTCGGCGCGTTGCAGGCGCGTCTTCGGGGGACTGGCGAACAGGACATAGCCCAGGGGGATTGTGTAGCAGAGTGCCGAAGGGCGCTTAGAAGGGCGCTTAACGGCCGGGCTTCGGACGGGCGATATAGCGGGTGTTGACGGGCTGGGTAAGCGCGTCCACGCCTTCCTCGAAACTGGCGTCAACCCGCATGTCTGCCTCCAATTCCGCCTTGCTCGGTTGGTAGGACGGATGTACGACCTCAACCTCGCGCGGGTCCGGCTTCCTGGTCATGGCGTGTCCTCCCCGCCGATATTCGATAGAAGGTCGTGCCATGCGCGGCGGTGGCGATGGTCTCCCCGCCTATCCAGTTCCGTTCCTGTCTCGCGCAAAAGCGTCGGTCGCCACTCTTCGGAGAGCAACGCGAATGCCGCGTTGGCGAGGTCCACGATGTCAATTTGACCGATATTCAGGCCGGACGCCCATGCCGTCGCCATGTTCTCGCGGATTGTGTTGCGTTCATTCTCCCGGATGGTTGGGGCCGCAAACAGCAGATTGCTCAGGGGATCAGTTGACGCTCTCGCCTTCCTTGTCGAATCACGAACATCCGCCAAGGTCAAAGCACGGTCCTTGACTTCGATAGCCAAGACCATGTTGCCAGCATCATCCAGGCACATCGCATCGCCCGGCGCTCCAGTAGGGGAATCCGCCTCATTCAGTCCCTGCGACGAGACATCGGCGAAGATTGAAAACGCGCAGCCCAATACGACCATCGTTGCTGCCGTCACGGCCAGTGGGCGCAAGCCGCCGCTCGGCTCCCCAAGGAACGCTTCCAAGGTGCGGAGCATCTGCGGTAAGCTGACACGAAGCGGGATCTGGCGCCCGAAGGATTGAGCCGACAGCCGCCGCGCCGCACTCTCCAAGCAGCGAACGAAGGCGGCTTCGAGGCGCTGAATCCAGAGGCGACAGGAAGAGGATTATATACTTAGCCGACGATGAACGGTCAATCACCATGCGCCGATGTCTCGTCATCGCGCTTCGGTTCATCGGGCTTCGCACGCAGCAGCGCGCGCGCCACCATGTCTGGCGTCGCGCCCGCATAGCGCGGGTTCAACACCTTCGGCTCCGGCGGCTTCTTCGGCTTGCTCATACCTTCAGCCCTCCCTGCATCTCCCGTTGTGCTTCTCGCCAGCGGCGGACGGCCGCCATGGTCGGTGGGCAATCAATCTGCGCCCCTGCGATAATCTCATCGGCGGTGAGTATCTGAACACGGTCGAATTCCTTCGGCGGCATGTTTTCTCGTTGCTGATATTTCAGGACGCCTGCCTTCTTTGCCGCCTCTTCCATCTTCGCGGTTGGTTCAACATCGAGGATCAGGACGCCGATTTTCGCTCTCTCGCTACGCATGGTCCCGACAAGCTCCCGCACATGCTCCGGCTTGCGCTGCTTGCCGGTCTTGACTGAAAAGACGATCCTGCCCCATTGGTCGCGGCCAGCCTCATCAACCCCAAGGTGAATGTCCATATCGCCGTCAACGCCCCGGTCTCCAGACTTGCGCGGATTCGGCAAGCCTCGCAATTGACGAATCAACCAATCCTGTTTCTCATAAGCATTCAGGCGATTGTATTCCGCCATGGTCTCGGGATTTCCTTCGAGAATATCGTAATTGACCTTCGCGTATTGTCCTAATCTCCCCAACCGTTCCTGTATCTCGTCAACAGCCGGCCCGCTTATGTCAATGCCAATCCATTCTCGTTTCAAACGATGCGCAACCTCTATTGCGGTTCCACATCCACAGAATGGGTCAAGAACAATATCCCCAGGGTTTGTAGATGAACGAATAATCCGGTCCAGTAAATCGTTTGGCTTCTTAGTAGGGTATTCTGTCGACTCTCTCTTTCTCAGAACGTCCGTTATTACATCCTGAACCGGAACACCTTTCGACATATCGAGATAAACTTTTCGTCTTGGCACACCATTTTGTTTTTTAGGCCAGTGAATTTCACCCCTTGCATCCAACTCATCCAGACGGTGTTTCGGGAATTTCCAAATATCCCGCCGGCCGCGCCACTCATATTCATAGCCGCCACCAGATAAACTGCGAGCCTGTAATGGAGAAGTCATATACCGTCCGTTATCATCCTCATGCTTATAGCTTTTTTCTATATGAAGCGGGTCGTATGGCGTTCGCGCGTCACCGGTCCAAGTGAACTTATCGGACATGGTATAAAACAGAATTGTGTCGTGGATACGCCCCCACCGTCTTGCGTCGTTATGAGAGGACATCCGCTTCCATACAATTTCATTGCGGAAATTTGAATATCCGAAAATTCCATCCATAAGAATTTTAACATAATGACTTACAGTAGGGTCGCAGTGCATGTAGATACTGCCAGTCGGCTTTAACACTTTCTTCAGCAACACCAATCGCTGCGTCATATACATGAGATAGTTAAGCAGCTTTTTCTCATCCGAAGAACTTTGCTCCAATATATTTACCCATACCAAAATGAATTGCTTGAACGATTGTGCCAGATCCCATTTTTCAATCTCGGAACGGAAATCCATCACAAGCTGTCTGGTCTGATCTGTAAAATCCCACATATCATGATATGCCTTCTGCTGGGCGGTAACACCGTCCTGCTGGAAGATCATGGAATAGGTCCGATTCGAGTTGAATGGCGGGTCTAGATAGATCAAATCGACCGGCACACGCTCCCGGATGAGATTTTCTATTACTGCCTTACAGTCAGCCCTGTAGAGACGGTTGCGCATTCACGACCTTGCCCCGGATGCCAACCCGTTATCGGCGATAAGCTGCCGATACATGAGCCGCTTCCCGACCATGCCGACGACGACCGCGCCCATTTGCTCCAGCGTGTCAAGCTCGCGGACATTGTGGCGTCCGGCAAACTCCCGGACATAGCGATCAAGATGCTTCGCGGACAGCTTGTGATAGACGCCCTTGTGCGCCCGCTTGAGCATCGACCAGAAGCTCTCGATGCCGTTACTATGCGCGCGGCCCCGGACATACTCGCCAACGCTGTGATTGACGGCCTCATGTTCGAAGTCGGCCGCCAGACCGGCGTATGCAGTCGCCTCGTCGGTGAAGACCTTGGCGCCGGGCGCGGTGTGCTCGCGCACGAAGCCTTGCAGCGTCGCGCCGGTCGTATCGGCAACGACCTTGGCCCGGACTTCGTTGGTGGCGCGATCCTTCACGCCGGCAATAGCCGTCTTGCCCACGGTCCCGCGCCCTGTGTCGGCAAGCTTTTTCCGCTTCGCCTTGGACATGTTCGCCCTGCGCCCGCCCATATAGGTCTCATCCGCTTCCACGGGGCCGTCGAAGGTCTCTTTCACGCCGCCCCACGCTTCGCGGATACGGTGCAGCATAAACCACGCCGTCTTCTGCGTAACCCCTATGTCCCGATGCAGTTTCATCGAGGACACGCCCTTCAGGCTCGTCATTTCGAGGTAGATGGCGAAGACCCACTGGCGCATCGACACGCGCGACCGCTCCAGCGCCGTTCCGATCTTTACCGAAAACCGCTTCTGGCAGCCGGTGCAGCGGTAGGGCATTTTCGCCGTGGCGGCCGCCGTGACCGTCTCCGTGCAACCGCAATGCGGGCAGAACCGCCCGTTCGGCCATACCAGCGACTCGAAATACGCCGTCGCGGCCGCCTCATCGGGGAACATGGCGGTCAACTGCATCAGGCTAATACCTTCGCGGTCTGCCTTGCCCGGTCCCTTGTGCTTCGCCATGGCCTAAGCCCCTGTTTCAGCGTCGTTATGCTGAAAATAGGGCATTATTGTCCGTCGGTCAAGTATATAATACGCTTCACAAAGCGGTCGACCTCGCTGTCCGGTTCTCCAGGCTCACCTTTCAGGACCGAGCCCCAGGCGCCATCAAGCCATTGTCGGGCTTCGGAGTTGTCCATGGTCTAGAAGTTCAGCCAGACCGATTCCTGGCGCGGTGTGCGAACCGAGTGGCAATTCCGCTCATCGGCGTCCACGCGCCTCCACTTCCGATACAGCCGGTCGTAAAGGTCCGTTCTATACCCGGACAGCACGACGCGACCACGGACGGTCCTCAACACCTTGGCAAGGCTCCCATGGTCCTTGTCGGTCATCTCGTAGCCATAGGCAGCAGCATCGCCTCGTGCGGAATGGACATAGGGCGGATCGACGTAGAACACCGTATTCGGCGTGTCGTATCGTTGGATGACCTCGATTGCCGGGGCATTCTCGATCTGCACTCGCTGGAGCCGCTGCGCAATCTCCGGCAGTCCCTCAACAGAGCCGAGCCACCGGGAGACGGCGCCGGACATGCCAGCGCGCGAAGTAAGGACGCACAATGCGCCCACCGACCCTCGCTGCTTGTCTGCGCCAGCCCGGTTCGTGTCTGCCGTGCCCGGATGTAGAACCGTCGCGCCCGCTCCAGCTTCGACAACCCTTCTCCGGGTGTGCAGGCGCGAAGAAGCTCTTCGCGGGAGAACGGCGTCAGCCCAACGGCCTTGATGAGCTTCGGTCCCTGATTGCGAAGCGCCTCGAAGAAATTCACGAGCTCCGAGTCGAGGTCGTTGCAGGTCTCGACCGGATACGGTTTGACATTCAGCAGCACGGCCGCCGAGCCGCCGAAGACATCGCAGAAGTGCGTTGCGTCATGCGGTATCAGCGGCAGCAGGAAATCGAGATGAGAGAATTTTCCGCCATACCAACCGAAGGCGATCAGCCGCTTCGAGCGTTTCCGTGCGATCCGGCGTCCTGTCCCCGTAGCGTTGACACTTGGGGCAAGGGCGGTCGTCGCCGGCATCAGCTTCGCGCCCCGGACGGCAAGCCATTGTTCGCGACCAAATCACGGTAGCGGAGGCGCTTGCCGACCGCGCCGGCGGCGTAGGTCGCCATGATGTCGATAGTGTCCGCCTCCCGCACATTATGGCGGCCTGCAAACTCATCCACATACCGCTGCAAGTGCTTCGGGCTGACCTTGTGGAATGTTCCCTTGTGCGCCCGCTTGAGCATCGCCCGAAAGGATTCTATGCCTTGCGTATGGGCCACCCCGCGCACATAGTCTCCGACGGAGCGATTGGCGGCTTCATGCTCGAAGTCGGCCGCCAGTCCGCGATAGGCCCCATGCTCATCCGTGAAGATCACGGCGTCCTCCCCAGCATGGTCTCGAATGAAGCCTTGCAGAGTTTCAGCGCTGGCGACCGGGAAGCCTCCCTCTCGCCGCCAGCGGGTCGAGGGATATTCCGCCGCCGCCTACCGCCGGGCCTTCCGCTCGCGGCGGAGGCGGGCAAGGCGGCGTTCGCGCTGCAGGCCGTGGCGTCTCAGGAAGCGCTGCACCGTGGTGAGGCTGAACGACAGCCCCTCGGCCGCAAGCGCATCTCGCAAGCTCCTCGTGGAAATCGCCGGCCGCGCCGCCAGGATGTGGAGGATCAGCTCCCGCTCCGGCTCGATCCGCGAGGCGCTGCCGCCCATCGGATCGCGCCGCACATGGCCGCGCTCGCGAAAGCGCTTCACCCAATCGCGGACCGTGTTCTCCCCCAGCCCCAATTGCCGGGCGACCGCCGCGGCGTTCGCGCCCCGCTCCACCACCGCCGCGACCGCCGCGCCCCGCAGCTCCTCGCCCGCCGGACGGCCCCGCCGCCTCTCCGGCAACGCGCCCGCCGGTCCGCTCGCCGAATCTCCCGCCATCGCTCCTCCTCCCGCCGCGCCCGCGCGGCCTCCGCAAACGCCCGCGCCGACGCGGCCTCGATAAACGCGAACTCGAACGACCCGCCCCGGCCCGCTGCCGCCGCCGCCCCGGTCCGCCGCCGCCGCGCCGGCCGGACCCCGGCGGCGCGCGCGACCGCAAGGCCGAGCGCCGCCGCGCCGCTAACCCGGGCGCCGCAATTCGCCGTCGGCGCGCGCCTCCGGGTCCGTCGCCCTCCCGGGCGCGGTGCAGAATCCCGTCCTCGGTCGCGACCGCCGCAGCGGGCGGCAAATGCGTCAGGTCATGCTCTCCTCGGCTCCGCCGAAACGATTTAATAAACAAAAATAGAACAAATGAGGGATATGTCAAGCGCAAACCGGCAGCCGCCCTTTCGCCGCCGGTTCAGCCCGCCGGGCCGTTCTGCTCCGGGCGCCATTCCCGCCCGGCGACCCAGCTTGCGCGCACGGCGCGGTCGTCGCCGAGGATCATCAGGGCGAGCAGCGTGTCGGCGAGCGCTTCGCTGAGCGCGTCGCGCGCGGCGAGCAGGGGCGTCGCGCGGGGGTCGAGCACGGCGAGGTCGGCGAAGAAGCCCGGCTCCAGCCGCCCGGTTTCGTCCCCGATGCCCAGCGCCTCGGCATTGCCGAGCGTCGCCAGGTAGA
Source organism: Alphaproteobacteria bacterium (assembly GCA_963422665.1). GTDB lineage: Bacteria > Pseudomonadota > Alphaproteobacteria > Bin95 > Bin95 > Bin95. The sequence continues at coordinate 1,362,892 of OY730441.1, forward strand.
AGGCGCGCTCGGGCGTGAGCCGTCGCCCCCGGAGTTGCGCGGTGCGGTAGGCGGCGCCGAGCGTGGCGGGAAGCGAATAGCTGGTGCCGCCGCCGATGTCGGTGGCGACGGCGAGGCGGGGCGCGCCATGCCCGGCGGCCGGCGCATAGGGGCCGATATCGAACAGGCCCGAGCCCAGGAAGCTGTTCGAGGTCGGGCAGTGGACGACCGTCGCCCCGGCCTCGCCCAGCCGCCCGCGCTCGCGGGCCGAGAGATGCACGCCGTGGGCGAACAGGCTTCGCGGCCCGAGCAGGCCGAAGCGGTCATAGACGTCGGTGTAGTCGATGCTGTCCGGGAACAGGCGGGCGACCTCGGCGATTTCCTCCCGCGTCTCGGACAGATGCGTCTGCATCAGCGCGTCCGGATGGCGCTTCAGGAACGCGCCGGCCGCGGCGAGCTGCGCCGGCCCCGATGTGACGGCGAAGCGCGGCGAGAGCGCGTAGCGCAGCCGGCCCCGCCCGTGCCAGCGGGCATAGAGCCGCTCGCTCGCGCACAAGCCGGCCTCGGCGTCGTCGCGGAGCGCCGCGGGCGCGTTCCGGTCCATGAGGGTCTTGCCGGCGGCGAGCGCCATGCCCCGCCGTTCCGCCGCCGCAAAGAGCCGGTCGGCGGCCGCCTCGTGGACCGTGGAGAAGACAAGCGCGGCCGTGGTGCCGTGGGCCAGCAGGAGGTCGAGGAAAACCTCCGCCGCGGCCGCCGCATGGGTCCCGTCCGCATAGCGCTGCTCCTCGGGGAAGGCGAAGCGGTCGAGCCAGTCCAGCAGGCCGCGGCCGCCTGCGGCGACGATGCGGTACTGGGGAAAATGGACATGCGGATCGACGAAGCCCGGCAGCACCAGGCATTGCCCGTAGTCGCGGCGCGGCGCGGTCTCGAAGTCCGCCGGCAGATCGATGGCGGCGCCCCTCCAGCAGATGCGGCCGTCCCTCAGCGCGAGCGCGCCGCCGGGAAGGTCGCGGACCGCGGCGGCGCCGAACGCCGCAGGGTCGCCGGAAAAGTCGATCAGGCGGCCCAGAACGACGCAGTCCGCGCCGTTCCGGGCGAACGGGCCGCTACCGGGGCAGCTTGTCGTCAACGCCCTTCACATACCAGTTCATGCCGACCAGCATGCCCTCGTCGGCCCGCTCGCCCCCGGCGACGCGGAGCTTGCCGTCCTGGTCGTGGATCGGGCCGGTGAAGGGATGGAACGCGCCGGAGCGGATCTTCCCGACCATCGCAGCGGCGTCGGCAGCGACGTCCTCCGGCAGGTCGGTGAAGGGGGCCATGACCACCATGTCTTCGGCGAACCCGCCCCACACATCGCCCGATTCCCATGTGCCGTCGAGCACGGCCTTCACGCGGGCGGTGTAGTAGGCGCTCCAGTCGTCGATGATTGCGGTGTAGTGGGCGGCGGGCGCGAAGGCGTCCATGTCGGAGGCCTGGCCGAAACCGTGGACGCCGCGTTCGCCGGCAATCTGGATCGGCGCCGGACTGTCGGTGTGCTGGGTGATGATGTCGGCGCCCCGGTCGATCAGCGCCTTGGCCGCGTCGGCCTCCTTGCCGGGGTCGAACCAGGTGTTCACCCAGACGATCTTGAGCTTGAAGTCCGGATCGATCGACTGCGCGCCGAGCAGGAAGGCGTTGATGCCGCGCACCACTTCGGGAATCGGGAACGAGGCGACATAGCCCGCAACGCCGGATTTCGACATCTTCGCCGCGATCCGGCCGATGACATAGCGGCCCTCATAGAAGCGCGCGGAGTAGGTCGCGACATTGTCGGCCCGCTTGTAGCCGGTGGCGTGCTCGAACTTCACCTCCGGGAAGCGTTTGGCGACCTTCAATGTCGGGTTCATGAAGCCGAAGGAGGTCGTGAAGACGATGTCCGCGCCCTCGCGCGCGAACCGCTCGATGGCGCGCTCGGCGTCCGGGCCTTCCGCCACATTCTCGACATAGAGGGTTTCCACCCTGTCGCCGAACGCCTCTTCGATGGCGAGGCGGCCCCGGTCGTGCTGGTAGGTCCAGCCGTGGTCCCCGATCGGGCCCACATAGACGAACGCCGCCTTGACGGGGTCGGCGGCCTGGGCGGCGGAAAACGCCAGCGCCGTGGCGAGTGCGGCGAGGACGGTAGCTCTCAACATTCCCTGTTCTCCAACTGCACCCGCTTACGCGCGGGCCGCGTTTCCGTTTCCGGCCGGTCGAAAGCGTCGAGGGACGGCGGCGCCTACCGGTCGGGGACAAAGACCTGTCCGAGACATGCCGGCGAGTCGTTTCTCGCCCTCCATCGTTCGCGCGAGAGTATCACCAGCACCGCGACCGTCGCAATATAGGGCAGCGCCGAAAGGAGCTGCGGCGGCAGCGGGAGTCCTTCCGCCTGCGCATGGAATTGGAGGATCAGCGCGCCGCCGAACAGATAGGCGCCGACGGCGGCCCGCAGCGGCATCCAGCTTGCGAACACCACGAGCGCAAGCGCGATCCATCCCCGCCCCGCGGTCATGCCCTCGACCCATTGCGGGGTATAGGCGAGCGAAAGATAGCCGCCCGCCAGCCCGGAACAGGCCCCGCCGAACAGCACCGCCAGGAACCGCGTCCGGATGACATGGACGCCCAGCATGTGGGCGGAGGCGTGGTTGTTGCCGACGGCGCGCAGCGCAAGGCCGGCGCGGGTGCGGAACAGGAAGTGCGACACGCAGGCCGCGAGCGCCACCGACGCATAGACCAGCGGGTCCTGCCCGAACAGGACCGCGCCCACGACCGGCAGGTCGCTTAGACCCGGAATGTCAATGCGTTCGAGCCTGAGACCGGGCCGGCCGATAAAGGCCTCGCCGATCATGCCCGAGAGGCCAAGCCCTAGCAGGGTGAGCGCCAGCCCGGAAGCGACATGGTTCGCGGCCAGCCGCAGCACCAGGAAACCGAACAGGCTGGAAAGCACTATCCCGCCCATCATGGCGGCGACGACGCCGAGATAGGGGGAGCCGGTCAATTGCGCGCCGGCAAAGCCCGTTACGGCACCGACGATCATCATGCCCTCGACGCCGAGATTGAGCACGCCCGAGCGCTCCGTCACGAGTTCGCCGAGCGCCGCGATCAGCAGCGGCGTCGCTGCGGTGACGATGGTGAGGACGACCGCCTCGAAGCCGGTCACGGCGCGTTCTCCGCCCGCGCCGCGCGCCGCGTCGGCCGGACATGGAGGCGGTAGCGGATGAAGACGTCGCAGGCCAGCACGAAGATCAGGATCGCGCCCTGGAACACGCGGGCGATCTTGTCGGAGACGCCAAGCGAGACCTGGGCCGACTCGCCGCCGATATAGGTGAGCGCCAGCAGCAGCGAGGCGAACAGCACGCCCACCGGGTTCAGCCGCCCGAGAAAGGCGGCGATGATGGCCGTGAAGCCGTAGCCGGGTGAGATCGACGGGTGGAGCTGCCCGATGGTGCCCGACACCTCCGCAATGCCGGCAAGGCCGGCAAGGCCGCCCGAGATCGTGAGTGCGGCCATGATCGAACGGCGCGCGGAAAACCCGGCGAAGGCGGCGGCGCGCGGCGCGGCCCCGACGACGCGGAACCCGAAGCCCCTGAGGGTGCGCCCGAGGACGATGGCGAGCGCCGCGACCGCGACGAGCGCGAAGATGGTGCCAAAATGCATCCGCCCGGCCAGCGCCGGGATCACAGCATCGGCCTCGAAGAGCCGCGACTCGGGGAAATTATATCCCTCGGGGTCGCGCCAGGGCCCGCGCACCAGCCAGTCGAGCAGGAGCTGGGCGACATAGACCAGCATCAGCGAGGTCAGGATTTCGCTGGCGCCGAAGCGCACGCGGAAGAAGGCGGGTATCGCCGCCCAGGCCATGCCGCCCAGCACGCCGCACAGCAGCACGGCCGGCAGGAGCAGCGATCCCTGCAATTCGGGCAGCATGACCGGCAGGATCGACCCGCAGACGGCGCCCGCCGTGTATTGCCCCTCCGCGCCGATGTTCCAGACATTGGTGCGGAAGGCGAGCGCGAGCCCGACGCCGATGAGCGCAAGCGGCGTCGCCTTGACGACGATTTCCTCCAGCGACCAGGCCTCGGTGAGCGGCTTGACGAAATACAGGTAAAGCGCCCGCAGCGGGTCGTGCCCGAGCGCCGCGAACAGAAATGTGCCGAAGACAAGCGTGAGTCCGAGCGCCAGCAGCGGCGACAGCCAGACCATCGGGCGCGAATCTTCCGACCGCTGCCGGAGTTCGATCCGCATGTCCCTCAGTCTCCCGCGCCACCCATGAGCAGGCCGATGGCCTCCCGGGTCGTCTCGCCGGCCGGGACCGCCGGGGAGAGCCGGCCCCGCGAGATCACGGCGATGCGGTCCGAAATTTCGAGAATCTCGTCGAGGTCCTGGCTGATCGCCAGCACGGCTGCGCCGCCGCGCGCGAGCGCCGCCAGTTCGCGGCGGATTTCGGTCGCCGCGCCGATATCGACGCCCCAGGTCGGCTGGCTCACCGCCAGCACGCCCGGCCGGCGGTCCAGCTCGCGCCCCACGACGAATTTCTGCAGGTTGCCGCCGGAAAGCGCCCCGGCCTCCGGGTCGCCTTCCGGCGCGCGCACATCGAAGCGCTCCACGATGCGCCGCGCGAGGCGGTGCGCGCGGGAAAGATGCAGAAGGCCGCCCGTCGCCAGCTCCAGGTCGGTGCCGTACCGCGTGAGCACGACGTTATCCGACAGGCGCATGGCCGGCACAGCGCCGTGGCCCAGCCGCTCCTCCGGGATGAAGGCCGCGCCCAGGCGCCGCCGCCGCCGCGGCCCTGCGCGTCCGCAGGCCTGTCCGTCTATTTCGACGGCGGCATTGTCGGAGGCCCGCGCCTCCCCGGAGAGCGCCGCGAACAGTTCGTCCTGTCCGTTGCCGGCGACGCCCGCCACGCCCACGATCTCGCCGCCGCGCACTTCGAGCGAGATGTCGTCCAGCGCGACGCCGAAGGGCGTGCCGGCTTCCTGCGAGAGGCCGCGAACGGCGAGGCGCACCGGGCCGTTCGCGGCGGGTTCGCCGTCGCGGCTGTCGGCGCCCTCGACATCGGCGCCCACCATCAGCCGGGCGAGGGCCGCCATGCTCGCCGTCTTCGGGTCCGGCCGGCCGACCACCCGCCCGTGCCGCAGCACGGTTGCGCTGTGGCAGAGCCGGCGGACCTCTTCCAAGCGGTGGCTGATATAGAGCACCGCGCAACCCTCGCCCGCGAGCCGGCGCAGGGTTTCGAACAGCCGTTCGGCCTCTTGCGGGGTCAGCACCGAGGTCGGTTCGTCCATGATGAGCAGGCGCGGGCGCTGCAGCAGGCAGCGGACGATCTCGATGCGCTGGCGGACACCCACCGGCAGGCCGGCCACCCGCGCCACCGGATCGAGCGGCAGGCCCCAGGTCTGGGAGACGGAGCGAACATCGTCGGCGAGCCTGCGTCCCGCCGCGTCCGGCGGCAGCGCCAGCGCAATGTTCTCGGCGACGGTCAGCCCCTCGAAGAGCGAGAAATGCTGGAACACCATGGCGATGCCGAGCGCGCGCGCCGCCGCCGGGTTGCCGATCGCCGTCGGCCGGCCTTCCCAGCTCACCGCGCCTTCGTCCGGCTGCAGCGAGCCGTAGAGAATCTTGACGAGCGTCGATTTGCCGGCGCCGTTCTCACCCAGCAGCGCGTGAATCTCGCCGGCATGAACGGCAAGGTCGATATGGTCGTTGGCGGCCGCGCCGCCAAAGCGCTTGACGATGCCGCGCGCCTCCAGAAGGACATTTCCGTCCGGCATGTGCGCAGCGTCCCCAAGCAAGGCCGCCCGACGCTAGGGCGGCCTGCGCATAGCGTCAATGCGGTGGTCGGGGCCGGAAGGGGAAAGAGCTTGTATACCCGACTCGGCCGACGGTTCCACATTCAATCCGTCATGCCCGGAACAAGTCTATTGCTGCCCGGTTTAGCCATCAGGCGGCGCCGATTGAGATCGTGTCCCCGGGCGTGTTGTAGGAGGCGAGGCTTCCGCTGGTGTCTATGGGTAAGTGGCCCGCCGCAGCGACCGCGACGTGTCTGGCGGCGGGGGGCCACCTATCCATAGCGGAGGCCATCGCGGCGCCGGTCAGGGTTGGGCCTGGATAGTCCACCCGACCGGAGGAAGACCACGATGACCGCCAACGACATGATGACCTTGCGGGCGCTGTTGGCGAAGAGTTCCGAGGCGGACCTGCTTCGCGAGACGATCGCCTTCACGGTCGAGCGTCCGATGGCGCTTGAGGTCGAGGGCCTTGCCGGGGCGGCGCCCGGCGAGCGTTCGCCGGCCCGGATCGCGCAGCGCAACGGCTACCGCGACCGGGTCCGGGAGACGCGGGCCGGCGCGGTCGAGTTGAAGCGCCCGCAGCGGCGCAAGGGGAGTTACTGCCCCGGCTTCCCGGAGCCGCGCCGGATGGCGGAGAAGGCGCTGACTGCGGTGATCCGGGAGGCCTGCATCGAGGGCGTGTCGCCCCGCTCGGTCGACGACCCGGCGCAGGCCATGGGGATGTCGGGCCTCTCCGGGAGCCAGGTCTCGCGGCTGTGCGGCGGGATCGACGACAAGAGCCGCGACTTCCTCGACCGCCCGCTGGAGGGCGACTGGCCGTATCTGTGCCGGGACGCGACCTGTGCGAAGAGGCGCGAGACCGGGCGCGTCGTCCCGGTCGCGGTCACCATCGCGGTGGCGGTCAACGACCGGGGCCGCCGCGAGGGGCGCGGCATGGCGAGCGGCGCGTCCGAGGCCGGGCGAGCGGCGCGTCCGAGGCCGGGACCTTCCGGACCGCGTTCCTTCGCTCCCCGGCCCGCCGCAGGCGGCGCGGCGTCAAGCTGGCGATCTGCGACGACCGCAAGGGCCTCAAGGCCGCCGCGACCCGCATCCCCGGCGCCGCATGGCAGCGCTGCCGCGCGCACTTCATGCGCAACCGGCTCGCTCATGCCGGCAAGCAGGGCCGGCGCGTCGTCTGCGCCTTCGTCACGACCGCCTTCGCCCAGGAGGATGCCGACAGCGCGTCCGCCCCGTGGCGCCAGGGCGCCGACCGGCTCGGGGCCAGGGCGGCGAAGCTCGCCGCTATCATGGACAAGGCCGAGCACGGCGTCCCGGCCTGTATGACCTTCCCGGCCGCGCATCGCGCCAGGCTGCACGCGACAAACCCGCTCGAACGCCTCCATGGCGAAGTCAAGCGACGCACCGATACCGTCGCCATCTTCCCCAACGAGGACGCCATCGCCCGGCCGATCGGCGCGAGCCTCCTCGAGCAGAACGACGAAGGGGCCGTCCAGAGAGCCGGATACGTGACGCTGGAAGCCATCGCTCCCGTGAGCGACAATACAACCGTCAAGATGCCCGCCGCGGCAGACTGAGCGGCCCGGCCCCACCCGCCGGATACCGCAACCGACGACAGGCTCTTACACCACCGCCTGGGAAACGATCGGAGATTTCGATGCGTCCGGTTTGCGTCGCCTTGCGAAGCGGAACCGCGACGGGGCGCAGACCCGTCGTCTTCCCACACTGGCGTTGATCTGCGACGGCGATCGTCGTTCGGACGCGGCGCGATTTGCGGGGGTGGGGCTGCGGATCGTTCGGGACCGGGTTCTGCGCTTCAACGCGGCCGGGCCGGAGGGCTTGAAGGATCGCAAGGCTCCGGGTCCGCCTTACAAACTGAACGAGGAGCAACGCGCGGCCCCGGCGGCGGTAGTGGAGAGCGGCCCGGCCCCGGCGCTCCACGGCGCGGTGCGCTGGCGACGCTGCGACCCGGCGGCATGGCTTCGGAACCGGTTTGGCGTGTCGTTGGCGGAAACGACAATCGGACAGGAGTTGCGCCGGATGGGCTACGCCGGGCTTTCTGCGCGCCCGCGCCACTATGCCCGGGACCGGGAGGCCATGGCGGCGTTCAAACAAACTTCCCCGAACGCCTGAGGGAGATCCGCGCCGGGTTCGGTGGCGGTGTCGAGATCGAAGTCCGGTGGCGGGACGAGGCCCGCGTCGGGCGGAAGAACGAGATCGCCCGGCGAGGGGCGAAACGCGGCGCGCGACCCTCCGCGCCCAGGGACCGGAGAACGACCCCCGCCTGCATCTTCGCCGCCATATGCCCGAAGAAAGGCAAGGCGGGAATAAACTCGTCTCACTGCCAAACCAAATCACCTCGATCGGAACACAAAATGCACACATGGGTTCTAACTACCTGCCGATGGTATAATCGCGCATTGCGAGCGTTTCCCGCGCCGGTTGCGGGAACGGTCAGCCCCTGGAAGAAGAGGCGCCCTGGCTCAGCAGGCCCCGGTAGATTTCTTCGTCGCCGATAACGCCGACGAGCCGGCCTTCCTCGATCATCAGTACCGGGCGGCCGGTGCGGTGGCGGATTTCAATGGCGGTCCGCATCCGGAGCGTCGGCGGCGCGGCGCAGATGTCGCTGCCCGTGAGCGCCGCCAGGTCCATGTCGGGCGTGTAATGCCGGAGCGCGGCGGGGCCGGGCTCGGCGGTCGCCCCCACAGGCTCCCCCGTAGCGCTCAGCGCAACGCGGTTGCGGCCCGACCAGTCGAGCAGCAGCGCGCCGCCCTCGCGCGGGATGTCCGCCGCAGGCGTCATCAGCGAACGGCAGCGCAGCACGTTGAGCGCATCCATATGCGCGATGAATTCCGCCACATAGGCATTGGCGGGGTTCAACACGATCTCCTCCGGCTCGCCGAACTGGACGATGCGGCCCGCCTCCATGATGGCGATGTGCCGGCCGAGCTTGAGCGCCTCGTTGAGGTCGTGACTGACGAACAGGATCGTCTTGCCGAGCCGGCGCTGCAGGTCCAGCAGCTCGTCCTGCAGATGCTCGCGGATGAGCGGGTCGAGGGCGGAGAACGGCTCATCCATCAGCAGGATGTCGGAATCCGTCGCAAGCGCGCGGGCGAGGCCGACGCGCTGTTGCATGCCGCCGGAAAGCTCATGCACGAACCGGCCCCGCCAGCGGTCGAGATCGACCAGCTTCAGCTTCTCGTCGACGACGGCGTCGCGCTCGGCCCGGCCCATGCCGCGCAGCTCCAGCCCGAAGCTCACATTCTCCTGCACGGTGCGCCAGGGCAGCAGAGCGAATTGCTGGAACACCATGGCGATGCGCTCCATGCGCATCCGCCGGAGCGTGGCCGCATCGCAGCCGGCGATGTCGAGGGCGGCCCCGCCATCCTGCACCAGCACTTGCCCGCGCGTTACCGGGCAGAGGCCGTTGACGGCGCGCAGCAGGGTCGATTTGCCGGAGCCGGAAAGGCCCATCAGCACGCAGATCTCGCCTGGACGAACCCCAAGCGAAGCCCCGGCAACGCCCACGACGGAGCCCGTCTCGTCCTGGATTTCCTGCCGGTCGGCGCCCCGATCGAGCATGTCCAGCGCGGCCCTTGTATCGCCGCCGAACAGGATATCCACGTCCTTGAGTGCGATTGCGGGAATGGTTCAGCCCCGATCCCTGCCGCCGCCCGGCTGCTTGCAGATGCGGTCCAGCAGGATGGCGACGATGACGATGGCGAGCCCGGCCTCGAAGCCCTTGGCGATGTTGACGGTATTGAGCGCGCGCAGCACCGGCACGCCCAGCCCCGGCGCGCCCACCATCGCCGCGATCACGACCATGGAGAGGCTGAGCATGATGCATTGGGTCACGCCCGCCATGATGGTCGGCATGGCATGCGGCAGCTCCACCTTCCACAGGAGCTGGCGGCGTGTCGCGCCGAAAGCCTCGCCGGCCTCCACCAGCGGACGGGGCACGCTGGAGATGCCGAGATGGGTGAGGCGGACGGGGGCCGGGATGGCGAAGATCACGGTGGAGATCAGGCCCGGCACCACGCCGAGGCCGAACATGATCATGGTTGGGATCAGATAGACGAAGGTCGGGATGGTCTGCATCAGGTCGAGCGCCGGGCGGATGGCGCTGTAGAGCCAGGGCCGGTGCGCCGCCGCGATGCCCATGGGCACGCCGACGGCGATGCAGATCGCGGTCGAGAACAGGATCAGGGTCAGCGTCTGGACCGTCGTTTGCCAGTAGCCGAGATTGATGACCAGAAGCAGCGTCAGCACGACTGCGGCGGCCAGCTTCCAGGACCGGTGCAGCCAGAAGGCGAAGCCGGCGACCGCCGTCACCAGGACGAGCCCCGGCACGGCAAGCGCCAGGCCGGCCACGCCCTCGATCAGGAATTTCAGTATCTCGGACAGGTAGTCGAAGAACCACGCCGCCCGGTCCAGCAGCAGGTCCACGAAGGACGCGATCCACTTGCCGAGCGGGATCTTATGGTCCGTCAGCCAGTCCAAGATCCGCCCCGCGGCGTTTCCGGCCGTTATCGGCCGGAGGCGCGGCTAAAGCTCGAGATGCGCCTTTACGGCCGCCATCCCGTCGCCGCCATCCATGGTCGTCACGCCGTCGAGCCAGCCCGCCAGCACATCCGGATTGGCCTTGAGCCACGCCGTCGCCGCCTTGTCGGGCTCCTCGCCCCCGTCGAGGATCGCCGTCATGATCTCGTTTTCCATGGCCAGCGTGAATTCGAGATTGGCCAGCAGCCTGCCGACATTGGGGCACGCGGCGGCATAGCCTCGCCGGACATTGGTGAATACCTCGGCACCGCCGAAATCGGGGCCGAACCAGTCGTCGCCGCCATCGAGATAGGTCAGCTCGAAATTGGCGTTCATCGGATGCGGCTCCCAGCCCAGGAAGACGATCCACTCGTCCTTGCGGTTGGCGCGGGCAAGCTGCGCCAGCATGCCCTGCTCGCTCGACTCGACGACCTCGAAGCCCTTCAGGCCGAAGGCGTCCTTGTCGATCATGCTCTGGATCAGCCGGTTGCCGTCATTGCCGGGTTCGATGCCGTAGATCTTGCCTTCCAGCATGTCGCGGTGCCTGGCGATGTCGGCGAAGCTCTCGATGCCGCCGTCCGCCGCCAGCTTGTTGACGGCCAGCGTGTATTTGGCGCCGGTGAGGTTCATGCCCAGGGTCTCGACCGACCCGTCCTCGCGATAGGGCGCTATGTCCGCCTCCATCGTCGGCATCCAATTGCCGAGGAAGACGTCGATATCGCCGTTCCTGAGGCTGGTATAGGTGACCGGCACCGAGAGCACGGTCGCGCTCGGCTCGTAGCCGAGGCCCGAGAGGACGACCGAGGCGGCGGCGGTGGTTGAGGTGATGTCGGTCCACCCGACATCCGAGAACCGGACCGCCTTGCAGGAGTCCGGATCGGCCGCCCAGCCGGCGGAGGACATCGTCAGGACGGCAACGACCCCGATTGCCGCCATGCGTCTGTGCTTCGTCATTGCCTTGTCCTCCCGTTCCGGTGTCCACCTGCATCCCGCCAACTGCCAAGTGCGTCATGGTACGGCTACCATATGCACGCCGCAAGGAAAGAAGCGGCGGGACGCGCGAATGAGCGAGAGCGGGATTTTCGATTACGTCGTGGTCGGCGCCGGGTCCGCAGGCTGCGTGCTCGCCAACCGGCTGACCGAGGACGGAAAGGCGAGCGTGCTGCTGCTGGAGGCCGGCGGCAGCGACCGCAGCATCTTCCTGCAGATGCCCTCCGCGCTCGCCGTCGCCATGGGCCACAGGCGCTATGGCTGGCACTACCGGACCGAGCCGGAACCGCATCTGGGGGGGCGGCGCCTCCACTGTCCGCGCGGCCGGGTGCTTGGCGGCTCGTCCTCCGTCAACGGCATGGCCTATGTGCGCGGCAACCCGCTCGATTTCGACGGCTGGGCGGAGGGCGGCGCGCGCGGCTGGTCCTGGGCCGAGGTCCTGCCCTACTACCGCAAGGCGGAAAGCTTCAGCGGCGGCGGCGACGACTGGCGCGGCGATTCCGGCCCGCTCAACACCTCGCGCGGGCGCATGGCGAGCCCGCTCTATGCCGCCTTCATCGAGGCGGGCGAGCAGGCGGGTTACGCGCGCACGGCCGACATGAACGGCTACCGCCAGGAAGGCTTCGGGCCGATGGACATGACCGTCCACCGGGGCCGGCGCTGGAGCGCCGCCAACGCATACCTGAAGCCTGCGGCGGGAAGGCCCGACCTGGCTGTGAGGACCGGCGCGCTCGCAACCCGCATCCTGCTGGAGGACGGACGCGCCTGCGGCGTCGAATACCGGCAGGGCGGCACGGTCCGCGCGGCGCGGGCGCGGCGCGAGGTCGTCCTTTCGGGCGGCCCGATCAACGCACCGCAGCTCCTGATGCTCTCCGGCATCGGCCCGGCCGCCCAGCTCGAGGAGCATGGCATTCGGGTTGTCCGGGACCTGCCCGGCGTCGGCCGGAACCTCCAGGACCATCTGGAACTCTATGTCCAGCAGGAATGCACGCAGCCGATCACCCTCCATTCCGCGACCGGTCTCCTGCAAAAGGCCCTGATCGGCGTCCGCTGGTTCCTGTTCAAGTCGGGGCTGGGCGCCACCAACCATTTCGAGGCCGGCGGTTTCATCCGCTCGCGAGCGGGCGTGCGCTGGCCGGACATCCAGTACCACTTCCTGCCGCTCGCGGCGTCCTATGACATGAGCGAGCAGGTCCGCTGCCACGGCTACCAGGCCCATGTCGGCCCGATGCGCTCGAAATCCCGCGGCGAGGTCCGGCTCGCCTCCGCCGACCCGCTGGAGCCGCCGAGCGTGCGGTTCGACTATATGAGCCGCCCCGACGACTGGGCGGAGATGCGCGCCTGCGTCCGCCTCACGCGGGAAATCTTCGCCCGGCCCGCCTTCGACCCCTGGCGCGGCCGCGAACTCGCGCCGGGCGAGGCGGTGCGGAGCGACGAGGAGATCGACGCCTTCGTCCGCGAGACCGTCCAGAGCGCCTACCACCCCTGCGGGACCTGCAGGATGGGCGCCGACGCCATGGCGGTCGTCGATCCGGAGCTTCGGGTTCGCGGCATGGACGGCCTGCGCGTGGTGGACAGCTCGATCGTGCCGACGATCACCACCGGCAATCTCAACGCGCCGACGATCATGATCGCGGAAAAGGCTGCCGACATCATCCGCGGCCGTGCGCCCTTGCCGTCCTCCGGCGCCCCCTTCTACACAGCACCCGACTGGCAAACGGCCCAGCGCTGACGGACCGGCCCGAACCTACCCCGCGTCTATCTCGATGGTTCGAGTGCGGACCTCCGGTTCCGGGCGCGCAAGGTCGATATGCAGGAGGCCGTTTTTCGTATGCGCCTTCTCCACCTCGATGCCATCGGCCAGCACGAAGCGCCGCTGGAACTGGCGCGCCGCGATGCCCCGGTGCAGAAAGACGCGCCCCTCCGCTTCCTCGCCGCGCCGCCCGCGCACGATCAACTGCCGGTCCTCGACCGAGACCGCAAGGTCCTCGCGCGAAAAGCCCGCGACCGCCAGCGAAATGCGCAGCCGGTTGTCGCCCGTCCGTTCGATATTGTAGGGCGGATAGCCGTCGGCCGACGCCTTCGACACGGAGTCCAGCATCTGTTCCAGACGGTCGAAACCGAGCAGCAGCGGGCTGTTGAAAACGGGTATCCGCGACATGGCGCCGCCTCCCCTTCCCGATAAAGCGGGACGCGCACGAACCGGACCCGGGCATTGTGGCATCCGGCAGCGTCGGTATATGGGAGAAGGGAGAGGAAGTGCAAGCGTCGGCGCCTGGCCGGAACGCGCCCGGCGCATGGTGCTGGAAGTGCCGATCGCTTCGGAAAGGTTGCAGATTATGTCTTCCTGCCGGTCACGAGGAAGGCGGCGCCTTCTTCAGATGAGCGGCGAAGAAGGCTGCGGTGCGTTTTGGCGAATCCCGCGCCGCGGCCTCGTTGCGCCCCGCGGTGACGCCTCGCTCGGCGCAGCCGCCGGGCGCGACCGCCTTACGGATCAATTGCAGCCATGAAATTCCTTCCGAGCTTCCCGCCCTCCGCGAGCGCGTTTCCCCGTCGATTCCCAGCACGGACGGGCCGCAATGGTTGAAATGCCATGGCGTCTCGACCCAGCGAACGGGCTTCGATCTGATGAAGGAATGATAAGCGCCCGGATAGGAGACCGCCTCGACCTCGGCGCCGGCCCGCCGCATTTCCCGGGCCAGCTCCTTGCAGAATCTGGCCCAAGTGTAGTCGTCCGCCTCCCCGAGAAGGAACAGCACCGGCGCGCCGGTCGGCTCGTAGCGCTCGAAGCGGGCGCTGCAGGAGGGATAGAAGGACGCATGCGCCGCATAACGCGGGCCGCCGGGCAGGACGGCCGCTGCATAGGGCTCATGGCTGGTCCGGATCGAGACAGTTCCGCCCCAACTCGCTCCGGTAATGCCGATGCGCGCCCCGTCCACCCGGGGGTGCGCGGCCAGGGCCTCCAGCGCCCGGAACGCATCCGTCACGCGGCTCGCGCCCGACAAGGTGCTCTGATCTCCCGAGGATTCGCCAAGGCCCCTGCCGGAATAGCTGTCCGCGATGAAAAGACCGATGCCCTTGGCGGCCAGCGCCCGGCGCAGGTCTTCGCGGAACTTCGCGATCGTGCGGCCGTAAGGCGTGCCGGAGCCGTGCCGCCAGACCGCGACCGGGAACGGTCCATCGCCCTCGGGCAGGAGCAGGCGCCCTTCCAGCGTCACCGTATCCTTCTTCAGCCGGCCGGCGAAGGCGTCCCGGAAAAGTCTATGTTCGAGGAGACATACTTGACCCGTTCGCCGGCTCGGGACGGCGTTTGCGTCGTCTGGCAAGCGCCGAGCGCCAGCAGGGCGCCGGCGGCGACAAGCAAGGCAGCGCTGCGGCGGAGCATGCCGATGCTGCGCAAAACACTGGGCGAATTCATGCCGGATCCCCTTCCCCGTTTCCGCCGATACCGACACTCCCGGTCCGGGCGTGCCGGTTCCTCCCTTTCCGCCGCCTCCTCCGGTCCATTCGACGATGGTGGCGAGGTCGCCGTGCAGTGTGGCGTGGACTTCGCAATCTCGTGGCCCGCCGCAGGCGGCGCGGCCTCAAGCTGGCGATCTGCGACGACCGCAAGGGCCTCAAGGCCGCCGCGACCCGCATCCCCGGCGCCACATGGCAGCGCTGCCGCGCGCACTTCATGCGCAACCCGCTCGCTCATGCCGGCAAGCAGGGCCGGCGCGTCGTCTGCGCCTTCGTCACGACCGCCTTCGCCCAGGAGGATGCCGACAGCGCGTCCGCCCCGTGGCGCCAGGGCGCCGACCGGCTCGGGGCCAGGGCGGCGAAGCGCGCCGCTATCATGGACGAGGCCGAGCACGACGTCCCGGCCTGTATGACCTTCCCGGCCGCGCATCGCGCCAGGCTGCACGCGACAAACCCGCTCGAACGCCTCCATGGCGAAGGCAAGCGACGCACCGATACCGTCGCCATCTTCCCCAACGAGGACGCCATCGCCCGGCCGATCGGCGCGAGCCTCCTCGAGCAGAACGACGAAGGGGCCGTCCAGAGAGCCGGATACATGACGCTGGAAGCCATCGCTCCCGTGAGCGACAATACAACCGTCAAGATGCCCGCCGCGGCAGACTGAGCGGCCCGGCCCCACCCGCCGGATACCGCAACGGACGACAGGCTCTTACACCACCGCCTGGGACACGATCGGCGAATGTCCAGTCGTCCGGCAGACACAGGCGCTGCGCCGCCGCGAGGACCGGCGTAAGAATCGACCTGCTTTCCGCACGGTTGCGATGGCCCGAACCATGCCTGCCTCCTTGCCATGGGGAAATGCCGCGCGCCTCACCGCTCCGGGGCGGGGCCGCTTCGGGCGGGGACGAGGCCGTGGGGGCGGAAGCGCATGACGAGGAGCAGGATGAGGCCCATGACCAGCGGGCGCATGTGCGGGGCGCCGGCCAGCAGATGCTCGCCAACGGCGCTGCCCTCGGGCAGGCCGGCGATCAGCGCCTGCATCAGCCAGAGGCCCGCCGGTTCCGCCTCGATCCAGACGAACCAGACGAGGAAGCCGCCCAGCACCGCGCCCAGATTGTTGCCGGAGCCGCCGACGACCACCATTACCCAGATGAGGAAGGTGAAGCGGAGCGGCTGGTAGCCGCCCGGCGTGAACTGGCCGTCGAGCGTGACCAGCATGGCGCCCGCAATGCCGACGACGGCCGAGCCCAGGATAAAGACCTGGCGGTGGCGGCGGGTCACATCCTTGCCCACGGCGCCGGCGGCGGTCTCATTGTCCCGGATCGCCCGCATCATGCGCCCCCAGGGCGAGTGCAGCGCGCGTTCCGAGAGCCAGAACACCACCGCCAGCACGACGAGGAACAGGCCAGCATAGCAGAGCTTCACGAACAGGCTCGAGGACTGGACCGCAAACGCCCGGAGCGCATCGGCATGGGCCGCGCCCGTCAGCGCCTCCGGGCTCCGGCTGTGCAGCACGGCCACCATGTCGATGAAGAGCGGGTCCCGCTGCAGGTCCGCCTCACAGGGCACCGGCCGGGCGAGCCCGGTCACGTTCTTGAGCACGGCGATGACGATCTCGGAAATGCCGAGCGTGGCGATGGCGAAATAGTCCGAGCGCAGCCCGAGCGCGATCCGGCCGATGACGAAGGCGGCGGCGGCGAACAGCCCGCCCGCGAACCAGGAGAGGACGATGGGCAGGCCGAGGCCGCCGAGATAGCCGGTCCTGGTGGGCTCCACCGCCTAAATGGCGTCCACCGCCGGGTCGAAGAAGGCCCGCGCGCCGAAGAGGCCGGCGAGGATGACGACCGCCAGCGCCCGCCCGCCGCCATCAGGACGACGAGCGCAATGAGCAGGCCCCCGCCGCCCGCCCGTGCCGGCCGCCTAGGCGGCCGGCACGGGCGGGCGCGACACGAGCACGTCCGCAAGCCCGCCGAGCGCGGCGAAGACCATGATTCCGATATTGAACAGGCCCGCATAGCCCCACCGGATGTTGACCGCAAGCGACATGAGGGCGGAGATGAGGCAGAGGTTCAGCACCGCCAGCGCCAGTGGCCAGGACTGGCCGAAGCCCACCGCCGACAGCGGCGAGCGCGGTCCCGTTCCGCGCCGCCGGCGTCACAGCACCCGCCCCCTGAAGATGCCCGACGGGCGCAGCAGCAGGACGAGAACCAGGATCGCGAAGGAGACGGCGAACTTGTAGCCGGTCGAGAGAAGCTGGGCGAGGCCGTCCGGTCGCCACGGTTCGGGCAGCAGGTAGTGCAGGAACTTCTTCCAGGCATAGGTGGCGGTGACCTCGGAGAAGGCGCCGACGACGGCGCCGACCGGCTGGCCGATGCCGCCCAGTATGGCGGCCGCGAACATGGGCAGCAGAAGCTGGAAATAGGTGAAGGGCTTGAAGCTCTTGTCGAGCCCGTAGAGCGCGCCGGCAATGGCGGCGAGCGCCGCCGCGACCGCCCAGGCGATGAGCGCCACGCGTTCCGGGTCGATGCCGGAAAGCAGCGCCAGGTTCTCATTGTCCGAATAGGCGCGCATGGATTTCCCGGTCCGGGTGCGCTGCAGGAAGCGGAAGACCAGGATGACCACGATGACCGCCACAGCGACGGTCAGGCACTGGGTCGTCTTGATCGAGAGGCCTTTGGCCAGGCCGGTCGCCTGCTTGAACTCGCGCGCCTTCACCAGGAAGCGCGCGCCGTCGGTGAATTGCCGGTCGTCCGGGCCGATGATGAAGCGCACCGCGCCGTTCAGCACGAACATGACGCCGAGCGAGGCCATGACAAACACGATGGGCGCGCCGCGCTTGCGCCGGTAGAAGCGGAACACCATCCGGTCGGCGGCGAGCGTGGCGGCGGCGGCCATGCCGAAGGGCAGCGCCAGCAGGGCCGTCGGCAGCGGGTCGATGCCCACGCCCCAAGCCTGGAGCAGCCATGTCGCGAGGATCGTCGCCATCGCGCCGAAGGCCATCAGGTCGCCATGCGCGAGATTGGCGAAACGCAGGACGCCGAAGACGAGCGTGATGCCGAGCGCCCCCAAGCGCAAGCTGCGCGGCATAGGCGGGGCCCGGCACGATGACATAGTTGCTGAGCAGGATCGCCGCATGTGCGAGGTCGAGCAGCACCCCTCAGCCCCCGAGGACCGAGCGGCGCACTTCCGGATTGGCGAGGAGCGCGCGGCCCGTGTCGGTGAAGCGGTTCCGGCCGGTGACGAGCACATAGCCCCGGTCGGCGATGGCGAGCGCCTGGCGGGCGTTCTGCTCGGCCATCAGGACGGCGATGCCGGCGCTGCGGGTTTCCGCATCCGCTCGAACAGGTCGTCCATCACGACGGGCGAGACGCCGGCCGTCGGCTCGTCCAGCATCAGCGCGGCGGGTTCGGTCATCAGCGCGCGCCCGACGGCGACCTGCTGGCGCTGGCCGCCCGAGAGCTCGCCGGCCGGGCTGCTGCGCTTCTCCTTCAGCGCCGGGAAAAGCTCGAATGCGCGGTCCATCGTGCCGGCGATGTCGCCGCGCCGGAGGAACGCGCCCATCTCCAGATTTTCCCGCACCGTCATGGTGACGAACACATTGTCGGTCTGCGGCACGAAGGCCATGCCGCGCCTGACCCGGTCCTGGGGCGAGAGGCCGGTGATGTCCTCGCCGTCCAGCAGCACCTTGCCGGAACGGAGCGCCACCATGCCGAGCAGCGCCTTCATGGCGGTCGATTTCCCCGCCCCGTTGGGGGCAACGATGACGGCGATCTCGCCCCGGTCCACGGCGATCGAGCAATCGTGGACGATGTCAGCCCCGCCATAGCCGCCGATCATCGCCTCGCCCTCGAGGAAACTCACGGGCCGCCCGCCGCCGCGCCCCGGCCGAGACAGGCCTCGATCACCGCCTCGTCGGCCATGATCCGGTCGGCGGAACCCTGGGTCAGCACGCGGCCCTCCACCATCACGATCACCGGGTCGCAGAGCCGGGAGATGAATTCCATATCGTGCTCGATCATGCAGAAGGTGTAGCCGCGCTCGACATTCAGGCGGAGGATGGCCTCGGCAATCCGGCGCAGCAGGGTGCGGTTGACGCCGGCGCCGACCTCGTCGAGCAGCACGACGCGGGCATCGACCATCATGGTCCGGCTGAGCTCCAGCAGCTTCTTCTGGCTGCCCGAGAGGTTGCCGGCCGGCTCGTCGGCGACAGGGCCGAGGCCGAGGAAGTCGATCACATCGTCGGCCCTGGCCCGGTTCGCCCGTTCCTCCTCGCGGACCGTTCCGGGCTGCAGCCACGCCCCCAGAAGGCCCTCGCCGGTCTGGCCCGCGGGCACGGTCATCAGATTCTCGCACACGGTGAGCGTCGCGAACTCATGCGCGATCCGAAAGGTCCGGAGCAGGCCCCGGTGGAACAATTGGTGCGGCTTGAGGCCGGTCACATCCTCCGCGCCGAGGAAGATGCGCCCCGAATCCGGCACGAGCACGCCTGCGATCAGGTTGAAGAGCGTGGTCTTGCCGGCGCCGTTCGGCCCGATCAGCCCCGCGATCGAGCCCCGGGCGATCTCCAGGCTCGCGCCGTCCACGGCCGCGAAGCCGCCGAAGCGCTTGAAGACCCCGGCGACGCGGATCATCGGCCATGCGCCGGGCGCGGCCGGCGCGAGGAGCCGGAAGGCCGGGCGGCGGGCATCGCAGCCGCGCCGCCCGTCCGCCGTCAGCGATACCGCACGGTGACGATCTTGCCGTCCTCGACCGCGATCTCGCGGTAATTGCCGGCGCTCTCGCCTTGGCCGATCAGCTCGACCGCGGAGGCGCCGACATAGTCCACATCGCCGCCGCCGGCGATGATTCCCAGCGCCCTGGCGAGTTCGCCCGGATGGATCGTCTTGCCGGACGCGTTGGCGACCGCCATCGCATGGTCCTTGAGCTTTCCGCTGTAGCCGGAGCCGGCGGCCTGCATGGCGAGCATGATGAGCGCGGCGGCGGCGTAGGACTCGCCCGTGAACGGGCCGGCCTTGAAGCCGGCGGCTTCGGCCATGCCGGCGAAGGTCGCAGCCCCCGTGCTGTCCGTGCCCGGAACCGTGCCGAAGGAGCCGTTCAGGTCCGCGCCGATGGCGGCGGTGAGGCTGTCGCCGACCATGCCGTCGGGCAGCACGAAGGTCTAGAACGCGCCCGTGTCGAGCGCGGCCTGGATTATGCCCTTGCCGCCCTGGTCGAGATAGCCGGAGACCACGAGCACGTCCCCGCCAGCGGCGGCGAGCGCGGCGACCTCGGCGGAATAGTCGCCCTTGCCGTCCTCATGGGCGGCCGCGATCGTCACCGCGCCGCCCATCGCCCTGAAATTGGTGGCGATGCTGTCGGCGAGGCCCTTGCCGTAGTCGTTGTTGGTACAGGTGACCGCGATAGCCCCGACGCCGCGCTCCTTCAGCACCGCGGAAATCACTTGTCCCTGGCGGGCGTCGGAGGGCGCGGTGCGGAAGAACAGGCCGTTGTCCTCCAGCGTGGACAGCACCTGCGAAGTCGCGGACGGCGAGATCATCACGACGCCGTTCGGCATGGCCACATTCTGCAGTATGGCCGTGGTTACGCCCGAACAGTCGCCGCCGACGACGGCGTTCACCCGGTCGGAGGTAATCAGCCGTTCCGCCGCCGCGGCATCGACGCAGGTCGTGTCGCCGCGCACCGGCGTTACCGCCGCGCCGCCGAGCAGCGCCTTGCTGTCATTGACTTCCCCGATTGCGAGTTCCGCGCCGGCCGCCATGTCCGGCGTCAGCGATTCGATCGGCCCGGTAAGGCCCATCAGCACCCCGATCTTGATCTCGGCGGCCTCCGCGGTCGCCGCCATCGCCAACAGGGCGGCGAGAGCCGTGAGGATCCTGCGCATGACGTCCTCTCTTGAAAAAGCCGGCCTGCGCTTGACCCCGAGTGTCGGCGCGCATGGAGCGCCCGAATGCCTGTTTTCAGTCTAGGTTATCGGGGTCCGCCCGACAATTGAGGAGGCGAGCTGTCCGCATGGTTCGAACCGGGCCCTGATCCGCATTACCGGCGGCCGCTGGCGCGGGCGGCGGCTTGCCGTGCCGGCGGACCGCTCCGTGCGCCCGACAGCCGAACGGGTGCGCGAGGCGGCGTTCGACCGCCTGGTCCATGCCGGGCTCGACCCGCCGCTCGAAGGCGCCGCCTTCCTCGATGCCTTCGCCGGCACGGGGGCGGTCGGGCTGGAGGCGCTCTCGCGCGGCGCGGCGCGCGCGGGCTTCATTGAGCGCGACCCGGCTGTCCTCACCCTGCTGCGCCGCAATGTCGGCGATGCCGGCACGATCCACGCCCGCGACGCCGCGTCCCCCGGGCCTGCGTCCGCAGCCTACGATATCGCCTGGCTGGACCCGCCCTGGGGCTCGGGGCTGGCCGCGCCGGCGGTCGCCGCGCTCGGGCGCGGGGGCTGGCTCCGGCCGGGCGCGCTGGTCGTCGTCGAGAGCGCGCATGGCGATGCGCCGGCCCTGCCCGGCCTCATGGACCGCCGCCGCTACGGCCGCGCCGCGCTCGCCTTCCTGCGCTTTTCGCCCGCCGGGCCGGGCTGGAGCGGGAACCCGGGATGGCCCTCCCCCTTTTCGGCCCGGCGCCCCCGCCGTCATGGCCGGCCCCCGGATCGGGTCCCGTAAGCGCTAACCAGTTATGGCCCGACCCAGTGGTTGAGTTGAGGCGTTTGTCGTCTTGGGGGGTCGTCGCGGGCGCGTGAGATGGCGTTCCAGGAGTGGAGGATGCAGGCGAGGGGGAAGGGCGGTTCGATGTCTCTTCGGAGTTGGTTGAGGACGAAGCGGCCCTCGCGCCAGGGGCCAGGGGTTCGGCGGCGGCGCCAGGTCGTATCCCCAGGGGGAAATGGTGCGGGCGTGGTGGATGGCCTTGTCGGCCAGCAGGGCGAGGAGGAGCTTGCCGTAGAGCCAGGCGCGGGCGCTCTCGGGGTCGCGCTTGGGCAGGTGGCCGCGCCGGGCCAGCGATTTGAGGCGCTTGAAGGCAAGCTCGACCTGCCAACGCAGGCGGTAGCATTCGAGCACCTCGCGAGCGCCGCACTCCTCTTCGGGGAAGGTGGTGAAGACGATGACATAATTCGCATAGGCGAGCGTCTCGGGCTTGACCTTGCTGCCCTGGCGCCGGACCTCGCGGCGCGCCCTCTTGCGCGCCCGCCGGGCGGCCTCGACCGACTTGCGGACCGTGCAGACACGGCCCGGCACGGCGGGCGGGCCGCCGACCGCGACCGGCCACAGCCGACCGCCCCGGCGTCCCGCAATCCGGACACCGCCGCAAGCAGGTCGAACGGCGCCCCGTCCGGGCTATGCAAGGCCAGCGCGCCCGTGTCACCCGCACCGTGACCCACCCGCCGGCGGCCGACGCATGGCGCAGACCCGACACCGTCGCATAGCCCCGGTCGGCCAGTATGTATTCGCCCGCGCCAACCGGAAACCGCGTGAAATGCTCCCCGTTGCCCACCCCGCGCGCCGGCGTCACCGCGAAGAAGTCGCAGCGCAGCGACGACAGGCACAGGCTGTAATGAACCCGCCACAGCGACCCCGTCCGGCCCGGCTCGCGCACCGTGGTCGCATCGAACGCCCGCACCTCAAGGCCCTCAACGCCCCCGCCCGCCGCGCCCGGCCGATCGGGCGTCGCCACCAGCGGACGGTGCACGATGTCCATGGGGTAATAGACGAAGAAGGGCCTGTCCCGGTGCCGGCCGATGAAATCGGCCACGAAGTCGGCAAGCCGGTCGGCCATCATGCCTCCCGGCGCGAAATTCACCCGTCCGTCATGGGTCAGAGCGGAAGTCCGCTTCTGGCCCGTGGCAAGCATCCACTCGTCGAAGCCGAAGGCTCGCATGACACGATGATTCCGGAAGTGGGCTTTGCGCGCCGCTTGCCGGCCAGGGCGGTGGCGTAGCCGGCCGTCTTGAGCGGGTGGGCGAAGCTGGGCGGGCGCAGAGGATCGAGAAAGATATGCTCGTAGCTTTCCTCGCGCATGAGTACGCCGTCGATGATATCGAATATCACCGGATGCCCCGCGATGCCGTTATTGACGGGGTATTGCCCGATGACGAGTTCGGTGCGGGTAGTTATGCACAGGGGCGTGGCCCAGGCGTTGTCGAACACGAAGCCGGCGCGCGCCAGCCGGTCGATGTTGGGCGTGGCGATATCCACCTTCGCGCCGTAGAGCGGCAGCAGCCCCTTGCCGAGATCGTCCGCCATGATGAAGGATATTCGGCGGCGGCGGACGGTCGGCCGCGGCCGCAGGAGCCGCCGAGAGGCAGAAGCAGGCGGCAAGGGCAGCGAATGCGCGCCACACTGGAACCGGCCTGCCATGTTGAAGTGCGTATGCCACTCGCCAGCCTTGCGATTCGTTCAAGCCGCCATCATAGCAACACCGTCGCTGAAGAGCACCGGTCGAATCGGCTCCTCCTGTCATTCCGGCCGGAGCGGAGAGCCGGGGCAGCGAAACAGGGAATCCGATCCCAAGGGGTGTCCTCCAGCGAGGCCGGGCAATGTTGCATGGAGACCCCGAACAGGGCTCCGTCGGGACGGAAATCGAACCGGGGCGCCGCCGAAGTTCTTGACAAAGTCTCGACTTCGTCTATCTGCCCTTCATCGACGCAATTTAATGAGAGATCGTTCGACAGAACACATGGCATTCCAAAATCTCGGACTGAGCGAAGAGACGCTCAAAGCGGTCGAGGACTCGGGCTACACCGAGCCGACGCCGATTCAGGAACAGGCAATTCCGGTCGTGCTCATGGGACGGGACGTCCTCGGTTGCGCGCAGACCGGCACCGGCAAGACCGCCGGATTCACCCTGCCGATGATCGACATGCTCGCCAGCGGGCGGGCGCGGGCGCGAATGCCGCGCTCGCTCATTCTGGAGCCGACGCGCGAGCTTGCCGCCCAGGTGAACGAGAATTTCGACCGCTACGGCAAATATCACCGACTGAGCACGGCGCTGCTGATCGGCGGAGAGAGCTTCGTCGACCAGGAAAAGGCGCTCGGGCGCGGCGTCGATGTCCTGATCGCCACTCCGGGCCGGCTGATCGACCTTTTCGAGCGCGGACGCATCCTGCTGAGCGACGTCAAGGTGCTCGTCATCGACGAAGCCGACCGGATGCTGGATATGGGCTTCATCCCGGATATCGAACGCATCGTCGGCCTGCTGCCCAGGAAGCGCCAGACGCTGTTTTTCTCGGCGACAATGCCGTCCGAGATTCGCAAGCTGGCTGACAATTTCCTGGACGATCCGAAGGAAATCGCAGTGACCCCGCCGGCTTCTCCGGCAGAAACGGTCGATCAGCAACTGACGCTGGTCCACCGCGGCGACAAGCGCGCGGCGCTGCGGGAAATCCTGCGCTCGGAGGAGATCGAGAACGGCCTCGTCTTCTGCAACCGCAAGCGCGATGTCGATATCCTGGTCAAGTCGCTGATGAAGCATGGATTCGACGCATCGGCGCTGCATGGCGACATGCCGCAATTCCGGCGCACGGAGACGCTCGACCGCTTCCGGTCGGGAGAACTCCGGCTGCTGGTCGCTTCCGATGTAGCGGCGCGCGGCCTGGATATCCCGCGCGTCAGCCATGTCTTCAACTTCGACGTGCCGATCCATGCCGAAGACTATGTCCACCGCATCGGCCGGACCGGGCGGGCGGGACGGCCGGGCACCGCCATTACCATTGCGGAACCGGAAGACGCATTCCATGCCGGACGGATCGAGAAGCTGATCGGCCGCGACGTGCCCCGGCGCACGCTCGAAACGGTCGAAACCGCGAACTGGGACGATGAGCCGAAGCGCCGCAGCCGCAGCCGGGCGGCCCCGGCCGAACGCGCCGCCCCCGCCGGGCGCAGCGCCGCTCCGAAAGACCGGCCGAGCCGCAGGGCGGTAGCGCCTGCTGCAAAGGAACGCGGACGCCGAGCCGTTCCGCCGGCCGAGGCGCCCCGCCCGAATACGGCCTTTGGCGAGCACATTCCGGCGTTCCTGCTGCGTCCCGGCGCCGATCCGGATGCACAATCTGCCTGAGGCTTGGCTCCAGGCCGGGAGGCCGGTATGCGACCGATCTTCGTGATGGTGAAATGCTCTCTCGGCAAGGCGTATGAGGTTGCCGACCGTCTGGCGCAGGACGTCGAACAGGCTTCGGAGATCTATTCCACATCGGGGCAGTACGACCTGCTGGTCAAATGCTATCTCGAAGACGATGCGGACCCCGGCCATTTCGTCACCGAGCGCCTGCAGACGCTGCCGGGCGTCGCCGACACCTTCACCCTGATTACCTTCAAGGCGTTTCAGTGACCGCCGACAACGACCCGCTGCCGGTCAGCGTCATCACCGGGTTTCTCGGCAGCGGCAAGACGACCCTGCTCTCGCGCCTGATCCGCCGGGACGGGATGGAGCGCACAGCCGTCGTAATCAACGAGTTTGGCGAAGTCGGCCTCGACCACGAGCTGGTCGCGGCGTCGAGCGACGAGAACATCACGGTGATGGACTCCGGCTGCATCTGCTGCTCGATCCGGGGCGAGCTCGCCGAGACCCTGCGCGACCTGTTCGGAAGCCGCGCGCGCGAGGAGATCCCGGCTTTCGACCGCGTGGTGATCGAGACCACCGGGCTTGCCGATCCGGCGCCCGTGCTGCACACGCTGATGGCCGACCCGATGGTGGCGACCTGTTTCCGGCTCGACAGCGTGCTGGCCACGGTGGACGGCGTGCATGGCGGCGGCCAGCTCGACCGGCATGAGGAATCGCTGAAGCAGGCCGCGATGGCCGACCGGCTGCTGCTGACCAAGACCGACATTGCCGGGGAAGACGGCATTTCCGCGCTGGAGGATCGCCTGGCCGGCATCAATCCGAGCGCGCCGCGCTACCGCGTGGTCCAGGGCGAGATCGACCCCGACCGCCTGTTCGGCGCCGGCCTCTACGATCCCGCCACCAAGTCGGCAGATGTCCGCAACTGGCTGCGCGAAGAGGCCTTCCACGCGCACGACCACCACGGTCACGATCGCCACGACCACGGCAGCCACAGCCACAACGACCGGTTCACCTCCTTCTGCCTGCGCCGGGAGGGCGCCTGTTCCTGGAATACCTGGGTCGGTTTCCTGGAGGCGCTGATTACCTCCCACGGCGAATCGCTGCTGCGCCTCAAGGGCATACTGAATGTGACCGGGCTGGAAACCCCGGTCGCCGTGCATGGCGTGCAGCACATGTTCCATCCGCCCGCCATTCTGGAATCCTGGCCGTCCGACGACCGCACCAGCCGGATCGTCTTCATCGGCGACGGGCTTTCGCAAAGCGGGATCGAGAAAATGCTGGCCGCCTGGATGGAAGCCGATGAGGGGGCGAACCCGTGAAAATCGCGAATGTCGAGACCGTCACCCTGTCCATTCCCTTCGACCACGGCGGCCCGCCGACCGGCTTCGGCGGCACGGAATGGCGCAATCTTGACACGCTGCTCGTCAGGGTCGAGACCGACGAAGGCCATGTCGGCTGGGGCGAAGCGTTCGGCTTCAACGCGATTCCCTCGACCCGCGCGGCCCTGGAGACGATGATCGCCCCGCTCGTCGTCGGCCGGGACGCTGGCGGCATCGCGGCGCTGCACGCCGAGTTGCAGAAGATGCTGCACATCTTCGGGCGCTACGGGCAGACGATCTTCGCGCTTTCCGGTCTGGACATCGCGCTCTGGGACATCGCCGCCAAGGCTGCGGGACTGCCCTTGCACCGCCTGCTCGGCGGCGCGCAGCGCATGTCGCTGGAAGCCTATGCGAGCCTGCTGCGCTATTTCGATCCCGGTCTCGTCGGCGAGCGCTGCACCGATGCCGCCTCGCAGGGCTATCGGTGGATCAAGCTGCATGAGCGCATGGAGCCGGCCGTGGCCGCCGCCCGCGCCGCGATCCCCGCCGAGGCCCGGCTGATGGTGGACACCAATTGCCCCTGGACGCTGGCGGAGGCCGTGGCCAAGGCGGAATCCTTCGAACCGCACGACGTGCATTGGCTGGAGGAGCCCATCTGGCCGCCGGAGAATTTCGCCGGCCTCGCGGATTTGCGCCACGGAACCGATATGGGCATCGCAGCCGGCGAGAACCTCTGCACGGCATGGCAGTTCCAGGCCATGCTGGAGGCCGAGGCGGTGGACGTGGCCCAGCCGAGCGTCACCAAGGTCGGCGGCGTGACCGAGATGCGCAAGGTCGAGGCGCTCTGCAACCTGCACAATGTCCGCTATGTGCCACACTCGCCCTATTTCGGGCCGGGCTTCCTCGCGACCCTGCACCTGCTTGCCGTCGCGGACACCGAAGAGCCCGTGGAGCGCTTCTTCGGGACGCACGAGGCGGAGATCTTCGACGACCTCTGCAAGGTCGAGGATGGACGTATTTCAGTGCCCGACGCTCCCGGGCTCGGGTCGGACCCGAGCCCGGAAGTCTTGCGAGATTACGCCGTCGCCTGAGCCGCTTGCGGGCTACTCCTGAGGGTAGCGCCAAGGCGTTTCCGGCTGTTCGGCGTCCTCGTCCACGGTCCATTGCGGCAGCGAGAAGCCGTCCGCGACCTTCGAGAACACCATGCGGACGCGCGTGCCGATTCCGACCGACTTGATCGTATCAGGCGGCACGAACTCTCCGTCAGCCGTGACGAGGTTGCCGGCGACACGCAGCGCTTCGTGCTCCGACGGTTCGCCCTTCTGCGTGTCGAGATCGACCAGCAGGATCATGTAGGGCACCTTGTCGCGAAAGGCCGGCTGGATCGGATGATGGACCTCGACATAGGAATGCACCGCGCCTTTGCCCTCGACGGGGGCCCATTCATATTCGCGGTCCGTGCTCCAGGGGCAGGCCGTGGTCGGCGGGTAGCGCAACAGGCCGCTTTCCGGGCTCCGCTGCAGGCGGAACTCGCCCTTGTCGCACCAGGCGAAGAACTCCCGGTTCTCCCGGTCCACGTCGTCCACGGTGAGCATCATGCCCATATATTCGCCTTGCATCGGCATCTTTGCTTCCCCTCAGCGCGCGTCTTTGGTCATGATCATCGCCGAGCCTGTGCCCGGCATGGCCCAGCCGAGATTGGCGGTAAACTCCACGTCCCTCACCTGCCGGCAGCCGCCTTCGCTGTAGTCATATGTATGCCGCTTCCTGCCGTCCGGCCCGACGGGGCAGCTATCGTCCACCTCGCCTCGCAGTTGGCGGGTGTTCTCGATCACCATGTTCATGCCGTGGGTGTAACCCTCGCAGAGATGGCCCCCGGAGGTGTTGTTGGGACGCTTGCCGCCGAGTTCGATGATCCCGGACGACACATAGTCGCCGCCCTCGCCCTTCTTGCAGAAGCCGTAGTCTTCCAGTTGCAGCATGGTGGTGAAGGTGAAGGCGTCGTAGGAGCCGGTCAGGTCTATGTCGTCCGGCGTCACGCCTGCATTGGGGAACAGGATATCCTTTGCGTAGTGGCCGGCCACGGTCGAGATCGGGCCGTGCTGGTAGTGCATGTCGATGCGCGGCTTGCAGCAGCGCCCGACCACGGACTGGATGACCGTCGGCGGATTGCGGCAATCGCGCGCCCGGTCGAGCCGGGTGACGATGACACAGGTCGCATTGTCCGTTTCGACGCAGCAATCGAGCAAATGCAGCGGCTTGCAGATGATGCGGCTGCCAACGACATCGTCCACTGTCAGGCGGTTCCTGTAATACGCCTTCGGGTTGTTGGAGGCGTGTTTGGAATGGGCGACCTTGACCGCCGCAACCTGCTTCGGCGTGGTGCCGTAATCGTACATGTGGCGCAGGAAGGTCGGCGCGAACATCTGCCCGGCACTCTGCCAGCCATAGGCGCGATGGTGGATCTGGTCGCCGTTGATCGGCACGGCCGACCGCGCGCCGGTCCCGCCGATGCGCACCTGGCTGTAGCCGTTCATGGACCGGAAGATCGCCACGGTCTTGCACATGCCGGCTTCGATGACGCCGATGGCGATGCCGATCAGCGCCTCGGTCGATGAGCCGCCGCCATGCACATCCATGTAGAAGTTCAGCCGGATGCCGAGATCGCCCGCGACGAAGGGCGAGAACACGGAATCGTTGCCGGAATAGCTCAACATGCCGTCGATGTCGCCCGGCGCCAGGCCGGCATCGTCCATGGCGTTCTTGATCGCCCAGGTAGCGAGCGAGCGGGTCGTATATTCGGAGCCGCGCATATAGGCGGTCTCCCCGACCCCGGCGATGGCGTATCGCCCGCGGAGATGCTTCGGCGACGAGGTGTCGACGTCGCTTACGCTGGACAAGGTCATGGGTGTGCTTTCTCCATTTGCGATCTTTCGGGATTTGCGCGCCGGTATAGCGCAGAGGCAACGGTAACTTCAGTCAGACGCCCTCGGCAGACCAGCCGCCGTCCACCGGGATCGTGACCCCGGTGACGAAACCGGCCGCATCGGACGCCAGGAAGAGAGCCGTCCCGGCCATTTCCTCCGGCTGTCCCCAACGGCCCATCGGCGTGCGCTCCATGATTTTCCGGTTAACCGGTTCGTTGGCCTGCACGGGGGCGGTGAGCTTGGTCGCTATCCAGCCGGGAGCGATGCCGTTGACACGGATGCCGTCCGGCGCCCAGGCGGATGCAAGCGACTGCGTAAGCTGGAGAATGCCGGCCTTGGACGCGCCGTAGCCCGGTCCGCGCGGCGACGAAAAGTAACTCGTCATGGACGCGATATTGACGACTGAGCCGCCGGAGGCCTTCAGGTGCTCCCGGAACGCATGCGACATGCGATAGGCGCCGTTCAGGTTGACCTGGACGGTGTATTCGAAGTTGTCCGGCTCGAAGGCCGCCGGGCCGCGCACAGTGGTGCCGGCGGAGTTGACCAGCACATCCAGCGCCGGCATGTCGGCCGCAAGCGCAAGGATGCCGTCATTGTCGGTCATGTCGAGCTGGCGGTAGGTCATGCCCGAGAGCTCGTCGGGATAGTCCTCCGGGCCGCCCCGCGTGCCGAGAACGGTGACTGCGGCGCCTGCGTCGCGGAAACCGGCGGCGATAGCCCGGCCGATGCCGCTCGACCCGCCCGTTACCAGCACGAGTTTGCCCGAATAGTCGAATCTGGCCGTCACCCCTTCCCCTCCCCGCAGCAGGCGTCATCCTCATTCTGGCACGGCGGACAGCAGAGCGCACCCTTGCGGCGGGTCCGTCGCCGGCGCAGTATTCCGGGAGACTGGCGAGGAGGGTTTTCATGGTCGATATCGTTCCGCTCGACTGCACTCTGGGCGCCCGGATTACCGGCATTGCGCTCGGTGACATGAGCGACGGCGAATGGCGAGAGGTCGAGGACGCTTTCCTCGACTACGGGGCGCTGGTCTTTCCCGCCCAGCATTTGTCGGACGACGAGCATATCGCGTTCGGCGAGCGGTTCGGCGAACTCGAAATCCTGCGCGACGGGGCCAGGGCGGTGCGCGTCTCCAACAAGAAGGACGATGGCAGCCTGATGAAGCCGGAGGAGAAACGCTACCAGACGCTACGCGGCAATGAAGGCTGGCACACGGACAGCTCCTACATGCCGCTTGCCGCCAAGGCGTCCGCGCTTGCCGCGGAAATAACGCCGTTGAAGGGCGGCGAAACCGAGCTGGCCGACATGCGCGATGCCTACGATACGCTGGACGACGAAACTAGGGAGCGCATTGCCGGCCTCTCCGCCTACCATTCGCTTTACGCTTCGCAGGCCAAGGCGGGCTTCAACTTCAGGACCGGAGAAGGCTACGGTTACCACACAAGGGGCGCGCCGCTGCGGCCGCTGGTCAAGACGCATCCGGTCACCGGCAGAAAGTCGCTGTTCATCGGGCGCCATGCTTTCCGGATTCCCGGCATGGCGGACAAAGACGCCCAGGCGCTGCTGGACGAACTGCTGGATCATGCCTGCCGGGCGCCGCGCGTGTATTCGCATGCCTGGAAGCCCGGCGACCTGATGATCTGGGACAATCGCTGCGTTCTGCACCGCGCCATGCCTTACGACTATGGCGAGCCCCGCGTATTGCGCCATGTGCGGGTCGCCGGCGACCCCACGAGCGAACTGGCAGATACCGGGCGGGACGAACGCGCCGACGCCTTCGAGCCGGCTGCGGCCAACCGCTGAGCGGCGAACGGGAGGCCGTACCGAAGAATGACCACCTTGTCCCTGTATGCAGCCCCGCCGGTCGATTACGGCGACGCCGAAGCGGAAATGGCGCGTTACCGCGAAGCCGGAACAGCGCGGGCGCTTGCCCTCGACAATCGGGGGCCGCTTCGTTTCGGACCGGACGGCTCGCTCGACCCGGCGACCCTCGATTCCTATTGGCGCCACGGCTTCTACGTCTTCGAGGGGGTGCTGGAGGCCGAAGAACTTGCGGACATCGAGCAGGACTTGGCCGGCCTGCTGGAGCACGCGCCGGTTTCGCCCGGAGCGGATGTGGACAAGCACGGCCAGCCCGCTTTCAACAGCGGCCGGAAATCCCGAGGCATCGGCTGGGTGAAACCGCTGTCGGACCCGGTGGGCGGCACGGACTATGCGCACGGCCGGCATCCTGCGAAGATGGCGGAGCCGGATGCGCCAGAGGGTGCGCCCTCCCATGTGCTGCAACTCATCCACGGCTCGCTGCAATATTCCGAGGCATGCCTGCGCCTTTACGGCCACCCCGGGCTGCTGCGGGTGGCGGAGGCGGTGAACGGGCCGGACTTCACGCCTTTCAACGAGGCGGTCTGGATCAAGCATCCGCGCCTTGGCGGTTCCGTCGCCTGGCACCAGGACGGCTGGACGCATTGGGACAGTCCGGAGCTGGATGAAGGAAGCCACGGCTTCAACTTCATGGCGCAGCTCTATGGCTGCGACGCCGTGAACGGCCTTTGGGTCGTGCCGGGTTCGCATCGGGGCGCGAGAGCGGACATCAAGGCGATGGTGACGGCTGCGGGATCGGACCGGCTGCCGCAAGCTGTGCCGCTGATCTGCGCGCCCGGCGACGTTGCGATCGTTAACCGGCAGGCGTTGCACGGCTCCTTCGCCAATACCGGCTCGAAACCGCGCGTGACCTTGAACATGGGCTTCCACCGCCGACGTTCCGTGCTGGATGTGCGAAGCGGCGGCGTTCACAATCCGGTTTCGGTCTATGACTCGGCGTATATCGAGCGCCGGGCGCGCCTGATTCTTTACGCTGTCGATGCGCGCCGCCGGCGTTGGCCGGATGAAGCGCCTTACCGCTACGCTCCGCTTGCCGACCGGGCCGAGAGCTATCGCTGGACGCCGGCGGCCAAAGAGGACATTCGCGACTACAATCTGGAGGACATCGGGATATAGGGCCCGGTTGCAAGGTGAAGGAGACGCGCCATGGAGCTGACGACACAGCAAATCGAGGCATTCCAGCGGGACGGCTTCCTCATTTTCCCGGCGTTGTTTTCGTCCGAAGAAGTTGCGCGGCTTCGCGAAGAGGCCGACCGGATAGCAAAACTCGACACGGAATGCGTTTTCCGCGAGGGCTCAAGCGGCCAACCCAAGACAATGTTCCGCCTTCACGCGGAGGGCGGTCCGACCGCATCGCCCGCCTACCGCGCGGCCGCCCATTCTCCCCGCATTCTGCGCCCCGCGCAGCAGGCGCTCGGCACCGATGAGGTCTATATCCACCACTGCAAGGTCAACATGAAGGCGGCCATCGACGGCAGCGCCTGGCCCTGGCACCAGGATTTCGGCACCTGGCATCTGGACGGTATCGACCAGCCGTCCCTGGCCACCTTCCTGGTGATGCTCGATGAAGCGACCGAGCTGAACGGCTGTCTCTATTTCCTGCCCGGAAGCCACCGCGCCGGACGCGGCGCCCCCTATTTCGACACCTCCAC
Source organism: Alphaproteobacteria bacterium (assembly GCA_963422665.1). Taxonomy (GTDB): domain Bacteria; phylum Pseudomonadota; class Alphaproteobacteria; order Bin95; family Bin95; genus Bin95. The sequence goes on from OY730441.1 coordinate 1,395,477, forward strand.
CGCCTACGGCCTCTGGGCATCGAAGCCCGAATCCATGAAGGCCGCCATGCGCGCGCTTCCCGATCCCGCGCCGGTGACGGGACCGGCGGGGACGGCTGCGCTGTTCCATTGCAACCTGCTGCATGCCTCGGGCCACAACCTCTCGGCTACGGACCGCTGGCACGCCTATTTCTGCTTCAACGCCTGCGCCAACCGGCCCCGCGATGTCGAGAATCCGCGCCCGGACTATGTGCGCTCGACCGACTGGCGCCCGATGGTGGCAGGGGCGGACGCCATTCCCTGAGCGGTTGCCGGCTTATGCGGCCCGCACCAGCACATGGCGCTTGCGGCCGGCCGAAAGCTTGATTGCATTCCGCCCGTCCAGATCGGCGAGACCGACCAGGCGGTCTTCGCTGGCGACGGGCGCATCGTTGAGGCGCGCGCCGCCGCCCCGGATGAGCCGCCGTGCTGCGCCCCCGGTTTCTACGAGTCCCGCCCGGCGAAACAGAGCGAACGCCGGGATGCCGGTTTCGAGCTCCGCGCGCGGCACCTCTACCTCCGGCAACCCTTGCGCGGCTTCGCCATGCTCGAAAGTGCGCCGGGCCGTGTCCGACGCTTCCCGCGCTGCATTACCGCCGTGGCAAAGCGCGGTTGCGGCGTCGGCCAGCGCCTTCTTGGCGTCGTTCAGCTCTCGCCCTTCAAGGGCTTCCAACCGCGCGATTTCATCAATCGGCAGTTCGGTGAACAGGCGCAGGAAACGACCGACATCGCCGTCTTCGGTATTGCGCCAGAACTGCCAGTAGTCGTAGGGCGGCACGCGCTCGGCACTCAGCCACACAGCGCCGCTTGCCGTCTTGCCCATCTTGGCGCCGCTTGCGGTCTCGATCAGGGGCGTCGTCAGGCCGAACAGCTCGACTCCTTCGACGCGGCGTCCGAGATCGATGCCGCTCACGATATTGCCCCACTGGTCCGATCCGCCCATCTGGAGCCGGCAGCCAAAACGGCGCGCCAGTTCGACGAAGTCGTAGGATTGCAGGACGGCGTAGTTGAACTCGAGAAAACTCAACGTTTGATGCCGGCCCAGACGCAGACGCACACTGTCCATCGAAAGCATGCGGTTGACGGAGAAATGCCGCCCGTATTCCCGCAAAAACGGGATGTAGGAAAGGCCGTCCAGCCAATCCGCATTGTTGGCCATAACGGCGTCCGACGATCCGTCTCCGAAGGTCAGGAATTTCTCGAACACCCGACGAATTCCAGCCATGTTCGCAGCGATCTGCTCGTCCGAGAGCAGCGGGCGCGCTTCCTCCTTGCCGGAAGGATCGCCCACCTTCGTCGTCCCGCCGCCCATCAACACGATCGGCTTCTGGCCCGCCTGCTGATACCGGCGCAGCAGCATGATCGACACCAGCGAGCCCACATGCAGGCTGTCTGCCGTGCAGTCGAAGCCGATATAGGCCGGAACGGGCGGTCCTTGCAGCAACGAGTCGAGCCCGTCGGCATCGGTGCACTGGTGCAGGAAGCGGCGTTCGCGAATGGTCTCCAGAAAAGACGGCACGGTCATCGGTCTCGCTGTTCGGGAGGAGCGAAGCGCCGTTTATCATGGCGGCAGGAAGCCGACAACGAAGCTGGACGCATGGTCATGGACCTGATGATTGGCCTGATGAGCGGCACCTCGATGGACGGGGTGGACGCGGCCCTGCTGGAGACCGACGGCGAAGATGCCGTCCGGCCGCTGGGTTTCGTCTCCCTGCCCTACAGCGAAGCGGAACGGACGGCCATCCGCGCGGCGCTCGGCGCCGGGAACGAGCGGAAGGTTCGCGCCGCCGGAACAGTCGTGACGGACGCGCATATTCGCGCCGTCGCCCACCTGCTGGAAGAGACCGGCGCGCAACGGGTCACGGCTATCGGCTTCCACGGCCACACCCTCGACCACCGCCCGCATGACCGTTTTACCTTGCAGACAGGCGACGCGGGGCGGCTTGCGCAGGAAACCGGAATCCCCGTCATCGCCGATTTTCGCAGCGCCGATGTCGCGGCGGGCGGTCAGGGCGCACCGCTCGCACCGGTGTATCACCGCGCCCTGCTGGCAGGCGAGACCCGCCCCATTGCGGTGCTCAATATCGGCGGCGTCGCCAATATCACCTGGGTCGGGAGGGACGGCGCGATGCTCGCCTTCGACACCGGGCCCGGCAATGCGCTGCTCGACGACTGGTGCCGCCGCCATATCGGTGAGGCCATGGACCGGGACGGGCGGCTGGCGGCGCAGGGCCGTGTGGACGAGGACGTGCTGGAACGCCTTTTGGGCAATCCCTATTTTGCCGCTCCGCCGCCGAAATCGCTCGACCGGCAGAGTCTCCCTTCCGCACCTGTCGACGCCCTCTCGCCGGCCGATGGCGCTGCGACCCTTGCCGCCTTCACCGCCGCCGCCGTGGCGCGCGCGCCGCTTCCGGAACCGCCGCGGCGCTGGATCGTGTCCGGCGGCGGTCGGCGGAACCCGGTCCTGATGGCTGCCCTGCCCGGCCCGGCCGAGCCGGCCGAGGCGCTGGGCTGGGACGGAGACGCGCTGGAAGCCGAGGCATTCGCCTATCTCGCCGCCCGGAAGCTGAAGAACCTGCCGGCGAGCTTCCCCGGCACCACCGGCTGCCCGGCGCCCATGACGGCGGGCCGCCTATTTGCGCCGTGAGACGCTGGCTGCCGACACCGCCCCCATGATGGCGATGACGCCGGCGGAGGCGAAGGCGTATCCCCAAGCGTTCACCGAGGCCGCTCCGCCTGCCGTTTCCAGCACGATCCCGAACAGCGCCGGGCCGACAAATCCGCCGGCCGCATTGGCAAATGCATGGAGGGCAAGCGCCCGCCCGCGCAGCGCAGGGCTGCTAACCTCGATGATACCGCCCGCGAGCGTGCCTGCATCCATCAGCACGAAAAGGTTGTGGAGCAGCACCGGCCCGAGCAGAAGCAGCCAGAACGGCCAATCCGCCGCAAAGCCGACCACGCAGGCCGCAGCGCCGGACAGCAGCAGCGACAGCGCCGAGACCCGCGCCATTCCAACGCGCGCGCCAAGCCAGGTTCCGACCATGCCCATCGGCGCGCCGAGCAATGTGAGAACCATTGCGACCAGCGGCCAGTTCCAGCCGGGGGCGCCGCCGTCCGTCGTCGCGGCGAACACGAAAAAAGCGACCATCCAACTGCGGAGCGCCAGCAATTCGATGGAGTGGCCGAAGTTCGCGCAAATCACGCGCATTGCGTTTCGGTTGGCGAATACCGGACGGAGGTCCAGGGAAGCGTTGCCGCTTCCCGCCGCCGTTCTCGGTGCAATCGAGCTCCAGACCAGAAGGGCCGCTACAACCGCCGCAATGCCGGGAACGGCGAATGCCAAACGCCAGCCGACCGCGGCGTCCAGCCAGTAGGTCGTGACATAGGAACAACTCGCCGCAATCGGGAATGTCGATATGTAGAATGCGCCGGCCCGCGCCTCCTCGCCCGGCGGGATTCTGTCGGCGATGACCTTGACCCCGGGCATGTAGATCCATGCAAAGCCGATCCCTTGCACAAGACGGAATCCAAGCCCCGACCAGAAGCCGTCTGCGACCATCGCGAAGCCGAGGAAGCCGACAGCGTTCGCTGCCGAGCCGGCAATAACCAGCCGCCGGGCATCGAAGCGGTCGCTCCCGATGCTGACCAGAATGGCGAAGAGGGAGGAGAAATAGGGCGCTCCCGCAAGCCAGCCGGCCTCGCTTTCCGAGAGCGACCAACGCCCGATAAAGTCCGTCAGCAAGGCGGGCAGTCCGTGCAGGCCGATCAGGTTGAGCCCCAGATGGGTGCACATGACCCAGAGGAGATACCGGGATTTCATTCCCCGACTTCCCTGCCCGGCTTGCGCAGCAGCAGGACCAGCGGCGCGGCGGCGCCGACGGTGATCGCCAACAGCATGAAATCGTTGACGAAAGCAATGGTCTCCGCCTGCAGCAGCACTTCCCGTCGCAGCGCCGCTATCGCAGCGTCATTGCCAAGATCCCAGGGTGACAGGCGAAGCGCCTCGCTGTAGTCCGAGACAAAATCCTTCAACGCCGTGTAGTTCGCTTGGGCGCCGCGGGTGAGAACGGCGACGACGATGGAGGTGCCCATCGAAGCGCCAATCGACCGGATCAGCGCAAAGAGAGCCGCCGCTTCCGTGCGATAACGCTGCGCCAGCGTCGAGAAAGTGACAGTGGTAAGCGCGACCCACATCAGGCCCATACCGGCACCGTTCAATACTGTCGCCCAGACGATTTCGGCAGCCTCGACCTGGTGGTTCCATCCAGTCATCCAGACATTGGAGACGCCGACGGCCGCAAGCCCTGCGAGGATCAGATATTTGCCGGCGACCCTGTTCGCCAGCACCCCCGCAAGGAACATTGCGATGCCCGTTCCGATTCCCCGTGCCGACAACACCCAGCCGGCTGCCAGTACCGGATAGCCCTGGATGTTCTGCAGGAAGAGCGGCAGCAGGAACATACTGGCGAACACGGTGACGCCGAAAACGAAAATCAGCGCCAGCCCGACGGTGAAGTTCCGGTCGCGGAAAATGGCAAGGTCGATATAGGGCGACCGCGCGGTCAACGAATGAGCGACGAAGAGATAAAGGCAGAGCCCGGCAATCACCGCCTCCGCAATGATTTCCGGAGAGCTGAACCAGTCCTGCCGTTCGCCCCGGTCCAGAACCAGTTGCAGACATGCTACCCCGACCGCGAGCGTTACGAGACCGATCCAATCGAGAGAAATACCGCGTTTTTCGGTTTCCGGCGTGGTCATCCAAATGCCCAGGAAAGCGACGCAGCCAAGCGGTACATTGATGAAGAACACATAACGCCAGCCGTAGAATTCAGTGAGCAACGCACCCACGGTCGGTCCCGCAACCGGCCCCAGAATCATACCCATCGACCAGATCGACATGGCGAAGCCGTGCCGGCTGCGGGGGTAAGTGTCGAGCATGATCGCCTGGCTGATCGGCAACAAAGGCGCGCTGCCGAAACCCTGCAAGGCGCGAAACAGAACGAGCTCCTCCAGACTGTCGGCGGACGCGCAGAGCATCGCCGTGACGGTGAAGGCGGCGATGGACCAGAGGAAGACGAGCCGCCGCCCGAACTTCACGGCGAGCCAGCCGGAAATTGTCGTGCCAAGCGCCGAGGCGACAATAAAGGCCGTCACGACCCAGCCGATCCGGTCCGGCGTCGCCGAGAGGTTGCCCTGCATCGACGGCAGGGCGACATAGGCGGTGCTCATATTGACCGAGTGCAGCAGCGAGGCCGCAAGCACCGGTATGGTTATCGTTACCGTCTCCGCGCGCGTGAACGGCCCCGCCGCCAGGCGGTTACGGGTCGAAAACACGCGGCGAGGCCGTTCCTAATGACCGGCAGTCAGGCCGATGATTCGGGATCGAAATTCGGCGGTCGCTTCTCCAGATGCGCCGCCAGGCCCTCTTCGACTTCCGGACCGGTAAATCCAAGCATTTCCAGCGCGGTCGAGGCATCGTAGGCTGGCCCCATCGCGCGATACCAGTTGTTCAGCGCATATTTCGTCCAGCGGATGGCGCTTGGCGCTCCCTTGGCAAGCTTCCCTGCAACTTCCAGGGCCTTGTCCTGCAATTCATCGTCCTCGACGCACAGCGATACCAGTCCGATCCGCTCGGCTTCCTCGCCGTAAACCGACTCGCACAGCATCAGATAGTATTTCGCTTTCGCCATGCCGCATAGCAGCGGCCAGTTGATGACCGAATGGTCGCCGGCGGCAACGCCGAGCCGCGTATGCCCGTCGATAATGCGCGCCGATTTGCCGGCAATTGAAATGTCACAGAGCAGCCCGGCGACCAGCCCGGCACCCACGGCGACGCCGTTCAGTGCTGAAACCGTGGGCTTGCAGCAATCTATAATGTTGTAAACGAGGTCGCGGGCCTCCTTCCAAGCGCGGACGCGGTCGTCATAGTTGTCGATGTTCTTGCGGATCATCGAAAAGTCGCCGCCGGATGAGAACGCCCTGCCCTTGCCGGTCAGAATTACCGCCGAGACGTCGCGGTCCTGGTCGATCTCGCGCCAGATATAGGTCATGTCGCGATGGCCGTTGGAGTCGAGCGAGTTGTAAGTTTCCGGCTTGTTGAGGGTCAGGCGCAGAACGCGGGCCTCGGGCCAATCGATCTCGAACGTCCGGCGGTAGTCGTCGTAGCGGTCGCCCATTGGGGCTTTCCTCCTGCTAAGTCAAATGTCGATGGGGCTGCCCGGTTCTCGCGCGAAGCGGGTTCCGGGTCAATCGGCCGAAGCCGTGCTCACAACGCTTCGGCCTCTGCGGCCTCTCCCTCCATGGCGGCAAGCTCGCCGAGTGTAAGGGGCCTGATCGGCGGGCGGATTCGATAGCTGCCGACCTCCTCGATCGCCAGGCCCCGCTCGTCGGCAATGATTTCGGCGACGGCAAGTCCGCACATGCGGCCCTGGCAGGGCCCCATCCCTGCTCTGGTGAAGGCCTTGAGCTGGTTGGGCCCCATGGCTCCGTCACGCACCGCCCGGCGAATGTCGCCACCCGTGATACTCTCGCAGCGGCAGACCGTTGCCTCATCCACGGGCAAGACCGTATGGGGCCGGTACAGCCGGTCCAGCAACGGACGGATTTTTTTCTCCCTTTCCAATGCCGCAGCCAGATTGCCCGGACTCGCTCCGGCTGCCGTTCTGGCGGCGAGGCGGCCGGAAAGGGCCGCTGCCCTGGCCCCGGCAATCCCGCCGGTGTCGCCGGCAACCAGAATCGTCTCTTCATCGGTGCGGCCGAGAGTATCGGCAACCGGCGCCCAGTGGCCCTGTTCGACATGCCAGCGGTGCGGAAGTCCGGCCTGTCGGGACAGATGGGTCTGCGGCACAACGCCTTCGTGAAGCAGCAACAGGTCGCAAACGACCGCCCCGCCCTCGAACCGAACGCAGTCTCCCGCCGCCGCCAACCCGGTTACGCCCGAACGGAAGGCGACGCCGGAGCGTCTCAGCCTGCGTTTCATCGCCACACCTTTTGCGAGGTCCCGCCAACCGGCAAGGGCGCGCGGCAATGCAGGCGCAGCATCGAGGTAGTCGGCATGGGCGGTGGTCTCCAGCACCGCCACGACCTCTGCCCCGGCGTCCAGAAGCTGGCGGCCCACCAGCAACAGCAACGGGCCGGTTCCCGCCAGCACGACCCGTCCTTCGGGAACCAGTCCGGAGGCCTTGAGCAATGTTTGTGCGGCGCCGGCCCCCATCACACCCGGCCGCTCCGCTCCGGGAATGGGCACCGGGCGTTCCATCGCCCCGGTCGCGATCAGCACCCGGTTCGCAGTCACCGTCCGGGCCGCGCCATCCCGGCTGTATGCGAGCGTCGCGCCGGGGTCCAGGCGCCACACGGCGCTTCCCGGGCGATAGTCGATACCCGCCTGCCGGAACTCCTGCACCAAGGCGCAACCCGCCTCATAGTCCTCGCCCAGTATTGCCGAGAGGCCCGGCCCGGCCCGCTCTATCCCCCGATAGATCTGTCCGCCCGGCTCCGGCTGGTCGTCCAGCAGGACGACCGAAAGGCCGAGCTTCCTTGCCTCGACGGCGGCAGCCATGCCCGCCGGACCGGCCCCGACGACAACGAGATCGACGCTCATGGCCGGTTGCGGACCCCGACTGTCCGGCGCGCGACGCGCAGGCCTTCGCGCACCGGCGTCATGCAGGCCTGCCGGTTCGGCTCGCCGTCGATCTCGACCAGGCACTCGAAACAGACACCCATGGCGCACCAGGGGCCGCGCGGCCCGCCATCGACCGGCGCGTCCCGAAATGCCGAGATACCGGCTGCGAACATGGCCGCCGCAACGCTGTCGCCGGGCGCGGCGGCGACGGGCCTGCCATCGACCTCGATCGTCACCGATGCCTCGCGCTCAGGCAGCCGCCGGAACATCGAACCTCCGTGCGCTGAAAGCTTCGAACCCCCTGGGCGTCCTGCCCTCGGCGATCCAGTCCGGGAGCCGGGCGGCATGGACGGCGGCGAGCGTGACGCCGCTGTGCATGGTGGCGGCGAAGGCGCCGGGATGGCTTTCCGACTCGTCATAGATCGGGCAGCGGTCCGGCGGGATGACCCTCAGCGCCGCCCAGCTTCGCACCAGCCTCAGCCGTTCCAGCGCCGGCAGCGCCCGAATGGCCCGCCGCGCCAGCCCGCGCGCGGCCTCAAGCGTCGTGCCTGTGTCGAATCCGACACTCTCCTGCGTCGCGCCGATCATGACAGTCCCTTCCGCCGTCTGCCGTATATTGCCCATCGGCATGGGCAGGAAGCGCTCGACGCGCTCCGTCACCAGCACCTGGCCGCGTTCCGGCACCGTCGGCACATTCAGGCCGACCTGCGCCGCCAACGGCGGAATGCCGTTGCCCGCCGCCAGCAGCAGTTTCGGAGCCTCGAACGCACCGGCCCCGGTCTCCACCCGGAAGCCCCGCTCGATATTGTGGACCCGCGCTCCGGAGCGGTAGCGCCCGCCTCGCGCCCTGAAGCCGGTGTGAAGAGCGCGCAGCAGGTAGAGCGGCCCGCAATGGCCGTCCTGCTCCGAGAAGGACGCGCCGACGACCTCCTGCCCGAAGCGAACGCCCGGGGCCATCCGCTCCAGTTCGGCGCGCTCGACCATCCGCGCGTGGTAGCCGCCGCCCTGCTCCGCCATCGTGTCGTTGAGCCGCCGCTGCGCTTCCCATTCCGCATCGCCGAGACAGAGGATCGCTCCGCCGGGCCGCTCATGGTGGATGTCCACGCCGGTGAGGTCGGCAAGCTCCGCAGCCAGGCTGGCATAGCGGTCAGCCGATTCCTGCGACCATTCCTGATAACGCTGCAGCCCGAACCCCTTGGTCTGAACCCAGACGAGCCCGAAATTGCCTCTCGCCGCCCGGAAGGCGTCATCGCCCTCGTCGAGCATGAGCACGTCAAGGCCCTTTTTGGCCAACCCGTATGCCGCCGCAGCGCCGACCATGCCGCCGCCGATGACGATGATGTCCGCCGTCCCCTCAAGCATGCGGCAATGGTGGGGTAGCGGCCCGTTGTGCGCAAGCCGCGACACCGCTCACGCATCCGGGGTTGCAGGCAGCCGCCTTCTTGCTTCCCCGCGTCTTCGGCTCGGCGGCGCCGCCGTCATGGCCGGACTTGTTCCGGCCATCCACTTCCCCTGCTGCGCCGGCCCCGAGGGAGATGCCCGAAACAAGTCCGGGCATGACGAGAGAGGACACGGCACAAAATACTCAAACTTCTCGATCGGGACACTGCCTCAGGCTCCTAGTCCGCCGGCGGAGGTAATGAACCCGACCACGGCGGCCAGCCCCTCGCCGGTCTTGAGATTGGTGAAGACCCAGGGGCGGCCTTCACGCATCCGTTCCGTATCGGAGCGCATGACATCGAGATCGGCCCCGACGAGGGGCGCCAGGTCGATCTTGTTGATGACCAGCAGGTCGGAGCGCGTGATGCCCGGCCCGCCCTTGCGCGGGATCTTCTCCCCGGCCGCCACGTCGATCACATAGATAGTGAGATCGGCGAGTTCCGGGCTGAAGGTGGCCGCGAGGTTGTCGCCGCCCGACTCGATCAGGCAGAGCTCGGCCGAAGGGAAACGGCTGCACATGTCCGCAATGGCGGAGAGGTTGATCGAAGCGTCCTCGCGGATGGCAGTGTGCGGGCAGCCGCCGGTTTCCACGCCCTCGATCCGCTCCGCCGGAAGCGCGCCTGCCTCGGTCAGGATGCGCTGATCCTCGCGCGTGTAGATGTCATTGGTGACGACGAACAGGTCGTGCCGGTCTCGCAGGCTCTTGCAGAGCGCTTCCGCCAGCGCCGTCTTGCCTGAGCCCACCGGCCCGCCGATGCCGACCCGCAACGGTCCGTGAGGTGAAACAGCGGTCATGATCGGAAGATCCTCGAATACTGGGTTTCGTGGCGCATGGAGAAGATATCGGCCGCCAGGGCGGCGGCGCCCAGCTCCTCCAACGGCGTCCCCGCGGCAGCGGCGGCGGCCTCGAGGATTACGGGTTCCAGCCGCGCGGTAATCCGCTGCCCGTCGGTCTGGCCGAGCGGCACCAGCCGGACGCCCGCGGAAACGATCGTGGCGGCGAAGGCGTGGAGGTAGCAGGCAAGCGCCGGCTCAAGTGCAATGCCATGAGCGGAAGCGGAAAAGCCGGCCGCGACCGAGAGCGGCGGGCGGTCTTCGAGATTGCCGGCAAGGCGATCAATGGCCGGGTGGAGCCATGCGGCGCGAACGGTCTTCAGGAAGGCCTCGCCCTGCCGTTCGGATTCGAGCGCGAACTCGGCGGTCCCGGTCCAGGCGCGGGCCTCGTCGGCAAGCGTCGCCGCCTTGCCGGCGTCCGGGGCCGCCCTGTGGGCGGCCGAGAAGAACGCGCCGTCTATCCTGCCGACACCGTGCGCCAGCACCCAACCGGCCCAACCGGCGAGGGTTTCCGGGTCGCGGACCGCGCCCGCTTCGACTGCCGCCTCGAGACCGTGGCTGTAAGCATAGCCACCGACCGGGAAGGCCGGCGAAAACCAGGCCTGGAGCCGCAACAGATCGCCGGAGCCGATCATGCGTGCTCGTGCCCATGCCCGTGGCTGTGGGCGCCGGAATAGGCGCCGCCCTCGGGCTGGAAGGGCGCAACTGTCTCGACAACGACGGCGCCGAGGCCGCGCAGCATTTCGGCCAGCACATGGTCCGGGCGGATCAGGAGGGCGTCGGCGCGGATCTCGGCCGGCGTGTGCCGGTTGCCCAGATGCCAGGCGAGCCGCGCCGCCAGCTCCGGCGACGAGGCGGTAATTCGCAGCACCGGCTCCGCCCTGGCGGCGACCTCGATCCAGGTCCCGTCGGCGCAGCGCAGGCCGTCCCCCTCAGCCATGGCCACGGCCTTGGGCAGGTCGAGCAGCAAGAGCTCGCCGGCGGTCGTCTCCAGCCTGAGCCGGCGGCGGTGCCGGTCGTCGAAGGCGAGGCTCACGCATCCGGCCGCCTCCGTCTCCGGCCAGCCCCCCCGGGGGCGGTGCTCCACGGCGCGCCGCATCGCCCTAGAACAGGAAGTAGCGCTGCGCCATGGACAGCACTTCTGCCGGCTCGCAGGTCAGCAGCGCCCCGTCGGCGCGCACTTCGTAGGTTTCCGGGTCCACCTCGATATCGGGCGTGAGGGCGTTCAGCACCATGTCCTGCTTGCCGATGGCGCGGGTGCGCCGGACGGGCTCCAGCCGCCGGGCCGTGTCGAGGCCGGCGTCGAGGCCGGCTTCGCTGACGAAGGTGACGGAAGTCGCCGCCCGCGCGCGGCCGAAATGCGCGAACATCGCCCGGAAATGCTCGGGCTGCGGCGTCGGGATGGAGGCGTTGGGATCGCCCATGACCGCCGCCGCGATCATGCCGCCCTTCAGCACCAGGTCGGGTTTCACGCCAAAGAAGGCGGGCGACCAGACGACAAGGTCCGCGAGCTTGCCGGCCTCGACCGACCCGATATGGTCCGCCATGCCATGCGCGACAGCGGGATTGATGGTGTATTTGGCGATGTAGCGCCGGGCGCGCAGATTGTCGTTCTCGCCTCGTTCGCCCTCCAGCCGGCCGAACTGGCGCTTCATCTTATCGGCGGTCTGCCAGGTGCGGATCGCCACCTCGCCGACCCGGCCCATCGCCTGGCTGTCGGACGCGATGATCGAGAACGCCCCCATGTCGTGCAGGATGTCCTCGGCGGCGATGGTCTCCTTGCGGATGCGGCTCTCGGCGAAGGCGACATCCTCGGCGATGCGCGGGTCGAGATGGTGGCAGACCATCAGCATGTCGAGATGCTCGTCGACGGTGTTGACCGTGTAGGGGCGCGTCGGGTTGGTCGAGGAGGGGAGCACATTGGCGAGCCCGCAGACCTTGACGATGTCCGGCGCATGGCCGCCGCCCGCCCCTTCGGTATGGAAGGCGTGGATCGTGCGGTCCTTGAAGGCGGCGACGGTGTGTTCGACGAAGCCGGACTCGTTGAGCGTGTCCGTGTGGATCATCACCTGCACATCCATCGCCTCGGCGACGCCGAGGCAGGTATCGATGGCCGCGGGCGTCGTGCCCCAATCCTCATGGAGCTTGAGCGCGCAGGCGCCTGCCCGCACCTGTTCCTCCAGTGCAGCCGGAAGGCTCGCGTTCCCCTTGCCCGCAAAGCCGAGATTCACGGCGAAGCCGTCGGCGGCCTCGATCATGCGCTGCAGGTGCCACGGCCCCGGCGTGCAGGTGGTGGCGTTGGTGCCGGTCGCGGGGCCGGTGCCGCCGCCCAGCATGGTGGTGATCCCGGAAGCGAGCGCTTCCTCGATCTGCTGTGGACAGATGAAGTGGACGTGGCAGTCGAAGCCGCCGGCAGTGACGATCTTGCCCTCGCCGGCAACGATTTCCGTGCCGGGGCCGATGACGATGTCCACGCTGTCCTGGACATCGGGATTGCCCGCCTTGCCGACCGCCAGGATGCGCCCGTCCCGGATGCCGATATCCGCCTTGACGACACCCCAGTGGTCGAGGATCAGCGCGTTCGTCACCACCGTGTCGACGGCGCCCTCGGCCCGCGACGCCTGGGACTGGCCCATGCCGTCCCGGATGACCTTGCCGCCGCCGAACTTCACCTCGTCGCCATAGGTGGTGAAGTCGCGTTCGACCTCGATGAACAACTCGGTGTCGGCGAGACGGACCCGGTCGCCCACGGTCGGACCGAACATGTCAGCATAGTCGCGGCGGGGGATCGCATAGGCCATGTCAGCCCTCCCCGTCGAGCGCGCCCATGACCCGCCCGTTGAAGCCCACGGCCCGCCTCGCGCCGCGATAGGGGACCAGCGCCGCGCGGCGCGTCTGTCCGGGTTCGAAGCGCATGGCGGTGCCGGCCGGTATGTCGAGGCGCCGCCCCTTGGCCCGGTCGCGGTCGAATTGCAACGCCGGATTGACCTCGAAGAAATGGAAATGGCTGCCGACCTGGACGGGCCGGTCGCCGCTGTTCGCAACCTCGACCTCGATACTGTCGAGGCCTCCGTTGAGAGCAAGCTCGCCGTTGGCAGTCAGAATTTCCCCCGGAATCATCGTATCCCCCCTCAGCGGATCGGGTCGTGGACCGTTACGAGCTTCACCCCGTCGGGGAAAGTCGCCTCCACCTGCACATCGTGGATCATCTCGGCCACGCCCTCCATCACCTGATCCCGCGTGAGGACATGCGCGCCCGCCTCCATCAGGTCGGCGACGCGCCGCCCGTCGCGCGCGCCCTCCACCACGAAATCGGAGATCAGGGCAACGGCTTCCGGATGGTTGAGCTTGACGCCCCGCTCAAACCTGCGGCGAGCGACGACGGCCGCCATAGCGACCAGCAGCTTGTCCTTTTCGCGCGGGGTGAGACGCATGAGCAATCGTTCTCCTTCAGCAAAGCCAGACGCGCGGCGGCAGGGCGGGGCGGCCCAATGCCAGCGCGCGGAACAGGCCCAGAAATTCCGCCAACTCGCGCTTGAACGCGCCACCCTCGCCGGCGAGGAACCGCACCGCCGCCAATCCCCGGACCACGCTGGCGCCCGCGAATGCCGACATGTCCGATAGCAAGCGGCGGAGATCTTCCAGCCGGTCCGGCGCATCCGGCGCGACATAGACGAGGGTCGCGAAGACCCGGGCGCCTCCAAGCCCGGCCGGCGCCGCGGCCGCGGACTCGAACGCGCCGTCAGCGATGCGAAGCGCGTCCCGCCAAACGGGTCGGCCGTCCCGGTCGATCCGCCAACGGTCGGCGAGGCTGCCCCGCAGCATCCGCTCGCCATGCGCGGCGCGGCCGAAAACCAGCGTCTCGACCGCCAGCAGCCGCGCATCGCCCGCCATGTCCACCTCGATCCGGCGTCCGAGCCGCGCGCCGTCGAACAGAATTGTCTCCTGCGGCAACCATTCCAGCGCGGCGCCGGGCCCGAGAGTGAGCCGCGTCGTCCAGTCGGCCGGCGCGTCGATGGCGCGATACACCTTTTCCGCCGCCTGGCCCGAGACGATGGCTTCCGCGCCCGGCCCGGCTGCAATCCCGATTTCGCACCGGTCCCCGCCGGCGATGCCGCCCGCCAGGTTCGCGAGCACCGCCTCCGGCACGCCGTTCAAGGGGCGCGGCGTCAATATCCGCATTGGCGCCCGGCAGTAGCGCTCGACAAGCGCACTGCCGCCGTCCTGCGCCTCGAAGCGCAGCAGGGTCCGGCCCCGGCTCCGCTGGAGCGCGAGGTCAGACGCTGAGGCGGCGCTGCAGATCGCCTTCATCGAGGTCCCCCGGACGGCCCTGCATGACGACTTCGCCCCGGTCCATGACGACGAACCGGTCGGCAAGTTCGCGGGCAAAGTCGAAGAACTGTTCGACGAGCAGGATGGCGATATCGCCCCGGCCGGCCAGTTGCGAAATCGCCGCGCCGATCTGCTTGATGATCGAAGGCTGAATGCCTTCGGTCGGCTCGTCCAGCACCAGCAGGCGCGGACGGGTTGCCAGCGCCCGGCCGATGGCCAATTGCTGCTGCTGCCCGCCGGAGAGGTCGCCGCCGCGCCGGCGCAGCATGTCGCGAAGCACGGGGAACAGCTCGAAGATTTCCTCAGGCGCCGTGCGTTGGGCGCGCGGCAACATGCCGAGGCCGGTTCTCAGGTTCTCCTCGACCGTGAGCAGCGGGAAGATTTCCCGTCCCTGCGGCACCAGGGCCATGCCCGCGCGGGCGCGGTCGGCCGCGGTCAGGCCGGTGATATCCGCACCCTCCCATTCCACCGTTCCCCGGCGCAGCGGAACATGGCCGACAAGCCCCCGGATCAGGCTGGTCTTGCCGACGCCGTTGCGGCCGAGCACGCAGGTCACCTCGCCCTTCCGCGCCGTCAGCGATACGCCCTTCAACGCCTGGCTGGCGCCGTAATAGAGATCGGCGTCGCGGACCGTCAGCATGGAACCACCACCGCCTCAGCGCCCCAGATAGACTTCGATCACGGCTTCGTCGGCGGAGACGGCGTCGAGCGCGCCTTCCGCCAGCATCGCGCCCTCGTGCAGCGCCGTCACCCGGCAATCGAGCGCGCGCACGAACTCCATGTCATGCTCGACCACGATGACCGATCGGTCGCCGCCGGCGATTTGCTTCAACAGATGCGCGGTCCGCATGGTCTCCGCGTCGGTCATGCCGGCAGCCGGTTCGTCGATCAGCAGGATGCTGGGCTCCTGCGCCAGCAACATCCCGATCTCCAGCCATTGTTTCTGGCCGTGGCTCAACAGGCCGGCGCGGTCTGCGGCCCGGTCCCGGAGCGCAACGAGGTCCAGCACTTCCTCGATTCGCCGGCGTCGGTCCCCGGAAAGCCGGGCGAAGAGCGTTCGGCGGGCGCGGCGGTCGGCGCGGCAGGCGAGCTCCAGGTTCTCGAACACGCTATGCGCCTCGAACACGGTCGGCCGCTGGAACTTGCGCCCGACGCCGAGCTCTGCGATGGCGGCCTCGTCGAGCCGGGTCAGGTCGTGGCGGCCGTGCAGCAGCACCTGTCCCTCGTCCGGCCGCGTCTTGCCGGTGACGACATCCATCATCGTCGATTTGCCGGCGCCGTTCGGCCCGATAACGGCGCGCAGCTCGCCCGGCTCCAGATAGAGGCTCAACCGGTCGAGCGCCTTGAAGCCGTCGAAGCTGACGGTGATGGCATCGAGATAGAGCGCGGCATTGCTGACGGAAGGATGGTCAACCATCGCTGCCCCGCCTTTCCCGCCAACGGGCATGGAGGCTCGAAACTTCTCCGAGAACGCCCTTGGGAACGAACAGCGTGACGGCGATAAACAGGCCGCCGAGCACGAAAAGCCACATTTCCGGAGCGGCGCCGGTCAGGAAGCTCTTGGCGTAGTTGACCAGAACCGCGCCGAGCGCCGCGCCGACCAGGGTGCCCCGGCCGCCGACCGCCACCCAGATGACGATTTCGATGGAGTTGGCGGGCGAGAACTCGCTGGGGTTGACGATACCCACCTGCGGCACATAGAGGGCGCCGGCCATCCCGGCCATCATCGCCGAGACGGTGAAGGCGAGAATCTTGTAATGCTCCGGCCGGTAGCCGAGGAAGCGTGTGCGCTGTTCGGCGTCGCGGACCGCGACGAGTACGCGGCCGAACTTGCCGGCCGTCATCCAGCGGCATAGCAGGTAGCCGCCCGCCAGCGCCGCCGCCGAGGCCAGCAGCAGGCCGGCCCGCATCCCGGCATCCTTCAGGTCGAGGCCGAACAGGTCCTTGAAATCGGTGAGGCCGTTATTGCCGCCGAATCCCATGTCGTTGCGGAAGAAGGCCAGCATCAGCGCAAAGGTCATCGCCTGGCTGATGATCGAGAGATAGACGCCGGTGACGCGGCTGCGGAAGGTGAGCCAGCCGAACAGGAAGGCGAGCGCGCCGGGCACGGCGAGGCACATCGGCAGCGCGAACCAGGCGGATTCGAAGCCGCGCCAGTACCAGGGCAGCTCCTTCCAGTCGAGGAACACCATGAAGTCCGGCAGCACGGGGTGGCCGTAGACGCCACGCTCGCCGATCTGGCGCATCAGGTGCATGCCCATGGCATAGCCGCCGAGCGCGAAGAAGGCGCCGTGTCCGAGGCTGAGTATCCCGGCGAAGCCCCAGACGAGATCGACGCTGAGCGCAAGCAGGGCGAAGCAGAGATATTTGCCGATGAGCCCGACCGCGTAATTGGGCACATGCAGCGCCGAACCTTCCGGCAGCATCAGGTTCAGCGACGCCGCGCCGACCGCCAGCACCGCGAGCGCGCCCAGGAAAATCCGTCCCTTGAGGTCGAGCAGCCGCACGGCTCAGAGCTCCGCCGCCCGGCCCCGCATGGCGAACAGGCCCTGCGGACGGCGCTGGATGAACAGGATGAGCGCGACCAGAATGACGATCTTGCCGAGCACTGCGCCGGAGAAGGGCTCGATGAACTTGTTGACGACGCCGAGCGACATGGCGCCGACAAGCACGCCCCAGAGGTTCCCGACCCCGCCGAACACGATGACCATGAAGCTGTCGACGATATAGGACTGCCCCAGATTGGGGCTCACATTGTCGATCTGGCTAAGCGCCACGCCGGCCATGCCCGCCACGCCGGAACCGAGCGCGAAGGTCATCGAATCCACCTTGCGCGACCGTATGCCCATGGCGTTCGCCATCGGGCGGTTCTGGGTCACCGCCCGCATTTCGAGCCCGAAGCTCGTATAGCGGATGACCGCCATGACCGCGGCCAGCACGGCGAGGGAAAACAGGATAATCCAGATGCGGTTGTAGGTAATCGCGACCCCGCCGGCGAGTTCCACAGCGCCGCTCATCCATTCGGGGTTGCCGACTTCCCGGTTGGTCGGGCCGAAGATCGTCCGGACCGCCTGGCGCAGGACGAGGCTCGCGCCCCAGGTGGCGAGCAGGGTTTCCAGCGGGCGTCCGTAGAGCCACCGGATTACGGACCGTTCCAGAACCACGCCAAGCGCGGCGGCCGCGAGGAACGCCGCCGGCACCGCAACCGCGAGGGACAGGCCGAACAGTTCCGGCGCGAAGGTGCGGAACAGCTCCTGGACCACGAAAGTGGCATAGGCGCCGATCATCACCATTTCGCCATGCGCCATGTTGATGACGCCCATGACCCCGAACGTGATTGCGAGGCCCACCGCCGCCAGCAGCAGGACCGAACCCAGGCTGATGCCTTGGAACACCGCGCCGAACTGGCGGTAGAGCTCCAGCCGGTCCTCGATTTCCTCCAGCGCCGACCGGGCCGCTTCCTTGACCGCGGCCTCGGTTTCCGGGTCGCCAACGACCTTGCCCAGAACCGCGCGCGCCTCCGGCGCTTCGCTTCCGCCCAGCCGTTCGGCTGCCTCGATCCGGCGTTCGGCCGGCGACTCCGGACCGATATCGACCGCGGCCAGCGCAAGCTCCATGGCGGCCCGCACGTCCTCGTCGGCTTCCTTGTCGAGCGCAGCGGCCAGGGCCGGGCGCAGGGCGGGATCGGCGGCTTTCAGCAGGCCCGCCGCCGCTTCGATCCGCTTGTCGCGGTCGGGATGCGTGAGGTTCAGTCCGGCAAGCGCGGTGCGGATGACACGCCTGAGCCGGTTGTTGACCCTGACCTTTTTCAGCGCCCTGGACGGCGCCGAACCCGCCCGCTCCCCTGCAACGGGATCGAACAGGTCGAGCTCGCGGCCGCGCTTCGTCACGATGAACGGCCGCTTGTCCTTCTTGCGGAAATAGAGCTTGCCGCCCGCCATGGCCGAGAGCATCGCCGCCGCCGCCGGATGGCCCGACGCCGCCAGGGCCTCCACGCCCGCGAGCCGTTTCCGGGACGATTTCTCGGCCAGGAGCGCGAGCGCGGCCTCGAAGCCCTCGGACGCGCTGCCGCCACCGGGCGCAAGACACGCGCCGGCGGCGAACAGCAGCAAGGCCAAGCGGAAGATTGCGTTGCGAACCGCCAAGGATCCAGACCTCATCTCGTCAGGAAACTGCGGCGGCCGGCGCCGCCGCAGACCGGATCAGTACATCGGCTTTTCGCAATTGCCGCAGACCCAGGGATAGGTCCAGTCCGCCGTGAGCCTGGCGCTCTCGGGGATATAGTCGGACCAGGCGTCGCCCACGACCGGGCCATCGGTCCGCCAGACGGTCTCGAACTGCCCGTCATCCTGCACCTCGCCGATCAGCACCGGCTTGGAAAGGTGGTGGTTGGCGTTCATCACCGCCGTGGCGCCGGTGAGCGACTTGACGGTCTGGCCGTACATGGCCTGCCGGACCGCATCGACATCGGTGCTGCCGGCCTGCTTCACCGCCTGCACCCACATCTTGAAGCCGATATAGTGGGCTTCCATCGGATCGTTGGTGACGCGGTCCTCATCGCCGATGAAGGCGCGCCACTTCTCGATGAACGCTTCGTTCTCGGGCGTTTCGACGGACATGAAGTAGTTCCACGCGGCGAGATGGCCGACCAGCGGGCCGGTGTCGATACCGGCAAGCTCCTCCTCGCCGACCGAGAACGCGACGACGGGCAGGTCTTCCGCCATCACGCCCTGGTTCGCCAGTTCCTTGTAGAATGGCACATTGGCGTCGCCATTGATCGTCGAGACGATGGCGGTCTTCCTGCCCTCGCTCGCGAAGGCCTTGACGTTCGAGACAATCGTCTGCCAGTCGGAATGGCCGAAGGGCGTGTATTCCTCAAGAATGTCCTCGGCGGCAATCCCTTTGGAATGCAGGAAGGCGCGCAGGATCTTGTTGGTCGTGCGCGGATATACATAGTCGGTGCCGAGCAGGGCGAACCGCACGGCGCCGCCGCCGTCCTCGCTCATCAGGTATTCGACGGCCGGGATCGCCTGCTGGTTCGGCGCCGCGCCCGTGTAGAAGACGTTGCGGGAGGACTCCTCGCCCTCATACTGGACCGGATAGAACAGGAGGCCGTTCAGCTCCTCGAACACCGGCAGCACCGACTTGCGGCTGACCGAGGTCCAGCATCCGAAGATGACGTCGACCTTCTCCTTTTCGATCAGCTCGCGCGCCTTCTCAGCGAAGAGCGGCCAGTCCGACGCCGGATCGACCACGACCGGCTCCACCTGCTTGCCCAGCAGGCCGCCGCTCTTGTTGACGTCATCGACAAGCATGAGCATGGCGTCCTTCAGCGTCGTTTCGCTGATCGCCATCGTGCCCGAAAGGGAATGCAGGATTCCCACCTTGATCGTCTCGGCCATGGCGGGCGCCGCCGGGACCATAGCCGCCCCGGCGAACAGGCCGGCTGCCGCCAGGCCCCGAATGCGGCTCGTCATCGTCTTCATTGCGTTTCAACTCCACGCACAGGTTTGCACTGCAACATGACAAGCAAACAGTGTGCCAAAAGCCGAAATGAGCAGTGGGGACCCGATAGTGTCTTGGCCCTCTTCCCGTCATGCCCGGACTTGTTCCGGGTATCCACCACGGCCGCCCGGCGGAAGCGGTGGAGCGAGAGGACACGGCGCAAAAGCACCCAAACTTCTCAATCGGGACAATAGCGCGGCGAGAGACCCGGGGATTCGGTCGAAATTTCAGGCGGCATCTCGCCAATTTTGTCTATTTTTTATGCAAAGGCAAATTTTGGGCACGAATTTGTTTCAAACATATCGGATGTCGGCGACGATTGTGCGCAGCATGGCGGAGTCATTACACCCTGCTCATTCGATGAAATTTTGAAATAATTCCCTATTAGGACCTGATTCATAAAAATCTGTGCTAGAATGAAAGCAAGGGAAAGCGGCATCCGGAGGCCGCTTCGCACCGACGGCGAATAAAGACACTCAACGGAACGGACGGGAGACGCGCGGAACAGGGACGCCCCGCCGCCGGGCCGGCGACGGGAAGAACGGAACGAACAAGGAGGACCGATGAGCAGCCGCCCCCACTGTCGTCGTCCCGGACGCTTCTGCAGCAGCGGGCCGGGACCGCGGACGCCCGCACGCCGCCCTCGCGGCAGGAGGCTCCGGATCGCAGTCCGGAGCGGCGAAAACGGGGCCGCCGCGGGGCGGAACATGACAAAACATGACATCTCATGACATTCTGTGAGGATCTCCGACGCTTCCGGATCCATCGTCATGAATCTCGTATCGCCCCCGTTTTCCGCCTGGAGCACCCTTCCGGTTGCAAGCGCCGCCGGCACGCCGCTGGCGCCCGATTGCCGCGGGATGAATTTCTTCGACGTCGACCGCAGCCTTCAGGACCTGCTGCCGCTCTATCTGCCGGACGATTTGCGCGCGCACATGCTTCCGCATTTCCGGCGCCTCGGCGAAATCGCCGGCGGGCGGCTCGACGAACTGGCCCGGCTGGCGGACCGGCACGGTCCCGTGCTGCATCAGCGCGACGCTTTCGGGCGCGATGAGGACTGGATCGAATTCCACCCCGCCTACCGGGAAATGGAGCAGATCGGTTTCGGCGACTTCGGCATCCATGCGATTTCCCGGCGCCCCGGCGTGCTCGGATGGAACGGCACGCCGGTCACGGCGAAATACATTCTGCAATACCTGTTCGTGCAGTCGGAATTCGCGCTGATGTGCCCGATTTCGGTTACGGACACCTCGGCCTACCTGATCCGGAAATACGGCGGCGAGGCGGTGAGGCGGCGCTTCATGCCGCGGCTGACCAGCCAGGACATGGGCGAAATCTGCAAGGCCGCCCAGTTCATGACCGAGAAGACCGGCGGCTCCGATGTCGGCCAAATCGAGCTGACCGCCCGGTTGGAGGACGGTCCGGACGGCCCCGAATGGCGGCTCTACGGCGACAAATGGTTCTGCTCCTGCGCCGATGCCGATGTCGCCCTGCTGCTCGCGAGGCCGGAAGGCGCGGCGGCGGGCACGGCCGGCCTCGGCCTGTTCGCCCTGCCGAAGCACCGGGACGACGGTAGCCGCAACAGCTACCGGATCGTGCGCCTGAAGGACAAGATGGGCACAAGGTCCATGGCGTCGGGCGAGATCCTGTTCGACGGCGCAGTCGCCTATCCGTTGGGGGAGGTGGGCCCGGGCCGCAATAACGGCCTCAAGCAGATGCTGGACCAGGTGAATCTCAGCCGCCTTTCCCACGGCGTGCGGGCCGCGGCGATGATGCGGCGCTGCCTGAACGAGGCGCTGGCCGCAGCGCGGGGCCGCGCGGCGTTCGGCGGCGCCGTTGCCGACAAGCCGCTGATGCGCCGGCAATTGCTCAAGCTGATGGCGCCGACCGAACAGGCCCTCTCGATGGCGCTGTTCACCGCCGACAAGCTGGAACGGTCGGAGGCCGGCGACAAGGCGGCGGCGGCGCTGGTGCGGCTGCTGACGCCGCTGCTGAAATTCCGCACCTGCCGCGACAATATCGCGGTGGCCACCGGCGCGATGGAGGCGCGCGGCGGCAACGGCTACATCGAGAATTTCGTCAATGCCCGGCTCGTGCGCGACGCCCATCTCGGCGTGCTGTGGGAAGGCACCTCCAATATCAATGCGCTCGACATTATCGGCCGCGCCGTCGGCAAGGCCGGCGCGCAGGAGGTTCTCGGCGAAACACTGATGGACCTGCTGGACAGGACGGACGGACTGCCCGGACAGTTGAAAGGGGCGCTCGGCCATGCCGCCGGGCGGGCCGTCGCGCTTGCCGGGGAGGTTGCGGATACAGGGGACGAGCCGCGTATGCGCCAGGCTTCGGACGCGCTCTACCACGCTGCGAGCGCGGTCGTCATGGCGCATGAAGGCGCCCGCATCGCCGCGGCCGGCGGGGGCCGGAAGCGCCTGTTGCTGGCGCAGATGGTGCTCGATCACCGGCTGAGCCCGCAGGACCCGCTCGCCCCTCGCGGCGACGACCCGGACATGGCGGCCGCGCTGCTGGATACGGCGTAGTCCTTCGTTGCGCACTGGCGGAAGCGGGTCCGGCCGCGACACCGGGTATCCTTGCCGGAAGGAACGGCCCCGCTTAGGGTCTGCGCGATGATCGAACGCTATACCCGCGCCGAAATGGCGGCCGTCTGGTCGCCGGAGACCCGGTTCCGCATCTGGTTCGAGATCGAGGCGCATGCGCTGGACGCCATGGCGAGGCTCGGCATGGCGCCCGCTTCCGCGGCGCGCGCGGTGTGGGAGCGGGGCGCGTTCGAGATCGAGCGCATCGAAGAGATTGAGGCCGAGACCAGGCACGACGTCATCGCCTTCCTGACCAACCTCGCCGAGCATGTCGGGCCGGAAGCGCGTTTCGTCCACCAGGGCATGACCTCCTCCGATGTGCTCGACACCTGCATGGCGGTGCAGCTCACGCGCGCCAGCGACATTCTTCTGGCGGACCTCGACAGGCTCCTCTCTGCATTGAAGGCAAAGGCTTACGAGCACAAAATCACGCTCTGCGTCGGCCGCAGCCATGCCATTCATGCCGAACCGACGACCTTCGGCGTCAAGCTGGCCGGGCACTATGCCGAGTTCGCCCGCAACCGCGCCCGCTTGCAGGCAGCCCGGACGGAGATCGCGACCTGCGCCATTTCCGGCCCTGTGGGCACGTTCGCCAGCATCGATCCGCGCGTCGAGGCCCATGTTGCGGAGAAGCTGGGCCTCACGCCCGAGACCCATTCCACCCAAGTGATCCCGCGCGACCGGCACGCGATGTTCTTCGCCATGCTGGGCGTGGTCGCCAGTGGCGTCGAGCGGCTCGCGGTCGAAATCCGGCATCTGCAGCGCACCGAATTGCGGGAGGCGGAGGAGTTTTTCTCCGCCGGGCAGAAGGGCTCCTCCGCAATGCCGCACAAGCGCAACCCGGTCCTCACCGAGAATCTGACCGGGCTTGCGCGCATGGTCCGGTCGGCCGTCATTCCCGCTCTGGAGAATGTCGCGCTCTGGCATGAGCGGGATATCTCCCATTCCTCCGTCGAGCGGATGATCGGCCCCGACGCGACGGCGACGCTCGACTTCGCGCTGTTCCGGCTCGCCGGCGTCGTCGAGAAGCTGGTCGTCTATCCGGAGGCCATGCAGCGAAACTTCGACAGCCTGGGCGGCCTCGTCTTTTCGCAGCATGTGCTCCTGTATCTGATACAGGCAGGCATGAGCCGCGAGGACGCCTACGCCAGGGTGCAGGCGGCGGCGATGGCTGTCTGGCAGGAAGGCGGCTCTTTCCGCGCGCAGCTCGAACGGGACCCGGACATAGCCGCAGCCATACCGCCTGCGCGGCTGGATGAAATCTTCGATGTGGACCGCCAATTGATCCATGTCGATACGATCTTCGAGCGCGTTTTCGGAAGCTGAACCCCCTTTGCCTCGCCTGCTGGAGATGCCGTAATGCCGGACCTCACCGTTGATGTCGTCGTTGTGGGCGCGGGCAACGCCGCCATGTGCGCCGCCCTGGCCGCGCGCGAGCAGGGAGCGGACGTGCTCGTGCTTGAGCGTGCGAACGAGGAGGAGCGCGGCGGCAATTCGGCCTTCACCGCCGGCAATATCCGCACGGTCTTCAACGGCGTCGGGGACATCAGGGCGCTCGTCCCGGACCTGACCGAAGACGAAGTCGCGATTACCGATTTCGGCGTCTATAGCGAGGCCGATTTCTACGATGACATGGGCCGGATCACCGAATACCGGACCGATCCGGACATGTGCGAATTGCTGGTGACACGCTCGCTCGACACCATGAAATGGATGCGCGGGAAGGGCGTGCGGTTCCTGCCGATCTACGGCAAGCAGGCCTTCAAGATCGACGGGCGCTTCAAGTTCTGGGGCGGCCTCGTGCTGTCGGCCTGGGGCGGCGGGCCGGGGCTGGTGGATGCGCTGCACGAGTCCGGCGCACGGGAAGGCGTGGAGGTGCTCTACGGCGCCCGCGCCACCGCCCTGCTGCAGGACGACGACGGCGTGAAGGGCGTCCGAGTCCGCAAGGACCGCCGGAGTTTCGAGGTGCGGGCGCGCGCTGTGGTCCTCGCTTCGGGCGGCTTCGAGGCGAACCCGGAGATGCGCACCCGCTATCTCGGCCCCGGCTGGGATGTGGCCAAGGTGCGCGGCACCCGCTTCAACACCGGCGACGGCCTCCGCATGGCGCTCGACGCCGGCGCCCGGGCCTACGGCAACTGGTCCGGCTGCCATGCCGTCGGCTGGGACTTCAACGCGCCGGAATTCGGCGACCTTGCCGTCGGCGACAACTTCCAGAAGCACAGCTACCCCTGGGGCGTCATGGTGAATGCGGAGGGCCGGCGCTTCGTCGATGAGGGCGCGGATTTCCGCAACTACACCTATGCGAAATACGGCCGTGTGATCCTGGGCCAGCCGGGCCAGATGGCATGGCAGGTGTTCGACAACAAGATCATCCCGAACCTGCGCGACGAATACCGCATCCGCGAGGTCACCAAGGTCCGCGCCGACACGATCGAGGAGCTCGCGGCGAAGCTCGAAGGCGTCAATGCCGAGACCTTCCTGGCCGAAATCCGCGCCTACAACGCGGCCGTCCGCACCGACATCCCCTACAACCCGAACGTCAAGGACGGGCGGCGGACAGAGGGTCTCGCCGTCGACAAGACGAACTGGGCGAACACCATCGACGAGCCGCCCTTCGAAGGCTACCAGACGACCTGCGGCATTACCTTCACCTTCGGCGGCCTGCGCGTGAATGGCGAGGCCCAGGTCATGGACACGGACGATATCGGGATTCCGGGCCTGTATGCGGCAGGCGAACTGGTCGGCGGCCTGTTCTGGTTCAACTATCCGGGCGGCGCCGGGCTGATGGCGGGCGCGGTGCTCGGCAAGATCGCCGGCGAGGCGGCCGGGCGGGCGGCCGTCGGCAACGAGTGAAGCATCCGGATACCCGGACCGCCGCTATCCCTTCAGGAGGCTGACCCCGATGGCGCGTGCGCCCTACCCCGATATCGAGACCATGCCGGACGCACTCAGGGCGTTCGTGTCGCGTTTCGACCCGCTGATGAATGTCTTCCACATGATGGCCCATGCCGGCCCGGCCCTGCCGCACTTCATGCGTCTCGGCAACGCGATCCTGTTCAAGGGGAAGCTCGACCCGGTACTGCGCGAAATCGCCATTCTGCGCGTCGGCCACCTGCTCGGGGCCTCATACGAGGTCCACCAGCACAATATCGTCGCGCGCAATATCGGCATGGGCGAAGCACAGATCGCCGCCGTGGAGCATGGCGAGGATATGTCGCTGTTCTCCGAGCTCGAAAACCTGGTCATCCGCTTTACCGACGAAGTGGTGGCGAGCGTCCGCGCGAGCGACACGACCTGGAACGCCCTCTCCGCGCGGCTGGACACGGGGCAGATGGCCGAACTGACGCTTTCGGTCGGCTTCTATTCCATGGTTTCCGTGTTCCTGGAGAATTTCGAGGTCGAAATCGAACCGGAAGGCGTCGTGGAAGACCCGATGAAACGCCCCGGGAAGGCCGGGGACGCCCGTTCGACCTGATTGCGGGAGGCGGATGCAGTGCCGGAGTCACGCAACTACCACGCGCCGGGCGGCGGCCTGCCGGGCCAGACGGAACTGCTGACCGGCCGCGCCGTGTTTACCGAGGCCTATGCCGTCATTCCGAAGGATGTGCTCCGGGATATCGTCACCAGCCTGCTGCCGCACTGGGAGCAGACCCGCGCCTGGATTCTGGCAAGGCCGCTCTCCGGCTTTGCGGAGACCTTCTCGCAATACATCGTCGAGGTGGCCCCCGGCGGCGGCAGCGACGATCCCGAGCCCGATGCCGGCGCGGAAGCCGGCCTGTTCGCGGTTTCCGGCTCCTTCGAACTCATGCTGGCCGACCGGACCTGGCGGATCGAAGCGGGAGGGTTCGCCTATGTCCCGCCCGGCGCCGCCTGGCGGCTGCGCAACCGGGGCGGCGAGAACGCGGTCTTCCACTGGATCCGCAAGCGCTATGAGGCGGTCGAGGGCCTCACCCTGCCCGACCCCGTCGTGACCAGCGACCGGGAGTGCCCGGCCGTCCCCATGCCGGACACGGACGGCCGCTGGGCGACCACGCGCTTCATCGACCCGGACGACCTGCGCCACGACATGCACGTCAATATCGTCTCCTTCGAGCCCGGCGCGGTCATCCCCTTCGCCGAGACGCATATCATGGAGCACGGGCTCTATGTGCTCGAAGGCAAGGGCGTCTATCGGCTCAATCGGGACTGGGTCGAGGTGGAGGCCGGGGATTTCATGTGGCTGCGCGCCTTCTGCCCCCAGGCCTGCTATGCGGGCGGCCCCGGTCCGTTCCGCTACCTGCTCTACAAGGACGTGAACCGCCACCCCCGGCTTGCGCCGCCGATGCAGAGCGGCTGAAGGCTACGGCGCCGCCGGACGCGCCGTGTCGCGAACCTGCGTGCGGTGCATGTGACGGCGGCTGCGTGCCGGCAGCGTGTCGCGCCGATGCAGGGTGCAGCGATTGTCCCAGATCACCAGGTCCCCGGCGCGCCAGTCCTGTGTCCAGACGAACCTGCACCGCTCGATATGCGCCCAGATCTCGTCGAGCAGGGCGTCGCTTTCCTCATCCGAAAGCCCGACGATCCAGGCATTCGGACGACGGCCCACACACAGCGCCTTGCGGCCCGTCGCCGGATGGACAAGCACGAGGGGATGCATCGCCCCCGGGCGGTCCTCATTCGGGTACTCCGCCTCATAGCCGTGGCGCAGGCCGCCATCGGACGAGCGCGTCGCGTCGTGCTTGCAGCGCAGACGCTCGATCCGCCGGCGAAGGTCGTCCGGCAGCGCGTCGTAGGCCTTGTAGAGGTTGTAGAACTGCGTGGCGCCGCCCTTGTCCGGGACCTCGATGCCGTAAAGCAGGCTCGCCTTGGGCGGGATGTCGTTGTAGGTCATGTCCTGGTGCCAGACGAGCTCGGAGTTGCCGAGCGCGCCGACAGGCTTTCCGTCCACCACGATATTGGACACCACGACGATCTCGGGCCGCGCGGGGTTGAACGGTTTGCCGCCCCGCCCGGTCGGCGCCATGTCCAGTTCGCCGAAGCGGCGGGAGAAGGCGGCCAGCGCGTCGTCGTCCAGCGCCTGTCCGCGGAACCGCAGCACGAGATGGTCGTGCCAGGCATCCTCTATGCGGCGGAATTCTGCAGCCCCGATGTCCTGCCCGAGATCGACCCCGACAATATCCGCGCCGAGCGCACCGCCTGTCGGAACGATCCGAATGTCTGTTGCCGCCGTTCCGGACATGACCCGTTCCCTGCCGATTGCCGGCCGGGACGGTAGCCGATGACCGGCCGGGCGGCAATGTCGGCTCGCCGAACCGGGCGGCGCGGACCGGGGGGCCGCTGCCTCCCGCTTCGGTCCATGTGCCGAATGAGCCTCAACAGGGTTTCTGCGCAGCCCTCGCCGCATCTGCTGGTATGGCAACCTGCGGCATCCCACAGGACTTGCGGAAGGTAGAGACGAGGTAAATTCGGGTAGCCGGCGCAAGACGCCGCGGCCTACCCGTCCGGCAGAACCGGTAGGCCACAGACCTCCGACTACGGGTCGTGTTGTTCGATTTAGCCATCGGGCGGAACCGATTGAGACCCGATGGGGGTTGGAAACGCGCGGCATCCTTGGCCGGCCGCTTGTCTGTCGTGCCCGGACGCCCCCTCCGCATGATGCCCGCACACGCCCAACGTCATGCCCGGAACAAGTCCATTGCTGTCCGGTTTAGGTTTTGAGGAATTGGATTTGCAGTTGGCTTATGTCGGAGGGGTGTCTAATGGCGAGTCGAAGAGTTCGGTGAGGGGCCTGCGCTGGAAGGTTGTTTTGGCGACCAGCCGGGCGATGGCTTGAAGGCCGAGCGCAGTTCCGGTTGCGATCTGGGCGAGGCGGAGCAGCACATAGGCGATCAGGGCGGCGGCTATTTGTGATGTCACGTATTTCAGTTCCGGGACACTGTGATGGCTTCAATCCGCCGCCGTTGAGGTGTAAGGCGGCTCGGCCGGAACAGGCTCTTCCACGCCGGCCGCGCCGCTGGCGAGGGCGTCCACGATTTCTTCCTCGCCCAGGCCGATTTCGGCCAGCACCTCGCGTGTGTCCGCGCCGAGCACGGCCCCGCCGCGCCTGATGCTGGAGGGCGAGCCCTCGAAGCGGATGGCCGGCCGCGCCTGCCGGAGCCGCCCGGCGAGCGAGTGGTCGTATTCCATCAGCGTGCCGTTGGCCGCGACCTGCGGGTGGCGGACCATCTCGCTGCGTGTCAGCACGGGCGCGGAGGGCACATGCGCGGCGTCGAAGGCGGCCGTCCACTCCGCCGTGGTGCGCTTGCGCAGCTCCTCCTGCACCTGCTCCAGGCGCGCATCGATATTCTCGTCGCGGAGCGCCCCGGTGGCGAAACGCGGGTCCCTGGCCAGATCCTCGCGCCCGGAGACCTCGCAGAAGCCCAGCCATTGCCGGTCAGTCATCAGCGAGACGCTCATAAAGCCGTCGGCAGTCTCGTAGATGAGGTCGATGAAGCTCGCCGCCCGCTGGATCGAGGTTGGCGCGTCCACGAAGGTCTGCGAGCCCATGTCGGAATTCCAGAGGAAGCCGACCACAGAATCGAGCATGGAGACGCGGACATGCTGGCCCTCGCCGGTCGCCGCCCGGTGCAGCAGCGCGGCCGTCACCGCCTGGGCGGCGGTAAGCGCGGTCACCTTGTCCGGCAGGATGGTGCGCACCAGCCTGGGCCGCTCCTCGTCGGAGCCCGCCTGCACGGTGGTGAGGCCCGAGATCGCCTGCACGATGGGGTCGTAGGTAGGCTTGGAGGCAAACGGCCCCTTCTCGCCGAAGCCGCTGATCGAGACATAGACGATGTCGGGCCGGACCGCGCGGATGTCCGCGTCGCCGACGCCGAGCCGTTCCACCACGCCGGGGCGGAAGTTCTGGATGAAGACATCCGCCGTCGACGCCAGGCGTTTCAGCAGGGCCACGCCCTCGGGCTGTTTGAGGTCGAGCACGATGGAGCGCTTGTTGCGGTTGTTGTTCAGAAACGCCGCCGAGAACCCGCCCTGCCGATTGTTGCCGCCGCGCGTGAGGTCGCCGCCCCGCGCCTCGACCTTGACCACATCGGCGCCCTGGTCGCCGAGTATCTGCGTCGCCATAGGCCCCGAGATCACATTGGTGAGATCGACGACCCGAAATCCCGACAACGGCCCGCTCATGACTCTCCACCTCCCCGAATCCGGCGGCAGACACTAATGCGTTTTCGCTTCGAGCCAAACTGCGTGCGGCAACGCCTCCTCTCACTCCCGCCGAGCCTGCCGGATTCACCCGTCCGTATCCGGCCGCTCTGCGTTACGCGCCCTCATCCGACGAAACGGGGAGCCAAGATATTCACTCTTAGGGCTTATCCCTTTGGGTCCGGTTTGACGAGATATTGAGTTTCCGGCGGTCGTCGGCATCATGTTCGTATAGTGTTCCGATATGGCCAGCCGCTGGAAATATGACCGCCCGATGTCCCGCGCCACCTTCGAGGCGCGCTTTCCCGATGAAGCCTCCTGTGCCCGGCCTCTCGCCGCCAGACGCTGGCCCGACGGCTTCGTGTGCCCCGCCTGCGGCCATGACAGGGGCCGGGAACTGAAACGGCGCCGGGCGAGCCGGGAATGTGCGGCCTGCGGGAAGGAGACCCCGGCGACCGCAGGCACGATCGTGCACCGCAGCCCCTTGCCCCTGAAGATCCGGTTCATGGCCGTTCACATCGCGACCAGGCACTCGAATGGTATCTCCGCCCTGCAACTCCAGGCCCGGCTCGGGCTCGGCAGTTACAAGAGTGCCCGGCTCGGGCTGCACAAGCGGCGCCGCGCCATGGTCGATCCGGATCGTAGCTTGCTTGAGGACCCGATCAAGATCGATGAGGCCCCCTCCCGTTCCGCACCGCAAGAGACCCGGCCACGGGCGGGCAAGGTCGCAGCCCACAAGGCAAGATGCGCATTGCCGGCGCGGTCGAGCTATCGCCCGAGGGCGAGCCGCGCCGCATCCGGCTGGCGCCGATCGGGGATTTCTCCGCGCGCCGCCTTCGTGCCTTCGTTGCCGGGACCCCGGCGCCGGGCGCGCGGGTGATGGCCGAGGGCTGGAGAGGGTATTGCGGCCTGCCCGACCACGACCGCCAGCCCAGGGGTCGTTGGCGCAACGCCCGCCCCTCTCGTGCTGACGTGGATCCATCGTGTGTTCTCGAACCTGAAGCGCGCCGGGCGCTCGGAACCTGCCATGGCCTGCGCCGCGCCCATCTGCGCCGCTACCTCGACGAGGGCGTGTTCCGCTGGAACCGTCGCCGCCACACCGCAACGGCTTTCGACACCCCGCTCGGCATCGGCACGCGCCTGCGACCCGCCGACTGCCGCGACAGCACATCCGATCACCGCAGGCCGGGCGCCAGCCACCGCCCGCCCGCCGATCCGCCTCAATCGGGGCCGAATGCCGTCCCGCCAACCTGCATGACAGCGCTCGAAACCAACTTCCCCAAGTCCAAAACTCCCGCAAATCCCCCGGCACGGTCCGAAAACCGTGCCTGGAACGTAGAACGCCGATCAACATATGGGGTGACCGGAAGCAAAGGGATAAGCCATTGAAGAGATTATATGTTCTCACGGCGTCATCTCCATATAGGTGACATCGGATTGCAACACCACCTTACGGTTGTCAATGCTCCCTGCCGTTCGATTCTGGAGCGTCGATTCCACCCTCCTCTCTAGGTTTGCAAGGAAGCGCCAGCCGTTGCGCCAACATCAGTCACTGAGTCGTCGTCATTCCTGCAGAGCCAGAGACCTATGTAGCTGGCGCTCAGACATATCGACGGCACGCCGCTTCAGAGGCTCAGCACCGCGCCTTCCCGCGCGACCTGCGTGCCCGCCCGGCGCCTTGCCGCCTCGGCGCCCAGGCGGTCCATCGCTTCGTCGTCGCGGCGCGGGTCGTGGTGGAACAACATCAGCGTATCCGCCCCTGCCGCCTCGCAGAGCCCGATGCCCTCGTTCCAGGTGGAATGCCCCCAGTCCGGGCGGCGGGCGAACTCCTCCTCGGTGAACATCGCATCGTAGATGACCATATCCGCGCCCTCGATGAGCCCCAGAATGTCCGGGTTCGGCGCACCCGGCTTGTGGCCGGTATCGCTGACATAGCAGACGGAGCGCCTGCCGAATTCCACCCGGTAGCCCGTGGCGCCGCCCGGATGGTCGAGCGGGGCCGTGGCCACATGAATGCCGCCCGCAAGATCGAACGCCGCCCCGGCGCGGAAGTCGAGGCAACGCAACTCCGCAGCAAAGCCCTCCAGCGGCACCGGGAACAGCTCCGGCGACAGCATCCGTTCCAGCACCGGCCGCAGGCCGCCCCGGCCCGCCAGGTGGCCGGCGCGGATGGCGAGGCGGTTGCGGGCGTCGAACAGCGGCGCGAAGAAGGGCAGGCCGACCACATGGTCGAGATGCGTGTGGCTCAGCAATATGTCGGCTTCGAACGGCCCCCGGCCGGCCAGGTCCGCGCCGAGTTCCCTCAGGCCGGTGCCTGCGTCGACGATCACGAGCCGGTCCCCGCAGCGCAATTCGACGCAAGCCGTATTGCCGCCATATCGGGCCGTCGCCGGCCCCGGACAGGCGATGCTGCCACGCACCCCGCGGAAACGGACTTCGAACGAGGCGGGCAATTCAGGACGCCAACCGGTATCCGCCCGGCTCGGTCACCAGGAGCCGGGTGCGGGACGGGTCGCGCTCGATCTTCTGCCGCAGGCGGTAGATATGCGTTTCGAGCGTGTGCGTGGTCACGCCGGGGCGGTAGCCCCAGACCTCCCGCAAGAGCGTCTCCCGGCTGACAGCCGCCCCGCCGGCGCGGTAGAGATACTGGAGGATGACGGTTTCCTTTTCGGTCAGGCGCACCGTCCTTCCGTCCGCCCCGTCGAGGAGCTGCTTGTAGGCGGGGCGGAACTTGTAGCCGCCGATATCGAGGGCGGCGTCGTGGCTCTGCTGGTGCTGGAGCCGCTGGCTGCCCGCTTCGGCCTCGCGGTCGAGGAGGCCGCCGACAGCGTGATCCGCGCGACTATGTGCTGGCGCCCTATGGCTGCGCGGGGCCGCTGCATGCGGCGAGAGTGGCCGAAGACCTGGCCATCGGAACCGTCGTCGTGCCGCCCAATGCCGGCGTGCTCTCCGCGTCCGGCCTGCTCCTGTCGGACCATGTGCACTACCGGACCCGGACCCGGCGGCTCGCCGTCACGGAAACCGACATGCCCGCCATCCGCGATACCGTCGAAACCCTGCAGGCGGAGGCGCGCGGCTATCTGGCCAGGCTCGGGATCAAGGCGGGGCCGCGTTCGACCGGGTATTGGAGATGCGCTATCTCGGGCAGGCTTTCGAGGTTCCGGTTTCGTTGTCCGGCATCGACCTCGACCGCCTGCAGGCCGGCGCGCTCGCGGCGCTGTTCGGCGAGGCGCACCGGCGAATCTTCGAGTTCGCAAAGCCGCATGGCGACCCGGTCGAGGTGGTGTCCTTCCGCGTGGGAGTCCGGGCGCCGCCGCCCATGCCGGCGATGGGCCGGGCGCAGGCGACCGGCGCGGCCGGACCTCGCAGCATGGCGCTGACCGAACGCGGCGAAGCGCTCGAAGCCGGCCTGCTCACCCGCGCGGCGCTGGGTCCCGCCGCCACCCGCGGGCCACTGCCGGTGGACGATGGCAACGCGACGATCTATGTCCCGCCGGGCTGGACGGCCGCGGCCGACGAACACGGCAATGCGATCCTGAAGAAGGAGGCCCGGCCACGACGGTTCCGCCGGTCGACCAGGCGGTCATCACCCAGGCCCTGATCGCGGCCGCCGACGAAATGGGCATCAAGCTCATCCGCTCGGCCCATTCCCCGGTGGTGCGCGAAGCCCAGGACTGCTCGGCCGCCATTCTCGACCGCAAGGGGCGGGTCGTCGCCCAGGCGGACCTCATCCCGATCCAGCTCGGCTCGGTGACGCACACCTTCCGCACCTGCCTCGAACATAATCCTCTGGAGACGCTCCGGGACGGGGATTTCCTCATCAACAACGACCCCTATTCCGGCGGCCAGCATCTGCCCGATATCTTCCTCTTCTCGCCGATCTTCCTGGACGGCGTGTTGGTCGGGGTGACGGCCACGGTCGTCCACCACATAGATCTTGGCGGCGGCGCGCCCGGCCTCAATCCGGATGCGGGCGATGTGCATGAGGAAGGCATCGTCTTTCCGCCGAGCCGCTATTCGCTCGAGCGGGACTGGAACGGCGGCCCGTTCGAGCGGCTGGTCCGCGCCAATGTGCGCATGCCGGAGGCCACCATCGGCGACATCAATGCGCAATTCGCCGCCAATGCCGCGGGCGGCGAACGGCTGAAAGGGCTCTGCCGCAAATTCGGCACGGACACCGTGTTCGCGGCGATGGACGAAATGCTCGAATACTCGGAGCGCCGCATCCGGGCCGCCCTTGAGGCCGCGCCCGACGGCGCCTATCGGGGCGAGGCATGGCTCGACGATGACGGCGTGGGCGAAGACCCGGTGCCGATCCGGGCCACGCTCACCATCGACGGCGATTCGATTGCAGTGGATTTCGCCGGCACCGCCCCGCAGGTCGCCACCAACATGAACAGCCCCTTCGCCTCCACCGTCTCCTCGGCCATTGCCTGCATCAAGGCGGTGCTGACGGACCCGGACATTCCCTTCAACGAGGGCGCGGAACGGGCGATTGCGGTGACCGCGCCCTATGGCTGCCTCGTCAATCCGCGGCCGCCGGCGCCGGTGCGCGCCCGCCTGCTGCCGAACTACCGGGTGGTGAATGCGGTGATGAACGCGCTTGCCGGCGCGGCGCCGGACAGGGTGATCGCGCCGGGCTTCGACACGACCACGGTCAGCTGCATCAGCCACAAGCATGATTGCGGCTACAACATCTATCTGGAAATCTTCGGCGGCGGCTACGGGGCGGGGTCCGACTATGACGGCTGCGATGCGGTGGACTCGCTGCTGTCGAACTGCTCGAACATCCCTATCGAGGCGATGGAGAGCGACTACCCGTTCTTCCGGGTCGAGGACTACAGCCTGCGCTCGGCCACGGGCGGCGGCGGGCGGCAGCGCGGCGGCATGAGCTTCCAGCGCATCTACCGGATTCTCGACGACGGCGTGACCTTCGCCACCTATGGGGACCGGTTCCGCTTCGCCCCCGAGGGCCTGTTCGGCGGCGGCCCCGGCGCAAGGGCGGAAACCTTCGTCGAGCGCGGCGGCCAGCGGATACCGCTCCGCTCGAAGCAGCAATTCCCCTTGAGCCGCGGCGACCGGCTCGTCGTCCGCACCGGCGGCGGGGGCGGCTACGGCCCGGCGCGGGAGCGCGATCCAGCCCTGGCCGAGCGCGACCGGATGGACGGGTTCGAAAGCAATCCGGCATAGCCGGGCGTCCGCGCGGCCCGGAGGCGTGCGGCGGCAATGGAGAGGCCGGGAAGCGTCGTCGGCATCCGGCGCTCTCGCAGCGGTTGGTTCAAAGAACAGTCACGGCGCCGGCGAACAGCAGCGCGGCGCCAAACAGCCGGGTGAGCCCGATTGGCAGCCGCGGCCATTTTTCGAGCGCCGCCACGAGGGTCAGGAACACGATCCATACCGGATTCATGACGCCCGCAACGAACAGCAGGAGCATGAGCGCCCAGCAGCATCCCGCGCAATAGAGCCCGTGCTTCAGCCCCATCCGGAACGCGCCGCGCAACCCGTCGCGCCACTCCGCCATCAGGAAGCCGAGCGGCGTGCGGCAATGCCTCAGACAAGCCTGCTTCAGCGGCGTGAGCTGGTAGAGGCCCGCGAGGAAGAACAGCGCCGCGGTCAGCGGGTCCGAGTTGCTCACGATCATCGGCGTCAGCAAGGCGCTCGCCTGCAATGCCCACTGCGCGCCGGCGGCGAGCGCGGAAAACCCGACCCATATGAGGAGATAGGCCCCGGCGAAGACCAGCGACCGCGGCATCGCCCGCCCGGAGGCCGTATTGCGGCGCTCCACGGAATCGAACGCCAGGATCATGGGAGCGGCCGAGGGCAGCATCATGGCGATCATCATCCCTCCCCACATGGCGAACACGGCAAACGCCGTCGCCGGGGCCCATGCGGCATCGAGCGGCATCATCGACCGGACGACCGGATGCGACATGTCAAGCGTCATCCAGGCGACGAATCCCCAGCCCGCAGCCAGCAAAAGCGCCATTGCAGTCCAGATTTCGGCCTGGCGAAGAAGCCGGCGGACGACCGCGGGCATCGTGTTCAGGGACGCGCCGGACGGCGGTCCGACAGCGATGAGCCGCGCCAGTTCGGGTCCGGCTCGGCAGGCTCCGGGAACAGGCCCGCGCTTCCGATCGCTTCAATAGCGCAATATTCGTCCTTCTCCGATGTGTCGCCGCTGATACCGACCGCCCCGAGGGTGACGCCCTCGCCCGACTGGATCAGCACGCCGCCCGGCACCGGAATCAGCCGACCGTCCGACGCCGCGGCGAGCGCGGCCTGAAAGGCCGGACGTTCCGCCAGCCGGTCGCGGATGAGGCGGCTGGAGATTCCCATGCCGAGCGCGCCCCACGCCTTGCCGAAGGCTATGTCGAAGCGCAGCAGGCCCGACCCGTCTTCGGACTGCATGGCGATCAACTTGCCGCCCGCATCGAGCGCGACCGCAGTCAACGGCAGCAGGCCGGCCTTTCGCCCCAATCGCAGGGCCTCGGCAACGATTGCGTTGGCGCGGTCCAGCGAAAGGCTTGTCTGCAGGCGCATGGGGGCAGGCTCCATCGTTGCTTGCGGGTTCCGGCGGGCGGCGCCGGTCCGGATCGGGATTCACTCGATGCGCTACCCCGCCGGCGGTCCGCCTGCAAGACAATCCCGGCAGGCCGTGGCATGATGACGGAGCCCGGCGGGCCGTTCCCGCCGGCGAGCGAGGCACTATGGCGACGCGCACGATCCCCGTCCTCGACCTCCAACGCTTCGAGAGCAAGGACTTCGAAACGGTCGCCGCCGCCGCGCGGGAGCTCGACGGCATCTGCCGCGAGATCGGCTTCGTCGTGGTCGGCAATCACGGCGTGCCCGAGGAGACCCAGCGGGCGCTCCACGACGCCGCTCGCGCTTTCTTCGACCTGCCGCTCGATGCGAAGATGACAGTCCGCCGGCCGCAGCATGACCAGAACCGGGGCTACATCCCCTATGGCGAGGAAACGCTGGCGCGGATGCACGGAGGCGATACGCCCCCGGACTTCAAGGAGGTCTTCGCCATCGGCCCGTTCGACCGTCCGGACGATCGCTACCACTCGCACGAGCTTTCCTATCCGAACTTCGCGCCCAATCTCTGGCCCTCTGTGCTTCCGTCGCTCGAACCGGCCATGAAAGCCTGTTTCGCGGCGCTGGACGCCCTCTCCCGGCGGCTGGCGCGCTATTTCGCCCTCGCGCTCGGCCTTCCCGCCGGCTGGTTCGACGACAAGCTCGACCGCCATGCGAGCCAGCTCCGCCTGCTGCACTACCCGGCGCCGGACCGGGAGCTCGCACCGGGCCAGCTGCGCTGCGGGGTCCACACCGACCTCGGCATGATGACGATCCTGCGCAACGAGGCGGCGGCCGGCGGCCTCCAGGTGCGCCCGCGCGGCAGCGGCTGGATCGACGCGCCGGCCATCGACAACACCTTCATCGTCAATATCGGCGACCTGCTGATGCGATGGACGAACGACCGCTGGGTCTCCACCCCGCACCGCGTGGCGGTTCCCGAAGCCGAAGCGCGGTCCCGCTCGCGCCGGCTGTCCATCGGCTACTTCACCCGGCCCAATTACGACGCGCCCATCGCCTGCATCGGCGCCTGCACGGACGCCGCGCACCCTCCGCTTTACGCGCCCACCACGGTCAGGACCTACAACGACGCCCGCTTCGCCCGGGGCGCCGGCCCCCGCCGCGCCAAACCGGCAAGCATGAGGGCGCCGTAGCCTCGGGCGTCGACGGGACGCCGATGCGCGTCACGGCAGCGTCACCAGCCCGCCGGAGGTCACGCAGGTCTGGCCGGTGACGAAGCTGGCGGCGTCGCTCAGCAGAAAGCAGGTCAGTTCGGCGACATCCTCCGGCGTTCCCGTCCGCCCGGCCGGCGTCTCGCCGACGATGCGGGCGCGCATTTCGGCGCTCATGTCCTTCGTCATGTCGGTGTCGATGAGGCCCGGCGCCACGCAGTTCACCCGGATTTCCGGCCCGAGCGCGGCGGCGCAATTCCGCGTGAAGCCGATCACCGCCGATTTCGATGTGCCATAAGCGATCAGCCGGTCGCGGCGAATGCGGCTCGGCGCGATGCCGTTGACCGAGGAGATGCAGACGATGCGGCCGTCCTTCCGCGCCCGCATGGCCTCTTTCGCCCGCCAGACGCAGTGGAACGCGCCGTCGAGATTGACCGACAGGATGCGCCGCCAGAGTTCCAGCGGCATGTTCGCGTCGTCCTGGAACGATGCCGCCCCGGCATTGGTCACCAGCAGGTCCACCGGCCCGCGCTCGGCCTCGACGGCGTCGAACATGGCGGAGACGGCCTCCCAGGACGCGACATCGGCCCGGAAGACGCCGCCCTGCCCGCCTGCAGCCCTCATCAGTTCGAGGGTTTCGGCCGCCGCCTCGCCGCTCTCCGCATAGTTGACCGCCACCCAGGCGCCCTCGCGCGCAAGCTGCACGCAGATGGCGCGGCCGATGCCGCGCGACCCGCCCGTCACCAGGGCCGTGCGCCCCTCGAACCTCCCGCCGCTCATCTGTCGCGCTTCACTCGTCCGCCGCGCGGCGCCGGGCCGCCAGGGATGCCGTCAGCAGGCACAGGATCTCGAACATGATATTGGCCCCGGCGAGCGCCGTGATGCCGTTGGCGTCGAAGGGCGGCGCGATCTCGACCAGGTCTCCGGCAATGAAGTCGATCCCCGCCAGGCCGCGCAGCAGGACCACCGCGTCGGCGGTGCTGAAGCCGCCGATCTCCGGCGTGCCGGTGCCGGGCGCGAAGGCCGGGTCGAGGCAGTCGATATCGAAGGAAAGATAGGTCGGGCCGCTGCCGGCGACCTCATGGGCGATCGCGGCCGCGCCCTTCGGCCCGATCTCATAGACCTCTTCCATCGGCACGACGCGCATGCCCGAATCGTAGCTGAACTTCCACATGTCGGGCGCGAAGAGCGTGCCCCGAATGCCGATCTGGACGACGCGCTTCGGGTCCAGCAGCCCCTCCTCGACCGCGCGGCGGAAGGGCGCGCCGTGATGGAACCGCGAGCCCAGATAGTCGTCGCCGGTGTCGCAATGCGCGTCGATATGGACCATGCCGACCGGCGGACTACCGCAGACAAGCGCGCGCAGGATCGGCAGGCTGATGGAATGGTCGCCGCCGACCGACAGCGGCATGACGCCAAGCGGGCGCAATTTCGCGAAACCGCGCTCGATCTCGCCGTGGGCGTCCTCCAGCCGGTAGGGCCGCTCGGCCCAGATGTCGCCGCCGTCCACCACGCGCGCGGTCTCGAAGGGAGCCGCTCCGGTGGCCTGGTTGACCTTGCGAACCATGCTCGACAGGTCCCGCACCGCGCGCGGCCCATGGCGGGCGCCCGGCCGGTTGGTCACGCCGCCGTCATAGGGCACGCCGAGCACCGCGATGTCGGCATCGCTCCAGTCCTCCGCATAGGGCAGGCGCATGAAGGTCGGCAGGCCGACATAGCGCGGGCGGGTCTGGGGATCGGCGGTCACGGGCCGGGTCTCCGTTCTCGGGGCCGGAACGGGTATATGTAGCGGATTCCGACAGCAAAGGGAGGGACGGGATGATCGGGAGGGAGAACGGCGCCGCGCCATCGCAGGGCGAAGCGGCAGGGCTGCCGCTCAGGGGGGTGCGGATTATCGATTTCACCCAGGTGCTTGCCGGCCCCTATTGCACGCAGCAATTGGCGTTGCTCGGCGCCGACGTGGTCAAGATCGAGAACCGGGCCGGCGGCGACCAGGGCCGCAGTCTGGGCCCCGCCGCGGACCCGCGCCTCGTCGAGGCCGGCATGTCCACGCTGTTCCTCTCCGTCAATGCCGGCAAGCGTTCCGCCACCCTCGACCTCAAGCATTCCCGCGCGGGCGAGGTCGTGCGCCGGCTGGCCGCTTCCGCCGATGCGATCGTCCAGAACTTCAAGGCCGGGACGATGGACCGCATGGGCCTTGGCTACGAGGCGCTGAAGCAGGTCAATCCGCGCCTCATCTACTGCTCCATATCCGGCTACGGGCAGTCGGGGCCGCGCGCGCCTGCGGCCGCCTACGACCCCTCGATCCAGGCGGCGTCCGGCATGATGGCGGTCACCGGCCTGCCCGGCAGCGAACCGCTCAAGACCGGATACTGGCTGACCGACATGGCGACCGCCATCCAGGCCTGCTTCGCCATCTCCTCCGCGCTTTACCACCGGGAACGCACCGGCGAGGGCGACCATCTCGACCTCTCCATGCTCGACACCGCGGTCGGAATCATGGCGCCGACGATCACCCCCTGGCAGGTGAACGGGCAGGAGCCCCGCCCGAACGGCAACCGGTCCCAGACCGGCAACCCGACCTCGGACGCCTTCCCGACCGCCGACGGCTTCCTGATGGTCGCGGCGCCGACGCAAGGCCAGTTCGTCTCATTCGCCCGCGCGATCGGTCGCGCAGACCTTTGCGACGATGTGCGTTTCTCCACCCTCGCGGACCGGATCGGGAATGCGGATGCGCTACGCAAGGAGCTCATCGCGGCGCTGTCTGCGGCCGATGCCGGCGCCTGGGAGACCCGCCTTGCCAAAGCCGGCGTGCCGGCCGCGCGCGTGGCCTCGGTGCCGCAGGTCTGCGCGGACAGCCAGCTTGCCCATCGCGGCACCTTCCGGCCGGTTGCGCGCCAGGAGGCGCTCGGCGGCGGCGAGGGCGTCTATGTGGACCTGCCCTTCCACGGCGCGAACACCGGCCGCGGCACCGCCCGCCCGCCGCCGCTGATTGGCGAACACACGGACGAGGTGCTGTCCGAGTTCGAATTCTCGGAGGAAGAAATCGCCGGCCTGCGCCGCGACGGCGCGATCTAGCGGGCCGCCGCGCCGTTTCCGGCCGGTTCCTTGTCGCGAACGGCGATGAGCCCGAACCGGCCTTCCGATGGCGCCGCCCTACCCGTCCGCGCCCAGGAGCAGCCGGGCGCAGTCCGCGGCCGCGCGTTCGGCGCGGACGGCGAGGGCGGCCTGGTCGGCGCTGCTGATCGGGTGCTCGATGACCGCGAAGGGATAGCCCTCCGCGCCGAGCACGCGCGCCATCAGCGCCGCCGCGCTCACAAAGGTCTCCGTCATGATGCCGGCTGACGGCACCCCGATGCGCTCTCCGGCAACCGCGTCATGCAAACTGCACGACGAGCAGCTGCCTCAATCGCCAATCCCGGCGACGAGCGCATCCCAGCTCTTCGCTTCCTCAAGCAGGCCCGCTTCCGCCGGCGCGCTGTAGTTCGACTTGGTGCGCAGCACGACATCGCCGACGCCGTACCGCTCCCTGAGCACCTGCCCGAAGGCATCGAAAAAGCCCCTGGTGCCTTCCTTGCCGTTCGAGATCACCCCGACGGTGGCGCCCTCCAGCGCCGCCAGCCGGACCGCGGGCGCGAACCCCTCGGCCCCTTCCTCATGCGACGGATCGAGTATCTGCATGCCGTGCTCTCTCCTTCTGTCGTCCGATCATGGAATCTCGCAATCGACGCAGGCGCCGATCGCAATCGTGACTGCCCGACTCTTGGGGCCGAGCCAGGGCGGAATGACGGCGCCGAAGCCGCCCGCCGGTCCGCCTGCAGCAATCACAAGCAGGTCCTCCGGTGCCGGAAGCGCGGCATATTCCCGGCCGCCCCGGTCCCGCACCACCGCGCCCTTGCCGCAGTCGGCCCATTCCGAGCGCAATATGCGCGCCTTCTCAAAGATATAGGCGCGGACATCGGCCTTGGACCAGCCGGCGGTGTGGAAATGGGCGCGCAATTGCGGCGGCACGACGATGGCGTAGTTGCCCGGCCAGATTGAATAGTGGCGCATGTTGGCGCGCATCTCGGAGGCGAAGGTATCGAGGATTTCCTCCGGAACCGTCGTCCACTCGTTCATTAGCTGGCGCGGCGCGCCGGCCGCCATCGCGGTGACGCAGGAGGCGCCGACCGGCATCCCGCGCTCCTCGGCGAGCGGCAGCCATTCCGAGCCGGCTTCGTCCTCCGCCACGCAATAGCTGATCTTGCCCGGATGGCCGAGGACCGAGCGGTCGATGGCGCCCGGGCGGACATCGAGCATGTTGATGAGGCAGAGGCGCAGCGCGCGGCCGACAACCGTCGAGGCGCGGTCGCTCGAGGCGAGCGCATTGAAGGTCGCATCCATGCCGACCTCCGCCGCAATCGGCCCGTTGACGACGACCAGGACCGCGCAGCCGCCTGTGCTGGCGGTCGCGCCGTGCAGCAGGAAGGGTTCCTGCAGCATCGCCGTGAAGGCCGCGACGACAACCGGGAAATGCATCGGCAGGCAGCCGGCCATGACGGCGTTGACCGCCAACTTCTCGGCGGTGACCGCGCGGGCGCGCACCGGCTCCACGCCCACCAGGTGAGCCGGCGTCAGGCCCGCCCAGTCCAGGCAGGCCCCGACGGCCTCCTCTGTCGGCGGCACCACCGGCAGGCCGTCGGTCCAGCCGCGGCTGTGATAGAATTCCTGCGCCGCCATGATGTCCGCGACATCGTAGCGCCTGGATGCGAGCGGCATGGAGGCTCCTGCACAATTCGCCCGCATGTTGGCCCGGCCGCCGCCCCGGCGCAACCGCCGCACCCGGCCCCGCACGGCCCTGCTGGAGGAGCCCCCCGGCGAAGTGTCATGGAATGTCATGTTTTGTCATGGTCCGGCGTCTCCCCGGTTCCGTTGCCGCCCGGCTTGAGGGCGACCCCGTTTCGCGCACCGCGGGCGCGCGAGGCTTCGCGCACTCTCTCCACCGTCATGCCCGGAACAAGGCCGGGCATGACGAAAGAAGGCGCGGCGCACCCGGCCTCCAATGCTCCCTCCGTCGCCTGCGAGGGAGGATTGGGCGGGCGGCTGTCCCGGCCCGGCATGGCCTTGCTGGAGGAGCCCCCCGGCGAAGTGTCATGGAATGTCATGTTTTGTCATGGTCCGGCGTCTCCCCGGTTCCGTTGCCGCCCGGCTTGAGGGCGACCCCGTTTCGCGCACCGCGGGCGCGCGAGGCTTCGCGCACTCTCTCCACCGTCATGCCCGGAACAAGTCCGGGCATGACGAAAGAAGGCGCGGCGCACCCGGCCTTCAATGCTCCCTCCGTCGCCTGCGAGGGAGGATTGGGCGGGAGGCTGTCCCGGCCCGGCATGGCCTTGCTGGAGGAGACCCCTCGCGAAGTGTCATGGAATGTCATGTTCTGTCATGCTCCGGCGGCGTCTCCCCGGTTTCGTTGCTGCCCGGCTGCGGGGCGTCCCTGTTTTGCGCGTGTCGCGGACGCGGGCGCGCGCAAGGCGGCGCACACACCTCCCCCATCCGTTCCGTTGGGTGTCTTTTTCGCGCCGGCGCGAAGCGAAGAGGTCCGCGGACGCTGCTTGCTTATATCCTCATTCTACCACAGTTTTTTCAGGATCGGGCCGTTATTGGGAATTATTTCA
The DNA here is from genome assembly GCA_963422665.1 of Alphaproteobacteria bacterium. Lineage (GTDB taxonomy): Bacteria > Pseudomonadota > Alphaproteobacteria > Bin95 > Bin95 > Bin95. The sequence goes on from OY730441.1 coordinate 1,438,396, forward strand.
AAATTTTGCAAGCAAACCGGCCTGTCCTCGGCTTATGCGCAGTGTAACGGTTACGCCCCGGTTTTCGCTCCGGCCGCCGCTTCCCGGATCGCGCGCCAGATGCAGAACGGGCTCGCGGCCCCGTCGAAATTCCTGACGCCCAACGGCGCCAGCGCATCGAGAACGGCGTTGGTGACGGCGGGATAGCCCGCAATCGCGCCGGCCTCTCCGCACCCCTTGACCCCCAACGGGTTGGTCGTGCACCGCGTGGGCGTGAACGCGACATCGAAGGATGGCAGGTCGTCGGCGCGCGGCATGGCGTAGTCCATGAACGAGCCCGTCAGCGGCTGGCCCGACTCGGCCTCGAACACCGCCTCCTCCAGCAGCGCCTGTCCGACGCCCTGCGCAATGGCGCCGTGCACCTGCCCGGCGACGATGGCATCGTCGATATGCTCGCCGTAATCGTCGAAGGCGGCGTAGCGCTCCAGGCGCACGGCGCCCGTCTGCGGGTCGATCTCGACTTCCGCCAGATGGGCGCCGTTCGGGAAGGTCATCCACTCCCGCACCCAATAATAATAGGTATCGAGCGCGCCCTCGCCGGTGAGCTCGAACAGGCCGACCGTCCGGTCGGTGCCCGCGACGCGGAACACGCCCGCTTCGTAGTCGATGTCGGCCTCCGCCGCCTCCAGCCGGTCCGCCGCCAGCACCCGCCCCTTCGCGACGACCATCTCGCTCGCGCTGAAAATCGCCGTGCCGGCCATGTAGGTCGCGCGCGAACTGCCGTGGCCGCCGCCCTTGGCGATTTTGTCCGTATCGCCCTGGACGAGGCGGATGCAGGCGCTCGGCAAATCGAGGCAGCGGGCCACGATTTCCGGAAAGGTGGTTTCGTGCCCCTGGCCGATATGCTGCGTGCCGGTCACGAGGTCCACCCGGCCATCCGCATGAAAGCGCAGCTCGACATTCTCCTCCGGCGACCCGCCCGTGCCCTTGATATGGCAGGCGAAGCCCAGGCCCCGGAGCCGTCCCGCCGCCTCGCTTCGCCTGCGCCGGTCGGCAAATCCTTCGGCGTGTCGTTCGGCCCGCGCAAAGCTCTCGGAAAACGCGCCGCTGTCCACGGTGAAGCCGAGCGCATTGGTCATCGGCAGGCGGGACACGAGATTCCGCCGGCGAAGCACCTCGCGCGTCATGCCGGTCTCGGCCGCCGCCCTGTCGATCAACCGCTCGAGGATATTGACCATTTCGGCGAAACCGGGGCCGCGCGTCACGCCCTCGGGCGGGGTGTGGGTCAGCACCGAGCGGATATGCAGCGCAACCGCCGGAATCGCATAAACGGTGCCGGCCAGATGAACGAACTGCCCGGTCTGCACGCCGCCCGCGACATTGCCGAGCCAGGCGCCGGCATTGGCCGTGCTCGATATTCGCAGCGCGAGGAAGCGCCCTTCCCCGTCCAGGGCGAGCTCGGCCTCGGCGCGCTGTCCGCGGGACTGGTGGTCGCTCAGGAACACCTCGGAGCGCGTCGCCGTCCAGCGCACCGGACAGCCCAGCCGGCGCGCGGCCCAGAGCAGCAGCACATGCTCGGGATAGGCGAAATTCTTGACGCCGAACCCGCCGCCGACATCCTCCGCGATGAAGCGCACCCGTTCCGGCTCGACGCCCAGGCAGATCGCCGCATGGTCGCGATTGACGTGCAGGTTCTGACTGGACAATCTGAGTGTATAGCGCCCGTCGGCCGGATCGTAGAATGCGCAGGCGCCGCGCGGCTCCATGGGATTGATAATCACGCGATGGTTCAGGAGCGCGATTCCGACCCGGTGGGCGGCGCGCGAGAACGCCTCCTCGACAGCCGCCGCATCCCCGGTGCGCCAGTCGATACAGGTCCTCTCCGGTTCCGGCTCCAGCGCCTCATAGACGACCTGCGCCCAGTCCACCGCATCCAGCGCCTCCTCCGGCGTGCGGCCGGTCACGAACGCGACCGGCTGGCCCGGATAGCGCGCCCTGCCCGCCGCCAGCAGGGGTTGCGGTTCCCAGTCGAAGGGGTCGCCCGTCTGCACATTCGCGGGCTGGTAGGGCCGCAGGCCTTCGAGGTCCGGAATGTCCGCCGCCGTGAAGACTTCGACCCCGTTGCCTTCCACCGCCCGGATCCGGGCATGGGCGTGCGGGCTGCGCAGGAACGCCGCCCAGCGCGCTCCCGGAACCTCGATGTCGTCCAGATAGCGGCCCCGTCCGGTGACGAACCGGGTATCCTCGCGCCTGCCTGCCACGTTCCTGGCTCCTGTTTTCAGGCTATAGTAGCGGCGTTGCTAGGGGAGAGTCTCATGGCCGAACTCTGGAAGCTGTCTGCGGAGGAGGCGGTTCGCCGGCTCACGGCCGGCGAAGTGTCGCCGCTGGAGCTTGTGGACGCCTCCATCGCCCGCATCGAGGCCGTGGACGGGGCGGTGAATGCGCTGCCGCTGCACCGCTTCGACCGCGCCCGCGAGGAAGCGAAGCGGCTGCAGGACATGCCGCCCGGCGACCGGGGCCCGCTCGCCGGCCTGCCCATCGCCATCAAGGACCTGATCGACGTCGAGGGCATGCGCACCACCTATGGCTGCCCGCTCTATGCCGACAATATCGCGGCCGGGTCCGACCCGCTCGTGACCCGGCTGGAGGCGCGCGGCGGCATCGTCGTCGCCAAGTCGAACTCGCCGGAAATGGGCATGATGCCGGTGACGACGAACAGGGTCTTCGGCCACACGCGCAATCCCTGGAACCTGGAAACGACGCCGGGCGGCTCGTCGGGAGGCGCGTCTGCGGCGCTGGCGGCCGGCGAGGTGCCGCTGGCGCATGGCTCCGATATCGGCGGCAGCCTGCGCATCCCGGCCGCTTTCGCCGGCGTCTGCGGCCTGCGTCCGAGCCCCGGACGGGCGCCACGCGCCCATTCCCGCCGTTGTTTCAACCCGATGTCGGTGCAGGGTCCGATGGCGCGCTCGGTGAACGACATTGCGTTGTTCCTCGACGCCATGTCGGGCCACCTGGCGAGCGATCCCTTGAGCCTGCCGGACCCCGCCGTCTCGTTCCGGACCGCCGGCAAGGCGCCGGCCCGGATCGGCTATGTCGCGGATATCGGCCTCGGCGGCGTCGAACCGGATGTGGCCGCCGTCGTCGAGGCGGCGCTCGCAAAGCTGGATATCCCGGTCGAACCGCTCGCGCTCGACTTCGGCGACATGCCCCGGCTGTTCTCGGTGATGATCGGCCACAACACGCTGATCGAGCGCGCGGACTTCATTGCGGAAAACCGCGAGCAACTGGAGCGCGTGCTGGGCCTGCTGCTCGACTATGCGCAGGGCCTCACCGCCGAGGATTTCATCTGGGCCGAGCGCGAGCGCGCAGCGGTGTTCCAGCGCCTTTCCCAGGCGTTCGAGCAGGTCGATGTCCTCGTCATGCCGACGGTCTGCTGCACGGCGTTTTCGGTCGAGGAGCGCGGCGCCCGGGTGGACGAATGGTCGGAGGCGCCGCCGCCCTGGTTCCAGCAATGCTGGGGGACGGTGCTGACCTCCTGCCCGATCCTGGCGATCCCGGCCGGGCTTGCGGCGAACGGCATGCCGGTCGGCCTCCAGATCGTTGCGCCGGCGAGGCGGGAAGACATGGCGATCGCGGCGGGCCGCGCGATCGAGCAGGCGGTCGGCTCCCTGCCCGCCATCGACCCGCGGCCGGCGCCAACCCCCTGACCCTCTGATCCCATACGGAGTCCCGTTCATGGCCGGAAAGATCGACGCCCGCCTCGCAGAACTCGGCATAGAGCTGCCCGAGGCGCCCGCGCCCGCCGCAAACTATGTTCCCTGGGTCCGGAGCGGCGGCCTGCTCTTCGTGGCGGGGCAGGTTTCAGGCAACAACCAGGGCGTCCACAAGGGCCGGCTCGGGGACGACCTCAGCATCGACGGAGGCGTCGCCGCGGCCCGGGCCTGCGCGCTCAACCTCATCGCCCAGGCCCGGGCCGGCTGCGGCGGCGACCTCGACCGCGTGGCGCGGGTCGTCAAGCTCGGCGGCTTCGTCAGTTGCACGCCCGATTTCGTCCAGCAGCCCCAGGTCGTGAACGGGGCGTCCGACCTCATCGTCGAGATATTCGGCGACAAGGGCCGCCATGCCCGCTTCGCCGTCGGCGCCCCGGCGTTGCCGATGGGCTTCGCGGTCGAGGTCGATGCCGTGTTCGAGATCGACTGACCGCCGTGCCGGACGGCAAGGAACCGATCTCCGTTCGTATTGCGTCCGGCGTTGACGCCGTTCCCGCCCAGGACTGGGACGCCTGCGCCGGAGACGGCAACCCGTTCGTTTCCCATGCCTTCCTGAAGGCGCTCGAAGACGGAGGCGCCGTCGGGGCCGAGACCGGCTGGCTGCCGCAGCATCTCGTGGTCGAGGACGAGGCGGGCCGCGTCTCGGGCGTGGCGCCGTTCTACATGCGCGGCGACAGCTATGGCGAATACGTCTTCGACCACGGCTGGGCGCATGCCTATGAGCGCGCCGGCGGGCATTACTATCCGAAGCTGCTTTGCGCCGTGCCGTTCTCCCCGGTGCCGGGCCCGCGGCTGCTGGTGCGCCCCGGCGCCTTCGCCGAACAGGCCCGCGCGGCGCTTGCCTCGGCAATGGTCGAAGTCGGCAGGCGGGCCGGCGTGTCGTCGGTGCATGTGAACTTCCTGCCGAAGGAAGAGTGGGACTATCTGGGCGAATTCGGCTTCCTGAAACGCCTCGGCCAGCAATATCACTGGCGCAATGACGGCTACCGGAGCTTCGACGATTTCCTGAACGCGCTGAACTCGCGCAAGCGCAAGACCATCCGCAAGGAACGCCGGAAGCTGGAGGAATGGGGGCTCGCCTTCGAGGCGCTTGCCGGCGACGACCTTCGCGAACACCACTGGGACACATTCTACCGCTTCTACCGCAATACCGTGGACCGGAAATGGGGCGGCGCCTACCTCACGCGGGATTTCTTCCTGCGGCTGCACGAGACCATGGCGGACAGGACGGTGCTGATCGTCGGCCGGCGCGAGGGCCGGATCGTCTGCGGCGCTCTCAACATGCGCGGCGCCGACGCGCTCTATGGGCGCAATTGGGGCTGCGATACGCGCTTCCGCTTCCTGCATTTCGAGGCCTGCTACTATCAGGCCATCGACTATGCGATCCGCGAGGGCCTGGCGCGGGTCGAGGCCGGCGCACAGGGCCAGCACAAGATCCAGCGCGGCTACGTCCCCGTCGAGACCTACAGCGCCCACTGGATCGCCGACCGCAATTTCCGCCGCGCCGTCGCGGATTATCTGGAGCGCGAGCGGGATGCGGTCGGCGAGGAAATCGAATTCCTCGCGGACTTCGCGCCGTTCAGGAAAGAGGGATAACCGCCGAATACCGCCCTCAGCCGAGCCGGGCAAGCGCGCCTTCCAGCGCCGCGCGCCGGCCGGCGAGTTCGCTCCGCTGCTCCCTCTGGTCCTCGACCACTTCGGCCGGGGCGCGGGTCAGGAACCGCTCATTGCCGAGCTTGTTGTCGATCCCGGAAATCCGGGCGTCGATCTGCGCCATTTCACGGTTCAGACGCTCGCGCTCCTTGCCGAAATCGATCACCTCGGCCAGCTCGAGCGCGACCGATGCGCCGGGCAGCGCCACCTCGACCGAACCCTCCGGGGCCGGGCCCGCGGACAGGCTTTCAAGTCGCGCCAGCCGCAGGATCTGCGGCTCGTTGCGGGCAACGCGGGCGGCGGTCTCCCCGTCGGCATCGACGAGCACGGCGCCGATCCTTGCGCCGGCCGGGACATTGAGTTCGGACCGCACACGGCGGACCTCGGAAATCAGCAGGATGGCCCAGTCGATCTCGGTCGGCGCCTCGCCCGCCCCGTCGTCCGGCCAGGCCGCGCCGATCAGCCCGCCCTCGACCAGCCCGAGCGCCTCGTTCAGCTCCTCGGTGACGAACGGCGTCAACGGGTGCAGCATCCGCAATATGCGGTCCAGCACCCAGGAGGCGGCGGCCCGTGTCTCTTCCGCGGCCTCGCCGCCCGCCGCGAAGACCGGCTTGGCGAACTCGATGAACCAGTCGCAGAACTCGCCCCAGACGAAGCGGTAAAGGACATCCGCCACCTCGTTGAAGCGGTAGGCGTCCATTGCCGCCTCCACCTGGCGGCGCGTCTCGACGGTGCGGGCGACGATCCAGCGGTTGAGCGTTTCCCCGACGGCGCCGGGATCGAAACCGGGCCGGGGCGCGCAGCCGTTCATCTCGCAGAACCGCGCGGCGTTCCAGAGCTTGGTGATGAAATTGCGGTAGCCCGCAACCCGGCTCTCGGAGAGCTTGATATCCCGGCCCGGCGCGGCGAGCGCCGCCAGTGTAAGCCGCAGCGCATCGGCCCCGTAGCTCGCGCACATGTCCAGCGGGTCGATGATATTGCCCTTGGACTTCGACATCTTGGCGCCGTGCCGGTCGCGCACGAGGGCATGGATATAGACCGTCCGGAACGGCGCCTCGCCCATGAAGTGCAGGCCCATCATCATCATCCGCGCGACCCAGAAGAAGATAATGTCGAAGCCCGTCACCAGCACGTCGCCCGGATAGTAGCGGTCGAGCTCGGGCGCCGGCTCGGGCCAGCCCAGGGTCGAGAACGGCCAGAGCGCGGACGAGAACCAGGTGTCGAGCACATCGGGGTCGCGCTGCAATGCCACGCCCGGTCCGAAACGCGCCTCGGCCTCCGCCCGCGCCCCGGCCTCCGTTTCGGCGACGAACACCGAGTCCCCGGGGCCGTACCAGGCGGGAATCCGGTGCCCCCACCAGAGCTGCCGCGAGATGCACCAAGGCTGGATGTTGCGCATCCACTCGAAATAGGTCCTGGCCCAGTTCTCCGGCACGAAGCGTGTGCGCCCGGTCTCGACCGCCTCGATCGCCGGCTTCGCGAGCGCTGCGGCGTCGGCATACCATTGCTCGGTGAGATAGGGCTCGATCGGCACGCCGCCGCGGTCGCCATAGGGAACCGTGTGGCGATGGCGCTCGACACGCTCCAGCGCCCCCGCCGCTTCCAGGTCGGCGACGATGCGCTCGCGCGCGGCGAAGCGTTCCAGGCCGCGATAGGCTTCCGGCGCGGCGTCGTTCAGGTGCGCGGTCCGGTCGAAGATGTTGACGGTCTCCAGCCCGTGCCGGCGCCCGACCTCGAAATCGTTGAAATCGTGCGCCGGCGTGATCTTGACCGCGCCCGAGCCCTGTTCCGGATCGGCATGGGCGTCGGCGACGATGGGGATCCGACGGCCCGCCAGCGGCAGGATGCAATGGCGGCCCACGAGGTGGCGGTAGCGCGGATCGTCGGGATGGACCGCCACGCCCGTGTCGCCGAGCATCGTCTCGGGCCGCGTCGTGGCGACGGTAAGGCTCTCGCCGTCGCCGCCTTCCACGGGATAGCGGATATACCAGAGGCGGCCGTCGGTCTCGGTCTGCTGCACCTCCAGGTCGGAAATCGCGGTCTCCAGCGCCGGGTCCCAGTTCACCAGCCGCTGGTCCTTGTAGATCAGGCCGTCCCGGTAGAGCCGCACGAAGACCCTGGTGACCGCTTTCGACAGGCCCTCATCCATCGTGAAACGCTCGCGCGCCCAGTCGGCGGAAGCGCCCAGCGAGCGCAGCTGCCGGATAATCCGCCCGCCCGACTCCGCCTTCCACTCCCACACCCGGTCCACGAACTTCTCCCGCCCGAGATCGGCCCGCTTGAGCCCTTCCTCCTCGAGCTGGCGCTCCACCACCATCTGGGTTGCGATCCCGGCATGGTCCGTGCCGGGCTGCCAGAGCGCATCCCGGCCCCTCATGCGGTGGTAGCGGATCAGGATGTCCTGGAGCGTGAAGGTAAGGCCGTGGCCCATATGCAGGCTGCCGGTGACATTCGGCGGCGGCATCATGATCGTGTAGGGCGCGGCGCCCGCCCTCACGCCCGCCGCAAAGGCGCCGGCGCGTTCCCAGGCGTCATAGCGCGGCGCTTCCACCGCGTCGGAACGGTAGGTCTTCTCCAGCATGGGGAATCCGCTTTGTCGGACGGGGAAAGGGGCTGTCAGCGCCTGCCGGACCGCGACAGGCGTTGAATCTCTTCTTCGACGAGACGCTCGACGATGCCGGGCAGATGCGCGTCGAGCCATTCGTTGAGCATCGGCTTCAGCATGGCGCGGACCATGTCCTCTATGGTCTCGCCGCCTTCGCGCACCGGCAGCCATCGCGCAGCCGCCTCGCCCTGCTCCACCGCCCTGGCCAGCCCTGCAAACGCCTCGGCCGAAGCGGCCGCAACGGATGTCGAGATCAGTTCCTCCGCCCCACCGCCTGCGCCGGCATCGTCTTCCGGCGGCACTTCGTCCACGAGTTCGAGGATGTCGTCTCCAGCGCCCGCCTCCGGCTTCGCAGGCGTGTCAATTCCACTTTCGTCCGAGACGGCCTTGCCGATGGTCGCCACGATCTCCTCCATGGTCCGCTCGTCGCCGCCGCGTCCGGCGCCGTCCGCCGGGTCACTCATTTTTCCGGCCTCCGCCGAATATCGCGCCCGGGTCCCACCGAAGGGTTCGAACGCGGTCGTAATTCGCCTGGAAATCGTAAGGCGTCACCGGCAGCTTCTGGACCGTCGCCGTCAGGCGCCCCGCCGCCGCAGTTAATTGGTAACTGGCGACCGCTTCCGCCTGCTTCGTGCGCACGACATTCACGCGAGCATCTAGCAGGTCCTGCTCCGCGTCCAGGACATCGAGCAGGGTGCGGGTGCCGACTTCGGCTTCCTGTTGCAAGCCGTCCAGCGCGATCTCGGTCGCCCGGACCTCCGTGATCAACGACTCCAGCCGGGCCCGCGCCGACACCAGGCTTTCCCATGCCCGGACCGCCTGCTCGACGGCGACGCGGCGGCGGTCCTCCGTCACGGCGCGCAGGCGCGAAGCGGTTTCGATGGCGGCGCGCCGACGGGAGGTGACATTGCCGGCCTCGTAGAGAGGCACCGAAACCGTGGCCGCGACGGTGACGTCGTTGTTCCGGGCGCCGCGCCCGCCGACATCGGTCGCATGCGAGACGGTCCCGACCAGGTTCACCCTCGGCAGCAATTCGCTCCGGATTGCCTCGGCATCCTCCAGCGCCGCGCGTTCGTCGAAAGAGGCCGCCACCACCTCCGGATTATCCCGGGACGCGGTCTCTACCGCCTCGTCCTTCGTCTGCGGCAGGGCGGCGAGCGGGGGCTGCGCATCCAGCCGGCCCGGCAGCTCGCCGACGACCCGCTGATAGTTGGCGCGCGAGGTCTCCAGCCGGCCTTCCGCGGACACCCGCTCAGCGATGGCCCGCGCCACGCGCGCCTCCGCTTGCGCCACGTCGGTGCGCGTCACCTCGCCGACCTCGAACTGGTCCCGCGCCGCCTGGAGGCGCCGGCGCAACACATTGACATTGCTGACGGTCAGCTCGACCACGGCCTGGTCGCGGACCACATCCATATATGCCAGGCCGGTATTGAGGAAGACGGTCTGCTCGACGGCCAGAAGCCGCGCCCTCTGGGCCGAGACGCGGTGCTTGGCCGCGCGCAGCCGAGCCGTCCTCCGGTCGCCGTCGTAAAGCGGCTGCACCGCTTCGAGCCGCGCGCTCGCAGGGTTGCGCGACTCCGTCGATTCACCGAACCCCCGTCTCTTGCTGTTGAACTGCCCGTAGCCGGCGCTGCCTGTCGCTGTCACCGTCGGCCGCCAGCCGGAAAGCGCCTGCGGCACGCCCTCGTCGGTGGCGCGCAGGCGCGCGCGCTCGGCTTCGAGCTGCGGGTTCGCGACATAGGCCTTCGCCATCGCCTCCAGCAGCGTGTCGCCGGCGGCAACCGCAGGCAGGGCGAGCGCAAGCGCCGCCGCGGCGGCCGGAAGAGACGCACGTCGGAACCGTCGAGCGTTCAAAACACGAACTCCTGCCTGGGCTCGAAGCCCGCAACATAGGGGGTGCCGGCATCGAAGACGGCGCGGGAGGAGACCACCCCGCCCCGCTTCGAATAGATCGTCGCCCGACCGAGCCCGCCGCCCGGCCGCAGGACGGCCGCGAGCCGCCCGCCTTCCGCCAACTGGTCCAGAAGCGCCTGCGGAACCGACGCGACGGCGCCCTCGATGACGATGAGATCGAACGGCGCTTCCTCCGGGCAGCCGGCTTCCAGCGGCCCTTCCACAACAAGGACATTGTCGCTGCAGGCCGTCGTTAGCGCCTTGCGTGCGCCTTCCGCGAGGTCCTTGTCGCTCTCCAGGGCCACGACGGCGCTCGCAATGCGGCCCAGAACGGCGCTCGAATAGCCGAGCCCGGCGCCGATATCGAGGACGTAATCGTCCGGGCCGGGCTCGGCATGTTGCACCAGACGCGCGAAGACCATCGGCTCAACCAGAACGCGGCCCCGGAATGCGAGGTCTTCGTCCACATAGGCGACCGGCTTCAGGGCTATCGGGGCGAACTCCTCGCGCGCAATGCCGCCCATCGCACCGAGCAAGGCCGAATTCGTGACCCGGCCGGCGCGCAACTGGCATTCCACCATATTCGCCCTCTGGACGGCATATTCGCTCATCGACGTCCGCCTGCTTCCCGCTCTCGCCGAATATAGCCCGTCTCGCAGGCATGACAACGCCGCGAACACGACAGCCAAGGTTGCCGTCCGAGCGACTGAAAATAGCGAATTTCCCACAATTAGCGGTCAGGAATTATTGGCAATACGACATCTTGTGATGTATTGGGAGCCTCATGCTTGCGTACAAGACCCCTGCCGGAACCGCGGACCCGATCGATCTGGTCGAAGACATCTTTCGGACGCGCGATTGGGCCTACAGCCGGGACGATTCGCGAACGATCGCGGCCGAGCTTCAGGGAAGCTGGGGCGAGACATCGGTCTGCGCCGCCTGGCACGCGCGCCCGGCCGTCATGCAGATTGCCGCCGCGTGCCGGCTGCCCGTGCCCCTGGAAGGACATAACGCGCTTCTGGAAATGCTCGTCTATGCCAACGATATCCTGACGATGGGCCATTTCTGCTTCGACAGGGACGCCGGAGCGCTCTGCTTTCGCCATGCCGTTCCCCTGCGCGGCGTGTCGGCCTCCCGGGAACTGTTCGAGGATGTGCTGTTTGCCGCCACCAACAGGCTGGACCAATTCTACCCCGCGTTCCAACATGCGCTGTGGGGCGGCAAGCCGCCGGCGAAGGCCGTGGCCGCCGCCATGATCCAACCGATGGGCGAGGCATGAGCACTCCCAACCTGATCCTTGTCGGCTGCGGCAAGATGGGCGGCGCATTGTTGACGGGCTGGCTGGAAAAGCGGTTCGCCGACCAGATCGTGGTCATCGAGCCGGAAGAAGCGGCGACACGGGAATTCCAGGGCAAGCCGGGCGTCCACATCACCACGGCGCTTGAAAATGTCACCGACCGGGTGCGCCCGGACGCGGTAGTCTTCGCGGTCAAGCCCCAGGTCATGGGCGATGTCGTTCCCGCCTACTGCAGATATACGGGGCATGGAGCGCCGGTGTTCCTTTCCATAGCCGCCGGGACCCCGGTCGCGTTCTTCCAGGAAATTCTGGGCCGGGACGCAGCCGTGGTCCGCGCCATGCCGAACACGCCGGCGGCGGTCGGCCGCGGCATTGCCGCGCTCACGGCCAACCGGAGCGTCGATCCCGCGCAGATGGCGCTTTGCCAGACAATCTGCGAGGCCGTCGGCGAGGTCGTCTGGCTCGGGGACGAGGCGGCCATGGACGCGGTGACGGCCGTCTCCGGCAGCGGCCCCGCCTATGTGTTCTACCTGGTCGAGGCGCTCGCTGCGGCCGGTCAGCGCGAAGGGCTGCCGGCGGACATGGCGATGCGCCTCGCCCGCGCCACCGTGTCCGGCGCCGGGGAACTGCTGAACCGGTCGCCGGAGACTGCGGACACGCTGAGGCGCAATGTCACCAGTCCGGGCGGCACCACGGCGGCGGCTCTGGATGCGCTGATGGCGGAAGACGGCCTGGCCGCGCTGATGCGGCGGACGGTTGCCGCCGCCGCCAACCGGTCCCGGGAACTTGGCGGCTGATCCTCGCTGGCGCTTGACCCGTTTCGGCGCCGTCCCTATACAGCCGCGTTCCGAGCGAGACAGGTTCCGGCAAGGAGTGAAATGCGATGTCGCGGCGCTGCGCGATCACCGGCAAGGGTGTGATGACCGGCAACAATGTCAGTCACGCCAACAACAAGACGCGCCGGCGCTTCCTGCCGAACGTGCAGTCCCGGACCCTGTTGAGCGAAGTCCTCGGCGAAACGGTGAGGCTGCGCGTCTCGGGCCACGGCCTGCGCACGGTGGAGCACAATGGAGGCCTCGACGCCTTCCTGCTGGGCCGCCCCGACTCGAAGCTGACCGCCGAGGCCCGGCGCATCAAGCGCCGCATCGAAAAGGCGAAGGCCAAGCGCGAAGCCGCTGCTTAGCGCATGATCCGTTCGATCTGAAACGGGCGCGTCCGTAAAGCCCTGATCGTCACCCCGGATCGCGCGTCAGCGGCGATCCGGGGTCTCCATGCAACAGCGCCCGGCCTCGCGAGGCCCCGGCTCGGAGGCCGGGGTGACGATTTCGGGTTCGGACCGAAATGCGGTTCTATCAGAACGGATTGTGCGCTAATCGGCGAACGGTTCGTACATCGCGATGGTGTGATCGCGGTCCGGCCCCGTTGAAAGCAGCGCGACCGGGCAGCCGATCAGCTCTTCCACACGCCTGACATATTTGACCGCCGTGGCCGGCAATTGGGCCCAGCCCGTGGCGCCTGCCGTGCTTTCCGACCAGCCTTCCAGACGCTCATAGACCGGCTCGATCGCCGCCTGGTCCGCCTGGCTGGCGGGAAGGCGCGACAGCCGGCGGTCGCCGATGCGGTATCCGGTGCAGACCTCCAGGGACTCGATCCCGTCCAGCACATCCAGCTTGGTGAGCGCAATGCCGTCCATGCCCGACAGGCGCACCGCCTGGCGCACGGCCGCCGCATCGAACCAGCCGCACCGCCGCGGCCGGCCGGTGACGGTGCCGAACTCCCGGCCCCGCTCGGCCAGACGCGCGCCCACCTCGTCCTGCAGCTCGGTGGGGAACGGGCCGCCGCCGACGCGGGTCGTATAGGTCTTGGCGATGCCGAGCACATAGCCGACCGCGCCCGGCCCCATGCCGCTGCCGACCGCCGCCGCCGCCGCAACCGTGTTCGAGGAAGTGACGAACGGATAAGTGCCGTGGTCCACATCGAGAAGGATGCCTTGCGCGCCTTCGAACAGGATCCGCCTGCCGGACCGCCGCAGCGCATCCAGCCGCTCCCACACGCAATCGACATAGGGGGCCAGCGGACCGCGAACCTGCTCCAGACCGGCGATGAGCTCTTCCGGCGCGATTTCCTCCGCGCCCCAGCCGCGCAGCAATGCGTTGTGATGCTCCAGTAGGTGGCCGATCTTTTCCCGGAGCGTTGCGTCGTCATAGAGGTCGGCGACGCGGATTGCGCGCCGCCCGGCCTTGTCTTCATAGGCGACGCCGATGCCCCGCCCGGTCGTGCCTATGGCGCCCTTGCCCCGCCGGTTCTCGCGAATCCGGTCCACCCGGCCGTAGAAGGGGAGGATGAGGGTTGCGTTTTCCGCAAGGCGCAGCATTTCGGGGGAAACCGGAATGCCCTGCCCGCGCAGGCGCTCGATTTCTTCGAGCAGCGCCCAAGGGTCCACCACCACGCCGTTGCCGATGATCGAAAGCGTGCCGCGCACCACGCCCGACGGCAGCAGGGAGAGCTTGTAGGTCTCGCTGGCGACCTGCAAGGTGTGGCCGGCATTGTGCCCGCCCTGGAAGCGCACCACGACATCGGCCCGCTCGGCGAGCCAGTCCACGACCTTCCCCTTGCCTTCGTCGCCCCATTGCGCGCCGATGACGGCCACATTGGTCATTCCGGGTCTCCATCCAGGGATTCGAGGCCGCCGGCGCCCAGCAGGTAGCCGCAGCCGAGACGGCGCGCTTCCGCTTCCGCGTCGCCTGACGGCGCGAGCGCCTGCACGGTAATCCAGCCATCGGCCTGCCAGCGCCGGCGTTCCGCGCCATCCGCGCCGTAAGGCAGGAAGAGGCGGGACCGCTGCGCCGGCGGCGTCAGCAGGCGATGGACGGCGTCGAGATAGAGCGTGACCCCGGTGCCCGCCTCGCCCTCGGCGCGGTAGCGGCCGCCGCGCCCTACTTCGCCGCGACCGCCGCTTGCAAACAGGCTGAACGCCACGCCGGAATAATATTGGAATCCCCGATGCTCCACCGGGTCGATGGTGATCCGGAGTCCCGGGGCCGCCGCCGCCACCGCCGCCGCCACCTCCAGCAGGCGGTCCCGCAATGCAGCCGTTTCGGCCGGCAGGTCGAGCGCGGCCAGCGCCGGCGCCGCCGTTTCACGGGGGCCCGTCGCCGCCATCAGCGCCGAGAAGCGCGGACCGCCCAGCGCGGCGACCGCCGCGGCATCCTTGCGGCCCAGCGCATCGCCCAGCGCCGCATCGTCTTCGAGCCCCGCCTCGGCGAGAAGCGCCCGCACCAGCGCCGGCGCGCCGAGGTCGATGCTCACGCCCGGCACGCCGAGCGCCTCCAGCGCCTCGAAGGCGAGCCGCGCGACCTCGGCGTCGGCCGATACGTCCTCCGCGCCGATCAGCTCGACCCCGGCCTGGGCCACCTGGCGCTCGGTGTGAAGCCGGGAGATGCCGACCCGCAGCACCTGGCCCGCATAGGCAAGGCGCAGCGGGCGCGGCTCGCCGGCGAGCCGGGTGCGCGCGATCCGGGCCACCTGCAGGGTCATGTCGGAGCGCAGCGCCAGCATGTGCTGCGAAACGGGGTCCATGATGCGGAAGGTGTCTGCGGCGATCGCAGCGCCTTCGTCCGCGAGGAAGCTCGTCTCGAACTCGGCGAGCGGCGGGTCCACGCGCTCATAGCCGTTCAGCGCGAAGAGCTCCAGCAGACGCGCCTCCGCAGCCGCCTCGAATGCGGCGTCCGGAGGCAGGACATCGCGCAGTCCCGCCGGCAGCAGGGCCCCGCCGGTCATGGCGCCCACCGTCTCATGGCCCCGGCCCCGCCGGATCGTACCGCTCCAATGCGAGGTCGGGGATGCAGCGGTAGTGCCGGGCATTACCGGTCAGCAGCGTCGAACCGGACTGCACGGCCGACGCCGCAATCAGGGCGTCTGCGAGACGCATGCCGTCCGACAAGGCGTAACGCTCGACATAGATCGTCGCGCGATGGCTTATATCTTCCGAAAGCGGAACGATGCGCCACCCGTTCCTCCGGATCGTGCGCTGGAGCAATTGAAGCTCCTGCCGGTTGCGCACACCCTGGGCCAATTCCATGTATGTGACCGCCGACATCTCAACGGGGGAATGCTCCAGAATCGTTCTGCGGGCCGCCGCCCGCCCGCGCAGGAACCAGACCAGCACGTCGGTATCAACCAGCAACAACGCGCTCCTTGCGCATATCGCGAACCCAGGCTTCCATGTCGTCCATGTCGGTGCGGTCCTCCCACATGC
This sequence comes from Alphaproteobacteria bacterium, assembly GCA_963422665.1. Lineage (GTDB taxonomy): Bacteria > Pseudomonadota > Alphaproteobacteria > Bin95 > Bin95 > Bin95. The sequence continues at coordinate 1,453,851 of OY730441.1, forward strand.
CGAAGGCGGACACGGGTGCATGTTCATAAGACGCATCTTCGCCGGGCCGCTCGATACGGACCAGCCTGGCCCTGGGCTTGCCGCGATAGGTGATCGTGACGACCTCTCCGCGCTCAACGCAGGCGAGCGCCTCGCCCACACGGCTCCGCAACCCTTTCGCTGAAATTTCCATATGAACGGTCCTGCATTTTCCAAGTGTCACATAAAAGGATACACTTGGAGCCGTGTTCAAGCAAGCCTTCCGGCCAATCGGACCGACCATTCAAAACCGCAGGACCAGCGGGCGGGCGATGGTGTCGGGCAGGGCGGCGATGCGCTCCAGCGCGCGTTCCGGGCAGTCCTCGTCGATTTCGATCAGGGCGAGCGCCTGCCCGCCCGCCGCCGGCCGGCCGAGGTGGAAATTGGCGATATTGACGCCTTCCTGGCCCAGGATCGCGCCGAGCTTGCCGATGACGCCCGGCCGGTCGTGGTTCCGCACGAAGAGCATGATCCGCCCGAACGCCGCCTCGAAGTGGATGTCCTGCACCCGCACCAGCCGCAGCCGGTCCCCGAACAGCGTGCCGGCGACGGTGCGGCTGCGCTCGCCCATGGCCGCCCGGACTTCGATCAGGGCCCGGTAGCCGTCCGCCTCCCCGGTCGAGGATTCGCGGAGCTCGATGCCCCGCTCGCGGGCGATGAGCGGCGCGTTCACCATATTGACCGAGTCGAGCTGGCTCGACAGCACGCCCTGCAGCACGAGGCCGGAGAGCGGGCGCGTGTTCAGCCGCGCCATGTCGCCGCGCCAGGCGATATCGATCCCGGTGATCGCGTCGTCGCAAATCTGCCCGACAAAGCGTCCCAGCGCATCGGCAAGGCCCATATAGGGCTTGAGCCTCGGCGCCTCCTCGGCCGTCACGGACGGCGCGTTGAGGGCGTTCACGACCGCGCCCGTATTGAGGAAGGCGGCCATCTGCTCCGCCACCTCGACCGCCACATTTTCCTGCGCTTCCGCCGTGGACGCCCCGACATGGGGCGTCGCCACCACGTTTTCGCGGCCGAACAGGGCGCTCTCCCCGGCCGGCTCGACCTCGAAGACATCGAATGCCGCGCCCGCAACATGGCCGCTGTCGAGCGCGACGCAGAGGTCCGCCTCGACGACCAGGCCGCCGCGGGCGCAATTGACGATGCGCACGCCGGGCTTCATCCGGGCGATCGCGTCCGCGCCGATCATGCCGCGCGTCCGGTCTGTCAGCGGCGTGTGCAGGGTGACGAAATCGGATTCGGCAAGCAGGGTCCCGAATTCCACCTTGGCGGCGCCGAGGTCGCGCGCCCGGCTCTCCGACACGAAGGGATCGAACACCAGCACCCGCATCGCCAGTCCGCGGGCGCGGGCGCAGACCACGGCGCCGACATTGCCGCAGCCGACGACGCCGAGCGTCTTGCCCGCGATCTCGCTGCCCACGAAACGGGACTTCTCCCACTTCCCGGCCTGGGTGGAACGGTCCGCCGCCGGTATCTGGCGCGCGAGCGCGAACAGCAGCGCAATCGCATGTTCGGCCGTGGTGACGGTATTGCCGTAGGGCGTGTTCATCACGACCACGCCGCGCTGGGTCGCCGCCGCGATGTCGATATTGTCCACGCCGATGCCGGCGCGGCCGACCATCTCCAGATCGGGCGCGCTGGCGAGCAGTTCCGCCGTGACCCGCGTCGCCGAGCGCACCGCAAGGCCGTGGACGCCCGCCATCCGCGCGGCCAGCGCGTTCGGCGCGAGGCCCGGCGCCTCTTCGACCTCAAGCCCCGCCGCACGCAGAATTTCGCCGGCGCGCGCGCTTAGCCGGTCCGCGATCAGCACCTTCTTCATCGACGCGCCCGGAGCCTCCCGATTTCGGCCTCGAAGGCCCAGTCGAGCCACGGCGTGAGCGCCTCCAGATCGCTGCGTTCGACCGTCGGTCCGGCCCAGATGCGCAGGCTCGGCGGCGCGTCGCGGTGGTTGGCGATGTCGCGCGCCGCATCCTCGGCGTCGAGCCGCGCCGCCAGCGCCTGCACGAAGGCTCTGCGCCGATCGTCCGACAAGCCGGCGATCCGGGGATCGGCGAAGGCAAGGCAAACCGAGGTCGGCGAGCGCGCGGCCGGGTCGCGCGCGAGGAAGTCGATCCAGCCCGTCCGGGCCACCCATTCGCCGATGACGGCGGCGTTGGCCTGCGTCCGCGCGAGGGTGCCGGCGAGGCCGCCGACGCTCTCCACCCAAGCCAGCGCGTCGAGCGCGTCCTCGACGCACAGCATGGAGGGTGTGTTCAGCGTCTCGCCGCGAAAGACGCCTTCGATCAGCGCGCCGTTCCGCACCAGGCGGAATATCTTGGGCAGCGGGCGGGGCGGCGTCCAGGTCAGCAGCCGCTCGACCGCGCGCGGACCGAGCGCGAGCATGCCGTGCGCCCCCTCGCCCCCGATGGCCTTCTGCCAGGACCAGGTCACGACATCCAGCCGGGGCCACGGGATTTCCATGCCGAACACGGCCGAGGTGGCGTCGCAGACCGCCAGGCCGCGGCGGTCGGCGGCGATCCACTCGCCGTCCGGCAGACAGACGCCCGAGGTGGTGCCGTTCCAGACGAAAACGAGGTCGCGGTCGGGGTCCGCCGCCGACAGGTCCGGCAGCGCGCCGTATCCGGCCTCGAGCAGGCGCACATCCCCGATGCCCAGATGGTCCCGGACATCGAGCGCCCAGCCCGCGCCGAAGCTTTCCCACGCCAGCACATCGACGCCGCGGGCGCCCAGCAGCGACCAGAGGGCGATTTCCACCGCGCCGGTATCGGAGGCGGGCACGATCGCAAGCCGCCAGTCCTCCGGCATGCCGAGCAGCCGGCGGCTCCTGCTTATGACTTCCGCCAGCTTTTCCTTGCCGGGCGCGGAGCGGTGGGAGCGCCCCACCAGGGCTCCGGCCAGGACATCCGGAGACCATCCCGGCCGCTTGGCGCACGGCCCGGAGGAGAAGTTCGGATTGGCGGGGCGGACCGAGGGCCTCATTGCGTCTCGCGCTGTCTGGCGGATGCGGGCAACCTATCCCTTTCGCCGCCGGGTTCAACGCGGCTCCGAGTCGCGGAAATGCGGATGCGATTCTTGACCTGGATCATTTCGCGCATCGGCCTTGCCCGTTAAGCTGCCGGAAGGGTGCGAATACAGCCGTCCCGAATTCGGGAGCCTCGGTCCATGCACGACCTGAGTGAAGTAACCCGCAGCGACCGGCGCAAGGCCCTCGGCCTGAGCACCTTCGCCTTCACCGTATGTTTCGCCGTCTGGACGATCTTCTCGATCATCGGCGTGAAGATCAAGGAGGACCTCGGGCTCTCGGAGACAGAGTTCGGAATCCTGGTCGCCACGCCCGTCCTTACCGGATCCATCAGCCGCATCTTCCTCGGCGTGTGGACCGAACAGTATGGCGGCCGCCTCGTATTTCCCGTGCAGATGCTGGCGACGGCGGTCGCCTGCTGGCTGCTGTCCTCGGTGCAGACCTATGAGGTGTTCCTGATCGCCGCCCTCGGCGTCGGGCTGGCCGGCGGGTCGTTCATCGTCGGCGTTGCCTACACCTCGCAATGGTTCGACAAGGAGCATCAAGGCACCGCGCTCGGCATCTTCGGGGTCGGGAACGTCGGCGCGGCGGTGACCAATTTCGGCGCGCCGTTCCTGGTGCTGGCGTTCGGCTGGCAGCAGACCGCGCAGATCTACGCCGTCGTGCTGGCGCTGACGGCGGGCGGGTTCTGGTTCCTTGCCAAGCCGGACCCGGGGCAGGTGGCGCGCACGCGCGAGGGACGCCGCCCGGTATCGACCGGGGAGCAGCTCGCGCCGTTGAAGAACATGCAGGTCTGGCGTTTCGCCACCTATTACTTCTTCGTGTTCGGCGGGTTCGTGGCGCTCGCTTCATATCTGCCGCGCTTCTATGTCGGCGCCTACGACCTGTCCCTGGCGACCGCCGGCATGCTGGCGGCGGCCTATTCCATGCCCGGTTCGATATTCCGCGCGCTCGGCGGCTGGATGTCGGACAAATGGGGCGCACGCTTCGTCATGTATCTGACCTTCATCGTGTCGCTCGCATGCCTTTTCGCGATGAGCTACCCGCGCACGCAATACACGGTCGACGGCATTGCCGGGCCGATCCAGTTCACCTTCGGGATCGGTCTGCCGGTCTTCGTCCTTCTCAGCGTCGTGCTCGGCTTCGTGATGTCGCTCGGCAAGGCTGCAGTCTACAAGCACATTCCCGTTTACTATCCCCACCATGTCGGCTCGGTCGGCGGGCTGGTCGGCATGATCGGCGGGCTGGGCGGGTTCGTCCTGCCGATCACCTTCGGCGTCCTGAACGACTGGTTCGGCGTGTGGACCAGTTCCTTCATGCTGTTGTTCGCGCTCGTGCTGGTGAGCACGGTCTGGATGCATGTGGCGATCCGCCTGATGGAGCGCCGCCGCTACCCGGCGCTGGCCGAAGAACGCTACCTCAGCGATGTCCCGGAGGCGCCGCGGCCGCCGTCCGGAACCGCATAACGGGTCGTTGCCGCCAGCGGCGGCGCCGGCCCGGTTGGAAAAGGGGAAGAGATGGCCAGGAACCTGACGAGCTGGGACCCGGAAGACGAGGCATTCTGGAATACCGGGGGCAAGCGCATCGCGACGCGCAATCTCTGGATTTCCATTCCCTGCCTGCTGTGCGGCTTCGCGGTCTGGCTCTACTGGGGAATCATCGCCGTCCAGATGATCAATCTGAAGTTCCCCTTCTCGCAGGCGGAGCTCTTCACCCTTGCCGCGATCGCCGGACTGAGCGGCGCGACGCTGCGCATCCCCTCTTCCTTCTTCATCCGCATCGCCGGCGGCCGCAACACGATCTTCCTGACCACGGCCCTGCTGATCGTCCCGGCGGCGGGAACGGGGCTGCTGTTGCAGGACCCGGAGACGCCGCTCTGGCAGTTTCAGGTCATGGCGCTCCTGTCCGGGTTCGGCGGCGGCAATTTCGCCTCCTCGATGTCGAACATTTCCTTTTTCTTCCCCAAGAACGTGCAGGGCTATTCGCTCGGCATGAACGCCGGCCTCGGCAATTTCGGCGTCACCACCATGCAGATACTGGCGCCGCTGGTGATGACGGTCGGCATTTTCGGCGGCTCGGCGCTCATTCTCGCCAACGGTTCGGGGACGCTGGTCGGCAAGATTCCGGCGGGAACCGAAACCTATATCCACAATGCGGGCTATATCTGGGCCGCCATCCTGGTCCCGCTGGTGGCCGCCGCCTGGTTCGGCATGAACAACATCACGGCCGAGCATGTCTCGCCGGGCCTCGGCTCGACGACCGGCGCCTTCGGCAAGATTCTGGGGATGCTGGCCATCGGGCTGGTCACTGCGGCCGTCGGGTTGTGGCTCCTGCTGCCGGCGAATGCCGGCGGTTCCGGCCTGGAACTGAGCAAATGGTTCGTGCTGCCGCTTGTCATCGCGGCCACGGTGTTCGCCTTGCGGCTGATCCCCGGCGCCATTCGCCAGAGCCTCGACCGGCAATACGCCATCTTCAGGAACAAGCACACCTGGGCAATGACGGTCATCTACACGATGACCTTCGGCTCGTTCATCGGTTACGCCGCCGCTTTCGGTCTGGCGATCAAGGTCGTGTTCGGCTTCCAGCATATCGAGGTGGACGGCGTCATGACCCACACGACCGTGAACCCCAACGGGCCGAGCGCCCTGATGTATGCTTGGACGGGTCCCTTCATCGGCGCGCTGATCCGTCCGATCGGCGGCATGATCTCCGACCGCCTCGGCGGGGCGCTGGTGACGCAGATCGTCTCCGTCGTCATGGTCGCATGTGCGCTCGGGGCAGCGTATTTCCTGTCGCTCGCCTACGCCTCGGCGACGCCGGAAGACTACTTCCTGCCCTTCCTGATCCTGTTCCTGATCCTGTTCGCCGCGACCGGAATCGGCAATGGCTCCACCTTCCGCACCATCGCCGTCGTCTTCGACCGGGTGCAGGCCGGCCCCGTTCTCGGGTGGACCTCCGCCGTCGCCGCCTACGGGGCCTTCATCATTCCCAAGGTGTTCGGCGAACAGATCAAGGCGACGACGCCCGAATATGCGCTTTACGGCTTCGCCGCCTTCTACACCATCTGCATCGGCATCAACTGGTGGTTCTATCTGCGCAAGAACGCCTATGTGAAGAACCCGTAGGGAGACGGAACCGATGAGCCATTTCCTGGACCGGTTGACCTTCTTCAGGAAAACCGTGGACACCTTCGCGGACGGGCACGGGATCGTCACCAACGAGGACCGCGGCTGGGAGGACGCCTACCGGGCGCGCTGGCAGCACGACAAGATCGTCCGCTCGACCCACGGGGTGAACTGCACCGGGTCGTGCAGTTGGAAGATCTACGTCAAGGGCGGGATCATCACCTGGGAGACGCAGCAGACCGATTACCCGCGGACCCGCCCCGACCTGCCGAATCACGAGCCGCGCGGCTGTTCGCGCGGCGCCAGCTATTCCTGGTACATCTACAGCGCCAACCGGCTGAAATATCCGCTGGTGCGCAGCCGGCTGGTCCGGCACTGGCGGGAAGCGCGCAAGACGATGGCGCCCGTCGCCGCCTGGGCGTCGATCGTCGAGGACGCCGGCAAGCGCCGCGACTACCAGCGGGTGCGCGGCCTCGGCGGTTTCGTGCGCTCCGACTGGGACGAGGTCAACGAGATCGTCGCGGCGGCCAATGTCCATACGATCAAGACCCACGGGCCGGACCGCGTCGTCGGCTTCTCGCCGATACCGGCCATGTCGATGGTCTCCTACGCAGCAGGCTCGCGCTATCTCTCGCTGATCGGCGGCGTGTGCATGAGCTTCTACGACTGGTATTGCGACCTGCCGCCGTCCAGCCCGCAAACCTGGGGCGAGCAGACCGACGTGCCGGAGAGCGCGGACTGGTACAACTCGACCTTCCTGATGATGTGGGGTTCGAACGTGCCGCAGACGCGCACGCCCGACGCCCATTTCATGACCGAGGTCCGCTACAAGGGCGCGACGACGGTGACGGTCACGCCCGACTACAGCGAGGCGTCGAAATTCGCCGATATCTGGCTCAATCCCAAGCAGGGCACGGACGCCGCGCTCGCGCTGGCGATGGGCCATGTGATCCTCAAGGAATGGCACCTCGCAGGCAGGAGCGCCTATTTCGAGGACTATTGCCGCCGCTATACCGATATGCCGTTCCTGGTGACGCTGCGGCAGGCGGACGGCGGATATGTGCCGGACCGCATGTTGCGCGCCTCCGACCTGCCGGACGGGCTGGGCCAGTCCAACAATCCCGAGTGGAAGACCGTCGCCATCGACAAGGCGCGGGACGACGCGCTCGTCTGCCCCGTCGGCTCGATCGGCTTCCGCTGGGGCGAGGCCGGCAAGTGGAACATCGAGGAAAGGGACGGCGGAGGGGACGGCGCGGAGACGAGGCTGCGGCTGAGCCTCATCGACGCAAGGGACGAGGTCGCCTCGGTCGGCTTCCCCTATTTCGGCAATGCGAAGCACGACCATTTCGCCGGCACCGGCCATGACGCCGTGCTGTGGCGCAACGTGCCGGTGAAGAAGGTCGCAACCGGGGACGGCGAGGTGCCGGTCGCCACCGTCTATGACCTGTTCGTCGCGAATTACGGCCTCGACCGCGGCCTGGGCGGAGCGAATGTCGCCGCAAGCTACGACGATGACACGCCCTATACCCCGGCCTGGCAGGAGCGCATCACCGGGGTCGCGCGCGACAAGGCCATCGCGGTTGCGCGCCAGTTCGCCGAGAACGCGCACAAGACCGAGGGCCGCTCGATGGTCATCGTCGGCGCCGCGCTCAACCACTGGTACCACATGGACATGATCTACCGCGGCATCATCAACATGCTGGTGATGTGCGGGTGCGTCGGGAAATCCGGCGGCGGCTGGTCCCACTATGTCGGACAGGAAAAGCTGAGGCCCCAGACCGGCTGGCTGCCGCTCGCCTTCGCCCTCGACTGGAACCGCCCGCCGCGGCAGATGAACAGCACCTCGTTCTGGTACAGCCACACCGACCAGTGGCGCTACGAAAAGCTGTCGGTGGACGAGATCGTCTCGCCGCTCGCGCCCGAGGGCGATTGGGAGGCGCTGAACCTGATCGACTTCAATGTCCGTTCGGAGCGCATGGGCTGGCTGCCCTCCGCCCCGCAACTGGCGACCAATCCGCTGGAGGTGGCCCGGACCGCAGGCGATGCCGACCCGGTCGAAACGGCGGTCGCGGCGCTCCAGGCGGGCAGCCTGCAAATGTCCTGCGAGGACCCCGACGACCCGCGGAACTGGCCGCGCAACCTGTTCGTCTGGCGCTCCAACCTGCTGGGCTCCAGCGGCAAGGGCCACGAGTATTTCCTGAAGCACCTGCTGGGCGCCCAGCACGGCGTGCAGGGCAAGGAGCTCGGCGAGACCGGAGACAGGAAACCGGCCGAGGTCGCGTGGCGCGACGAGGCGCCGGAAGGCAAGCTCGACCTGCTGGTCACCCTCGACTTCCGCATGTCCACCACCTGCCTCTATTCGGACATCGTGCTGCCGACGGCGACCTGGTACGAGAAGAACGACCTCAATACCTCCGACATGCACCCCTTCATCCATCCGCTGTCCGCTGCGGTCGATCCGGTCTGGGAATCGCGCAGCGACTGGGAGATCTTCAAGGGCATCGCAAAGACGTTCTCGGAGGTTGCCGAAGGCGAGCTCGGCGTGGAGCGCGACCTCGTGCTTGCGCCGACCCTGCATGACACGCCGATGGAGCTGGCGCAGGCCACCGGGGTCAGGGACTGGAAGAAAGGCGAATGCGCCCCGGTCCCCGGCAGGACCATGCCGAACATGGCGGTGGTCGAGCGCGACTATCCGAGCACCTACAGGAAGTTCACCGCCCTCGGCCCGTTGATGACGAAAGCCGGGAATGGCGGCAAGGGCATCAGTTGGAACACCGAGGAGGAGGTGGAGTTCCTCAAGCTGCTCAATGGCGAGGTGCGCGAAGACGGCGTCTCGAAGGGGTTGCCGAAGATCGAGACGGACATCGACGCAACCGAGGTCGTTCTGGCGCTCGCCCCGGAGACCAACGGGCATGTCGCCGTCAAGGCGTGGGCCGCTCTCGGCAAGGCCACCGGACGCGAGCACACGCATCTGGCGGCGGCGCGCGAGGAGGACAAGCTGCGCTTCCACGACCTGCAGGCCCAGCCTCGCAAGATTATCTCCTCGCCCACCTGGTCCGGCGTCGAGTCGGAGCATGTCACCTACACCGCCGGCTACACCAATGTGCATGAGCTGATTCCCTGGCGCACCCTCAGCGGCCGCCAACAGCTCTACCAGGACCATCTGTGGATGCAGGCCTTCGGCGAACAGCTATGCGTCTACAAGCCGCCGATCGACACCAAGACGATCGAGCCGCTGATCGGCGAGAAGGACAATGGCAGCCCGCAGGTCGTGCTGAACTTCATCACGCCGCACCAGAAATGGGGCATCCACAGCACCTATACCGACAATCTGCTGATGCTGACGCTGTCGCGCGGCGGGCCGATCGTGTGGCTGAGCGAAACCGACGCCCGCAAGATCGGCGTCGAGGACAATGACTGGATCGAGGCCTACAACGCGAACGGCGCCCTGGTCGCCCGCGCCGTGGTCAGCCAGCGCGTGCCGGAGGGCATGACGCTGATGTACCACGCCCAGGAGAAGATCGTGAACATGCCGGGCAGCGAAGTGACCGGCGGACGCGGCGGCATCCACAACTCCGTGACCCGCGCGACCGTCAAGCCGACCCACATGGTCGGCGGCTACGCGCAGCAGTCCTACGGTTTCAACTATTACGGCACCGTCGGCTCGAACCGCGACGAATTCGTGATCGTGCGCAAGATGCACACGGTCGACTGGATTGAAGGCCCTTACCGGGCTTCGACGATGGAGGCGGCGGAATGAAGATTCGCGCACAGATCGGCAAGGTCCTGAACCTCGACAAGTGCATCGGCTGCCACACCTGCTCGGTGACCTGCAAGAATGTCTGGACCAGCCGCGAAGGCATGGAATACGCTTGGTTCAACAATGTCGAGACCAAGCCCGGCGTCGGCTATCCTAGGGAGTGGGAGAATCAGGACGTCTGGAACGGCGGCTGGGTGCGCAAGAAAAACGGCCGCATCGCGCCGAAGATGGGCGGCAAGCTGCGGATCCTGGCGAAGATATTCGCCAATCCGGACATGCCGCAGATCGACGACTATTACGAGCCCTTCACCTTCGACTACGAGCATCTGCACAACGCGCCCGAATCGCAGACGCCGCCGACGGCGCGTCCGCGTTCGCTGATCAGCGGCGAGCGCATGGACAAGATCGAGTGGGGGCCGAACTGGGAAGAGATTCTCGGCGGCGAATTCTCCAAGCGCAGCAAGGACGTGAATTTCGAGGCCGTCGAGAAGGACATTTACGGCCAGTTCGAAAACACCTTCATGATGTATCTGCCGCGCCTCTGCGAGCATTGCCTGAACCCGACCTGTGTGGCGGCGTGCCCGTCGGGCGCGATCTACAAGCGGGAGGAGGACGGCATCGTCCTGATCGACCAGGACAAGTGCCGCGGCTGGCGCATGTGCGTGTCCGGCTGCCCCTACAAGAAGATCTATTACAACTGGCGGTCGGGAAAGTCGGAGAAGTGCATCTTCTGCTACCCGCGTATCGAGGCGGGCCAGCCAACCGTCTGTTCGGAGACCTGCGTCGGGCGCATCCGCTATCTGGGCGTACTGCTGTATGACGCCGACCGGATCGAGACCGCCGCCGCGGCGGAAGACCCCAAGGACCTGTACCGGGCGCAGCTCGACATTTTCCTCGACCCCTTCGACCCGGCGGTCATTCGCCAGGCGCGGGCGGACGGGGTGCCGCAGGCATGGATCGACGCGGCGCAGCGTTCGCCCGTTTACCGCATGGCGATGGACTGGAAGGTCGCGTTCCCGCTGCATCCGGAATACCGCACCCTGCCGATGGTGTGGTACGTGCCGCCGCTCTCGCCGATCCAGTCGGCGGCCGAAGCCGGCGCACTCGGCTCCGAAGGGCTCATTCCGGACGTCTCGCAGTTGCGCATCCCGCTCAGATACCTCGCCAACATGCTGACCGCGGGCGACGAGGCCCCCGTCAAGCTCGCCCTGGAGCGGATGCTGGCGATGCGGGCCTATATGCGCGCCAGGCATGTCGATGGCCGGCGCGAGCTCGGCGCCCTGGAACAGGTCGGGCTGACCGAGGCCGATATCGAGGACATGTATCGGACCATGGCGATCGCCAACTACGAAGACCGGTTCGTGATCCCGACCACCCACCGCGAATATGCCGAGGAGGCGTTCGACCTCCGCGGCGAATGCGGCTTCAGCTTCGGCGACGGTTGCAGCGGCGGCGGCAAGATCGACCTGTTCAGCCACGATGTGCGCGTCGGCCCCAGCGCCGGCGGCCGGTCGGACAAGGCGGCTGCCGGGCGATGATGGTCTATCGGGCTCTCGGCGCGCTGCTGCAGTACCCGACTGCCGAACTGGCCGCGGCGGCCGGCGGCATCGCCGCCACGGTCGAGGCCGAGCGGGCCTTGTCGAAATCCGCCCGTGCAACGACCGGCCGGCTGGCTTCGAAGCTGCTCCTCGACGACCCGCTGGCCTCCCAGGAGGCCTATGTCGGGCTGTTCGACCGGTCGCGCAGCCTGTCCCTGCACCTGTTCGAGCATATCCATGGCGAATCCCGCGACCGCGGCCAGGCGATGGTCAACCTGGCGGCGCATTACGAGGCGCATGGCTACAGCATCGACGCCAACGAGCTGCCCGACTATCTGCCGCTCTTCCTGGAGTTCCTGTCGCTCGTCGAGCCGGGGGAGGCCGCCGAACTGCTGTCGGACGTCGCGCATATTCTCGCCGCGATCCGCGTCCGGCTGGAGCGGCGCGGCAGCGACTATGCCGGCGTCTTCCGGGCGCTGGAGGAACTGGCCGCCCGGAAACCCGACCGGGCCTCGGTGGAGAGCCTGCTGCAGCACGACAAGTCGCGGGAAGAGGAAGCGGAGGAGCTCGACAGGGACTGGGAGGAGGCGCCGGCCTTCGGGGGCGCCCCGGACGGCGGCTGCGCCGTGGCCCGCGACACCCTCAACCGCATGGCTGAACTCGCGGTCGCCCCGCGCCCGCCCGAACACGACGGAGCATGACCATGGCCGACTGGTTCCACATCCTCGTCTTCGGCTACTATCCCTATTTCGCTGCCACGGTGTTCCTGGCCGGCAGCCTGATCCGTTTCGACCGGGAGCAATACACTTGGCGCAGCGGGTCGAGCCAATTGCTGCGCCGCCGGCAGCTCATCCTGGGCAGCGTGCTGTTCCATGCCGGCATCCTGCTCCTGTTCCTCGGGCATTTCGTCGGCCTGCTGACGCCGAAGGACATCTATCACGCCTTCGGCATGAGCTCCGGCGTCAAGCAGGTGCTGGCCATCGTCGCCGGCGGCCTGTTCGGCGTCGTCTGCTTCGTCGGCCTCACCATGCTGCTGCACCGCAGGCTGTTCGACCCGCGCATCCGCGCCACCTCGAGCGCGATGGACATTGCGATCCTGGTCCTGCTGTGGCTGCAACTGGTGCTCGGCCTGGCGAGCCTGCCCTTCTCCTGGGCGCACAGGGGAGGCGGCGAGGTCATGGTCTCGCTGTCCTTGTGGGCGCAGAAGATCGTCACTTTCCAGGCCGATGCGGCGGCCCATGCGGCGGGCGTCCACTGGGTTTACAAGGCGCATATCGTCCTCGGCCTCACCATCTTCCTGGTCTTCCCGTTCAGCCGCCTGGTCCATATCTGGAGCGCGCCGTTCGGCTATCTCGGACGGCGCGGCTACCAGGTGGTGCGCACCCGCGACGGCCGCCGCGCGGCCTGACCCGGCCATGACCGCGATCCGCGTCAACGATCGGTGCATCGACGAGGACGAGATTCTGCGCGAGATGCAGTACCACCCGGCCGGGAATGCGGGCGAGGCGCGGCGCGCCGCGGCCGAATGGCTGGTGATCCGCGCCCTCCTCCTGGACCGGGCCGGCCGCATCGGGATCGACGCATCGGACGAGGCGGCGGCCATCGGGGCCGCGATCGAGCGCGAGGTGGACATTCCGGCGCCCGAGGAGGCGGAATGCCGCCGCTACTACGACAACAATCCCTCGCGCTTCCGCAGCCCCGACCTGGTCGAGGCCGCGCATATCCTGCTGCCGGCAAGGCCGGACGACGAGGACGGGCGCGCCCGGGCCGAGGCGCGCGCCGGGGAGCTGATCGCGCTGCTGTCCGCCTCGCCGGAGCGCTTCGGCGAAATCGCGCGCGCACAATCGGCCTGCGACTCGAGGCGCAATGAGGGCCGGCTGGGCCAGTTATCGCGCGGCGACACGGCGCCGGAGATGGAGACCTTCCTCTTCAATCTCGAAGACGGGCAGCTCTCGCCGGTTCCGGTGAAGACGCGCTACGGCGTCCATGTCGTGCGCGTGGACAAGCGGGTGGAGGGCCGCGCGCTGCCTTATGAGGCCGTCGCCGCGAAGATTGCGGACTATCTGAAGGAGGCGTCCTGGCGCCGCGCCTTCCGGCAATATGTCCAGTTGCTCGCCGGGTCCGCGCGCATATCGGGCTTCGACATCGCAGCGGCGGAGACGCCGCTGGTCCAGTAGCGCCGGGGCGGCAAGGCCGCGTTGCAGGCATTCCGGCGGCTGCCTATGATGCGCGGCTTCTTCCCTTCCCTACCGGCCCGGCCCCCCATGCTGACCTCGCTCCGAAAAGGCGCCGCCTCCTGGCTCGCCAAGATCCTCTTCGCCCTGCTGATCCTGAGCTTCGCCGCCTGGGGCGTCGGGGACTACCTGTCGCCGGAAGTGGAGAACGCCGTGGCGACGGTCGGCGAGTCCGAGATCGGCGCCGAGGAGTTCAGGCGCGACTACGCCCGGCAGTTCAACCAGTTGCGCCAGCGCCTCGGCGGCAATGTCACGCCGGAAATGGCGGCGCGGTTCGGACTCCCCGAAGAAGTCGTGCAGGCGTCGGTCCGCCGCCGGCTGGTGGAGCTCGAAGCCGGCCGGCTCGGCATTGCGGTCGGGGACGGCCAGGTGCGCCGGTCCATCGAGGACGACCCCAATTTCGGCGGCCGCCCCGGCGGGTTCGACCGGGCGCTGTTCGAGCGCGTCCTGCTGACGAACGGCCTGAGCGAGGGCGAATTCGTCGCCCTGCTCCGCCGCGACCTGGCGAGGCGCCAGGTCGACCGCTCGATCGGCCGCCCTGTCCGCGCGTCCCGGAGCATGGCCGAAGCGATACACCGGTTCCGCGGCGAGACCCGCAAGGCGGTTTTGATCCGCGTTCCGGACGACGCGGCGCTCCCGGACGAACCCGGCGAGTCGGAGCTGCGCGCCTGGCGCGAGGCCAACCGGGACGACTTCATGGCGCCCGCCTACCGGGCCGTGACGGCGATCGTGCTGGACCCGGACCGGTGGCTGGACCGCGTCGAAGCCGACCCGGCCGCGGTTCGGGACGCCTATGAGGCGCGTATCGCCGACTTCACGGTCCCGGCGACGCGGCGCGTCCGCCAGGTGCTGTTCGACGACGAGGCGAAGGCGCAGGACTTCTCGGCGCAGCTTGCCACCGGAGCCGAACTGGAAACGGCGGCCGGGACCATCGGCAGCGCCGTCGGCGATCTCGGCCCGGTCTCGCGCGGCCAACTGCCCCAGGCCGCGCTGGCGGACGCGGTCTTCTCCCTGGAGGGAGACGGCGTGGCGGGTCCGGTGCGCACACCGCTCGGCTGGCATGTGCTCGCCGTCGATCAGGTCGCCGAGGAAAAGACGATCCCGTTCGAGGACGTGCGCGAGGGGCTGCAAAGGGAGGTCGCGCGGGAGATCGCAGTGGAACGGCTGGCGGATCTGGCCAACGACCTCGACGACCAGTTGGGCGGCGGCGCCAGCTTCGAGGATGCCGCAAATGCGCTCGACCTGCCGCTGTTGACGATCGCCGCCGTGGACGGCTCCGGGCGCAACCGCGCCGGAAAGCAGCCGGAGGGCCTGCCGGCGGAGCCGAACTTCCTGCGGATGGCGTTCTCCACGCCGGTCGGCGAGGACAGCCTTCTGGGCGAGCTTGGGGACGGCGGCTATTTCGTGCTCCGGGTGGAGAGCGAGACGCCGCCGGCCGTGCGCCCGTTCGAGGAGGCGAGGCCGCTGGTGCTGGCGGCCTGGCGCACCGCGCGGCTCGACGAGGCGGCGAAGGCCGAGGCCGACGCGCTGGCGGCAAGGCTGCGGGAGGGGCGAATGCCCGCATCCGTGGCCGAGGGGCGCGCGGTGGAGGAGGCCGGGCCGTTCACCCGCACGGAGACGAAGCCGGAGTCCGGATTGTCGCGGGAGGTCGTCGAGGCCGTGTTCGCGGCCGAACGCGGCGAGGTCGTGGTGGCGCGCGCGGCCGACGGCTATACGGTTGCGGTAGTCGAGAGCGTCGAGCCGCCGCCCTATTCCGGGGAGGAGATCGAGTCGATACGCGAACAGCTTTCGGCCGAGATGGCCGAGGATGTCCGGCGGCAGTTCCACACGGCGCTGCGGAACCGGTTCGGGGTCGTCATCAATCGCGGCCTGCTCGCCCAGTTCAACTGACCGGAACGCCGGACACCGCCCGCCATGATGGAGCCTGCCGACTTTCCGTCCTTCGAGGCCCGCTACCGGTCCGGCCGTCCCCAGCTTGTCTGGGCCGCCCTGGTCGCCGATCTCGAAACGCCGGTCTCGGCAATGTTGAAGCTTTCCGCCGGCCGGTCGCACTGCTTCCTGCTCGAATCGGTCGAGGGCGGCGCCGTCCGCGGCCGCTACTCCTTCATCGGCCGCGACCCGGACATCGTCTGGCGCTGCCGGGGCGACAAGGCGGAGATCAACCGCGATGCGCTCCAGTATCCGGCCCGGTTCCAGCCATGCGGCAAGGGCGCGCTCGATTCGCTGCGCGACCTGATCGACGAGTGCCGCATCGACGACCTTCCGGCCGGCCTGCCGCCCATGGCGGCCGCGCTGGTGGGCTATATGGGATACGACATGGTGCGGCTCATGGAGCATCTTCCGGACGAGCCGCCCGACCCGGTCGGCATTCCGGACGGCCTGTTCCTCCGCCCGACCATCATGGCGGTGTTCGACCTGATCGAGGACCGCATTTCCCTGGTGACGCCTGTCTGGCCGCAAGACGGCATGGCGGCCGACACGGCCTGGCTCCGCGCCGAGGAGCGGCTTGCGGCGGCGCTCGCCGACCTGGAAGGCGCCGCCGTCGACCGCCGCGAGAGCGCGCCCGCCGCGCTGGCCGACGCGGCGCCACGCTCCAACATGACCCGGGAACGGTTCCACGAGGTCGTCGAGACGGCGCGCGACTATATCCATGCCGGCGACGCCTTCCAGATCGTGCCGGCGCAGCGCTTCTCCATCGATTTCGCCCTGCCGCCCTTCGCGCTCTACCGCGCGTTGCGCCGCCTCAACCCGTCGCCGTTCCTGTTCCATCTCGATTTCGGCGCCTTCGCCATCGTCGGCTCGAGCCCGGAAATCCTGGTGCGGGTGCGCGACGGGCGCGTCACCATCCGGCCGCTGGCCGGCACCCGTCCGCGCGGACGGGACGCCGCCGAAGACCGCCGGCTTGCGGCGGAGCTGCTGGGCGACCCCAAGGAGGTCGCCGAGCACCTGATGCTGCTGGACCTCGCCCGCAACGATGTCGGGCGGGTGAGCCGCATCGGCAGCGTCGAGGTCACGGAGCAGTTCGAGATCGAATACTACTCGCATGTCATGCATATCGGCTCCGAGGTGCAGGGCGACCTGGACCCGCGCTACGACGCCATCGGCGCGCTGGTCGCCGGCTTTCCGGCGGGCACCGTGTCCGGCGCGCCGAAAGTGCGCGCCATGGAGATCATCGACGAGCTGGAGCCGGAGAAGCGCGGCATCTACGCCGGCTGCATCGGCTATTTCGCGGCGGACGGCTCCATGGACACCTGCATTGCGCTGCGCACGGCGCTGGTCAAGGACGACGTGCTCTATGTGCAGGCCGGCGTCGGCGTCGTCGCCGACAGCGACCCGGAAATGGAATACCGGGAAAGCTGGGACAAGGCGCGGGCCCTGATGCGCGCGGCGGAGGAGGCGGTGCGTTTTGCGGCTCATGCGCGGCCGTCCGGGGCCAATCTTCCGGATTCGGCGTTGAACCCCGGTCAGAATCGGTAGTAAGTCGGGGGCGACGCCGTTTCCACCCTGATGCAGCCCATGGCCAACCTGTTCCAGCAAGCCGCAATCGACAGCGCCTATACGGCCGAGCATGTGGAAGTGCTCGAGGGCCTGGAGCCGGTGCGGCGGCGGCCGGGCATGTATATCGGCTCGACCGACGAATCCGGGCTGCACCATCTGGCGGCGGAATTGCTCGACAACGCCATGGACGAGGCGATTGCCGGCCATGCGGACCGCATCGAGTTCTCGCTGGACGCCGAGGGCCGGGTCGAGGTCCAGGACAACGGGCGCGGCATCCCGGTCGAGCCCCATCCCAAATTCGACGGCCGGTCGGCGCTGGAAGTCATCCTGACGACCCTCCACTCCGGCGCCAAGTTCGACGACAGGACCTACCGCGCGGCCGGCGGCCTGCACGGGGTCGGCGTTTCGGTCGTCAACGCGCTTGCGGCGGAGCTCGTCGTGGAGGTGGCGCGGGACCGCATATTGTGGCGGCAGAGCTATGCCCGCGGCGAGCCGGTTTCGGCGCTGGAGAAGGTCGGGATTGCGCGCAACCGGCGCGGCACGACGGTACGGTTCCGGCCCGACCCCGGGATATTCGGGGCCGCGGCCCGTTTCCGGCCCGAGCGGCTGTTCCGCATGGCGCGCTCGAAGGCCTGCCTGTTCGGCGGCGTGCGCATCCTCTGGCGCTGCGACCCGCACCTGCTGGCGGCGGGTTCCGAGGCGCCCGCGCAGGCCGAGCTGCATTTTCCGGGCGGCCTCGCGGATTTCCTCGACCTTTCGGCCGGGGAGCGGGAGCGGATCGCCGACAGGACCTTCACCGGCGAGGCCGAGTTTCCGGAAGGCGCCGGCCGGGTCGAATGGGCGATCGCCTGGCTCGCCGACGGCGACGGCTTCTCCCACACCTATTGCAACACGATCCCGACGGCGCTCGGCGGCAGCCACGAGGCCGGCCTGCGCCAGGCGCTGGTTCGGGGCCTGCGCGCGCATGGGGAGCGCGTTGGCAACCGCAAGGCCGGCCGGATCGCCGCGGACGACGCCATGGGTGGCGCCGGCGTCATGCTGTCCGTGTTCATCCGCAACCCGCAATTCCAGGGCCAGACCAAGGAAAGGCTGGAAAGCCCGGAAACGCAGCGCCTGGTCGAACAGACGGTCAAGGACCGCTTCGACCACTGGCTTGCCGCCGACACCGCCGCGGCGGACGCGGTTGCCGCCTTCGCCGTCGGACGCGCGGAGGAACGCCAGCGCCGGCGCGAGGAGCGCGACCGCAAGCGCAAAACCAGCGGCAACCGGCGCGCGCGCCTGCCCGGCAAGCTCACCGACTGCTCCCGGCGCGAGCGCGACGGCACGGAAATCTTTCTGGTCGAGGGCGATTCCGCGGGCGGGTCGGCCAAGCAGGCGCGCCAGCGCGAGACGCAGGCGATCCTGCCGCTGCGCGGCAAGATCCTGAATGTCGCGAGCGCCACGGACGACAAGCTGCGCGCCAACCGGGAAATCGCGGACCTGAAGCTGGCGCTCGGATGCGGCGCCGGCGCGGACTATTGCGACGACGAGCTGCGCTATGAGCGCGTCATCATCATGACGGACGCGGATGTGGACGGCGCGCATATCGCCTCGCTGCTGATGACCTATTTCCTGCGCGAGATGCCGGAGCTGATCGGGAAGGGACACCTCTACCTCGCGCGGCCGCCGCTCTACCGGCTGAGCGCGGGCGGCGCCACGGCTTACGCCCGCGACGACGCCCACCGCGCCGAATTGATGGGGTCGGTCTTCAACGGACGGCGCAAGGTCGAGGTTTCGCGGTTCAAGGGCCTGGGCGAGATGCCGCCCGGCCAGCTTCGCGAGACCACGATGGACCCGGGCCGTCGCAGCCTGCTGCGCGTGGAGCTGGAGCCGGAGGAGTCGCTGGAGACGGTCGAGCGCCTGATGGGCCGCAACCCCCGCCACCGCCTCGCCTTCATCCAGGAAAACGCCGCCTTCGCAGGCGAACTGGACGTCTGATGCCGGCGGTCGCCGGTCGGAGGTGGAATCCGTTCGATCTGAAACGGAACCGTCCGTAGCTCCCCCATCGTCACCCCGGACGGCGCACACCCCGTCACCCCGGACCCGATCCGGGGTCTCCCTGCGCCATCGCGCCGGCCCTCTTCCCGTCATGCCCGGAACAAGTCCGGGCATGACGAAGGGGGCGCTCCCGCATGACGAATCGATGACGCTATCGTTCCGGTTGAGGGCGGCGCTGTTGCATATGCGCAACAGCGTTCGAAAATCGATGTTCGGCGGATTGCGGCTACGAAATGACGGAGTAGGATAGTTGCGCCGTCCAATTCCGGACGGTAAGCAGACAGGAGTCAGGAATGAAAAAGTCGTTTCTGAATACCGGTCGCACAATGGGGATTATGGGCAATTTCCCGATTGGTTAAGGCGTCGATTCGACTCTTTCCTTGAAGACAAAAGGGGTGCCGGAGGAGCGTTGCAACCCGCTCCTCCGGCGGCCGGCCGGGGTTGGAAGGAGGGTAGGGGATCTACCCGTCTTGGCCCCGTCCGACCATTCTGCAACAGGCGGTCAGAAGCTGAGCGTGATGCCGGTGACGAAGGCCGTGCCCTCGATCTTGCCCTGCTCTGCGGTGAGGAGCGAGGTCCGCGACGTAACGCCCGGCGCCAGCGTGTAGCTCATGGAGAGCATGGTCGCTTCCGACTCGTCGCCGTCGTCGAAGTCCGTCGCCATGTAGCCGAGGCTGACCGCCATCGGACCCTGCGTGTATTTCACGCCGACGCTCATCACATCGTAGTCCTTGGACTTGTCCTTTTCCAGCCTGGACATAACGATGTCGTCCCCGGGGTTGTTAACCACGGTCTGTGGGATGTCGTCGACATTATTGCCGTTACCGTCATAATCTTTTTTTGGACCATCGGGATCCCAGTTCGTCTGGCCGATTATGACTTTATCGTTGCGCTTGGGCTTGTAAGCGCCGCCGTCCCGCGTGGCGTAGGCGACATTGAAGCCGAACGCCCCGAAGCCGACCTGCAGGCCGACATTGGTGAAGGTGTTCTCGTCGGCCTTCATCGCGGCCACCTCATGTTTCTCGATCCTGGTTTTGGCCTCTCCGGCATCCGCAGCGATGGTTCCTGGAGCACCACCCTTGGCCATCCAGTTCTCGAACTTCTCCCAAGCGGCCTCGTCGCGCTTGTAGTCCGCCGCCGTGTACGCGCTGATTCCCCGAGGATCGGTTGGCTTCGCACCGGCCGTCGCGCCGTCGAAGATCTTCTTTTCCGCCCCGACCTGGCTCGCCTGCCGGTGGCCGATGGAGAACGCGATATTGGCGTCGCCGAGGTCCTGCTTGACATTCAGGCCGACCGCCCAGGCGTCCCGATCGTTGTTTTCCGGTGTGACATTCCCGGTTTCGGCGGCGCCGTCGGCGTTCGGGATGTAGGTTGCGCCGAAC
Organism: Alphaproteobacteria bacterium; assembly: GCA_963422665.1. Taxonomy (GTDB): domain Bacteria; phylum Pseudomonadota; class Alphaproteobacteria; order Bin95; family Bin95; genus Bin95. The sequence continues at coordinate 1,474,468 of OY730441.1, forward strand.
TGTACGCCGGAGAGGCGCGGCGTGAAATAGGTGACCGCCTTGCGGTCGCCATGCCCGTGGCCGGTGGTCTCGAAGCCGGCCGCGCAGCCGATGAAGCCGCTGACCCAGGAATTGACATCGCCGCAATTGAGGCTGATGCCGACATCCTGGTGACCGTAATGCGTCAGCGTCTGGGCATTGTCCTCGGCGCCGAGGACGATCTGGCCGAAGGAGCCGCCGATCGTGGCCTGCGACTCGTCGATACCGCCGTTGCCATTGCCCTCGATCTCGACCTTGACGCTGAAAGTCAGGCCGTTGTCCGATTCCAGCTTGCCCATGATATGGACCTCGCTGTCCGAAAACTGGCCGACCCCGCCGTCATCATCGCCGCTGTCGAGATCGACCATGCCGACCCACTGCTCCATATAGCCGCCGACGCCGACGCTGAGCTTGTCGGCGGCGAAGGCCGAGCCCGCCGCCAGCGCGCCAGCGAAGGCCAGCGCCGTGGTCGCAACCAGGGAATTTCCCATAATCCCCATTCTGCGATTTTCGCCCTGTTTTTCAGGGTGCCAGGCCGTGGCGCGCATGAACACGAAACATCTGCGTTCCTTCCCGGCGATGGCGGACGGGCATGACGGATCGATTGCGGACGGACCCGGTGCACGAGCGAATACGGAGCCAGCCGCTGTGCGGCGGCAGCAATTCTCCTTTTGGAGTTATCAGGGGTTTTCAAAGGCTTGGAGATGTGATTCAAGCTGTTGTGTGAAACGTCTTGAACGATACTTAGATGTGGTGGGGAAGCGGTGCGCGGCGTTGCCCGACAAGCGTTCGGGAAGCAACACGCGCTATGCCATGAGAGACATCGGGCTTGCGGCGTTTTCGGTATTTTTCGTGCAGAGCCCGTCGTTTCTGGCGCATCAGCGCCTGCTGACGGCGCAGCGCGGCGCTTCGAACGCCGGGACGCTGTTCGGCATGGAGCGGATTCCGTGCGACAGCCATATCCGGCGGATGCTGGATGGGGCGCCGACGGATCATTTCGACGCGGTGTTTTCGGCGCTTGTCGATGACCTGGATGGCGCCGGCGCCTTGTCGGGTCTGCGCTGCCTGGACGATCGGGTGTTGATCGCGCTGGACGGCTCGGAGCCTTTCCGTTCCGGCACGATCCACTGCGCGCACTGCTCGACGCGCCGGCGGGGCGAGGAGGTGGAGTATTTCCACAGCTTTGTCGGCGCCGCTCTGGTGGCGCCGGGGCAGCGCCGCGCCTTGCCTCTGGCGCCGGAGTTCGTGCGCCCGCAAGACGGCTCGGCGAAGCAGGACTGCGAGAGCCGCGCGGCGCCGCGCTGGCTGGCCCGCCTGGGGCCTTGTGTGGCCGGGCTGAGACCGGTCTATCTGGGCGACGATCTCTATTCCCGCCAGCCGATCTGCGAGGCGGTGCGCGCCGCGGGCGGGAGCTTCATCTTCGTGTGCAAGCCGTCCAGCCACAAGACATTGAGCGAATACACCCATGGCGTCGTGCTGGACGAGGTGTGCCAGACCGTGGGCAGGGGCGCGGCCAGGCGCCGCCATCGCTATCGCTGGATGAATGGCGTGCCGCTGCGCGACGGCGCCGACGCGCTCGCCGTCAACTGGCTGGAGGTCGAGATCGCCAAGCCCGACGGCAAGGTGACCTACCGCAACAGCTTCGTCACCGACCTTGCCGTCACGCGAGACACCGCCGCCGCCATCGCCGCCGGCGGGCGTGCCCGCTGGAAGATCGAGAACGAGACCTTCAACGTCCTGAAGACCAACGGCTACAACCTCGAACACAATTTCGGGCATGGCAGCCAGACCCTGGCCAGCATCCTGGTCGTGCTCAATCTGCTGGCCTTCGCCCTGCACACGGCCTGCGACCTGATCGAAGCGTCCTGGCGGCGGGCGCGGCACGCACTCGGAGCCCGAAGGCGCCTGTTCGAGCACATCCGCACGATCACCGCCTACCATGTCTTCGCGTCATGGGCGGTCCTCATGAAAACCGTCATCACGGGCCTCCCCCCTCCCGCAAACGCCTGATCCCCGGCCCCCGCGCCAAGCCCATCCATCCAACCGCAGAACCGCCAAAAAACCAACACGAAAGGCCGCAATGCAACGAAAAACGCCATAAGGAGAATTGCTGCTGCGCCGTTGTTGCGCTCGACAGGGCCGTTGAGCCTGGGCGACCGGGGCGGGCGTTCGAAGAGTGCGCTGCTGCGGCTCTGGCGTTCGGTCTCGAAGTTGGCCTTGAACCCGGAGCCTCCATCGACCTGGATGGCCTCGAGGGGGAAGGGCATGCGGTCCTGGAGCTTGTCGAGGAAGCGCTTGGCGTTGTGGGCGGTGGCGCGTCTCCGGGCCCGGGCGCAGGTCCGCTTGGCGACGGGGGCGCGTGCGGTGAACGGCTTGATCGCGGGCCGTCCGGGGTGGGTCGGGATGGCGAGGGTGTCGCGCTGGACGATCTCGCCGGGGCTTGTGGGCTTGCGGCCTTTGGGCAGGCGTCCGGCGCAGGGCCGGACGCGCCTTGCGGCGCGCGGCCCGTTGCGGCGCAGGAGGGGCGCGGGACACGCCGAGCGCTTCGGCCGCCTCTGCGGCGCTCAAGCCCTTGTCCCGCGCGCGCCGCCAGCGGGCCGGAACGGCGCGTCTGTGCGACGCAAGAGCGGCTCCTCGTGTAACATTGTCCTCGCTCAAGCCATATGAGACGGTGGGATGTCGCCGGCTCCTTGACCCTTCAAACGAATGATGGATGCTCGCCCGTCCCCGTTTCCGGAGCATGTTCCAATGGTCAGCCAGACCGAAGGCGAGTTCCTGTGCCTTCACGAGATCGTCCATCGCGCCCACAATAATCTGAACGGCAACTACTGGGACTATCTGGCGGGCGGCAGCGAGAGCGAGGCGACGCTGCGGCGCAACCGCATGGCGCTGGACCGGCTGGCTCTGAAACACCGCGTGCTGCGCGATGTCTCCAGCGTCTCGGCGCGCAGGCGTGTGCTCGGACAGGACCTGCGTCTGCCGGTACTGCTGGCTCCCATCGGCTCCCTCCAGAGCTTCGATCCCGACGGCGGCGCGGCGGCCGCGCGCGCCGCACATGCTTTCGGCACCATGAACATCCAGAGTTCCGTCTCGCAGCCGGGGCTCGAAGAGACGGCCGCGGCCGCTCCCAATCCCAAGGTATATCAGCTCTATGTCCGGGGCGACGACGCCTGGGTGGACGGCATTGCGCGGCGCGCCGCCGCCGCCGGCTACACGGCCTTCTGCATCACCGTCGACACCGCCCGTTACAGCCGGCGCGAGCGCGACATCGCCAAGCGCTTCGTGAAGTCCTGGCGCATAGACAACCGCAATATGGAGTTCCAGGGCGCCTTCGACTGGGACAATGTCAAGCGCTTCAAGGACCGTCACGACATCCCGCTCGTCATCAAGGGCATCGGCGCGGGCGAAGACGCCGCGCTCTGCGTCGAGCACGGGGTGGATGTCGTCTATGTCTCCAACCATGGCGGCCGGCAGCTCGACGCAGGCCGGGGTGCGCTGGACATACTGCCGGAGGCTGTCGCCGCAGTGGACGGCAGAGCCGAGGTCTGGGTGGACGGCGGCATCCTGCGCGGCACGGATGTCGTGAAGGCGCTGGCGCTCGGCGCGAATGCGGTCGCCATCGGGCGGCTGTCGGCGGCCGCCCTCGCCGCAAACGGGGAAGCGGGCGTCGTCACCATGCTGGAGCTGCTGGAGGACGAGGTGGTGACCGCGCTCGGCCTTATGGGCTGCACCGGCTGGCAGGACCTCGGCCCCGAATATGTCGCCCGCGCCGAGCCGACATGCCCGCCGTCGGTATTCGGCGGCTACCCGCTGCTCGACCTTTCGGAAACGGGCTATAACTGACCGTCGCCGCGTCCTGTACGGGCATGGCCCGGTGGCCGCCCCTTCGACGCAGTCCGCCCTTTCACAACCGGGAGAACGAACCCAACATGACTTCACGTATCGCAACCGGCCTCGTCGCCGGCGCGGCCGCCCTCGCCTTTGCGGGCGCCGCGGCCGCCGACGGCCACGCGCCGAAACTCCCGCGCTCCATGGTCTGGAGCGCCTACGACCTCGGCTCCTCCGGCTATGCCGAAGCGGCCGGCATCGCCAATGCGCTCAGGAAAAACTACGGCACCCGCATCCGCATCGTGCCCGCCGGCACTTCCATCGGCCGCCTGTTGCCGATCACCACCGGCAAGGTGTCCTACGGCTTCCTCGCCAACGAGGTGTTTTTCGCGGCGGAAGGCGCCTACGATTTCGCGGTCCGCGAATGGGGGCCGCAGAACTTGCGGATCGTCGTCGGGCGCGTCGCCACGGTCGGGCTCGCCACCGCCGCCGATATCGGCGTCAAGGAAATCTCCGACCTCAAAGGCAAGCGCATCGGCTTCGTGAAGGCGAACCCGTCCGTCAATGTCAAGAACGACGGCTACCTGGCTTTCGGCGGCCTCACCCGGGCGGATGTCCAGGACGTCTGGTTCGGCAGCTACCGGGCCATGAAGGATGCGTTGCTCGCCAACCAGCTCGACGCCTTCGGCAGCGTCACGACCTCGGCGAACATGCGCCAGATCGAGGCCAGCCCGCGCGGCCTCTACTGGCCGCCCTTCCGCCCCGAAAACAAGGCCGGCTGGGATGCGATGAAGAGCATCATCAGCTTCGTCAAGCCGGTGGAGGAAACGCGGGGCGCCGCGCTTTCGGGAGAGAACCCGACATGGCTGGTCGGCTACCGCTACCCGATGATCACGACCTACGCCCGCCAGAGCGCGGATGAGGTCTATAACCTTGTCAAGGCGCTTGACATGAGCTTCGGCGACTACAGGAACACCACCGCAAGCTCGTTCAACTGGGCGCTCGACAAGGCGGGGCGCCCGCCGGCCGATGCGCCCTGGCACGAAGGGTCGATCCGCTACGCCAAGGAGAAGGGCTACTGGACGGCGGAAGACCAAGCATGGCACGACGAGCGGCTTGCGCGGCTGGAGAAGGTCATCGAGGTCTGGGACATGGCCAATGGCGACTTCGACGCCATGCGTCTCGAAAAGAAGGAGAAAGGCGAGAGGGTCAATGTGGCGGAAGCCTGGCCCGAGTGGTGGCAGCGTTACCGCGACGAACATCTGTAAGCCGCACGCATTCTGCAACGGCGCTCCCCCGCCCCATGCGGGCGGGGGAGTTTATTATGCCCCTTTCGATACCGCGGGACAGCCGACATGACCGAAGCCACGGAGCAAACGGGCCTTCCGGTTCGCGGCAAGGGGGGGATCGCGCGCCCGCTCATTCTGGCCTTCGGGCTTGTCGGCGTTCTTCTGCATATCAACCAGATCTACAATGTCCAGTTCTTCGTCGGTCATCTGATGATCGACACGTCCTACTACTATATCCTCGTTGCGCTGTTCCTTTCGCTCGTCTTCGTGATCTATCCGGCGCATAAAAAGGCCTTCCACCGCATACCGATCTACGATTGGGGCCTGTTCGCGGCGGCTATCGCTTCCGGACTGTATCTCGCCTGGAACGGCGAACGCATCATCCAGGAAGGATGGGACATCCTGGCGCCGACCGGCGCGACGATCATCGCCGGGGTCGTCTGCCTTCTGGCGCTGGAAGCGGTGCGGCGCATCGGCGGCTGGATCCTGTTCTCCATCTGCGGCTTCTTCTTCCTCTATCCCCTGTTCGCCGAGCAGATGCCGGGCTTCATGTGGGGGCCGCAAAGCCCGTTCGAGGAAGTCGTGCGCGTCCACGCGATGGGCACGGAAAGTATCATCGGCGTGCCGATGCGGGCCGTTTCCTCGATTCTGATCGGATTTCTCGTCTTCGGTTCGGCGCTCGCCGTCACCGGCGGCGGCGAGTTCTTCATGGCGTTCGCCACGGCGCTCATGGGCACTTCGCGCGGCGGACCGGCCAAGGTCGCGGTGCTGTCCAGCGGCTTCTTCGGATCGCTCTCCGGCAGTGTCATCTCCAATGTCGTGACGACCGGCAAGCTCACCATCCCGACCATGCGGCGGACCGGCTACCCGCCGACCTATGCGGCGTCCGTCGAGGCCTGCGCCTCCACCGGCGGCGCGCTGATGCCGCCGGTCATGGGCGTGGTCGCCTTCATCATGGCCGAGATCCTCAATATCTCCTACGCAACGGTCGTGATCGCCGCGCTCGTGCCGGCGGTGCTGTTCTATCTGGCGTTGCTGCTGCAGGCTGACAATTTCGCCGCCCGCAACGGCCTGGTGGGGCAGAACCGCTCGGAGATACCGAAGCTCCGCGCCGTGCTGGCCGACGGCTGGCACTTCCTCTTCAGCCTCGTCGTGCTGATCTACCTGCTGATCTGGGTCGGCGTGGAAAGCCAGGCGCCCTATTATGCGACGCTGGTGCTGCTCGCGTCTTCGGCCCTCATGTCGAAGATCGCGCCGGGACGCATTGCCTTCCGCCCGGCGCAGCTTGTGGACCTGGTGGATGACGCGGCGCGCAACATCGCCAATATCGTCGGCATCCTGGTCGGCATCGGCATGATCGTGGGCGCGCTCTCCTTCACCGGCGTCGGGCCTGCCTTTTCCAGCGAACTGGTGCTGCTTGCGGGCGACGATGTGCTGTTCCTGCTCCTCATGGGCGCTATCACGAGCTTCGTGCTCGGCATGGGGATGACGGTCAGCGCCTGCTACATCTTCCTCGCCATCGTGCTCGGGCCCGCCCTGCAGGAAGCCGGGCTGAATGTCATCGCGAGCCACCTGTTCATCCTGTATTGGGGGATGCTGTCCTACATCACCCCGCCGGTGGCGCTGGCGGCAGTCGCGGCCTCGACGATATCCGGCTCCAATGCGATGCGCACCGGCTTCATGGCGATGCGCATGGGCATCGTCAACTTCATCCTGCCCTTCCTCTTCGTGCTCACGCCGACGCTGATTCTGGAGGGCGACTTCTTCGACATCCTGCGCGACACGGGCACGGCCGTGGTCGCCGTGTGGCTGATGGCGGCAGGTTTCGAGGGCTGGCTCTACGGCGTCGGCCGCATCGAATGGCCTTCCCGGATACCCCTGTTGGCCGCCGCCGCCGCCTTCCTGTTTCCCGGCTGGGAGAGCGACGCCGCCGGCATCGTCGTCCTTGCCGCCGTCTATGGCGCAAGCCGGTTCATGCGGGAGCGGGCGAATTCGACCGGCTGATACGGGATCGCCGGCGTTCCGCCGGTTCTTCGCCACGCTATAGTGAGCATGGCCGAGGCGGCCGGAGTATCGGTGAATGAGCGTTCTTGCAAGCAGGGTCGCCATCGTCACGGGCGCGCAGCAGGGCATCGGGGCCGCCATCGCGCTGGCCGCCGCCGAGGCCGGCGCTTCCGTCGTCGTCAACTATCTGGATGACGCCGCGGCCGCGGCCGCCGTCGTCGCCTCGGCGCAGTCGGCGGGCGCGGACACGGTGGCCGTGCAGGCCGACATCGCGGAACCCGGAGAGGTCGAGCGCCTCATGGCCGCTGCCGACAGCCTCGGCGGCGTCGATATCCTCGTCAACAATGCCGCGGTCTTCCCGCGCACCGCCTTTCTCGACATGACCGAAACCGACTGGGACGGGGTGCTTTCGGTCAACCTGAAGGGACCGTTCCTCTGTTCCTCGGCTGCGGCGCGGCGCATGGCCGCCGCCGGCCGGGAGGGGGCCATCGTGAACATCGCGTCGGGCGCCGCGTTCCGCTCGTCTCCGCGCGGGGCGCATTACGTGGCCTCGAAAGCCGGCCTCGTCGGCCTGACGCGCGCTACCGCCCTTGAGCTCGCGCCGCACGGCATCCGCGTCAACGCCATCGCGCCGGGCCTCGCGGACACGGCCCAGCCCCGCTACGGCATGACCGAAGCCGAGATCGCGGAAGCGGCCGGGCGGATCCCGCTGAAAGGGCTGACGCTGCCAGAGGATGTGGCCCGCCTGGCGGTCTTTCTCGCATCCGCCGCCGCGCGTCGCATCACCGGACAGACGGTCCACGTGAACGGCGGAGACTATCTCGCCTGACGGTTTGCAGCCGCCCGACAAGGCAGAGGCTTATACCAGCGGCCATGAGTAAGAATCGATAGGCCACTCCCGTCGCCCCGGACGCCCGGAAGGGCGATCCTGGGCGACGAAAAGGGGCGTGGCGTTCGGCGCAGCGGGGCCGGGGCGGCGGTGACGTGGCGTCCTCCATGAGGCGCCACCCGACGCCGCTGGTATGAGTTCGACGGGATAGTCGAGCATCATTCCAGCTCCGGGTTCTTCTTGATCTTCGCCACGAGCCCCCCTGCCGAGTTCCTTGCGGGCGCCGTGCATTCGGCTTCATAGGCGTAGTTGGTCAACACAAATGTTCGCGCCGGGGCCTGGGCGACCGGCCGCTCACCGCACCGCCAGCGCCGCGGCGGCGGCCAGCGCCGCTACGGCCATGAGGGACGGGGCGAGGTAGCCGCCCGTCCCGTCATGAAGCACGCCGGCGAGCGCGGGGCCGATCATCTGGCCGAGGCCGAAGGCCGCCGTTATCAGCGCCAGGTTGCGGCGCGGGTCGCCGACGGAGAGGCGCCGCGCATTGACGAGGCCGAGCGCCGTCAGGCCCATGAAGGTGCCGCCCAGCAGGGCGGCCGCCGCCAGCACGGGCCAGATTCCCCCGCCCAGCACGCTCAGCAGTACGCCGAACGCCTCGACGAGGCAGGCGGCGGCGAAGGCCTGCTCGTTGCCCCAGCGCTGCCCGGCCCAGCCCCAGAACGCCACCGACGGCGCCGCCGCCAGCCCGACGCAAAGCCAGACGACATTCTCCGCCGGCTGCAAGGCGGGATCGGCGCGCACCATGTCGGAAATAAAGGTGGCGGTGATGACATAGCCGAAACCGAACAGCCCGTAGGCAAGCGCGAACCGGCCGAAGCCCTGCGACCTTGCACCGGCTTCCGCGCCGGCTGCCGCCCTTGCGGGCGCCGGCTCCCGCCGTCCTTGCAGCAACAGCCAGACCGGGACCGCCAGGGCGAGCGACAGCGCGCCGCAGACCAGCCAGGGGCCTTGCGAATCGCCGCCTCCCGAAGCCGCCGCCGGAACCGCCAGCGAAGAGACCGCGATGCCGAACCCGACGCCCGCATAGACTCCCGCCGCCCATACCGGCCGGCCGGCGGCGGCCAGCCGGTCCATCGTCAGCGAGGACGCCAGCACCATCACCAGCGCGGCAACGGCTCCGTTCACGAAACGCAGGACGAGGAACGCGCCCAGGTTCTCCGTCAGCCCCATGGCGGCGGTTGTCAGCGCGCTTGTCGCGAGCGCGCCCAGCAGCCAGAGGCGCCGGCCGCCGGGCACGGGTTTCCACGCCGCCGCCAGCGCGCCCAGCAGGTAGCCCAGGAAGTTGGCCGACGCGATCAGGCCGGCTTCCGACTTGCCGAGACCGAGACCGGTCGTCATGTAGGGCAGGATCGGCGTATAGGCGAACCGCCCGATCCCGATGGCGACGGCCAGCGCCAGGCACCCGGCAAGCGCCAGCGCCGCCGGATGGCGGGGCGGAGCCTCCGCGGCCAAGCCGGTCGGCGTCACGCGGTCGAGCCGCCGTCCACCGCGAGCGTCGTGGCCGTGATGAAGGAGGCTTCGTCGGAGAGCAGGAAGAGCGCCGCATTGGCGATCTCCTCCGGCCTGCCGGGCCGCCCCATGGGCAGCGCGCCGCCATGCCGCAAGATCAGCTCCTCCTTGTCGAGGCCGTGCGTCGATTGCTGGTCCGGGCGCGCCACGAAAACCCGCAGCATCGGCGTGTCGACGGGGCCGGGGCAGATCGCGTTCACGCGGATGTTCTCCTTCGCGAGCCGCTTGCCGAGCGCCTTCACGAAACCGACCACGCCATGCTTCACCGCCGAATAGACCGGGCTGAATTGCGAACCCTGCAGCCCCGATGTCGAAGCCGTACAGAGCAGCGCGCCGCCGCCGCGCGCCCGGATCTCCGGGATCGCCGCCTCGGTGGTGACGAGCACGGTACGCAAGTTGAGCGTGACGGCCGTGTCGAAGTCCTTCATCTCGATGCCTTCGATCGACGCCGGGCCGGGATGGCCGACATGATTCCAGACGAAATCGACGCCGCCGAGCGCATTCGCCGCCTCGCGCACGATGCGCCGGCTGTCCTCGTCGCGGGTGAGGTCGGCCGTAATCCCGACCGCACGGCCGCCCGCCGCCTCGATCTCGGCCACGACCGCCCGCACCGCCTCGGCGTCGATATCCACGACCGCCACCGCCGCGCCCTCTTGCGCGAACCGCAACGCGCCGGCACGCCCCATGCCGGAGCCGGCCGCGGTCACGATCCCGCATCTGTCCTTCATTCGCATCTGCCGTTCACCCTCCGAAAGACCGCATTCTCGCCATCGCCGCAGCCGCCTCCTCGACGACCCGGCGCACGACTTCGCCCGCCGGGACCACCTCGCCGATCATGCCGCAGCTCTGCCCGGCCGGCAGCACGCCGGCCTCCACATCGCCCTCGATTCGCCCGCGTTCGGAGGCCGGATGGCCGACCTCCATCGCCTGGAGCGGGAAGGGCTTGATCTCGGCTTCGCGCCCGGCCCAGCCGCGGGTGAAATCGTTGTCGATCAGCCGGCAGGGCTTGCCACTATGGGCGCGCGTGACGACCGTTCCGGCTACATCCGTATCCGCAATCCGGCGCTTGTAGTTGTCGTGGCTGCGGCTCTCGGCCGTCGCGATGAAGCGGGTGCCCATCCACACGCCCTGGGCGCCGAAGGCGAGCGCCGCCGCAAGCCCGCGCCCGTCCGCAAGCCCGCCGCCCGCCAGCACCGGCGCCTCCACCGCGTCCACCACGGCCGGAATGAGCGCCGCCGTGCCGATGCGCCCGACATGGCCGCCGCCGTCCATGCCCGACGCGATCACCGCATCCACCCCGTCCGCAACCGCCTTTTCGGCATGGCGGACCGCGCCCACCACGGACATAACATAGATGCCGCGTTCATGCGCCGCCGGCACGACCGCCGCCGGGCTGCCGAGGCCCGAGACCAGCACCGGCGCCCGCTCCTCCAGCACCGTCTCGACCATCCCCTGCACCGTGTCGGTGTAGCGCGCCGCCCGCTCGCCCCCGGCGCGTACGGTCGCGAACAGGATATCGACGCCGAAGGGCCTGTCGGTCAGCTCCCGCACCCGGCGAATTTCCGCGCGCAACTGCTCCCCGTCCATGGTCGAGCCGGCGCCGATGACGCCAAGGCCGCCCGCCTCGGAGACAGCCGCCGCCAGGTCCGCGCGGGCGACCCAGCCCATGCCGGCCTGGAACACCGGATGCTCGATCCCCAGCCGCTCGCAGATCGGGGTCCGTATTCGAGCCATTGCGTTATGCCCTCGCTTCCCTTGCATGGACGCCGCCGCGTGGGCCGGTGTTCAGCCGGTCGGCGAAGGCCGGCGCCAGCGGCCGGCCGTTCGGGATGTTCATCCAGAGCCGCAGCAGCAGCCGGCGGCGCTCCGGGTCGGCGCTGTCCCGGTATCCGGCCCGCCCGTGCAGGATGGCGTGGTTGTTGAGCCACTGGATGTCGCCCGGACGGAAATCCATGTCGAGGCGGAAGCGCGGGTCGAGCGCGAGGCGCTCCACCGTCTCCACCGCCTCGCGCTCCACCTCCGAGAGGCGGCGGCCGAGCTTGCGCTGCCCGTCCTCGATCTGCTTGCGGTTGAACCGGCTGGAGAGCCGCCCCGCATACCAGGAGAACACCGGGATGCGGGACCGCGTCACCTCGTCGGCCGCGCCCGTCGGCCCCTTGCCCGCCAGGTCGATGCGGAACCCGGCGGCGAGCGCATCGACCAGATGCGGCGCGGTCGCGAGGATTTCGTTGTAGATCGCGCCCGAGGAGGCGATCAGGCTCTCGCCGCCCTCTTCCGCCGGATGCACGCAAAGCAGGCCGACGACATCCGCCGTATCGCAATGCGGCCCGATCTCCGCATTGGTGGTGTGGCCGCGGACATTGTTGTTGTCATAGTCGAGGCCCCGGTCGAACACCTCGCCGATCAGCGCGCCGGTCGAGTTCTGGGAGATCGTCCGCCCCATATGCCGGGCGAGGCCCCAATAGGCGTCCCGGAGGCCGGGCGGGTCGAGTCCCAGCCGGTCGAGGCCGCACATCACCACGAAACCGCGCCCGTTCTCCAGCTCGTCCACGATCTCCGCGAGGCGCGGGCCCAGTGTCGGCAGCGGGAAGTCCGCCTTCCCGAAACCGGGCGCGCCGAAGCGGCGCGGGAGCGCGGCGCGGATTTCCTCCAGTTCCGCATCCGAGAAGGCGCGGATCCAGTCCTCGCGCCCGGCCATGTCCTCGCGCCGCCAAACGCTCGGGTGATCGAGCGGCGTCATCAGCGTCATGCCTGCGCCTCCGCCGCCGTCCCGGCCGCGAACAGCGCGTCGATCTCGCCGGCATCGAAGCCCGCTTCGGCGAGCAGAACCCTCGAATGCTCGCCGAGATGCGGCGCCGGGCCCGACGGCGCCGGCGTCTCGCCGTCGAAGGCGTAGGGCGCGCCATGCACCCTGAAGCGCTCGCCCGGCCGGGCCGGGTCCGGGATATCGGAAACGAAGCCGCGCTCCGAAATGCAGCTCTCGGCCAGCGCCTCCGGCACGGTGCGCACCTTGCCGGTCGGCGCGCCGGCCTCGTTCAGCACCCGCTCCCAGTGAGCGGCGTCCTTCCGCCTGAGGCAGGACGCAATGGCGTCCCGCACATGGGAGAGATCCACCGCCGGGTCGCGCCAGGACAGCGGATCGGAAGCCCCGGCAAGCCCGTCCAGCCCCAGCGCCGCGCAGAGGCCCCGGAACTGCGCTTCGGTGTTCGCCGTCAACACCACCGGCGCGTCGGCGGTGTCGTAAGTGCCGGAGGCCGGAGAGCCGGAGAAGGCCGTGTTGCCGATGCGCGCCGGCAGCCGGCCGGCGGCGAGGAAGCCGTGGACCGGAGACGCCATCATGGCGAGCGTCGCCGCGGTCATCGACACGTCGACATGCCGGCCGCGCCCGGTCGCGTTCCGCTCGATCAGCGCAACGCAGATGGCCGTGAACGCAGCGTAGCCCGCCGCCGTGTCGGCCATCGGGAAGCCGATCTTGATCGGCGGCGCGCCCTCCTCGCCCTGCGTCCACATCGCGCCGGCAACGCCCTGCACGATATGGTCGTAGGCCGGCCGCCACGCCCAGTCGGGGTGGCGGCCGTAGCCCGAGAGCGAGCAATAGACCGCGCGGGGGTTGAGCGCCCGCACCGCATCCGCCCCGAGACCCAGCCGCTCCATCACGCCGGGCCGGAAGTTCTCCGTCACCACATCGGCCCCGGCCAGCAGGCGGAGCGCCGCGCCGCGCCCCTCAGGCTGCTTCAGGTCCAGCGCGAGCGAGCGCTTGCCGGCATTGATGGCGAGGAAGCCGCCGCTCATCCCGTCCTTCGCGCGGTCCGGCTCGCCGCCCATGCGCCGCAACTGGTCGCCCCGGCCGGGCGGTTCGACCTTCACCACATCCGCCCCCAGCATCGCAAGCTGGAAGGTCGCCAGCGGCCCCGCGATGACATGCGTGAAGTCGATGACCCTGAGCCCGTCGAAAGGCAGTCTTTCCGTCACGCAAGCCCCCCGCATCGTTGCCGCACCGAAGGGACTTTACCCCGGACCGTCCCCGATGCCCACTCGGCCGCGCACCGCGTCCGCCGCCGGGGACCCCCCTGCGATGTGTCATGAAATGTCATGTTTTGTCATGTTCCGCTCTGTGGCCCCCCTTCTTTCGTCGCCCCGGCTTCCCCAACTCGTCGCCCCGGACTGCGATCCGGGGCCTCGCGCGGCAAAGGCGGCGTGCAGGCGTCGAGGTCCCGGCTCTCCGCTTCGCTCCGGCCGGGACAACGAAGGGGGGTGTTGCACATCGGTTCTCCTTGCCCGTTCCGTTGCCGCCCGGCTCCGGGGCGATCCTGTTTCGCGCGTATCGCGGGCGCGGGTCGAGCCCGGGGCGCACATCCCCGTGCGTTCCGTCGGGGATTTTTCGTACTGGCGCGCGCTGCAGGCGAAGCGGCCTTCGGATGCCGTTTCCTCCCGAGCATATTCTACCACTGATTCTTGGAATTAAATCCCTACTATAGATTTATTTCTGATCCTGCAAACAAACCGGCAGCCGGACGCCGATGATATTGTCGCCCTGGACTCGATCCGGCGCTCATTCTCCGCCGCCCGCACCAGCGTCAGGAGATATTATCCCCAAACTCCCGACTCGCCGCCACCAGCGCCGCCTCCCGGCCCGGCCCGGCAATTGCCTGCAGGGCGAAGGGCATGCCGTTCGCCATTCGGCCGCGGGGGAAGGCGAGCGCCGGCAGGCCGGTGAGGTTGGCGAAGGCCAGCAGTTCCGCCTGATTGGCGGGCGCCTTGCGCGAGCGCGGGAACGGGCCGCAGGGCGCGACCGGCGCGACGATGACGGCATCGCCGATGCGCTCCGCGGCGTCCTCCCGGATGCGCCGCAGCGTTTCGCGCGCAGCCGCCAGCCGCTCCGGGGCCAGCGTCGCGCCGTAATCGAAAAAGCCACGCAACTCGTCCGACGCGCCCTCGGGTATGCCGAGCGCCGCAAACGCTTCCGCCTCTATGACCAGCAGGCCGGCCTTGCGCGCCGCCGAGGGGTCGTAGTCGGGCCAGTCCAGCGCCGGCAGGTCGAGCGCCGGCATGGCGTCGGCGACATCGGACTCCAGCACAACCCGGTCGAAGGCGGCGAGCCGCACCGGATGCCAGTTCCTCTCCTCTCCCGCCGGGCGGCCCGACATGACTTCCAGCAGGACCAGCGCGTCCTCCGCCGTGCGCGCGAGCGGGCCCACATGGTCGAGGCTCGGCGCGAGCGGCGCCACGCCGCCCAACGGCGCCGCGCCCTGCGTCGGCTTCAGCCCGAAACAGCCGCAATAGGCGGCCGGCAGGCGTATCGAGCCCAAGGTGTCGGAACCGAGCGCGGCGGCGGCGAGCCCGGCCGCCACGGCAGCGCCGGAGCCGCCGCTGGAGCCGCCCGCCGTCCAGCCTTCGCGATGCGGATTGTGCGTCATGCCCCAATGCGGGTTGAAGGTCGTCGTCCCGAATGCCGCCTCATGCAGGTTGGTCTTGCCGAGCAGCACCGCGCCTGCGTCCCGAAGGCGCGCAACGACGGGCGCGTCCGCCGCCGCGCGGCGGCCACCGGGCAGGCCGTTCGCCGTGACGACACCGGCCATATCGATATTGTCCTTGACCGCGATGGGCGCGCCGTCGATGGCAGAGGCCGGCCGCCGCTCCCGCCAGCGCGCCGCCGCCGCCGCCGCCGTTTCCCGCGCGGTCCCGGCCGTCACCGCAACATAGGCGTTGAGGCGGGGGTTCTGCCGCGCAACCCGGTCTAGATACGCTTCGGTGACGGCAATCGGGTCGAGAGCCCCGGCGGCGTAGCCTTCGCGCAGTTCGGACAGGGAAAGGTCGGTGCTCATCGACCGGCCTCGCGGCTTCGTTGCCGCCGACCGTGCCACAACGCCAGAAGGCTTGCCAGCACATGCAGGCCGGCCAGCGCAATCAAGGGCCAGCGATAGGCGCCGGTCGCGTCGAACAGCCATCCGCTCGCGGCGGTCGCCAGGCTCGCCATGACGAACATGGCCGCGGCGGTCATCCCGTAGGCCGTGCCGTAGCCTTCCGCGCCGAAGCTGTCCACCAGCAGCAGCGGCGGCAGCATCACGATGCACCCGATGACGAAACCCGCGATTGCCGACGCCAGGAAGAGCAGCGCAGGCGGCTCCCCGGCAAGCAGCAGAAGCAGGCCTGTCACCTGGACCAGGTAGCAGCCGGCGGCCAGGACCGGCAGGGAGAAGCGGGCGCTCAAGGCCCCCAGCAGGAACCGGCCGGCGGCGGCGCTCAATGCCGCAACGCTGACGGCGAAGGCGGCTCCGGAGAGCCCGAGGGCGCCTTGCAGCAGCGGGATCTGGTGCATCAGGAAGCCGACCTGCGCGCCGAGCGACAGGCTGCAGGCCGAGGTGACGAGCCAGAACCGGAAATCGCCCAGGAACCGCGCCGGCGGCGGCTTGTCCCGCGCGGCGGCGGCGGTTGTCGCACCCTGCTCCCTCGCGGCTTCCCGGTCTTTGGGCGGGCGGACCAGAAGGAGCGCGACCGGCAGCGTCGAGAGGACGAGCGCGGCGCCGATTGCCGTCATGGCGGCGCCGAAGCCGTATCGGGCGGAGAGCCACGCCATCAGCGGCGGCATGACCGCGCCGCCGGCGCTCGCCCCGGTCAACGCAATGCCGAGAGCAAGGCCGAGCCGGCGCTTGAACCACGGCACCAGCGCGGCGCTGACCGCCATGGCCGCAAGGCCGGGATAGGCGCTGCCCATGAGCGCGAAGATGGCGAAAAGCTGCCAGCGCGCCGCGAAGAATCCCGCCTCGAACGCCGCCAGCGCGAAGCAGCCGGCCGCCATGGCGAGCGTTCCGTAGATGACCGCCGGACGCGCGCCGAACCTGTCCGTAACCCGGCCCAATGCAAGGCTGGCGGCCACATTCGCCAGCCAGAACCCCGCGACGACGCTTGACAGCAGAGAGGCCGGCCAGCCGGTCGAACCGCCCAGCACGACCATGTAGAAGCCGTGGCCGTAAAACCCGACGCCCCAAGCGTAAAACGCCATGACGAAACCGCCGGCCGCCACCCACCAGCCGCGGTAAACGCCGCGAGCCGCGCCGTCGTCCGACCGCGGAGCAAATGTCACCGCTCGTCGATCAATCTCAAGGGCTTCTGCCGTTCGCGTATCTGCGTGAGGGCGGCCGTTCCGCCAGGCTCGGCGAGCTCGACCGCAACCTGGACGCCAAGGCCCCGCTTCAGACGTTCGGCGACCTCTTCCGCCAGGCTTCCGCCATGCTCGCGCGCTTCCACCGCAACAGTCATTTCCTCGCGCCCGCCGGCGCGGAAAACCCGGCAGACATACTCTCCGGTCAGCGCCTCATGGTCAGCGAGAAGCGCGCCGACAGCCGTCGGATAAACATTGACGCCGCGCAGCTTGACCATGTTGTCCGACCGGCCCTCGAACCCCGACATGCGCCGGAAATTAATGCCGGAACCGGGGTCCGGCGCGCACAGCATCGTCAGGTCCTTGGTGTCGAAGCGGACGATCGGGTAGATGCCGGTCTTGAAGAGCACGGTCGCACATAGATTGCCGGCGTGGCCGTCCTCCACCGGCGTTTCCGTTTCCGGGTCCAGCGCCTCCACGACATGCGCATCCTCGAAGATATGCAGGCCGTTGCAGCCCGGGCTTTCCGCGGCGATGACGCCGGTGTCGCCGACCCCGTACCAATCGTAGACCTCCGGCCCGCCCCAGGCGTCCGAGACCGCCTGCCGGTCGCCGCGCCCGAAATGGCCGAGCACGAGGCGCAGGGGAATCTTCAGCCCCTTTTCCCGTGCGGTTTCGGCAAGATGGCGGACATAATCGCCGAAGCCGACCAGCACCGTTGCGCCCAGCCGCGCCATCGTCTCGACCTGTTGCTCCGACGGCATGTCGCGCCCGGTGCCGGCCGGCACCAGCAGGGCGTCGGTAAAGTGCGTCACGGCCTCGCGGACATAATGGCCGCCATTGACGGTCCCGAAGCCGTAAACCGAGTGGACGATATCGTCGTCCCGCAGCCCCATCAGGCGGTAGGCGCGGGCCAGCAGCAGGTTCTGTATTTCCCGGTCTTCCGCGCCGTAGAACAAGGGCTGCGGCACGCCCGTCGTGCCCGAAGTCGTGTGGAAGACAGCGAAGGAGTTTTGCGCGTCTCGTCCGTCGAAAGTTCCGAAGGGCGGGGCTGCGGCCGCGCTCGCCGTCAGGTCGTCCTTGGAGAAGGACGGGATCGACGGCAGGTCGTCGAGGCTGGAGATATCGCCCGGCTCCATGCCTGCCGCCGTCCAGCGCCCGCGATAGAACGGCACCTGCCAGGCGCGCGCCATGACGCGGGAGAAGCGCAGCTCCTGAAGCGCCCGCAACGCATCGCGGGAAAGCGCCGCCGGGCCTTCGAGAAACGCCGGGCCCAGCGGATAGTCCCGGAGCATGGCCGCCACATCGAGCCGGCTGAGCAGGCCGCTCACGGCAGGCAGCCCGCAATATCCCGCCTGAGCGCAACCCAGACGGATTCATGCCCCTGCACATGGTCGAGGAAGCGCTCGAGACAGCCGATGCGGCCGGGGCGCCCGATAATCCGCAGATGTACGCCGAGGCTCATCATCTTCGGCGCTCCCTCGACGCCCTCCCGGTAAAGCCGGTCGAAACTCTCCCGCGCATAGTCCAGCCAGTGCGCGGGCGTGTAGGCGGGGTCGGTCCACATCTTCATGTCGTTGGTGTCGAGGGCATAAGGTATGACCGCGATCCGGCCCGCCGGCTCCTCGTGCCAGAAGGGCAGATCGTCGGAATAATCGTCCATGTGGTAGGCGAAGCCTTCCTCGATCAGCAGCCGCCTCGTGTTCGGGGTCAGCAGGTAGCGCGAAAGCCAGCCTGCCGGCCGCACGCCGGTCGTCCGTTCAATCGAGGCGGCGGCATCCTTGATGAACGCCCGCTCCTGCGCCTCGTCCATACGAAACTGATGCACCCAGCGGTGCCCGTGGGCGCAGACCTCATGGCCGCCGGCCACGATCCGTGCGGCAAGCTCCGGCGCGCGCTCCAGGGCCATGGCCGCCGCGGTGAAGGTCGCCGTGAGCCCGCGGTCCTCTAGCAGCCGCATCACCCTGGGCGAGCCCGCCCTGATGCCGTAGGCGTAGTTGCTCTCATTGCCGTAGTTCCGGACTGCGCGCCTCGGGCTGGCGCCCAATTCGTCTACGGGCTCGGGAAACGGGTCGCCGTCGTCGATGCGCGCTTCCGCGCCCTCCTCGACATTCACCACCAGGGACAGCGCAATCCGCGCGCCGCCGGGCCACGGCGCTCGGCGCCAGCCGGTCTCAGTCATCGATGTCGTATCTCCGCCGACGGTCTCGCTTCCCGCGCCGTCCGTGCTAGGCTTCTGTGGGCGCGACACCCGCGCAGCATAGAATAATTCCCCACCGATGGCCGATATCCCCGTCCAGAAGCGCCGCCGACCGTATGGCTACCTGCTGTTTGCCGTGCCGATGGCGCTGATCGCCGTAGGCGTCAACGAGGCTATTCACTGGTGGCACAATGTCTATGAGCCCGACGCCCGGGTTGCGGCGGATTTCACCCTGCTCTCCTCCAGCGTCAATGCCCGCGTTGCGGCGATCCGGGTTCGCAAGGGAGACATCGTCAAGAAGGGCGCGCCGCTCGCCGAGATGGACGATGTCGTCGCCGCGCTCGACCTCCGCGCGCTCGAAGCCGAACTGGAAAAGCAAAAGGCCCAGCGCAGCCAGGTGGAAGCGGAACTGGCGCTCTTCAAGTCCGAGCTTGCCGACAAGATCGCAACCGTCGAGGAGACGGTCCGGCTGCTGCGCCTTGAACTGGCGACGCTGGAGCGGCGCAAGCAGATCGCAGAAGACAATCTCCGGCGCAACAAGCGACTCGGCAGGGATGTCGTGCCGCAGCGGCGTATCGACGAGGCACGCGGCGAACTGCTGGAGATGGAAAGCAAGCTCCGCGACATTCAGACCCGCATCGCCATGAACCTGCGGGAAGCCGAAGAGCTCGCCGGCACCGCCGGGCGGGAGCGCCTGTTCCAGACGCGGCTCGCCGTCATCGACCGGGAGATCGACAAGACCGCCGTCGAGGTCGAGCAGGCGCGCCGCCGGCTGGAAGACATGCATATCCGCGCACCGGTCCGCGCCGTCATCGACGAAGTCCATGTCAATCCCGGCGCCTATGTCGAGGATGGCGACCCGGTGCTCCTGATCCACGCTCCGGACCGGGTCTGGATCGAGGCCGACATCGACGAGTCCGACATCCGCCATATCCGGCCGGATCAGCCGGTTGCCGTCGATTTCGACGCCTGGCCGGACGAGACCCTCAAGGGGCGCGTGCGCGCCATCGGCCGCACCACCGTCAATGGCGGCGAGACGAACGGCCGCGGTGGAGCGCGCAAGATCCCGGTGTTCATCGACATTCCGGCGGTCGAAAAGACCGTCTGGCCCGGAATGCGCGCCTCGGTCAACATCCGCATTCGCTGATGGACCTCGCGCGCTTCAGCCCGCGCACGATCATGGCGGCGGCGACCGCCGCCATGCTGGTCCAGCAGGCGTTCTCCTATGTCTGCCAGATCGCGCTTCCGATTCTGGCCGACCGGATCGCCGAAGACTTCGGCATCTCGCGCGCCTGGCTCGGCTTCTACCTCTTCCTCCAGAACGTGGCGGCGATCGTCGCTGCGGTCGGCTGCGGCGGCTTCATCCTGCGTTACGGTCCGTTGCGGGTGAGCCAGATCGCGCTGCTGCTCATGGGGGCAAGCCTGCTGGTCACCGCTTCCGGGCTGTTGTGGCTGTTCCCGCTGGGCGCGTTGCTGCTGGGCGCCGCCTCCGTCTCGACGCCCGCAAGTTCCCATATTCTGGCGCGGGTGACGCCGCTGCGCCTCGCCCCGCTGATTTTCTCCATCAAGCAGACCGGCGTGCCCGTCGGCGCGCTGATCGGAGGCCTGCTGATTCCCTTCCTGCTGGGGCTGGCCTTCTATTCGGACACGCTCGGCCTGTCGATCCGCCTCGGTCCTTACGGCGCCTCCTTCGTCACCTGCCTGATCGTCTTCGCCGTCATGGTGTCGCTGGAGCCGGTCCGGAGCTTTTTCGACGCGGACCGCCGGCCCGACATGAAAATCGCCTTCAGCGACCTGCCGGCAACGCTGAAGACGGTGCTGGCGATCCGCCCGCTCCGCGACCTGTCCTTTGCCGCATTCGCCTTCGGCGGCCTGCAATCGCTCTTCTCCGGCTTCTTCATCCTCTTTCTCATCGACGGGCTGGACTATTCGGAAGCCGAGGCCGGCTCCGCTTTCGCCATCGCATCCTTCTCCGCGGTCTGGGCGCGCATCCTCTGGGGCGCTCTCGGCGGCGGCGCCGTGTCGCCGCGCATCATCATGGCCTGCATCGGGCTGGTGGCCGCGCTCTCGGCGGTCGCAACCGCGCTCTACGGCGCCGACTGGACCTTCTGGGAAATCACCGCCGTCGCCGTTGTCTTCAACATGACGGCGCTGAGCTGGCACGGCATCCTGCTGGCGGAGACCGCGCGCCTCGCGCCGGAAGGCCAGGTCGGCGGGGTCACCGGCGGCGTGCTGGCCTTCACCTCCATCGCCATGATGATCTACCCGGCGATCTATGGCGGCCTGCTCGCCTGGACCGGCTCCTACGGCATCGGGTTCGTGCTGGGCGCCATTCCGTCCTTCGCCGCCTTCCTCGTGTTCGTGAATCCCACGGTAGAGGGGGCGTGGACAGGCCTGGTAGGGCGGCTCGTCCTCGGGCTTCTGTCGTGGCGCGCGCTGGCCCGCGCCGGGGCCGTGGCGGGGCTCGGTTCGGCGCTCGGCGCCGCCCTCAACATCATCGGCGGCTGACGCGGTCGAGGAAGGCCAGCAGCGGCGCGTTGAAGGCGTCCGGCGCCTCGACATTGGAGAAATGGCGCAGCCCCGGCAGCATGACGAGTTCGGCCCCGGCAATGCCGTCGCGGAGCTCTTCGGCGCGGACCGGCGGGGTCACCGGATCGTCGCCGGCGCCCAGCACCAGAACCGGGCAGGCAATGCTGTGCAGCCGGTCCAGATAGTCGAGCTCCGCGACGGCGGAGATCCCGGCCAGATAGCCGGTTGTGTCCGTCGCGGTGAAGAGGTCGCGAACGGCGGCGTAATCGGGTCCAGCGGCGTCGGCAAAGGCGTCGGAGAACCAGAGCTTGCGGGTCATCTCCCACACCGGCGCCATGCCCGAGGCCCGAACCACCGCCTGCCGCTCGACGACCCATTGGCGGTACCAGGGCGTCGCCCGCGCCATCGTGTTGCAGAGCGCGGCGGCGCGAACGCGGTCCGGATGCGTTATGGCCACGCCCTGCCCGATCATGCCGCCGGTGGAAATGCCGACCCAGGTCACCCGGTCGATTCCGAGCGCGTCCATGACGCCAACGGCATCGGCCACGAAGCCGTCGAGCGAATAGGGCCCTTCCGGCGCGTCGCTGGCGCCGTGGCCGCGCCAGTCGTAAAGCAACAGCCGATGGCGGGCGGCGAGTGCCGGCGCCTGCCGGTTCCAGATGCGATGGCTCGTGCCCATGGCGTGCGCCATCATCACGACCGGGCCATCGGCGGGCCCTTCCCGGCGATAGAAGAAGCGGTTGCCGCCAACCTCGACATGGCCGGACCGCCCCGTCATCGGTCGATCCTGAACGCGGTAACCTTGTCGGGGTCGAGCCGGATGCCGAAACCCGGCCGGTCCGGCACATGCAGGCGGCCGCCGCGCAGGTCGGGCGGGTCGAGCCACATGCCCGGCCAGATCGGGTCGCGCTCCGGGTCCGCGAAACATTCGACCGCAAAGCCGTTGGAGGCGCCGGCAAGCAGGTGAAGCGCGATCTGCGGTTCCTCATGGTGGGTCATCTGCACATCGTGCAGCCGGCAGACCGCGGCCGCATCCAGCCAGCCGGTCGGCCCGCCGGACTCCGATGCGTCGATATTCACCATATCGACGGCGCCCGCCTCCACCAGCCGGCGCGCGCCATGCGCGGTGATCTCGCTCTGGCCGGCATTGATCGGAATCGAGGTCGCATTGCGCAGGGCCGCCATCGCCGACATGTCGTCGAACCAGTGGCAGGGTTCCTCGAACCAGACAATGTCCAGCGGCTCGACCAGGCGCGCGAACCGCTCGGCATCGCGCCGGCCCCAGCCCCGGTTGGCGTCCACCGCCAGCATGAAATCGGGGCCGGCGCCCTCGCGGCAGGCCGTTACGCGCTCCGCGTCCTCCTCCGGCGAACGGCCGCCCACTTTCACCTTGCAGCCCGCCATGCCCCATTCCCGGAGCTGGCGCATCTCCCGGCCCAGATCGTCCAGCGTCTTGCCGTCTTCGTAGTAGCCGCCGATGGAGAAAACCGGCAGCGAATCGCGGGCGCCGCCCATCAGCCGCGCAACGCTGACGCCGTAGACTCGTCCCAGGCCGTCCCATACCGCGCTGTCCACGCAGGCAATCGCCTCCAACAGGAGCTTGGGAGCCATGGCCGCGCCGGGCACGCGGGCGAACATCCCGTCGTAAATCCGTCGCCAGTCGCGAATGTCCCGGCCCACGAGCAGCGGCGCCAGCACCTCCTCCACGAGCCGCGCGACCTCCCGGCCCTCGGAGCGGTTGTCGCCGTTATAGACTTCCGCCGTCGGCCCGTCCCGGACCGCAAGCCGGGTGATGACCGTGCAGCGGCTCGGCACCGCATAGACGCTGCCGCCGAAGACCCGGGACAGGGGAATTTCTATCGGAATGGCTTCGATTCGCTCGACGATCGTCAATACCGCCTCCGGCGCTCAGGGACCGCACGGGAGTTTGCAAGCTTGCGTCCGGCCTGTCTAATGGCCGCATGACCGGAGCGGCCGCAGGGGGACTCACTTCAGGAACCTGCTACCGGTTTTTCGTCCCGCTCATTTTCATGACCGAACTCAACATGATCTCGAAGTCGGTCATCAACGCCTTCCTGGCGCGAATGGACGACAGCAGCATCGCGCTCGCGGCGTTCCACAGCGCCTTCACGCTCTACTATTCCATCGCCAGCGGCACGGAAGTCTGCTCGCTTCTGACGCTCTCCTACCTTCGCAGCCGCCGCGCACTCGGCCATCTGCTGCGCTTCATGGTCATCATCGTGGCGGTCCCCTGGGCGGTCGCGCAGGTTCTGGCCTTCACGCCCGTCGGCGATTTCGCGTTCCGGATGCTGTTCGGAATCAGCGACGCCGCGGTCGCCGAAGCCAGGACCGCGACCTTCCTGTTGTCGCTCAGCGCCCCGATCCTGATCTGCCGGTCGGTCGCCTTCGGCCTGCTGATGACGGACCGGAAGACGATCTTCATCACCTGGTCCACCCTGGTGCGGCTGCTGTCGCTCGCAGGCTCGCTGCTGGTGCTGCCGCAGTTCCTGGACGGCGCGGCGGTCGGAGCCGGCGCGCTGGTCTTCTGCATGCTGTGCGAGACCGCGGTGGCGGTCTGTCTCGCCGCACGCATCTATGCCGGCCTGCCGGAACGCGGGGAAACCCCGCCGACCGTCCAGGCGCAATGGCGTTTCTCATGGCCCTTGATGCTGAATACCTCCGCCGAGATGGGCATGGTCTTCGCGGTCAGCATATTTCTCGGCCGCCTCGCCGATCCTGACCTGGCGCTCGCCGCGTTCGCGGTCGTGTACGGCCTGGCGGGCCTTATGCTCAGCCCGCTGCGCAACCTGGTGCAGAGCGCCCAGACGCTCGTGCGCCAGCCCGGCGACCGGCGCGTAATGATGAAATTCGCCGGACAGCAGATGCTGTTCTTCGGGGCCGTCGCCCTGCTCCTGTTCCACACGCCGCTGGACCGCCTTGTCCTTTCCGTCGCCATGGGCCTGGAGCCGGCGCTGGAAGCCTATTGCGCCCCGGCCATGCAGGCGGCGTTCCTGATGGCCGCATTCTGGGGCCTGTCGGCGGTATTCCGCGGCCTTCTGGCGGGCGCGAGGGTTACGGGCGCGCTCGCGGTCTCGGGGTTGGCCCGCGTTTCCGCCGCCACGCTCGTCGCAGCGGCCTCGCTGTTGCTGCCGGGCGGCAACGGCGCCGTCATCGGACTGGCCGCCTGGATGGCCGGCTACGGCGCGGAGGCCGCCATTCTGGCAATCCGGGTGCGCCGCCTGGGACCGCCGGGTTAGCCGGGTCATTTCCCTTCGACGGCCTCCACGGGAACTTCGCGAACGACGAGCGTCACGCCGTTCACCTCCACGACCGTCACTTCGGTGTCCGCCGGCAGCTCATCATCGAGCGACGCCAGGCGCAGTGCCCACATCGTGTCCCCGATCCGCACCCGTCCGCGGCCGTTGACGGTCGCGTCGCGCAGCGTGGCGCGCATGCCGACCATGCTGCGGCCGCGCCGGTTCAGGGTCGGATGGTCGGTCGGCCCCTGCCTCGAAGCCACAAAGCGGCGCCCGAAGAAGATTGCCGCCACCGACAACACGGCGAAGACGACCAGTTGAGCCTGCCAGTCCATCCCCGGAACGGCGGCGAGCAGCAGGCCCGTCAGGCCCCCGGCGACCCCCAGCCACAGGAAGACCACGCCCGGAACCAGGATTTCCACCAGCGTCAGAAATACGCCGAAGGCAAGCCAGTGCCAGTAGGAGATGTCCTCGAGCGCAAACGACTCCATCGGCCCCGCCTCAGGCGCCGGAGCCGGAAGGCGGGGCCGAGCCTCGGCGGCGCGGGACGGACGGACTGCCGTCCCGATCGCTGCCGAAGGCTTCCCTCGCGATCTCCGTAAGACCTGCAACAGCGCCGATAACGCCCGAGGCCTCGAGCGGCATCAGCACGATCTTCTGGTTGCGGGCGCTCGCGATGCTTTCCAGGGCGGAGACGTATTTCTGCGCCACGAAGTAGTTGACCGCCTGGATATTGCCCTCCCCGATCGCCTTGGAGACCATTTCGGTTGCGCGCGCTTCCGCCTCGGCCTCGCGTTCCCGCGCCTCTGCATCCCGGAACGCCGCTTCGCGCCGGCCTTCCGCATCGAGGATCGCCGCCTGCTTCTGCCCCTCGGCGCGCAGGATTTCCGCCTGCCGCACGCCCTCGGCCTCCAGGATGGTCGCGCGCTTTTCCCGTTCGGCCTTCATCTGGCGCGCCATGGCATCCACCAATTGAGCGGGCGGCGAGATGTCCTTGATCTCGATGCGGGTGATCTTGACGCCCCAGGGCGCGGTCGCGTCGTCCACCACCTTCAACAGCTCGGCGTTGATCTTGTCGCGCTGCGACAGCAGCTCGTCCAGGTCCATGGAGCCCATGACCGTCCGGATGTTGGTCATCGTCAGGTTGAGGATCGAGATTTCAAGGCGCCGCACTTCGTAGGACGCCTTCACCGGGTCCAGAATCTGGAAGAACACCACCCCGTCCACGGTGACCATCGCATTGTCGCGGGTGATGATCTCCTGCGACGGCACGTCGGTCACCTGCTCCATCACGTTCTGGCGTTGGCCGATGCGGTCCACGATGGGCACGATCAGGTGCAGTCCGGGGGCCAGCGTGCGCGTGTAGCGCCCGAAACGCTCCACCGTGAACTCGAAGCCCTGCGGCACCGTCTTGACGCCCATGAAGACGAGCGCCACAGCGAAGACCAGCACGACGACGACGAATACCGAAAACGGACTCAATGCAGGGATGGCGTCGGTCATGTTCCGGCTTTCTACAGCGAGCGGGCGGGCGTGTCGTTCCCCGCACCCAGAATAAGCGAACGGCGGCGGCCGGAACAGGCGAACTTGCCGGCCCGGCATGGCCTTGCCGGCGGAGGCCCTCTGGCGAAGTGTCATGAAATGTCATGTTCTGTCATGGCCCATTGGTGTCCGGTTTAGTCATCGGGTGGAGCCGATTGAGACCCGATGGGGGGCTGGAAGTGCGCGGCATCCTTGGTCGGCCGCCAGCCTGTCATGCCTGAACGCCCCCTCCGTCATGCCCGGACTTGTTCCGGGCATGACGGCAAGAGGGTCGGACACGACGGGAAGAGGGCCGGGACGCCCGGCGTCAATCCGGGCCTCGATGCAACCGGACCCTTCAAAACCCCGTTGAAGCCAAGCCATGCGCCTGCCACACCAAATCCAAACCGGACAACAATGGTCATGGCCCGCCGCGCTTCCGGTCCAATCGCCGTCCCTCCGTATCCCGCATACCGTTCCTCCATCGCGTTCCGTTCGCCCCGCCGCCGGCCCGGCGAAGATCATGCAGCTTCGCTATGGCGACGAACCGTTCTGCGAGGAGTGCAAACGCCGGAGCCGATTCTACCGGATCGCCAAGCGCCGCGCTTATGCCTGCCAGTTCTGCGGAGCGCATGTCTATCCCTGCGTCGGCACGCCGTTCGAGAAGTCGCGGACGCCGCTGCATAAGTGGTTCCTCGCCATGTATCTCTTCACCACAACCCGGCACGGCGTGGCGGCGAAGGAGCTGGAAGGCCAGTTGGGTATCACCTGCAAATGCGCGTGGCGTATGGCGCATGAGCTTCGCAAGCTGATGGCCGGCATCGACGCTTCAGCCCTGTTCGGCGTAGGTCGAGGCGGACGAAACCTGCATCGGCGGGAAGCGGCCGGGGAAGCGCGGTCGCGGTGCAGCGGGCAAGACCGTCGTTGTCGGCGTGAAGCAGCGCCAGCGACCGGTCAAGACCAAGGTGGTGGAGGACGCGAAGACAAAGACCATCGGGCCGTTCATCCGTGAGAATGTCCGGCAGAGGTCAGCCGTATATGCCGATGAGTGGTTCTCGTATCGGAAGCTCGCCGCTCGCGGCTTCGATCATCACACGGTCAATCACGGGGCGCAGGAATGGGCGCGAGACGGCGTTCATACCAACAGCATCGAGGACTACCGGTCGCAGTTGAAGCGGAGCATCCGAGGGACGCATATCCATGTCTCGGGGAAGCACCTGCCCAAGTATCTCGCCGAGTTCGACTTTCGGCACAACGCTAGGCAGGTTCCCGATCGGATGTTCCCGATTCTGGTTGATCGGCTTCGTCCGGGACCGCCCGCCTGAGCAGGGCGTCGAACGCATCGCTGTTGCCGCCGGGCTTGGGCTCGGACGCCTTATGAGGCGGCGCCCGAACTTCCCTCTTGGGCTGGCCCATTCAGCATCTCCAGCAGTGGCGCGAAACCGGGCATCCGGTTCATCTCGCGCTCGATGAACGCATAGTCCGCCAAATCCCCCTTCATGGGAAGCCGGATACGAACATCGGCCAGGACACGAGCCGTTGTGCTCTTGCGGAAATAGTCGAACCGCCATGCGTTCTGACTGATCGCGTTGCAGACATAGAGGCAGAACGCCGGCGTCGTCAGCCATTCGTCTCGCCACTCGCAGACCAGAGCGTCCGGGACCGCTGCAAACGGGTAGGGATGCCAGAAGGCTTTCCCCGCCCCGCTTGATCCGTTCGCGCTTACCGTGACGCAATTACGCAGCCAATATTCCGGCGGCACATCGTAATAGCCGGCAATGCCGTTTGAGGTTTCGCTCGAAGTGACGACCGGCGCCTCTTCATACGCCAGCGTCTTGAGCGCCGGACAGCGCCCACGCTGGACGCGGAACAGTTCTTGGATTTCGAATTCCCGCGTTTGCGTCGGCACCGGCGCCGCCAGTCTCGAAGCGCGGGCGGCGCGCCGCGCCAGTTCGACGAACAGCCCTTCGACCGACTGCGAAGTCCCCAAGCTCGGCAGGCCGCTTTCGAGATAGGCTTCGGACGCGAAGTCCCAGTCCATATCCATGTTGATCGTCGAGATGCGAATTTTCTGTGGCAATGGCTCGATCCGGGCGCGCCCGTCGTGAAGGAACCGCGCCAGATCGGCAGTCATTCGTTCCAGATTGTCCTGAGCGCGACTGCGGCTGAGCATCTTCGACTTGTAGCCTGCGCTCAAATCGTCACGCACGAATCCGAAGAATACGGCATCGTTCGAGCGGTGCGGGCGCCAGGCTTCGAGGATGAGCGCGCAGGTGCCCTTGTGGACATTTGGCATGAACAGGTCTTCGGGCATCTTCACGACCGCCAGAACCCGGTGACGCGCCAACAGTTCGCGCCTCCATGCGCGATCCGCTCGCCCGGCGATCGTGCCGTTCGGCAGGATGGCGAACAGCAGGCCGCCCGGCCGCGTCTGTTCGAGATCATGATCGACAAAGACCCGCTCGGCTTCGACAACGGCACGGGCGGATTCATCAATACGCGGGTAAACGGGCGCGGAGAGTCCGCCGATGGTGCTTTGCCCTTCTTGAGCCGCAGAACGCGCCCGTCCTGCCATGCGAACCTGTTGTCGAAGCAGTCCCCGTTGTGGATACGGCTCTTGCCGTCGCCCCGGAAGATCATGTCGACGAGGGCGAGGCCGAAAACATCGTCCGCCTGTTCGACGCCGAACAGACAATCGTTGCGGAACGCATCATATACGTCGGGATGGCTACCGTAGTGTCTGGCGCGGATCGCGTCGAGCGCAGCGATGAGGAAGCCGCCCGTTCCGCAGGTTGGGTCGAATATCAAGTCGTCATGCCGGATGCCCGGCACATCGACAGCGAACCTGGTGATATGCCGCGGCGTCAGGACGATCCGCATTTCGCTGGCGTCGTTCGCGTATTTCAGGAAGGTATCATAGAACTGACCAAGCGCATCCGTTCCGCTGTTGATGGCGGAGCGGATGTTCATTTCCCGCAAGTGCTGGAGCGTCTGAACGATGGCCGACCAGTATTTGCGGTGATTCTCCAGGGTATTCGGGAGCTTGAGCGCGACTTCGGCGCGGAAGTCCTCTTTCCCGTGCCCCCGTAGCAGCGCCTCAATGCGCCGGTTCACATCGCCAACCAGCGTCAGCGGCGTGTTGCTGATCCGCGTGGCGCTGTCTTCAGCGAGCGCAAGAAGCAGGCCAGCAACCAGCCGGGCAGCCATAAGAACAGGGCGATTGAGGCCGGACCGGGAAGGTTTCCGTGTCGCCTCGAAGCAAAGAATGCAACGGAAACACGAATACGACGCTACGGTGGAACTGGGCATTCCGGTTACGCTGATCGACGCTGCGATGGAGCATGAAGACGACGGCGTGGAAATTCCGAATCTCGACACACTGCTGTCGATCTTCGCGGTGGCGTGTGTGCTCGATCCCGGTCAGTTGGTAGGAGCGGAAATCCGGTTCCCGCGGCATATCCTGGATCTCACGGGAAGCGAATTCACCGAGGCAATCGACGTTAGCGACAAGAGTGTCGTTTCCCGCCGGGAAAACGACAGAGTGCGGCCCGGCAGTGTCACGGAAAAGATCATCCGGGAGCTTGTCCTGAATCTGCCGGGCGCGCGCGCCCGGTATCGAGATCGGGACGAATGCCATTCCGGGCATTAAAGTCCGGCCGCGGGAGGTTTCCGAAGGCCCGATGCGGATCGCTCTCCGCTTCCTGAAAGGGAGGCTCGACGCCGACGGGACACCCGATCAATGCTATGCCGCGGCCGCATAGCGCGAGCCGCTTTCAGGCGGTGGCGACGAGCTATCACCCGGCCGTCCAAGCCTCGGCGCAGGCCTTGGCGCCCGGATAATAATCGAGCCCGAAAAGCCTTGCGAGTTCGATTCAGATGCGTGGGTTTCATCACGCAGCGAACGCGATCCGGAACGAATGCCTCTATATCTCCCGCATTCCTCAGAACCGGGTAGATTTCCGGCAGATGGTCCGGCCCCGCCGCGTGCGCGATATAAAGTTTCGCGAACTCCTTGTCGGTGATGAACTGGCATAGCGAATTCAGCAGCGAGCCGTTCGTCTTGATCCTGTAAAGATGATCAATGAACCGCTCGGGCTTGTGCGGGTTGGGCGAGCGCCCGTGCCTGCGCACGAACCGCCTTCGACAGAACTCCCTGTCGCTCCATGCATTGCGCGGCAAAAACCGCCTGCGGACCAGTCGGCCGACATGAATGCTCATATCTCCCTGTGCGCGGTCGTTGGGTACGGCCATCCCGCCGCGCCGCCATCAGCTCGGAGTGCCTTAGCTTCGCAGACGCCTGGACCGAAGACCGACACAAACACTCACAGGCCGCGAGTGTTACGGGTTCGAACAAAATCGTCAAAAGATTCAAGCGGCCGAGACTTCGAGTACAGGAATGACCCG
Organism: Alphaproteobacteria bacterium; assembly: GCA_963422665.1. Classification (GTDB taxonomy): domain Bacteria; phylum Pseudomonadota; class Alphaproteobacteria; order Bin95; family Bin95; genus Bin95. Next base: position 1,505,015 of record OY730441.1, read on the forward strand.
TTATACCAGCGGCGATGGTTTGGAACCCATGGGGCCATTTTCCGGTTCCGATAGAGGCGATGCGGCTTGGGTGAGATACGAGTTTGTTCCGGGCTTCGCAGCAGCGATCGAGGATATCGTCGTAGCTTTGGAAGACACGGTTCGAGAGCCCGTTGTCGCGCAGGAACCGCCGGATGTTCTCGGCCGGGTTGAGTTCGGGCGAGCGGGGCGGGAGTGCCGACAGGGCGATATTGCGGGGGACCTTGAGGATCGAGGGGGTCTGCCCTCCCGCCCGGTCGAGCATGACGACGGCATGGGCGCCGGGTTCGACGGCGAGGGCGATCTCTTCGAGATGGGCGTTCAGCGCGTCTGTGTCGGCGTGGGGCATGACGATCCCGCCCGCCTTGCCTTTCTTCGGGCATATGGCGGCGAAGATGCAGGCCGGGGTCGTTCTCCGGTCCCTGGGCGCGGAGGGGCGCGCGCCGCGTTTCGCCCCTCGCCGGGCGATCTCGTTCTTCCGCCCGACGCGGGCCTCGTCCCGCCACCGGACTTCGATCTCGACACCGTCATCGACCCCGGCGCGTATCTGCCTCAGGCGTTCGGGGAAGTTTTCTTGAACGTCGCCGGCGCGGCTTCGTCCCGGGCGTAGTGGCGCGGGCGAGCGGAGAGGTTGGCAGAGCCCGTCCGGCGCAGCTCCCGCCCGCCCGTCGTCTCCGCCAGCGACACAACGAACCGCTCCCGGAGCCATGCCGCAAGGTCGCAGCGCCGCCACCGAACCACGCCGGGGAGCGCCGGGTCCGGACCGCTCTCCACGATCATCGCCGGGGCTGCGCGCCGCTCCTCGCTCAGCTTGCGCGGCGGACCGGCCGGCTTGCGGTCCTTCAAGCCCTCCGGCCCGGCCGCGTTGAAGCGCAGAACCCGCTCCCGGACGATCTGCAAACCCACACCCGCAAAACGCGCCGCAGCCGAACGACGATGACCGTCGCAGATCAACGCCAGTGTCGGAAGACTGAGGTGTCCCCGGAAAATCGGACAGGTTGTTAGGGTGTATTCCGCCGTCTGACGGAGGAATGCCGATGAGCAAGCGCCGCAGGTTTTCCGGGGAGTTGAAAGCGAAGCTCGTGCTTGAGGCGCTTCGGGGTGATCGGACGCTTCAGGAGATCGCCTCTCGGCGCCGGGTCCATCCGAACCAGGTGGGTGCGTGGAAGCGCCGGGCGATCGAGGGTCTGGCCGAGCTGTTCTCGAAGGGCGCGGAACGCCGGGTCCGGGATCATGAGGGCGAGGTGCGCGATCTTCACGCCAGGATCGGGGAGCTGATCGTGGAGCGGGATTTTTTGTCTCGCGGGTCCGGTCGATGAGCCGGGCCGAGCGTCGGGCGATGGTGGAGCGCGATCATCCGGCGCTGAGCCTGAACCGGCAATGCCGGCTGCTGTCGATCGGGCGCTCGTCGCTCTACTACGAGCCGAAGGGCGAGAGCGCCGAGACGCTGGCGCTGATGCGTCGGATCGACGAGCTGTTCGTGAAGTATCCGTTCTACGGCGCCCGCCAGATGGTTCGCCATCTTCGCCGCGAGGGGGTGCGGATCGGGCGCTGCCGGGCGGCTCGGCTGATGCGCCTGCTCGGCCTTCAGGCGGTCTATCGGGCGCTGCGGACCGGCGATCAGCATCCCGAGCACCGGGTGTGGCCCTGGCTGCTCAAGGGCTTGCGGATCGAGCGGGCGAACCATGTCCGGTGCGCCGACATCACCTGCATCCCGGTGCAGCGGGGCTTCCTCTACCTGGTGGCGATCATGGACTGGGCGAGCCGCCACGTATTGGCCTGGCAGCTGTCGAACACGCTGGATGCCGGCTTCTGTACGGACGCGCTCGACGAGGCCCTGGCCCGGCATGGCGCGCCGGAGATCTTCAACACCGACCAGGGGAGCCAGTTCACCAGCTTCGCCTTCACCGGGCGCCTGCAGGCGGTCGGCATCCGCATCTCGATGGACGGCCGGGGCCGGTGCATGGACAACATCTTCATTGAGCGGCTCTGGCGCTCGCTCAAATACGAGGCGGTCTACCTGCACGAGATCGCCGACGGCTTCACCGCCCGGCGCGTGATCGGCGAGTGGATCGGCTTCTACAACACCATCAGGCCGCACTCGGCGCTGGGCGGACGGACGCCGACAGAGGCATACCGAGGTGACACGCCTGTGGACATGATGGACAAGCCGCTTCGCGCCTTGACCACATCCCCACAGGCGCAACAGCAGCAACAGGAAGATCGATTCAAGGGGATTCTGGCGGCCTGAACTTCAACCGGAACACACCTTGGCCCAGCCGCCAGGCTGTCCGAAAAGGCGAGGCCACCTCAGTAGGACCAGGAGCGCGGGTCGAATATCCCGGGATGGGCGTTGCGCAAGGCGTCCCGCAGGGCCTCATCGTCATAGCAACAGCGGATCGTAGCCACATCCTGCGCATCGCCGTATGTCATCGCGTAGTTCAGAAAAACACCTCGTTGCGCAGCGTCTCGTGAGGCGGTTTGAACCAGACCACCCGCCGCGCAACATCAAGCAGGTCGGCGCCCGGCTTGTCAGAACCCATTTTCGTAATCCGTTCCCGCTTCGTCGGGACACAGGCGTGCGCGCGGCCGGAACACCGGCAGGCTCTGCAGGTCGACGGCGACCGCGGCCTTCGTCAGGTTTTCACGAACCGCATCCGGCACTTCGTTCAAGTCGCCTTCCCCGTAAAAGGTAAGCGCCTTGAGCGTCAGGAGGGGATTGAACTCAGGGCCGAAAACGGCGCTGGCCGCCCCCAGCGCGTCGTCAAGCGTGAGGCCCGAGCGCAGCAGGGCGTCCAGGTCGATATAGTCCCTGGCGCTGGGGCGCGATTGAATCGCGGTCACCTTTGTCGCGGCGAGATCCGGTAACGAGGCCACAAGAATGCCGGGGCCCTCCGCTTCATCCGGGTCTTTGACGCTGGAGATGCCGAGCCATCCGTGTCCACGACACATGTCAAGCTGTTCTCCGCGCTTTGGATCGTTGATCGTGTCTCCGGGCGTGTTGTAGGAGGCGAGGCTTCCGCTGTTATCTATGGGTAAGTGGCCCGCCGCAGCGACCGCGACGTGTCTGGCGGCGGGGGGCCACATATCCGTAGCGGAGGCCATCGCGGCGCCGGTCAGGGTTGGGCCTGGATAGTCCACCCGACCGGAGGAAGACCACGATGACCGCCAACGACATGATGACCTTGCGGGCGCTGTTGGAAAAGAGTTCCGAGGCGGACCTGCTTCGCGAGACGATCGCCTTCACGGTCGAGCGTCCGATGGCGCTTGAGGTCGAGGGCCTTGCCGGGGCCGCGCATGGCGAGCGTTCGCCGGCCCGGATCGCGCAGCGCAACGGCTACCGCGACCGGGTCCGGGAGACGCGGGCCGGCACGGTCGAGTTGAAGCGCCCGAAGCGGCGCAAGGGGAGCTACCGCCCCGGCTTCCCGGAACCGCGCCGGATGGCGGAGAAGGCGCTGACTGCGGTGATCCGGGAGGCCTGCATCGAGGGCGTGTCGCCCCGCTCGGTCGACGACCCGGCGCAGGCCATGGGGATGTCGGGCCTCTCCGGGAGCCAGGTCTCGCGGCTGTGCGGCGGGATCGACGACAAGAGCCGGGACTTCCTCGACCGCCCGCTGGAGGGCGACCGGCCGTATCTGTGGCGGGACGCGACCTGTGCGAAGAGGCGCGAGACCGGGCGCGTCGTCCCGGTCGCGGTCACCATCGCGGTGGCGGTCAACGACCGGGGCCGCCGCGAGGGGCGCGGCATGGCGAGCGGCGCGTCCGAGGCCGAGACCTTCCGGACCGCGTTCCTTCGCTCCCCGGCCCGCCGCAGGCGGCGCGGCGTCAAGCTGGCGATCTGCGACGACCGCAAGGGCCTCAAGGCCGCCGCGACCCGCATCCCCGACGCCACATGGCAGCGCTGCCGCGCACACTTCATGCGCAACCGGCTCGCTCATGCCGGCAAGCAGGGCCGGCGCGTCGTCTGCGCCTTCGTCGCGACCGCCTTCGCCCAGGAGGATGCCGACAGCGCGTCCGCCCCGTGGCGCCAGGGCGCCGACCGGCTCGGGGCCAGGGCGGCGAAACTCGCCGCTATCATGGACGAGGCCGAGCACGACGTCCCGGCCTGTATGACCTTCCCGGCCGCGCATCGCGCCAGGCTGCACGCGACAAACCCGCTCGAACGCCTCCATGGCGAAGTCAAGCGACGCACCGATACCGTCGCCATCTTCCCCAACGAGGACGCCATCGCCCGGCCGATCGGCGCGAGCCTCCTCGAGCAGAACGACGAAGGGGCCGTCCAGAGAGCCGGATACATGACGCTGGAAGCCATCGCTCCCGTGAGCGACAATACAACCGTCAAGATGCCCGCCGCGGCAGACTGAGCGGCCCGGCCCCACCCGCCGGATACCGCAACCGACGACAGGCTCTTACACCACCGCCTCGGACACGATCCGAAAAACGGGATGCCATAGAACTTCATGTCAGATCGTGCAGCGGAAGATCGTTTGTATCTTTTTGCTACACATCCCGTTTCGGTCCGCAATCGGTGCCCCCGGCCTTGCTGGAGGAGACCCTTGGCGAGGTGTCATGAAATGTCATGTTTTGTCATGCTCCGTCCTGCGGAAGCCCCGCTCTTTCTTAGCTTCGGCGTCCCCCATTCGTCGCCCCGGACTGCGATCCGGGGCCTCCTGCGGCAAGGACGGCGTGCGGGCGTCGAGGTCCCGGATCGCTGCTGTGCAGCGTCCGGGACGAGGAGTGGGGGTGTGTTGCTCATCGGTGCTTCTTGTCCGTTCCATTCTCCCCGCCACCGGCTTGCCGGCAGGGTGTCCCTAATGTTTCGCGCGTGCGTGCCTGCGCCTGCCCGCCCGCGCGAGGCGGCGGACGCACTTCTCCCGCGAGTTTTGGACGGAGTCTTCGGAAGCGAGAGACGCGGCCTCGGCTCTCGGAATCATTCTAGCACACTTTCCCCCCTAGTCAAGTCTCTAACGAAACAAAAAGTGAATATTCTCGCTCCCCGTTTCATCGGATGGGCGCGGCGCGGGCGGATATGGATGGAGCTTATATACGTAACTTGACGACAGGTTTGCGAGGCTTCGCGTCTTCTCTCCAGCGTCATTCGCGACCCTCTTCCCGTCATGCCCGGACTTGTTCCGGGCATCCATGCGGTCGCCCGGCGGAGGCGGTTGAGAGAGATACCCGGAACAAGTCCGGGCATGACGTCTTATCGGATTATCGGAACCGGGCATGACGAATCGGTACCGGACGGTCCCGGATCGTGTCCGAGGCGGTGGTGTAAGAGCCTGTCGTCGGTTGCGGTATCCGGCGGGTGGGGCCGGGCCGCTCAGTCTGCCGCGGCGGGCATCTTGACGGTTGTATTGTCGCTCACGGGAGCGATGGCTTCCAGCGTCATGTATCCGGCTCTCTGGACGGCCCCTTCGTCGTTCTGCTCGAGGAGGCTCGCGCCGATCGGCCGGGCGATGGCGTCCTCGTTGGGGAAGATGGCGACGGTATCGGTGCGTCGCTTGACTTCGCCATGGAGGCGTTCGAGCGGGTTTGTCGCGTGCAGCCTGGCGCGATGCGCGGCCGGGAAGGTCATACAGGCCGGGACGTCGTGCTCGGCCTCGTCCATGATAGCGGCGAGCTTCGCCGCCCTGGCCCCGAGCCGGTCGGCGCCCTGGCGCCACGGGGCGGACGCGCTGTCGGCATCCTCCTGGGCGAAGGCGGTCGTGACGAAGGCGCAGACGACGCGCCGGCCCTGCTTGCCGGCATGAGCGAGCCGGTTGCGCATGAAGTGCGCGCGGCAGCGCTGCCATGTGGCGCCGGGGATGCGGGTCGCGGCGGCCTTGAGGCCCTTGCGGTCGTCGCAGATCGCCAGCTTGACGCCGCGCCGCCTGCGGCGGGCCGGGGAGCGAAGGAACGCGGTCCGGAAGGTCCCGGCCTCGGACGCGCCGCTCGCCATGCCGCGCCCCTCGCGGCGGCCCCGGTCGTTGACCGCCACCGCGATGGTGACCGCGACCGGGACGACGCGCCCGGTCTCGCGCCTCTTCACACAGGTCGCGTCCCGCCACAGATACGGCCAGTCGCCCTCCAGCGGGCGGTCGAGGAAGTCGCGGCTCTTGTCGTCGATCCCGCCGCACAGCCGCGAGACCTGGCTCCCGGAGAGGCCCGACATCCCCATGGCCTGCGCCGGGTCGTCGGCCGAGCGGGGCGACACGCCCTCGATGCAGGCCTCCCGGATCACCGCAGTCAGCGCCTTCTCCGCCATCCGGCGCGGTTCCGGGAAGCCGGGGCAGTAGCGCCCCTTGCGCCGCTTCGGACGCTTCAACTCGACCGCGCCGGCCCGCGTCTCCCGGACCCGGTCGCGGGAGCCGTTGCGCTGCGCGATCCGGGCCGGCGAACGCTCGCCGGGCGCCGCCCCGGCAAGGCCCTCGACCTCAAGCGCCATCGGACGCTCGACCGTGAAGGCGATCGTCTCGCGAAGCAGGTCCGCCTCGGAACTCTTCGCCAACAGCGCCCGCAAGGTCATCATGTCGTTGGCGGTCATCGTGGTCTTCCTCCGGTCGGGTGGACTATCCAGGCCCAACCCTGACCGGCGCCGCGATGGCCTCCGCTATGGATAAGCGGCCCCCCGCCGCCAGACTCGTGGCGGTCGCTGCGGCGGGCCACTTACCCACAGATAACAGCGGAAGCCTCGCCTCCTACAACACCCCCGGGGACACGATCCTTGTAGGCCGTATATCCTTACTTCGTCCCACCCGCCTATCAAGTATAAGCGCTGCGAACGCCCCGCCTGGATTTCAGCTTGCCGCCGGGTCGAAGTTCCAGGGCAGGAGTTCGTGGATCTTCGATTGCGGATGCCCGGCGGCGATCTTCTCCAGCGTGCTCGTGAGCCAGGCGCAGGGTTCGACACCGTTCATTCTGCAGGTCTCGATGAGCGAGGCGATGCGGCCCCAGGAGCGAGCGCCCTCGTCGTGACCCGCGAACAACGCGTTCCTGGCGGTGAGTTTCACCGGGCGGATGCGGTTCTCGACGAAGTTCGAGTCCATCTCGGCGCGCCCGTCGTACAGGAACACCAGCAGCCTGTCCCACTGGTTGGCGATACAGGTCAGCTTCTCGCCCAGGCGCGAGCGCGGCGAGACGCGCGAGCGCCGCTCATCGAGCCAGACCCCGAAGGCGTTCACCAGCGGGGCCGACCCGGTCCACCGGACGAACTGGCGCATCGCCGGCAGCTCGCCCCGGATCCTGTCCTCGATCCTGTAGAGTTGCGCGATACGCTCCAGTCCGGCCTTCGCGATCGGCGAGCCGTTGCTGTCGAACATCTCCTCGAGGCCGCGCCTGGCATGGACCCAGCATCCAGCCAGCGTCAGCGCCCCGCCCGGGCGGGCCTCCCGGCGCAGCCGGTTGTGCCCGGAATAGCCATCGACCTGCACTGTTCCCTTGAAGCCCTCGAGCAGCTTCTCGCCATGCTTGCCGCTGCGGCCGGGCGCATAGTCATACAACACGCCCGGCGGGTCCGGCCCGGACCATCCCCGCTCGTCGCGCGCCATCGTCCACAGGTAGCCGGTCCCGGTCTTGCCCCGGCCCGGGTCGAGCACCAGGACCGGGGTCTCGTCCAGCCCGAGGTGGTTCGACATCTTCAGCGCCGCCTTCAGGCGCTCGAACACGGGCCCAAGGTGGAACGACGCCTTGCCGACCCACTCGGCCAGTGTCGAGCGGTGCAGGTCGATGCCCGAGCGGGCGAGAATCTGCGATTGGCGATACAGCGGCAGATGGTCCGCGAACTTCGCGCCAGCACGTGGGCGAGCAGGCCTTCGGTGGGCAGACCGCCCTCGATGAGGTGCGCCGGCGCCGACGCCTGGGTGACGCCTTCCTCGCACATGCGGCAGGCGTATTTCGGGCGCACCGTAACGATGACCTGAAGCTGCGCCGGGACGATGTGCAGCCGCTCGGTGCGGTCCTCGCCGATCTTCACCATCTCGCCGCACCCGCACGGGCACTGCGTGCTCTCGGGTTCGATCAGCTCACAGGTGCGCGGCAGATGGGCCGGCAGATGACCGAGGTTGCGTTCCGCGGCGAGGCGCTTCGCGCGCGGCGTGGGTGTCGTGCCCGCCGGGGCCGCTTGCTCGGCCTCGGCGAGCGCGCCTTCGAGCGCCTCGAAGGCGAGCAGGAGCTGGTCGGGGTGGCGCTTCTCGGACCTCTGCCCGAACCTCGCGCGCCGCAGCTCGTCGAGCAGATGTTCGAGGCGCCGGTTCTGGTCGGCGAGCGAGGCGACCTCGGCGCGAAACGCCTCAACCGTCGCTTGCTGACCCGCGAACAGCGCCTGCAAGGGCGGCGCAAGCGATGCGAGATCGACCGCGCCGAGCTGTTCGAAGCCATGAAGGAACACTATCGTGGAATCAGAACCTTGGCATGCGACAATCCGAATCCGCACCTCTCTCCGGTCATGCCGCCGCAAGCGGACGGCGCACCCGCGGCCGCCACACCCGGCGCCAGTCGAGACCCTCGAACAACGCCTCGAACTGCGCCCGAGAAAGGCGCACCACCCCATCGCATACCGAGGGCCAGGCGAAGCGGCCCCGTTCGAGGCGTTCGACGCCAGCACCAGGCCCGTCCCGTCCCGCCACAGCACCTTGACCCGGTCCGCGCGCTTGGGGCGAAACACCACCACGACGCCGGAAAACGGGTCCAGCCCGAGCTCGTGCTCGACCAACGCCGCCAGCGCGTCATGCCCCTTGCGAAAGTCCACCGGACGCGTGGCCAGCACGATCCGCGGCGCAGCCCCCGGAACAATCATCGAAGGGCTCGCAGCGCCGAGGCGATCTCCGCGAGGCGCGACGTGTCGATATCCCCGTCAAGGCGGACCGTCACGCCACGCGCCTCGATCGACACCGAACCGACCGAACCCGGCTGCGACGCCTCCACCTCGATCGCAGCAAATGCCGGCGACGGTCTCGATGCGGCAGGGGCCGGCTCAACCTCGGCCTTGCGCGCGGCAAGCGTCCGCTCCGCCTGCGCTGCCGGCTCGGCCTCCGTCTCCGGCGAAAACGGCGAGGGGAGCTTGCCCCGCCGCGCCTGGCTGCGCCACGCGTTCACCCGGTTCGCCGACAGGCCGTAGCGCCGGGCGACTTCGCCCGGGCGCGTCCCCGACCAGCAGCACTCGCGCACCACCAGCGCCTTCTCTTCGTCGGTCCACTGCCGATCCCGAGACGATGCCGAAGCCTCGTCAGCGAGACCGTCATCGGCGACATCGGCATCTTCCCAAGCCTCGTCGTCTGAATCCCGCTCATCCCGCCCGTAAACAAGGCGTTCGAACGCATCCATGGCGCAACCCTGCCGTGTTGACGAAAGGGCTGTCGAACGCCATCACCTCATATATAGAAAGGGGGGACGCTCGCACCGCTTACGAATGAACCATCACGCCCTGTTCCGCCCACCGGCAGTTCAGCGGCCGGTAAGCCCGGAACTTCTTGTCGCAATACAGCGCCTGGCGCTTGTGGGTCTCGATCAGGGCGGCGTCCATGTCCAGCGTCGCCATCGCCGCCGGACGCCGGCCCTGAAGAAACCCCGGCATCGCCCGGTTGACCGCCCATAGTCCGCGCAACGCCGACGTCGGCAACGGAATGCAGGCCTTGCCCGGAACCCGACGCCCCATCGCCGGATCGTGAAACTTCTCCAGCCAGTCCCGAAGCGCCGTCGCAGACGGAACCCGACGCATCCCGCCGCGCCGGAACCGCAACGCAAGACCCCGACGCTCACGGCGCCTCGGCAACGCCTTCTCCGCAGACCCCGACAGCGCCTCAAGGTCCAGCGCCCGCATCGGGTCCGGATAAATCCCGAACCCCGCCAGCGCCGTCACATCGCTACCCCGGTCCGCCGACGCATACTGGAAATTCAACAAACCCTGTGACAGGCTTCCACACCCCGTCGGTGACGCTGCGTTTGCTCAACCAGAATCTTGAATCCAAACAGATCCAACGCCAACCGGGGACCGCAAAAACCTTGGTCGGACATCGAGGGCGGGGCCGGGTGCGGCTGCGAACAAAAGTTTCTTTACTTCCCTCCTTCTCCAAGCTGGAATCTCCGGCGGGGGACCGGCCGCCGCGCGCCGGAATGTGGAGGGGAAGCGCACTTGTTTTCGATGCTGTCCGGCGCCGGGCCGCGGTTTCGTTGCGCCATCGGTTCCTTTCCGCGGCCGTCCTCGCGTTCTGCGTCCTGACGGCATTGCCGGACGGAGCCGGGGCGCAGACGGTCCCGGTGAAGCCAGCCGGATTCAGGACGGAAGACGGCAATACCCAGGTGCGCCTGCGGTGGACCGGACCGGACGACCCGACGATTACCGAATGGCAATACGCCTACAAGCTGAAGGACGAGGCCTCGTACTCCGACTGGACCGGCATGGAGGGCAGCGGCCCCGACACAAGGCGCCATACGGTTACCGGACTTGCGAACAACCGGTTTTACAAGTTCAAAATCCGGGCGGTGAATGCGGTTGGCCCCGGCCGCGAGTCCAACGAAAACACCGGCGAGACCTACAACAAGCCCCCGGACAAGCCGGCCGGATTCCAGGCGATTCCCGGAGACCGGAAAGCCCTGCTCATCTGGAACGATGCAGACGATGTCAGCATTCGAGGATGGGAATACAGGCAGGACAAGTCCGGGAGATGGAGGGCAATACCCGGCTCCGGCGCAAACACAACCGGCTATACCGTCACCGGCCTTGAAAACGGGACCGGATATACGTTCGAACTCAGGGCGTACAACAGTGCCGGCAACGGGTATGTATCCGATACAACGACGGTGGCTCCGATGCCTGCGGCGCCCGGAAAACCGACCGGGTTTTCGGTCGAGCCGGGTAACCGGCAAGCGGTGCTGACTTGGGACGATCCGGGAAACGACACGATAACGAAATGGCAATACGCCTACAGATCGATGAGCGGCGATACCGGCTGGACCGATATTGCGGGGAGCGGGCCCCTCACGGTGCGGCATGTCGTTTCCATGCTGGAAAACGATACGCTTTATGCGTTCAGGATCCGGGCGGTAAACCGCATCGGCGCCGGCGCGGAATCCGGCGAGGTCTCCGCGACGCCTGCGACGAGAGCCCCGGAGAAACCGGCCGGCCTGAAGGCGCTTGCGGGCGATCGCGAGGTCGTCCTGTCTTGGACGGTTCCCTCCGACGCTTCGATCTCCAAATGGCAATACCGCTACAAGACGACGAGCGGCTACGGAAGCTGGACAGACATTCCCGGCAGCGGTGCGGCGACGACAAGCTACACGGTGCCCGAACTGGTCAACGGCGCGACATACGCATTCCAGGTCAGGGCCGTGAACGAGGTCGGGGACGGCCCGGAGTCTGGCGAAGCGTTTGCAACACCGCTTTCCATTCCGGCGAAACCTTCCGGATTCAAGGTAGCGGCGGGCGATGCGCGGGTGGTTCTCGGTTGGGACAATCCCTCGAACACAACGATTTCGGGCTGGGAGTATTCCTTCAAGACCTCTGGCGATTACGGCGCCTGGATGGACATTGCCGGCAGCGATGCGGATACGACCGGCTATACCGTTGCCGACCTGGCAAACGACGTGGAACATGTTTTCAGGATTCGCGCACTAAACGCCAGCGGCTATGGCGCAGAGTCGGATGGTCTCGCTGTCACGCCCCGACCGGCGCCGGCGAAGCCCTCCGGACTCCGGGCGGTGGCAGGCAACACGCAGGTGAGGCTGGTCTGGACGGACCCGAACGACAACAGCATCGATCGCTGGCAATACAGCGTCAAGACGGCAGGAAGCCACGGCTCCTGGACGGATATCTCCGGCAGCGGCGCTGCGACGGTCCGCCATACGGTGACCGACCTTGGCAACAATACGGTCCATTTTTTCAGGATTCGAGCGGTAAACGGGAGCGGCGCCGGTCCCGAATCCGACGAGGCGTCGGCAACCCCACGAGCGGCTGCGCCAGCCAGACCCACAGGCTTCCGGGCCAGAGCCGGAGATGGGGAAGTCGTGCTGAAATGGAACGATCCGGACGATTCCAGCATTGAAGGCTGGCAGTACAAAAGCAAGGAAGAGAACGGCGATTACAAGGACGAATGGAACAATATTCCCGGCAGCGGCGCGAAGACGGTCCAGCACACCGTGACCGGCTTGGAGAACGGCAAGACCTACGTCTTCAAAATCCGCGCGGTGAACGAAACCAATGGCTACGAGTCGGGCGAACGGCCCGCCACCCCGCGATCGCTCCGTCCGGGCGCGCCGACCGGATTGATCGCTGCAGCGGGTGACAGGCGGGTCGCGTTGATATGGAACGACCCAGAGGACGCGACGATCACCGGCTGGCAATACAGCGTAAAGACGACCGGAGATTTCGGCGAATGGGTGGATATTCCGGACAGCGCTGCGGCCACGACCGCCTATACGGTGACCGGGATCGACAACGGCGCAAGATACGGCTTCAAACTCCGCGCCGTAAATGAAAGGGGAGGCGGGGCGGAGTCCGGCCAGGTTTTCGCTACGCCGACTGCCGCACCCGCCAGGCCGACGGGCTTCGAGGCGGCGCCCGGCGACAGACAGGTGAGGTTGGACTGGAACGACCCGGACGACCCGACCGTCACAGGCTGGCAATACAGCTACAGAACGACCGGCCGCTACGGTCCCTGGATCGACATCCCCGGCAGCCATGCTGGGACGACGGGTCATACGGTAACGGGTCTCGACAACGGCACGCCGCACATATTCCGCATACGGGCCGTAAACAACAGCGGCAACGGCGTGGAGTCGATCGAAGCGGTTTCCACCCCCGTCCCGGTTCCGGCGAAACCGACAGGCCTGACCGCAGCACCGGGCGACGGACAGGTCGTGCTGACTTGGGACGACCCGAGCGACCCGACAATTGCAAGCTGGGAATACAATCTGCGCCAAGCGGGCGGGGCGTTCGAGGAACACTGGACGCATATCTTGGGCAGCACCGCCGCAACGACAAGCTACACGGTCATCGACCTGGAGAACGGCATCTCCCATGCCTTAAAGCTGCGCGCCGTAAATGCCAGCGGCCAAGGCGCGGAGTCGGATGAGGCGGCTGCAACTCCGCTTCCGGTTCCGGCCAGGCCGACCGGCGTCACCGCTACTCCCGGCGACGGACAGGTGCGGCTGAACTGGGACAACCCGAACGACCCGACCGTCACAAGCTGGCAATACAGCTACAGGACGACCGGTAGCCCCGGTCCCTGGATCGACATCCCCGGCAGCCATGCGGGAACGACGGGTCATACGGTAACGGGTCTCGACAACGACACGCCGCACATATTTCGCATACGGGCCCTGAATACCAGCGGCAGTGGCGTGGCGTCGGTCGAGGCGGCTGCGGCCCCTGTTCCGGTTCCAGCCAAGCCGAGGGGCCTGACCGCAGCGCCCGGCGACGGACAGGTCGTGCTGACTTGGGACGACCCGAGCGACATGACAATCACAGGCTGGGAATACAATCTGCGCCAAGCGGGCGGGGCTTTCGAGGAACACTGGACGCATATTCTGGGCAGCAGCGCTGCCACGACGCGCTATTCGGTCATCGGTCTCGAAACCGGTGTGTCATACGCATTCAAAGTTCGGGCCGTAAGCAACAGCGGCGTTGGCGCGGAATCGGAAGAAGCGAACGTTATCCTTCCGCCGGTTCCGGCCAAGCCGCCCGGCGTCACCGCGACGCCGGGCGATGGACAGGTATTCCTGGAATGGGCGGCTCTGGACGACCTGACCGTCACCGGTTGGCAATACAGCTACCGGACGACCGGCGGCTACGGTCGGTGGTTAGACATCCCGGACAGCAATGCGGCCGCGACAAGCCACAGGGTAACCGGCCTTGACAATCGCATACCGCACACATTCCGCGTGCGGGCCGTAAATAGCAGCGGCCACGGTGTCGAATCGGATGAGACGACGGTGGTTCCATTCGCCGTTCCGGCCAAGCCGACGGGTTTCACGGCGACGCCGGGCAGCGGCCAGGTGTTGCTCGAATGGAACGACCTGGACGACCCGACGATCACGGCCTGGCAATACAACCAGCGGCGGCTGGACGGGGAGTATGAGGAGGAGTGGACAAACATCCTCGGCAGCACCGCCGCGACGACGAAATACACGGTCACGGGCCTCGATGCCGGCGTGTCCTACGGCTTCAAGGTCCGCGCCCTGAGCATGAGCGGCATCGGTGCGGAATCGGACGAGGCGGTCTCGGCCCTGCCGCCGGTCCCGGCGCAGCCGGAAGGACTCGCGGCGGCGGCGGGCGACAGGGAAGCGGTCCTGACATGGGAGCTTCTGGGCGACCCGACCGTCACCCTCTGGCAATACAGTTACAGGACGACCGGCGGCCACGGAAACTGGATCGACATCCCCGGCAGCGGTGCGAATACGGCCGGTTATACGGTGACCGGCCTCGCTGTCGGAGTTTCCCACACTTTCCGCATCCGGGCCGTAAACAGCAGCGGTGAGGGAGCGGAGTCCGGGGAGGCGGCGGCGACTCCGTTCGCCGTTCCGGCCAAGCCAACGGGTTTCACGGCGACGTCGGGCGGCGGGCAGGTGTTGCTCGAATGGGACGACCCGGACGACCCGACGATTACCGGCTGGGAATACAACCGGCGCAAGGAGGGCGAGACATTCGAGGAAGACTGGACGCCTATCCTCGGCAGCGGGGCCGCAACAACGAGCTACCTTGTTGTCGGCCTCGAAGTCGGCGCGTCTTACGGCTTCAAGATCCGCGCCGCAGCCGGCGACCGCTCAGGGGCAGAGTCGGAGGAAGAGACCGTTGCCTTGCCGCCGGTTCCGGCCAAACCCGTTGGCCTTACGGCGATGGCGGACAACGGCCGGATAGTGCTGACCTGGGACAGTCCAAACGATGCGACTATTACCCTCTGGCAATACCGCTACAGGGCGGCAGGCGGCGGCTACGGACAATGGATCGCCATCCCCGGCAGCGGTACGGCTACGACGAGCCTTGAGGCGGACGGCCTCGACAGCGGCATACGCTACAGCTTCCGCATCCGGGCCGTGAACGAGAGCGGCAACGGCGTGGAGTCGGACGAGGTTGCAGCGATCCCGTTTGCCGTTCCGGCCAAACCGACCGGTTTCACAGCGACGCCGGGCAGCGGCCAGGTGTTGCTCGAATGGGACAACCCGAACGACCCGGCAATCACCGGCTGGGAATATAACCAGCGGCTGGCGGGCGAGGCTTTCGAGGAAGACTGGACGCCTATCCTTGGCAGCGGGGCCGCAACAACGAGCTACCTTGTTGTCGGCCTCGAAGTCGGCGCGTCTTACGGCCTCAAGGTCCGCGCCGTGAATGCCAACTCCACGGGCGTGGAGTCGGACGAGGTTGTCGCGACCCTGCCGCTGGTTCCGGCCAGGCCGGAAGAACTCATGGCGGCGGCGGGCGACAGGGAGGCGGTCCTGACATGGAAACCTCTAGGCGACCCGACCGTCACCCTTTGGCAATACCGCTACAGGACGGAGGGCCGCGGCTACCGTCCCTGGACGCGCATCGCGAACAGCAATGCGGGTACGGCCGACCATACGGTAACCGGCCTCGCCGCCGGCGTGGAGCACAACTTCCGCATAAGGGCGGTGAACGACAGAGGGAACGGGTTGGAGTCCGAAGAGGCGGCGGTGACCCCGTTCGCCCTGCCGGCCAGGCCGACGGGCTTCACGGCGACGGCCGGCGACGGGTTAGTGTTGCTGGAATGGGACGATCCGCGCGACGACACAATCTCCGGCTACCAGTACACCCAGCGGCAGGGGGACGGAGAATTCGAAGAAGACTGGACGGTTATTCCGGCGCCGGCCGCCCGCAGCGGCAGAATGCGCTACACCGTGATCGGACTGGAAAACGGCGTCGCCTACGCCTTCAAGCTGCGCGCCATCAACGCAAGCGGCGAGAGCGAGGAGGCGGTCGTCGCGACCGCCACCCCGGCGGGAGTGCCGGACGCGCCGACGAATTTCACGGCGACGCCGGGGGACGGGCGGGTAGCACTGCGATGGCGGGACCCGGAGGATCCGTCCGTCACGGTCTGGCGATACCGCTACAAAACGACCGGCGATTTCGAGGATTGGAGAGACATCCGGCAAGCCGACGCAACGACGCCGGCCGGCTTTGTCGGCTACACCGTGACCGGCCTCGACAACGACGTCGCCCATTACTTCCAGGTTCGCGCGGTAAGCGCATCCGGCGCCGGACCGCCATCCGAAACGGCAAAAGCGACGCCGGAACCTTCGGCGCCGGATCGGCCGACCGGCCTCGAAGCGTTTCCCGGCTATGAGCGTGTCATGCTGACATGGAACGATCCGAAGAATCCCGCAATCGTGAGATGGCAATATGTCGCCAGAGCGAAAGACGATAGCGACAAGACCCCCGACAAATGGCTGGACATCGCCGGCAGCGGCGCGAATACGACACGCCATGTCGTTGTAAACGGATCGAAAGACGGCGTTGTGACAGCTTTGGAAGGCAACGTCGCTTATATCTTCAGGGTCCGCGCCTGCGTAAAGGCGTATCCGGACCATCCGCTCTGCGGCCTCGGCTCGGATCCCGTCTTCGCAACGCCGAAGGCGGCAGCGAAACCGGCCGAGCGGCGGGCGGTCAAAGCCGCGCTGGCGGGCTTTGCGCGCCAGGTGGCGGCGGGCGCGGAGGCCGCCATCGGAGCGCGGTTCTCCGCCGACCCGGCTGTGTCGCGCGTCATTCTGGCGGGGCGGCAGGTCCCCTTGTTCGCACCCGTTCGCAAGGAATGGACACGGCCGGGTCCGCCCGCCGGCAAGCGCCAAGCCACCGTCCGGGGCATGAGCGGCCGGGAACTGCTGCAAAACAGCTCGTTCCAGGCCGTGCTCGGGCCGCCCGGCGGAGAGGAACGCTTCGTGCAATGGACTCTCTGGCACCGGAGCGACCTGAGGCGTTTCGAGGGTTCGGCCGGCCAGCAGTCGCGTTACGGAGGTCGGATGCTGTCGGCATGGTTCGGGGCCGACATGCGGCTGGGCAGGCATTGGCTGTTCGGCGCAGCGCTTGCCTGCAGCGAAGGAGAGGTGGATTACGCTGCCGGTGTCGAGTCCGGCGTGCTCAAGGCGGCCCTCGACAGCGTGCATCCCTATTTGCAACGGCGTTTCGAGGATGGAGGAACGGCCTGGATTACGCTCGGCGGCGGGCTGGGAACGATCGAGAACGAGACGACGAACCGGGACATCGAGATCGTGGATACCGAATTGGCGACGGTCTCCGCCGGTTTTCGCAAGCCGCTCCCGGCGCTCCTCGGCCTGACGCTTTCCGCATCCGGCGCGGTCGGGCTTGCGCGGCTCGAAACCGACGGCGACGCACGGACCGCCACCGGCTCCCTCTCCGCCTCCACCGGCCGCCAGAGCCTCGGCATCGGAGCGGCGTTCGAAGAAGGGCCGGCCTTGCGCTACGCGTCCCTGTCGCTGCGGCGCGACGGCGGCGACGGCCTGGCCGGCGCGGGCCTCGAGTTCGCAAGCGGCTTCAGGTCGCCCCTGCCAGCATTCTCCGGGTATGCGGATGTCCGGTTGCAGGGGCTGGTGTGGCATTCCGATCGCGAATACCGGGAGTTCGGCCTGACGGCCACGGTGCGCAAGCCGGTGGACGCCAGCCGCCGTGGGCCGTCATGGTCGCTGGCGGCGGCGCACAGGACGCCGGACCGCGGGAGTGGAGAACCCGGGCTGCTTTGGTCCGACGGCGCACCGGAGCGCGGCCGCAGGAAATCGGCGTTCTCGCTGGACCTGCGCGCCGGCTGGGGCCTCGTCTCGAGCGGCGCAGCCTTCACGCCCTACGCCGCGCTTGGCCTTGCCGGCGCGAAGGCCCGGCGGCTGACGCTCGGACTCGATATGGGGCCGCTGCCGGGTCCCGCGCTGAAACTCGCCGCCGAACGCCGTATCCCGCGCGCCGGCGCCCCGGAAAGCCGCGTCACGGCCGCCTTGCGGTTCATATTTTAGGACGGGGGCCGTTCCGGTCGGATCGAGAGCCGGTCAGGCGGGCTTGCCGAATGTGGCTATCCGGTCGATCCGGCAGACGAACAGGACCCGTTTCTCGTCGATCTCAGGGTCGCGCAGTCCGTAGGGCGGCTCGGCGCCGGTATATTTCGTCCAGATCCTGTCGAGCTGCCGCGTGACGCGCTCGCCGCCGTCCTCCCATTCCTGCAGCTCCTCTTCGACGGTGCAGCGGATCTGGACCCAATGATAGGCATTGTCGGGGTTGACGATGAGCACCGTCATCTCGGGATTTGCGCGGATCCAGCCGCATTTGGTGCGGTGGGCCGCGGTGTTCACCAGAATCTTGTCGTCCTCGTAGTCGAACCACATCGGCGTGAGCCCGATACGGCCATCCGGCGTCATTACCCCGAGGGAAACGGTAATCGGACGGTCGAGCAGGTCCCTGTGGATCGGGTCGAGATCGTCGAGGCTGCTTGCCTGCCGCCGCTCCCCGACGGCGAACTGGCCCTTCTGCAAGCCGTCCGCTACATCTCTGAATTTGTTGATCCTGAACCCGTCCGACATACCCTCTCTCCTTGTGAGGCCGTTCATCCGGCCGCCAGTGTGGCCGGCTCGCAAGCGAACGGCAAGCGGCCCTCAGCGCGCCCGTCAGCCGGCCCGGAACCGGGGCAGCACTTCGGCGGACAACCGCTCCATCAATGCGTCCGGCCGGGTCCATGTGGCCTCGTCCCGCCACCAGATCGCGTCGATATCCAGCGCCGCCAGCGCCCGCACCCGGTCTGCAACCTCATCGGCGGAACCGAGCGCGACGCAAGCCTCGACGGCGTTGTCCGGAACATAGGAGGTCGCCCGCCTCGCCGCTTCCCAATCGACGGCGTGGCCAAGGTCCGGGTATGGCTCGACATAATTCGCCGGCCGGGCCGGTATTTCGATACCGGGAAAGAAAACATCCGCATGGCGATGGCGGCAGAGCCCGGCCGCGCAGGGCCGCATCTGCTCGATGGCGCGTTCGCGGTCGTCGTCGATGCAGGCCGTGACCACGACGATGCGCCGGACCTCGCGCCGCTCCCTGCCGGCGGCCGCCATGCCGGCGTCTATCCGCTCCAGCGCCCAGGCGACGGCCCCGGGCGCGGCGCCCGCATGGATCAGCACGCCGTCGGCGATCTCGCCGGCCAGCGCCAGCATACGGGGGCCGGTCGCGGCGAGCACGATGGGCAGGTCCGCATTGGGCCGGTCGATGATCGTCTCCGAGCCGCCCGGATCGGCCGGCGCTCCGCTCAGAAGGCTGCGCCAGAGCGCCGTCGCTTCGCGCATGTCCGCCAAAGTCGCCGCCTTGCGGCCGATAATATAGGCGGAGCTGTAGCCGGTGCCGGCCACCAGGTCTGCGCGACCGCCCGAGGCATCGTCCAGCGTCGCAATGGCGCTCGCTGTGGTCAGCGGATGACGGGTGAGCGGGTTGGTGACGCCGGGGCCGAGGCGCATCCTGCCCGTCGCGCCGGCGGCCGCCCCGAGATGCATATAGACGTCGCGCCAGCGCCCGGCGAGTAGCGGTGTGTCCGGCACCCACATGAAGTCGAAACCGGCGGCTTCCGCCCGGGCGGCATAGGCGGCGGTGTCCCCCGGCGCGCCGACGGTCGGGACGCGAAGCCCGAATTGCAGTGTCACGAAAGCACTCTCCTCTGCCGCACGCCGTGGCTTCGGAGGCGGCGTTCTTGACCCGGAAGGGCGGGCCGGCAGACACTCCGGCCGACCCGGCGAATTCAGGATGCACGCCATGACCGCGACCGGCAACAGGCTCGAATGGCACGGAACGGAGCAGCATGACGGCGCCGCTGCGCGCGAGTTCACCATCCACACGGGCAGCCGTCCGGTGACGGGCGTGCTCTGGTCCGGCGCCGGTTCGCAGCCCGGCGCCCCGCTCGTCTGCTTCGGGCACGGCGCTTCCGGAGACCGGCGCCAGCGCCCGATACCGGATATCGCCGGCGCGCTCTGCCGCAGCCACGGCTATTTCGGGCTCTCCCTCGACGGGCCGGTGCATGGGCGAAGGCAAGTGGGCCCCGGCGGACGCGACGCCTTCTGGCCGGAATGGCAGCGGGAAGGCACCGCCGATGACATGGTGCGCGACTGGCGGCTTGCGCTGGAGACGGTCTCCGGCCTTGAGGAGGTCGGGTCCGGCCCGGTCGGCTATTGGGGCCTGTCGATGGGCACGATCTACGGCGCGCCCTTCGTTGCGGCCGAGCCGCGCGTCTCGGTCGCCGTGCTGGGTCTGATGGGCCTCGTCTCCGAGCCCGCCCGCTACAAGCCGGTCATCGAAGCGGCGGCCCGCGCGATCGCCTGCCCGGTGCTGTTCATCTGGCAGCTTGAGGACGAGCTTTTCACCCGCGAGCAGTGCCTCGCCATGTTCGATGCGCTCGGCTCCGCGGACAAGCGGCTCCACGCCAATCCCGGCCTGCATCCGGCGGTGCCGCCGGAGGAGCTCGAATTCTCCATCGCCTTCCTCACCCGCCATCTGAGCGGCGCCCCCTTGAGCCGCGAACCCGTCTTCCGTGTGAGCGAATAGGTGGACGCCCGTCATCCCGTATCGGCAATATGCTGTTGACAGTAACCCAATGGGGCACATATTGTCATCCATACGGCCGTCGAAGTACCGATTTTCTCTCGTCAGGCGGACAAGCTGTTCGACGAGGATGAGAGGCGTGAACTGATAGACGTTCTCGCCGCAAACCCGACGGCAGGCGATGAAATACCGGGAACTGGCGGCGTTCGGAAGCTACGATTCGGAGCTTTGGGAGGCGGAAAACGGGGCGGTGCACGAGTGATCTACTATTACGGTGGCTTGGAATTGCCGATTTACGCACTGCTCGCCTACGCCAAGTCCGCCAAGACCGATCTGACTCCGGTGGAAAAGCGAACGATTGCGGCACTTGCGACAGCCCTGAAAGCGGCGGGGAGAAACAGGACATGAGCACTTTCGGACGCGACTTGATCCAATCTCTCGAGGAAGCCGTTTCTCACGCGAAGGGAAACGGCCCTGCGATTGTCCACCCTCCTGTGACGCCGCGCGAGGTCCGGTTGCAGGCGAAGCTCACCCAGGCCCAGATGGCTCCGTTGATGGGTATGAGTCTTTCGGGCTACCGGAAATGGGAACAGGGAGCGCGTCGCGTAAACGGACCTGCGGCCATGCTTCTGCGCGTGATCGAGAAGGAACCGGAGGCCGTCAGGCGCGCGCTGCTCGCCGGCTGAGACCGGGAAATCGTTTCACCTGGCCGAGCGGAAGGCCGGTTGCGGCAAAGCCGGCGGTTGCATAGGCTTCAGCCGACGAGAACGGCTGCCGGAGACGCGCGATGAACCATGTTTCGCCCCGAGCGACGGAACCGACCAGGGCCGAGCACGCGGCGACCGCCGCCGCCTATCTCAAGGCCGGCGAGCAACGCGCCCGTGCGCTCGCCAATCGCGGTCCCGCGCGCTTCGGCCAGGACGGCAGGCTGCATCCCGACATACTCGCAGCCTACTGGAAGCACGGCTTCTACGTCTTCGAGGGCGTGGTCGGCGAGGCGGAGCTCGCAGAGCTCAGGGCCGACGCCGACATGATGATCGAGCGTGCGCCGGTCCGTCCGGGCGCCGAGGTGGATGCCCGCGGCCGCCCGGCGCTGGGCCGCAACTATGCCCGCGATCCCTACACGCTGGTGAAGCCGCTCTCCGACCCCTGGGGAGGCACCGGCAAGCTCAACGGCCGCCATCCCCACCGAATGACCCAGCCGCAGCCCGACGCCGGTGCGCCGGACTATGTGGTCTTCCTGATGTACGGCATGTGCCAGGCCATGCCGGCCGCGCTCCGCGTCTACGGCCATCCGCACCTGCTGGCGGTGGCGGAGGCAATCAACGGGACCGACTTCGTGCCCTATAACGACGCGATCTTCGTCAAGCAGGCGGGCGTCGGCGGCTCCGTCGCCTGGCACCAGGACGGCGTGACCCACTGGGACTCGCCCGACTGGGACGAGGGCAGCCACGGCTTCAACTTCCAGGTGCAGCTCTATCCGACGACGCCCGCAAACTGCCTCTGGGTCGTGCCCGGCACCCACAAGCAGGGACGGATCGACATCCGGCGGCGGGTCGCCGGGAACGGCGGCGACGAGAAACTGCCCGATGCCGCGCCGCTCGTCTGCGAACCGGGCGATGTCACGGCCGTCAACCGGCAGATGCTGCACGGCTCCTTCGCGAATAGCTCACCCGACAAGCGCATCTCGATCACCATGGGCTTCCACCGCCGCCGCTCGGTGCTGGGCCAGCGGGGCAAGCTCAGCATGGGCGCCGACCAGGTCTATGACGAGCAGCGCATCTTCGATCGCTCGGCCGTGATCCAGGTCGCCATCGACGCGCGGCGGCAGCGCTTCCCCGATGAAGCGCCGTACAGCTACCGGCCCTTTGTCGGCCTGGAGGAGGAGTTCCGGCTGAACGACGAGACCTTCGAGCGGGTGATCCGCGACTACAACACGAAGGACCTCGCAATCTGACGCCCGGCGCCGAGCGGCGCGGACAGGGAGGAATGGACATGGACGCGATGCGCGACTTCCTCGATTCGACCGATCTCATGGAGGACGGCCCGGCGCTCGCCGGGCGGCTGGAGCGCGACGGCTACCTGTTCCTCCGGGGCCTGCTGCCGCGCGGCGCGGTGATGGAGGTCCGCCGGCGCATGCTGGAGAAGGCGGCGGAGGGCGGCTGGCTCGACCCGGCCTGTCCGGTGGAGGCGGGCATCGCCAACCCCGCCTCGGCCTGCAAGGATCCCGAAGAACGCTACATGCAGGTGTTCCGCGGCATGTGGAAGGACGAGGAACTCCACCGGCTCAGAATCCATCCGAATGTGCTGGCGCTGTTCGAGCGCGTCTTCGACGAGCCGGTGCTGGCCCACCCGATGTTCATCCAGCGCAACATCTTCCCGCGGACCGGGAGCTTCGACTTCACCACCGGCGCGCACCAGGACAAGGTGCATATCGGCGGCGCCGCCAACCACGCGCTCTGGGCGCCGCTCAGCGACTGCCCGCTGGAGAAGGGCGCGCTCGCGGTGGCGGCCGGCTCGCACCGCACGGGTGTGCTCGACACCAGGGTCGGCAACGGCGCGGGCGGCATGGACATCAGCGTGCCGATTCCGGGTGAGTGGGTCACCGGCGCCTTCGAGGCGGGCGATGCGCTCATCTTCGCGGACACCGCCGTGCATTGCGCACTGCCCAACCGCACCGCCGAAATTCGCCTGTCCTTCGACGACCGCTACCAGCCGGCGAGCCAGCCGATCGCGGACACCAACATGACGCCCTATTCCGGCTGCGGCACATGGGAGGAGGTCTATGCGGACTGGTCCTCCGACGACGGCAAGTATTTCTGGCGCGCGCTCTCGCCGACGGTCGTGCCGCTGGACCGGCAATATTACGAGCGCCGCGACCGGATGGCCTTCGACATGGCCGCAGAGGGCGACCTGGCGGCGCGCGACGCGCTGCTCCGCATCGTCCAGCGGGACCCCGACGAGGCGAAGCGCCGCCGCGCCGAAGACGCGCTCCGCGACCTCGCCGCCATGACCGGACGGCAGGAAAGCGGCGCCGCCCACATAGCGTCCGCCTGACGGCCGCGCGCGCAAGGCCAGAGAACGACCCGTTCCAATAGAACCGCCTTCCGGTCCGAACCCGAATCGTCGCCCCGGCCCCTGAGCCGGGGCCTCGCAAGGCCGGGCGCTGTTGCATGGAGACCCCGGATCGCCGCTGGCGCGCCGTCCGGGGTGACGATCGGGGCTCTGCGGACGGCTGCGGTTCAGATCGAACGGATCGTGCTCCAACCGGCGTTTCGGCATACGGTCGTCAGAGCCGGATATTGCGCGCAATCTCTTCCGGGTCCCAGTGCAGGAATTCCGGCCCGAGCAGGTCGAGCGAGGGACAGCCGATCTGCGCCATCACCTTGTCGATCTCGCCGCGGAGGATATCGACCGCCTTCACGGCCCCGGCCGCGCCGCCCGCAACCGCGCCGTAGAGGGTGGGACGGCCGAGGAAGACGAATTTCGCCCCGCTCGCCAGCGCGATCAGGATATCCGCGCCCCGTCGGACGCCGCCGTCGAGCATCAGCGCCAGCCGGTCGCCCACGGCCGCGTCGAGCGTCGGCAGCACATCCAGCGGGGCCGGCGCGCGGTCGAGCTGGCGGGCGCCGTGGTTGGAGACCATCAGCCCGTCCACCCCGGCCTCCGCAGCCCGGAGCGCGTCGTCGGCGCGCATGATGCCCTTGAGGACCAGCGTGCGCGGCCAGAGCGCGCGGAACCGCTCGATATCCGCCCAGGTGAGGCTGGTGGGAACCTGTCCGGCCATGAACTCGCCGACCTGCTTTGCGGTAGCGCCGTCGGGCGCGTAGGGCCGCCAGTTCTCCAGCATGGCGAAGCCGTGTTGCATGTAGTCCTTCAGCCAGAGCGGATGCCGCAGCGCATCCAGCTTCGTTCCGAGCGTTAGCTTGAGCGGGCGGCTGAAGCCGTTGCGCCGGTTGCGTTCCCGGTTCGAGCCGACGGGGACATCGACCGTGACGACCAGCGCCGGAATCCCGAGATCGGCCGCGCGCCGGATCATGTCTTCGGAGATCGACCGGTCCTTCGCCGTGTACATCTGGTACCAGCCATGCTCGGGCGCCTCGCGCGCCATGTCCGCCATCGAGGCGGTGGCGGCGCCGGACATGATGAAGGGGATATTGGCGTCGCGCGCGGCCCGCGCCAGCATCAGGTCGCCGCCGCGGCGGTAATTGCCGATGCCGCCGGTAGGCGCGATCCCGTAGGGGCTGGACCATGTGCGGCCGAACAGCTCCACCGACTGGTCGAGCGCCGAGATATCGACCATGTAGCGCGGCACCAGGGAGCGCCGCTGAAAGGCGTCCTCATTGCGCCGGAGCCCCTCCTCGTCGTCCACGCCGCCCTCGATGAAGTCGTAAACCAGTTTCGGCACACGCTTCTTCGCCATCACGCGCAGATCGTCGAGGTTAATGCACTTGTCGATATTCATCCGGCCGCTCTCCCGTCCGCCTCCGCTGTCCCGACTATAACCGAGACAAGGAACCGAAGGGATACAAGGGGGGTGAGAAGTGTCATGGAATGTCATGTTTTGTCATGGTCCGCGCCCTCCAATTCGTCGCCCCGACCGGAGCGGGGACGCTGGAGGCCCCGGCTTGTCTTTCGGGCGTCCGGGGCGACGGTCGGGTCGAGCAGGGACATGGGGCGGCGGTTCCTTCGTTTCGTTGTCGCCCGGCATCGGAGCGACCCTGTTTCGCGCGTATCGTGCGCCTGATTGCGCGCGCGAGCCGGAGGGCGCACTTCGCCTGTTGGCTGAATCGGGGTCGTTCCGGCGCCGGGCCGGTGCGAAGGGAGACGGTCCGTGGACGCCGCTTCCCTCGGGCCCATTCTAGCACGGATATTCTGTAGCCAAGCCTCAATGAGTAATTATTCTCAATTCTTGTATCCAAGACAGACAAACAGCCAATACCAGGGCGCCCAATGCAGGATTCGTGCTGGCGCGCGCCCGTCATGCTCCCCTCCCGCCCGGCGGGAACGGCATTCGGTTGCGTTCGCCAGACAAGCCCGGCCGCCATGTCGATGAAGAAGAGGACGGGCTTCTTGGGCCGCCTCTCCAACCTGCGGGCTGCGGATGGACAGACCGTCCGGCGGTCGCTATCGTTTTTCGCCTTGCACCGATCGGCGGCCCGTAGCGGCGGCCGCCTCCCGAGACCCGCAGGAACGGACGGAGTCCATGCAGCCCAGGATCGTTTTCGTCACCAATTTCCCCGATGCCGCAGCCGCCGCGCGGGAAGCGGCCCCTTCGGGCTTCGAGCTTTCCATCGTGCCGGCCGGCAGCGCCGAATATCTGGAGGCGATGCGGGATGCCGAATATCTCGTGGGCTTCGTGGACTGGCTCGTGGACGACGCGCTGTTCCAGGCCGGGCCCGATCTCAAGCTGATCCAGCTTCTGAGCGCCGGCTACGACCAGGCCGACCTCGACTCGGCCCGCCGCGCGGGCGTGCCGCTCTGCAACAATGGCGGCGCCAACTCCACCGCCGTCTCCGAGCATGCCGTCCTGCTGGCGCTTGCGGCCTCGCGCCAGCTCATCCGCCAGCACCGGACGGTGGCGGCCGGCAATTGGCGGGGCAACAGCACGCCGCGCCTGCACGAAATGCGCGGCCGGACACTCGGCATTGTCGGTCTCGGCACCATCGGCAAGAAGACCTCGCGGCTGGCGCTCGCCTTCGGCATGACCGTCATCTACTACGACATCGAGCGGCTGACCGAAGACCGGGAGGACGCGCTCAATGTGCGCTTCCGCTTGCTGCGGGAGCTGCTCCGGGAGGCCGATATCGTCTCGCTGCATGTGCCGCTCAACGCCTCGACCCGCCATTTGATCGGCGCCGGGGAACTGGCGCTGATGAAACCTTCCGCGATTCTCGTCAACACCTCGCGCGGGCCGGTCGTGGACGAGGCGGCGCTGTGCGCGGCGCTCGCGGACGGGACCATCGCCGCCGCCGGGCTGGACGTGTTCGACGAGGAGCCGCCGCCGGCCGACAACCCGCTGTTCGGCATGGAGAACGCGACCCTCACCGCGCATCTCGCCGGCCCGACCTTCGAGAGCAATACCGCGCGAGTGCGCAACGCTTTCGACAATGTCCAGCGCGTCGCGCGCGGCTCCGACCCGCTCTGGGTCGTGCCGGAATTGACCGAAGGGGCGTAGTCCGGAGTCCTCAGGCGAACTCTTCGGAGGCGGTGCGCCAGCGGGCCATCGCTTCCAGGTCGATTTCTACGCCGAGGCCCGGCCCGTCCGGCAGGCGGACATGGCCGTCCTCCACCGCGAGCGCCTCGCCGATCGCCACTTCGCGGAGCGGGTTGGCGTTGACATCCATTTCCAGCAGCCCGCCGCCGCCGACCGCCGCCAGGATATTGGCCGAGTGGAGCAGCCCCAGCCCGCCGGCCAGCCAGTGCGGGCAATAGGTCCGCCCGCGTGCCAGCGCACGGCGCGCAATGGCGGTATTGTCGGAGACGCCGCCCCACTTGCCGACATCGGGCTGCATGATGTCCAGCCAGCCGAGCGCCCGGTCGATCAGGCCGTGGTCGGCCAGGTTTTCGCCGCCGGCCAGCGGCAGGCGCATGGCGGTCCTGAGCCGGCGCCAGTGCTCGTCCGGCATGTCGGCCCGCATCGGCTCCTCCAGCCAGCCGACGCCCGCATCCGCCAGCCACCCGGCGGCCTCCTCGGCCGTATCCGGGTCCCATCGCTGGTTCGCATCCACGAACAGGCGCTCGCCAGCGCCCATGTCCCGGCGGATCGCCTCGACATTGCCCCGGTCGGTCTCCTCCCCGAATCCGACCTTGAGCTTGAAGTTGCGGTGGCCCGCCTGCCGCGCGCGCCCGGCGGCTTCCGGCCCGTCATCGGGATTGAGACCGCTGGCATAGGCGGGAATGCGGTCCCGCGCGGCGGGGTCCAGCAGGCGGCGCAGCGGGACGTCCCGGCGCCGCGCCGCGAGGTCCCAGAGCGCCTGGTCGGCCGCCGCGACGATGGCGGCGACGGGGCCGTATTCCGCCGACTGGATCGCAAGCACGCGCAACTGCCGCATCATGGCGGCGTAATGCGCCGGGATGTCGTCCACGGTCCTGCCGAGCAGCAGGCCCGGCAGCAGCCGGCCCGCGAGGCGCGCACGGTATTCGGTCGTGATCGACGGGAAGTTCCCCCAGATATCGCCCCGGCCGACGGCCCCGTCGGCGTCCTCCACCGCGACCATTGCGACGGCGCGCTCGGCGATGGCGCCGAACGAGACCACGACCGGGTTCGGCATCGGCGCGCGGAAGACCTCGATCCGGATGCGCGCGACCCGGATCGCGTTCTCCATGTTCAACGGGGCTACTCCGCTTGCGCCTTGAGCAGCACGGCCACGAAGCGGTCCTCGCCGCCGCGGTTCACCAGCAGCAGGACCGAGCGGCGCCCGGCCTCGCGCAGGGCGGCAAGGCGCTCCTCCAGGTCCTTCGGACGGCCCACGGACGCCTGATCGACCTCGATGATGAGATCGCCGGCTTCTAGGCCCTTCCTTTCGGCGTCGCTGCCGGGCGCCACCCCGACAATCACCAGGCCACCCCGCTCGAGCGCATCCTCGTCGAGCTCGTATTCCTTGCGCAGATCGTCGTTCGGCCTGGCGACCACAAGCCCCAGCGCCTCGACCGCGTGCTCGCTCGTTGTGCTTTCCGCCGAGGCGCTCACCGGATCGTTCTCCTCGAGGCGGCCGACAACGACCTCCAGATGCGCGACCTTGCCCTTCCGCCATACCTCCACCGGCACGGTCGCGCCGACCTCCGCATCCGACACGATGCGCGGCAGGGCGCGCATCTTCTCCACCTGCTTGCCGTCGAAGGACAGCACGATGTCGCCCGCCTGGATCCCGCCCTTGTCGGCCGGGCTGCCGGGCATCACGGCCGCGACCAGCGCCCCGCGCGGTTCGCCGAAGCCTTCGAACGCTGCGGCGATTTCGTCGGTCACGTTCTGGATTCGCACGCCGAGCCAGCCGCGCCGGGTCTCGCGGAAGCGGCGGAGCTGGTCGATCACCGGCGCGGCGAGCGAGGCCGGCACGGCGAAACCGATGCCCACACTGCCGCCCGAGGGCGAGGTGATCGCGGTGTTCACGCCGATTACCTCGCCGTCCAGGTTCAGCATCGGGCCGCCGGAATTGCCCTTGTTGATCGCGGCGTCGGTCTGGATGAAATCGTCATAGGGGCCGGCGCGGATATCCCGCTTGCGGGCCGAGACGATGCCGGCCGTCACCGTGCTGGCGAAGCCGAACGGATTGCCGATGGCGATGACCCAGTCGCCCACCCTGGTCTTGTCCGACTCCCCGAATTCGAGGAACGGCAGCGGCTCGTCGGATTCGACCCGGAGCACCGCCAGGTCCGTCTTCGGGTCGCGCCCCACGACCTCCGCCTGCAACTCCCTGTCGTCTTGCAGCCGGACCAGGATTTCGTCCGCCCCGTCGATCACATGGTGGTTGGTGACGATGATGCCGGACGGATCGATGATGAATCCGGAACCCAGCGATGTCGTCCGGCGCGGCGGCGCGTCCTGGCGCTCGCCCGGCGGCTGGTCGAAGAACTTCCGAAAGAACTCCTCGAAGGGCGAGCCCGGAGGGAATTGCGGCAGGTCGGGCGTACGCTGCCGCTCCACGGTTTGCCGTGTCGAGATGTTGACGACCGCCGGCAGCGCCTTCTCGGCGAGTTCGGCGAAGCTGTCGGGCGCGCCGTGGGCGCGAAGCGGCGGCGCAACCGCCGTCACGGCTGCAAACAGGATCAGGGCGATGGCAAGACGCATGGCGTGGGACCGTTGTCCTCCGGTTATCGGGCTGTCAGCCGCGGTTCAGGCAGCGTTCTCCCGCGCATGGGCGTAGTTCGCGCCGGTGAACCAGAGCATATAGTCCATATAGCTCGTCGGCGGGAATTTTGGAGGATCGCCGGGGCCGCAGCAGGTCGGCAAGCAGGCCATCTCATAGTCGATATTGCAGTCGAAGAAGAAGGGAATGGCGTAGCGCTCCCGCCCGGACCGGTTGCGCACCCGATGCGGCGTCGAGAGGAAGCGCCCGTTGGTCCAGCGATGGCCCATGTCTCCGATATTGACGATGAAGCAGTCCGGCTCCGAAGGCGCATCGACCCACTCGCCCGACGGCAGCCGGATCGAGAGGCCGGGCACATCCGTCGTCGCGAGCAGGGTCATGAACGAACTGTCGGTATGCGGCGCGAGGCTGAACTCATCGTCTTCGAAGTGTTCGGGCGGATCGTAATGCGTCAGCCTGAGCGTGAATTGCGGGTCCGCGAACGCCTCGTCGAAGAAGTCCGGCGCGAGGTCCAGCGCGCGGGCATAGAGCGGCAGCAGGCTTTTCGCCACCGTCTCCAGAGCCCCCGCATAGGCAAGCGCCGTCGTGCGGAACCCCGGCAGCGCCGCCTCGTCCGGCCAGCGGTTGAGCGGGCGAAAGCGCTTCCCGGCAAGCACATCGGGATGGTCCGGGGCCAGGTCGCGCTTCATGAAGAACGCCTCGTTCCGGTTCGGCCGGTCGCCGGGATAGATGCCCGACGCCCGGGACACGCTCCCCCTGTAGGGCATGTAGCCGACATTGTCGGCCCCCGCCCGAAGCGCCATCTTGGCTTCGAGCGGCTGCGCATGGAAGCGGCGCGCCTGCTCGAACGCGGAATCGACGAGCGGACGCGGCACACCGTGGCCCCGCAAATAATAGAAGCCGACATTGCGGCAGGCATGGGAAAGTTCGCCCGCCGCCCTTTCCGGCCCACCCGCTTCGCCCCGGAGAACCGGGCCGATATCGACGATTGGAATAGGCGCCGCCGCCATGTTCGCTTATGCTCCCCGGTAGCGTGAAGGATCGCGTACCATCTTCCTCCTCCCCGCGCCCGAAGGCAAGAAAGCGAGGCAGCGCCATGCCGACACACTCGCCGATATGGCCCGCGCCGCTGGATCATTTGCGCCTGGACAGCGATGCCCCCGATCGGCTGGCCGACTTCTATGCGGAGCTTCTCGGCTTCGACCGTTTCGAGCTGGCGGACGGCAGCCGGCTGCTGCAGGGGCCCGGACGGCGCCTGGTGATCGGCCGGGGCGAGTCCGGCGCCCGGCCCTATCACGGCTTCCGGCTCAGGGACCGCGCGCAGCTCGATGCCGTTCGCGCCTTCATCGCGGCGCAGGGAATCAACATGGAACCCTCGCCGTCGGCCGTGTTCGACACCGACGCGGTGGCGGTGCGCGACCCGGACGGGTGGCTCTCGGTGTTCGGCCTGCCGCGCGCCGACCTTCCCGCGATCCGCACGGTCAACGGCGTGCCGGGCCGCAGCTTCACCGCCCGCCTGCAGCATGTCGTGGTAGCGAGCCGCAATCTCGACGGTATGATGCGCTGGTACGAGGAGGCGCTCGGTTTCGCGCCCTCGGACTATGTGCTGGCGGATATGGACGACCCCGGCTCGCGCCGTGTCGCCTTCTACCGCTCCGACGAAGAGCATCACAGCTTCGCCGTGTTCGCGGCCTCCGAGACCAGAGCCGACCATCACGCCTACGAGACCGGCGACTGGACCGACATACGCGACTGGGCCGACCATTTCGCCAACAACGGCGAAAAGATCTGGTGGGGCCCCGGCCGCCACGGTCCCGGCAACAACCTGTTCTTCATGATCCAGGACCCGCACGGCGACCCGGTCGAGCTGTCGGCGGAGATCGAGCATATGCCGCGCGGGATGGCGCCGCGCCTCTGGCCGGCGGAGGAACGCACGCTCAACCTCTGGGGCCCCGGCTGGATCCGCGATTAGGGCGGAATCCGGTCGGGCCGGACCGAATTCCGTCCCAACCCCCGGCCCCGCCTGTCCCAACCCCTTTCGCCGCCCCGGACGCCCTCTTTGTCACCCCGGCGCGGTTCGCGCGCCTGGTTGGGCGCGCGAGACGGCGGACACACTTCTCCTGCGAGTTCCGGGCGGGTTTTTCAGAATCGAGAGACATGGCCCCGGAAGCCCCGCTCCCGGTTCGGGCTAACCGGCGGCGAGCCGGGCCTTCGCGCGCCCGATCTCGACTTCCCGCTCGGTCTGCCGCGCTGCCGCCGCTTCGCGCACGGCTTCGACAACGGAGGCCCCGGCCCGTTCCGGACTGCCGGCATCGAACGGGGGATGCGGGTCGTATTCCATGCCGAGCTGAATCCTCTCCGCCGCCTCGGCCCCCAAAAGTTCTCCCGCCACGGTCAGGGCGAAATCGATGCCGGCGGTGACACCGCCGCCGGTGATGACATTGCCATCCACCACCACGCGCTCGGCCACCGGCTCGCAGCCGAAGGCGGCCAGCATCGGCAGCGACATCCAGTGGGTCGTGGCGCGGCGCCCGCGCAGGAGCCCCGCCGCGCCCAGCACCAGCGACCCCGTGCAGACGGAGGTGATGTAGCGCGCGCCCGATGCCTGGCGGCGCAGGAAATCCAGCACCTCCTCGTCGTTGAGCAGCGGGTTCATCCCGGCGCCCCCCGGCACGCAGACGAGGTCGAGCTGCGGGCAGTCGGCGAAGGTCGTGCTCGGCAGCAGCCGCATGCCGCCGGCGGCCGTCACAGGGTCCAGGGTCTTCCAGAGGAGATGGACCTCGGAGTCCGGGAACTTGGCGAAGACCTCGTAGGGGCCCGTCATGTCGAGCTGGGTGAGGTTGGGGAAGAGAAGAAGGCCGGTCTGAAATGGCATGGCGGTCTCGGCGCCCGTTCGCTGCTGGAGTCGCTCGCGGCGATATGGAGCGGCGCCCGGCCGCTTCAAGCCGGCCTTGCCGCCGGGGGGGCGTTGACCTTGTCGCGATGTTGCCCCATCGATACCGGCAAGCCGCCCGGAAACGAGCCAGCGCCTGCGGAGGGTCGCGCCAATGACCGGTTTCCCGAAACCGCTTCTCGACGGCTACCGCTGCTTCAGGACCGACCGGTATGCGCGGGAGCGCGGCCGCTACCGCCTGCTCGCCGAACAGGGGCAGGCGCCGGAGGTCATGGTCATCGCCTGCTGCGACTCGCGGGTTGCGCCGGAAACGGTCTTCAATGCCGCGCCGGGCGAGATGTTCGTCGTCCGCAATGTCGCCAACCTGGTGCCGCCCTGCGAGCCGGACGACATCTGCCGCTCGACGGCGGCCGCGCTCGAATTCGCCTTGCAGGGCCTGAAGGTCCGGCATGTCGTCGTGCTCGGCCACGGGCGCTGCGGCGGCATCCGCGCGGCGCTTCACCCGGCGGCGGCGCCGCTCTCGCCCGGCGATTTCATCGGCAAGTGGATGAACCTGCTCGGGCCTGCCGTGGAAGCGATAGCAGGCGGCCGGGGACTGACGGATGCGGAACGGCAGACCGCGCTGGAACGAGCCTCGATTCGCCAGTCGGTCGCGAATCTCCGGACCTTCCCCTGCGTGTCGATCCTGGAGGACCGCGGCCGTCTCGGCCTGCACGGCGCCTGGTTCGACATCGCCGAAGGGGAACTC
The DNA here is from genome assembly GCA_963422665.1 of Alphaproteobacteria bacterium. Lineage (GTDB taxonomy): Bacteria > Pseudomonadota > Alphaproteobacteria > Bin95 > Bin95 > Bin95. The sequence continues at coordinate 1,537,987 of OY730441.1, forward strand.
TGGACGATGGACCCGGAGACCGGAGGCTTCTCCAGGGCGGGGTAAGGCGGCGGCTACGCCCCTGCGACGGCGCCCACGCCAGCGTCTATCGCCCGCTCGACATGCAGCCGGTCCTTCACGACCGCCTCGCGGACGGCGCGCTGCAGTTTCCCGAAGGCGCGCACCTCGATCTGGCGCACGCGCTCGCGGCTCACGCCGAATTCCTGGCTGAGGTCCTCAAGCGTCGCCGGGTCCTCGCGCAGACGGCGTTCGTGCAGGATACGCCGCTCGCGGTCGTTGAGCACATCCATTGCGCCGGCGAGCATCCGGCGGTGGCGCTCCAGTTCCTCGCGTTCACCGTAGAGCGTCTCCTGGCTCTCGCTCCCGTCGGCCAGCCAGTCCTGCCATTCGCCGTCGCCCTCGATGCGCATCGGCGCGTTCAGGGAGCGGTCCGGCGCGGCGAGGCGGCGGTTCATCTGGACGACCTCGTCCTCGGATACCCTGAGCTCGTCGGCGATCTTCGTGACATGCTCGGGCGACAGGTCGCCGTCGTCGATGGCCTTGAGGCGGTGCTTCAGGCGGCGGAGATTGAAGAACAGCTTCTTCTGCGCCGCCGTCGTGCCGATCTTCACCAGCGACCAGGAATGCAGGATGTATTCCTGGATGGACGCCCGTATCCACCACATCGCATAGGTCGCCAGGCGGAAGCCCTTTTCGGGATCGAAGCGCTTGACCGCCTGCATCATGCCGACATTGCCTTCGGAGATCAGTTCGCTCACCGGCAGCCCGTAGCCGCGATAGCCCATGGCGATGCGGGCGACCAGGCGCAGATGGCTGGTCACCAGCCGGTGCGCCGCGTCCACATCCTGTTGCTCGACCCAGCGCTTCGCCAGCATGTATTCCTCTTCCTGCTCCAGCATCGGGAACTGGCGGATTTCATGCAGGTAGCGGGAAAGACTGTTCTCCCCGCCAAGCGCCGGGATATTGCGGCCGGCAACGGAATTTTCGGCCATGGTCCGGTCCCTCTCCACTCCTTTGAAACATAGAGGCGGCGGCTAGAAATTCAAGCCTGCAACATTACTGCAAGTTCATGGAAGTCTGCCGGAGGCGGGCTTTCGAACCGCATGTTGCCGCCTGTTGCGGGGTGGCGGAAACCGAGCTGGGCGGCGTGGAGCGCCTGGCGCGGAAAGGCCGGCATGCCGCGCCGCCGCCCGCCATAGAGCGGGTCCCCGATCACCCCGTGGCCGATATGGGCCATATGAACCCGGACCTGGTGCGTGCGGCCGGTCTGCAAGCGGCAGGCGACGCTGGACGCGCGCGTGCCGAAAGCGGCCTCCACCCGGTAATGCGTGACCGCCGCGCGTCCGCGCTCGACGACCGCCATGCGCTTGCGATGGCGCGGGTCGCGGCCGATGGGCGCCTCGATCCGCCCGGCGGCCGGCGATGGCAGCCCCTGCACCAGCGCCAGGTAGCCGCGGTCGATGTCATGCGTCTCGAACAGCGCGCGGAGCCCCGCATGGGCCGCTTCCGTCTTTGCGGCCACGATCAGGCCGGAGGTATTCTTGTCCAGCCGGTGGACGATGCCCGGCCGGGCGACGCCCCCGATGCCCGAGAGGCCCGCCCCGCAATGGTCGAGCAGCGCATTCACCAGCGTGCCGCCGGCATGGCCCGGAGCGGGATGCACCACCATGCCCGCCGGCTTGTCCACGACGATCAGATGCGCGTCCTCATGCATCACCGCCAGCGGGATCGCTTCCGGCTCGGGTTCGGCGGCGCGCACCGGCGGCACGCTGACCCGGTAAGCTTGTCCGGCGACCGCCTTGCGCGCCGCGGGCGAGACGCCCCCCTCGGCAATCAGCGCCTGGATGCGGGAACGCGAGAGCGCCGGGATCGCGCGGGCCAGCATCCGGTCCAGACGCTCGCCGTCCGCCTCGGGCGGCGCGACGGCTTCGAAGACCGTGCTTTTCCGGTCCGCTGTCACGGAATCGTCTCCATACCGATGACTCCCGCGCACAACTATGGCAATACCGCGGCCGAGGCGAGGGGCGGGACGCGGCGGATGGGTCTGAAAGCCCTGATCATCGGTATGGGCGTGCTGATCGTCGCCGGCGTTGCGGTCGTGCTGGTCACGATCGTCAATCGCTCGCTCGCGCCCGCGGCGACCGGAGAGGTCCGCTGGCAGTTGCCCGAGGGAGCCGAGGTCAAGGACTGGCGCGTTGCGGGCGACGACCTTGTCATCCGGCTGGAGAAAGACGGGGCGGTGCTGTTCTGGACCTTCGACCGGCGCTCCGGTCAGCGGGTCGGCGAGGTGCGGCTGGAAGCCGGATCGAAACCGTAGTCGCCGGTGGCCGCTTCCGGGCTGACCAGTCCGCGCCGCACGTCCTTCTCGACCGCCGCCGGGTCCCGCGCCGCAGGGTCTCCCAGCCCGCCGCCGCCCGGCATCTCCACCACCAGCCTCTCGCCTTCCGGGACGACCTGGAAGCCCTTGTTGCGCAGCTTCTTGCCGGAACCCAGGCTCAACCGTCCGAGCGCGCCCGGCCCGCCGCCGCCCCGCCCGCGCGCCGCATGCACGGTGCGTTCGAAGGTGGCGTAGATGCCGAACGGCGCGCCTTCGCGGTTCTCGACCTCGATGGTCTGGCCGAGGCCGCCGCGCGTCCGGCCCGGACCGCCGCTGTCGGGGCGCAGCTCCTTCTTCCAGAACACGAGCGGCGTGATCGCCTCGGTCGCCTCGACGGGCACATTGCGCACGCCGGAGGGAAAGGGCGTCGCCGAGAGGCCGTCCAGGCCGGGCCGGGCGCCGGCGCCGCCGGAGTGGAAGCTCATGATCTGGAACGGCGTGGACTGCGAGCCGGCGCGCGCCGTGATCCCGTGGCCCGCGCCGAGCCTGAGCGTCCAGAGCGCCGAACAGCCTTCCGCCGGCACCCGGTCCGGAATCGCCTGGTACAGGCAGCCGAACGCCACATCCGGCAGCATGTGGCCGATATTGGAGCGCGCATAGACGGCGCAGGGATGCGGCGGATTCAGGATGCTGCCTTCCGGCGCCGTCACCCGGATGGCTTCAAGCGCGCCGGCATTGTTCGGGAGTTCCGGCGCAACGATGCATTTCACGCCGAAACTCGTATAGGCGATGGTGTAGCAAAGCGGGCAGTTGATGCCGAAATCGGAGAGCCCGGAGGTTCCGTCGAAATCGACTTCGATGGCCCCGTCTGCGACCGTCAGCCGCGCCGCCAGCTCGACCTCCCGGTCGAAGCCGTCGATGGTCATGGAGTGGGACCAGCTTCCCTGCGGCAGGGCGCCTATCGCATCGGCCATGGCGCGCCGGCTGCTGTCGACGATGAAGTCGGCCAGTGTCGCGAGGTCCTCCAGGCCGTATTCGTCCATCATCGCCAGGAGCCGCTCGCTGCCGGTGTCGTTGCAGGCGGCGAGCGCGTAGAGGTCGCCGACCACCATGCGCGGCTCGCGCACATTGGCCCGCACCATGTCCAGGAACCATTCGTTGACCCGCCCCGCCTCGGCGAACGGCATCAGCGGCACGAACAGCCCCTCCTGATAGACCTGCCGGGCGTCCGGTCCCTGGCCGAGGCCGCCGACATCGACGACATGGCTGGTGGAGGCGAACAGCGCCACGATGCGCCCGTCGCGGAAGGTCGGCGAAACGACCGTGAAGTCGTTCAGGTGGCCGGTGCCCTTCCACGGGTCGTTGGTGATGAAGACATCGCCCTTGCGCATGGTCTCCGGGGGAAACTTCTCGACGAAATGGCCGACCGAGAGCGCCATAGAGTTGACATGGCCGGGCGTGCCCGTGACCGCCTGGGCCAGCATCCGCCCGGAGAGGTCGAAAACGCCCGCCGAAATGTCGCCGGCCTCGCGCGCCGAGGTCGAGAACGCCGTGCGCACCAGCGTCTGCGCCTGCTCCTCGACCACCGAAAGCAGCCGGTTCCACATCACCTGATGGCGCACCGCATCGAATGCTTCGATCATCGTCCTGAGGTCCTTGTTTCCGCCAACGAATTGGACGCCTTGTTCACTGTCGCGAGCACATGCGTAGAGTCTACATCGAACCGCGCTTCGGGATGGCCGGCTTCGCGCAAGAGCCGTTGCGCCGTGCCGATACCGGCGCCGAACCGCTGGACATGGCCGAGGCTTCGCATCGCTTCGGCAAGATTGGGATTCCGGTAATCGACAACGCCAGGTCGGCCGAAATTTTCCACATTGACGCTGCCATTCATGTCACCCGCACCGGCGCATTCGTGCCCTCATATGTCCGGTGCATCACTGCGTTCCGGAACAACTGTTGCAGCGCCGCTGGCGGATAGAGATAGCTTCGCCGCTCCCGGTCGGCGCTGACGAAATCGACCCTGCAGCGGTTGTGGGAGCGGAGCTTCTCTTCCAAACGCCTCACGACATCGGATATCGGCCCGTCAACCGTCTCTGCGTCGACGATCTCGTCGCCGAGTTCCCGACCGTCGACGCGCAGGAACTGCACCCATGATCCGCCGACAAAATCCCGGGGACGCCTGCCGAGGACCAGCAGGCCGAACACGGTCGGGCGCTCGTCCTCCGTGGACCCAATCGTCTTGGCCGCCGCAAGGCGCTGCGGGTAGCTGCGGTCGTTCGCCGCCAGCACATCCGGGGCTACGGCGTTCGGCAAATACTCGTCTTCAAACCGCCGTCTGTGCAAGTCGGCGATCGGCCGGAGGTCGAAGGGCCGGTCGCCGAAACGCCTGCGCTCGTTCAGCACCCGCTCCTCCTGCACCGTGGCGATACTGCGCCGCGGCCCGTTGCGGACATGGATGCGGCCCCGGCATCGCACGGGCGGCGAGTCCGAGGGCGCGACGGTCACAACAGCTATTTCGGCGCCGCTCAACATGCGCCTTTCCACCAGCAGCATCGGCGGCGGCAGCACATTGCCGGCGCTGCGGATATCCGCAAGCGTGAGCAACAGCCGATCCGTCACCTCGATACCGGCGGGAGAGCCGTCGTCGCGAAGACCGACAAGGACGACGCCCGGCCCTTCGTTGCCCGCCAGATCGTTGGCGAACGCGCAGACCGCTTCCTCAATTCGCTCCCGCGACCGCCCTGCAAGGCTCTCCTTCAACTCGACCCGCGCGCCCTCTCCGCCTGCTGCGAGGCGCGCAAGAGCGGCATCGTCGAGCCTGAGGGATTCCGGCGTCACCGCGGTGTCCTCCGCGTCAGCACCAGCGCTCCCGAGGCGGCGACGGCGAGGTCGAAGCCGGCGGGTGCGACGGTGGCGGTTTCATCCTCTACCACGACCGCCGGGCCGGCAAGCCGGACGCCCGGAGCGAGGTCGGCGCGCACATGCACCGCCGCCTCCTTCGGCCCGCCCGATTCCGTATCGTACAGCGTCCGCTTGCCCAGGGGCGCGCCGGCCGCCCGCGGCTCCGGCTCGGGCAGGCGCGGCGGCAGCCGGTCGGCGGCGCCGAGCGCAAGGCTCCACGACATCGCCTCCACCTCCAGCGCCGGAATGGTGCGGCCGTAGAGGCGCCGATAGGCCTCGTCGAAGCGTTCGCGATAGTCTTCCGCATCGGCGCGTTCCGGCAGCGCCACCGCAATCTCGTGCCCCTGCCCGCGGTAGCGCATGTATCCGGTCCGGGTTTCCTCCAGCACGGCATCGGGCGCGCCCAGCCGCACTACGGCCTCCGCTTCCTCCCGCATGTCGTCGAACAGCGCATCGACGGCCGCCGGCGCAAAATTGTCGAGTGCGATGAAGCGCGAGCGCACGACCTCATAGGCGATGGGCGCCGACAGGAAGCCGATGGCGGAGCCCACCCCGGCTCCCGGCGGCACGATCACCGTGTCGATTCCCAGCTTGGTCGCGAGGCGCGCGGCATGCAGCGGGGCGGCGCCGCCGAATGCGACAAGCGCCCGTCCGGCGAGCGGCTTGCCGCTCTCGATTGCATGGATGCGCGCGGCATTGGCCATGGCCTCGTCCACGATTTCGCCGATCCCGGCCGCCGCGACCTCGCCCGTCATGCCCAGCGGCTCCCCAACGCCACGCTCAACGGCCTGGCGCGCAGCGGCGCCATCCAGCGCCATCGCGCCGCCGGCGAACCGGACGGGGTCGATGCGCCCGAGCATCAGGTCGGCGTCCGTCACCGTGGGCGCGCCGCCGCCGCGGCCGTAGCAGGCGGGTCCGGGTTCGGCGCCGGCGCTGTCCGGCCCGACGGCGATCCGGCGCAACGCATCGACGCGCGCAATCGAGCCGCCGCCCGCACCGATCTCGACCATCTCGATTGCCGGGATACGCAGCGGCAGGCCGCTTCCCTTCAGGAACCGGTATTGCCGCGCCACCTCGAAATTGCGCGATAGTTGCGGGCGGTAGTCGTCGATCAGGCAGATCTTGGCCGTCGTGCCGCCCATATCGAAGGAAAGCGCCGTTTCGAGGCCGTGCTCGGCCGCGACATTGCGGGCGAGCACGGCCCCGCCGGCCGGGCCCGACTCGACAAGCCGGATGGGAAACCGCCTGGCCGTCTCGGCCGTCGTCACCGCGCCGCTCGACATGGTCAGAAGCAACGGGCAAGCGAGGCCCCGCTCCCTGAGCGCGCCTTCCAGCCGGCCGACATAGCCGGCGATCAACGGGCGGACATAGGCGTTGGCGACCGTGGTGGAGAGGCGGTCATATTCGCGAATTTCGGGCGACACTTCCGACGACAGGCAGACCGTCGCCTCCGGCAGTTCCCGGCGCAGAATCGCGGCCGCGCGGCGCTCGTGGGAGTCATCGGCATAGGAATGCAGGAAGCCGACCGCGACCGCCTCAACGCCTTCCTCGCGGAAGAACGCGGCATGGGCGGCGACCGCCGCCTCGTCGAGGGCCATGAGCAGGGAGCCGTCCGCGGCCAGCCGCTCCGGCACGCCGAGGCGGAGTTCGCGGGGCACCAGCGGCTCCGGGCGCTCCATGTAGAGGTCGTATTGCTCGAAGCGGTGCTCATAGGCCATCTCGATGGAGTCGCGGAACCCCTCGGTGGTCAGCAGCGCCGTCCTGGCCCCCTTGCGCTCAATCAGCGCATTGGTGGCGAGCGTGGTGCCGTGGATGACGAGTTCGACGGCTTCGGGCGCGACGCCGGCGCGGTCGAGCGCCGCCGCGATACCGTCCATCACCCCGATTTCGGGCGCGTCCGGGGTCGTCGGCACCTTGCCGGAGGTCCGCCCGCCGGCATGGTCGATAACAACATCGGTAAAGGTCCCGCCGACATCGACGCCGATGCGGCAGGACACGCTTCTACTGGGCATCTTCGTTCGTTTCGTTTCTGCGGAACGGCTTAGCTCGGCCTCATGGCCGAGGCCGAGTATCCAAGCCTCTTCTTTCTCGATCAGGCGGCGTTCATCCGGCCCAAGATCGGGCGCACCCTCGAACAGTGGGGCAAGGCCGCCCCGCCTGTCCAGCCGCGCGAATGCCGCCGCATTGACGCGAACCTGGGCGCGGTCGAGGATTTCCCCGTCCTCCCGGCATTCGCCAACCAGCGTCCCGAGAAGCGACGGATAGATTTCCGCGAGGACGAGCGGCGTCTTGCGGGTATCCGGCGCCTGCAGCCCGGTATCGAAGGGCCAGATCGCGCCGCGGCCGCCGATGCGCCGGTCCCCCAGCAGCCGTTTCAGCGCCGGCAGGCCCACAAGCACCTGCGAGCCGACGGAACCCGCATAGGCCAATTGCCAGACGGTCTTGGCGCCCGTTGCGCGAAGATCGGCGATGCGGCGCTCCGCCGGATGCCCCTCCCGGCAGGTTCGGTCGCGCGCCCTGACCGGGACCTGCTCATGGCGCCATGCCGGCGGACGGCCCCAAAACGGCCCCGCCCCCGGCCAGCATCGGTTCATTTCATCCGCAACGGCAAAACGGTTGTTGCTGTTATCCGGACGATCCTCGATGCGCTCCGCGAGCCAATCCCGGACCGCATGGGCGCCAGCCCGGCCGGTCAAGCGCTCCGCAACGCCCGCCGGATAACCGAACGGGAAATCGAAGCCGGCCAGCACGCGACGCCCGGCATCCAGTTCACCGGCGACAAAAGCCGATAGATGCTCTACGGCCTCATGGCGCGTGCGAACATAGTGCGGCTCCAAAGCACGACCTTCGCGAATGGCCGCCCACCAGATCGAATCACGGCTCTGCCTGGCAGGACTTGGCTTTGAACGCGCCGACCAGTCCACGACAATGTGGGTCTCGAACAGCGGCACCGGAGCGCTAACGGCGGTCGGGGTGATAGACGCGGATGGGGCGGTATTGCCGGTAGAAGGGTTTCTGGTCGCGCCAGAGCACGCCCGTGGCCGCGCCGCCGTCCACGGTGATCGCCTGGCCGGTGACGAAGCTCGACCGGTCGCTTGCCAGATAAAGCACAGCCTCGGCGATGTCGCGCGGCCGCCCGACGCGCGGGATCGGTTGCTGCAGGGCGTAGTCGTCCAGCCGTTCCTCGATCAGGCGGTCCGGCTTGCCGACGGTGTTGGCCGAAAGCGGCGTCGCGATATAGCCGGGGCAGACGCAATTCACCCGGACCGAGTGCTCGCCGAGCTCCATCGCCGAAACTTTGGAGAGATGCACCACGGCCGCCTTGGCGGCCGAATAGACCTGCGGCCCGCGCCCGGCGGTGAGGCCGGCGATACTGCCGGTGTTGACGATGCTGCCCGATCCCTGCGCCTTCATCGCCGGAATCGCGTACTTCATGCCGAGGAACACGCCGCGCACCAGCACATCGAAGGACAGATCGAACTCTTCCGCCGGAATCGCCTCGAGCGGCCCGAGCGCGCCGCCGAAGCCCGCATTGTTGAACATGCAGTCGAGCCGGCCCCACCGGTCGAGCGCGAGATCGACGGCCGCCTTCACCTCCGCCTCGCTGCGGACTTCGCAGGAGGCGAACAGCGCCGCCTCGCCGAGCTCGCCGGCCAGCGCCTCGCCGCGCTCGCGCTGCATGTCCGCGATCACGACGCGCGCGCCCTCGGCGGCGAACAGCCGCGCCGTCGCCTCGCCGATTCCGCTCGCTCCCCCCGTAATGACGGCGGTCTTACCTTCCAGTTCGGCCATGCCCCGGATTCCCCTTGGCTTCCCCGGATTGCCCGGTGCGCCCATTGTCGCGCATATCGCTCCGGATGTCCGCCTTGTCGGAACTGCCTGCTACAATGGGCAATACTCACCGAAACGAGACGCCTCATCCATGCCCGAGCTTACGATCGCGACCCGCGCCGGCGAAACCTTCGGCGCTTATGCCGCGTTACCCGACAGCAGCGGTCCGGCGCCCGGCCTCGTGCTGCTGAACGAGGTCTTCGGGGTCAACCGCTTCATGCGCGCCATCGCCGACTACTGGGCCGGCAGGGGGTTCCTCGCGGTCTGTCCGAAGCTTTACTGGCGGATCGACCCGGACTTCGAACTCGACCCGGAGACGCCGGGCCACCGGGACCGGGCGCTCGCAACGCGGCCGCAATTCGATGTCGATCTCGCGGTCTCGGATATGGCGGCCACGGTTGCGCGGCTCCGTGACATGCCGGAATGCAGCGGCAAGGTCGCGACCCAGGGCTATTGCCTTGGCGGGCTGCTGGCCTTCCTGCACGCCGCGCGCGGCGAGGCGGATTGCGATATTTCCTATTACGGCGTCGGCATCGAGGACTATCTCGGCGAGGCGGCGCAGATCGCACGCCCGGTCATGCTGCATATCGGCGAGGCGGACGCCTGGACGCCGCCTCATATCCGCGATGCGACGGCGGCGGCGCTGGCCAGCCATGCAGGCGCCGAGATTTATACCTACCCGAATACAGACCACGCTTTCGCGCGAGAAGGCGCCGCGACGGAGGTGGCGGCCATGAAGGAACTCGCCAACGGGCGCTCCGAGGCGATGCTCAGCCGGGTGCTGCGCTGATGCGCGCGGTGCTCTGCCGGTCCTTCGACGGGATCGACGCCTTCACCGTCGAGGACGTCGAACCGGAGGCGCCCGGCCCCGGCGAGGTGAGGGTCCGCGCAGCCGCCGTCGGCGTGAACTTCGCCGACTCGCTGGTGGCTGCCGGCCAGTACCAGACCCGCCCGGACTTCCCCTTCAGCCCCGGTTTCGAATGCGCGGGCCGTATCGATGCGCTCGGGCCCGGCGTCGAAGACTTCGGGATCGGCGAGCGCGTGATGGCGGTCATGGACTACGGCGCGTACCGCGAACAGGTATGCGTTCCCGCCGTGCATGTTTACCGCCTGCCGGAGAGCATGGATTTCGTCACGGCGGCGGGCTTCCCTGTGACTTACGGCACGAGCCATATCGGCCTCGACCATCGCGGTGGCCTGAAGGCCGGCGAAACGCTGCTCGTGCACGGTGCGGCCGGCGGCGTCGGGCTTACCGCGGTCGAGATCGGCAAGGCGATGGGCGCAACCGTCATCGCCACCGCCGGCGGGCCGGACAAGCTGGCCGTCGCCCTCGAACATGGGGCGGACCACGGCATCGACTACAGGAGCGAGGATATCCGGGCGCGGGTCAGGGATCTCACGGAGGGGCGCGGCGCGGATGTCATCTACGATCCGGTGGGCGGCGATGTTTTCGACGCTTCGATGCGCTCCATCGCCTGGGGCGGCAGGTTGCTGGTGGTCGGTTTCGCGGCCGGGCGCATTCCGCAGGCGCCGGCCAATCTGCTGTTGGTAAAGAATGCCGCCGCCATCGGGGTCTATTGGAGCTCGCACCGGGAACGCGAGCCGGAGCGGCTGCAACGGAGCTTCGCGGACCTCTTCAAGCTCTACGAGGACGGCGCGCTCAAGCCCCGCATCGCCGAAACCTGGCCTCTCGAACGGGCGGCCGATGCCCTGCGCCGCCTCCTCTCGCGCAAGGTTGCCGGCAAGATCGTGCTCGCGACCGGAGAGGCTTCAGCCTGACCGGCATCGGTATGTGCATGCCGGTCCGGCCGAGTTTGAACCGGCGCTGCAGGCATAGTAGACTTCAGGACCCTAAAGATTACGGCAGAGGTTGGCCGGTGGCGGCTGAAACGACCGGAATTTCGGCGATGAGCTTCGAGGACGCCATGGCGGAGCTCGAGCAGATCGTCCAGCGGCTGGAGCAGGGCCGGACGCCGCTCGAAGACGCTATCGCCGCCTATGAGCGCGGCGCGGCGCTCAAACGACACTGCGAAGACAAGCTGCGTCTGGCGCAGGAAAAGGTCGAGAAGATCGCGCTGGACCGCGCCGGCGCTCCTGCAGCCGAGCCGCTCGATCCGGACGCCGGCGGGTGACGGGCTTCCCCGACCGTCTCGGACAGGTCTGCGCCAAGGTTGACCGGATACTGGCCGGCCTGCTGCCCGAGACGGGGCGCGCGGAGAGGCGGCTGTTCGACGCCATGCGCTATGCCGCGCTCGGCCCGGGCAAGCGGCTCAGGCCGTTCCTGGTCGTCGCGTCCGCCGGCCTGTTCGGCGTGGAGGAACGATTTTCGCTGCGCTGCGGCGTCGCGGTCGAATTGGTGCATTGCTATTCTCTGGTCCATGACGACCTGCCGGCGATGGACGATGACGACCTCAGGCGGGGCCGGCCGACCGTCCATGCCGCATGGGACGAGGCGACCGCGATCCTGGCGGGCGACGCCCTGTTGACGCTTGCTTTCGAGGTTCTGGCCGACGCCGGGACGCATCCGAGCGCGGCCGTCCGCCTCAGGCTGGTCGGCGGGCTGGCGCACGCGGCCGGGGCCGAGGGCATGTGCGGCGGCCAGATGCTCGACATGCTCGCCGAACGCACCGAGTTCGAATTCGGCGAAATCGCCCGCCTGGAACGCATGAAGACCGGCGCGCTGATCGCCTTCTGCTGCCGGGCCGGCGCGCTTCTGGGCGGAGCGCCGGCCGATGCGGAGCGGGCGCTCACCGCCTATGCGCAAGACCTCGGTTTCGCCTTCCAGATCGCGGACGACCTGATCGACGCCGACGGCTCGGAAGAGGAAGCCGGGAAACGGCTGCGCAAGGACGCCGCGCAAGGCAAGGCCACGGTCGTCTCGCTCCTCGGCATCGAGGCGGCGCGGGCGCGGGCGGCGATGCTGAGCGAGCAGGCGGCCGCGCATCTCGATTGTTTCGGAACCCGTGCCGATCCCTTGCGGGACGCTGCCCGGTTTGCCGTCCAACGGAGCAGTTGAGAGGTCACCCATGTACCTGTCCAACCGAACGACCCCCTTGCTGGACCGCATCGACTCTCCTGCGGACCTCCGCGGACTCTCCGACAACGAGTTGAAGCAGCTCGCCGCGGAGCTGCGCTTCGAGACGGTGGATACGGTCGCGCAGACGGGCGGCCACCTGGGCGCCAGCCTCGGCGTGATCGAACTCACCGTGGCGCTGCATGCGGTGTTCGAAACCCCGCGCGACCGCCTGATCTGGGATGTGAGCCACCAGGCCTATCCGCACAAGATCCTGACAGGGCGGCGGTCCGGGATACGCACACTGCGCCAGGGCGGCGGCCTCTCGGGCTTCACCCGGCGCGTCGAGAGCCCCTACGACCCCTTCGGCGCGGCGCACAGCTCGACCTCGATCTCGGCAGCGCTCGGCATGGCGGCGGCGGCCAAGCTCCGGGGCGACGAACGGCGCTGCATCGCAGTGATCGGGGACGGGGCGATGACGGCCGGCATGGCCTATGAAGCGATGAACAATGCCGGCGCGATGGAACTTCCTCTGGTGGTGGTGCTGAACGACAACGACATGTCGATCGCACCCAATGTGGGCGCGATGAGCAACTACCTCGCGCGGCTGATTTCCTCGCGTTCCTACCGTTCGCTGAGGCAGGTGGCGAAGGAGGTGGCGCGCCGCTTTCCCAAGCCGTTCGAGATCGCGGCGCTCAGGGCGGAGGAATATGCGCGCGGCCTCGTCACTGGCGGCACGCTCTTCGAGGAAATGGGCTTCTACTATGTGGGCCCGATAGACGGCCACAATCTCGACCACCTGCTGCCCATCCTGCGCAATGTCCGCGATACGGAGGGCCGCGGACCGGTGCTGATCCATGCAGTCACGCAGAAGGGCAAGGGCTACGAACCGGCGGAAACCTCCGGCGACAAGTATCACGGCGTGTCCAAGTTCGACCTCGACACCGGCGTCCAGGCGAAGTCGAAACCCGCCGCGCCTTCCTACACTTCGGTCTTCGCGAAGAGTCTGATCGCCGAGGCCGAGCGCGACCCGGCGGTCTGCGCCATTACCGCGGCCATGCCCTCCGGCACGGGCGTGGAAGCGTTTGGCGCGCGCTTCCCGGACCGCGCGTTCGATGTCGGCATCGCCGAGCAGCATGCGGTGACCTTCGCCGCCGGACTGGCCTGCGAGGGCATAAAGCCTTTCGCCGCGATCTATTCGACCTTCCTCCAGCGCGGCTACGACCAGGTCGTCCACGATGTTGCAATCCAGTCGCTGCCGGTGCGTTTCGCTATCGACCGGGCCGGCTATGTCGGCGCCGACGGCGCGACCCATTGCGGCGCCTTCGACATCGCCTATCTCGGCTGCCTGCCGAATTTCGTGCTGATGGCGGCCGCCGACGAAGCCGACCTCGTGCATATGGTCGCGACGGCGGTGGCCATCGACGACGGACCCTGCGCGCTGCGCTATGCGCGCGGCGAGGGCGTGGGGGCGCCCATGCCCGAGCGCGGCGAGGCTCTGGAAATCGGCAGGGGCCGCGTCATGCGCGAAGGCGCGAAGGCCGCCATTCTCTCCTACGGCGCCCGGCTTCACGATGCGCTGGCGGCAGCGGAGCGGCTGGATGCGGAGGGGATCTCGACCACCGTCGCGGATGCGCGCTTCGCCAAGCCGCTGGACGAGGACCTGGTGCGCCGGCTGGCGGAGAACCACGAGCTCCTGCTCACCGTCGAGGAGGGCTCGGTTGGCGGCTTCGGGGCCTTCGTGCTTCAGTTCCTGGCGAGCCGCGGTCTTCTGGACGGCGGCCCGAAGGTCCGGTCCCTGGTCATGCCGGATGTCTTCATCGACCATGACAAGCCGGAAGCGCAGGTGGCCCAGGCGGGGCTGGACGCGGACAGCATTTTCCGGACGGTGTTTGCCGCGCTCGGCCCTACGCCGGTCGCAGTAGCGGGGTGAAGGACCGCCTCGACCAGGTCCTGGTCGCGCGCGGCCTCGCAGAAAACCGGACACAGGCTCAGTCGCTCGTTCTTGCAGGCACGGTCTATTCCGGCACGCGAAGGCTGGACAAGGCAGGCCAGCCCGTCGGCCCCGACATGCCGCTGGAGGTGCGCGGGCGGGCGCATCCCTGGGTCTCGCGCGGCGGGCTGAAGCTCGCCCACGGCCTCGAGGCCTTCGCCATCCCCGTCCGGGACAGGATATGCCTGGATGTCGGGGCGTCCACCGGCGGCTTTACCGATGTGTTGCTGGCGAACGGCGCCCGGCGGGTCTGGGCCGTCGATGTCGGGCGCGGGCAACTCGCCTGGAAGCTGCGCAACGATGCCCGCGTGCGCGTGCTGGAGCGCACCAATGCGCGCTACCTGACGGCGGCCGAGGCGCCGGACCCGATCGATCTGGTCGTCTGCGATGCCTCCTTCATCTCGCTTGCGACGGTGCTGCCCGCGCCGCTCGCGCTCACCCGGCCGGGCGCCCATCTGGCGGCGCTCGTCAAGCCGCAATTCGAGGCCGGGCGCGGGCGCGTCGGCAAGGGCGGCGTCGTGCGCGACCCGGCGGTGCGCCGGGAAGTCTGCGAGACCGTCCGCGCCTGGCTGGAGAGCCTCGACGGCTGGTCCGTGCTCGGCCTGGAGGAAAGCCCCGTGCGCGGCCCGGAAGGCAACATCGAATATCTGATCGCCGCCGTCCGGGCCTGACCGGGCCGTTTACCGCTCAGAGGTCGGCATAGCGCTCGATGGTCTCCTTCCAGGGCATCAGGTCCTCCGGACCGCGCACGCGCATGGCGAGGCCGGCAACGCCCGTCACCGGCACGGTGACGCGGCCGACGCCCATCGCGGCCAGGCGCGGCAGGTCCTCGAGATCGTCCGGGATCGAGCAGGTGAGCGTGATCGCATCGGGATCGCGCCCGTGCTCGCGCGCCGTGCTGCGCACGAGGCCGAACAGGTCCTCGGGCGCGCCGCGCGCCGGGAAGAAGCCGTCCCCGAGTCGGCCTGCCCGCCGGGCTGCCGCTTTGGAGTGGCCGCCGACCGTGATCGGCACCGTGCGGTTGCGCGGTTTCGGTTGCATGAAGGCGTTCTCGAAGGAAACGAAGCGCCCCCTGTAGGTCGGCGCCGGCGATCGCCAGAGTTCGCGCATGGCGTGCACATAGTCGTCGGTGCGCGCGCCCCGGTCCTCGAAAGGCACGCCGAGAGCGTCGAATTCCTCCCTGAGCCAGCCGACGCCGATACCGAGCTCGATCCGCCCGCCCGACATGGCGTCCAGGGTGGCTACCTGCTTGGCAGTGACGACCGGATTGTGCTGCGGCAGGATCAGGATGGCGGTGCCGAGGCGGATGCGCTCCGTCCGCGCCGCGACCCAGGACATCCAGATGAGCGGGTCCGGCATGACGAACTCGGCCTCGTCGCCGGGCATCCTGCCGCCGTCCGCATAGGGATAGGAGGACCGGTAGCCCTTCGGCACCACTGTGTGCTCGATGGTCCAGGCGGACTCGAATCCGGCGGCCTCTCCCGCCTGGAGCAGCGCCACCGCCTCCGCCGGGTCGGTGTAGCGTCCGGTATTGCAATAGCGCAGTGCGAATTTCATGGCCCTGTTCCTTCGTCGGTCCCGCCACGCCATGGTGTTGCGGGAAACGGCGGGACGCAAGCAGCAGCTTGTCCCCGTCCGGCGGCGACGGCGGGGACCTGACCTCGTTCATACAGATATGAGACGGCCCGCTTGAAAGCGGTTTCGGGGTCTCCGCAGCTGTTGGCGCAGAAACGAGCAGCCTGGAGGAGACCTCCATGCAGGTGATTGGCCTGCCTCGTCATGTTACACGAGGAGCCGCTCTTGCGCCGCACAGACGCGCCGTTCCGGCCCGCTGGCGGCGCGCGCGGGACTAAGGGCTTGAGCGCCGCAGAGGCGGCCGAAGCGCTCGGCGCGTCCCGTGCGCCCCGCTCGCGCCGAGCGCGGCGGGTGCGCCGGGCGGACTGGACGCCGGCGCCGGTCGCAGCGGTCAAGGACTGGCGTGAGGACTACCCGATGCGGGGCAAGGCCGGGATCGCCCTCCTGCTCCAACGCCGGGGATACCGGGTCGGCGAGAGCACTACAGGGCGCATCCTCAAGAGCCTCATGGAGCGCGGCGCGGTCACCCCGGCGCCCCTTCTGCGCCGCAACGGGCCGCGCGCCGCAAGGCGCCTCAGGCCCTGCGCCGGACGCCTGCCCAAAGGCCGCAAGCCCACAAGCCCCGGCGAGATCGTCCAGCGCGACACCCTCGCCATCCCGACCCACCCCGGACGGGCCGCCATATGGCTCGACGCCTGCGCCGAGGAGTGCAACACCTTCAGACCACACCACGCGCCTGGCGGACAAACCCCCGCCGAGCACCTTGCCAATCGCACAGCCAAAGAAACCCGCCTGTCTCATATGTCCTGAACCGGGACAGGCAATTGACCGCGCTCGGCAGCAGGCCTATGTGGGGAGTCCGGTGGCGCGGTGGGAGAGTGGCTATCCATCGGACTGCAAATCCGCTTACACCGGTTCGAATCCGGTCCGCGCCTCCAGGGCTCTCGCCAAGCCCGGAAAGGGCCGCTATAAGGGTACCCGTTCGAGTCCGTTCCGCGGTAGCTCAGTGGTAGAGCGGTCGGCTGTTAACCGATTGGTCGTAGGTTCGAATCCTACCCGCGGAGCCAACCCGACCCGCGCTTTACGCCAGCATTTCATACCGGGCATCGACCGGGACGGCGAGGCGGGGACCGATGCCGGGGCCGGAATACATGCGGTTGGGCGCATAGGCGAAGCCAAGGCCTGCGCGCCGCACGAGGTTCCGGCACATGGGCCCGCCCATCGCGCCGAGCCCGATGAATCCCAGGGTCGAAATGTCCGCCTCGCTCCCGCCTAGCCGTCGATCCGGCGTTCCATTTTCTCGCGCATGTGGTCGCCGGCCATGATGGGCTCGTATTTCGCCGGGTTGCCGGCGCCGCAACAGGAGGCCAGGCAGGCGATCTCGGCATCGTAGTTCGGATGGAGGAAATAGCCGATGGTCTGGCGCCGGCTTTCGCGGCGCCGCTCCGCCGGCGGGTTCACCACGCGGTGGACGGTGGACTTCCAGCGGTCGTTGGTCCAGCGTTGCATCATGTCGCCGAGATTGACCGCCAATTGCCCCGGCCCGACCCGGACATCCAGCCAGGAGCCGTCCGGCATCAGCACCTGCAGGCCGCCGGGCGCGTCGTTGAATGCGAGGATCGTCAGGCTGCCGAAATCGGTGTGCGCGCCGCAACGGATCTGGTCCGGCAGCGGATCGTCCTCGATCGCGGGATAGTGGTTCGACGGGCAGGTGCTGAAATGCTTGTCGATCTTGTCGTCGAAGAAGGTCTCGGGAAGGGCCAGCGCGGCCGCGAAAATACCCATCAACCGCGATGCAAGGACTTCGAACGCACAGAAAAACTCCGTGAAGACCTCGCGGTAGGCGGTCGGACGCGCCGGCCAGATATTGTCCGAGTAGAACAGGGCGGCACCCGGAATGTGCGCGAACCGGTCGGCGCGCGAGACCGGGGGACCGATGAAGAACTGCTCCCGCAGGTCGGGCGGGGTCTCCTGCCCCAGCGTCCGCGCCAGGTTCCGCGTCGCAACAGCGTGATAGCCGCGCGGGGCGACGCCGTCGGCCGGCATGAATTGCGCCTTTTCCTCAGGAGCAAGATCGAAGAACTCCCGCGAAACCGAGAAGGCGCGATCGATCAGCGTCCGGGGAATTCCATGCCCGGTGACGATCAGGAAACCGACATTCTCGCAGGCCCAGGCGACCCGCCCGGCCACCTCCCGCCTGTCGCCGGCGGCGCCGGACCGGCAGGGCCCGAGATCGATAACCGGAATGGCGTCGAGGGCCATGGCTCGGAAATTTTCCTTCCCCGGACGCGCCGTGCGGACAGTGTGAACCGGGGCGGGTCCCTGTTACAGGCCCGGGCGCCAAAGAAAAGAGCCGGCGCGGGGGCCGGCCCTTTCCCGTGCCTGTCCGCTCGAAGCGGCTCAGACGGTATCGCCCATGGGCAGGTCGCGGATGCGCTTGCCCGTTGCGTGGAAGACCGCATTGCCAATAGCCGGCGCGATGGGCGGCACGCCCGGCTCGCCGACTCCCGACGCATGCACCGAGAAGGGATGCGGCACGATGTGCGTGTGGACCTTCTCGGGGAAGTTGTCCGAACGCACCATCTGGTAGTCGTGGTAGTTCGACTGCACGGCCGCGCCGTCCTCGAAGGTGACGCCGCTGTAGAGGGCGATGGTCATGCCCTGGACGGCCGCGCCCTCCATCTGGCTGCGGATGCGCTCCGGATTGGCCGCGAAGCCGCAATCGACCGCCATATGCACTTCGGGCACAGTGATCCTGCCATCCACGATCTTCACGCGCACGCAGGACGCCACATAGGTGACGAAGGAGCGGTGCACCGCCAGCCCGAGACCCTCTCCGGCCGGCATCTGACGGCCCCAGCCGCCCTTCTCCGCGGCCAGCCTGAGGACGTTCTTCAGGCGCATGGTGTCGATCGGGTACTCGTCATAGACCTCGCCATAGTCCCAGAAATTCTCCGGGAAGCCCTGTTTCGGCGGATCGAGCTTGCGGTCGGAGCCGATCAGCTCCAGCATCACCTCAAGCTCGTCCCGGCCGAGCTCGGCCGCGAGCTCCGACGCGAAGGACTGAACCGCCCAGGCGCGCGGGATGTTCGAGACGGAGCGGAACCAGCCGATGCGCGTATGCGCCATCGCCTTGCCGTTCTCGACCGAGAGGTTCGGGATTTCGAAGGGCATGTCGACATGCCCCATCCCGCTCTCGATGAAGAACTGGCGCCCGCTGTCCGGCGCGAAGGTGGACAGGATCGACGGCGCCACCGAGTTGTGCCGCCAGCCGGTCACCTTGTTGTCGGCGTCCAGCGCAACCTCAATCCGCTCCACCGAGGTGGTGTGGTAGAAGCTGTGCCGGATATCGTCCTCGCGCGTCCACTGCACCTTGACCGGCACGCCCAGCTTCTGGCTGAGCAGCGCGGCCTCGATGACGAAATCGCATTTGGACTTGCGGCCGAACCCGCCGCCGAGCAGGGTCACATTCACCCTGACGTCGGCGGCTTCCATCTTGAGCGCCGCCGCGACATCGCCGCGGGCGCCGAAAGGCGACTGCACCGGCGCCCAGACCTCGCATTTGCCGTCCGCGACATTGGCGACCGCCACCGGTGGCTCCATCATCGCGTGGGCCATATGGGCCTGGCTGTATTCCTGCGCGAAGGTCCTGGCCGCGCCCGCAAACGCCGCCGCCGCATCGCCCTCGGCCCGGAACACCTGGCCTGGCTGCTTCGCCGTCGCCCGCATCTCCTCCAGGTAGGATTCGGAGGTGTAGCCGCCATGCGGGCTTTCGCTCCATTCGATCTCCAGCGCGTCGCGGCCCTTGATCGCCGCATCGGTGTTGGAGGCGACGACGGCGACGCCGCCGAGCGGGGCGAACTTCGCCGGCATGATCGACGCCGGCAGCGGCGCCACATGCTCGACGCCCGGTACCGCCATGGCCACGCTCGCGTCGTAGCGCTTCGCTTCCGCGCCGACCACCGGCGGACGGGCGACGGCCGCCACCTTCATGCCGGGCAGCATCACGTCGGCGCCGTAAACGGCCTTGCCGGTGGTGATGTCGTGCAGGTCGTAGATGCCGATATTGCCCGCGCCAATATAGCGGAACTCGGACTCTTCCTTGAAGGAGAGCGCCTCGAACCCGGGTACCGGCTGCTTCATCGCAGCCTCGGCAAGCGCGCCGAAGCCGGCCTTCCTGCCCCCGCCCATGACTTCATGCACGCCGACCGTGACCGCCGAGGCGTCCACGCCCCACATTTCCGCGGCGGCATTGGCGAGCATATGGCGGACCGACGCGCCCATCTGGCGCATGGACTGGATGTGGTGGCGCATGGAGCGCGACCCGTCCGTGTCCTGGTTGCCGTATTTCTCCTCGTCGCCTTCCGCCTGGACGATCTTCACCATCCCCCAGTCCGCGCCCATCTCGTCGGCGAGCACCATCGGCAGCGAAGTGCGCGAGCCCGTTCCCATCTCCGAACGGTGGGCAACGATAGTCACAGTCCCGTCGGGGTCGATGGACACGAAGATATGCGGATCGTAGCGCAGGCCGTTCGGCATGGAGTCGCCGCCGGTCTTGTAGCGCGCGAAACCCTCCGCCGCGGTGGCGAAGGCGGCGACGGCGAAACCGGCCGCCGAGCCCTGCAGGAAGCGCCGCCGGGAGACATTGGCGAAGGCCAGCTTCGCCGCCTCGCGGACAGGGGTTCCGAGGAACGCTTTTTCCATCATGTGCAGCATGGCCTAGACTCCCGTGGAAGCGAGCCGCACCGCAGAGACGATGCGCTCATAGCAGCCGCAGCGGCAGATATTGTCGGCCATGCCGTCCAGGATTTCCCGGTCGGTCGGCTTCGGGTTCGCGGCCAGCAGGCTGGCGGCCTGCATGATCTGCCCGGTCTGGCAGAAGCCGCATTGCGGCACATGCATCTCGCGCCAGGCGACCTGAACCGGATGGTCGCCGTCGGCGGACAGGCCTTCGATGGTGGTGACCGACTTGCCGGCCACATCGCCGACGGTCATCTGGCAGGACTTCTCGGCCTTGCCGTCCACATGCACCGTGCAGGCGCCGCAAAGGCCGGCCCCGCAGCCGTATTTGGTCCCTGTCAGGCCCGCCGTGTCGCGCAGGGCCCACAACAGGACGGTATCGTCCGGTCCGTCCAGCGTTCGGGCTTCACCGTTTATGGTGACGCTCGCCATTCCGTGTCCTCCTCTTCAGCAACCGCGCATCCCGACCGGCGCCTCGAAGGGCGGCCCGAACCGGGCAACGGCATGGTAGTCCCCTTTCGGCTCCACAGGCCAGCCCCTGGCAGCGCCTTTAAGCGGCAGCCGGCCTCGCAGCGGGGCGGGCGCGGACGAGCAGCGCGGAAACGATGAAGAGCTGGACGGCTTCGATGGCCGAGCGGCCGGTTGAGCGGAATAGTCGGATTCCGTAGGTTGCGGGAAATGGGGCCGGCGGTGCGACACACTCGACAATTCAGGATCGCCAAAGCGTTCGAATGCGGCGTTGGCGCGGACCGGGCGTTCCGGTCGTGACAGCGAATATCGACCTGCCCCGGGACGAAGTCGCCGCGTTCTGCACACGTTGGCGGATTGTGGAATTGGCCCTGTTCGGCTCGGTACTGCGCGAAGACTTCGGCCCCGGAAGCGATATCGATGTGCTCGCGCAATTCGATCCGCGAGCGCGCCACACGCTGCTTGACCTTGCCGAGATGCAGGACGAATTGAGCCAGGCATTCGGCCGCAGGGTGGACCTGGTCGAACGCGCGGCGGTCGAGGCCAGCCGGAATTATCTCCGCCGCAGGGCTATCCTCGGATCGGCCGAGACCATTTATGCGAAGTGACGATGCGCTGCCGCTCGACATGCTTCTGTCGGCGCGCGAGGCGGCAGCGTTTACCGAAGGGCCGGCCTTTACGGTTTTCGAGGAAGACCGCAAGACGCAACTCGCGATTCTGAAAGCTGTGGAGACGATCGGCGAAGCAGCGTCCCGCGTCCGGCCCGACACGGCCGAAGCCTGTCCCGAAATACCCTGGCGCCAGATCGTCGGAATGCGAAATCGCCTTGTTCACGGATATTTCGATATCGATTTAAGGCGCCTTTGGGAAACGGTGCAGCAGGATATCCCCCGCCTTATCCTGCAACTTGAAGCTATCGCGCCGCCGGAAGACGACTGACAGGGCGGTTCCGCTACGCCGCAGCCAGCTTCGCAGCGGGGCGGGCGCGGATGAGCAGCGCGGAAACGATGACGAGCTGGACGGCGTTGATGGCCGAGCCGGCGAGGAACGCCGCCTCGTAGCTGCCGGTGGCGTCGAACAGCCGCCCGCCGAGCCACCCGCCGACCGCCATGCCGATGGTGCCGAAAAGAAAGATCCAGGCGATCCGCCGGGTTGCGCCGGCCGGTGGGAAATATTCCCGCACGAGATAGGCGTACATGCCGATAATGCCGCCATAGCCGAGGCCGAAGACAATGCAGGCGGCGTAGAGCGTCCACATTTCGCGGGCCTGCGAGATGACGGCGAGCATCGCGCATTGGATCGTCGAGCCGATCAGCAATGTCTTCAGCCCGCCGATCCGGTCCGCCAGCATGCCGCCCAGGATGCGCGAAGTGAGGCTGGCGAACAGCGCCAGCGAAAGCGCCGCCGCAGCCGCCTGGGGCGCGAAGCCGAGGTCGGTGCCGTAGGCCTTGAGGTGGACCAGCGGGATCGACATCGGGATGCAGCAGCCGACGATCGCCGCGCACAGCACCGCCGTGGCGGCCCCGCCCGGCAGTCCGAAGGCCCGCCCGTCGGGCGTGGCGTTGCGCGGACTGCCGGAAGCCGCCGGCGGCGCCGGGCGGCGCAGCAGCAAGGTCAGCGGCGCCATGACCGTGAAGCACAAGAGGCCGTAAATGTGGAAGGTGTCGCGCCAGCCGACCGTCCCGTCGAGCCAGGTGATGACATAGGGCCAGATCGCGCCGCCGACGCTCTGCCCGGCGGTCGCGATGCCGAGCGCCAGGCCCCGGTTGCGGTCGAACCAGCGCATGACATGCGCCATCAGCGGCGCGAACATGCAGGCGTTGCCGAGAAGGCCGATCAGCACGCCGAAGATCAGCATCAACTGGCCGGGGGTCTCGACATAGCCCGCAAGGAAGGTGCCGGAGCCGACCGAGAGCGCGCCGATCAGCGCGACATTGCTCATGCCGAGGCGTTCCGAGAGCGGGCCGAAATAGAGCGCCCCGATCCCGGCGCCGAAGAAGGCCGCGGTATAGCCGAGCGAAGGCAATTCGCGCGGCCAGCCCATGCTCTCGGCAATCGGCTTCAG
Organism: Alphaproteobacteria bacterium; assembly: GCA_963422665.1. Taxonomy (GTDB): domain Bacteria; phylum Pseudomonadota; class Alphaproteobacteria; order Bin95; family Bin95; genus Bin95. Next base: position 1,560,890 of record OY730441.1, read on the forward strand.
CTCCACATTCAGCACGAACATCGCGCCCTGGCCGAAGAAGACCAGCAACAGCGACGTGAAGCAGACGACCCAGGGATAGCGGCCGGCATTCGGCGAAGCGGGCATCGGGGGAGAGGTCGGCGCGGCCGGCGCTCAGTCGGCGAAGCGGAACCGGAAGCTGTCGCCCGCGCTCAGCACATGGCCGCAGGACGGGTCCGGGAAATGCGCCGGCATCAGCAGCGCCGGCGTGTCCGCCACCCGCTCCAGCACGCGCCGCCGCGTGACCGCCGCATGCTCCGGCCACTCGCAGAAGGCGGAGTTCCAGTGCGGTTCGTAGATCTGGATCGGGTGGTGCATGATGTCGCCGACGAACAGCGCCTCCTCGCCGCCGGACTCGAGCGCCATGGTGACATGGCCGGGCGTGTGGCCGGGCGCGGCCTCGATGAGCATGGCCTCGTCGATCCGGTAGCCGTCCTCCACCATCACCGCCTGGCCCGCTTCCACCACGGGCAGCACGCTGTCGGCGAAGGCGCCGTCCATCGGCTCCTCGTCGGGCCAGAGCTCCAGCCGCTGCGTCCGGTACTGGTAGTCGATCTTGCCGATCAAGTATTTCGCGTTCGGGAAGGTCGGGACCCAGCGCCCGTCATCGAGCCTGGTGTTCCAGCCCACATGGTCGGTGTGCAGATGGGTGCAGAGGACGAAATCGACCTCCTCGGGAGCGGTTCCGGCCGCCCTCAGCCGGTCGAGCCAGGGCGTGTCGAGGTTGCGCCACATCTTGCGCGAGCGGGTCTTGCGGTTGCCGACGCAGGTGTCCACCAGGATGGTGTGCCGCGGCGTGCGCAGGAGCCAGCTATGCAGGCTCATCATCAACCGGCCGCTGCGCTCGTGGAAGGCGCGCGGCGCCATCCATTCCCGGTGCTTCTCCAGGTATTCCGGCGTCCAGTCCGGATAGAGCTGGCCCGGCAGGAAGGAAGGTCCGGCATTCTCCTCGACCCGGTGAACGGCGATATCGCCGACCGCGCATACGGCCATGGCTGGGGCGTCTCCCGATTTTCCACGGACCTTACCCGCATGGTAGAGAGGGCGCCAGCAGGCGGCGGGAGGAGCGCGATGCGCCACGATCTGGTCATCCGGGACGGGACCGTAATCGACGGCACGGGCGCGCCGGCGCGCAAGGCCGATGTGGCGGTGGACAGCGGGCGCATAACCGGGGTCGGCGCGCTTGGCTGCGCAACGGGCGAACGGGAGATCGACGCGCGCAGCCTCGTCGTCGCGCCCGGCTTCATCGACGTCCACACCCATGACGACCGCGCGCTGCTCGACGGCGACATGGCCGCCAAGGCGAGCCAGGGGGTGACGACCGCGGTCGCCGGCAATTGCGGCATCTCGCTGGCGCCCTTCACGCCAAGCGGAAACCCGCCGGCGCCGATGAACCTCCTGGGCGGCGAGAGCGAATACCGTTTCCCGACCTTCGGCTCCTACCTGGAGGCGCTGGACGCCCGGCCGCCCGTGGTCAACGGCCTCTTCCTGGTCGGCCACCAGACGCTCCGCGTCCAGCATGTCGACGATCTCGGGCGCCCGGCGAACGCCGCCGAGACCGCGCGGATGCGCGCCGGTGTCGAGCAGGCGATGCAGGCGGGCGCGGCCGGCTTTTCGACGGGGCTCTTCTACCCGCCTTCCAGAGCCGCCACGACGGACGAGGTGGTCGCGCTCGCGGAGGCGGCCGCACCCTGGGGCGGCCTCTACGCCACCCACATGCGCGACGAGGGGGCCTTTCTGGAGGAGTCGGTCGAGGAGTCGCTGGAGATCGGCCGGCGCGCGGGCGTCGCCGTCGTGCTTTCGCACCACAAGGCCTCCGGCGCCGCTTATCACGGCAAGACCGCCCGTTCCCTGCCGTTGGTCGAGGCGGCCGCGGCCGGGCAGCAGGTGTCGCTCGACGTCTATCCCTACGCCATGAGCTCGACGGTCCTCCTGCCCGACCGGCTCGCCGATTCGAAGCGCGTCCTGATTACCTGGTCGGAGCCCCATCCCGAGGCGGCGGGCCGCGACCTCTCCGACATCGCGGCGGAGCACGGCGTGTCGGACGAGGAGATGGCCCTGCGGCTATTGCCGGCCGGCGCGATCTATTTCGCCATGTCGGAGGAGGATGTTCAGCGTGTGCTGCGCTTCCCGCGCGCCATGATCGGCTCGGACGGCATTCCGCACGACCCGCGCCCGCATCCGCGTCTCTGGGGCGCCTTCCCGCGCGTGCTCGGGCATTACAGCCGCGAACTCGGCCTGATGCCGCTGGAGGAGGCCGTGCGCCGCATGACCGGCCTGCCGGCGGACCGCTTCGGGCTCGACGGCCGCGGCGTTGTCGAGGCGGGCGCCGTCGCCGACCTCTGCCTGTTCGACCCCGAGACCGTGATCGACAAGGCGGACTTCGAGAACCCGCTCGCGCCGGCGGACGGCATCCATACGGTGCTGGTCGCGGGCGAGGCCGTCTGGGCGAACGGCGGCCCGACCGGCGCCCGGCCGGGCAAGGCGCTCCGCCGCGGGCGCCCGATCCCCGCGCGTTAGGGAAGGTCTGAACAGGCTCGTTTTGGTGGGCAGATATGTGGCTTTGTCGATGGGTGAAGCGCTGGCAACCGTCGGGCCTGCGAAGTGTTGCTTTTGGTATGGAGAAAAGGGGGGTTGCGGTGCACTCGATGACCGATCCGACTGTCCATCGCCGCCTTGCGACGGCGCCAGACGGATCGGCCCCACCTCAGGCGCTGGCGTAGCGCCCGGCGATGAGCAGATTGGTGAGCCCGAGCAGCACGACAATACGCTGGGTGTTCTTCGCCAGCCCCCGATAGCGCCCCTTCGCGTAGCCGAAGTGGCGCTTCACATACAGGAACGGATGCTCCCCCTTGGCCCGCACCGACGCCTTGCGCCTCTCCGCCGCCTCCTGCGCTCCCGCCTTGTCCAACAGCTTGCGCTTTCCGGGCTTCACCGCCTACCCGCCAGTCCGCGTCCGTGTCCCGGTTCTCCTCGCGCTTGCCCACCCCTTGATAGCCGGCGTCGCCCCACACCCGCTCCTCGCCCCCGTGCAGCAGCGCGTGCGTCACCGCCACGTCCGAGACGTTCGCCAGCGTCGTCTCCAGACTGTGCGTCAAGCCCGACTGCGCCTCCACACCGAGGTGCGCCTTCATCCCGAAGTACCACTGATTGCCCTTCCTCGTCCGGTGCATCTGCGGGGCCCGCTCCCCGGTGCGGTTCTTCGTCGACGACGGCGCGGCGATGAGGCTCGCGTCCCCGATCGTCCCCGTGCTCAAGCGGTGCCCGAGCGAGGCCAGATGCGCGTTGATCTCCTCGAACCAGCCTCTCCCCCAGACCGTGCCTCTCCAGCAGGTGGCGGAAGGGCAGAATCGTCGTCTCGTCGGGCAACGCACCCGAAAGGCGCAGCCCCACGAAGCGGCGCACCGACTCCACCTCGTAGAGCAGGTCCTCCATCCCGGGGGCGCTCAGGTTGTAGAACAACTGCACGCAGTGCACACGCAGCATCACCCCCAGCAGACAGGGACGCCGACCGCGCCCGGCCTTCGGATAGAACGCCTCGACCCGCTCCTCCAGACGACCCCAAGGAACCAGACCGTCCATCTTCTCGAAAAATGCCTCGCGCCGCGTGCGACGCTTCTTCACGCCGGGCTCCAGCTCCGCAAACGCCGCTTGCTCCATGGCCCGCGCTCCACTTCGTCAGCAATGGACCCATGTTGCCAGAACCGACTTGTTCAGACCTTCCTTAGGTCAGGCCGGCGGGTCGCAGGGCACCGTGCCCATCTCCGCCGGGATGGACAGTTCGAGGATTTCGAGGTCGTCGGAGGTCGCGGTCTCGTTGTGCTTCAAGCCGCCCGGAATGAACAGCGACTCGCCCGCCTCGATCCGCAGCGTCTCGCCGGTCTCGAATTCCAGGTCCACCCAGCCCTTGAGCGCATAGACGAACTGGCCCTCGCATTCGTGGTAATGCCAGCCGGTCGGCTCGGTCATGCCGCGGATAGCGGTCATGATCTGGGCGCGCATGGCGCCGAGGCTCGCTTCGGTGACGCCGAGGTCGCGATATTTGAAGAAGTCGCGCCGTCCGGCGACCGGCGGCGCCGATTCCGCGGTGGCGTGGGCGAGCTTGCGGAGTTGGGAATTGCTGTCGGGCATCGGGCTGGTCTCCTCGGTGGATCTGGCGCCGAAGATAACGGATCGGCCGGCGCCGGGCATCAATTTATCCGGCGGCGGCCCGGCGTCTATACTGGACGCGGGCAGCAGCTGGGAACATGCGCCGATGACGGAGGGGAATGCGGGATGACCGGCGGCGAGCGGGTGGAGGACCGGGCGCTGCTGCGCGGCAGGGGGCGGTTCATCGACGACCTGCCCGCGCCGCCGCGCACGCTCCACGCCGCCATCCTGCGCTCGCCGCACGCCCATGCGCGGCTCGGCGGCATGACCGCGCCGGAAGGCGTGCGGCTGTTCGCCGGTCCGGAGATCGCAGCCGGCCTCAGGCCCTTCATCGCGGCGCTGCGCACGCCCATGCGCCACTTCCCGGTCGCGACCGACAAGGCGCGCTATGTCGGCGAGCCCGTCGCGGTCGTGCTGGCGGAGGACCGCTACCGGGCCGAGGACGCGCTGGAGCTCGTGGCGGTCGAATACGAGCCGCTGCCCGCCGTGGTCTCGCCCTCGGCGGCGATCGCGGAAGGAGCGCCGCTGCTGCATGAGGCCGCGGGCGTCAATCTCGCGAACCGGCGGCGCTTTTCCTATGGCGACCCGGAAGGCGCATTCGCCGCCGCCGACCACCGTATCGCCATCGAGGCGCGCTATCCGCGCAGCGCCGTCACGCCCGTCGAGTGCTTCGGCCTGGTCGCCGCCCACGACCCGGACGCCGACGCCTATGAGGTGACGGCGCCCTTCCAGGGGCCGTTCGCGCTGCATCCGGTGATGGCGGCGGCGCTCGGCGTGCCGGCCAACCGGCTCCGGCTTCGCACGCCGCCCGATTCCGGCGGCAGCTTCGGCATCAAGCAGGGCCTGGCGCCCTATATCGTGCTGATGGCGGCGGTCGCACGCCTGGCCGGACGGCCGGTGAAGTGGATCGAGGACCGGCTGGAGCACCTGACCGCCGCCGGCTCGGCCACCAACCGCGAAACCCGGCTGGAAGCCGCCGTCATGTCGGACGGCCGGGTGACGGCGCTCCGCTACACGCAGCTTGAGGATTGCGGCGCCTATATCAAGGCGCCCGAGCCGGCGACGCTCTACCGGATGCACGGCGCGCTGACCGGGGCCTACGACATCCCCAACCTCGAGGTCGAGAACAGCATCGCCGTCACCAACAAAACGCCGAGCGGCCTCAATCGCGGCTTCGGCGGCCCGCAGGTCTATTTCCCGCTGGAGCGGCTCATGCACCGCATCGCCGACCGCCTCGGACTGGACCGGCTGGAGGTGCTGCGGCGGAACCTCGTGAAGACCATGCCCTACCGGACGGCATCGGGCGCGCTATACGATTCCGGCAATTTCGGCGCGGTCATCGATCTCGCCCTCCCGGCGCTGGAAGAGCTCGGGGCCCGCCGCGCGGAGGCCCGCGCCGAGGGGCGGCTCTACGGCGTGGGGCTGGCGGCGGCGGTGGAGCCGACCGTCTCCAACATGGGCTACATCACCACGGTGCTGGAGCATGGGGACCGTCTGGCCGGCGGGCTCAAGAACGGCGCGCTCGCCGCCGCCACCGTCGCCATAGACCCGCATGGCGGCGTCACCGTGACCGCCGATTCCACGCCGCAGGGCCAGGGGCACCGCACGGTCCTCGCCGAGGTCGTGGCCGGCGCGTTCGGCCTTGCGCCCCGCGACATCCGGGTGGTGAGCGAGTTCGACAGCGCGCGCGACGCCTGGTCGATCGCCGCCGGCAACTATTCCTGCCGCTTTGCGCCCGCCGTCGCCGGGACCGCCTGGCGTGCGGCTTCGACCCTGCGGGACCGGCTGGCCCGGCTCGCCGCCGCACGGCTCGACCTGCCGCTGGAGGACATCCGCTTCGAGGGCGGCATGGTGGGGGCCGGGCCGGACGGCGAAATCCCGTTCGCGCGCCTCGCCGGCCTCGCGCACTGGTCGCCGGGCGCCTTGCCGCAGGGCGTCGAGCCGGCCTTGCGCGCCACCGAGTTCTGGAGCCCGCCCGAGCTCGGGCCGCCCGACGCCGACGACCGCATCAACGGCTCCGCCGCCTACGGCTTCATCTTCGATGTCTGCGGCGTGGAAGTGGATGCGGATACCGGGCAGGTCCGCATCGACCGCTATGTGAGCGCGCACGACGCCGGGCGGCTGCTGCACCGCCCGATGGCCGACGGGCAGGTGCGCGGCGGCCTGTCCAACGCGGTCGGCGCAACGCTCTTCGAGGCCTTCGTCCATGACGAGGCGGGCCAGCCGCTCGCCGGCACTTTCGCGGACTATCCGCCGCCGACCGCCTGCGAGACGCCGGACCCGGAGATCCTGCATCTCGAAACGCCGTCGCCCTTCACCCCGCTCGGCGCCAAGGGTATCGGCGAGGGCAACGCCATGAGCGCCCCGCCCTGCATCGCCAATGCCGTGGCGGACGCGCTCGGCGTGGAAGACCTGGAATTGCCGCTGACGCCCGCCCGCGTCGCGGCGCTGCTGCCGTGAAGCCCGCGCCCTTCGACTATCTGCGGCCCGCAAGCCTCGGCGAAGCGCTGGAGGCGCTGGCTTCCGAGGACGCCGTGGCGCTTGCCGGCGGCCAGTCCCTGATCGCCATGCTGAACATGCGCCTCGCCCGGCCCGACCTGCTGGTCGATATCGCGCACCTGCCCGAGCTCCGGGAGCGCGGCCTCAGGGTAGGCGCGGCTGTCCGCCAGGCGGAACTGGCCGGCCTGCATCCGCTGATCGACCTCGCCTTGCCGCATGTCGGCCACTACCAGACCCGCAGCCGGGGCACCTTCTGCGGCTCGGTCGCGCATGGCGACCCGGCGGCGGAACTGCCGCTCTGCCTCGTAGCCCTTGGCGGCCGCGTGCATCTGGCCTCGGTGCATGGCGAGCGGTGGATGGACGCCGGCAACTTCTTCGAGGGGCCGCTGACGACGGCGCGGGAGGAGGACGAGCTGATTACGGCCGTGGAACTGCCGCCGCCCGACCCGCGCGCCGGCTACGCCTTCCGGGAGGTGGCGCTCCGGCACGGCGATTTCGCGCTCGCGGCCTTCGCGGCCGTGGCCGATGCGGACGGGGTGCGGCTCGCCGTCGGGGGCGTCGCCGACACGCCGATCGTGCTGGACGGCCTCGCCATCGATGCGAACGCCATCGACGCCCGCGACGATTTCCACGCCGACGCCGCCTATCGCCGCCGGCTGGTGGCGCGCGTCGGCCGGGCGACGGTGCAGGAGGCGCTCTCATGCCGCGCATGACCGTGAACGGCGAGGCGGTGGACGCGGCGGCGGAACCGCGCCTGCTGCTCTCCGACTTCCTGCGCCACACGCTCGGGCTGACCGGCACCCATGTCGGCTGCGAGCACGGCGTCTGCGGGGCCTGCACCGTGCTGATCGACGCCCGCCCGGCGCGCTCCTGCCTGGCGTTCGCCATGCAGTGCGAGGGCGCGGAGATCGTGACGGTGGAGGGGTTGGAGGAAGGCGCGCTGCACGCGGCCTTCCGCCGGCATTTCGCGCTGCAATGCGGCTTCTGCACGGCCGGCATCCTGATGAGCCTCACGGCCTTCCTGCGCGAGACGCCCCGCCCGACGGAGCGCGAGGTGCGCGAGGTGCTGAGCGGCCATCTCTGCCGCTGCACGGGCTACACGCCCATCGTCGCCGCCGCGCTGGAGGCCGCCCGTGCTTGATGTCGGGGCCGCGCTGCTCCAGGCCGCCGAGCGGGCGCCGCACCGGCTGGCCGTCGTCGACGGCGCCGGGCGGCTGACCTATGCCGACTGGCGCGACCGGGCGCTGCGCCTCGCCGGCGGCCTGGAGGGCGAGCGGATCGCGACCGTGCTCCAGAACACGCTCGACGCCGCGACTCTGCACTGGGCCTGCCAGCTTGCGGGCAAGCTCATCGTCCCGCTCAACTGGCGGCTCAAGGGCGCGGAGATCGACTACTGCCTCGCCGACGCCGGGGCCGATACGGTGGTTTTTGGACCGGAAGCGGCCGCGGCCGTCGCGGCGTCTCCCTGTGCGCGGTCCATCCGCCGCATCGAGACCGGACCGGCGCTCGACGCGCTGCTGGAGAGCCCGCCGGCGGCGCCGGCCACCGCGGCCGAGGACTGGTCGGTCATGCTCTACACCTCCGGCACGACGGGCCGGCCGAAGGGTGTGCCGCGCCGCCACCGGGCGGAGCGGGCCGCCGCCGTCGCCCATGTCGCGCAGAACCGCTACGCGCCGGGCGAGGTGGCGCTCGGGGTCATGCCGCTCTACCACACGATGGGCGTGCGCTCGCTGCTGGCGTCCGCGCTGGTGGACGGCGCCTTCATCTGCCAGCCGCGCTTCGATCCGGGCGCGGCGCTCGACCTGATCGAGGCGGAAGGCGTGAGCGCGCTCTATCTGGCGCCCACGCTCTATCACGATCTCCTGACGCACCCCGGATTCGCCCGCGACCGGGTGCGCACGGTGCGCAAGCTCGGCTTCGCCGGCGCGCCGATGACGGACGGCCTGCTCCGCCGGCTGGACGCCGCCTTCGAGCCGGAGCTGTTCGTGAACCATTACGGCTCGTCGGAAATCTACACCTTCACCGTCTGCCCGGACGCGCCGGCCAAGCCCGGCTCGGCCGGCAAGGCGGGGATCAACCAGCGCATCCGGGTGCGGAGCCTCGACGGCGCGCGCGACGCCGCGCCGGGCGAGGAAGGGGAAATCGCAGCCGCTCTCGCCAGCGACGAAGCCTTCGAGGGCTACTGGCGCTGCCCCGACGCCGATGCCCGCGCGCTCCGCGGCGGCTGGTACCACACCGGCGACACCGGCTATCTGGACGAGGACGGCGACCTGTTCGTTACCGGGCGGGTGGACGACATGATCGTCACCGGCGGGGAGAACGTGTCGCCCGTGGAGATCGAGAGCGTTTTGTCGTTGCATCCGGCAGTGGACGAGGTCGCCGTCGCCGGCTTGCCCGACGAACGCTGGGGGCAACTCGTCGCCGCTTTCGTCGTGGCTGACGGAACGGCAACGGCCGAGGCCCTGGACGCCCATTGCCGGGCAAGCGCGCTCGCCGATTTCAAGCGCCCGCGCCGCTATGTGTTCGTGGCGGAAATCCCGAAATCGCCGGTCGGCAAGATCCTTCGCCGCCTGCTAGCCGCGCCCGAGGACGGCAGCTTCGGGACTACAATCCGGAAATCCGGCTCCGCCTGACAGAACCTCGCCCTACCCCGCCCCGCCCCGCCTCACGAACGCGGCGAGGCGGTCCATCGCCGCTTCGACCTCGTCCGTAGCGGCGCAATAGCTGAAGCGGACGGTGCGGTTGCCGCGCTCCCGGTCGAAATCGACGCCGGGGGTTATCGCCACGCCGGTCTCGTCCAGCAGCCGCCCGCAGAAGGCCATGCTGTCATTCGTCAGATGGCCGATGTCGGCATAGACATAGAAGGCGCCGTCGGGCGCGGCGAAATCCCCGATGCCCATGGCCGGCAGGGCGGACAGCAGAAGCTTGCGGTTGCGCGCATAGCGGCGGACATTCGCCTCCAGCTCCTCGCGGCAATCGAAGGCGGCGAGTGCGGCGTATTGGGAAACCGTCGGCGTGTTCAGGAACAGGTTCTGGCCCAGCCGCTCCACCGCGACCGTCAGGTCTTCCGGCAGCACCAGCCAGCCGACCCGCCAGCCGGTCATCGAGAAGTATTTCGAGAAGCTGTTGACGACGACGGCAGACGGCGAGCCGACCGCCGTCGCCTCTTCCATGCCGTAGGCGATGCCGTGGTAGATCTCGTCCGAGACCAGGCGGACGCCGCGGTCGTGGCACCATGACGCCAGGCGGGCGAGCGCCTCGGGCGACAGCATCGAGCCGGTCGGGTTCGACGGACTCGCGACCACCAGCCCGTCCACCGGCCCCTCGATACTTTCCAGAAGCTCCGGAGTCGGCTGGAAGCGGGTGTCCGGACCCGTGGGCGCCTGCACGGTCTCTATGCCCAGCGCCGCCAGCACATTGCGGTAGCAGGGATAGCTCGGGTCGGTGAGCGCCACCCGCGCGCCGGCATCGAAGGCCGCGAGAAACGCGAGCACGAAGCCGCCGGACGACCCGGTCGTGACGAACACCCGTTCCGGCGCGACCTCCTCGCCGTAGCGTTCGCGATAATGCAGCGCAATGCGCCGGCGCAACGGTTCCATGCCCGGCGCGTCGGTATAGCCGAGCACCCGTTCGTCGATGGCGGCCTTCGCGGCTTCCCGGGCCCCCGCAGGCGCCGGCGTGCCCGGCTGACCGATCTGCAGCGGAAAAACCGGCTTGCCGGCGGCCGCGCGTTCGCTTGCCGCCCGCAGCACCTGCAGGACGATGAAGGGGTCGATCCCGCCCCGGCTGGAAACCTGAAACGCCACGGCCGCTTACTCGCCGAAGGCCTGGACGGCCAGACCGGCGCCGCGCGGGTCCGCATGAGCCCTGCAGGCTGTTCCCGCGTCACCGGGCTCCCTGGCCCGGCACCGAATCGCCGCGACAAAGCCGATCCGCTCAACCTCCGACAGGGTGAAACCAGCCTCCTCCAGCCCGGCGCGCGCGGCCGCCGGCGCCGTCGTCTCGATCAGGACCTGCCGCCCGGGGCCGCGCACCACGCGCGGCCGGGCGACAGCGCCTGCAAGCGTATCCGCTTCCGTGAGGGTCCGCAGTGCAACGGCCGGGCCGATACGGCCCGCCTCCATGCCGGAAGCCGCTCCCGCGAAGCGGATGCCGTTTCCAGACTCGCGGGTTACCAGAAACGGAGAAAGCGCCGGATCGGCTGCGCCGCCGGGCCGAGGCGCAGCAACCGGGATTCCCGTGCCGGCGGCCAGCCTGCCCGACCCGAAAGGCGCGTTCATGGTGAGGCCGCAGGCGACTGCGAGGCCGTCCGCATCGACAACGGCAAAGCCGGTCCCGCCGCCGGTTTCGGCCGCCCCGTCCGGCTCGTCGCCGGTCTCAACCGAAAGCAGCGGCGCGTCGGGGTCTGCAATCCGGTCGTCCTCGGCCAGTCGAGGCCATGTTTCGGCCTGCCCGGGCCCGGCGCTTGCCTCGTCGGCAGCGAAATGAGCGCGCCAGTCATCGCCTTCGACCGACAGCGGCTCCTGCCTGGTCGGCAGGGCGCGCTCCAGCGCCGCCTTGTCCAGACGGTATCCCGCAGCAGCCGCTCCCCGCATCAGCATTGCCGCCAGGGGGCCGGAATAAAGCGCTCCCGGCCCGTCCAGGCGTATCCGGCCCAGTATCTGCGCGAGTTCCGGCTGCGCCAGCGGCTCGCCTTCCCGGATATGCCGGCCCGCAAAGGCCGTCGCACCGGCATCCGGGGCGGACCGGATATCCTGTGCGAAAGCCCGCGACACGGAATGGCCCAGCACGGCCAGGCGTTCCGCCGGGGCCGATATCGCGCGCCAGCGCAGGCGGCCGTGCGCTGCATGCATGAGAGCCAGCCCCCGCGCCAGCATGGGCGGCGGCGCCTCGCCTTCCCCGCTCGCAGGGTGGATGAAGGAATAGGCCTGTTGCTCTCCCTCGTTCGAGTCATGGACGAGGCAGACTCCGCCGGCCCACAGGCTCGCGCGCGAAGGCAAGGTTACGGCGAGCGCCATGCCCAGGGCGGCCGCGGCGTCCGCGGCGGAGCCGCCGGTCTTCAGAATATCGCGGGCGGCGAGCGCGGCGTTGGGCTCGGCGGCGGCAACGCTCCCGAGATAGGGCGGGATCGGAACGTTTGTCGGCCGAATATCGGAAAGGCCCCCGCACGCGCCAAGCAGCAACAGAACCGGAAACGCCGGCGCCGATTGACGCAGACCGGCTCCGCGCATAATTTGTTTTCGATGCTCTCCGAGGCTGCCATCCATGAAGCTCATACGATCCCTTCTCTGCAGCCTCTTCGCCGCTCTGCTTGCGTTCTCCGACGCCCCGCCCACGGAAGCCCAGCCGCTCAATCTGGTCCGTGACGCGGAAATAGAGGAAACGCTTCGCCTCTACGCGAATCCGGTCTTCCGCGCGGCCCGTCTTTCGCCGGAAAGCATAGGCTTGCATCTCGTGAATAGCGACCAGGTGAACGCCTTCGTTTCCGACGGGATGCGGATATTCCTGTACACCGGGCTGCTCCGGATCAGCGAGAGCCCCGGCCAGGTTATCGGCGTGATCGCGCATGAGACGGGCCATATCGTCGGCGGACACCTCGCCCGTCTCAAGGAGGAGGTCGAGAGCCGGACGGTGCAGGCGATCCTCTCGACGGCGCTCGGCGCCGCCGTCGGCATCGCAACGCGAGACCCCCGTGTCGCGCAAGCGATGATATCGGGCGGCGTCACGATGGCCGAGCGGGGTCTGCTGCTCCATTCCCGGACCGAGGAGTCGGCCGCTGACCAGGCGGCGCTGCAATATCTCGACCGGTCGGAAATCTCGTCGCGCGGCTTCGCGGAATTCCTCGGGATTCTGGAGAACCGGGAGCTGATCGCCGGCGGAAACCGGGACGTTTATCGACGTACCCATCCGCTCACCGAAGACCGCATCCGGATCGTGCGCGAGCATACCGCTCACTCCCCCCTGGCCGACAGCGGCGTGCCGGACGAATTCCACCGGCGCCATGCCCGGATGGTCGCCAAGCTGGACGGATTTCTCACGCCCCCCGAAAAGACCCTTGCCCGCTACGACGCCTCCGACAGGGGTGTGGGGGCGCGTTACGCCCGCGCCATCGCCCACTACCGCGTCCCGAATCTCGGCGAGGCGCTCGCCCTGATCGACGGCCTCATCGCGGAGGCGCCGGAAGACCCTTACTTCCATGAACTCCGGGGCCAGATGCTGTTTGAGAACGGCCGCGGCGCGGAGGCGCTGGAGGCCTATCGCGAGGCCGTTCGCCTCGCCCCCCAGGCGGGCCTGATCCGTATCGAGCTCGGCCGCGCCGCCATCGCGGTCGGCACGCCGGAAACGCTCGCGGAAGCCGTGCGCAATTTGCGCGAGGTCGTTCGCGGCACGCCGCGAAGCGCCCGCGGCTGGTACTGGCTCGGCATTGCGGAGGGCCGCTCCGGCCACCCGGTTCTCGCCGACCTGTCGCTGGCCGAACACGCCCTTCTCACAGGCGACATCCGCCGCGCGGGCGCCCTCGCCGGCCGCGCGGTCCGCAAGCTCCCCGAGAATTCCGCCGACTGGCACCGGGCCCAGGACATCCTCAACCGGGTCAACCCGCAAAATTCGGGATAGCGGGCGTCAGCCGCGCGGCGCGCCGCCGAGTTGCCGGCCGCCGACGATGTGTATGTGCAGATGCGGGACTTCCTGGTTGCCGTGGCGGCCGTTATTGCAGGTCGCACGGTAGCCGCCTTCGGTAACCCCTTCGGCGCACGCGACCGCCGCCATGGCGCGCACCCAGGCGGCCAGCTCGGCGTCGCTGCCCCGTTCGGCGAAATCGTGCAGCGTCTCGTAGCGGCCCCTGGGAATCACCAGAACATGGGTCGGGGCCTTGGGCGCGATATCGCGGAAGGCGAGCGCATGGTCGTTCTCATACACCTTGTCGCAGGGAATCTCGCCGCGCAGGATGCGCGCAAAGATATTGTCGTCGTCATAGCTCATCGGGATCGCTCGCTTGCGTCGGGTTTGCCTTCGCGCCGGGCCAGCGCCGCGCGCACATCGTCCGGCGCCACGCCCGCATCGGCCCAGAGCACCAGCAGGTGGTAGAGCAGGTCGGCGCTTTCCTCGATCAGCCGGTCCCGGTCGCCGCGCACCGCCTCGATAACCGTCTCGACGGCCTCCTCACCCACCTTCTGCGCGATCTTCTCCCGCCCGAGGTGGAAGTAGCGCGCCGTGCGGGAGATCCCGGGGTCGGCGCCGCGCCGGCTCTCGATGACCGCGTAAAGCCGGTCGAGAATGTCGGCATCGTTCACGGGCCGGGCTCCGGGCGCACCGGGATGCCGGCCGCCGCCATGGACCGCTTGGCGTCCGCGATGCTGTAAATGCGGTCGTGGAAGATCGAGGCGGCCAGCACGGCCGAGGCGCGGCCTGCCGCCACGCCTTCCGCCAGATGGTCGAGCGAGCCTGCGCCGCCGGACGCGATGACCGGCACCGGCACGGCATCGGCGACGGCGCGCGTGAGGTCCAGGTCGTAGCCGTCCCCGGTGCCGTCCCGGTCCATGGAGGTCAGAAGGATTTCCCCCGCCCCAAGCGAAACCATGCGCTCCGCCCAGCCCACAACCTCCATGCCGGTCGGCCGCCGCCCGCCATGCGTGAACACCTCCCACCGGCCCGGCCCGGCGCGCTTCGCATCGACAGCGACCGTTATGCACTGCGTCCCGAACTTGCGGGCCGCCTCGCGCACGAACTCCGGGCGGGTGACGGCGGCCGTGTTGATCGACACCTTGTCGGCGCCGGCCAGCAGCAGGTTGCGGATATTCTCCACCGTGCGGATTCCGCCGCCGACCGTCACCGGCATGAAGCAGCAGTCGGCGGTGCGGCGCACGACGTCGAGGATCGTATCCCGTTGCTCGTGGCTCGCCGTGATATCGAGGAAGCAGAGCTCGTCCGCGCCCGAGGCGTCGTAGAACCGGGCCTGCTCCACGGGGTCGCCCATATCGCGCAGGTCCACGAAATTGACGCCCTTCACGACCCTGCCAGCATCGACGTCGAGACAGGGGATGACGCGCACGGTCAGCATTCGCCGCCCGCCGCGATGCGCAGCGCCGTCGCCGGGTCGATCCGCCCGTCGTAAAGCGCGCGGCCGCAAATCACGCCTTCGATGCCCGAGCTCCGTTCGGCATAGATCGCGCGGAGGTCGTCGTGGTCCGCTACCCCGCCCGACGCGATGACCGGCGTGGTCAGCGCCCAGGCCAGATCCACCGTTGCGTCCATGTTGACGCCGCCCAGCGCCCCGTCGCGGGCGATGTCGGTGAACACGATGGCCGCGACGCCGGCATCCTCGAAGCGGAGCGCAAGGTCGAGAGCCGGGGTTTCCGAAGTTTCCGTCCAGCCCCTCGTGGCGACCATGCCGTCGCGCGCGTCGATGCCGACGACGATCCGCCCGGGGAACCGCCGGCAGGCCGCCCGGACCAGGTCGGGGTCGGCAAGCGCCGCCGTGCCGAGCACGACCCGCCGCACCCCCTTGCCGAGCCAGGTCTCGATGGTCGCCATGTCGCGAATGCCGCCGCCGAGTTGGACCGGCAGATCGACCGCCGCGAGCACGGCCTCGACGGCCTCGGCATTGACCGGCTCGCCCTCCACCGCGCCGTTCAGGTCCACCAGGTGCAGCCACAGGAACCCCGCCGCCTCGAACCGCCCGGCCTGGTCGCCCGGATTGTCGTTGAACACCGTCACGCGGCCCATGTCGCCCTGCACCAGCCGCACGCAGGCGCCGTCCTTGAGGTCGATGGCGGGGAAGACGATCATCCGCCCCGCCGCTTTCCCGCAGACGGTACATCCTTGAAGAAATGGATGCCCGGCACCCAGCGGCCGCGGACATGGGCGTATTTCGGATGCAGACCCCAGCGCCGGTAGCCGAGCGCCTCGTACATGGCGATCGCCCGGGTCTGGGTCTCCCGCACATCCAGATTGATGACCTTGAAGCGGCGGACCCTGGCTTCGGCCTCGACCGCCTCCATCAGCAGCCGCCCGACGCCGAGGCCGCGCGCCCAGGGCGCAACGAACAGGTGCTGCACGGCGAGGATCGACTTCTGCGCCTCGTTGTTGCGCGGCGGGGCCACCATCTGTACGGAGCCGCAGATCGCCCCCTCGCGCCGGGCGACGAACAGGCTGCGCTCCGGCACCAGCAGCACGCCCCGCCAGTAGCGTTCCATCCAAACGCGATCCGGCGGGGTCACGAAACCGAACCCGCCGCCGTCCAGAATCGCCGCATCGGTCGCTTCGCAGAGATCGAACAGGTCGGTCTCGCTCAGCGATTCGAGGCGCTCCACCTGAATTTCGTCCATGTCACGGCCGCCAATCGAGGAAGTTCGCGATCAGGCGCACCCCGTATACCTGGCTCTTCTCGGGATGGAATTGCGTGCCGATCAGATTGCCGCGGCCGACGACGGCGGCAAACCGGCCGCCATGGTCGCTCTCGGCCAGCATGTGCCCGTCCGCCGCCGGCGCGAACCGGTAGGAATGCACGAAATAGACGTAGCCTCCATTGCCGAGCCCGGCAAGCACCGGATGGTCCGCGACCGCCGACAGGGCGTTCCAGCCCATATGCGGCACCTTGCAGGCCGGACTGCCGGGCGCCAGCGCCACCACGCTGCCGGGCAGCCATCCGAGCCCTTCATGGACGCCGTGCTCGCGCCCCTGCTCCGCCATCAACTGCATCCCGACGCAGATGCCGAGAAACGGCCGCCCCCCGGCGACGACCGCGTGCTCAAGCGCCTCGACCATGCCGTCGAGGCCGAACAGGCCCGAGCGGCAGTCGCCGAAGGCGCCGACCCCGGGCAGGACGATGCGGTCGGCGGCGGCCACCCGGTCGGGGTCGGAGGTCACGACGACCCGCCCCCCCCCGCCGTTCTCGTCGAGCGCCCGCGCGAACGCCTTCTCGGCCGACCGCAGGTTGCCGGACCCGTAATCGACGATGGCGACGGTCACGACGGCACCCGGGCGAGGAAACGGGCTTCGGCGTCGGCGGCGTTCCGCCCTGCCGAGAGCGCCGCCGGAACGAAGCCCCGCCGGCCGAGGCTCCAGCGCGCCAGGTCGTTGCCCTCGAAGCCGGTGACGAGCGCCGCAAGCAGCAGCAGCGGCAGCGAAAGCCAGAGCGCGCCCGGAAGCGCGGCCGCGGCCGCGCCGGCCGCCAGCAGTCCGGCCGCCACCGCCCAATAGCCGCGCCATGCCGCCCAGAGCGGCCCGAAGACGAGACCCGGCCAGCAGAAGCCTTCCTTGACGACGCGAATGTCCGGCTCTTCCAGAACCCCGCGGCGGCGGCGGTGGATCGTGTAGATACGCATGGCGCCGGTCAGAGGCTGCCCTTGGTGGACGGCACGGCGCCGCTTCGGCGCGGATCGGTCTCCGCCGCCGCACGCAACGCCCGCGCCAGGGCCTTGAAACAGGCTTCGACAATATGGTGCGTGTTCGCGCCGTAGAGGCATTCGACATGCAGCGCCGCGCCGGCATGCTGCGCGAAGGCCTGGAACCACTCCCGGAACAGCTCCGCGTCCATAGCGCCGAGCTTCTGCGCGGGAAGCTCCACGCGCCAGACCAGGTAGGGCCGGTTGGAAAGGTCGAGCGCGACGCGCACCAGGGCCTCGTCCATCGGCACATAGGCATGGCCGTAGCGCCGGATGCCCTTCCGGTCCCCGAGCGCGGCGGAGACGGCTTGCCCCACGGCGATGCCGGTGTCCTCCGTGGTGTGGTGCGCGTCGATATGCAGGTCGCCCGTCGCCGTCAGGTCGAGATCGACGAGGCCGTGCCGGGCCAGTTGTTCGAGCATGTGGTCAAGGAAGCCGACGCCGGTCGAAACGCTGTAGCGGCCCTCGCCATCGAGGCGGATCCGGACATCGATCTCGGTTTCGGTCGTCTTCCGCGCTATCGACGCTTCGCGCATGGGAGCCGGGCCTCAAGAGGTGCGTTGGGGCGTCTTTTAGAGCATCGCCCCGACGTTTTGAACCGAGGCGGTCAGGCCATGCCGACAGGTTCGTCGAACGCCTCCAGCACCTCGCCCGGCCGCGCATGCAGCATCTCCTCCAGCTCGCGGCGGAGTGCGGCCGCGCCCGGATCGTCGAAACGGTTGTCCATTTCGTGCGGGTCGCCGGCGAGGTCGTAGAGTTCGCCGGCGCCCGAACCCAGCTCCAGCGTCAGCTTCGCCGTTTTCGTGCGCACCGTGCGCAGATCCAGCGGCACGCCGCAGCGACTCGCATTCACATTCCACTCGCTGTAGGCCACCTCGCGCCCGGCGCCTGGCGCGTTCTCGAACAGGCCGCGCAGGCTCTGCGACTGGGCGCGCTCGTCGAGCGCCGTGCCGGCGTAGTCGCAGAAGGTGGCGGCGAGGTCGAGCGTGGAGACCGGGTCTGCGGCCTTGCGCCCGGCGGGGATGCCGGGGCCGCGGGCGATGAGGCCGACGCGCAGCAGCGCCTCGTAGGGGGTCGGCCCCTTGAGGTAGAGGCCGTGGTCGCCCAGCAGGTCGCCATGGTCGGTGGAATAGACGACGATGGTGTTGCCGCGCAGGCCCAGCCGGTCGAGCTCGATCAGAACGCGCCCGACGGAATGGTCGATCAGCGAGATCATGCCGTAATAGTTCGCCGTCATCTCGCGCAGCTCGGCTTCCGTCTGGTCCGGCACGCGCGAGAGCCTGGCGCGGAAATCGCGCAGGCCCGGGTCCGCAAGCGCCGGTTCGTTCTCCAGCGAGGCCCGGTGCCACCAGGGGCGGCGGTCCAGGTCCTTCCCGCCCTCCACGGGCAGCTCCACCTCGTCCGGATGGTGCAGCAGGCTCCAGGGCTCCGGGCAATCGAAGGGATGGTGCGGGTCCGGGAACGAAACCCAGGCGCAGAACGGCGTGTCCGGCTTGCGGGCCTGCAGCCACTCGACCGTCCGGTCCGCGCACCATGCGCTGCTGTGCAGGGCGGCCGGCATGGCGGAACTCCAGGTCTGGGCCGCGCCTGCGCCCGGCCGCGTCTCGGCCGCCCAGAGGTCGAAGATATCGGGATAGCCCGCCTCCTCGAACGCCCAGCGCTCGAAATGCTGCCCGCAAGGCGGCGTGACCGCGTCCCGCCGGTGGTGGAACCAGTGCCCGAGCACCATCAGCTCGACATGGCTGAAGCCCATATAGGGTCCGAACCAGGACGCATCGAAATCCGCCGCGCTGTGGGTGCATTCCGGCGTGCCGGTCGGCGCGAAGGTGTTGCAGGTGGCGAAATGGGCCTTGCCGATGAACGCCGTGTCGTAGCCCCGGGCGTTGAGAGCCGTCGCAAAGCCGCGCTCGCCCGTCTCCGGGCGCAGGTCGATGCCGTTGTCGGCGACGCCGTGGGTCAGCGGCAGCAGGCCGGTCAGCATCGACGCGCGCGAGGGCTGGCACACCAGGTTCGGCGTGATGCAGGCGTCGAAATGCGTCCCTTCCGCCGCCAGCCGGTCCAGATGCGGCGTCTTCACGCGGCGCCCGGCGAAGCCGTAGCAGTCGGCGCGCTGCTGGTCGGAGGTGATGAAGAGGATGTTCGGCCGGTCGGACATGGCGCCTCGCGTCGGGGAGGGAAACGGAGCTTATATACACGACCCGGCCAAAGGCTCCGCATGGAGCTTATAAACCTGACTTGACCGATGGTCCGTATTCGATCCGACGGCAGGACCGTCCGGTATCGATTCGTCATGCCCGGTTCCGATAAGACGTCATGCCCGGACTTGTTCCGGGCATGACGACAAGAGGGTCGGGCATGACGCCTTGGAGAGGGCGCCGCGTCTCGCGTCGGGGAGTGGAATGTGTCAGTCGGGGGCCTGGCCGGCTTCTCTGGCGGCGGCCTCGCGTTCGCGCTTCTGCCTGAGCGGCAGGCGAATGCCGAAATGCCAGATGAAGAAGACCGTGAGCAGCAGGAAGAAGAGCGAGATCGGGCTCGTCAGCAGCACGGTCAGGTCCGCCTTGTTGATGAGCACCGTCTGCCGGAGATAGATCTCGAAATTGCTGCCGAGCAGGAAGCCGATCACCAGGCAGACGATGGAGAAGCCCGCCTTGCGCATGAGGTAGCCGACGCCTGCGAACAGGAACAGCATCGCCACGTCGAACATGGAGTTGGTGGGGATATAGACGCCCACCACGCAGAGCAGCACGACCGTCGGCAGCACGATGTGCTTGGGAATCCTGACGAACTGGACCCAGATGCGGATGCCCGCGCGCCCGATGACGAGATGGGCGAGATTGGCCATCAGCATGGACGCGAAGATGGAGTAGATGAGCTCGGCGTGGTTCACCATCATCAGCGGCCCCGGCACGACGCCGTGGATCATGAACGCG
This sequence comes from Alphaproteobacteria bacterium, assembly GCA_963422665.1. Classification (GTDB taxonomy): domain Bacteria; phylum Pseudomonadota; class Alphaproteobacteria; order Bin95; family Bin95; genus Bin95. The sequence goes on from OY730441.1 coordinate 1,580,871, forward strand.
CCGATCAGCAGCGCCGCCGCCACATTGCCCGGAATGCCGAGCGCGATGGTGGGGATGAGGTTGGAGCCGACCACGGCGCTGTTCGCCGCCTCGGTCGCCTGGATGCCTTCGATCTCGCCGGTGCCGAACTTGTCGCCGCGCGGGGAGGCGCGCCGGGCGGCCCCGTAGCCGAGGAACGCCGCGAGCGTGACGCCGAGGCCGGGCAGGATGCCGACGCCGGTGCCGATGCAGGCGGAGCGGATGAGCGTCTTCCAATTGCCCCAGAACTCCCGGGACGCGATGCGGTTCTCGACCCGGAACTGCGAGGCCGGCGGCAGGGGCGGCGGCGGCGGTTTGGCCCGGTCCCGGCGCATGTCGTAGAGCTGCGAAAGGATGGAGCTCAGCGCCAGCGTGCCGATGGCGAAGGGCAGCAGCGGAATGCCGTCGAAGAGGTAGATGGCGCCGAAGGTCATACGCTCGGTGCTGTCCACCGGGTCCAGCCCCCAGGTGCTGAGAAAGAGTCCGAGCGCCGCCGCGATGAGGCCTTTCACCAGCGAGCGGCCGGCAAGGGCGGCGATCATGGTGAACGAGAAGAGGATGATGGCGGTGAATTCGTTCGGGCCGAATTTGAGCGCGATGGCCGCAAACGGCGCGGCGAGCAGGATCAGCACGACGTCGGAAAAGGTGTCGCCGAAGACGGAGGAGTAGAGCGCCGTCTTCATCGCCTTTTCCGGCCGGCCTCGCCTTGCGAGCGGATAGCCGTCGAGCGCGGTGGCGGCCGCTTCCGGCGTTCCGGGCGCATTGATGAGGATGGCCGGAATCGCGCCGCCGGAGGTGCCGCCCTTGTTGATGCCGACCAGGAAGGCGATGGCGGCAAGCGGCGTGAAATAGAAGGTGATCGGGATCAGCATGGCGAGCGCGGTGACGCTGCCGAGCCCCGGCAGGACGCCGAAGATGATGCCGAGCACGATGCCGACGCAGATATAGGCGAGGTTGGCCAGCGTAAAGGCGGCCTCGAACCCGCCGAGCATGCTGTTGAGTATGTCCATCGACCGGTCCCCGCCGCGCTCAGCGCCAGAAGGCGGGCAGCTCCGTGCTGAAGAACTGGTAGGCCGCCTGCGAAAGCACCACCGGCGTGGCGAGCGAGACCAGCGCGATGGTCCAGGGATTCCTCGCGCCCACGAACAGCATGGTCCCGGCCATGAAGAGCGCCATGGCCGGCTCGAAGCCCACATGCTCGATCAGGAACCAGGACGCGCAGGCGGCGGCCGTCCAGATGAGCAGGTTCAGCAGCACCTGCCTGTTAGCGCCCGTCGCCTCGGCGCCGAACTCCTCGTCCAGCGGGTCCTCGCCCGATCCGACATTGCCGCCGCCGCGAACGGCCTGCAAGGCCATGACGGCCGCCAGCAGCAGGCACGCGCCGACGGCGATGGACGGCACCAGGGCCGGGGCCAGGTCGATCTCGCTTTCGGCCGGAGCGGTGTTTTCCGGAATAAGCCAGAACAGGCACCAGAGCGACGCCAGGACCAGCAGCACTCCCGACCAGATGTGGGTTGTTCTCAACGGCGCGGCCTCATGCAGGACGGGCGCGGAAGGCGCGTACGGGGCCGGAACGCCCGAAGGCGCCCCGGCTCCCGGTCCCCCGCGCTATTGCATCGATGCGAGGACTTCTTCGAGGCTCTTCGTGACATCGGCCGCGAAAGCGTTCACCTCCGACGAGGGGATGAAGCGCTTCGGAAACTGGATGTTCTCCAGCACCTTGGTGAAGTCCGGATCGTCCATCGCCGCCTTGACCGCCGCTTCCAGCTTCGCCGCGATCTCGTCGGGAATCCCCGCCGGGGCGATCAGGATGGAATTGCCGGGCATGGCGATGCCGTAGCGCTCCTGTGTCGTCGGCGCTTCCGGGTTCTTCGCCAGGCCGTCCTTCAGGAATGAGGCCAGCACGATCATCTTGTCGCCGTGCTTCTGGTGGATGCCGCCGCTATAGGCGAAGTCGATCTTGCCGCCGAGCAGGAACGGCACCATCTCGCCACCGCCGCGCGTCGGGATCGCCGTCCACTTCACATCTTCCTTCGCGGCGATGTAGTTGATGAAGGTCTTCGACATGCCGCCCATGTCCGCGACATTGAGCGGGTTCGCCTTCGAATACTCCAGCAGCTCGTCGAGCGTCTTGTAGGGCTTGTCCGGCGTGGCGATGAGCGCAAGCTGGTATTCGCTGACGCCCGCGATGATCCGGACGTCATCCACCTTGTAGGCGACGTCCTCCTTGGTCATCGGGTTCCAGATCAGGTTGCCGAGGTCGGTATAGGCGATGGTGTGGCCATCGGGCTTCGCCCTGGACAGGAAGGTCACGCCCACCGCGCTGCCGGCGCCGGGACGGGTCCTTACCACGACCTTGCCGCCGAGCGACTCCCCGAGCGCCTTGGACAGCACCATCGACATCGTATGGGTGGTGCCGCCGGCCTTGTAGGGCACGATCAGCGTAATCGGCTTGTCGGGATATGCGCCCGCGCTTCCGGCTGCCGCCGCCAGGACCGTTGCCGCCGCGGCGGCCAATGCAATTCTCTTGAGCATGGTGTCTCCCTTGTCTTTCCGGTTGCTCCCGTTGTCGGCCGCCCTGCCGGGGTTCAGGCATCGACGACCAGAATTTCCTCATTGTCGAAATAGTCGGACCGCAATATCGGGGCGTCCTCCGTCACCTCCAGCAGGTCCTCCATATGGTAGCCGCATTTTCCGACCCAGCGTACGCGCGTCTCGATCGTGACCGTCATGCCGGGCTCGAACGCCATGTCCTCATGCGGGGCGATGAGCGGGCGCTCATGCACCAGCAGGCCGAGCCCGTGGCCGTTATGCGCGTAGGGGAAGGGAATGCCGTGGCGCTCATGCAGCACGGTGGCGCGCTCGAACAATTGCCGCCCTGTATTCCCCGGCCGCACCATGTCGATCAGTTCGTGGTGGATGTCGCGCAGCCGCGACCACCAGGACCGGTCCTCGCCGCTGAGCGGCCCGAGCTTCGCCGTGCGGCCGACATTGGAGTAGTAGCGCCCGTAGCGCCCGCCCGCGTCCGCCTTCAGGATATCGCCGCGCTTCACGCGGTAGTCCGAGGGGTCCTTGTGCGGAAAGCCGGTGTTGGGGCCGCCATTGATATGCGTGAACGCCACGGACTCCGCGCCGTGCCGGAGGATGCCGTCCGCGAGGCGAAAACACATGTCGCGCTCCGTGTCGCCGGGCCGCGCCGCCAGGAAGGCCTCCTTCAACGCCCGCTCGGTGCCCCGGAAGCCGGCGGCCAGGCGTTCGCGCTCGCGCGGCGTCTTGATCGCGCGCGCCCGGTCGAACACCGGCTCCGCGCGCCCGAACCGCGCATTGGGCAGCAGCGTCCGCAGGCGCTCGTAATGGGCCGCCGGCAGGTAGTCCAGTTCCAGTCCGACAAGCCCGCGCGCCGCCCCCAGCTCGTCGATGACCGCCGCCAGCATGTCGATGGGCGAGGTGACGAACTCCTTGTAGGCGCGGATGTCCCGGATCCAGGATTCCTCCCGCGCAAAGCCCTCCTCCACCCGGCAGAGGATGAAGACCGGCTCGCGGTCCCCGTCCCAGGCGATCAGCGCCAGCCGGTCGCGGATGTCGATCTGCGTCGAGATGAAGACGTCGCTCGTGTAGAGCACATTTTCCGGCGAGGCTGCCACGACAAGGTCGAACGCGCTCGCCCGGATCAGCCGCTTCAGCCTGGACAGATCGCCGAGCGCATCCTCGAACCGTTTCGCCACCGGCCCCTCCGAAGGGTCGAACCGAGGGCGGACCTTAGCCCGGATGTCTCGCCGATGTCACGGCCTGCGTCGGGAGGGTAGTGTCTCAGTTTGAAATCTTGCTGGTCCCTACTTCCTGGCGCCGAACGCTCCGACGATGTTCGACTGCTCGAAGACGCCTGTCGCTTCGGCATGGCCTGGACCATAGAAGCCGCCGTAACTGCCCAGGATGTTTGCTATTGCCTTGGGCTTGCCTGGTTTTGTTTCAGGCGTATCGGATGTCCTTGATGAAGCTTGCGGGCGGCCCCATCGGGGTCTTGAGGACATTGCGGCGCTGCTTTTGGGCTGTGGCGATGACGGAGCGCAGGATGGCGAAGTCGTCGGCGTCGCGCCGGGAGCGGAAGCCGCCGGAGATTTTCTGTCGCCGTTTCATCGTGCGCAGGTCGCGCTCGGCCTCATTGTTGGCGAAGGGCGCCGGCGCGTCGGTGAGGAAGCGCAGGGTCTCGTCCCGGCGCGCATGCAGGCGCAAGGCGAGGTTGGGGCCCTTGCGCCGCCCCGGCGTCCCGCCCCGGCCGCGTGACGGGAGCGGCGTCCGGTCCTCATGGCGCTTCATCGCCTCGACAAGCAGCCGGTCGCAGCCGCGCACAATCCGCGCCAGCAACCGCCCCGGAACGGCAATGCCCCGCTCCCGCGCCACACGCGCCACTCGCCGCGCCCGCAGCAGATGACGCGGCAGGCGCCGCGCCCGGTCCTCCTCGTCGCACGCCACAAGCGCCTGCAACCCCCGCAGGAGATGCGCATTGCAAAGCGCGTACTCCCCCGGCCATCGGCCGGTAGCATTGCCAGCGGTCGGGCGCCACTATCCCGCTCACACCCTCGGGCACGGCCCCGCGCCGCTCGCTCACCCGATACGCCGCCGGAAGCGGGGCGCGCATCACATGAAGCCACCGCGTGCGACCGCCAGGGCGAAGCCCGGTCTCGTCCGGATGCTTCACACGCGCCTTGCGGGCCGCCAGCTCCTCCATATGCCCGCCCGCAGCACGCAGACGCTCCGCCGCCCGACGGCTCATACTCGCCAGGGTCGCCGGCGACACGCGCGCCCCGAACAACACACCCGGCGCCTCCGACAACCGCCGCTCCGGCAGAAACCGACCATGACGAAGCCACACCGCAACGCCCGAAAGACGCGGACCATACCGAACCGGACCCGATACACCCTTCGGAAACAACGCCCGCGTCACCTCACCGCAACGCCCGCAGCGGCAGGCATGACCGCGGTGCGCCGTCACTTCCAACCGACGCGGCTCAGGAAGGTCGAATACCCGACGCGCTACCGGACGACCGACCGCAGCGACGCCCCGCAGCCCCGGCATACCGCCGGAACATGCTCCTTCACACGGTCCGGGCGCCCCGTCCGGCAAAGCGTCCGGCCCTCATGCCCGCCTGACCGCCCGGCTGCCGGCCCGTCTTGCCCCTCAGGCTCCGCGTCCGACGCTCCGCCGCAGGCTTCTTCAACCCATCGCTCGATGGAGGCTTGCCGCTATTGCCGCCGTTCAGACCGGGACGGCGCTCCAACTCCCCCGGCCGCTCTGCAACACGCGCAACCCGATCCCGAAGCTGCGCGTTCTCCAACTCAACACGCGCAACCTTCTCCTCCGCAGTCTCTATAACAGACCCCGGATAACCGCTTCCGCACGAATCGGAGCCACCCATGGCCAAGTTGACTCATTTTTCCACAAACCCGTCAATCCTAAAACCAAATCGCTCATCCTGGGCAGTTACCGAGATTTTTGTATTGGCGGCGAATGGAGTCCGGGGTCCGGTCACGCGGAGCTATTGGGTCGTGGAGGGCCGCCTGGCCGCCGGCGCCTATCCGGACCCCCGGCCCGGCCGTGACCGTCTCGGCCCGCTGCTCGATGCCGGCTTCGACTTGTTCGTTAATCTCACCGAGGATCATCCGGGCGGCGGCGAGGGGCATTTGAGCCGGTATGACGGGCGCGCCGTCGAGCGCGCAGCCGCTGTCCACCGCTTCCCCATCGCCGATATGAACATCCCGACAGAGGCCCTCATGCAACGCATCCTCGACGGCATCGACGCGGGCCTCGAGAACGATCGGCGGGTCTATGTGCATTGCTTCGGCGGGTCTATGTGCATTGCTGGGGCGGGCTTGGGCGCGCCGGTCTTGTCGTCGGGCGCCGGCTCGTCCGGCGCGGCCATGCGAATGCGGAAACGGTCGAGCGAGCTCCGGAGGGACTGCGCGTCGGCGACCGGGAAGCCGGCGAGCGCGCCAGCCCTCAAACCGAAACGCAACGCCGGATGATGCTGGCATGGCCGCAACGCCCGGCGGCGCGCGGGCCGGCGCGGAAGGACCGCTTCCGCGGCTGCCTCCTCGGGCTTGCCGCCGGCGACGCGCTCGGCACGACGCTGGAATTCCGTGCTCCGGGCAGCTTCGATCCCATCGACGACATGGTTGGCGGCGGTCCGTTCGGTCTCCGGGCGGGCGAGTGGACGGACGATACCTCCATGGCGCTCTGCCTGGCGGCCAGCCTGACGGAATGCGGCGGTTTCGATGCGCGCGACCAGATGGAACGCTATGTGCGATGGTTTCGGACAGGCTATTTCTCTTCCACCGGGCGCTGCTTCGATATCGGCAGCACGACCAGAGATGCGCTGACACGCTTCGAGCGAAGCGGCGATCCCGTGGCCGGGTCGAACGACCCCCGGTCAGCCGGCAACGGCTCGCTGATGCGTCTGGCGCCGGCGGCGATGTTTTACGCCAACGACCCGGCGCGAGCCGCGACGCGGGCCGGCGACAGTTCCCGCACGACACATGGCGCGAAGGAAGCCGTAGACGCCTGCCGCTATTTCGCCGCCCTGCTTGTTCGCGCCCTCGACGGCGAACCGAAGGAGCGGCTTCTGGCGGAGGACGCCGCCGCCGGCCTGGCGCTTGCGCCGGCCGTCGCGGAGGTCGCAATCGGTTCCTTCAAGCGGCGAAAACCGCCGGAGATCGTCGGCTCCGGCTACGCGGTCCGATCGCTGGAGGCCGCGCTCTGGGCTTTCCATCGCGCGAACGACTTCCGCAGCGGCGCGCTTATGGCCGTCAATCTGGGCGATGACGCCGACACCACGGGCGCGATCTACGGCCAGATCGCCGGCGCGCATTACGGCGTCGATGCCATTCCCGCTTCCTGGCGGCGGAGGCTCGCGATGCAGGAGAAGATAGAAGAGTTGGCCGACCGGCTGCTCGCCTCCTCCAAGAGCGGCTAAGCGCCCGGCGGCCGGACTGCGCCGTAGAGCTGGCGCGCGCGGGCCTCGAAGGCGAGCGCCATCCGTTTTGCGGCCTCATGGAAGAAACGGCTCGCCAGCCCCCGCAGGAGCGCCGAGCGGAAGTCGCAGTCGATACTGAAATCTATTGTCGTCCCGCCCTCGGCAGGCAGGAAGCGCCAATGCGTCGCCATGTGCGAGAGGGGGCCGTGCGCATAGGCAACGTCGATGCGCTCCGGCGGCGTCAGCAAGACGCGGGAGGTGAAGCTCTCGCGAAAGGGCCCGAAGCGCACCCGGAGATCGGCAATGACGAGGTCCGCTTCCCGCCGGCGGATGCGCGCCCCGGCGCACCACGGAATGAACTCCGGATAACGCTCGATATCCGCAACCAAGGCGAACATTCGATCCGGCGAATAGGGCACGAACCGCTGCTCGCGGTGGCTCGGCATCAGCCGCGCGCGGCCTTCAGCTTCGCGAAATCGCTGTCGGCATGATAGGAAGACCGTGTCAAAGGCGACGCTGAAACCAGCAGGAAACCTTTCGCCTTCGCCATCGTCGCATAGGCCTCGAACTCCTCCGGCGTCACGAAGCGGTCCACCGGATGATGCTTCGGCGTCGGCTGGAGATACTGGCCGATAGTCAGGAAATCGACATCGGCGCAGCGCAGGTCGTCCATGACCTGCGCGACCTGGGCGCGGGTCTCGCCGAGGCCGACCATCATTCCCGACTTGGTGAACAGGGCGGGGGCGATCTCCTTGGCGCGCTCCAGCAGCCGGACGCTATGATAGTAGCGCGCCCCCGGCCTGACGGCGCTGTAGAGGCCCGGCACGGTTTCGAGATTGTGGTTGAAGACATCCGGCTTCGCAGCAACCACGGTCTCCAGCGCGCCCGGCTTGCGAAGGAAATCCGGCGTGAGCAGCTCCACGGTCGCGCCGGGCGCATAGCTGCGAATCCACCCGACGGTCTCCGCGAAATGCGCCGCCCCGCCATCGTCGAGATCGTCGCGGTCCACCGAAGTGATGACCACATGCGCAAGGCCGAGCTTCGCCACCGCCTTGCCCACATTCTCCGGCTCGGCCCGGTCAAGCGCGCCCGGCCTGCCCGTCGCGACATTGCAGAAGGCGCAGGCGCGGGTGCAGATTTCGCCCATGATCATCATGGTCGCGTGGCGCTCGGCCCAGCACTCGCCGATATTCGGGCAGCCGGCCTCCTCGCACACCGTCGCAAGACCGTGTTCGCGTACGATCCGGCGCGTCTCCGCCCAGGCCTTCGAGGTCGGAGCCTTGACGCGAATCCAGGGCGGCTTGCGCGGGCTCGGATTGTCCGGGCGCAGGCGCTTCTCCGGATGCCGGAAGGGCCGCTGTGGGCCGTCCGCCTTCGCGGGGTCAGTAGTGGATAGCGCGTCCATATGCGTCCAGCACCGATTCGTGCATCGCCTCGGAAAGGGTCGGATGCGGAAAGGCGGTGTGCATCAGTTCGGCTTCCGTCGCCTCCAGATTGCGGGCGATGACATATCCCTGGATGAGTTCCGTCACCTCGGCGCCGATCATGTGCGCTCCCAGCAACTCTCCCGTCGCCGCGTCGAACACGGTCTTGATGAGCCCCTCGGACTCGCCGAGTGCGATCGCCTTGCCGTTGCCGATATACGGGAACCGCCCTACGCGGACCTCGTAGCCCGCCTCCTTCGCTGCCGCCTCAGTATAGCCGATGCTCGCCACCTGCGGGCGACAATAGGTGCAACCCGGTATCGCGCCCCGGTCGAGTGGATGCAACCCCTCCAGACCGGCGATCTTCTCGACGCAGAGAACGCCCTCGTGGCTCGCCTTGTGGGCGAGCCAGGGCGGGCCGACGAGATCGCCGATGGCATAGACGCCCGGCTCGCCCGTCCGCAACCACTCGTCAACGACGACATGGCCGGCCTCGACCTGGACCTTCGTGTCTTCGAGACCCAAGTCCTCGACATTGCCCGTTATGCCGACCGCCAGGACCGTCCTCTCGGCGTCCACGGTCACCGTTTCGCCGTCGGCGGTCCGAACGGTCGCCCTGCCGTCCGAGAGCTCCGTCACCCGGGCGCCGGTCATCAGGGTCATCCCCTGCTTGCGGAACGCCTTCAACGCGAATTCGGAGATCTCCGGATCCTCCACCGGGAGGATACGGTCCACCAGCTCCACGACCGTCACCGGCACGCCGAGATCGTTGTAGAAGCTCGCAAACTCGATGCCGATGGCGCCGGAGCCGATGACCAGCAGGCTCTTCGGCATTTCCTCGGGGACCATCGCTTCCTTGTAGCTCCAGACCGTCCTTCCGTCCGGCTCCAGATCCGGCAGCGAACGGGCGCGGGCGCCGGTCGCAAGAACGATATGGGGCGCCGCGAGCGTTTCCGCGTCCTCGCCGTCCCTGTTCACCGAGACGCGGCCCCTTCCCGCAAGCCTGCCAGCCCCGTCGATCACCATCACCTTGTTCTTCTTCAGCAAGTGGGAGACGCCGCGCGACAACTGCCCGGCAACCTTTCGCGAACGCTTCACGATCCGTCCGAGATCGAACGCGATATCCCCCGCGCTGAAGCCGTAATCGCCGAGATTGTGCAGCAGGTGGTTGATTTCGGAAGTGCGCAGCAGCGCCTTGGTCGGGATGCAGCCCCAATTGAGGCAGATGCCGCCGAGATGCTCGCGCTCGACCAGCGCCGCGTTCATGCCGAGCTGTGCGGCGCGAATCGCGGCGACATAACCGCCCGGTCCGCCGCCGACAACGACGAGATCGAATTGCTTGTCGGCCATTGCCTTACTCCGGGCGGGCTACAGCAGCATCGCTGCCGGACATTCGACCGACGCCTTGAATGCGCCGAGCAGGCGAGCGCCGAGCGCGCCGTCAACCGCGCGGTGGTCGCAGGAAAGCGTGCACGTCATCACGGTCGCGACCGTCAGCGCGCCGTCCCTGACGACCGGCCGCGGTTCGCCCGCCCCCACCGCCAGAATGGTCGCCTGGGGCGGGTTGATGACGGCGTCGAACTGCCGGATGCCGAACATGCCGAGATTGGAGACGCTGGTCGTGCCGCCCCGATATTCCTCGGGCATCAGCTTTCCGTCGCGGGCGCGGGCGGCGAAGTCGGCCATCTCGGCCGATATCGCGGCGAGCCCCTTCGACTCGGCCTGACACACGACCGGGGTTACCAGCCCGTTGGGCACTGCGACGGCCACCGACACATCGACCTGCCAGAACTTGAGCAAGCCGTCATCGGTCCATGCGGCATTGGCGTCCGGCACGCGGCAAAGCGCGGTCGCAAGCGCCTTCACGACGAAATCGTTGACCGAGACCTTGATGCCTTCCGGCGCCCTCGCATTGATCTCTCGCCGCGCTTCCAGCAGCGCGTCGATCTCGCAATCCACCGTGAGATAGAAATGCGGCACCGTCTGCTTCGACTCGGTCAGCCGGCGCGCAATGACCCTGCGCATGTTCGAGTGCCTGACACGCTCGAAAGGCGGCAGGCCGGACAGTTGATCCAGTTCTACAGGCGCCGCCGGCGGCGGGGCCGGGACCGCGCCCTGCCGGAGTTCGCGCTCGATATCCCGTTTGACGATCCGGCCCTCGGAGCCGCTGCCGGCCACGCCCTCCAGGGGCAACTCGGCTTCGCCTGCCATCCGGCGCGCCAGCGGGCTCGCGAAGATGCGCCCGCGTCCGTCGTCGACCTCGGCCGCCCCGCCGGAGGCCCGGCGCACATCGTTGCGCGTGATCCGACCATGCGCGCCGCTGCCGGCGACTGCCGCGAGGTCTATGCCGGCCAAAGCAGCCATGCGGCGGGCGAGCGGCGTTGCCTTCGCCTCCCGGCCCGGCAGCGCCGACACCGCCTCGGGCGGCGGGGCAGAAGGTGCGGATGGAGCTTCGACAGGCGCCTCGCCCAGCTCTTCTCCTTCTTCGACGAGGACGGCGATCACGGCGTTGACGGCGACGCCCTCGCTGCCCTCCGACACCACGATCCGGCCGACAACGCCCTCATCGACCGCCTCGACCTCCATGGTCGCCTTGTCGGTCTCGATCTCGGCGATGACGTCGCCCGGCGCCACCCTGTCGCCCCGGCCCACCAGCCATTTGACGAGATTGCCTTCCGTCATCGTCGGCGACAAAGCCGGCATCAGGATCTCGGTCGCCATCCCAAGCGTTCCCTTCAGGCGTAGCAGACGGCGCGCGCCGCCGCGACGATGCGGGCCGCGTCCGGCAGGGCCAGCGCTTCGAGATTGGCGGCGTAGGGCATCGGCACATCCTCCCCGGCAACCCGCGCCACTGGAGCGTCGAGCCAATCGAACGCATCCTCCATGGCGATCGCCGCAATCTCCGAGCCGATGCCGGCGACGGGCCAGCCCTCCTCAACGGAAACGATGCGATTCGTCTTGCGGATCGAGGCCGCGACGGCCTCCCGGTCGAGCGGGCGGAGGGTGCGGAGGTCGATCACCTCGGCTTCGATCCCTTCTCCGGCCAGCACTTCCGCTGCGTCCAGGGCAACGGCGCACATGCGCGAGAAGGCCACGATGGTGACATCCCGGCCGGGGCGCAGCACCTTCGCGCGTCCGATGGGCACGGTGTAGTCGGGATCGGTCGGCACCGCGCCGCGCCGGCCGTAGAGAATCTCATTCTCCAGGAATATGACCGGGTTCGGGTTCCGGATCGCGGTCTTGAGCAGGCCCTTCGCGTCCGCCGCAGTAAAGGGCGACACGACCGCCAGGCCCGGTACGTGCGCATACCAGCTCGCATAGCACTGCGAATGCTGCGCAGCGACCCGGGCCGCCGCCCCGTTCGGTCCCCGGAACACGATCGGGCAGCCCATCTGGCCGCCGGACATGTAGAGCGTCTTGGCGGCGGAGTTGACGATCTGATCGATAGCCTGCATGGCGAAATTGAAGGTCATGAACTCGACCACAGGGCGCAGTCCGCCGAAGGCCGCGCCGACGCCCAGCCCGGCGAAGCCGTGCTCGGTGATGGGAGTATCGCGGACGCGACGGGGCCCGAATTCGGCAAGCAGGCCCTGCGTCACCTTGTAGGCGCCTTCATATTCCGCGACTTCCTCGCCCATGACGAAGACCGTCTCGTCGCGGCGCATCTCCTCGGCCATGGCGTCCCGCAGCGCCTCGCGCACCGTGATCTCGACCGTCTCGCCCCGGTAATCCGGTTCGGAAGCCGGCGGGCGCTTCGGCGCTTGCCGCTTCGGTACGGCGGGCGACTCAGGCGGCCCGGGCGGCGGAGCCTTCGCAGCCGGAGCCTCCTCTGCGCTCTCGCCCTCGGCATGGAGCAGCAGGATAGTGGCGTTGACCTCCACACCTTCGGCGCCTTCGGCAACGACCAGACTTGCGACCGTGCCCTCGTCCACCGCCTCGACTTCCATGGTCGCCTTGTCCGTCTCGATCTCGGCGATCACATCGCCCGGGCTGACCCGGTCGCCTTCGGAGACGAGCCATTTGGCGAGCGTCCCTTCCGTCATGGTCGGCGACAGCGCCGGCATGGTCACGGCGACAGGCATCGCGTCATGCCTCCAGAAGGACGTCGGTGTGCAATTCGGAGGGGTCGGGCTCCGGGCTCCGCTCAGCGAACTGCGCAGCGTCCGCGACGGTCTCCCTGATCTCGGCGTCGATCGCCTTCAGCGCATCGGCGTTGGCATGGCCTTCGCTCTCCAGCACATCCCGCAGCCTCTCGATAGGGTCGCGGTCCCGGCGCATCCGGTTGACCTCTTCGCGTGTGCGATATTTCGCCGGATCGGACATGGAATGCCCCCGATAGCGATAGGTCTCCATCTCCAGAATGGCCGGCTTGCCGCCGCGCGCCTCGGCCACCGCCTCGCTTGCCGCGGCATGCACGGCGCGCACATCCATACCGTCCACCAGCCGGCCGGGAATCCCGAAGCCGCCGCCGCGCGCATGAAGGCCCGACCCGGCCGCCGCCCGCGAGACCGCCGTGCCCATGCCGTATTTGTTGTTCTCGATGACGAACAGCACCGGCAGTTCCCAGAGCGCCGCCAGATTGAGCGACTCATAGACCTGCCCCTGGTTCGCCGCGCCGTCGCCGAAATAGACGACCGACACGCCGTCCTCGCCCTTGTAGCGGTGCGAGAAACCGAGGCCGACGCCGATGGGCACCTGCGCGGCGACGATGCCGTGTCCGCCGAAGAAGTTCTTCTCCCGCGAGAACATGTGCATGGACCCGCCCTTGCCGCGCGAATAGCCGCCCTCGCGGCCCGTAAGCTCCGCCATGACGCCGCGAGCGTCCATGCCGGCCGCCAGCATGTGGCCGTGATCCCTGTAACCGGTGACGACCGAGTCCCGCTCGCCGAGGCAGGCCTGGATGCCGACCACCACTGCCTCCTGGCCGATATAGAGGTGGCAGAAGCCGCCGATCAGCCCCATGCCGTACATCTGGCCCGCCCGCTCCTCGAAACGGCGGATCAGCAGCATGTCCTTGTACCATCGCAGCAACCGGCCGGAGTCCGGCGCCGCGCCGTTTGCGGCGGTGCGCCCGTTCCCCTTCGCCGATACGCCGTCCCGTTTCTTCGACGGCTGCCTGCTCATGTCCGGCCTCCGTATTCCTGGGACCCGTTCACCCTGCTTCCGCATCCAGCAGAATGACGATCTCGTCCGGCCGCCCGACATGCAGCAGGGTGCGGACATATTCGTCGAGCAGGTCGGCGTCGACCGGGTCCTGCTTTAGCTGGGCGGCGTGCAATTCAAGCCGGCGGCGATGCCTGCTCAGCACATCGTGCTGGGCCTGCACCTCGGCAATGCGGCGCTCAGTCTCGATCATCGACAGCGCGCCGCGCTCTCCGACCAGGGCATGATAACCGAAGTAAACAGCAACACAGGCAGCCGCCACCGGCCCCACCGCCAGCCTCAACAACCGCTGCACTTCGCTGCCTGTAGACATGATGCGGCAAGGAAACACGATGCGCCGGCCGGGTCAATCCAATGTGGCCCAGCCCCGCGATTTTCTGGCCGGGCGGTCCGATTCGTGCTTCCCTCCCGCATGGAATTCCGGGGAAATGTCCGCATGATCGAGCTCTCGATTTACAGTTCCATCGCCAATCCGCCGCATGGCGACGAGCTCGACCGCTGCATGGCGGAGGCCGAGCGGGAAGCGGAAGTGGCCGAGGCGGCCGGGTTTTCCGGGTTCTTCGTGGGCGAGCACCACCAGGACAAGGACGGCTTCCTGCCGTCGCCCTTCGTGGTTCTGGCCGCCATTGCGGCGCGCACCAGCCGTATCCGCGTCGGGACCGCCGTGCTGTTGCTTCCGCTGCACCACCCGATCCGGGTCGCCGAAGACGCCGCGACGCTTGACGTCGTCTCCGGCGGGCGCACCGTGCTGGGCGTCGGCCTCGGCTACCAGGAGGCGGATTTTCGCGCCGCCGGCATCGACAGGCGAGAGCGCGTCCCCCGCTTCGAAGAGTCCGTGGATATCCTGCGCCGGGCCTGGACCGGCGAGCCGATCCGGCACAAGGGCCGGGCGTTCGAGATCGACGGGGTGCGGGTGACGCCGCCGCCGCTGCAGCAGCCGGGCATCCCGATCTGGGTCGGCGGCTGGGTGCCGGCCGCGGTCGAGCGCGCCGGACGACTCGGCGATGCGCTGGTGTTGGGGCCTTCGTTCACGTTGGAAGAGAACCGGGCGCTGGCGGACCGCTACCGCGCCGCCGCGGAGGCCGCAGGCAGGACGCCCCAACTTGTGTTGATGCGCGACGCCTGGGTGGCGGACAGCTTCGAGGAAGCAGCTCGCATATACGGCCCCGAAGTTTCCAGCGCCTATCGCTACTACTGGCGGAACGGCGCGACCGCCTTTCGCGGTTTCGCTTCGGAAGCGGAACTCCGGTTCGAAAATGTCTGGAAGGACCGCATAATCGCCGGCGCGCCGGAAGCCTGTATCGCCGGGTTCAGGCGGTGGTCGGAGGCCCTCGGCGTTAACAGCTTCATCCTCCGGCTCCGGCACGCCCATTCCGGCGGCCCGCCCCACCGCGAGATCGTGAAGGCCATCGAACGCTTTGGCCGCGATGTAATCCCGCATCTATAGCCGCAATCGCCGGGCTCGCGCGGAGGCCCCGCTCGACCTTGCGCCCGACCGGGCAGCAGGCGCATACTCGCCAAGCATATCCGGGCGCCGATTCCGTGACCCATGCCTAGCCTGCCGAACCTGTTGAGCCTTTCACGCATCGCGGCCCTTCCGCCGCTCGCGGCGCTGCTTGCGGCAGACCGGCACTGGTGGGCGGCCGGCCTGTTCGTCGTCGCGGCCGCAACGGATTTGCTGGACGGCCACCTCGCCCGGCGGCAGGGAAAGGCCACCGCGTTCGGCGCGACGCTCGACCCGATTGCGGACAAGGCGCTGGTGAACGGGACGGCGCTGCTGCTGGCCGGGCTTGGCGGCCTCGGGGTCTGTGGCACGCTGGCGGCCGTGCTGATTCTCGTGCGCGAATTCGTCGTGTCCGGCTTGCGCGAGGCGGCGGGCAGCGGCGCGCTTCCCGTCGCTCGCGCCGCAAAATACAAGGCGGCGGCGCAGATGGCGGCATTGACCCTGTTGATTGCAAGCCCCGGACTGCCGCCGGCGGCGTATGGGGCCGGTGTCGTCCTGTTGTGGGTCGCCGCCCTGCTTACGCTCTGGACGGGCGCGGCCTATGTCCGCAAGGCGCTGGGCGCGGCCGGATGAAGGTGCTCGGCGTCGCAGGCTGGAGCGGCAGCGGCAAGACCACGCTGGTCCTCAAGCTCGTTCCGGCGCTCAGGCAACGCGGCGTCGCGGTCTCCACCGTCAAGCACGCCCACCATAATTTCGATGTGGACAAGCCCGGCAAGGATTCCTGGGAACACCGGCAGGCCGGGGCGCGGGAAGTGCTGGTGGCGTCCGGCCGGCGCTGGGCGCTGATGCGCGAGCTGCGGGAGGAAGCCGAACCGCCGCTGACGGAGCTGCTCGCCCGGCTCGCGCCGGTGGACCTCGTGTTGGTCGAGGGCTACAAGCGCGAGCCGCATCCCAAGCTGGTGGTTCACCGCGCGGCGGTCGCGGGCCCGCCGCTCTGGCCCGGAGACCCCGATACGGTCGCCGTCGCCTGCGACAGCGGGACCGCGGACAGGGTGCGGGCGGACGGCCTCCCGGCCCTCGACCTTGACGATCCGGACGCCATCGCCGATTTCATTGTCGAGCGGCTGGAGTTGCGCCCGTGAAAATCCTCTATTTCGCCTGGTTGCGCGACAAGGCCGGCTGTTCGGAACGCGATGTCGCGCCCCCGCCCGGCGTTGCGACCGTCGGCGCGCTGATCGACTGGCTGGCGGCGCAGGACGAGAGGCAGGCGGAGGTTTTCGCCGACCGCTCCGTCGTCCGTTCTGCAGTCAACCAGGACTTCGCCGAAGCCGACACGCCGGTCTGCCCCGGCGACGAGGTGGCCTTTTTTCCCCCCGTTACCGGAGGGTGACGCGATGATCCGGGTCCAGCGCGAAGCCTTCGATGCCGGGCGCGAGATCGCGGCGCTCACCGCCGACAACACGCGCATCGGCGGCGTCGCCAGCTTCGTGGGGCTGGTGCGCGATTTGGGCGGGCTACGCTCCATGACGCTGGAGCACTATCCGGGCATGACGGAGCGCCAGCTCGAGCGCATCGAGGCGGAAGCGCGCCGCCGCTGGCCGCTGGAGGCGTCGCTGATCGTCCACCGCTACGGCCGGCTGGAGCCGGGCGATCCCATCGTGCTGACGGTCACCGCCTCCGCCCACCGCCAGGCCGCCTTCGACGCCTGCAACTTCCTGATGGACTGGCTCAAGACCGAAGCGCCCTTCTGGAAGCGCGAAGAGGGCGCGAACGGCGAGTGCTGGGTCGCCGCCCGCACGGACGACGACGCGGCGCGGGAGCGCTGGCGCGGCAGCGGCTGACCGCCTTTGCTTGCGCGAACCGCGCCAGCGCCGTCGCAGAGGGCGGCGGCTCAGTCGTAGGTTGCCGTGGCGATGGTGCCGAGATTGCCTTCGGGCGTTATCGACCAGAGGGTCTGGCTGTTTCCGTCCTCGCCCGGCTTGCCGGCGACCTTGAAGGGGGCGGTGTCGAACAGCGGCGCGCGGGCCTGGAAGTCATAGCGCGCAACCCGGCGTCCGGGCATCTGCGCCATGCCGAGCTCCAGCATGTGCGTCGTGGTCAGCGGCCCGTGGACGATCAGGCCCGGATAGCCTTCCACCTCGGTCACATATTTGCGGTCGTAGTGGATGCGGTGGCCGTTGAAGGTGACCGCCGAATAGCGGAACAGCATCACCGGGTCGGGCGCAATCTCTCGGATGAAGGCGTGGTCGGTCGGCGCATTGCCCGTCCTGCCGCTGTTGCCGCGGCTGTCTCCGGCAGCGGCCGGCGGGTTGTCGCGATAGACGATATCGTGCTCCTCCTCGATGCAGAGGCCGCGCGGGCTCCCGATCTCGTAGGCGACGGTGACGATGACCAGCATGCCCGTGCGCCCGTCCTTGATCGCCACATCCGCGATCCGCCCCTTGCGGACGATATCCTCGCCGATCAGCACGTCCTGGCGGTAGGTCGTGCGGCAGCCGCCGAACATGCGCCGCGGCAGCGGCGTCGGCGGCAGGAAACCGCCGCGCTCCGGATGGCCGTCCGCGCCGATGCCCGACGCCGGCGCGCGGGGATAGAAATAGCACCAGTGGCCCATCGGCCCGATGGGGTCGCCCATCTGCGGCACATCGGGCTTGTCGAGCAACGCGGCGAGGCCGTGGATCTGCATCGGTGAGGCGAAATCGCGGCTTTCCTCGGTGTTGCCGATGGAATCGCGCAGATAGTCCAGGTCCGCGGCAGTCTGGGTCATGACGAGAATTCCTCCCGGATCAGGGCTCCGTGTTCGTCCACCTCCGGGATTGGCCCGTATTCCCGAGGCTCTCCGTCGAAATAGACCGCCGGCGCGACATGGCTGACAGGTCCGCCGGGCGTGCCGACCTCCACGCGGCGAAGCGCCGGGTGCTCCGAAAGGTCGGCCACGGTGTTCACGCTGCCGAACGCGACATCCGCCGCCGTCAGCCGGGCGCGCAGCGTCTCGCGGTCGAGCCCGCCCAATATCTCCTCCAGCAC
The DNA here is from genome assembly GCA_963422665.1 of Alphaproteobacteria bacterium. Taxonomy (GTDB): domain Bacteria; phylum Pseudomonadota; class Alphaproteobacteria; order Bin95; family Bin95; genus Bin95. The sequence continues at coordinate 1,598,918 of OY730441.1, forward strand.
CGCCTCGACCTCGGCGCGGTTCTCGACCCGGGCTACCTGGGTCGCGTATTTCGGCGCTGTGGCGAGGTCCGGGCGCTCCAGCACCGTTTCGGCGAAGCGCCGCCATTCGCGGTCGTTCTGGCAGGCGATCATCACCCGGCGCCCGTCGGAAGTCCCGAACGCGCCATAAGGCACCAGCGCCGGGTGGCGCAAGGCCATGCGAGGCCATGTCCGGCCGGCATATTCGCGCCACATCAGCGGCGCCGACATCCAGTCCGCCATCGAGGCGAACAGCGACGCCTTGACGGCGGAACCCTTGCCGTCGATGCTGCGCTTGATGAGCGCCTCCAGCACGGCGGCATGGCTGAACATGCCGGTGGCGATATCGCAGGCCGAAACGCCGATCCTTCCCGGTTCGGCCTCGGAGCCGGTGACGGAGGCCACGCCGCTCTCGGCCTGCACCAGCATGTCATAGGCCTTCATCCGGTCGTAGGGCGGGCCGGTCTCGCCATAGCCGGAGATATCGACGGTGACGAGGCGGGGATAGCGGGCGCGCAAGTCGGCCGAGCCGAAGCCGGCGCGCTCGACCGCGCCCGGCGCCAGGTTCTGCACCCAGATATCGGCGCGCGCCAGGATGCGGTGGAGCAACGCGCGGTCGGCCTCGTCCTTGATGTCGATGACGAGGGACTGCTTGCCCCGGTTCAGATAGACGAAATAGGTCGAGCTGCCGCGCACATAGTTGTCGTAGCCGCGCGCGAAATCGCCTTCCCTGCGTTCGAGCTTGATGACGCGCGCGCCGGCATCCGCCAGCCGCGCCGTCAGGAACGGCGCCGCAACGGCCTGCTCCAGGCTGACCACCAGCAGCCCCTCAAGCGGTCGGTTCATGTCGACCCGCCCCTTCCTCGCTCTCCGGCCAGTCTATATGCCCGACGGGAGACGCGTTGCAAACGCCCGCGCCGGCGGCCCCCGGCCTCCAATCCTCCCTCCTGCGCTTGCCAGGGAGAGCCTGCCCCGAACCGTGATCCGGGAGGTGGGACGTGGGGCCTCCGGCCCGGCGACCCCGCCGTGATGGCGGCGCCCGGAACGAGTCCGGGAGTGTTCCGGCCATCCATTTCCCTTGCCGCGCCGGCCTCGAGGGAGATGCCCGGAACAAGTCCGGGCATGACGGCAAGAGGGTCGGACACGACGGGAAGAGGGCCGGGCCCGACGAATCGCTCCCGGACGGCGCGGGCCGACTGCGACATTATTGCTTGCGGCTCGATCGGTATTCGTTGCAGACTCGTATCGGCGTCGTCGATTCAACAGTCGTTGAACGACGATGCGGCAGGCGGGGCTTCGGCAGTTACGGCGAGGGGAGGCCGGTCTCTGCTTCATGGGCCTGAAAGGCGCATGGCCCGAGCGTGGCGAAGACCCCTGCCGAAGTCTGAGGGCGGCAGGGCAACGGGGACGCACTCTCGCAGTAGCGGAAAGGAGACGGGGTAATGGCAACAAACAGGCCCGGGGCGGCCGTGGCGGAAACGGGCCTGATGAAAGGCCTCCATTCCGGCATGGGATTCGCGGCGAAAGGCATGGTCGCCGCGTTCGTCGTGTTCACCGTGCTGAACGTCGAGCTCGCCAACAGCATCTACAAGGCGGTCCGCGGCTGGATCGAGGCCTCCCTCGCCTGGTATTACATACTCGTCGCCATCGTGCTGGTTTTCGTCTGCCTTTACCTGTTGTGTTCGCGGCATGGGTCGATCCGCCTCGGCGACGATGACGCGCGGCCCGAGTTCAGCAATTTCTCGTGGTTCGCGATGTTGTTCTCCGCCGGAGTCGGCATCGGCATCCTGTTCTTCGGCGTGGCGGAACCCGTCTTCTATTTCGATAATTCCGGCGCTTTCGGCTATCCGAACAATCCCCATGCCGATGCGGCCGGCATGACCGCCATGGATACCAACCGCGCTGTGCACGCCATGCGCGTGACCTATTTCCACTGGGGATTCCACGGCTGGGCGATCTATGTGATGATCGGGCTGTGCTTGGCCTATTTCGGCTTTCGCAAGAAGCTGCCGCTGACCCTGCGTTCGGCGCTCTACCCGATCATCGGCGACCGTATCTACGGACCCATCGGCCACGGCGTGGACCTGCTGGCGGTGTTCGGCACGGTGTTCGGCGTCGCCACCTCGCTCGGCCTCGGCGTGACCCAGATGGCGACCGGCATGAATGTGCTGTTCGGCGTCGATCCCGGCGTTGCGACGCAGCTCGTCCTGATCGTGATCATCTCGATCGTCGCGACGCTTTCGGCGGTTTCGGGCGTCGGCAACGGCATCCGCATCATCTCGGAGTGGAATATCTGGCTTTCGGTGGTGCTGCTCGCCTTCTTCCTGTTCTTCGGGCCGTTCAAGTGGCTGATGGGATTCTTCGTCACCTCCATCGGCGACTATATCTGGAATGTGATCCCGATGGGCTTCTGGACCGCCGGAACCGAGAAGGAGATCGCCTGGCAGGGCGGCTGGACGATCTTCTACTGGGGCTGGTGGATCTCCTGGGCGCCCTTCGTCGGCATGTTCATCGCGCGCATCAGCCGCGGCCGGACGATCCGCGAGTTCATGATCGGTGTGCTGTTCGTGCCGACCACCATCGCCTTCTTCTGGCTGTGCATGTTCGGCGGCAACGCCATGTATATGGAGCTCACCGCCGAGGGCGGCGTGGGGACGGCCGGCATCGTCGATCTGGTGCGGGCCTGGAACCTGCCGGCGGCGCTTTACGGCACCATCGAACGTCTGAGCGACATTTCGGCGCTGCAATGGATGATGTCGGCGCTGGCGACGCTGTTGCTGGCGACCTGGTTCATTACCTCGTCGGACTCGGGCACGCTGGTCATCACCACCATGCTGTCCATGGGCGACGACAACCCGCCGCAGCGCTTCCGCATCGTCTGGGGGCTGGGCGAAGGCTTCGTCGCGGGCGTCCTGCTGCTCGCCGGCGGCCTCAAGGCGCTTCAGACCGCCTCCATCGCCGCGGCGCTGCCGATCTCGGTCATCATCCTGTTCATGACCTACGGCCTGGTGAAGTCGCTATCCGAGGACAACTCGGCCGTGCCGGCCGAAGCGAAGGCGGAACCGGTCCCGGTCTGACGGCTGCCGCCGCCCGCCCGGAGCGCCGCCGTCCCGGAAACGGCGGCGCTCCGCCGGGCTTCAGGCGCCGAGCGTGCGCTTCAGGTTGCGGTCCACGGCGTCGAGGAAGCCAGCGGTGCTGAGCCAGCCCTGGTCCGGCCCGGCCAGCAGAGCCAGGTCCTTGGTCATCTCGCCACCTTCCACCGTCCCGATGCAGACCCGCTCCAGCGTGCGGGCGAACTCCGAAACTTCCGGCGTCTCGTCGAACTGGCCGCGATAGTCGAGGCCGCGCGTCCAGGCGAAGATCGAGGCGATGGAGTTGGTCGAGGTCTCGTTGCCCTGCTGGTGCTGGCGGTAATGGCGGGTAACCGTGCCGTGCGCCGCCTCGGCCTCGATGGTCTTGCCGTCCGGAGTCATCAGCACGGAGGTCATCAGCCCGAGCGAGCCGAAACCCTGCGCCACCGTGTCCGACTGCACATCGCCGTCATAATTCTTGCAGGCCCAGACATAGCCGCCCTCGAGCTTCATCGCCTGCGCCACCATGTCGTCGATCAGCCGGTGCTCGTACCACAGCCCGGCGGCTTCGAAACGGTCCTTGAACTCGGCCTCGAAGATCTCCGCGAACAGGTCCCGGAAGCGCCCGTCATAGGCTTTCAGGATCGTGTTCTTGGTGGACATGAAACAGGGGTAGTTGCGCATCAACGCATAATTGAAGCAGGAACGCGCAAAGCCCCGGATCGACTCGTCGAGATTGTACATCGACATGGCGATGCCGCCGCCGGGGAAATCGAACACCTCGCGCTCGATGGCCTCGCCGCCGCCCTCCGGCTCGAAGCGGATGGTGAGCTTGCCCTTGCCCGGCACGACGAAATCCGTCGCGCGATACTGGTCGCCGTAAGCATGGCGGCCGATGATGATCGGCTTGGTCCAGCCCGGCACCAGGCGCGGGACATTGGCGCAGATGATCGGCTCGCGGAACACGGTGCCGTTGATGATGTTGCGGATCGTGCCGTTGGGCGAGCGCCACATGGCCTTGAGGCCGAACTCCTCGACCCGGTCCTCGTCCGGCGTGATCGTCGCGCATTTCACGCCGACGCCGTATTTCTTGATCGCATTGGCCGAGTCGACGGTGATCCGGTCGTCGGTCTCGTCGCGCTTCTGGATCGACAGGTCGTAGTATTTCAGGTCGATATCGAGATAGGGCAGGATCAGCTTTTCCTTGATGAACTCCCAGATGATCCGCGTCATCTCGTCGCCGTCGAGCTCGACGACGGGGGTTACGACCTTGATCTTGCTCATAGGCGTGCCGCTCCCGGCGTGCTTGTCGGCCGCCCGCCGGGGGCTTGGCCGTACCGTGTTGAAACGAAGGGCCGCAACATAGGCCCGCGTCAACGGGCGCGCAAGCTGCGGCGGGCCGTCCTCCCTTATGCAGGCGGCGTCGCGCGGAAGCGGATCGGCATGGAGACCGTGCCGCGCAGGCTGACGCCGTCGCGCCAGTCGAGCCGGTCCGCCGCGATCTCGATGTCCCGCATCGCCGCCAGCAGGCGCGGGAAGGCCAGCGCCGCCTCCAGCCGCGCGAGCGGCGCGCCGACGCAGAAATGGATGCCGAAGCCGAAGGCGATCTGCCGCCCCTGCCGGCGCGTAATGTCGAACCGTTCGGGATCCTCGAAAGCCTCCGGGTCGCGGTTGGCGGCGTTGAGCATCAGGAAGACGCGCTCGCCGGCCCGGAAGCGCTTGCCTCCCAGTTCCAGGTCTTCGGTTGCAATCCGGGATACTGCCGGCGCCGGGGAGTCGAAGCGCAGCATCTCCTCTACCGCCTCCTCCATGCGCTCCGGCTCGCGGCGCAGCGATGCCTGCTGGCCAGGATGGTCGATGAGGCGCATCAGGCCGTTCGCGAGCAGGCCGGTGGTCGTTTCGTGGCCGGCGAACAGCAGCAGGATGCAGTTCGCCACCAGGTCGTCGTCCGAGAGGCCGGGGCTGGCGGCGAGCTCCGAGACCAGGTCGTCCGCCGGTCGGCGGCGGCGCGCGTGCAAGAGGTCGCGGAAGGTTCCGTCCAAGCCTGCGATGGCAGCTTCCGCGCGGGCATGCTTGTCGGGCGCGGTCTGCGAAGAGCCGACGAAGAGCGCGAGATCGTGGCTCCAGCGCTGGATGTCTTCCAGCCGGTCGGTTGGCGCGCCCAAGATTTCCATAATGACACCCGCCGGCAGCGGATAGGCGAAGTCCGCTACGAAATCCATGGCGCCGCCGTCCATCGCCTTTTTCAGCAAGGCGTCGATACGCCGTGTGATGCGAGGCGCCATCGCGCCGAGCGCGGCGGTGGTGAAGCGGCCGTTCAGATGGGCCCGGATGCGGGTGTGCTCCGGGGGGTCGAGGAACACGGCCCAACGCCCGAGCGCGCCTTCGCTGCGCTGCAATTGCCGGCGGCGCACGGGGTCGAGCCCCTGGAAATAGGCCGCCATGCGTTCGGCCGAGAATCGCCGGTCCCGCTGGACGGCGAGGCAGTCGTCGTAGCGGGTCAGCAGCCAAGCCTTCAGCCGGCCGCTCCAGGCGACCGGGGCCTCGGCGCGCAGCCGGGCGAGCGCAGGATAGGGATCGGCGATGGCCGCCGGATCGGTCGGGTCGTAAATCTCGTCGGTGGCCGCCATCGGCCCGCCATTCTTCAAGGTCGCCGCCAGCATGGCCTTCAGACCGATGCGCCGCAAGCCGGCGCCCGCGGGCGCCGGGTTCCAGCCACCGGGCCGCCTCCGGGACGGGGCGCGGATGAGGGAGCCGTAAGTTCTCTTTTCGTTTCGTTTGAGGCTTGACCGGGGAGAAATTGTGCTAGAATGATCCCGGGAGCGAAGGCTGGGGCTCTCGCTTCTGAAAAGTCTGTCCAGAACGCACGGGAGAAGTGCGTCCGCCGCCCCGCGTGCACCCGCCCGCGCGCGATGCGCGCGAAACGGGGTCGCCCCCGAGCCGGGCGGCAACGAAACCAGGGAGACGCCGGAACATGACAGAACATGACATTTCATGACACTTCGGGACCGTCCCTCCGAACCCGCCTCCAGCAGAGTCTCCCATCGCGCCCGGACGCCGGCGGTTCTGCTTCCGCCCGCCGCATTTGTCGGCGCCGGCCCGGCTTGCTAGAAGGGCGTCCGGTTCTCCCGGCCCGAGGCCCCGATGCGAATCCAGGCGAATACCATCCGTCCCGGCAATGTTATCGAGCATGACGGCAAGCAGTGTGTCGTCATCAAGATCGACCTGATCCTGCCCGGCAAGGGCAATGCCTTCATCGCCGTCGAAATGCGCGACCTGAAGACCGGCGTGAAGACCCAGGAACGCTGGCGCACCGCGGACAGCGTCGAGCGGCTGACCACGGACGAGCGGGCCTGCCAGTTCCTCTATGCCGAGGCCGACGGCTACACCTTCATGGACAACGAGACCTACGACCAGTTCTCGCTCGACGCCGCCATGGTCGGGGACGGCGCGCCGTTCCTGCAGGACGGGCTGGAAGTGAAGGTGATGACGGTGGACGGCAGCCCGGTCGGCCTCGAACTGCCGACCCGGATTGCGCTGGAGGTCGTCGAGGCGGAGCCGGTGGTGAAGGGGCAGACGGCCTCCTCCTCCTACAAGCCGGCCCTGCTGGAGAACGGTGTCAAGGTGATGGTGCCGCCGCATATCAAGGTCGGCGCGCGCATCGTCGTCAATCCGAACGACCTCAGCTATGTCGAGCGGGCCAAGGACTGAGCCGCCATGCGCCGCCCGGCCGAAATCAATGTCATGTTGCGGGCGGCGCATGCCGCCGGGCGCGGGCTGGCGCGCGATTTCGGCGAGGTCGAGAACCTCCAGGTTTCGGAGAAGGGCCCCGGCGATTTCGTCTCGGTCGCCGACCGGCAGGCCGAGCGGCGGATCGTCGAGGAACTGGGCCGGGGGCGGCCGCGCTACGGCTTCCTGCTGGAAAAGGGCGGCGCCCTGGAGGGGGCCGACACCAGCAACCGGTGGGTCGTCGATCCGCTCGGCGGCACGGGGAATTTCCTCCACGGCATCCCGCATATCTGCATATCGATCGCGCTCGAACGCGACGGCGAGCCGATTGCCGCGCTCGTCTATAACCCGCTTACCGACGACACCTACTGGGCCGCGCGCGGCATCGGCGCCTATGCGAACAACCGGCGGCTCCGCGTCTCGGTGCGGGCGCGCCTCCCTCACTGCATCCTGGCGACGGGCGAGGAGGCGGGCGCGGAAAGCGAGGCGCTGGCCGGCTACCTCCGCCAGCACGCGGCGCTGAGGAATGCCGGCGTCAGCCTGCGCCAGTTCGGTGCGGCGGCGCTCGACCTCGCCTGGGTTGCGGACGGGCGCCTCGACGGGTTCTGGCATTCGGGCCTCAGGCGTTGGGATATTGCGGCCGGCATGCTGCTCGTGCGCGAGGCCGGCGGCGCGGTTTCCGATATCGACGGCTCGGGAAGGATGCTCGAAACGGGCAATATCCTCGCCGCCAACGACCGCCTGCACGGTCCCTTGCGCCGGATCATGGCGGCGGCCGCGCGCCCGGCTCCGGTTGCGCCTTCGGGGCGGGCGGCATAGAGTGCGGGCCATGCTGCCAATGTTGCGGCGGAAGGGAAGATGGCGCGCTACCGAGGCATTCTACGAGCGGCAGTTGCGCTGGTTCTGCTCTTCCCGGCCGCTTGGCGCGCCGATGCGCAGGACATGTTGATTGTCGATAGCGGCGGGGCGCGCTGGAAGAGCGGCGCAAGCAGGGAGCCGCCCGTATCCGTCGATTTCGGCGTGCTCGACGCCCTCTCGGCCGCTGGCCGCCCGAGCGCCGCCCGCAGGCAGGACCGCCGACCCCGCCGGTATCTGACCCTCAACATCCCGCAGCCGGAAGCGCCGCTCGCAGCGCTCCCGCCCGTCCGCCCGCCGCAGCCGCCGGCCCGGCCCGCCGCAGGGCCCGAACCGGGAGCCGCGCCCGCCGGCGAAGCCGAACTGGCGGCGGTCCTTGCGGCGGAACCGCAGCCGGCGCCCGTCGGCGAGCCGGAACTGCCGGCCATTCCCGCCGCCGGGCCGGGGCCGGCCGATCCGTCCTCGTCCCAACCACCCGCCATGCCGTCCGGCCCGGTCCTGTCGAAATTGCCCGCCCCGGCCGTATCGGCCCCGTCGGCGCGGTCCGCCGCCTTGTCCGCGCGCCGCCTGCCTGTCGGGAAGACGGAGGCGACGCCGGCGCTGCGGGCGTTCCTGAACCGCGCCGCCGCAACAAGAGCCGCCAATGCGGGCGGAGCGCCGCTGCGCAGGACGGCCCCGGCGGAAGCGGCGGGGGCGGCGCTGCCGCCGCCCCGACCGATCCAGCCGCGCCCTGCGGAGACGAACGCTGCGGCGCCTCCGCCGGCCAGGTCCGAACCACGGTTCCGGCTGCCGCCTCCAGCTCCGGCGACAGGCGGGCCTGCAAAGGCATCGCCTTCTTCGGCCGCTGCGGGCGCTTCGCCGCCGCTCCCTCCGGCGACCGGGGTGTCCGGAACCGGCGTCCTGCCGCCCCCGTCGGCGTCCGGGGCCGGTGCGTCCGCGCCGCCGCGCCGCCGGCTGGCTCTCGACGCAACCCTCGGGCCGGTCGCCGCGGCGCCGTCCGGGCCGGAGACACAGTCCGAGACGTTCTTCTACAAGGCCGGCGCAACGGGCCTCGGCGCGGAGGACCGCGCACGCCTCGATGGCCTCGCGGCGAAGCTGGCCGGCGGGGCCGCGCTCCGTATCGAGGTCCGCGCCTATGCCGGCTCGGCCGAAGGCGGCGGCGCCGAAGCCCGGCGCGAGGCGTGGTCGCGCGCCATGGAGGTTCGCCGGTTGCTGATTGCCGCCGGCGTGCCGGATACCCGCATTGTGGCGCAGGCGACGGATGTCGGCGAGGAGCCGGCCGGCCGCGTCGATATCGTGCTGGTCGGGCGAAGTTGAGAAAGCGGGCCGAAGCCGCCGACCGCTCGGCAGGGATCGACCGGGAACGATGACCCGCCCGACCCAGTATCTGATCCGCATGGCCGTGTTCGTTGCGGTGGTCGCCGCGGCGGCGGTGCTGCTGTTCGGCGCGGTCGCGGACGCCTTCATGGCCAATCCGGCGCTGAACGGCCTGATCCTGGGCGTGCTGCTGATCGGTGTCGCCTACAATTTCCGCCATGTGCTGCGGTTGTTCCGGGAGATCGCGTGGATCCGTTCGATCCAGGGGCCGGCCGCCGGACGCGGCGCGCCGGAGCCCGCAAAGCCGCAATTGCTGGCGACCCTGGCGACGGCCTTTTCCTCGGAGGCCCCGGTGCGGTTCTCCGCCGTCTCCATGCGGTCGATCCTCGACGGCGTCGCGTCGCGCGTCGAGGAAGCGAGCGAGACGGCGCGCTACCTGGCCGGACTACTGATCTTCCTCGGCCTCATCGGCACATTCTGGGGATTGATCCAGACGGTCTCCGCCATTGCCGATGTCATCGGCGGACTGGAGATCGTCGCCGGCAGTCTCACCGGCGTATTCGAGGAGCTGAAATCCGGCCTCGACGCGCCGCTGGCCGGCATGGGCACGGCCTTCAGTTCCTCCCTGTTCGGGCTGTCGGGCGCGCTGGTGCTGGGATTTCTGGACCTGCAGGCATCGCAGGCGTCGAGCCGGTTCGCGAACGAGCTGGAGGAATGGCTGTCCTCGCTCACCCGTCTCGGCACCAGCGGCGGCGGCTTCGCAGACGGGGACCAGTCGGTGCCGACCTATATCCAGGCGCTGCTGGAAACGACGGCGGAGAACCTTGAGGATTTGCGCCGGATCGTCGGCAGGGCGGAAGACGGCCGCCATTCGGTGAACCGCAATCTCGAAGCCCTGTCGGAGACATTGACGAGCCTCGCCGAACAGCTCCGGACCAGCCAGGCCGCCCATACCCGGCTCGCGGAAGAGCAGATCGAGACCCAGAAGCTGTTGCGCGGGCTGCTCGACAGCGGGCAGCGCGGCGGCCTCGACGAAACGACCCGCCGGCATATTGCGAGTCTCGACGCGGCGCTCCTGCAAATGCGCGACGAGGTGCGCGCAGGGCGCAACGAGCTGGTCGAGGATCTGCGCAGCGAGATCAAGCTGCTGACCCGCACCGTCTCCGCCCGTCTGGAGGACCGACGGTGAGCGAGCGCATCCTGATCGTAGATTTCGGCAGCCAGGTCACGCAACTGATAGCCCGCAGGGTCCGCGAGGCGGGCGTCTATTCCGAGGTCCATCCCTTCAACAGGGTCGATGCGGCCTTTGTCGCGGACTTCCACCCGATCGCGATCGTGCTGTCGGGCGGGCCGGCGTCGGTGCTGTCGTTCTCCGCGCCCCCGGCCGACCCGGCGCTGTTCGAGGCGGGCGCGCCGGTGCTCGGCATCTGCTACGGCCAGCAGCTCATGGCGGCGCAGATGGGCGCCCGTGTCCGGTCCGCCGACCACCGCGAATTCGGACGCGCAACCGTGGAAGCGGTGGCGGACAACGCTCTGTTCGAGGGGATTTGGGAGCCGGGCGGGCGCTACCCGGTCTGGATGAGCCATGGCGACCGCGTCGAAACGCTGCCCGAGGGGTTCCGGGTCCTGGCCTGCAGCGAAGCGGCGCCCTACGCCGCCATCGCAGACGAGGGCCGGCGGCTCTACGGCGTGCAGTTCCACCCCGAGGTCGTGCATACGCCCGACGGCGCCGGCCTCATACGCAACTTCGTGCGCCGTATCGCCGGGGCGAAGGGCGACTGGTCGATGGCGGCCTTCAGGGAGACGGCCGTGGCCCGAATCCGGGCCAGGGTCGGCGGCGGGCGGGTCGTTTGCGGGCTTTCCGGCGGCGTCGACAGCACCGTCGCCGCGCTGCTCCTGCATGAGGCCACCGGGGACCGGCTCAACTGCATCTTCGTGGATACGGGCCTGATGCGCGCGGGCGAGGCCGAGGAGGTGGTGGGCCTGTTCCGCGGCCATTTCAACATTCCGCTCGCGCGCGCCGACGCCGGCCCGCTGTTCCTCGAACGACTGGCCGGCGTCGAGGACCCCGAGCGCAAGCGCAAGATCATCGGCGCCGCCTTCGTCGAGGTGTTCGAGGCCGAGGCCGCGCGGCTTGGCGGGGCGGACTTTCTCGCCCAGGGAACGCTCTACCCGGATGTGATCGAATCGGTCGCCTTCGACAGCGGCCCCTCGGTGACGATCAAGTCGCACCACAATGTCGGCGGCCTGCCCGAACGCATGGGGCTCAAACTCGTCGAGCCGCTCAGGATGCTGTTCAAGGACGAGGTGCGCGCGCTCGGCCGGGAGCTGGGCCTGCCGGAGCGTTTCGTCGGGCGCCATCCCTTTCCGGGGCCGGGTCTGGCGATACGGATGCCGGGCGCGGTGGATCCTGCAAAGCTGGAGGCGCTCAGGCGCGCCGACGCCATCTTCCTGGAGGAGATCCGCCGCGCCGGGCTCTATGACGACATCTGGCAGGCCTTCGCGGTGCTGCTGCCGGTGCGCACGGTGGGCGTGATGGGCGACGACCGCACCTATGAGCAGGCCTGCGCCTTGCGCGCCGTCACTTCCGCCGACGGCATGACGGCGGACTTCTACCCCTTCGACGCGGCTTTCCTCGGCCGGGCCGCGGCCCGGATCGTCAACGAAGTGCCCGGAATCAACCGGGTCGTCTATGACGTGACATCCAAACCGCCCGGCACCATCGAGTGGGAATAGCCGCGCCTCAATCCAGCGCGACGCCGTATTTCCTGCCGAGCGCCCGGAACTTCTCCCAGGTGGCGTCCTCGATGTCGATGCCGCCGGCCCGCCGCGCTTCGGCGGTGCGCCGCTCGATCTCGCCGGGGGCCAGCACTTCCTCGAAGCCCGCGGCGGCGCGCGTGTCCTTCAGATAGTCCACGAACTCGTCCACCTCTTGCCCGAACTCCTCCGGGTCGCGAAAGGCGGCCGCCTTGAAGAGCGCAAGGAAGCAGCCGTCATTGTGCCGTCCCGTCGGCTCGATGCCGAAACCGAGCCCGGTCAGCAGGCCGGAGAGAATCTCGACCATCGCGGAGAGACCGTAGCCCTTGTGGCCCTCGCTGCCGCCGAGCGGCAGGAGCACCGCGCCCTTGCCGAAATCGTTGGGGTCGGTCGAGGCCTCGCCGTCGGAGCGCACGATCCAGCCTTCGGGGATCGCCTTGCCGCGCGCCTGGGCGAGCTTGATCTTGCCGGCGGCGACCGATGAGGTAGCCATGTCGATCAGCACCGGCTCGCCCCTGGCCGACGGCACGGCCATGGCGATGGGGTTGGTGCCGAGGCGCGGTTCGGCGCCGCCGAACGGCGCCACCATCTTGGGCGCCCGGCCGGAATCGGCGGTCATCATGGCGATGAAGCCGGCCTTCGCGGCCATGGCCGGATAGGCGCCGAGGCGCCCGACATGGCTCTGGCGGAAGATCGTGCAGGCGGCGATGTTCTGCGCCTCCGCCTTCTCCATCGTCAGCTTGAGCGCGCGCTCGGCGACCGCGTAGCCGAAGCCCCAATGGCCGTCCACCACCGTGGTCGTCGGGCTCTCCCGGACGATCTCGAACGGCGCGCCGGGAACGATATGGCCCTTCTCGACCCGTTCGATGTAAATCGGAATCTGGATCGCGCCATGGCTGTCATGGCCGCAGAGATTGGCGTCCACCACATGGCGGGCGACGATCTCCGCCTCCTCGACCGGCGTGCCGCAGGCGGCCAGCAGGCGGCGAACGGTGTCTTCCAGCGTCCCGGCGGCGATGTTCGGCATTGGTCCGGTTCCTCCCTCTCGTGTCGCGACTTCGGAGCATGGACCGGCTGCGGCGCCGGGGTCCAGTCCGGAAGCGACAAGCGGAGCGGAACCGAATCCCTGCCGACTGGCCCGCATTTCGGGCGAGAGAATTACAGTATCCGCTATTTGATCGAGATATTTTGAAATAATTCTCTATGGAGGTTTAATTTGGGGAAAAGCGTGGTAGGATGGGAATCGTGAGAGGCGGCCCCGGGGCCGCCTTTGCTTTTATCTGCGCGCGCGAGACGGCGGACCCGTCACAGGCTTGCGGCGGGAGTGAAACCGGATCGTGAGAAGGCGCCCATGTCGAAAACCGACAGCCGCCGGAACAGGGCGGAATATCCGGAGGCCCTGCCCGAAAGGGCGGCGTCATGCCGGAACGGGCTGCCGAATATGCGCCATGCGCATGGGAAACATGACAGAACATGACATTTCATGACATGCCCGGTCCGTCCCGGCGGCCGCGCTCCGGCAGCCTTGCCGCCGCCGCCTTCCGACATGTATTGCGTGCATCCCGTAAAGGGTTCGCGGAGCGGGGGATTCCGGATGGGTAACGGGAGCTATGAGCAGTTGGAGCGTCGGTTCGCGCGCATCGCCGATCTCGATGCAGCCTCGCGAACGGTGCGATGGTTCTCGCTGACTTACGGGCCGGCCGGCGGCGAGACGGCGCGAGGACATCAGTTGGCCGCTCTCGGCGGGCTCGCGCATGAATTGCTCATCGCGCCGGAGGCCGCCGATGCGCTGGCGGCGGCGAGGGCGGACGAGCCGTGGCAGGCCGCCAATCTGCGCGAAATGCGCCGAATGCACGCGGCTGCCGCCGCCGTCCCGCCCGACCTCGTGGAAGCCAGGGTCCGGGCGGTCTCCAGGGCGCAGGCGGTATGGCGCGAGGCGCGCGCCTGCGGCGATTTCGCAGCCTTCCTGCCGGCGCTCCGCGAGGTTGTGGAGCGCGTCCGCGAGGAGGCGCGGATCAAGGGCGAAGCGCTGGGCCTGGCGCCCTATGACGCGCTGCTGGATTCATACGACCCGGGCCGCCGCAATGCCGGCGTCACGGCCATGTTCACTGCGTTGGAAGCCGCTTTGCCGGCGATCCTCGACCGGGTGCGCGGCGGGCCGAAACCTCCCGGTCCGACAGGGAGGAAAAGACAGCTGAAGCGGGTCGCCCGACGGATGATGGCCATGCTGGGCCTGGAGGAGCGGCATGTGAGGCTCGACGAGTCCGCACATCCGTTCTCGACCGGAGAACCGGAGGATGTGCGTATCACGACCCGCTATTCGGGTCCGCCCGGAGAGACGCTGATGGCGGTGCTGCACGAGAGCGGACACGCGCTCTATACCCGCGGGCTGCCCGGGGACTGGCGAAGGCAGCCGGTTGGCCGGAGCCGGGGCATGACGGTGCACGAAAGCCAGTCCCTTTCGATCGAGATGCAGACCTGCCGGTCGAGGGCCTTCGCCGTCCATTATGCGCGGCTGCTGAAGCAGGAGTGCGGCGCGGAAGGCGCCTGGGAGCCGGAGGCGCTCTACCGTGCGCTCACCCACGTCGAACCGGGCCCGATCCGGGTCGAGGCCGATGAGGTGAGCTATCCGCTGCATGTCGCCGTCCGCCACCGCTGCGAGACCGCATTGATTTCGGGTGAACTCGATCCGGCCGATCTGCCGGACGCCTTCGATGACGCTGCCGAGTCCCAGCTCGGTATCCGTCCGCCGGGGCCTCGCGAGGGCTGCATGCAGGACATTCACTGGGCGGGCGGGTCGTTCGGCTATTTCCCCACATACACCCTCGGTGCGCTGATGGCGGCCCAGCTTGCCGAGGCCATGCGGGCGGCGCTCCCCGGCCTCGACCGGGAGATCGAGCGCGGCAATTTCCGCCCGCTTGTCGGCTGGCTCCGGGAAAGCGTCCACAGCCGGGGCTGCTTCGACCCGTCATCCGACGGCCTTGTCGAGCAGGCGGCCGGAAGGCCGCTCGACACCGGAGCCTTCCTGCGTCACATCGGAAACCGCTATTCGCGCTGACTTCCACCCGCCGCCGCAACGGTTTCCGTCCGGGGTGGAAAGGCGATAGATTGGCGCAGTCTGGCGGGTTGCCGCCTAACCGGGAGGGTTCACGAGATGAGAAAAACCGCGCTTGCCCTGGCGGCCGCCGCCGCACTGCTTGCATCGCCGTCTTTCGGCGCCGACAAGGTGAAGATAGGTTTCATCACCACGATCACAACGCCTGCGGGTGTCATCGGGCGCGACATGGTCGATGCCGTCAATCTCGCCATGCAGGACATCGACGGCAAGATGGGCGGCCTCGAGGTCGAGCTCTTCATCGAGGATGACGGCTTCAAGCCGGAGACCGGCAAGCAGAAGACCGACAAGCTGGTCAAGCAGGACAATGTGCATTTCGTCGCCGGGTTCATCTGGTCGCACGTGCTGCTCGCCTCGCGCAAGTCGGCGCTGGACGGCGGCAAATTCCTCATCAGCTCCAATGCCGGCCCCTCGCAGATCGCCGGCAGGCTCTGCCATGAGAACTTCTTCTCCACCTCCTGGCAGAACGACCAGACGCCGATGGCGATGGGCGAGGTGCTGAACCAGCGCGGCGTGAAATCGCTCTACGTGATGGCGCCCAACTACACCGCCGGCAAGAACATGGTCGCCGGCCTCGAGCGCACCTTCAGGGGCGAGATCCTCGGCAAGGACATGACCAAGTGGGGCAAGGACGCCCAGCTCGATTTCTCCGCCGAACTGGCGAAGGCCAAGGCTTCCGGCGCGGACGGGATCTTCGTGTTCTATCCCGGCAAGGCGGGCGGCGCCTTCATCAAGCAGTACCAGCAGGCCGGCCTGCAGGACGAAATCGCGCTCTATACGGTGTTCACCGTCGACTCGATTGCGCTGCCGAACCTCCAGAAGGCCGGCATGTCGGGCGTGCTCGGTTCGTTGAACACACAGTTCTGGGGCCCGGACCTCGACACGCCGCAGAACGGGAAGTTCGTCTCGGGCTTCAGGAAGGCCTATGGGCGCTATCCGTCCTTCTACGCCGCACAGTCCTACGACACGATCTTCCTCATCAAGAGCGCCGTCGAGGCCGTTAGCGGCAACCTCGATGACATGGACGGGATGCGCGCCGCGATGGCGAAGGCCGACTTCCCCTCCGTGCGCGGCCCGTTCCGCTACGGGAACAACCACTTCCCGGTCCAGAACTTCTATCTGCGCAAGGTGGTCGAGGATGCGGACGGCGTGTGGACGACGACGGTGGTCGATACGGTGCTGAAGGACCACCAGGACGTTTACGCCGCCGAGTGCAAGATGTAGCGGAGGAGGCGGCCCGCCCATGGATACGGGTCTTGTCGCCGCGCAATTGCTGAACGGACTTCAGCTCGGAGTGCTGCTGTTCCTGCTCGCCTCCGGGCTGACGCTCATTTTCGGCATCATGGACTTCGTCAATCTGGCGCATGGGTCGCTCTACATGGTGGGCGCCTATTTCTGCGCCGAACTGGCGGATGCGACGGACTCCTTCCTGCTGGCGGTGGCGCTTGCGCTGCCGGCTACAGCCCTGGTCGGCGCTGCGGTCGAGCTGCTGGTCGTCCGGCGGCTCTATCGCCGCGACCATCTCGACCATGTGCTGGCGACCTTCGGGCTGATCCTCTGCTTCGACGCCCTGGTGCAGATGATCTGGGGGCCCGAGGGCATGGCAATCCGCTTGCCGGCCTGGGCCGACGGGCGGCAGATATTGCCGGGCGGGCTGGTGTTTCCGACCTACCGGCTGCTGATCATCGGGGCCGGGCTCGCCGTGGCCGCCGGCCTCTATGTGCTGGTCACAAAGACGCGGCTCGGCATGCGCATCCGGGCGGGCGCCTCGAACCCGGCCATGGCCGGCGCGCTCGGCATCGACATCGGGCTGGTGTTCACGCTGGTGTTTGCGCTCGGCGCCGTCATGGCGGGGCTCGCCGGCATGATGATCGCGCCGATCACCGAAGCCTCCATCGGGATGGGCAACGAGATCGTCATCACGGCCTTTGTCGTCGTCATCGTGGGCGGCATCGGCTCGATCCGGGGCGCGTTCGTCGCGGCGCTGCTGATCGGGCTGATCGACACCATGGGCCGGTCCTTCCTCGACATGGGCCTCAAGCTGTCGATGAGCGCGCAGGCGGCGGAAACCTCCGCGCCGGCGCTGTCGGCAATGCTGATCTACATCCTGATGGCGTCCGTGCTGGCTTTCCGTCCGCAGGGCCTCTTCCCTCCGAAGACGCGATGAGCCGGTCGGTCGGCTGGCTGCTGCTGGCGGCGCTGGCCGCCGGTCCGCCGCTGGCGCTCGCCGCAGGCCAGCCCTTCTATGTCGATATCCTGACGCGCCTTGTCTGCCTCGCCGCGGCCGCCACCTCGCTCAACCTCATTCTGGGCCATGGCGGCATGATCAGCTTCGGCCATGCGGCCTATATCGGCATCGGCGCCTATGCGGTCGGCATCCCGGCCTATTACGAAATCCATGACGGCTGGCTGCATCTCCTGCTGGCGGTCGCCTGTTCCGCCCTGTTCGCGCTGGCTACCGGCGCGGTCGCGCTGCGCACACGCGGCGTCTATTTCATCATGATCACGATGGCGTTCGCGCAGATGGTGTTCTTCGCGGTCGTCAGCATCGAGGAATACGGAGGCGATGACGGCCTGGTGATCGACATCCGCTCGGAGTTCCCGCTGGTCGATCTGGAGGATGGGCTCACCCTCTACTATGTCTGCTTCGCAGTCCTGCTCGGCACGCTCTATGTGGTGCACCGGCTGGTGCGCTCGCGCTTCGGCATGGTGGTCGAGGGCGCCAGGGGAAACGAACGCCGCATGGCCTCGCTCGGCTTCGCGTTCTACCGCCACCGTCTTGCCGCCTATACGCTGGCCGGCGCATTGTGCGGCCTCAGCGGCGCCATGCTCGGCAATTTCACCAATTTCATCAGTCCCGAGATGATGGACTGGACGCGCTCGGGCGAGTTGATCTTCATGGTGGTCCTGGGCGGGACGAGCGCGCTGTTCGGCCCGCTGATGGGCGCCGCCGCGTTCCTGCTGCTGGAGGAGCTGCTTTCCGGCTGGACGATCTACTGGCAGCTTCCCTTCGGTCTCCTGCTGATCCTGGTCGTGCTGTTTGCGCGCGGCGGCCTTGCGGGGCTGCTGGAGGGACGTCGTGGCTGACGAAACGCTGCTTCGGGTCGAGAGCCTCCGGAAGAGCTTTGGCGGGGTCGCCGCCGTCGGCGGCGTGTCGATTGAGGTGAAGCGGGGCGAGGTCCATGCCGTCATCGGACCGAACGGGGCCGGCAAGACAACGCTGATCTCCCTGCTGGCCGGGGAGCTGCGGCCCGACGGCGGCCGCATCCTGCTCGGCGGACGCGACATCGCCCGCCGGCCTGCCCATGCGCGTGCGGCGCTGGGGTTTGCGCGCTCGTTTCAGATCACCAGCGTCATGCCGGAAATGCGGGTGCTCGATAATGTCATAATGGCGGTCCTGGCGCGCGATGGGCGCAGTTTCGGGTTCTGGCGGCCCGCCAGAAACGATGCGAATCTTGTCGAACCGGCTGCGGCGGCGCTGGAGCGGGTCGGCCTCGCCCATGCGGCCGAGGAGTGCGCCGGAGCCGTCAGCCACGGCGAGCATCGCCAGCTCGAAATCGCGATGACGCTTGCGGCGGAACCGGAACTCCTGCTGCTTGACGAGCCCATGGCCGGCATGAGCGCCGAGGAGAGCCGGCGCATGACCGGCATCCTCGAAAGCCTGAAGGGCGAGAAGACCATGCTGCTGGTCGAGCACGACATGGATGTCGTGTTCGCGCTCGCCGACCGGATAAGCGTGCTGGTCGGCGGACGCATCGCCGCTTCGGGGGCGCCGGCAGCCGTGCGCGCCGACGAGGCCGTGCGCCGCGCCTATCTCGGCGACGAGGCCGCCTGACATGCTTCGGATCGAGGCCCTGGAGGTGTTTTACGGGCGAAGCCAGGCGCTTTTCGGCGTTTCTCTGGAGGTTGGCGAAGGCGAGGTGGTGGGCTTCATGGGCCGCAACGGCATGGGCAAGACGACCACCGTGAACTCGCTGTTCGGTATCGTGCCGGCGACGGCGGGCGCAGTCCTGTTCGAGGGACGCGAATTGCGGGGTATGCCGTCCCACCGTATCGCGCGCCTCGGCCTCGGCCTCGTGCCCGAAGGTCGGCAGGTGTTTCCCAATCTGACGGTCGAGGAGAACCTCGTAGCGGCGGCCGCCAATCGCGGCGGCCGGGAGAATCCGTGGACCGCCGCACGCATTTTCGCGATGTTTCCGGAACTGGAGGCGCGCCGGCGCAATATGGGCAATCTGCTTTCGGGCGGCGAACAGCAGATGCTGGCGATCGGGCGCGCGCTGATGACCAATCCGAAGCTGCTGGTGCTGGACGAGGCGACGGAAGGGCTTGCGCCGCTTGTGCGTCGGCGTATCTGGGAGTGCCTCGCCAGCCTGAAGGCCGAGGGACAGGCGATCCTCGCCATCGACCGGAATGCGGCCGATCTCTCCCGCCTCGCCGACCGCCACTATATCGTCGAGAAGGGTCGCATCGTGTGGACCGGCGACAGCGCGGACCTGACCGGAGGCCGCGCCGCCCTGGAGCGCTGGCTCAGCGTATAGCCCGCATTTCCCGCCAAAGCCCCGGTCTGCGCGGCGCTGCCGGGCCCAACGGATTCATACATCCCGTTCCGGCTCGCCTGCCGACCGCTTGCCGCCGAAGTCTCCTCTCCCGCAAGCGGGAGGGGAGAAAAGGGAGGCAGCCTCCCGCCGGGCGGCGTATCGGAGGGCCTGCCCTGTGCGTGCATCCCCTCCCAGGCCCGGTCGGGCGCGCCTGCCGGGCCTGGGAGGGGAAAATTGTTTCGCTTCCGCCGCGCCGGTATTGACTTCCGCCGCGCCGCTATGCAAACAAGGGGGGCAGGCGAGGACGCTGTGCCGGATTATTCCGGCATCGGTTTCGCCGCATCCGGGTTGCATTTTCGTTTGTCAAGGTTTTCGGGCCGTGATAGGATGAAAGCAACTCTTTCACGGGGCCTCTTTCACGGGGCCTCTTTCACGGGGCCTCTTTCACGGGGCCTCTTTCACGGGGCCTCTTTCACGGGGCCTCTTTCACGGGGCCTCTTTCACGGGGCCTCTTTCACGGGGCCTCTTTCACGGGGCCTCTTTCACGGGGCCTCTTTCACGATGATGACGGGAGCCTCGTTTCCTTGTGACAGACCGGAGAATCCTCTGGGCGCCTATGGCAGGCGCCCTTGCCGCGTCGCTGGCGCTCGCCGGATGCGGCGGAAGCAGCAGCAGCGGCGGCGCCAGCGCACCCAAGACCAACAACACATCCTCGAAACAGGCGCCTGATCCTAAAGTTGTGACCGGAGGCATCCTCTTGCCTGATGAGCACACTCTGGGGACGGACATCTTGACGATCGCCAAGGGCGAAACCAAAACCAGAGGCGGCGTGAATTTCAAGTGCGAGAGTGAATATCCCTGCACCGTCACCCTGAAAAACAACGCCGGTGAAGTCACCGCCCAATACAAGACCCGGAGTTTGGTAGGCTCGCTCCCGAAGGTCACGGCAAGCGCCGCGACCTTCGGGTCCGTTAAGCAGATGAATCTTGCGAGCCCGAAAAAGATGAGTGACATCGCCCAAGTAGCATTCGAGGGGAATGGCGGCCCGCACCTCGACAATCGTTCGAGACGCTCCAATCGTTTGATCAGCGTCGAACCCAATGACTCGATGCCAGGCTTCGGCAGCGCGGTGCCGCCCCGCAGCGGCCCTGTAGACCACCTCGCAGTCTCGCTGACAGGAAAGCTCAACCCCGGTTCCTCCGCGGACGTTACTGTCGGCGGCAAAAACAAGGATGCCGGCTCTGCGCCCGCCGCCCTCGCCCTCGCTGGCTGGAAGCACAGGGTTCTGTTCAAGGACTGGGGCGACACCGCCGGTGCCGCGGACGCCGGCTTCGAGACGGCCGTTCTGATCTACTCGGATATCGAGAGTCCCAAGGGGGTGAAATTCGCCGATTTGGAGGACGAGATTGTCGACGGCACTGTGCGAAACTGGTTTACCCTTGGCGGTGGTGGCTTCGTCGTGATCGATACGACGAATAGGGACCTTTGGACGAGGCCTGTTTTGGAAGCAAAGATCGACGGGACCGATGACACCAAGCTCAGAAAGAAGCTATCAAGAACGGACCGGTTCAGAGGGACCTACTTCGGCGCGGCGGGCCGTTTCGAATGCACGTCGGACGCCCCCTGCTCAATGAGCCGGACCAAGTTCGGCAGTGACAAGCCGTACACGATCAACATCAACGGCGGCACATGGAGTTTCACGCCCGACGCCGATGCGACGGTCACGCTGCCGGATCAGGACTGGATGACTTTCGGCGTCTGGGTGACCGTGCCGGACGACGAGACCAACGGCGTGCACCGGGTTGGCGTGTTCCACCAAGGCATGGAGGACATGCCCGTGCCTCCCGGCCTGATCGGGCAAGCGACCTACACAGGCGGCGCGGCAGGCGTCTATGTTGACCATGGCGAAACCGGCCTGTTCACCGCCCAAGCGGTGTTGAACGCCGACTTCAGCAGCGGCTTCTTTGGCACACTGCGGGGCAGGATCGACAAATTCAAGGACAGCCAAGGCCGGTTCCTGGGCGAAGACACCGCCAACAACGACTGGCCGGTCATTCTTAAAACCAAGGACATCAAGAGAAGCGGCGTAGTCGCCGACGGCATAATCAGCAGCAGCCCGGACGGCGTGGTCTGGGCCGACGGCGAGTGGAGCGCCCGGTTTTACGGGCCGGGCTACCGGACGCATCCGGATGATCACCCTCTGGACGAGCGTGGGCATCCGACGGGCGTGATCGGCGATTTCCGCGCCACCACCGGTGTCTACGGCCCTGGACACAGAAGCGTTATCGGAGCGTTCGGCGCGAAGAAGCAGTAGAGGCTTTCTTTTCGCCGGGATGAAGCCCGATGGGCAATGGGGGCGGCCGCGGCAACCGGCCGCCCCTTTTTCTTCCTCCGATCCGGATAAGAATCATGTTGACGATCCGTCCGCTCCGCCGCATGGCTGCGGCGGCCGCCCTCGCCGTCTGTCTTGCGCCGGCCGCTCCGGCCCCGTCCGCCGCCGACAGCCCGGTAGCGCCGCCGCCTTCTCCTCCGCCTCCCGCCGCCGCGCCCGCCGACGGGAGCCTGTTCGGGGCGAGGGCGCTTCTGGAGGCGGGGCGCTTCATGGAGGCGCTCGCCCTGCTGAAGCCTGCGGTCGCGGGCGAGGCCGTGGATGCGGACGCGCTGTTCCTCTACGGCCTGGCGGCGCTGGGCGCGGCGGAGCGGCCGGGCGTCGGCGAAGAGGTGCGCGGCGCGCTTCTGGACGAGGCGGTCGCGGCCTTCCACGCCATGCTGGTGGCGCGTCCCGGCCTTGTGCGGGTTCGCATCGAACTGGCCCGCGCCTTCTTCCTGAAGGGCGAGGACAGTCTTGCGCGGCGGCATTTCGAGCAGGCGCTGGCGGGCGAGCCGCCGGCGGCGGTGGCCGCCAACATCCGCCGCTTCCTGCAACTGATCCGGTCGCGGCGCCGGTGGGAGGCGCATTTCGGCGCGGCGCTGGCCCCGGACAGCAATCTCAACGCAGCCTCCGGGGTGCGCACCGTGTGGATCGATGTCGGCGGCCAGCGCCTGCCGTTCACCTTTCGGGGAGACCGCAGCCCGAAATCGGGCCTGGGCGTGTCGGTGTGGGGCGGCGGGGAGTATCAATATCCGCTGGCCCCGCGCTGGCGCCTGCGGGCGGGGGCGGACGCCGGAATCCGCGACTACAAGGGCGGGCGCTTCGACGGGCATTATGCCGCCGCGCATATCGGGCCGCGCCGGCTTCTCGACGCCCGCACGGAGGCAAGCCTGCTGGCGACGGTGCGGCGGCACTGGAGCGGCGGCGCGCCGGAGACGGACCGCTACGGCCTGCGGCTGGAGGCGGAGCGCCGGTTGACGCCGCGGCTCGGCCTCTACGCGCGGCTGGGCGCGGTCCGGCGCAATTGCCGGGATTGCGACTGGCTGGACGGGCCGGCGATCGAGGCGGCGCTGGGCGCAAGCTGGGTTGCGCTGCCGGTGTTGCGGGTGTTCGGCGAGGCGGGCTGGAACCGGAGCCGCGCCAAGGCCGAACACTGGCGCAGCGACGGGCCGGAGGCGAGCCTGGGCGCGTCGCTGGCGCTGCCGGCAGGCTTCACGCTCGGCGCACGGGCATCGATGCGGCGCACGAACTACCGGGGCGGCGGCGCGCTGCACCTGACCATGGACCGCAAGCCCCGGCAGGACCGGGACCGGACGCTCTCGCTCTCTGTGCACAACCGGGCGTTCACCGTGCTGGGCTTCAGCCCGCGCCTCTCGTTCGTCAACGAACGGCGGCGCACCAACGCCCAGGCCCTCGCCTACAAACGCAACCGCGCCGAACTCAGTTTCGTGCGCCAATTCTGAAGCGGCGAACGAGGGCGAGGCTCCCGCCTTTCCCTCATCCTGAGTAGCCGACCGGAGGGAGGCGTATCGAAGGGCCGTCCCTCGATACGCGACTGGCGCCGCTGCTCGGGATGAGGGGAGTGGCCAGTGGATAGCGAATGGCGAATGGCCTTCCGGCTCGCCTGCCGACCGCTTGCCGCCGAGCGGGAGGGGAGCGCAACGACGCGCCCCGATCCAGCGGGCCGGGGCGGCGGTCGGGACTCTGTGAGTGGGGCCGTTTCAACCCGGGCGGATCGCGCGCTATATGTCCGCCGCCATGCCCAGCGCGCGCTTGTAGAGGTCGAGCAGCGCCTCCTGCTCGGCGCGGTCGTCGCTGTCGATCTTCCGGAGGCGCACGATCTGGCGCATGGTCTTCACATCGAAGCCATGCGCCTTCGCCTCCGCATAGACCTCGCGGATGTCGGCCGTCAGCGCGGCCTTCTCCTCCTCCAGCCGCTCGACGCGCTCGACGAACGCGCGCAACTGCCCGGCGGTCACGCCGCCGACATCGCCCTCCGGCATCCCCCCGTCTCCGGCGTTGTCCGGCACGGCTCAGTGCCCCCTGGCGCGCAGCGCGGCCAGCTGTTCCGGCGCCGCCTCCCTCTGGTGCTTCGCCTTGTAGTCGCCATAGGGCATGCCATAGACGATTTCGCGCGCCGCCTCATAGTCCATGTCGAGGCCGCGCTCCTCGGCCGCCTCCCGGTACCATCTGGACAGGCAGTTGCGGCAGAATCCGGCGAGGTTCATCAGGTCGATATTCTGGACCTCGGGGTTGTCGCGCAGATGCTGCACCAGCGTTCGGAAGGCGGCGGCCTCCAGTTCGGTCGTCATTTTGTCGGTCATCGGTCTCGCTACTCAATCGCCAAGGGGCAGGGTCGCGGATAGACTAGCCGATCATGCAGCCGGAATCGATCCTTCGCCGGGCTTTCGAGCGCGCCGTCGCCCGCGCCGATCCGGCGCTGTCGCTCGCGCGCCATTTGCCGGAGCCGCCCGCCGGACGCACCTTTGCGGCGGCGGCCGGCAAGGCGGCGGCGTCCATGGCGGCGGCCCTGGAGGCGGCCCGGTCCGGCCCGTTGGAAGGCATTGCGATCACACGCTACGGGCATGGCGTTGCGTGCTCGCGCATCGAGGTCGCGGAGGCCGGGCACCCCATGCCCGACGAAGCCGGGCGCGCCGCCGCGCGCCGGATTCTGGAGGCGGCGCGCGGGCTCGGGGAGGACGACCTCTTTCTGTTTCTGGCCTCAGGCGGCGGCTCGGCGCTGCTGACCGCGCCGCTGCCCGGAATGTCCTTCGAGACCAAACAGGCCGTGACGGCGCGCCTGCTGGCCTCCGGCGCCTCGATCCGCGAGATCAACACGGTGCGCAAGCACATGTCGGCGGTGAAGGGCGGGCGGCTTGCGGCCGCGGCTTTCCCCGCGCGCACCGTGACGCTCGCGATCTCCGATGTGCCGGGCGACGACCCCGCGGTCATCGCCTCCGGCCCGACCGTACCCGACCCGACGACGCGCGCCGATGCCGAGCGCGTACTCGCCGCCTACGGGATCGCGCCGGTGGACGGCCTCGAGGAAACGCCGAAGCGGCTGGAGCGGGCGGAATTCCGCCTCATTGCCACACCCAGGGAATGCCTGCTCGACGCCGCGCCGGACGGGCCGCCGTCCTGGCTGCTCTCGGACCGGATCGAGGGCGAGGCGCGCGAGGCGGGCAAGGTCATGGCCGGCATCGCGCTTCATGCCCGCGCCTTCGGCGCGCCCTTCCCGCCGCCCTGCCTGCTGCTCTCCGGCGGCGAGACGACCGTGACGGTGCGCGGCGAGGGCAAGGGCGGGCGCAATCTGGAGTTCCTGCTGGGACTCGGCCTTGCGCTGGACGGCGCGCCCGGCATCCACGCCATCGCCTGCGACACGGACGGCATCGACGGGGCGAGCGGCTGCGCCGGCGCGCTGCTCCGCCCGGACAGCCTCATGCGGGCGCGCTCGCTCGGCCTTGACCCGGCGGAATGTTTGCGCGCAAACAACGCCCATGCGGTGTTCGCCGCGCTCGGCGACCTGGTTGTCACAGGGCCGACACTCACCAATGTCAACGATTTCCGCGCTATTCTGGTCGAGGCGTAGGGAAGGGGACGCGATGCGGCGCAAGCGGAGGGCCAAGATCGTCGCGACGCTCGGACCGGCGACCTCGAGCGCGGAGGCCATCAACGAGGTTTTCCAGGCGGGCGTCGATGTCTTCCGCTTCAATTTCAGCCACGGCCAGCCGGAGGACCACGCCAGGCGGCACCGCATATTGCGCGAACTGGAGCGCCATGCGTTCCGGCCCATCGGCATCATGGCGGACATGCAGGGCCCGAAGCTCCGCGTCGGCGCCTTCGAGGGCGGGAGCGTCGAACTGGAGCCGGGCCGCCATTTCATGCTGGACCGCTCGGACCGGCCGGGCAGCGCCGCCCGCGCCTCGGCGCCGCATCCGGAAATCTTCTCCGCCGTGCAGCCGGGCGATGACATGCTGCTCGACGACGGGCGGCTCCGGCTGAAGGTGCTCTCCAAGTCCGGGGCGGCGCTGGAGACGGAAGTCGTGGACGGCGGGCGCTTGAGCGACCGCAAGGGCATCAACCTGCCGGGCGTCGTGCTGCCGATCTCGCCGCTGACCGGGAAGGACCGCACCGACCTGCGCTTCGCGCTCGGACTCGGCGTCGAGTGGATCGCGCTCTCCTTCGTGCAGCGCCCGGAGGACGTGGCCGAAGCGCGCCGGCTGATCGGCGGCCGCGCGCATGTCCTGGTCAAGGTCGAGAAGCCGGCCGCGCTCGACTGCATCGAGGAAATTGTCGCCGCCGCGGACGCCGTGATGGTGGCGCGCGGCGACCTCGGCGTCGAAATGCCGCCGGAGGAGGTGCCGGTCGCGCAGAAGACGATCGTCCGCGCCTGCCGCGACGCCGGCAAGCCGGTGATCGTGGCGACGCAGATGCTGGAGTCGATGGTGAATGCGCCCGCGCCCACGCGCGCCGAGGTCTCCGATGTGGCGACCGCGGTCTATGACGGCGCCGACGCGGTGATGCTGTCGGCGGAGACCGCGGCCGGCGCCCATCCGACGGCGGCGGTGGAGATCATGGACCGGGTGATCGAGCGGGTCGAGCGCGACCCGCTGCACCGGCGCATCGCGGCGGCCGAGCGGCGTTCGCCTATGGCCACCTCGTCGGACGCGATTTCGGCGGCGGCGCACCAGGTGGCGGACACGATCGGCGCCGCCGCCATCGTCACCTACACCACCTCTGGCTCGACGACGCTGCGCGCCGCCCGCGAGCGCCCCGAGCAGCCGATCCTGGGGGTGACCTCCAACCTCGATACCGCGCGGCGCCTGTCGCTGACCTGCGGCGTTCACAGCGTCCACACGGCCGATGTGCGCGATTTCGACGAAATGGTGCGCAAGGCGGTCGCCGCGGCCGCGCTGGAGGAAGTCGCCGGCCCCGGCGACACCGTGGTCATTACCGCCGGCGTGCCCTTCGGCACCCCCGGCGCCACCAACGTGCTGCGCATCGCCCGCATCCCGACGACGTGACATTCCGGGCCATAGCCATCGCGGCAGGGACCGGGCGCCAAAGTGCTATCCTGGCGCCAGCAACCGGAGCCGCATGCCATGTCCCTGCCCGAAGCCGAGCATGTCTTCCGCTATACCAACGAGTTCTCGGACACGATCATCGCCAGTGGGAGCGGCGCCGTCGTCCGCGACCGCGAGGGGCGGGAGATTCTCGATTTCACCTCCGGGCAGATGAGCGCCATTCTCGGCCATGCCCATCCGGAGATCGTCGCGACCGTCAGGGACGGCATCGAGCGCCTGGACCATCTGCACAGCAGCTTTCTCTCCGACCCGGTCATCGACCTGGCGAACGCGCTCTGCGCCCTGCTGCCGGACACGCTGTCGAGGGTGCTGCCGCTCAGCACGGGCGGCGAGTCCAACGAGGCGGCGCTCAAGATGGCCAAGCTCGCGACGGGCCGCTACGAGATCGTCGCCTTCGACCGGTCCTGGCACGGGGTCACGGGCGGCGCCGGCGCGGCGACCTTCAACGGCGCACGGCGGGGCTACGGGGCGCCGATGCCCGGCGTGCTGGCGCTGCCGACGCCGCATGCCTACCGCTCGCCCTTCGCCTCCAGCGGCGCATATGACTGGCGCGCGGAGCTCGACTGGGGCTTCGAGAGCATCGACCGGCAATCGACCGGCAGCCTCGCCGCCATGATCCTCGAGCCCGTCCTGAGCTCGGCGGGCGTCATCGAGCTTCCCGGCGGCTACCTGGCGGCGCTCGCCGAACACTGCCGGGCGCGCGGCATGCTGCTCATCTGCGACGAGGCGCAGACCGGCCTCGGACGCACCGGCACGCGGTTCGCCTTCGAGCATAAGGGCGTGGTCCCCGACATTCTGACGCTCTCCAAGACCCTGGGCGCCGGCCTGCCGCTCTCCGCCGCGATCGCTTCGGCGGCGCTGGAAGAGGCCTGCTACGAGAACGGCTTCCTCTTCTACACCACCCATGCCGCGGACCCGCTTCCGGCGGCCGTCGGGGCGAGGGTGGTGGAGATCCTGGTCCGCGACCGGCTGGAGGAGCGCGCCCGCGAGCTGGGGGCCTATATGAAGGGCATCCTGCTCGACCTGCAGCAGCGTCACGAGGCCGTCGGCGATGTGCGCGGCCGGGGCCTCCTGATCGGGCTGGAGCTCGTCGAGGACCGGCACAGCAAAAAGCCGGCGCACGAACTGGGCGCGGCGGTCGGGCGGCGCTGCATCGAACTGGGCGCCAGCCTCAACATCGCCCGGCAGGCCAGCGCGCACATCTTCCGCATCGCGCCGCCGCTGACCGTGACGCGCGGCCAGATCGACACCGCCATGGACATCCTCGACCGGGCGCTGACGGAGTGTTCGGGGCGAGCCGGCCGGCGGTAGCGGGCACGCTATATAGGTATTTTTACTTATAACAACCTGCTTACGCTCTGTATTCTTTCCGGGAAGGATCGAAATGGAGCCGACGAGGCCATGACCTGACGAGACAGCCGGAGGAGCGGGCGGCCTTGCTGGCGGCCCGGCTCCGCTCCGCACCCAGCGAAACTGAGGCGGCCCGGGCGGGCGACCGGTATGAAACCGGCGGGAGAGCCGCGCGCGGACGGCGCATTGTGTCGTTCGGCCTGGGCCGCCGGGAAGGCGGAGCGGCGGCGACGGCGCAAGGGGAGGACGGAAGATGACGAATGAATCGACAGGCGGGCCGGCGCACGGGCCGCTGGCGCGGAGGCGGGGCCATCCGGTGAGCGAGGACCTGCGGCGGCTGGCGGTGGCGGCCGCGGTGGAGCGGGGCATGAGCGTCGCCGCGGCGGCTCGGCCTCGCGAGGAGCAGCCCCGCCAATTGGGTGAGGCGCTTTCGCGAGCGCGGCCATGTGCGGGCCGACCCGATGGGCGGCCGCCCCTCGCGGATCGAGCCGGAGCGGGAACGGATTCTCCGCATTCTGGAGAGGCGGCCGCGGCTTTCGATGTATGAACTGCGCGATGCGCTGGCCGCCCAAGGCCTGATGTTCGGCGCCGCCTCGGAATCTCGCCGATGCCATACGCGCCCGGATCGCGCCGCTTGGCGGCGCGGATCTGGAACTGCCGCCGCGCGAACCGGCGCGCGCGCCGCCGCCCTTCGATTGAGGCCGGGGCGATGACGATGTTGCTGGACACCGACGTGGTGTCCGAAAACGGCTGACGCCGGAATTGCATTTCCCGTCGGTTGGCGAGGCGATTTCGCGCCGCGACTCCGGCGCATCCTGTTCCGCCTGCAGGAGGCGGCGCATCCGGGCAGCGCCGACGCGCCGGGGTTCCGGCTGCATCCCTGAAGGGCGACCGTGCGAGCCAGGGGAGCGTTCGCGTGTCCGGCAACTGGCGCGTGGTGTTCCGCTTCGAGGACGGCGAGACGCAGAGCTGCTACAACAACTTCTTCGAGGATTTGGCCGCCCTGATTTCCAGGCTTGCTTTCGCCGCGCTGCGGACTCCGCCGATGGCCGGGAGGCTCCTGAAAGTTGGCTTGGGCCAAGTGGTAATCAGGCCGTATTATGATGCGCCAAGGCTTGAAACTCCCTATTTTGTGGTGTTTTCGCACATCCATTATATCGCCTTGCCGGGATTCAAGCCTTTTCTATCCCAGATTTGCGGGATAACAGTGGCGCGCAGTATTAAAATTCGGAATAAGTAGATAGGAGTGTGCAAGGGGTCATCAGCCGCTCAACGGAAGCGCCGACTGCCCGGTAGCCGCGCGCAGGCCGGCGAGGGGCGGGGCGGGGGCGTGGACGGGGCGGCGGAGGATGAGCAGGCGGCGGGCCTCTTCCGTGCGGCCGCTGCGCAGGAGGGCGCCGAGCAGCGCGAATTCGAGCAGGTCGCGCTGGGCGCGGCTGCCGCCGATGCGTTCATGCGCCGCCATCCAGGGCGCCAGCAGCGCGATGGCCCCTTCCCAGTCGCTCCGGGCATAGGCGCCGAGGGCTTCGGCCAGGCCCGACACCATGTCGCCTGCAGGGCCGGCGGCGGCCCCGGCAATGCGCGCAAGGGCGTCGCCGCGCCCCGCCATGGCGTGCGCCAGCGCCGCATGAATGTCGGCGAACGCGATGCCGGGATCGGGAAAGAACGCGGCCGCATAGTCGCTGAGGCGCCGCCAGACGCCGTCCGGCGCGGTCGCGCCGGCAAGCCCGGCGCGCAGCGCGAACGCAGCGCTGTCGGTCAGCACATTGATCGGCGGGCCCCAGGCGCCGCCGGGCGCGACATCGGCCTCGAACACGCGCCAGGCCTCGTCCGCCTCGCCCGTCTCGACCCGCCAGACGGCCACATGCCAGGCGATATGGCAGGAGAGCTGCGCCTCCCGGTCGTAGTCCTGCCGCCAGGCGTCCAGACGCGCGAGGCCGGCCTCGCGCTCTCCCGCCTCGTAATGGACATGCGCGCGGATATGCGCGGCATTGGCGTTGCGCGGATTGCCGGCGAGCGCGCGCTCCAGCAGGCGCTCGGCCTCCGCCACCTGCCCGGCCTCGACCTGCGAGAAGCCGTGCTGGGCGAGGAACCACCAGTCGTCGCCGTAATGGGGCGCCAGCCGGTCGGTGAAGGCAAGCTGCTCCGCCTCGCGCCCGGCGCGGCCGCTGAAGCCGATCAGACCGAACACGCCGCAGCAGGGCTGGGCGATCATGGCGTCCCGCGGCCACTCCCGGAGGTGGGCGAGGATGGCGGCATGGGCGCCCGGCCCGTCGCCGTCGATCAGCAGGCCGAGGGCGTTCAGATGGCCAGCCTCCCTGGCCGGGCATCCGTTCGCCGCGGCGCGCGCCCCGGCCATCGCGTCCGCCGCCTCGCGCCCGCGCCCCCGCATCTGCAGCGCCCGCGCCCGGGCGGCATGGGCGAGCGCGAAGGACGGGTCTTCGAGGGCGGCGCGCGCGAAGGCCTGCTCGGCGCCGGCATTGGCGGCGAGGAACAGGTCCATCCCCTCGACATAGGCGTCGCGCGCGGCGGCGCTGCCCGTCGAGAGGGCGAGGCCGTAGCGGTCCCGCTGCATAGGCTGCGCTCTCCCCCGCCGTCAGGAGCGCCGGTTGCGCCGGTTCCGGATCAGGTCGTCCACCACGGCCGGCTCGGCGAGCGTCGAGGTGTCGCCCAGATTGCCGAAATCGTCCTCGGCGATCTTGCGCAGGATGCGGCGCATGATCTTGCCGGAGCGCGTCTTGGGCAGGCCCGGCGCCCACTGGATCAGGTCCGGCGCGGCGATCGGGCCGATTTCCGAGCGCACCCAGCGCACCAGCTCGGCATTGAGCTCGTCGGACGGCTCCTCGCCGAGATTGAGCGTCACATAGGCGTAGATGCCCTGGCCCTTGATGTCGTGCGGATAGCCGACCACCGCGGCCTCCGCGACCCCGTGGTGGGCCACCAGCGCGCTCTCGACCTCGGCCGTGCCCATGCGGTGGCCGGAGACATTGATGACATCGTCCACCCGCCCGGTGATCCAGTAGTCGCCGTCCTCGTCCCGATGCGCGCCGTCGCCGGTGAAATACATGCCCTCATAGGTGGAGAAATAGGTGTCGAAGAAGCGCTGGTGGTCACCATAGACCGTGCGCATCTGGCCCGGCCAACTGTCGAGGATGACGAGATTGCCGGAGGCGGCGCCTTCCAGCAGCGCGCCCTCATTGTCCACCAGGCCCGGCCTGACGCCGAAGAACGGCTTGGTCGCCGAGCCGGGCTTGAGGTCGGTCGCGCCCGGCAGCGGCGTAATCAGGTGGCCGCCGGTCTCGGTCTGCCACCAGGTATCGACAATCGGGCGGCGGCCCTCGCCCACCACGTCGTGATACCAGAGCCAGGCTTCCGGGTTGATCGGCTCGCCGACCGTGCCGAGGATGCGCAGGCTCTTGCGCGAGGTGGCCTCGACCGGCCCGTCGCCCTCGCGCATCAGCGCCCGGAGCGCCGTGGGCGCGGTGTAGAAGATCGAGACATTGTGCTTGTCGCAGACCTGCCAGAAGCGCGAGCTGTCCGGATAGTTCGGCACGCCCTCGAACATCAGCGTCGTCGCGCCGTTGGCGAGCGGCCCGTAGAGAATGTAGCTGTGGCCCGTCACCCAGCCGACATCGGCGGTGCACCAGAACACCTCGCCGTCGCGGTAGTCGAAGGTAAGCTCGTGCGTCATCGCGGCGAAAGCGAGATAGCCGCCGGTCGTGTGCAGCACGCCCTTGGGCCGGCCGGTCGAGCCGGAGGTGTAGAGGATGAAGAGCGGATCCTCCGCCCCCATCTCCTCCGGCGGACAGTCGGCGGAGGCCGTCGCCATCTCCTCCTCGTACCAGCAGTCGCGGCCGTCCACCCAGCCGGTCCGGCCTCCGGTGCGGCGCACCACGATGCAGGTCCTGCAGTCCGGGCAGGAGGCGAGCGCGGCGTCGGTATTGGCCTTGAGCGGAACCTTGCGCCCGCCGCGCAGCCCCTCGTCGGCGGTGATGACCGTCGTCGAGGCGCAGTCGGTAATGCGGCCGGCAAGCGCCTCCGGCGAGAAGCCGCCGAAGACGACCGAATGGATCGCGCCGATGCGCGCGCAGGCCAGCACCGCCACGGCGATTTCCGGGATCATCGGCAGGTAGATCGTCACCCGGTCGCCGCGTTCGACCCCCCGCGCCTTCAGCACATTGGCGAATTTACACACGCGCTCATGCAGGTCGCGATAGGTGATATGTTCCGAGTCCGCCGGGTCGTCGCCCTCCCAGATAATCGCCGTCTGCTCGCCGCGCGCGGCCAGATGGCGGTCGAGGCAATTGGCCGAGGCGTTGAGCGCGCCGTCCTCGAACCAGCGGATATGCAGGTCCCGCCTGTCCCAGGAAACGTCCTTCACTTTCGTGAACGGCTTGATCCAGTCGAGCCTCCGGGCCTGCTCGGCCCAGAAGCCTTCCGGGTCCTCCATCGACCGGCGGTACATCGCCTCATAGGCCGCCGCATCCACATGGGCGCCCTTCGCCGTCTCGGCCGTCACCGGAAAAATCCTGCGCTCGCTCATCGCCACCGTCTCCCGCTCGTTCCCGAACCCGCCCGATAGTCGCGCCGCCGGGCGGTTTTTTCCAGTCCCTATCCGCTGCCGCCCGGTTCCCGGAACTGCTTGCCGAGACGAAGGCCCTGCGCCTGGTAGGTGGAGCCGATGCCGCCGCCGTAAATCTTGTCGGGAGCCGCCAGCATCGGCTCGTAGCTCAACCGCCCGACCGGCTGGCCGTCCTCGACCACGAAAGGCACATCGTGCGCGCGCACCTCCAGCACCGCGCGGCTGCCGGCGCCGTAGCCGAACCCCGGATCGAAGAAGCCGGCATAGTGGACCCGGAATTCGCCGACGCGCGTGTCGTAGGGGCGCATTTCGGCCGCATGGTCGGGCGGTATGGATACCGTCTCCTTGGAAGAGAGAATGTAGAAATCGTCGGGATTGAGCACGATGCCGCGGCCGGGGCGGGCGGCCACCGGCTCCCAGAACTCGTCCGGGTCGTAATGGCCGATGCGCTCGACATCGATGAGGCCCGCATGGGCGCGCGCCTTCCAGGCGATGACGCCGCCCGTTCCCTGCGTATCGACGGTCAACATCAGGCCGTCGTCGATCGCCGCCTCGCGGTCCACCAGCGCAGCGCGCGCATGAAGGTCGCGCAGCGCCGGATCGTCGCCGCGCCGCGCCCCCCGCCGCAATCGCAATTGCACGAGGCGCGCGCCTTCCCGGACCAGTATCGAAAAAGTGCGCGGCGCCAGCTCGACATAGAGCCGGCCCGCATATCCGGCCGGCAGCCGGTCGAATTCCGGCACGCGGTCGGCAATCAGGCGCGCGAAGACGTCCAGCCGCCCGGTCGAGCTCCTGGGATTGGCGACAGCGGCCGTGTCGGCATCGAGCGCGACCCGCTCCATGAGCTCGGCGATATAGACGCAGCCGCGCTCCAGAACCGCGCCCCGGGCCAGGTCGATCTCGTGCATGGCGTGGCGCTCGATGCGCTGTGCGACGGCGCCGTCCGGGTCCGGCAGGAAGCTCGCCCGGACCCGCCAGGCGCGGCGGCCGAGCCGGAGGTCGAGGCTCGCCGGCTGGATCTGGTCTTCCTCGACCGGGCGGCAGGCCGAGAGCGCGCCGGCCTCGACAGCCGAGCGCAGAAGCTGGGACGGCAGGATGCCGGCGGGCTTCACTCGAGGAAGGTGAGCGCGCGCTTGAAGCCGCGCAGCGAGATCGGAAGGGCCACCTGCCTGCCGTTCACCATGGTGAAGGACAGCACGGCGTTCATCCGCTGCTTGAACGCCGTCAGCATCGCCTTGTCCATGCGCATGTTCGCCTCGCAGCCGGCCTCGACGCAGAACAGCAGCGGCGGGCGCCGGACGGCCTTCTCGTCGCCCTCCACCCAGACCGTGATACCGGCAAGCAGATTGATCCCGAGCGGCACCGTCACCGACGCGAGCATGGGCTTGCCGGGCCCCGGACGCCCGACCGCGACCGTGGCCGCAGCCTGTTCGGAGCCCGGCGGGAACAGGCGCTGGAAGATGAAGCACTGCTCCGCTGCGTCGGGCCTGTCCCCGGGCGCCGTGAGGCAGCCCTTGGTCCAGGCGCCGGACGTCTCGTCCTGGACGACCTGCGCCGCCGCTGTCTGCGCGGCCAGGGCGAGAAGGATCGCGAACAGATATCTGGATATCATGGCAGGGACTCTGGAGGAGCGGGCCGGATGCGGGCGGCTGTTTAGCATTGCGGGGGCGGGTTTGGCGAGGGCCCGCCGCCGGCGCGATCGTTGCCGCGAGCCGGGAGAATGGGTATAGCAGCGTGCGATGCGAGAGGCGGAGAGGGCGGCGCCATGCAGTTCGGGTGGAGCGAGCAACACGACCGGATACGCGAGGCGGTGGACCGCCTTTGCGCCGGGTTCGACCTCGACTACTGGCGCGACCGCGATGCGCAGGGCGGGTTCCCGCAGGATTTCCACCGCGCCATGGCGGAGGGCGGATGGCTCGGCATCGCCATGCCGGAGGAGTTCGGCGGCTCGGGGCTCGGCATTGTCGAGGCGGCGGTCCTGATGCAGGCGGTAGCCCAGTCCGGCGCCGGCATGAGCGGCTGCTCCGCAATCCATCTCAACATTTTCGGGCCGCATCCCATCGTCAAGCACGGCACGGACGAACAGCGCCAGCGTATGCTGCCGGAGCTGATCGCCGGCGAGAAAAAGGCCTGTTTCGCCGTCACCGAACCGGACTCCGGCCTCAACACCTCCAGCCTCAAGACGCGGGCCGAGCCGGACGGCAAGGGCGGCTATGTCGTCCACGGGCAGAAGCTCTGGACCTCGACGGCGCAGGTGGCCGACAAGATGCTGCTGATCGCCCGCACCACGCCCAGGGAGCAATGCCGGCGCGCCTTCGACGGCCTGACGCTCTTTTACACGGATTTCGACCGGCGCTATCTCACGCCGACGGAAATTCCGAAGATGGGCCGGTCGGCGGTCGATTCGAATTCGGTGTTCTTCGACGGCCTGCCCGTGCCGGCCGAGGACCGCATCGGCGAGGAGGGCAGGGGCTTCCATTACCTGCTCGACGGCCTGAACCCCGAGCGCATCCTCGTGGCCGCCGAGGCGGTCGGCATCGGGCGCTGCGCCTTGAACCGGGCGGCGGACTATGCGCGCGAGCGCCAGGTCTTCAACCGCCCCATCGGGCAGAACCAGTCGATCCAGCATCCGCTGGCGGAAAGCTGGGCGAAGCTCGAGGCGGCCGAACTGCTCGTTTACAAGGCCGCCTGGATGTATGACGAGGGCGAAGCCTGCGGGCCGCAGGCCAATGCCGCGAAATATCTGGCGGCGGAAGTCGGCCACGAGGCCTGCGAACGGGCCATCCTGACCCATGGCGGCATGGGCTACGCCAAGGAGTACCATGTCGAGCGCTGGCTCCGGGAGATCTGGATCGCCCGGGTCGCGCCCGTAAGCTGGCAGCTTGCGCTCTCCTACATCGCCGAGAAGGAACTCGACCTGCCGAAGAGCTACTGAGGCGGTCCGCCGGGCGCCGCCGCACGCACACACCTCCGGCGGCGTCGCGCTGCACGGCTTCATGCGGAGGGGGCGTCCGGGCATGACGGGTGGGCGGGCGACCGGAGATGCCGCGCACTTCCCGTTCCCGTCGGGTCTCGATCGGCTCCGCCCGATGGCTGAACCGGACGCCAATGGACTTGAACCGGGGTGACGAAGAGAGAGGCGCGGCGGCCTTGCCAGCCGGGGCGCGAGCGCGCAGACTTACCGAATGGGCTTGTCCGACGGGAAGCGCCGATGACTGCTTATCTGATCGTGCGCGCAGAGGTGGCCGAGAGCGACCGGGCCGCCTTCGACCGCTGGTATGCGAACGAACACCTGCCGGACGCGAAGGCTGCATTCAATGTGCGGACAGCGTTTCGCGGCTGGAGCGACGACGGCGCGCATCTCGCCTTCTATGCGTTCGCCGACCTGGCGGCAGCCGAGGGGGCCACGAACTCGAAAGCGATCGCCGCGCTCATTGCGGAATTCGACCGGGTCTGGCAGGACCGCGTCACCCGCACGCGCCGGATCGTGGATGTCGCGCAGACGCTGGACTGAGCGGGCCGCAGCGTGCCGCTCCACCTGGGGGGAATCGAGTTCAGCCGCGAGTCGCGCAACCTGACGGCGTTCGACGCGGCGACGGCGTGAACGCGGCGGGGCGGGCAATGCGAAGGCTTTCGGCCCTGATAGTCGCCCCGGTGCTGCCGACCGCGCTCGCCGGCATTCCGGCGCCCTGGACGCCGCTGCCGCCGCTCTACCGGTTTGCCGGGCCGATGGAGGCGGCGCATGTGTCGGGCGCGCCGCCGTTGAAAGCATGGACCGTGCTGCGCTATATCCTGTTGCTGGCCGCGGCGGCGAGCCGCGCTCTGGCGGTCGCCCTGCTGGCCCGGCGCGGAAACCGGCGGCGGGATGCGGAAGGCGTTGCAGCGTGAAAGCGAGCGGGAGGAGGAACCCGATATGGCCTATCGTCATATAGACGTCAGGACTTGCACTCCGACGGTGGGAGCCGAGATCCGCGGCGTGGACCTTCGCGAGCCCCTGCCGGACGAGGCGTTCGAGGAAGTGCGGGCGGCGTTCCTCCGCCACCAGGTGGTGTTCTTCAAGGAACAGGAAACGCTGGCGCCGGACCGGCAGATCGCTTTTGCCCGGCGCTTCGGCGGGCTTCATCTGCACCCGGCGGCGCCGCATCTGGAAGGTCTGCCGGAGGTCTTCGTGATCCACACCCACAGGGACTCGAAGATCGCGAACGGCAATGGCTGGCACACGGATGTCTCCTGCGACGCGGAACCGCCGCTCGGCACCATGCTGCAATTGCACCGATTGCCGAGCCAGGGCGGCGACACGCTGTTCGCCAGCATGTATGCGGCGTGGGACGCATTGTCGGCGCCGATGCGGGCGTTCCTCGAGACGCTGAGCGCCCGCCACGAGTCCGAACATGTTTACCGGGGCCGCTATTCGGACCGGGATGTGGACGACACCGGCAGGGTCTATCCGGAATCCGTGCATCCCGTCGTCCGCACCCATCCGGAGACCGGACGCCGCGCGCTCTATGTCAACCGCGGCTTCACCACGCGCATCGAAGGCCTCGGCGCGGCGGAAAGCAAGGCGCTGCTCAATTTCCTCTTCGAGCATATCGAGCAGGAGCGCTTCCAGGTCCGCTTCGGGTGGGAGGTCAACGATGTGGCCTTCTGGGACAACCGCTGCCTCCAGCACCACGCCATGTGGGACTACTGGCCCGAGGAGCGCAAGGGCCACCGGGTGACGATACAGGGCGACCGCCCGTATCTCGCCCCGCTTGCACTGGCGGCGGAAGCGGCGGCGTAAGACCGGACCGGCGGGCGCGCGGCCGGCCTTCCCGCTCCCCCCTCCCCCCTCGTCCCGAGTAGCGGCGCCAGCCGCGTATCGAGGGCAGGCGCGCGGTCCATCCGGCGGTTTGCGGCGGTCTGTTGGTAAGTGGCTCGCTTCCGGCGGGCGAATCCGGTTAGGTCCCGACTCATCGACGACCAGGGAGCGCGGGCCCCATGGCTCATGCCGATTTCGTGCATTTGCGGGTGCATTCCGCCTATTCGCTCTCGGAAGGGGCGGTCCGGATCGAGGACCTCGTCTCGCTTTGCCGGCAGTCCCGCATGCCGGCGGTGGCGGTCACGGACAGCGGCAATCTCTTCGGCGCGATGGAGTTCGCCGTCTACGCCTCCCGCGCCGGCATCCAGCCCGTAATCGGCACGCTGCTCGCCGTCGGGGACGCCCCCCGGCAACGCGGGCGCCATGAGGACGAGCCGGCGCCGCTGCTGCTGCTGGCGCAGAACGAGACCGGCTACCGCAACCTGCTCGAACTCGTCAGCGCCTCCTTTCTGGAGGTTTCGGGGCCGGAGGCGCCGCATGTGGAATGGCGCCGCCTCGACGGTTGCACGGACGGGCTGATTGCGCTGAGCGGCGGTCCGCGCGGCCCGGTCGGTCGCGCCCTGGCGGACGGTCGAACGGAGGCCGCCCGCCAGTTGCTGGACCGCCTGAAGGGATTGTTTCCGGGCCGCCTCTATGTCGAGCTGATGCGCCACGGAGACGGGGGGCGTTCGGCGGAAGAAGAGGCGGCCGTCGACCTCGCCTATGCGCTCGACCTGCCCCTGGCGGCGACCAACGACGTGCATTTCGGCGTCGAGGACGATTACGAAGCCCATGATGCGCTGCTGTGCATCGCCTCCTCGCGGCGGGTCGAGGAAGAAGACCGCCCGCGCCTGACGCCGGACCATCGGTTCAAGACGGCCGCGGAAATGCGGGCGCTGTTCGCCGACCTGCCGGAAGCCGCCGACAACACGCTGGTCATCGCCCGGCGCTGCGCCTTCATGCCGACCGAGTCCGCCCCGATCCTGCCCGCCTACGATGCCGGCGTGGACGAAGCGGGAGAGCTGCGCCGCCTGGCCCGCGAGGGCCTGGAAGCCAGGCTCGCCAGGCATGTCTTCCCGCACGGCGCCGGCGAGGAGGACGCGAAGGCCTATCGCGACCGGCTCGAATACGAGCTCGACGTCATCGTGGACATGAATTTTCCGGGCTACTTCCTCATCGTCTCCGAATTCATCCGCTGGGCCAGGGAGCAGGGTATCCCGGTCGGCCCCGGGCGGGGCTCGGGGGCCGGGTCGGTCACCGCCTGGGCCCTGCAGATCACGGACCTCGACCCGCTGCGCTGGGGCCTCCTGTTCGAGCGCTTCCTCAATCCCGAGCGCGTCTCGATGCCGGACTTCGACATCGATTTCTGCCAGGACCGGCGCGACGAGGTCATCGCCCATGTGCAGCGGCGCTACGGGCATGACCGGGTGGCGCAGATCATCACCTTCGGCAAGCTGCAGGCCCGCGCGGCGCTGCGCGATGTCGGCCGGGTGCTGGGCATGCCGTTCGGCCAGGTGGACCGGATCAGCAAGCTGGTGCCGCACAACCCGGCGAACCCGCCCCGGCTGGCGGACGCGGTCGCCAACGAGCCGGCCCTGCTGACCATGCGCGACGAAGACGAAACCGTCGGGCAGCTCATCCATCTGGCGCTCAAGCTCGAGGGATTGTACCGCCACGCCTCGACCCATGCCGCGGGCGTCGTGATCGCCGACCGGCCGCTGCAGCAGATCGCCCCGCTCTACCGGGACCGCGGCTCATCCGACATCCCGGCGGTGCAATTCAGCATGAAATGGGCCGAGGCCGCCGGCCTGGTCAAATTCGATTTCCTCGGGCTCAAGACGCTCACGGTCCTCGAAGATACCCGAAAGATACTGGCGGCAAAGGGTATCGATCTCGACTTGTTGCAATTGCCGCTGGACGACAATAAGACCTTCGAAATGTTGTCGCGCGGGGACACGGTTGGCGTGTTCCAGATGGAAGGCGCCGGAATGCGCGACATGTTGAAAAAGCTGAAACCCAGCCGGTTCGAAGACCTGATCGCCGTGGTTGCGCTTTACCGTCCGGGTCCGATGGAAAATATCCCCTCCTACATCAAGAGAAAACATGGACGGGAAGAAATAAGCTACATGTACGAATCCCTCCAGCCAATTCTGGAGGAAACATATGGAATCGTAATTTACCAGGAGCAGGTCATGCAGATTGCGCAGGTCCTGTCCGGTTACACGCTCGGGGCCGCGGACCTGCTAAGGCGGGCCATGGGCAAAAAGATCCAGTCCGAGATGGATGCGCAAAGGCAGACCTTTATCGACGGCGCAATCGCAAGGGGCGTCGATACCAGACTGGCGGAAAAAATCTTCAACCTCGTGGACAAATTCGCGGGATACGGGTTCAACAAGTCCCATGCGGCGGCCTATGCGCTCATCGCCTACCAGACCGCATGGCTGAAGGCCAATCACCCGGTCGAATTCATGGCCGCGTCGATGACGCTCGAACTCGGCAACATCGACAAGCTGGCGCCCCTGCTGCGCGAACTCGACAGGCTGGATATCGCGCTGCTGCCGCCCGATGTCCAGAGGTCCGGCGCCGCCTTCCGGGTGGAGGAGACGCCGGAAGCGCCGGCCATTCGTTATGCGCTGGCCGCGGTCAAATCCGTCGGCAGGGCCGCGATGGAAGCGGTGGAGAGCGAGCGCCGCGCCGGCGGCCCCTTCAAGGATCCGTTCGACTTCGCCGGCAGGATGGGCCCCCGGGCCTTGAACTCGCGGCTGCTCGAGAAGCTGGCGGAGGCCGGCGCGTTCGATTCGCTGGAGGAGAACCGGGCGCAGATGTTCGCCGGTGCGGAGATGCTGATGCGCCACGCCGCCGTCGAGGAAGAGGAGCGAACAACCAATCAGACCAACCTGTTCGGGGCGGTCGAAGACCTGGCGCCCGACCTGAAACTGCCGAATGCCCCGAGCTGGCGGCCGATGGAGCGCCTGCAGCACGAATTCGACGCCACGGGCTTCTATCTGTCCGCCCATCCGCTGGACGAATACCGGCGCTATTTCCAGCGGCTCGGAATCGAACCGATCCGCGCCCTGCCGGACCTCGTAAGACGCGGGCGCAACGCGGCAAGGATTGCGGGGACCGTATTGTCGCGGCAGGAACGCACCTCGAAGCGCGGCAACCGGTTCGCCTTCGTCACCGTTTCCGACAGTTCCGGGCAGTCCGAGATCGCGGTCTTTTCCGAGGTGCTGGCGTCGGCGAGGACGCTGCTGGACGCGGGAAAGCCGCTGCTGTTCGCCTGCGAAGCCGCGCTGGACGGCGAAGACGTGCGCCTGACCGCCAAGTCCGTGGAGCCGCTGGACGCCGCGGTCGGCAAGACCGGGAACGGCCTCAACATATTCATCGACGATTGCGAGGCGCTGTCCCGTATCCGGAATGTGCTGCAGCGGGAGCCGTCGGGGCGGGGCGAAGTCCGGATATTGTTCGACATGGACCGGTCGCACGAAGTGCAGATCACCTTGGGCAGCCGTTTCGCCGTCACGCCGGGAATGCTGACGGAGCTCAAGGCGATGCGCGATATCGTGGACGTGCAGGAGATTTAGGAGGGCTTGTGCGCCCGGCCTGGGTTCAACCGGGTTTTGAAGCGTCCGGCTGCATCGAAGCCCGGATTGACGCCCGGCGTCCCGCCCCTCTTCCTGCACCCTCTTGCCGTCATGCCCGGACTTGTTCCGGGCATCTCCCTCCCCCGCTTCCGCCGCGCGGCCGCGATGGATACCCGGAACAAGTCCGGGTATGACGATAGGGGCGGCCGGGCATGAGCGCCGCGGATTCAGGCGCCCGGACCCGCTATTCCCTTCGGCGGGCGGCGGGCCAGAGCATCCGCGCCAGCAGCGCCGCGCCGATCACCACCACGAACAGGCGCCCGGTGTGATGCGTGGCCACGAAGGCGACGTCGATGTCGAGCGACAGCGCGATCAGGTTCATTTCGGCGAACCCCCCCGGCGTGTAGGCCAGGTGGACGGCCTTGAAGTCGAAGCCGCCGAGCGCCGCGACGAGCCCGGCGACGAGGAAGGCCGCCGCCAGGAACATCGCGTAATACATGGCGGAGACGGCGACCGTGCGCCCCAGCTCCCGCGGGCGCACGCCGACGAAGCGGGCGCCGGCGCCGCAGCCGATGAACACCTGGGCGGTGGCAAGCAGTTCGGTCGGCGGGCGGGAGTCCGCCAGCCCGCCGATATGCGCGACTGCGCTCGCCAGCATCGGCCCGACCATCTGCCATGCCGGAACGCGCAGCAGCTTCGCCGCGCCGCCGCCGGCGACCGCGGACGTCGCGAGCACCGCCCAGTCGCGGAGGCCGAGGTCCGTCAGCCGGGACCCGCCCAGATCGGCCGGCGGCACATAGTCGGCGAGCAGCCGGTAGGCCGGCGGCACGATGAGCATCACCATGAGGATGCGGGTCGAGTGGGACAGCAGGATGGCGCGCTCGTCCGCCCCCATTGCCGGGCCCAGCAGGGCCATCTCGCCGAGGCCGCCGGGGGCGGCGCAAAAGAAGGCGGTGCGGCGGTCCATGCCGCCGACCCGGCGAAAGAACCAGGCCCCGCCCGCCGCGCCGGCGATTGTGAAGGCGAGCATCCCGGCGAACACGCCGCCCCAGCTCGCCAGCCGGTCCAGCACATCGGGCGCGAAGGCGGCCCCCAGCATGACGCCCAGCACGACCATCCAGACGCGCCGCACATCGTTCGGCATGTAGAGGCGCGCGCCCGCCAGCGCCGCGGCGGTGCAGGCGAACAGGCTGCCCATCATCCAGGGCAGGGGGCTCTGCAGGAGCGAGAACAGGTAGCCGCCGCAAGTCCCGATAAAAAGCGTCTTGAGAAGCAGGGGCCAGTTTTGCGCGAGCTCGCGCAAGGCGCGCGTCACGGCTGGAACTGCTCCTTCAGGATGCGCTCCTCCAGGCCCCGGTCCGGGTCGAACAGCAAGCGCAGCGACGTTCCCTCGTCCCGATAGACCAGCACCTCGGCGGCGTCGCGCACTTCGGTGAAGTCCGCAACCGCACTGACCGGCCGCTTGCGCGCCTCGAGAACGGTCAGCCGCACGGACACCGTGTCGGGCAGGATCGCCCCCGGCCACCGCCGGGGCCGGAAGGCGCTGATCGGCGTGATGCAGAGCGACTGACCCCGGAGCGGCAGGATGGGCCCGTGCGCGGAGAGGTTGTAGGCCGTGCTGCCGGCGGGCGTGGCCACGATGACGCCGTCGCACATCAGCTCTTCCATCCGCTCGACGCCGTCGATCTCGATGCGCAGCTTCGCCGTTTGCCGCGTTTCGCGCAGCAGCGAGACCTCGTTGATGGCGCGCGCCCGGCGCATCTGTCCGGCAAGCGTGCGCGCCTCCATGAGCAGCGGATGGAGGCTGACCGTCTCGGCCGCCGCGATCCGTTCGGGAAGGCCCTCGGCGCGGAAGCCGTTCATCAGGAAGCCGACGCTGCCCCGGTTCATGCCGTAGATCGGCGCCGGGCGGTCGCCGAAGCTGTGCAGCGTCTCGAGCATGAACCCGTCGCCGCCCAGCGCGACGACGACATCCGCTTCGGCCGGCGCCGCTTCGCCATAGGCGGCGGCGAGGGCCTGGCGCGCCTCCTGCGCCGCAGGCGTCGCGGCGGCGACGAACGCCAGGCGCGGACCGGCCATCGACGGACGCGGCCGCGTCAGCCGCCGGTCACGCTCATATGGCGCGGCACCGAAACCGCGCCCCGCCGCCGGTCGATGACGAAATCATGGCCCTTGGGCTTGCGCGAAATCGCCTCGCGCACGGCCTCTTCCAGCAGGGCGTCTCCGGCGTCGGCCCTGAGCGGCGCGCGGAGGTCGGCGGCGTCTTCCTGGCCGAGGCACATATAGAGCGTGCCCGTGCAGGTCAGCCGCACCCGGTTGCAGCTTTCGCAGAAATTATGCGTGAGCGGCGTAATGAAACCGATCCGCCGCCCGGTTTCCCCGACAACGGCGTATCGCGCGGGACCGCCCGTGCTGTAGTCGGTCTCGGTGAGGGTCCAGTTGCGCGCGATCTTCGCGCGCACCATGGAGAGCGGCATATACTGGTCGAGGCGGTCTTCGCCGATATCGCCCATCGGCATGACCTCGATAATGACAAGGTCGAACCCGCGCTCGCCGCACCACGCGATCACGGCGTCGAATTCGTCGTCATTGACGCCGCGCAGCGCGACCATGTTGATCTTCACCGCCAGCCCGGCGGCCTGCGCGGCGTCCAGCCCGGCCATGACCTGCCCGAACCGGCCCCAGCGGGTGATGTCCTTGAATTTCGCCGGGTCCAGCGTGTCGAGCGAGACATTCACCCGGCGCACGCCGGCTTCGAAGAGACCCTCGGAGAAGCGGCCGAGCTGGCTGCCGTTCGTGGTCAGCGTCAGCTCTTCAAGCCCGCCGCCGTCGAGATGCCGCCCGAGCGACCGGATCAACTGCATGACATTGCGCCGCATCAGGGGCTCGCCGCCGGTGAGGCGCAGCTTGCCGACGCCGAGCTGGACAAACGCGCTGCACAGCCGGTCGAGCTCCTCCAAGGTCAGCAGGTCCCGCTTCGGCAGGAAGGTCATGTGCTCCGACATGCAATAGAC
Organism: Alphaproteobacteria bacterium; assembly: GCA_963422665.1. Classification (GTDB taxonomy): domain Bacteria; phylum Pseudomonadota; class Alphaproteobacteria; order Bin95; family Bin95; genus Bin95. The sequence goes on from OY730441.1 coordinate 1,643,140, forward strand.
GCAGCGGAAGTCGCATCGGTCGGTCACCGAGACGCGCAGATAGGTGATCGCGCGCCCGAACGGGTCGATAATCGGCGCCGCGCCGCTCCAGGGGCCGCCGTCCATCCCTGAAAGCCCTCCTCCAGCCTGCGCGCGTAATATAGACAGCCCCCGCCCGCCCCGCCAGCCCCCACAGGCGCCGCCCCTCGATACGCGGCTGGAGCCGCTACCCGGGATGACGCGGCGGGGGCGTCCGGGTATGACGGCGGGGGCGTCCGGGCGTGGCATGACGGTGGGGGCATGGGCCTCGCAGGGAGACCGCTGCTATCGCCCTTGCGGCGCCGCCCGCCCGGTCTGCCGCTTCCACCGGCGGCGGGCGAGGCGGCGATCGCGTTCCAGGCCGTGGCGCTTGAGGAAGTTCTGCACCGTGGCCGCGTGGAACGACAGCCCCTCGGCGGCGAGCGCGTCGCGCAGCCCGTACATGGTCAGCCGCGGCCGCTTCGCCAGGATGCGGAGGATCCGCTCCCGCTCCGGCTCGATCCGCGAGGCGCGGCCGCCCATCGGGTCGCGCCGCACATGGCCGCGCTCGCGAAAGCGCTTCACCCAGCCGCGGACGCTGGACCCCGCCAGCCCGAACCGCCGGGCGGCCGCCTCGACATTCATACCCTCCTCCACCACCGCCGCCACCGCCAGGCTCCGCAGTTCCTCGCCGACCGGGCGGCCCCGCCTCGACCGCCGCAGCGCGCCCGCCGGTTCGCCTTCCGGGCCGTTCGTCAGTTCCCTCGTCATGGCTCCTCCTCCTGCCGCGCCGACGCGGCTTCCGTAAATGTCGAACCCGAACCCGACTCTCCGACCCTTCGGCCGCTCAGGCAGACCGCTACAACGCGCGCCCGGGCGCGCTTCTCCCCGTTGCCGCCGTGGAGCGGCGGGTTCGCGTCAGAGGTCGGGGAAAAGCGGATGGCGCGCCTGCGGCGGCCTCTCAGGTCCAGATCATGGCCCTTTCGCTTCGTCGGGGATATGATGAAACATATATAGAACATGAAGGAAATATGTCAAGCACGAGCATAACCGCCTGGCGGCCCGGCTACAGGGCGCTGTGCAGGATTTCCAGCACATCCTCGATGCGGCGCACCGGGCGGGGATTGGCGAGGACGAACGGCTCGCGCATCGCCTGCTCGGCGATCTCCGGAAAGCGGTCCGGCCCGACGCCGACATCGCCGAGCCGCGTCGGCAGGTCCAGTCCCGCGACCAGCTCGGCGACCAGGTCGGCGGCGGGGCGGTCCGGCTGCCCCATCGCTTCGGATACCGCCTGCTGGCGCTCCGCTCCCGCCTGGCGGTTCCAGCGCAGCACGGGGGCGAGCATGACGCAGGAGGTATAGCCGTGCGGCACGTCGCAGGCGCCGCCGAGCACATGCCCGATTCCGTGGCTGGCCCCGACGCGCACCCCCGCCGCGACGCCCGCCATCGACATCCAGGCGCCGAGCTGGCTCTCCAGCCGCGCATCCACATCGTCGGGCTGCGCCCTGGACGCTGCCAGCGACCGGGCCAGCAACTTCAGGGCGTGCAGGTTCATGGCGTCGGTCCAGGCGTTGGCTCCGGGCGCGCAGAGCCCTTCGATCGCATGATCGACGGCCCGGACTCCGGTCGAGAACCACAGCCACTCCGGCGTATGCAGCGCGGCCCGGGGGTCAAGCACCGCCGAGGTCGGGATCATGTCCGGATGCTCGTAGCCCTGCTTCTCCGGGATGCGCGTGTCGGTGCTGCCCTGGTAGTGGTAGTACTCGCCGCCCGAGAGCGTCGTCGGCACCGCGACCTGGCCGATGTCCGGCCCCCGGAACTCCGGCCTCGTCCTGGCGCCGCCGGGCCCGACGACCGTGCGGAAGGGCTCCAGACCGTCCACGGTTTCGATCCCGTGCGCCAGCGCCAGCCGCGCCATCTTGCCGACGCCGGACGCCGAACTGCCGCCGACGGTGACGATCAGGTCCGCCTTCGCCGCGCGGGCGTCGCGGGTTGCCGCGATCACCGTTTCGCGGTGGACATGGGCCGGAATGCCCTCGAACAGTCCGGCGACGCGGTTTCCAAGCCCCCTGCCGATCTCCGAGACGACATCGCTCTCCCGGTTCAGCGTCCGGCTCACGATGAGGAAGACGCGCTCCGCCCCGAGACGCCCGGCCTCTTCCGCAACGACTTCGGCGGCGGGCCGTCCCCACACGACCCTCTGCATCCGCGAGAATTCGACCTGGCCTGCCTTCGCCATGTTTCAGCCCCTCCCAAGGACGATCCGCCATCCCCTGAGCCGCAATGGTCCGGCCGCGCGCGAATCGGCGAGATCGTAGTCCAGCCGTTCGAGTTTGCGGATATAGCCGCGCGTCAGCGCCGCGAGCGCGCGCCCGTAGCCCTCCGCGACGGGCGCCAGCAAGGCCGCAGCCTGCTGCGCGATCGCACGCGGCTCGGCTCCCTCCGGCAATGTCCGGCGGAAGAACGCGGCGGCGCGCAGCCACCCGACCAGCGCCCAGGCCGTGCCGATGTCTTCGCTGCCGGCCTGTCCGCTCACCACCTGCCCTGCAAGCGCGGCCAGCGTCCCGCCCGTTTCCCGCGCATAGGCCGGCAGGTCGGCGGGCGGCGATGCGTCCAGGTCCAGTTCCCGCGCATCGAGAAGGCGGCGGAACCGGTCCGCCGGCAAGCCGTGCTCGCGTATGGCGGCGGCGAGCGGCTGCAGCACGGCGTGGCGGCGTTCGCGGCCCGAGGCGGCCTCGTCGAGCGCGTCGCGCCACCACTGGAGCCGCACGGCTCCCAGCATCGGCTCGGCCACGGTCTCCCGCAGATGCGCCACCTCCAGGTTGAAGGCGTGCAGCGCATGGAGGGCGGGCCTGACCCCGGCCGGCTGAAAGGCGATGACGGCCGCGCGGTCCGGATCGAACCGGCGGACCCGGTCCCGGCAATAGGCGGCGTCGTTGCTTTCCCCGGCCATGGCGCCCTATCTTCGGGACAGATGACGCCCCGCCCGCAGTCTTGAGGAGGGACGATGAGCGCCCCGCCGCATCCCGGCAAGACCCCGAAAGACGAGAACTTTCCGGTCGCCTCGCTTCATTTGCCCGCCGGGAGCCGGGCGTCCGTCCTCGCGTTCTACCGCTTCGCCCGCCATGCGGACGACATTGCCGACAATCCCCGGCTCGGCCCGGCGGAAAAGCTCGCACGGCTCGACGCGCTCGGGGACGGCCTGCGGAACGGGAACGGCCCGCCTCAGGCCAGAGCCTTGCGCGGCGCGCTCGCCGGCACGCCCGCCCCGGTCGAGCCGGCGCTGATGCTGCTCGACGCCTTCCGGCAGGATGCCCGCGGGAAAGCCTATGAGAGCTGGAGCGACCTCATCCTCTATTGCAGCTTTTCCGCCGTGCCGGCCGGGCGGTTCCTGCTGGCGCTGCACGAAGAGGCGGACGAGGCCAGGCGGCCGGCGGATGCGCTCTCCACCGCCCACCAGGTCCTGGCTATGCTGCGGAATTGCGGCGAGGACTACCGCCGGCTCGACCGCGTTTACATCCCGGCCGCCCTTCTGCCCGACCGCAGCCTGCTGGCGGAGGGCCGCACCGCCCCGGCCTTGCGCGCGGCGCTGGACGCCTGCCTCGACCGCGTCGACGACATGCTGGCCATCGCCGCCGGATTGCCCGGCCGGATTCGCCATCGGGGCCTGACCGCGCAGGCGGCGATGACCATCGCCGCGGGCCGCAGCCTGGCCCGGAAACTGCGCCGCCGCGACCCGCTGGCGGAGGCGGTCCGCCTCGGGAGGCTCGATTTCCTGCTTGCCGGATTTACCGCGCTCAGGCGCCGGTTGCGGTAGCTCGCAAGGGTCGCCGGACTGCCCGCAAACGGGATTTGACCGGGCTTTGCGGGTGGAAGCTTCCCGGCGGCGATGCAAACGCTGCTTGCTTTCGGACGCCGGCTCGTCGATATAATCGCGCGGAAACCCGGCAGGGAGGAGACTTCGATGAAGAACCCCTTGGAATCGCTGCACATGACAGTCGGAATGGGGGTCGTGCTGACCGTTATTCTGATTATCGTCGCCCAGGCAATCGGCGGCTAGGCGCGGAAAGGAAAGGACGACAGGTCATGGAAAACGAATTTCTTCTCCATCTCGTTCGATGGTTCCATGTGCTGAGCGGGGTGATGTGGATCGGCCTGCTCTGGTACCTGAACTTCGTGCAGGTGCCGACGATGCCGAAGATCCCCGATGAGATGAAACCCGCCATCGGCAAACATATCGCGCCGGCGGTGCTGTTCTGGTTTCGCTGGTCGGCGGCCTCGACGGTCCTTTGGGGCCTCCTGCTCGCGCTCATGCAGGGCACCTTCAGCGACTGGCTCGCCATCGGCCTGGCCGACGGCAGCAGCGTCAGCGCCTTCATCGGCATCGGCATGTGGCTCGGCCTCATCATGGCCTTCAACGTTTGGTTCGTGATCTGGCCCAGCCAGAAGATCGCGCTTGGCATCGTGGATGCGCCGGCCGACCAGAAGCCCCCGGCCGCGCGTCGGGCGCTGCTGTTCTCGCGCACCAACACCATGCTCTCAATCCCGATGCTCTACGGCATGCTGGCCGCGCAGAACCCGCCCTTCTGATGGCGGCTGCCGGGCCGGTGTCGCCAGCGCCTGCCGGCCCGGCAATCAGGCGCCATGCGCTGGCGCTCGGCTTCGACGCCGTCGGCTTTGCGCCGGCGGCGTCGCGTCTTGAGGTCCGGCGGAATCTTCGGGAATTCCTCTGCGAAGGCCGCTATGGCGATATGGGCTGGCTTGCCGCGCATGAAGCCCGCCGTTCGAGTCCCGACGGGCTTTGGGCGGAGGCGCGGACAGTGATTGCGCTCGCCATGAGCTACGGCCCGGCAGGCGACCCGCTCGACCTGCTCTCGCACAAGGAGCGGGGCGCGGTCTCGGTCTATGCACGCACGGCCCAAGACTATCACGATGTCATCAAGCGAAAGCTGAAACGACTGGCCCGCTGGCTGGTCGAGACCCATGGCGGCGCGGTCAAGGTCTTCGTCGATACCGCGCCCGTCATGGAGAAACCGGCGGCGGCGGACGCGGGCCTCGGGTGGCAGGGCAAGCACACCAATCTCGTATCGCGCCGCCATGGCTCCTGGCTTTTCCTCGGCGAGGTGTTCACGACCCTGGCGCTCGCCCCGGACGAGCCCCACGAAGACCGCTGCGGCAGTTGCCGCGCCTGTCTGGACGTCTGCCCGACCGGGGCCTTCACCGCCCCCTACCGGCTGGAACCCCGGCGCTGCATTTCCTACCTCACCATCGAGCACAAGGGACCGGTCCCGCACGAGTTCCGCCGGGCGATGGGCAACCGGATCTACGGCTGCGACGATTGCCTGGCCGTCTGCCCGTGGAACAAATTCGCCGCGCGGGCGCGGGAGCCGGGGCTGCTGCCGCGCGTGGAACTGACGGCGCCCAGGCTCGCCGATCTCGCCGGCCTGGACGACCCAGGCTTCCGGGAGGTCTTCTCCGGCTCCCCGATCAAGCGCACGGGCCGCAACCGCTTCCTGCGCAATGTGCTGACCGCCGTCGGCAACAGCGGCGAAACCGTCCTCGTTCCGACCGCAGGGCGGGCGCTCGACGACCCGGCGCCGCTTGTGCGCGGCGCGGCTGTCTGGGCGCTGCGGGAACTGGCGCCCGGACGGGAATTCGATGAAGCCAGGCGCGCGCGGCTGCCTGCGGAAACCGACGATTCGGTCCGCAGCGAATGGACTTACGAAGAGCCGTCAACGGCAAGCCGGCGGTAGCCGCCTGCGAAAAAGATCAGCGGGCGGCCATCCGCAGCGACAGCCAGCGTCTTTGCGCGGCCGATCAGGATGTCGTGGTCCCCGCCGTCATGGATCAACTCGGTCGCGCATTCGATCTGGGCGACGGCGCCCGTCACCAGCGGCGCGCCGCTTGCCTCGCCGATGAAAAAGTCGAGGTCGCGCCACGGCCGGGGCGCGTTCTTGGTGGCGAAAATCGAGGAGATGCCAGACTGGTGCTCCGCGAGCACATTGACCGCGAAATGGGTGCTGTCGAGGAACGCTTGGCGGCAATTGGCGTCCTTGTCGAGACAGAACAGCACCAGCGGCGGCTCCAGCGAGAGCGAACTGAAGGATCCGATGGTCACGCCGTGCATCTGCCCGTCCTGCGCCGTAGTCGTAATCACGGTCACGCCGGTCGGCATCCGGCCGAGCGTGTCCCGAAAGGCGCGTGGCTCGACGGTCATCCCCGAATCCTCTCAACCTCCGGCGCAAGGCCGGATTCGTCTGCCCGAACCGGCGGCCGTCTTGCAGCGAGGCCGCTCCGCCCGGGCGCCCGGTTTCGCCGCCATCCTATTGGCCGGCTCCGGGACGCGCAAACGGCTGCCACTTGCCCGACCGAAAGGGGTTCGGCCATATAGGGGCGCGAAAGCATCGGGGGAAAGCCGGGTGGAATACCGCAATCTCGGGCGAAGCGGGCTCAAGGTCTCGAAGCTGTGCCTGGGCGCCATGATGTTCGGGGGGCCTGCGGCGCCGGAAGACGCCGAAGCCATGATCGAGGAGGCCCGGACTGCCGGCGTCAATTTCATCGATACGGCGGACGGCTATAACCGCGGCCGGTCGGAGGAGGTCGTCGGCCGGGCCGTGGCGCGCGACCGGGACGACTGGGTCGTTGCGACCAAGCTCTTCAGCCGGATGGGCGAGGGACCGAACGGCGGCGGCCTCTCGCGGAAGTGGACGGTGCGCGCCTGCGAAGCCAGCCTGAAACGGCTCGGCACCGACCGGATCGACCTCTACTACCTGCACAAGGAGGACCCGGACACGCCGCTCGAAGAGACGGTGCGGGCGATGGACGACCTGATCCGCGCCGGCAAGGTGCTCTATTACGGCGTCTCGAACTACCGATCCTGGCGGGTCGGCGAAATCTGCCGCATCGCCGACTCGCTGGGCGCGCCCCGCCCGGTCGCCAGCCAGCCCTATTACAACGCCGTCAACCGGATGCCGGAGACCGAGCACCTGCCGGCCTGCAACTGGTTCGGCCTGGGCGTCGTGCCCTACAGCCCTGTCGCGCGCGGCGTGCTGACGGGGAAATACCGCCCCGGCGCCGAGCCGGAATCCGGCAGCCGGGCGGCGCGCGGCGACCGGCGCATCCGGGAAACGGAACTCCGGGACGAATCGCTCGAAGTCGCCGCGAACGTCGCCGCCCACGCGGAGCGGCGCGGCATGTCGGCCGCCCAGTTCGCGACGCTGTGGGTGCTGAACAACCGCTTCGTGACCTCAGTGATCGCCGGGCCGCGGACGCAGGCGCAATGGCTCGACTATCTGGGAGCGGCGCACCATGCCTTCACCGCCGGGGACGAAGCGCTGATCGACGCCCTGGTGGCGCCCGGCCATCCTTCCACGCCCGGCTACAACGACCCGCAATATCCCGTCGAGGGCCGCCCGGTCTGGACCGCCGCGCCGGCACGGGAGGTTCCGCGATGACGACCGGCGACCGCGCTTTTGCCGGCCTTCGCGTCTGCGACCTGACGCAGGGCGTCGCCGGGCCGCATTGCGCCTTCCTGCTGGCCCAGCACGGGGCCGATGTCGTCAAGATCGAGCCGCCCGGCGGCGACTGGGGGCGGGGCATCGGCAAGCGGCACGGGCCCTATTCCGCCTTCTTCCTCCAGGTCAACCGGGGCAAGCGTTCGCTCGCCCTCGACCTGAAGCAGCCTGCAGCAAGGGAAGCCGCCTTGAAGGTTGCAGCGGAGGCGGATGTGGTGCTGGAGGCGTTCCGGCCGGGCGTGACGGCGCGGTTCGGCCTCGACTACGGGAGCGTACGCGCCGTCAACCCCGATGTCATCTACCTGTCCGTGATCGGCTACGGCCAGACGGGACCGTGGAGCGACCGGCCGCTGACCGACTCCATCGCCCAGGCGGTGACCGGCATGATGTCGATGAACCGCGACAAGGACGGCCTGCCGCAGCGGGTCGGCATGATCGCCATCGACGTGATGACGGGCCTCTACGCCTTCCAGGCGGTTTCCGCAGCACTCTACGCCCGCACGGTCCGGGGCGCGCCGGGCCGCCATATCGACATAAGTCTTCAGCAGTCCGCCGGCGCCTTCATGGCCGCAAAGATGATCGAGCACCATCTTGAAGGGCCTGTGCCGCAGGTCGTGGGCGTCCCGGTCGGGACCTTCCGGACGGCGGATGGCTTCGTGAACATCAACGCCCGGCGCGGAAAGCATTTCGAGGCGTTTTGCCGCCTGGTGGACCGGTCCGAGCTCGCTGCCGACCCGCGCTTCGCCACCGGTGAAGCGCGGATCGAGAACGAGGCCGCGTTGATGGCGCTGTTGCGCCCGCTGGTAAGGGAGCGATCCACGGCAGCGTGGGTCAGGCTGCTCGGCGAGGCGGACATCATCGCCGGGCCGGTCAACGATTTCGGCGCCTATTTCCGCGAGCCGCAGGTGCTCCACAACGGGTCGGTCGCCTGGCAGGAGCATGACGCGGCCGGCCGCGTGCCGATGCATGTCGTGCCGGGCATCGAGACGGCCCCGGAAGGCGGCTTCCTCGCGACCGCGCCCGACCTCGGCGCCCACAGCCGCGCCGTGCTGCGCGAGTTCGGCTATGACGACGGCGCTATCGACGGGATGACAGCCTCCGGCGCCGTCATGGAAGGCGCGCGCATGGACACGGGCGGCGCGGCAGCGCAAGCCGCCGCCGGCCAAGGCGGAGTCCGTTCGATCTGAAACGGACCCGTCCGTCGAGCCCCGATCATCCGGCCGGGGCGACCAAAGGGGGAATCGGGTCGGCGATTCGGGTCCGTCACCGCTGCGATGAGCCTGGAATTGAGACCGCTGGTATAACCCCTTTTTCCGGGATTCTTGGGGTAGTGTCCCAGTTCGACTTTCGGAAGCGAGGGCGCGCCATTTCTCCCGGGATCCGGACTGCCGCCCCGGACGGCCCACACCTCGTCGCCCTGGACATGATCCGGGATGACGGATTGGGAGCTTCGCCGTCTGCCCGATAATGGCGAACTGAGACACTACCGTTTTCCCCGATTCTCGATAAGGGTTTGCGACGCCGCGTAAAATTATGTATAGAATGGAAACTGAATTTCCGGGTGCGGTTTTCGCGCACGACGGGAAGGCAAGGCGATGCCTCTTGAGGCGGCAGGATCCGAGGCAATCGTCGGTCGGAACATGGGCGGGAGCACTGCGGCGTCGGCCGCTTGCGCCGCCCCGTCTTCCGGGACGCCGCGTCCAGCCCGCGCTGCCGAGGGCGGTTTCTTGCCGCGGCCCTGCTCCTTGCGTTCGGCGTTCTGTGCGCGCCCGGCGCCTGGGCGCAGACCTCGCCGCCCGTCCTGCCGCCGGGTCCGCCGGCGGATGTTGTGGTCAAGGCGGGCGACGGGTCGTTCACCCTGAACTGGGCGTCGCCGGCCGACGACGGCGGACGGGCGCCAGAGAAGTACATCGTGCAGTGGCGCTCGGGCGAGGGGCAGCGCTGCAGGACGGTGTCCGGCGAGTCGCGCAGCACCTTGGTGACCTTACCTCAAGAACGGGACCGTTTGCGAGACCCAGGTGCGGGCGGCGAACTGGGTGCGCGACGGCGGCGGCGACGGGGTGTGGAGCGCGGTGCTGAAGGTGGCCCCGCAGGCGCCCGCCGCACGGTCCGCTTCCCGGGCGACCGGCGCCAGGTCATCGTCGAGGACGCCGGCAATCCGGCCCCGTGCGACGACCCTGCGGTGGTGGACCAGAACAACGCGGGCCTGAAGGGGGACTGCCGCGCCCTGCTCGCGGCCGAGGCCGCCCTGGTCGGCAGCGGCACGGCGCTGAACTGGGGCAACGACAGGGTGAGGCTCGGCAGATGGGACGGCGTCACCGTCTCCGGCTTGCCGGCGCGCGCGACACGTTTGTATCTGCCAAATCACGGGCTGGCGGGCGCCCTCCCGTCTGCGCTGGGCAGCCTCGGGAGCCTGCGGGACCTGCACCTCAGCGACAACCGGTTGAGCGGCGCCATTCCGTCCGAACTGGGTAATCTCCGGAACTTGAAATGGTTGTACCTCCACAACAACCAGTTGAGCGGCTGCGTCCCCCGGTCCTTGCGGGCCCTGTACGATCCCCGCGGCACATGGTCAATCAACCCGCAGGATTCCGAGCCCGACTGACGCTTCGACGACAATCTGCCGAACTGCCTGGCGGACCCGCCGGGCCCGCCGACGAACGTGGCGGCGGCGGCGGGGAACGGCGCCCTCACCCTGTCCTGGGAGGTTCCGGCCGACAACGGCGGGCGGGCGGCGCACAAATACATCGTGCAGTGGCGTTCGGGCCAGCAGGAATGGAGTTCGGTCGAGGGGCGGCGGCGCGTGACGGTGGCGGTGACGAACCCCGACATGGCGGCCTTCCGGCACCGGGTGCGGGCGGTGAACTGGGTGCGCGGCGGCGGCGACGACTCCTTCAGCGACCCGCTGACGGTGACGCCGCGTGCTTGGGCGACGAGCGCCGCACGCCGGTCGGCTCCTCCGGTGCTCGACCTGCCGCCGGGGGCGCTGGCGGCGATGAGCCGGCTGCCGGACGGCGGCGGCTACGGGGTAGAGGTCTCGAACCTGCCGGGCGGGACGGCCTCGCGGCTCTACATCGAGATCGGGCCGGACGCGCGCACGCTGACGGTGGCCGCGGTGGCGGAGTCCGCGCTCGAGTATCTGGAGAGCGAGGAGATCTGGCTCGCCGGGGCGGTAGACGTCTCGGTCGGGTATGGGTCGGCGCGCCTCTGCGTGGCTGTTGGCGAGGCGCCCGCGGGCCGGACGCCGGCGCTGTTCCACCGCGAGGACGGGACATGGCGCCGGATCGGCGGCGAAGTCGAGCACCACGGCGGCCTCGCCCATGTCTGCGGCGAGACCGCGACCTTCTCGCCCTTCGCCTCGACGATGGCGACCACGGCGCGGCTTGCGGCGGTGAACCGGGCGCGCTGCTGCCGGAGCTGGCGCGGGCGATGACGGCGGCGACGGTCGACGCGGTGACCGGGCGGCTGGACCGCGCCCATGCCGGCGGCGGCGCGCCGTCGCTCAACGTCGGCGGCCAGTCCTCGCTGGCGGGCTTCCTGACGGCGCACCGCGATGCGCTCAACGAGGGCGGGATGGCATGGACCGATCTCATGGGCCAGTCGTCCTTCGAACTCCCGCTGACCGGGGCCGGCGGCGGGTTCGATGCCGAGCGCCTGCCGGTCGGGAACGGCCTCGCTGCCGCCGGGACATACGAACCTGGCGGGCGCCGGTCCGCCGACCGCTGGCGAGACACGCACCGGCGGGATGGGCGGCGCGGCCCTTCGGCGCTTCGGGCGGGGCGCCGGTTCCGATCGGTCATGGCGCGGCACCGACGCCGCGTCCGGTCCCGATGGGGGTAGTGCGTCGGATGGGCGGTCCGCCACGCTCGGCGCCGCTGACTCGGAGTCCGGATCGGACCGACCGCCGCGTCCGGGCGACGTGACCCTGTGGGGCTCGGGCCACCACCGGTCGCTGTCGGGCGACAGCGGCGCGGTGGACTGGGACGGCGAGCTGGCCGGGGCTCATTTCGGGGTCGACACGCGCCTCGGCGGCGGCCTGCTCGCCGGGCTCGCCCTGTCGTGGCAGGAGAGCGAACTCGACTATACCTGCACGGGCAAGCATCAGTGTGTCCGCATGCATGAATCGCCCGAGGACTGCGCCGACACGGACGGCCGGGTCGAGGGTGTCCACGAGACCCGGATGCGCGGCGTCCATCCCTATGTCTCCTGGTCTGCGGAGCCCGGCTCGCATGTCTGGGCGATGCCGGGCTATGGCGACGGCGAGGTCGAGATCGAGGACGACGAGGCGAAGTTGATCTCGGGCGCGAATGAACACCCGCACGAATTCCGATGGAAGCGGGAGACGGGCGACCTCACCATGAAGACGGCGGCGGCGGGCGGCAGCCTGCGGCTGGCCGGGCGCGGCGACCGCGAGGCCGGCGGCGCATGGGCGCTCGACCTCAAGGGCGAAGGCTGGCCGACCCGGCTGGAGCTGGACGGCAACGGCTCGTTACTCGCGCCGGTGACGGCGGACGCGAGCCGGATCCGGGTGGCGGTGGAAGCCTCCCACGAGAGCCGCCTCGCCGACGACGCGCTGCTCCAGGCCCTCGGCGGAGCTGGGCCTGCGCCATGACGGCGGCGACGGCGAGACCGGCCTCGGGGTCGAACTCCGCGGCGGGCTGGCCTAAAACGGCAGGCGGCTGAGCGCGGAACTTGCCGGCCGCACCTTGCTGGCGCATCAGGGCGATGTCGAGGAATGGGGCGTGAGCGGTTCGCTGGACCTGGAGCCGGGCCATGCCGGCCGCGACCTCTCCTTCGCCCTGCGCCCGTCCTGGGGCGAGGCCGGCCGCAGCATGGACCGGCTATGGGACCGGGAGCTCACGGAGACCGGCGACGAGACGGACAGGCCGGCGGCGCTGCGCCTTGACAGCGAGCTCGGCTACGGCCTGGGCCTGCAGGGCGGCCTGCTCACCCCCTATGGCGGATTGGGGATGTCCGACGACCGGCGCGAGGTTCGCCTCGGCGCCCGCTATGCCCGCCATGGCCGCATCGGCATGAGCCTCGAAGGCTACCACAGCAAAGGCGGCGCGCCCGACACCGGCACCCGGCTCAACCTCGGGATACGGTTCTGATGGGGATGCCTGCCCTCTGCGAATATTGAATTCGGCGCGCGCTGTCGTAAGCTTCAACGCTTGACGGTATCCGGCATCGGCTGCCGGGGGCAGACTGTGGCTGCCCCGGACCGTACCGCACCGCCGGAGAGGAGGAGACCGGGCCGGATGAATCGCTTCGACTATATCGTTATCGGCGCGGGGTCCGCCGGCTGCGTGATGGCCAATCGCCTCAGCGAGGACCCGACGGCCAGCGTGCTGCTGCTCGAGGCGGGCGGGCGCGACCTCAACCCCTTCATCCACATACCCGCCGGCTTCTTCAAGACGCTCTACGACACCTCCGTCAACTGGTGCTACGCCACGGAGAAGGAAGAGACGAGCGGCAACCGGGCGATCCACTGGCCGCGCGGCAAGGTGCTGGGCGGTTCCTCGGCGATCAACGGCCACCTCATCGTGCGCGGCCAGCCGGAGGACTATGACGGCTGGGCACAGCTCGGCAATCGCGGCTGGTCCTACGACGAGGTGCTGCCCTATTTCAAGAAGTTCGAGAACCGCGCGGGCGGCGACCCGGACAGTCGCGGTCAGGGCGGCCCGATCAACGTCATCGACCCCATCGAGCAGCACCCGCTGACGCGCCTGTTCATCGAGGCCTGCGTCGAGGCCGGCATCCCGCGCAATGGCGACTACAATGACGGCGAGCAGGAAGGCGTCGGCTATTTCCAGTACGCGATCCGCAACGGGCGCCGGGAGAGCACGGCGCGCACCTTCCTGCGCCAGGCGAACGGGCGCACCAACTTGCGCATCGAGACGCATGCGCTGGCCCAGCGGCTCGTCGTCGAGGAGGGGCGCGCGGTCGGGGTGGTGTTCCGGCAAGGCGATGTTGTCCGCGAGGCCCGCGCCAATGCTGAAATCATCCTTTCCTCCGGGTCCATCGCCTCGCCGCAACTGCTCGAATTGTCCGGAATCGGCGATGCAGAACGGCTCAAGCCGCTCGGCATCGAGCCGGTCCATCACCTCCCCGGCGTCGGCGAGAACCTGCAGGACCACTATGTCGCGCGCATCTGCATGAAGGCGAGAGGCATCCGCACCTTCAACGAACGCTCGCGCGGCCTGCCGCTGCTCTGGGAGACCGTGCGCTATGCGGTGACGCGCACCGGCCTGCTCACCGCCGCGCCGGGCAATGTCAGCGCCTCGGTGAAGATCATGCCGGGCGTGGCGACGCCCGATGTGCAATACAGCTTTGCGCCGGCGAGCTACAAGGACGGCGTCATCAGCGTGCTCGACGACTATCCCGGCATGACGCTCGGCTTCTGGCAGCACCGGCCGGAGAGCATCGGTTCGATCCATATCGGCGCGAACGACCCGGACCGCCATCCGGTCATCCGGCCGAATTACCTCGGTACGCAGACCGACTGCGACACCATGACGGGCGCGCTGAAACTCGCGCGAGAGATATTCGCGCAACCGGCCATCGCGCCCTATATCGAATGCGAGACGATACCGGGCGCCGAGCGGACGAGCGATGACGCACTCCTCCACTACTGCCGCTCGAACGGCGCGACGGTCTATCACCCCATCGGCACCTGCAAGATGGGTGGCGACCCGATGGCCGTCGTCGATTCCTCGCTCCGCCTGCGCGGGCTGGAGGGGCTCCGGGTGGTGGACGCCTCGGTCATGCCGCGCATGGTCTCCGCCAACACCAACGCCGCCGTGCTGATGATCGCCGAGAAGGCGGCGGACATGATAAGGGCCGGAGCATAAGGCTGCTCCGGCCGTCAACCGGGAGAAGACTCATGGTCGAATATGCGCCCTATCCGGACGGCACCCAGCCGGCAGTCAACTCCGAGCGCTATTTCCGCACGAGCCAGCTCGCCCCGTCGCAGCCCTTCGTCGAAGCGCCGGTGACGCTTTCGGAAATTACCGGGCCGCTCTTCCCGCGCGAGGGAGTCTCGCCGGACGAGGCGGACCTGACGGCGGGCGGCAAGGCGCTCGGCCAGTTGATGGTGCTGGCGGGCCGGGTCCTCGACGAGGATGCGCGCCCGCTTCCCGGCGTTCTCGTCGAGGCCTGGCAAGCGAACGCTTCCGGCAAATACCGCCATCCGGTGGACGGGCGCGATGCGCCTCTCGACCCCAATTTCGTCGGGGCGGGGCGCGCGGTGACGGATTCGGAAGGCCGATACCGTTTCGTCACCATCAAGCCGGGCGCCTATCCGGTGCCGAATTCCGGCAATTGGTGGCGCCCGCCGCATATCCACCTGTCGATCTACGGCTATGCGTTCCTGAGCCGGATGATTACCCAGGTCTATTTCCCGGGCGACCCGCTGAACGAAATCGACTCGATCTTCATGTCCGTGCCGGACGCCGCTGCGCGGGACCGGCTCGTCGCGGCCGCCGATACGACCGTCGGCCTGCACGAACACGCGCTCGGCTACGGCTTCGATATCGTGCTGCGGGGCCGGGACCAGACGCCGATGGAAGACGAAGGGCTCGCAGCATGAGCACGGCGCCGACCGCCTCGCAGACGCTCGGGCCGTTCTTCAACCATGCACTGCCGCAGATTGCCGACCTCACCGGCGGCGGCAAGGCCGAGGGACGCGGCATTCTCCTGCGGGGCCGCGTCACCGATGCGAGCGCGGCGCCCGTCCGCGATGCGCTCGTCGAGATCTGGCAGGCCAATGCGGCGGGACGCTACGCGCATCCGCTCGACAGGGACGGGGCCCGTCCTCGCGACCCGCATTTCAGCGGCTTCGGCCGCGTCCTGACGGACGCCGGGGGCGGATTCTGCTTCACGACGGTGATGCCCGGCCCGGCGCCTTTCGAGGGCAATCGCTGGCAGGCGCCGCATATTTCGGTCGCGGTTTTCGCGGCCGGCCTGCTGCGGCGGATGCGGACCCGCGCCTATTTTCCCGGCGAGGAGCTGAATGCGGGCGACCCCGTGCTGGCGGCCGTGCCTGCCGGACGCCGGGCGCTGCTGGTGGCGGAGGCCGAAGACGGCGGCTACCGCTTCGACATCCGCCTCAGGGGCGAAACGGAAACGCCGTTCTTCGGCGACTGACGCGACCGGCCGGAACCGCGCGGGAGCCGGGGTCTCAGAGCCGCGGCCCGAGCGTCTCCGCGAGCGCATCGAGCCGTTTCAGGCTTTCCGCCTCGTCCACCGACGGCAGCATGAAGACGGCGCGCGCCACATTTGCGGCCTCGGCCCGGTCGAGCTGGGCGCCGTCCGCTTCGACCCCGAAGAGCGTCACCGCAATGCTGTCCGGGTCGCGTCCTGCTTCGGCGACCATTTGCCGGAAGCGCGGCAGGATCTCCAGCACGTCCTGGTTGCGCCCGCCGATCGGCATCCAGCCGTCGCCATAGGCGGCCGCCCGCCGCGCGCCCCAGGGGAAGGCCCCGCCGACAATCACCGGCGGATGCGGGCGCTGCACCGGCTTCGGCCATTGCGCCATGGAGTCGAAATCGACGAACTTGCCGTGATACTCGGCCTTCGCCTCGGTCCAGATCGTCTTCATGGCCGCGACGCGCTCTTCCATCAGCGCAAAGCGCGTCGAGAAGTCGGTGCCGTGGTCGGCCATCTCTTCCGCGTTCCAGCCGCCGCCGATGCCGAACAGGAAACGCCCGCCGGATAGCCGGTCGAGCGTGGAGACTTCCTTGGCGGTGTAGATCGGGTCGCGCTGCACGACGAGGCAGATCCCGGTGCCGAGCTTGATCCGCGAGGTCGCCGCCGCCGCGCTGGCGAGCGCCAGGAACGGGTCCATGACGTCGTAATACTGTTTCGGCAGATCGGCGCCGCCGGGCCAGGGAGACTTTCGCGACCACGGAATATGCGAATGCTCCGGCGCCCAGAAGGACTCGAAACCGCGTTCTTCGGCGGCGGCGGCAAGCGCGGCCGGCGCGATGGAATAGTCGGTCGGGAACTGCGCGATGCCATAGTCCATGAAGCTGTCGTCCTTCTGCGGTGATCCGACGCCGGGGAGAGGCGCCATGCTGTCCTGTTTGCGAAGTTTGCATCAATTTGAACTGAAGCGCCCGCTTGCTCTTCCGTCATGCCCGGAACAGGTCCATCGGTGCCCGGTTCAGCCATCGGGCGAAGCCGATTGAGACCCGATGGGGAGTTGGAAGTGCGCGGCCTCTCCGATCCGCCGCCTGTCTGTCATGCCTGAACGCCCGCTCCCCACGTCATACCCGGACTTGTTCCACTGGTGTCCGGTGAGGTGTCCCCGGAAAATCGGACAGGTTGTTAGGGTGTATTCCGCCGTCTGACGGAGGAATGCCGATGAGCAAGCGCCGCAGGTTTTCCGGGGAGTTGAAAGCGAAGCTCGTGCTTGAGGCGCTTCGGGGTGATCGGACGCTTCAGGAGATCGCCTCTCGGCGCCGGGTCCATCCGAACCAGGTGGGTGCGTGGAAGCGCCAGGCGATCGAGGGTCTGGCCGAGCTGTTCTCGAAGGGCGCGGAACGCCGGGTCCGGGATCATGAGGGCGAGGTGCGCGATCTTCACGCCAGGATCGGGGAGCTGATCGTGGAGCGGGATTTTTTGTCTCGCGGGTCCGGTCGATGAGCCGGGCCGAGCGTCGGGCGATGGTGGAGCGCGATCATCCGGCTCTGAGCCTGAACCGGCAATGCCGGCTGCTGTCGATCGGGCGCTCGTCGCTCTACTACGAGCCGAAGGGCGAGAGCGCCGAGACGCTGGCGCTGATGCGTCGGATCGACGAGCTGTTCGTGAAGTATCCGTTCTACGGCGCCCGCCAGATGGTTCGCCATCTTCGCCGCGAGGGGGTGCGGATCGGGCGCTGCCGGGCGGCTCGGCTGATGCGCCTGCTCGGCCTTCAGGCGGTCTATCGGGCGCTGCGGACCGGCGATCAGCATCCCGAGCACCGGGTGTGGCCCTGGCTGCTCAAGGGCTTGCGGATCGAGCGGGCGAACCATGTCCGGTGCGCCGACATCACCTGCATCCCGGTGCAGCGGGGCTTCCTCTACCTGGTGGCGATCATGGACTGGGCGAGCCGCCACGTATTGGCCTGGCAGCTGTCGAACACGCTGGATGCCGGCTTCTGTACGGACGCGCTCGACGAGGCTCTGGCCCGGCATGGCGCGCCGGAGATCTTCAACACCGACCAGGGGAGCCCGTTCACCAGCTTCGCCTTCACCGGCCGCCTGCAGGCGCCCGGCATCCGCATCTCGATGGACGGCCGGGGCCGGTGCATGGACAACATCTTCATTGAGCGGCTCTGGCGCTCGCTCAAATACGAGGCGGTCTACCTGCACGAGATCGCCGACGGCTTCACCGCCCGGCGCGTGATCGGCGAGTGGACCGGCTTCTACAACACCATCAGGCCGCACTCGGCGCTGGGCGGACGGACGCCGGCCGAGGCATACCGAGGTGACACGCCTGTGGATATGATGGACAAGCCGCTTCGCGCCTTGACCACATCCCCAAAGGCGCAACAGCAGCAACAGGAAGATCGATTCAAGAGGATTCTGGCGGCCTGAACTTCAACCGGAACACACCTTGGCCCAGCCGCCAGGCTGTCCGAAAAGGCGAGGCCACCTCACTCGTTCCCCGTCGCTTCGCTTGTCGCGCTGGCGGCTGTACTTTCGATCGGCACCTGTGGCGGCGGAGGCGGGACAACCGGAGCCGGGCCAAGCGCACCCCGCCCGGTTCCATCGGCCCTGCCGACGCAGGGGCCGGCGATGACCGGCAACGCTCCCGTCCTCTCCTTGGGCGCGTCGCTCCATATCGGGGCCGATGTTGCGCCTTCCTCGCGGGCTCTTTTGCCTGCTGGCGGACATAGCGATGTCAGGGTTTCTCACGGGCGCGTTGCGGACGGAGTAGGCGCGGCGGAACTGACGGCCTATCTCGCCGCAGACGCGAGGAACAACATTCACGACCTCTATCCCGACGGTTTTCTTTGTCGTTTCGGCAGCCAGCCGCCGACCGTGCGGGTAGCGGAAGGAATCACGGCCGAGCTTCTGGACCAGACGGTGCGGGCCGTTCAGTTCATCAATGCCGCCCTCCCGCGGACATGGCAGTTGAACGTCAGCGAGCCTCCCCTGCCGGCCTCGGTATTTCGTCCCCCGCGCCGACTGGTCCATTTCCCTTTCCGAAAATTACACCGGCTATGCCCGCCGGTGGCTGGAGGGCGTCAGAACGGGCGACCCGCAGCAGCCATGGGCCCTTCACATCATGGCCGGTCGCGTCTGGCTCGACCACACTCGCGTGAGTGGACAGAGCAGAATGCAGGTTCTCATCCACGAACTCCTTCACACCCTGGGCCGGCGTCATCCGGACCCCCGGCGCTTTCCGGACACAATCATGAAAACACCGTCATCGGGGCCGGAAGGGCATGTGCTTCATCCGCTCGACCGCGACGCTCTCCTCGCGGTTTACGGACGGCTCGAACCGGGAGCGACGCCGGCGTCTCTGGCGGATGACCTGGGACCGTGGGAGACCGCTTCGGTCCATGTCCGGGGCGATCTCGCCACCGATGGCGGCGCCGTCTCTTTCGGTGTCGGCCTGAGGAACGGCCTGGGTCAACCCTGGGCGACCGGTCCTGCGCCGCTGACGAATCTGCGTGACAACCGGCAGCTTTCCGGCAGCGCGACCTGGTCGGGTCGGCTGCTTGGGCTGACGCCTGCTGCCGAGACCGTTGCGGGTCGCGCCGCACTGACCGTCCGGCTTGCGACTCTCGAAGGCGATCTGAGCTTCTCCGGTCTGGAGTCGTCGGAAAGCGGCGCCGGGCCCGGTACGCCCGCCACCGGCTCGACCTGGAGAACCGGCGCTCTGGACTATTCCGTTTCCGTGCGAGGCAACACGTTCGTCGGCGCCGGCGGGGACGATGGCGAGGTCACCGGGGCCTTTTCGGCGCCGGTCACCAAGGCATGGGAGGCGTCGTTCAGCGCGTCGATCTCACCGCCGCATTCGGAGGCGAACGGTGAAGCCGTCCGCGACCGCGACCTCCTGGACGGGCTTGCGGCCCGCGTTGAGGCCGCGCTCGCGGCAGTCTTCCGGGTAAGGCGGCGCGGATTTGCCGCCTGCAGGCCGCCAGCGGCTGAATGTTCTGTCGCCAGCGCTGGCGACCTGGGCGTGCGTCTTCCGGAGCCGACCGGTGGCGACAAGGGCAGGCCGCTGGTGTTCTTCCGCCAGGGCTGGGAGTGCCGGCTGTCCTACAACGCCAGCCTTTCGGCCTCGGCTATGGCTACACGAACGTGCATTGGCATCCCCGTCTCCCGCGAAGGCCCTGCTGACTACGCCAACGCCTTCCTTCCACAAACCCTCAGGAGCAACACCCGTGCCGAACCGTAAATCCCGTGCTCTCGCGCTTCTCGCCGCCGCCTTCCCGATCGGCGTCAAGGGGCGGGACTACTGGTGCTGGCATCCCGCAACGCGCAACGGGCGCCGCCCCCGGCAAGGTATCTCGGTCCGGACACGCCCGAAATCCGTCGCAGGATCGAGGCCCCGGGTGGAACGCGCCGAAGCCCGAAAGGACCGGATCGGCACGGTCCGGGCCCTGCGCGCCGGGGGCATGCTCGCTCCTGACGGCCTCAGCGGCAACGTGCTGGTGGCCGCCCTGGCCGATGCCGGCGCCTTCCGGCTCCGTGCTGTGGTCGTCGGATCCCTCGCCTTCCAATGCCACCTGCCCATGCTCGGTTTCAGGGCGCCGGGCGCGGCAGCGCGCACGGGTGATGTGGACATCGGCCAATCCCGCGCCATCTCGATCGCCGTTGACGACCGGATCGAGCCGGACCTGCTGTCCGTCCTGAAGAGCGCCGGTCCCGCTTTCGAGGCCGTCCCGTCGCCCTTCGATCCGCGCCGCACCCTTCGTTACGCGATCCGGAGCGGGAGCGAGGAAAGGTTCGTCGTGGACGTGCTCGCCCCCATGCGCGGCCCGCCTCGGGATCGGCCCGTGCATCTCCCCGCCCTCGAAGGCGACGCCCGGCCGCTCCGGTTCCTCGACTTCCTCCTGTACCAGGAGATCGAGGCTCTTGTGCTTCATGGGACGGGAATCCCCGTCAAGGCGCCTGCTCCGGAACGCTTTGCCGTCCACAAACTGCTCGTCGCGGCGCGCAGGCCCGCAGACTCGACAGGCCGCGCCCTGGCGCGGAAGGATCTTGAACAGGCCGCGCTCCTTGTGCGGGTGCTGGCGAGCGACCGCCCGGAAGAACTTCGGGATGCCTGGGAGGAAATGCGCGCGCGCGGGCCGGCCTGGCGCAACGCGGCGGATCGGGGGCGGGCAGGCCTGCCACCCGACGTGCAGCACCTCCTGTCATTGCCGGACGCCCCGGACAAGGCCGGAAACGATGTCTCCCGCGCATCGGAAACGACAAGGGGATCGAAGCCCTCCGGCCCGGGCGACTGGACGCCGCCGACACCCTCGCCCTTCGACGATCCCACGGACCCGGTCAGGACATTATGTCCGCAAGATTGTAGTCAGGCGCCCCGCAAGGGTTCAGGCCGATAACCTCGTCAGGCGGTTCGACCCGTTCCCGGGCGCGCGCAGCGCGCCCAAGCTGTCAACGTCCGGACATTCTGCATCCGGGGCGGATGGCGGTCCGCCGGCGCGGCGGGAACCCGCATGTGCATATGCGATCCGGCGAACCTGGACCATGCGTGGCGCCGAAGCGGGAATCTGCTGTCTGAGACGTGACTTAATAACCTAATGGTCTGACATTATCGAATATATTCAAGATATTATCGTGGGAATGCCACGACAAGCGGACCGTCTCTGGCGGTGGGGGTGGGATTCGAACCCACGGTACGCTTGCGCGTACAACGGTTTTCGAGACCGCCCCGTTCAACCGCTCCGGCACCCCACCGCGGACAGGTCGTCGCGCGGCTTCTTACAGCCCGGCCCGCCTTCCGCCAACCTCTTTCTGCGCGGGTGGGCGGCGGGCGGCCGCGGGCGCTGTTGACAGTTGGGCCGGCGCCTGTATGTTGACCCGCCTTGCGCAGCGGGCGCGGTCGGTTTTCGGGCAGGTTCAGGGGTTATGTTCGCGGTCATTCGCACGGGCGGCAAGCAGTATCGCGTTGCCGAGGGAGACACCATCCGCGTCGAGCGGCTGGCGGGAGAGGCCGGCGACGGGCTCGTGTTCGAGGATGTGCTGATGCTCGGCGGCGACGGCGCCGCGAGGGTCGGCGCGCCGCTGGTCGCGGGCGCGCGCGTCTCCGCCACGCTGGTGGAGCAGGCGCGGGGCGCCAAGGTCATCGTGTTCAAGAAGCGCCGGCGCCAGAATTCACGGCGCAAGAACGGCCACCGCCAGCACTATTCCCTGGTCCGCATCGATCGCATCGCCGACGATGCGAAATCCAGCGACCGCATCGCCGACGACACGCAACCTTCCGGAGGCAGCGATGGCGCATAAGAAGGCCGGCGGCAGCTCCCGCAACGGCCGCGACAGTCCGGGCCAGCGCCTCGGCGTCAAGAAATACGGCGGCGAGTTCGTGATCCCCGGCAACATCATCGTGCGCCAGCGCGGTACGCGGTTCCATCCGGGCGAGAATGTCGGCCTCGGTCGCGACCACACGCTGTTTGCGACGGCCGAAGGGCGCGTCGCGTTCCGCCGCCGCGCCGGCGGGCGCCAATACGTCTCGGTGCTGCCCGAGGTGTGATGCTGCCGGGACAGCGGCGCCGATGCGCTTCCTGGACGAGGCGAAGGTCTATCTGAAGAGCGGCGACGGCGGCCCCGGCGCGATCGGCTTCCGGCGCGAGAAATACGTGCCGCTCGGCGGGCCGGACGGCGGCGACGGCGGGCGCGGCGGCGATGTGTTCGCCGAGTGCGCCGCAGACCTCAATACGCTGATCGACTTCCGCTACCGCCAGCATTTCAAGGCGGAGCGCGGCGGCCACGGCGCGGGCGCCAGGCGCACCGGCCGCGACGGCGCGGACACCGTGCTGTCCGTGCCGCCCGGCACCCAGATTCTCGATGAGGACCGCCGCCTGCTGCTCGCCGACCTCACGCAGCCGGGCGAGCGGGTGCTGCTCTGCCGGGGCGGCGCGGGCGGGCGCGGCAATGCCCGCTTCAAATCCTCGACCAACCGGGCGCCGCGCCGCGCGGAGCCCGGCTGGCCGGGCGAGGAGCGCTGGATCTGGCTGCGCCTCAAGCTGATCGCCGAGGTCGGCCTGGTCGGCCTGCCCAATGCCGGCAAATCGACCTTGCTCGCCGCCGTTTCGCGCGCCCGGCCGAAGATCGCCGACTACCCGTTCACGACGCTCGCGCCGCAGCTCGGCGTGGTCGGCATCGACGATGACAGCTTCACGATGGCGGACATTCCGGGGCTGATCGAGGGCGCGCACCGGGGCGCGGGCCTCGGCGACCGTTTCCTCGGCCATGTCGAGCGCTGCAGCGGGCTGCTGCATCTGGTGGACGCGACGGGGGACGATCCGGTCGCGGCGTGGCGGACCGCCCGCGGGGAGCTGGAGGCCTATGGCGGCGGCCTTGCCGGGAAGCCCGAATTCCTGGCGCTCAACAAGTGCGATGCGGTGGACGGCCCGACTGCCGCCGGGCTGGCGGCGGCGCTGGAGCGGCGTTCGAGGCGCGAGGTCTTTCGGATTTCGGGCGCGGCAGGGACTGGCCTCAAGGCCCTCATGCGCCATTTGTCGGCAGCAGCGAAGGCGGGCAGAGTCGCCGCCGATGCACGCAAGGAAACCGTATGGATGCCCTGAAGAACGCCCGGCGCATCGTCGTGAAGATCGGCTCGTCGCTGCTGGTGGACGACCGGCGGCGGCTGCGCCGGGCCTGGCTCGACGCGCTCGCCGACGACATTGCGGCGCTGCGCGGCGAAGGGCGGGAGGTGCTGGCGGTGTCCTCCGGGGCCATCGCGCTCGGCCGCGGCGCGCTCGGGCTGAAGCGGGGGCAACTCCGGCTGGAGGAAAGTCAGGCCGCCGCCGCCATGGGGCAGATCGTGCTCGCCCAGGCGTGGCGGCAGGCGCTGGGCCGCCGCGAGGTGCCGGCGGCGCAATTGCTGCTGACGCCGTCCGATACCGAAGACCGCCGCAGCTACCTGAATGCCCGCAATACGGTGGCGATGCTGCTGCGCCGCGGCGCGGTGCCGGTCATCAACGAGAACGACACGGTGACGACCGAGGAAATCCGCTTCGGCGACAATGACCGCCTGGCCGCCCGCGTGGCCCAGATGGCGGGCGCGGACCTTCTGGTGCTGCTGTCCGACGTCGACGGGCTTTACACGGCCGATCCGGCGCGCAACGGGGACGCGGTCCACATCCCGCAAGTGGACGAGGTGACCGACGAAATCGAGGCGATGGCGGGTCTCACCCGGTCCGACTACGGCAAGGGCGGCATGACGACGAAACTCGCGGCGGCGCGGATCGCGCTCGGCGCCGGCGCGGCGATGGCGATCTGCGACGGCCGCGCCGACCGTCCGCTGCGCCGTCTGGCCGAGGGCGCGCGCGCCACATGGTTCCGCCCGCAGGCCACGCCGCGCCGGGCCTACAAGGAGTGGATCCGCGCGACGCTCGGCACGGCCGGGAGCCTGACGGTGGACGACGGCGCGGCCGCCGCCCTCAGGCGCGGCACGAGCCTCCTGCCGGCCGGGGTCACCGGCATCAGGGGTTCTTTCAGGCGCGGCGATGCGGTCGCGGTCGAGGACAGGCGGGGCCGCGAACTGGCGCGCGGCCTGGTCGCCTACGATGCCGACGAGGCGCGGCGCATTCTCGGCCTCAGAAGCGCGGACATCGAGGCGGTCCTCGGCTATCGTGGCCGCACCGAGATGATCCATCGCGACGATCTGGTGGTGACATGAACGAAGACGCAATCGGGATCGTGGCCCGGCTCGGCCGGGAGGCGCGGGCGGCGGCGGACCGTCTGGCGGTGACGACGGGCGAGGTCAAGGACCGGGCGCTCAGGGAAGCGGCCCGGGCGGTGCGGGACGGGCGCCAGCGCCTGCTGGAGGCGAATGCGCGCGACCTGGAGAGCGCCGCCCATCTGCGCGCCTCGCTCGCGGACCGGCTCAGGCTCGACGAGGCGCGGGTCGAGGCGATCGCGCGCGGGCTGGAGGAGGTCGCGGCCCTGCCGGACCCCGTGGGGTCCGTGGCCGCCTCCTGGACCCGGCCCAACGGGCTGCGTTTCGAGCGCGTGCGCACGCCGCTCGGCGTCGTCGGCATCATCTACGAATCCCGTCCCAACGTTACGGCGGACGCTGGCGGCCTCTGCCTGAAATCCGGCAATGCGGCGATCCTGCGCGGCGGGTCGGAGAGCTTCCATTCCAGCGCGGCCATCGTCGAGGCCCTGCATGAGGGGCTGGAGGCGGCCGGCCTGCCGAAAGGCTGCATCCAGCTCGTGCCGACGCGGGATCGCGCCGCGGTCGGCGCCATGCTGTCCATGCGCGGCGCGGTCGATGTCGTGGTGCCGCGCGGCGGCAAGGGGCTGATCCAGCGGGTGCTGGACGAGGCGCGGGTGCCCGTGATCGGCCACCTGGAAGGCCTCTGCCATGTCTATGTGGACGGCGCGGCGGACCTGGAGAAGGCGCGGCGGGTCGCCGTCAACGCCAAGATGCGCCGCACCGGCGTTTGCGGCGCGGCGGAGACCATCCTGTTCGACCGCGCCGCCGCCGAAAGCCACATGCCGGCAATCCTCGACGACCTGATCGCGGCGGGATGCGAGGTGCGCGGCGACGCCGATATCTGCGCCGCCGACGGGCGCGCGCGGCCCGCCGGCGAGGAGGACTGGAGCACGGAATATCTGGACGCAGTGATCTCGGCCCGGATGGTGGACGGGGTGGAGGGCGCGGTGAGCCATATCCAGCGCTACGGCTCCCGCCATACCGACACGATCCTGACCGAGAACGCGGCCGCTGCGGAGCATTTTCTCGCCCATGTGGACAGCGCCATAGTGCTGCACAACGCCTCGACGCAGTTCGCGGACGGCGGCGAGTTCGGTTTCGGCGCGGAAATCGGCATCTCGACCGACAAGTTCCATGCGCGTGGCCCGGTAGGGGCCGAACAGTTGACGAGCTACAAATATGTGGTGCGCGGCGACGGAACCGTGAGGCGCTGAGCGGTGCGTCCGGCTCGCGTCCGCCTCGCGCCGGCGGCGGGGCGCATCGGCCTTCTCGGCGGGTCCTTCAATCCCGCCCATGCCGGCCACCGGCATATCTCGCTGGAAGCGCTGAAGCGCCTGCGCCTCGACCGGGTGTGGTGGCTGGTGTCGCCGCAGAACCCGCTCAAGGCGGAGGCCGGCATGGCGCCGCAGTCGGAGCGCGAGGCTGCCGCCCTGGCCGTCGCCGACCACCCGCGCATCACCGTTTCCTCGCTCGAAACCGAACTCGGCACCCGCTACACCCTGGATACGGTGCAGGCCCTGAAGCGGCGGTTCCCGGCCGCCGATTTCGTGTGGCTGCTGGGCGCCGACAACCTCGGCCAGATCCCTCGCTGGCGGGGCTGGCGGCAGCTCTTTCGCGAGGTGCCGATTGCCGTCTTCGCGCGCGCGCCCTATCATGCGAACGCGGTCTCCGGTATTGCGGCCGTGCGGTTCGCAAAGGCGCGGCTGCGCCCGGAGCGGGCTACGCTTCTGGCCGGCGGCAAGCCCCCGCTGTGGTGCTATCTGCCGGTTCGCCGCCATCCGGCGTCCGCGACGGCAATAAGGAGCAGCCGTTCGTCGATGCAGACCTCCATCGCGACTGCCCCGGCGCCGCCCGGCAGCCCCGACCTTCTGGGGGCCGTGCGCGCGGTGCTGGACGAAATGAAGGCGCTCGACGTGGTGGAAATCGACATGCGCGGCAAGACGACGGTATGCGACGGCATGGTTGTCGCCTCCGGCGGCTCGCAGCGCCATGTGCAGGCGATTGCGGAAAAGATCGTCGAGGCGCTGAAGCCGATGCTCCCGGCCGCGCCGCCGGTCGAGGGCGCGGCCCAGGGGGACTGGGTGCTCGTCGATGGCGGCGATGTCATCGTCCACCTGTTCCGCCCCGAGGTCCGCGATTTCTACCGGCTGGAGAAGATGTGGGGCTCGCTGCCGCAGGACCGCCCGTAGATGCGCCTTGCGGTGGTCGCGGTGGGCCGGATGCGGGGCGATCCGGCGGCGGCGGTGTTCGAGCGCTATCGCAAGCGGCTGCGCGCGCCGCTCGCACTGACGGAAGTCGAGGTTGCGGGCGGTCCGGCGCGCGCCCGGCGCGAGGGCGAACGCCTGCTCGCGGCGGTGCCGGCCGGGGCGGCGGTGGCGGTGCTGGACGAGGGCGGCGAGATGCTCTCGAGCGAAGGCCTGGCCCGGCGCCTCTCGAGCTTGCGCGACAGCGGGCGGCGGGATTGCGCGTTCCTGATCGGCGGCGCCGACGGGCATGGCGCCGATGTCCTGGAGAACGCGGACTTCCGCCTCTCGCTCGGCGCGATGACATGGCCCCATCTTCTGGTCCGCGCTATGCTGGCCGAGCAGCTTTACCGGGCGGAGACGATCCTCGCCGACCATCCGTATCACAGGGCCGGGCGCAAGCCGGCCTTGCGCAGCAGCGTCTGTCGATGATGCAGCGGCGCGGCGTGCGGCGCCTTCGCATTCCGGGCCGGCCGGCCTCCCGCGCCGACCGGTCGAGAAAGGACAGGTAACCGTTATGGTCGCTCGCTTTCTGGCCATCCTCGCCATAGCGGCCTTCGCCGGTGCGGCGGCGGCGGAGGACGATGACAATTACGAGCAGATCTCGCTGTTCGGCGCCGTGCTGGAACGGATACGGGCGGAGCATGTGGCCGAGCCCGAGGTCGAGGCGCTGATCGAGGCGGCCATCAACGGCATGCTTTCCTCGCTGGATCCCCATTCGTCCTATCTGTCGCCGCGCAATTTCAAGGAAATGCAGGTCCAGTCGAAAGGCGAATTCGGCGGGCTCGGCATCGAGGTTACGATGGAGAGCGGCCTTATCAAGGTGGTTTCGCCTATCGACGACACGCCCGCCTTCCGGGCCGGCCTCAAGCCCGGGGACCTGATTACGCATATCGACGACGAGGTCGTCCGGGGCCTCACGCTTAGCCAGGCGGTGGACAAGATGCGCGGACCGGTCGACTCTCCGATCACCGTCACTGTCAGGCGCGAGGGCGAGGCGCCCTTCGATGTCACCATCGTGCGGGCGGCGATCCAGATCCAGTCCGTCCGCCGCCGGGCCGAAGAGGATGTCGGCTATATCCGCATCACCTCCTTCAACGGAAATTCGCTGAGCGGCCTGAAAAACGCCGTTTCGCGCCTGAAGGAGGAGATCGGCGACGGGTTGAAGGGCTATGTGCTCGACCTGCGCAACAATCCGGGCGGGCTCCTGGACCAGGCGATTTTGGTCTCCGACGCTTTCCTGGACCAAGGGGAGATCGTGTCCACCCGGGGCCGCGACAGGAATTCCGCACACCGCTTCAATGCCAAGCCCGGCGACATCGCGGACGGACTGCCGCTGGTGGTGCTCATCAACGAGGGCTCGGCGTCGGCGTCCGAGATCGTGGCCGGCGCGCTCCGGGACCATCGCCGCGCCATCGTCATGGGAACGGGCTCCTTCGGCAAGGGTTCGGTGCAGTCCATGATCCCGATCGCCGGCCACGGCGCGTTGAAGCTCACCACGGCGCGCTACTACACGCCGTCGGGCGTGTCGATACAGGGCAAGGGCATCGTGCCCGATATCGAGGTGAAGCAGGCGGTGCTGTCGCCGGTTGAAGGCGCGCGCCAGCTTCGCGAGGCGGACCTTCGCGGCACGCTCGACAAGGTCGAGCCGCCCGAGGCCGGCGAGGAGCAGAAGCCGGCGGAGCGTTCCGACTACCAGTTGACGCGCGCGCTCGACCTGCTGCGCGCGCTGGCGTTCTACAGCAGGGCTTCCCATTAGCCGCTCGGGAGAGGTGAGCGACCGTCCGCCCGCGGGCTACCGGGCCAATGTCGGGATTGTGCTGGTGAATTCCGTCGGCGAGATTTTCGTCGGGCGACGCCGTGACACGCCGGATGCCTGGCAGATGCCCCAAGGGGGGATCGACGCCGGCGAGACGGTGCGCGCCGCCGCGCGGCGCGAACTCGCCGAGGAAGCCGGAACGGACAGGGCCGAACCGGTTGCCGAGACCCCGGACTGGCTCACCTACGACCTGCCGGAAAATCTGGCCCGGCGCCTCTGGGGCGGGCGTTACCGGGGGCAGGCCCAGAAATGGGTGCTGATGCGCTTTACCGGAACCGACGGGGATATCGACCTCTTCCGGCACAGGCCGCCGGAATTCGACGCCTGGCGGTGGGTCTCGACCCCGGACTTGCTGGCGAGCATCGTCACCTTCAAGCGCCCCGTCTATGAGCAGGTGCTCGCCGCCTTCGCCGCCGACCTGCAGCGCCTGCATGGAAGGGACGGGGCATAGGAACGCGGGCCGTTCGCCATATTGACCCGCTCGGCCGGAGCGGGTTTGATCCTCGCGGTTTTTCCGGAGGTTGCGCGGCTGCGCCCCGGCAGGCGGAGGGCAGGCATGAACCGTCGCATTATCGATATTTCCGTGTCCCTGAAGGCCGGCATTGCGAGCGACCCGCCGCATATGCTGCCGGAGATCGACTATCTGGGCCACCGCGACACCGCCCCCGCGATCGCTCAATACTTCGGAGTCGGCGTCGAGGCGTTGCCGGACGGCGAATATGCCGCCGTCGAGAATGTCCGCATCTCCACCCATAACGGGACGCATCTGGACGCTCCCTGGCATTTCTTCTCGACGATGAACCATGCGCTGAAGCAAGGCGGCGAGCCTTCCTGGCGGATCGACGAGGTGCCGCTGGAATGGTGTTTCCAGCCGGGCGTCAAGCTGGATTTCCGCCGTTTCGAGGATGGCTATGTGGTGCAGCCGGAGGACATCGAGGCCGAGCTCGACCGGGTCGGCCATGCGCTCGAGCCGCTGGAGATCGTGCTGGTCAACACCCGCGCGGGCGCGCGCTACGGGGCGGAGGATTTCATCCATGCCGGCTGCGGCATGGGTAAGGCGGCGACGCTCTGGCTGCTGGAGCGGGGCGTGCGCGTCACCGGCACCGACGGCTGGAGCTGGGACGCGCCCTTCTCGTGGACGAAGGAGCGGGTGCGGGAGACGGGCGACGCCAGCCTGATCTGGGAGGGCCATCGCGCCGGGCGCGAGATCGGTTATTGCCATCTGGAAAAACTCGGCAATCTCGAAGCCCTGCCGGCGGACGGCTTCCAGGTTGTCTGCTTTCCGGTCAAGGTGCATCGCGGCTCGGCCGGCTGGACGCGGGCCGTCGCGATTCTGAACGGAGACTGACATGGGCTTCGCGGACTCCCTGCGGCTCGACGGCAAGACGGCTGTCGTCACGGGCGCCGGCCGCGGTCTCGGCCGGGGCTGCGCGCTGGCGCTGGCGGAACTGGGCGCGCATGTCGTGGCGGCGGCGCGCTCGGCCGGCGAACTGGAGAGCCTCGCGGCGGAGATACGCGCGGAGGGCGGCAGCGCCGAAGCTGCCGTGCTGGACGTGACCGACAGCGGCGCCGTGCGGCGGTTCTTCTCGGAACTCCCGCGGGTGGACGTGCTGGTCAACAATGCGGGCTGGAACCGGCCCCAGCATATCTTCGAGGTCGAGGAAGCGGTGCTCGACGCCATGCTCGCCCTCAATGTCAAGGCGGCCTTCATCGCCGCCCAGGCTGCGGCGCGGCGCATGGCCGACGCCGGCGAGGGCGGCGCCATCGTCAACATGTCCTCGCAAATGGGACATGTCGGCGGGCCCGAGCGCAGCGTCTATTGCGCGACCAAGCACGCGCTGGAAGGCATGACCAAGGCGATGGCCATCGAGCTGGCGCCGCACCGCATCCGCGTGAACACGGTGGGTCCGACCTTCGTCGAGACCCCGCTCGCCGGGCCGTTCCTGCAGAACGAGGCGTTCCGCGAATTCGTGCTCGGCAGCATCCCGCTCGGCCGGCTCGGGGAGGTGGCGGAAGTGGCGGCGGCGGTGGCGTTCCTCGCGTCGCCGGCGGCGTCGCTGATTACCGGCACGAGCCTGCTGGTGGACGGCGGCTGGACCGCGAAGTAAGCGCCGCAACCCGCGCCTGCAATTCGGGCACTATCTCCGCCTCGAACCGGGGATTGCGCTTCAACCAGTTGTTCACCCGCCAGCTTGGATGCGGGATCGGCGCAAAATCGGGCAGGTAGCTGCGCCAGGCGGCCACGGTTTCGCCGAGCGTGCGCTTGCGCCGTTCCCCCAGATAGCGGGCCTGGGCGTAGCTCCCGGCGAGCACGGTGAGCTCGACAGCCGGCAGTTCGGCTCGAAGGCGCGGATGCCAGAGCGGGGCGCATTCCGGGCGGGGCGAGGCGTCGCCGCCGCGCGGCAGCCGGCCCGGATAGCAAAGGCCCATCGGCAGGATCGCCACCCGGCCCGCGTCGTAGAACTCCTCCGGCGCGAGGCCGAGCCAGGCGCGCAGCCGCTGGCCGCTGGGGTCGTCCCAGGGCACGCCGCTGGCATGGACCCTCGTGCCGGGCGCCTGGCCGACGATCATCAGCCGTGCGGTTGCTTCTGCACGCAGCACGGGGCGGGGTCCGAGCGGCAGATGCGCGGCGCAGAGCGTGCAGCCGCGCACCTCGTCCAGCAGCGCCTCGAGCCGCGCGCTCACGGTGCGAACGCCTCGCCGCCGAAGGGGTAGCGAACCTCCTCGCGATAGACGGGCGCCTCGCCGCCGAGCCGGCTCGACATGAGCGAGAAACCCTCCACGGCGAAGGGCGGCAGGTGGAAGGCGCCGCGGTCCTCCAGCCACGCCGCGACGACGGCGGGCCGCGCGCCGGCCGTGCGGGCGAGGGTGACATGCGGGGCGTATTTGCGCTCTTCCGGCGGAAGCCCGGCCCGGACGAGCGCCGACTCGACGCGCCGCCTGAGCGCGGCCAGGGGCGCCGACGCGGCGACGCCCGCCCAGACCAGCCGCGGCCGCGCGCCGCCGAAGCTGCCGAGAGACTCGATGGCGAGTTCGAATTCCTCGCCGCCGACATGCGAGAGCGCCTCGGCCAGTTCTTCCGCAAAACCGTTGTCCACTTCGCCGATGAAGCGCAGCGTCAGGTGGTAATTCTCCTCCGGCGACCAGCGCGCCCCCGGAAGCCCGCCGGAGAGGCGGCCGAGCTCGCGGCGGATATTCTCCGGCAAGAGTATGGCGGCGAACAGGCGCAATTCCGGCCCGACTACTCGAACAGCGTGAGGACGCCCGTATAGCCGTAGATTCGCCCGCCGGAGAACTCGCCGTTGGCGAAGAACCCGGCGAGCGGCAGGTCGCCGATCTCCTCCCGGACGATTTCCATTTCCCGGTCCTCGCTGCCGAACATGTGGGGGCCGCGCGCGAGGCAGGAGACATAGACGCCGCCCTGCGCCGGCCGGGAGAGTCGGGCCTTCACGCCCTGCAGCATGCGGCGCAGATCCACTTCCGCCGCCGCCGGGTCGCGGCGCACGAAGAACAGGCGCTCGCCGGGGTCGATCAGTGCGCCGAGCGCGACGATGCCGTCCTGCGCGTCAAGGCCGACGATGTTGCGGACCAGATAGTCGGCTTCGGAGGACCCGGGCACCGGGCGCGCCGCGTGCAGCCAGTGCGCGACCTCGCGGATGCGCGCGATGGAGTCGAGGCCGAGATCGCCGCAAAGCGCATCGAAAGCCGGTTCGCCGTCGATTTCCAGCACGAGATTGTTGTGCGACCGGGTGACGGTGCGCGCCGGCCCAATAGGCGCGCAACCCTGGCTCAGGCCGGAGACGACCCCGACGGCCTCCCCGAAGACCAGCCCCGAAACCACCCCTTCCTCGACGGCGCCCGCGAGCTGGGCCGTCGGGCCCCCGGAGGAGGAGATGCCGCCGACCGTGAACGCGCCCAGCGTTTCGGAGAGGTCGGCGACGATCTCCGCCATGCTCCGGTTGCGCGGGTCGGCGTGGAGCAGCGCCGTTGCGCGGGCCTGCCCGGCGGCCCATTCCGCCAGCCCCGCGCCCGCTTCCGCCGCATCTTCGCGAATTCCGGGCACCAGGCGCACCGCGTCATCGGGGAACGTGAAGGCGGCTGCCGCGATTGCGGGCCGGCCGAACGCGGCGCGGCCGGCGCCGCACACACCCATGCCGACCGTGCCGGCCCAGTCCGCAATGCCGGTGTCGGCCCTGAGCGCCTCGACGATCTCCGGCAGGCGGTCGGCGATGTTGTCGCTCACATAGACGATGCCGGCGGTTGCCGCGCTGTCCGCTTCCGCCAGCGCCGCGCGGACCGGGCCGAGCGCCGCCCGCCAGTCGCCGCCCTCGCCGAACCCGGCTGCGATGGCCGCCGGCCTGCCGTCTCCCGCGCTGCTCATGCTGTCCGCCTTACTCCCGGCCGCTGCCACCGGGCGGCTTCGAGGATAGCGCCAGCAGGCGCTTGACGTAAGGCTTGAGGCGGGCGGCGATTTCGGCGGCGCCCTCTGCATTGGGATGGATGCCGTCCGGCTGGTTGAGCAGCGGGTCCGCCGCCACGCCCTCCAGGAAGAAGGGGTAGAAGACCGTCTCGTGGCGCGCGGCAAGCCGGGGAAAGAGGCTGTCGAAGGCCTCCGTATAGGCGCGGCCCAGATTGCGCGGCGCCTTCATGCCGGCAAGCAGCACCGGTATGCCCTCCGCCGCCAGACGGTCGAGAATGGCGGCGAGCGCGGCTTCGGTCTCCGCCGGGTCGAGGCCCCGCAGCGCGTCGTTGCCGCCAAGCGCCACCACGGCATGGCTCGGCCGGTCGGCGAGCATCCAGTCGAGGCGCGCGAGCCCGCCCGCCGCCGTATCGCCGGAAACGCCGCCGTCCAGCACGGCCGCGTCGATCCCGTCCGCTCGCAGCCTCTGCCGCAACTGCGTCGCCAGGCCCTCCTCCGGCGCCAGCCCGTAAGCCGCCGTAATCGAATCGCCCAGCATCAGCAGCCGCGCCTCCGCCGCCGCGGCGTCCGGCGTAGGGAAGAGCACGGATGCAAGGCCGCAGGCGGACAGCAAATGAAGAATTACGGCGAAATATCTCCATCGGCGCCGTCGGGCTTGCCGGGTGAACGGTTCCGGTCGATATGCTTCCATCGGAACTCCGAACGGCGCAAGGGACGGCAATGGCTCCGCAACTCGTCTTCTACACCAATCCGATGTCCCGCGGGCGGATCGTGCGCTGGATGCTGGAGGAACTGCAGGTCGACTACCGCACCGAACTGATCGACTACGGGCCGGCGATGAAGTCTGCGGACTATCTGGCGGTCAACCCGATGGGAAAGGTGCCGGCAATCCGCCACGGCGATACCGTCGTCACCGAGAGCCCGGCGATCTGCGCCTACCTTGCCGATGCCTTTCCGGATGCCGGGCTGGCGCCGCCGCCCGGCCGCCGCGGCGCCTATTACCGCTGGCTGTTCTTTGCGGCGGGTCCGCTCGAGGCGGCCGTCACCAACCGCGCCTTCGGATTCGAGCTGCCGGCCGACAAGGAAGGCATGGCGGGATACGGCAATTTACAGCTTGTGATGGACACGCTCGAGACGGCGGTCGGCGGCGATGGCCATGTCGCCGGCGAGGCCATTTCGGCAGCGGATGTCTATGTCGGCTCGCATGTCGGCTGGGGCCTGCAACTCGATCTGATCGAAAGGCGGCCGGCCTTCGAGGCCTATTGGGCGCGGCTCGGCGCGCGCGAGGCCTATCGGCGCGCAACCGCTCTCGACGACGAGGCGGCCGCCGCGACGGGCTAGCCCGGCCCCTTGCCTGACGTTCGGGCGCTGCGGCATCCGGCGCGTTGAACGGGGCTGCTGCCGGACCATATGCGCCGGGGAGACCGGCCGGAAGCCGGAGGTAGGGAACGCGCGCGCATGGCTGGATCGGACTGGGCGGTGGAACTGGAAGACGTTCATCTGACCCTGGTGAGCGCCGCCGGGCCGGTCAATGTGCTCCGCGGCATCGACCTTGCGGTGGCGCCCGGCGAGTCGGTGGCCGTGGTCGGCCCGTCCGGGTCCGGCAAGACCTCGACCCTGCTGGTGGCCGCCGGGCTGGAGCGGGCGACGGAGGGCCGGGTCTCGGTCGCCGGGCGCCACCTGGGGTCCATGACCGAAGATCAACTCGCCATGCTGCGGCGCGAGAAGGTCGGCATCGTCTTCCAGTCCTTCAACCTGATGACGACGATGACGGCGCTCGAGAATGTCGCCGTGCCGCTTGAACTCGCCGGACGGCGCGACGCGCAGGGCCGTGCGCGCGACTGTCTGGAGGCGGTCGGCCTCGGCGCCCGCACCGGCCACTATCCGGGCCAGCTTTCCGGCGGCGAGCAGCAGCGGGTCGCGATCGCGCGCGCCTTCGGGCCGGCGCCGGCGGCGATCTTCGCGGACGAGCCGACCGGCAATCTCGATGGCGAGACCGGCCGCCGCGCGCTCGACGCGCTGTTCGGCCTTGCCGAGGACGGCGGCGCGACGCTCATCCTCGTGACCCACGATCGGGGCCTGGCGGCGCGCTGCGCGCGCCGGGTGCGGATCGAGGACGGGCGCATTGCAGGCTGATCTCTCGCTCGCCTGGCGGCTGGCGCGGCGCGAAATGCGCGGCGGGCTCGCCGGATTCCGCATTTTCCTCCTCTGCATCGCCATCGGCGTCGCGGCGATCGCGGCGGTCCACTCCGTCAGTATGGCGGTCCAGACCGGCATTGCCCGCGACGCCCGCGCGCTGCATGGCGGCGACCTCGCGGTCAGGGCGACCTATGTGCCGGCGGACGCCGCCGCCCGGGCCGATTTCGCCGCGCTCGGGCGCGTTTCGGAAACGGTTGAGATGCGGGCCATGGCGCGGGGCGGCGGCGGCGCGGCGCTGGTCGAGCTCAAGGCGGTGGACGGCGCCTATCCGCTTGCGGGCCGCCTCCGGCTCTCCGGGGGCATGGCGCTGGAGGACGCGCTCGGCGACGGCGGCGCCGTTGTCGAAGCGGCGTTGCTGGAGCGGCTGGGCCTCGCCGTCGGCGACCGGGTGCAAGTCGGCGACGGGTCGTTCGCCATCCGGGCCACCATCGAGCGCGAGCCGGATCGCGCCGTCGGCCTGTTCTCTTTCGGGCCGCGCTTCATGCTCGACCTGGAAGGGCTCGGACGGACCGGCCTGGTGCAGCCGGGAAGCCTGGTCCGCTACAAATACCGCATCGCGCTGGACGATCCCGGCCGCACCGTTGCCGAATTCCGCCGCCTTGCAGGGGATTATGCCGAGCGGGGCTGGCGCGTGACGGGCATCGGTTCGGCCGCCCCCGGCCTCAGGCAGACGATCCGGCGCCTCACCCTGTTCATGACGCTTGTCGGGCTGGCGGCCTCGATCATCGGCGGCATCGGCGTCGCCAATGCGGTGCGCGCGCATCTGGCGTCGAAGCGGCCGGCGATTGCGACGCTCGGCTGTCTCGGCGCCACGGCCCGGCTGATCGGGCTCGCCTTCGGCCTCCAGATCGCAGCGATGACGGTGCTGGCGATCCTCGCGGGGCTGGCGGTGGGCGCCGCCGCGCCCTTCCTGTTCGTGCGCCTGCTGGAGGCCTATCTCCCTGTCGATCTCGCGCTCGGCGTCTATCCGGGGCCGTTGATATTGGCGGCCGCCTTCGGGGCGCTCACCTCCGCCGTCTTCTCCCTGCCGCCGCTGGCCGCGGCCGCCCGCCGCCCGCCGGTTGCGCTGTTCCGCGATGTCGAGGCGGCAGGCGGCGAAGGGGCGGGCCCCGCAGCGATCCTCGCGTCGGCCGGGCTGGCGGTGCTGCTCGCCGCTCTTGCGGTCGCGACGGCGCCGGACCGCGTGCTGGCGCTCTGGTTCGTGGCCGGCACGCTTGCCGCCTACGGCATCTTCTTCGCGGCGGCGCTTGCCACCGTGCGCCTGGCGCGCCGCCTTAAGGGCGCCGGGCCGGGCGCGCTGCGCCGGGCGCTGGCGGCGCTCGCGCGACCCGGCGGCGAGACCGGCGGCCTCCTGCTGTCGCTCGGGTTCGGCGTCACCGTGCTGGTCGCCGTCGCCTCGGTCGAGCAGGGGCTTTCCCGCCAATTGAGCGATGAGATTCCGGCCGACGCGCCGACGCATTTCTTCATAGACATCCAGCCGGGCCAGGCGGAGCGCTTCGACGCCCTCGTCGCAAGGACGCCCGGCGCGGTGCTGGACCGGCGCACGCCGCATCTGCGCGCGCGCATCGCCTCGATAGACGGCGTGCCGGCGGCGGAGGCCCGGGTGCCCGAAGGCGCCCGCTGGGCGCTGCGTGGCGAGCGCGGCCTCACCTGGTCCGCAGACCTGCCGGAAGGGGCCGAGATCGTTGCCGGAACCCGGTGGCCGGCGGACTACCGCGGGCCGCCGCTGGTTTCCTTCGACGCCAGCCTGGCCCATGCCTTCGGCCTGGAGCCGGGAGACCGGATCGCCTTCAACATATTGGGGCGCACTGTGGAGGCGGAGATCGCCAATCTGCGCCGCATTGCGTGGCGGACGCTCCGGATGCAGTTCACGACGATCTTCGCGCCGGGCGCGCTGGACCGCGCGCCGCAGACCTTCGTCGCCACCGTCCGCGCGCCGCCGGAGGTCGAGGCGGACTTGACCGCCGCCATGGCCGCCGCGCTGCCCAACGTCTCGGCGATCCGGGTGAAGGACGCGCTCGCGCTTGTGACGGAGCTGGTGGCGCAGATGGGCGTCGCGATCCGCCTCGTCGCCGCGGTTGGGCTGGCGGCGGGCCTCGCCGTGCTGGCGGGGGCCATCGCCGCCGGCCGCCGGCGCCGCCAGCGCGACGCGGTGATCTTCAAGGTGCTGGGCGCGACGCGGGCCGACCTCGTGCGCAGCTACATGCTGGAATTCGCCATGCTCGGCGGCGTCGCGGCGCTGCTGGGCGCGCTGCTCGGCCTCGCCGCCGGCTATGTGCTGCTGGAGGAGGTCATGGACATCGCCTGGACCGCGCCCGTCGTGACGGCGGCCGGCACGGCGCTGGCGGCAATCGCAGTGACGGCGCTGTTCGGTTTCCTCGGCACATGGCGCCTGCTCGGCCAGCCGGCCGCCCCGGCGCTGCGCAAGCCTTAATGGGGCTTATAGGCCTGACTTGACCGATGGTCCGTATTCGATCCGACGGCGGGAGGGATCGTCCGGGCATGGAGGGCCGGCCGCGCGGAGAACATCGCCTATCGTGACGCATGGCGGGGCGCGCTATGCTGGCCGCGACACCTGTGCGGAAGGGGGAGAGAGCGGCATGGCCGGAATGCTGGCGGGCAAGGCGGCGCTGATAACCGGGGGCGCGAACGGCATCGGGCGGGCGACGGCGCTGCTGTTCGCCCGGGAGGGCGCGCGGGTGGCCGCGGCCGACCTCAATCTGGAAGGCGCGGAAGAGACCGCCGCCATGATCCGCGAGGCCGGCGGCGAGGCGGTGGCGCTTGCCGTCGAGGTAAGCGACGCGGCGCAGGTCGAGGCGATGCTGGACGCGGCCGTCACGGCGTTCGGGCGGATCGACTGCGCCTTCAACAATGCCGGCATCGCCCCCATCAATGTCGGCAACAACGCCAGGCGCACCCACCAATGGTCCGAGGAAGGCTTCGACCGCATGATTGCGGTGAACCTCAAGGGCGTGTGGCTGTGCATGAGGGGCGAGATCGAACGGATGCTGGAGTCCGGCGGCGGCGCCATCGTCAATACCTCGTCCATCGCAGGGCTCGCCGGGCTGCCGACCTCGTCCGGCTATGTGGCCGCCAAGCACGGCGTCTCCGGGCTCACGCGCACCGCCGGCATCGAATACGCCGCCGCCGACATCCGCGTGAACGCCGTCTGCCCCGGCTTCATCGCCACCGACATGACCCGCGAGGTCATGTCCCGGCGCGGCAACGAGATCATGGCGACCGTGCCGGCCCGCCGGATGGGCGAGGCGCAGGAAATCGCGGAGATGGTCTGCTGGCTCTGCTCGGACCGCGCCGGCTTCGTTACCGGCGCCACCTACAATGTCGATGGCGGCTACATGGCGTCCTGACGGGCGGAACGGAACGGGGGAGACACGGGCATGGCCGGAATGCTGGCGGGCAAGGCGGCGCTGATAACCGGGGGCGCGAACGGCATCGGGCGGGCGGCGGCGCTGCTGTTCGCCGGGGAAGGCGCGCGGGTCGCGGCGGCCGACCTCAACCTGGAAGGCGCGGAAGAGACCGCCGCCATGATCCGCGAGGCCGGCGGCGAGGCCGTCGCGCTTGCCGTCGAGGTGACCGAGGCGGCGCAGGTCGAGGCGATGCTGGACGCGGCCGCCGCGGCGTTCGGGCGGATCGACTGCGCCTTCAACAACGCCGGCATCGGGCCGGCGAATATCGACCATTTCGGCCGCCGCACGCATGAATGGTCCGAGGAAGGCTTCGACCGGATGATCGCGGTGAACCTCAAGGGCGTGTGGCTGTGCATGAAGGGCGAGATCGAGCGGATGAAGGCGGACGAGGGCGGCGGGGCGATCGTCAACACCTCCTCGGTTGCCGGTCTGCTCGGCCTGCCGGGCGGCAGCGCCTATGTCGCGGCCAAGCACGCCGTCTCCGGCATGACGCGCACGGCCGGCATCGAATACGCCGGCGACAATATCCGCGTGAACGCCGTCTGCCCCGGCTATATCGCCACCGACATGACGCGCGAGGCGCGGGCGCGGCGCGGCAACGAGCTCATGGCCCGCGTGCCGGCCCGGCGCATGGGCGAGGCGCAGGAAATCGCGGAGATGGTCTGCTGGCTCTGCTCCGACCGCGCCGGCTATGTCACCGGCGCGACCTACAATGTCGATGGCGGCTACGTGGCGTCGTGACAAGCGGAAGGTGCGGGAAGGCAGGGTCGTCGCCGTCTCCTAATCGGGGGGAGCCGGCGGCCGAAATCCGTTCGATAGAACGCGAAGCGACCCTCCACGAACGGCTGGCGGACCTCGAACGCAGCGGCGCCCTGGTTCGTTCGGCGCTTCGGAGACGGACATTCCGGCCCGTAGCGCGGCGGCCCGGCGCGCTGTCGAGGTTCCTCGCCGAACGCCGGGAATGAGCACCGACATCTCGTTGGTATGAGCCCTTGGGATTGGACGAAGGTGGGGGAGTCGGGACATGGAGCCGCAGCCGCTGATCGCCGTGGCGGATGTCGAGGCGCGCAGTCTCTGGTACCGGGAGCTTCTCGACTGCGAGAGCGGGCATGGCGGGCCGGACTATGAGCGGCTGGTGTTGGGCGGGCGCCTCGTCCTCCAGCTCCACCGCTGGGAGGCGCACGACCATCCCCATATGGGCGATCCCGAATCGAGGCCCTGGGGCAATGGCGTGCTGCTCTGGTTCCGGACCGATGCGTTCGACGCCGCAGTCGGTCGCGCCCGCACGCTCGGCGCCGAAATCCTCGAAGAGCCGCATGTGAACCCCAATGCCCGCCACCGTGAATGCTGGCTGCGGGACCCCGACGGCTATGTCGTCGTTCTTGCAGGGGCGGAGGGCGATGTCTGAACGGGGAGCCAGAATATTCACTTTTTGTTTCGTTCAAGACTTGACTGGGGAGAAAGTGTGCTGGAATGACTCTGAGAGACCGTTTGAGAATGTTGTTTCGTTGGTTTTGGGTATGTGAGTCACGCTTTTCATGTGGACACGAGAGACGCGAGGCCGGATGGCTCGCGATCGAGCGGAAAACGAAGCGTTATCCCCCGATCCGACCGACGGGGAATGGGGGCGGATTGCGCCGTTGTCGCCGAAGCCGGCGGCACGGGGCCGCAAGCCGGGCGTGGACCTGCGCGAAGTGCTGAACGCGACCCGTTACATGACGCGCACGGGCGGCGGCTGGCGGATGCTTCCGAAGGACTTTCCCCCCGGCAGACGGTGTATTGGCGGTTCCGGCGCTTTGTGCGGCCGATGCTGTTTCGCACCGTTCACGATATTGCGTTGACGCTCGACCGGAAGCGGGTCGGTCGCAAGAGCGGTCCGTCGGCCGGGGTCATCGACAGACAAACGGTCAAGGCGCCTGCGCCCGGAGCGCAACGAGGCCGGGACGGGGCCAGGCGGACAGTCGGGCGCAAGCGGCATGTGGCGGTAGACACCGACGGGCGCCTTCCGATGGTCAACCTCACGGGCGCCGATGTCTGCGAAGCCATGATCCATGTCGCAATGAAAAGCCTCTTGCTGCGAAGAATCGCCCATTGAACCAATGCTCAAACGGACTCTCAGAACCGCTCCCAGACCACGGGGAACCAGTCTTCCGGCAGCGGGTCGCCCGATTCGGCGCTGAGGCCGAGGTCCGGGAACGGCGGGGAGACGGCGTGGGGGCGGTCGAGATAGCGGGCGTCCTCGCCGACATAGCGCAGGCTGACGGCGCGGCGGCGCGTCGCGGCACGGTTGGGCGGGGCGTTGTGCAGGGTGTGGAAGTCGAACGCCACCGCATCGCCCGGCTCCAGGTCGAAGCTGCGGATGTCCGCCGCCTGCGCCGCCTCGTCGATATCGGGGAAAGGCTCGTATGCGCTGGTGTCGCCTTCGAGCGCCGCCATCGTCCTGAAGCGGCGCGGCAGCCAGGCCGTGCGCGAGCGGTGGCTGCCGGCCAGGAAATGCGGGCAGACCGCCGCCGCAACCGGGTCGAGCGGCGCCCAGAAGCTCACCGTCATCGCGCCCGACAGGCAGTAATAGGGCATGTCCTGGTGCCAGGGCGTCGGCTGCGAGGCGCCCGGCTCCTTCACCAGCACATGCTCGTGGAAGAACTGCACGCGGCCGGCCCCGGTCAGCGCCCCGGCGAGGCGCCCGAGCGGCCCCTCGCGCCCGACCTCCAGATAGGCGGGGAAGCGCCGCCAGTTCACATAGTCGCCGAAATAGCTGCCCTGCCCCGGCTCGGCATGGTCGCGCCCGTAGGGCCCCGGCGCGGCCATGTTGGCGGCGACCGCCTCGGCCAGCCTTTCGAGCCATGCGGCGTCGAGCACGCCGCGCAGCACGGCGACGCCTTCGTTGCGAAAGGTTTCCGCTTCCTTCACAGCGTCAGATGCCGGTCGAGCACATCGCGGTTCTCACGCAGATGCTCCGGCGCGCCGGAATAGACGATCTCACCCTTCTCCATGATATGGCACATGTCCGAAAGCGCCAGCACGAAGCCGAGATTCTGTTCCGCAAGGATGATCGAAAGCCCGCTTTCCTTGAGCGTCCGCACGCGCTCGCGCAGCGTCTCCACGACGCGCGGGGCGAGGCCCTCCGACGGCTCGTCGAGCAGGAGCAGCCTCGGATTGCCCATCAGCGAGCGGGCGATGGTGAGCATCTGCTGCTGGCCGCCGGAGAGCACGCCGCCGGCCCGCGACTGGATATCCCGGAGGTCGGGGAACAGGTCGAACACCTCGTTCTCGCCCCAGGCCTGCCGCCCCGGCTCCGCCGGCCGGCGCGCGATGTCGAGATTCTCCCAGACCGTGAGTTCCGGGAAGATGCGCCGGTCCTCGGGCACGAAGCCGATACCGAGCTTGGCGACGACATGCGGGGCGAGCCTGGCGATCTGCCGCCCCTCCCACACCACCTCGCCGCTTGAAGGCGGCGTCAGGCCCATCAGCGAGCGCATCGTCGTGGTCTTGCCGACGCCGTTGCGTCCGATCAGCGCGATGCAGGATCCCTGCTCGACCTCGAAGGAGACGCCGAACAGCACCCGCGACAGGCCGTAGGAGGTGTGCAGGTCCCTGGCTTCAAGCTGCGCCATGCGCCGCTTCCTCCTCGCCGAGATAGACCTGGCGCACCACCGGATCGCTGCGCACGGCCTCCGGCGCACCCGACGCGATGATCTCGCCGTGGTGGAGCACGGTGATCCGGTCGGCGATGCCGAACACGACGGTCATGTCGTGCTCGGTGAACAAGAGCGTCAGCTCCCGCGCATCGGCGATCTCCCGGATCAGCCGGATCGCCTCTTCGGTCTCGCTCGGCGACATGCCGGCGGTCGGCTCGTCGAGCAGCAGCACGCGCGGGTTTTCGGCGAGCGCAATCGCGAGCTCCAATTGCTTCTGCTTGCCATAGGCGAGCTCGCCCGCCAGCTCCTCCGCCTCCCCGGCGAGGCCGACAAGCTCCAGCAGCGCCTGCGTCTCGGGGCCGCAAAGCCCCGCTGCAAGCGTGAAGAAGCGCAACTCCTGGCGCTCGCGGGCGATCAGCGCCACCTGGACATTCTCGAACACCGACATGCGCGGATAGATGTTGATCCGCTGGAAGGAGCGCGCGAGGCCGAGCTTCACGATGCGGTGCGGCGGCCGGCCGGTAATATCCTCGCCCTGGAAGGCGACGGCGCCCTGGTCCGGCAGCAAATGCCCGGTCACCAGGTTGAAGAAGGTCGTCTTGCCGGCGCCGTTCGGCCCGATGATGGCGTGCTTCTCGCCTTCGACGAGCTCGAAGGAGACATCGTTTATGGCCACGAAGCCGCCGAACTGCTTGAAGAGGCGGTCGATCTTCAGCATGGCCTCAGCGCCCCCGCAGGATCTGGCGGCGGACCGCCTGCGCCAGCCCCGCCAGCCCTTCCGGCAGGAACATCAGGATCACCAGCAGGATCGTGCCCAGCACCAGCGGCCAGTATTCGGTGTATTCGTTGGTGAGGCGTTCGAGCAGGAACAAGCTGGCCGCCCCGATCGCCGGGCCGAAGAAGGAATACATGCCGCCGAGCAGCGTCATGATGAGCACGGTCGCGCTCTCGGGCCAGAACGCCGACTCCGTGTACATGCCGCGATGCACCATGGCGAACAGCGCGCCCGCTATTCCGGCGAAAGTGCCCGCCACGACGAACGCCCACCAGCGCATCAGCCGCGTGTTGATGCCGACGAAGCCCGCACGGATCGGGTTCTCGCGCACCGCCAGCAGGGCGCGCCCGAAAGCGGAATGGCAGATGACCCAGAGCACCGCCACCGCTGCCGCGATCACGACCAGCGAGAAATAGTAGAACGGCGCGCGCGTGGCGATGAACAGGGGCACATCGACGCCGACGAAGCCGTCGTCGCCGCCGGTCATCGACCGCCATTTGAAGGCGACGCCCCAGACCAGCATCGAGAACGCGAGCGTCAGCATGGCGAAATAGATGTCGGTCAGCCGGGTGCAGAACCAGGCGACCACGCCGGAGGCAATGAACGAGAACGCGACCGCGGCGGCGAACGCCGGCAGCAGCGGCCACTGATAGGTCGTGAGCAGGATCGCCATGGTGTAGCCGCCGATGGCGAAATAGGCGGCATGGCCGAAGGAGACATTGCCCGAATAGCCGATGATGACATTCAGGCTGAGCGCGAACAGCGCATAGATCATGATCTCGTTGAAGAGATCGATCAGGTAGTTCGACTCCAGCAGCGGCACCAGCGCGAGCAGGACCAGCACGACCGCGCAGGCGGCCAGGACCGGACGGGTCATCGGGCCGGTCATCTCAGGCGTTTCCTCCCTCGGGCTTGCCGAACAGGCCCCACGGCCGCACCAGCAGCACCGCCAGCAGGATCAGGAACGGGAAGACGTCCTGCCAGTTGGGCACGATCACCGAGCCGTAGTTGAACACGAGCCCGTAGATGATCGCGCCGATGAAGCTGCCCCAGATCGAGCCGAGGCCGCCGACGATGACGATGACGAAGCAGTCCACGATGATGGTCGCGTCCATACCGGGAGTCGGGGAGTTGAACGGCGCGGCGAGGCCGCCGCCGATGCCGGCCAGCACCGAGCCCAGGATGAACACGCCGGTGTAGATGATCGGCACATTGACGCCCAGCGCGGAGAGCATTTCGCGGTCCTGCGTCGCCGCGCGCGTCAGCCGCCCGAAGCGCGTGCGCTCGATGAACAGCCAGAGCCCGATGGCGATTGCGGGGCCCACCGCGATCAGGAACAGCCGGTAGGTCGGATAGAAGGTGACGCCGAGATCGACCGCGCCCTTCATGCTCTGCGGATAGGAGACGCTGTACTGGTCGGTCCCCCAGATGATCTTCGCGACATCGGACAGGATCAGCACGACGGCGAAGGTCAGGAGCAGCTGCATCAGGTGCTCCTTGTCGTAGATATACTGGAAGAGGCAGCGCTCGATGACGACCGCCATGACCGCGAGGCCGAAGCCCGCGGCGGCGACGCCCAGCCAGAAATTGCCCGTCCATTCCTGCGCCACGGAATACACGATATAGGCGCCGAACATGTAGAAAGCGCCATGCGCGAAATTGATGACGCGCAGCACGCCGAAGATCAGCGAGAGGCCCGCGGCGATGATGAACAGGTTCATCGCCTGCGAAAAGGCATTCATTAGCTGGATGAAGGCGAAGGAGGGGTTGGACAGCAGGGCCGCCAGCCCCGGATTGCCCAGATCCTGCTGCGCGAACTGGATGATGGAGTCCAAGGACGGGCTCCGTTGCCGTGTCGGAAAGGGGAAGGCGCGGCCGGCCGGAAAGCCGGCCGCGCGTCGTCGCCGCCGCTACTACTCTGCGATGACCGCCGGAATGAAGGTCACCGGGTCCATCACG
This sequence comes from Alphaproteobacteria bacterium, assembly GCA_963422665.1. Taxonomy (GTDB): domain Bacteria; phylum Pseudomonadota; class Alphaproteobacteria; order Bin95; family Bin95; genus Bin95. The sequence goes on from OY730441.1 coordinate 1,688,016, forward strand.
CGGTAGTCCACGCCGTCCTTCTTCACCATCGGGCCCCAGAACTGGCCGGTATCGGCCTGGTGGGTCTCCGCGTCGATGGTGCGCGGGCCGACAGGCGTGTCGATGCTCATGCCCTTCAGCGCGGCGGCCAGCTTGTCGGCGTCCATCGAGCCGGCCTTCTCGACGGCGGCGGCGATGAACTTCACGCCGATATAGGCCAGCACCGGCCACATCGCCGTTTCCTTGGTGCCGGACCGCTTGGCCAGCGCCTCCTGGAAGACCACATGGCTCGGATCGTGGTGGTGGTACCAGAGCTCGTAGGTGTTCGACCACACATTGTCCGGATAGTCGCCCTTCATCTTGCCGGCGATCTCATGGCTCGCGATCTCGCCGCCCGAGATATACTTGATCTGCTGGAAGAGGCCGAACGGGCTGCCCTGCTGGGCGAAATTGACGAAATGCGAGCCCCAGAGGCCGCTCGTCACGCCGTCGCAGCCCGCGCCCATGATCTGGGAGATGAAGGCGTTGTAGTCCGTCGCGCCGAGCTTGACGCGCAGGTCGAGCACCTTCTCCGCATCCGGCGCGTGGCGCTTCAGGCCCTTCTCGATGCCGGCGGCGAGATCGTGGCCGTAGGCGTAGTCGAGCTGGATGTCGCAGATCTTCTTCAGGCCGAGTTTGGCAACGACCTGCCCCATCGCATCGCCCTCGAAGTCCGTATGCGAGGCGGTGCGGAAGACATGGTCGTGGCGCTTCTCGGTGGTGAGCTTGATGGTCTTCGGGATCGTTGCGACATAGACGACCTTCTCCTGGCGCGCGACCTCGGAGATTGCGAGGCCGACGGCCGAGGAGAGCCCGCCGATCAGCACATCGACGCTGTCCTTGGTAATCAGCTCCTTGGCGGCGGCGGAAGCGGCGGCCGGCTTCAGCTTGGTGTCGCGCGCGAAGCTCACGATCTTCTTGCCGAGAATGCCGCCGGCGGCATTGAGCTCGTCCACAGCCATATTGTGGCCGTGCATCGCCGGCTCGCCGTAAACGGCGCCGGTCCCGGCGATCGGGTAGAGCACCCCGATCCTGATCTCGTCGGCCTGGGCTGCGCCCGCGAGCAGGACCGTCGCCGCTGCCGCCACAAGATACGAACGTTTCATGGTCTTGCGTCCTCCCTGATACAAGGCCCGGCCGGCCCGGGTCGCGGCGACTCTACGCCGGCCACAGGAGCGCGACAAGCAACTGTCCCGGTTCGGGACATATTGAGACGGGCGGGTTTCTTTGGCTGTGCGATTGGCAAGGCGCTCGGCGGGGGTTTGTCCGCCAGGCGCGTGGTGCGGTCTGAAGGTGTTGCCCTCCTCGGCGCAGGCGTCGAGCCATTGGTCGATGTCGTCGATGTCGTCGTTGGGGAGGTCCCGTATGGCGCAGACCTCGTATCGCCCTGCGCCGTTGTTGCGCTCGACAGGGCCGTTGAGCCTGGGCGACCGGAGCGGGCGTTCGAAGAGTGCGCTGCGGCGACGCGGGCGTTCGGTCTCGAAGTTGGCCTTGAACCCGGAGCCTCCATCGACCTGGATGGCCTCGAGGGGGAAGGGCATGCGGTCCTGGAGCTTGTCGAGGAAGCGCTTGGCGTTGTGGGCGGTAGCGCGTCTCCGGGGACTGGGCGCAGGTCCGCTTGGCGACGGGGGCGCGTGCGGTGAACGGCTTGATCGCGGGCCGTCCGGGGTGGGTCGGGATGGCGAGGGTGTCGCGCTGGACGATCTCGCCGGGGCTTGTGGGCTTGCGGCCTTTGGGCAGGCGTCCGGCGCAGGGCCGGACGCGCCTTGCGGCGCGCGGCCCGTTGCGGCGCAGGAGGAGCGCGGGACACGCCGAGCGCTTCGGCCGCCTCTGCGGCGCTCAAGCCCTTGTCCGGCGCGCGCCGCCAGCGGGCCGGAACGGCGCGTCTGTGCGGCGCAAGAGCGGCTCCTCGTGTAACATGACGAGGCAGGCCAATCACCTGCATGGGGGTCTCCTCCAGGCCGCTCGTTTCTGCACCAACAGCTGCGGAGACCCCCAAACCGCTTTCAAGCGGGCCGTCTCATATCTGTATGAACGAGGTCATGCGCGCCGGGCGGCCGCTCGAGGCCGGGCCTTCTCGATGCAGTGCGCCGGGGGCTTGCCGGTTCGGGGTCCGGGGCGCGGCCGCTTATCCGGCGCCGGCTTCCCCGCCGCGCCGCGACCGCCGGCGCTCGCGCTCGCGGCGGCGCCGGGCGAGGCGGGTTTCGCGGTCCAGGCGATGGCGCCTCAGGAAGCGCTGCACCGTGGTCGCGTGGAATTCCAGCCCCCCGGCGGCAAGCGCGTCGCGCAGCTCGTACATGGAAAGCTCCGGCCGCCGACTCAGGATGCGGAGTATCCGTTCCCGTTCCGGCTCGATCCGCGAGCGGCTGCCGCCCTTCCTGTCGGGCCGCACATGGCCGCGCTCGCTAAAGCGCCTCACCCAATTGCCGAGGCTGCTCCGCGACAGGCCGAACCGCCGCGCCGCCGCGCGTATGCTCATGCCCTCGCGCTGCACGGCCGCCACCGCGGCGGCCCGCAGGTCCTCGCCCACCGCCCGGCCCCGCCGCCGCTCCGGCAATCCGCCGGTCGATCCATCCATCGCCGCGTCTCCTTCCCTTGCGGCTTCGCAGCCGCTTTCCGTCAAGGCCGGCCGTTGCGAACGGCCCTTTCCGGCCGAAGTCGGCCGCCGCATCGCGCCGCCCGGCCGCACTTCCCCTGCGCCGATTCCGGCCCCCGGCCCTCCCGCTTTCGGGTTCGCTGCGCAAGGGCGGCCCAAGCCGCCGCCGGTCGTTCAGGTCATGGTTCCTCTGCCTGTTTTCTTGGAAGAAGGGAATATATATAGAACAAACATCCGGAATTCAAGCCGGTCGGGGCCGAAAACCGCAGCGGCGCTTCCGGGCCGGGACATCGGCGGGACCTCCGGGGCAGGGGGTGTGCGACGCCGCCGAAAGCAAATGCGCGAATCCGGCGGGAGCGGCCTCTGGCGGGCCGGGCGGCTTCATGCGACGTTGACGGCGGAAGCGGCGCCGGGCCGTATTCGGGGCGGCGGGAGGCTGGGGAGGTCCGTGTCCATGAGCTATGAGAAACCTTATGCGGGGCTGCGCGTCGTCGATCTGAGCCAGGGGATCGCCGGACCCTATTGCGCGATGCTGCTGGCGCAATACGGCGCGGATGTCGTCAAGGTCGAGCCGCCGGAAGGGGACTGGTCGCGCGTGCTGGGGCCCCGCTACGGCAGCCACACCGCCTTCTCCGTCATCGGCAATCTCGGCAAGCGCAGCGTCGTGCTGGACCTCAAGCAGCCGGGGGACAAGCAAAAGCTGCGCCGGCTGGCGGGCGCGGCGGATGTCTTCATGGAGGGCTTCCGGCCGGGCGTGGCCGGGCGGCTCGGCTTCGACTTCGAGACCGTGAAGACGCTGGCGCCGGGCATCGTCTATGTGTCGGTCTCGGGCTTCGGGCAGACCGGCCCGCTCAGCGCCAGGCCGGCGATGGATCCGGTGCTGCAGGCGTTCACCGGCTTCACGTTCGAGAACAGGGGCCATGACGGCATCCCGCATCGCGCCAACCCGGTCATCGTGGACATGTCCACCGCGCTCTACACCCACCAGGCCGTGGCGGCGGCCCTCTATGCGCGCCGCGACGATCCGCGGGCGCGGTTCATCGATTCGAGCCTGATGGCGGCCGCCGCCAACCTCCAGGCGGTCAGGATGTCCGCGACCCTGATGGAGGGCGGGGCCCCGGGTATGCCGACCTCGCCTTCCGGCGTGTTCCGGACTGCGGACGGCTGGCTGCACCTCGTCGTCCTGAAGGACAGCGACTTCCGGGCGCTTTGCGGCTTGCTCGACCGCGCCGACCTTGGCGCGGACCCGCGCTTCGACGGGCCGGCGGGACGGGCGGCCCATGCGGAAGAGTTGAATGCGGCGGTCGCGGAGCATGTCGCGGCGCAGCCGACGGCGCACTGGCAGGCCCGCCTTACGGAAGCCGGCCTCCAGAACGAGGCCGTCCAGGACTATGCGCAGTTTGCCGCGCATCCGCAGGCGGAGGCGACCGGCCTGATTTCCCGGCTGGAGCAGCCGGGCGGCGACCGCCTCTGGCCGGTTCCGAACCCGGCCGGCGCGCCGCCGCTGGTCTCCGGCGCTCCGGAGGCCACCGCGCCCGCGCTCGGCCAGCACACGCAGGAAGTGTTGCTGGAACTGGAGGAAACGGACGCCTTCGCCGCCGCCGAAGAGTGAAGCGCCCCGCCGGGCGTTGTCGGCGCCGGACGCATCTGCTAAAGGCTGCCCCCGCAGGCGGTCCCGGGGCCGCATCGTTGGGGGGGCAGCATTGAACCAGCCGGTTCTGGAGGTCCGCGATGTCGCGGTGCATTTCGGCGGCATCGTGGCGCTGGACGGCGTATCCTTCGACATACCCAAAGACCTGATCGTCGGGCTGATCGGCCCCAACGGCGCCGGCAAGACCACGCTCTTCAATTGTCTTTCCCGGCTCTATACGCCGAATTCGGGCGAGATTCTGTTCAAGGGCCGGTCGTTGCTGAGCCTGCCGCCGAACCGGATCGCCTCGCTCGGCATCGGGCGCACCTTCCAGAACCTGGCGCTTTTCCCGACCCTCTCCGTGCTCGACAACGTCATGATCGGCGGCCATTCGCGCACCGGCAGCGACTATGTGTCCAACGCCTTCCGGCTGCCCTGGGTCCGCCGGGAGGAAGCCGGGCTGATGGCCCGCGCGATGGAGCTGATCGGCTTCATGGACCTGAGCGATGTGACGCACACGCCGGTCGGCGGGTTGCCTTTCGGCTACCAGAAGCGGGTCGAACTGGCGCGCGCGCTCGCCAGCGAGCCGGAATTGCTGCTTCTGGACGAGCCGGCAGGCGGCCTCAACCACGAGGAACTCGACCACCTGATGCAGCAGATCCGCCAGATGCGGGACGAGCACGGCATCACCGTCCTTCTGGTGGAGCACCATATGAGCCTGGTCATGCAGGTGTCGGACAAGGTTGTGGCCATCGATTTCGGTCGCAAGATCGCCGACGGTACGCCGGAAGAGGTGCAGCGCGACCCCAAGGTCATCGAGGCCTATCTCGGGACGGCCCACTGATGGCGTTTCTCGAGGTCCGGAGGCTCGAGGCCTATTACCGCCAGACCCAGGCGCTGTTCGGGGTCGATTTCGTGCTCGACGAGGGATCGATCACCGCAGTGCTCGGCGCCAACGGCGCGGGCAAGACGACGACGCTGCGGGCGATCTGCCGCATGGTGCGCACGGAAGGCGAGGTGGTGTTCGACGGGCAGGACCTGTCCGGCCTCTCGACCGAGCGCGTCGTCGGGCTCGGCATCGCGCATGTGCCGGAAGGCCGCGGCACCTTCGTGCGCCAGTCGGTCGAGGAAAACCTGCAGCTCGGCGCCTATACGCGCAAGAACAAGGCCGACATCGCCGCTGACATGGAAAGCGTCTACGGCTATTTCCCGAGGCTCGGCGAACGCCGGCGTCAGCAGGCGGGCACGCTTTCGGGCGGCGAACAGCAGATGCTCGCCATCGGCCGCGCGCTGATGCTGCGCCCGAAGCTCATGCTGCTCGACGAGCCCTCCTTCGGCCTCGCGCCGCTGATCGTGCGGGAGATTTACGAGATCATGGCGCGCATTCGCGAGCGGGAAGGCACCTCCATGCTGCTGGTGGAGCAGAATGCGAGCATCGCGCTCGAGCTCGCCGACCACGCCTATCTGCTGGAGACGGGCCGGGTGGTGATGGGCGGCGAGTCCAGCCTTCTGCGCGACGACGAAAACATCCGCCGCATCTATCTCGGTTACTGAAAGCGCGCGCCCGACGATGGACCTCTTCCTGCAACTGACGCTCGCCGGCCTCGCCATCGGGTCGATCTATTCCTGCGTCGCCCTGGCCGTGGTGATGATCTACCAGGCCACCGACCACTTCAATTTCGCCCAGGGCGAGATGGCGATGTTCTCCACATATGTCGCCTGGACGCTGGTGGGCCTGGGCGCGCCGGTCTGGCTCGCCTTCCTGCTCGCGGTCGGCATTTCCTTCCTGGCGGGCGTGGTCATCGAGCGGGTGATCGTGAAGCCCGTCGAGAATGCCCCGGTGCTCAACCAGATCATCGTGTTCATCGGCCTGCTGGTGATCTTCAACTCGGTCGCCGGATGGATCTGGGAGTTCACCATCAAGCCCTTCCCGAGCCTCTTCCCCGAGGACCTGGGCTTCAAATCGACCCTGATCGGGCCGCACCATATCGGCGTCATCGCGCTGACGCTCGGCGTGCTGGCGCTGGTCTTCGCCTTCTTCCGCTTCACGCGCGTCGGCCTCGCCATGCGAGCCGCCGCCGCCAACCCGGACTCCGCCCGGCTGGTCGGCGTCTCGGTCGGCTGGATGCTGGCGCTCGGCTGGGGGCTGGCGGCGTCGATCGGCGCCGTCGGCGGCATCCTGGTCGCGCCGATCGTCTTTCTGGAGCCGAACATGATGGCGGGCGTGCTGCTCTACGGTTTCGCCGGCGCGCTGCTGGGCGGCGTCTCCAGCCCCGGTGGCGCCGTGCTGGGCGGGCTCGTCGTCGGCGTGCTGGAGAACTGGGTCGGCCAGTATGTGCCGGGCGGCTCCGAGCTCAAGCTCACCTTCGCACTGATCCTGATTGTGGGCGTGCTCGTCTTCAAGCCGGCCGGACTGTTCGGCCGCGTCGTGGTGCGGAGGGTTTGATGACCGTGACCCGTCCGAACCCCGTCACGCCGCAATTGCTGGCCGGCTTCGGCGTCGCTGTCGTCTTCGCGGCCATCGTGCCGCACCTGGTGTCGGACTTCACCAGCTTCCAGTTTACCCAAGCGATGGCCTACGGGATCGCGCTGCTCGGGCTGAATATCCTGACCGGCTATAACGGCCAGTTCTCCATCGGCCACAGCGCGTTCTACGCCGTCGGCGCCTATACCGCCGCGATCCTGCTCTACCATTTCGAATGGAACCACTACGCCACTCTGCCGGTTGCGGCTCTGGTGGCGTTCGTCGTCGGCTTCCTGTTCGGCCTGCCGGCGCTGCGGCTGGAGGGGCTGTATCTCGCGCTCGCCACCTTCGCCTTCGCCGTGGCGACGCCGCAATTGCTCAAGTTCGACGCCTTCGAGCATTGGACGGGCGGCGTGCAGGGGCTGTTCGTGCCGAAGCCGGAACCGCTGATCGAGGGGCTGAGCGCCGACCAGTCGCTCTACTATGTGACGCTGGCGGTGATGGTGCTGCTGATGGCCGTCGCCTGGTGCCTGCTGCACAGCCGGTCGGGCCGCGCGATGATGGCGATTCGCGACAACCCGATCGCGGCCAGCACGATGGGCATCAACACGGCCCTCTACAAGACGACGGTCTTCGGCATCAGCGCCATGTACACCGGCATCGCCGGCGCGCTCAGCGTTTTCGTCACCGAGTTCGTGGCGCCCGACGCCTTCAACTTCTTCCTCGCCGTCAATCTGCTGATCGGGTCCGTGGTCGGCGGCATCGTGTCGATTCCGGGCGTGATCTTCGGCGGGTTGTTCCTCGTCTTCGTCCCCAATTTCGCCCAGGACATCAGCCGCGCCTATCCGTTCGTGCCGCCGCCTTGGGCGATTTTCGGCATCTTCCTGATTCTTGCGATATATTTCGTGCCGTTCGGGGTCTGGGGCGCGGTGGAGCGGGCGTTCGCTTGGTGGAAACGCAAATCGGCCGCTTGAGGCCACTGGAACCGGGGCTAAACCAAAGGGAGGTATCGACCCATGCGTACAGGAAAACTGCTCGCAGCCGCTGCGGCGGCTGCGTTGCTCGCCGGAACGGCGCAGGCCGCCGACATGACCGGCATTACCGACAAGACGATCAAGATCGGCAACACCAACCCCTATTCGGGCCCGGCTTCGGTCTATAGCGTCATCGGCAAGACGATCTCGGCCTATTTCGAGATGGTGAACGAGATGGGCGGCGTCCAGGGGCGCCAGATCGACTTCATCTCGCTGGACGACGGCTACAGCCCGCCGCGCACGGTGGAGCAGGTTCGCAAGCTGGTCGAGCAGGAGCAGGTGGCCCTCCTCTTCCAGACGCTCGGCACGCCGACCAATTCCGCCATCCACCGCTATGTGAATTCGAAGAAGGTCCCGCATCTCTTCGTCGCGACGGGCGCCAGCAAATGGGGCCAGCCGAACAAGTATCCCTGGACCATGGGCTTCCAGCCGACCTACGACGTTGAGGGCGAGATCTACGCGAAATACGTGCTCGAGAATGTCGAGAACCCGAAGGTCGCGATCCTGTTCCAGAACGACGACTACGGGAAGGACTATCGCGACGGCTTCCTGCACGGCCTCGGCGACAAGGCGGACGAACTTGTGGTCTCCATGCTTCCCTATGAGGTCACGGACCCGACTGTGGACAGCCAGATCCTGAAGATGCAGGAGAGCGGGGCCAATGTCTTCTTCAACATCACCATCCCGAAATTCGCCGCCCAGGCGATCCGCAAGTCCTGCGAGATTGGCTGGAAACCGGTGCATCTCCTGAACAACGTGTCCTCCTCGGTGGGCGCGACGTTGACCCCGGCGGGCCTCGAATGCTCCACCGGCCTCATCACCGCGCTTTATGTGAAGGACCCGGTGGACCCGCAATGGCGGGACGATCCGGGCTACAAGGAGTGGCTTGGCTTCATGGAGAAGAACTTGCCGGACGCCGACATGACCGATGTCAACTACGCCTACGGCTACAACGTCTCCAAGCTCATGCATCATGTGCTCGATACCTGCGAGGATCTGTCCCGCGAAGGAATCATGGGCTGCGCGGCCAACCTCAAGGGCGTCGAACTGCCGATGATCATGCCGGGCATTACCGTCAACACATCTCCGGACGATTTCTACCCGATCCAGTCGGAGCAACTCGCCCGCTTTGACGGCAAGCGCTGGGTGACGTTCGGCGATGTGATCCATGCAGGCAGCCACTAGAGCACGATCCGTTCCAATAGAACCGCATTTCGGTCCGAACCCGGACTCGTCGCCCCGGACCCCGATCCGGGGCGACGAGAGGCCGGGCAACGTTGCATGGAGACCCCGGATCGGGGTCCGGGGCAACGATTGAGGCTCTGCAAACGGTTCCTTTTCAGATCGAACGGATCGTGCTCTGGGACAGAGGTGCTTCAAGCTCCCGTAATGCCCGGGAGCTTCGCGATGGAGAGGCAGGATGCCGCGATCCGCTGAGAGGTCGAAGGCCGTGCTGGGCCAACCTCTGGAATTGCCTTGCGGCACGATTCTGAAGAACCGGCTGATAAAATCCGCGATGTCCGATTCGCTTGGCGATGGCGCGGGAAATCCCACAGAAGCCCAGATAAGGCTTTATGAACGGTGGGCCGAAGGCGGTGCAGCGCTGTCGTTGATTGGCGAGATGCAGGGAGATCCTCGTTATCCGGAAAAACCCGGGAACCTCGTTCTTGCGCCGGGTTGCAATTTGCAGGCCATGCAGGCGCTGGCGCGGCGCGGGTCTACAAACGGCGCCCATATATGGCCGCAACTCGGCCATGCCGGCGCGCTGTCCTATTTGCCGATCAGCCAGCCGAGGGGGCCGTCCGCCCTGGATGTCGAGGGGCTTCGGTGCACGGAAATGTCGCTTGAAGACATTTATGAGTTGCCCGGCGTATATGCAAGAGCTGCGACGCTTGCGAAGGATGCGGGTTTTGCCGGCGTCCAAATCCACGCCGGGCATGGATTTCTGCTCAGCCAATTCCTGTCGCCTCTGTTCAATCGACGGATGGACGCCTATGGCGGCCCGATCGCGGGACGGTTTCGCATCGTGGGCGAAGTCATCGACGCAGTAAGGCGGGCCACAGGCGCCTCATTCCCCATAGGCGTCAAGATCAATTCGACGGACAGGCTGGCAGGCGGCCTTACGGAGGACGATGCGCTGGATGCGGTGCGCATGCTCGACCGGACATCCGTCGATCTTGTCGACATCAGCGGGGGCACATATTTTCCGGGCGCGAAGTCCACTTCCGACAGCGCGCCATCATCCAAACCCTATTTCCTCGACTTCGCCGGACAGGCGAAAGCGGTGACTTCCATTCCGGTCGCGGCGACCGGCGGATTCGAGACGCGGGAGCAGGCTGTCAACGCCGTGGAAGGAAGCTTCGTCGATGCCGTAAGCCTCGCCCGCGCCATGGCGCTCAACCCGACGCTCGCGAATACATGGCTGGGCAACGATGGCGGCGATCCTGAATTTCCGGTTTTCGACGCGCCTCCACGTGGCGGCGTCACCGCATGGTACTCAATGCGCCTTACCGCCCTCGGGGAAGATAACGAGAGCCAGTTCGATATGAACCCGGCGTCAGCTCTGGAAGCCTATGAAGCCAGAGACGAACGACGCTCCGAAACCTGGCGGCAGCGGTTCCGGCAATCGTCGAACGCAAGCTGAGAGGCGCTGCGACGCGAACGCAGCAACGACGGAGGAGACGCCTATCCGCCTTCGTGCCAGGCGGCGACCAACCGGCGCTCCCCGTCCTCCGCCGCAACCGGATTGGGGGGCATGGCGCGCGAGCGGCCGGCCTGAAGATAGATCGGGCGGACGTTGCGCAGGAGCTGTTCGCCGGTCTTCAGCACAATGCCTCCGGACGGGCAGCGAAACAGGGAGGCAGAACATTCCGTTTCCTGCTTATCGTTGAGTTTCCACCTTTGAGGAGATACATTCTTGTAATGTTTTCTCTGGTGGAGTTCATGGAACGGGCTTCAAACCGGCATCCCGGGTGCGCGGGCTGAGCGACGCTGCGTTTCGCGAGGCCTTTGGCGAGGAGGAGCGGCGCCGCGCGGCCCTGTTCCGGTTGCGCCGGCCCGAGGGCTTCGTCTGTCCGGCCTGCGGCCATCGCGGCTACTGCGTTCCGGCTCGCCGTCGGTTGTACCGGTGCAACCGCTGCAAGACGCAGACCTCGGCGACGGCGGGCACGATCTTCCATGCGACCGGGCTGCCGCTGACGACCTGGTTCGCGGCCATCCATCTGATCGTGACGGCGAAGAACGGCATCTCGTCGGTCGCGCCGGGCCGCCGGCTCGGCGTCAAGCATCCGACCGCCTGGACGATAAAGCAAAAGATCGTGGCGGTGATGGCAAGACGCGAGGCGAACACCCGGCTCGAGGGTCGGGTTGAGAGGGACGACGCGTATCCCGGCGGGGCGCACCCGGGCGGCAAACGGGGCTGCGGCGCGCCGGGCAAGACGCCCTTCGTGGCGGCGGTGTCGACTGGCCCCGAGGGGCGACCGCGAAAGCTCGAGCCGGCCCCGGTCAAGGGCTTCCGCAAGCGCGAAATCGCGCGCGGCGCGAAACGCTGGCTGGCGCCCGGGTCCGAGGTCCTTACCGACGGGCTGCACTGCTGGAACGCGCTCGACGGGATTGTCGACAGCCAGCGCGCGATCCGCACCGGATCGGGCCGCCAGGCAGCCCGCATGGCGCCTTTCAAATGGCTCAACACCACGCCGGGCAATATCAAGTCTGCGATCGCCGGCGCCTGTCGAAAGCTCGGACCCGATCACGCCGAACGATACCTCGCAAGCTTCGCATGGCGAGACAACCGGCGCTTCCAGCTTCAGACCACGATCTCCCGCTTCGTCCATAGCCCCGCCCGTACCAAGCCCATCCCCTGCCGAGATATCATCGCTGGATGAATCTCAGCGATAAGCAGGTACCATTTTTGTTCACCTCCGGCCACACGGGTTCTGGAATGCGAAGCCGCTCGATACTTCAGCAGGCCGAGCACAGGCGCCGGTAGAAATTGTCTGGCAGCCAAGCATATTCCTCAAGTTCCATTACCGGTGTTCCCGCCGTCGGTCGGTCCCAGCAGCCAGCCAAGACCACTGCCTCGCGCACGAAGGACAGAGCTACATGTCCGAGCGCATCCGCCTTGCGCCGTAACTCGTCCTCCGAAATGTGTAGCACGTCGATCAGCTTACCGTTCGACACGGGGCCCCAGCCGGCAGGTGGTGTGTGACTGGATTTTCTCGAGCCCAGAGTCTTATACTAGGGCGATGTCCCAGTCGCTCTCGGGGAGAGCATCGCCACGAGCGCACGACCCGTAGAGCAGGACGGCTAAAGTCTCCGGATTAGCTTCAAGTGCGCGCTGCGCGGCGAGACGCAACGCTTTCGAAATAGGGGCATTCGTCATCCCCGGCCCTTCCAAATGCGTAAGAGTAACGCTGTAGTCTCGATGCCGACTGCGGCAGTGTAGATCTCCGCGGACAAGATGTCGGCATGGACGAACACGGCAATGTTCGCCAGCAGTGGTACCCAGGACCCGCTTCTGGGACTCGATATGCGCACGAGGATCCAGAGTCCGGTCCTTACCCTTCTGTCGGATACTACTGACGGACGATCTGGCGGGCTGATGTATATGTATCTGGCGAGGGCTGCAGGTGTGTAGCTGTGAATCCGGGCCGGTTATGGCGTTGATGAAGCGGGAAGCGGCAGTTGTGGGCTATACGGCCTGATCGTGCCGGCTGTGATCCTTCCATTTCCACGGCAGGAGTTCGTGTAGCCGGCTCTGCGGCGTCCCGGCGATGCGGGCGAGCACGTCGGCGAGCCAAGCCTGGGGGTCGACATCGTTGAGCTTGGCGATGCCGATCAGAGTGTACATGGCTGCTGCGCGCACGCCGAAGATCCCGTCATCCTCGCGCACCTGTGGTCCCAAGTTTAGACTCATGTAGGTGATCGGGCCGATAGCCATCTCCACTCCCTCCTCTACGAAGTGCCTCGCTCGTTGGTCTGAATCGGGAAGGGTTCTCTGACGATTCTGGTGCTGGCAGTGTCGGGGACCCGGAGTTTGCGGAGCGTCGAAGCCATGGACTCTGCCTGTTCCAAGCGTAATCCCATAGTGCAGTCCGAGAGGTTTCCTGTCGGGCCAGTTTCTGAATATTATATCGTATATTCAATGCGTTACATGGATTTCTTGTCGACATCCAATGAATGAGAGGAAATCTCCACGTCAAATTAGGGCGGCGACAATATGGCGTAATATCAATGTGATAGGGTATTACATGACACATAATTTTCATCGGCTATGGCGGAGAGGGTGGGATTCGAACCCACGATACGGGGTTACCGTATACACGCGTTCCAGGCGTGCGCCTTCAACCGCTCGGCCACCTCCCCGGCGCAGGGGAAAATAGGGACGGCCCGGCGGCCGCGCAAGTTGCCGCCGGCTGTGCCATGATGGCCGGGCGGGGCAGGCGGAAAGAGGCCGGACGATGGAGAAATACTTCCAGTTCTCGAACAGGCACCATGAGCTGATGGCCCGCGACGAGGCCCATGTTTACGGCTGGCGCTACGAACCGCGGGTGATCTTCGAGAGCGGCAGCGGCATCGTCCTGAAGGATGTGGACGGCAAGGAGTATTTCGATCTGACGGCCGGCATGATGTGCATGGTGCTGGGCCACAGCCATCCGGAGCTGACCGAGGCGATCCGGGAACAGGCAGGCAAGCTCGTCCACCAGTCCTCCTGGTATTCCAACCCTTGGCTGATCGAGTTCGCGGAGCTGATCGCAAGCACCCTACCCGGCGGCCTGAAGGTGGTGAATTTCGCCGTCACCGGCTCTGAGGCCAACGAGATCGCCATGCGCATGGCGCTCGGCGTCACCGGGCGCTACGACATCGTGTCGGTCATCCGCGGCCTGCACGGCGGCAGCCTGGCGGCCGAGGCGGTCACCAGCGTCGGCGGCGGCCGCAAGGCGCATCTCGGGCCGCTGATGATGCCCTCGCACCGCAATGCGATCTACGCCCCGCTCTGCTACCGCTGCCCGGTCAACCTCGAATATCCCGGCTGCAATACCGCCTGCCTCGACCACAGCGAGGAGCTGATGGAGCACATCACCAGCCGCGATCTCGCGCTCATCATGGCCGAGACCATACCCGTGGCCGGCGGCATGGTGGTGCCGCCGCCCGAATGGCTGCCGCGCCTGCGCGCGCTGGCCGACCGCTGGGGGGCGCTGCTGATGCTCGACGAGGCGCAGCTTGCGCCGGCCAAGACCGGCAGCATCTGGGCCTTCGAGCAATATGAGGTCATGCCGGACATCGTGTCCTTCGGAAAGGGCATGACCGCCGGCATGGGCATCGCCGGCACGGTGACGACGCCGGAGATAGCCGAGCGGGCGCGCGGCAGGGCCGGCCTGCCCTGGGGCGGCACCTATTCCGGCGACCCGTTGCCGGCCGCCGTCGGGCTGAAGCAGCTCCAGATCGTTCTGCGCGACAGGCTGGCGGAACAGGCGGTCTCCAAGGGCGCGAGGCTCCGCGCCGGCCTGGAGGCGCTCGCGCGGAAATACGATATCGTCGGCGATGTGCGCGGCGCCGGGCTCTACTACCTGCTGGATATCGTCGAGACGCCGGAGAGCAAGCGGCCGGACCCGGCCATGTCGGAGCGCATCCGCTACAACGCCCTGCTCGAGGGGCTGGTCACGATCGCAGTCAAGAACTTCATCCGGGTCTGTCCGGCGCTGATTATCTCCGACGCGGAGATCGACGAAACCCTGCACCGCCTGGATATTGCCCTGCAGCGCTCGGTGGACGGGTTCCCGAGGGACCTCGACTATGTGACATCGAGTTCGCTGGCCGCCCGGCCCCCGGCCGTAGCCGCGACCTGACCCTCCCCCGGCGGCCGAAACGGGGGTGGCGCCGGCCATGACGGCATTCCGGGAGGTCGCGGAAACCGGGACGACCGGCGATATCGCGCTCGTCTATGAGGAAATCCGCCGGACCTGCGCCGTCCCCTACGTCTCGTCGCTGTTCCGCCACCTCGCCGCCTATCCGGGCCTGCTGCCCTGGGCATGGCGGATTCTGCGCCCGGGCTCGTCTCCGGTCTCCGGCGCCATGCAGCGCCTCGCCTGGCAGCGCGTCGATGTCTCCCGGCTGCCGCCGCTGCCGAACCTCTCCCGCGAGGCGCTCGGCGGTCTCGGGGTCGATGACGCCGGCCTGGCGGCGATCCGTACGGTCTGCCGGAGCTTCGCGCGGGTGAGCCCGGTCAATCTCGCCACCGCCGCCTGCCTTGCCCGCCTGCTCGGGCCGGGAATCCGGTGGAGGCGCGCCGGTCGCGCCGGAGCCGGCCTCCCTGCCCGCGCCCCTGCCGGCGATGCCGGAAATGACGCCGGAGACGCGGCGGGTGCTCGCGGCCTTCGAGACCGACCTTGCCGGCGAGGCGTTCGTGCCCGGCCTCTATCGCATTCTCGCTCACTGGCCGGGCTTCCTCGCGCATCTCGCCGCCTCGCTCGGGCCGCTGCTGCGCGACCCCGCGGTGCTGGATGCCTGCGAGGAGACCGCCGAGCGCATCGCCGCCGCGGCCCCGTCGGTGCTGGCGGCGATGGACAGGCCGACGGAACCGGCGCCGCTCGCGCCCGGCGAGACAGCGGCCGTCCTTGCGGCGATCCGCACCTATCGCGGCACGAGCCCGCAGATGGTCGGCTTCGCAACCCTTGTCCTGAAGGCGCTGGCGCCTCCCTGCCCCTGCAGGGTCAGCGCGCCCGGCGTTCCTTCCGCACCGTCTCATAGGCGGCGTTGACGGCGGCCAGGCGATCGTTGGCGAGCGCCATGAACTCCTCCGGCAGGCCCTTCGAGACCAGCCGGTCGGGATGGTAGGTGCGCACCAGCTTGCGGTGCGCGGCGCGCAGATCTTCGTCCGTCGCGCCCGGCTCCACGCCGAGCACGGCATAGGCGTCCGCCGCGCCGTTGCCCCGATTCCCCGCCGAGCCGGCCCCGGACTGCGATCCGTGGCCGGCGGCGTGGCGGGCGCGGAGCGACGCCATCTCGTATTCGCCGAGGCCGAACACCGCGCCGATGCGTGCGATCATGTCCTCTTCCGCTGGATGAAGCTCCCCGTCCGCCGCAGCGATGGCGTAAAGCGCATCGACCACCTCGGCCAGCAATTCGGGCTTCCCGGCGAGAGCGCCGCGCACCTGCCCGGCATAGGCCTCGAAGCCGTCCGCGCTCCGCCGGGCCTCGTTGTAGAGGTGGGCGATCCGGCCGCGTTCGTCGGGGTCGAACGGGAAGAGGCGCTGGAATGTGCGGATTTCGTCGCGCGTCACCGTGCCGTCCGCCTTCGCGACCTTGGCGGAAAGCGCAATGACGCCGAGCGCGAACACCACACCGGCGTCGGCTTCGGCCGCCCCGTTGCCGCTTGCGGCCGCACGGCTTCGGCTTCGGTCGAGCAGCCCATGGCCGGCGACCGCGCCGAGCAGCGCGCCCAGCGGCCCGCCCAGCGCAAAGCCGAGCACACCCCCGACGATCTTTCCGAATATCGCCATATGCCAACCCCGCCCGCCCGAGTTCCCGCCAGACTATCCGCTTGCCGGGCGGGAAGACAGGTCGCCGGCGCCCCCGTCTTGGAAAGCGCCCGGCAATCGGCTTCAATCGGCGGCGCCCCTTTCGGGCGGAGGGACGCCGCGCCATGCAGCCCCGGAACCTGCTTTTCATCATGTCCGACGAACATGCCGCCAGTGTCATGGGAGCCGCCGGCCATCCCGTCGCGAAGATGCCGAACCTGGACGCGCTCGCGGCGCGCGGCACGCTGTTCTCCAGCGCCTATACGCCCTCGCCGATCTGCGTGCCGGCCCGCGCCGCCTTTGCGACCGGGCGCTATGTCCACGAGACCGGCAATTGGGACAACGGCCACCCCTGGGACGGCAGCGTTCCGGGCTGGGGCCATGCGCTGCAGGCGGCGGGCCGCCCGGTGCTGTCCATCGGCAAGCTGCACTATCGCGGCGAGGCCGACCCGACCGGCTTCGACACCCAGATCCGCCCGATGCATGTGGTGGACGGCAAGGGGGATGTATATGGCGCGATCAAGGACCCGATGCCGATCCGGTTCGGCGGGGCCAAGTTCTCGCGCGAGGTCGGCCCCGGCGAGAGCGGCTACACCCGCTACGACCGGGCGATTGCGGACGAGGCGGTGCGCTGGCTGATGGAAGCGGCCCCGGCGGCGGAAGGCCCTTGGGTGCTGTTCGTCTCCTTCGTCTGCCCGCATTTCCCGCTGATTGCGCCGGAGCCGTTCTTCGCCCTCTACGACCCGGCGGAGATGCCGCTGCCGAAGGACTACCGCCTGCGCCCCCGCCATCCCTGGATCGAGGCCCATGCCGAGGCCCAGCCCTATGACAGCTTCTTCAACGACGAGGCGCGGCGGGTCGCCATCGCTTCCTATTACGGGCTCTGCTCCTTCCTCGACGACAATATCGGCCGTGTGCTGGCCGCGCTGGAGGGCGCAGGGCTCGCCGGGAGCACGCGCGTGATCTACACCAGCGACCATGGCGAGAACCTCGGCGCGCGCGGCCTCTGGGGCAAGTCCAACATGTATGAGGAGGCGGTGCGGGTGCCGCTGGTCGCGGCCGGGCCGGATGTGCCGGCCGGCCGGGTCTGCGGTACGCCGGTCTCGCTGCTGGACGGCCATCCGACGATCCTCGAAGGCGCGGGCCTCGACGCCGACCCTGCCCTGCCCGGGCGCTCGCTCTGGACGCTCGGCGATGAGCCGGAACGCGCCGTGTTCAGCGAGTACCATGCGGCCGGCGCCGCCTCCGGCTGCTTCATGCTGCGGCAGGGCCGGTGGAAGCTGATCCGCTATACCGGCTTCGAGCCGGAACTGTTCGACCTGGAGGCCGACCCGGAGGAGCGCCGGAACCTGGCCGCAAGCGAGCCGGCGACGGTCGCCCGGCTGACGGCCGCCATGCGCGGGGTCTGCGATCCGGACGAGGTCCACCGCCGCGCCCGAGCCAGCCAGAATGCGCTGGTCGAAGCCCATGGCGGCCGCCTTGCCGTGATGCAGGCTGGCGCGTTCTCCGGCACCCCCGCCCCCGGCGACAAGCCCGTCTTCACGGCCTGAGCGCCGGGCCGGGAGGGACCTCATGATCGTCATCGACTCGATCACGCATGTCATCCCCGCCCATCGCGGGCGGGTGGTGCTGACCGGCAGCCATGGCGGGGCCTATTGCGCGGACGTGGCCGCAAGGGCGGGCTTGCGGGCCGTGATGCTGAACGATGCCGGCTTCGGCCTCGACCGGGCGGGCGTCGGCGCGCTCGCCCTGCTGGACACGATCAGCATGGCGGCCGCGACCATCGACCACAAGAGCGCGCGCATCGGCGACAGCGCCGACATGGCCCGGCGCGGTATCCTCTCCGCCGTCAATGAGGCTGCCGCCCGCGCCGGTTGCCGCATCGGCATGGGCGCGGCGGAATCGGGCGCGCTGCTTGCCGAAGTCCCGGAACCGGCGGGCGTCCTGCCGCCGCTGGAAGAGGCGCGGACGCTGCTAGCACCGGGCGTGGCCGGGATCGACTCGCTCTCGCTGCTGCAAGCCTCCGACGCCGACAAGGCGGTCGTCTCCGGCAGCCACGGCGCGCTGCTGCGCAGCAATCCGGGCTACGTCATCCACCATGCTGTGCGCGCCCTGGTCTGCCACGACGCCGGCATCGGCTGCGACGCGGCCGGCATAAGCCGGCTGGAGCCCTGCGCCGACATGGGCGTGCCGGCCGCCGCCGTGGCGGGCGCGACCGCGCGCATCGGCGACGCCCGCTCGCTCTGGAATACCGGGCGGCTCTCCGCCGTCAACCGCCTGGCCCGCGCCGCCGGCGCCCTGCCCGGCATGACCCTTCCCGAATTCGCGGAGCTTTTCGCATGACCGACCGGCACGGCCTCGCACTCGCGCCCGGCGGCGGGGAACGGCCGTGCGCGACGATTGAGACGGCTACTTCCGCAAGTGTGCGGCAAAGAAAGCGATCGTGCGCTGCAGGGCGTCCTTTGTGGCCGCGCTGTTACCTCCGACCATTCGCGGCGGCACGGACGCAAGGAAGCCGTGATGAGCGCCGGGATAGGTCACGAGATCGACCTGCGCTCCCGCCTGCCGGCGTTCGGCAACCCGGTTCTCGCAGCGGCTGGCGTCGTTGTAATCCTTCGCGCCGATCAGGATCAGCATCGGCGCTCCGGTCGATTTGAAATCCTTGATGATTGCCGAGCAGGGCGGATAGATCGGCACATGAGCGGCATAGCGAAGGCCGGGCGGCAGGACCAGGGCGACGAAGGATTCCCATTGCAGCCGCATGGCGACATTCGCCCCCCAGCTCGCACCGCTGATCCCGATCCGCTTCGGATCGACTTTCGGATGCCCGGCCAGCGCCACAAGGGCGGCATCCCATCGACATAGCGGCTGGTCGAATTCAGCCGCCTGGCGGTGACTTTTCGAGGCAAACCCCTACCGGTATAAGAATCGGCGAAGAAGACGCCGATACCTGCAGCAGCGAGGCCGCGCCGCAAGTCGCGCCGCCATTGCGCCAGATCGCCGCTATTGAAGGTGCCGGATGCCCCCATACGACAACCGGGAACGGCCCGTCCCCTTCGGGCAGCCACAGCTTGCCGTGAAGCTCGACGGGGAAGAATTCGATCTTCCCGCCGCTAAGCATAAGTCGCGATGGAACATTCGCTGATGTGTAGCGGACTGTTTCGACGCCGGGTGCAGCGGCGCTGCCGTCCGGTTGCGTAGTCTGGCAGGCGGCAAGGGCAAAAACGGCAACGGCCGCAATGACGATACGAGCAGGCACAGGCGCTCCGATCTGTTGCGTTGCCCGTCGCCGGCTGGCGTCGGGCCGTTGCAAAGCTTTCCCGGATTCAGGGAAGTTCCCGCCTATTCGCCAAGCTTGGGGAGCTACCCCTTGCCAAGTCTGAGGCTGTTCTATTCAGCGGGCGACCCGACAGAGCGGGGAACCCGGAAAAGCTTTGCGAGGCGGAGAGCAACACACGGCGAAGGGACGTCCAGCGCGGCCGCGCCGCGCCGCCGAGCGCTTGCGGCCAGGCCCGGAGCGCCTCATTTTAGGTTCGCGGTCGCGCCGTGCCCGGCGTCCACTGTGCATCCCTCGGAGGGGACGGTGCGGCGGGCGAGGAAGAATGTCGAATGGCGCAAGGTTTCGACACTTGGCGGCAGCGCCCCGCCTGGCATGATCGTCCCCCGATTTACGGAGTTCCTCAAGTATGACCGACCGGCGCAACGATCCGACGCGGCGGATGACCGGCGGCCGCGCCCTCGCCGAGATGCTGAACGCCTATGGCGGCGCCCCGGTCTGGGGCATGGCGGGCTTCCAGCTCCTGCCCTTCTATGACGGCGTGCGCGAACTCGGCATGACCCACACGCTCATAAACGACGAGCGCTGCGGGGCCTTCGCCGCCGACGCCTGGGCGCGCGTGACCGGGCGGCCGGGCGTGGTCGATGCCACCCTCGGCCCCGGCGCCACCAACCTGCTGACGGCGCTGGTGGAATCGCTGAACGCCGGCGTGCCGATGATCGCCGTGGTCGGCGACGCCAACCGGGCGCACGCCTGGAAGAACATGACCCAGGAGGCCCGCCAGATCGAGATGCTGGCGCCAGCGGTGAAGGAGGTAATCCGCGTCGAGGTCGGCGAGCGCATCCCGGAGCATGTGCGGCGCGCCTTCGCGGTGGCGACGAGCGGCCGGCCGGGCCCAGTGATCCTCGATGTGCCGGAAGACATCGCGCACGGCGAGTTCGAATTCGGCGCCGACGCGCTCCATGCGGACGAGGCGCGCCAGCGCATCCCCTCGCTCCGCTGCCGCCCGGACGCGGCGGCGGTGGAGCGCGCGGCGGCCATCCTCGACCGCGCCGAGCGCCCGCTGCTGCTCGCCGGCGGCGGCATCCACCTCTCCGAAGCCTGGGAGGCGCTCCGGCATTTCGCCGAAACGCACGGCGTGCCCGTCGCGCACACCATGTCCGGCAAGGGCGCGCTCGCCTGCACACACCCGCTGTCGGTCGGCCTGTTCGGGCGCTACGACCGCATCGCCAACGGGCTGATCGCCGAGGCCGACGCCATCCTCGCGGTCGGCTGCAAGCTCGGCGAGATCGCGACGAAGCGCTACACCCTGCCGCCCGCGCATGTCCCGCTCATCCACCTGGAAATCGAGGCCGGCGAGATCGGCCGCGCGGCGCGCGCGCATGTCGGCCTCTGGGGCGACGCCGCGGCGGGGCTGGCGGACCTGGCGGCGGCCTGCGATGCGCGCATCGACCGCAGCGCCTGGACCGGCGCGGCCGCGCGGCGCCACGCCGCCTGGCGCGAGGACGCCCGCGCCCGCTACGAGAGCACCGAAACCCCGGTCAACATGGCGCGGCTGGTCCACGCCATCCGCACCGCGCTTCCCGACGACGGCATCCTGGTCGCCGACGGCGGCTTCGCCGGCCACTGGACCGGGCTGCTCTACGACACGCGGCAGGCGGGCCGCACCTATATCGCCGACCGCGGCTTCGCCTCCATCGGCTACGGCCTGCCGGGCGGCATGGGCGCGGCGCTGGCGGCAGGCGGCAGGCCGGTGGTGGCGCTCTCCGGCGACGGCGGCTTCAACATGACGCTCGGCGAGCTGGAAACCGCGCGCCGGCTGGGCCTCGGCCTCACGGTCGCCGTGGTGAACAACGCCGCGTCGGGTTATGTGAAGGCGCTCCAGCACGCCATGTACGGCGGGCGCTACCAGTCCTCCGACCTCTCGGAGACCGACTATGCCGCCGCTGCTCGCGCGCTCGGCTGCCACGGCGTGCGCGTGGAAGACCCGGCCGAACTCGACGCCGCCTTCGCCGAGGCGCTTGCGGAACGGAGCCGGCCGAGCGTCGTCGATGTGGTGGTCACCCGCGACCCCGCGCAAATGCTCCCCGGCATCGACAACCGCACCGCCGCCCCGAAGATAGAGCGAGGCGACCGGATCGCGTGAGGGCGGGCGCCGGCCTGTGGACGCGGACCGGTTTCCGGCGCAGGCTGGAGCGGCCGCAATCCGGATAGCGGAAGGTATTTCATGGGCTTGCTAAAGAGTATCGCGATTTCCGGTTTCAAGAGTTTCGGCGCCGAGGTCGCGGTTTCGCTCCGCCCGCTCAATGTGCTGATCGGCGCAAACGGGTCCGGCAAGTCGAATTTTCTGGACGCCTTTTCGTTTCTTCGAGCCTATTACCGCGGCCAAATCGACATGCTTGTGAAACGGTCCGGAGGCGCAGACAAAATATTGCATTTCGGCTCCAGACGTACGAATAGGGTGCGCATACGCATCGATTTTGGCGTAAATGACCGCTATCGTCTAAGCTTGATTCCGGTTGCCTCTGACGAGCTGGGAACTGTTTTTGATTATCCCGTCTTCCATGGAAAATTTCCGCGTGCCGCTGACGACAGAGAAAAGGACTGGGTAGAAGGGGAACGGAAAGCCAAGGAGCGGCTTGTATCTTGGCGACAGTATCATTTTCACGACACCGGTTTCCATTCCCCGATGAAGAAGACCTCGATGCTTCACGATAACCGGTTTCTCAGGGAAGACGGTTCCAATCTTGTGTCTTTCCTCTATCTCCTGCGCGAGAGGCACGAATCCTCCTATCGGCTCATTCGGAGCACGGTTCGGCAGGTCGCGCCGTTCTTCGACGACTTCGTGCTGGGGCCTCTGGCGCTCAACCCGGATACCATCCGGCTCGAATGGCGGCACAGGAACTCTGACGCCTATTTCGACGCTGCCGCCCTCTCCGACGGGACCTTGCGGTTCATGGCGCTGGCGGCGCTGCTGCTCCAGCCGAAAGAGCTTCGGCCGGACGTTATTCTGTTGGACGAGCCGGAACTGGGCCTGCACCCCTACGCCATCGCCATGCTCGCCGCCATGCTGCGCTCCGCCTCCTGCGAGACGCAGATTGTGGCGGCCACGCAGTCTCCCGGACTACTCGACCATTTTGAGCCGGAAGATATTCTGGTCGCCGAGCGCGTCGCGGGAGAGACGCTCCTCAAACGGCTGGAGGCGGAGCTGCTCCGGGAGTGGCTGGAGGACTACAGCCTCGGCCAGCTTTGGGGGAAAAACCATTTCGGAGGGCGGCTGACAAACGATCCGGCGGGGGCATGACGGCATGGAACGCCTCCATGTTTTCGTGGAAGGACAAACAGAGCAGGCATTCGTAGAAGAGATATTGCGCGACCGTCTTTGGCGCGCGGGCTGTCTCAGCCTCGAGGCGCGTCTTATGGGCGGGGTTCCCGGTTGGCCCAGGGCGCAGCGGGACATAGAGCGCCAACTGAAACAGGACCGGGGATGCTCGGTGGCCCTGATAGTGGACTATTATGCGCTGCCGCAAACGGGCGCCCGGGCGTGGCCGGGGCGCGCTGCTTCGGCAGGCGCGGAAGCGGTTGAGGCAGCGCTTCGGGACTGTATCGCAAGCCGGATGGGCTGCAGTTTCGACCGGGGCCGGTTCCTGCCGCTGGTGATGATGCACGAATTCGAGGCCATGCTGTTCAGCGACTGCCAGGCATTCGGGCAAGCGCTCGGGCGTCCCGACCTGATTCCGGACTTTCAAGTGGTCCGGGACGGCTTCCCGAACCCGGAGGCAATCGACGATTCGCCGGAAACCGCGCCGTCGAAACGGATTCGGACACTGTTTCCCGGCTATGAGAAACCGCTGATGGGCAGTCTTGCCGCGCTCGAAATCGGGCTGGACCGCATCCGCGCCGAATGTCCGCATTTCCGCGACTGGCTGGAACGGCTGGAAGCGCGGGCGGGCGGCGCAGCTTGAGCCGGTTTCCGTCGGACCGGCAAACGGGCTAGGCTTGCCGCCGGACGGATAACGAGGGGGCAGGCGGATGGCCGGGGGTTGCGGGGACTGTTGGCAGGAGACGACGGCGGTGGGCGTGCCGCTGCGCTATTGCCGCTGCGGGAGCGGCAGCCCGGTGGTGGTCCTGCACCACGATATCGGCTGCCCGGAGCGCATGGCCTTCGCCGAAGCGCTCTCAGACTCCCACGATGTGCTGCTGCCGGTCCATCCCGGTTTCGGGCTGGGCAGCGAGCGGGCGGAGTGGATGCGCAGCGTGCGCGACCTCGCCGTGCTCTACCGGGGCTGGCTCGCCGGGCTCGGCCTGCGCCGCGCCAGCCTGGTCGGGCTCGGCTTCGGCGGCTGGGTGGCGGCCGAGATGGCGAGCATGGCGCCGGCGGATGTGGACCGCCTCGTGCTGGTCGGCGCCATGGGCCTGCAGCCGCGCGAGGGCTTCATCCTCGACCAGGCGCTGGTCGGCTATATCGACTACGCGCAGGCCTTCTTCAAAGACCCCGCTGCCTTCGACGCCGTCTATGGCCGCGAGCCCACGACCGACCAGCTCGAAGCCTGGGACATCTGCCGCGAAATGTGCTTCCGCATCGCCTGGAAGCCCTACATGTTCAGCCAGACGCTGGCGCCGCTGCTGGGCGGCGTTTCCGCGCCGGCGCTGGTGGTGCGGGGCGCGGAGGACGAGGTGGTGCCGGCGGACTGCGCGGCGCAATACGCCGCCGCCCTGCCCGATGCCCGCCTCGAGACCGTGGCGGATTGCGGCCACGCCGTCGCGCTGGAGCGTCCGGAGGCGCTGGCGCGGCTCGTTCTCGACTTCATGGGGGAGTAACGGCCGATGCATCTGATGTATTTCACCGAGCAGCCCATGTCCACCTACCCGGCGGACAAGGGCCTGGAGTTCGGCGCGACGGCGCTGATGTTCTCGAACCGCTATTTCGACCCGGTGGACGGTAGCCGGCTCTACAACGAGTTCCTGGAGCAATATCTCTACGCCGAGGAGGTCGGCGTGGACGGCATCATGCTGAACGAGCACCACAATGCGCCGTTCTGCATGCAGGCCAAGGCCAATATCTTCGCGGCGATCCTGGCGGGCATGACCGAGAAGGTGAAGATCGTCATGCTCGGCAACCCGCTGCCGCTGTCGGAGAATCCGGTCCGGTTGGCGGAAGAGCTGGCGATGATCGACATGATCTCGAAGGGCCGCCTGGTTTCCGGTTTCGTGCGCGGCGGCGGCCAGGAGCAGCTCGCCGCCGGCGTCAACCCCGCCTATAACCGCGAGCGCTTCGAGGAGGCGCACGACCTCGTGGTGCGCGCCTGGACCGAGATCGGCCCGTTCCGCTTCGAGGGCAGGCACTACCAGAACCGGGTGGTGAACCCCTGGGCGGTGCCGCTCCAGAAGCCCTATCCGCGCGTCTGGGTGCCGGGCGTCATCAGCCGCGAGACCATCGTCTGGGCGGCCGAGCAGCGCTACCCCTATATCGCGCTCAACACCTCCATCGCGGACACGAAGAAGATCTGGCAGGTCTATGACGAGGTGGCGCGCGACGCCGGTTACGAGGCGGGGCCGGAGAACCGGGGCTACCTGATCCAGGTGCATGTCTCGGACAATGAGGAGAAGGCGATAGAGAACGCGCGCCAGTTCCGCTGGATGCAGGGCGAGTTCACGGGCCTCGCGCATCCGGTCTGGTCCACGCCGTCGGGCTACTCCTCGCCGCGTAACCGGCGCGCTTTCGTGGAGTTCGCCGCCGGCCGCCGGGCCAATCCGCGCGGGCAGACGAGCTTCGAGCAGCAGATGGCGGACCTGCGCATCATCGCCGGCACGCCCGACACGGTGGTGCCGAAACTGCGCCGCATTCTGGAGGAGACGCGGCCGGGCATCCTCGCGCTCTGGGGCAATGACGGGACCGTCAGCCAGGCGGACTCGATGACCTGCATCCGCATGATCGGCACGGAGGTCTTCCCGGCGCTCCGCGAGATCGCGAAGGAGCTCGACCTCAAGAGCCCCTTCGAGGCGGAAGCCCCGGTCTCGATCAGGTATTCGAGGGACCTGAAAGCCCCGGCCGCCGCGGCGGAGTAGCGGGCGGTTCCGTTCAAGGCCGTTGCATTGGGCGCGCCGGCGGCGGGGGCGGCCGAGCTCGGCGGGGGCAAGGTCCAGGCGACCGTGGACACCACGATCTCGCACGGCCTCTCCTTCCGCGTCCAGGACCGAGACGACCGGCTGGCCGAAAAAGTCAACAGCAATGACGGCAACCTCAATTACGATGGCGGGTCGATCAGCAACACCTCCAAGATCACCAGCGACTTCGAGCTCGAATGGGGCAATCTCGGCGCGTTCGACCTCGAGGATGCGGCGCTCGATGTGCGGCTCGGCAAGCATGTGCTCAACTGGGGCGAGAGCACCTTCATCCAGAACGGCATCAACGCGGTCAACCCGTTCGACCTGAGCAAGCTCCGGCTGCCGGGGGGCGAGCTGCGCGAGGCGCTGCAGCCGGTTACATTGGCCTCGGCCGCGGTGTCCACGGATTCCGGGCTGACCGTGGAGGGCTTCTACCAGCTCGGCTGGGAGGAGATCGAGATCGATCCGGTCGGCAGCTATTTCTCAGCGCTCGACCATGTGGGTCCGGGCGCGGAAAGGGCGGTCGTCCCGCTCCCCGGCCTCGACCTCGGCGACATGGGCCTGACGGCCGGGAACAACCCCTTCGCCGCCTTCGTCGGCACTCCCTTCGAGCCAGCCTTCGCGCCCGTTCCGGGAGACGACCCCGACTTCCTGCACGCCCGGCGCGGCGCGGACCGCGACCCGAACGATTCCGGCCAGCGGGGCGCTGCGCTGCGCCATCTCGCCGAGGAGCTGAACGACACCGAGTTCGGCCTCTACTTCATGAATTATCACAGCCGCCTGCCGGTCGTAGGTGCGCATACCGGAACGGCGGTGGGAGCGGGGAGGGGGTTGTGGCTCGCCGGCAGATCGGCGCCAACGCCGAAGCCGTCGTCGGCGAGATCGTGGCTGCGGATCTGGCCCAGGCGGGTTGCGCGCCCCCGACCGACAGTGCGCCGTGCATGGAGGTCGCGGACGCCGCCGAAGCCCAGGTGGCTCCCGCCCGGGCCGCCGCCGGGGCCGCCGGCATCGACGCCTACGCCAAGACCGAGCACTATGTCATCGAGTATCTGGAGGACATCCGGCTCTTCGGCGCCAGCTTCAACACCGTGCTCGGAACCTCCGGCTGGGCGTTGCAGGGCGAATACTCCTTCCGCCGCGCCGCGCCGCTGCAGATCGCCGAACGCAAGGTGTTCGCCGATGCGCTCGAGCCGCTCACCGGCTTGAGCGCCTGCATCCCTCTCAAAGTCCACGAGTTGGTCGGCGCGGGCGTCCCCATCGACCAAGCCCAACTGCAGGCCGGACCCGCCTGCATCGGCGAGAACGTTGCAACCGGCCTCTACGACACGGACAATGCCGGCTATGTGCTGCGCGATGTGAGCCAGGTGCAGGCCACCGCCACCAAGGTGTTCGGACCGACCTCGCCGGCGACCTGCTGCTGGTGCACGAAACGATGGACCAGGTGCGCGAGCCGCGCCAGGCGTGGACCTGCAACCCCGGCCAGCGCCGGGTGCGGCGCGCGCCCAACATCGCCTACGACAATCCGGGCGCCTCCTCGGACGAGCTGCGCACCGCCGACCAGTTCGACATGTTCAACGGCGCGGTCGACCGCTACGACTGGCGGCTCGTCGGCAAGCGCGGAATCTATGTGCCCTATAGTGCCTACCGGCTGCACAGCTACCGCCTCGCCTTCGCCGACATCCTCACGCCGCTGCATGTCGACCCGGAGCATCTGCGCTACGAGCTGCACCGGGTCTGGGTGGTGGAGGCGGCGCTCAAGGAGGGCGCGCGCCACATCTACAAGCGGCGCATCTTCTATATCGACGAGGATTCCTGGCAGATCCTGCTGGTCGATCTCTACGACAACTGCGACGAGCTCTGGCCGGTGTCGGAAGGCCATGTCGTCAACTATTACGGAAAGCCGCTGATCTGGCCGACGCTGGAAGTGCATACCGACCTGCAGGCGGGGCGCCACCTCGCGCTCGGGTTCGACAACGAATTCCCGATATGCACTTGGGATACCGGCTTCACCGCCCGCGACTTCACGCCGGCGGCCCTGCGCCGCGCCGGCCGGCGCTGAGCGGTCCGGCGAGACCCGCGTTCCCGGCGATGGGCGGCGCCCGGCTCGCTCTGACGCTCTGCCTCGCGCTGTCGGCGCCGGCCGCCGGGGCGCAGACCGCTTCGATCCCTGCGCCGCTCGCGACGGCTTCGCTGCTGCTCGACGCGGCGGCGGCGGCGGGGCGCCTGATCGTGGTCGGCGAGCGCGGCCACGCGCTGTTCTCCACCGATGACGGCGCGACCTGGACCCAGGCGCCAACGCCGGTCCGGGCGCTGCTCGCGGCCGTCCACATGCATGACGGGCGGACCGGCTGGGCGGTCGGGCACGACGCGGCGATCCTGCGCACGCGCGACGGCGGCGAAACCTGGCGCCTGGTCCACCATGCGCCGCGGACGCAGCCCCTGCTGGACGTCTGGTTTCGCGACGAGAAGGAGGGCTTCGCGGTCGGCGCGGTCGGCATGTTTCTCGCCACCGCCGACGGCGGCGAGAGCTGGACATGCCGGAACGGGCGCCCGGCGGGCGGGGCGCGACGCTGGCCTTGTTCGCGCTGGTCACGCTGGCGATGGGCGGGCTGGCGAGCGGGCTGCGCGTGGACGCGGGCTTCACCAAGCTGCTGCCGGTCGAGCACGACTACATGCGGACCTTCCTGGAATACCGCGACGATTTTGGCGCCGCCGACCGGGTGGCGGTCGCCGTGGTCGCCCGCGACGGCAACATGTTCACGCCGGATTCTTCGCGCTGCTCGGCGAGGTGACGGACGCCGTCTTCTTCCCGCCCGGCGTGGACCGCACCCAAGTCTATTCCGTCCTCACGCCCAATGTGCGCTTCATCGAGGTGGTCGAGGACGGGCTGAGCAGCGGCAATGTCCTGCCGCCCGACTTCCGGCCGACTGCGGAGGGGCTCGCGCGGGTCCGCGAGAACATTGTCAAGGCCGGCGTCGTCGGGCGGCTGGTCGCCAACGACTTCTCCGGCGCCGTCGTCAGCGCCAGGCTGCAGGAGTTCAATCCGAACACCGGCGAGCGGCTCGACTATCTCGAGGTCGCCGAGGCGCTGGAGCGCATCCGCGGCAAGGCGGACGCGAAGTCCCCGGCCGCGGTGTTCGTGGACATGCACCTGATCGGCTTCGCCAAGGCGGTCGGCGACATCGCGGCGGGCGCGGCCCAGGTGGCGCTGTTCTTCGTCGTGACCTTCGCGGTCACGGCGCTATTCCTCTACCTTTACGCGCGCGCTGCCTCCGGTCGCGGCGGTGCTCGTCTGCGCGCTCTGCGCGATGGTCTGGCGGCTCGGCGCACTCACCGGCCTCGGCTTCGGCATCGATCCGATATCCATCCTAGTGCCGTTCCCGGACTTTGCGATCGGCGTTAGCCACGGCGTGCAGATGGTCGGGGCGGCGCGCGACGAGGCGGCGCCGCCTCTCGCCGCGGCGCGCGGCCGCCTGCGGCGTCTGCTGCTGCCGGGATCGGTGGCGCTCGCCTCCGATACGGCGGGCTTCGTGACCATCGCGCTCATCGAGGTCCCGGTCATTCAGGAAATCGCGCTGACGGCGAGCCTTGGCGTCGCCGCGATCGTCCTTACCAATCTCGGGCTCCTGCCGGTGCTGCTCTCCCTTGACCCGGTTCGCGGCGACCGCGGCGGCCCGGCGCGCAGCCGCCTCGCGCCGCTCTGGGGGTATATCGCCCGGATCACGCCGCCCTGCCCCGCCCGGCGCTTGCGGCGACCGGCGCCGCCGCTCTGCTGGTCGTCCTCGGCGGCGCCTATGCCCCGTCGGCGCGGATCGGCGACCAGCATCGCGGCGTGCCGGAGCTGCGCGCGACCTCCACCTACAATCTCGACAGCGCCACCATCGCCGAGCGGTTCGATATCGGCGTCGATGTCCTTACGGTCATCGCGGAGACGAAGCCCGAAGGCTGCATCGACAACGATGTGATGACCGTGCTCGACAGCTTCGAATGGCATATGCGCAATGTCGAGGGCGTGCGCTCCGTGGCGGCGCTCACCGGCGTCGTCCGCGCCGTCGCCTCCGGCTTCAAGGAGGGCAGCCTCAAATGGCGGACGCTGCCCCGCGACCCGCGCGTGCTCGCGCAGGCGACCGCCTATGCGCCGACCGGCAGCGGCCTGCTGAACGGCGATTGCAGCGTCATGCCGGTGATGATCTACACCGCCGACCACAGGGCGGAGACCATCGAGCGCGTCGTCGTCGCCGTCAGGGCGTTCGACGCCGGCGGCCGCGGCGGGGCGGTCGCCTTCCGCCTCGCCGCCGGCAATGTGGGAGTGATGGCCGCTGCCAACGAGGAGGTCTCGGCCGCGCAGTTCCCGATCCTCGGCTATGTCTTCGCCGCGGTCGTCGCGCTCTGCCTGGTCTCCTTCCGGTCTGCTGGCGGCGACGGCGTGCATCGTCATCCCGCTGGCCGCGGTCTCGCTGCTCGCCTATGCACTCATGGCCGTGCTGGAGATCGGCCTGAAGATCTCCACCCTGCCGGTAGCCGCGCTCGGCGCCTGGCCGATCGGGCCGCGCTACTCCGGGCGGCGCAGATAAACGAGCCAGTACACCAGTGTGACCAGGACCGATCCGCCGATCATGTTGCCGGCCGTCACCGCGGCAAGGTTCGCTGCGAACCCCGCCCAGTCTCCCCCGCCGGGCGCGGCGCCGCCTGCGAGCAGGCCGACCGGGACCGGATACATGTTGGCGATGCAGTGCTCGAACCCCAGCGCGACGAAGGCCGAGACCGGAAATACGACGGCGGCGATCTTCCCGGCGGCCGAGCCGGCGGCGAAGCACGGCCAGACGGCCAGGCAGACCAGGACATTGCAGAGCAGGCCGCGAACGAACGCCTCCGGGGCTTCCAGCCCGAGCTTGGCGCGCGCGATGCCGGCGGCGGTCGCCGCGACGTCGTCGCCGCCGATCTCCAGGACGCCGGACAGCAGGACGGCGGCGCGGTCCCCGCCGCGCCGGCGGCGTTGCCGAGGTAAACCAGCAGCCAGTTGCGCAGCAGGCGGCGCGTCGTCACCCGCCGGTCGGCCCAGGCCATGGCGATGAGGTTGTTCCCCGTGAACAGCTCGGCGCCTCCGACGACGATCAGCACCAGGCCCAGCGAGAAGGCGATGCCGCCGAGAAGCCGGGTCGGCCGGAAACCGAGCTCCGAGCCGGTCACGACCACGGTGTAGCTCATCGCGCCGAAGGCGATGGACGCGCCGCCCGGCGCGCCGAGGACGAGGGTCTGCAGCAGCGGCAGATGCGCCTTGGCGACGCCGGCCGATTCGACGCGCCGCGCGATCCGGTCCGGCGCATAGGCTTCGATGTCGAACGGGTTGCGGGGCGCGCCGTCGTTCATGCGCCTGCACCCCGCGAAACGGCGGGGCGCCCGGGCGGCGCGAGGGTCATCCGCGCCAATGCCCGGGCCCGGACGCCCGCGCCGACCGCCGCTCACCCGCGCTCGATGGAAATCTGCCGCGCGTCGGGCGCCCCGGGCTCCCGCTTGGCGATTTGCACGGTCAGCACGCCGTTCCCGTGTTCGGCGCAAACGCCGCCGGGATCGGCGTCCGCCAGGCAGGCGGAAGGTTCGGCTGAAGCGGCCGTGCATCCGCTCGGAGAAGTAGAAATTCTTGCCGCTCTCCTCCCGGTTCGACTTCTTCTCTCCCGAGTTGGAGAGCACGCCTTCGTGCAACTCGACGCGAATGTTCCCGTCGTCGACTCCCGGCAGCTCGAGCGAGATTTCATAGGCGTTGTCGGTGGTTGCGGCCTCCGAGCTCGGAGAGAAGAAGTCCGCCGGCCGGCCGCCCATCCGGCGCATCGGTTCGAGGATGCCCGACCACCAATCCGTTGCGCCGGGCGCAAGTTCCGATTTTTCGATCATCGTCTCGGTCTCCCTTCCTGTTGACCCGGAGCGCCGTTCGCCGGGCCGCAAGCCGTGGAAGGCATGTCGCGGGGAGGCTTCGGTACATGGGAACGCGCCGCACACAAGAGCCGGCAGGGCCGCGTCAGGGCCGGGCGATGACGGCCTCGGAGAAGCGGCGCATGTTGGCGAGGGCTTCCTCGCGCCCCATCGCGCCGAAGGCGGTCTGGCAAAGGAGATGGCCGACGCCGGCATTCGCCAGCGCGGCGACCTGTTCGCGCACGCGGGTGGGCGAACCCCGGATCGAGCCGGTTTCCATCGCCTGCGCGACGGCCTCGGCGTCGGGGACCGAGGGGTCGCTCATGGCGTTGAGCATGGCCGGGTCGATCTCGAAATCCGGCGGGTTGAGCGCGGCGCGCAGATGCATGATATGGGCGCGGGCCGCCACGAGGTGGGCGTGGAGCCGGTCTTCGGCCTCGGCGTCCGAGTCCGCCACATAGACATTGCGCCAGACCGCCGCGTCGCCCAGCAGGCGGGCCTGCTTTGCGGGCGCATGGCCGCCGGCCTCAAGCCCCTCGGCATAGAGCTTCCAGCGCGCTGGGACTGCCTCCAGCGGCAGGCGCGTCGTCAGGAGCGGCAGCCCGGCCTCACCGCATTCGCGGAAGGAGGCGGGCGAGATCGCCGAGCGCCAGAGCGGCGGCCCCGGCTGCTGCACCGGCCGCGGGCGGATTTCCGGCATCTCGAACTCGTGGAACGCGCCCTTGTAGCGGAACGGCGCCTCGGTCCAGACCCGCTCCAGGATGGAGACGGTCTCCGCCATGCGCGCGCGGGAATCGCCGCTGCGCAGGCCGTAGCCGACGAACTCGTATTCGTTATGGACCGTGCCCTTGCCGACGCCGATGTCGATGCGGCCGCCGGAGAGGTTGTCGAGCAGGGCCAACTGCGTCGCCAGGCGGACCGGATGGTGGAAGGGCGCCTGCACCACGGCGAAGCCAATCCGGAGCCGCGTCGTGCGCATGGCGAGCGCAGCGGCGAAGGTCAGCGCATCGCAATATACGCTTTCGCCGGTGAAATAGTGCTCTGTCAGCCAGACATCGGAGAAGCCCGCCGCCTCGGCAGCCTCCGCCAGCGCGATCTGGTCGGCGATGCGCTCCCGGTCCGCCTCCGGGGCCGGCGAGGCGGAGAGCGTCAGCCAGCCGAACTTCATGCCGTTCGTCCCGCCGCTTCCCGCCTGCCCCGGAAGCCGTCAGGCGGCGGGGCGGCGGCCGGCGATCGCTTCGCGGAGGCCTTCGAGCAGGCCCTCGAGCCGCGCCTGCCCGTGCTCGACCGCCCGCAGCCGGTCGTCGATGCCGTCGAGGCGCTTGTTGGTCTCGTCGAGGCGCGCATCGAGGCGTTTGTTGGTCTCGTCGAGGCGCTTGTTGGTCTCATCGAGGCGCTTGTTGGTCTCGTCGAGGCGCGCGCCGAGGCTCCTGGCCGTCTCGTCGATGCGTCTGTTGGTCTCATCGAGGCGTTTGTTGGTCTCGTCGATGCGCACACCGAGGCTCCTGGCCGTCTCGTCGATGCGTGCGCCGAGACGGTCTTCGAGCCGCGCATTGCTCCGCAGCAGCAGCGCCGCGACGGCGATGAGAATGGCGGGTGTGAGCCAGACGGACAGGTCGATGGGCATGAAGGCCCTCCTCCGATGCGCAATGTGCCTCGAACGGCTTGCGCCGGCAAGGGCGGCCGGCTTTGCATTTCGCCGCCGGCTGGATTATGGCAGGGGCAACCGTCGCGCGGAACGCGGTGGACCGTACAGACTGTTGCGCGGAGCGCGGTGAACCATGCAGACCGCGCACGGAACGCGGCGAACCATACAGGCGGCGCAGTGCGCCGCGAGGGAACGGGAGGGGGCGCTTCCCCATGAATGCAACCAACATGCGCAAGGTGCTCTGCGTCCAGGGGATGCCGAAGGCGGGCCTGGACCTGTTTGCCGCGCGCGACGACATCGAGGTCGAGATCGTCCATGAGGGCCCGGATCTGGACCTGAAGGCGCATCTGGGCGGCATCCACGGGATCACGCTGTTCGGCACGCGCTACACCCGCGAACTGATCGACGCCACGCCCCATCTGGAAGTCTGCTCGCGCTTCGGCGTCGGCTTCGATTCCGTGGATGTGGCGGCGCTGACCGGGCGCGGCGTGCCGCTGATGGTCGCCGGCACTGCCAATTCCGTCTCGGTGGCCGAGCACGCCATGTTCATGATGCTCGACCTCGCCAAGATGGCGCGCGCCTACCATGCCGGCGTCGCGGCGGCCCGTTTCGGCGTGCGCAACGAGCATTCGGCGTTCG
The DNA here is from genome assembly GCA_963422665.1 of Alphaproteobacteria bacterium. Lineage (GTDB taxonomy): Bacteria > Pseudomonadota > Alphaproteobacteria > Bin95 > Bin95 > Bin95. Next base: position 1,721,859 of record OY730441.1, read on the forward strand.
ACCTTTTCGGGAAGCGGCTGCTGTCGGTCGGCTTCGGGCGTATCGGGAGCCGGACGGTCGCCCGCGCGCGGGCCTTCGAGATGGATGTGCAAGTCTATGACCCCTATGCCGACCCGGCGGCCGTGCGCGCGGCGGGCGCAGCGCCGGTGGACGGTCTCGACGCGGCGCTCGCGGCGGCGGATTTCGTCACCGTGCACTGCCCGCGCAACGAGGAGACCTACGGCATGATCGGCGCCGCGCAGCTCGCCCGCATGAAGCCGACCGCGATCATCGTCAACACCGCGCGCGGCGGCATCGTGAACGAGGCGGCGCTGATCGAGGCGCTGCAGAACCGGACCATCCTGGCGGCCGGCCTCGACGTGTTCGACCCCGAGCCGCCCGAGCCCGGCAATCCGCTCTTCACCATGGACAATGTGCTGCTCTCGCCCCATTCGGCGGGTGTGACGCGGGAATCGATGGACCGCATGGCGACCGTCACCTGCCAGAACGTCATCGACGTCTTCGACGGCAGGCCCATGCCTGCCCATGTGGTCAACAAGGAAGTCCTCGACTAAGGAACGCAAGGAACATGCGCAAGAACAACGTCCTCGAAACCTGGAAGGCCGGCGGCGCGGTCGTCAATGGCTGGCTCGCGATCCCGAACGGCTATTCGGCCGAGGTCATGGCAAGCTGCGGCTGGGACAGCGTCACCATCGACCTCCAGCACGGCATGGTCGATTACACCGCCGCCGTGCCGATGCTGCAGGCGATCTCGCTCTCCGACGCCACGCCGATGGCGCGGGTGCCCTGGCTGGAGCCGGGCATCATCCAGAAGCTGCTCGACGCCGGCAGCTACGGCATCATCTGCCCGATGATCAACAGCCGCGCGGAATGCGAGCTGCTGGTCTCCTGCTGCAACTACGCGCCCAAGGGCTCGCGCAGCTTCGGGCCGATCCGCGCGGTCATGTATGCGGGGGCGGATTACGGCCAGCACGCTAACGACACGGTGCTGGCGATCGCGATGATCGAGACGCAGCAGGCGATCGACAATCTGGACGCCATCCTGTCCACGCCGGGCCTGGACGGCATCTATGTCGGCCCGTCGGACCTCTCGCTGTCGCTCGGCCACGCGCCGCAGCTCGACACCGAGGTGCCGGAGGTGGTGGCGGCCATCGACGCCATTCTCGCCGGCGCCAAGAAGCACGGCGTGCCGGCCGGCCTGCATTGCGGGTCGCCCGACTATGCCGCGCGGATGTTCGAAAAGGGCTTCCAGCTCGCGACCATCGCCAATGACAGCCGCCTGATGGCCCAGAGCGCGATGGCCGCGGTCGCCACGCTCAAGGGCAGGATGGCCGACAGCAACATCTCCGGCAGCCCCTACTGAACCGGGCCCCGGCCCCTTCCACTCGCAGCGCCCGGCCTCTCCGCGTTGTCCCGGACTCGATCCGGGGCGACGAGCGGGAGCGGCCGGGCTGACAAAGGGGAGCGCTTCTCCCTTCGTCACCCCGGCCCGCTGTTGCGCGTTTGCAACAGCGGGCGGGTTTTTCTCCGGAACCCCAGTTTTCGATTGACCCCCCCCCCCCCCGTCTATGGTCGCCTCATGCCAGCGGGGAATCGCCCCGCCGGCGAACCAGAAAAGGGAAGGATCAGGGGGACATGAAAAAAACCCTGCTTGCGACCACCGCGCTCGCCTTTGCGGGCGCGACGGCTGCGGCCCCTGCCTCGGCGGCCGACATGCTGAACGTCGGCGTCGGCGGCTACATGCAGCAATGGTTCGGCTATGCCGACCGCGACGACAAAAACAGCGACGGCGGCGTGGACACCCAAGCGGACACCGAAATCTTCTTCCAGGGCTCGCTCGAATCCGACATGGGCCTGAAATACACCGTCCATGTCGAGCTCGAGGGCAACCAGATGGCGGGCGGCAGCTCGACCCTGGACGAGTCCTTCGTCCGGGTCACCGGCGAGTTCGGGGACCTGGAGTTCGGCTCGCGCGACCACAGCATGGTGCGAATGCATTCCGCGATCTCGGATGTCGGCATCGGGCTGAGCGCGGGCGACACGCAGAAGTGGATCCCGGGCGCCTATCTCGACACCGCCGGCCATGGCAGCGTTGCGGGCGGCGGCGATGCGCTGAAGCTCAGCTACATCTCGCCGCGCGTCTCCGGCCTGCAGCTCGGCGTCTCCTACGCGCCGGACTCGGACAACAAGGACGACCCGACCACCCCGCCGAACGGCAATGACGAAGCCTCCTGGGGCGCGGGCCTCAACTTCCAGCAGGGGGTCGGCGACGCCAGCGTCACCTTCTCGCTCGGACACCGCAGCCGGAGCACCGCCGAAACGGAGTTGCGGTATCCGACGGGAACCTGGCTTGACCGCACCGAGAACGATGATGTGCGCCTCATGCTCAACCGGGAAAAAGAACTAAAGAAGACGATCAAGGTCGTAACGGATCGGGAGAAGGAGAGCAAATCTCCCGACGCCGCCCAAACCGCAGCCGCGCTGGATGCCCAGGCGCGTATCGACGATTCCACTGACGGCATGATGATGAGGGGCGACAACTCGACCCTCACCAATGCCGGCATGGGAGTCACCTTCGGCGCGTTCGGCTTCAATGTCGCCTACGCCACCTCCGATGGCGGCGCCTACAAGACCACGGTGGCCAATGTCGGGCTTACCCAAGCCGACGTCACTGCGCTCAACGCAACCGTCGAAGGGGGTAATCCATACACCCTTGGTGAAGATGGCAAAGTCATCGATAGCCGGCACATGTACGACCCCGATGGCGATGACGGCCCGAAACAGGCAGCCGCAGAGACCGCCGCCAACAACGACCCCGACAACGACTCGTGGGCGGCCAAGAAGGTCGTGGAGGACAAGTCCAAGAACTTCGACGTCTGGGGCGTGAGCGTCAGCTACACCGACGGCCCGGTGGCGCTCAGCCTCGGCCACATGGTGCATGAGGAAGACGAAGGCGGCGAGCGCGAGGCGACCATGCTCTCGGCCAGCTACACGCTGGCGCCGGGCGTGGCCTGGAGGAGCTCGATCTTCACCGCCGAGGACACGACCAGCCACAAGGATGTGACAGGCGGCGTGAACGAGGGCACCGGCTTCGTCACCGGCATCACGCTCAACTTCTGACCGCCTGTTGCAGAATGGCCGGACGGGGCCGAGACGGGTAGATCCCCTACCCTCCTTCCAACCCCGGCCGGCCGCCGGGGGAGCGGGTTGCAACGCTCCTCCGGCACCCTTCAGGCGAAAGCCGGAGGCCCCCGAACCGGGCCTCCGGCTTTCCTTTTGCGCACCGGCCCGAACGCCCCTTTTGTCGCCCGGATCCGATCCGGGGCAGGCTGCTACGCTCCGGCCGGGGCGGCGAATGAGCGCGCGCCCCCGGCCTCGTCACTGAATGCGAGAACGACGCTGGCTGACGATGTCGTCGATGTCCCGGTCGTCGAGCGGGCGGCGCTCCCCGTCCCTGCAAACTTCCAGTCCGTCGGGACAGACCACCTTCTTGAAGAAACGTCTTGCCTGGCGCCTTTGCAGTCCCTTGAGGTTGATATGGCGGGGGTCTCCGGTTGACGACTCCTTCCATCCCAGATCGACCTCTCCGGGAAGCTCCGATGTCCGGATTCGCCAGAAGACCGCCATGCCGTTGAAGAATGTCCGGTAGTGCCTTGAGATATGGGCGCACGCCCCATTGCTTTCCCTGTCGGCGCATTCGACGCCAAAGACCGATATTCCGGACCCGTCCGATGAGTTCCGGAAAGCCTCGCTTGTGAAGCGCCGCCTGTCGCAATCGAAATGATGGAGTGAGAGGAGCCGGATGAGCCCGGTTTCCTGCATGCCGCCAATTTCCTCAGACGGCTATCGATTTCTTCGATGGACACGTCATCGTCTTCGCCAAGGATGTCATCCCCGGTTTCCTCCCATACCTCGATTTGACCGCCAGGGCCGCAGAGGACCTCCAGAGACGCCTTTCCATAATGGCCTGAGACGAGAACGCCGCCGCGCACATCCGGGAAGACCTCGACGGCGGAAAATACGCCATGCTTTTCGATCGGATCGACAACGCCGAGCGCTGTCCGGACGGCATCGCCGCTCGCAGGGTTCCCGTCCCCGAAACGCCAGCCCTCCGGTAAATCCGCGAAGGCGCGAATTTGGGCTTTTTTCGATTCCATCGATGACGCCATCCGGCCCCTCCGGGGCGGTTCCAATGTCGGCTGTCTAGTCGGCTTCCCGATTCCGGCGGTCCTGAAGATATGGGGTGTCGAGCTCCCCGAACCTGCTTTCCAGTGCCGATACGGCATCCCCGAGCACGGCATGGAGGTCCTTGACCGTGTGAAAGCTCATTGTAACGACCGCAGCCCATTCCGTGGGCATTTCGCCGACCATCGCGGCATCCGCCGCGCTGGGGCGGGGGCGCGCGTTTGTGAACACCAGCTTGAAATCCGTGCCGGTAGCGGCCCCGGCGACCCCGGATGCGTAGATGAAGGGCGCGTCCTGCGACGGTTGATTCGCCGGGTCTGTCACGGGTCGTGTCCTTGGCGCGCCAGAACTTCTGCGTCCGGTTGTATCGGCGCGCATCCGGCGAGTCCATCCTCGGCCCCGTAAAGCGCCCAAGAGGCGTTTGCGGCCGGCGGGCGTCCCCGATAGCCGAACGATCCGCGATCTGCCTGGAGTACGATCCGTTCGATCTGAAAACGGCTCAGATGCCGCGCGCAAGGCGGTTCACCGCCTCGCGGACCTCTCGCCGGTTCGTCACACCATGGCCGGCGCCGGCGATCTTGACGAACGTTGCTGCGACGCCCCGCTCCGCAAGCGCCGCCGCATAGTCGCGGGCGAACCGCGGCGCGGTGATGGCGTCCCCGGCGCCGGTCAGGAGGACGACCTCGGCGTCCGTCGGAACGGCGTCGGCGACGGCGTGCGGAGACGGCCAGGACGAATGGCCGTGCCCCCACGCGGCCATATCGCACGGACACCCCGCCAGAACCGCTGCGTCCGCGAGCCCGGGCGTCCGGCCGAGTATGACGCCGGCAATTGCGGCGCCGATGGAATGGCCGACAAGGACGACGCGCTGCGCGCCGTGATGCGCCTTCAACCGGGCAATGGCGTCCGATACGGCGTCGATGTCGTAGCGCAGCCAATTGCTCCGGTAGCGGCCGCCTGTATCGGTCGATGCGCCGCCGGTCGAACCACGGTAGCCAGGCCGAAGCGGCACCGCGGCTGTGACGCCGCGGCCGGCGGTCCGTCGGGCGAGTCCCGCCATGTAGTCCATTGCCCGATCGTTCTTGTAGCGGCCGCCATGGATGAAGACGACCAGCGTGGAGTTGCCCGGAGCGGCGCCGAAGGTTTGCAGCGCAAGGCATTCGCCGCCACCGGCGACGCTTGTCAGATAGTCGGAGCGGCATTCCGCCGCCTGCCGTCCGGTCGTCGCGCAAGCCGCCACGCCAGCGGCCGCCAGGATGACGGCCGATCGAAACAAGACAGGAAAATACGCCATAACACCCATGTCTCGACCTCTCCGGAACCGGGCCGGCCCCTTGCAAATCGGCATCGGTGACATCAATCGCCGATAATCCCGACGGCGTCAATTCCGACACCCACGGCGCCGTGGACGCCCGCAGCGCAAGCCGCGTATCGAGGGACGGCGTTCTTTCGATACGCCTCCCTCCGGTCGGCTGCTCAGGATGAGGGGAAGGCGAGGCCCCGGCTCCTCTCCACTTGTCGCCCCGGCCCCCGAGCCGGGGCCCGGCGCCGCCTTTGCCGCGCGGCGCGGCTGCGGCAGGCTGGGCCCGGCTCTCCGCTTCGCTCCGGCCGGGGTGACGAAGGGGCGCGCGGCAGGCCGGGACGCTATCCGCCGGCCGCCGGCCCCCGTTCCGCCTTCCTGCGGTCCAGCAGGGCGGCGGCGAGGGCGGCGAGGCCGGGGGCGGGCTGGCCGGCGCCGAGCGCCTTGTCGCGCGAGCGCTCATGCACCGCGACCCCCAGCACGGCGAGCGCCACGCCCCACATGGCGCTGAGCGAGGCCGCGGCCGCCAGGATCGCCGGCGCGTCCGTCGGGTGGGCGACCATCGCCCAGGCGATGGCGGCCATCTGCGCCGCCCAGGCCGCCGTCACCGCATAGCCGAAGGTGGGCCGCCAGCGGCGCACATAGGCGTCCTCCGAGCGGGCCTCGGCGCGCATGGTGGCGTTGACCTCGCGCCAGGCGGTTCGGGCCTCGCGCGAGCGCGCCGCCTCCGCCTCGATGCGCCGGTTCGCCTCGGCGAGCGCCTCCGGGGCGACGCCGCCCTTGCCAAGCACGCTGTCCACCTCGGCGAGCGCCTCGGCGGCGGCGTCGGCGACCGGGTTGTCGATGGCCTTCAGCCCGGCGCCGGCGAGCCGCGCGATCAGCGGCAGCCCGATTTGGGCGAGAAGTGCGGGAATCATGGGGGGTCTCCTTCGGGTAGTGGATGGTGGATAGCGGTCGGCGATCGGTGGCCAGTGGCCGGAACCCTCTGTTCACTGGCCACCAACCACCGGCATCAGATCTTGAAATCGGTGCGGGCGTAGCCGGGGGTTGCGGCCTGCCGCCACTCCAGGCGCGGCAGGCGGCCGACCCGGCGGACCCGCTCCGGCTCCGCCAGCAGCGCGCAGGCGGCCGCGTCCAGCCCATCGTCCGGGCCGTTCCGGTTCTCCGGCCGCCATTCCCTCAGTTCGCGCAGGAAGGGCGACTTGAACACGCTGGCGTGGGCCCAGAGCGCATTGGCGGCGAGCGGCGCATCGAAGGCCTCCAGGATGCGCTCATGCTTCGGCCGGCTGTTGGGGATGCCGATGACCGTCGCGCCATGGCCCTCGCGCTCAAGCTCCCGCTGCAGGATTTTCGGGATGAACCCGCCGACGCCGTTGGACTCCACATGGACGACCGGCAGCACAAGCTTGCGCGCATGGGCGGCCGCCTGCCGGCAGAGCTGCTTCGCCGCGCCGTCGCGGTCGTTCTTCGGGTCGTAATAGAGATAGGCCACCCGGTGCAGCAGGCGCCGGCCGTCCTCGTCGGTGAACACCGCCGCGAGAACGCAGGCGTCGCCCTTGTCCCGCCCGCCGAAGGAGGGATCCAGCCAGGCCGAGGCGGAGAGCAGGCGCCGGCCGGCCAGCCGCAGCACGGGCTTGCCGTTCACTTCGCTGTAGTCGATCGGCTCCTCGTAGCGGCGCAGCCATTCGGCGTTCAGCCGGCCGTCCACCGCCTGCACGGGCTCGAGCAGCATCTGGCTGGCGAAGCGCGCCGGGCCCGCGCGCTTGCGGATTTCCCGGATCGTCTTCGGCGGAAAGCGCTCCGGCCACGCTTTCTTCCTGAGCTTCTCCTCCAGCCGCCGGAAGCCGGAGAGGAAAGGCCGCTTGTCGCCTTCCTCCGGCCGCGGCTCCTTCGCGTAGATGGAGTAGTAGCTGTGCGGCGTGCCGCTGTAGATCCGGAAGCCGCCGGGGCTCAGCACATAGTCGATCTCGGCGAGCCGGGCGCGCAGGTCGGCGCGCTTCGCCGGCGTGCCGCAGGTGTTCGGCACCTCGACATCGTCGCAGATCGCCACATCGGCGCGCACCCCGGTGATATTGGCGCCGATGCCGCGCGCCAGCAGCGAAGGGTCGCGCAAGACGCTCTTGCGGGACACGGTCAGCCGGTCGGCCGCCCATTCCTCGGCGAGCTTCGGGCGCAGCGCCGCCGTATCGGGATGGCGCTCCAGGATGCGGCGCACCGTGCGCACGGTCTTGGTCGCAAGCTGCGCCTCCGCCGCCAGCACGAGGATGCGCCGGTCGGGATTGCGGCGCAGCATCCAGGCGGCCAGCAGGCCGAGCAGGGTCGATTTGCCCGCGCCCCGGAAGGCCAGCAGCAGCATCCGCCGCGTACCCCTGGCGATCCGCTTGTCGAACCATTCGGCGATACGCTCATGCAGCCCCGGCGTCGCCATGTTCTGGCTCCGGTTCCAGGCGTTGAGGAAGGAGGGGAAGGTGGTGTTCATCGTACCTCGCTTGAATAGGGGACAGCGGTTGGTGGACAGGGGGTGGCGGGGCGCGGCCGGCGCGGCTGCGCCGCCTTGACGCCGGCCGGGCCGGGGCGCATGGTCCGGGCATGGCTGCGCCCTTCGACACGCTCGCCGCCGCCGAGGCGCTGGAAAACGCCGGCATGGACCGGAAGCAGGCCCGCGCCTGCGCCGCGCAATTGCAGGCCGCCGCCAGCGCCGGCGAACCGGTGACGCGCCCGGAACTGGAAGCCGCGCTCGCCGCGCTCGAAACCCGATTGACGGATCGCATCGGGGCTGTCGAGACAGGCCAGGCGGCGCTCGAGACCCGGGTGATGGACCGCATCGGGGCTGTCGAGACAGGCCAGGCGGCGCTTGAGACCCGGATAATGGAGCGCATGGCGGCTCTGGTCTGGCGGCTGTTCGGCGGCATGGCGGCGCTGGTCGGCCTCGCCGTCGCGGCGCTCAAATACCTCCCCTGACGGGCGGCCGCGCCGGCCGGGCCGTCTAGCGCCGCAGCGCGTCGATCTTCTCGGCCAGCACGGCGAGCGCGCGGGTGTTGGCGACGATGACGTCGAGCACCTGCTGGCGGCCGCGCGCATCGCGGTGCAGCAGCCAGCCGGCGAGGCCCCAGCCGAGCGCGAGCGGCCCGTATTCGGCGAAGACGCGGAGCGCCAGCGTATCCAAGGCCCGGCCCGCCTCAGCCGGGCCGGCGCGGATTGCGGGGGGCGAGCAGCCCGCCCGCGCGGCGCAGCAGGCCCAGCCGTTCGAGCCGGCCGGCATGGGCGCGGTCGGCCCCGAGCGCGGCGAGCCGGCGCGAGGCCGCGTCCCCGGCATGGCGGCCCTCGCGCGCGCTTTCGGCCGCGAGCCCGCCCAGCAGCGCGGCCGCGGACCCGCCGGCGGAGCCGGCGCCGGCCGCGCCGAACCGCGCGCGGGCGCGAGCGAGCGCCTGCTTCAGCCGGCGGCGGCGCAGGCGCTCGCGCTCGGCGGCGTTCGCGCGGATATCGGCGGCCTGCGCCCGGGCGGCGGCGCGACGCCGCGAGGCCGCCTCGGCGGCGGAGGCTTCGGCGAGCAGGGCGTTGCCCGCCGCCAGGGCTACGGGGAGAAGTGCGCTCATATGTCGGTCACCTTGAGTTCGATTGCAGCGGAAAGGAGGTGGAAGGGAAGCGGGCTCTCGTCCTCGATGCGCCAGAGCGGGGCCGCGCCGTCGCGCCGCCAGCCGCCCGCGCCGAGCGAGATGTCGCCGGTGAAGGCGTCTTCGCCGAGCGCCGCCCGGCGGAAGCCGAAGCCCGTGTCGCAGCGCAGCGACCGCGCGCCGGCAAGCCGCAGCACCAGGCGCACCGCCCGGTGGGCCACGCCCTGCACCGCGCCGCGCGCAAGCGGAACGCCGGGGGCGAGCGGCTCGACCCTGTGCGCGAAGGCGAGGCCCGCCTGCACGCTCCGGGCCGGGATGTCGAGCAGGATGCGCCCGCCCGACACCCGGAGCCCCGAAAGCGCCCGGCCGTCCGCGACGGCCGCGACCTCCCGGCCTTCGAGATGGGCGAGGCCGCCCCAGGAGCGGGTGGGCCGGGCGGCCATCCCGGAGACCGCGGCGTCCACGCCGAGCGCCTCGTCGAAGCGCTCGACCGAGAACCGGCCCTCGCGCTCGACCAGCGCCCAGGCCGCGCCGCCCGCCACCGCGGCCGACCGGAACGCCCCGTCGGTCTCGAACCGCGTCCAGGCATGGACGCCCTCGGCCCGCCAGAGCGTGAGCGCGGCCATCGACCCGTCGCCCATGACGACCAGCAGCCGCCGGCCCGTCTCGTCCCAGACCGTCTCGACCGGCCCGGCGAACAGGTGGCTCGCCAGCAGCGCCAGGTCCTGCGCCCGGTAGGCGAGCTCGGCGTCCGCGAACAGGAATTCGCGCAGCTCCCGCCCGTTGCGGGCGAGGAACAGCACCGCCCCCTCGACATCCACCGGCCGAACGGCGCGGTCGGCCGGCGAGCCGATGCGCGTCTGCCGGCGAAGCTGGATCGAGGCGGGCGTGAGCGGGTTGCCGGAGACGGTCCATTCCGCGCCCGAGGTGAACACCTGCAGATGCCGCCCGGAGACGACCGCGCGCACCGCGTTCGCCTGGTCGGCGAGCAGCGGGAAGGCGATGGCCTCGTCGTCGAGCCCGGTCCCTGTGTCGAAGTCGAAGAAGGCGCCCGAGCGCGAGAGCCAGAGCCGGTCCGGCAGCGAGCGCGACCCGCCGATCGCCAGCCGGTCCTGGTGGAACACGGCCGAGACCGGCCAGCCGCGCCGGGGCGAGAAGGCGGGCTCGCGCCAGTCCGGGGTCGCCGCCGTCCCGCTCGCAAGCGCGCCGACGACATCGGCTTCCGCCTCCGTGGCCGACACGACGCGCACGATCCGGACCTCGTCCGCCCCGATCCGGTAGGGCTGGCCCGCATCCTCCGGCGCGAAGACCGGGGCCGAGGCGGTGAGCCGGATGCGCCCCGAAGCGCCGGACGGCGTGAGCGTCACCGCAGACGCGGCGTAGCGGCGCCAGGGCCGCATGGACCGGCCGGCGCGCTCGGCCCATTCCCAGGGCGCGATCCGCCAGTCGTCCTCCGCGCGCCGCGTCACCGCCTGCGGCGGGTAGTCGGGATGCACGACCAGCAGCGTGTCGGCGGTCTGCGTCCAGTTGAGCTGGGCCAGGTCCGCCTCCCGCCAGGGCGCGGCGGCGAGCGCGACCCTCGCGCCCGCCCGGTAGATGCGCAGCGCCCGGTCGGTGAACAGCAGCAGGTAGCCCTGCTCGGCGTTGAACCCGAAGGCGGCGAGCCGGCCGGGGCCGGGCGCGGCCTCGACGAAGGCGAGCCCCGGCCGCCGCGACAGCCCGCCCGTCGCATGGACGGCGACATTGCGGAGCCGGCGCGCGCCGTCGCGATAGGCGGCGAGGTCCGGTCGCCCGGCGAGGCGCGGCGACAGCTCGCCCGCGCCGAACGAGGTCTTGAGCGTGTTGATCCGGGTCATGCCCGCGCCTCGATCAGCGGGAAGCGCGCGAGCGCGGGCGCCGGGTCGTGGAGGGCGTCGATGCGCCGGGCGCGGCGGAGCGCAGCCTCGGCCAGACGCGCCAGGGACTCGGCGCGCGAGGCATTCTCCGTCACCGGCAGGCAGAAGGCGGCGGCAAGGCCGGCGGCGAGCGCGTCCGTGAACCAGGGCGGGAACTCCGCTTCGTCGGCGCGGAAGAGATAGGCCAGCCGCACCGCCGCCGGATGGGCGTGCAGCCGGCCGCCGGCGATGCGCCAGCCGGCCTCGCGCCCGCCCTCCACGGCCAGCACATTCAGGAAACCGGCCGGCAGCCGAAAGACATGCGCGAAGCCGGGCAGCGGCGCCTCGTCCACGGGGTCGAGCGGCGCCTCCGCCGCGGCGAAGCGCCAGGCATGGCCTGCGATCAGCGTGTCGCGGAGCGTCGGGTAGAGCGCGGCGACGGTCCGGGCCTCGAGCACCGGCTCCGCGAAATCGGAAATCGGCAGCGCGCCGAGCCGGACAAGCGCCTGGCTCGCAATCTGGACGGCGGTCAATGTCATGGTGAAGTCCCTTCGGTAGTGGATGGTGGATGGCGGCCAGCAGCCGGGGGACTCGCTGCCCACCGGCCGCTGGCCGCCGATCGCCGGCCGTCAGGCCGCCAGCACGCCGACCCGTTCGAGCGCGCGGATGACGGCGTTGACCGCCGCGCGGGCTTCGGCATCGACGGTCGAGCCGCCGTCGGCGTCGTCCACCGCCGTCTGGGTCTCCCAGTCGGTGGTGAAGCCGACCGCGACGCTGCCCTTGCGGTTGGACGAAACGCGGACCAGCGCCGCGCTGTCGTCCGCGCCGTTGAGCGCCAGCATGTCGCCGGAGCGCAGCAGGTCGGCGGCGGCGTCGAAATAGCCGGCGGCCGTCATGTCGCCGTTCGCGTCCTCGGCGGACTTGTAGTGCCAGAAGGTGAATCCGTTGGCGTAGGCCAGCACGGAGAGGTTTGCGGATTTGAACGCCATAGGGCGATATGTTCCTTTCGTTGCGGTCAGGTTTCGAGGCAGCGCATGGTCACGACGCCCTCGGCGTCGATCGGCGCGGCGCCCTGGCTCATCCAGTTGGCGACGAACCAGGCGGCGCGGTCGCCGTGCCAGGTGATGTCGGTGGTGACTTCCGCGCCGGCGGCGTGGCCGACCGCGCTCTTGTGGAACCAGTGGCAGAGCCGGACCGAGTCCCTGAGCGTCAGCCCCGAATGCGGCAGCCAGAGCGTGCCGAGCCAGCGCTTGGCCTGGGTGCCGCGCCAGGGCAGGTCTTCCGCGCCCACATAGTCGGCATTGGCGAACTCCTCGATCTTCATGAGGTCCGACCACTGCTTCCAGCCGATGACGGCGGTGCGCTCGCCGTCGTCCGGCACATCGGCCTGGCCAAGCATTTCGAACGCGGTGAGCACCTTGGCTTTGGTCAGCCCGTCCGTGTCGGCGCCGGCATGGTTCTCCGAGCCGTCGAGCGCCGCGGCGATGAGCTGGTCGGTCTTGCGGCCGAGCGCATAGGCGCCCGCCTTGGCGACCGTGTCGCGCTCGCCGCCGCCGATCTTCAGGTCGTCGAGCCGGTCCACCCACTCGCCGGCGTAATAGTCGCGGAGCTGGCATTCGACCGCGGCGTGATCGACGTTCATCGCCGGGATCTGGCCGTGCCGGGCCTTGGTGGACGCGGCGCCGCGCCCGACCTTGCGGAAGGTCACGCTGGAGCCCATGACGCCGCGCCGGGTGCGCACCGTGTCGCGGAGCTTCGAGCCCTGGCGCTGGTAGGCGTTGTGGACTTCGCCCTCGAACGCCTTGATGAAGGAAGGGGAGAGATCGACGGGCATGGCGCCTGTCCTCCTGTTCTCGTTTCAGGGTTTGTGTGTGTCTGTGTGTGTCGAGCCCGCGTCAGGACTCGTCTTCCCCGCCGCCCGGATAGAGGCGCCGGTAGCCCTCCATGACCTGCCGGACGAGGGCCGGGTCGCGGTCGCGCCAGTAGCGCGGGTCGCCCTGGAGGCGGCGGAGGCCGTCGAGCGTCGCCGCCCCGGCGGGCCGCTCGCCGTCATGGCCGCCGAGGCCGGGTTCGCCCGCATCCATCAGCCGTTCGAGCGCCGCCGCGCCCTCGACCGAGCCGGTCAGCGCCCCGGCCACGCCGGCGGGCAGGTTGGCCCCCGCCCAGGCCTCCATCTGGCCCTTCGCGCGCCGCCAGCCGTCCGCGCCGCCATAGCGGTCCGCGAGCCGGTCCTCGCGCTCGGCCCGCTCCAGCTCGCTTGCGACCTCGCCCGCCAGCGGCAGCAGCAGCGAGGACGCCATGTCATAGACGAGCTGGACCTGGGCGTTGGTGAAGCCGGCCTCGTGCATCCGCCGGTTGGCCTCGGCGTCCGGGCCGCCGAGCAGGCCGTCCAGCTCGAGCGCATAGTCCTCCGGGCTTGCGGGCGGCCTGCCGGCGGACGTCGCCGCGCCGTAAGCGCCCACCAGCTCGTCGAGGCGCACGCGCCCGGCCCCGGCATCCCAGAACTCGTCCGGCAGGCCGTCGGGGCGGGCCGGGATCTCCGTTTCGGTTTCGATATCCGTTTCCACGGGGTCGTGTCTCCTTGTCTTCGGGTGGTGAGGGTTGGAGCGAAAACGGGCGGCCCCTTTCGGGGCGCCGCCCGCAGGGAGGGCGTCTTCCGTCTCTTGACCGGGCGCAGGCGGCCGGGCAGTTTGGGCCGACGGGCTCGGGGAAAGCCTGTTGAGACCGGAACTCATCGCGATCCTTGGCGTCGGCATCGCGCTCGCCGGCCTGATCTGGCAGGGCCATCGCAGCCTCGGCGCCCGCATCGACCGCATCGGGGCGGAACTCAGGGAGATCCGCGACCGGCTGAGCCGGCTCGAAGGCAAGATGGACTTCCTCGAAGGCTATATCGTCCGCCGCAACGAGCCCGCCGCCCCGGCCGAGTAGCGGCCCGTCTAGCCCCGGAGCGCCGCGCCGGGCAGCGGGCCCGGCGGCTCCAGCAGGGCCGGCGGCACGCCGAGGCGCGCGCCCAGCCAGCGCGCGGCGCGGGCGGTATCGACCGCCGCCAGCGCCTCCGGGCCTAGGCCCGCCACCGCGCCGAGCCAGGTCAGCGCCGCCCCGGCCTCGCGCCGCCCGGCCGCCTGCGCCAGCGGCGAGCGCAGCCGGAGCGAGGCCTCCCGCCCGTCCAGCGCGAAGGCCGGCGCCTCGCCGCGCCGGGCCAGGATCGACAGCGCGCGCTCGATCAGCGGCGTCAGCAGCTCCGCCTCCAGCCGCCCGTATGTCGCGCCGAGCAGCCTTGCCGTCTCCGCCGCGCGCTCCAGCACCTCGGTCGCGGTCATGGCCGGGCTCGCGGGCTCGGCCAGCCGGTCGGCGAGCAGCGCGTGGCGGATGCGCTTGCGCAGGTCCTCCAGCACGAGCTGCGAGACGTCGAAACGCCCCGGCGCGGCGAGCGGCGTGAGGCCCGCCGAGCCCACCGCCTTGGGCATGACCGCGCCCGGCGCCAGCTCCACCGCCGCCGGGTCGAGCACGCCGTCGTCGTCCGCCTGCCAGATGCCGGTCGCGGCGATGGAGGCGTTCTTCAGGATGAGCTCCACCACCTTGTCGGCGGTCTTGATGTCGGGCAGCGCCTTCATCACCGGCGAGCGGCCATAGACCTCCCCCGGCGCCTTCAGCCAGCGGAAGCAGACGAAGGGCGAGACGGCGAACCGGCCCTCGGCCAGCAGCCGCGCCGCCCGCCCGCCGCCGCCTTCCAGCACGGCGAGATAGCGCGCGCCGCCCGGCTCCGGCGCCACGCGCTCGACGACCCCGAACGGCCCCTCGCCGTTCAGGACAGGCGCGCGGGGGAAGCGGGCGCGGAGCGCGGCGGGGCCGAGCGCGCGCCTTCGCCACACCCGGTCGAGCCGGCCTTCCGGGCCTTCCTCCAGCGCCACCTCGGCAAGCGGCACGGCGGTGAAGCGGAAGGCCGAGGCCGCGCCGAGCGCGCTCTCCTCGAACAGCAGGCAGCCCGTGCCGAGCACCGCGAGGTCGAGCAGCGCCTGATGCATCTCGACCGCGAAGGCGGAGCGGTCGAGATGGCCCTGCACCGCTGCCGCCGTCTCTTCCAGCGCCTCGACTCCCCCGGGGCCGGTATCGCGCCCCGGCTCGAAGCCGACCCAGCGCTCGAAGGGCGGCGTGAGTTCGGCGAGCAGGCTGGCGGCAAGCTGTTCGGCCGCATCGGCGGCGGTCGCGTCGTAGATGCGCGCCGCGGCGCCCACGCCGCCGCCGTTATAGGCCGCGCCGCCGCCGCCATGATAGCCCGCGGCCCCGCCCGGCAGGGCATGGGCCGCGCAGTCGCGCCACAGCGCCTCCCAGGGGCGCCGCCGGGCCTCGGCGCGGCGGTAGCCTTCGAGCAGCGCCTCCGGGTTCGCTGTTTCCGGATTCATACTTGTTCCCTTCATGTTTAAATCTGCGTCACCCCGGGTTTCTCGTTTGTAAGTGGGATTCAGGAAATATTACTCATATCGGAGCAGGAAATCATGCAACTGCCTCGGCGTGAGCACCCGCCAGGAGGCGATTCCGAGCACTCGCTTGGCCATTTCGACGCAGGTGGCGGGCAGCGGCGGGGCGGGCCGGAAGCGCCGCCGCCGGCGCGTCTCGACCACGGTGAAGCCCCGCTCGCGGTAGAAGCCGGCGAGGTCGAACGCCGCCGGCACGGGCTGCACGGCGACATCGGTGTAGCCGGCCAGCGGATCGACCGTGATCCAGCGCCCGGCCTCCTCCAGCGCGACGAAGCAGTGGCGGAAGCCGGGCCGGAGCAGCCGCAACCAGCCGAGGTCCGCCTTGCCGGAGAACACGGCGAGCGCCCGCCCCTCTCCCTCGGGTCTTCCGCCCGTCACGCCGCGGCCCTCCGGCTTGCGCCGGTTCTGCGGGCGACGATGCCCTTGGCGCGGAGCAGCTCCTCCAGACGCGCCATGCCCTCCTCCCAGAGCCAGGCGAGCGGCCCGTGGCCGGGCGCTTCGAGGCGGCCGCCGAACTCGGCCAGCACCCGCAATTGGCGCCGGGTGAGCCGGCCGGGCTTTACGAGCCGGCGCAGGCAGGCCAACATGTCGAGCGGCATGCAGGGCCGGCCCCGGCCTTCATGGCCGGGCGCGCCGCCGTCCTCGACCATGAGGCGCCAGGACATGAACCAGAACCAGGCCTCCTCGGCACTGCGGAACGGCGCTTCGTTGACGGAAGAAGTTGGTGAATGACCGGAAACAGGTATGAATTCCCCTTTGAGTTCGAATTATGTTCCCAATTGCGATATGTGGTCTTTTTCCTAGTGCATGTCAAGCGGAATTGTGCCTAAATGAAAATCATGCTGTCCCATTCCGATGTCTGGGCCGCGCTCGACGCGCTGGCGGAGCGTCACGGCCTGTCGGCGTCCGGCCTCGCGAGGCGCTCGGGCCTGGACCCGACCACCTTCAACCGCAGCAAGCGCACCACCAGGGGCGGACGCCCGCGCTGGCCCAGCACGGAGAGCATCTCCAAGGCGATGGCGGCGACCGGTTCCGGTGTGTCGGGGCTGTTCGCCGAGCAGCTTCGCCGCGAGGGCGCGCCGGAGCATGTCATCCCGGTGATCGGCCATGCCCAGGCGGGCGGCAACGGCTTTTTCGACGATGCCGGCTACCCGGTGGGCTCGGGCTGGGACGAGGTGGCCTTCCCGGACCTGAGCGACCCGAACGCCTACGCGCTGGAGATCGCGGGCGACAGCATGGAGCCGGTCTATCGTGACGGCGACATCGTGGTGGTGTCGCCGGCGGCGAGCCTGCGCCGCGGCGACCGCGTGGTGGCGCGGACCCGCGACGGCGAGGTGCTGGCGAAATGGCTCGGGCGGCTGAGCGCGCGCCGCGTGGAGCTGCGCTCCTTCAACCCCGCGCATGAGGACCGCGCCTTCGACCGCGAGGATCTGGACTGGATCGCCCGCATCGTCTGGGCCAGCCAGTAGCGGCGGCCGGTGAACGGTCGATACGGTCGTCGAGACGGAAGAACGCGCCGCCGGATACCGATACCGCATCGAAAACGACGACGCTGCGGCAGAAGGCGGGGGCGAGGACCGGGATCGAGAGAGCCTCGACCGCGCCGGCGCGCGCCGTCGCGAAACGCCATCCCGCGCCGGCCATGCGCCCGTCAGGCGCCGGGCTTCCACGCGCCGGCCGGCGCGAGCTTCCCGGCCTCGGGGGTAACTACCCGGGATGCGGACGATGCGCGTCCATCGTCATCCCGCCCGGCGCAACGCGGCGGGCCTCCGCACCCCCCTCGTCCCTCATGGCGCGTGCCCTTTCCCCCTTGTATCTCGTCGAACTGCCATCGGGGTTATGTTTCCGGTGGCGGAAGCGGACGGGAGACCGGATTCCCCTTGGTGTTAGAGACCGTGGATGAGCGTGGCTCCCCGTCCGCCGTTCCCGGCAACCCGAACAGTCGCCTGGTCCGCCCTGCGAGACCGCATTTGCAAGGACGGGACATGGAACGGATGTTCGTCGGGATCGACGTGGCGAAGGATCGGCTCGACGTGCATCTGCGCCCGTCGGGCGAGGCCTTTGCCGCCGCGCGCGACGGCAAAGGCCTGGAGGCATTGGTGGACCGCCTTGGCGGGCTCGATGTAGCGCTGGTGGTGCTGGAGGCGACCGGCGGCTTCGAGGTCACGGCGGGGGCGGCGCTGTGCGCGGCAGGGTTGCCATTGGCGGTGGTCAACCCGCGCCAGATCTGGGACTTCGCCCGCGCCACCGGTCGGCTCGCCAGGACCGACGCCCCGGACGCAGCGGCGATCGCCCATTTCGCCGAGGCGGTCCGCCCCGACCCTCGCCCGGCGCCCGACGAGCAGGCCCGCGCGCTCGGCGAACTCGTTACGCGCCGACGCCAGATCATCGAAATGATCTGGGCCGAGAGAAACCGCAGGCAACGCCTCGCAAGCCGCCGCATGGTCGGCAGCATCGACCCTGTGCTCGCCGCCCCGCAGCGCGAACTCTCCGACCTCGAAACCGAACGCGGCGACACTAATCGGCAAAAACCCCCGCATGGCGCCACGCCGAGGACCCCTCCTCAAAAGCGTCCCCGGGGTCGGCGATGTCACCGCACGCACCCCGATCGCAGACCTCCCCGACCTCGGAACCCTCAGCCGAAGACGCAGCGCCGCACTCGTCGGCGTCGCGCCCTTCAACCGCGACAGCGGAACCCTGCGCGGAAGGCGAACCGTCCGGGGAGGCCGTGCAAGCGTCCGCGCCTCTACAGGGCCGCCCTCTCGGCAAGCCGATACAACCCCGCCCCGAGGCGCTTCTACAAACGTCTCACCGACGCCGGGAAGCCCAAAACTCGCTCTCACCGCCGTCATGAGAAAGCTCCCCACAATCCTCAACGCCATCCTCAGAGACAAAAAACATGGCGCAACGCTTGAAAAACAACACAGTCGCTCATCCCGAGTAGCGGCGCCAGCCGCGTATCGAGGGGGCCGCCACGGGATCCGTCCTTCGATACGCGCCCGCTGCCGCGGGCGCTACTCAGGATGAGCGAAGGGCGCGGTGGACCGCTCCAATACGCCAGACAAGCCGGCGTCTGCGAAGCGCCTCCTTCAAAACAAACAGACGGGGCAGTTACGACAAAACATGACAAAACATGACAGAACATGACACTTCGCCAAGAGGCGCCGCCGTACATCTCCCCGCCCCCTCAGCGGTGCCGCCAGACAGGCTCGCGTTTGGCGATGAAGGCGTCGACGCCCTCTTCAGCGTCGCGCATCTCCATGTTCGCCGCGATGACGCCGCTGGTGTAGTCGTAGGCCTCGTCCAGCCCCATTTCGAGCTGGCGGTAGAAGGCTTCCTTGCCGATCTTCACCACCGCGCCCGACTTGCCGGCGATCTTCGCCGCGAGCGCCTGCGTCTCGGCTTCGAGCGCGGCGGCCGGCACGACGCGGTTGACGATCCCGAACCGCCACGCCGTCCCGGCGTCCATGAGATCGCCGGTCAGCAGCATCTCCATGGCGTGCTTGCGCGAAACGGCGCGCGACAGCGCCACCATCGGCGTCGAGCAGAACAGGCCGATATTGACGCCGGGGGTCGCAAACCGCGCTTCCTCGCTCGCAATGGCCAGGTCGCAGCTTGCGACGAGCTGGCAGCCGGCCGCGGTCGCAATGCCGTGGACGCGGGCGATCACTGGCTGGGGCTGGCGCACGATGCGCGTCATCAGCGCGCTGCATTCGGCGAACAACATGTCGTAGAAGGCGCGGTCCGGCGTGGCGCGGATTTCCTTCAGGTCGTGTCCGGCGCAATAGCCGGGGCCGTTGCCGGCGATCACCACCGCGCGCACCGAACGGTCCTGCCCGATGGCCTCCAGGGCGCCGGAGAGCGCCGCGAGCATCGGGCGGGAGAGCGCGTTGCGCTGCTCCGGCCGGTTGAGTGTCAGCGTGGCGACGCCGTCCGCGTCGCTGCGCAGCAGGATCGGCTCGCTCATCGGTTCGGTCTCCCGCGCTGCCAAAAGGCCGCGACGCCTCGCGCATTGACAGGCGCTGCGGTCCCGTTATGTTGCGCCGCCGTCTCGCTCCAGTGAAGAGGGACAGATGAACACATACTCCGCCAAGCCGGCAGACGTCGAGCGGAACTGGTGGCTGGTCGATGCCGACGGGCTGGTGCTCGGCCGCCTTGCCTCGATTGTCGCCATGCGGCTGCGCGGCAAGCACAAGGCGCTTTACACGCCGCATATCGATTGCGGCGACCATGTGGTGGTCGTCAATGCGGACAAGGTGGCGCTGACCGGCGCGAAAGAAGACGACAAGGTCTATAACTGGCATACCGGCTATCCGGGCGGCTTGCGCTCGCGGACGGTCCGGGAACAGCGCGCCCGGCGCCCGGAGCAGCTTGTCGTCAAGGCCGTCGAACGGATGCTGCCCAAGACCAAGCTCGGCCGGCAGGTCATCTCGAAGCTGCATGTCTATGCCGGCCCCGAGCACCGCCATGCGGGCCAGAAGCCGGCGCCGCTCGATATCGCGGCCATGAACCGCAAGAACGTCAGGAGGGCCTGAAGGTCATGACCGAGGAGACCCGCACGCTCGCCGACCTGAAACAGGTTCTCGGCGGCGAGGAGGCGCCGGAGCGGCCGGCCCCGGCAACGCCTGCCGCGCCGCAGATCGACGATTTCGGACGCGCCTATGCCACCGGCAAGCGCAAGGAGTCGGTCGCGCGCGTCTGGATCCGCCCGGGCGCCGGCCGGGTGACGGTGAACGGCAAGGCGGGGGAGGCCTATTTTCCGCGGCCGACCCACCGGATGCTGATCGCCCAGCCCTTCGCCGCGGTGAACCGCACGAACCAGTACGACGTGATCTGCACGGTGCGCGGCGGTGGCCAGTCGGGCCAGGCCGGCGCGGTGCGCCACGGCATCGCCAAGGCGCTCACCTCTTTCGAGCCGGGCTTGCGTCCGGCGCTCAAGCAGGGCGGATTCCTGACCCGCGACGCCCGTCGCGTGGAACGCAAGAAATACGGCAAGCCGAAGGCGCGGCGCAGCTTCCAGTTCTCGAAACGCTAGTGTCCCGATCGAGAAGTTAGAGTGGTTTTGCGCCGCGTTCTCACCCGCCAAGCCGAAGAGGCCTCATATCCCGATCGAAGTCATGCAAACTTCGAAACCGGAACACTAAGGACACTAACGCGGTTCCGGCGCGGGGGCCCGCGCCAAAGGGAAGGGTGAGCGCCCCATGCCCCAGATCGGAAACCGGGCCCGGGCGGCGATCCTGGGCGCGAGCGGCTATACCGGCGCGGAGCTGATCCGCCTGCTGGCCCGCCACCCGCATATCGAAATCCGCACGCTCACCGCCGACCGGCGCGCAGGCGAGCCCTTCGGCGCGGTGTTCCCGCATCTGGCCGCGCTCGGCCTGCCGGACCTGCTGCGCATCGAAGATGTCGATTTCGGCGCCCATGACATCGTGTTCTGCTGCCTGCCGCACGGTACGACGCAGGAGACGGTGGCGGCCCTGCCGGAGCATCTGAAGGTCGTGGACCTCTCCGCGGACTTCCGATTGGCCGATATCGAGACCTATGCGGAGTGGTACGGCCATGCGCACCGGGCGCCCGAACTGCAGAAAAGCGCGGTTTACGGGCTGACGGAGATCAAGCGCGGGCAAGTGGCGCGGGCGCGCCTGGTGGCAAATCCGGGTTGCTACCCGACGAGCGCGCAGCTCCCGCTGGTGCCGCTGATCGAGGCGGGCGCGGTCGAGTCCCGGAACATCGTCGTGGACGCCAAGTCGGGCGTCACCGGGGCCGGGCGGTCGCTGCGCGAGGACATCCTGTTCCCCGAGGTGCAGGACGGCATCCACGCCTACGGCATCGGCAGGCACCGCCACGCGCCCGAGATCGAGCAAGGGCTCGGCGAGGCGGCGGGCGCGCCCGTGATCGTCAGCTTCACTCCGCATCTGGCGCCGATGAACCGCGGTATCCTGTCCACCATCTATGTCGAACTCGCCAATGGCGAGACGGCGGACGGGCTGCGCGAACGGCTCCGCAAACGTTATGCGGGCGAGCCCTTTGTGCATGTGCTGCCGTCCGGCGCGCCGGCGACCCGCCATGTGCGCGGCACCAATCGCTGCGATATCGGCGTGGCGGCGGACCGCGCGCCCGGCCGGGCGATCCTGGTCTCGGCCATCGACAACCTCGTCAAGGGCGCGTCCGGCCAGGCGGTGCAGAACATGAACGCGATGCAGGGCTGGGAGGAGACGACCGGGCTCGAGCTGGAAGCGATGTATCCGTGAGAGGCGCGGTTCTGCCCTATCGGGGCGTGTGGCCGAAGCTTGCCGAGGATGTCTTCCTGGCGCCCGGCGCGGTGGTGGTCGGCGATGTCGGGATCGGGGCCGGGTCCAGCGTCTGGTACAACGCCGTGGTGCGCGGCGATGTCGGCCGCATCCGCATCGGCGCGGGCGCCAATATCCAGGACGGCGCCGTAGTGCATGTCACCGGCGGCGCCTTCGACACCTTCATCGGCGACGAGGTCCTGGTCGGCCACCGCTGCATGATTCACGGTTGCCGGCTGGAAGACCGCGCCTTTATCGGCATGAGCGCCACAGTGCTGGACGGCTGCGTGGTCGAGGGCGACGCCATGCTCGCCGCCGGCTCCCTGCTCGCGCCGGGCAAGCGCATTCTGGCGGGGGAGCTCTGGGCCGGCGCGCCGGCGAAGAAGATGCGCGACCTCGCCCCGGAAGCCCTGGCCGGCTTCCGCCGCCAGACCGCCCACTACGCCTGGAACGCCCAGGTCCACATCGAATCGCTGAAGAACCTGTAGAAGCGGTTGCCTTCCGGGCGGCGGCGATTCATGCTGCTATCGACCCGGCAGGCGGGACATGGCGATGACGCGGATCATGCGGAAACAGGAAGATGTCAGGGATCGGCCGGCCTATACGGTTCCGGAAGCGGCGGGGTATCTGAAAATTTCGGCGCCGACATTGCGGTCGTGGGCGCAGGAGCCGGATCGGTCCGATACGCCCCGGAACAATCGGCTGGGTCCGCTGATCGAACCGGCCAGCGAAAGCCCTTTGCGCCTTTCTTTCAATAACCTTGTCGAGTGCCATACGCTCCGCGCCCTCAGGACGAGACACGGGGTATCGATAAAGTCCGCGCTCGATGCTATGGGAACGGTAAAAGTTTCCTGCAACACAAAGCGGTTTCTCTTGAGTGATCAATTGCGGACGGATGCAGACGAAATTTTTCTGGACGAATATGGAAGGATGACCAATCTGATCAAATCCGGCCGACTGGCCATGAAGGCCATATTGGAGGAATTATTGAAATCGATAGATCGCGATGAATTTAATCTTCCGAGGCGCCTTTACTCCCTTGACGGGGAGAAAAAAATCATCGTTATCGATCCATGTGTGGCATTTGGCCGTCCTGTCATACGACGTTGCGGAATTTCAACGGATGCAATAGTCACTCGCCTGGATGCAACTGAGAGGGAGGAAGATATTGCCAAAGACTACGATTTGACTCTTGACGATATAGGACGGGCTACCATTTACGAAAGAGCGGCGTAGGTGTGATATTTTTCACCGATCGGGATCTCGGGCGCTATTTCCCCGAGATTCTGAGATCCTCCGGTCTCCAGGTAAGAAGGCATGCCGACTTGTTTCGGCACGATGCAGCGGACGAAGAATGGTTGGTTGAGGTAGGGAGACGCGGCTGGTTCGCCATATCCAGAGATCGACGCACAAATTACAGGCCGAACGTGAAAGAAGCCGTGATACGCGCCAGGGTCGGGCTCTTTATCGTTGTTGGAAAGGCGTCGCATCGGGAGTTGGCGGAGAATTTCGCCCGGTAGATCCGGGCTGTCGAGCGTTTTGCCCGGAAGCACGGGCCGCCGTTCATCGCCAAGGTTTATCGACCATCGGAGGGCGCGGTGCAACGGACGCGGCCGAAGCCGGGCAGCGTGGTGCTGTGGTATCCGGACGGCAAATGAGCGCCGCCTCCGTTTTGACGCGGGAAACAGCGCGATTTATCGTGCCACAGACCGGTCCTGCCGCTATGCAAGCGAAGGAGTAACGCGCAATGCCCGTCACGCCGCCCGAAATCAAGGCCGCGCTGGAGATCATCTTCGCAGCGGACTCCGAGATTTACAGGGAACGCGGCTTCCAGCGTCGCATCGGCTACGGCGCCCGACCCGCGCTGCTGGTCATCGACATGGCCAATGCCTGGACGCGGCCGGGCTATCCCTTCACCTGCGACAACATGGAGGAGATCATCCCCGCCAACCGGGCCCTGCTCGCGGCGGCGCGGGAGAAGCGCATCCCCGTCGTCTTCACCTCCACCGCCTACCGGAACCCCGCCGGGCCGCATCCGGACACGGGCCTCTGGCACCTGAAGATCCCGACCGAGGCCTTGTTCGAGGGCGCCGAAGCGACCGGCATCGACGACCGCCTTGCGCCCGGGCCCGGCGAGCAGGTGATCCTCAAGAAGCGGGCCAGCGCCTTCCACGGCACCTGGCTCGCCGGCTACCTTCGCGCGCAGCGCGTGGACACGGTCATCGTCACCGGGGTGACGATGGCGGGATGCGTGCGCCATAGCGTCGAGGACGCCATCGCCGACGGGTTCCGCCCCATCGTGGTGCGCGAGGCCGTGGGCGACCGGGCGCCGGGCGCGGTGGAATGGAACCTGTTCGATATCGACGCCAAGTTCGGCGATGTGGAGCCGCTGGAGAATGTGCTTGCCTATCTGAACGCCCTGCCGGCGCTCGCCAACGACTGATCGCAGCCCCCCGGCCGGGCGCGCGGGCCCGACCTCTGGACAGGCGTGGTAGGCTGTCGAAGGAAGGCGGCCGCCCGGAGCGCCGTCTCGGCCGCGCGGCGCACGGCCATCGAACGGGCGAATGGAGAGGTGGAGGTAAGGACCCATGCAGGACGGTGATCTCTACGAGATTTACGCGGTCAAATACGGCGAGGTGGCCAAGCGGTCGATGAGCGAGAACATGATCGGCGGCGACCCGCACGACATGTCCGGCCAGCTCGATTTCTATGTCTGGGCCGTGGTCGGCCGCTCGCGGACCTTCATCGTCGATACCGGGTTCAACCACGAAACCGCCGTCGAAAGGGGGCGCAAGCTCCAGCGCCTGCCGAAGGAGGGCCTCGCGCTGGTCGGCGTCGATGCGGACGCGGTTCGCGACGTGGTGGTGACGCATCTCCACTACGACCATGCGGGCACACTCCGGGACTTCCCGAATGCGCGCTTCCACCTCCAGGAGCAGGAGATGGAATACGCCACCGGCCCCTGCATGTGCCACGGCGTGTTGCAGGCACCCTACCATATCGAGGATGTCTGCACGATGGTGCGCAAGGTCTATGCGGGCGAGGTTGCCTTCCATGACGGCGACGCCCGGCTCGCGCCCGGCGTGTCGGTGCACCATATCGGCGGCCATGCCAGGGGGCTGATGAGCGTGCGCGTCGAGACCCGGCGCGGTCCGGTGGTGCTGGCTTCGGACGCGGCGCATTTCTACGCCAATCTGGAGGAGCGCCGCCCGTTCCCGATCGTCTATAACGTGGCCGACCTGCTGGCCGGCTTCGACCGGCTGGAGGCGCTGGCCGGCGCGCCGGACCGGGTGGTGCCGGGCCACGACCCGCGCGTGCTGCACCGCTATCCCGCCGCCTCCGAGGAGCTGGAAGACATCGCCGCGCGCCTCGACGCCGACCCTGCCTGACCCTTGCGCCTCGGCATTCTGGACCAGTCGATCGCCGCCGAAGGCCGCCCGCAAGCCGAGGCGATCCGCAATACGGTTGCGCTGGCCGAGCATTGCGAGCGGCTCGGCTATGCGCGCTTCTGGGTCTCGGAGCACCACAACCACCCGACCATCGTCGGCACGGCGCCGGAGATCCTGGTCGCCGGCATGGCGGCCCGGACCTCGCATATCCGCATCGGCAGCGCCGGGGTGATGCTGCCGCATTACGCGCCCTTCAAGGTCGCCGAGCAGTTCCGGGTGCTGGATGCGCTGGCGCCGGGGCGCATCGACCTCGGCCTCGGCCGCGCGCCGGGATCGGACGGCCTGACCGCCTTCGCGCTCAATCCGCGCGCCAATGAGCGCCCGACGGAATTCCCCGCCGACATCCGCGACCTTCAGGCCTGGCTCAAGGCCGAGCCGCTGCCGGAAGGGCACCCGTTCCGCAGGCTCGGCGCCTTTCCACAGGGGGAGACAACGCCTCAGATCTGGCTGCTCGGCTCGTCAAATTACGGCGCGCAGGTGGCGGCCTGGTTCGGCCTGCCCTACGCCTTCGCCTGGTTCTTCACCGACGGGCGCGGGGCCCGGGAGGCGCTCGGCCTCTATCGCGAGCATTACAAGCCGAGCGCCGACTGGCCGGAGCCGCATTCGGCGATCTGCGTCTGGGCGCTTGCGGCGGACAGCGAGGAGGAAGCGCAGTTCCATTTCGGTCCCCGCCTGCGCTGGCGTCTCGGCCGCGACCGGGGCGTGTTCCTGCCGCTCGAGTCCGCCGAAAAGGCCGCTGCCCATGAATACAATGTCGGCGAGACGGCCCGGCTCGCCCGCTTCCGCGAGGAGGCCATTGTCGGCCGGCCGGAGCGCGTGGTCGAGCGGATTGCGGCCATCGGCGAGGAGCTTGGCGTGGACGAGATCGCCATCGTCACCTGGACGCATGACGAAGCCGCGCGCCGGCGCAGCTACGAACTCATCGCCGGGGCCTGGGGCATTCTCCCCGGCTAACCCGCCGTGCGGCGGACGAGATTCAGGAGGTCCGCGAGGTCGAGAATCCGCGCCACCCACGGCTCGCGCGGATTGAAACCGGGGCCGGCCTCGCCGAGCAGGCGGCCTTCGAGCGCGTCCAGCAGACGGGCGAGCCGGCGGTCGTGCAGGCCGAGATGCGCCTGCACAGGGTCGGCCGCCACGCCGGCGAACGCGGTCAGCATGGCCGGCAACAGCACCAGCGCGCCGGTGAGGCCGGCTATGGCAACGGTCGAGGCCTTGGCGGGGACAAGCCCGTACCAGAGGCCGCCGGCAGTCGCGCCGAGCGGGAAGCCCGCTATCGCCGCCTGCTGCGCCAGCGCCTGCGCCGCGACAGGACCGAGCGAGAGCGCGCCCGGCGTCCATTGCCGGAACGCGGCCGCGCCGATGCCGGCGGAGACAAGCGAAGCGGCAAGCTCGGCGACTGCCAGCCGCGCCTCGCCGTAACGCCCGGCCGCTCGTTCCGCCCAGGCCAGGAAGGCGGGCGATGTGGACGCGGACGAAAGTTGCTCCAGCAATGCGCTTACCGCCGGGTCGCAAGCGATCTCGTCGGCCAGCGCATCCCGCTCCGAGTCCCGCCCGGGCTGTCCATAGGGCAGTTCCAGCAATTCGGTGAACAGTCGCCACTCGATTTCGCGCGCGACATCGGTGACGAACACGCGGCGGCCCCGGCGCAGTCCGGCGGCGGCGCTTTCGTATCCGCCGCGCTCGGCGAGCCGGGCGGCGGCCTCCAGGGCAAGATTGGGGCCGGCCAGCGCGAGGTTGGCGGGGGCGCGCAGCAGGTCCCGTCCGACCGCCCGGCGGTGGAGTTCGAGCGTTCCCCGCAGGCGGAAATTGCGCCGGACGAATCCGGGCGCCATGTCCCGGCGGCGGCGGATGTAGCGGCCGACGGCGCGGCGCACTGCGGCATCGGCCTCCTCGGGCCCGAGATATGGCGCGACATCGCCCATCCGCTGAATATGGGGCGGGGCGGCGGCCGGTGCGAGAGGCGGCTTGGCGTCGCCGCGTCCCGCTGCCGGTCAGAGCGTGCGGACGTAATGGATCAGGTCGAGCTCCGGCGGCGCAAGTCCGGCCTGGCTCAGCATGGCGTGGACCTGGCCGCGGTGGTGAGTCTCGTGGTTGAAGACGTGCGTCCAGACAATCCGCATCGGGGTGCGGAAGGACGCGCCGGCTAGATTGCTGTATGCGAGATCGCCTGCCAGCCGGTCCTCGGTCATCGTCCCGAGCACGCGGTCGATGCGGTCGTCCTCGGCTTCCCGCGCGCGGCGCAGTTCGTTGAAATCGTCGAAAAGCACGGCGTCCAGCGGAATTCCGCCGTCGTCCACTCCTTCGAGGCGCGCGAGCCAGGCGCGGTCTCCGACCAGGATATGGTTGAGCGTGTTGTGGATCGAGCCGAAGAATGCGCCGCGGTCCTGCTTTCGGTCCCCGTCGCCCAGCTTGGCGCAGGCGTCGTAGAGCCGCCCGTTGGCCCAGTGGTTATAGGCCGCCATGGTCTTGAAATGGTCCAGGAACATCGGAAATCTCCGTCGTAGTCGGCGGGTGTTGGTTCGTCAGCGCCAGATACCCGGCCTGGCGCCGGTCGAGGAGGCCGCGGACGGCCTCGCCGGCTTCGGCAAGCGGGAAGCGGCGCACCGGACCGGGCCTCAGCCTGCCGGCGCCGACCAGTTCGAACAGCTCCTCCGAGGCCGCCAGCAGGTCGCCGTCATCGGCAATCCACGGCGTGAGCGTCGGCCGGGCGAGGATTAGCGAGCCAGCCTCCAGCCGTCCGAGCGGGAACGGGGCGGGCGGCCCGGCAACGCTGCCGAAGCCGATGAGCATGCCCGTCGGCGCAAGACAGTCGAGGCAGCGGGCGAAGGTCGCGCCGCCGACGGCGTCATAGACGACATCCACGCCCCGCTCCCCGACGATCCCGCGTATCTGCGCCTCGAGGTC
This sequence comes from Alphaproteobacteria bacterium, assembly GCA_963422665.1. Lineage (GTDB taxonomy): Bacteria > Pseudomonadota > Alphaproteobacteria > Bin95 > Bin95 > Bin95. The sequence continues at coordinate 1,749,953 of OY730441.1, forward strand.
TTCCGGGTCGGCAACGACCGTATGGCTGCAGCCGCTGGCCCGCGCGATCGCGGCCTTCCCGCCGCTGCCAACGGCCCCGACGACCACCGCGCCAACCGCCGCCGCCCACTGGCAGAGCAGCCGCCCGACACCGCCGGCCGCACCCGTCGCCAGCACGGTTTCGCCGGGCTGCACGCGGCGCAGCCGGCGCAACAGGTAGTGGACGGCGAGGCCCCTGCGGATAACGGCTGCGACAGTCGCGTCGTCGATATCGTCCGGGACCGGGACCAGGCGGCGCACCGGGACATTGCGAAACGCGCGCCACGCGCCCGGCAGGTCGGCATAAGCCAGCCGGGCGCCGGGCTGGATGCCCTCGACGCCCGCGCCCACCGCCTCCGCCCGGCCCGCCGCTGCAACGCCGGGAACGAAAGCGCCGCCTTCCTCCGGCGCTTCGAGGCCGCAGCGGTCGAGGCCGAAGGCGGTCTGGCGGAGTTGCGCCTCGCCGGGGCCGGGCGGACCGACGAATTCCTCCTCGACAACCGGGGCCGCGCAGCCCGGCCGGATGCGGACAACCGCCGTCACGGGCGCGCGGTTCCGCACCGTTTCCGTTGCGTCGCCGGCGCCGTCAGGCGGCGTCGGCCTGCATGTGCCCCGGCACGGTCAGCCCGAACAGTTTCGCCGCGTTCAGACCCAGGATCCTGGCCCGGTCGGCTTCGTCGAGTCCGCCCATGGTGCGCTCGATGGCCTCGCCGGAATGCGGCCAGGTGCCTTCATGGTGGGGATAGTCGTTCGCCCACATGAAATTGCCGGCAAGGCCCCAGTCCTTCGCAAGCGCGAGCCCCGCCGGGTCTTCCTGGAATGTGGCGTAGCCGTGCTCGCGGTAGTAGTCGGACGGCAGGCCCTGGAGCTTCGGGCGCACCCACATATGGTGTTTGCGGTAGGCCTCGTCCATCGCGTCGAGCAGCCAGGGCACCCAGCCGATCCCCGCCTCGATGGTGGCGAAGCGGATCTTCGGGAAGCGCTCCAGCACGCCCGAGGCGCAGAGATTCACCACCGGCTCGATGGTCGGCGACAGCGAGTGCGTCACGTAGTTGACGACCGCCCCGCCATTGCCGCGCGCCGCGCGCGGATCGCGCCCCGTGGACACGTGAAACGTCGCCGGCATGCCCGTCTCTTCGAGCAGCCGCCACAACGGATCGAAGTGCGGCAGGTTGTAGTTCACATGATCCACATCGTGGCCGCCCCAGACGGGCTTGCAGGGCAGGGTCAGGGCCTTGTAGCCGAGCTTGGCGCAGCGCTCGATTTCGGCGAGCGCGCCTTCGAGGTCGCCGGTGGCGACCGCCGCCGCGGGCGCCATCTTCTCCGGCCAGGGGCCGAACTGCTCCCAGGCCCAGTCGTTCCAGACCCGGCACTGGGCATTGGCGAACACCGGGTCAGGCGTCGCCCACATGGCCAACCCCTTGTTCGGGAAGATGATTTCGGCGTCGATGCCGTCGCGTTCATTGTCGCGGATGCGCCCCTCGGGATCGGCTCCCGCCTGCGAGCGCAGCCAGTCCTCGCCCTCGAAGCTCATCACCCGGATGCGGTCCGGCCGGTAGCCCTCGCAATAGCGCCACTGCACGCCGTTCTCGTCGGTGACGACGCGCGGCGCGCGCTCGCGGTATTGTTCCGGCAGGCGCTTGGCCCAGAGGTCCGGCGGCTCATTGGCGTGGCTGTCGGTCGAGACCATGTAGTATTTCTTAGGGTCGCCGGCGCGCGCGGTGCGCGTCCAGCCTCCGTGTCCCGGCGTTTCCAGCCGCCAGAGGTTCTCGGCATTGATGGCGATATCGTTCATGGGATCCCGAATGCTCCGTCAGGGGGTCGCTCGCCCCGGACGCTACCCGCTCAGGCCCTCGGCGTCCATAGCGGCGCTCTTGCCGAAAGGGGGAAGCCGTTGACCGGGCGGGACAATCCCTGGTGGCGGCCCGAAGCCCATGCCGCCCGCCGCCCGGCCCTGCTCCGGCGCGCGGCGCTGCTGCGGCGGATGCGGGACTGGTTCCACGGGCAAGGCTTCGTCGAGGTCGAGACCCCGGCGCTCCAGGTCGCCGCCGGCATGGAGGCGCATGTCGCGCCTTTCGTCACCGAGCTGGCCGAGCCGGACGGGCGGTCTCGCGCGCTCCGCCTGCACTCGTCGCCCGAATTCGCGATGAAGAAGCTTCTGGCGGCCGGCGAGCGGCGCCTGTTCCAGTTCGCGCGCGTCTTCCGCAATGGCGAGCGCTCGGCGACCCACCACCCGGAATTCACCCTGCTGGAATGGTATCGCGCGGGCGCGGGCTGGCGCGGCCTCATCCCCGACTGCGAGGCGCTGCTGGCGCTGGCGGGGCCGGAGCTGCGATGGAACGGCCGGCGCGTGCCGACGGCCGCGCCCTTCGAGCGCCTGTCGGTGGCGGCGGCCTTCCGGGGGCGGCTCGGCCTCGATGTGCTGGCGGCGGACACGGCCCGGCTCGCCGCCGCCTGCCGGGCGGAAGGGCTGGAGCCCGGCGGCGAAGACAGTTGGGAAGATCTGTTTTTCCGCCTGTTCCTCAACCGCATAGAGCCGCATCTGGGCCTCGGGCGCCCGACCGTGCTGCATGGCTGGCCGGCGCGGATGGCGGCGCTCGCCCGCATCGATCCGCAGGACCCGCGCACGGCGGAGCGCTTCGAGATCTATGTCGGCGGGCTCGAACTCGCCAACGCCTTTGGGGAGCTGACCGACGTCGCCGAGCAGCGCCGGCGCTTCGAGGCGGCGGCGCGCGAGCGCCGGGCGCGCCACGGCGATGACCTGCCCATTGACGAGGACTTCCTCTCCGCCCTCGAACAGGGTATGCCCACCTCGGCGGGGATCGCGCTCGGCTTCGACCGGCTGGCCATGCTGGCGGCGGGCGCGGACCGGATCGAGGATGTGCTCTGGGCGCCGGTCGTCGCGGCGCGGGAGGCGCAGCGCGGGGGAGGCGAAGGCCGATGAACGAAACCGGGATGTTCTTCTGGAACGAGCTGATGACACCGGATGTGGAGGCCGCAAGGGCCTTCTACGGCAAGGTTTTCGGCTGGACGGCGCACACGGAGGAGATGCCGGGCGGCGGCGCCTACACCAGCTTCATGCAGGGGGACGCGCATGTCGGCGGCGCGCTCGCGCCCCCGGAGCCGGGCATTCCCGCGCACTGGATGCCCTATGTCCGGGTGGAGGACGCCGATGCGGCCGAAGCGGCGGCGGTAGCGGCCGGCGGGCAGGTATGCAGGGCGGCCTTCGACGTGCCGACGATCGGGCGCATCTCGGTGTTGCAGGACCCTGCGGGCGCCGTCTTCGCCGTCATCGCGCCCGCCTCGGAGCTGCTCGCCGGCGACTAAGATTTATTTCCTGTAAGCGGTTGCGTCCGGGCCGCGGCCGCGCCATATGCAGGCGATGGCGAGCGGGAGCGGGCTTGTGACTTGAGGCGGCGGGCGCCTTTGCGCCCATGGGACGGGGATCCGGAAGCGCGGCCGAGCGGGAGCACACGGGACAGGTGCGCCCGGCGGCCGGAGGATCACCCACCGCCTTTGACACACCGGACGGCGCCGGCGACGGAAAACCGCCGACCGGGTTCGATACAACGGGCGGCAGTCGCAGCCCGCCGCTCAGGACTACCGGCCGGCTTGCGCGGCCGGCCCTGCGGCCGCTCGATGCCGCGGCGCTTGAGGAAGTTCCGCACCGCGTTGTCGCCGAAGACGAGGCCCCGCGCCGCGAGCGCCCGGCGCAGCGCCGCGGCGGTGAGGTCCGGGTTTCTCTCCAGCAAGCCGAGAATGGTGTCGCGTTCCGCCTCGATCCGCCAGGAGCGCGTATCGCCGCCTGTGTTCCGGGGGCCGGCATGGCCCTGCTCGCGCCTGAGCGCGCGCCAGTTCCGGATGGAGTTCAGGCTGACGCCGAACAGTCTCGCCGCAGCGCGGCGGCTCATCCCCCTGTCCAATGCCGCCAGAACCCGGACCCTCAAGTCCAGGTACAGTGCTTTCGGCATATCCGCCGCTCCTTCTCTATCGGAGGGCAATTGAAACAAATAAAGAACATTATAAGCAGCGACAAATTCGCGGCCGGCCGGGCGCGCCGGCTCCCAGGGAGATGCCCGGAACAAGTCCGGGCATGACGAGAAAGGACACGGCGCAAAACCGCTCAAACTTCTCGACCGGGACATCGGGGCGCAATCCGGTCCGGCTGAACCGACGGCCCTCTACCGTCTGTCGGCCCAGGGGTTTACGAGCCGGACGCCGGTCGCCTCGAAGTCGGCGATGTTTCCCGTGATGACCGTCATCCCGTGCACGATGGCCGTGGCGGCGATCGGCGCGTCGCGCTCGGCGCATGGGTCGGGCACGCGCAATCGCGCGCAGGTCAGCGCGACGGCTGAATCGACCGGAAGGATGCGCGCCTCGAATCCGGGCAGAACGCGACCGTCCATCCAGCGCCTGAGCCGGGCGCCCTGTTCGGCGTCGCGCCGCTCGATGCGCAATATGCCGATCTCCAGTTCCATGAGCGTCGGTGCGGAGATGAAGAAGCTCGCCGCGTCCTCGGCCGCAATCCACGCCGCAACACGGGCGTCGATCCTGCCGTCGCCGGCCTTGCGCAGCTCGGAGACCACGTTCGCGTCCAGCAGGAACATCAGGCGAGTTCGGCGGGCGGGCTTCCGATATGCGCGCGCGGCGGCTCGAAGTCGATATCGGCCAACCCCGGCATCGACAGGGCGTCCGGCAGGCTGCGGCGCTCGCCCGCCAGCCGCCTGTAGTCCTCGATGCTGAGCAGCACATGCGCGGGCCGGCCCCGGTCGGCGATGAAGACGGGCCCCGACCGGGCGGCCCGTTTCGCGCGGGCGACATCCCGGTTGAGTTCGCGGCTGGTGACGGTCGTGACGATCATGGGCCGGCTCCATGACGAGCATAGCGACATGACTACAGTTCGGGGCCCCATGCAAGCGGCCGGGGCCAGGACACCAACGGCCCGGGGGCGGGCCTGGGGGCGTCGGAAGGGGAGGTGGAGGCTGGCGGCGGCGGCGTTGTGGAGCTCGCCGTCCACGACCGGGCCGGCATAGCCGAAGCCCATCCGCCGTGGATCGTCATCGTCCCGTCTTCGCCCAGGTCGAAGGCGCCGAAGATGGACAGTTCCGCATCGCCGGTGAACGCGGCGCTGCTGCCGCTGAAGGTCACGCCGTCCATGTAGATCTGACTGCCGGACCCCGTGAACTTCTCCAGACCGGTAATGGTCCCGGTGAAATAGCCGCCGCCGCCAAGCACCTCAGGCATGTCGTCGCCGTCCCCGAAAGCGACCGGGCCGCTCAGGGCGCCGCCATCGACGGTCATGCTGTCGTCGATCCCGCCGAAAGTCGCCCGGCCGATCGCTTCGCTGTCCGTCACGGCGACCGTCGCCGGCGCGTCTTCGAGCAGCAGCGCCTGCGGCGCGTCGACGACCGCGCCGTTGCGGACCGTCACATCGATGCCGCCGCGCCGCTGAAGGCATGGATGCCGATGCCGTCATACACGTCGTCGGCGTCGTCGTAGCTGGCGGTGACCGTGCCGCCGTCGGCGAGGACGGTGGCCCGGCCGGCGCCGACGGCGGTCGCCTGGATGCCGCGCGCGCCGCTGCCCGGCGCGGTCACCGTCCCCCGGTTGGTCGCGGTGGCGCCGCCGGTGCCGGCCCAGGCGTATATGCCGAACGCTCCGTGGCCGTTGACTTCGATGACGCCGCCGGCCTCGTTGGCCGCCTCCGCGAAAGGCCGCCCCCATGTTCGGATGCTTCTTTCCCAGCCCGCGCGCGTTCGCCGTCTCGGCGGCGGCGTGGGCCTTGGCCGCTCTGCTGTTCCGGCATTTCGCCGCCTCGGACCGGGGCGACCCGACCGGCCCTTCCGGGCCAGCGCAGGTCGAGCTTGCGGAGCAGTTCGGGAACGGCGATGCCGTGATGCCGGGCGACGCTCTTGAGAATGCTCGCCAGCGTCCTGGCCCGGATCGGATTGTGCAGCGGGACCACTTCATGGTGCTCGCCGCCCTCGCGAGTCGTGATGCGGACATGCGAGCTGCGCCGGCGGATCTTCTCGTAGCCCAGCCGGCGCAGCGCGGCCACCGGCACAGCGCCGCTCACATCGCGCGGGAGCCTCGCGCGACAAGGACCTCGTCCTTCACATAGTGCAGCCGGATCGGGCGCGGCCTGTCCATGTCATCGTCGAAGCAGCAGTCCACCGCTTCCCTGACATTGCGGCGGAGTTCATCCAGAGTCTCGCCCTCGGTGTGGATGCCGAAGCCCGGCGCGCTGGCCGAATATCCTCCGTCCAACTCGTCTTCGCTGATTCCGAATACGATTCCCGTCCCTGACATCGTCCGCTCCGCCTGACGCCGCCGCCGCGCCGCAAGGGCAACGGGCTTCGGCAACCGTTCGAACTTACCCCATAGCGGGCCTGTGCTGTCGAAACGAGACGCCGATAGCCTTCACGCCGCCTCCGCCATCCCCGCCGGGCCGCCGAATTTGCTATAGCCGCCGCGTCCGCCCCCGGTGACAAGGGAATCCCCATGTTCGGATGTTTCTTTCCCAGCCCGCGCGCATTCGGCATCTCGGCGGCGGCGTGGGCGCTGGCCGCGCTGCTGTTCTGGTATGCCGCCGCCTCCGACTGGGGCGACCCGACCGGCCTTTCGGGACTGTTCGGCATCGGGGAGCGGACCGTCTGGGTCTATCTCTACACCTTCCTCGCCTATGCCGCCTTCGCGCTCTTCTGGATGCGGTTCCGGCCGCACCCCTGGTCGCTCTGGTCGGTGGCGGGCTCGGCGCTGATCGTGTTCGTCACCTGGTTCCAGGTGCAGCTCGACGTGATGATCAACGAGTGGTTCGGGCGCTTCTACGACACCATCCAGAAGGCGCTGACGGAGCCGGGCGCCGTCACCGCCGGGGACTATTACGCGCAGCTCGCCACCTTCCTCGTCATCGCCATGGTGTTCATCGCCACCGCCGTGCTCAACGCCTTCTTCACCAGCCATTTCGTGTTCCGCTGGCGGACCGCGATGAACAACCGCTATGTCGCGCTCTGGCCGCAGGTGCGGCATATCGAAGGCGCCTCGCAGCGGGTGCAGGAAGACGCCATGCGCTTCGCCGGCATCATGGAATCGCTGGGCGTGCGCCTCATCGACGCGATGATGACGCTGATCGCCTTCCTGCCCATCCTCTGGGGGCTGTCGAGCCACATCAGGGAGATCCCCGTCTTCGGCGAGGTCGCCCATGCGCTGATCTGGATCGCCGTCGCCTGGTCGGTGTTCGGCACCGGCATCCTGGCGCTGGCCGGCTACCGCCTGCCGGGGCTGGAGTTCCGCAACCAGCGCGTCGAGGCCGCGTTCCGCAAGGAGCTGGTCGTGGGCGAGGACCGGGAGGACCGGGCGCAGCCGCCGACCCTGGGCGAACTGTTCGCCAATGTCCGGCGAAACTATTTCCGCCTCTACCTCAACTACCTCTATTTCAATGTCGTGCGCTACGGCTACCTGCAGGCGGGCGCGATCCTGCCCTATATTGCGCTCGGGCCCACCATCGTCTCGGCGGGCTTCACGCTCGGCGCGATGCAGCAGATCGTCCGCGCCTTCAACCGGGTGGAGAACTCGTTCCAGTTCCTGGTCAATTCCTGGACGACGATCGTGGAGCTGATGTCGATCTACAAGCGCCTCGCCGCCTTCGAGCGCGCCATCGCCGGCGACAAGCTCGGCGCGATCGAATTCGAGACCGGAACCCGGGCCGCGGCGGGATAGCGGGGCGGCCGGGGGATGCTGTACTCGAAGCCTGCCCGCGAGGCGGCATGCCGACATGAATCCGGACAAGTGCATAGCGCTGGTTATGGGACGCCGATGGGTGACCGCCCTGCTTTCCGTGCTCTTCATCGCGGCGCTCGCCGCCGGCGCCGGCGGCATCGTCCAGGTGGATGTCGACGTCCGCAACCACTTCGGCAAGGACGACCCGTATATTGTCGCGCCCGACCGGCTGGAAGACACCTAAGAAGCGCCTGAACAAGAACCTGCATGGCGACGATCCGGAGTTCTACAAGCTCCCGGACAGCTCCGACCTCGCAGCGCAATATCTGCTGCTCTACGAATTCTCGCTGCCGGCCGGGCGCGACCTGAACAACCTCATCGACATCGGACGTTCGGCGACGCGGATGACGATGGCGCTCAAGAGCCTGTCCACCGCCGAGAAGATCGAACTCGACGACCGCGCGCAGGGCTGGTTCCGCCAGAACGCCCCCGATCTGGCGACCCGGGCGACCGGCGTCGCCTTGGTGGGCGCGCATTCCACCCGGAAGAACATCGAAGACATGCCGACCGGCGCCGTCGTGGCGATGGGCATCGTTTCCCTGCTCCTGTTCCTCGTCTTCAGGAGCCTGCGTCTCGACCCGGTCGGCCCGATACCCAATTTCATACCCGCCGCCATGGCGCCGGGGCTGTGGGGATATGCGGCGGGAGAGGTCGGAAACGCGGCGGCGGTCGTCACCGCTGATCGCGTTCGGCATCGTCGTCGACGACACGATCCACTTCATGACCGAATATGTATCGGCCAGGAAGAGCGGGCTGTTGCCGTCGGAATCGGTCCAATCCCCCTTTCATTCGGTGGGCAGGGCGCTGTTGGCGACAACCGTCGTGTTCGCCCCGGGGTTCCTGGTCTCCGGCCCGGCGAGGAAGATCATGGGTTTGGCGAAAGGCGGGCGGATTTCGAATACCGGGCCGTACTCCTTCGTCAGATCCGCAAACAGCGCGGGCGCGTTGCCGCTGCGCAGATGCGGGCTGAACAGCAGCCGGCGCAGGGCGCCGACGACGGCGCAGTTCAGGTTCCAGCCGGGGACCCGGTGGAAATATCCGTTCTGCTCGTTGAGGAGCATCAGGATGAGCTCCTCGACCGGGATCAGATTCCGGGTCGTCGCGGCGCTATCGGCCATAGGCAATGGAATCCTCGTCTCTGCACAAGCCCGGAGACCGGGCGCCGCCCGCCATGCCGGCGCGGAGTTCAACCCGGCTTTCGCGGCCCGTCATGTCATTGTCCCCGTTCGGGGCCTGTGAAACGGCGGGGTTTTCGGCTGCCTGTCCGGCAAGGTATTGCGCCCGGGGGGCGCCAAGGGCGTTGCGTGCGACGGCGCGCAAGCCGGACTCCCGCAGGCCGGCGGGAATGTGTCTATAGTGGGGCGCCGCCACGCTGCGGGGCCTTCCGTGTTCCGGCCCGCGGCCGGGACCCCGGGAGACGACCGGCGGCAGCGCCCCGGCGCGCTGCGCGGCATGCCGGCCAGGACGGTGCGAGAGGATGTCTCCCATGGCGGTTCAGCCCGATACGCAGCAGACCGAACTGTTCGAGGAAATCGCCGCGCTCGCGCGCGAGCGGCTGGGCGACGGGGACCTCGACGCCGCGCTCCCCTTTATCGCCCTCTACTATGCCGGCGCCTCGCTGGAGGACCTGGTCGAGCGCCGGCCGGACGACCTCTACGGCGCGGCGGTGGCCCATCTCAACCTCGCCCGCCGGCGCGCGCCGGGCCAGCCGAAGGTCCGCATCTACAACCCCCAGGTCGAGCGGCATGGCTGGCAGTCCACCCATACCATCGTCGAGATCGTCACCGACGACATGCCGTTCCTGGTCGATTCGGTGCGCATGGTCCTGAACGGCCGCGGCCATACAAGCCACCTGGTCATCCACCCCGTGATGCGCGTCCGCCGCGGGGTAGAGGGGCGCATCGACGCGGTCCGCCCCGTGAACGGTCCGGACGAAGGGCAGACCGCCGTCGAGGCGTTCATCCATATCGAGACCGACCGCCTGACGGAACAGGGGGCGCTCGATTCGATCGCGGCCGAGATGCTGTCCACGCTCGGCGATGTGCGGGCGGCGGTGGAGGACTGGGGCGCCATGCGCGCGCGGATGCGGCGGTGCATCGAGGAACTCGACGCGCTGGCGCCCGGCGCGGACCGCGGGGAACGGGAGGAGGTCAAGGCCTTCCTCGAATGGCTGGAGGACGACCATTTCACCTTCCTCGGCTACGGCGCGAGCCGGGTCGAGCGCATCTGCGGCCGGGACGGGTTCTCGCCGGAGCCCGGCGCCGGGCTCGGCCTGCTGCGCGGCGAAGGCATGCCGCTCCCGGACCCGCCGCCGCCCGGCCCGGCCGGCCAGGGACCGGCCGAGCTTCTGGCGATCACGCGCGCGGATGCGCGCTCGCGCGTCCACCGGCCGAGCCATCTCGACTGTATCGCCGTCCGGCGGTTCGACGCCGACGGCAGGCTTGCCGGCGAGCACCGCTTCCTCGGCCTCTACGCCTCCGAGGCGTTCAACCGCGTGCCGCGCGACATTCCGCTGCTGCGGCTCAAGGCCGACGACCTGCAGCGCCGCGCCGGCTACCCCCCGAACAGCCACGCCGCCAAGGCGCTGCAGAACATCGTCGATACCTTTCCCCGCGAGCTCCTTTTCCAGATCCCGGTCGAAGAGCTGTTCGAGACGGCGACCGGGATACTGCATCTGCAGGAACGCCAGCGCATCCGCCTGTTCGTGCATCCGGACCGGTTCGGGCGTTTCTATTCCTGCATCGTGTTCGTGCCGAGGGACCGGTTCACCACAAAGAGCCGGCTGGTGATCGAGGGAATCCTGGAGGAGGCCCTGGGCGCGACCGATACCGAGTTCACGGTGCGCCTGTCGGAGTCGGTGCTGGCGCGGCTCTTTTTCGTCATGCGCGTCGAGGCCGGGCGCACGCCGCAATACGACCTCGCGGACCTCGAGAGGCGGCTGCGCGTCGTCAGCCGCACCTGGGCCGACGAGCTGCATGACGCCCTGCGCGACCGGTTCGGCGAGGAGCAGGGCGCGAGCCTGTTCCGGCGCTATGGCGAGGCCTTCCGCGCGGACTACCGCGAGGCCTACTCCGCGCGGGTCGCCGTGCTCGATGTCGAGAAGATGGAGCGCATCCGGGAGAACGGCATCGAGATGAGCCTCTACCGCCCGCTCGAGGCGGACGAAGGGCGGCTGCGCTTCAAGCTCTTCCAGCTCGGCCAGAGGCCGGTCGCGCTGTCTGACGCACTGCCGATGCTGGAGAACATGGGCCTCAAGGTCGAGGACGAGCATCCGAGCAAGATCAAGCGGACCGGCGCACCCCGGGTATGGCTGCACGATTTCGGGATGCGGCACGGGGAAGGCCCGGAGTTCGACCCGGACCGGATTGACGGGATCTTCCGCGACGCCTTCGCCCGCGTCTGGTCGGGCGAAGTGGAGAATGACGGCTTCAACCGGCTCGTGCTGCGGGCGGGGATCGGATGGCGCGAGATCGTCGTCCTGCGCGCCTGTTGCAAATATCTGCGCCAGGCCGGGACCGCCTTCAGCGAGGCCTATATCCAGGACGCGCTGGCCGCCAATCCCGCGATCGCGGGCATGCTGGTGGAGCTGTTCGCGGTCCGCCTCGACCCCGCCCGGCATGACGGGGCGGTGGAGCGGCTCGACGCCTCGCTCGCGGTCACGGCCCGGATCGAGGCTGCGCTGGAAGCGGTGGCCAATCTCGACGAGGACCGGATCCTGCGCAGCTATCTCGGGGTCATCGCCGCCACGCTGCGCACCAACTATTTCCAGACCGGCGCCGACGGCGGGCCGAAGCCCTATCTTTCGTTCAAGCTCGAACCGCAGCGGATTCCGGAGCTGCCGGAGCCGCGGCCGCGATACGAGATCTTCGTCTATTCGCCGCGCGTCGAGGCCGTGCATCTGCGCGGCGGCGGCGTGGCGCGCGGCGGCATCCGCTGGTCGGACCGGCGCGAGGACTTCCGCACCGAGGTGCTGGGGCTCGCCAAGGCCCAGACGGTGAAGAACGCGGTGATCGTGCCGGTCGGCTCGAAGGGGGGGTTCGTGCCGAAGAAGCTGCCGCTGTCGGCCGGCCGCGAGGCCGTCCAGGACGAGGGGGTCGCTTGCTACCGGACCTTCATCCGGGGGATGCTGGACCTCACCGACAACCTGGCCGGGGGGCGGGCGGCGCCGCCGCCGCAGGTGGTGCGCCACGACGGCGACGACCCCTATCTGGTGGTTGCGGCCGACAAGGGCACCGCGGCGTTCTCCGACATCGCCAATGCGCTGGCCGGGGAATACGGCTTCTGGCTGGGCGACGCCTTCGCCTCCGGCGGCTCCCGGGGCTACGACCACAAGCGCATGGGCATCACGGCGCGCGGCGGGTGGGAGTCGGTCAAGCGCCATTTCCGCGAACTGGGGATCGATTGCCAGTCGACCGATTTCACCGCGGTCGGCATCGGCGACATGGGCGGGGACGTGTTCGGAAACGCGATGCTGCTCTCCCCGCATATCCGGCTCGTGGCCGCGTTCAACCACATGCACGTCTTCATCGACCCGGACCCGGATGCGGCGGCCGCCTTCGCCGAACGCGAGCGGCTCTTCGCGCTGCCGCGTTCGACATGGGACGATTTCGACCGCTCGGTCCTGTCTCCGGGCGGCGGCATCTACCCCAGAAGCGCCAAGTCCGTCCCGCTCGGCCCGGAGGCGCGCGAGGCGCTGGGCGCCGATGCCGAGGCGCCGACGCCGAACGAGTTGATCGCCCTCATCCTCAAGGCGCCGGTCGATCTGCTGTGGAACGGCGGCATCGGCGCCTATGTCAAGTCGCGGCGCGAAAGCCATGGCGATGTCGGCGACCGGGCCAATGACGCCGTGCGCGTCAACGGCGAAGACCTGCGGTGCCGGATCGTCGGCGAAGGCGGCAATCTCGGCTTCACCCAGCTCGGGCGCATCGAATATGCGGCGCGCGGCGGGCGGGTGAATACCGACGCCATCGACAATTCCGGCGGCGTGGACTGCTCCGACCACGAGGTGAACATCAAGGTGCTGCTGAACGAGGCGGTATCCGCCGGCGACATGACCGGCAAGCAGCGCAACCGCCTGCTGGAGGAGATGGCCGACGAGGTGGCGGCGCTGGTGTTGCACAACAACTATCTCCAGACCCAGGCCTTGAGCGTGGCGGCGAGCCAGGCGTCTTCCATGCTGGAGGTGCATGCCCGGCTTATCCGCCGGCTCGAGCGCGACGGCGAGCTCGACCGCGCGATCGAGTTCCTGCCGGGGGCGGAGGAGCTGGCCGAACGCCGGGCGGCGAAAGGCCGGCTGTTCACCCCGGAGCTCGCCCTGCTGCTCGCCTATGTGAAGATCGGCCTGTTCCAGCGCCTGCTCGCATCGGCCCTGCCGGACGAGCCGTTCGCGGCGAATGAGCTCCGGGCCTATTTCCCCTCGGCGCTGCGCGAGCGCTTTGCCGGGATCATGCCCTCCCACCGGCTCGCGCGCGAAATCGTCGCCACCCGGGTCGCGAACGAGATGGCGAACCGCTGCGGGATGACCTTCGCGTTCCGGCTCGGCGAGGAAACCGGGGCGGACGATGCGGATATCGCCCGCGCCTATCTCGTCGCGCGCGAGGTTTACGGGATGCGCGAGACCTGGGAAGCGATCGAGGCGCTGGACGGCCGGGTGGGGGCGGAGGTCCAGATCTCCATGCTGCAGGAAACCCGCAAGCTGGTGGAGCGGGCCGCACGGTGGCTGCTCCGGAACCGGCCGCGCCCTCTCGACATCGCGCGCGGCATCGAGCATTTCGCCGCCGGCGTGGCGGCGTTCCGGGAGAACCTGAGGGATGCCGTCGCCGCGTCGAGCCGCGCCGCCATGGATGCCGCGGCCGGTCGCCTCGTCGAGTGCGGGGTTCCCGAAGGTCTGGCGGCGGAGGTGGCGTGCTGCAACGACCTGCTCCCGGCGCTGGCCGTGGTGGAGGTCGCGGCGAGCGCGGCCATTCCGGTCGAGACCGCGGCTTCGGCCTATTTCGAGCTCGGCGAGAAGCTCGACCTCCACTGGCTCCGGGACCGGATCGCGGCGCTGCCGCGCGCCAACCGCTGGCAGGCGCTGTCGCGCGCCGCGCTGCGCGACGACCTCTACGCGCAATTGAGCGCGCTGACCCTGGACTCGCTGAGGCTCGATGCCGGCGGGGCGGCCCCGGCCGGCCGCGTGGACGCCTGGCTCAGGCAGAACCGCATCCCGCTCGCCCGCTGCCGGCAGATCGTCGGCGACCTGAGGAACGCCGGGCGGACGGACTTCACCATGCTCTCGGTGGCAATGGGGGAAATCCGGACGCTGCGCCAGAGCGACTGACCCGACGGGTGGCCCGGCCCGGCTTGCGGGCAGGCCCGCTCCCGGCCTCTTCCGCAAGCGCGAAGGGGCGCGGGGAGCGCCTGCGGCCGGGGTTTTACAGGGGCAACGGGCGCGGAAGATTCGCCGGCGTTGCAGTCCGGAATTTCGGAGACGATGAATGGCGGCTTCCCGAATGCCGCCCGCCCGCCGCCTGCGCCCGGCGGCCCTGCTTGCGGGCGCGCCGCGGCTGTTCCTTCTGGGCGGGGCCGACAACTACACGAAAGCCGAATTCTGCGAGGGGCTCGTCAGGGGGATGCGCGAAGCCGGAGGCGGCGTGGAGGTCGTCACCTATCCCGGCGCGCATCACGGCTTCGCCGGGGCGCCGCCGCTCCGCCGCAACGCGAAAGCGTGGCATTTCAACGATTGCGGCGCCGTCCGGGCCGGAACCGACGGCGAGTTGCGGGGGAATGCCGGAAGCTCGGAAGGCCTGACCTGCCGCCAATTCATCGTAAAGGCGGTGCGCAGCGGCTGCGCGAAGCAGGGCGTCGATATCGGGCGCGACGAGAAAGCCGGGCGGGACGCGCTCTCGCGCATCGCCGCCTTCTTCGCCGCCAGGCTCGACAAATAGTCCCCGCCTCGCCCATTCGGGTTCGGCGTTGATGCGCGGATAGGCAACCTTGCCCCAAAGCTCGGTATCCGGGTTGCGGTCGATTGCCTCCACCGCACGTTCTCCGTATGGCGAAATTTGGTCGTGTCATGTGCTCCACACCCGTGTGCGCCAAGGAGGAGACGATGGCGACCCGACGACTGCTGGAATCTGAATACAAGGGCAGTCAGCACGATGAAACGGTGGAGATAAGGGGCCTCCATGTTGAAGGGTATGAGTACAACATAGATCCTGCGCTTCGATTCCTGTGCGAATTCGACCGTGAGGCCCATTTGTTTCAGATTCATGGAGTTGGAATATGTGAAGATATTTCGGCCTATGGTGAAACGTTGGATGAAGCAGGAGACATGATGGAGGGGGATATTATTCCTTCCCTGTGGGCGGAATATACGCAGGAGGACGATTCGAAATTGTCCCCAAAGGCGCAAATTATAAATGCGGATCTTGGGGGCGGGATTAGGGCGTAATGCCGATCAAGAAGAGAGATTTGGAATCGGGCCTGACTGGAAAGGGATTTTCGAAGAAAGAAGGGAAAAATATCAAATCTTCCACTATGTAACCGATGAAGGAAAGAAGACTTCGGTGATGACTCTATGATCGCGGAGTCCATCGGGAGGCGAGATCAGAGACGCAATTGTTGGCGCTATGGCAAAGCAGTGCAAAGTTTCCACAACCCGATTCGGAAAGCTGGTGGGTTGTTCATTGTCACGATCCGAATACGAGGAAATTCTTCGCGAACAAGGAATTATTTAGAGCACGATCCGTTCGATCCGAAATGGAATCGTCCACAAAGCCCCGATCATCATCCCGGACGATGATTTCGGTTTCCCGGTCAGTCGCGGGAAGGCTCAGAGGCTTGGGGCCTGCCCTACCCCGCAGCCCGCAGCCTTGCGAAGCCCGCGTCGAGGTCGGCGATCAGGTCGTCCGGGTCCTCCAGGCCGATATGCAGGCGGAGCAGCGGGCCGGCCGGGGCCCAGACCGTGGCCGTGCGCCAGGCCGTCGGGTCGGACGGCACGACCAGGCTCTCGAAGCCGCCCCAGCTCGACCCCATGCCGAACAGTTCGAGGCCGTCCAGCATCGCCGCCACGGCGTCCGCGCCCGCCGGCTGCAGCACGACGCCGAACAGGCCGGAGGCGCCGGTGAAGTCCCGCTTCCAGATCGCATGGCCGGGATCGCCGGGGAGCGCGGGATAGAGCACCCGCTCGACCTCCGGGCGGGCCTGCAGCCAGGCCGCGACCCGGAGCGCGTTCTCCTGGTGGCGGGCGAGCCGGACGCTCATCGTGCGGATGCCGCGCGTGCCGAGATAGATGTCGTCGGGGCCGGCGCAGAGCCCGGTCATCTGCCACCAGCCGCGCACCGCCTCCAGGGTCTCGGCATCGCCGCAGGTGACCACCCCCAGCATCGCGTCGGAATGGCCGACGATATATTTGGTCGCGGCGTGGATCGAGATGTCCGCGCCGTGCTCGAAGGGCTTGAAGAAGAGCGGCGTCGCCCAGGTGTTGTCAATCGCCACCCGCGCCCCGCCGGCATGGGCGGCTTCGGCGATCGCCGGCACATCCTGCATCTCGAAGGTCTGCGAGCCTGGCGCCTCCAGATAGACCAGCTTTGTCTCCGGGCGCATCAGTTCGGCGATGCCGGCGCCGATGCCGGGGTCGAAGAAGGTCGCCTCGACGCCGTGGCGCGGCAGCGCCTCGCTGGCGTAGCGCCGCGCCGGGGCATAGACGCAGTCCGCCACCAGCACATGGTCGCCGCGGGAGAGCATGGAGGAATAGCCCAGCGCCACCGCCGCCATGCCGGAGGGGCAGATGACCGCGCCCTCCGCGCCCTCGATCGCCGCCACCGCGTCCTCGAAGGTGAAGGCGGTGGGCGTGCCGCGCCGCCCGTAGGCCGGGTCGCGCGGTCCCTTCGGCGCAAGCCGCTCGGCGGTCGTGCGGGAGAGGATCGTCGAAGCGCGGAAGACCGGCGTGTTGACCGCGCCGAAGAAGTCATGCGGATGGCGTCCCGCATGGGTGAGGACCGTGTCTGGCCGTTTTCCCTCTGTCATGTCTCTACCGGCGTGTCCTCTCGCGATCCCCATTCGCTCCACGAGCCGTCATAGACGGCCGCATGCGTGTGTCCCAGTTCGTAGAGCCCGAGCGCAAGCACCGCGGCGGTGACCCCGGACCCGCAGGTCGCCGCCGCCGGCCGGTCGAGGTCGAGTCCCGCCGCCTCGAACGCCGCCCGCAGCGCCGCCCGGTCCCGGAAGGTGCGGCTCCCCGGGTCCAGAAGCTCCGTGTAGGGCAGGTTGAGGCTGCCGGGGATATGCCCGCCGCGCATCCCGGCCCTCGGCTCCGGCTCCGTTCCGGCGAAGCGCCCGGCGCTGCGCGCGTCCAGCACCTGCTCGGCGCGGCTGTCGATATTGGCCAGCATGTCCTCCCGCGCGCGCACCAGCTCCGGCCGCGCCCGCGCGGCGTAGCCCGCCTCGACCGGGCGGCCCTCGGCGCGCCATTTCGGCAGGCCGCCGTCGAGCACCCGCACCCGCTCATGCCCGAACGCCCGGAAGGTCCACCAGACCCGCGCCGCGCCGGTCGTGCCGACCGTGTCATAGACGACGACCTCGTCGCCGCGGCCGACCCCCATCGCGCCCATGGCGAGCGCGAAGCCCCTTTCGTCGGGCAACATGTGCGGCAGGCCGGAGGCGCGGTCGGCCACGCCGTCGATGTCGAAGAAGCGCGCGCCCGGAATATGCGCCTCCAGGAATTCCGCGCCCGCGTCGCGCCCGGCGGTCGGCAGATGGTGGCTGCCGTCCAGCACGACGACCCCGCCCAGCCGCGCCGCAAGTTCGCCGGTGGCAATCAGCGCGCTCATGCGCGCCCCTCCAGATGGACATTGATGCGCCGGTTGCGCCGGCCCTTGTTCTCGATCTTGCCGATGCGCACGCGCCCGATCTCCCCGGTGCGGGCGACATGGGTGCCGCCGCAGGGCTGCAGGTCCACGCCCGCGCCGATCTCCAGCACACGCACCCGCCCGGCCCCGCGCGGCGGCTGCACCGACATGGTGCGCACCAGTTCCGGGTTGGCGTCGAGCGCGGCCTCGTCGATCCAGCGTGCGGCGACGGCATGGTCGGCCTCGATGAGCGCGTTCAGCGCCGCGTCGAGCGCCTCCTTGTCGAGCGCCGGGTCCGGCAGGTCGAAGTCGAGCCGGCTCTTCCACTCGCCGACCGCGCCGCCGGTGACGCCGCCCGCCACGATGGCGGAGAGCAGGTGCAGGCAGGTGTGCATCCGCATGTGCCGGTAGCGACGCTCCCAGTCGATCTCCGCCCGCACCCTCGCCCCGGCGCGGGGCGGCGCGATGCCCTCCGGGAGGGGGTGCAGGACCGTCGCCCCCTCGCCCTTCACGGCCGGCAGCACAGCGAAGACCCCGCCGCTTTCGTCCACCAGGCGGCCGGTATCGCCCGGCTGCCCGCCGCCGGCCGGGTAGAAGACGGTGCGGTCGAGCGCAATGCCGGCCGGGCCGGCGGCCGTCACCACGGCGTCGCAGGCCCTCGCATAGGCGTCGTCGCGGAAGACGAGTTCCATAAGTTCTCGCTCCAGTCGGGAAGAATCGCCGCCGGACTATAGGCCGCCGGGCCGGGCCGGACTATCCCGCAGGATGCGCGCGGCCGGCGGCGGTCACGAGCGCGGCCGGCCGGGGATGTGGTTGTACATGGACTCCGACAGCCCGCCGTCGGTGAGGATGACCTGCCCGGTGACATAACGGGAGTCGGGGCCGAGCAGGAAGGCGATGATGTCGGCAATGTCGTCCGGCGCGGCCACCCGGCCCATCGGCACCAGCGCCTCGCGCGCCGCCTTGATTTCCGGATCCTCATACACCGCCTCGGTCATCATGGTGCGCACGAGGCCGGGCGAGACGCAGTTGACGCGGATGCCGTCCGCCGCCCATTCCTGCGCCATTTGCTTCGCCAGGATGATGACGCCGGCCTTGCTGGCCGAATAGGCGCCCATGCCGCTATGCGGGTTCATGCCGGACATGGAGGCCGTGACGGCGACGGCGCCTCGGCTCTCCTTCAGATGCGGATGCGCCGCCTTGCCGAGCAGCCAGGTCGCGCGGGTGTTCACATTCATGGTGAGGTCCCACTCGTCGAGCCCGAGCCGGGTCAGCGGGGCGGGCGCGGCGAGGCCGGCATTGGAGACCAGCGCGTCGATGCCGCCCATCGCCGCGGCCGCCTCCGCGACGATGCGCGCCGGCTCGTCCGGGTCGCCGAGATCGCCCATGAAGGACCTGACCTCGACGCCCTCCTCGCGGAGTTCGGCGAGCAGCGCTTCGAGCTCGTCCCCATGCGCCCGGTCCACGGCCGCAATATGCGCCGGGCGGTTGCTGCGCCTCGCGTCCCGGGCGAGCCTCCGGCAAACCGCCCGCCCGATCCCGCGCGCCGCGCCCGTCACGATGGTCCTCATGCGCCCCCGTGCCTCCCTTTTCCGGCCATGCTACATGAGCGGGCCCGCCGCGCCAGCCCGGCAGTCCGAAAGCGAGGTGAGACGACATGGCCGACCCCCGCCACCACAGGGTGCTGATCCTCGGCTCCGGCCCGGCCGGCTACACGGCCGCGATCTATGCCGCCCGCGCCGCGCTCGGGCCGGGGCTGGTGCAGGGCATGGCGCCGGGCGGTCAGCTCACCATCACCACCGATGTCGAGAACTATCCGGGCTTCGCCGACGTGATCCAGGGTCCGTGGCTGATGGAGCAGATGGAGGCCCAGGCGAAGCATGTCGGCACGGAGATCTGGTTCGACATGGTCGTCGAATGCGATTTCGAGGCCCGGCCGATGGTCTGCAAGGGCGACAGCGGCGCGGTCTATACGGCCGACGCGGTCATCGTCGCGACCGGGGCGGAGGCGAAGTGGCTCGGCCTGCCGAGCGAGGAGCGCTTCCGGGGCTTCGGCGTCTCGGCCTGCGCCACCTGCGACGGCTTCTTCTTCCGCGACCGCGAGGTGCTGGTGGTCGGCGGCGGCAACACCGCGGTGGAGGAGGCGCTCTACCTCACCAACCATGCCAGCAGGGTCTCGGTGGTCCATCGGCGCGACAGCCTGAGGGCCGAGAAGATCCTGCAGGAGCGCCTGTTCCGCAACGACAAGGTCGAGATGGTCTGGGACACGGTGCTGGAAGAGGTGCTGGGCGGGGGCGCGCCGCCGGGCGTGACCGGCGCGAAGCTGCGCCATGCGAAGACCGGCGCCGTGACCGAGCGCGCGGTGGACGGCGTGTTCATCGCCATCGGCCACCGGCCCAATACCGACATCTTCCGGGGCTTGCTTGAGATGGACGAGGAAGGCTATCTCGTCACCCGCTCGGACAGCACCGCCACCTCCATGCCGGGCGTGTTCGCCGCGGGCGATGTCAAGGACAAGGTGTTCCGCCAGGCCGTCACCGCCGCCGGCCTCGGCTGCATGGCCGCGCTGGAGGCCGAGAAATACCTGGCGGCGCTGGAGTAGCGGGATGGCGACGGACAGACTGGAAGTGAACGGGATCGGATACCGCCGGCCGGCGCGGCCGCTGGCGATGGTGTGCATCGACGGCGGCGACCCGGCCTATATCGAGCACGGCCTGGCGGCGGGGATCCTGCCCAACATCGCCCGCTACAGGCGCGACGGCTTCCACACGGTGGCGCAAGGCGCCATGCCGAGCTTCACCTGCCCCAACAACATGTCCATCGTCACCGGGCGTCCGGCCTCGGTGCACGGCATCTCCGGCAACTTCTATCTCGACCGGGCGACGAACGAGCCGGTGCCAATGACGGGGCCGGAACTGCTCAGGGCTCCCTCGGTGATGAGCGCCTTCTCGCGCCGCGGCGTGCGGGTGGCCTCGGTCACCGCCAAGGACAAGCTCCGCCGGCAGCTCCAGAAGGGCATGGACCTTTCGGGCGGCTCGGTCAGCTTCTCCTCGCAGCATGCCGACCGCTGCACCATGGAGGAGAACGGCATCGATGACGCGCTCGGCTTCGTCGGCCGGCCGCTGCCGGACATGTATTCGGCGGACCTCTCGCTGTTCGTGCTCGACGCGGGCCTCAGGCTGCTCGAGGAGCGCCGCCCGGACATCCTCTACCTCTCGCTCACCGACTACATCCAGCACGCCTATGAGCCGGGGCATCCCGAGGCCGACCGGTTCTATGCGGAAATGGACGCCCGCTTCGGCCGGTTCGAAGCGCTGGGCGCGACCGTCGCGCTCACGGCGGACCACGGCATGAACGACAAGGCCGACGAGAATGGCGCACCCCGCGTGGCGTGGCTGCAGGACATCCTCGACGAGGAGTTCGGCGCGGGCGCGACCACCGTCATCTGCCCTATCGCCGACGCCTTCGTCGGCCATCACGGAGCGCTTGGCGGCTTCGTGCGCGTCTATTGCCGCGGCGGGCTGCCGGTGGAGCGGGCGGCCGAGGCCGCAGCGGCCGCGCCGGGCGTGGAGCGGGTGCTCTCCCGCGAGGCCGCAGCGCGCGAACTCGACCTGCCCTTCGACCGGGAAGGGGACCTCGCCGTGCTCGCCGACGCGCACACCGTCATCGGGTCCCGCGAGGCGGACCATGACCTGAGCGGCCTCAAGGGCCATCGGCTGCGCACCCATGGCAGCCTCCACGAGGCCGATGTGCCGATCGTCCTGAGCCGCCCGGTCACCGACGACCATGCGCGCCGCGCCGAGGACAGGCGCCTGCACAGCTACGAGGCCTTCGACTACGCGCTCAACGGCCTCGTCCATTGACGGGCGGAGGCATCGGCCCGGCCGGACAGGTTGGAGCGCAACCGGGGGCTCGCGGGCGCCGCCGCTTCCGGCCCCGAATTGCCGCCCCGGACCGGGGTCCAGGGCAGGCTGTCGCGCTCCGGCCGGGATGACGCAGGGGCCGGCCCGAAATGCGGCTCGGTCAGGAACGGGCGTCCCGGCGTCGCGCACGGGCCGCAGCAAAGGCGCGCCGGATAGCCTGCTCTCCGTCGCCCTCGGCGAAGTCGCCCGATCTTGCCCGCTCGATCCCGACGGTCAGCCGGGTCCGCAGGTCGTGCAGGTCCTTTTCTTCCCGCCCGCGCTCGTCCATGGCGTTCACTGCAGGGCCGCGCCGGCGCCGCCCTCCGCCTCGGCCGCGCGGGCGGCGAGGGCCGAGCGGTCCACCTTGTTGGTGCCGGAGAGCGGCAGTTCGGGGAGGAAATGCACCCGGCGGGGGTGCATGTAGGCGGGCGCTTCGGCCAGCGCATGGGCCTTGACCGCGTCCGCGTCGAGCCGCGCGCCCGGCCGCGGCGCCACGAAGGCCACCGGCATGTTGCCGCGCACCGGGTCGGGCACCGGCACCAGGCAGGCCTGGGCGACATCGGGATGCGCCTCCAGCACCTTCTCGACCTCGGACGGCCAGACATTCTCGCCATTGACGGTGAACATGTCGTCCACCCGGCCGACGAAATAGTAGAAGCCCTCTGCGTCGCGGCGCATGACGTCGCCGGTGCGGTAGAAGCCGTCCGCGGTCACGGCCTCGGCGGTCTTCGCCGGCAGGTTGAGATAGCCCGGCATGTTGGCGGGGCAGCGCATCTGGAGCTCGCCCTGCTCCGCGTCCGGGTCGTCCCCGGCGACGAGGCGCAAGTCCACCTCGTCGTGCCGCACGCCCAGCGCCAGGTCCGGCGTCGGCAGGCCCTGCAGATGCGGTGCGAACACGCAGGGGCCGGCCTCCGTGGTGCCGTAGCTGTAGGCGATGCGGGCATTCGGGAAGGCCCGGCGGGTCTCGGCGAACAGCCCGGCGGTGGCGGGCGCCGAGCCCATCGTCACCACCTCCACCGGGGAGAGGTCGAGCCGCGCGATCAGCTCCCGCTCCTGCAGCGCGAGCGCGATCATGGTCGGCACGGAGGTGAGCCAGGTGCAGCCGAAGCGCGGAACCGCCTCCAGGTAGCGCCGGCCGGTGAATTGCCCCAGCAGCGCCATGCTCGCATGGCCCGCGATCAGGAACTTGGAGCTGGCGAGCGCGTTCATGTGGTAGAGGGGGGCGGCGACCAGGTAGCGGTGGCGGTCGATCTCCGGGTTCGCCCGGAAGCGCATGTCGATCACCCAGAGATGGCCGGCATGGGTGAGCGGCACGCCCTTCGGCAGCCCGGTCGAACCGGAAGTGTAGAGTATCTGCGCCACCTCGCCGGCCGCGGGCAGGACCGTCTCGAATGCGCCCGGCTCGAGGAATGCCTCGAAGTCCCGCCCGAATTCGACGGTTGGCAGGCCGTCCGGCGCGCGATCCCGGCGGTCCCCGTCCACGAACAGCAGCTTCGCGCCGCTGTCGCGCAGCACATGAGCCACGGTCTCGTCCGGGAAGCGCCAGTTGACCGGCGCCGCGACGAGGCCCGCGCGCATGGCGCCGAAATAGACGGCCAGCCAGTCGGCGCTGTTGGCGGCGAAGATGGCGATGCGCTCGCCGCGCGCCAGTCCCCGGCCGCGCAGCGCGCGGGCGGCGGCGCGGGCGCGCTCGTCGAGCCAGCGGTGCGAGCGCACGGGCGCGCGCTCCCAGTCCGCCGCGTCGATAATGGCGGGCAGGTCCGGGTCCCTGCTCCGGTCCGCGAGGTCGCCGAGATTGATGCGCATGGATGCCTGCCCCCTTGCTGCCGGCGCGGGAGAATAGCCGCTGGCGGCAGCCCTGTCCCGAACGCCGCACCCGCTGGCGCCTGCCCTGCGCGCGTGCTATTCGCCTCGGCCCATGACCGACACGCTGCCGCTGACCGTCGCCGGGCTCCAGGCGAAGATCGACGCCTCGCCCTTCAATGCCGGCATGGGCATTACAGTGACCCACGCCGATCCCGAGGCCGAAGAGATCGCCATGCGCCTGGAAATGCGCCCGGAATTCGAGCGCGCGCACGGCACCGGCCAGTATCACGGCGGCGTCATTTCCGCCTTCATCGACACGGTCGGCGACTATGCGCTGGTCATCAATCGCGGCGGCGGCGTGCCGACCATCAACTACCGCACGGACTTCCTGCGCCCGGCCTCGAACACCGCGCTGGTCGGCAAGGCGAAGGTGCGCCGGGCGGGGCGAACGGTCGCGGTCGTGGATATCGACATTTTCGACGAACAGGGCAGGCTGGTCGCGGTCGGTCGCGGCACCTACGGCACCCAGGTCGGATGAGGAGGCCTTTCATGCTCAGGCGCGCCCTTGCTTTCCTCGCTGTCCTTGGAGGACTCGCCGTGGCGGACGCCCAGGCAAAGAACCCGCAGGTCTATTTCGACATCGCGCTCGACGGCCGGCCGGCGGGCCGCATCGTGCTGGAGCTGCGCGAGGACGTGGCGCCGAAGACGGCGGAGAACTTCCGCCAGCTTGCGGCCGGCGAACCCGGCTTCGGCTATGAGGGCTCGCGCTTCCACCGCGTCATCCCGGATTTCATGATCCAGGGCGGGGATTTCACCAGCGGCGACGGGCGCGGCGGCAAGTCGATCTACGGCGCGCGGTTCGAGGACGAGAACTTCACGCTCGGGCATGACCGGCCGGGCCTGCTCTCCATGGCCAATGCCGGGCCGCATACCAACGGATCGCAGTTCTTCATCACTACCGTGCCGACGCCGTGGCTGGACGGCAAGCATGTCGTCTTCGGCCATGTCGCGGACGGCATGGATGTGGTCCGCAAGATCGAACAGTCCCCCAACAATGCCGCCCAAATCACGGCCTCGGGCGAGGTGGAGTAAAAACGAACGTAAATACAGAGCGCATATCGTTGTATTGCTTCTACTTTGACGAGTCCGGCTCACGCGATCCCTCCGTCGGTAACGATACCAACCCAAAGGACCATATTTACGTTCTGCTTGCTGTCGGGATATTTGAGGGACGCTGGAGGAAGTTTGAAAGCTCGATTTCCAGCTTGAAGCTGGAGCTCGCGGATTACTTGAAGCGAGACGGCAAGGGCCATTTCGAACTTGCAGATTGTGAAGTCAAGTCCAATTGGATTCGCGTTCCGAAAGAAAGGAAAAAGAAAAGCCCTTTCCTCGATGCATTACATGAGGACGACCTTAAAGCGGTTGGCAGACAAGTATTTTCAGCAAATTGAAGAATGCAATGCCGTCATTGTGGCAAGTGTTATAAATAAGAGATATCTTCATAATCATGTCACTCATGATATATTGCATATGAAGGCATATGAATTCATGCTGGAAAGGATACAACACTATATACGAGAATACCATCCAAGGCATCGAGCTTTGGTTGTTATGGACGTTACCGATAGATGCCGGAGGGGATGATGTCAGGCCGAGCGAACCATATCGAGCCCGTCAAGGGCACCCGACGAGTGCCATGTGCTGCGTCGGTGTGCGATTGTCAAGGGAAAACAGCGATTTCACGAAAAACCGCAAGACGGAATGCAGCTTGGCGTCGCTTGACCGTTCGACCGGCCGCGAGCCTCAAGGAGCGCCGCCCTCCACGCGGATGATGAATCCGGCGGTGAGCCACTGGCGCCGGAGGCGAGGCAGAGGGGTGGCGGCGACAATCTCCTCCGGCTCGCCGTTGTGCCGGAGCGAAGCCCGCGGGATGTCGGTGAGGAAGCGCTCCGGCACGATCGCATCGATGTGCGCCTCCGGCGCCGTCCTCGCTGGGCAGGAATACCGAGCGGGATATTCGGGGGGCGCCTGACGCTGGCATCGATCGCCCCTTCGTGCAACACTCCGTCCGTTAACCGGGCCGCCGAGGCGGCTTGGCCAACCCGGCCGCGCCCGTCGGGCGCCGCCAATGCGCCGCGGACATGGGGGAGAGACCGCTCCATGCGCCGTTGCCAAGAGGAAACCGTTTCCGGAACCGGGAGGAGAACATGATCAAGAGAATGCTTCTGGCGGCGACCGCGATGGCCGTTGTCGGGGTAATGTCCACGGGCTCTTCGCTCGCAGCGACATTGATGAATATTGGCTACGCAACCGCCGAATCGAATGCTTACGGCACATTCATGAACACCTTTGCCGACCGTCTGAACAAGCTCACCGGCGGCGAAATCCGGGTCAAGGTTCATTGCTGCTTCAAGATGGGCGGCGAGCAGGACATGTTCAAGAAGCTGCAGCTCGGAACGCTCGACGGCACCCTGATTGCACAAAACAATGCCGGCCCGTTCTATCCCAAGATCGACCTGCTGGTGCTGCCGTACATGCTGCAGAACCTCGAACATGCCTTCAAGGTGGTCGACGGCGATGCCGGCCAGCGGATCTGGGGCGCAATGCCGGAAGAAGCAGGCGTCCACCTGGTGAAGATCGTTCTGGTCTCGTTCCGGCACATCTACAACTCGAAGCAATCGATCGACAGCATCGAGGATTTCAGGCCGCTGAAATACCGGGTTCCCAAGAATGTCGTGATGGTCGACACCTACAAGGCATTCGGCTCCGACCCCGTCCCGATGGCCTGGTCGGAAACCCTGACCGCCGTGCAGACCGGAACCGTCGATGGCGGCGACCTCCCGCTCGACGTCATTTATACCCAGAAGTTCCACGAAGTCGCCAAGCATATCGCATTGACGGGCCATTTTGCGCTGGCGCCGCCGTTCTTCGTCAGCACCAAGTTCATGGACAAGCTGACCGATGAACAGAAAGACGCGCTCTACATGTCCGCCGACATCGCCGCGGCGGCGGCGCGGGCGCATCTCAGGATCGGCAACGAAGGGTTCACGCAAAAGCTCGAGGCGGCCGGCGTGCAGTTCACGAGCCCGGACACCGGGCCCTTCATCGAGGCGGCCGCCAAGGTGCATGAGGCCTTCGCAGCCGAACGCGGCCCCGAATATGTCGAACTGGTCGACGCGATCAACGCCGTCGCCGACTAGACGGGTATCGCGGTCGCGAGCGGCCGCGGCGGGGCAATAGGTCCATCGATCCCGCCGCGGCCCTCGACTTCGGCCCGGATACCCGTTCTACTGCGAGCTTCATGCCCTCATTCAGCACAGTCTTCGCGTTCCTTGAGCGGCGATCCGAAGAAGTCATAGCGGGCGTCTGCGTCGTCGTGATGGCGTCGCTCGTCTTCTTCCAGGTCGTGATGCGTTATGTGTTCAGCGCGCCGACCTCCTGGTCGGACGAAATCGCCGTCTATGCGATGCTCTGGTCCGTCTATATTTCCGCCTCCTGGGCGGTGCGCGAACGCGCCCACATACGGGTGATGAACCTGATCAACCTGTTCCCGGGCCGGATTGCGCTCGGCCTGGCCGTGCTGAGCGATCTGGTGTGGTTCGCGTTTGCCGTATATCTGACCTGGCAGAGTTTCCTGCTGCATCTTTCGATGTGGGAACTTCCCTTCGAATCGCCGGTCCTGGGAGTGGCCCAGAAGTGGCCGTATCTGTGCCTGGTCGTCGGCTTCGCGCTGATGACGCTCCGTCTCATCCAAGTCTATTGGCGTTGGGCCCGGGACGGCATTTTGCCGACGGCGGCGTCCGAGGACGGGGCGATCATCCATGATTGAGGCGCTCTACATGTTCGGGGCGCTGGTCGTCACCATCGCCTTCGGCATTCCGATCCCGATCGCGGTGGCGATCGCGACGCTGGTCGGCTACTTCCTGATCGACATTCCGGTCGTGGCGCTGGCTCAGGCCATGTACACGGGAGTCGAACCCTTTCCGCTGCTGACCGTACCCCTGTTCGTATTCGCCGGCGCCCTGATGGAACGCGGCGGCCTCGCCCTCAGGATCGTGGCGATCGCCCAGTCGCTGATCGGCAACTACATGGGCAGTCTCGGCCTGGTGGCCGTGCTCGGATGCACCTTTTTCGCCGCCCTCTCCGGCTCCGGCCCCGCGACGACGGCGGCGATCGGCGCCGTCATGATTCCGGCGATGATCCGCGAGCGTTACGACCCGGCCTTCGGCGGCGCGATCGCCGCTTCCGGCGGCGCGCTGGGAAGTCTTATTCCGCCGAGCAACCTGATGATCATCTACGGCGTGGTTTCGGACACTTCGATCCCGCGCATGTTCCTCGCCGGCGTCGTGCCGGGGCTGGTCGCGAGTGCGTTGCTGCTGCTGGTCACCTGGCTGATCGCGCGCCGGCGCGGCTATGGCGGACAGACCGATCACAGTTTTTCATGGGCGCGCGTCGGGCAGGCCTGCTGGGACGGCAAATGGGCGATCGGCGCTCCTGTCCTGATCCTTGGCGGCATCTACAGCGGGGCCTTCACACCGACCGAGGCAGCTTCGGTCGCGGTGGTTTACGCCTTTGTCGTCGGTCAATTCGTGCATCGTGAACTGACCCGGGACGCGATCCTGTCCTGTCTGAAAACCACGGCGATGATCTCCGGCGCGGTCCTGATCATCGTCGGTCCGGCCAAGGCCTTCGGCGAATTGCTGAGCCTGATGGATGTTCCGTTCCTGATCGGCGAATTCCTGACCGGCTTCACGGACAGCAGCTTTATCCTGCTCCTGGTCATCGCCGCGATTCTGATCGTCACCGGCATGTTCCTCGAATCGATTGCCCAGATTATCCTGCTGACCCCGCTGATGCTTCCAATCGCGGTTTCGATCGGCATCGATCCGGTGGTGTTCGGAGTGATCATGGTGATCGCTTGCGAGATCGGCTTCCTTACGCCGCCGGTCGGGGCGAACCTGTTCGTCGCGACGCGATTGACGAATCTGGGCATCGACCGGATTTCGATAGCCGTGATCCCGTTCCTGTTCACCTATGTCGTCGTGATCGTCCTGATCGCGCTTTTCCCGGGACTTGCGCTCTGGCTGCCGAACCTCGCCTTCGGACCGGGCGGATAGCCCGGCAATCCCGATAGAACGACGTCAGCCGGCTCCTGGCCCAGGGCCGGCGCGGCGCGGCGCGGTGACCGGGGCAGCTGGCGATCGAGAATCTCCAGAATGCGAACCTGGTTCTGTGCGAGTGCCGCAACGCTTTGCCTGAGCGCGTCCTGGTTCTGCTGCAGCCCGGCCTGGTTCTGCTCGATTCCGACCAGTCGCGCCTTGACCCCGGCCAGCCTTTCGCTGTTGGCATGGACTTCCAGGGCCGGCCAGCCGAGGAGGGAGAGGAGGGCCGCCGCCAGAATGGCGGCCAGCCAGGGCGGGACGCTGCCGGCGGACGGACGCGACCCGGCCGCCGCGGCGCAGGCAAGCGCCGCCGCCGCCTCGGGATCGAGGCCCGCCGCCCTCAAGGTCGCGGGCGGTCTTGGCGGTGTCGAATGCGGCGGCCACAAATGCCTCCCGTTGCTGCGCCCGGCATAGCGCATCCGGCGCGGCGCCGGGCGCAAAAATGCGCGCCGCCCTCAAGGCGCGCCGCCGTCCACGCGGATGACGGAGCCGGTGGTGAAGCCGCTGGCGTCGGAGGCGAGGTAGAGGGCGGCGGTGACGATCTCCTCAGGCTCGCCGCTGCGCTGGAGCGCGGCCTCGGCATTGCGGCGCGTCTCCTCGTCCCAGGCGCGCGAGATGTCGGTGAGGAAGCGGCCCGGCATGATCGCGTTGACGCGCACCTTCGGCGCATATTCGCGCGCAAACGCCTCCGTCACTGCGTTCAGCGCCGCCTTGGCCCCGGCATAGGGCGCGAGTTCGGGGCGCGGGCGGATGGCGCCGGTGCTGGAGATGTTCACCACCGCGCCGCCCCGGCCCGCCGCCATGGCCGAGCCCAGCAGCGCCGTCAGCCGGAACGGCCCCTTGAAGTTGAGCGCCAGCACCTTGTCGAACAACGCCTCCGGGGTTTCCAGCGAGGAGGGCGCGAACGGCGAGGAGCCGGCATTGTTGACCAGCACGTCGATACCCCCGGACGCCGCCCAGGCGCGGTCCGCCAGACCCTCCAGCGCCTCCCAGTCGGAAACATTGCAGGGCATCGCCCAGGCCCGCCGGCCGAACGCCTCGACCTCCGCCGCTACGGCCCGGCAGGCTTCCTCGCGGCGCGAGACGATGACGGCGTCGGCCCCGCGCCGGGCGAAGGCGAGCGCCATCTCGCGCCCGAGCCCCCGGCTGCCGCCGGTGACGAGCACGGTCTTTCCGGTGAAATCGAACAGCGGGTCGGGCATGGGTCTGCGCTCCGGGGCGGGGTTCGGTCGAGCAAGGCGGGCGGGCGTCTCCTGCGCCTCACTCGGCGCGTTCAACAAGATGTGATTTCCGCCGGGGGTGGGGCAAGGCCAATCTGGCGGCCCGGACAGGAGACCGTTCCGCATCCGGTCCCTTCCGGGCTATTTTGGGAAGACCCCGACAGCGAAAGGAAACACAATGACGACCTCGACACTCAAGGGCCTCGCGGTCGCCAGCGCCGTCGCGGCGGCGCTCGCCATGCACGCCGCCCCGGCCGCGGCCGGCGACAAGGAGAAGTGCTACGGCGTCGCGCTCGCCGGCCAGAACGATTGCGCCGCCGGCCCCGGCACCACCTGCGCCGGCACCTCCACGGTCGATTACCAGGGCAATGCCTGGAAGCTCGTGCCCAAGGGGAGCTGCATGGCCATGGACCTGCCGGGAGACCGCAAGGGCTCCATGGAAGCGCTCGACCGCGACCTTCCGGGCTGAGGACGGCGCCTCCGCGTCCCGGACTCCTCCGGGACGCGGACAGCCGGCCTTCGCCTGCCGGAAGAGGACCCGCGATGGACGGCATGGACAGAGGGTGGAGCGGCCTGCCGCCTGAGGCCGGCGTCGGCTACAAGCCCCGGCATCTAGAAGGCATCCTGGCGGCGCCCGGCCGGGTCTGCTGGGTCGAGGTCCACGCCGAAAACTACATGGTGGACGGCGGCCCGGCGGTCGACGGGCTCAGGCGGATCGCCGAGCGGTTCCCGGTCTCCTGCCACGGCGTCGGCCTGTCCATCGGGTCCGAGGGGCCGCTCAATGCGGAGCATCTGGAGCGGCTGGCGCGCCTGGTCTCCTGGCTCCGGCCCGCCAGCGTCTCCGAGCATCTCGCCTGGTCCCGCCACGGCGGCGGATATCTCGCCGACCTCCTGCCCGTGCCGTATGACGAAGCGACGCTCGGGCGGGTCTCGGACCATATCGACGAAGTGCAGGCGCGCCTCGACCGCCGCATCCTGCTGGAGAACCCCGCCAACTATCTCCGGTTCTCCCGCAGCACGATGGCCGAAGTGGAGTTCCTGGGTGCGGTCGCCGCGCGCACGGGCTGCGGCCTGCTGCTCGATGTCAGCAATGTGCATGTCTCGGCGGTCAACGGGGCCTGCGACGCCGAAGCCTGGCTCGACGCCTTTCCCCTGGCCCTTGTCGGGGAAGTCCATCTCGCCGGCCATACCGCCGAGGAGGACGAGGACGGCGGAACCCTGCTGATCGACTCGCACAGCAGGCCCGTCGCCGACCCCGTCTGGGCGCTCTTCGCCCGTGTGCTGGCGCGCTCGGGGCCGCTGCCGACCCTGATCGAATGGGACAACGACCTGCCCGAATGGCCGGTGCTCGCCGCCGAGGCCGCGCGGGCCGGGGCGATGCTCGCGACCTGCCGTGCCTGACTACCAGGGCGCGTTCGCGGAGGCCCTGCTCGACCCGGCGAAACCCGCGCCGCCGGACCTCGTCCGGCCGGACGGAAGACCGGCGGGGCGGCGCTTCGACATCTACCGCAACAATGTCGTCGTTGCCCTCGTCGAAGCGCTCGGCGAGGCGTTTCCGGTCGTGAAGGCGCTTGTCGGCGAGGAATTCTTCGAGGCGCTGGCGGGCGTCTATGTGCGCGCCCACCCGCCCTCGTCGCCGCGCATGATGTTCTACGGGGAGGGTTTCGCGGCGTTTCTGGAAACCTTCGAACCCGTAGCGGGGTTTGCCTACCTGCCGGATGTGGCGCGTCTGGAGCAGGCCCGCCGCGTGTCCTGGCACGCAGCCGACGACCCCGCCACCGACCCCTCGGTCCTGGGCACACGCGATGCGGCGGCGCTCATGCGAACCCGGCTCGTCCTGCGGGCCGCCTGCCGTATCGTGCGGTCCGCGCATCCGGTCTATTCGATCTGGCGCTTCAATGCGACGGAGGACAAGGCCCCGGTCCGGCCCGCTGCCGAGGACGTGCTGGTGTCGCGGCCGGCAGATGCGGTGCTCATGCACCTCCTTCCGCCGGGCGGCGCGGCATTCCTGCTGGCGCTCGAGGCCGGCCAGCCGCTCGGCCGGGCGGCGGACAAGGCCATGCAGCAGGCGCCGGAATTCGACCTCGGCGCCAGTCTCGGCGTGGTCTTCGCCGCGCAGGCCATCGGGACAATCTCAGCTTGAAACGACGGGGGACCCCGCCATGAATGCCCTTTACCGCCTCGAAGACGCCGTTCTCGGACCGGTCGGCCGGTTCCTCGGCGCCGCCGCCATGCCGGTCCTGGCCCGCATGGTGTTCCTGGCGACGCTCGCCGCCTTCTTCTGGTCGTCGGCCATGACCAAGCTCGGGGACGGCATCGGCGGCGTCTTCTCGCCGTCGGCCGGCGCTTATGTGCAGATCCTGCCCGCGCAGATGGAGGCCGTCGGCTATGACGAATCGCAGCTCGGCCTGTTCGCGGACCTCGTCGTGCTGGCGGGCATGTGGGCGGAGTTCATCCTCCCGGCGCTGATCGTGGCGGGCCTGTTCACCCGCGCCGCCAGCCTCGCCATGATCGGTTTCATCCTGGTGATGAGCTTTGTCGATGTAGCAGGCCACGGGGCGGACACGGCCACGCTCGGCATGTGGTTCGACAATGTGCCGGACGGCAAGATCATGGACCAGCGGTTGCTCTGGATCTTCCTGCTGCTGGTTCCCGTCGTCCGCGGCGCCGGCCCGGTCTCGCTCGACGCCCTGCTGAAGCGCGGCGGCGAGTAGGCTCGATTTCACTTCGGGCATGGTTGCCCGTAATTCAGACCGGTCGTATAGTCCCGTCTGAATTGTGGAGTTGCCGTTATGAAAAAAATTGGCGCTTACGATGCCAAGACGCATCTGCCGAAACTGCTCGACCGGGTCGCGCAAGGCGAGAGCCTTGTCATTACGCGGCACGGCAAACCGGTAGCAAGGCTGATTCCGGTAGCAGGCGACCGCGACTGCGCACGAAAGGCGGCCGCGCGTATCTCCGAACGCCGCCGCCACCTGAAGCTTGCGCCTGTGGCGGAGCTGCTGAAGACGGTTCATGAGGGGCACCGTTATTGATGCCCATTGTGATCGACTGCTCCGTGCTTCTGGCGTGGAGCCTGGCTGAGGAGGAAGAAGACGCGGCAACCGAAGCCATTCGGAGAATCGTCGAAACAGGGGCCGTAGTGCCGCAAATCTGGTGGTATGAACTGCGCAATGCGCTGTTGATGAATGAACGTCGCGGTCGGATCGCGCCTCAGCAGATGGCGAATATGTTGGCCGACATCATGGCTCTG
The DNA here is from genome assembly GCA_963422665.1 of Alphaproteobacteria bacterium. Classification (GTDB taxonomy): domain Bacteria; phylum Pseudomonadota; class Alphaproteobacteria; order Bin95; family Bin95; genus Bin95. The sequence continues at coordinate 1,782,923 of OY730441.1, forward strand.
GGCATTGAGGTGGACGGCGAGCATGACGAGACCGGAATGCTCGCGCTTGCCCGGCGGCATTCCCTGACCGTTTACGATGCGGCCTATCTTGAGGTTGCCTTTCGGCGGAGCCTGCCGCTTGCAACTTTCGACCGGCAGTTGGCCGGGGCGGCGGCAGCGGAGGGTGTGGCCGTAATCGGTCTTCCCGGTGAAGGTCGGTAACGGCTCCGGACCGGTGAAGGCCCCGCCGATTTACCGCGCGGGCCGGGCCGGGCTATCGTCGTGCCGGCGCCGCGCGCGCCGGATGCATCGTCGGCAGGGAGGGCATGATGGCGAAGGGCTACTGGGTAAGCTGCTACCGGTCGATAACGAACCCCGACGCGCTGGCCGCCTACGCGAAGCTTGCGGGGCCGGCGATAGAGGCGGGCGGCGGCAGGTTCCTCGCGCGCGGCGGGCGGGTGCAGGCCTATGAGGCGGGCGTCATGGAACGCACCGTCGTCATCGAGTTCCCGAGTTTCGAGCAGGCCATGGCGACCCATGACGGAGAGGCCTACCGGGCGGCGGCCGCAAAGCTCGAAGGGGCTGTCGAGCGCGACCTGCGGGTGGTCGAAGGGGTCGATTGACGGCGCGCCGGACCCGGTGACGGGGCGCGGCCCGGGTGATAGTCTGGCCCCGGAATGGCGAACCGAGGAGGCTTGAGTCATGGCGGTAACCGCGATCGTTCGCATCCCGCTGTCCGCTGGTATGACGCGCGAGGCGGCCAGGGCCGCGTATGAGGCATCCGCCGCGCGTTATCGCAGCGTCCGGGGGCTGGTGCGGAAATACTATCTTTTCTCCGAAGAAGCGCGGACCGGCGGCGGCGTTTACCTGTTCGAGTCGCGGGAGGATGCCGAACGGCTCTACGACGACGCTTGGAAGGCCAGCATCCGCGAACGCTACGGCATCGAGCCGTCGATAGAGATTTTCGAGTCGCCGGTGATCGTGGACAACGACGCGGGCGCAATCTCTACCGCAGCCTGACCCGCCCCGTCTTCGGCCGGCCGGGCGATGCCTGCTATGGCGGGCTCCAGGGGTTGACGACAGCGACGCCGAGGCCTTCGAAATCCCGAACGTTTCTCGTCGCCACCGAGAGGCCATTCGCGCCGCCGGTCCCCGCGATGAGGGCGTCGCCCGGGTCCAGGACGCGGCCCGAACGCTGCGCCCGGACCCGCAGCGCCGCAGCTTCAACGGCTTCCCGGCGCCCTGCCGGCAGGATACGGTCCTCATGGTCCGCAGCCAGCGCCGCCGGCACGCTGCTTGTCGCGTCCCGCCAGCGTCCGGGAGGGAGCGGGCCGGCGCCATAGTCCAGTTCATGCAGGACGACGGGGCCAGCCGCAAATCACCGTTCCCGGCCAGAAACGCCAACACCCGCGGATCGGCTGCGCCCCTCGTCAATTCCGGCACAACGTTCGTGTCGAGCGGAATCCCCGTCATTCGTCGGCGCCGCCGGCAAAGGGGATCGCCCTCCGGGACCGCCTGTCCGCGGAAACATCCGGATTCGCGCTGCGGGGCATGTTTTCCACCAGCCATTGGCCCATGGGCGGCCGGGGCTGCGTCTGCGCGTCCCACTCGCCGGCGGGCACGACCGCGAACGGCCGTTTTCTGCCGATATATTGCGGCCCCTCCGCCTCGGCAAGGCGCAGCACTTCGGAGAGACGCGGCTCGGCCTCGGCGACTGACAGGGAGGCCTTCCCACTGTCCCCCTACCGGTCGCCGAAATGGCGGCGCCAGATCGGGCCGATGACCTGGTGGCGGCGCACCTCCTCCGCAATCCGGGCGAGGCGGGGCGGATCGACATCGCCGCGATACCAGAGGAGGAACATGGCGAGGTAGATATCCGCGACCGTCATCTCCCCGCCGAGGAGGAAAGGCCCCTCGACATGCGCGTCGATGAGCGTGAGAGCCTCGCCCATGCGGCGGATGGCGGCGCTTCGGAGCGCGTCATGCCCGCCGGTGTCGTCGGTGAAGCGGAACGGGTAGCCCCGCCGCAGCACCGCCTCGTAGAGGTTCACATTGGCGAAGACCGTCCAGCGCAGGAAGGCCTCATGCGCCGGCGCGCCGGGCGGCGGCGCCAGGCGCTTCTCCGGGAAAGACAGCGCGAGGTGGATCAGGATCGCCGAGGTCTCGGTCATGGCCGACCCGTCCGGCAGCACCAGCACCGGCAACTGCCCCCAGGGATTGGTTGCGCGAAAGCTCTCCGGCAAGGGCGTTCCGGCCTTCGAGTCCAGTTCGATGAGTTCGAACGGCGCCTCCGCCAGGGTCAGCGCCGCCTCGACGACGAACCCGCCCGAGCCCGGCCGGTTGTAGAGCGTGTAGCCCACCGGTCCCGGCCTCAGCGTCCCAGCATGGCTGCCCAATTGGCGTAGAAGCGCTCGCCGGCGGCGCGCCAGCGGTCTCCGGGCGGCCGGGCGGGGTCGTCGTCCGGGTAGTAGTTCTTCGGCGCCGGCACGTCGTCGCGGCGGCCGAGATCGCGGCGGTATTCGTCGTCGAGCGTCGCCGCCTCGTATTCGAGATGGTTGAGCGCATGGACATGGCCGAGCGCCGGCTCCGCGACCGCGCCGACATTGGCCTCGTCATGGTCCAGCAGCAGGTCGAGGCCCGCGCCCGCTCGCGCCAGGTCCTCGCGCCGCGTCTCCGTATGGCGCGAGACCGGCATCGCCACCGGCCCCTCGATCCCCGCGACGGCCGGGCTCGCGGGCGCGGCGATCCGGTGCTCGAACACGCCGAAGCGCTTCTCCGGCAGGGTGTGCTTGGGCACACCGCGATACCGGTAGAGCGCCGCCTGCGCCGCCCAGCAAAGCGTGAACAGCGGCGTTTCCCGAGCGCGCAGGCGGTCGAGCAGGTGCGCGATCTCCTCCCAGTAATCGACCGCCTCGAAATCGAGCAGCTCGATGGGCGCGCCGGTCAGGACCACGCCGTCCGCTTCCCCGGCGTCCGCCAGCCCGCTATAGAAGGCGGCCATATGCGCGGGGTCGGCGTTCTTGCCCCGGTAGCGCGACGGAACGGCGAGCGAGAGCGCGATATCCGGGCCGGCAAGGCCGAGCTTGCGGGCGATCTGCCGCTCGGTCTTTTGTTTCTCGGGCATGAGGTTGACCAGCAGTACGCGGCGCGCCGGGCGGTCGTCGGAGAACAGCGGCACACCTTCGCGCGCCAGTTCGGCCGCCGCCGGCAGTCCCTCTGCAAGCCGAATGGCCATCAGCCGCCCTTCCTTTCCGCCCGGCGCCGCTCGCAGAGCCCGATATAGCGTTCGAGCCGGTCGCCGCCATGCTCCCACAGGGTCGCGAGGAAGCCGTCCGCATCGGGAATCCCGCCGTTCGGGAACAGGTCTGCGGTCTCCAGCGCCAGGCCGTGGCGGGCGAGGCGTTCATAGCGCGGCCGGCGGAAGGCCAGCAGCTCCGGGAAAAGCGGGCGCGCGAAGCCGACCGGATCGACGGCTGCGCCGTCCGCGGGCATGCCCTCCAGGCGCGGCATCAGGAAATCGGGATTGTAGAACAGCGGCTTCGGATGCGTGCGGGCGCGCTCCTTCAGGGTCTCCTCGAAGGCCGCGTCCGCGCGGATATAGACGATCAGGCTTTGGCCGGTCAGCCGTTCCAGCACCGGGTCCTCGGGGTCGTCGAGATCGACCACCTCGCAAAGCGAGCCGGAAGCGTCGTTGACGAAACTCTCGCAGCCATAGAGCCGCCAGCCCTTGGCGATGAAGTCCGGCACGTCGAGCATCGACTGTATCTCGGCATCCCGGTAAAGGCGCTGGCGCCAGAGGAAGGTCTCCATGTCGAGCCCGCCGGCGGCCGGGTCGCCGTACATGCCGAGGAAGGTCGAGACCGGCTCCAGATTGTCCACGGAGATATTGTGCTCGATATAGATCGAGTCGGAGCGCAGCAGGTCGGCGACGAACCGGTCCGCCATCGACATGATCTTGAACTTGATGTTGTCGAGGATGTGCTCGGCCAGGTAGCGCGTGCCGATGCGGTAGTCGGCGGAATAGTGGAACCAGTCGGCCGATCGGCGGAGCGAGGTCGAGAGCATCGTCTTGCCGACGCCCGACATGCCGAGCAAGGTGATCGCATGGGGGAGCGCCCGGAAGGCCTCGAAGCTGCCCATGGGCGCGCTCACCCGGCGAGGCGCGGATGCAGCCAGGCCGCGGCGGCGAGCAGGTCGGCGTCGCGGCCGGCGCGGCCGACAAGCTGGACGCCGACCGGCAGGCCGTTTTCGCCCGCAAGCCCCGGCAGCGTGATGCAGGGGACGCCCAGCGTCGTCCAGATGCGGTTGCATTCCGGCGACCCGGTCCAGCCGAGGCCCTCCGGCGCCTCGCCGGGCGCCGCCGGGGTGATGAGCGCGTCCACACCGTCGAAGACGCTCTCGAAGGCCGCGCGCGCCGCTTCGCGGATGCCGAGCGCCCAAAGGTAGCGTTCGCGCTCGATGCCGAGGCCGGTTTCGACGACCTGGCGGATGGCGCCGCTCATGTCCTCCCGGTGCATGCGGTATTCCCAGGCCAGCAGGCGCGCGCCCTCATAGGGCATGATGACATCGTGGGCCGCCGGCGCCTCGCCGCAGGGAGGCGGCAGCACCAGGTCCTCGGGCCCGGCGTCGGCAGCCGCGCGCGCAACCTCCATCGCCGCGGCCGAGGCCGGCTCGACGCAATGCCAGGCCGGGCTCGGGCATAGGGCGAAACGAGCCTGCCGCGCCTCGACAGGCTCGACGGGAATGCCGGCCATGGCCTGTACGAAGGCGCCGGCGTCGGCGACCGTGCGCGCCATGGAGCCCACCGTGTCCAGCGTCTCGGAGATCGGCTTGACGCCTGCGCGCGGCACCGTGCCGAAGGTGGGTTTGAAGCCGACCGCGCCGCAATAGGAGGCCGGGCGGACCACCGAACCCGCCGTCTGGGTGCCGATGGCGAGCGGCATCTGGCGATCGGCGACCCCGGCGGCCGAGCCCTGCGAGGAGCCGCCCGGCGTGCGGGCCGGGTCCGCCGGGTTGCGGGTCTTGCCCGGATGGCGCATGGCGAACTCGGTCGTCACCGTCTTGCCGAGCGCGACCATGCCGGCCGCGCGCAGCAGCGCCACCGGGGCGGCGTCCCAGGCCGGGCGGTTGCCGGGGGTGTAGATCGGCGAGCCGTAGCCGGTCGGCATGTCATGCGTGTCGATGATGTCCTTGATGCCGGCGGGCACGCCGTGGAGCGCCGAGCGCGCCTCCTGCCGGTCGCGCCGCCGCGCTTCCGCCAGCGCGGCTTCGGGATCGAGATGAATCCAGGCGCCGACCTGCGCGTCCCGCGCCTCGATATGCGCGAGGCAGGACTCGACCAGCGCTTCGGATGTCAGCTTGCCGGCCCGGATGGCGGCGGCGGCGTCAAGGCCGGAGAGCAGATGGGGAGCGGTCATGGGCGCCTCGCAGAAGAGATTATGCAGGAAAGCGGCGCAACCCTTCTACCGGCCGGAGGTTGGGCGGTATGACGTCTTCGGTCATTGCGCGCCTTCAATCCGTTGCAGCCTGACGCGAAGCGCATCCTCGAACTCCTGCCGTTTAACGGTTTCGGCGGAAAGTAGCTTGTCGCTCGAAGCCTCCAGCGACTGGACTTCCCAATGGTGCTCGACAAGCCTGTAATCGGCGGCGATGCGCGGCACAAGCCAGACGATGTCGCCGTCGTTCAAATCCTGCGACGGCGTTCGAGAGGGGCCGCCTATGGCCTCGAAGAACGGAAGATCAACAGCGACTGCAAGCTTGGTTCCCCATCGCCACAAGGTCGGCGCCTTGACTTGAAGCTGCGGCATAAGCCGCTTCGCGCTCGACGAACGCCAGTCCGGACGGCGCAGAGCAGTTGGCTCCGGAGGCGTGTCATCGGTGTTCTCCATCAGCAATTCGAAGTCCGCTTGCATGCCTTGGCCCGAAAAATAGACCGCCTGAACCTCAAGGCCGAACCATGAGCGCGCGTCACCATCCTCCGCCACCACAAGGTCGATACGGCCCGCCGCGCGGCCTGTGGACGGCGAGCGCATGAACGGCACCTCAGCGGCCAGGTAAACGCTGGGAAACCCGACTATTCGCGCCAGCCAGATCGGCAGCAGACCGCCATCGTCGAAGCGGCGCGGGCATGTGATGACGGCTTGCCCCTCGCCGGCCCGGATAGAACATACGCCGCCGCGCTTGCCGCAGGGCGGGGCACCGCGCTGAAACGGACATGGAGGCGCTGCGGCGCGCCCCAAGGCCGCGCGCGCCAATGCCTGCCTGCGGACGGCCGGAAGGCGCGTGAAGGGCAGGCCGAACCATTCAGCAATTCCGTGGCGCGCCGTCATGCGAACAGCGGCTCGGAGGAGATGACCAGTTCCGGTATGCGGTTGTGGTGTCCGTTCTTCATCGAAAGGCGCGCGGCATGGAAGCCGTACCGATGCACCAGATTGACGATCTCCGGGGCGGCGTCGTAGGTCATCAGGAAATTGGCGTCGTGCTCCGCCAGCATTGCGAACAGGCCGGCATGGTCGATGTCGGAATGCTCATAAAGCCGCGAGCCGGCGCGCTTCCCACCTTTCGCCGTATAGGGCGGATCCAGGAATATGGCGGCGTCCCGCCCCCAGCCCCGCAGCAGCAGCGGCAGCAGCTTCATGCCGTCGCCTTCCGCAAAGGAGATGCGGTCTGCGTATTCATGAATCGCATCGAGCCGCTTCGCCAGGGTCTTCGGATACCAGCGCGACAACACGCCCTTGCCGTTTTCGCCATGGCGGCAGAAAGAAGCGCCCCGCGCCAGAATCCCGCCCCTCCGGGTCCGGTTGAGCACCAGGGTGCGGAAGCCGTGCTCCTCCAAGCTGGTCGGTGGCGTTCGCTCCAGGTCCCGGAGCCGCTCGACGGTCGGCTCGAATCGGCATATCCGCTCGCGCAAGATCGCACCGCTCTTCAGGGCGGTATGCCAGAAAGCCGCAACATCACGGTCGATTTCCACCATGACGCATTCGGAAACCAGGTCTTCCATAACGGCGGTGAGAGACACGACCGCGCCCCCCGCGAACGGCTCGACGAGAATGTCCGGCTTCGTCATTCCCAGCCATTCCCGAATGTGCGGGACCAGCCATGTCTTACCGCCCGGATAGCGCAGCGGGCTTCTCTGCGGGACCGCGGCGACATTGACGACAGGGATACGGGAAACCGGGAAGACGACCGCCTCGCCGGAGGGCCGACAGACGGCCTCTATGGGCGGAACGCTCTCCCGATGCGCCTTGCGCGCCATGTCCAGCCCTCCCCGAGAGGGCGCGATACTAGCTGAGCGCGCTGAGGCCGCCAACGCTTTGCGGCCCGCCGCCAAACTATCCCCTCGCGAAACTGCGGCCGATGAGCTGGCGGTGGATCTGGTTGGTACCTTCCCAGATCTGGGTGATCTTGGCGTCGCGCAGCAGCCGTTCCGCGCGGTAGTCCCTGATATAGCCGTAACCGCCATGCAACTGCACGCCCATGTCGGCGGCCTTCATGGCGAGGTCGGACGCCGTGAGCTTGGCCATGGACGCCTCGATGCCGATATCGTCGAGGCCTTCATCCACCAGCCCGGCGACATAGCCGAGCCAGAGCTCCGCCTGCGCGAGGTCGGTAGCGAGGTCGGCCAGCATGAACTGGATGCCCTGGAAGTCCGCGATACGCCGGCCGGACTGGCGGCGGCTGCCGATATAGGCGGTGGCGTCGTCGAAGGCCGCGCGCGCAATGCCGAGCGCGTGGGCGGCAACGGACGGACGCGACTTGTTGAGCGCGCCGAACAGCACCTTGAGCCCCTCGCCCGGACCCAGCAGCAGGTTTTCGCACGGCGCGCGCACGCCCTCGAAGGCGAGCGCGGCGGTGGAGCTCGCGCGCAGGCCCAGCTTGTCCTCGAGCCGCAGCACGCCGATGCCGGCGGCTTCCTTCTCCACGACCAGCGCGGTGATCGCCGCCCGCCCGTCCTCTATCTCCGCCCATTTGCCGAACACCAGATAGACGTCCGCCACATCGCCATTGGTGATGAAGGTCTTGACGCCGTCGATGACGATGTCGCCGCCTTGCGCGCGGAAGCGGGTTCGCATCCCCGTCGCATCGGAGCCGGCCTCGGCCTCGGTGATGCAGAGCGCGGCCAGCCCGCCGTCGGCGATGCGCGGCAGGATGCGGCGCTTCAGGTCCTCGCTGCCGAAGTCGATGACCGGCTTGACCGCGTGGAACACGGTTGACCAGACGATGCCGGTCGCCGCGCAGGCCCGCGCCAGCTCGTGCGCCGCGCGGATATAGCAGGCGAAGGACAGGCCGGCCCCGCCATAGGCTTCGGGGATGAACATGCGGTTGAGTTCGAGTTCGCGCATGGCGGCGAGATTGTCCCAGGGAAAGCGGCCGGCGGCATCGTGGCCGGCGGCGGCCGGCGCCACCACCCGCTCCGCAAGGCGCTTCACGGCCTCCAGCACCGCCGCTTCCCCTTCCGGCAGGGCTTCGAGGCGGGCGTCGAGACGGTCGAGCACAGTCATTGGTTGATGCTCTGCGCGCCGTCCATCACGATGGTCTCGCCGGTCAGGTAATGGAGTTTCTCGGCGAACAGCAGCGCCACGAAGCGCGCCACCTCGTCCACCCGTCCGGGGCGGCCGACCGGGATGCGCCGCTCCAGCCAGGCGCGGAAGCGCGGGTCGGCGAGGATGTCGGCGTTCATGTCCGTCTCCACATAGCCGGGCGCCACGGTATAGACGGAAATGTTGTCGCGCGCCCATTCCACGGCGAGGCAGCGCGTGAGGCCGGAGACGGCGGCCTTGGAGGCGCAATAGGCGGCGTTGGCGCGCACGCCGAGGCGTTCCCAGTAGGAGCCGAGATTGACCACGATGCCGCCGCCATTGGCCTTGAGATGCGGATAGGCCGCCTGCGCGGCGGCGAAGACGGCGGTGGCGTTGACCGCCATGGTGCGGGCGAAGTCCGCGACCGGGAACTCCGCGCTCGGCCCCTGGAGGTGGACGCCGGCATTGTTGACCAGCCCCTCCAGCCCGCCGAGGTCGCGCGCCGCCCCGTCCAGCGCGCGGGCGAGGCCGGCGGCGTCGGTCATGTCCACGGGCCAGGCCGGCAGGTCCAGCCCCTCCGGGCCGCGGCCGGAGCGCGTCAGGCACGCCACCGCGAAGCCGCGCGCCGCCAGCGCCGCCGCAATGCCCGCGCCGATGCCCCGATTGGCCCCCGTCACCGCAATCGCCGCCATTATCCCTCCGTCTCCGCCGGCCGCGCCGCCGGGCGCTCCTGGCCGCCGGCGCCGAAGAAGATCGCGTAGAGCGCGGGCACGACCACCAGCGTCAGCAAGGTCGCGAAGCCCAGGCCGAACATCAGCACGACCGCCATGGAGCGGAAGAAGGCGTCGCCGAGCAGGGGCGCCACGCCGAGCACGGTGGTGAGCGCGCCCAGCAGCACCGGCCGCGCGCGGCTGGCGGCGGACTCGACGATGGCGTCGCGGCGCGGCTTGCCGGCGGCGATCTCGAAATCCATCCGGTCCACCAGCACGATGGCGTTCTTGATGACCAAGCCGGACAGCGACAGCAGGCCGAGCAGCGCCATGAACTCCATGACCGTGCCGGTCGCCAGCAGGCCGAACACCGCGCCGGTCAGCGACAGCGGCACGGCCAGCCAGATGACCAGGGGCTGGCGCAGCGCGTTGAACAGCAGGACCACGATCAGCACCATCGCGAGGAAGCCCAGGGGCAGGGCGCCGAGCAGGTTCGCATTGGCCTCGGAACTGTCGCCGTGCTCGCCTTCCCAGGCCAGACGGTAGCCTTCCGGCAGCGCGATGGCCTCGATACGCGGCCGCAGCCGGGCCTGGACCTCCGATACCAGTCGGCCCGGCGCCGGGTCGCATTGCGCCTTGACGGTCCACACCCGGTCGACGCGCCGCAGCCGGTTGTTGCGCCAGACCGTCTCGAAACCGTCCACCGCCTCGACCAGGGGCGTGACGCCGCCGGTTACCGGGTTCGGAACCTGGACGCCCTCCAGGCCGCCGGCGCCGCCGCGGCGGCGCTCGCCCGCCGGCGCGCGGGCGACGATGGGGATCAGCGTGTCGCCCTCGCGGAAGGCGCCGATGCGGCGGCCGGAAGAGGCGGTCTGCAGGGCCTGCGCGATATCCTCCCGCGAGACCCCGTGCAGGCGCGCCCGCGCCGGCGCGTAGCGCGGCTGGACGACCGGCACCGGCGCGCGCCAGTCGTCCTTGATCGCGACCGCGCCGCCGTCGGCGGCCATGATCGCCCGGGCCTCGCCGGCCAGCCGGCGCAGCACCTCGGGGTCCGGACCCGAGAACGCCGCCTCGATCCGGGACCCGCCGCCGGGGCCGAGCCGGAACCGCCACACCTTGCCCTGGGCGTCCGGGTAATGCGCGTCGATCATGCTCTGGATGCGCGGCAGCAGCCCGGCGATCCGCTCGCTGTCGTCCACCCTGACCAGCAACTGGCCGTAGGAGGCGTTCGGAGGTTCCGGCGCGTAAACCAGCATGTAGCGAAGCCCGCCGGCGCCGATCGTCGTCAGCACGCCTTCGACCCCCTCGAGCGCCGCGACCCGGCGTTCGAGCGCAATCATGTCGCTCTGGGTGCGGGCGATGTCCGTGCCCTCGGGCAGCCAGTAGTCCACGACGATCTGCGGTGTCGTGGAGGCGGGGAAGAAGCCCTGCTTGACATGGGAGAAACCCGCCACGGAGACGGCGAACAGCGCCAGCGCCGCGGCGGCGACGGCCCAGCGGGCGGCCAGCGCCCTGCCCACGAGCGCCCTGTAGCCGCGCCCGAGCGCGCCCGCGCTGCGCCCGGCTGCGGCGCGGCGCTCCGGAAACAGGAGGTCCGCCAGCAGCGGCGCCGCGGTTAGCGCGAACAGCCAGCTGAACAGCAGCGACACCGCCACCACCCAGAACAGGTCGCCGGTATATTCGGCCGTGGAGCCCGGCGCGAAGCCGATGGGGGCGAAGGCGACGATGCCGACGGCGGTGCCGCCGAAGAGCGGCCATTTCGAGCGGTCTGCGGTCTCCTTCGCCGCCTCGCGCTTCGTTTGGCCCCGGCCGATGCCCGCAAGGATGCCGTCCACCATGACGATCGCATTGTCCACCAGCATCCCCAGCGCGATGATCAGCGCGCCGAGCGAGATGCGGTGCATGGGAATGCCCGCCGCGTGCATCGCCGCGAGCGTTGCGGACACGGTGAGCAGCAGCACCGCGCCGATCGCCACCGCCGGGCGCAGCCCCATGAAGAGCCACAGCACCGCCAGCACGATCACAAGCGCGGCTGCGACATTGAGGACGAAATCGTCCACCGCCGCGTCCACCACCTTGCCCTGGTGATAGAACTCGTGCAGCTCGATGCCGAGGGGGCGGGCGGACGCCGCTTCGGCGAGCTTCGCATCGATCGCGGCGCCGATTTTCGCGATATTCGCGCCGGTGACGCCGGCGACGCCGAGCGCCAGCGCCGGGCGGCCGCCGTAGCGGACCAGCCGGCGCGGCGGCTCGGCATAGCCCCGCGACACTTCGGCGAGGTCGCCGAGGCGCACGAGCGCGCCGCCGCCGGCGGGCGAGAACACCACATTGCGGATCGCCTCGACCGAATCGAGCCCCCCGGACGGCAGGATCGCCAGCCGGCGGTCGCCGATGCGCAGATCGCCGGCGGGCGCGACCGCGTTCTGCGCCGCCAGCGCGCCGTAGATGCGGTCCACCGACACGCCGAGCGCCGCGGCGCGCTCGCGGGCGATTTCGATATAGATGGCCTCGGCGCGCTCTCCCAGAATGGCGACCTTGCCGACATCGGGAACCGCAAGCAGCCGGGTGCGCAGCGTCTTCGCGTAATCGTGGAGTTCGCGCGGCGAAAAGCCCTCGCCGGTTATCAGGTAGTAGAGGCCGAACACATCGCCGAAGGCGTCGTTGACCGCGGGCTCCAGCGCGCCCGGCGGCAATTGCGCCCGCGCGCTGCGGACGCGGTCGCGGAGCTTGCTCCACACCAGGTCGAGGTCCGCGCGGGTGCGCGAGAAGGCGAATTCGATATCGACATCGATGCGCGAGAGGCCGATCTCCGAGGTGGAGACGATCTCCTCGACCTCTTCCATCTCCTGGATCGCCGACTCCAGCGTTTCCGTGACCTCGTTGGCCACCTCCTCGGCCGAGGCGCCGGGATATTGCGTGACCACCACAGCGGTGCGGATGGTGAAGTCCGGGTCCTCGAGGCGCGGCATGTTCCGGTAGGCGTGCCAGCCGGCCGCCGCCACGCCGAGTGCGGCGATGGCGCAGATCAGCCGGTTGCGGACCGCGAAATCGGCGAGGTTCACGGGGCGGCGCTCACGGCTCGTAGCGGCGGATTCGCATACCGTCGTGCAGATAGGAGACGCCGGCGGCCACGATAGTCTCGCCGGCGGCCAGGCCGTCGAGCACCGGCAGCGCGCCGCCGACGCCGCCGCCGAGCGTCACCTCCCGTTTCGAGACGGTCATCGACGGCAGGTCCACGACCCAGACATAGCGGCGGCCCCCCTCGCTCAGCACGGCCTCCAGCGGCACGAGCGCCCGGCCGTCGCCGGCGACGGGCAGCTCGGTGCGCACGGAGCCCGTCATGCCCGGCAGGATCAGCAGGTCGGCGGGCGGGGTGAATGCGAACCGCGCCTCGAAAGTCTGCTTTACCGGGTCCGCCCGCGTCGCGATCGACCGGAATTCGGCGGGAATGAGCGTCCCGGGGGCGGCGTCCAGCACCATCGCGGTTTTCAGCGGCGGGGCGCCGTCCGAGTGTGCAAGCAGGGTCGCCGGCACCTGCACGACGGCCTCCGCGCTGCCCGCGGTCTGCAATGTGGCCACGATTTCCCCCGACTGGATGTTCTGGAACGCCTCGACATGCACGGCCGCCACGACTCCGGCGAAGGGCGAGCGGAGCACGCCATCGTCGAAGCGCTTTTGCGCGGCCGCCAGCGCCGCGGCGGTTGCGTCGCGCCGGCCCTTCCTCCGGTCGTAGGCGGCCCGCGAGACGGTGCCGGCCCGGACCAGCCGCGCGACGCGCCGGAAATCGCTTTCCGCCGCGTCGTAGTTGGCCTGCGCTTCCGCGAGCGCGGTCTGCAGGCTGTGCCGGTCGAGGCGCGCGATCTCGGCGCCTTCGGCCACGAGCTCGCTCTCGCGGACCGAAACCGAGGCCAGAACCCCCGGCGTCCGGAAGGCGAGGTCGGCTGACGCCCGCGCTTCGACGACCGCCGGCAGTTCGATCTGCCGCACCGTCTCCGGGGCGGCCGCGACGGCGAGCTTGGCCGGCCGCACGGGCGCCTCGGCCGGCGGCCCGGACTCCTCCGAACAACCGCCGGCAGCGAGAGCGAAAACCCCGGCCGCGGCCAGCAAACGGAGCCCGGCCGGCCTGGACGGAGGACCTGCGACAGGCATCGGCCGTCTCCCCAAAGGCTGCACGCGCCACTATGCGCCATCGCGCCGCAATTGTCGCAACCGCGACGGCCGGACTGCCGTGACATCGGCAATCGCGCGATAAGCTGCTCTTGCGGCGCGGCGAGCCTTGTGTCTGTCTGTGGGCTGGGGATGCGCGGGAGCGGCGATGAACGACGGCAGGGAGTTCGAGGATTATCTGGCCGAGATCGAGGCGTTTACGCGGGCGGAGCTGATTCCGAACGAGGAGCGGGTGGACCGGCTGGGCCGTGTGCCGGAGGACCTGGTGCGGCGGATTTGCGAGCTGCGCCTGTTCGCCATCTCGATCCCGGAGGAATACGGAGGCCTCGGCCTCAGCCAGGAGCAGCAAGTGCGGCTGACCTTCGCCTTCACCCGCGCCTCGGCCGTGTTCCGCGCGCGCTTCTCGACCACGATCGGGCTTTGCAGCCAGGCGCTTCTCGACTTCGCCACCGAGGCGCAGAAGCGCAAATACCTGCCCGCCATGGCGGAAGGTCGCTGCACCGGCGCCTTCTCGCTGACCGAGCCGGACTACGGCTCGGATGCGGCGAACCTCGCGACGACGGCGGTGCGCGACGGCGCGGACTATGTGCTGAACGGCACCAAGCGCTACATCACCAATGCGGCGGACGCCGACATGTTCCTGGTCATGGCGCGCACGGGCGGCCCCGGCGCCGGCGGCGTTTCGGCGTTTGCGGTCGATGCCGGCACGCCGGGCATCCGCGCGGGCGCGCCCTTCGAGATGATGGGGCACCGCGGTTCCAGGGTATCGGAGGTCTATCTGGAAGAGTGCCGCGTGCCCGAGGACGCGCTGGTCGGCGGCCGGGAGGGGCTCGGCCTCAAGGCGGCGCTGCGCGGCATCAACCATGCGCGCACCCATGTCGCCGCCACCTGCGTCGGGCAGGCGAAACGGCTGATCGGCGAGGTGGTCCGCCATGCCCGCGAGCGCCGCCAGTTCGGCCGGGCCATCGGCGAGCATCAGCTCGTCCAGGCCATGCTCGCCGACATGCGCGCCGACACCTACGCCGCCGAGGCGATGGTGCTGGACTGCGCCCGGCGGTTCGAACAGCGCCCGCTGCCCTTCGCGGACATCGCCTGCGCCAAGTATTTCGCCTCCGAGATGGTGAGCCGGGTCGCCGACAAGGCGGTCCAGATCCTCGGCGGCCAAGGCTATATGGCCGAGAACGCCGTCGCCCGCCTCTACCGCGATACGCGGCTGTTCCGCATCTTCGAGGGCACCTCGCAGATCCAGCAGCAGCAGATCGCCCGCGCCATGCTGCGCGAGGCCTCCGGCGGTTAACATTGCCGCCCCGGCGCCCCATATCGAAAGGGAAGGGCGGCCGCCGCCGACCTCGCCCGGCCGGACGACGGCCATCTGACCGGGGTCTTCGTTTCGCCGGATCCGCTGATCCCGAGCTGGATGGTGGCGGGGATGCCGGCGAGCGCGCTGGAAGCCGCCTTCGAAAGGGTCCGCGGCGAGGGCGAAATAGCCCGCGAGCGCTTCCTGGAGATCGCGGAGAAAGCCGGCGTCCATGCCGAATGGCGCGCGGGATCGGGGTCGGTCAACCACGTGACGGCGTTGCACGCGCGCTATGCCGACATTGCCGCGGTCGGCAAGGGCAGCACGTCGGAGCCGGACCTCTTCCCTTATCCCGACCTCGCCGCCGACCTCACGATGAGCTGCGGACGCCCGGTCCCGGTAGTGCCCAAAGCCGGACGGTTCGACCGGTTGGGCGAGAACATGCTGGTGTGCTGGAACGCCAGCCGCGAGGCCACGCGGGCAGTGAACGACGCCATGCCGGTCCTGCGCCGGGCGGAGAAGGTGATGGTCCTCGCGGTCAATGCGCACCGGCCGGCGGGCGGCGCCCGCGGCGACATCCCAAGCGCCGATATCGCGCTGCATCTGGCGCGCCACGGCGTGAATGCCGAAGCGGCGAACATCGTCGCCGACGGCATTTCGGTCTCGGACATCGTGCTCTCCCATGTGAGCGACAGCGGGATCGACCTCATCGTCACGGGCGCCTGGGGACATTCCCGCATGCGCGAATGGGCGTCCGGCGGCGTGACCGCCTCGCTGCTGCGCGACACGACGGTTCCCGCGCCGATGTCGCATGACCTCGTTCATACAGATATGAGACGGTCCGGTTGAAAGCGGTTTCGGGGTCTCCGCAGCTGTTGGCGCAGAAACGAGCGGCCTGGAGGAGACCCCCATGCAGGTGATTGGCCTGCCTCGTCATGTTACACGAGGAGCCGCTCTTGCGCCGCACAGACGCGCCGTTCCGGCCCGCTGGCGGCGCGCGCGGGACAAGGGCTTGAGCGCCGCAGAGGCGGCCGAAGCGCTCGGCGCGTCCCGTGCGCCCCGCTCGCGCCGGGCGCGGCGGGTGCGCCGGGCGGACTGGACGCCGGCGCCGGTCGCAGCGGTCAAGGACTGGCGTGAGGACTACCCGATGCGGGGCAAGGCCGGGATCGCCCTCCTGCTCCAACGCCGGGGATACCGGGTCGGCGAGAGCACTACAGGGCGCATCCTCAAGAGCCTCATGGAGCGCGGCGCGGTCACCCCGGCGCCCCTCCTGCGCCGCAACGGGCCGCGCGCCGCAAGGCGCGTCCGGCCCTGCGCCGGACGCCTGCCCAAAGGCCGCAAGCCCACAAGCCCCGGCGAGATCGTCCAGCGCGACACCCTCGCCATCCCGACCCACCCCGGACGGCCCGCGATCAAGCCGTTCACCGCACGCGCCCCCGTCGCCAAGCGGACCTGCGCCCGGGCCCGGAGACGCGCCACCGCCCACAACGCCAAGCGCTTCCTCGACAAGCTCCAGGACCGCATGCCCTTCCCCCTCGAGGCCATCCAGGTCGATGGAGGCTCCGGGTTCAAGGCCAACTTCGAGACCGAACGCCCGCGCCGCCGCAGCGCACTCTTCGAACGCCCGCCCCGGTCGCCCAGGCTCAACGGCCCTGTCGAGCGCAACAACGGCGCAGGGCGATACGAGGTCTGCGCCATACGGGACCTCCCCAACGACGACCTCGACGACATCGACCAATGGCTCGACGCCTGCGCCGAGGAGGGCAACACCTTCAGACCGCACCACGCGCCTGGCGGACAAACCCTCGCCGAGCGCCTTGCCAATCGCACAGCCAAAGAAACCCGCCCGTCTCATATGTCCCGAACCGGGACAAGGGCTCGCAATTTTCCTCCGGCGTGGTTATTGTAGGCGAGACGGTTTCTGTGGCGGGCCGGAATTCAGGAAGCGGTGCGTCGTGGAGCGATGATGGAGCTTCGTAAGGTCATGTCGGGCCACTGGTCTCCGGAAGAGCTGCCGTGGGAGGCGTTCGATCCCGAGCGGGTCGATCCGAACCTCATCCCGCTGGTCAAGGCGGCAAGCATGGTCGAGTCCAACGGCCGGGATTACGCCGCCTATCTGAACCGCGTCTTCGCCGACGACGAGCAGGTCTGCGAAATGATGAACGGCTGGGCGCATGAGGAAGTCCAGCACGGTGTTGTGCTGGGCCGCTGGGCGAAGCTGGCGGATCCGGATTTCGACTACGACGCCGCGCTGGCGCGCTTCCGGGCCGGCTACTCCATCCGGATCGACGCCGACGCCTCCGTCCGGGGCTCGCGCGCCGGCGAGATGGTGGCGCGCTGCATGGTGGAGGTCGGCACCTCATCCTTCTATTCGGCGCTCGCCGACCGGACGGAGGAGCCGCTGCTCAAGGCGATCTGCAAGCGCATCGCGGCCGACGAGCTGCGCCACTACGCGCTCTTCTACCGGACCATGAAGCGTTATCTGGCGAATGAGCGTCTGAACAAGGTCGAACGCATCCGCATCGCCTTCCAGCGCGTGCTGGAGACCGAGGACGACGAACTCGCCTACGCCTGGTTCGCCGCCAACGACACGACCGGGCGCCAGTACGACCGCAGGCAGTCCAACCGCGCCTATATGCGCGAGAGTTACGCCCTCTACCGGCCGCGCCATGCGCGGCGCGGCATGACGATGATCTTCAAGGCGGTCGGGCTGAAGCCGACCGGCAGGCTTTCGCGCACCTTGAGCAGGCTTGCGATTTTCCTGATAGGCTTTCGCGCGCGGCGGCTGGCCCGCGCCTGACCGCCCTCCCGCTCCTCTTTCCGGTAAGGACCGCAGCCGCCATGTCCGATCTGCCGAAGTCCGTGTCGATCTCCGAGGAAGGCCCGCGCGAGGGCTTCCAGATCGAGCCCGGCCCGATCCCGACCGGGCGCAAGATCGAGCTGATCGACGCGCTCTCGGAGACCGGGCTGAAGCGCATCCAGGTCGCGTCCTTCGTCAGCCCGAAGCATGTGCCCGGCTGGGCCGATGCCGACGAAGTGGTCGAGGGCTTCCGGCGCGAGCCGGGCGTGGCCTATTCCGTGCTCTGGCTGAACGAGCGCGGCCTCGACCGCGCGCTCGGCAAGGAGGGCATCGAGATGAAGGGGTCGATCTCGACCTCCGCCTCCGAGACCTTCATGCGGAAAAACACCAATCGCGGCCATGAGCGCAACCGCGAGGTGCAGAAGAACCAGATCGACACCTATCTCGCCTGCGGCATGCCGGTGCGCAAGGCGTCGGTGATGGCCGCCTTCGGTTGCAATTTCGAGGGCGAGGTCCCGGTGCGCAAGGTGCTGGACGCGGTCCGCGACCTGATGGAGATCGCGGCGGAGAAGGGCGTGGAGATCGGCATGCTCTCGCTCGCCGACACGATGGGCTGGGCGCAGCCGGCCTCGATCGAGGCGGTCTGCGGGGCGGTGCGCGAGCAGTGGCCGGAGCAGGAGCTTGCGCTGCACCTGCACGACACGCGCGGCATGGGCATCGCCAACGCCTGCGCCGGGCTGGAAATGGGGGTGACGAAATTCGACAGCTCCGTCGCCGGCCTCGGCGGCTGCCCCTTCGCCGCGCACAAGGGCGCGGCCGGCAATGTCTGCACGGAGGACCTCGTGTTCCTCTGCGAGGAGATGGGCATCGACACGGGCGTGGACCTCGACGCGCTGATCGAGTGCGCACGGCTTGCCGAGGATATTGTCGGCCATCCGCTGCCCGGCTCCGTCATGCACGGCGGCTCCCTCACCCGCTTCCGCGAGGCGCGCGCCTGAGGGCAGCCGGGACCCGGGGGAGATGCGGGATGCCGGCCTTCTCCTTCGCGCTTGAGGACTATGCGGAGTTTGTCCGCAGCAACCCGGAGGACTTCGACGGCATTTACCGCAAGATCGTCCACGAGGTCCCGAGATTCCTCATGGCCGTCGAACCGCAGCGCCGGGCGGCAGTCCTCGAAGCGGCGCCGTCCTTGACCGGCACGCGCTGGGATGCGCTTCTCGCCGGCTTGGCGGAGCATCTGGCGGGGCTCCACGGATTGCCCGCGCCGGCTTGGTGCGACGAGCCCGGGCGGTTCGTCGATCCGCCCTGGGTCGCGGTCGCGGCCGCGGGAAGCCGCTGCGTGGTCCGGGCGCCGGCGGCCTTCCTGCGCCACGGCGCCCTCCCGGACCCGATGGACCTTGACGCGCGCGGCGGCGAGCCGGAGCCTTGGTAGGCGCTTGATGCCGGAGTTCGGACGGGTCGAGATTTGCGCCGCGCTGGACGAATTGTCGGAAGCGCTCGCGCGAGACCGGCGCCGGGCCCACATCCACATGGTGGGCGGCAGCGCCATGATCATGCTCTACGGCCGCCGCTCCCTCACCGGCGATATCGACGTCGCGATCGCGGAGGGGCACGGGCCGGTGCTCGACGCGGTCCGCAGGATCGCCCTGCGCCGGGGCTGGCCATCGACATGGTTGAACGAACAGGCGGCGATGTACCGGCCGCGGGACTCCGACCCCGCGCCGCAGCCGCTTTATTCATCGCCGTCGCTCGTCGTCATGGGGGCGTCGCCCGAATACATGCTGGCGATGAAACTCCAGGCCGCGCGCGGGGGAGACGCGGAAGATCTCCGGCTGCTGCTGGAGCAGTGCGGCGTCCATGCGCCCGAAGACGCCCTGGCCATCCATGACAAGCTGTTCCCGGACAGGCCGGCGGGCGGCCGCCAGCGGCGCTTTCTGGCCATGGTGCTTGCCGGCAAAAGGCCGAAGCCGGAGGACGGTTGACCGCCGCGGCGCCGGGCCGGCGAACGGACGGTGCCCCCGGCGCCCGCAAGGCGCTATCCTTGGCGTCCGCGCCCCCGTCTGCCCCACCCCGGAGGAACCAAGCCCATGACCGCGCCCATCGACGCCCACAAGGTCCTGATGACCGGCGAGAACTCCTTCATCCGGCTGAGCCGTGACGGCGGCGGGACCATGTCCGAGCGCACCAGCCACTGGCGGGTGCTGTGGTGCCCGGCCGGCGCGGGGCACGCCCTCTTCATGCAGGGGGAGCTCACCGGCGGCGAGACCCGCATCTACAGTGACGACATCGCCGTCGCCCGCTGGCTGCAGCGCACCATCGAGACGCTGCTGCATCCGCCCTTCGCCGACGAGTCCGTGCCGGTGCTGCCGGCGGTCTTCACGCGCGAGGGCGATCCGCGCGCGGCCACCGTGGAGACCGTGGAGTCGGACGAGGACATCGTGCGGATGAGCTGGTACGACGCGCTCGAGCCCTTCATCCTGAACGGGCCGCCCGGCGCCGCCGGCCGCCCGCTCGGTGTGCTTTCGACCTTCATTCCCCACGCCTCCGCCCAGCTTTCGCTCAACGGGCGCACCGCCGCCGGCGCGCCCTGGCGCGAGCAGCGCGGCGACCACGCCTCGTCGAGCGCCGTCCTCGCCTGGTCCGAGTCCTGGCTCCAGCCGCGGGACTGATGCCGGCCGGTTCCCGCAGCCGCCCGGCTCCCGTTGCGCTCCCCGCCCGGTCTCGGGCGGTTGCTCCGGGGTCCGGCGAGAGGCGTTTGAAATCCGGAGCGTTTCGGCGTATAGCCGCGCGTCTTCCAGTAGGCGCGTAACGCAAGGAGTAGGCTCATGGGCGAGACTTGGACGCCCCGGACCTGGCGCGGCAAGGCGGCACGGCAGATGCCTGTCTATGCCGACGAGGCCGGGCTCGCCGCCGCCGAGAAGAGCCTCGCCGCCTGGCCGCCGCTCGTATTCGCCGGCGAGGCCCGCAACCTCAAGGCCGATCTCGCCCGCGTCGCGCGCGGCGAGGCCTTCCTGCTCCAGGGCGGCGACTGCGCCGAGAGCTTCGCCGAGTTCGACGCCAACAACATCCGCGACACCTTCAAGGTGCTACTGCAGATGGCGGTGGTGCTGACCTACGGCGCGGCCTGCCCGGTGGTGAAGGTCGGGCGCATGGCGGGCCAGTTCGCCAAGCCGCGCTCGGCCCCGACCGAGGCCGTGGACGGGGTGGAGCTGCCGAGCTACCGGGGCGACATCGTCAACGCCATGGGGTTCGACGCGCCGTCGCGCGAACCGGACCCGGCGCGGATGCTCCAGGCCTACACCCAGGCCTCGGCGACGCTGAACCTGCTGCGCGCCTTCGCGATGGGCGGCTTCGCCGACCTGCACCAGGTGCATCGCTGGAACCACGACTTCGTGCGCGAAGAGCTGGGCGACCGGTACCGCGGCCTGGCGGACCGGCTTTCCGAGGCGCTGGAATTCATCGAGGCCATCGGCCTCACCTCCGAGACGACGCCGCAGCTTCGCGAGACCGCCTTCTACACCTCGCACGAGGCGCTGCTGCTGCCCTGGGAGGAGGCGCTGACCCGCGTGGACAGCCTGACGGGCGACTGGTACGACTGCTCGGCGCATTTGCTCTGGGTCGGCGACCGGACGCGCGACCCGGACGAGGCGCATGTCGAGTTCCTGCGCGGCGTCGGCAACCCGCTCGGCCTGAAATGCGGCCCGTCGCTGACGACCGACCACCTGAAGCGCCTGCTCTGGCTGCTCAACCCGGAGAACGAGCCGGGCCGCCTTACGCTCATCTGCCGCGTGGGCGCCGGCAATGTGGCCGAGCACCTGCCGCGCCTGATCGAGACCGTGCAGGCCGAGGGCGCCGAGGTGGTGTGGTCCTGCGACCCGATGCACGGCAACACGGTCAAGGCGGCAGGCGGGCTCAAGACGCGGCCCTTCGGCTCCATCGTCTCGGAAGTCCGCGAGTTCTTCGCGGTCCACCATGAGCACGGCACCTGGCCGGGCGGCGTGCATTTCGAGATGACCGGGCAGGACGTGACCGAATGCACCGGCGGGGTGAGCGCGGTGACCGAGGAAGGCCTCCAGGACCGCTACCACACCCATTGCGACCCGAGGCTGAACGCGAGCCAGGCGCTGGAGCTCGCCTTCCTGATCGCCGAGCAGTTGAAGGAGGAGCGCACCGGCCGCGCCGCCCCCGCGATCGCCGCGGAGTAGGCGATGGACGGCGCCCTGCCGCACCCGGACGCCGCCGACGTCCCGCACTACACGGACGCCTATTTCTCCAAGAGCAAGGCGGTCGTGGAGCGCTTCGGCGATGTGCGCGTGACCTATGCGGTGTTCATGCGTCGCCCGGTGGTCTCCGCCGCCCGGCTCACCGTCGAGTGGCTGAATGCCGTCGCGGCCGCGCGCGGCGCGGCCTTCGAGATCGAGCAGCGCTATGCGGAGGGGATGTGGGTCGGCGCGGGCGACCCGCTGCTCTACATTTCCGGGCCGCTCCGCCACCTGATCGACCTGGAGACGCTCTACCTCCAGAAGCTCGGCTCGGCCTGCGTCGCCGCCTATAACGCCCGCGCCATGTGCATGGCGCTGCCGGGGGCCGGCTTCCTCGCCATGGACGCCCGCCACTGCGCCGGCACCGACATGGCCGAGATCATGGCCTATGCCGCGAGCGTCGGTTCGGCCGCCGCCAGACGGGAGGCGGGGGCGGTCGGCTTCATCGGCAACGCGACCGACGCAACGGCGCATTTCTTCGGCGCGGACCGCGGCCTCGGCACCATGCCGCACGGGCTGATCGGCTATGCCGGCTCCACCCTGCGCGCGGCGGAGATGTTCGTCGAGACCTTCCCCGACGAGCCGCTTACCGTCGTCACCGACTATTACGGGGCCGAGATGTCGGATGCGGTCGCCGTCTGCCGCCGGTTCCCGGAGCGCGCGGCCGCAGGGCGGATCGCCATCCGCCTCGACACCCATGGCGGGCGCTACGCCGAGGGGCTGGACCTGCAGAAGTCCTACGAGGTGCTGGACCGCAACGCGCCGCGCGCCATCCGCGACTACCGCACCGAGGGCGAGCTGCGCCACCTGGTCGGCACCGGCGTCACCGCCGCCGCCATCTGGCACCTGCGCGAGACGCTCGACGCCGCCGGCTTCCCGGAGGCGAAGATCACCGCCTCCTCGGGCTTCACCGCCGGCAAGTGCCGCGTCATGGCGCTGGCCCAGGCCCCGGTCGATACCATCGGCACCGGCTCCTACCTCCCCGACCAGTGGTCGGAGACCTATGCGACGACGGATATCGTCGAATATGACGGCAAGCCGAGCGTCAAGGTCGGCCGCGAATTCCTGCTGAGGCGCCGGTGACCGACCGGCTCGCCATCGCCATCGCCCAGATCGACCCGACCGTGGGCGATGTCCCCGGCAATGCGGAACGCATCCGGCGCGCGCGCGCCGAGGCCGGGCGCGCCGATCTCGTCGTCTTCCCGGAACTGGTTGTCTCCGGCTACCCGCCGGAGGACCTGGTGCTCAAACCCGCCTTCCAGGAGGCCTGTCGTGACGCCTGCGAGGCGCTGGCGGCGGAGACCGCCGACGGCGGCCCGGCGCTGCTGGTGGGCCTGCCCTGGCGGGAGGACGGGCGGCTCTACAATGCGGTCGCGCTGCTGGACGGGGGCGGGGTGGCGGCGGTCCGCCACAAGGTGCTGCTGCCCAATTACGGCGTGTTCGACGAGAAGCGCGTGTTCGATGCGGGCGAGATGCCGGGGCCGGTCTCCTTCCGCGACGTGCGCATCGGCGTGCCGATCTGCGAGGACATCTGGCAGCCCTCCGTGGTCGAGTGCCTGGAAGAGAACGGCGCGGAAATGCTGCTCGTGCCGAACGGTTCGCCCTTCGAGACGACCAAGGATGACGTCCGGGTGAACATCGCCGTCGAGCGCGCGGTGGAGAGCGGCTTGCCGCTCGCCTATGTCAACCAGGTGGGCGGGCAGGACGAGCTGGTGTTCGACGGCGCCTCCTTCGTGCTCGGGCGCGACCGGGCGCTGAGGGCGCAACTGCCTTCATGGGTCGAGAGCGTGGCGCTCACCCGCTGGGAGCGCACCGCCGGGGGCATGGAGTGCGTCGCCGGGCCGATGGCGGAGGGCGGGGACGACCTCGCCGACATCTATTGCGCGATGATGCTGGGGCTGCGCGACTATGTGAACAAGAACCGCTTTCCGGGCGTCGTGCTGGGCCTCTCCGGCGGCATCGACTCGGCGCTCTCGGCGGCCGTCGCCGTGGATGCGCTGGGCGCGGAGCGGGTGCGCTGCGTGATGATGCCCTCGCCCTACACCTCGCAGGCCTCGCTCGACGATGCGCGGGAGGCGGCCGCGGCGCTGGGGGCTTCCTGCGAGACGATCTCCATCGAACCGGCGATGGAGGCGTTCGGCAGGATGCTGGCGGGCGCCTTCGGGAACCGCGGCGAGGACACGACGGAGGAGAACATCCAGGCCAGGGCGCGCGGCCTCACCCTGATGGCGCTCTCCAACAAGTTCGGCCACATGGTGCTCTCGACCGGCAACAAGTCGGAAATGTCGGTCGGCTACGCCACTCTCTACGGGGACATGTGCGGCGGCTACAACGTGCTGAAGGACGTGTACAAGACGACCGTGTTCGCGCTCTCGGAGTGGCGCAACCGCAACCGCCCGGAAGGCGCGCTCGGGCCCGCGGGCCGGGTCGTGCCGCAGAACATCATCGACAAGCCGCCCTCGGCGGAGCTCCGCCCCGGCCAGACCGACCGGGACAGCCTGCCGCCCTACGATGCGCTCGACGACATTCTGGAATGCCTGATCGAAGGCGAGCTTTCCGTGGCGGAGATCGCCGCGCGCGGCCATGCGGTCGAGACCGTGGAGCGCGTCTGGCGGATGCTCGACATCGCCGAATACAAGCGCCGCCAGGCCCCGCCCGGCGTCAAGCTCACCCGCCGCGCCTTCGGCCGCGACCGTCGCTACCCCATCGTCAACGGCTATCGCGGCGCCCTGTAGCCGCCGGGAGGAGACCCCATGAGGACCGAACTCGGGCGGCTTTCCTACGATTTTTCGCTGCGCGGCAACGAAGGCGGGCTGGAGTCGCTGCGTCTCCAATATGCCCTCACGCCCGGAGAGGGCGAGGGGGCGGAGGAGGCCAGGGAGGCGATGCGCGCCCTGGTGGAGCAGCATACGGACCTGCTCGACCGCCTGTTCGAGACGGTGTTCTCCGGGCCGCGGCAGCCGGTGCTGACCGACAGCGACAGCTATGCCAGCACGGGCTACAGCTATCGCGGCAGGCTGCTGGAGCGTCCGCCCGGCCGCATTCGCGAGGCGTTGGCGGCGCTGTTCGGCGAGGCCCCGCCGGAGGACGGCGGCGACCTGCCGGCGCATGAGAGCCTGAGCGCACAGGTGACCTGTTCGGCGCTCAAGATCGACGGCGACTTCCAGAATGTGACGGTCGATGTCGCCCTCCGGCTCGGCCATGTCGTCAATGTGTGCTGCTTTCGCCTGCTGAAGGCGGTGTCCGGCATCGGGCATTCCGAACGCGCGCGCCGGGCCGCCGCCGACCTCGACCGCATGCTCGCCACCGACCGCAACGCCGACTATTATCGCGCCATGCTCGAAGGGCGTTGAGGCCGGCCGCCGGCCCCTGCTAATGTGCGCTTCGACGGTCTCGGGAGCGATCGAGCGGCGACAGCCACGAGGACGAAGAACGTTTCATCGAGTTCTACGACTTCAACAATTTCCAGCACCAAAATTTGCTTTATTCCTGTATTCCCAAAGCTGACAGCGAATAGAAGTCTGCATGTCTACACTGATCGCACACGGTCATGCCCATAAGAAACCCTTCTTCAAATCTGGTTTTCCCATCTCTCCATTGAACGAATATCACGGGATTGGCTGCAGTCGGTATTCCCCTATGACCGCATTTCACACAGGCATCTGCAGCAGCATTTTTTCTTTCAATGCAGTTAGAAATCGGTCATGCCAACCAGCAGTAACATTTGCAGATGTCATTGCTTGGATACCAATTCGACTATTTCCCGAATATCGCTCCAAAATGTATCCAGCAAAAGCCACCTATAGCTGTCACAATAATGGGAAATGCGCCAATGGATACGATGGCATAATTAATTCGGTCTATCTTGTCGTTAACCCTATCCAATTTGCGATTATGATCGTCCATTCCGGAATTAATATTCTTAACATCGGACGTCAATTCCCCTATAGCTTTCTGACTTTGCATCATCATTTCGACCAGTTGGCCGATAGCGACTGCCTCGCTATATGACCTTAGATCATCGGGCGTCAGGGTTTTCTCAGTCGATTCATGCTCAGCGGTCATCGATTCCGCCATCCTTGTCCGCGCCCCGATTGTATATCACGACAGGGATCGGCCTGTGCAAAACCTCATCCGCTTCGCCTTACCGGCCGCCGAGGCTCGCCGCGCCGGCGGAGAATGAGTGGCGGCGGGGGCCGAAGAGGGCGGCGGCGGCCACGACCATGCCCGAGACGGCGGCGATGCAGCCGGCGGCGTTGAGCGACCAGGAGGCGCCGAAGAGCGCCGGGGCGAAGCCGGCGAGGCCGTAGCCGGCGAAGGCCGAGCCCATGCCGAGCGCCACGCTCAGCAGGATCTGGGTGCGGTAGCCGTCGGTCATCAGGCGCGCGGCGGCGGGCGGGCAGATCAGCATGGCGATCACCAGGATGGAGCCGACGGCCTCGAAGGAGGCGATCGAGGCGGCCGCCACGAACAGCACAAGGCCCAGATGGACGAGCACGGGGCGGAGGCCCAGCGCGGCGGCGAAGGCGGGATCGAACACCGCGAGCCTGACCTCTTTCGCCAGCAGCAGCGCCGCCGCGGCCGCGGCGGCGAAGACGCCGGCGAGCGTCCAGACCTCGCGCGGCAACGCCCGGATGTCGGGCGCGTCGAGCCAGAGAATGTCCTCGAGCTGGCCGTAGAGCACGCAATCGGCGTCGATATGCAGGTTCCGCCCGGCCGCCTGCTCCAGCATGAACACGCCAGCCGCGAACATGATCGTGAAGACTGCGCCCATCGCTGCGCCCGGCTCGATGCGCCCCAGGCGGCGCACGACCTGGATCGCGCCCGCCGCGATCAGCGCGGCGGCGAGCGCGCCGGCCAGCATGGCGGGGGCGGCGAGCGCGCCGGCCAGCAGGAAGCCGCCGACGATGCCCGGCAGCACGGCATGGGCGATGGCGTCGCCCAGCAGGCTTTCCCGTCTCAGCACGAGGAAGTTGCCAAGCAGCGCGCAGAGCCCGGAGGCGAGGCCGGCCGCCAGCAGGGCCGGGAAATCGACCTGCCAGAAAAGGCTCACCGGCCCGGCCCGCCCAATTGCGCCAGCGCTTCCGCCGGCAGCGGGTCGATGCCCCAGGCGAGGCCGGCCGGCAGAGCCTCGGGCGCTTCGGCGAGGCAGCGGTCCCAGAGTTCCAGCCGGGCGACCGCAGCAGCGCCCCGCGCCGTGGGCCGGCCGCCGCGCCGCCAGCCGAACAGGCCGGCGCCCGGATAGCCGCGCCCGGCCTGGAGCGCGCGCGCGGCTCGCAGTCGCCACCCGGCCCGCCCGCGCCGGAACGCTTCCGCAACGATGCCGCGCCGGGGCGCCGCCAGCAGGCTGGCCGCGAACACGAGCCCGAGCGCGAGCACGATGGCGGCGCCGGTCGGCGCGCGCGGCCAGACGGCCGAGGCGGCGGCGCCCAGGAAGGCGCCGCCCGCGCCGAAGGCGATCGAGAGCCAGAAAATGCCGGCGAGCCGCTCGAACCAGAACCGCGCCGCAACCGCCGGCAGGATCAGGAGCGCCACCACCAGGACCAGCCCGACCGTCTGGAGGCCGAGCACGGTGACGAATACGCCGAGGCCGAGCAGCGCCGCATCCAGCCGGGCGGCCGGCCAGCCGCGGGCGCGCGCATGCGCCTCGTCGAAACACAGCAGGCCGAGCGGGCGAAACAGCGCCAGAAGCAGGCCGAGCGCCAGAAGCGCCGCAATCGCGAGCCCGGCGGCTTCGGCCGCGGACAGCGCCGCGGCCTGGCCCAGGATGAAGCTCTCGAGGCCGCCCTGGCTGCCTGCCGGCAGGGTCTGGACCCAGGAGAGCAGCACGATGCCGATGGCGTAGGAGACGCTGAGCGCGATGGCGATGGCGGCGTCGGGGGCGAGGCGGGTGCGGCGTGTGAGCGCCTCGACCGCCGCCATGCCGAGAATGCCCGAGAGCGCCGCCCCGGCGAGCAGCACCGGCAGGGACCGGCCTTCGCCCCCGAATGCGCCTGCAGCGATGAAGGCGACGACGATGCCCGGCAGGGTCGCATGGCCGACGGCGTCCGCCGCCATGGCCCTCGCGCGGAGGAAGAGGAAGGCCCCGACGCCGCCGGCCGCGGCCCCGAGCGCCGCCGCGCCCGCCATGACCACGCCCGTATTGTAGCCGGCCTGGAGAGTCAGCACCTCCAGCAGGCCGCCCCCGGCGGCGGCCATCAGGCGGCCAGAGCGCGCGGCTTCAGCCCCGGGGAGTCGTAGGCGCGGCGGAGGGTCTCTTCGCCGAGGGTTTCGGCCGGGGAGCCGCTGGCGACGGCGACGGCATTCAGCACCGTCACATGGTCGAAATACGCGGCGACCTTGTGCAAATCGTGGTGGATGCAGACGATATGACGCCCTTCGCCTTCGAGGCCCGCCAGCACGTCGAGAATGGCGGCCTCCGACGCCGTGTCGATGCCGGAGAAGGGCTCGTCCAGCAGCAGAAGGTCGGCTTCCTGGGCGAGCGCGCGGGCCAGGAAGACCCGCTGCTGCTGGCCGCCGGAAAGGCGGCCGATCTGGCGTTTGCGGAAATCGGCGAGGCCCACCCGCTCCAGCGCCGCATCCGCCGCCTCCAGATGGCGCTTCGTGAGGCGCCGGAACCAGCCGACCCGGCCGTAGAGGCCCATGGCCGCCACATCGCGGGCGCATACCGGGAAGTCCCAATCGACGCTGTTGCGCTGCGGCATATAGGCGATGCGGCGGCGGACCCGCGCGAGGGGCTCGCCAAGGAGGCGCACCCGGCCGGTGAGCACCGGGGCGAGGCCGAGCGCCGCCTTGAAGAGGGTGGACTTGCCGGCGCCGTTGGGACCGACGACGGCCGCCATGCCCCGCGCCGGCAGCCGGAGATCGACGTTCCAGAGCACGGGCCGGCCGCCGAGCGCGACCGTGAGCCCGCTGGCCTCGAAGGGCGAGACGGCCGGCGTGTCAGCGGTCATGGGCCGCGAGCTTTCCCTGCATCCCGCGCTCGGGCGCCCGGCCGCCGAGCGCGCGCGCGATGGTGGTGACATTGTGGTCGATCATGCCGATATAGGTCCCCTCATAGGTGCCCTCCGGCCCCATGGCGTCCGAGAACAGCCGCCCGCCGATACGCACCCGGTGCCCGCGCGCCGCCGCGCCCTCGACGATGGCGCGCACATTGCGGTCGGAGACGGTCGATTCGACGAAGACCGCGGGAAGCCGGCGCGCGACGACGGTCTCGACTGTCGCCTCGATGGCGCGGAGCCCCGCTTCGGAGTCGGTGTTGACGCCCTGGATGCCGACCACCTCCAGCCCGTAGCGGCGGCCGAAATAGGCAAAGGCGTCGTGCGCGGTGACGAGCACGCGCGCTTCCGCCGGGATGCTGTCGATGCTGGCGCGCGCATAGGCGTCGAGCCGCGCGAAGCCCTCCGGCGCCGGCGCGCCGAGCCGGCTGGCGGCGGCCGCCAGCGCCTCGGCCCAGAGCGCGGGGTCCATCCAGAGATGCGGGTCGGCCGCGCCCGCATAGCCGGCGGCGGCCTGCAGGCGCTTCGCCCCGGGCACCGCCTCGCAAACGGCGATGACCGGCTTTCCGGCCGCGGCGAGCCGCTCGAAGGCATCCAGCATCTTGCCCTCCAGGCCGAGCCCGCAATGGAGCAGGTGCGAGGCGCCGATCAGCTTCGCGATATCGGCCCGCGTCAGCTTGTAGAGATGCGGGTCCACGCCGGGGCCCATCAGGCTTTCCACGCCGAGCGGCTCGGCGATCATGGCGATCGTGGCGACCGGCCCCCGGTCTATGGCCGCGGAAACGGGCGGCGCGGCGAGTGCCGGCAGGGCGAGGAGCAATGCCATAAACCTGCGCATGAAGGCGCTAATTGGCATGGATAAGCCTCGACGGCAATCTCCCGCCGGGACACAAAGTTGCAGACCGGGCAGTAAAATAATGCCCCGGCTGTATTCTTGCGTTCGCCGCCGCCCGGGGGCATGGTGCGCCGCCGCCCGATGAGGAGAAAAGCCCGATGACCGAAAACCGCCAAATCGTCCTGAAGAGCCGCCCCGCCGGCCTGCCGACGCCCGGGAACTTCGCGCTGGAGAGCGTGCCCATGCCCGTCGCGGGGGAGGGCGAAATGCTGGTCCGCACGCTCTGGATGTCGGTCGATCCCTATATCCGCGGGCGCATCAGCGACCGGAAGAGCTATGCGCCGCCGTTCGGGATCGGCGAGCCGCTGGACGGCTATTTCGTCGGCCGCGTCGAGGAGTCGAAGGGCGGGCGCTTCCCGGTCGGCGCGCATGTCTTCGGCACCGGCGGCGGCTGGCGCGACTACCATGCCGCCGACGGCAAGGCGCTCCGGGCCGTCGATCCGGACATCGCGCCGCTCCAGGCCCATCTCGGCGTGCTCGGTATGCCGGGCCAGACGGCCTATGTCGGCCTGCTCGACATCGGCCAGCCGAAGAAGGGCGAGACGGTGTTCGTCTCCGCGGCCTCGGGCGCGGTCGGCGCGGTCGTCTGCCAGATCGCGAAGCTCAAGGGCTGCCGCGTCGTCGGCTCGGCCGGTTCGGACGAGAAATGCGCCTGGCTGCGCGACGAGGCCGGGGTCGATGCGGCGATCGACTACAAGACCTGCGGGGACCTGGAAGCCGCGCTCGCCGCCGCCTGCCCGGACGGCGTCGACGTCTATTTCGAGAATGTGGGCGGCGCGCATCTGCAGGCCGCGCTCTCGCAGATGAACTTCTTCGGCCGCATCGTCGCCTGCGGGATGATCGCGGGCTACAACGACAGCGCGCCGCGGCCGGGCCCGAACAACCTGTTCCTGGTCGTCGGCCGGCGCCTCCGGATGCAGGGCTTCATCGTCTCCGACCACCGCGAGCGCACCGACGCTTTCCTCGCCGATGTCGGCGGCTGGATCCGCGAGGGCAGGCTCCGCTGGCGCGAAACCGCGGTGGACGGCCTGGAAGCCGCCCCCGCCGCCTTCATCGGCCTCTTCCACGGCGACAATTTCGGCAAGATGTGCGTGAAGGTGGCGGAGTAGCGGCGCCGCGCCCGGATATGATAGGCCCGCTCAAGGACGGCGTGGCATGAACAGGCGGTTGACGGCGATTGTCGAGCGCGACGGGGACGGCTATGTCGCCCTGCGCCCGGAGGCGGATACCGCCAGCCCGGGGGACACCGCGCCCGAAGCGCGCGACAATCTGGCGGAAGCGCCGACCCTGTTCTACGAAACCGCCGACGCCGGGGAAGTCCGCCGGCGCCTGCGCGGCGAAGTCCATGTGACCCATGTCGATCATCCGGCAATCCGGGGTATCTCGCTCGGAGTTCGTGTGACGGCCGGGAAGGCGGCCGTGGCAGGATGCGGACCAAGTGTGGCAGGGAATGCAACACGGCGCGGACAAAGGAGGCGACGAGGCGATGCTTGCGGTCGGGTTGCCGGCCGATGTGGAGGCGCGCCTCGATTCGCTGGCGAAGGCGACGGGGCGGAGCGGGTCCTTTTATGCCCGTCAGGCGATCTTGCAGCATCTGGACGACCTTGAGGACCTTTATATCGCCGAACAACGCCTGCGCGACTGTCGCGACGGCAGGGAATACACGGCGCCGCTGGAGGAGGTGATGCGGCGCCATGGTATGGAAGATTGAGTTTCTCAGGTCTGCCGAACGCGACCTGAACAGGCTGGATCGGCCGGTTGAGCGACGCATTCTCTCTTTTCTGCACGACCGCCTCGCGGCGACGGACAACCCGCGATTTGCAGGCGCGGCCCTCAAGGGCCCGGATATGAGGGAGCTTTGGCGCTACCGTCGGGCGATTGGCGCATCGTCGCTCGGATCGAGGACGATGCCGTGCGGATTCTCGTCGTGCGGATCGACCGCCGCCGGGATGTCTGTCGGTCGCTCTGAGACTTCTTTCGACAGCGCGCTCTCCCGCTGCTACCGTTTGCGGGGAGGAACGGAGCGTTGAAGACCGTCTATACAGCCGCGCATGAGCGCCATCGGCCGCCGACCATCCTGACCCGGGGCGCGGTCGCGCCGCATTGGGAGGTGGCGGAGCGGGCGGAGCGGCTGCTCGCCGCGGTCCGGGCCGGCGGGCATGAGGTCGTCGAGCCGCCGGACTACGGGCGCGCGCCGCGGGCCGCCGTCCACGATCCGGGCTATCTCGCCTTCCTGGAGAACGCCTGGGTGCGCTGGCGGAAGCGCCCCGACCCGACGCCGGCGGTGCAGCCCTACGCCCATCCGGTCCGCCACATGCACGGGCGGCCCCGCGGCATAGAGGGCCAGGCGGGCTACTACATGGCGACCGGCAGCGCGCCCATCGTCGAGGGCACCTGGGAAGCGGCGGTAGCGGCCGCCCATGCCGCGACCCATGCCGCGCGTCTCGTGCTCGACGGCGAGGACGCCGCCTATGCGCTCTGCCGCCCGCCCGGCCACCACGCCTTCTCCGACCTCGCCGGCGGCTTCTGCTACCTGAACAACATCGCCATCGCCGCCGAATACATGCGCCGCGAGCGGGACCGCACCGCCATCCTCGACTTCGACGTGCATCACGGCAACGGCACCCAGGCCATCTTCTACCGCCGGCGCGACGTGCTGTTCGTCTCGCTGCACGGCGACCCGGCCGACTACTTCCCCTTCTTCGCCGGCTATGCGAACGAGATCGGCGAGGGCGACGGCCGCGGCTACAACCTCAACCTGCCGCAGCCGCCGGGCGCGGACGACGCGGCCTTCCTCGGCGCGCTGGACCGGGCGCTGGAGGCGGTCCGGCATTTCGCGCCGGCGGCGCTGCTCGTCTCCACCGGCTTCGACGCCTTCGAGAACGACCCGATCGGCGTGCTGCGGATCACCACGCCCGGCTTCGGCGAGATCGGCCGGCGGATCGGCGCGCTCGGCCTGCCGACCGTGCTGGTGCAGGAGGGCGGCTACAATATCGAGGCGCTCGGCGCCAACCTCTCCGCCTTCCTCGGAGGCTTCGCCGGCGCCCGCCGCCCGTCCTGACCGAACCCGAAGCTTGACCGAAACCGAAGAGAGCGTCGAGGCCCTCTACGCCCGGTTCGGCCCGGCCTATCGCTGGCTCGCGACCGTCACCGGCATGACGGCCTCCTTCACCATGGTGCTGACCGGCACGGTGGTGGCGGTCGCCGTGCCCGATGTGATGGGCGCCTACGGCGTCGGCCAGGACCGGGCGCAATTGCTGACCACGGGCTTCATCGTCGCGATGACGGCGAGCCAGTTGCTGAACGCCTGGTTCGTCGCGCGGTTCGGCCAGCGGCATACCTTCCTCATCGTCATCGCGCTGTTTTTCGCCGGCGGCCTCATGGCGGCCCTCGGGCCGACGCTCGACTTCATCGTCGTCGGGCGCGTCGTCCAGGGCTTCGCCTCGGGCGTGGTGCAGCCGCTGGTGATGGTGACTGTCTTCCAGGTGTTCCCGCGGGAGCGGCGCGGCATGGCGATGGGTATCTACACGATGGCGCTGGCGCTGGCGCTCGGCATCGGGCCGGCGGTCGGCGGCGTCACCATCGACCTGCTCTCCTGGCGCCATATCTTCGTCGTCACGCTGCCCTTCGTGGCCGTCTCCTTCTTTCTCGGCATGGTGTTCATGCCGCAGGTCCGCCCGCGCCCGCCCTTCCCGCGCTTCGACTGGCCGGGCTACGGACTGCTCTGCGTCGCGCTGTTCTGCCTCATGTCCGTGCTCTCGACCGGGATCCGGATCGGCTGGACCTCCGATGCCATTCTCTTCCAGTCCGCGCTCGGCGCGGCTTGCGGGGTGCTGTTCCTGGTCTCGCAGATGCGGGCCGGCGCCGCGCTGCTGGACCTCTCGCTGTTGCGCAACAGGGCGTTCGCCGCGGCCGTCGCCATCGCCGTGGTGTTCGGCGCCGGCAATTTCGCCACCAGCTACGCCATCCCCGTGTTCGGCCAGCTCGTCCAGAACCAGACGGCGACCGAAGCCGGCCTGCTGCTGCTGCCGGCGAGCCTGCTGGTGGTGGCGATGCTGCCGCTGACCGGGCGGGCCTCGGACATCGCGCCGGCCTGGATCCCGATAATGGGCGGGCTGCTCTGCTTCGCCGCCGGCGCGGCGCTGCTCTCCGGCGCGGACGCAAACACGCCCTACTGGTCGCTCGCGCTGTTCGCCGGCGTCAGCCGCTTCGGCATGGCCTGGATCAACCCGGCGCTGATGACGGCCGCGCTCTTCGCCCTGCCGCAGGGCCGGCTCAACCAGGCGGGCGGCGCGATCAACTTCTTCCGCCAGCTCGGCGGCGGCGCCGGCACGGGCGCGATCGTGCTGGTGCTGGAATCGCGCATCCCGGTCCATGCGGAGGCGCTGGCGGCGACGCAGACGCCGGACAATGCCGCCTCGCGCGACCTGCTGGCCCGCCTCGCCGGGCTGCTGGGCCGGGCCGGGCTGCCGGAAGCGGAGACCCGGCAGGCCGCGCTCGACTGGCTGGGGCAGGCCGTCCATGCGCAAGCCGCCGCCTTCAGCTTCCAGGACGGCTTCCTCGTGCTCGCCCTGCTGTTCGTGCTGGCGCTCGTCCCGGCCTGGGCGCTCGCCCGCGCCAACCGCTTCCGGTAAAAGCGGGGCTCCCGAAGACAGGGAGCGGGGCCGTGCCCAACGCGGCGGACCTGATTGCGCGGCGGCTGGCCGGGGCCGGCTGCCGGTATGCGTTCGGCATTCCGGGCGGCGAGGTGCTCGCCATCGTGGACGCGCTCGACCGGGCCGGCATCCGGGTCGTGCTCGCCCGGCACGAGAACTGCGCGGGCTTCATGGGCGAGGGCGTCCATCACCGCGACGGCGCCCCGGCGATCCTGGTCGCCACCATCGGCCCGGGCCTCGCCAATGCGGTGAACGTCATCGCCAACGCCTTCCAGGACCGCGTGCCGATGGTGGTGCTGACCGGCTGCGTCTCCGCCTCCGAGCGCCACAGCTACACCCACCAGGTGTTCGACCATGTGAGGCTGGCGGAGACGGTCGCCAAAGCCGCGTTCCGCGTCGAGGACGGCATGGCCGCCATGCTCGCCGACAGGGCGGTCGCCATCGCCACCGAAGGCCGGCCCGGCCCGGTGCTGCTCGACATCCCGGTCGACGTCCAGAGCCGGCGGCAGCCCGCGCCGGCGCCGGCCCCGGAGGCCGCGCCCGCGCCGGTCGGCCCGGCCGAGGGTCCGGCGCTGGACCGGGCCCGGTCATGGCTCGGCGAAGCCCGCCGCCCGCTGGTCATCGCCGGCCTCGATGTCCCGGCCCAGGGGGCGGACGCGGCCGTGGCGGCGTTCTGCCGCCGGTTCCGCGCGCCGCTCATCACCACCTACAAGGCGAAGGGCGTCCTGCCGGAAGACGATCCGCTTGCGCTCGGCGCCGCCGGACTCAGCCCGCGCGCGGACCGCCGTCTGCTGCCGGTCGCCGCGGCGTCGGACTGCATCGTGCTTGCCGGCTACGACCCGATCGAGATGCGCATCGGCTGGCGCGACCCCTGGCCGGAGGGCGCACGGGTCATCGACCTGCCGGCCGCCGCCGGCGGCCACGGCATGCACCGGGCCCCGCTGGTGTTTCCGGGCGATGTCGGCGCGGGCCTGGAGGCGCTCGGCCGGGGCGCGGCGCCGCGCGGCGCCTGGCCTTCGGGAGAGCCGGCGGCGGCCAGGGCGGCGCTCCGGGCCGAAAGCCGCCTCGGGGAGGACTGGGGCCCGGCGGCGGTCGTCGATGTCCTGCGGAGGACGCTGCCCCGCGACGCCGTGGTCACCACCGACAGCGGCGCGCACAGGATCGTGCTGAGCCAGCTCTTCGAGTGCTACCGCCCGCGGGGCCTGCTGCAGTCTTCCGGGCTCTGCACCATGGGCTGCGCGGTGCCGCTCGCCATCGGGCGCAAGCTGGCGGAGCCGGGCCGCACAGTGGTGGCGACGGTGGGCGATGCGGGCCTCGAGATGGTCCTCGGCGAACTCGCCACCCTCCGCGACCTGGCGCTCGCCCTTCCCGTCGTCGTCTTCGTGGATGCGCAGCTCGGCCTGATCGAGCTGAAGCAGCGCGGCTCGCAGCTTCCCAATCTCGCGGTGGATTTCGGCGCCACCGACTTCCCCGCCGTCGCAAGGGCGCTCGGCGGCGAGGGCGTGTCCGTCCGCAACCGCGCCGCCCTCGCCCGCGAGCTCGAAGCGGCGCTGACCCGAGACCGCTTCACACTCATCGCCGCCGAGATCGGCCGGAGGGCTTATGACGGGCGGATTTGAGGAGCGTGAGCGCCGCCGCCCGCCCCGAAGCGCGTGACAGTCTCCGCCCCCTCTGCTAAATCCTTGCTCATGAGTCCGGAACTGATTGCCATTCTTGCGGTCGGCGTGGCGCTGGGCGGTGTCATCCTGCAGGGTCTGCACGGCCTGAACAGACGCATGGACCGCCTGGACAAGCGTATGGACGGCCTGGACAAGCGCATGGACGGCCTGGACGAGCGGCTGCGGGCAGTCGAGGCCGGCGTGGCGGAGATCAAGGGCCAGCTCACGATCGTCCGGGACTATATCGCCGGCCGCAATGTGAGGCCGGACGACCCTCCGGCCGCCCCGGCGGAGTAGGACGTTATCCAACTCCGACACCGCACCAGCGGTGATCCGGGGCCTCCTTGGCAAGAGCGGGAATGCGGGCATTGCAGCAGCGGCCCGCCCGGTGCAATTGAGATTTCGGCGCAAAACTTTAATTGAGCGCGCTGCTATTAAGGAAACCGCAACAGGACGGCGACGGCATGCAGCGCGGACAGATCGGCCGATATGAGAGCACGAGCGCGGGCGGCGAGCCGGTTCGCGCCTTCGTGCCCGCGCCGCTGCCGCCGGACCCGGCCCTGGTTCTGGACGGCCCCCTGCAGCAGGCGCTGGAGGCCGCGACGCTCGCCCTCGGGCGGCTCGACGCCGTGTCGATGCTGCTGCCGGACGACACGATCTTCCTCTATGCCTATGTGCGCAAGGAGGCGGTGCTGTCCTCGCAGATCGAGGGCGCGCAGTCCACGCTGTCCGACCTTCTGCGCTTCGAACTGGAGGATGCGCCCGGCGCTCCGGTCGAGGACGTCGTCGAGGTCTCCAACTATGTTGCGGCCCTCCACCACGGCCTGCGCCGTCTGGGCGAAGGCTTCCCGCTGAGCAATCGGCTGATCCGCGAGATTCATGCCGTTCTGCTCTCTCGCGGACGGGGAAGCGGCAAGGCGCCCGGCGAGTTCCGCCGCTCCCAGAACTGGATTGGCGGCACGCGGCCCGGCAACGCCCGGTTCGTGCCGCCGCCCCACACCGCGGTGCCGGACTGCATGGCGGCGCTCGAACGCTTCTGCCACGCCAACGGCGGGCTGCCTTCCCTTGTCCGGGCGGGGCTGGCGCATGTCCAGTTCGAGACCATCCATCCCTTCCTCGACGGCAACGGGCGCGTCGGACGGCTGCTCGTCGCGCTCCTTCTTTGCAGCGCCGGCGCGCTGCGCCAGCCGCTCCTGTATCTCAGCCTCTATCTCAAGCAGCATCGCGACCGTTACTACGACCTGCTGAACCGCGTGCGCCTCACCGGCGACTGGGAGGATTGGCTCGCCTTCTTCCTGGAGGGCGTGCAGGTCACGGCCGAGGGCGCTGTCGCCACCTCCCGCCGCCTGGTGGAAACCTTCGCGTCGGACCGGGCCGCCATCGAGCGGGAGGCCGGCCGCCGCGCCGGTTCGGCCTTGCGCGTGCATGAGGCGCTGAAGATGCGGCCCGTCCTGTCGCTGGCGGAGGTCTGCAATCGCACCGGGCTCTCGTTCCCGACCGCCGCTGCCGCCATGCAAACCTTGACCCGGCAGGGCATCGCGCGCGAACTGACCGGCAGGCCCCGCAACAGGCTGTTCTGCTACGACCGCCACCTCTCCCTCCTCGCCGAAGGCGCCGAAGCTCTCTGACGCAAGGCTTGGGCTCTGCGGACGAAGCCCGAGCTGACAAGAGCGGCTCGCGGCCATACCTTCCGATAATGCCTAACGGGCCCTGGACCGATGAAGAGAACGACCTGATCGTCGCGGATTACTTCGCGATGCTGGCCGACGATCTCGCCGGACGGTTCTGCAACAAGACGGAACACCGGCGCGCGTTGATGCCCCACCTTGGGAGCCGGTCGGAAGGGTCCGTCGCGTTCAAGCGCCGGAACATCGGTGCGGTGCTCAAGGGTCTCGGCGAAGACTGGATACAGAGTTACAAACCCGCCTTCAATTTCCAGGCGGCGCTTGTGGACGCCGTGGCCCGGTGGCTGGCGTTGAATCCGGCATGGCTCGGCCGCATACCGAATGAAAGCCGTGTTGGTGCGGCCGGGATGCAGGAGGCGGCGCAGCTTTGGATAGGACCGCCGCCGACGCTCAGCAACCGGCCGCCGCCGCAAGAGCTTGAGCAGATGCCGGGTATCGCCCGGAAGTTCGACGTGGCGGGCCGGGACGAACGCAACCGCGCCCTCGGCCGCGCCGGCGAGGCTCTCGCGCTGGCGCATGAGCGCTCGGCGTTGGCGGGCGCAGGCCGCAACGATCTGGTCGGCAAGTTGCGCTGGGTGTCGGACGAGGACGGCGACGGGGCCGGCTACGACATCGCCAGCTTTGCACCGGACGGCCGGGCTCGGCTCATCGAAGTGAAGACCACGAACGGATGGGAGCGCATCCCCTTCCACATCTCGCGAAACGAACTCGCCGTAGCCGAGGAAAGGCGCGCCGAATGGCGCCTGTTCCGGCTCTGGAACTTTTCGCGCGAACCGAAGGCGTTTGAACTGGCGCCTCCGCTCGATGCGCATGTGTCTCTTGCGCCGACGACTTTTCAGGCGAGTTTCCGTCAGGGAGCTGCAGGCGTGCGAATCAAGCCGCCAGGAGGCGGGTCGAGGCGGCGCTGACCCGCGATCGCTTCACCATCCTCGCCGCTGAGACCGGCCGCCGGGCCTATGACGGGCGCCCCCATCCTTTCCAAGCTGCCCGCATGTGGAAACGAGAACGGCCAGACAGTGCGCCATTCAGCGAAGGGGTGACATTGACGCGATCTACGATCTGTGCAAGGATATGCGAGCCTGTGAAGGATTACCTGTCATTGCAGATGAAACTATTGGCGGGCGGAGTATGAGACGGAAATGGTTGAAATATACAAACCACGAGATATGCTGCGGAATTAAATGACATATAGCGACTACATAATTTTTGTTGATGAAAGTGGAGATCAGAGCCTTGAATCCATCGACAAGGAATATCCTGTCTTCGTTCTCGATTTTTGTATCTTTCGAAAAGACTATTATGCAAAAGTTATAGTGACAACTGTAGAAGCGTTTAAATTCAAGCATTTTGGTCACGATATTGTCATTTTGCATGAGCATGACACTAGAAAACAAAAGGTGCCGTTCGTTTTTCTTCAGAATCGGGATAAGCGAACCATGTTTATGGAGGGGTTAAACAATTTGATTTCCAACGCTTGCTTCACAATCATTGCGACAGTCATCGACAAGAAAAGGACATTTAATGCGCCATAAATATCCCGTAAATCCCTACCATTTGGCACTCTCTTTATTGTATGGAGAGGGCTTTATAATTTTTGAAGGAACATGACCAGCACTGGGAAACTACTCATATCGTAGTTGAGCGGAGGGGAAAGCGAGAGGATGACGATCCTGAACTTGCCTTCCGTCGAATTCGGGACAACAGCGCGATGCCGAATTTCGAGATAATTTTCGCCGACAAGAGGACAAATTCCACCGGCTTGCAACTGGCCGCTTCAACGGCGCGGCCAATTGGGCGTCATGTCATAGATCCCGGGCAACCGAACCGGGCTTGGGAGATCATCGAGCCAAAGCTGCGTCGGGACCCCAAAGGCGACACTGCGGGCTGGGGCCTCAAGATTTTCCCCTGCAGAAGCGAAAGGCTCCGGGAGACCCCGAAGTCAGTCGCCGACCGGGAACCGCCCCCAATCCGGGACGGACCGTAAGCATGGCGGTCCGTGTTGTCAGGCCTGCATTTCTCGCCGCGGTCATGGTCCGACCCGGCCCTCGCTCTCTATGCGCGGGCGGGTCCGCGCCCCCGCTGCCGCCGGTCCAGGCCGTGGCGCTTCGGGAAGCGCTGCACTGCCGCCGCGCTGAAGACCGCGCCTTCCTCGGCGAGCGCGTTGCGCAGCGCCCGGCCGGAGAGGTCCGGCCGCTCCTCCAGGAGGCGGAGAATCAGCGCGCGCCCCCGCTCGATCTGCGACGGGCGGCCGGTGGGCTTGCTCGCCGCGAAGTCGCCCTGTTCGCGAAAGCGCCTGACCCAGCGGAAGACGCTGCTCGCGCCCACCTCGAACTGCCGGGCCGCAGCCTCGAAGCTCATGCCCCGCTTCACCACGGCCGCCACCGCCCGGCGGCGCAGGTCCTCCCCCACCGCTCTGCCGGGCTTCGGCCCCGCCAGTCCGTCCGTTGGGTTCCAAACCATGACCGCTGGTATAAACTCGCGCCAGCCATCAAGTGCGGAGGCCGGAGTTGCCGCCCCGGTCTCTACAAAGGTAGCCCCTGACCGGGGATGGCCTGCTCGATGCAGCAGGCCATCCCCGGCAATTCTTCCTGTTGTGCTTGGTAAACGCCGACATTGCGACTGCCGATGGTTGTACGCAAGAATCAGGGAAAGCGCCAACTGCTGCTCGACCGCATTATGCGAAGGTGGTCGATCAGAGGCTCCCATGGCAGGCCGAGCGACGCGATTTGCAAGCGGTCGAGTTCCTCCACCAGTTCCGGCGCGCCGGAGAAGAAATCGATGTTGCGCCATTGCGTCTTCGCGTTGAGCTTCCCGGCGATGCAGGCCGGAATCGCCTCGATCAGCCTTTCCGCAAGGGCCAGCGCCTCTCGCCTTTCCGGCCCGTCCTCGCGCCAAGGGTCCGGGATGCCTGTGGCCTCCGCAACATGCGGGTTCACATGGAAGCCGTCATCGGCCATCAGCCACCATGCGTAGAAGACATGGCCGTTCAGGGCCGCCAATGCGAGGCGGCGGTCTTCCTCGCTGCAAAAGTGAAGCAGGCTTTCGCGCCGCGGCGATACAGCGCCGGCCGGCAGCGCCGTCGCATACTGGTAGGCCGTGTGCGGCAGGCCGAGGGATATCTCGCGGCCGCCATTGCCCGACGCCAGGTCCCCGACCGAAACGCGCTGGCGGACCAGCGCCGCCGCCAGCGCGTGCGTTTCCGGCGTCGGAATACGCAGCCACTGCCCCGCGATGCGGCCGTTGAGGGAACCGTTGGCGAGCGGCTGGAAGCGAAACATGTTCCGGTCGGCAAGGCAGGCCGCGCGCTCGCGTCTTCCGGGCATGTCGAACCAGCGGCGCAGGCCGGTCGTGCGCACATGGCCGCCGGTCCCGCGTCTGGCGGTGAACAGGGTGGCGCGTTGCTTGTTCGGCCAGTTCTTGGCCGTCGGTTCGGTGTTGAAGATGCGCCCCGGCGTCATGTCGTAATGACGCAGGTCGATCTGCGCGGACAATCCGGCGACCGCCTTGCGCAGCGCTGCATGGTCCTTTCGGAAGGATACGCCGAGCGGCAGCACCAGTTCCACCACGCCGCGTTCGGGCTTCGCCAGGACCGCAGCGAGTTCGACGAACAGCGCCTCGGTCCGCCCGGACCCGCTCGCCCGATAACCGCGCGCTTCGGCTTGCTTGCGTTGCCTCCCGGTAAGGTCGCCATAGGGCGGATTGCCGATCACGATGTCGAAGCCGGCGGACGTATCGCGGCCGAAGATCAGCCGCGGATCGGTTGTCGCAACCGAATCGTCGCGGTCCAGCGGAGACCATGCGGCGAAGGAACGGTATTCGTCCGACACCGGGAGCCTGACGAGATACTCCGCGAAAGCGGCCCGCAACCTGTCGTCCTCGGCCAACAAGCGCTCTTTTTGAATTTCGTCGCGGGCGTCGAACCAGCGCCGCCGGTTCAGCATGATTGCGTTGAGCAGGCGGCGGAATTCGGGGTCCGTATCCAGCAATGTGCCGGCGGTTCCCGGCCGCCATGCGGGATCGGGAACCGTGCCCAAGGCGTCGGCGTTGACGATGCGCGCCTCCAGATTGGGCAAGGGTTCCACGCCCGCGCCCTCCGCCGCCTCGATCGCCAGAAACAGGCGCAGCCGCGCAATCTGGGCGGCAAGCGGCTGGATGTCGCCGCCGTGCAATTGGTCGCGGATAATCGCCCGAACGGTCCGCCCTCGCGTCTGCCCGCCGCCCGCGCCGGCTTCGAGCTTGGCGAAAGCCGTCATCAGGGTTTCGATCGTCCCCAGCAGGAACACGCCGGACCCCACCGCAGGGTCGAAAACCGTAAGCCTGCGAAGCCTGCCGCGAATCTCCTCGCGCATGTCGGCCGGCCAGTAGGGAACCGAATCGTCGGTCCCGGAAAAAAGCCGCCGTAATTCGGCTTCCGATACCGGCAATCCATCTTCCCGCAGCAATCGGGCGACCAGGGCGTCGGAAACCATTGCCGCCACCACATCGCGGGGCGTGTAGTAAGTGCCTTTGGGCTTTCTGCGGGGCGGCGGCCGGGAGCGATCGACCAGACTCACAAGACGCTCGAACAATGCGCCCAGCAGTTCGGGATCGAGGGCCAGATCGCTCGTGCGGGCCGAATGTTCGTCGAGGGTCCACTCGAACGCCTCCAGAATGTCGAAGAGGCCGGGTCTTTCCCGGTCGGCGCTCCAATAGGCGCTGTCCGGCAGGTCAATTTCACGGTCGCCCGGATGCGGCGCGAAGATCGAGCCGTTCAGGAAAGGCGTCTCCCGAATCAGGGCGTCGATTCCGGCCGATGGATGCGGGTCGCGCTCGTTCTCCGGCCGGTTCAGCGCCTCATGAAACAGGACCCACAGTACCTTGCTGTGGTAGTCGGCATCGCTCTCCGGCGTGGTTCCGAGCGCCCGCCGAATGTAGGCGTAGTCGAAGAAACTCTTCGGAACGAAGCCGTGCTCCTTCAAAATCCATGCGAACAGCACCCGGATCAGATGGCGCACCATGGCCATGTCGTGCGCGCTGCCGGCCTTCCGCTTCATTCCGCCGCCGAGCCACGACTCGATCCGGGCGTAGAAGTCGCGTTGGAGCGGCCGAATATCGAAGGCCGCCTGCAGCGCCGCCAGCTTCCGCCGTGTTGTCGGCCCGCGCAAGATGCCCACGAGCTTTTCGATCACTGCCAATGCGCTCGCCGGAGGCATGTCGGGGTCGAATTCCGAAGTCATGGAAGTGCGGCCCTCAGCATGCAGCGCGAGGCGCATGCCCGACCCCGACCACACGCACAAGATCAGTGGCCCACCGCCCGGTCCGAAGCCGCGGGCGCAGAGGCCGACATCGCCTTTGCGCAAGCGCTGCCTTTCGGTGTCGCCGTTCCCCCGAAAGGCGACTGCCGCCAAACGAATGCGAGGCATGGCCGCCGGAAGCGACGGCTCGCGCGCACTTTCCGGCAATGCGTATTCCGGGCCGAGGGCGCAAATGAAGCCGGGTTCCCAATCGTGTGCGCGGGCGTCCGCTATCAGTCCCGTCGAAGGGAGGGCCGGGTCGATGACATCGACTTTGCCGCCGGCCAGGGCGTTAACGACATGGCGCGGCTGCCCGTCGCGCATGGCGGGAGCGACCTCCCGGAGAAATGCCCGCGCAAGCGGAAACCGGGCAGGGCGACTGTCGTGCGGAACGAAAGAGGCCGCTGCGAGATGCCGGACGAATTCCGGAACCTCGTTGGCGCCG
Source organism: Alphaproteobacteria bacterium (assembly GCA_963422665.1). Lineage (GTDB taxonomy): Bacteria > Pseudomonadota > Alphaproteobacteria > Bin95 > Bin95 > Bin95. The sequence continues at coordinate 1,826,266 of OY730441.1, forward strand.
ACAAAGCCGTCGCCGATTGCATATTCTGCAGTTTGCCGGACCGAAACGGTCCCGTCCTGCGGCTCGGTGCGGCGTTCGTAGAGACGCCAGACCCGACCGTCGGTTAGGATTCCGATTGTCGAGTCGTCGGCAAGGCGGTGTTGCTCCAGATAGCGCTGAATCTGTCGCGCCGGCGTATCGGCCCGACCGGCGCGGGGGCGCTCGAAATCGGCGCCGAGCGGTTTCTCCTCGACAATGAACCGGGCCGGCAGGCCGCGCGCCTCGGCCTGGACGACCGGAACGGCCCAAACGATGCGGTCCGGGGCGTTGCCCCTGTCCGAAACCTCGCGGCGCGTGTGCGGCCGGGGATAACCGAGCGCTTCCAGAACGGGCGCAACCAGATGGTCTTGCGTATCGGCCTCGGAAGGCTCGGAAAGCGCTTCCAAAACCTCCACACCAGCCGCGTAAATGCGTCGGATTTCAGCTATGAGACCGGACGATGCGCCCTCGCGGGTCCGGTTTCGGGCTTCTCCATGCCAGGACGGTCTCATGGCTTTCTCCGAGGGGGCTCCCCATTCCTACCCTCGCAGGCGTCCTCACTCAAACCGTATGCAAAGCCCGCCCGCGCCCCCGCGCGAGGCGCTGCCGCCGGTCCAGGCCGTGGCGCTTCAGGAAGCGCTGCACTGCCGCCGCGCTGAAGACCGCGCCTTCCTCGGCGAGCGCGTTGCGCAGCGCCCGGCCGGAGAGGTCCGGCCGCTCCTCCAGGAGGCGGAGAATCAGCGCGCGCGCCCGCTCGATCTGCGACGGGCGGCCGGTGGGCTTGCTCGCCGCGAAGTCGCCCTGTTCGCGAAAGCGCCTGACCCAGCGGAAGACGCTGCTCGCGCCCACCTCGAACTGCCGGGCCGCAGCCTCGAAGCTCATGCCCCGTTTCACCACGGCCGCCACCGCCCGGCGGCGCAGGTCCTCCCCTACCGCTCTGCCGGGCTTCGGCCCCGCCAGTCCGTCCGTCATCGCGTCTGTCATCCCTTTCATAGTCCTTTCCGTTATCGTCCCTGCGGCCCGAATCCCGCCGGTTTCGTTCCAGGTTATCGAACCGGCCGCGCCCGCATCCGTTTCAGCCTTGGCGACCCATCGACCCGCGCCGCCCGCACGACGCGCACACCTGCCGGGTTGACCGTGCGCCGCCGCGCCCGCCCTGGAGATCGCTTCAAGGTTCTTGTTCTGCGCCCGGCGGGCCGTATTCAGGTCATCGTCTCCTCCGCTCCCGGCTGGCATGGATATTGGACTATATAGAGAACAAACGGGCCAAATACAAGCCAAAACAGGAGAATAAGCGATAGGCGGCGTCTCCGCGCCCGTTGGGGATGAGGGCGGCGGCGGGGCGCGCTGCTATCCCCTGTCCGCTATTCGCTATCCACCGGCCCCGGCCCCCGCCGGCCGGCGGTAGAGATAGTAGCGTCCCGGGGCGACGCCTTCCGGCAGGGGCTGCCCGGTCCAGCCGGGGAGCGACATGGGCCGGTCGGCGGCGAGGACCGCGCCCGGCGCCGTCAGCGGGGGCAGCAGGGGGGCGAGCGCGGCGGCGAGCGCGTCCGACGCCTGCCGGTCGCCGGCGCCGATATCGGAATGGACCAGCGCCGCCGGGGCGGGCAGGCGGACTTTGGCGAGCGTCTCCAGGATGTCGCCGACGATGAGCCGGTCGGCGGGCGGCATGCAGTCCGGATGGGCGGCCGGGGCGCGCTCGAACACGAAAATGTCGCGGGTCCCCAGGCGGGCGCGGAGATGATCGTAGGTGCGCCCGTTGCCAAGCCCGAGCTCCAGCACCGGGCCGGGGACGCCCCGCACCAGTTCCGCCGCCCGGTCGAGGCAGGCGCGCTGGGCCTGCAGACGGCGGATGGCGCTGTCGAGCCGGGTCATCCCGCCGCCAGCCGGTTGCGCGCCTCGCGCAGGTCCGCCGTGGTCCGGTCGAGGCGCTGCGCCAGCTCGCGCATGATCTCCACCGCCATTTGCGGGAATTCCGCCACCAGGCGGAAGAACAGGTCCTTGGAAATGCGCAGCGCCGTGATCGCCTCCTCGGCGCGCACCGTCGCCGTGCGCGGCACGTCAATCAGGATCGCGATCTCGCCGATGATGTCGTTTCGGCCGAGCCCGGCCACCCTGAGCGGGCCCTGGGGGGTCTCGACCAGCACCTCGGCCGCCCCCTCCAGCACGATATAGGCCGCGTCGCCGATATCGCCCTCCTTCACCACGAGATCGCCCGGCTCGAAACGCACCCGCTCGCTGGTGAAGGCGAGCAGGCGGAGCTTCGACGCCTCGACGCGCTGGAACAGCGGGATCGCCCTCAGGGCCTCGACTTCTTCGTTCAGCGCCATGATCCGGTCCTCCTCAAGCCTGCATGAGCCGGGCGAACGGGCCGCCGGCCTCGCGGAGCGCCTCGAAGCGCCCCTCCTCCACGGTGCGCCCCTCCTCGACCACGACGATGCGGGAGAAGCCTTCCGCCAGCTCCGGCGATTCCAGCACCCAGACGACGCCGCGCCCGGCCATCGCCGTGCGGGCCGCCAGGAAGAGCATCTCGCGCGCCACGCGCTCGACGCCGGCGGTCGCCATGTTGACCACCAGCAGCGCCGGGCGCTTGAGCAGCGCGCGGGCGAAGGCGAGCTTCTGGCGCTGGGTCTGCGTCAGCCGGCTGCCGCCGATCCCGACCTCGAAGGCGAGCCCCGCCTCCATCACCGCCTGGCGGATGCCCACCTCGTCGATGGCATCGGCGAGCAGCGCGTTCACCCGGGCCGCGCCCTGCGCCTGCCCGTGGCGGATGCGCCCGAACAGGATGTTGTCCTGGAGGCTGGCGCGGGCCGTATAGCGCTCGGCGTCGAAGAACTCGACCGAGCCGCGGTCCGCTTCCGGCAGGCGCTCGCGGAACAGGCGCCGGGCGGCCAGCAGGTCGCGGCGGATGTCGTCGTCGATCAGCCCGAGGCGGTGGCGCTCCGGGATCAGCAGGAAGGGCAGGCCGAGCAGCCGCCGGCGCTCCTCCGCCTCCAGCCCCGCCAGCCCCAGCCGGTCGGCGCGCGCGGCGATGGCGCGGAAGTCGGGCAGGTCGTCGGCGTCGATGAAACTGAACTGCAAGAAAAGCTCGTGGCCGGGGTCGATGTCCGCGAACAGTTCCACCATGATCTTCGCCGCTTGGAGGCCGATGCCCTCCAGCCGCTCCAGCAGGCCGGCCTCCTCCAGCACGCTGCGCACGAAGGGATGGCCCGCAAGGTTCTCGACCGCGAAGGCTGGCCCGATGGGCGCGCCGAACAGCAGGTTCTCCGCGAGCGTGGCGTTGACATTGTAGGCGCCGGCGTCGAAGGGCTCGATGGGCGCGGCGGCGCCCGGGGCGTCGAGGCGGGAGCGGAGCGCCGCCCGCGCTTCCAGCACGCGCTCGGCGAGGCCGGCATGGGCGTCCGGGTCGAGCACGCCGCGCAGGCCGAGCCTGTAGAGGTCCTCGTCGAGGCCGACGGCGGCCAGCACCTCGACCATCCGCCGCGCCATCTCCGGGCCGGGCGCGGCGCCGGCGGCCTCGTAGTCCACCCAGTCGGCGGCGATATCCTCGTCGCTGTTGCCGGCGCGCCGGGCCTCGGCGAGCCGGGCGTCACGGCGGGCGGCCTCCCCGGCGTCGGCCGGGGCGGGGCGGAGCGGGCGGTGGCGCAGGCCGAACAGCAGGTTCTCGCGCACGCTGGCGTTGAAGAGGCTGGCGCTCGGCCCGATATAGGCGGCCCGGCGCCCGAACAAGGCCGGCGGCAGGTCCGCAAGCGCCGCGCCGTCGAGATGCGCGCGCCCGCCGGTGACGGTCGCGAGCCGGGCCGCGAGCAGGCCGAGCTCCTCCTTGCCGCCGCCGCTCGGGCCGACGATGGCGATATGCTCGTCGAGGCCGACGGAGAAGGTGGCGCCGCGCACCGGCTGGGAAATCTCGTCCTCCGCATAGGCGGCGTTCTCGAAGGCGAGCCGGCTTTCCGGCCCGATCTCCGGCAGGGTTTCGGCTTCCTCGACCTGGAGGCGCTCCTCGATCATGCCGGGCGGGTCGAATTGCTGCGCCACCTGGTCGTATTTAACCCGCGCATCGGCCTGCTGCTGGTAATAGGCGAGCAGCTCCTTCCACGGCGCGGACATGTCCTTGTAGGCGGCGAGCACGGCGACCAGTGCGCCGAAGCTGAGGCGCCCCTCGATAATCAGGTAGCCGCCGATGGAGTAGAAGAAGAAGGGCGTGAGTTGCGCCAGGAAGTTGTTGAGGAACTTGATGAAGAACTTGCGGCGGAAGATCTCGTAGCGGATGTCGTATATGCCGCCCAGGCGGTGGGCGACATCGGCGCGCAGCCGGTTGGAGCCGTCATCGGCATGGACGGCCTCGATGGTGGATATCGACTCGCCGATCCGGTCCGACAGCCGGCGCACATGCTGTACCCGCTGCTTGCCCAGCGCCACCACCTTCCGCTGGAGTTTCGGAATTATGTACATTTGGAGCGGATAGAGCGCGAGCGCGGCGAGGCCGAGAACCGGCTCCTGTATCAGCATGAAGGCGCCGATGGTGACGAGGATGCCAAGCTGATAGACCGGCTGGGCAAGCGCATCGCCCATGAACCCGCCGAGCGGCTCGACCTCCTGCGTCACCATCGGGATGATCTCGCCTTGGCCGGTCCGCTTGAAGACTGGCAGCGGGAAGCGCAGCAGGCGCGAATAGAGGTCGTAGCGCAGCCGGCGCAGCAGCCGTTCGCCGAGCCGGCCCTTGCCGGTGTTGATGGCGAACTTGAACGCGCCGTTCAGAAGCACGAGGCCCAGAAAGGCGCAGCTCAGCAGCATCAGATACTCGATCTGTCCCAGGTTCACCCCGAACAGCGCCCGGGGGAAGCCTGTGCCGCCGATAGCGTCGTTGATGATCTGCTTGGGCAGTTCAAGCGAAACGTAGAGCACCGGGAAAGACGCCACGGTGAGCGCGAGCAGGAAGAGCTGCTGCGGCAGGCTGTAGCGGAACACGAAGCCGTAGACCGTCGTTTCCATGCCGTGCGACTCCGGCGCCTCGACAAACCACCGCATCATGGACCTGTCGGGCGCAATTGAAAGTGCGGCTTCGGGACACGACATTCGACGGAGCAGCGTTCCCGGAAGCCGCAGCCCGCGCTTCCGCGCCGCGCCGGAGATATGCGATAGTCCAGGTCATGCGAGGCAAGCGTATCCTCATATACAGCCATGACAGCTTCGGCCTCGGCCATCTGCGCCGCTGCCGGACGATCGCGCATGCGCTGGTCGGCCGGCGCCGGGACCTCTCGGTGTTGATCCTTTCGGGGTCGCCGATCATCGGCAGCTTCGAGTTCCGCACGCGGGTCGATTTCGTGCGTGTGCCGGGCATGATCAAGCTGCGCAACGGCGACTACACGCCGCTCAACCTGAACATGGCGTCGGAAGAGACGCTGGCGATGCGCGCCTCGATCATCCGCCACACGGCGGAGATCTTCGACCCGGACCTGTTCCTGGTGGACAAGGAGCCGCTCGGCCTGCGCGGCGAGGTGGCGGAGACGCTGGAAATCCTGCGCCGGCGGGGTACGCGCCTCGTGCTCGGCCTGCGCGACGTGATGGACGAGCCGGAAATGCTGGCGCCGGAATGGGAGCGCAAGAATGTCGCCCCGGCGCTCTCCCGGCTCTACGACCAGATCTGGATCTACGGCCTGCCGCAGATCTGCGACCCGCTGAAAGGCCTCGGCTTGCCGGAGACGGTGCAGCGCAAGGCCGTCTATACCGGCTATCTGCCGCGCAGCGTGCCGGATGCGCCGCTCTCGCCGGAAGCCGAGCGCGCTGCGGACGAGCCTTTCGTGCTGGTGACGGCCGGCGGCGGCGGCGACGGCAGCGAGCTGATCGACTGGGTGCTGCGCGCCTATGAGCAGGCAGGGCCGATGCCGTGGCGGGCCGTGCTGGTGTTCGGGCCCTTCATGCCGTCCGAGCTCCAGGCGGAGTTCCGCCAGCGGGCGGCGGCGCTCCCTCAGGTCTCGACCTTGGTGTTCGACGCCCATCTGGAAGCTCTGATGGAGCGCGCCGCCGGGGTGGTGGCCATGGGGGGGTACAACACCTTTTGCGAGATCCTCTCGCTCGACAAGCCGGCCGTGATCGTGCCGCGCACCCGGCCCCGGCTGGAGCAGCGCATCCGCGCTGAGCGCGCCCAGGAACTCGGCCTCGTGCGGATGCTCGATCCCGACTTCCTCGCCGACACCCGCGCCATGGCGACGGCGATCCGGGGCCTCGCCCTTCAGCACCGGCCTTCGGAGGTGGTCGTCCCCGGCCTGATGGACGGCGTGGAAAGCATTGCGCGGCTCTCGGACTGGGCGCTCGACCGCTCGGCGGGCGGGCCGCTCAGGCTCGTCCAGCCTTGACCGTCGCGGTCGTCGTCAAGGGCTGGCCGCGCCTCTCCGAGACCTTCATCGCGCAGGAAATCCTGGGGCTGGAGGAACGCGGTATCGCCCAGCGCATCGTGTCGCTGCGTCGGCCGACCGACCCCGCCCGCCACCCGATGCACGAGCGGATCGCGGCTCCGGTTCACTATCTGCCGGAATATGCGCATGAGGAGCCGCTCAGGGGCTGGCGGGGCTGGCGGCGCGCGCGCCGCCTGCCGGGCTACCCCGCCGCGCGGGCCGCCTGGCTCCGCGACTGGCCGCGCGACCCGACGCCGAACCGGGGGCGGCGCTTCGCCCAAGCCGCGGTGCTGGCGGCGGAACTGCCGGAAGACGTCGAGCGCTTCCATGTCCATTTCCTGCACACGCCCGCATCCGTTGCCCGATATGCCAGCCTGATGACCGGCCTGCCCTGGTCCTGCTCCGCGCACGCCAAGGACATCTGGACGACGCCCGAGTGGGAGAAGCGCGAGAAGCTGGCGGCGTGCGAGTGGCTGGCGACCTGCACCGGGTCCGGCGCGGCGCATCTGGCATTGCTCGCGCCTGCGCCCGAGCGGGTGATGCTGGTCTATCACGGCCTCGACCTCGGGCGCTTTCCGCCGCCGCCGGAGCGGGGTGCGCCCGACGGCAGCAACCCGGAGCGGCCGGTTACCATCCTCTCGGTCGGCCGCGCGGTGGAGAAGAAGGGCTACGACATCCTGCTGGCGGCGCTCCGCCTGCTGCCGGCGACCTTGCACTGGCGCTTCGTGCATATCGGCGGCGGCAAGTTGGCCGGATCGCTGGCGCGCGCCGCGGCGGACCTGCCGGCCGTATTCCTCGGCGCGCAGCCGCAGGACCGGGTGATCGAGGAGCTCCGCAGGGCCGACCTGTTCGCGCTTGCCTGCCGGATCGCGCCGGACGGCGACCGCGACGGCCTGCCTAATGTGCTGATGGAAGCGGCGTCGCAGGGCTTGCCGGCCGTCTCGACGCGGGTCTCCGCCGTACCGGAGTTCGTGCGCGCCGGCGAGACCGGCCTGCTGGTCGAGCCGGAGGACCCGCAGGCCTTTGCGGCGGCGCTCGCGGCGCTCATCCGCAATCCGGCGGAGAGGGCCGCCATGGGCCGGGCGGCCCATGTCCGCCTCCGCGGGGCCTTTTCCTTCGAGGCCGGCATCGACCGCCTCGCCGAGCGTTTCGGGGCGCCATGCGTATTGCGTTCTATGCACCGCTGAAGCCGCCCGACCATCCCGTACCGTCCGGCGAGCGGCAGATTGCGCGCCTCATGCTCCGCGCGCTCCGGGCGGCGGGCCACGATGTGTTCCGCGCCTCGCGTTTCCGCCCGCTGGACAAGCGGGGCGACGCCCGCCGCCAGCAGCGCCTTTGCGCGCTTGGGCGCAAGCTCGCGGGCCGTCTGGAAGCACGCCTGCCCGACTTCGATGTCTGGTTCACCTACCACCTCTACTACAAGGCGCCGGACTGGCTGGGGCCTCGTCTGGCGGAGACGCGCGGGGCGGCATACTGGGTCGCCGAAGCCTCCCACGCCCCGAAACGGGCCGGCGGCCCCTGGGACCTCGGGCACCGCGCGACGGCAGACGCGATCGGCCGCGCCGACCGGCTGTTCTGCCTGAACCCGAACGACCGCGCCTGCCTTGCGCTGCTCACCTCTCCGGATCGCCTGATCGACCTGCCGCCGTTTCTCGATATATCGGCCTGGCGACAGGCTTCGGGCCGGGGCGACCCGCCCATGCTCGTCACCGTGGCGATGATGCGCGAGGGTGCGAAGCTCGCGTCCTACCGCCGGCTGGGCGCGGCGCTGGCGGCGCTTGAAGACCTGCCCTGGCGGCTGCTCGTTGTGGGCGACGGGCCGGCGCGCGAGCAGGTGCAGGCGATGCTGCCGGCGGGCCGCACCTGCTGGCTCGGAAGGCGGAGCGAGGCCGAACTGCCGGCGATCCTGGCGAATGCGGACCTCTTCGTCTGGCCGGCGGAGCGTGAGGCGATCGGCATGGCCTTGCTGGAAGCCGCCGCCGCCGGCCTGCCGGTCGTGGCGGCCGAGACCGACGGGGTGCCGGCGGTGGTGGCGCATGGCGAGACCGGACTGCTGGCGCCGGCAGGCGATGCGAGCGCCTTCGCCCGCTGCCTGCGCGCGTTGCTGACGGATCCGGCCCGGCGGCGGGAGATGGGCAGGGCGGCGCGCCGGCGCGCGCTCGCGCGCCACGATATCGCCCGGGCCGCGCTCGCGCTGGCATGACGCTGCTCGCCGTCATCCGGCACGGGCCTACCCTGTGGAACCGGGAACGCCGGCTGCAGGGGCGGTGCGACATCCCGCTCGATGCCGGGGGACTGGCGGAGGTCGCAGGCTGGACGCTGCCGCCGGCCTTCTCCTCGTTCGACTGGACGGCGAGCCCGCTCATCCGCGCGCGGCGCACGGCGGCGATGCTGGCCGGGCGCGCCGTCTCCTGCTCGCCGGCGCTCATCGAGATGGACTGGGGCGAGTGGGAAGGCCGGCGGCTCGCGGACCTCCGCGCCGAACCAGGCCCCGCCATGACTGCGAACGAGGCGCGCGGCCTCGACTTCCTGCCGCCCGGCGGCGAGAGCCCGCGCATGGTGCAGCGCCGCCTTGCGCCGTGGCTGGCGGACGTGGCGCGCCGCGGCCGGCCAACGGTCGCCGTCGCGCATCGCGGCGTGCTGCGCGCGCTTTATGCCGAGGCTGCCGGCTGGGACATGCGAGAGCGCCCGCCATGCGCGCTCTCCTCGCCGGCGGCGCACCTGTTCGAGATTGCGCCCGGCGGCCGGCCGTTCCTCCGCAGCCTCGATGTGCAGGCCTTCCGGTGAAGGTCTTTTTCTGGGTCCAGCATCTGCTCGGCATCGGCCATCTGCGCCGCACGCTGTCGCTCGCGAGGGCAACGGCCGCGGCCGGCATCGAGACCACCGTCGCCTCGGGCGGGATGCCGGTGCCGGGTGCGCGCCCCGGCGGGGCGCGGCTGGCGCAGCTTCCGCCGGTGCGCGCCGTGGACCGCTATTTCAGGAAGCTGGTGGACGAGCGCGGCCGACCGATAGACGACGCTTGGCGCGAAAGGCGGCGCGCCGCCTTGTTCAAGGCGTATGAGGCGGCCCGGCCGGATGCGGTGGTGACGGAGCTCTTCCCCTTCGGCCGGCGGCAGTTGCGCTTCGAGCTGGAACCGCTGCTGGCGCGGGCGAAGGCCGATAGCCGCACGGTTATCGCCTCGGTCCGCGACATCCTTGTGGAGCCGGACAAGGCGGAACGGGTCGGCGAGATGGTCGAGCGGACGAAACGCTGGTTCGACCTGGTGCTGGTCCATGGCGACCCGGAATTCGTGCCCCTCGATGCCACCTTCCCCGGGTTGGGCGAGATCGCCCCGCTCGTGCGCTACACCGGCTATGCGGTCGAGGCGCCAGGCGCCCCGTCTGCGGGCGACGGGGAAGGCGAGGTGCTGGTGTCGGCAGGCGGCGGGGCGGTGGGCGAGCCGCTGCTGCGCGCCGCGCTCGCCGCGCGCCCGCTCTCCGCCGCCCGCGACCGGCGCTGGCGCTTCCTGGTCGGCGAGGGTCTGCCGGAAGCGGTCTTCTCCGGTCTCGCGCGGGCCGCCCCGCCCGGCGTCGTTGTCGAGCGCGCCCGGCCCGACTTCCCGGAACTGCTCGGCCGCGCCCGTCTCTCGGTGTCGCAGGGCGGCTACAACACGGTCATGGAGGTTCTTGCCGCCGGACTCCGCGCCGTGGTCGCGCCCTATGCGGGCGGGCATGAGAGCGAGCAGACCCTGCGCGCCGGCGCGCTCGCCGAACGCGGCGCCCTGCAGGTCGTCGGCGAGGACGATCTCACTCCGGAAAGCCTGGCTGCGGGCATAGACCGGGCGCTCGCCGGCCCGCCGCTCTCCGCCGCCGGCATCGACCTCCGCGGCATCCCGACGACGGTGCGGCTGTTGCAGGGCCTCGATGGCCGCTGACCCCTGGCAGGCGCTGGCGGGCGAGCTCGACCTCTGGCCGGATCCCGCGGAGTTCTGGTGGCGCGACGACGATGCGGAAGCATGGACGCGCGCACTGGAGCGGCTGGCGGCGGCGCTGGAGGGGGTTCCCATCGCGCTTGCGGCGGTTCCGGCCGCGGCCGCTCCAGACCTGCCGGGCGTGATCCTCCAGCACGGCTGGCGGCACCGGAACCATGCCGGCTTGGGCGAAAAGAAGGCGGAGTTTGGCCCCCACCGTCCCCATGCAACAATGCTGGCCGAACTGGAAGCCGGGCGCGAGCGGCTGCAGGCGCTTTACGGCCGGCGCTTCCTGCCGGTGCTGGCGCCGCCCTGGAACCGGATCGACCCCGACCTGGCGGTGCGGCTGCCGGCGTCGGGCTGGCGAGGCCTCTCCGTCTTCCGCCCGCGCCGGAGCGCCTTGGAGACCAACGCCCATGTCGATCCGGTCGCCTGGCGGACCCATCGGGGGTTTCGCGGCGAGGAGGAGGTGCTGCGCGACATCGCCGCCCATCTCCGCGCCCGGCGCACGGGAGCGGCGGACCGGAGCGAGCCGACCGGCATCCTCTCCCACCACCGGGTCGCTGACGACGCCGGCTTTGCCTTCTTCCGCAAGCTGGCCCGGTTCGTCGCCGCGCATCCCCGCGCCCGCTGGCGAGACCCGGCAACGCTCTGGCCGGAGTGAGCGAAGCCCGGCCTCCGGATGTCGGGGCTCCGGCCCGGCGATACACCCGGCCGGTAACTGCAGGGCCGTCACCGCCTCCTCGTGGCAGTCCGTCCGCCATCCTTCGGGGTAGCTCCGGCCAGAGATTTCGGTGTGGCGGCTGCCGGCGGAATCGCGCACACTCGGCGGGTCCGGGTCAGAAGGGGGCCGCGCGATCTCTATGACGGCGGAATCGGCCGCGCCCGGCGGGGGCGTGGCGCTGGAATATCCGGCCAGGACATTGTGGCCGGATTATGCGCGCGCGGGCATCGGGCTTTCCATCGCGCTCCTGCCCATGCCGTGGGTGCCGGCCGGCAGCTTCGGCAACTGGCTGCTGGGCCTGCTGGCCTTGCTGTTCGGCGGGTTCGCAGCGATGACCTGGATGAAACAGCGCTCCACGGTTCGGATGAACCCGGACGGCATCCGCATCCATGGGCCGGTCGGCAAGGTCATTGCCTGGAATACGCTCGACCGGCTGGCGCTGCGGTTCTATTCCACGCGCAAGGAGCGTGGCCACGGCTGGATGCAGTTGAAGCTGTCCGGCGGCGGCGCGACGGTCACCATCGACTCCAATCTCGACCGGTTCAACCTCGTGGCCGCGCGGGCGGCGCGGGCGGCTGCCGAGAACGCCCTGGCGCTAGATCCGACCACGCTCGCCAACCTGGAGTCGCTCGGCGTATGGCCGGTCGATATCGAGGCCGCACGGTGAGCGGACGCGAGGAAAGGGCCGCGCGGTGACCGCCCTGCTGGAAATCGACAATCTGGCGGTCGATTTCAACACGCCCGGCGGCGCGGTCAGGGCCGTGGACGGGGTATCGTTCTCGATCCCGCACGGCGGGACGGTCGCACTGGTCGGGGAATCGGGCTCCGGCAAGTCGGTGACCGCGCAGGCCGTCATGGGCATCCTGCCGCGCGCTGCCACTATCCGTTCGGGGGCGATCCGGCTGCGGCAGGAGGGCCGGCCCGAGGTGGACATTGCCGCGCTCGACCCTGACAGCCGACGGATGCGGCGGCTGCGCGGCGGCGCCGTCTCCATCGTCTTCCAGGAGCCGATGACGTCGCTCTCGCCCTTGCACACAATCGGCGACCAGGTCTCCGAGGCGCTCCGGCTTCACAGCGACACGACGGCAAGGCGGCTGCGCGCGGAGACGGCGGAGATGCTGCGGCTCGTCGGCTTCCCGGACCCGGAGCGCGCACTCGACACCTATCCCTTCGAACTCTCGGGCGGCTTGCGCCAGCGGGCGATGATCGCCATGGCGCTGATCTGCCGCCCGGCGCTGCTGATCGCCGACGAGCCAACCACGGCGCTCGATGTGACCGTCCAGGCGCAGATCCTGAAACTCGTCAAGGACCTCCAGCGGGAACTCGGCATGGCGGTGCTGATGATTACCCACGACCTCGGCGTCGTCGCCAACATGGCCGACGATCTGGTGGTGATGTATCACGGCCGGATCGTCGAGGCGGGCAGCGCGGAGGATGTGTTCCGGCGCGCGCAGCACCCCTATCTGAAGGCGCTGCTCCGCGCCGTGCCGCGTTTCCACATGGCCGAAGGCGAACGGCTGACCCCGATCCGCGAGGCGCGCCCGGAAACCGGCCGGCTGCTTGCGGGGGAGAATCGGTCCGGGCCCGCCGCGCCCGCCGCCCGGCCCTTGCTGGAAGTGCGCGGCCTCACCAAGCGCTATGGCAGCCGCAAGGCCGGCCTGTTCGGCGGTGGGACGGAAGAAGGCATGCTCGCGGTGGACGATGTGAGCTTCCGGATCGAGCGCGGCGAATGCCTGGGCCTGGTCGGGGAGAGCGGCTGCGGCAAGAGCACGACAGCCAAGATCGTCATGCGCGCGCTGACGCCGGACAGCGGCGAGGTGCTGTTCGACGACAACGGCACGCCGGTGGACCTGCTGCGGCTGCCGCAGAAGAGCCTGCTGCCCTACCGCCGGCGCATCCAGTACATGTTCCAGGATCCGTTCAGCGCGCTCAATCCGCGCATGACCGCGTTCGACATCGTGTCGGAGCCGCTGGCGGTGCATCGCCTGGCCGGGCCGGACGAGCGGCGCGAGATCGTGCGCGAACTGATGCATCTGGTCGGCCTCGACGAACGCCACCTGAACCGTTATCCGCACAGCTTCTCGGGCGGCCAGCGCCAGCGGCTCGGCATTGCGCGCGCTCTGGCGCTCAAGCCGGAACTGCTGCTCTGCGACGAGCCGGTCTCGGCGCTCGACGTTTCGGTCCAGGCGCAGGTGCTGAACCTGTTGAAGGATCTCCAGAAGGCGCTCGGCCTCACCTACCTGTTCGTGTCGCACAATCTGGCGGTGGTCGATTACATGGCCGACCGCATCGCGGTGATGTGCGCCGGGAGACTGGTGGAGGTGGCTCCGCGCGCGACCCTGTTCCGCAATCCGCGCCATCCCTATACGAAAGCCCTGCTCGCGGCGGTGCCGGAACCCGATCTCGATTATCCGCTGGACTTTCGCGTTCTCGCCGACGAGCGCGCCTCCCGGCCCGAACTCTGGCCGGGCCCCTACCGGCTGGGCGAGGGCGCGCATGGAGGACTCGCGGAAATCGAGGACGGGCATTTCGTCCGCGTGCGGGAAGGCGGGGGTTCGGGCAAGGTCGCGGCGTGAGGCCGCCGGCGGTCCTGCTTGCGCCGCTCGTCCTCGTTCCGGGCCTGTCGCTCGCGGACCCGGTCGAGACGCCCTCGCTGCTCGACCGGGTCCGCTCCGGGGCGCTGCCGCCGGTGGAGCGGCGCCTGCCGGCCGTCCCCCATGTCGATCCGGAGGCCGGCCCCGGCCGGCATGGCGGCAGCCTGCGCCTGCTGATGGCCAAGGCCAAGGACACGCGCCAGATGGTCGTCTACGGCTATGCGCGCCTCATGTGCTACACGCCGGAACTTGTGCTCGAGCCGGACATTCTGGAGCGCGTGGAGGTTAAGGGCGGCCGCATCTTCACCTTGCATCTCAGGCCGGGGCACAAATGGTCGGACGGGCATCCCTTCACTGCCGAGGACTTCCGCTACTGGTGGGAGGATGTCGCCAACAATTCCGAACTCTCGCCGGTCGGGCCGCCGGCGGCGATGCTCGTGGACGGCAAGCCTCCGGTCTTCGAGGTGCTGGGCGAAACCGTCGTCCGCTATAGCTGGGAGGCGCCGAATGCCGGCTTCCTGCCCGCGCTCGCCGGCGCACGGCCGCTCTATATCTACCGCCCGTCGCATTATCTGAGGCGCTTCCACGCCGCGCATGCCGCACCCGGGGCGCTGGTCGAAGCCGTGGAGAAGGCGCGGCGGCGCTCCTGGGCGGCGCTGCACAACAAGCGGGACAGCCAGTACAAGAACGACAATCCGGACCTGCCGACCCTGCAGCCCTGGGCGCCGGAGACGCGCCCGCCGTCGGACCGCTTCGTCTTTACCCGCAATCCCTACTACCACCGCACGGACACGGCCGGGCGCCAGCTTCCCTATATCGACCGCGTGGTGATGAACATCGCCGCGAGCGGCCTCATCCCGGCGAAGACCGCCTCCGGCGCAAGCGACCTCCAGGCCCGCTACCTGCGGTTCGACAATGTGACCTTCCTGAAGCAGGGCGAAGGACCGGGCGGCTACAAGGTCCGCCTGTGGCGCACCGGCAAGGGCGCGCACGCGGCGCTCTACCCGAATCTGAACGCCGCGGACCCGGTCTGGCGAAGCCTGTTCCGGGACCGGCGGGTGCGCCGCGCCCTGTCGCTCGGGATCTACCGCGAGGAGGTCAACGAGGTCATCTATTTCGGTCTCGCGCTCACCGGAAACAACAGCCTGCTGCCGGGAAGCCCGCTTTACGACGAGGCGCTCAGGCAGCACTGGGCCGGCTTCGACCCGGACGCCGCCAACGCCCTGCTCGACGAGGCAGACCTGCCATGGAGCGATGACGGGCTCCGCCTGCTTCCCGACGGACGCCCCGCAGAACTCATCGTCGAGACCGCCGGCGAGAGCACGGAGGAGACCGATATCCTGCAGCTCGTCCACGACAGCTGGCTGAAGCTCGGGATCAAGCTCCACGCCAAGCCGCTCCAGCGGGAATTGCTGCGCAACCGCATCTTCTCGGGCCAGGCGCTGATGTCGGTCTGGTCCGGCTGGGAAAACGGCCTCGCTTCGGCGGCGATGAGCCCGGCCGAACTCGCCCCGACCGGCCAGCAGCAGCTTCAATGGCCGAAATGGGGCCAGTATCACGAAACCAGCGGCGCGGCCGGCGAGCCGGTGGACATGGACGGCCCGCGCCGGCTTTATGCGCTGAACGATGCCTGGCGCCGTGCGGACGGCCCCGAAGAGCGCCGGCGCATCTGGCGCGAGATGCTGGAAATCCATGCCGAGGAAGTCTTCGTGCTCGGCATCGTCGGCGGCATCCGCCAGCCCGTGGTCGTGTCCGACCGGCTGAGGGGTGTGCCGGAGGAGGGGTATTACAACTGGGAGCCGGGGGCGCATTTCGGCATATTCCGCCCCGATCGGTTCTGGCTGGCGGAATAGCGGCGGGAAGGGATCGAGCGATGCTCACCTATGTCGTCCGGCGCCTGTGTATCGCGGTCCCGACCCTGGCGGTCGTGAGCGCCATCGTCTTCGTCATCATCCAGCTCCCGCCGGGCGACTACCTCACGACCTATATCGCCGAACTCCAGTCCCAAGGCGAGGCGGCGGACAGCGGCAAGATCGAATTCCTGCGCCGGCAATACGGCCTCGACCAGCCGCTCTGGAAACAGTATGTCTTCTGGGTCCTGGGCATGCTCCAGGGCGATTTCGGCTATTCCTTCGAATACGACCTGCCGGTCTCCGATGTGGTGGGCGACCGGATCTGGCTCTCGCTGCTGCTGAACTTCTCGACCGTGATCTTCATCTGGATCGTGGCCTTCCCGATCGGCTTCTATTCGGCCACACACCAGTATTCCTGGGGCGACCACGGCCTCACCTTCCTGGGTTTCCTCGGCCTCGCCACCCCCAATTTCCTGCTCGCGCTGGTGCTGATGTATCTGCTGCGGATCGAATTCGGCATCTCCATCGGCGGGCTGATGGACCCGGAATATGTCGAGCAGCCGATGTCCTGGTCGAAAGCGGGTTCGATAGCGCAGCACCTGATCGTGCCGGTCGTGGTGATCGGCACCGCCGGGACGGCCGGCATGATCCGCCGGCTGCGCGCCAACCTGCTCGACGAGCTGCAGAAGCAGTATGTCGTGACCGGCCGCGCCAAGGGGCTGCCCAATCTGCGCCTGCTGCTGAAATACCCGGTGCGGATGTCGCTCAACCCGTTCGTGGCGGATATCGGCAACATGCTGCCGCAGATCGTGTCCGGCTCCGCGATCGTGTCCATGGTGATGAGCCTGCCGACCACCGGGCCGATGCTGATCGAGGCGCTGCGCAGCCAGGACATGTATCTCGCCGGCTCCTTCCTGATGTTCCTGTCGGCGCTCACCATCGTCGGCATGCTGCTGTCCGACCTGGCGCTTGCCCTGCTCGACCCGCGCATCCGGCTCGGGGGCGGTGCCCAGCGATGAACGACCGGCCCGAACATTTCGTCGATACCGCGCCCTGGGACCCGCACGCCGTCGAGGCGCTGACGCCGGAGCAGGAGCGCTACTACCTCGCGACGCAATGGCGGTTGATGTGGTGGAAGCTGAAGCGCCACAAGCTCGCCGTCGCCTCCGGCGTCGTGCTGCTTGCGCTCTACGGCTCGGTTCTGGTGTCGGAGTTCCTGGCGCCCTACAATCTGCACAGTCGCAATATCCGCCATATCCACGCGCCGCCGCAGACGGTGCATCTCTTCCATGAAGGCGAGTTCGTCGGGCCGTTCGTCTATGGCTATTCCCGCTCGCTCGACCTCGCGCAGTTGAAGCGGGTCTATGTCGAGGATCCGGGAAAGGTCTATCGGCTGCGCTTCTTCTGCACCGGCGACGATTACCGCTTCTGGGACCTGTTCACGGCCGACCTGCATCTCGTCTGCCCGGCCGACCGGGAGGGCGCGACCCTGTTCCTGCTCGGCACGGACCGGCTCGGGCGCGATGTGCTCTCGCGCATCGTCTACGGCGCGCGCATCTCGCTGACCGTAGGCCTGCTCGGCATCCTGATCTCCTTCGCGCTCGGCATCGTCATCGGCGGCCTTGCCGGCTATTACGGCGGCTGGGTGGACAGCCTCTCGCAGCGGATCATCGAGATCGTGCGCTCCTTCCCGGAACTGCCGCTCTGGATGGCGCTCTCGGCCGCCCTGCCGATCACCTGGTCGCCGGTGCTGGTCTTTTTCGGCATTACGATCATTCTGGGCCTGCTCGACTGGACCGGGCTCGCGCGCGCCGTGCGCTCCAAGCTGCTGGCGCTCCGGGAGGAGGATTTCTGCACCGCGGCGCAACTCATGGGCGCGAGGCCGGGCCGCATCGTCGCGCGGCACCTCCTGCCCGGCTTTGCAAGCCACCTGATCGCCTCGGCCACGCTCTCGATCCCGACCATGATTCTCGGCGAGACGGCGCTCAGCTATCTCGGTCTCGGTCTCCGTCCGCCGATCACGAGCTGGGGGTGCTGCTGACGGAAGCGCAGAACATGAATGTCGTGGTGCTCTATCCCTGGCTGATGCTGCCGGTCGTGCCCGTCGTGGTGGCGGTGCTGGCCTTCAATTTCCTGGGCGACGGCCTGCGCGACGCCGCCGATCCATACAAGTAGGACAAGGGGAGAAACTCTTGGCGGAAATGGACGGAAAGGTCGTGCTGGTGGCAGGAGCCGGCGCGGCGGACCCGGGCGGCATCGGCAACGGCCGCGCGGCGGCGATCCTGATGGCGGCGGCCGGCGCGCGCATCATGTGCGCAGACCGCGACCTCGCGCTCGCCGGGCGCACGGTCGAGATGATCGCCGAGCGAGGCGGCGAGGCGGCAGCCTGCGCCGCCGACATCACCCGGAACGAGGACTGCGAGGCCATGGTGGCCGCGACCCTGGAGCGGTTCGGGCGCCTCGACGGGCTCGACAACAATGTCGGCATTTCCTCGCGCGGCTCCGTGGTCGAGGAGACCGAGGAAGCCTGGGAGCGCGTCATGGAGGTGAATGTGAAGGGCATGTTCCTCGCCGCCAGGCACGCCGTGCCGGCCATGGTCTCGACGGCCGGCGGCGGGGCGGTGGTCAATGTATCCTCGATCTCGGCGCTGCGCCCGCGCGGCCTTACCGCCTATTCGGCCTCGAAGGGCGCCGTCATCGCGCTCACCCGCGCCATGGCGGTCGATCACGGCGGGCAGGGGGTGCGCGTCAATTGCGTGGCGCCGGGGCCGGTCTATACGCCGATGGTCTATGGGCGCGGGCCGGGCATGAGCGAGACCGCCCGCCGGGCGCGCGCCGACGCCTCGCTGCTGAAGACCGAGGGCACCGGCTGGGATATCGGCGAGGCGGTGCGCTTCCTGCTCTCGGACCGCGCCCGGTGGATCACCGGACACACGCTCGTGGTGGACGGCGGCGCTTCGGTGCGCGGCCCGGAAAGGGACACCGTCTGATGGCCCGCATTCCCCTGCTCGAAGAAAGCGGCCTCGCGCCGGAAGACCGCGACCTGCTCGCGCGGCCGATCAACCTGAACAAGGCGCTGGCCCACAGCCCGGAAGGCGCGCGGGCATTCTCGGGGCTCGGAAGCTGGATCCGCTGGCAGTGCAAGCTCGACCCGCGCCTGCGGGAACTCGCGATCCTGCAGGTCGGGTGTCTGGCCAAGTCGGCTTACGAATACAGCCACCACGTGAAGATCGGCAAGGATTTCGGCCTCAGCGACGATGACATCCGCGCCGTCCGGGCCGAGACCCGGGGCGAACCGGGCGGCCTCGGGCCGGTCGAGACCGCGGTGCTGAAGGGCGCGCGGGAAATGACGCGGGGGCCCGCCATGTCGCAGGAAACCTTCGCCTTCCTGGAGCGCGAGCTCGGCACGGCGCGCGTGGTCGATCTGGTGCTTGTGGTCGCATTCTATTGCGGCGTGGTGCGTCTTCTGGAGACGCTGGAGGTCGATGTGGAGCCCGACTACCAGCCTTGGCTGGACGCCTTCCCGCTCGATTGAAGGGCGCTCAGCGGATTTCGATTAGCGTCTCGCCCGCCGCAAGCGCCGCGGCAACGGTCTCGAGATGTGGGGCGAGCCGCTCCCGCAGCGCGGCGTTGGTCGTGTTGCCAAGCCTGATCCAGACGACCTGGAGCCCCGGTCTCAATCGCGCGCGCTCGACGAAATCCATGTCCTTGGACCAGATGACGGCTCCCAGGCGGCGCGCTTCGGCCTCGATCCGGGAATCGGCGACCGGGCCGATGCCGAGATCGTTCGCATGGTCGCACGGATAGCCCCTGGCGGTAAGCCAGCGGGCGAGGCCCGGCGGCAATTGCGCATCGATGAGAAAACGCAAAGGTCAGGCGGCGTGAACGATTCGGTGTTCGCAGGCGGCCGCGCCCCAAGCGAGCGCCGCTTTCAGGTCGGCTTCCTCCAGATAGGGGTAGTCCGCGAGGATTTCAGCGGACGTTACCCCGGCCGCCATGAGTTGCAGGATGTCGGACACGCGCACCCTCGTACCCCGGACATGCGGCCGCCCCCCGCAGATCTCCGGATCCACCCGGATGCGCCCAGCCGTTTCCGAGGTGTTCGGCATCTCGTCGAAAACCTCTCTCAAGACAGAGATACGGGCCCCCTTGCGCGGGCCGGAATGGCCGAATTGTTGCAGGAACCGGCATAGTGCTTCATGGAGTTCGCCATGGAAACAGGTGTCGGGTTCGACTTCATGGAACCAATTCGGCAAGATTCGCCCGGTTGCTCCGCCGTCGCGCGACCCCTCCGGCCAAGCTTTGGAGATATAGGCATCCGCATCGCTTTCCGTATAGCCAATGAATCTCGAAGGGCCGAACAACCAACCGCTGTCATCTTGTCGAATGGCGTACCAAGCGCGGACATATGTCATCCGCCTTTGCATCTCCGGGCCGTGCCCGGGGTCGTCCAGAGCCTCCCGGTAGCGCCGAATGTTTGCCACCGCCTGCTTCGGGCTCGTGACAAGCCGGGCCATCGCTCTCTACCTCGGTTGGAAGTCACTTGGACCGGGAAAGATAGACTCGGTTTTCAAGTTCTCCGGACACCGACGCCCTGTCAAGTCACCACCTTGCCGGGGTTCATCAGCCCCTCGGGGTCGAGGGCGCGCTTGACGGCGCGCATCATCTCGACCTCGGGGCCGGGCTTGTAGTGGGTGATCTCTTCCACCTTGAGCCGTCCGACGCCGTGCTCGGCCGAGACGGAGCCGTCGAGCGCATGGACGATATCGTGGACGGCGGCGTTCAGCTCCTCCCAGCGCGCAAGATAGGCTTGCTTGTCGGCGCCGGGGGGCTGCGAGACGTTGTAGTGGATGTTGCCGTCGCCGACATGGCCGAAGGGGCAGGGCCGCGCGCCGGGAATGGTGCGTTCGACCGCCCTGTCCGCCGCCTCGATGAAATCCGCCACCCGGCTCACCGGCACCGAGATATCGTGCTTGATCGAGCCGCCTTCCGGAATCTGCGCCTCGACCACGGCTTCGCGGATGCGCCAGAGCGCGTTCGCCTGCGCGCCGCTCGCGGCGATCGTCGCGTCCAGCGCCAGTCCGTCCTCGAAGGCCAGGCCGAGCGCCTCCTCGACAATCTCGCGCAGGCCGGAGCCCTTGCGGCCGGCGTCGGCGCGCAGCAGCGCATAATGAGTGTAGGCGCGGTCGAACGGGTCGCGCACGCCCGGCACATGCTTCAAGGCCAGGTCGATGCCGAAGCGCCCGATATATTCGAAGGCGGACACCTGGTCTCCGGTCGCGGCGCGCAGGCGCGAGAGCAATTCGACGACATCGCCGATCGAGGGCAGCGCGGCGAAGGCCGTCACCTCCTCGCGCGGCCGGGGGAAGAGCTTGACGCAGGCCGCCGTCACGATGCCGAGCGTGCCTTCGCCGCCGATGAAGAGCTGCTTCAGGTCGTAGCCCGTATTGTCCTTGCGCAGCCGCCTGAGCCCGTTCCAGACGCGCCCGTCCGGCAGCACGGCCTCCAGCCCCAGCACGAGTTCGCGCATATTGCCGTAGCGCAGCGTGTTGATGCCGCCGGCATTGGTCGAGATATTGCCGCCGACGGTGCAGCTTCCCTCGGCGCCGAGGCTGAGCGGGAACAGGCGGTCCGCGTCGGCCGCCGCGGCCTGGACATGCTGCAGGATGCAGCCGGCCTCGACCGTCATGGTGTAGTTGAGCGCGTCGAGTTCGCGGATGCGGTTCATGCGGCCGAGGCTCACCAGAAGTTGGCTGCCGTCCTCGGCCGGCATGGCGCCGCCGCAAAGCCCCGTATTGCCGCCCTGCGGCACGATGGCGACGCCGGCGGCGCGGCAAAGCCGGACCACGGCCGCCACCTGTTCCACCGTGGCGGGCCGGGCGGCGAACGGCGTGCTGCCCCGGTACAGGCCGCGCGGCTCGACCAGGAGCGGCGCCAGCTCGTCCGGGTCGGCGGAGAGCCCGCGCTCGCCCAGGAGCGCCCTCAGCGGCTCCGCCAGTGCCTCGGCCCTCGCCATCTCCCGGTTCCCCCTCGCGCGAATCGAACGCGCTCACATAAGCGCCGGCGGCGGCTGCCGCAAGGGCGGGCCTATCCCGAGGCGTCGGCCAGTTCCCAGGCGCGTTCGGCCATGAGCAGGCCGAGGCGGCCGACCTCCTCGGCATTGTCGGAGGCGGCGTTGCCGGCGAGGCCGCGGGCGCGCACGCCGTCCAGGATCGAGGCGAAGCGGAACATGGCGTGGACCGAATGGACCGGCGTGAGGCCGTCCGCGCGGCCGGCGGCGAGGCGGTAGGCCTCCACAAACTCGTCCTGCTCCGGGATGCCGAGCGCGCGGCGGTCGAGGTCGCGCACGCCCCAGTATTCGTCCGAGGTCGTGTTGAAGAGGATGCAGAGATAGGCGAGGTCGGAGAGCGGGTGGCCGAGCGTCGCCAGTTCCCAGTCGAACACGGCGACGATGCGGGGCTCGGAGGCATGGAACATGACGTTGCCGACCCGGAAATCGCCGTGCGCCACACGCATCTCGTCGCCGTCGGGCATGCGCGGCGGCAGCCACTCCATGAGCCGGTGCATGGCCGGAATCTCGCGGGTGGCCGTTTCGCGATAGTTGCGCGCCCAGCGGTTGAACTGGCGCGCGAAATAGTTGCCCGGCCGCCCGAAACCGCCGAGTCCGACCGCCTCCGGATCGACCGAATGCAGCGCCGCCAGCACCTCGGCGAGCGCGCGGTACATGAGGCGGCGCTCCTCCGCCTCGACGCCCGGCATGGCGCTGTCCGTATAGACGCGGCCCTCCATCCGCTCCATGACATAGAAGGGCGTGCCGATGACGCCGTCATCAGCGCAAAAGAGATATTGCTGCGCCACCGGCACCGGCGTGTCCGCCAGCGCCTTCTGCACCCGGTATTCCCGGTCCACGGCATGGGCCGAGGGCAGCAATTCGCCCGACGGCTTCTTGCGCAGCACATATTCGGCATGGGGCCAAGCGAGCACGAAGGTCGGGTTCGACTGGCCGTAGCCGAACTGGCGCACCTGCAGCCGGCCTTCGGTGTCCGGCAGCCGGTCCTTAAGCCAGGCGTCGAGCGCGGCCTCGTCGAAGCGGTGCGCCGCGCGCACATCGGCGAGCCGCGTGCCTTCCCCCGGATCGATTGCCATGGCCGCCCGCTCCGTCCCCGCTGCGCCCCGCAGGCCACGATAAGGGCCGCCGGCCCGGCCCGCAACGCCGGCCGCGCCCGGTCGCGCGGCGCGCCCGAATGGGGCATGATGGCGGCTCGGGCAGAAAGGCAGGACTCATGAAGATTGCAGCGGCGCGCGACTTTCACGACCGGGTGGCCGAAAGGGCGGCGGCCATCCGCCCCGACATCGAATGGGCGCTCACCGATGCGAGCGGCGCGTGGACCCTGCCGCCCGAAGGCGCGGACGCGATCGTCTATGCGGGCACCGCCTACACGGACCGCTTCGTGGACGACATGCTCTCGATAACGCCGCCGAAATGGGCGCATACGGAAGACGCGGGCATAGACGGGCGCTTCTATGACGGCATGCGCGCCGGCGGCGTTCCCGTGACGCACAGCCCCGGCGCCAACGCGCCGGAGGTGGCCGAGCTTGCCTTCGCCGGCCTCATGTGGGGCGCGAAGCGCCTGCGCGAGCTTCGCGGCCAGCAGCAGGCCCGCAAATGGGGCAAGCTCATGTTGCCCGGCTTGAGCGCGACGACCGTGCTCATCGTCGGGCTCGGCGCCATCGGCAGCCGGGTCGCGCATTTCGCCAGGGCGTTCGGCATGACGGTCCACGGCATCAGGCGCTCGCCCGAGCCGGAGCCGGGCGTGGACCGGCAGGGGGTGCTGGCGGACCTCGCGGATTTCCTGCCCGATGCGGATTTCGTGGTCCTCGCCCTGCCGATTTCGGACGACACGGCCGGCATGATCGACCGGGCGGCGCTGGCCCGCATGAAGGACACGGCGGTGCTCGTCAATGTCGGCCGCGGCGCGCTCGTCGATGTCGATGCACTCCGCGAGGCGCTCGAATCGGGCGCCATCGCAAGCGCGTTCCTGGACGTGCTGCCGGTCGAGCCCTGGCCTGCCGACAACGACCTCTGGGACGTGCCGAACCTGTTCATCACCCCGCATAACGGCTCGCTCAGCCCGCTCTACGCCGTCCGCGTCGCGGAAATCTGGCTGGAGAACCTGAAGCGGTTCACCGCGGGCGAGCCCCTGCTGCACCGGGCGTTCTGAAGGCGGCCCGCGCCTACCGGAAGGGCGTCTCGCTGACCGTGGAGACGTGCGCGGCCACGACCTTCCAGCCAAGGCCGGGGAAGCGGACCCAGGTCTGGCTCTGCCGGCCGATGAGGTCCCGGCCGCGGACCTTGAACTCCAGATTGACCACGGCGTAGTCGCGGCCGAGCGTCAGGATTTCGAGCCGCCGGCGCTCTTCCTTGATGCCCGGCCCCGGCGGGCGGGCGACGCGGTGGGCGTGGATCTCGTCGAAGCCGTAGCCGTTTTCGTGCAGAGCGTAGCGGATGGTGTGCGGGCTCTCCCAGAAGGTCGCGTCGAGGGCCTCGACATCCCCGGTCTCGAGCGCCGTTTCATAGGCTTCGAAGCGGGCGCGCACCTCCGCGGCGACGTCCGGGATATTGGGCGTCATGTCCGTCATCGTTCCCTCTCCATCGCGCATGCGAGCGCAACGAGGCTTGCGTCGGTTCCGTGCCCGCCGACGATGGAAAGCCCGACCGGCAGGCCGTCCACCGCCGCGCCCGGCAGGCTGACCTGCGGCGCGCCGGTGAGGCCGCCATGGCTCGCGAGCATGGAGATGCGGGTCCTCAGCGCCTCCTGCTCCGATATCGACAGGCCCCTGGCTGGGGCCGGGAAGGGCGTGGTCGGCAGGCAGAGCACCGTGCCGGGCGGCAGCAGGCGGGTGAGCCGCGCCCGCGCCTCCGCCCGCAGCATCGACGCCCAGAGCCGGTCCGCCTCGGGAATGTCCGCGCCCCGGACGAGATTGCGCGCGACCGAATACGCCATGCGCGGATTGCGCCGGTCGAGCCAGTCCCGGAATGTGAGCCAGGCCTCCCAGGGTTGCAGCGTGCGCTGCGCCTTCGCCCAGGCGGAGAGGCCCGGCGGCGCCATCGTCACCTCCTCCGACGCGCCCAGCATCCGGACGAGCCGTTCGACCGGGGCCCTGAGCGCCTCCGCCACCTCGCCGTCCGCAAAGCCGAAGGCATCGACGGCGACCAGCAGCCGGTCCGGCAGCGCCTCCGGAACCGCTTCCTGCAGCAGCACGGCGGAAACGCGGGCGAAGGTCCCGGCGTCGCGGGCGAACCAGCCCGTGGTGTCCGAGCTCGGCGCCTGGGGCATCATGCCCCGGAGGTCCAGCCGGCCCCAGGTCGGCCGGATGCCGTAGAGGCCGCAGAAGCTGGCCGGCACGCGGACCGAGCCGCCGGTGTCCGTGCCGAGCGCGGCATCGCAGAGTCCGGAGGCCACCGCCGACGCCGAGCCGGACGACGAGCCGCCCGGCACCCGCCCCGGCGCGGCCGGGTTGACGGGCGCGCCGTAGAAGGCGTTTTCGCCGAAAATGCCGAGCGACACCTCGTCCGTGATCGTCTTGCCGATCAGCGTTGCGCCGGCCTCCAGCAGGGTTTCGACGGCCCAGGCGTGGCGGTCTGCAGGGGCGTCGGCGCCCGGCCAGTCGGGGTTGCCGCCGCCTGTCGGCAGGCCGGCCACATCGAACAGGTCCTTGGCGGCGAAGGCGAGCCCTTCGAGCGGCCCGCCGGCGCGCCCCTCGATCCGGACCTCGCCGCCCGGAACGAACGCGCCCCCCGCCATCTATTCCCGCTCGATCAACTGGTAGAGCACGCCGTGCCCGTCGGCCGGGTGGACGAAGACCATGCCGCCCGACTCGATGAGGCGCGCGCCGTTCGACGCCATCTCGTCCCGCGCGGCCTCCAGGTCCTCGACGGCGAGCGCGACGAGATGAAGGCCCTCGCCATGCTTTTCGAGGCTCCGCGCAATCGCGCCGTCGCCCAGCGGCTCCGCCAGTTCGATGAAGCGGCCGGACTCGCCGAGCGGCAGGATCGCGCGCCGCAGCCCCAGCGCCGGCTCCTCCTTCGGCGCCGCCTCGGCCTTCAGCCCGAGCTTGCCTTCATAATCCACGAGGCTCCGGTTCAGGTCCGCGACCCGAACGACGATGTGGTCGATCCACTTGTGCATGGCTCCTTGTCTCCCAACTTGCTGTTTGCGATGCTTCGCCGCTGCGGGCCAGCGGTCGTCCCGGGGGTGCGGCCGCCTCGGGCGCCGGATGAGGGCGCGCCAGCGGGAGGCGGGCATGACGAAACGCCCCGCAGGCGCGGGTCCTGCAGGGAGCGCCCCGGTATCAGAGCCCGGCCTGCTCCTTGCAGTAGCGGGCGATATCGGCATGGGTGGCGAACCAGACGCCCGGCTTCGTGCGGATATGCTGCACCAGCTCGTCCAGCACCTGAATGCGCGAGCGGTGGCCGATGAAATGCGGGTGCATGGTCAGCAGGAACAGGCCCCTCTCCTGCCAGGCGCCGTCGAATTCCCGCCTGAACACCTCCAGCACGCCTCCCGGCGGCGTGTAGGGCCGCAAGCCCGAGAAGCGGTCCATCGACCAGTAGGGCGCGTCGTCGCGGATCCATTCCACGGGCAGCTCGACCACGCCGGTCGGCTCGTTGTCCTCCAGCAATTCATACGGCTCGTCGTCGGCCATGAGCGAGGAATCGTAGAGGAGACCCATCTCCCGCGTGATCGCCAGCGTGTGCGCCGAGAAGTCCCATGACGGCGTGCGGATGCCGACCGGGCGGGCGCCGCAGATCTCCTCGAGCTTGTCGGCGGCGCGCATCTGCAGGTCGCGTTCGGCCGCCGGCGGCAAGGCGGAGTTGAGCTCGTGAATCCAGGAATGGATGCCGATCTCGTGCCCCTCCGCGATCACGCGGCGCTGCTCGTCGGGATGCAGCATGGCGATGACGGCGGGCACGAAGAAGGTCGCCGGCGCGCCGTGGCGCTCCAGCAGTTTCAGGATTCGGGGCACGCCGGCCCTGGCGCCGTACTGGCCCTGGCTCAGCTTGCCGGGCGAACTCTGCGCCCAGCGCAGGGTCTGCGTCTCGTGGTCGGAATCGAAGGAGAGCGCAACGGCGCAGCGCGCGCCGCCGGGCCACGCCGCCGGCTTGAGCGACCGGCCGGCCCTGACCTTCTCGACGATCGGCCGCCAGTCGGCCTCCTCCCATTTCCAGGCGTCCGGCTGGTCCGGCACGCCGGTTCCCCTGTTCCCGCTCATGGCCCGTCTCCTTCCCTCTCCGGTTGCCGCTTCCGGGCGCGGAGGCGCCGGGTCGCGTCGTCATCGACGGTCATCGCCGCCCCGTCGATGACGACGCCGTAGTCCTCTTCGGCGCCCGCGATCGACACATAGCCCTGCTCGACGTCGGCGAACACCCGTTCCGGCTCGCGCTCGAACGGGTCGCCGTAGCCGCCCCCGCCGCTCAGCACGAACCGCATACGGTCGCCGGGGGCGAGGCGCCGGTGAACGCCGTGATCGACCGGCTCGCCATTATGCCACAGGCCGCTCCCGCGCCCGTTCCGGCCGCCGAGGCGGCCGAACACCGGAAAGGGGCCGTCCTCGGTGCGGCCGCTGAGGCGCACCGAGCTCTCGACCTCCCGGGCGCGCTCGCCGCCGCCGTCGAGAATGGCGAACTCGATCTCCTGGCCGAGCCCGCCCCGGTTCCGGCCCGGCCCTCCCGAATCGGCCAGCAGCTCCTTGCGGACATAATACATCCGCGCCTCGTTCTCGGTGACCTCGACGGGGATGTTGCGCGTGTTGTTGGGGAAGCAGAGGCAGGGATAGCCGTCATGGCGGGCGCTCGCGCCGAAGCCGCCGCTGTGCTGCGCGATCGCGAGGAACGAGCGGCCGTCGCGGCGGCGGCCGTGCAGATAGACCTCGTTGGCCGGAGAGCCGCCGTTCGAGGCCAGAATCGACTCCGGCATGATGCCCTCCATCGCCGCGAAGACGAGCTCGGGCAAGAGATGCGAGATCATCGTCCGGCCCCAGGTGGCGGCCGGCGGGCGCGCATTGACGATGGTGCCCTCCGGCGCGATCACCTCGATGGGCCGCAGGCCGCCGTCATTGTTCGGCACATGAGGGTCGAGGGCGAGCTTGATGGGATAGGCGGTGTAGGAGCGCGTCATGTTGTAGGAGCAGTTGACCGCCGCCCCGACCTCGCCCGACGAGCCCGAATAGTCCACGGTCACCCCGTCGCCCGCCACCGTGACGTCGATCTGCACCGCGATCTCGTCGTCGCAGCCCGGAATCTTCGGCAACACCGCCCTGTTGCGGTAGGATCCGTCGGGAAGCGCGGCGATCTTGCGCCGCAGGCTCGACTCGGTGCGCTGGATGACCTCGGCCCCCAGCGCCTCGATCCCGTCGAGCCGGTACTCGTCGAGCAACTCCTTCAGCCCCCGGCTGCAGACATTGTTGGCGACGAGCTGCGCCCGGACATCGCCCAGCACCTTGTCCGGCACCCGGATATTGGCCCGCATGAAGTCGAATACGGTCTCGTTCAGCCGCCCCTCGTCGAAGAGCTTGAGGATCGGGATCTTCAGCCCCTCCTCGTACATGTCCTTCGATTCGAGCGTCGACATCCGCCCGCCCATGTCGAGGTGGTGGACGATGCACAGGGTGTAGCCGACGATCCGGCCGCGATGGAAGATCGGGGCCGCGATCGAGATGTCGATGAGGTGGCCGCTCGCGATCCAGGGATCGTTGGTGACGATGGCGTCGCCCGGCCTGAGGGTCTCCGGGGGGTATTTCGCGATGAAGTTGCGCAGCACCTCGGGGACGATGCCGAGGAACCCCGCGGTCGTGACCGTCGAGTGGGACAGCATTTGCGCGTCGGCGTCGAACAGCGCGCAGCAGAAGTCGTGATACTCCTTCACCGAAGGGGTATAGGCGGTGCGCATCAGCCCGGTCGCCGCCTCGTCCACGATCGCGATGAGGCGGTTCCAGAGGATCCGGATGCTGACAGGGTCGAGCTGCACCGGCTACCTCCGCGCGGCCGCCGCCGGGACCGGCGCCCCGCCGGCCTCGCCGCCGGACGCGGCGGGCCGGCGGATGGCGAGGTCCACCGCCAGGCACCCCAAGGGGTCCACGCGCAGGCGGTCGCCCGGACCGATGACGGTCGTCGATTCGGGCTCTTCGATGACCGCGGGGCCGACAATCTCCTGTCCGACGCAAAGCTCCGCCCGCTCATATACCGGCGCCCGCTCCATGCCGGACCCCGCCGCTACATGGACGTGGCGCCAGGCCTTGGGCGGGGCGTCGGTCTTCGCCGGCGGCCGGGCGATCCTGAGCGCGGGCGGGGGCTGGCTCACATGCACCCGGATGCTCGCGAGTTCGACGGGATTGTCGTCATCGACCTTGCCGTAAAGCGAGCGGTAGAGCGCCTCGAAGCCCGCCTCCCAGTCGCACGCCGTCGAAGGGGCGTCGCACGGCCCCGCGACTTCGATCTCGAGCGGGTAGTCCTGGCCCGCATAGCGCAGGTCGGCGCTC
This sequence comes from Alphaproteobacteria bacterium, assembly GCA_963422665.1. Lineage (GTDB taxonomy): Bacteria > Pseudomonadota > Alphaproteobacteria > Bin95 > Bin95 > Bin95. The sequence continues at coordinate 1,855,339 of OY730441.1, forward strand.
CGCCGCACGATGGGGGCGGCGCCGTCCGGCATCAGCTCTCCGGCCTCGGCTTCGAGCGCGCGGAACCCGGCTTCGACCGCAGCGGGATCGACCGCCCTCAGCATCCGCCTCACGGCGCGGCTCCGTTCGAACGCGACCGGGGCGGCGAGCAGCCCGAACGCCGACATGACGCCCGAGTGGGGCGGGACGACGAGGCGCGGGCAGCCGAGCCTGCGGGCGAGCCCGGCCGCGTGGACCGGCCCGGCCCCGCCGAAAGCGACCATCGAGAGTTCGGGCGCCGCCTTGCCCTTCTCGGCCACATAGACCCGGGCGGCCGCGGCCATGTTCTCGTTGACGATCTCGTGGACGCCCGCCGCCGCTTCGAGGAGCGTGAGTCCGGTCGCGCTCGCGAGATGCTCCCCGACGGCCCGCTCCGCCGCGGCGCGGTCGAGAGGCATGCGGCCGCCGAGGAAGTAGTCGGGGTTGAGGTAGCCGAGCGCCAGATCCGCATCCGTCACCGTCGGCGCCGCGCCGCCGAGGCCGTAACATGCGGGTCCGGGCGCCGAGCCGGCGCTGTCGGGTCCGACCCGGATCAGGCCGAGATCGTCCACCCGGGCGATGCTGCCGCCTCCCGCCCCGATCTCGAGCAGGTCATAGACCGGCACTGCGGCGGGGAGGCCGCTCCCCGACCTGAACCGGTGAACGCGGTCCACCTCGTAGCTGCGGGTGCGAGCGGCGCGGCCGTTCTCGATAATGCAAAGCTTCGCGGTCGTTCCCCCCATGTCGAACGACAGCAGGTTGTCGATCCCGGCAAGACGGCCGAAACAGGCCGCCGCCTCGACCCCGGCGGCCGGCCCCGACTCGACGATCTGCACCGGCGCCCGCTTCGCCGTCTCGACCGTCGCCGTGCCGCCGTTCGACAGCATGACGAAGAGCCGCTCGCGATAGCCGCGCCTGGCGAGACCCTCCGCCAGCCGCTCGAGATAGCCCTCCGCCACCGCCTTCACATAGGCGTCGAGCACGGTGGTTGAGGTGCGTTCGTACTCCTTGGGCTCGGGATGCACCTCGTGCGACAGCGACAGGGCGGCGCCCGGAAGCTCGTCGCGGAGGATCTCCGCCGCGCGGCGCTCATGGGCGCCGTTGCGATAGGAATGAAGGAACGAGACGGCGACCGCCTCGACGCCCTCATCGCGGAACACGGCCGCCGCCCGGCGGACGGCCGCCTCGTCCAGGGGAACGAGCACAGCGCCGTCCGCGAGCACCCGTTCGGGGACGCCGAGCCGCAGCCGGCGGGGGACGATCGGCTCGGGGAGGCGGATGAACATGTCGTAGATGTCGTAGCGGACCTCCCGGGCCAGCTCGAGGATGTCGCGGAAGCCCTCGGTAGCAAGCAGCCCGGTCTTCGCCCCCTTGCGTTCCAGGATGACGTTGGTGACGAGGGTCGTGGCGTGGACCGCCTCGCGGGTCCGGCCCGGCAGGTCGGGAATCGCGCCGGAGAGGTCGCCTATGCCGCGCATCACCGCCTCCTCGGGCGCGGCCGCGGAGGTCAGGGTCTTCTCGACCCGGACGGCGCCGCCGGCATCGTCGATCACCGCGAAGTCGGAAAAGGTTCCGCCGATGTCGATGCCGAGGCGATAGCTGGTGGCCACTTGGCGAGTCCCGCGGTCCGCCGGCGCTCCTACGCCGCCAGCGGTCCGCGGATGAGCGCGCCCGGGACGGCGCCGGTGCTCTCGCCGCGTTCCAGCGTGACGGCGCCGTTGACGATGGTGGCGTCGATGCCTTCGGCCTTCTGCACCAGCCTGCGGATGCCGCCGGGCAGGTCGTGCTCCACTGTCGGCAGGCAGGGTTTCACCGCCGCCTCGTCGAACACCACGATGTCGGCGGCCATGCCGGTCCGCAGCAGGCCGCGGTCGGCGATATTCCAGGCCGAGGCGTTGTCGAAGGTGAGTTTGCGCACCGCCTCCTCCAGGGTGAAAGCCTGCTTGTCGCGCACCCAGTAGCTCAGCATGTGGGTCTGCAGCGAGGAGCCCATCTCCTGGCAGACATGGGCGCCCGAGTCCGAGAAGGTCGCCAGCATGCGGGGATGGCGGAGCAGGCCCAGCACATCGTCGGGCTCGTTGTTCATCAGCGGCTGCACGAACACCAGGTCCTCGTTCTCCAGCATCAGGTCCATCATCGCCTCGACCGGGTTGCAGGACCGCCGCCGGGCGAGCGCCTCGATGCTCGGCTCGTCCCATTTGACGTCGAACATCGGGAAGAGGTTGGCGTAGTCCGGCTTGCGCGGGTCCGTGGTGGCCGCGCCGCCGCCCTGGAACTCGGCGCCCCTGGGTTTCATCGAAGCCTCTTCGGCGACCAGCCGGGCGCGCAGTTCCGGGTCCCGGAAGCCGGCCTTCTGCTCCTCGATGGGGCGCCGGCGGAGCGCCTTCCAGCTCGGCAGCGCGTCGAACGGCAGATAGGCCTTGAGCGCGAACACGGCGTTGATCGAGCGCGTCGCGCCCTGCCCGAAGGCGCGCCCGCCGGCGGCCGAAATCTCGTCCATCCAGTCCATCTGGTATCGCCAGTGGTTGGGCTTGTCGCCCTGGGCCGTCGCCACGGCGCCGAACATGACGGGGCGGCCGGTATCCATCGAAATTCTGCCGAGCTCTTCCAGGAAGGCCCGCTGGGCGGCGCCGCCGGAGACGTCGGGGCCGAGTTGGAGCACGCCGGCGTTCAGCCGCCCCATGACGTCCGCCAGATGGGCGAGCTCGCGCCAGTCCGCGACCCGGCTCGCCACCGGCCCGCCGTCGGGGCGGGTGTGGGTGATCGAGCGCGAGGTGGAAAGCCCGACCGCGCCGGCCCGCATCGCCTCCTCGACGATCCCGGCCATCGCCGCGAGGTCGTCGTCGGTCGCGGGCCGGTCGAGCGCGCGCGCGCCCATCGCATACATGCGCAGCGCCGAATGCCCGATATAGGAGGCGTAGTTGATCGCCTTCGGCAGCGCCTCGACCGTCGCCAGATATTCCGGGAAGGTCTCCCAGTTCCAGTCGATGCCGGCCATCATCGCTTCCTTGGGAATGTCCTCGACGGCCTCGAGGCATTCGGCATACCACTCCCGCGCCTCCGGCTTGCAGGGCGCCAGCGCGAAACCGCAATTCCCCATCACCACGCTGGTGACGCCGTGCCAGCAGGAGCAGCTTCCGAGCGGGTCCCACGCCACCTGCGCGTCCATATGGGTGTGGCCGTCGATGAAGCCGGGAGCGACGACCCGGCCTTCCGCATCGATCCTCCGCGCCGCCAGCGCCCGAATGCGCCCGATCTCCGCGATGCGCCCGTCCCGGACGCCGATATCGGCCCGATAGCGCGCCATGCCGGAGCCGTCCACCACCGTGCCGCCGGCGATAACCAGATCGAATGCCATATCCCGCTCCCTCCAAGGCTTGCGCGCGCGGCGCGCAGAAATCCGGGCAGCGTCCGCCCCCGGTTTCCCGCCCGACCCCGCCGTTCGAGTGTTGCACCCGCAGACGGGAAAGGAAAGCCGGAGCGGGAAGAGAGGCGGCCGCCGGCCACGGTCGGTAAAGGAACGGGAGAAGTCCATCGCCTCCCGCGAGGCATAAGTCGACAGCGCGCATATGCGCCCCCCAATACGAAGGCTCGCAAAGCCCTGGCGGCATCGATGGAGTTGCGAATCGAGCTTTAACTTACTTCGCCCGTTATTCTAAGCGCATGATGGAATATCTCGTTCATAAAACGTTTCCACTCGTTGTCGTCCTCGATCAAATCGTCGATATTGAAATCCATGTCGATGTGCATGTCCTCAAGCTGGCTTCTCATCCCCGGTGTGACGACGCCGACTACAAGAAACTTTTTGCATTGCCGCGGCACTTGGTCGAACGACTTCTTGATCGCGCCAAGGCGTTCCTTGGCGCCGGCCGGGTCTTTACCGGCCTTGATCTCGATAACGGCCACAAGATCGCCGCTCCGGATGAACGCCACATCCGGCTCAGAGCCGAAGTGCAATTCAACGCCCCGTTGCAGACTGAATTCTCTGCGACTGCGGTCCTTGGTATCCTCTTTGCAAGTCAATAATCCGGCACCCGCAAGCCAACCGATCATTCGGAGTTTTATCTTCTTCTCTCCCGTCTGTCCGATAATATTTCGGATTGTGCCATCCAGACTTATACCCATACTTGCCAAGATATTACGATAACCGTCGTTCATAGACCAAGTATCGCTGCTGAGAATAATCGAACCGATCACAGCGTTATAGAGGCGGCACACTTTTCCGGCCTTGTCATCCGGCACGGTGACTCCGGTTCCCGGTTTCTCCCATGCCTCTACAGGGCCAGCGATCTGTTGCACTCGCTTGAGCGGCAGCAGTGCAATATTCCGATAGTAGAGGGACGCCCTCGGTAGCGCTTGCAGTATTTTTGGATGTGCAAATATCAGGCGGGGTTCGATGCCAATTTCCTCGGTCCTGGCCCACGCTTCTTTGTCGATACCGAGTGCCGTTTTCTCATATTCTAGGCCGCCGTCGATGTCCAGATCCAGGATTTCCTCTCGGATTTCCAGATCGATCTTGGCCTCGATGCGTTGTGAGATTGTAACTGAACGCTCGATTGCATCTTCGAGTCGTCTGCGCTTCTCGACAGACATGAATGTCGGCGCCCGCTCAGGTCCGCCGCCAGGAATAGACGCATTTGCGCAATTCGCGGCGGCCGAATTTCCCCATCTGCTGGCTTGAATTGCCTTTGCCGCGCGGCAAGACGCTTATCTCTTCGCACTCGAAGCCGCAATATTCCGCAATGTCGGAAAGGATCAGGTCCACCGGAATCTCTTCGCCGTGATACTGGACGTTGTCGTTCACCATAACGACCCGGCCGCCGGTGCGCGTGACCCGGGATAATTCCGCAATTATCAGCGATATTTCCAGGAAATAATTCTGAACCAGGCGGATTACATGGGGGTTGCTCAGTTGCTGCCGATTGCCTTCCAGGGCGTCCAACGCCTCGGCGAGAGCTTTCTGGCGGGCAACCGCCTTCCCGGACAGGGCCAGTATGTCCGGCCTCGGATAGGTTTCGTCCAGAAGCCGTTTCTTGGACCGGTTCTCGACTGTGGCGCTGACCAGGTCCTGTCGCAGCCGGCCGAAGGCATCGCGGTCGAAACCGAGCCATGCAAGCTCCAGGGCGTAGGTGCGGGTATAGTCGTAGCGGTTGGCGTAGGGCGGCGATGTGATCGTCAGGCCGACCGACCCGTCATCCAGTTGCGGCAGTTCCCGCAGGGCGGAGCCTTCGACAATTTTCGGCGCATGGCCGCCGTACAGACGCTTGAGGGCGGGAGCGTCGGTCACGATTTGCTGTATCCGGCGAAGCAGCGCCTCTTCGAAGCCGGGAATGCGCCCCTTGTTCATGCCGCTCCGCAGCTTGCGGCCGCTCCGGCTGTCCCATCGCAGATACTGGCCGTCCTTGCGCGTGTAGCTGACTTCTTCGAGGACGCTCATGCAGGCGACATCGAGGACGAGGCGAAGATTGTCGTCCTCGACGGCGGCTATGAAAGACCGGGCGCGCGCGATAGCGGCTTCGGTCTCCGGGGAAAAAGCATGCTCCGTAATTCGGACATGGGGAAAACGGTAGCCGGCCGGACTGTCTCCTGTAGCCGCCACGGCCTGCAACAGGCCGAAGAAGGAAGCCTTGAGGGATTCCGGGCAGATGCCGTCCGCCACGGCGGCGACCGCCTGCGCCGCGCGCGTGCCGACCGGCATGATCTCGATCCCGACGGCTTCGTGGCAGCGCCCCCCGGCGACCAGCGCCGTTGTCCCGATGCCCGCGAACGGATCGAGGACAGGGCCTTCGGCAATGTCGAGGAAGTCCCGAACCAGGTCGGCGGAGAACCCCTCCTTGTATTTGAACCATCTGAGGCCGGGATGGGTCTTGTTGGCCTGGTAGGAGACGATCCGGCGGTTCAGTTTCGGGCGAACGACCAGCCTGTCCCGAAAGCGGGCGAAAAGCCGGTCCCGTTCCGAATGCCCGGCCGTCCCGGCGGGAGCGGGAGGCAAGGACGGCCGGGCGGAATCCTCCGAAATCGGCAGTCCCGGTCTGTCCAACACCGCAAGCCTATCCTTCAACCCGACTCGAAAAGCACGGTGCGAAGGCTAGGCTGCGAATCCACCGCGGTCAACGAGTCCGGCCATAACAGGCGAACGCAACTCGGCCCGAGCACCGGACGAGGCGGGAACCCGACGCCAGCGGGCGGTCGAGGCGGCAGGAAACGCGCCCGTTTCGGCGCCGGAATCGCGGCGCGGAAGCAGCCGGTCGGCATACTTGCATTATTCGTTATTTGTTCTAGTTTCCGCCCGCCGATCGGGGAGGGTCGGGGAAGATGCCGAAAGCGCTGCCCATCGAACTGCGGAACCGGGTGCTCGCGGCCATGGCGGAGGGGATGACCTTCGTGGAGGCGGCGGAGACATTCAATGTCGCCGTGGCCAGCATCGTCCGCTGGCGCCGGCTGGAGCGCGACCAGGGCCATGCGCGGCCGAGAACGCAAGCGCGGCTCCGCGGCTGGCGCATCGACGCCGAGCGTTCCACGATCCTCGGCCTGCTGGAGGCGGACCCGGAGCTTCCCATAAACGCCTTGCGCGCGGCGCTGCGCGAGCGGGGGCTGGCGTTCGGCTACGGCACGGTGCGGATGTTCCTCAAGCGCCACGGCTTCAAGCGCAAGCGCGGCCGCCAGCCCGTCCGGCGGAAACCGCCCCGGCCGCCGCGCCGCAGTCCTGTGCGGAAGACCCGAACCGCCGGAGCTGCCGGGTCATGCCAGCGGCGATGAACAAGGCCCGACAGGCCGTCCCCGTCGTCCCGGACGGCGCGTCAGCAGCCTGCCCCGGACCCCGCTCCGGGGCGAGCCGGGACCTTTCACGGCCGGAGAGCCGCCCCGCATGAGGCCCCGGATCGGCCTTCCGGGCGTCCGGGGCGACGAAAAGAGGGGCGCGGCGTTCGGCGCAGCGGGGCCGCGCGGCGAAACGGGAACGTGAGCAATTCCGCGCAAGCATATTCAACCCGACCGGCCATTACCCCGCCCGCGATCCTGTGCGCGAACGCACCTGTCCGGTTCGCGCCTGGCGCGGTTTGCACATCTTCGGATCGCGCCGCCTGCGCCCGGCCGGTCCCGCCGGCCGGCGCTGGCGCGCTCTGTCTCAGGTCATGTCCTCGCCCCGGTTCCCGCCATGGGAGCGAATATAGCCCTCCGGCGCGCCGGCCGCAAGCGTTTCGGGAAATAATTCCTTGAAACAAAAGCCGATGCGCCGGGGGGGGCTCCGCCCGCCATCGGCGAAGCGGCGTCGGACATGGCGGCGCGCCTCCCGGCGCTACTGGTTCATCGCCTGGAAGAAATCGTCGTTGTTCTTGGTCTCGCGGAGCTTCGCGGTCAGGAACTCCATGGCGTCCTGGGTGCCCATCGGCATCAGCACGCGGCGCAGCATCCACATCTTCGCGAGCGCGCCCCGGTCCACCAGCAGCTCCTCCTTGCGGGTGCCGGACTTGCCGATGTCGATCGCCGGCCAGACGCGGCGATCGGACAGCTTCCGGTCCAGCACGATCTCGGAATTGCCGGTGCCCTTGAACTCCTCGAAGATCACCTCGTCCATGCGCGAGCCGGTCTCGACCAGCGCGGTCGCGACGATCGAGAGCGAGCCGCCCTCCTCGATATTGCGCGCCGCGCCGAAGAACCGCTTCGGGCGCTGCAGCGCATTGGCGTCCACGCCGCCGGTCAGCACCTTGCCGGAGGACGGCACGACCGTGTTGTAGGCGCGCGCGAGCCGGGTGATCGAGTCCAGCAGGATCACCACGTCGTGCTTGTATTCGACGAGGCGCTTGGCCTTCTCCAGCACCATCTCGGTCACCTGCACATGGCGGGTCGCCGGCTCGTCGAAGGTGGAGGAAATGACCTCCCCGCGCACCGAGCGCTGCATGTCCGTCACCTCTTCGGGGCGCTCGTCGATGAGCAGCACGATCAGATAGACCTCGGGGTGGTTGTGCGAGATCGCATGGGCCACGTTCTGCAGCATCATCGTCTTGCCGGTCCGGGGCGGGGCGACGATGAGCGCGCGCTGGCCCTTGCCGAGCGGCGCCACCAGTTCGACGACGCGGGTGGTGTAGTCCTTCGTCTGCTCCCTGGTCTCGCGCTGGTCGATCTCCAGATGCAGCCGCTCCTCGGGGTAGAGCGGCGTCAGATTGTCGAAGTTGATGCGGTGGCGGACCGACTCCGGATCCGCAAAATTGGCGAGGTTGACCTTGGTGAGCGCGAAATAGCGCTCGCCCGCCTTGGGGGCGCGGATTTCGCCCTCCACCGTGTCGCCGGTGCGCAGGCCGAAGCGGCGCAGCAATTGCGGGGAGACATAGATGTCGTCCGGGCCGGGGAGGTAGTTGGCCTCGGGCGAGCGCAGGAAGCCGAAACCGTCCGCCAGCACTTCCAGAACGCCGCGGCCGACAATGGCCACATTGTCTTCCGCCAGGCTCTTCAGGATCGCGAACATCATGTCCTGCTTGCGCAGGGTGGAGGCGTTCTCGACCTCCAGTTCGTCGGCCAGCGCGAGCAGCTCCGCCGCCGACTTCTCCTTTATTTCCTGAAGATGCGCGACCTTTTCGGGCGCCGCGATATCGTCGAGCATGACCTCGGACCGTCCATCGGTTGCTGTTGAAAGCCGGCTCGCCCGCAGAAGCGGAAAATTCGAACGCGAGGGGAAGGGGCCGGAATTCCCGCCGGGCGGCGGGCGAGGGCTGAAGAAGGCCGCAGTCTATCCCGGCGCGGCGCGCGCGGCAACGCCTTTTCTCGGCGCCGCAAGCGAGCCCCTATGACAGCCGCCGGACCGGGTCGGACCGGCCGAGCGCCTCGATCAGCGCCTCCACCGTGCGGCCGGAGGCGGGATGGCGCCAGCCGGGCGCCAGGTCGCGGAGCGGCAGCAGCACGAAGGCGCGCTCATGGAGGCGGGGATGCGGCAGTTCGGGCTTCTCGCCGGGCCCGGTGACGAGGCCGCGATAGTCGAGAAGGTCGAGATCGACCGTCCGGGAGGCGTTGCGGGGGCCGCGGACCCGGCCGAAGCCGGCCTCGACATCGAGCAGCGCCGCCAGCAGCGCTTGCGGGGAGAGCGCGCTCTCCACCTCCGCCGCGGCGTTGACATACCAGGGCTGGCCGCTCGGCGGCGCCGGAGCGCTCTCATACCACGGCGAGCGCCGGAGCGCCGTCGCGCCGCGCGCCGCCAGCGCGTCGAGGGCCGCCGCCAGCGTCGCCTGCGGGGCCCCGTGCTCCGGCGACGGCAGGTTCGCCCCCAATCCGATCAGAATCATCCCCGGCGGCCCTTGTCGCGCGGCAACCGCTCGCTTATGCTGCCGGCGGCAGTCTAGCGGATTGCCGCGGATTTTGGAGTTTCCCCACATCATGCGCACCTATATGGAAGAACGCACGGCGCTGTTCATCGACGGCGCCAATCTTCATGCCGCCGCGCGCGGCCTGAACATCAATATCGACTACAAGCGGATGCTCGACTACTTCGCGAAGCGCGGGCGGCTGATCCGGGCCTTCTATTACATCGCGCTGATCGAGGACCAGGAGAATTCCTCGATCCGCCCGCTGATGGACTGGCTCGACTATAACGGCTTCACCCTCGTCACCAAGCCCGCCCGCGAGTTCACCGACTCCTTCGGCCGCCGCAAGGTCAAAGGAAACATGGACGTCGAGCTCGCTGTCGATGCAATGGAGATGGCCGACACCCTCGAGCACATCGTCCTGTTTTCGGGTGACGGCGACCTCCGCCGCCTTGTCGAGGCGGTGCAGCGGCGCGGCGTGAGGGTCACCGTGGTCAGCACGATGAAGAGCCAGCCGCCCATGCTGTCCGACGGCCTGCGCCGGCAGACGGACTTCTTCATGGATCTGCTCGACCTGGCGCCGTCGATCATGCGCGACCGGGACGAGCGCGAGGCGGCCCAGGCGCGCCGCGCCCAGCGGGAGAATCTGCGCTTCGAGGAGGCTCAGGACGGCGTCGAAGAGCGGTATGGAGCCTGATCCGGACTGTCCCTTCTGTCCGCGCCTCCGGGCGTTCCGACACCGTTGGCGTGAAGCCGAACCCGGTTGGTTCAATGCGCCCGTGCCCGGTTTCGGGCCGAAAGGCGCGAAGGTCCTGATCGTCGGCCTGGCGCCCGGACTGCGCGGGGCGAACCGGACGGGCAGGCCGTTCACCGGCGACTACGCGGGCGACCTCCTGTTCGAGACGCTGCTGAAACTGGGATTGGCCCGGGGACGTTACAGGGGCCATCCCGGGGACGGACTCACGCTGGCCGGCTGCCGCATCGTCAATGCGGTGCGCTGCGTCCCGCCGCAGAACAAGCCGACGGGTGCGGAGGCCGCCGCCTGCCGCCCCTTCCTCGCCGGCGAACTCGATGCCCTGCCCGGCGGCGGTGCGGTCCTGGCGCTCGGGCGCGTTGCCCATGACGCCGCGCTGGCCGCGCTCGGCGAGAGGCGCGCCGCCCGGCCGTTCGCCCACGGCGCCTTGCACCGGCTCGGCTGCGGTCTCCTGCTGGCCGACAGCTATCATTGCTCGCGCTACAACACGAATACCGGCCGGCTCACGACAACCATGTTCGAGGCGGCCGTGGCGGGCATGCTGGAGGCGGTTGCGGCCGGCTGACCGCAGCCGTTCAGCCGAGCATCCCGGCTTCCGGATTATGCGCCTTGAAACGCCGCCGGGCAGCCTTGGGAGAGGCATTTGCGTAGCAGTAGAGGCAGCCGTGCGGGCAGGTGTCGTAAGCGCCGATGTCCCGGCTGGCGGCGCAGGCGCATCCCGGCCGATTGCCGTGTTCCGGCCGAGCGCCGAGGCCGAGGCGCGCGGGATCGATGCAACGCGCCGGTGCGGCCGCGCCGCCGGTCAGTTCCGGCTGGGCGCATACCGTGAGGCGAAGCGGCGAGACGGTCTCGGCCAGCGCTTCGACCAGCCGGAGGCGGCCGTCGGGCTCCGGGTCCTCCCATGCGAAGCCGGCCGCCGCCAGGTTGCGCTGCGTCTTGCGGTAGAAGGAAGCGAAGGAGACGACGCATTCGTCGCTTGCGCCCCGCAGCGCCTCGGCCAGCCGCCCCGCGGCTTCCACATGGTCATGGGTCGGCGACAGGATCGGGTCGTAACGCCAGACGACGCATCGGGGGCCGTAGCGCGCGGCGAGCGCATGCGCGGCTTCGACGGCGCGCTCGGGCGAGGGGACGGAGGGTTCGAGCCGGCGTCCGTAGCCGGTGATCGTGAACTGGACCGCGAAAGGCCGCTCGAGCCCTGCCAGCATGGGCATGAAAGGCGCAGGATTGCGGGTCCAGAAGACGTAACCGGCGACGGCTTCGGGCGTGAGGTCCACCCGGTAGGTCGCGCCGGACCACGGGTTGCGCACCAGCGCATGACCGGCGGCAAGGCGGCGGGCGAACCAGTCGCCGTAGAAGGCCGGGATGTCTGTGCGGTAGCTTGCAGAAATGACGGTCTCGGTCATTATTTTCGCCCGAATTGCTTTTTTTGCCGCACCTCGCCCGAGGCCGCCGGGTCTTGTAGGGCCAACGGAGCGTTCATATATACCCGCGCAACGGAAGTCGGGCGCGCGCCCGATTGTTTCAGTGTCATGGAAGGGAGCCGGGACAGGCGCTGCGCTTGCGGGCGGTCCGGGCTTGCCGCATCGGGTAGGGATGAGCCGCATGAGCAAGGTTATCGGAATCGATCTCGGTACGACCAATTCCTGCGTCGCCGTGATGGATGGCAGCGAGCCGAGAGTCATCGAGAACGCCGAGGGCGCGCGCACCACGCCCTCCATGGTGGCGATAACCGGAGACGGCGAACGCCTGGTCGGTCAGCCGGCCAAGCGCCAGGCGGTGACCAACCCGACCGACACGCTGTTCGGCATCAAGCGCCTGATCGGCCGCACGGATCGGGACCCGGTGATCCAGGAGGAAAAGAAGGTTCTGCCTTTCGCGCTGGTCAGGGCCGACAATGGCGACGCTTGGGTGAGGGCCGGCAACGAGAACTACGCGCCGAGCCAGATCAGCGCCTTCATTCTCCAGAAGATGAAAGAGACGGCCGAGGCGTTTCTCGGCGAAACGGTGACCGACGCGGTCATTACCGTGCCGGCCTATTTCAACGATTCCCAGCGCCAGGCGACCAAGGACGCCGGGCGCATCGCCGGCCTCGAAGTGCTGCGCATCGTCAATGAGCCGACCGCAGCCGCGCTCGCCTACGGCCTCGACAAGAAGGAGGGCGGCGTCATCGCCGTCTACGACCTCGGCGGCGGCACGTTCGATGTCTCCGTGCTGGAGATCGGCGATGGCGTGTTCGAGGTCAAATCCACCAATGGCGACACCCATCTCGGCGGCGAGGACTTCGACAACCGCATCATCGACTATCTGGCCGACGAGTTCCGCAAGGAGCAGGGGATCGACCTGCGCGGCGACAAGCTCGCACTGCAACGCCTCAAGGAAGCGGCCGAAAAGGCGAAGATCGAGTTGAGCTCGACCGCGCAGACCGAGATCAACCTGCCGTTCATCACAGCCGACCGGTCGGGGCCGAAGCACCTCAACATCAAGCTTTCCCGGGCCAAGCTGGAGGCGCTGGTCGAGGACCTCGTCCAGCGCACCGTCGGCCCCTGCCGGCAAGCGCTCAAGGATGCCGGCCTGCGCGCCTCCGACATCGCCGAGGCGGTGCTGGTCGGCGGCATGACGCGGATGCCGAAGGTGATCGAGACGGTGAAGACCTTTTTCGGCCGGGAGCCGCATCGCGGCGTCAACCCGGACGAGGTGGTGGCGCTCGGCGCGGCGATCCAGGCCGGCGTGCTGAAGGGCGACGTGAAAGACGTGCTGCTGCTCGACGTGACGCCGCTTTCGCTCGGCATCGAGACGCTGGGCGGCGTGTTCACCCGGCTGATCGACCGAAACACCACGATCCCGACCAAGAAGAGCCAGACCTTCTCGACCGCCGAAGACAGCCAGAACGCGGTAACCATCCGCGTCTCCCAGGGCGAGCGCGAGATGGCGGCGGACAACAAGCTGCTCGGCCAGTTCGACCTGGTGGGCATCCCGGCCGCGCCGCGCGGCGTGCCGCAGATCGAGGTCACCTTCGACATCGACGCCAACGGCATCGTCAACGTGTCCGCCAAGGACAAGGCGACCGGCAAGGAGCAGGCGATCCGGATCGAGGCCTCCGGCGGCCTTTCCGACGCCGAGATCGACCGGATGGTGCAGGAAGCCGAGGCCAATGCGGAAGAGGACCGCCAGCGCCGCCAGCTCGCGGAGGCGCGCAACCAGGCCGAAAGCCTGATCCACACCACCGAACGGCAGCTCGAGGAGCATGGGGACAAGATCGGCGCCGATGACAAGGCCGGGATCGAACAGGCGCTCCAGGCGGTCAAGGACGTCAAGGACGGCGAGGACGCCACCGCGATCCAGGAGAAGACCGCCGCGCTTGCCGCTGCCGCCATGAAGCTCGGCGAAGCCATGTATGCCGCGCAGCAGGAAGAAACGGGCGGCGGTCCGGATGCGCCCTCCGGCGACGGCGACGACGGTGTGGTCGATGCCGATTTCGAGGAAGTGGACGACACGGACGACCAGCAGAAGCGCTCCGCCTGATCCGATCCGGCAGCGGCTCCAATGGCCGGACGCGACTTCTACGAGGTTCTGGGCGCGCCCAGAACCGCAAGTGCGGACGACCTGAAGCGCGCCTATCGCAGGCTCGCAAAGGAGTGCCATCCGGACCGCAATCCGGGGGACGCCGCTGCCGAGGCGCGCTTCAAGGAAGTCAACGAGGCCTACGACGTCCTGAAAGACCCGGAGCAGCGCCGGGTCTATGACCGGCTGGGCCATGAGGCGTTCAGCCAGCGCGCCCAGGGCGGCGGTGCCGGTCCCGGGTCCGATTTCGGTTTCGGCTCCAGCTTCGGCGACATTTTCGACGAGATGTTCGGCGACCTGGCCGGCCGGCGGCGAGGGCGCGGCGGCCGGCGCCAGGGCGCCGACATGCGCTACAACATGCGCATCACGCTGGAGGAAGCCTTCCGCGGAAAGCAGGCGACGATCGAGGTGCCGGGCACGGCGTCCTGCGATTCCTGTTCCGGCACCGGCTCCGAGGGCGGTGCGCCGCCCGTCACCTGCTCGACCTGCAACGGTGCCGGCCGGATAAGGGCGAGCCAGGGTTTCTTCACGGTCGAACGGACCTGCGCCGCCTGCCAGGGGTCCGGCCAGACTGTGCGCGACCCCTGCCGCAACTGTTCGGGCCAGGGCCGGGTGCAGCGGACGCGCACGCTTACCGTCACGATTCCCGCGGGCGTCGAAGTCGGCAACCGCATCCGCCTCGCCGGCGAGGGGGATGCCGGCGAGCGCGGCGGCCCGCCCGGCGATCTCTATATTTTCCTCGATGTCGAAGACCACCCGGTATTCGATCGGGACGGGCCGCATATCCATTGCGAGGTCCCGGTATCGATGACGGCCGCGGCGCTCGGCGGGACGGCGGAGGCGCCGACCGTCGACGGCAAGCGCGCGCGCATCGACCTGCCGCCGGGCACCCAGTCCGGTAACCGCTTCCGGCTGCGCGGCAAGGGCATGACGGTGCTGAACACCCGCCAGCGGGGCGACATGCTGGTGACGGTGAGGGTCGAAACCCCGGTCAACCTCACGCGCCGCCAGGCGGAGCTGCTGCGCGAATTCGAGAAGGAAGGCGGGGATCAGAACCGAACCCCCGAAACCGAGGGTTTCTTTTCCCGCGTCAAGGAACTCTGGGACGACCTGACGGACTGAGCCGGCGGGCGGTCCATATTGTCATCGGCATGAAGTGTGGTAGAATTTGGGTTGCCTCAGTTTCCGGAATCGAAGAATGCACGTACCGTCGCCAATGCGTCGGCCTCCGACTTGTTGGCCTGAAGCTTTCCGGCCCAAGATCGGCCGGGATGGAGCGTATCCCACCAACTGCGCTCGCTACCGCTTCTTCCTCGCCCCGGATCGTGGTCTCCGAAACCGTCGAGGCACACATACCAAAGCGGCCGGTGGCGGTTGATGAGAAAACGTTCGGTCAGGGTAATCCAGACGGGAACTACCGAAAGAAACCGGCAGGTGAAGTCCGGGAGATCGAGATTGTTCGCAGCCGCGATAGACCGCGTATGCTCCTTCAGTCTTTGACGCAGGACCGGTCTGTCGACATCGACATCCTCTCCGCGCCGTGAACCGGGCGGAACGGCCTTACCAACATAGATCGGGGCGTCAGTCCCCGAAATCGGGCGATACGCCTCGAAACGGCCCGCGTAGAAAAGAGCATAAATTCCGGGACCTGCAGCTTCTTTCGCGTCGCCCAGAGAAACTTTGGGCTGCTCGCCGAAATGCAGCGAGAGGCCGGCCATAAGGTTCTCATAGGTCAAAGGATCGTAAAGCGCTGCGGTCATGGCCGTCGCAGTTCGACCACCGACTCGTACAAACGACTGCCATTGGCCTTTCCGACCCGGACACTCGAATTGACGATGCTGTTGCCAACGCGCGCATCGCGTGGCGTATGGATTTCGACTACCTCCATGCCTGCGCGCTCCGAGATTTCCGCGAGGAATCGGTCCGTTGGCACCGGTATCCCCTGCAGGATGCTGTTGCCGATGACGATCAGGGCGGTAGCACCGGGCCGGAGGCACCATTTCATGCCCTCTGCGAAGCGCCGGCAGTCATTGAAATACAGCGCAGCATAATTGGCCCAACCCTGTCCACCATATATTCCTTTCTCCGGATTCACGGCGCGCAAACCAGATACCAGAGAGTCGATTTCAGCATTCGCAATCTTGGGATCCAAGGGCACAGGATCCATATCCCTCGCTGTTTGCCAATAGGTCCCAAAATTATTTTGCTCCAATTTTTTGAAATCCTTGGGAGAATTGCAGAACCCCAACCAATAGAGATGAGGCCGCGTATTGCGGTTGTAGTGATAATTGTTCAGATAAGGCGGCGATGTAATCAGCAAGTCAATGCTTCCTCGCGTTATCTCTCTATAAAATTCGAAAAAGGAAGCACTATAGATCTTATTACACTGCTTCTCCCGTTCCTTTCGGTCTTCTCTCCACAAATCGGCGTCGGCAGCCATGACCGTCATCTTTTCAACCAATTCCGTGAATACAGGATAGTCATCGACATCGGGCCGGCCGGCTGTTGCCTTGCGCCCGAGGCTGGGTTCATAGGAATAGTTCGAATAAGTCACCATCGTCGATGCAAAAGCGAGGCGGAAGAAGTCAGCTATCAAATAGTCGGGGAGGATCGCAATGAAGTCGTGCGCGGTTAATACCTTCCATTGAACTTCAGGACTATAGAAGGCGGCCCTTGTGTTGAAGCCAGCCGGAGGCGTTGCGCGCGGCTCTCTACCGCGCCGTTCGGCATCGTGGGCAAAATGCTCGAAGGCGCCGATAGCATCGCGCAGACGCCCAGTATCGACAAGATGGGCAGCAAGTTTTGTGCGTGCGGCGAACGCCGCATAGGGATTGATCTCGAAGCCTACCGAATCATGCCCCTTTCGGTCGGCCTCCACAAGCGTCGTCCCGACGCCGGCAAAGGGGTCGAGCACTGCACCGGGACCGTCCATGTGCGTGTCGATAGCGCTTCCTACGAAGTGGCGGGAATAGCCTGCGATCCATGGGACCCACCGATGAACGGGCTCACCGCGGTTCGAAGAAAAGGCCAGGTCGCGAAAATCCGATCGAGTATCGTTGCACCCTTTCGTGTCGCTTTGCGGATCGTCAAGAGGCAACGGCATGGTCTCCCGGTCTGCCATTACGCCCGGTCGCTCATTTGTCCCGGGTCCGACAGCGCTGCGAACGAATATAGAAACATGAAAGCTCGATTCTGCTCTTGCATCAATAGCCTTTATCCCTTGCCCGCCGCCGTATCCAGCCGGCCTTCGTTGGCTTCCTCGGCGCGGCGGAGGCCGGGGCGGGCGTGGAGGCGGGTTTCGTAGTCCCTGAGGATCTGCGGCATGGCGACGCCGCGCCGCTGGGCCCAGCCGAGGCAGGAGCCCAGCATGATGTCGGCGACCGAGAACGCCTCTCCCAGCAGCCAGGGGCGGCCGTCGGCGAGCGCCGTTTCGGCTTTCGCGGCCTGTTTCAGCCAGTATTCGCGCGCGCCCGACACTGCTACCGGCGCCTCGCCGTAGATGTCCGAAAGGTCCCCGTGGCGGCGGATGACGTAGAGCGAGGTCGCGTCCAGCTCCATAGCCACATAGAAGCACCATTCCAGCACCCGGGCGCGCTCGGCCTCGGGCCAGAGATCGACCCGGTCGCGAAAGCGCGCCGCCAGCTCCAGTGCGATGGCGCCGGATTCCGTGTAGCGCACACCGTCAATCTCCATCGTCGGGATCTTGTGCAGCAGATTGATGGCGCGGTAAGCGGGAGCGGTCTGCTCCGGTGTGCGCGTGCGGATCGGCGTCGTCCCGTATGTCAGGCCGAGCTCCTGCAGGGTCCAGTGGACTCTTAGCGCGCGGGTGGAGACGATGCCCCAGACATGGATTGCAGTCATGCAAGCGCCTTTTCCAGAATGCGTGCGGGGTGTTGCGCCGTCCTGCCGGCGCCGTCTGCGATCTGGTGGCGGCAACTCGTGCCGTCGGCGGCGATCAGCGTATTCCGCCCCTCGGCGCGCACGGCCGGTAGCAGCGCCGCCTCGGCCATCTTCATCGAAACCTCGTAATGCTCCGCCTCGTAGCCGAAGCTGCCGGCCATGCCGCAGCAGGAGCTCTCGACAAGCTCCGGCTCAAGTCCCGGCACAAGGGAGAGCGCGGCCAGGACCGCGGCCGGCCCGTCGAAGCTCTTGCGGTGGCAGTGAGCATGGACGAGGGCGCGGCCTTCCGGCAGGGCCTTGAGCCGGGACGCCAGCCGATCCGCCGCCTCGCCGTCGGAAACCAAGCTCTCCAGCATCGTGACACACTCGCCGACCCGCGCGCTCTCCGCTCCCGGCAGCACGGCCTGCAACTCGTCGCGGAAGGTGAACAGGCAGGAAGGCTCCAGGCCAACGATGGGCGTGCCGGCGTCGGCATGGGGCAGCAGCATGGCGATGCTGCGCTGCATCTCGGCCCGCGCCCGGTCAATGCGGCCCGCGGCCAGCCAGCTACGGCCGCAACAGGGCGGACGTCCGCCCTCCGGCCCCCGCGGATGGCGCACGCGGAAGCCGGCGGCCTCCAGCACACGCACGGCCGCGCGCGCGTTTTCCGGCTCGAAGGCGGTATTGAAACAGTCGGCGAACAGCACGGCCTCCCGCGCCCCGTCCGCGGCCCCCCCCGTTTCGGCCGGCCGGAAGCGGTCCTGCCGCCAGGCCGGCAGCCGGCGGTGCCGGGAGAAGCCGGTCATGCATTCGCGCAGCGCCCGGAGCGGCCGGACCCGCTCGGCAGCGTTGAGCAGAGGGGCCAGGGGCGCGAGCCAGGGCGCGTAATGCGGCAGGGACGAGACCAACCGGTCGCGTAGCGCCAGACCGCGCCGGGCCTTGTAGTGGTGCAGGAACTCGACCTTCATGCGCGCCATATCGATCCCGGTCGGGCATTCGCGCCGGCAGCCCTTGCAGCCGACGCAGAGCGACATAGTGCGGGCCATGTCGTCCGAAACGAACGCATCCGGGCCGAGCTGGCCGGAGAGCGCGAGGCGCAGCGTGTTGGCGCGCCCGCGCGTCAGGTCCCGCTCCCGCCCGGTCGCCCGGAAGGAGGGGCACATGACGCCGGGATCCGCCTTCCGGCAGGCGCCGTTGTTGTTGCACATCTCGGCCGCGCCGAGGAAGCCGCCCGACCAATCCGACCAGTCGAGCGCCGGGGCGAGCGGGGTTGCCGCATAACCCGGCTTGAAGCGGAAGAGCGAGCGGTCGTCCATCCGCGGCGCGCGGACGATCTTGCCGGGATTGAAGAGGCCCTGGGGGTCGAAAGCGTCCTTCACCTCCTCGAAAGCGCACACCAGCGCCGGCCCGAACATGCGCTCGTGGAACTCCGAGCGGATGATGCCGTCGCCATGCTCGCCGGAATGGCTGCCCTTGTATTCGCGCACCATGGCCAAGGCTTCCTCTGCGATGGCGCGCATGGCGGCCGCGCCCCCGGACTGCTTCAGGTTCAGCACCGGGCGCACATGCAGCAGGCCGACCGAGGCATGGGCATACCAGGTGCCTGTCGTGCCGTGCTTCTCGAAGACGCCCGTCAGCCGGTCGGTGAAGTCGCCCAGGTTCTCCAGCGGCACGGCGCAATCCTCGATGAAGGAGACTGGCTTGCCCTCGGTCTTCATCGACATCACGATATTGAGCCCCGCCTCGCGCACTCCCCAGATGCGCGCCTGGAGCGCCGGATCGACGGCCCGGACGATGGCTCCCGGAAAGCCGAGGTCGCTCATGGCATCGTCGAGCGCGTCCAGCCGGGAGAGCAGCGCCGCCCTGTCCTCGCCGGCGAACTCGACCAGCAGCAGCGCCTCCGGCTGCCCCTGCACGACCTCGCGGACGGTCTCCCGGAACATCTGGATGCCGCGGGCGAGCTCGATGATGGTCCGATCCACCAATTCGACCGCATCGGGATCGAGCGCCACCAAACGCGGCACGGCGTCCATGGCGTCGCGGAAACGCGGAAAATGGCACATGCCCAGAACCTTGTGCGGCGGGACCGGCTGGAGATCGACCTCGATCGCGGTGAAGAAGCCGAGCGTGCCCTCCGAGCCGACCAGCAGGTGGGCCATATTGTGCCCCGCGGCATCGACGCTTTCGAGATTGTAGCCGCCGACCTTGCGCAGCACCTCCGGGAAGCCGCGCGCGATGGCGTCGCGCTCGCGCTCGGCGATGGCCCGGACCTTGCGCACGAGGTCGATATAGCCGGGCGTGCCGCCCCCGGAGCCGAGATTGCCGGGCACGCGCGCGAAGCGGTGGCGGCTGCCGTCCGCCAGGATCGCCTCGATGGCATGGGTGTTGTGGACCATGTTGCCGTAGCGGATCGAGCGCGAGCCGCAGGAATTGTTCGCCGCCATGCCGCCCAGCGTAGCCCGGCTCGCGGTCGAGATATCGACCGGGAACATGAGGCGGTCCCGGCGCAGCCGCGCATTGAGCCGGCCGAGGACGACGCCCGGTTCGACCCGCGCGCGCCGGTTCCCGGCATCGATCTCAAGGATGCGGTCCAGATGTGCGGAACAGTCGAGCACCAGCGCCTCGCCGACGGTCTGGCCCGCCTGCGAAGTGCCACCGCCGCGCGGCAGCACCGGCACGCCCTCCTCGCGCGCGATCGCCATGGCCGCCTCGACATCGCCGACCGAGCGCGGCCTGACGACGCCTATCGGCTCGATCTGGTAGATCGAGGCGTCGGTGGCATAGCGCCCGCGCTCGAACGGGTCGAACAGCACCTCGCCTTCGACAGCCGCGCCAAGCCGCGCCGCCAGCCTGGAATCGCCGGCCCGACCTGCGGCCCCGCGCTCCGCCGCTACCGGACCCGCCACGGTCCGCCGGCCTGTCTGCATGCCGTTTCCTCGCCTTGCCGTTCCGCGCGGCCGGCGGCCTGCCAGCTTTTCCAGCCATAGCGGACGCAAGCCTCGCCGGCGGCAGCGCGCCACCGCCTCTTCACGGATATGACGCCGCTGTGCCCGGTGCGGGGGTTCGCCCAGCGCGTCTCGGCGGCTCCGGTCTCCAGTGCGCGGCGCCTTGCCTCCGAGGCGAGTTGGGCATCGGTGGCGAGCCCGGTCGCGAGCGCATCCTGGAGCACGCGCCGGTTCGCGATCCATCGGGCGATGCGCTCGTCGTTCGCCGGATGCGTGCGCGCCATCGCCATGCCGAGCCGTCCGAAGCCGCCCTCCCGGCCGTCCTTGGTGCGCGCGAGCCGCATCAGCATCTTTTCGCCCGCCTCCAGCGGCACGCCGGCTTCCGCCAGAATGAGCGCCGAGTAGTAGTCCGCTTCCAGTTCGTGCTGCTGCGAATAGGCGAGCGCCCCGACGCCGAGGCCGAATTGCCCGCCCTGCGCCGCCATGTCCTCGATGCAGCCGCTATCGGAGCGGTCGCAGACAACGGCCCCGAGGAGCGTGCCGGCGAGAAGCCCGCCCAGCGCGCCGACGCTGGCATCCTTCATGCGCTTGTCCACATGGTCGGCGATCACGTGGCCGTATTCATGGGCCAGCACCGCCGCGATTTCCTCGTCCGACCCGGAGGCCCGCAGGAGGCCGGCATTCATCGTCACCCGATGGCTGCCATCGACATGGGCGTTGATGTCCCGGTCGTGCGAGCGGACAGGGCTGCGGGAGAGGATCGCGCCGCAATTCGCGCCCTTCATGCGCCGGCAGACCCGATGGGCTGCTGGCTGGATATGGTGAACGACGCGCGCGAGCGAGGCATGCTGGCCCGCCTCGTCGAGCCCCCGTTGCCGCGGAATGGCGCCCGCCTGCAGTAGCCGGCGCGCTTCCTGCCGCTCCGCGCCGGTCGCCGGTACGCCGGGCCGGTCCACCCCCGAGCAGGCGACCAGGAGAAGCGCCAGAACCGCAGCCGCAACGACGCCGCGCCGCGCCATGGCTATTCCCCCATGACGATGGCGACCCGGCCTATCGCCCGGCGCCCGAGCACCGCCGCCATCGCATCCTTGAAGCCCTCCAGCGGGAAGGTCAGGTCCACCCGCGGCCTGAGGCGGCCCTCCTCGAACCAGGCGAAGAGCTGCGCCATGCCGGCCCGCATCCGGTCCTCGACCTCGTAACGGATATCCTTCGGGCTCCAGCCGACATAGGCGCCGAAATTCATCCCGATGACGCTCACCGTCTTGACCAGCAGGATATTGGCCGGGATCTGCTGGATCGCGCCCCCGGCGAAACCGACGGGCATGATGCGCCCCTCGAAGGCGATGCAGCGCAGCGAGCGCTCGAACACCTCGCCGCCGACGGGGTCGTAGATGACATCCGCGCCGCTTCCGTCGGTGAGCGCCAGCACCTCCTCGCGGAAATCGGCCTCGCGGTAGTTGATTGCGTGGTCCGCGCCGTGCTCGCGCGCGGCCGCCAGCTTCTCCTCCGAGCCGGCCGTGGCGATGACGCGCGCGCCCAGGATCTTGCCGATTTCGACGGCGGCGATGCCGACGCCGCCGGCAGCGCCATGCACCAGCAATGTTTCGCCAGCGGCGAGCCGCAGCATGTTGGGCCAGCAAAGCGCGGCATAGGAGGTGTGGTAGGAGTTGGTGAAGGCGATGGCCCGGCGGAACTCCATGCTGTCCGGGATCGCGAAGGTGTTGACCTCCAGCGCCACGGCTTCCTCCGCCAGCGCGCCCCAGTCGAGCACCGCCAGCACCCGGTCGCCCGGCCGGAAGCGCGTCACTTCCGCGCCGACCTCGGTGACGACGCCGGCATATTCGGTGCCGGGGACGAAGGGGCGCGGCGGGCGGCGCTGATAGCGTCCCTGCACCACGAGCGACATGGCGAAGGAGACGCCGCAGGCCCGCCCCCTTATGCGCACATGGCGGGGCCCGAGCTCCGGCGGGGGCATCTCCCGGATTTCGAGTTCGTCGAACGGTTTCCAGTCATCCACGACTACCGCGCGCATGGACAGCCCCGCCTCCCGGGTCCAGAATCAGCTCCGCCATGAAAGGCTATTTCGGCATCGGCGTCGAGGGGCTGAGCAAGCCGCTCAACGCCGGAAACCTGTTCCGCTCGGCCCAGGCGTTCGGCGCGAGTTTCCTTTTCACCGTGGGCGCGAGCTATGCGGAACGGGCCGGACGAGGAGGCGGCGATACCTCCCATGCGCCGGGCCGGGTGCCGCTCTATGCCTTTCCGGACGCCGGCGCCATGGCGCTGCCGCGCGGCTGTGCGCTGGTCGGCGTGGAGCTGCTCGACGAGGCGGTGGACCTGCCGAGCTTCCGCCATCCGGCGCGCGCCGCCTACATACTGGGTCCGGAGCGCGACTCGCTGTCGGGACCGGTGCTGGAACGTTGCGCCCATGTGGTCCGCATCCCCACATCTTTCTGCGTCAATGTCGCCATGGCGGGCGCCATCGTGATGTATGACCGGGCGACGACTCTCGGCCGTTTCGCCCCCCGGCCGCTGCGCTCCGGCGGCCCGTCCAAGCCCCTCCCGCCGCACATCCACGGCAAGCCGAAGCGGCGGTCATAGGCGGGGCCGGGAACCCTCCGGCGGGTCTTCCCAGTAGGGGCGGGGGCCGTAGCGGTCCACCAGAAAGTCCACGAAGGCGCGGACCTTGGTCGAGAGGCGGCGGTCGGCGGGGTAGAGGGCGTGGATGCCGGTGTCGAGCGCGCCGGGCGCGGCGCGGTAACCGGCCAGCACTTCCGCGAGCCGCCCGGCCTGCACCTCCTGCCCCACCAGCCAGGAGGGCAGGAGCGCAATGCCGAGCCCGCCCAGCGCCGCGGCATGCACGGCCTCGGTGTTGTTGGTGCGCAGATTGCCGCCGACGCGCACTTCCGCCAGCCCGTCCGGGCCGCCCAGGTTCCAGTTCACATTGCCATGGTGGCGGGTATAGACGAGGCAATTGTGAGCCGCTAGGTCCTCCGGGCATTCCGGCGTCCCGGCGCGGGCCAGATAGCCGGGGCTGGCGCAGAGGATGCGCCGGTTGGGCGCGAGGCGGCGCGCGATCAGGCTCGAATCCTCGAGCTCGCCCACGCGCACGGCGACATCCGCGCCCACCTCCAGCAGGTCCACGAAATTGTCGGTGAGCGTGAGTTCGACCCGGACTTCGGGATAGCGCGCCAGGAAATCCGGCAGCGCCGGCGCGATATGGCGGACCCCGAAGGCCGTCGGGCCGTTGATGTGCAGCACGCCGCGCGGCGCTTCCTCCAGATGCGAGACGGCGGCGGACGCCTCATCGAGCTCGGCCAGGATGCGCGAGACGCGCTCGAAATAGAGCCGCCCGGCCTCCGTCAGGCCAAGCTTCCTTGTGGTGCGATGGATGAGCTGGGCGCCGACGCTGTCCTCCAGCGCCGCGACCTGCCGCGACACCGAGGACGGCGCCATGCCGAGCCGGCGCCCGACCTCGGAGAAGCTGCCCGCATCGACGGCGGCCGTGAACAGGCGAATGGCGCTCAGGGACTTCATTGTTGCTTCATCTTTGCATTCAATGCAAATATAATATCTTTTTCTGCATTATTGCAAACATCGAGATCGATAATAAATGCAGCGTCAACGGAAATCCGAACTCGGAGACAGGACAGATGATCCAGAGATCCCATACCCTCTCCCAAGCCGAAATCGACCGGGCGCTGGCCCGCGGCCGGCGGTTGCGCGCCCAGGCGTTCGCCGGCGCCTTCGCCCGGCTCGGGGCCTTCCTCGCCGCCCGTTTCGCCCGGCCGGCCTCGAACCCCGCCTATCGCAGCCGGCCTGCCTGAGCCGCCGCCTCAGCCCCGGCGGCCTGCAGAATGCTGCGGCACATCCCGGAAGAGCGAGACATGGGTATGCACGCAGCGCCACGGGTCGCCGGGCCTTTCGCGCAAGAACACCGCCGTCGTCCGCCCCGGCCGGTCATAGGCGGTCCCGTCCTCGTGGAAGCCGGTGGAGGTCCACACCGTCATCCCGAAGGCCATCAGCCGGTCGGGCGAGACCATGCACCGCAGATCCTGCGTGCGATGCTCGAAATCCTCGATCGACGGCCAGATGCGCCGCCATTGCCGCGCTTCCAGCGCATCCAGCCCCTCGACATGGTCCATCCAGGTGCCGAAGCCGAGCACGTCCGGGTCGAAGCGCCGCCGCGCGGACGTGAAATCCCGCCGCGCCACCTCCGCGCCCCATTCGTCGAACCAGGCCCGGATCGCATCCACGTCTTCGGCAGGCATGTCGAAATCGGCCATCGCGCTTCCTCCCTCAGCGTGCTTATCATGCGATGAAGCGGGGGGAGAGGCCATGCACACCATCGACGACGCGACGCTCCGGCGCCAGATTGCCGCGGTCTTCGAGACTTGGGGCATGGCGCGGGACCATATCGAGACGACCGTCCAGGTGATGGTCGAAACCGACCTTGCCGGCATCGACAGCCACGGCGTCGGTATGCTGCCCTGGTACCAGAAGGCGAAGGAGGAGGGCCGCATCGAGCCGAAGCCCGATATCCGCATCGAGCGCGAGGCGGGGGCGCTGGCGCTGATCGACGCCGACCGCAGCCTCGGCCATCCGCCTGCCGTGTTCGCCATGCGGACCGCCATGGACAAGGCGCGCAAGGCCGGCGCGGCGGCGGTCGCGGTGCGCAACTCGAACCATTACGGAGCCGCCGGCTATTACTCGAAGATGGCGGCGGACGATGGACTGGTCGGCCTCTCGCTCACCAATGCGCCGACCAGGCAGGTGGCCCCGATGTTCGGCGCCGATGCCGCGCTCGGCACCAACCCCATCGGTTTCGCCGCCCCGGCGGAAGCGAACCGGCCCTTCGCCCTCGACATGGCGACCAGCACGGTCGCATTCGGCAAGGTCTCGATTGCGCGGCGCGCGGGCAAGCCGCTGCCGGAGGGCTGGATGGTGGACCGGTCCGGCGCGCCGGTCACGGATGCGGTGCTGGCGCATGAGGTCGGGCGGCTCACGCCGCTCGGCGGCACGCGCGAGCGCGGCGGCCACAAGGGCTACGGCCTGGGCGCCATGGTCGAAATCCTGTGCGCGACGCTCTCCGGCTGCCTGGCGGGCGAGACCGGGCATTTCTTCCTCGCCATCGACCCTTCGCATTTGCGCGGGGAGAGGGCGTTCGAGACCGACATGGACCGGTTGCTCGACATGCTCCGGGCGACGCCGCCCACCGACCCGGCCCGGCCGGTGATGGTCGCCGGCGACCCGGAATACGCCGCCCGGGCCAAGCGCAAGGCGAACGGCATCCCGATGACCGACACGCTGTTCGACGAGCTGCGCGATGTGTGCAACCGTTCCGGCGCGCCCTTCCTGCTGGAAGGATAGCGGGCGGCCGGCGGGGCGGTTTCCTGCTGACAGGCAAGCGACCGGCCTGTAATCTCGACAGGCTGGCGAGGACAGGACCGATGGCTGTGGATTCGACCGACGCTCCCTTCAGCGCTGCCGAAAGGCAGGCTCTTCGCCGGCTGTTGGCGAAGTCCGGCGGCGGCGACATAACCCGCAACCCGATGGCTGTCGCCCTCGTCGTCGCCTTTCTGGCGCTTGTCTGCTGGATCGCGCTCGAAACGCAGGCCAACCGCGAGGCGATCCACGAAAACGGCGTCGCAATCGCGGCATTGCAGACGAGTGTCGGAGCCATGGAAGCGCGTCTGGAGCAAATCGAAGCCGATGTGGCGGCGCTGAAAGCCGGCCAGGACGAGTTGCACCGCAAGATCGACATATTGCTGGCGCAGCGCGGCCGGTAGCGGCAGGCTTGTATAGCCGCCGCGCCCTTCATGCCGGAAAGCGCATGATTGTAGTGCCGCATACCCTGCTGGCGGAACAGATCCGGGCGGTGTTCCTGTCCTGGGGCATGCGTCCCGAGCCCGTCGAGACTGCCGTGGACCTTATGGTCGAGGCCGACCTTCGCGGTATCGACAGCCACGGCGTCGGCATGTTGCCGACCTACGACCAACGCCGCCGGGACGGCAAGATCGACCCGCTGGCGGAGGTCCGCACGCTCCAAGAAGGACCGGTGCTGACCTTGGTGGATGCGGGCCACGGCATCGGCCATCCGCCCGCGCGCTTCGCCATGGAACGGGCCTGCAGCAAGGCGGCTCTGGCGGGCCTCGGCGTGTCGGTCGTCGTCCATTCCAACCATTTCGGCGCGGCCGGGGTCTATTCCACCATCGCCGCCGAACACGGCCTTGTCGGCTTCGCCTGCACCGGCACGACGCAGCGCGCCGTTGTGCCGACCGGCGGCCGCGAACCGCGTTTCTCCACCAATCCCGTCGCCTTCGCCGCGAGCCCCGGGGAGGGCGCCCCGTTCTCGCTCGACATGGCGACCAGCACCGTCGCGGTCGGCAAGGTCAATATCGCGCGCCGGGCCGGCAATCCGCTGCCCGAAGGCTGGGCGGTGCGCCCGGACGGCCTGCCCGAGACCGATGCGGCCGCGGCCTTCAATGCAAGGCCGAAGCGCCTGACGCCGCTCGGCGGCAACCGCACGCTCGGCAGCCACAAGGGCTACGGCCTGGCGATGATGGTGGACATCCTCGCAAGCGTGCTGGGCGGCGCGAATGTCGGCGGCATCGACCTGGCCACGGGCGAACCCGGCCGGTTCATCGAGGTCGGCCACTTCTTCCTTGCGCTCGACCCGGCCTTCTTCAATGACGGTTTCGCCGCCGGCCTCGGAGGCCTGATGGCGGGGCTGCGCGCGACGCCGGCCATCGACCCGGACCGGCCGGTGTTCGTGCCCGGCGATCCCGAACATGCCGCGCGGCGCGAGCGGCTGCGGACCGGAATCCCGATGACGGAAACCCTGTTCGAGGAAATCCGCGCCGTCGCCGCCGGATCGGGCGCGCCCTTCCTGCTGGAGCAGGCATGTCCCGCCGCCTGCTGATCGTCGCCCACGCGCCCTCGCCGAATACGCTGCGGCTGCGGGACGCTGCGGCGGCGGGCGCCCGGCATCCCGATATCGAGGGCGTCGAGACGGAGGTGCTGGGTCCCTTCGACGCGACGCCGGACCATGTGCTCGCGGCCGATGCCCTGCTGCTCGGGACGACCGAGAATCTCGGCTATATGAGCGGCGCGCTGAAGGACTTCTTCGACCGCATCTACTATCCCTGCCTGGAGGAGACCCAGGGCCGCCCCTTCGGCGTCTATATCCGCGCCGGCCATGACGGCACCGGCACGAGGCGCGCGATCGAGACCATTACGACGGGCCTGCGCTGGCGCGCAGTGGCCGAGCCGGTGCTCTGCCGGGGGGCGTGGCGGGAGGAGTTCGCCGGCCGATGCGAGGAGCTCGGCATGACGCTCGCGGCCGGCCTCGAAGCGGGCGTGTTCTGAGCGCGACCGATGCCTTGAGCGAAGACCGGCGCCGGAAGACCCCGGCGCCGGCGGCGATCCGATTCCTGCGCTGAAGGGTCAGGCGGCCTGCTGGCGCTCGCCTTCGGGGGCGGCGACAAGGCTGCCGATCACGGCGGCGATCAGGCTGTCAAGGTCTTCCGAACTCGCAGCGGTGACCAGGTTGCCGTCCACGGTGAGCGGTGATTCGGACCAGACTGCGCCCATTGCCTCGACACGGGCGCGGGACGTCTCGACGCCGGTCACCTTGCGGCCTCTCACGGCCTGCGCCGCCACCAGCATTTCGATCGCGTCGCCCACGACGGCCAGCGGCTTGCCCGCGTCTATCATGCCCTTGACGACGCGGCGGGCATGGGCGTTCTCCTTGAGAGCGGCAACGCTGCGCTCCCCGCCCGGCACCAGCAGGCCGTCGAAATCGCTCGGCAGCGCGTCCGAAATGCGCGTGTCGATGTAGAAATTATGCCCCCAGGTCCCCTCATGCCAGCCGTTGGCCAGTCCGACCTCGTGGCTGACGATCCGAATTGCGGCGCCTTCGGCGGCCAGCGCCTTTTGCGTGTCGGTCATGACGATTTCCTCGAAGCCGTTGGCGACGAGCACGGCGACGGTCATGCCGGAAAGGCGCTTCTGGTCGAACATGGGGCGGGTCTCCTGTTGCAATCTTGCGGTCCATTCGTCATTCCACGCCGACACGATTATCGTTCCGTTCCGCCGAAAAACGGCGCCGGGGCAAATGCGGTCACTGGCGCGGAAACTTAGTGCAGACTACCATAACCGGCCGGCAGCCCGCTTTCAAGCGTGCGAACCCGTCCCGATTGTCGCATCCGCATCGTGCGGGCGGTCCCACTCTCCTCAAGCACTATTCGACACAAGCGCCGGTCTTCGCCAGCCAGCGGGCCGTCTTTCGCCTGCGGGGCGGCCGGATCGGAGCGCTCTGACGATACACGGTGACGAGTTGGCCGTTCACGACCACGAGAACCTTGCCCGTCAACCGCTCTATACTGGCGGTCCGCTTCTTCAGCGCCCGCCCCGCCTTCGCCGCTTCCCGTTTCGTCAGCACGATCCGGTTCCGTCCGTCCTCCTCGCCGTAAGCGCGCAGGATATCGAGATCGGACTTGCGGATGCCGCGCCGGGACATCCGGGCTTCGCCGTGGCGGGTAACGGCCAGACCTGTCATCGTTCGCTCCCTTCTCCGTCCCCGGCGATGCCCGCGCGCTCGCGCCGCATATCGCCGGCATGGCTCCGGCCGCCGCGAATAGCCCGGCATTTTGTCGGAAGTGTGTCGATTTTCAGCTATCCCGGACCTCCAGCCGCGGTCACGGTCTGTGCCGTGGCCGGAGTTGGATGCTTTTTGTTCGAAAATAGGGAATAATTCTCGAACAAGGGCTGTGTCTTGGAAATCTATGATAGGATGTATTGAGGAGGGACCAATGTCCCGGGGGCGCTCCGCGTTGCGCGCCCTCGCGCGATGAAACGGGGAACCGGGATATTCACTTTTTGTTTCGTTGATAGCTTGATTGGGGAGAAAGTGAGCTAAAATGGTCGTAACTGCCCGGGATGAGCGATCCGGTTATGGGTTGGCGGGTTTGTGGAAAAATGGGTCAACCCGGCCATGGGTGGTTCCGGTTCGCGCGGAAGCGGTTATCCGGGGTCTGTTATGGAGACTGCGGAGGAGAAGGTTGCGCGTGTCGAGTTGGAGAACGCGCAGCTTCGGGATCGGGTTGCGCGTGTTGCAGAGCGGCCGGGGGAGTTGGAGTGAGGTGTCCCTGGAAAATCGGACAGGTTGTTAGGGTGTATTCCGCCGTCTGACGGAGGAATGCCGATGAGCAAGCGCCGCAGGTTTTCCGGGGAGTTGAAAGCGAAGCTCGTGCTTGAGGCGCTTCGGGGTGATCGGACGCTTCAGGAGATCGCCTCTCGGCGCCGGGTCCATCCGAACCAGGTGGGTGCGTGGAAGCGCCAGGCGATCGAGGGTCTGGCCGAGCTGTTCTCGAAGGGCGCGGAACGCCGGGTCCGGGATCATGAGGGCGAGGTGCGCGATCTTCACGCCAGGATCGGGGAGCTGATCGTGGAGCGGGATTTTTGTCTCGCGGGTCCGGTCGATGAGCCGGGCCGAGCGTCGGGCGATGGTGGAGCGCGACCATCCGGCGCTGAGCCTGAACCGGCAATGCCGGCTGCTGTCGATCGGGCGCTCGTCGCTCTACTACGAGCCGAAGGGCGAGAGCGCCGAGACGCTGGCGCTGATGCGTCGGATCGACGAGCTGTTCGTGAAGTATCCGTTCTACGGCGCCCGCCAGATGGTTCGCCATCTTCGCCGCGAGGGGGTGCGGATCGGGCGCTGCCGGGCGGCTCGGCTGATGCGCCTGCTCGGCCTTCAGGCGGTCTATCGGGCGCTGCGGACCAGCGATCAGCATCCCGAGCACCGGGTGTGGCCCTGGCTGCTCAAGGGCTTGCGGATCGAGCGGGCGAACCATGTCCGGTGCGCCGACATCACCTGCATCCCGGTGCAGCGGGGCTTCCTCTACCTGGTGGCGATCATGGACTGGGCGAGCCGCCACGTATTGGCCTGGCAGCTGTCGAACACGCTGGACGAGGGCTTCTGCACGGACGCGCTGGAGGAGGCCTTGGCGCGCTACGGCAGGCCGGAGATCTTCAACACCGACCAGGGCAGCCAGTTCACCGGCTTTGCCTTCACCGGGCGCCTGCAGGCGCCCGGCATCCGCATCTCGATGGATGGGCCCGGCCGGCGCATGGACAACATCCTCATCGAGCGGCTGTGGCGCTCGCTCAAATACGAGGCGGTCTACCTGCACGAGATCGCCGACGGCTTCACCGCCCGGCGCGTCATCGGCGAATGGATCGGCTTCTACAACACCATCAGGCCGCACTCGGCGCTGGGCGGACGGACGCCGGCCGAGGCATACCGAGGTGACACGCCTGTGGATATGATGGACAAGCCGCTTCGCGCCTTGACCACATCCCCAAAGGCGCAACAGCAGCAACAGGAAGATCGATTCAAGGGGATTCTGGCAGCCTGAACTTCAACCGGAACACACCTTGGCCCAGCCGCCAGGCTGTCCGAAAAGGCGAGGCCACCTCAGAAAGCTTCATCAAGGACATCCGATACTCCTGAAACACAACCAGGCAAGCCCCGGGCAATAGCAAACATGCTGGGCAGTTACGGAATGTCATGTTCTGTCATGCTCCGCCCTGCGGCGACCCCGTTCTTTCGTCGCCCCGGCTCTCCCCATTCGCCGCCCCGGACTGCGATCCGGGGCCTCCTGTGGCGAGGACGGCGGGCGGGCGTCGAAGTCCCGGCTCGCCCCCGGATCGGGGTCCGGGACAGGCTGCTGACGCGCCGTCCGGGACGACGAGTGTGGGGCGTGTTGCTCATCGGTGCTTCTTGTCCGTTCCGTTCTCCCCGCCGCCGGCTCGCTGGCAGAGCGTCCCTGTTTCGCGCCGTGCATGCGCGCCTGCGCCCGCCCGCGCGCGAGACGGCAGACGCCCTTCGCCCTTGCGTTCCGGACGGGTTTTCAGAATCGAGAGACACGGCCCCGGAAGCCTTCTGACCCCAGGGATCATCTTAGCACATTTTCTCTCATGTCAATTTCTTGAACGAAACAAAAAGTGAATATTCTGGCTTCCTGTTTCGTCGGACAAGGGCGCGCAACGCGGAGCGGGCAGCCGGATGCGTATGTGTGAATCCGGCAGCTCCACGCCGGCTCATACCAACGGTTCTGTGTGCTGACTCATGGGGGGATTCGCTGAAGGCGGGTTTTCCGATTGATCGTGTCCCAGGCGGTGGTGTAAGAGCCTGTCGTCGGTTGCGGTATCCGGCGGGTGGGGCCGGGCCGCTCAGTCTGCCGCGGCGGGCATCTTGACGGTTGTATTGTCGCTCACGGGAGCGATGGCTTCCAGCGTCATATATCCGGCTCTCTGGACGGCCCCTTCGTCGTTCTGCTCGAGGAGGCTCGCGCCGATCGGCCGGGCGATGGCGTCCTCGTTGGGGAAGATGGCGACGGTATCGGTGCGTCGCTTGACTTCGCCAAGGTCCGGGGCTTTGGATTGGGGGTTTGCGATGGGAGCGGCGACCCCCTTGCGGGGAGATTTCGATGCGTCCGGTTTGCGTCGCCTTGCGAAGCGGAACCGCGACGGGGCGCAGACCCGTCGTCTTCCGACACTGGCGTTGATCTGCGACGGCGATCGTCGTTCGGACGCGGCGCGATTTGCGGGGGTGGGGCTGCGGATCGTTCGGGACCGGGTTCTGCGCTTCAACGCGGCCGGGCCGGAGGGCTTGAAGGACCGCAAGGCTCCGGGTCCGCCTTACAAACTGAACGAGGAGCAACGCGCGGCCCCGGCGGCGGTAGTGGAGAGCGGCCCGGCCCCGGCGCTCCACGGCGCGGTGCGCTGGCGACGCTGCGACCCGGCGGCATGGCTTCGGAACCGGTTTGGCGTGTCGTTGGCGGAAACGACAATCGGACAGGAGTTGCGCCGGATGGGCTACGCCGGGCTTTCTGCGCGCCCGCGCCACTATGCCCGGGACCGGGAGGCCATGGCGGCGTTCAAACAAACTTCCCCGAACGCCTGAAAGAGATCCGCGCCGGGTTCGGCGGCGGTGTCGAGATCGAAGTCCGGTGGCGGGACGAGGCCCGCGTCGGACAGAAGAACGAGATCATCCGGCGAGGGGCGAAACGCGGCGCGCGACCCTCCGCGCCCAGGGACCGGAGAACGACCCCCGCCTGCATCTTCGCCGCCATATGCCCGAAGAAAGGCAAGGCGGGCGGGATCGTCATGCCCCGGGCCGACACACGCGCCCTCAACGCCCATCTCGCCGAAATCGCCCGCACCGTCGAACCCGGCGCCCATGCCCTCGTCATGCTCGACCGGGCGGGAGGGCAGGCCCCCTCGACCCTCAAGGTCCCCCGCAATGTCTCCCTCATGGCGCTCCCGCCCCGCTCGCCCGAACTCAACCCCGTCGAAAACGCTTGCCAGTTCATGCGCGAAAACCGGCTCTCGAACCGCGTCTTCCGAAACCACGACGATATCCTCGATCACTGCCGCCAAGCCGGGAATAAACTCGTCTCACTGCCAAACCAAATCATCTCAATCGGAACACAAAATGCACACACGGGTTCTAACTACCTGCCGATGGCATCATTTTTCGACAAACCCGTCAACCAAAAACCAAATCGCTCATTCTGGGCAGTTACCGACAAACATGACATTTCATGACACTTCGCCAAGGGTCTCCTCCGGCAAACCCATGCCGGCCCGGGGCGGAATCAGCGCCGAAGCCGCTCGGCGGCGGCGTGCAGCCGGGTTTGCGCGTCGTCACCGTGCCAGATCTCGACCTGGCGTGCGATGCGGGCCGACATCTGGTCCTGCAAGTCGGCGCAGAATCTTCCGAGCCGCATCCGCTTCGACTCGGCGAAGGCGGCGGGGGCGAGGCCGCGCAGGGAGAGCAGCTTCTCCCACGCCATGTCCTCGATCTCCGCCTTGGGCTCCGTCTCGTGGACCAGGCCCAGGGCCGGGCCTTCCTCGGCATGGATGAGCTTGCCCGTGTAGATCAGGTCGGCGGCGGCGAAGTCCCCCGCGACGAACCGCAGGAGCCGGTCGCCGTAATAAGGGTTGGGCACGCCCAGCAATATCTCTTGCCGATGACGACGCGGCCGGTCGCGGCGTAGCGGTAGTCGCAGGCCAGGAACACGGCGAGGCCGGCGCCGACGGCATGGCTCCTTATCGCCCCGACGACCGGCGCCGGCGATTCCAGCAGCGCCAGGATGAGCCGCCCCAGCTCCAGAAACATCTACCGCACCGCCTCGCGCGGCTGCCCGAGCGCCCAGTCGAGATCGACGCCGTTGGAGAAGAACTTGCCGCCGCCGCAAAGCATCGCGCCGCGCGCGGTGCGGCCGGCCTCCTCGACTGCGCTTGCAAGGTCGCGCATGACCGCCGTCGTCCGGGTGCCGGCGCCGCCGCCGGCGAGGCGAATCCGCACGCAGCCATCCAGGCGCTCGCAGGAAATGTCGGGCAAGGCCGGCCTCCCTTCGGGGCCGGCCCTAATGCATCCAGGCTGCGACCGCGCCGGGCTTGAGCGCGGCGCGTTCGGCCAGCAACGCGCGGCGTTCGCGGTCCCGTCCGGCCTGCCCGGCGGCGATCAGGAGCTGCATGAAGACATCGCGCTGGGCGTGGCTGCCGCCCAGGCGGAAGAGCTCGTAGCGGATCGGCTCCAGCAGCGCGAAGCAGCGCTCCGGATCGCCCGCGCCGAACGCCGCGATCGCCTCGCAGAGCGGCAGGCCGACTTCGTCATAGACGGCGTCGGCCGTCGCCGCGCCGCCGCGCCCGGACATGGCGTCCAGATGCGCCCGCACCCTGTCGCTGTCGCCGGCCATGGCGAGCGCCGCCATGTAATGCGCGTCGAAGAAGGGGAAGATGCCGTCGGCGATGCGCCCGGCCGAATGGTCCGCCAGTTCCTGCCAGCGTCCGCCGGCATCGACGCCCCTGAAATGGAGCCGCAGCAGCATGGAGGCTGCATTGGCGATGTCGAGCACATCGTCGCTGGCTGTGTCGGCCCTGAAGCGGTTGTCGTAGAGGTCCAGCGCCGCATCGACCTCTTCCAGCGCGAGGTGGAACAGCGCCCGGTGCCACCACAGATGGTGGCGGAAGTTGTGGATCTTGTGCTCCCAATGCGCTTCGTTCCCGCGGATCCAGGCGATACCGTCCTGCGGGCGGCCCTGCATCTCCATGACATGGGCGACGGAATGGACCGACCAGGCGTCGGAAGGGTCGATGGCGACCGCCCGGCGGCCGAACTCCTCGGCCCGGGCGTAGTCGCCCATCTCCTCCAGCCCGAAGGCGCGCATGCCCAGCACATAGCCGTAGCCGGGCACGCTTTCGTCCCAGGCCGGCAACACGCGGGCGGTGCTGTCCCGGTGCTGGACGAGCGCGCCGTGATAGAAATGCAGATAGTGCGCGAGGCGGATCGCCAGAATATCGCGCGGATGGTCCAGCAGGATGTCCTCGAAGCGGCGGACGGCCCCGGCCGTGTCGCCGGCGGCCCAGCGGGAGAGGGCGTCGGCATGGGCGCGTTCGCGCCCCGTCACCGCAAGCCTGGCTGCCTGCCCGCCGGACTTCGCCGCCCGGGGACGCAGCGCGCCGACGCCCATCAGCAGGAAGAAACAGCCCCTGAGAACATGGGCCATCGGCATTTCGGCATCGGCCTCGAAGGCGGCCTTGAGCAACGGCCCCGCCTCCCGTCCGAATGCGAGGAAGTCGTCCAGCGCCGCATCCAGCGCCGCGGCCGCACAGTCGCTGGCTGCGGTCAGTTCCAGACCGCGCTTGTCATGAGCCAAAGTCTGTCTCCCGGAAATCCATGGCAGCCGGCGGTCCATCCGGCCGCCGCATAGCGTAGAACGGATTTGGGGGACGCGCCAAGGCGGCCTGTAGCGCTCTGGAAGCGCCTCGAATGGCGTCGCTGCCGCGTTCAACCTCGTCGGATCGGCGGGGCCATTTCCATCCTCCCTCACCGCTAGGGGACATTTTCCTTCAGGGGTTGCAATTCAGGAAATCAGGCCTATTTTCTCGCCCATGATGGCTAAAACAGGAACAGGAGGGACAATGACCTGACGGGCCGGAAGGAGCGGCGGCCGGTATGGCCGTTCCTCGATGATCGCGCACCCGTGGCCGGCGGCTGGAGTCGGCGCACGGGAGAGGTGCGCCCGCCGGCCGCGGGCGCGCCATGTTTCATTCAACCGATTGCAGCGCCGGGAGGTTTTTCGGGAGTCGCCGCCCCGCTCCCGATGGCGCCATGTTCCGTTCAACAAGATGCGGCGCCGGGTGCTGCGGAGCCTTTCGGGGGGCGCCCCGAGAAAAATGTTCGATTTTTGTCCTCAAGGGGATTGACAGGAAAATAATGGGGACTACATACTAGACTATCCATCGCGCATTTCGCTGGTCGCCCATCGCTCGATTTGAGCCGGTGTCATGCCCGCTTCGCACTCAATACGCCGAACATAGCTGAGCGATGCCAGCCGCACCTTGTCAGTGCCGAAATCGTCATGCGGTCTCCCCTGAAGATGACGTGCTGCGTCTCGAATGTTCCTGAAGCTGCGACGGCTCGATCGCTTGATCTCCAGTGCGATGCTTCTGCCTGCCATGGTGTCCTCCCTATGAGAGCGAAATCCAGTCCTCGCTGAACCGGACCAGCCGAAGCACATGCTCGGACGCGACAAGCGGCCCGGCGCGGTTGACCGGGAACGACCGCGCGGAACCGGGCACGGAGCGAATCATGGTGAACTGGCTGCCGTGCGGCCGCCATGTGAAGCAGCGCTCGTCAGTCGCCTTGTCGAAGCCTTCCGGATTCCGCCGCTTGTTGAAGAGCCAGCGATAATCGGGCGCCGGGAACTGGACGGCGGGTTGCTCGAACAGGACGAACTCCATCGTCGCCATGTTGCGGATGAGGGCGGCAACCCGAAGCTCGTCATGGTGGTCCGGCGATTCGTTGACCCGCGCATTCCACACGGCGAGCACGGCCCGGCCCGTGTCGGCCGGCCGCCGGCGCGGATCGGAAATGCCGAGCGAATAGTCAGGCGAGTTGCGGGCGGAAATCAGCCGCACACGGCGTTGCCGATCAGGCTGCCTGGCCTTGACCGTCTTGACGGACCATGCGGTTGTTAACGGCGGCGGAATAATGGTCCACGCGAGGCGGCCGGTTGGTCCGTTCGCGGCGGCGCAAGAATGCGCCCCTCATGTCCCCTTGTCGGTTGTGGCGAGGGGCGGGGGATGTACGGGGTGGAGTTCCATGCAGCGTTACGGCTTGCGGTTGTCGAGGAGGGTCTGATACCAACCGCGAGTCATATGAACCGATACAGTGAGGCATCGGGATCAGCACGATGGGGCTACGGCCCAGCTGCGCCGGGTCGTATTGGTGATGACGTCGGGCTGGTCGGTCAGCCATTGCCACCCCGTCCGGCAGGCGTCCCTCAGGGCGGAGACATCCTTGAACACGCGGTTGGCGAAGCGGTTCGATTTCAGGAACAGAATGATCTGCTCCATCGGATTGAGTTCCGGACTGTAGGGCGGCAGATGCACGAGCGTCAGGTTGGGGGGAACGAGAAGGTCGCCCGAGCGATGCCAGCCCGCCCGGTCCAGCACAATCACGCCGTGCGCACCCGGCGCCACGGCCGCGCCGATCGCCGCCAGATGCTCGTTCATCGACGCCGTGTTCGTCCTGTCCGCCACGTGGGCGATGCCGACGCCGCGCTCCGCGCAGGTGGCGCCGAACAGATAGATGTAGCCATAGCGATGGTCGCGCACGATGCGCGGACGCTGCTTCCCATTCGCCCAGACCCGTGTCGTCATCCCCTTCTGGGCGATGCGCGCTTCGTCCTGGAACCAGATTTCTATCGGACCCGCCAGCGCCTCAGAGCCGAGCGTCGACGTCAACTGTGCCTCGAACTCCGCCACGAACGACCTCTGCCGCTCCGCGTCGGCTTTGGGGGGGATCGGCCGCCCCGAGACAAAGCGAAACCCGGCCCTTCGGAGCATCATACGGGCACCGCTCTCCGTATAGATGACCCCGAAGGCCTCCTCGATTTTCCGTACGATGTCCTGAACGCGCCAGCGCGTCACACCGTCCCGCTCAAGCTCGGAACCCGCCTCGATCCAGGCGCCGATCTCGGCGATCTGCGCGTCCGTCAACCGGCCCTCGCTCCCGCCGCGCGGGAGATCCGCGAGGCCGTCGAAGCCCTCCGTGTTGTAGCGCAACACCCAGTCGCGCAGGATTTGAAGCTCCATGCCCTGCGCCCGAGCCGCCTCCGTGCGAGACGCGCCCTCCATGATCATGGCGAGCGCACGCGCGCGCGACGCTTGCTTCGCGTCCCCGCAGTGCCTCGAAAGCGCGTGGAGCTCGTCCGCTGTGTGTGCCGTCCAGGTTATCGGCGTTGCCGCACTCATCGTCATCCTCCGGCGCTGGTGAGTCGATCACCACAGTCTATGGAGGTCGTCCGGACCGTCACCCCAACATATGGGGATGGTGAGTCAATTTGGAGCGCGCTTGGTCTGACGGAGGAATGCCGATGAGCAAGCGCCGCAGGTTTTCCGGGGAGTTGAAAGCGAAGCTCGTGCTTGAGGCGCTTCGGGGTGATCGGACGCTTCAGGAGATCGCCTCTCGGCGCCGGGTCCATCCGAACCAGGTGGGTGCGTGGAAGCGCCGGGCGATCGAGGGTCTGGCCGAGCTGTTCTCGAAGGGCGCGGAACGCCGGGTCCGGGATCATGAGGGCGAGGTGCGCGATCTTCACGCCAGGATCGGGGAGCTGATCGTGGAGCGGGATTTTTTGTCTCGCGGGTCCGGTCGATGAGCCGGGCCGAGCGTCGGGCGATGGTGGAGCGCGATCATCCGGCGCTGAGCCTGAACCGGCAATGCCGGCTGCTGTCGATCGGGCGCTCGTCGCTCTACTACGAGCCGAAGGGCGAGAGCGCCGAGACGCTGGCGCTGATGCGTCGGATCGACGAGCTGTTCGTGAAGTATCCGTTCTACGGCGCCCGCCAGATGGTTCGCCATCTTCGCCGCGAGGGGGTGCGGATCGGGCGCTGCCGGGCGGCTCGGCTGATGCGCCTGCTCGGCCTTCAGGCGGTCTATCGGGCGCTGCGGACCGGCGATCAGCATCCCGAGCACCGGGTGTGGCCCTGGCTGCTCAAGGGCTTGCGGATCGAGCGGGCGAACCATGTCCGGTGCGCCGACATCACCTGCATCCCGGTGCAGCGGGGCTTCCTCTACCTGGTGGCGATCATGGACTGGGCGAGCCGCCACGTATTGGCCTGGCAGCTGTCGAACACGCTGGATGCCGGCTTCTGTACGGACGCGCTCGACGAGGCCCTGGCCCGGCATGGCGCGCCGGAGATCTTCAACACCGACCAGGGGAGCCCGTTCACCAGCTTCGCCTTCACCGGGCGCCTGCAGGCGCCCGGCATCCGCATCTCGATGGACGGCCGGGGCCGGTGCATGGACAACATCTTCATTGAGCGGCTCTGGCGCTCGCTCAAATACGAGGCGGTCTACCTGCACGAGATCGCCGACGGCTTCACCGCCCGGCGCGTGATCGGCGAGTGGATCGGCTTCTACAACACCATCAGGCCGCACTCGGCGCTGGGCGGACGGACGCCGGCCGAGGCATACCGAGGTGACACGCCTGTGGACATGATGGACAAGCCGCTTCGCGCCTTGACCACATCCCCAAAGGCGCAACAGCAGCAACAGGAAGATCCATTCAAGGGGATTCTGGCGGCCTGAACTTCAACCGGAACACACCTTGGCCCAGCCGCCAGGCTGTCCGAAAAGGCGAGGCCACCTCACCTCCGATGGCGGCGCCTACACGACCGCGGCGGCCAATGTCGGGCTTACCCAAGCCGACGTCACTGCGCTCAACGCAGCCGTCGAAGGGGGTAATCCATACACCCTTGTAGATGGCAAAGTCATCGACAGCCGGCACATGTACGACCCCGATGGCGATGACGGCCCGAAACAGGCAGCCACAGAGACCGCCGCCAACAACGACCCCGGCAACGACTCGTGAGTGACCGAGAAGGTCGTGGAGGACAAGTCCAAGGACTTCGAGGTCTGGGGCGTGAGCGTCAGCTACACCGACGGCCCGATGGCGCTGAGCCTCGGCCACATGTGGAAGAGCTCGATCTTCACCGTCGAGGACACGACCAGCCACAAGGATGTGAAAGGCGGCGGGAACGAGTGCACCGGCTTCGTCACCGGCATTACGCTCAACTTCTGACCGCCTGCAGCCGAATGGCCGGACGGGGCCGAGACGGGTAGATCCCCTACCCTCCTTCCAACCCCGGCCGCCGGGGGAGCGGGTTGCAACGCTCCTCCGGCACCCCTTCAAGCGAAAGCCGGAGGCCCCGGTCCGGATCGGCGAGGCCGCGCGCAACATCCTCGAGGCCGCCCTTGCCCCCCGCACCCTCGTGCCGATACAGTCCCTGGAAACCGGGCGCTTCCCGGAATTCTTCGACAATGCCGTCCCGAGACCGGACGGCGCGTGGCGGGGCGTGTGACAAGGTGATGACCGCTTCGGTGTTCCAGAACCCGGAATTGCTGACCGCCTGGGCAACGGTGGGCCTGTTCGGCTCCACCCAGCTGGTGGGCGGTGCGACCTGCCTGTTGATCTGGACCGGCATCCGCGAGATGCGCCGGTCCTCGAACCAGCGCGCGCAGGACCGCCGGGAGGCCCGCGAGGCGGACCTCCGCCGCCACGAGGAAGCAATGGAGGAAGGCCGGCGGCTCCATGAGGAGGCGCAGGAGGAAGGCCGGCGCCGGCACGAAGAGACGATGGCGGCGCTCAAGGCGCTGAATGAGGAGGCGCAGGAGGAAGGCCGGCGCCGCCACGAGGAGGCGATGGCGGCGCTCAAGGCGCTTATCGAGCGGACCGCGCCATCCGCCGCTGCCGAAATGCGGTGACGGCCCGGGAGGCGCGCCCGGTTTTTCCGGCGTCAGAACGCTTCGGACAAACACATCCCTACTCCAGCATCGCCGCCCTGAGCCGCGCCCGATCCTCCGCGCCGAAGCCGACGGCGCGGTCGAGCCAGCGTTCCAGGCCGCCGTATCCTTCGTCCAGCGTGGCCCAGGAGGCGGCGAGATAGTCCTCCCTTGCCGCGAACACCGGCTCGTAGATCTCGCGCGGCAGACCCTCGGGCGCGCGGCCGGCGCGGTCCCAGTGACGGTTGGTGAGCAGGTAGTCTTCCATCACGGTCGCGCGCGGGACGCCGAGCGCCTCCAGCGCCACGGCGGCGGCGAAGCCGGTGCGGTCCTTGCCGGCGGTGCAGTGGAATAGCAGCGGCGGCGCGCCCTCCGCTGCGAGCCGGCGCAGGATCGCCCCGCAGG
Organism: Alphaproteobacteria bacterium; assembly: GCA_963422665.1. Lineage (GTDB taxonomy): Bacteria > Pseudomonadota > Alphaproteobacteria > Bin95 > Bin95 > Bin95. The sequence continues at coordinate 1,896,052 of OY730441.1, forward strand.
CGGGCGCATAGACATCCGGATAGCCGGCATAGCTTTCCGTGAGCCACCGCCTCGCCGCCTCCGCCGAGCACACGCCGCCCAGATCGAGCGTCTCCAGCAGCGAGGCGCCCGGAGCCCCGGCGAGGCCGATATGCACGCTCGCGACCGAGCCGGGCAGGCGCGCGGGCTCGCCCGCGCGCTCGGGCCCGTAGCGGAGGTCCAGCGCCTCCTCGACGCCGAGCGCCGCCAGCGTCATACCGTCGCTGCGCGTCAGGCGGTGCAGCCCGTCGGCCCGGAACAGCCGGCGCCAGCGCACCCGGCGGCCGTCAAGAGCCCGATAGCCGCCGAGGTCGCGGAAATTCGTGGCGCCTTCGAGCGCGATCGGGCGGTGCATGGCGACTTATCCCCGTCACTAAATGCGGTCCACAGGACAGCGGAACGCTAACCCGGTCTAATGACCCCGCCATGACAGCACAAGCCGATCCCTGGTTCGCGGAAGAACCGCCCTTCGAGGCCCCGCCCGACGACGACCCCGCCTACCGCCAGCTTCCCGCCAACCTCGAAGTCGAGATGGCGCTTCTCGGCTCGATTCTCCAAGATAACCGCATCTTCGAGCAGGTCAGCGATTTTCTGGAAGCTGAGCATTTCTTCGACCGGAACCACCAGCGCATCTACGACGCCATCCGGCGGGTCACGGAACGTGGCGGACAGGCCACTCCTGCAACCCTCAGGGACCATTTCCAGCAGCAGGACCGGCTGGCCGAAGTCGGCGGGCCGCGCTATCTGGCCGAACTCAATGCCAACGCCATCGCGGTCATCGACGCGGCCTATTTCGGACGGCAGATCCACGACCAGCATCTGCGCCGCGCGCTCATCTCCATCGGCGGCGACGTTGTCAACGAGGCCTATGACAGCAACATCGACCTCACCGCCGCCGGGCGGATCGAGAAGGCCGAGCACCGCCTGTTCGAGCTGGCCACGACCGGGGCCGAACAGACGGGATTCCGGCCGTTCGTGCGTACCCTCAAATCCGCCGTCGACATGGCCGAGAGCGCCTTCCGCCGCGACGGAGGCCTGACCGGCGTCACAACCGGGTTTAGGGACCTCGACAGGATACTTGGCGGCCTTCAAAATTCCGACCTCATAGTGCTCGCGGGAAGGCCGGGTATGGGCAAAACGGCGCTCGCGACCAATATCGCCTTCAACGCTGCGCGGGCCAGTGTGCGCGAGCGGGGCGGTTTCGGCGAGGTGAGCAAGATCGATGGCTATGCTGTCGCCTTCTTCTCGCTGGAAATGTCGGCGGAGCAACTGGCGCTGCGCATTCTCGGCGAGCAGGCGAAGGTGGCGTCCGACGAAATCCGGCGCGGACGCATTAACCATGCCCAGTTCGAGGAGGTGCTCCAAGCCAGCCAAGCATTGGAGACCCTGAAGCTATTTATCGACGATACCCCGGCGATCTCTGTCTCGCAACTCCGCACCCGCGCTCGCCGCCTGCTGCGCACCCAAAGCCGGTTGGACCTGCTCGTGGTGGACTATATCCAGCTCATGCAACCGGGCGCGGGCCGGCGGCCGGAAAATCGTGTGCAGGAAGTCTCGGAGATCACCCGCGGCCTTAAGGCCGTAGCCAAGGAGCTGGACCTGCCGATCCTGGCCCTCTCTCAACTCTCCCGCGCCGTTGAGCAGCGCGAGAACAAGCGCCCCCAGCTCTCCGACCTGCGCGAATCCGGCTCCATCGAGCAGGATGCCGACGTGGTGATATTCATCTATCGTGAGGAATACTATCTCGCCCTTCAAGAGCCACCCTTGGACACGGATAAACACATGGAGTGGCAGGACGATATGAACCGTGTCCACAATCTCGCCGAGGCAATCATCGCCAAGCACCGCCACGGGCCGACGGGCAAAGTCGATCTATTCTTTGAGGGCCGCTTCACCCGCTTCGCTGACTACGAAAAACACCGCGATGACGAGCCTCCCGTCTGAAGCGCCCTGCCCATGACGCGGCGAACCGGAATGCTGGCGCCGCCGGGCCGGCTGCGGATCGACCTCGACGCGGTCGCCGGCAATTGGCGCAGGCTGAACGCGCTGGCGCCGTCGGCGGGCGTCGTCAAGGCGGACGCCTACGGGCTCGGCATGGAGCGGGTGGCGCCGGCGCTCCACAGGGCCGGCTGCCGCACCTTCTTCGTGGCCGGGCTGGACGAGGGCGCCGCGCTCCGCGCCCTGCTGCCCGATGCCGAGATCGCCGTGCTGAGCGCGCCGGTGGAGGGCTTCCAGCCGCTCTACCGCGACTACCGCCTGCTGCCGGTGCTGAACCGCATGGGCGACCTCGCCGCCTGGCCGGACGAAGACGCCGTGCTGCATATCGACACCGGCATGACGCGCCTCGGCCTCGACCCCGCGCAAGCGGCGGCGCTCGACCGGCGGCGTTTCCGCCTCGTGATGAGCCACCTCGCCTGCGCCGACGAGCCGGACCATCCGTCGAACGAAGCACAGCGCCGCCTGTTCGCAGAGCTCGCCGCCCGGTTCGACGCGCCCGCGAGCCTCGCCAACTCCTCCGGCATCTTCCTCGGCCCCGGCTGCCGCTTCGACCTCGCCCGGCCCGGCATGGCGCTGTACGGCCTCAACCCGACCCCGGACAGGCCCAACCCGATGCGCCCCGTCGTCCATCTGGAGGCCCGTGTGCTCCAGGTGCGCGAGGCGGACCGGCCGCTCAAGGTCGGCTACGGCGCCACTGCCGAAGTCCGCGCCGGCCAGGTTCTGGCCACGGTTGCCGTCGGCTATGCGGACGGCTATCTACGCGCCGCAAGCCCCGGGGCCGCAGCGTTGCTGCACGGCCGGAGGGTGCCGTTGATCGGGCGCGTTTCGATGGATTCGATCACCTTGGACGTCACCGGGCTGCCGCCGGGGTCTGTGAAGCCGGGGGACTGGGCGGTCCTCATCGGCGAGGGCATGGATGCCGACGAGCTCGCGAAGGCCGCCGGCGCCATCGGCTACGAAATCCTCACCTCGCTCGGCGCGCGCTATGCGCGGACCTATACCGGCGGCGGGGAACCCGGGGCTTGAACCCGCTGGCCGCAATCGGCCGGGCCTTCCTCGCCCTGCTGGAGTCCATCGGCCGGCTGGCGCTGTTCGCATGCGCCGCCGTTTCCCATATGGTCCGCCCGCCCTTCTATCCGCGCGTATTGCTGCGCCAGATGGTGGATATCGGCTACTACTCGCTGCCGGTCGTGGCGCTGACGACGCTGTTCAGCGGCATGGTGCTGGCGCTCCAGAGCCATACCGGCTTTGCGCGCTTCTCGGCCGAAGGCGCGGTCGCGGGCGTGGTGTCGCTCGCCATCACGCGCGAGCTGGCGCCGGTGCTGGCGGGCCTGATGGTCGCCGGGCGGGTCGGCGCGTCGATGGCGGCCGAGATCGGCACGATGCGCGTCACCGAACAGATCGACGCGCTCTCGACGCTCTCGACCGACCCGATGAAATACCTGGTGGCGCCCCGCATTCTCGCCGGCTTCGCCATGCTGCCGCTGCTGGTGCTGGTCGGCGACATCATCGGCATATTCGGCGGCTATATCGTCGGCATCTACAAGCTCGACTTCGCGCCCGCGGCCTATATCGACCAGACATGGCGGTTCGTCGAAGTCCACGATGTCGCGACGGGCCTGGTGAAGGCGGCGGCGTTCGGCTTCCTCGTCTCGCTCATGGGGTGCTATCACGGCTACCGCTCCGCCGGCGGCGCGCAGGGCGTCGGGCGGGCGGCGACCGATGCGGTGGTCTCTTCGGCCATCCTCATCCTGGTGTCCAACTACATCATCACCGAACTGTTCTTCGCCAAATGAGCGCTCCGCGCGAACCGAAGATCCGCATCCGGGGCCTGCACAAGGCCTTCGGCGCGAAGAGCGTGCTGCGCGGCGTCGATCTCGATATCGGCCCGCGCGAGTCGATGGTCGTCATCGGCGGGTCGGGCACCGGCAAGTCGGTCGCGGTCAAGTGCGCGCTCGGCATCGTCGAGCCGGACGGCGGCAGCATCCTCATCGACGGCGTGGAAACGGCAGGTCTCAAGGGCGCGGCGCGCGAGGCCGTCAATGCCCGCATGGGGATGCTGTTCCAGGGTGGCGCGCTCTTCGACAGCCTGCCCGTCTGGGAGAATGTGGCGTTCGGGCTGCTGGCGGCCGGGCAGAGGACGCGCCGGGACGCGAAGCCGGTCGCGCTGGAGACGCTCGCCCAGGTCGGCCTCGGGCCGGAGGTCGGCGACCTGATGCCGGCGGAGCTTTCCGGCGGGATGCAGAAGCGCGTGGCGCTCGCGCGCGCCATCGCCGCCCGGCCGGACATCGTCTTCTTCGACGAGCCGACGACGGGCCTCGACCCGATCATGGCCAGCGTCATCAACGACCTGATCGTCGAATGCGTGCGCGAGCTGGGCGCAACGGCGTTGTCGATCACCCACGACATGGCGAGCGTGCGCCGGATCGCCGACCGCGTCGCCATGCTGCATGAGGGGCGGATCGTGTGGTCCGGCCCCGTGTCGGACATCGACGCGAGCGGCAACGATTTCGTGGACCAGTTCATCCACGGCCGCGCATCGGGGCCGATCCGCATGGCGGTGCGCCGGTGAGCCGCAGGGACCGCAGCTATGTCTGCCAGACCTGCGGCGCGGCGGCGCGCCAGTGGGCGGGGCGCTGCGCAAGCTGCGGGGCGTGGAACAGCCTCGTGGAGGAGGCCGCCGGACCCCTGTCCGCCAAGCGGCCCGGCCGGGCGCTCGACCTCGTGCCGCTCGACGCCGCCCCGCCGGTCGTCGAGCGGCGCGCGACCGGCATCTCCGAGTTCGACCGGGTGCTGGGCGGCGGGCTGGCGCCGGGAAGCTGCGTGCTCATCGGCGGCGACCCCGGCATCGGCAAGTCCACCCTGCTGCTGCAGGCGGTGGCTAAGCTGGCCGTCCAGGGCCATGACTGCCTCTATATCACCGGCGAGGAGGCCGTCTCGCAGATCGCGATGCGCGCGCGGCGCCTCGGCATGGCGGACGCGCCGGTGGCGCTGGCCGCCGCGACGGCGGCGGGCGACATCGCGGCCACGCTTTCCAGGCGCGGCGAGGTGGCGGTGGTGGACTCGATCCAGACCGTGCATCTGGACGGCCTCGATTCGGCCGCCGGGTCGGTCGCGCAGGTGCGGGCGTCCGCCCAGGCGCTGATCGAGGTCGCGCGCCGGCGCGGCGCGGCGCTGCTGCTCGTCGGCCATGTCACCAAGGACGGCGCCATAGCGGGTCCGCGCGTGCTGGAGCACATGGTCGATACGGTGCTCTATTTCGAGGGCGAGCGCGGCCACCATTTCCGCATATTGCGCGCCGTGAAGAACCGTTACGGGGCGACCGACGAGATCGGCGTCTTCGAGATGACCGACCGCGGCCTCGGCGAAGTCGCCAATCCCTCCGAACTGTTCCTGGGCGATCGCCGCGACGGCCGGCCGCTGGCCGGCACGGCGGTGTTTGCGGGCGTGGAGGGCGCCCGGCCGCTGCTGGTCGAAATCCAGGCGCTGGTCGGGCCGCCCGCCGCCGGGTCGCCGCGCCGCGCGGTGGTCGGATGGGACGCCGGCCGGCTCGCCATGGTGCTGGCGGTTCTGGAGGCGCGGGCCGGAATCGCGCTCGGCGGGCGCGACATCTACCTCAATGTCGCGGGCGGGCTGCGCATTTCCGAGCCGGCGGCCGACCTCGCCGCCACGGCCGCCCTCGTCTCCTCGCTGGAGGGCGCGCCGGCGCCGGCGGGCAGCGTGTGGTTCGGCGAGATCGGGCTTACCGGCGAGGTCCGCCCGGTCGCGCATGGCGCGGCGCGGCTCAGGGAAGCGCGGAAACTCGGCTTCGAGACCGCCGTGATCCCCGCGGCGCGGCAGCCGCCGGGCGGCGGCGGGCTGCGCATCGAGACCGTCGGCCATGTGGCGGAAGTGGCCGCGCGGCTCGGCGCCGGACGGCGGGCGGAGAGGCGCGCATGACCGACATCTACGCGCTCGACCTCGCCCTGTTCGCCCTGGTCGTGGCTTCGGCCATCGTCGCCTATCTGCGCGGATTCGTGCGCGAGCTGTTTTCGCTCGCAAGCTGGATCGGTGCAGCCGCCGCGGCCTGGTTCGCCTTCATGCCGCTGAGCACGGCGCTCGCGGCATACATCCAGCCGCCGCTGCTGGCCCGGATCGCGGCCGGCGCCGGCAGTTTCCTTGCGGCCCTGGTGCTGCTCTCGGTGGTTGCAGGGCGAGTCGCCGGCCGGGTCGAGCGGTCCAGCCACAGCGCGCTGGACCGCGCGCTGGGCTTCCTGTTCGGCCTCGTCAGGGGCGCGGTCATCATCTGTACGCTCTACCTCGTCGGGTCGAGGGTGGTTCCGCCCGCCGACCAGCCCGGCTGGATGAAGAACGCGCGCAGCATCCCGATGATCGAGACGGGCGCCCGCCAGATCGAGCAATTGCTGCCGCCGCGCCTTGCCGATTACGGCTCCTCGGAGACCGACCGACTGCAGCGCGAGATCGAGCGGATCGAGGCGGGCAAGCGCCTCTACGAGAAACTGGAGCGGCCCGAGGCCGAGCCGGAAACGGCTGCAAACGCCCCGCCCAGGGGGTATAAGACACAGGATCGCCGCGACCTCGACCGCCTGATCGACGGGAGCCGGTGAAGGGAGGCCCGTTTGCGAGCCGTTCATCCCTTTGACGACGACAAGCTGCATGAGGAATGCGGGGTGTTCGGCATCGCCGGCCACGCCGACGCGGCCGCGCACACCGCGCTCGGCCTGCACGCGCTGCAGCATCGCGGCCAGCAATCGGCCGGCATCGTCTCCTGCGACGGCGAGCAGTTCTACAGCCTGCGCGGGCCCGGCCAGGTCAGCGAGACCTTCGGCAACGAAGAGGCGATCGGCCGCCTGCAGGGCGCGATCGCGATCGGCCACAACCGCTATTCGACCACGGGCCTGCCGGTGGCCCGCAACATCCAGCCGCTGTTCGCCGATTTCGCCTTTGGCGGCGTCGCCGTGGCGCATAACGGCAACCTCACCAACGCGCTCTCGATCCGGCGCGAGATGGCCGGCAAGGGCGCGCTGTTCCAGAGCACGACCGACACCGAGGTCATCATCCACCTCATCGCGCGCAGCCGGAAAGAGAAGCTGGTGGACCGGATCGTCGAGGCGCTGGCGCAGATCGAGGGCGCCTATTCGCTTGTCGCCATATCGCGCAGCAAGCTGTTCGGCGTGCGCGACCCCCACGGCGTGCGCCCGCTGGTGATCGGGCGGCTGGGCGCGGCGTGGATTCTCGCCTCAGAGACCTGCGCGCTCGACATCATCGGGGCGGAGTATGTCCGCGATGTCGAGCCCGGCGAGTTGGTGGTGGTCGATGCGGGCCGGATCGAGTCCCATTTCCCCTTCGCCCCGCTCCGGCCGCGGCCCTGCATCTTCGAGCTCATCTACTTCGCGCGGCCCGACAGCGCCGTGTTCGGGCGCAGCGTCTATGAGGCGCGGATGGAGATCGGGCGCGAGCTGGCCCGCGAGGCGCCGGCGCCGGCGGATGTCGTCGTGCCGGTGCCGGATTCCGGCGTGCCCGCCGGGCTCGGCTACGCCCAGCAGGCCGGCCTGCCGTTCAGCCTCGGCATCATCCGCAACCATTATGTCGGACGGACCTTCATCGAGCCGACGCAGCAGATCCGCCATCTCGGCGTGCGCCTCAAGCACAACGCCAACAAGGCGGTGCTGGCCGGCAGGCGCGTCGTGCTGGTGGATGACAGCATCGTGCGCGGCACGACCTCGACCAAGATCGTGGAGATGGTGCGCAGCGCCGGCGCGGCGGAAGTGCATATGCGCATTTCCAGCCCGCCCACGACCCACTCCTGCTTCTACGGCATCGACACGCCGCGTCGCGACACGCTGCTGGCCGCCCGGTTCGACCTGGAGCGGATGCGGCGCGAGATCGGCGTCGATTCGCTGGCCTTCATCGGTCTGGACGGCCTTTACCGTGCGCTCGGCGAGGCCGGCGGGCGAGGCGCTGCGCCGGCGTTCTGCGACGCCTGCTTCACCGGCGACTACCCGATCGACCTGCTCGACCGGCGGGACGGCGCGGCCGCCGACCGCATGTCGCTGCTCGACGAACTGGCCTGAGCCCGCCCCCCGTGCCGGAGCCGAAACCGCTCGACGGCCGGGTCGCGCTGGTGACCGGGGCCTCGCGCGGCCTCGGCCGGGCGGCGGCGGTGCGGCTGGCCGGCGCCGGCGCCCATGTCGTGCTGCTCGCGCGCACCGTCGGCGGGCTGGAAGAAACCGACGACGCGGCGCGGGCGGCGGGCGGCCAGGCCACGCTCTGCCCGCTCGACCTCACCGCGTCCGGAGACCTGGAACATGTCGTCGCCGCGCTCGGCGCGCGGTTCGGGCGGCTGGACATACTCGCCTCCTGCGCCGCGGCGCTCGGCGCGCTCGGGCCGGCGCACCAGACCGCCGACGACGCCTGGCGGCGCGTGCTCGACACCAATCTCACCGCCGCCATGCGCCTCATCCGGGTTGCGGACCCGCTGCTTCGCCGCGCACCGGCGGGCCGGGCGGTTTTCGCCACCTGCAATGCCGCCGCCCGCGCCTATTGGGGAGCCTATGCCGCGAGCAAGGCGGCGCTCGAGGCGCTGGCGCTGGCCTGGGCCGCCGAAACGGCGCGCACGGCGCTCAGGGTCAACCTCGTCGATCCGGGGCCGATGCGCACCCGGCTGCGCGCCGCGGCGTTTCCCGGCGAAGACCCGGCCGGGGTGCCCGCGCCCGGAGCGGCGGCGGCCCTCATCCTGCGCCTCGCATCCCCGGACAGCGCCGCGCACGGCCGCATTCTGCGCCCCTCCGCGCCGCCGGTCGGCGGCTGATGAATTTGACCATGCTTCCCGGAAAATTCGAGTGCCAATAAACGCTTCTCCCCTCGTGTCAATTTGACAGGAGGCTTAAGCATGTCGCCGCCTAAACTCTCTTCACCTTGCATCGCGGCACCCGGCGCGTTGACAGGTCGTCTTTTCAACCCCGAAGCGTGAAGGCAACCGCGGGCGCCTTGTTCGGCGCCGTTCTGCTTGCCCACGCGCAAAACAACGCCACGAGCTCATCCAGTGGCGTCGGCGCAGCCCCGATCATCGCCGGGGGCCTGGCGGCCATGCTGCTCAGCCTGTTCGACTTCGGCGCCCTCGGCCCGGTAGCCGCTTTGGACGAGCGGCCGCAAACGGCCTTCGCGTAGGTCCCGGCCGGCGAATCGCGCTATTGGGCGCGCGACCACTCCGGGACGCTGTCGGCGGCGGGTTCCGTCTCGGGCGCTGAAATCGGCCTGGAGACCGGGATCGGCCGCGGTTTCTTCCTCGGCGCCACCACGGCCTCCAACCTGAAGGGGCCCCGGGGCTCGGAGGGCGTCGCCGACGTCTCGGGCGAGCGTTTCAGCTTCAGCGGCGGCTGGCGGAATGAAACCCTGTTCGCCGGGTTGCAGATCGCCCCTGCCGACTGGAACGCCAAAACGGCGTTCGGGAACCCGTTCGAGGGCGACGGCAGCCTCGCCGGCGCGTTCGACGCCCGGCAGAGTGACCTGCGAGTGAGCGCGGGCGCGTGTCTGGCGCTGGGCGGCGGCTTGTCGCTCCTGCCGAACGCGGAGGCCTTCGTCGGCGAACTGGACCGGCAGGGCTACACGGTCAGGGGCGCGCTCAGCGGCGAGATACCGGCCGTCACGCAGCGCTACCGGGGCTGGAAAGCGGGCCTCGGCCTCGCCTCCGACTGGATGGAGACCGGATCGGCGGACATGAAACTCCGTCCGGCGCTCGGCGTCAGCGCTATGAGCCTGAACGCTGACTCGGACACCTTCATGATGAAGCTGTCCGACGGGACCGAGAAACGCGCCCGTTTCGCCGATGTGCCGGAAACAGTGCTCGCGCTGTCCGCCGGCATGGAAGGCGCCAGCCGCGAAGGCGGCTTGCGGATACGCTTCGGCTATGCCGGACTCGTCTCCGACGGCAAGGTCGAGTATGCGGTGGTCGGCGGGCTGAAGCTCCGCTTCTGATCCGCGCGGCGGCGTCCGCACCGGGGAAACCCGCGCCGGACGCCGCCATCGTTTCCTGGCTCGGAGCCCGGTCCGTTCCAGTAAAACCGCATTTCGGTCCGAACCCGGAATCGTCGCCCCGGCCTCCGAGTCGGAGCCTTGCGCGGCCAGAGCGATGTTGCCCAGAGCGATGTTGCATCGAGATCCCGGATCGCCGCTTCGCGCCGTCCGGGGTGACGATTGGGGTGCGGGGCCTCTTCTCTTCGGCGCGACGCCCCCTCCGTCATACCCCGACTTGTTCCAGGTATCTCTCTCAACCGCTTCCGCCGGGCGGCCGTTATGGATGCCCGGAACAAGTCCGGGCATGACGGCAAGAGGGTTGGGAGGCCGGAACGGATCGCGCTCCAGACTGGGCCGGGAAACCGCCTCGGCTCCTACTGCGCCCGGCTGCGGGCGTAATCGGCCCAGTCGGGCATCCCCGCGCGTATATAGAGGCCGGCGGCGTCCCGGTAGAGCCGGTGCGCCCTTGCCGGGTCGGCGGCGATCCCCGCCCGCGCCAGCGCGACATTGGCGCGCCCGCGCATCGAGACCGCCTTCAGGTAGATGGCATGGGCCTCGTCCAGCAGGCGCCCGGCCTCCCCGCGCGCGCCGGCGCCCGCCTTCACGGAGGCGAGGCCAACCAGGGCATTCGCCTCCCCGACCCTGTTGGCGATGTCGGCGAAAAGGCGCCGGGCTTCGAGATAGCGCCGTTCCGCGTCCGCGAGGTCGTTGCGGGCCAGCGCCATGTCGCCCAGCCCGTGCAGGGCGTCCGCCTCGCGCCGCATATCGCCCCGCGCGGCGAAGGCGTCGCGGGCCCGCCGATAGGCCGCTTCGGCATCCGCCGCCCGCCCCGCCTTGCGGGCGGCGAGCGCCGCGTCGAAAGCGGCCTCGGCCGCCGCGGCGGACACGGCCGGGCGCCTGTCCGCCATCCGGCCCTCCGCGGCTTCATTCGCTGCTGCCGGACCCGGCCCGGCCCGGTCCTCCCCGGCCGGCGGCGCGGCGGCGGCCACCGGTTCCGGGCGGCCTGCGAGGCCGCGATGCGCCACCACCTGCATGAGGGCGGCGCCGAGCAGCAGCACCAGCGCAGCGGTAAAGGACCGCCTCCCCGCCCAGCGCCGCCAGCCGCCCTCCCTCCTGGCGAGCAGCCCGGCATAGACGAGCAGCAAATGGAGGAAGCCGAGCGCAAGCAGCGCGAGGCCTCCCGCGACCGCCAGCCACGCGGCGCGCTGGAGCGTTTCAGCGGCCTCGAACACCGAAATGCGCGCCTTTCGTTGTTGTCGTCCGCTGCGAGGACGCAGCCCCCGCCGGGCCGTCGGGGCCGCGATTATGCAGCCTCGACCGTTCCGGCCGCAACCGGACCCTGTTCCCCGCCCTTGCGCCGCGTCCCGCCCTGGCGGAACATCGGCGCCGGAGACGGGAGGGTCCAGGCGGTGCCACGAATCGGAATCGCGTTTTCGGGCGGGCTCACCGCAACCGAAATCGCCGACTGCGCAGAGCGGGCCGAGGCGCTCGGATATGAATCGGTGTGGGTCGCAGAAGGGCATGGCGGCGATCAGTTCGCGATCCTCGCGGCCTGCGCGCTCCGCACGAGGCGCGTGCGGCTCGGCACCGCCATCACCAGCGTGTTCGTGCGCACCGCGCCCACGATCGCCATGGCGGCCGCGGCGGTGGACGAGCTTTCGGGCGGCCGGTTCGTGCTCGGGCTCGGGTCGAGCCACAGGGTCCAGGTCGGCCCCGAACACGGGGTGGACTATGCCAGGCCCCTCGGGCGCGTGCGCGACACGGCGGCCGTGGTTCGCGCGCTGCTCCGCGACGGCGAGGTCAGCCATGACGGCGAGACGGTCCGGATCGAGCGCTTCGATCTCTGGTTCCGGCCGTTCCGGAGCGACATGCCGATCTACATTTCCGCCCTGTTCCCGAAGATGACCGAGCTTTGCGGCGAGATCGCGGACGGCGTGATCCTCACGCGGGGTACGCTTGCGAGCGCGGCCGGGGCGCGCGCCCATGTGGGCGCCGGCGCCCGCCGGGCCGGCCGCGACGCCCGCGCGGTCGAGATTTCGTCGCTGCTGCCCGCGAGCGTGGCGGCGGACCGCGACGACGCCTTTGCCGCCGCCCGGCCCGGCCTCGCCTTCTATGCGGGCTTCTTCCCCCGCTACAACCGCCTGATCGCCGAAAGCGGCTTTGCGCAAGAGGCGGCCGCGATTGCCCGGGCCTGGGCCGCCGGCGACAGGCCGGCCGCGGAGCGGGCCGTCACCGACGACATGATCGCCGCGACCGGGGTTGCCGGCCGGCCGGGCGAATGCCGGGAGCGGCTGGAAGCCTATCGCGCCTCGGGCCTCGACCTGCCGATCGTCAGCCCCTTCGCCCGCGGCCCCGGCGCAAAGGAGAAGTTCCTCGCCGCCATCGAGGCCTGCGCGCCCCGGTAGCCGGAGCGTTACGCCGGCTTCGCCGCGGCCGCGCCCTCGTGGCTGGCGGCGATCTTCATCGCGATATGCGCGCCGGCGGAGATCGTGCGGAACCTGGGTTCTTCGCCTGCCGGCACGCAGGACGGGATGGCACGGATCGGCGCGTCATAGTCGGGATGCATGAAATAGCCGATGGTCTGCCGCCGGGAGCGGGCGCTGTTCAGGTCGCGCGGATTGGCGACGCGGTGCAGGGTCGAGGTCCAGCGCCCATCGGTCCAGCGCGCCATCATGTCCCCCAGATTGACGACCAGCGTTCCGGGAGGCGGGCGGACCGGGCGCCAGGCGCCGTCCGGCATTCGCACCTCCAGCCCGCCGTCGGCCTCGGTCATCGCCAGGATCGTCAGCGCGCCGAAATCGGTGTGCGCGCCGGTGCGGAGCTGGCCCGGCTTCGGCGGCGCGCGGAGCGCGGGATAGTGGTGGCTCGACAGGATGCTGAAATGGCGCCCGGTGAACCCGGCGAAATAATCCTCCGGCTGGTCCAGCGCCGCCGCGAAGATGCGCAGCAGGTCCGCCGAGAGCCGTTCGTACGCGCGGTAGATGGCGACCAGCGCCCCGGCGGCCCCCGCCGGCGTGTCGGGATAGATGTTGGGCGCATAGGCGTTCGCCGCCTCCGGCAGGTTCGCAAAATGCTCGCGGTGGTCGTCCACGGGCCCGAGGAAGAAGGTCTCGCGGAGATCGGGCGGCGCGTCCTCGCCCAGCGTGTAGGCGAGGCCCCGCGTGGCGAAGCCGTGGAAGCCCCGCTGGCGCGCGGGGCCAGTCGGGCGCCAGCGGTCCTTCCCGGCGCGCGGCAGGTCGAAGAAGGCCCGCGACCGCTCGAAGGCGCGTTCGATGACCGCCGGGTCGATGCCGTGGCCGGAGACGATGAGGAAGCCGAGGCGTTCGCAGGCCCCGGCCACGGCGCGGGCCACCGACGGCTTGTCCCCGCCGTCGAGGAAGGGCGCGATGTCGATGACCGGGACGGAGCCGCTCACCGCGCCGGCCCCGGCTCGGACAGCGCGGCATCGACCGCATCGTCATAGGGCACGTCCCGGGCAATCAGGCCGCCCGCCAGCAGGGCCGCCTTGAGGCGGGCATAGGCGGCGGCCGGCAGCGCGGTGCCGCGCGGCCAGACAAGGGCCTCCCGATACCCGGCCACGATGCGCGCGAAGCTTGCCGGCGGCAGGTCGGGGAAGAACGCCGGGCCGACCAGGGCGGCGGTCTCGGCGGGCTCCGTCTCATGGATGCGTTCCAGCGCCGCGGCGACGGCGCGGGTCAGCGCCATGCAGGCGCTGCGGCGTTCGGCGGCGAAACGCCGGGTCGTATAGAAGCTGGTGAAGGCGATGTCGCCGCGCACCGAGAACCGGTGCCAGACATGCCCGCGCCCGCCGGAAACGAGGCGCTCGGCATGAGGCTCGAACAGTTGCGCGACGTCGATCTCGCCCCGCTTCAGCGCCTCGGCGTTCCCGGCCATGGAGGCGTCGGGCGCGCGCGTCAGCGCGGCGGGGTCGATGCCGGCCCGGTCGAGGTCGTCATGCAGGAGCATCCAGGGCGTCGGCACGTCGGTGGCGACGCCGATGCGCGGGCCGATCAGGTCCTCGAAGCGGAACTGCGGGTTGGGCTTGCGGCCGACCAGGATGAAGGGGTCGCGGGCCACCACCTGTGCGAAACAGACCAGCGGGCTCGTCCCGCCGCGGGCGCGGGCGGATTCGTGGTGCATCATGACCCGCATCGGCCCGCCGAACGAGACGTCCGCGCGCCCGTCGATCAGCCCCCGGGCCGTTTCCGGCGGCGAGGGCGAGAGCCGGAGATCGACCTCCAGCCCCTCGGCCTCGAAGAGCCCGACAGACTGCGCCAGATAGAACGGCGTATAGCTGCAGGCGCGCAGATTCTCGTAAAGGACGATCTTTTCGCTGGCCATGGCGCGAGACTAGCCCGGAGCGGTCTCATGGGCGACCATGAACCTGCCGGCGGTGCTACAAATGCCCGACAGGCGGCGCCTGCAACCGGGAAGGAGAGACCGGACGTGTTCACCGACCGCATAGAGGAACGCTGGATTGCGGCGTTCGACACCGTCTTCGGCCTGTGCAAGGTCGGGAAGGGTGAGGAAGTCGCGATCCTTTCGGAAACGCAGTCGCGGCGGCTCAATGTCGAACTGGCCGAGCTCGCCCTGCTCCGGCGCGGCGCGCGGCCGTTCCACGTCACGGTCGTCTCTCCGCCGCAGACCGCGCCCGTGCCCGTGCGCTCGACCGGATCGTCGCCCGCCCTGCAGGGGCTGGGTCCGGCGATCGGGGCGCTCGCCGCCAGCTCTCTCGTCGTCGATGTGACGGTGGAGGGAATGCTGCACGCTCCGGAGCTTCCCGCAATCATCGCGGACGGCGCGCGGCTCCTGATGATCAGCAACGAGCACCCGGACGCCCTGGAGCGCCTGCTGCCCGACCCGGCGCTCACCGGGCGCGTCAAGGCGGCGGTCCGGCGGATCCGGGCTGCAAGCGAGATGCGCGTGACCTCCGACGCCGGCTCCAACCTCGCCGTCGCGCTGGAAGGCGCGCCGAGCGCCGGGGTCTGGGGCTATTGCGACCGGCCCGGGACGGTCGCCCACTGGCCGGGCGGAATCGTCGTCGCCTTCCCCGCCGCCGGCTCCGTTCGGGGCCGGCTGGTGCTCGATACCGGCGACGTCAACCTGACCTTCAAGCGCTACCTCGAGGCGCCGGTGGCGCTCACCATCGAGGACGACTACGTCACCGGCATCGAGGGCGAGGGCACCGACGCCGAGCTCTTCCGGCGCTACTGGGCCGCCTGGGGCGACCGCGAGGCCTACGCCACCTCGCATGTCGGATGGGGGCTGAACGAGGCGGCCCGCTACGAGGCGCTCGCCATGTACGACCGGCGCGACTTCAACGGCACCGAGATCCGCGCCTTCGCCGGCAACTTCCTCTATTCGACCGGCGCCAACGAGTTCGCCAACCGCCACACACTGGGGCATTTCGACCTGCCGATGCGGAACTGCACGGTGAGCCTCGACGGGGTGAATGTGGTCGAGCAGGGCCGGCTGGTCGACCACTGAGCGAATGGAGGGCGTGGCGGATGGCTCCCAGGGATGAACAGCGCGACGCGCCGATGTTCGACCCGGATCATTACGGGCTCACCGGCGAACAGGCGGCGCTCTGCACGGAGGCCCGGCGGCTCGGCGAGGACAGGTTCGCGGCGCGCGCCGACAAGTGGGACCGCGACGCGGTCTTCCCGATGGCGAACTACAGGGACCTCCACGAGTCGGGCCTGCTCGCGGTGTGCGTGCCGGAGCCCCATGGCGGGCGCGGCGCCGACCTCAAGACCTATGCGCTGATGGCGGCGGAGATCGGCCGCTACTGCGGCTCGACGGCGCTCACCTTCAACATGCATGTGAGCTCTTGCCTGTGGACCGGGGCGCTTGCCGACGACCTGCCGATGACCCGCGCGCAGCGCCGCGAGCACAACCGGCGCCGCGCGATCCACTACGCCCGGATCGTCGAGAAGGGGGCGATCTACGCCCAGCCGTTCTCTGAGGGCGGCGCGGCGGCGGCCGGCTTCCGGCCGTTCGGCACGCTGGCCGGCCGGGTCGAGGGCGGCTGGGTGATCGACGGCAAGAAGATCTTTGCCTCGCTTGCCGGCTCGGCGGACTATTACGGTGTGCTGTGCAC
The DNA here is from genome assembly GCA_963422665.1 of Alphaproteobacteria bacterium. Classification (GTDB taxonomy): domain Bacteria; phylum Pseudomonadota; class Alphaproteobacteria; order Bin95; family Bin95; genus Bin95. The sequence goes on from OY730441.1 coordinate 1,912,184, forward strand.
CGAGAAGAAGCAGAACCTGAGCCGCCGCGACACGATGTATTTCGCCGTCCCCGCCGATGCCGAGGGGGTGAGCGTGGTCGGTGACTGGGACCCGCTCGGCATGCGCGGGACGGTCTCGCGCGACCTCGTGTTCGACAATGTGTTCGTGCCCGCCGACGCGGCGCTGATGCCGAAGGGGGTCTATTTCGAGGCGGCGACCCGGTGGCCGCACATGTTCACGACCCTCACCCCGAGCTATATCGGGATCGCCCAGGCGGCCTATGATTTCACCGTCCGCTACCTGCGCGGCGAGGCGCCCGGCATGCCGCCGGTCAAGCGGCGCATGTATCCGACGAAGCAGCACGCAGTCGCGGAGATGCTGGTCGCGCTGGAGCAGGCCAAGGCGCTCTGGTTCCAGATGCTGGGCGAGGCCCGCCCCAACCCCTCCAAGGCGTCGGTGCTCCGCGCCTATTGCGCCCAGTACACGGTGATGGAAACGGCCAACGACCTCTGCCGGAAGGCGATCCGCACCTGCGGCGGGCAATCGATGCTGAAGAGCCTGCCGCTGGAGCGGCTCTACCGGGACAGCCGCTGCGGCTCGCTGATGCTGCCCTGGACGGCGGAGCTCTGCATCGACAAGCTCGGCCGCGAGGCGCTCTACGAGCGCGGCGAGGAAGACGAATGAACGACCTGTCGTTCTGGGTCGAGAAGAACGCCGCGTTCGCTCCGTCGAAAACCGCAATCCGCTTCGAGGGCGAAGACATCGACTATGCGCGCTTCGCGGAGACGATCCGCGGCCATGCGCGGGCGCTGAGGACCGTCCATGGCGTCGAGCGCGGCGACCGGGTCGCGTTCCTCGGCTTCAACAGCCCGCCAATGCTGGCGCTGTTCTTCGCCTGCGCGCGGGTTGGCGCGATGTTCTCGCCGCTCAACTGGCGCCTGGCGGCGCCGGAGCTCGCCTATATCCTCCGCGACTCCGCGCCCCGGGTCCTGGTCGCCGATGCCGGCCACGCGGACCTCGCGCGCGAGGCGGCGGCGAGTTGCCGGGACACCGCCGTCATTCCCGTGGACAGGATCGCCCGCGACGCGAAGACGGCCGGGGGCGAAGACCTCGACCCCGCGGCCGGGCCTGAAACCCCCTGCCTGCTGGTCCACACCTCCGGCACGACCGGCCATCCCAAGGGCGCGGTGCTCACTCAGCACGCGATCCAGGTCAACGCCCTCAACTGCGTCCACTATGCCGGGCTGGCCGGCGGCGACCGCGTGCTGACGGTGCTGCCCCTGTTCCATGTCGGCGGGCTCAACATCCTCACCTCGCCCGCCTTCTATGTCGGGGGGACGGTCATTCTGCACCGCCGCTTCGACGCCGGGGCGACGCTCCGCGCCATCGTCGAGGAGCGCCCGACGCAGCTTGTCTTGGTCCCGGCGACCATACAGGCGGTGATCGACCTGCCGGGCTGGTCGGAAGCGGACCTTTCCAGCCTCCGGATGCTTGCCACCGGCTCCTCCATCGTGCCGCTGCACCTGATCGATGCGGTGCATGCGCGCGGCATCCCCGTATGCCAGACTTACGGGCTGACGGAGACGGCGCCGGTCTCGATCTACCAGAAGCCGGGCGACGGGCTGCGCAAGCCGCGCTCGACCGGGAAATGCGGGCTCCACTGCGAGATCAGGATCGTCGATGACGACGGCAACGAAGTTCCGGTCGGCGTCTCCGGGGAAATCCTGATCCGGGGCGGCAATGTCCTTCGCGAATACTGGAACAACGAAGAGGAGACGCGCCGCGCGCTGCGTGGCGGCTGGTTCCATACCGGCGACGTTGCTTGTCGCGACGAGGAGGGCGACGTGTTCGTCAACGACCGCAAGAAGGACGTCGTGATCTCGGGCGGGGAGAACATCTACCCGGCGGAGATCGAGCTGCTGGTCCACCGGATGGACGACATTGCCGATGTGGCGGTGGTCGGACGCGAGGACGCGCGGTGGGGCGAAGTGCCGGTCGCCGTCGTCGTCCCTGCCCCGGGCGCGAGGATCGCGGCCCCGGACTTTCTCGCCCGCTTCGAGGGCCGGCTCGCCCGCTTCAAGCACCCGAAGGACGTGCTGTTCCTCGACGCGCTCCCCAGGAACGCGATGGGCAAGACGCAGAAGCACGAATTGAGGGAGAGGGTGAACGGAAGCCGGGGCACGACCCGTTCGACCTGAAACGGAACCGTCGGCGCAACCTCAATCGTCGCCCCGGACGGCGCGCCAGCAGCCTGCCCCGGACCCCGATCCGGGGGCGATCCAGGGTCTCCGTGCGACATCGCTCTGGCCGCGCGAGACCCCGGCTCGGGGGCGGGGACGACGAGTTCGGGTTCGGACCGGGCTGCCGGCGCGGCCGAGGCGGCGCGGGAAAGCCGCGATGCAGATTGCCGCCGGTTGCATGACTCCCTACGGTCAGAGATTCTTTGCCCTTTCGGAGCCTTTCCTTGCCCGTCTTCCCGTTCCACGAATTGCGCCGCGCGGCCTGGAACCTGGCGAACGGCAATGTCCGTCGCGGCGAGGACGTGCTGGTGGTCGCCAGTTCGGACCAGGAGCCGGGCCTGGTCGATGCGCTGGCGGCGGCGGCCGACGCGGCCGGCGCGGGTACGGCGACCGCCGCCGTCATCGCCTGCCCCGCCGATATGGCCGACTACCGGCACCCGGCGCCGGTGGTCGCGGCCGTCGAGCGCGCCGGCCTCACCGTCGTGGCGACTTCCATCCGCTTTCCGCGCGCCTATGACGATCTGAGCCGGGCGCTCTTCGCCGCCGGGCGCCGGCAGGTGCTCATCAACAACGCGCCGCTCGAGGATTTCGTGCGCGGCGCGGCGCTCGCCGATCCGCTGGCGTTGCGGGACCGTACGCGCTGGCTGGCCGGGGCGGTCTCGGCAGCGCGTTCCGTGCGCGTCCGGTCGCCCAACGGGACCGACCTCACCGTCCGCGTCTGCCGCCCCTGCCTGTCGCTCACCGGCTTCGCGGAGGAGGATACCGGCTTCGGCTCGTTCCCTAGCGGCGAGGCCATGCTGTCGCCGGAAGAGGGGAGCGCGGAGGGCGTCTTCGTGGCCGACGCCTTCGGGCAGGTCGTCTATCTGGCCGATGCCGGGCCGCAGCTCGGCTTGCTTGAAGACCCCGTCCGGCTGGAATTCGCCGCCGGCCGGCTGGCCGGCCTCTCCGGCGGCGCGGCCGCCCGGCGGTTGGAGGCGGTGCTCGACGCGGCGGACGGCAACGCAAGGCTGCTTGCCGAGCTCGGCCTCGGCACCAATCCGCACGCCCGGCCGGTCGGCCATGTCGAAAACAAGTTCCGGCTCGGCACCGCGCATATCGCGCTCGGCGATAACCATCTGATCGGCTGGCGCGCGGCCGGCCTCTACGGCGGCACGATAAAGAGCAACCGCCATATCGACCTCGTATCCGACAATATCCACATCGAGATCGACGGCGCTTCCGTCCTGCCTTGAACGCCGCCCAGACTTGATACAGGCAAAGGCGTGCCAAGCTGTATTCGAAAGGCAGCGCCCGCGGCCGTTCGACGGCCGGACGGCGGACCATGACAGAAACCCGGCATTTCCGGGGGCGTCCCCGGAAATGCCGGACTCACACCAGCGGCGCCGGGTCGCGACACATGGAGGACGCCATACCACCGCCGCCCCGGCCTCCGGGACGGGGCAACGAAACGGGGAGCCGGAATATTCACTTTTCGTTTCGTCTAGGGTTTGACCGGAGAAAAAGTGTGCTAAGATGATTCCGAGAGCGCAGGCTTTCGGGGCCGCGCCTCTCACTTTTGAAAACTCAGTCCAGAATGCAGGGGCGAAGTGCGTCCGCCATCTCGCGCGCGCAATCGGGCGCGCGGTATGCGCGCCGGCGCGAGACGGCGGACGCCCGCCCGCGCGCGATACACGCGAAACAGGGTCGGCCCAAGCAGACGGCAGGGGAGACCGGAACGAACAAGGAGGACCGATGAACAACACGCCCTCTAACTATCGTCGTCCCGGCCGGAGCGAAGCGGGGAGCCGGGACCTCGGCGCGCACACGCCGCCCTTGCTGAAGGAGACCCCGGATCGCAGTCCGGGGCGACGAGAAAGAGGCTGCCGCGGGCGGACCATGACAAAACATGACATTTCATGACACTTCCCGCAGGGGTCCCGGTGCACCCCCTCTCCCGGCCGCCCGTTCGCACGGACGGCCCCGAATCCCGACCGCGGCTACCGAGCGAACACCTCCCGCACCTCCGCCGCCATCGCCGCCGTCATCGTGTCGAGCGCCTTGCGGCCCTTTTCGGCGGTGGCGCGGGTGGGGCGGCCGACGGTGCCGGAGCGGCTGTAGGCGGCGAGGCCCCGGACGGCGAGCAGCGGGCGCTCGGCGAGCTCGTCGGCGGCCGCCTCCATGCGCACCAGATGCGGACAGGCGTGGAGCAGCACCGAGGTTTCGTATTCGCCGGCATGCATGTCGTCATGCACGCCGGTCTCGATGCCGGCGGCGGCGAACGCGGCCTCCTGGATATGCCGGCCGGGGCCGAGCCAGACGCGCGGAGCCTCCAGATTGGCCTCGCGCGCGAGATGCGCCAGCACGAGATTTCCGCCATGCGCGTTGACGATGGCGAGCCGCTCCATGCCGGCATGCGCCAGGCTCGCGCGAATATCCCCGACGACGGCCGCGAGCGTGCCGGCCGCCAGCCAGACCGTGCCGGGGAAGTCCGCATGCTCCTGCGAGCAGGAGACGGGCAGCACCGGCAGCAGCAGCCCGCCGATCTTCTCCGCCAGCCCCGCCGCGAGCGCGCCGGCGATCAGGCTGTCGGTCGCGAGCGGCAGGTGGGCCCCATGCTGCTCGAACGCCCCCACCGGCAGCACGGCGAGCGCGGGCTTGCCGACATCGGCGGCGGTGCGGGCAAGGAAGGCGTCGGGTAGCATGGTCGCCATCCTATCAGGAGGCGCCGCGTCATGCTTCCGCTGACATCGAAGCTGTTCGAAAGCGGCCCGCTCGACCGGTTTGCCCCCCCCCCCCCCTTCGCGGACCCCGCGAGGCCGGGCAGAGGGAGAGGAGAGACATGGCAAGCCCGAAGCCCGACTACGAACGCATTGCCGGGGACTACCGGAAGGCCCGGCCGCAATATCCCGACCGGCTGGTCGCCACGATAGCGGACTGGATGCCCGCCGGGCCTGTCGAGGTGCTCGATGTGGGGGCGGGAACCGGAATCGGCACGCGCGCTCTTGCGGGCGTCCTGGGCCCGCAGGCGCATATCCTGGCCATCGAGCCGAGCCCCGCGATGCGCCGGGAGGCGGCGGCCGGGGCGGACGCCGCGCCCGGGATCGCCTTTCGCGACGGCACGGCGGAGGCGCTGCCTTCGGCGGACGGTTCCGTCGATCTCGTGTTCTCCGCCCAGGCGCTCCACTGGTTCGACCGGCCCGCCTTCTACCGGGAATGCGGGCGCGTGCTGAAGCCCGGCGGGACGGTCGCCATCCTCTACAACAACCGCGACTGGCGGCGGGACCGTTTCGCCGCCGGTTATGAGGTTATCCTGGAACGGCACAGCGCCGGCTACCGCCGGGACTACCGCGAATACGACATCGCGGGAGAACTCGGCACGCTCGACTGGACCGCCCGGACGCTGGAAACCGGCGAGGCCTGGCGGCGGCCCATGCGGCCGGACGCCTTCATGGCGATGTCCCGCTCGTCATCGAGGGCGCAGGCCGCGCGGGACGCCGCGGGAGCGGAGACCTTCGACCGGGAGGTCGAGGCGCTTGCGGGCCGGCACGCGGATGCAAACGGCTTCGTCGAGATCCTCTACCGCTGCGTCCTTACACTCGCCGCGAAAGCAGGCTGAAAGGCGGCGCCTCAGCTTCGGTAGTCGCGAATCGACTCCGGGTCGAGCCGGTCCGCCGGGACGAGGCGGTAATGCCGCTCCTCGACGACCCGGACTTCGTCGTCCTGCACGGCCAGTTCGAACAGCGCGACCGCGTTTTCGGGCAGGAATTGCGCCGCGACGGCCCGGCAACGCATACCGGGATATTTCTGTTCGACGAAACGGATGTCCTGCTCCGTTTGCACGATGCCGATCCGGTCCGCGCCACCCTTGGCCTGGACGGGAATGACATAGTGGCAGCCGCGCTTGTCGAGGCCGACATAGAGTTCGTCGATCTCGATCTGGCCGACACCCCTTACGGTCGTGCGCAGATGGTTCTGGAGGCTGTAGGTCGTCAGGCCGAGGAATGTGTCGATCAGTCGGTTATAGCGAACCACCGCCAGCAGGGCTTGTTCGTCGTCGAGCATATTCCCTCGCACGGAACCGAGCATGACATCAAATATATCTATGGTAGCAAGATGCCTCTGTGGCACGATGCCGGTCTTTCTTGTTCGGTCCCTATCCGGAAATCCGCGTTGATACCCGAACGAGTGGAGCATATCCTCAAAGTCCTGATTCTTGGAAATGCCAAGCTCATGAGCCGCTTTCTCAATAGATTCATAGCTGAATTCGAATTCGATCGTCCCTTCCCCGTAGTGTTCGAAAAATACCTTTTCTATTAACTTTTTGTATTGATTGTATTCACTAGACACAAGGGACCTTCCCTTTACTGGCTCTGCTGGGCACTGCCGAACGAGGTTGGCAGTGCCCAGCAGAACAGCTTCACTCGGCAGCCACGGACAAGTCGTCATCGTTGGGCATATCGAGTCTCAAGGTCGCGCCATAGTCAGGCCCGTAGTCGATATTCTCCTTTAGCCCGATTTTCTCTCGAGTGTAGGCCGCAAGGTTGTAGTAGGCCTTTTGTCCTCCAAAGAATCGGTTCAGCATTTCACGGCCTTCTTCATCCCGTGGCTTGATCCCGGTCGCCTTTTCCTCCACCGAGGTCCCAAGGAAACCAAAGTCTGGATTCCCAAGACTCCAGTCGATAGCTCCGATCCTCCTGAGGAGAATATCCCGGCGTTCTACTGAAATTGTCTGGCCGTCATAGGACTGATGCAGGTCGTGCAGGACAAGCCCGAAGGCGACCCACCACGACGCCGTTCTCAGAAAAGTGTTGTGAATCGGAGCCTTGCCATCCGCCATAGCCGACAGCATGGTACGCAAACCATGGTCAAAGCGGTCCACGATCTCGTTCATCTCCGCCTGTCCGGCAAGGAAAGGATTGTTGGGCTGCTCACGGATATGATCGACATGCGAGCCAGGTCCTTCCGATGCCGCCCGAACTGACTTGAGGAGCACTGTCTTGGTGGTCCAGACACTCGACTTCTTCGAAATCGTGACCGCCCGGTGGTCGCATCCGCCATTTTCGACAATGACGGAAAGCAACGCGACCTTGTTGGTGGTCTGAATGTATCGGTCGCTTCGGTCAAGATCGACTGCCTGTCCCCTCGTGACCGGGGCGGAGAGCACGTTCATGTCGTGGAATATCTGTCCTAATTCCTCCAGACCAAGTTCATCCTCCCCTGTCAGCGGCGTCAGCAGCATAACCGGGATCACGGCTTCACCAGCCCACCGGCGAACTTCGTCAGTCAGATCCTCGTCATACATCACATCAAGGAAGCCGGTAATGCGCCCGAGGCCGTCAAGCAGGATATTGGGCCGGTCAAGCCGGGTGTTGACCCTCAAATGGCCCAACCCGTCATCGCCTTCCGGCTCAAAACGCTGGCCGAGCTGCATACCGACGACGATGGGCGGAATGGCGCCGATCCAGTAAGATTTGGGCGCCATGCGGCGAAGGATATAGTTGCGCATGTCGGTGCGCCGGGCCTTCGTGGTCTTGCGCTGCAACTTCTCGTACATATCACGAACAGGCGCGGGAAGGGTCTTCCAGTTCTGGCTGCGAGGATCATGGCCGTTGAGGAGATACGGCACGAGGTCATGGACCGTCATCGCAGTCTGGTAGGCGCAGGCATGGACGCTCTGCGAGCACCGGATAGCAGGCAAACGCAACATGGCAGTGTCCCTTGGTCGGCGGGCGACGACCGTCACCGCCCTTGGAAGTTGAGCCTTGGGAGGCCGATTGGGCTACACATAATCACCCACTGTGACACTGTCAACAGAAATTTCATGCCGATCGGTTACATTTTATCAAATCCGTGCCGCGATTCTTGAAATTACCAAACGATGGTGTCGATAAAGCATCGCGATACGCTGCCGCTACAGCACCGTCACCGTCCAGCCGGCATCCGTGCGGTCGAAGCGCAGCGGAAGGGCGTTCGGTGCGAACTCGGCGCGGAACTCTGCGCCGAGGGCGGCCAGGATGACGCGCAGATTGCCGCCATGCGCGACGATGCAGGGGATATCCGAACCCTGCAGGACGGCCGCGGCGGCCGATTTGGTGCGCGCGACGAAGGCCGGCAGGGTCTCGCCGCCGGCCGGCCGCGCGCGCCAGTCGAGGGCCAGCGCGCTCTGGCCGACCAGCTCGCCAAACAGCCGTTCGCCGAGCCGGGGCGCGGCGTTCATCGGCACGGCGAGCCGGCGGGCGGCGGCCTGCGCGGTTTCGTAGGCGCGCGGATAGCTGCTCGCCTCGATCCGGGTGATCTCCCCGGCATCCGCCAGCTTCTCCGCAGCCAGCGCCGCCTGCGCCCGCCCGGTCTCGTTGAGCGGGATGACCGGGCTTTGCACGATGAATGTGGCGTTGCCGGCGGTCTCGCCATGGCGGAGAAAGTAGAACCGCCGCACCTCCGGGCGAAGCTCCGGAGGGGCGGCGGAGAGAGCGTAGAGCTCTTCGGCGCCCCGGATCATCGCAGCCGGATCAAAGCGCGCCGGCCTGCTTGAGATTCGCCACCTCCGCGGGCGGCATGTCCAGCAGTTCGCCCAGCACCGCCTCATTGTGCTCGCCGAGCAGCGGCGCCCGCACCACGTCCAGCGCGTCGCCGCCGAAGCGCACCGGCCAGGCCGGCACAACCACCGCGCCCCGGTCCGGATGCTCGATGGTCTGCATGATGCCCCGCCGGTGCATGTCCTCGCTGGAGATCAGGTCCTTGATGTCGAACACCGCGCCCGCCGGCACGCCCGCCCCGCCGATGGCCTCCATCACCTCCTGCTTGCTGCGCTGGCGGGTCCAGGCGGCGACGTTTTCCTCGATCTCCGCCTTGTGTTCGATGCGCTTCAGCCCGTCGCAGAAGCGCGGGTCGGCGATCATGTCCTCGCGCCCGATGGCCTTGCAGACGCGCTCCCAATGCGCCGTCAGGTCGCGGGCGACGAAGATGAAGCAATAGTCGTTCGGCCCGCCGCCCTTGCAGGGGAAGAGCCCGCCCGGCGCGCCCGAGGCGACCGAGTTGCCGAGACGCGGCGCCGGATGCTCCATCATCGGCTGGCGCGAGAAGGTGACGCGGCAATAGTTCGTCATCGCATCCTGCATCGCGACCTGGAGATGCTGGCCGCGCCCTGTGCGCTCCCGCTGGAAGAGCGCGGAGAGGATCGAGACGCACATATGCAGGCCCGTGCCGGTGTCGCCGATGGTGGCGCCGGGGCGGATGGGGACCCCGTCCGGCATGCCCGTAATGCTCATGACGCCGCCTGTGGCCTGGGCGATCATGTCGAAGGAGAGGTATTTGGCGTAGGGGCCGTCGGTGGCGAAGCCCTTCACCTGGGCGAAGACGAGGCGCGGATTGAGCTTCTGCAGCTCCTCCCAGCCGAAGCCCAGCCGTTCGATGGCGCCCGGCGCGAAGTTCTCGATCAGCACGTCCGCCCTGGCGATCAGGCGGCGCAGGATCTGCTTGCCGCTCTCCTCCTTGAGGTTGCAGGTGATCGAGCGCTTGTTGCAGTTGAGCAGGATGAAATAGAGCGAATCCATGTCCGGCCGTTCGGATATGGCGAGCCGGCCCTGGTCGCCGCGCCGGGGCTCCTCGACCTTGACGACATTGGCGCCGTGCCAGGCCAGCGCCTCCGTGCAGGACGGGCCGGCTTCGAATTGGGTCAGGTCGAGAACGGTAATGCCCGACAGCGGCGCATCGCCCATCTGTTTCCTCCTTGCTATGCTTGCCGGATGATACATCAAGCCATCCGCAATGTTCTACTGAGCGGCGCCGATCCCGTCTTCCCGACTCCCTATCGCATCGGTGAGGCAGGCGCCGCCGCCATCGCCGCCTCCGCGCAGGCCGCCGCCGATTTCTGGGAGCTGCGGACAGGCGAACGCCAGTCCGTGGCGGTGGGCCGCCGCCATGCGGCTGCGGCCATGCGCTCGGCGACCTATCTCCGGATCGACGGCGCCGCGCCGTCCTCCCTGTGGGACCCTTTCTCGGGCCTCTACCCGACCGGCGACGGGCGGCATGTCTTCCTGCACTGCAACTTTCCCCATCACCGGGACGGCATGCTGCAACTGCTCGGCGTGCGGCCCGAAAAGGAAGCGCTTGCCGGGGCCGTCGCCGCGCGCGGCGGGCTGGAGCTGGAGGACGCTATTGCAGCGGCCGGGCTCTGCGGCGCGTTGACGCGCACACCCGGTGAATGGGCCGATCACCCGCATGGGCAGGCGCTGGCGGCGCTGCCGCCGGTGACGGTCGAGCGCATCGGGGACGGGCCGCCTGTGCGCCCGCGCGGCGGCGACCGGCCGCTTGCGGGCATCCGCGTGCTGGACCTCACCCGCGTTCTGGCCGGGCCGACCTGCGGGCGCACGCTTGCCGAGCACGGCGCCGACGTCATGCGCATCGCCGGGCCGCATCTGCCGTTCGCGCCTGCGCTCGTCATGGACACGGGCCACGGCAAGCTCTCGGCCTTCGTCGATCTGCGCGGCGAGCGCGGCCGGGCGCAGCTTCGTGCGCTCGCCGCGGAGGCGGATGTGTTCGTGCAGGGCTACCGGCCGGGCGCGCTCGCTGCGCGCGGCTTCGGCCCCCGCGATATCGGCCCCGGCAAGGTCTATGTCTCGCTCTCGGCCTACGGCCATGAAGGGCCGTTCGCCTCGCGCCGGGGCTTCGACAGCATCCTGCAGAACGCCTCCGGCATGTCCACGGTGCAGGGCAGCCCGGAGGCGCCGCGCAACCTGCCGGTCCAGCCGCTGGACTACTGCGCAGGCTACCTGGCCGCATGGGGCGCGGTGGCGGCCCTGCTGCGCCGGGCGGAGGAGGGTGGAAGCTGGCATGTGCAGCTCTCGCTCGCCGGCATGGCGGAATGGATCAAGGGCATGGGGATTGCGGAAGGGTGGTTGGATGCGCCTGCGGAGCTCGCGCCGGAGGAACTCGGGGCGATCACGATGGAGAGCGACACGCCGCACGGCCGGCTGGCGCATCTGGCCCCGGTCGCGAAGATGTCCCGCACGCCGCCGCACTGGGCGCGGCCTTCCGTGCCGCTCGGCTCGCACGATCCCGTCTGGCCGGAGACGCTCGCCGCATGAGCCGACTTTGCCGCGGCGCCGGCGCTGCGATCCACTACGAGACGCATGGGCAGGGGCCGGCCGTGCTGCTCACGCACGGTTTCGGGCTGACCGCGCACATGTGGGCCGGCCAGGTGGAGGCGCTCGCGCCCGCCCACCGCCTCATCCTCTGGGACCTGCGCGGGCACGGGCGGAGCGACTCGCCGGAAGATATTGGCCTCTACGACCCGGAGGCCTGCATTGCCGACATGCTCGCGCTGCTGGACGCTGAAGGCGTGGAGCGGGCGGTCGTCGGCGGCCTCTCGCTCGGCGGCTACCTGTCGCTCGCCTTTCATCTTCGTCATCCGGACCGTGTGCGGGCGCTGATGCTGTTCGACTGCGGCCCCGGCTTCCGGCGTGACGAACCGCGCGAGGCGTGGAACGAACGGGCGCGCAAGCGGGCCGACCGGATCGCCGCGCGCGAGCCGCGCGCGTTGCAGAGCCTTGAGGCGGACGGCCACCGCGACCTCGCCGGTGTCGCCCGCGCGGCGCGCCACACGATGCGCCACCATGACGGCAGCGTGCTGGAATCGCTGCCGGCGATACAGGTGCCGACATTGGTGCTGGCCGGTGAGCGCGATACCCCCTTCCTGGCTGGAATCGACTATATGGCCCGGAAAATCCCGAATGCCGGGAAAGTCGTTCTGCCCGACGCCGGCCACACGGCCAATCTCGACAACCCGAAGGCGTTCAATGCCGCCGTTTCCGGTTTCCTCGCTCGATTGCCCTGATGAAGGCGCCCACTGACGGCTTCGCCCGCGATGCGCGGGTCATCGGCCTGATCGGCGCCGCGCACACGATGAGCCACATGTTCGTGTTCCTGCTGCTGCCGCTTTCCGTGCGTATGCAGGCCGAGCTCGGGTTCAGCTATCTGGAAGTCGGTGTGCTGGCGGGGGCCTTTGCGGTCGGCACGGCGGCCTGCCAGACGGGCATCGGCTTCGTCGTGGACCGTATCGGCGGGCGGGTGCCGCTCATCATGGGGGTTGCGGTGCTGTCGGCGGCCGTCATGGGCTTCGGGCTGGTCTCGTCCTTCTGGGCCATGCTGCCGCTCGCGGTCATCGGCGGCATCGCCAATTCTGTCTTCCATCCCGCCGACTACGCGATCCTGTCGGCTTCGGTGGCGGAGCACCGCATGGGGCGCGCCTTCTCCATCCATGCCGTCAGCGGCAATACCGGCTGGATCCTTGCATTGCTCGGTCCCGACCTTGCCGATATCGTCGGTCTCAAGGGCGTCTTCCTGGTAGCCGGCGGCATCGGGATTGCCGTCTCGTTTGCGCTCCTGCTGCAGGCCCGGCATCTCGAGAGCGCCGACAGCGAGGCGCGCCGGCGCGAGCAGGGCGGCTCGACCTCGGACGGAATCGCGCTGCTGCTGACAGTGCCGGTGATCCTGTTGTTCCTGTTCCAGATGTTTCATTCCATGTCGCTTGGCGGCATCCGCACATTCGGCATCCCGGCGCTCCACGAATTGCGCGGGTTCGAGGACACGGTCCTCGCCAAGGCGCTGATCGCCTACATGCTGGCGGCCTCGGTCGGCAATCTCGTCGGAGGCTGGTTGGTGGACCGTACCGGACGACCGCAGTCTGTGTTCTTCGGCGCCATCGGCTTCGTTTTCATCGCGGTGAATGTCATCGGCGCGGTTCCGCTGCCGCTCTACGGCATTGTCGCGCTGCTCATGGTCACAGGGGTCATGCACGGCGCGATCCTGCCGACGCGCGACCTGCTCGTCCGGCAAATCTCCCCGCCGGGCCAGATGGGCAAGGTGTTCGGTTTCACCTCGACCGGGTTGTCCATCGGAGGATTCGCCGCGCCCGTCATATTCGGCTGGGTGATGGATGCGGGCGACCCCCGCTGGGTGTTCTTCGGCAGCGCAGCGGTCATGCTGCTCGCCGTCGCCACCTTCGTCGAAACCAGCCGCAATGCCGGCCGGGCAAGGGCAGCGGCATGAAACAGCTTCCCGCGGGCGACGAACTCTTCCTGGACCATGTCGGCTACTTCCTCGCCGACCTCGAAGGGGCGGCGACGCGATTCGAACGCCTCGGCTTTACAGTTTCGCCCGTCAACATCCACTACAACAGTGCGGACGGCGAACTGGTGCGGTCGGGCACCGCCAACCGGCTCGTCACCTTCGAGGCGGGCTATATCGAAGCGCTGGCGCAGGTTGCCGACACGCCGCTCGCCGCGGAACTCGCCTCGGGCCTCGCACGCTACGAAGGACTGCACCTGCTCGCGCTCGCGCATGGGCGGGTCAAGGAGCACGATGTCGGCGGTACGGAAATGCGGGCGACGGTCTTCCTGCGCCGCCCGCTGGGGGACGGGCGCATCGTCCGCGCGACTGTGCGCCGGGCGACGGCTGCGGCGATGCCGGAAGGCCGTGTGCAACTACTCACCCACGAGACGCCGGACCTGATCTGGCTGCCGGGCATGGACCGCCACGCCAATGCCGCACGGGCGCTCACCGGCTTCCTGCAAATCGCCGCCGACCCTGCAGAGGCGGCCGCTCGCTACGCGAGATTCGCCGGCCGCCCCGCGCGCAGGCTGGGGCCGGTGTTCGAGATCGCGCTCGACCGGGGTCGCTTCGCGCTCGCCGGCCCGGATGCGCTCGGCGCACTATTGCCGGACGCGGCGCACCCGCCGCCGCCCTTCGGCGTCGCCGTCGGCATCGAAAGCGCCGACCTCGACCACACGCGCGCCGTGCTTGCGAAGGCCGGCGCCGCCTTCCATGAGCGCCCCGACCGCCTGTTGCTCCCGCCGTCGGAGGGGTTGGGCGCCTGGATCGACTTCCACCGCCCCGGCGCAGAGCCTCTCTGGACTACCGGCTGATACCGGCGTTTTCAGATGGGAGCCTCATGTCGGGGCGACCCGGCCCCAGACTGGGGCCCGAGACTTACGCCGCCTTTCGCGCGCCTTCCTTCTTCGGCAGGTTGAAGAGGCGGGCGGCGTTTCGGCCGAGGATGTTGCGCTTCTGGTCTTCGCTCAGAAACGGGATGTCGTAGATGACGCGCGGCGCATCGAAGTCGAAATGCGGCCAGTCCGAGGCGTACAGGAGCTGCGTCTCGGCCTTGATCATCTCGAAGGTCGCCTTCAGCCCGACCTCGCTGCCCTTCTCCAGCGGCTGGCAGGTGTAGAAGCAGCTCTCGCGCATATAGTCCGACGGCATCTTCGTCAGCAGCGGCGCCTCGCTCTGGCGCATCAGATACTGGTCGTCGAGCCGCTGCATCAGGAACGGGACCCAGGAAAGCCCGCTCTCGACCCAGAGGCTGTTCAGCTTCGGGAAGCGCTCCGGAATGCCGTTCAGGATCCAGTTGGTCATGTGCACGAGGTTGCACCACACGAAGCCCAGCGCATGCATGCCGAGGAAGCTGTTGCAGGTGGCGAGCGAGGGGTCCTGCCAGTGGTAGCCGGCATGGAAGGCGATGGGCTTTCCGGTCTCCTCGATCATGCGGTAGAGGCGCATATACTCGTTGGCATGGACCGGCTTGTAGCGCGTCGAGGTAACGGTGAAGCCGATGACATTGGGGTTGCCGCCGAAGTCCTCGACCGTGCGGCAGGCGGCGTCCGGCGAGTTGAAAGGCAGCACGGCGAGCGACACGATCCCGTCCTCCGCCGAGAGCACGTTCTCCGCCAGCCAGCGGTTGTAGGCGCGCGACAGCGCCACTTCCATCTCCGCCTGCGGGTGCATGCCGATGAACAGCATCGGCGTCGGGAAGAGCACCATGTAGTCCAGGCAGAGCGCTTCCATCGCCCGGCGCGTCAGCGCCACGTCCCGGTGCATGCCGGGTTCGTCCACCTTCTCGCGCTGCGAGGACTGGTGCGGGATGCGCCCGCCGACATCCTGGTAGCGCAGGCCGAGATCGCCGTTGAGCCCGTAAGGCGGCGCCCCGATGCGCTCCTTCTGGTACATCGCGGCCTGGTGGCGCAGCACCGGATCCTCGATATGGTCGATGATCTCGTGCCAATGGACTGTCTCGACATGGTGGGCGTCGATATCGACGATCGTCCAGTCGGCGTAACCCGCCTTGCGGGCATGGGCGCGGGCATGGGCCAGATAATCGCGGGTATCGGTCTCGACGCCCAATTCCTGCACGGGCATGGCGCTGGCGGTTCGGATCGCGGCATCCATGGGTTCAGGCCTCCTCCTCGGCGGCCGCCGGCGCGGCCTCGCTCAAATGGTAATCCTCCGGGCGGCGGCGGGACCAGAGGCCGAATTCCATCGGCCCGAGACGCAGCGCGCGCAGCAATTCGGTGACGGCGGTGAGCGCCTCGGTCGGCGTCACCACCTCGTCATAACGCCCGTGCAGCGGGCGGAAGGTCCGGTTCTCGCCGTCCGCCTTGGCGGCGTAAAGCTTGACGGCGGCGGTCATCAGGTCGGCAACGGCGCTGTCCGGTATCCGGTGGGCCTCGCCGCGCTCGACCGCCTCGGCGGCCAGCGTCCAGAGCCGGCGCGCGTCCTCGTCGAAGCCCGCATAGGCGTCGTTGCGGCCGCGCAGGTCAGACCGCGACATAGACCTCTCCACCCTGCACCTGCACCGCGACAGGCTCGAGCGCCATGCCCTCGTTCCCGGGATGGCGGCCGGTCCGGATGTCGTATTCCAGACCGTGCCACGGGCAGACGATGTTGACCCGTTCCTCGTCGTAGCGCCGCCCGAGGGAGCGGCGCCCGGCGTCGAGCGCTTCCAGCACCCGGTTGTAGATCCGCCCCTGGCAGACCGGGCCGCCCTGGTGCGGGCAGTTGTTGCGCCAAGCGTAGAAGCCGTCATCGAGACGGAAGACGCCGATCTCCTCGCCGCCGATCTCCACAACCTTCCTGGCGGGAAGCGGCGCGAATTCCTCGACCGACCCGACTCGCACCGTCTCCATCGACCATCCCCTCCATGCCGCCGGCGGCATTGTCGCCGCCGCCGGGATTGGCGTCAATTCGGCGTCTGTCTCTCAGGCCATGCAGAGCGCGGCATCGAGCGCCTTGAGATCGGGGGCGTGGTCGAGGGCCATGACGGCCTCGAAGATGCGCTCCCCGCGCTCCGGGCTGAGGACGCGCGCGGCATTGTCCCGGAACTTGGCGCAGATATCCTCGGCCGAGAGCGGGTTGGCGTCCGAGCCCCGGTTGACCGACTCGCGGTGGCGCAGCTCGCGCCCGTCGCGGGTGCGGACCCTGATCTCGCCGGAATAGTAGCGCGGAAAGGCCGAGTCCGGGTCGATGGCGAAGTCCACCCGGTCCGCCAGCGCCAGCAGGTCCGGGTCGGAAATCGCTTCCGCGTCGATCTCGTCGAGCGTGAAGCGGCCGCGGGCCAGCGCCGCGGCGATGGTGTAGTGCATCGAAAACTGGGCGTCGTAGCTGTTCCGGGGGCGCTTCTTGGTGGCTTCCGGGCGGCAGACGACATTGGCCTGTGCGTCCGCGATATAGCCTGTGATGCTGTCCACATCCTCCGGCCGGAGCCCGTGGTCGCGCCGAAGCGCCAGCGCCGCATCGGCGAAGGCATGGTTGAAGTGGCAGGCGGGATAGGGCTTGAAGGCTACATTCTCCAGCTCCCAGACTTCGCCGAGAGCCGCCGTCGCCATGTCGAGGCGCGCCTCGTGGTCCGCGCCCAGATGCAGGTTGTAGAGGCCGTAGCGGCCCTCATAGGGCGCGCTCGGGCCCTGGAAGCCGCCTCCCGCCAGCGCGGCGGCGGTGATGCCCGCCACGGCCGCCCAGCCGGGATGGATGCGCTTCGTCCAGGCGCCGTCGCTGAGGAACTCCAGGCTGCCGGCGGCCATGGAGAGCGCGATGCCCTGCGCCATCGCCGCCTCGCGCTCGGAGAGGCCGGCGAGGCGCGCGGCCGTCAGCGCCGCGCCGAATGCGCCGACAAGGCCGGTCGGATGGTGGCCGCGCATATGGAAGCCGCCCTGCGCCGCCTGGCCGATCCGCGAGGACGCCTCCACGCCGACCAGATAGGCCGCCAGCAATTCCCGGCCGGTCGCACCGGACGCGAAACCCTGCGCCAGCGCGGCGACGAACGCCGAGGCCGAGGCATGGACCACGCCGTCGGAGTGTGTGTCATCGTAGTCGAGGCCGTGGACGAGCGTGCCGTTGACCAGCGCCGCATCGCGCATAGGCAGGCGCACATCCGTGCCGATCACCGGCGACGGCCCCTCGCCGGCCAGCCCGCGCATGGCGTCCACCGTGCGCCGGCCGAACTCGTAGCCGGTCGAGGCGAGCGCGATGCCGATGCAGTCGAGAATGTGCAGGCGCGCGCGCTCCATCACCCGGTCGGGGACCTCACGGTCGTCGAGGCCGCAGGCGAATTCCGCCAGCATCGCGGCTATCGGCCGGTTCGCGGTTGCCGTTCCGTCGCTCACTGCCGTCTGGGGTCCGTCCATCTTCCTGTCCTCGCCTCGATAGCCGCATTTTCGACAGCAATCATAGCCCGGCGCGGCATTTGCGGCTATTGCACGGGAAGTCGGCCCTTCGCCCGAACGGAAAGCCCTTGCCGCCGCGCCACCGTCCATCCCTTGGTATCCCGTTGATGCTTGCCGCCATGGTCGGCATCACGGCGGTCGATGCCATTGCCAAGCACTTGGCCTCCGGGCTGAGCGGCGTGCAGGTCGCGTGGGGCTATTTCACTTTCATCACGGTGACTCTCACCACCGGGTTCCTGATTTCCCGCATCCCGCCCCGGCGCTGGCTTCGGACCCGGAATCCGGGCCTGCAGGCGCTCCGGGCGGTGCTGCTGGTGGGCTCGCTTTCCATGTTGTTCGTGGGTCTGCAATATCTGGCGCTGGCCGACGCGACGGTTATCAGCTTCGCCGCGCCGCTCTTCATGACCGCGCTGTCCTGGCCGGTGCTGAAGGAGCGGGTCGGGCCGCATCGCTGGGCGGCGGTGCTGCTGGGCTGGATCGGCGTCGTCGTCGTGATCCGTCCCGGCCTCGGCATCGTCCACTGGGCGGCGGCGCTGCCGCTCATCGGCGCGGTGTTCTTCTCCGGCTTCCAGCTCGTGACGCGCATCATCACGGCGCGGGACGACCATCTGGCGACGCTGTTCTACACCTCCACGGGCGGGGCCCTGCTGCTCAGCACGGCCATGCCTTTCTTCTGGCAATGGCCCGCCTGGGAGACATGGGCCTGGATGGCGGTTTCAGGCGCGATCGGGGCCGGCGCGCATTTCCTGATGATCAACGCCTTCGCCGTCACCGAGGCGGCCCTGCTCGCGCCCTTCAACTATTCGCGGATGCTGTGGGCGGTGCTGATCGGGTGGTTCGCCTTCCGCGACCTGCCCGATACGGCGACATTCGCCGGCGGCGGGCTGATCGTCGCCTCGGGACTCTATGTGCTCTGGCGCGAGCGGGTCACGCACCGTCGAGCCACGCCTTGACGAGCCGCCAGGCGATGCTGTCCCGGCGCGGCAGCTCCATGCCGAAATCCTCCAGATGGTCCAGATCCCCGCGCCGCATCCAGCGGGCGTCCTCGAGTTCGTTCGGGTCGATATTGAGCGCCGTCGTCTCGGCCTCGGCGTGGAATCCCAGCATGAGCGACGACGGGAAGGGCCAGGGCTGGGAGGCCATGTAGCGCACCTCGCCGACGCGCACGCCGGCCTCCTCGAACACCTCGCGCGCGACCGCCTCCTCCAGGCATTCGCCCGGCTCGACGAAGCCCGCGAGCGTGGAATAGATGCGCCGCGGGAACTGGTGCGTGCGGCCCAGCAAGCAGCAGTCGCCCTTGTGGACCAGCATGATGACCGCGGGATCGGTGCGCGGGAAATGCTGTGCGTTGCAATTCGTGCAATTGCGCTGGTAGCCGCCGTGGCTCACCTCCGTCGGCGCGCCGCAGACGCCGCAGAAGCCGTGCCGCCGATGCCAGGTCATCATGCCGCGCGCATGGGCGAGGATCGCGCCCTCATCGGCCGGGATGACCGGGCCGATCTGGCGCAGGTCCTCGAACGCGCCTTCCGCTTCGATGCGCGGATGGCCGTAGGGGTCCTCCAGATGCGAGAGGTCGAGGCCTATATAGAGCGTGTCGCCCTCCAGGCCGAGCACCACCTCATGCTGCGCTGTGTCCAGCAGGTCACCGGCTTCCCCGACGGTCAGGATCAGCGCGCGGTCGTCTTGCGTGTGGACCAGCGAGCGCGAGCGCCAGACCGGCACCAGCCGGGTATCCTTCGCCCGGCGCCTTGCGGCGACCCAAGCGGGGTCCTCGCGCAGATGCGAGATGCGGTCGAGCGGCGCGCCCGTGTACCAGAGGTTCTTCAACATGGGGGCGACAAGGAAGCATGAGAGCCGGGCGGGCGCAACTCAAGGCGGTGTCCATGCGCCGCGACCTGATCCCCGGCCCGGGTTCTCCCGCCCCCGTTACCCCGCTTCCCGCGCTCCCGCGACCATCTCGGCGAGAGCGTCGCGGGAAGCCGCGCCGGGCCGGATGGCGTTCTTCACCAGGAAGGCGGGCGTGCCGTTGATGCCGAGCGCTCCGGCAAGAGCGCGGTTGCGCTCAATGATCGCCGTGACGGCCTCGCTGTCCATATCGGCGCGCAATTGCGCGATGTCGAGGCCGAGGCCGGCGGCGATATCCATGATCCGGTCCTCATCCAGCGCGCCGGGCGCAGACATGAGCGCGGTGTGGAATTCCGTCCACTTGCCCTGCCGGTCGGCGGCGAGCGAGGCGCGGGCGGCGACCACCGACACCGGGCCGAGGATCGGGAACTCCTTGAAGACGATCCGCAGCCGGCTGTCCCCGGCCGCCAGCGCCATCACATCCCCCAGCACGCGCTTGCAAAAGCCGCAGCGGTAGTCGAAGAACTCGACCAGCGTCACATCGGCGTCCTCGGGGCCGAGCGCCGGGTCGCTTCCGGCGCGCGCGAGCGCGTCCCAATTGGCCGCGATGCGGTCGACCTGCCGCCGCTGACGGTATTCCTCCTGCGCCGCCCACCAGGCCTGCACCGCCTGAAGGACGATCTCGGGGTCCTTCCGGTTGAGATGCTCGATGAGGGCGGCGACCTCCTCCTCCGCACCGGCCCGCGCGTCGCGGGCGGACCAGGACAGGCAGGCGAGCGCGGCCAGGACAAGGGCGACAACGGCGCGGGAAAGGAAGGCCATGGCGTTGGCGGCTACGCGGCGCGCCGGCCCGCAATGGCTTCGCGCAGACCCTCGAGCAGGCCCTCCAGCTTGGCCATGCGCTCCGCCAATTCATTCCGGCGCTTTTCCATATTGTCCATGCGTCTGTCGAGGCCGTCGGTGCGCTCGCCGATGTCCCGGCGGAGGTTGCGGTTGAGCGCAGCGAGCAAAGCCCATCCGGCCGCCATGGCGGTCACAATGTTCGAGTCTTCCACGGCAACGCCTCCGGCCGCCTGCACAGGATGGAGCGCAGCATAGGGCCGCCGCCCGCGCCGGGTCAATCCCCGCAGCCGGGGCAGCCGGGGCGGCGCTTGAAGCGGACGATCCGCGTCGAGGCGGCAAGCGCGTCGTAGAGCAGCAGGCGGCCGGAGAGCCCGTCGCCGATGCCGAGCAGTTCCTTCAGCGTCTCGACCGCCATGAGCGTGCCGACGACGCCCGCGACGGCGCCCAGTATCCCGGCTTCCGAGCAGGCTGGCGCCGCGCCCGGCGGCGGCGGCTCCGGGAACAGGCACCGGTAGCAGGGATGTTCCGGCCCGGCATGGGGCTTGAAGGTGGAGACCTGGCCGTCGAAGCGCAGCACCGCCCCGGAGACAAGCGTCCGCCCGGCGGCGGCGGCGGCGTCGTTGGCGAGGTAGCGGGTCGTGAAATTGTCGCTGCCGTCGAGGATGAGGTCGTAGTCCCGGAAGAGCCGGGCGGCGTTGGCCTCCGTCAGCCGCTCGGCATGGGTCTCGACGCGGATGGCGGGGTCGAGGGCGTGGATGGCGGCGGCCGCGCTCTCCGCCTTGGGCCGGCCGACGCGTTCGCTGCTGTGGATGACCTGGCGCTGCAGGTTGGAGAGGTCCACATCGTCGTCGTCGATGACGCCGAGCGTGCCGACCCCGGCGGCGGCGAGATAGAGCAGCAGCGGCGCGCCGAGGCCGCCCGCGCCCACCGCCAGCACGCGCGAGGCCAGCAGCTTCTGCTGCCCCGCGCCGCCCACCTCCGGCAGGATCAGGTGGCGGGCATAGCGGTCGAGCTGGGCGTCGGTCAGCATTGGAATCGCCCGATGCTGTAAGGCGCGAGGTCGATGGCGGGCGGGCGTCCGGCCGCGAGGTCTGCGATATGCCGGCCGCTGACCGGCCCGGCCGTCAGCCCCAGATGGCCGTGGCCGAAGGCGTACCAGACATTGCCGTGCAGCCGGGACGCGCCGAGCACCGGCAGCGAGTCCGGCGTGGCGGGCCGGTTGCCCATCCAGGACGAGCCGTCCTCGGCGCGGACGCAGCGGAACGCCTTGTGGGCGTGGGCTCTCAGCGGCTCGATGCGCTTCCAGTCGGGCGGCGCATCGAGGCCGGCGAACTCTGCCGTGCCGGCGAGCCGGAGGCCCATGCGCATCGGCGTCGCCATGAACTTGCGCTCGAAGAAGGAGATCGGGCGGCGCGTCTCGACGCCGGGGTCGGGCAGGGTGAGGTGGTAGCCGCGTTCGGATTCGAGCACGGCCTTCTCGCCGAGCATTTCGGCGAGGCCGGCAGACCAGGCGCCGGCCGCGACGACGAAACCGTCCGCCGCCACCGCGCCCCCGGCGGTGCGGACAGCTACGGGCCGGCCGTCGGCGAAATCGAAGCCGGCGACGCGGGACGGCAGCAGCCTGCCGCCCCGGCTGGCGAAGGCCCCGGCCAGACCGGCGGTCAGCGCGCCCGGATCGAGCGTATGAGCGCCCTTGGGAAAGAAGGTTGCGTGCCGGAAGATCGGCGCAAGCCCCGGTTCGAGCTGGCGGAGCTCGTCGGCGGACAGCTCCTCGACCTCGAAGCCCCGTTCGCGCGCCCCTTCCCGACCGCCGGCGCCGGCCGCGAAGTTGCGCGTGTTCTCATAGACGGTCAGCGTCCCGCTCGTGCGGATCAGGTCGGCGGCGCCCGCTTCGGCGGCCAGTTCCCGATGCGCGTCGAGGGCCGAACGGTGGAGCGCGGCCATGGCGTCCATCTGCCGGCGCATCGGCTCTGGCCGGCCGGCCTGCACGAAACGGATGAGCCAGGGCAGCAGGTTCGGCAGATGCCGCCAGCGTATGAAGAGCGGCCCCAGCGGGTCCAGCAGCCAGCCGGGCGCCTTGAACATCAGGCCGGGGCCGGTTTGCGGCAGGCAGGCATGCGAGCTGATCGCGCCGGCATTGCCGAAGGAGGTCATGCTGCCGGGCGGCTCCGGGTCGATCAGCGTGACCTCGTGCCCGTCCCGGCGCAGGTAACAGGCCGTTGCCGTGCCGACGATTCCGGCCCCGATCACCGCGATATGCCGCGTCCCGCTCATGGCGCGGCATATAGCACGGACCCGGCTGCGGCAGGCTACCGGATTCACATGTCTGTCCGGGTTAGCGTCGCGCTGCACGCCGCCATTCGCCGCCCCGGCCCCGCCTGTCCCGCCTCCGGGCAGGAGGCTGTTTCGGCCCGGCATGGCCTTGCCGGACGAGACCCCTCGCAGAGTGTCATGAAATGTCATGTTCTGTCGTAACTGCCCGGGATGAGCGATCCGGTTATGGGTTGGCGGGTTTGTGGAAAAATGGGTCAACTTGGCCATGGTTGGTTCCGGTTCGCGCGGAAGCGGTTATCCGGGGTCTGTTATGGAGACTGCGGAGGAGAAGGTTGCGCGTGTCGAGTTGGAGAACGCGCAGCTTCGGGATCGGGTTGCGCGTGTTGCAGAGCGGCCGGGGGAGTTGGAGCGCCGTCCCGGTCTGAACGGCGGCAATAGCGGCAAGCCTTCATCGAGCGATGGGTTGAAGAAGCCTGCGGCGGAGCGTCGGACGCGGAGCCTGAGGGGCAAGACGGGCCGGCAGCCGGGCGGTCAGGCGGGCCATGAGGGCCGAACGCTTTGCCGGACGGGGCGCCCGGACCGTGTGAAGGAGCATGTTCCGGCGGTATGCCGGGGCTGCGGGGCGTCGCTGCGGTCGGCTTCTGCGGTCGGTCGTCCGGTCGCGCGTCGGGTATTCGACCTTCCTGAGCCGCGTCCTCCGGAAGTGACGGCGCACCGCGGTCATGCCTGCCGCTGCGGGCGTTGCGGGGTTGTGACGCGGGCGTCGTTTCCGAAGGGGGTATCGGGTCCGGTTCGGTATGGTCCGCGTCTTTCGGGCGTTGCGGTGTGGCTTCGTCACGGTCGGTTTCTGCCGGAGCGGCGGTTGTCGGAGGCGCCGGGTGTGTTGTTCGGGGCGCGCGTGTCGCCGGCGACCCTGGCGAGTATGAGCCGTCGGGCGGCGGAGCGTTTGCGTGTTGCGGCCGGGCATATGGAGGAGCTGGCGGCCCGCAAGGCGCGTGCGAAGCATCCGGACGAGACCGGGCTTCGCCCTGGCGGTCGCACGCGGTGGCTTCATGCGATGCGCGCCCCGCTGCTGGCGGCGTATCGAATGCTACTGGCCGATGGCGGGGGTGGAGCACGCGCTTTGCAATGCGCATCGCCCGCGGGAGTTGCAGGCGCTTGTGGAGTGCGACGAGGAGGACCGGGCGCGGCGCCTGCTGCGTCAGACCAAGCGCGCTCCAAATTGACTCACCATCCCCATATGTTGGGGTGACGGTCCGGACGACCTCCATAGACTGTGGTGATCGACTCACCAGCGCCGGAGGATGACGATGAGTGCGGCAACGCCGATAACCTGGACGGCACACACAGCGGACGAGCTCCACGCGCTTTCGAGGCACTGCGGGGACGCGAAGCAAGCGTCGCGCGCGCGTGCGCTCGCCATGATCATGGAGGGCGCGTCTCGCACGGAGGCGGCTCGGGCGCAGGGCATGGAGCTTCAAATCCTGCGCGACTGGGTGTTGCGCTACAACACGGAGGGCTTCGACGGCCTCGCGGATCTCCCGCGCGGCGGGAGCGAGGGCCGGTTGACGGACGCGCAGATCGCCGAGATCGGCGCCTGGATCGAGGCGGGTCCCGAGCTTGAGCGGGACGGTGTGACGCGCTGGCGCGTTCAGGACATCGTACGGAAAATCGAGGAGGCCTTCGGGGTCATCTATACGGAGAGCGGTGCCCGTATGATGCTCCGAAGGGCCGGGTTTCGCTTTGTCTCGGGGTGGCCGATCCCCCCCAAAGCCGACGCGGAGCGGCAGAGGTCGTTCGTGGCGGAGTTCGAGGCACAGTTGACGTCGACGCTCGGCTCTGAGGCGCTGGCGGGTCCGATAGAAATCTGGTTCCAGGACGAAGCGCGCATCGCCCAGAAGGGGATGACGACACGGGTCTGGGCGAATGGGAAGCAGCGTCCGCGCATCGTGCGCGACCATCGCTATGGCTACATCTATCTGTTCGGCGCCACCTGCGCGGAGCGCGGCGTCGGCATCGCCCACGGGGCGGACAGGGCGAACACGGCGTCGATGAACGAGCATCTGGCGGCGATCGGCGCGGCCGTGGCGCCGGGTGCGCACGGCGTGATTGTGCTGGACGGGGCGGGCTGGCATCGCTCGGGCGACCTTCTCGTTCCCCCCAACCTGACGCTCGTGCATCTGCCGCCCTACAGTCCGGAACTCAATCCGATGGAGCAGATCATTCTGTTCCTGAAATCGAACCGCTTCGCCAACCGCGTGTTCAAGGATGTCTCCGCCCTGAGGGACGCCTGCCGGACGGGGTGGCAATGGCTGACCGACCAGCCCGACGTCATCACCAATACGACCCGGCGCAGCTGGGCCGTAGCCCCATCGTGCTGATCCCGATGCCTCACTGTATCGGTTCATATGACTCGCGGTTGGTATGAGGACGGCTTCGACTTCTGACCCGCGAGGCTACGCGCATGTAGGGCCGTAGAGTCGTGACGATCACGCTTCGCTTCGGTTTCCTTGATCCTTTCTCAAGCGGCGCGCGCCGTGTCAATGGCACTGGGTAACAAGTCCTGCCGACACCGACCGCACGACTATTGCCTTCAGACATAACGACGTGAAACGAGTCATAGCCTCTCGGGCGCGACGGCGAACACGCCGGGTTCGAGGGGTGACACGCGGAATCGCGGTGGATTTCCTCTGGACCAGGGGGCTAAACCGTTGTCGATAAACCAGATACCGATTCCCCGGCCGATCAACTCCCGGCAAGTGCCGTTCCAGAATGAGTCCTTCGCACAGTTGACATCCGTAGTGCGGTTCGCGTTCTCACCATGCAGGCGCAGCGTGACGGTCTGCCATTGCCTGTCAAAGAACCTGTCGCGGGCCGCGACGGAGACTTTCAGTCCATAGCCGGAGCCGCTTTTCCTCGGGCTGCCATTGTGCCAGGCCGTTGCCGAGAAACTTTCCCGGGTCATGTGTCGGCTCCTTACCTTTCCCACAGAAAACACGGCCCGGAAGGTACCGCACGGTACGACAAGCGGCAAGTCAGATCTGTGGGGCCTGGCCGAAACTACGCATTCACCTATCCTTCGCGAGCCCGCTCCGCTCAAGCCGGGTCCTGTACTTGTCCCGATCCCGAACGCCTTCATCAACGGGACTCTCCTTGCCCGGGACCTTCACCGTCTTTGGGTCGGACGGTAGAAGGGGCATTCGATGCGAGTTTCCGTCATGAGGGGAGAGCCTTCCGGCATGGTACATCCGATCTCAGGACCGGGCGCCGACCCGATGTCAGCGACGGTCAGATGGGATGACCCGGCGAAGGGCTACGGCTTTCTCGTGCCCGATGACGGCTCGCCCGACATCTACTGTGGGAAAGCGGCCCTGGCGGCGGTCGGCCTCGCCACCCTTCTCCCTGAAGCGACGGTCGCCTGCGAAACAGTGCAGAGCCAGCGCGGGCCCGAGGTCTCCCGGATCCTGACCATCGATTTTTCCACGGCAGAGCCCCGCACGGTGTCCCCCGTTCGGCCGCCTGCGGCCGGCAGGATCGCCGCCCGACCCGGCGCGGCTCACGCCGCCGCCACTTCGGGTCGCCGGGTCCGCGCGCTCGTCAAATGGTTCGAGACGGGCAAGGGCTACGGCTTCCTGGAGCCCGAGGACGGCTCCGCCGACCTGTTCTGCCACCTGAACGCCGTGCAGGCGTCGGGCCGTGACACGCTGCCCGACGGTGCGATAGTGAACTGCGAGGTCACGCAAGGCGACAGGGGTCCCCAGGTGTCGAGCATTCTCTCGGTCGAGCCCCCGCCCGCCGGACCGAGACTCCGATCCGGGGGTCCGGCGGACCGCAGCCGGTCCTTCGACACCCGGTATCCAGGCCCGCAGACCGACGGTCCCGGGCCGGCAGACATGGAGTTGTCCGTCGCCGTCAAGTTCTTCGACCCGGCGAGAGGGTTCGGCTTCGTCGTGCCGGACGGCGACGGCCCCGAGGTATCCGTCCATTCCAGCACCCTGTTCCGCTCCGGCATGACCGACCTAGAGCCGGGACAGCGCGTCTTCGTGCAGGCGGAAAGCGCGCCGCCCGGGCTCCAGGCGACGCGGATAGAGCCGCTGTGAGCGCATCGGTCGCTGCATCGGGCCACGGAGAGCAAAGCCGTGAATGAACGGGACGCGCCGCAATCGGCCTCCGCGGAGGAAGAAGCCCGGATCGGCGAAACGCCGGCGGTCTTCGCCAACAAGGTCTATGTGTCGCCCATGAGGGCGGTGCGAAAATCACATTTGCCGAAACGCAACGGGTATCCGGCGGGGACCGGGCATCGCCAAGGGTGGCGGTATTCCTGCAGAACGCCGATCTCGCCGCCCTGCGCCGCCTGCTCGACTGGACGGCAGGCGCCGCCGATACGCCGCCGGAAGGCTTCGGCGGCTCGATGCACTGAGCCGCGCGGCGGTCATATCCCTTGAACGCCGTCATCCTGCCCGTCCCGCATGAACCGGAGAGACCCATGACCGACAACCCGATCCGCGACGACCGGCAGGCGTCCCTGCTTGTCAGGGCAATGGCCATGCAATGCGTGCGCAACACGGCGCTGGAGGATATTCACGCCGGGGACGGGCCGGTCTCCCGGACCGGGGACTGGTCGGACGTGACGGTGGTCGATGCCGAGGGCCGACGCATACCCTGGCCGCAGGTGTCGCATTTCGGCGACGATGACATGCGCGCGCTCATGCGCGAGATCGTCGACAATCTCTACACCTTCCTGGTCCCCTCCCGCGAACCCGGCTTCATGGACCGTATCGGCATCTGGATGAAGAGCGCGAGCCGCGCAGATCGTGGAGAACTTCTTGCCCGGTCTCACCGCCGGAATGAACTACACGGTCGCGCCACTGTTCGGCGTCAATGTCTGCCGTTTTGCCTTCGCGCCCCATCCAGAGCCGATGGAGGACGCGTGCTACGGCATGCGCACTTTCCTGAAGGACCAGGACCCCCGCTTTCGCGGGGGCAGGCTGGCCCCGGACAACTTGATGACAAGGCCGCCCTGCTTGAGACACTGGGCGCTGACTTCCTATCCCTGCTGGACGCGGTCACCATCGCCCGCTCGCGTTGGCATATCCGCCGTTACTATCCCGAAGTGATAGAGAGCATCGGCGATTTCCCAGAGCGGGCGCCGCCGTTGAACCTGTTTCCCGCCACTAACAGCCAAGGCGAGCTTTCCTACGAAGAACTGCACCGTCGGATCGGGGCGTTCCGATTGGCGCTCTACATGCCGTCGCAATACCTGACACCTCGCCGCGCCTAATGCCCCCGCCCCCGGACGAGCGCCTCGACGATGGTTTCCTCGCCCCGAGACCGGCAAGCCTCCAGGCGCTGACGGCCTTCGTGACCCAGACATAAGGCCGACATTCAGGACGCGGGCTGAAAATTAGGGACGAATTCCACGGGTTCCATATTCCTGACTCAACGGCTGCGAGATCTTCGACCGCTTACTCGTTATCGGGTTTGTTTTCTTTTGATGACTGGCTGATATGGAGGCTCAATTGCTCATACAAAGATCTAAACGCAGATTCCGCTTCACTTTGAGTTGTTCTGATCACACTCCGCAATTCGTTTTCTTTGCACCTAACTATTCGTTTCCAACCGTGCCCTGAAGCACACATCATCGTCATAATCAGTGGCGAGATAAATGCAGCAACAATCAAGCCATTCTTGCTACACAAAAAGCCGTTCCAATCTTCATAGAGCCACCTCCAATCTTCATAGAACCACCGCAAAACATAAAGAAATACCGCAGACACTAGACCAGACAGCAGACCTGTCCACCACAGACACTGCACGATTCTCCTCGATCCTGTTATAGTTCTTCTTAGTTTTTCCTGCTTATCGCTGAAAGTCATCGAGCGATGAGGAGGCGATAGGGGATGGTTTCGTTGCGTGCGGCGCTATGGACGAAACGCGGGATCATTGTCTTGAGTTGATAGCGCCGGTTGTAGCGTCAGGCGAAGCTGGCGCTGTAGCGCTCGGCATGGTCTGGGCCGAGCTTGCGACAGGTCCCGGCGATCGCACACTTGATGTTGCCGAGCGTCGTGTTCACCCATTTGAATGGCGCCATGCGGGCCGCCTGCCGGCCCGCCCCGGTGTGGATTGCCTGATGGCTGCAGGCGATCTCGTCGAGTGCGCTCCAGCAGCCCAGCCCATCCGTCACAACCGCCGCGCCGGGGGCCAGCCAGTGCTTGGCGCCACGCGCGATCTCGCGCTTGCGGAAGCCCTTGACCGGCGCCGGCTTCAGCTTGCGTGGGCGCCCTTCCGCACTGGTCGAGACCGCCGCCACGAAGGGCGTCTTGCCCGCCGCGCTGCGCCCCGCTTGCCGCCGGAGCGCATCCCGCCGAGACAGGCGTCGTCCCTCTCGACCCGCCCCGTAAGCGCCGTCTCCCCCTCGCGCCGCGCCATCACCGCCATGATCTTGTGCTTCACGGCCCAGGCCGTCGGCTGCTTGACCCCGAGACGGCGGCCGAGTTCCACCGACGAGATGCCGTTCTTCGCCGTCACGATCGGGTGGATGGCGGCGAACCAGAGTGTCAGCGGCAGCTTGGTCGCGTGGAAGATCGGGCCCGCCGTGGGCGATGTCTGCTTCTTGCACCGGTTGCATTGATAGAGCCCGCGCCCCGCCAGCACGCAATGCCCGCGATGACCGCAGCAGGGGCAGACGAAGCCGTCCGGCCAGCGCAGCCGGACCAGCGGCCGCGCGGCACTGCTCCTCGGTACCGAAGACCTGGCGAAACGCCTCGTCGCTACAAACCACGCACGCGCGAGGCAACCTTGAACCTCATAACCGTGACCCCCTCATGCAGAATATATTGAAAACATACAGCCTCACGTGCGGAGCGTCACGGATAAGCAGGATAGCAAATATCCTGGGCAGTTACGGAATGTCATGACACTTCGCGAGGGGGTCTCCTCCGGCAAGGCCATGCCGGGCCGGCGCAACCCTCCTCGCCCCGCATGCGGGGCGAGGAGCATGACGAAACGCTTCCGGGCATGAGCCTCGCATCGAGCACCCCGGTATCAGCCGTCCACGGCGTCGAAGCCGGTCTTCCGGTCGAAATTGTGCCAGGCCTCCACAGTGCGCACGGTGCCGCTCTTGGAGCGCATGACCATGGAATGGGTATAGCCGCCGCCGGCAAACCGGCGCACGCCGCGCAGCATGGTGCCGGAGGTCACGCCTGTCGCCGCGAACATGACATCGCCGCCGGCAAGCTCCAGCAGGTCGTACTTACGGTGCAGGTCCCGGATGCCGATGCGCCCGGCGCGGGCGCGCTCGTCGTCGTTGCGGAACAGCAGCCGGCCCTGGAGCTGGCCGCCGATGCAGCGCAGCGCCGCCGCCGCCAGCACGCCCTCCGGCGCGCCGCCCGAGCCCATATAGATGTCGATGCCGCTGTCCGGCCGCGAGGTGGCGATGACGCCCGAGACATCGCCGTCCTGGATGAGCTGAATGCGCGAGCCGGCGTCGCGCACCGCCCCGATCAGGTGTTCGTGCCGGGGCCGGTCGAGGATGCAGACCACGAGGTCGGCGACCGCCACCCCCTTGGCCTCCGCCAGCGCCGCGAGATTGTCCGCCGGGCTCCGGTCGAGATCGACCACCCCTTCCGGCAGGTCCGCGCCAACAGCGATCTTGTCCATATAGACGTCCGGCGCATGGAGGAAGCCGCCCTCTTCCGCCATGGCGATGACGGCAAGCGCGTTCGACCCGCCCTTGGCCGTGATCGTCGTGCCTTCCAGCGGGTCGAGCGCAATGTCGATCTTCGGGCCGCCGGCGCCGACCCGTTCGCCGATATAGAGCATCGGCGCCTCGTCGCGCTCGCCCTCGCCGATCACCACCGTGCCGTCGATGGTCAGATCGTTGAGCGCCCGGCGCATGGCGTCCACCGCCGCCTGGTCGGCGGCCTTCTCGTCGCCGCGCCCCATCAGCCGCGACGCCGCCAGCGCGGCGGCCTCCGTCACCCGCACCGCCTCCAGCGCAAGGTTGCGGTCCATGGCGGCCCTGTCGTCGTCGCTCGGGGACGGTGCGTCCGGCATGGGTCAGGCCTCCTCCCGGTTTCGTTACAGGGCCTCGATGCGAATGGAAAGCGGCAGCTCGGCCACCGCCTCATGGTTCGCGATTTCGCCGAGCGCCGCGTTCAGCGCGCGCTCCTGCGTCTCATGCGTCACGATCACCACCGGCACCCGCTCTTCGGGCGCGCGGCCCCGCTGCAGCACGGATTCGATGGATATGCCGTGCGCGCCGAGGCTGGAGGCGACCGATGCGAGCACTCGGGGCCGGTCCACCACCATGAGACGGATATAGTAGGCGCCGCGATGGGCCTCCATCGGCGCCGCCCGCAAGGGCCGGAGCGCCGCGGCAGGGACGCCGAAGGTGGGCGCCCGGCTGCCGCGCGCGATGTCGATAAGGTCGGCGGCGACGGCCGAGGCGGTCGGCCCCGCCCCGGCGCCGGGGCCTTCGAGCACGGCGCGGCCGACCTGGCTGCCCTCGACCACAACGGCATTGAGCACCCCGTCCACATGCGCGATCGGCGCCTCGACCGGCACCATGCAGGGGTGGACGCGCTGCTCCAGCCCGGCATCCGACTGCCGCGCAATGCCCAGCAGCTTGATCCGGTATCCGAGCTCCTCGGCGAAGGCGATGTCGAGCGCGGAGACGCTGCGGATGCCCTCGACATGCACGGCCGCCAGATCGACCTCCACGCCGAAGGCGAGGCTCGCGAGGATGGCGAGCTTGTGGGCGGCGTCCACGCCGTCGATGTCGAAGCCCGGGTCCGCCTCGGCATAGCCCAGCTCCTGCGCTTCCTTCAGCACGGTAGCGAAATCGCGTCCCGTGCGGCGCATGTCCGAGAGCATGTAGTTGCAGGTGCCGTTCAGTATGCCCATCACGCGCCGGACTTCGTTGCCGGCGAAGCCCTCGCGCACCGCCTTGATCGCCGGGATGCCGCCGGCGACCGCCGCTTCGTAGCAGAGCGCCGCGCCGGCTTCCTCCGCCGTGCGGGCCAGGGCCGCGCCGTGATGGGCGAGCAGCGCCTTGTTGGCCGTGACCACATGGCGGCCGGCGCCGAGCGCCGCCTCGCAGACCGCCTTGGCCGGTCCGTCGGAGCCTCCGATCAGCTCGACGACGACATCGGCATCGGTGCTGCGCGCCATGGCGACGGCGTCGTCATGCCAGCGGTAGCGGTCCAGCGCCACGCCCCGGTCCCGGCCGCGTTCGCGCGCCGAGACATCGACGATCTCGATCCGGCGCCCGGCCCTGAGCGCCAGCAGGTCCGCCTCGCGCTCTATGAGCCGGATGAGGCCGGCCCCGACCGTGCCCAGGCCGGCAACGGCAAGCCTGAGCGCCGTCATCGCCCGGCCGCGGCGACCGGGCGCCCCGCCTCCCCGGCAAAGGCGGCGGCGGCCGCCAGGAACTGCTTGACGCCGCGCGCCGCCTGGCGGATTCGCTGGCGGTTCTCCACCAGCGCCAGGCGCACGAACCCCTCGCCATGCTCGCCGAAGCCCACGCCCGGCGAGACGGCGACCTTCGCCTCGCGCAGCAGCAATTTGGAAAACTCGAGCGAGCCCATGCCCGCCAGCGCCGGCGGCAGCGGCGCCCAGGCGAACATGGTCGCGGGCGGCGGCGGCACCGCCCAGCCGGCTTGCCCGAAAGCGTCCACCAGCGCGTCCCGCCGCTCCCGGTAGAGCGCGCGCACGTCCTCCACGCAGTCCTGCGGGCCGTTCAGCGCCGCCACCGCGGCGACCTGGATCGGCGTGAAGGCGCCGTAGTCGAGATAGGATTTCACCCGCGAAAGCGCGCCGACGAGCCGCTCATTGCCGACGCAGAAGCCGACCCGCCAGCCCGGCATCGAATAGGTCTTGGAAAGAGAGGTGAACTCGACCGCAATGTCGCGCGCCCCCGGCACCTGCAGCACGGAAGGCGGCGGCCGGCCGTCGAAATAGATCTCGGCATAGGCGAGGTCGGAGATGATCCAGATCCCGCGCCGGCGGCAGAAATCCACCACCTCGCCGTAGAAGTCGAGATCGGCCGCCTCCGCCGTCGGGTTCGACGGATAGCTCAGCAGGAGCGCGGTCGGCGGCGGCACCGAATGGCGCGCCGCGCGTTCCAGCTCGGCCATGAAATCGTGGCCCGGCCCCACAGGCATATGCCGCGCCGAGGCGCCGGCGATGATGAAGCCGTAGGGATGGATCGGGTAGGAAGGGTTGGGCACCAGCACGATGTCGCCCGGCGAGGAGATCGCCTGGGCGAGATTGGCGAGCCCTTCCTTGGAGCCGAGCGTGACCACCGCCTCCCGCTCGGGGTCGATTTCCACGCCGAAGCGCCGGTCGTAATAGGCCGCAATCGCGCGGCGCAGCCCCGGTATCCCGCGCGAGGTCGAGTAGCGGTGGGCGCGGGGGGCGCGCGCCGCCTCGATCATCTTCTCGACGATATGCGGCGGCGGCGGCCGGTCGGGATTGCCCATGCCGAAGTCGATGATGTCCTCGCCGGCGGCGCGCGCGCGGGCCTTCATCTCGTTCACCTCGGCGAAGAGATAGGGCGGCAGGCGTCTGATTCGGTGGAAGTCGCGGTCCATGGCCTCCGGTCTCCGGAAACGGGGGCGGCGCGTTTATAGCAAGAGCGCCGCGCTATTCCACGCACTTCCCGTCTTCGCCGGCGCGGCCGGACGGACAGGCGCGCGCCGCTTCGTGCGCGGCCCGCTCCGCCTCCAGCTTCGCCCGGAGCGCAGCAATGGCCGCCGGGTCCGAGCCCGGGCGCGGCGCGTTGGGAACATCGGCAAGCCTGGGCCAGGGGCGTTCGCGCTGGATGCGTTCCTCGTCGGCGAGCCCCCCGGACGGCGGCGGCGTGTCGCCCAGCATCGCGCATCCCGCCAGCAGCAGCGCCATTCCGCACTGCGACAATTTTATGCTGCGACGCAACAATGCTCTCGGACTATTATAGCGGCGGAACATTGCTGGAGGCGGCCCCATGACCGGCACACTCGACCAGGATGCGCTCGCCGAACGCCTCCGGGAGATCACGGAACGGAGCCGGCGCGTGGCCGCGGAGTTCGCCGCCCGGCACGGGGCGGAAGCCGGCGCGACCGACCCGGACCCGCTCGGCATCGGCAAGGCCTTCCTCGAAATGACGGCGCGGATGATGGCCGACCCGGCGCGCATGATGACCGCCCAGGCCGAGCTCGCGCAGCAATATGCGAAACTCTGGCAGGACACGGCGCGCCGGATGATGGGGGGCGGGCCGACGCCGCCGGTCGCCGATCCGGAGCCGGGCGACCGGCGCTTCAAGGACGCCGCCTGGCGGGAGAACTTCGTCTTCGACTTCATCAAGCAGTCCTATCTGCTTTCCTCGCGCTTCCTGCTCGGCAGCCTGCCGGAGCCCGAGGGCGCCGACCGGCACGACGCCGACAAGGTCGCCTTCTACACGCGCCAGTTCGTCGATGCGATGGCGCCGACCAATTTCGCCGCCATCAACCCCAGGGTGCTGCGCGAGACCGTGGACAGCAATGGCGAGAACCTGCTGCGCGGCTTCGAGAACCTGCTGCGCGACCTGGAGGCGGGCAAGGGCCGGCTCCGCATTGCGCAAACCGACATGTCCGCCTTCGAGGTCGGCCGCAATGTCGCCGTCACGCCGGGCAAGGTCGTGCTGCGCAACGACCTCATGGAGCTCATCCAGTACGCCCCGGCCACGGAGACGGTCCACGAAGTGCCGCTGCTGATCGTCCCGCCCTGGATCAACAAGTTCTACATTCTGGACCTCACGCCCGAAAACTCCTTCGTGCGCTGGGCGGTCGAGCAGGGCCACACCGTGTTCGTCATCTCCTGGGTCAACCCCGATGCCCGGCTCTCCGACAAATCCTTCGACGATTACATGGCCGCAGGCCCGCTCGCCGCGCTCGACGCCGTCGAGCGGATTACCGGGGCCCGGCGCGCGAACGCCATCGGTTATTGCCTCGGCGGCACGCTGCTCGCGGTCACGCTCGCTTGGCTGGCGGCGCGCGGCGAGACGCCCGTCGAGAGCGCCACCTATTTCGCCTCGCTGGTCGATTTCAGCGAAGCGGGCGAGCTTGGCGTGTTCATCGACGAGGAGCAGGTGGCGGCGCTGGAGGCGCGCATGGACAAGGCCGGAGGCGTCCTGGAAGGCGCCGACATGGCGACCACCTTCAACATGCTGCGCGCCAACGACCTGATCTGGTCCTTCGTCATCAACAACTACCTGCTCGGGCGCGACCCGGTGCCGTTCGACCTGCTGTTCTGGAACGCCGATTCGACGCGGATGCCGAAGCGCATGCACAGCTTCTACCTGCGCCGCATGTATATGGACAACGCGCTGGCGGAGCCGGGCGCGCTGGAGATCGCGGGCGAACGGCTGGACCTCTCGGCGGTCCGGACCCGCAGCTATGTCGTCGGCACGCGCGAGGACCATATCGCGCCGTGGCCCGGCGTCTATCGGGGCGCGAGGCACTATGGCGGGCCGGTGCGCTTCGTGCTCGCGGCGTCCGGCCATATCGCCGGCATCGTCAATCCGCCGGCGGCCGGCAAATACAGCCACTGGACCCACGGCCGGATGTTGAAGGACGGAGAAGCCTGGCTGGAGCGCGCGACGGAGAAGCCGGGTTCCTGGTGGCCGGACTGGGCCGCATGGGTCGCGCGTTCGGCCGGCGGAAAGGCGCCTGCGCGCACTCCCGGCGACGGCCCGCTGCCCGCCCTTGCCGACGCCCCCGGCGCCTATGTCGCGGCGCGCGTCTGAGCGGCGGGCGCGGCGGAACGATTGCGGTCCTGGCCGTGGGCGCGCGTTTGGCCGTGTCGATCTGGCAGGGAGGACCGGGCGCGGCGCAAGGGCCACAACCTCGCCTTGCGCCTGCATGAGCGCCGGGACGTCCTCAACATCCTGACGGGGCCGCCCGAACGCTTCATCCAGGACGTCCAATACGCCTGAACAAAAACCAGGCGCCCCTCGGTCAATAGAATCGCGCCGGCTTCTTGAATCTCCGCCGCGCATCCCCACTTGGAGGTTGTCCGAAGTTCGCCGGGTAACGGGGGCGGAGGATGGCGGGTCCGGCCGACGGTCGGCGGACCTCCGAAACATCGACAATCGCTTCTCAAGGAGGATGACCGATGACGGCATTCGATTTTTCCCCTCTCCTGCGGTCCACCATCGGCTTCGAACGGCTGATGAAGAATTTCGACCGCGTCATGAACGCCGACGCCACGGCGGAGCACTATCCGCCCTGCAACATCGTCAAGACCGGCGAGCACACCTATCGCATCGAGATGGCGGTGGCCGGCTTCGGCGAAGAGGACCTGGCGATCGAGGCCAAGGGCGACGAACTCGTGATCGCCGGCAAGGTCCGCAGCCAGGGCGACGACCGCGTCTTCCTGCATCGCGGTATCGCGGCCCGGCAGTTCCGGCGCACCTTTCGCCTCGCCGAGCATGTGAAGGCGGCAGGCGCGAAGCTCGAGAACGGCATGCTCGCCGTCGAGCTGGTGAGCGAGGTGCCCGAGGCGCTGAAGCCGCGTCGGATCGAGATCGGCTCCGGCGCGCCGCAGACCGTCGAAGCGGCCTGAACGCGGACCTCGCCCGATCTTTCCCGCAACCGGACGCCGGGCCTCCCCGAGGCCCGGCGTTTCGCTTGTCGGGCCGCAAGCCTGCCGCCCACGGCGCGGCGCGGGTAATGGCAGCGGTCGGAAATCCGGGCTAGACTGCAGCCATGACGCTCTCGATCCGACCGCTTTCCGACGTGCTGGCCGCCGAGGTCCGGGGTGTCGATCTGCGCGAACCGCTCGACGACGGCGACCGGGCCGCGCTGCATGAGGCGTTCCTCGACCGCCATATCCTGTGCTTCCGCGAACAGGAGCTCGACAAGCCGGCGCAACTGGCGGCGACGCGGCGGTTCGGCGCGCTGGATGTGCATATCCAGCGCAACAAGGGCGACGACATCTCGCTCGTCCACACGGTCTCGAACCTTGACGCCGAGGGGCGGCCGAAGCCCGAGGCGGCGGCGAAGGGAAACCTGCGCTGGCACTCGGACAAGTCCTACCGGACCGTGCCGTCCTGCGCGACTTTCCTCTATGGTGTGCAGGCGCCGGGGCGGGGCGGACGCACCGAGTTCGCGAACATGCGCCGCGCCTTCGAGGTCTGTTCCCCCAAGCGGCAGGAAATCTTCCGGGCGATGAAGGCGGTGCATGACTGGGTGCGCTCCTGCCAGAAATCCGGCGAGCGCGAGGCGAGCGCGGAAGAAGCGGCCGTCTATCCTCCGGTCGCCCACCCGCTGGTCCGCCGCCACCCCGAGAGCGGCCATGAGGCGTTCTTCATCGGCAACCACGCCTCGCACATCCTCGGCATGGACCGCGGCGAGGGCGAGGCGCTGCTGGAGGAGATCGAGGCGCACAGCACGCAGGAGCGTTTCGTCTATCGCCACCGGTGGCGGCCGGGCGACCTGCTGATGTGGGACAATCGCTGCCTGCTGCACCGCGCGGAGGAGCGCGCCGGCGAGGCTCGCGTGCTCCACCGCACCGTCACCCGCGGCACATCGCCGTTCTGAGCGGGAGCGCCGGCCCCATGGACGCGCCCGCGGGCGGCGACTTCATCCGCAACCGCATCCGCGCCGACCTGGTGGAGGGCCGGGTGGCGTCGGTCGTGACCCGCTTTCCGCCCGAGCCCAACGGCTTCCTGCATATCGGCCACGCCAAGTCGATCTGCCTGAATTTCGGCGTGGCCGAGGAGTTCGGCGGCCACTGCAACCTGCGCTTCGACGACACCAATCCGGCGAAGGAAGAGCAGGCCTATATCGACGCGATCCGCGAGGATGTGCGCTGGCTCGGCTTCCGGTGGGCGGGCGAGCCGGTTCACGCCTCGGACTATTTCGAGATGCTCTACGAATGGGCCGAGCACCTGGTGGAGACGGGCCACGCCTATGTCGACGAGCAGTCGGCGGCGGAGATCCGGGCGAGCCGCGGCACGCTGACCGAACCGGGCCGGGCCGGCCCCTGGCGCGACCGCCCGGCGGCGGAGAGCCTCGATTTGCTCCGCCGCATGAGGGCCGGCGAGTTCGCGCCGGGCGCCTGTGTGCTGAGGGCGCGGATCGACATGGGCTCCGGCAATATCAACCTGCGCGATCCCGTGCTCTACCGCATCCTCGACCACACTCACCCGCGTACCGGCGATGCCTGGCGCATCTATCCGACCTACGACTACGCCCACGGCCAGTCGGACGCCATCGAGGGCGTGACGCATTCCCTCTGCACGCTCGAATTCGCCGACCACCGCCCGCTCTACGACTGGCTGCTGGAGCGCGTGCCGGCCGCTTGCCGTCCGCGCCAGTACGAATTCGCCCGGCTCGACATGACCGGGACGATCCTCTCCAAGCGGGTGCTGACCCGCCTGGTGCAGGAGGGCCATGTCGCGGGCTGGGACGATCCGCGCATGCCGACGCTGCGCGGCCTCCGCCGGCGGGGCGTGCCGGCGGCGGCACTGCGCGACTTCGTCTCGCGGCTCGCCATCTCGAAGAGCGCCGGCCGGGTCGAGGCGGCGCTGCTCGACCACTGCATACGCGAGCAACTCAACCGGACCGCCGAGCGGCGCATGGCCGTGCTGCGGCCGCTCAAGGTGGTGATCGAAAACTACCCCGAGGGCGGGACGGAATGGCTGGACGCCGCCAACAATCCGGGCGACCCGGCGGCCGGCGCCCGCAAGCTGCCCTTCTCGCGCGCACTCTGGATCGAGCGCGACGATTTCATGGAAGACCCGCCCCGGAAGTTCTTCCGCCTGGCCCCCGGTCGGGAGGTGCGGCTGCGCTACGCCTATTTCCTGACCTGCCTGGAGGCGGTGAAGAACGCCAGCGGCGAGATCGTCGAACTGCGCTGCCGCTACGATCCCGAGACGCGCGGCGGCAGCGCGCCGGACGGGCGCAAGGTCAAGGCGACGATCCACTGGGTTTCCGCCGCCCATGCCGAGCGCGCGCCGGTCCGGCTATACGGGCCGCTCTTCGCCTGCGACGAGCCGGGCGGCCTCGAAGACCTGAACCCGGATTCGCTGGAAGTGCTCGACGACTGCCGGCTGGAACCCGGGCTGGCCGCTCTCGAACCCGGGACAGCGGTGCAGTTCGAGCGGCTCGGCTACTTTGCCGCCGATCCCGACGGCGGCTTCAACCGCACGGTCGGCCTCCGCGACGACTGGGCCCGCATCAGGGCGCGGGAGACCGGGACAGCCCCCTGAGCGACCCGCGCGCGGCGGCGAGGGTGTCCGCAATGTCCTCGTCGGTGTGCACCACCGAGAGGTAGAACTTGCTCTGCCCCTTGAAAATGCCGCGGGCGCGCAGCCCGGCATTGAAGGCATTCGTCTTGGCCGCGTCGGCGCGCATGGTGGCGCGGTAGTCGGAAACCTCGCCGCCGGCGAAGATGACATCGAACATGGGCGGCGAGCCCAGCACCTGCCCTTCGTGCCCGCTCTCCCGCAGCAGCGTCTCCAGCCCGTCGATGAGCGCCTGCCCGATCTGCTCGTGGCGCTCGTACACGCCGGGCCGGCCCAGCACCTCCAGCGTCTTGAGGCCCGCGACGGCGGCGACCGGGTTGCCGCTCAGCGTGCCGATCTGCTGCGCGAAGCGGTCGCCGTCCACACGCCCGGCGTCGAAATGGGCCATGATGTCGTCCCGCCCGGCGATGGCGGCAAGCGGATAGCCGCCGCCCACCACCTTGCCGAGCGAGCACATGTCGGGCGTGACGCCGTAACGCTCCTGCGCCCCGCCGCGCGCGAACCGGAAGCCGGTCACGACCTCGTCGAAGATCAGCACGACGCCGGTTTCCTCCGTCACCTCGCGCAGGGCCTCGAGGAAGCCCGGCCTGGGCGGGATCAGGCGCTGGAACGGTTCCGCGATGACGGCCGCCAGTTCGTCGGCATGGTCGCGGATGAGTTGCACCGCCGTTTCGATATCGTTGTAGGGCGCAATCAGCACCTCGTCGCGGACGCCCGCGGGAATGCCGGCGCTGTCCGGCGCCGCCTGCGGGAAATTGCCGGGCCGCTTCGGCGCCATCGACATGAGCGCATAGTCGTTCATGCCGTGGAAGCCGCCCTCGAATTTCAGGATCTTGTCGCGGCCGCGGAAGGCGCGGGCGATCCGCATGGCGTAGAAGGTGGCCTCGCTGCCACTGGAGACGAAGCGCACCTTTTCCGCGCAGGCGACGCGCTCCGTCACGGCCTCGGCCAGCCGGATTCCGTGCTCGTTGTTGGCGAAGAAGGTCGAGCCGCGCCCGACCTGCTCCATCACCGCCTCGACCACCTCGGGATGGCAATGCCCCGCCAGCATCGGCCCCGAGCCGAGCAGGTAGTCGATATACTCATTGCCCGAGACGTCCCAGACATGGCTGCCCTGCCCGGATCGGATGACGGTCTCGAACGGCACATTGCCGAAACTGCCGGCCGGCAGCACACGGCGCGCGGTCTCCCGCAACGACGATTCTTCGGCGGTGAGCACGGGTTCAGCCATTGCGCTTCCTTTCGATTGCCGCCCGGATCAGCTCCAGGCGGTCATTGCCGAAATACATGTCGCCGTCGTCGAGGAAGAAGGTGGGCGAACCGAACCCGCCCCGGTCGATCAGCTCGTCTGTCGTGTCGAACAGCTTCTGCTTGATTCCCGGATCGGCGATGGCGGCGAAGAAGCGCTGCTTGTCGAGGCCGGCCGCCTCGACCACCTCCGCGAGCACGTCCTCCCGGCCGATATCGCGGTCGTCGCGCCAATAGGCCTCGAAACAGCCGCGCGCAAAGGCGGACACCTTGCCCTCGTCGATGGCGTGGAAGCAGCCGCGCATCGCCTTCACCGAGTTGACCGGGAAGACCGAAGGCTTGCCGATTTCGATGCCTTCATAGCGGGCCCAGTCGTCCATGTCCTTGCGGTAATAGGCGTCCTTGGGCGGGACCGGGTTCTCGCGGCGTTGATAGACGCTCGGGTTCACCTTGTTGAAGACGCCGCCGACCAGGAACGGTTTCCAGACCAGGTTCGCGTCCAGCTCGTCGCAGAAGTCCTCGATCCGGTGGAAGGCCAGATAGGTCCACGGGCTGGAGACGTCGAAGAAGAACTCAAGGGTGCTGCTCATGGCGGTGCAGGGCTCCTAGCGGGAAACGGCGCCGAGGTCGATGGTGACCACGGTGCCCGAGATATGTCGCGCGCGGTCCGAGGCGAGGAAGGCGACCAGGTCGGCGCAGTCCTCCGGCTCGCCGGGGGGCGGATCGGTGGGCATGCATTCCTCCCAGCGTTCCTCGTCGCCGAAACGGTCGAGCGCCTGGGCGCGCATGATCGTCTCCAGACGCCCGGTCAGGATGGCGCCGGGATTGACGCCGACGACGCGGAACCCGTCCCCGGGGCTCTTGCCGCCGAGCGCGCGGGTGAACGCCATCAGCCCGGCATTGCCGCCCGCGCCGGCGATGTAGCCGGCCAAGGGGCGCTCGCCGCCCGTGCCCACGACATTGACGATGACCCCGGCCCGCTTCGCCTTGAACACCGGATAGAGCTCCCGGCACATGTTGATGTAGCCGAACACCTTGAGGTCCCAGGCTTCGCGCCAGCGCTCCTCGTCGATCGCGTGGATCGGCCCGCCGGGTATGGCGCCCGCATTGTTGACGACGATGTCCAGGCCCTCGCCGGTCTCCGCGACCAGGCGCTTGACATTGCCGCCGTCCGAGAGATCGAGCGGATGGATCGTCACCGCGACATTGCGCCGGGCGCGGACGGCGTCGCGCGCGCGTTCGAGATCGGCTTTCGTGCGCGCCGCCAGATGCAGGTCGCAGCCCTCCTCCGCGAAGAGTTCGGCGCAGGCGAGCCCGATGCCCTTCGAGGCGCCGGTGATGAGCACGGTTTTCCCGGCCAGTCGCAGATCCATCGGATGGGATCCCCTTCCCTTGTCGTCGTTCGTTTCGCGGCAGGGAACACCGGATAGGCGCCGACGGCAAGGCCGCCTGGTTCCCCAAGGACGCCGACCCTTTTCATATGTCCATGCCCAAGTATGATACCGGCGGTCATTGCGATGCGAGCCGGCGGCGCAATTTCCGCTCGTTTCCGAAACGCCCGGCGCAGGCTTGCAGGAGTCGAAAGCGCGTTGCCCTTGTTGAATCGGAAGTGCGCCCGGCGCCGACAAGCAAGGCAAGACCGAAAGAGATCTGTCGCATTCGGCGCTTACCGTTGCGCCGGCGACACTGCAAAGGAGCAGATGCCATGAGAAAGTTCATCCCCACAACCGCGCTGGCCGCGGCCGCCCTGCTCGGCGCCGGTTTCGCCGCGGGCGATGCGGCGGCCCAGGACCGCAAATTCATCTCCATCGGCACGGGCGGCCCGACGGGCGTCTATTTCGTGGTCGGCAACTCCGTGTGCCGCATGGTCCACAAGGAAGCCGCCGAAGGCCGCAAGAAGGGCCGCAAGCACGGCATCCGCTGCGCCGCCCCGTCCACCGGCGGCTCGACCTACAATATCGGCCAGATCTGCGCGGGCGAGCTCGAATTCGGCGTCGCCCAGTCCGACTGGCAGTTCCATGCGGTCAATGGCAGTTCGCAGAAGGTCACGAATTGCCCCGGCCTGCGGGCTGTCTTCTCGGTCCATCCCGAGCCCTTCCACCTGATTGCCGCGGACGGCGCGGGCATCGGTTCCTTCGCAGACGCCAGGGGCAAGCGGATGAACATCGGCAATCCCGGTTCGGGCCAGCGCGGCACGACCGAGGTGCTGATGGAAGGCCACGGCATGAGCGCCGACGACCTGGCGGTCGCGACCGAACTGACCTCGACGGAGCAGTCCCAGGCGCTTTGCGACGGCAAGATCGACGCCTATGGCTACACGGTCGGCGTGCCGAATGCGGGCGTGGCCGTGGCGACAGACGGGTGCGGAGCCTACATCGTCAACCTCAACAGCGATGTCGAGAAGAAGCTGGTCGCGGACAATCCCTATTATGCGTTCGCGACGATCCCGGCCGGCACCTACAAGACGACCGCCGAAGACGTGACGACCTTCGGCGTCATGGCGACCTTCGTCACGCATGAGAACGTGCCCGAACAGGTGGTCTATGAGGTCACCCGCGCGGTGATGGAGAACCTCGACGACTTCCGGTCGCTGCATCCCGCCTTCGCCAACCTCGATCCGGCGAATATGACGATGGACGGACTCTCCGCGCCCCTGCATCCCGGCGCGGAGAAGTACTACAAGGAAAAGGGCCTGAAATAGCCTCGGTCCCTGGCGGCCGGCGCTCCGGGCGGGCGCCGGCCGTCTCATATTGACCATCTATCGCTCCGCAGGGCGGCGGCCGGGACCGCTGCAGCCTTGCGGCGGCGGGAAAACGGCGGTCCGAACGTGGCGATGCCGCCTGCCGACATCGACAAGACGCCGGAGGAGGTGGAATTCCAGGGCCGCCGGCAAGGGTCGCGGCTTGCGGTAACGGTCAGCGCGATTTGTTTCGCGTGGTCGATCTACCAGTTGTGGATCGCGTCTCCGTTCCCCTTCATGCTGGACTTCGCCGTCATCGGCGATGTTCCCGCCCGCGGCATCCATCTGTCTTTCGCCCTGTTGCTGTGCTTCCTGATCTACCCGGCGTCGCGCCGCCGGGCCGGGCATCGTCTGCCCTTCCACGATGCCGCCTGCGCCGTTCTCGCCTGCCTCACCGCCCTCTACCTGTTCTTCGGATGGGACGGCCTCGTCGCCCGGCAGGGCGTGCTCCATGTCTGGAACGGCGTTCCGGTCGAGGCGCTGCTGGGCGGCGCGGGACTTGTGCTGCTGCTCGAGGCCGCGCGCCGGGCGGTCGGCGCGCCGCTCGTGATCGTCTGCATTGTCTTCCTCGTCTATTCGATCTTCGGCCAGGTGATGCCGGACATCGTCTCGCACAAGGGGCTCGGCCTGAACCGGCTGATCGGCTACCAATGGCTGACCGGAGAGGCGGTGTTCGGGATTCCGCTCAGCGTCTCGGTCAGTTTCGTGTTCCTGTTCGTGCTGTTCGGCGCGCTGCTCGACAAGGCCGGGGCCGGCCGGTATTTCCTCGCGCTCTCCTTCGCCATGGTGGGCCGATACAGCGGCGGCCCGGCCAAGGGGGCCATCCTCGCATCGGGCATGACGGGCATGATCTCCGGCTCGTCGATCGCCAATGTCGTCACGACGGGCACCTTCACCATTCCCGTCATGCGCCGGATCGGCATGCCGGCGGTCAAGGCGGGCGCCATCGAGGTTGCGGCATCGACGAACGGCCAGATCATGCCGCCGATCATGGGCGCGGCCGCCTTCATCATCGCCGAGTTCATCGGCATCTCCTATGTCGATGTCGTGATAGCGGCGGCGATCCCGGCTGCGCTCAGCTATATCGCGCTGTTCTACATTTCCCATCTCGAGGCGCAGAAGCTCGGGCTTTCGGGGCTGCCTGCGGTCGAGATCCCGCCCCTCCGGACGACCTTTCTGAGCGGCCTGCACTACCTCATTCCGATCGTCATCCTGGTCTATCTGCTGATGGTGGAACGCTGGAGCGCGCACAGCGCGGTGTTCTATTCCATCCTCTCGCTCATGGGCATCATCCTCGCCCGCCGGATCGTCGGCGCGGTGCGCGGAAAC
Source organism: Alphaproteobacteria bacterium (assembly GCA_963422665.1). Lineage (GTDB taxonomy): Bacteria > Pseudomonadota > Alphaproteobacteria > Bin95 > Bin95 > Bin95. Next base: position 1,956,426 of record OY730441.1, read on the forward strand.
GGCGTTGCCGTCATCGACGCCGCGGCGCAGGGCCTGACCGAGATCTATGCCGGCATGGTCGCCGGCGCCCGCAACATGATCGGGATTGCCGTAGCCGTGGCCGCTGCCGGCGTCATCGTGGGCGCGGTGTCCTCCACCGGCCTCAACAACGCCATGGTCGGTGTCGTCGAGGCGATCGCCGGCAGCAATGTCTATGTCCTGCTGGGACTAACCGCCGTGCTTTGCATCGTGCTCGGCATGGGGCTGCCGACGACCGCAAACTACCTCGTCGTGGCCTCCCTGCTCGGCGGCGTGCTGGTGGAGCTCGGCAGCGCCTCCGGCCTCGTCCTGCCGCTGATCGCCGTCCATCTCTATGTCTTCTATTACGGGCTCCTGGCGGACTCGACGCCGCCCGTATGCCTCGCGGCATTCGCGGCCTCCGCGATCTCCAGGGCGGACCCGTTGAAGACCGGCGTGCAGTCCTTCCTCTACGACATCCGCACTGCCGTCCTGCCGCTTGTGTTCCTGTTCAACACCGAATTGCTGCTGATCGGCATCGAGAACATCTGGCACGGAGCCCTTGTCGTGCTCATGTCGCTGTTCGCCATTCTGGCATTCAGCTCGCTTACCCAAGGCTGGATGCTGGTCCGGGTCAGGTGGTACGAGGGAGCCTTGCTCGCCATCGCCTGTTTCATGCTGTTCCGCCCCGGCTTTTTCATGGACCGGGCCGCGCCGCCTTATGTGCCGGTCGACTTCGAATCGTTCGTCTCGGGCGAGTTTGCGCCCGCGCCGGAGCGGCATGTCCGGCTGCATGTGACGCGGGAGACCAACTACGGGGACCGCTACAAATTGTTCGCCCTGAAAACCCCCGAAGACCCGACCGACAGCCCGGCGGAAACCTTCGGGCTCCGGATCGGGCGCGAAGGCGACGGGCGCTATGCCGTGGCCGATCTGGCCTTCAACGGCATGGCCGAGCGCGCCGGGCTGGAGTGGGGCGACTATGTCACCGGCGTCGATGTCGAGCAGACGGACCTGCCGCCCAAGGAGCTGGTCTATCCCGTCGGAGTGGCGCTGCTCGGCCTTGTCGGCCTGTCCCAGCTTCGCCGCCGCCGCCAGGCTGCCTGATACCGCCGTTCCCGGCTCGGACCGGCGGGCGCAAGGCCGGGTTCCGGAGCAGGCGCTGAAGCGCGCCCGCCGGACATGTCGCGATGTGTCGTAATACCAAGCGCGCTCCAAATTGACTCACCATCCCCATATGTTGGGGTGACGGTCCGGACGACCTCCATAGACTGTGGTGATCGACTCACCAGCGCCGGAGGATGACGATGAGTGCGGCAACGCCGATAACCTGGACGGCACACACAGCGGACGAGCTCCACGCGCTTTCGAGGCACTGCGGGGACGCGAAGCAAGCGTCGCGCGCGCGTGCGCTCGCCATGATCATGGAGGGCGCGTCTCGCACGGAGGCGGCTCGGGCGCAGGGCATGGAGCTTCAAATCCTGCGCGACTGGGTGTTGCGCTACAACACGGAGGGCTTCGACGGCCTCGCGGATCTCCCGCGCGGCGGGAGCGAGGGCCGGTTGACGGACGCGCAGATCGCCGAGATCGGCGCCTGGATCGAGGCGGGTTCCGAGCTTGAGCGGGACGGTGTGACGCGCTGGCGCGTTCAGGACATCGTACGGAAAATCGAGGAGGCCTTCGGGGTCATCTATACGGAGAGCGGTGCCCGTATGATGCTCCGAAGGGCCGGGTTTCGCTTTGTCTCGGGGCGACCGATCCCCCCCAAAGCCGACGCGGAGCGGCAGAGGTCGTTCGTGGCGGAGTTCGAGGCACAGTTGACGTCGACGCTCGGCTCTGAGGCGCTGGCGGGTCCGATAGAAATCTGGTTCCAGGACGAAGCGCGCATCGCCCAGAAGGGGATGACGACACGGGTCTGGGCGAATGGGAAGCAGCGTCCGCGCATCGTGCGCGACCATCGCTATGGCTACATCTATCTGTTCGGCGCCACCTGCGCGGAGCGCGGCGTCGGCATCGCCCACGTGGCGGACAGGACGAACACGGCGTCGATGAACGAGCATCTGGCGGCGATCGGCGCGGCCGTGGCGCCGGGTGCGCACGGCGTGATTGTGCTGGACGGGGCGGGCTGGCATCGCTCGGGCGACCTTCTCGTTCCCCCCAACCTGACGCTCGTGCATCTGCCGCCCTACAGTCCGGAACTCAATCCGATGGAGCAGATCATTCTGTTCCTGAAATCGAACCGCTTCGCCAACCGCGTGTTCAAGGATGTCTCCGCCCTGAGGGACGCCTGCCGGACGGGGTGGCAATGGCTGACCGACCAGCCCGACGTCATCACCAATACGACCCGGCGCAGCTGGGCCGTAGCCCCATCGTGCTGATCCCGATGCCTCACTGTATCGGTTCATATGACTCGCGGTTGGTATAACTGCCCGGTAGGTTTGTATTGATGGTGGGGGAGGTTGACGCGGGGGCTTGGACATGAGTCAGCCTGCGCATAATACCAGCGGCGATGGTTTGGGACCCACGGGCCCATTTTCCGGTTCCGATAGAGGCGATGCGGCCCGGGTGAGATACGAGTTTGTTCCAGGCTTCGCAGCAGCGATCGAGGATATCGTCGTAGCTTTGGAAGGGGAATTATATACGAAAGTGCCCAAGTCGGACGGCTTGACTAGCGGTCAGCGTTCGAGCGCGACATCCGTCCTTGCCGTTCCTCTGGCGCTTTCCGCTTGAGATAGTCCCAGTCGTCCTCGGCGCGCGGCGGCGCGGTCACAAGGGCGCGCAGCACATTCTCTGGGCTGTCGGGTATCGGGTCAGGCTCCGGCTTCTCCACCGAGCGTCCTCGCTTGCGTGTCTCGGCCATAGCGGCTCCTCCCTGCCGCAAAGCATGGCATAGGAGATTGTGGAAGCAAAGTACCAGCAATTCTCCTTTTGGAGTTATCAGGGGTTTTCAAAGGCTTGGAGATTTGATTCAAGCTGTTGTGTGAAACGTCTTGAACGATACGTAGATGTGGTGGGGAAGCGGTGCGCGGCGTTGCCCGACAAGCGTTCGGGAAGCAACACGCGCTATGCCATGAGAGACATCGGGCTTGCGGCGTTTTCGGTATTTTTCGTGCAGAGCCCGTCGTTTCTGGCGCATCAGCGCCTGCTGACGGCGCAGCGCGGCGCTTCGAACGCCGGGACGCTGTTCGGCATGGAGCGGATTCCGTGCGACAGCCATATCCGGCGGATGCTGGATGGGGCGCCGACGGATCATTTCGACGCGGTGTTTTCGGCGCTTGTCGATGACCTGGATGGCGCCGGCGCCTTGTCGGGTCTGCGCTGCCTGGACGATCGGGTGTTGATCGCGCTGGACGGCTCGGAGCCTTTCCGTTCCGGCACGATCCACTGCGCGCACTGCTCGACGCGCCGGCGGGGCGAGGAGGTGGAGTATTTCCACAGCTTTGTCGGCGCCGCTCTGGTGGCGCCGGGGCAGCGCCGCGCCTTGCCTCTGGCGCCGGAGTTCGTGCGCCCGCAAGACGGCTCGGCGAAGCAGGACTGCGAGAGCCGCGCGGCGCCGCGCTGGCTGGCCCGCCTGGGGCCTTGTGTGGCCGGGCTGAGACCGGTCTATCTGGGCGACGATCTCTATTCCCGCCAGCCGATCTGCGAGGCGGTGCGCGCCGCGGGCGGGAGCTTCCTCTTCGTGTGCAAGCCGTCCAGCCACAAGACGTTGAGCGAATACACCCATGGCGTCGTGCTGGACGAGGTGTGCCAGACCGTGGGCAGGGGCGCGGCCAGGCGCCGCCATCGCTATCGCTGGATGAATGGCGTGCCGCTGCGCGACGGCGCCGACGCGCTCGCCGTCAACTGGCTGGAGGTCGAGATCGCCAAGCCCGGCGGCAAGGTGACCTACCGCAACAGCTTCGTCACCGACCTTGCCGTCACGCGAGACACCGCCGCCGCCATCGCCGCCGGCGGGCGTGCCCGCTGGAAGATCGAGAACGAGACCTTCAACGTCCTGAAGACCAACGGCTACAACCTCGAACACAATTTCGGGCATGGCAGCCAGACCCTGGCCAGCATCCTGGCCGTGCTCAATCTGCTGGCCTTCGCCCTGCACACGGCCTGCGACCTGATCGAAGCGTCCTGGCGGCGGGCGCGGCACGCACTCGGAGCCCGAAGGCGCCTGTTCGAGCACATCCGCACGATCACCGCCTACCATGTCTTCGCGTCATGGGCGGTCCTCATGAAAACCGTCATCACGGGCCTCCCCCCTCCCGCAAACGCCTGATCCCCGGCCCCCGCGCCAAGCCCATCCATCCAACCGCAGAACCGCCAAAAAACCAACACGAAAGGCCGCAATGCAACGAAAAACGCCATAAGGAGAATTGCTGGCAAAGTACCTTGACTCTTTGTCACTGTCCCTTCAATGCTGACAATGCAAGCATGAAGGGAGAATGGCGCGGTGCATCTGTCATGGCAGAAGACACTGACCCAGAGCGAAGCACTGAGGCCACGATGGGGCAGCCTGATGCCCTTTCTGCGGTTGACGAAGTCCGGGATGCCTCACAATCACACAACGTGGTTCAGGCAACAGTTTTTCTCAAACCTGAATTGGGCGCCGACAGGCGGCGGGGGGGCAAAGCGCTACCGTACGGATGAACGTAGTGATCTTAGGTGACGTTCAGGGCCTTCGCACAATGACGGCCGACCACGATCCTGCGCGGGCCGGGAACCACTCGGCGCCAACGACGCACTTGCACTACGACGCTGCTACCAGGGCTAGGCTGTTACGAGAAGACCTGACGGGTCATACAGTCCGTCTGGTTCGGGACTTCGGTTCCTATCACTTCGAGATATTATGAATGATCCTACCCGATCCGGCAGAGCAGAGTCATTAACAGTCGAGTGGGTATTGGCAACACCCTGAAGCCTTTTCGTGGCCACATCAAGCATGTTTATAGAGCCTTTCTTGAATTCGGTTATATCGCAGTTTTTCTCAATGCCGATTGCATTTCTGCCTTCAAGTGCAGCGGCGACGAGAAAAGAACCTGACCCGAAACAGTGATCCAGAACAAGTTGTCGTTTGCTGGTGTAGGTTCGGATTAGGTAACGGGCTAATTCTCATAGGCTTTTGGGTCGGATGCCAAACTCGTCCTTCAGCCTCGGCTGTCTTGAAGTATATCACATCCGTGGGGTATCTGGTTCCGCTGGAGCGGATGTGACTTGGTCGGAAGTCTCCGTATGAACCGGTTAGTTGATTTTTCCTAACGCCTTTATCATATGCTTCTCCTTCCGACATTTGTGGCACGTATGTCGGCTGCCCCCGGTAGAAGATGCAAATATCTTCGTGTTTTCGAAGGGGTTGTTTTTCGCGTTTAGAAAGTTGGTAGCTTTCGATTTCACCCAAACTATTTTGTATTTGAACCAGTCTTGTTCGCTAAGGATTACCTTTGCCGTGAACGCGCCATGACTCATTAGGGCCACCGCGCCCGTTGGCGCAAGAATTCTCTTGTAGTGTTCCCACAGAACGTCCATAGGAAGCGCGGAATCCCAACGGTTTTGTGTGGTGCCGTAGGGAAGGTCGTAAAGAACGAAATCTATGGAATGGTCGGGTAGAGCGCTCATAGCGTCCAGGCAGTCACCCTCAATCATAAAAATTCCAGCGCGGCGTTTCAGCATCGTTCTTCCCCTTCGTGAGAGGGGAATTCTGACGCCGATCAATTCTCGTGTCTTTGATTCTGAGGGAAAATTCGTCGGGTTCTGGAGACGGTATTCCTCTAGCCTGAACGCGCCCCACTCGATAGGCCGTTGTCGGCAATCAGGTCGCAATAGCGGAGCCGCTTGCCTGCCATGCCGATGGCGACCGACTGCATCATATCCAGCGTGTCGCGCGGGCGGATGTTGTGGCGTCCGGCGAATTCGCGGACATAGCGGTCAAGGTGCTTCTCGCTGAACTTGTGGAAGGTGCCCTGATAGCCGCGTTTCAGCATGGCCCAGAAGCTCTCCATGCCGTTCGTGTGCGCCATGTCCCGCACGAACTCTTTGGCGGAGTGATTGACCGCTTCATGGCTGTATTCGGGCATGCCGGCGTAGGCGCGGGCTTCATCGGTGTAGAGCGTTGCGCCCGGCTCGACATTCTCTCGGACGAAGCCTTGCAGCGCGGTAGCGTCGGTCTGTGAGACGCGGCGAGCGGAAACCTGATTGGTCTCACGATCCTTCACGCCCGCGACAGCCGCCTTGCCGACTGTGCCCCGGCCTTCCAGAGTCTTCCGCTTGGCGTTCGGCATGTTCTTGCGCTTCCCGCCGATATAGGTCGCGTCGGCTTCAACAGGCCCGCCGAACAGCCCGCTCTCCCGCGCCCATGTCTCCCGGATGCGGTGCGCCAAATGCCAAGCCGTCTTCTGCGTTATGCCGAGGTCACGGTGCAGCTTCATGCTGGCTTGCCCCTTCAATCCCGTCGTCATGAGATAGCCAGCCAGCGCCCATGTCTGGTAGCCCAGCTTAGAGGACTGCATGACCGTGCCGGTCTTGACAGAGAACCGCTTGCGGCAGGCGCGGCAGCGATAGGGCATGGTCTTGTGCGCGGCGCCTTCCTGCACCCTGTCGGACTCGCAATAGGGGCAGCGAACGCCTTCCGGCCAACGGGCTTTGACGAACCATGCTTCGGCGGTCGCGTCGTCGGGGAAGACCCGCATGACCTCGACCAGCGACATGCCCTTGCGAAAGTGCTTGCCCGGTGCGTTCCTCGCCATTGCCCTGCCTCCCTATTTATGGAAACAGAGTGCCGTAATCAGGCGAGGCCGTCAACCCCTAATTGGGCACTTTCGTATATAATCCCCGGTGCGAAGGGGCAGCTTCGTGCTGGCCAGGATCGTGCCCACAGTCAGCGAGACCTGGTGCCGGCAGCTGCGGCACTGATACAGCGCCCGGCTTTGATGGCGCCAGTATCCGCTATGCTCGCATCGGGGGCACAGGAACCCGTTCGGCCAACGCCAACGAAACAGCGCCTCGGTGCACTTCTCCTCACTCCCGTACTCGTCCATGAACTGCACCAGACTATAGCCCTTCTGAAACTGAACCCGATTGCGTGCCATGACCCGCTCCCAATCTTTCAACATATTTGGGACTATATGGGACCGGCTGGCTCACCAGATGAGCTTCGTACGTAATCAGGAACCACAATACTTGTACGAGATTCCCGCCACACCGCCGACTAAACAACCCGGGCGATGGTTGTCGCAACGGCAGCCGGTGCCCGAACAAGTATCCCATTGGAACAGAAAGGTGGCAGTATGAAGCGCAATCCTGGCGGTCGGCGGTGCGCTTTCTGAACCGCGCGCGGTCGGCGGCGCGGCCCTGTGCGGGGTCACGATAGCCATGGTCGGCTCCAGGTCGTGAGAGGGGGATGGGACGCGGCGCACGCCCGCCCGGCGGCGGGACGGCGGGACGTCCGCACAAGCGCGCTGTCAGCCTTTTTGACGGCGGTCGGCGAATATCCCCAAGCTGCGCCAGCCCCGCAGCTGCACCCCGCAGGGGCGCAGCTTGACCCCCGTCGCGATGACGATCTCGTCGCGGGCGGGCCGCATGGTCTCGACCGCCTTCCGCGGCGGGATCGTGCCGTGCGCCCTGCGCCGGCCCTTCGGCTGCGTCCCGTCGGCTTGGACGGGGACGATTTCGCCGTTGGCGAGCGAGCGGAAGGTCTCGACGACATAGCGGTCGTCTTCGAGACCGCCGCCGACGAAGTGGGTGAGAAACGTGCGCGCGTCGCCGCGCGGTGCGAGTGCCGTCTGCATGGCGCCGTCTCCCTGGAAGGGCGAGAGGGAACGGCGGCGGCGGCCTCTCTCCGGACCGTCCGCCCCCGCGCCCGCTTCCGGCCGAACCTCTCCTCCCTGCGGCGCGGGAGCAGTTCCGGGGAGCAGGCAGGACGGCGGTCGTATTGACGCCTATACGGGCAAGGGAGCCAGAACGCGATCCAGCCGTTGTTGCCTCCCGCGCTTGTGCTTCGCCTCGCCGGAAACGTTCACGGCGCCACACGCCGCCTGGCAGTCGTATTCGGCGGCGCTGCAGGTGAGTTGCCCGCAGCGCCTTGATTGCACCGCAATCGTTGCGTAGATTGGGCTCCCGGAAGAACGGAGGGCTTGGCCTTGGCGAGCATCACGATCCGCAACCTCGACGACGACGTGAAGACGCGCTTGCGCGTGCGCGCCGCCGAACACCACCGCTCCATGGAGGAGGAGGCGCGGCTGATCCTGCGCGAAGCTGTCGATTGCATGAAGGCCCCCCGGAATCTTGCCCGCGCCATTCGCGCCCGGATCGCGCCTCTCGGCGGTGTGGACCTGGAACTGCCGACGCGCGGACCGATGCGCGAACCGCCCTCATTCGACTGAGGCGGCAGTGTTCCTGCTAGACACGAATGTCGTATCCGAACTGTTGCGGACGTTTCCGGACCCGGGGGTCGAGGCATGGGTTGGGGACTGCCCGGCGACGGAACTGTATTTCTCGGCGATCGGCGAGGCGGAGCTTCGTTACGGCGTCGCGATCATGCCGGCGGGCCGTCGCCAGGCCGCGCTTGCCTCCGCCATAGAGGGAATCCTGCGGGAGGACTTCGCCGGACGAGTCCTGCCGTTCGACAGCGCTGCCGCTCTCGTCTATGCGGAGTTCGCGTCCGGTCGCCGCCGCGGCGGCCGGCCCATCGGCGAAGCCGACTGCCAGATTGCGGCGATCGCCCGTTCCCGCGGCATGGCGGTGGCCACGCGCAACGTTCGCGACTTCGAAGACATCGAGATCAAGGTCGTCGATCCGTGGACGGCGGCGTGAGTGGTACAACAAACAGACGCTAAAAGGAGTGAGTCCCGACGATGGCGATGGCGATGACCACACCAGAACGCAATCTTGAAGAGTCCCTTGTCACGAAGCTACGGGACCTCAAGTACGAATATCGCCCCAACATCCGCGATCGAGCTACGCTTGAAGCAAACTTCAGGGAAAAGTTCGAAGCCCTGAATCGTGTTACACTTACCGATGGCGAGTTCCAGAGACTCCTCGATGAGATCGTCACACCCGACGTGTACGAAGCCGCCCGGACCCTCCGTAACCGGGAAGCGTTCATCCGCGACGACGGCACACCGCTCAACTACACCCTCGTCAACATCAAGGACTGGTGCAAGAACAGCTTCGAGGTCGTCAATCAGCTCCGCATCAATACGGACAACAGCCATCACCGCTACGACGTCATACTCCTGATCAACGGCGTCCCGGTCGTTCAGATCGAGCTAAAGACGCTTGGGATCAGCCCGCGGCGGGCGATGGAGCAGATCGTCGACTACAAGAACGATCCCGGTAACGGATACGCCAAGACGCTGCTCTGCTTCGTCCAACTCTTCATCGTCAGCAATCGCACGGACACGTGGTACTTCGCAAATAACAACACGCGGCATTTCGCCTTCGACGCCGACGAGCGATTCCTTCCAGTCTACCAGTTCGCGGCCGAGGACAACACCAGGATCACCCACCTCGACGACTTCTCCGATCAGTTCCTCGCCAAATGCACGCTCGGCCAGATGATCAGCAAGTATATGGTCCTTATCGCGAGCGAGCGGAAGCTCCTGATGATGCGCGCGTATCAGATCTACGCCGTCAAGGCCATCGTCGACTGCATCGATCAGAACTGCGGCAACGGCTACATCTGGCACACGACCGGCTCGGGCAAGACGCTCACCTCCTTCAAGGCCTCGACGCTCCTCAAGACCAACGAGAGCATCCACAAGTGCCTGTTCGTCGTCGATCGCAAGGACCTCGACCGCCAGACCCGAGAGGAGTTCAACCGGTTCCAGGAGAACTGCGTCGAGGAAAACACCAACACCGCGGCGCTCGTCCGCCGCCTCCTGTCCGACGACTACGCGGACAAGGTCATCGTCACGACCATCCAGAAGCTCGGGCTCGCCCTCGACGAGAATAGCAAGCACAACCGGCTGAACATAGATCGGGGGCGGTCAACGTTCAAGCAGCGGCTCAAGCCGCTCCGAGACAAGCGGATGGTCTTCATCTTCGACGAGTGCCATCGCTCCCAGTTCGGCGAGAACCATAGAGCCATCAAGGAGTTTTTTCCGAACTCCCAGCTCTTCGGCTTTACTGGCACTCCGATCTTCGAGGACAACGCGACCGTCAGGAAGATCGAAGAAGACGTCGCCACCCTTCGAACCACCAAAGACCTCTTCCAGAAAGAACTCCACGCCTACACCATCACCGATGCAATCGAAGATGCGAACGTCCTCCGCTTCCACGTCGACTACTAAAAGCCAAAGGACGCCCCCGCCCTCAAGCCCGAGGAGACCCTGGCCAAGCAGGCGGTTGCCCAGGCCATCCTCGACAAGCACGATGCCGCGACCGGCGACCGACGTTTCAACGCGCTGCTCGCTACGGCCTCCATCAACGACGCCATCGAGTACTACGAAGTCTTCAAGAGGCTCCAGGCCGAACGGCAGTCCGCCGACCCCGAGTTCGTGCCTCTCAAGATCGCCGCCGTGTTCTCGCCGCCTGCGGAGGGCAACCCGGACGTTCGGCAGATCCAGGAGGATCTTCCCCAGGAGAAAGAGGACAACCGGCACGAACCCGAGGGCAAGAAGACCGCGCTCAAGGCCATCATCGCCGACTACAACCAGCGGTATGGCGCGAACCACGACATCAACAACTTCGACCTCTACTACCAGGACATCCAGCAGCGCATCAAGGATCAGCAGTTCCCCAATCGAGACCTGCCCCGCAAGGGCCAGGAAAAGATCGACATCACCATAGTCGTCGACATGCTCCTCACCGGCTTCGACGCCAAGTTTCTCAACACGCTCTACGTCGACAAGAACCTCAGGCACCACGGCCTGATCCAGGCCTTTTCCCGCACGAACCGCGTCCTCAACGCCACCAAGCCCTACGGCCACATCCTCGACTTCCGCCAGCAGCAGAACAGCGTCGACGCCGCCATCGCCCTCTTCTCCGGCGCCCATCCGGACCAAGCCCGCGAAATCTGGCTGGTCGACAAGGCTCCCGTCGTCATCGACAAGTTCAAGCAGGCCGTTGACGATCTCGGTGAGTTCATGCAGTCGCAGGGCCTCGACGCCAAACCCGATCGGGTGAACAACCTGATGGGCGACGACGCCCGGGCCCAGTTCATCAAGCGCTTCAAGGAGGTCCAGCGCCTCCGGATCGAACTCGACCAGTACACCGACCTCACCGACGAGCAGCGGGAGCAGATCGAGCGGGCCTTCCCCAAGGACGACCTCCGCGCCTTCCGCGGCGCGTACCTCGAAACCGCCCAGCGCCTCAAGGAGCAGCAAGGCGCACCCGGAAGGGACGGCGAGCCGGCCGACCCGGAGGTCGACCAGCTCGACTTCGAGTTCGTCCTCTTCGCCTCCGCCATCATCGACTACGACTACATCATGAAGCTGATCGCCAAGTACTCCGGACAGGACCCCACGAGTGTCCAGATCAGCCGCGAGCAGCTCATCGGATTGATTCAGTCCGACGCCAAGTTCCTCGACGAGCGGGAGGAGATCACCGAGTACGTCCGCTCACTCACGAAGGGCGAGGGCCTCGACGAGGCCGCCATTCGCGCCGGCTACGAGCAGTTCAAGGTCGAGAAGCAGGCCAAAGAGATCGCCAGCCTTGCCCAGGCCCATGGCTTGACGACCGAGTCCCTCTCGGTCTTCGTCGACACCATCCTCCAGCGCATGATCTTCGACGGCGAGCAGCTCACCGACCTCATGGAGCCGCTCGGCCTCGGCTGGCGCGAACGCCGCGAGCGGGAACTCGCCCTCATGGCCGATCTCGCTCCGCTCCTGAACAAGCGGGCACAAGGCCGGGACATCTCGGGCCTCAACACTTACGAGCATGGGGGGGCGCGATGACGGCCCACAAGCCATTGCACCTTGTGCCGCAGCTGCGGTTCGCAGAGTTCAGCGAAGAGGGGGCCTGGGAAGAGATGACGATTGGCAACATGGGTGAGGTCATAACGGGGAGCACTCCCTCGACTTCAAGAAGGGATTTCTATGGTGGTGATTTCATGTTCGTTTCGCCGGCGGATATCTCTGAATTACGGTTCGTGGAGGAGACTAAAACGACACTGACCGAAGCAGGCTTTGCGGAGTGTCGTCCCGTCAAGAAGAACAGTGTCCTGTTCGTGTGCATCGGATCAATCGGCAAGGTGGCTCAATGCTCGCGACCGTGCGCGACCAATCAGCAGATAAACTCCCTTGTCACAAGCCCTGCATTTGTCGCTGACTTTGCCTATTACCTTCTCGACCGGGAGTCTGTACGTATCGGGAGCTTTGCGGGCAAGCAGGTAGTGCCAATCATCAACAAGGGCTTGTTTGCAACCGTCAAAGTGACTGCGCCTGCATTTGCCGAGCAGCAGAAGATAGCCGACTGCCTCGGCTCGCTGGACGACCTGATCGCGGCGGAGGGCCGGAAGCTCGACGCCCTGCGGCAGCACAAGCAAGGACTGATGCAGCAGCTCTTCCCCCAGCCCGGCGAGACTGTGCCGCAGCTGCGGTTTCCGGAGTTCGTTGATGAACCACCGTGGGAGTGTTTTCTCCTCAAGAAGTTGGCGAAGCGGATCACGAAGCGAAACACTAACAGTGTTGAATTGAGGGCTCTGACCAACTCTGCAGAACATGGTGTTGTCGATCAGCGGGAGTACTTTAACAAAGATATCGCTTCGAACACCGACAACTACTATATCGTGGAAACAGGCGACTACGTCTACAACTCCAGAATTTCCTCCGCCGCGCCCGTCGGGCCCATCTCTAAGAACCATGTTGGAACGGGCGTCATGTCCCCCCTCTACACGATATTCCGCTTCTGGAGCGACGCCAACGATTTCTTTGCTCACTACTTCAGTTCGTCTCATTGGCACGGATATCTTCGGCGGGTGTCTAACCGTGGCGCTCGGTATGACCGCATGGCCATCACAAACGACGACCTGATGCGGATGCCTATCCCCACGCCATCCCCGCGGGAGCAGCAGAAGATAGCCGATTGCCTCGGCTCGCTGGACGACCTGATTGCGGCGGAGGGCCGGAAGCTTGACGCCCTGCGGCAGCACAAGCAAGGACTGATGCAACAGCTCTTTCCCTCGCTGGACGGGCAGTAAGTCATGAGCGACGCAACCACGTTCACGGACCTCGACGCCCTCGCCGCACACCTGCGGCAAGAGCTCGAGGATAAAAAGTTCATCCTGCTCTATGCCTATAACGGCACGGGCAAGACTCGGCTGTCCACCGCCTTCAAGGACCTCGGAAAAGCCTCGAACACCGATGACGAGACCGAACAGCGCGACACGCTCTACTTCAACGCCTTCACCGAAGACCTGTTCTCGTGGGACAACGATCTTGAGAATGACAGTGAGCGGAAGCTGACGCTCAACACGGATTCAAGCTTCTTCGCCGGTCTCGAGTCGATGGAGATGGACAATCGACTCCGTATCCTGCTCAACCGCTACGCCGACTTCGAGTTCCGGATTGACACCACGACCTGGGAGGTGGTCTTCGCCCGAGAGTTCAGAGTGAAGAAGGATGGCACCGCCGGCGACGAGGCCGCCAGCGCGGACGCGGGACGCGGTGAGAGCGGAGACGAGTACGAAACCCGCCGCGAGGAGGCCATCAAGATCTCCCGTGGTGAGGAGAACATTTTCATCTGGTGCTTCTTCCTCGCCATTGTCGAGCTTGCGCTCGATGACGATGGAACCGGTCCCTACGACTGGGTCAAGCACATCTACATTGACGACCCGGTCTCATCGCTCGACGAGCACAACGCCATCGCCGTGGCAAATCATCTGGCGAGGCTGCTCAAGAGGCCGAAGAGCGGGCTCAAGACGGTGATCTCGACGCATCACACGCTGTTCTTCAACGTGCTGTGCAAAGGGCTGAATAAGGCGAACAAGTACTTTCTCGGCCGCGACGGGTCGCCGGAGGGGCTTCTCCTGCGCAAAACCGGGGATACGCCATTTTTCCACCATGTGGCCGCGCTCGCTGAGCTCTACAAGGTGGCACGCGATGACAGACTGTACACCCATCACTTCAACCTGCTCCGCGCAATCCTCGAGAAGACCGCAAGTTTTCATGGCTACAAGAACTTCTCCGCGTGCATCAAACGCGCCGCTGACGATGAAGACGGCATCCTTCACACACGGTTGATCAACATCCTCAGCCACGGGAACTATTCATTGTTCGAGCCGCAGGAGATGCTGGAGGAGAACAAACGCCACTTTCGGAACATTCTCCGCGAGTTCATCAACCAATACCCCTTCAATCCCGCCTTGTTCCCGAGTGAGCCGGCAATGGAAATGAGTAACGCGGCATGACGGAACAGAACCAGAAAAAGCTCGGCAATACGCTCTGGGCCATCGCCGATCAACTCCGCGGGGCGATGAACGCGGACGACTTTCGCGACTACATGCTCGCGTTCCTGTTTCTCCGCCACCTCTCGGACAACTACGAGCAGGCCGCAAAGAAGGAACTCGGGCGCGACTACCCTGACCCGAACGCTATCTGCAACGGCGGGCGGTCCTCCCTGTCTGTCTGGTACGATCAGAACCTCGACGATGTGTTGGCGTTCGAGAAACAGATGCGGCTCAAGGCGCACTATGTCATCCGCCCCGAGCATCTCTGGGCCAGCATTGCCCACATGGCCCGCACCCAGGATGGTAAGCTGCTCGACACGCTCCAGGCAGGCTTCAAATACATCGAGAACGAGTCATTCCAGAGCACGTTTTCGGGGCTGTTCTCGGAGATCAATCTCGGCTCCGACAAACTCGGCAAGACCTACAGGGACCGGAACGCGAAGCTCTGCACGATCATCACCAGGATAGCGGAGGGCCTCGCGGAGTTCTCCGCGGACAGCGACACGCTAGGCGACGCCTACGAGTATCTGATCGGCCAGTTCGCCGCGGGCTCGGGGAAGAAGGCAGGTGAGTTCTACACGCCGCAGCGGATTTCGGACATCCTCTCCGCGATCGTCGCGCTCGACAGCCAGGAGCCGAAGACCGGCAAGCGGGAGCACCTCGCCAGCGTGATGGACTTCGCCTGCGGATCGGGCTCGCTGCTGCTCAATGTGCGCAAGCGCATGGGACCGCACGGCATCGGCAGGATCTACGGGCAGGAGAAGAACATCACCACCTATAACCTCGCGCGGATGAACATGCTGCTGCACGGGGTGAAGGATTCGGAGTTCGAGATCTGTCACGGCGACACGCTGACCAACGACTGGGACATGCTCCGCGAGACGAACCCGGCAAAGAAGCCCTATTTCGACGCCGTGGTCGCCAATCCACCCTTCAGCTACCGCTGGGACCCGAACGAGGCGTTGGGCGAGGACATGCGCTTCAAGAACTACGGGCTGGCCCCGAAGTCGGCGGCGGACTTCGCGTTCCTGCTGCACGGGTTTCACTACCTCAAGGACGACGGTGCGATGGCGATCATCCTGCCGCACGGCGTGCTGTTCCGCGGCGGCGCGGAGGCGAAGATTTGCCGCAAGCTCCTTGACGACGGGCACATCGATACCGTCGTCGGCCTGCCGGCGAACCTGTTCTACTCGACCGGCATCCCGGTCTGCATCCTCGTCCTGAAGAAGTGCAAGAAACCCGATGATGTCCTGTTCATCAACGCGTCCGAGCATTTCGAGAAGAGCAAGCGGCAAAACTACCTGTCCGACGAGCATATCGAGAAGCTTATCGACACCTACCGGTAGCGTCCGGAGAGCATAGAGCGGTATGCCAGACGCGTGGAGATGGACGAGATTGAGGCCGGCGACTGCAACCTGAATATCTCCCGCTATGTCAGAACGGCCGAGCCGGAAGTCGAAATCGATCTGGCGGCCACGCATGGAGGGTTGGTCGAGATCGAGAGGCGGAGTCAGGAGTCAACGACGAAGCACAACGCGTTTCTGAAAGAACTTGGACTATCGCCATTTCCAACGCCAGACAGGTAATCGAAGCGATCCCCCACAATCCTTGCCACGCCGGACTATTGCAACGAGCCGGAAATCAAGGCCCTCCAAACACAAAACCTGCTCAGTGGGATATCCTACTAATCTATTTCCTAATTGCTCTTGAATCTAAGCGGTACTTAGTATAGAATATCGCCATGTAATTTGTTGATAGAGAAGGAGAATTACATGGTCCGCAACCCGGTGCAGTTCCAGAAGGGAATCGGCCTCAACGAGTTCCTCTCGCACACTTCCGCGACAGGACGTCCAGCGTCCGGTTCGCCATCGCCGGCGTCGTCCATATCGCGTAGTGGAGGTCGCGCACGTGCTCGCGCCGCACGCTCCCGATCAGCAGCTTCCCAAGCGTCGGCACGATGTGCCTCTCCGCCCATCGGTGGTAGCCGTCGAGTTGGCCCCGGTGCCGCATTCGGGCCGCCTCTCGCCGTCTCCGCCCTGCGCTACGGCGCCGGGGGCCGGTCGTTCGCAAAGATGTCGGACGCAATGCTGTCCGATACCCGCACCGCCGAGTCGTGTACCGAGTCCTTCGCCAGATGGGCGTAGCGCGCGGTCGTCTCGACCTGCGCATGGCCGAGCAGGCGCCCGATCATCGGCAGCGATTCGCCGAGCGCCAGCGCGCGCGAGGCAAACGAATGACGGCAGTCATGAAGCCGCACGTCCTTCAGCCCGGCGCGCCGGCACACCTCGTCCCAGGGGTCGTTGAGATTGCGCATGGGCCTTCCCCCGACCTTGCCCGGAATGACGAACGGGTTGCCCTCGACCCGGGGAAGCGCCGCGAGCATCTCCGCCGCCTCCCGCGACAGCGCGATCGTCCGCGGGCCGACCTTGGTGTCCGGAAGCCGCAGCTCCCGCGCCTCCAGGTCCACCTCGTCCCACCGCAGGTTCAGGATCTCGCCCTTGCGGCAGCCGGTCAGCAGCAGCAGCCGGATCGCCGCCGCCGCATGGACCGATACCCCCTTCCACCTCCCGGCCCCCGTCCAGCACCGCCCCCAGCCGGCGCAGCTCCGCATCGGTCAGGAACCGTTCGCGCTTGCGCTCGCGGTTCTTCGCCACCAGCCGGCACGGATTGCAGGTCTCCGGGATCTGCCCCCGATCCCCGGCCGCGTTGTAGATCGGCGACAGCGTGTCCACCACCCGGTTCGCCCTCACCGGCGTCGCGCGCAGGCGATGGTGGAGTTCCGTCACCCGGGCGTGCTCCACCGCGAGCGCCGGCATCTTCCCCAGCGTCGGCAGGATGTGCTTGTCCACCATCAGCCGGTACGTCGATTCCGTCTTCGGCTTGCAGCGCACCGCGACGTGCTCTTCGAGCCAGCGCCGGGCAAGCTCCGCCACCGTTGGCCCCTCCGCCGGGCGCGCTGCCAGCGGCTCCGCCGCCGGGTCCTCGCCCGCCTTGATGCGCGCCACGATCAGCGCCGCCCGGCGTCGCGCCTCCTCCGCCGTGACCACCCCGTGGCGGCCCACCGTCACCCGCTTCGCGGCCTCGCCCCCGGCCCGGGTCTGCACCACGTAGACCTTGCTTCCCGAGGGATAGACCCGAAGCCCGACAGCTCCGGGTCCCGGAACACCGTGTCCTTCTCGACCTTCAGCGCCTCCACCGTGCGCCGCGAAATCGTCCTCGTCTTCAATACCGCCATCGCTTGCTCCACTTCCCGTCCGGCCGCGCGCTCACGCCGCCTTCGTCCCACCCGGCAGGTCGGCGCCGATGCTGCCGCCCACCTTCGCCATAGACGCCTTCTCCGTGTCGCGCTCCAGATGGGCGTGGCGCGCCGCCGTCGTCACCTTGCGGTGGCCCAGCAGCCGGCCGATCGCCGGCAACCCCTCGCCGAGCGCCAGCGCCCGCGAGGCGAAGGAGTGGCGGCAGTCATGAAGCCGCACGTCCTTCAGGCCGGCCCGCGCACGCAGGCGCAGCCAGATCGCGTCCAGGTTCTTGAGGCGACCTCCCTCCTTCTGCCCGGTAATCACCCAAGGGTTGCCCTCGATCCGCAGGATGCGTTCGAGCACCCGTTCGACCGCCGGAGTCAGCGGCACCCGCCGCGGACCCGTCTTCGCCTCGCTCAGCCGAAGCTCCCTCGCCGTGCGGTCGATGTCGTCCCACCTGAGCGTCACGATCTCGTTCCTGCGGCAGCCGGTCAGAAGCAGCCGAATCGCGGGCGCCGCCGAGGGGAACACCGATCCGTCCGCCTCCGCCTCGGCCAGCACCCGCCCCAGGCGCCGGTATTCCTCGCGCGTCAGAAACCGCTCGCGCCGATGCTCCTTGTATCTGCGAACCGAGCGGCACGGGTTGCGCCGTGGCGGCGTCATGCCCCAGCCCTCCGCCAGTTTGAACATCCTGGCCAGAACGCCCACCGTCTGGTTGGCTTGGTACGGCTTGTCCCGCATCTTGTAGTGCAGCGCCGACACGTGGGAGCGGTCCACCGCCGAGAGCGCGAGATGGCCGAGTTCCGGAACGATGTAGTGCCTCACGACCCGCCCGAAGGTCTCGACCGTGTTCGCACGGCAGTTCACCTCCACGTGCGCCGTCATGTAGCGCTCGGCGAGATCCGCCACCGCGGGCTCCCGCGCGGGCGGCGCCGGCGCGGGGTCGAGGCCGCGCTTGATGCGGTCGATCATGACCACCGCCTTCCGACGCGCGCCCCGGACGTCCATATCTCCGTGCCGCCCGACCACGGCGCGCCGCGAACCTTTGGGGCCGCGCGCCTGGACGATGTAGACCTTGCGGCCCGTGCGGTACACGCGCACCCCGAAGCCGGGCAGATCGCGGTCCCGGAACATCGCGTCGCGCGCCCCGGTCGACAGCGCGTCCACGCTCCGCATGGTGAGCTTGACGGCAACTCTGGCAGGCATGTCGCTCTCCTCGGATGGGCCGGCCCAATCCCCATGGGCGGCGTCGCCGCCATCACCGCGTGACCGAACGCTTTCCTCCTGCGCTGGACGGGCCCAAAATGTGCGGAAGCAAATCGCAACCGACCGAACCCATTCGGATGTCCATGAAAGCGCATCCTCGCCGCAGATGCAAGCACCTTGGCAAGGAAGAAGAATGGAAATATGACAATAAAAACAGCTATCTACGATACATCCGTCCGCTCGTGCGCCCCATCCCCCGGATGCCGCAGAACTGACCCATTCTACATTATCTAAGGCGCTTCTACGCCGCAGCGCCCACCGGGCCGCAGATGATTCAGCATGTATTACAGAAACAGCAGTTCCGTCTGCCCCGTGCGCCCGACCTTCACATCCTCCACGACGCGGTCCCGGTCCACCCGGCCGGAGAAGGGCGGGTTGGCGAGCATGACATCGAACCCGCCCGGCGGCAGGCCGAGCGAGGCCTTGTCGGCGCGGTCGAGTGTGCGGGCCAGGGCATCGAGGCGGCGTATTGGCGTCTCTTCCAGCCCGCGCAAGGTCAGGTTCATAGTGGCGAGGCGGACCATTTGCGGGTCCACATCCATGCCGAACAGCGTGTCGCGCCGGAGCCGCGCCATATCCGCCTGGCCGAGCAAGTCGCCAACGCCGCGCCGCACCGCACCGTCTTGCCGTCCGCCTCCAGCTCCTCGATGCCGGCGGGCAAGGAATTGGCGAGCCGGATATGATCCCACGCGCCGACCAGGAAGCCGCCCGCGCCCGCTGCCGGATCGCAGACCGTCTCGCCGAAGCGCGGATCGACCAGCCGCACCAGCGCCCGGATGACATGGCGCGGCGTGCGGAATTGGCCGAGCTCGCCCGCCTGCCGGATCTGGCGCAGCACATGCTCGAACAGGTCGCCCTTGGTGTCGGCATCCACCCCTTCCAGATGCAGGGCATCGACCTGAGCCACGACCTGCGCCTGCACCGCCGGCTCGTCGATGACGAGGCGCGCGCCTTCCATGAAGTCGGCCGCGCCCTCCGCCGCCACCTCGCCGTAGAAGGGGAACACTTCCTCCCGCACCCACGAAACCAGCCGTTCGCCCGTCATCGCCTTGGCCCAGCGCGACCAGCGCAGCGCCCCGCCCGGCGCCGCCGCCGCGCCCGGAGTGAGCGCGTTGCGGGCATTGCGAAGCCGCCAGTCTTCCTCGAACGGGCTGTGGTACGGCTCCGCGCCGGGCCGGCGCGCAGCCCGCAGATGCGCCGCGTCCGCTGTCTCGAACATGCAGAACCAGATGAGGAAGCTCAGTTGCTCGGCGTTCTGCGCCGGGTTCGGATAGCCGCCGCCATAGAGGTAGTCGCGGATGCGGTCGATGCTGCGGCGCAGTTCGGGCGTGAGCGGCATGGGAGCGGCGCGTTTCCGGCCTGGCGGCCTTCAGGAGCGCGGCGGCAGGCGTTCGAGGATCGGGTCGATCTTCATTTCCAGTCGCGGCTGTCCTTCTTCCGGCGCGCTTGCCCTCTTCTCCAACAAACCCGTGTTGTGCTCCAGCAGCGCCAGCCGCTCGCCGGTGTTCCTTATCTCAAGCGCGCCCCAGCCCAAGAGAGCCGGCAGCGCCCCAGGAGAAGGGCGGCAAGCCGGGGCGGCATGGAATCGAACGCGCCCCGCCGGCGTTCGGCGGCGGCCTGCTCGATCGCGGCGGCAGCGGCCGGATCGAGGCCCGCCCGTTCAAGGTCGCGCGCCGCCTTGCCTGCGTCGAATGCCGTCACCGCCATGTCCGCTCCATTGTCGAACAATTCGCCTCGAAGAGAAACAGGATATAGCGCCAATCCGATTGTTTAACAAACCAGCTTACTTTGCTTATCGGCGGCCGGCGCCGAAGATATCGGCGTTCAGGCTTTGCAGCAGGCGCGCAAGAGCCTCCTCGCCGCCGAACACACGGACCGCTTGCCCGTAGCCGCCCCTGCCGTTGAAGGGATGAGCGTCGAATTCGTAGTCCTAGCGGCTCTCGACCAGCCTTGCCCAACGATCCTGCTCGGCGTTCAACTGCTGCCGACCGCGCCAGTCCTCGAACCGCAGCGCCAGTTGCGCCGCCCGCGCCTCATGCGCCTCCGACCGGACGATGGCGCCATGCTCGTCGAGCGTGACCCAATCCCGGCTTGCGGGGTCGATATGGTCGTGCACGTCCAGCGTCAGCAGCGGGCGTTCGCCGCTTTCCGGCGGTGTGGAGCCGGTCTCCCTGACGAAACCGCCTTCCCCTGCCTCCTCGGAGTCGCCGTGCAGGTCGGTTACGCCCACGAAGTCGAAAATCGTGAAGCCGGTCTTGCGGATATGGTCCGCCTTGCGGGAGCCGCGCCCGCGCATCTGGCGGTAGAGGATGGCGCTGTGGGTAAAGCGCGCATGACCAGATTGACGACTTCGGGGCAATCGAAGCCGGTATCCAGCATGTTCACGCTGACCAGCACCTGCGGGAAGTCTTCGTTCCTGAAGCGCTTGATGACGGCGCTTGCATCCGGCGCCGGCCCGCCGCCGACATCGCTTACCACGAAGTCCGCGTAGCGCACCGTCGGGTCGGGTTTCCTGTCGGCGAAATGCTCGTCGATCGTGCGGGCGAGCGTCTCCGCATGGCGCCGGGTCACGGCGAACACAAGCGTCTTGCTCCAGGCCGGCAAACGGCGCACCTCGTCGCGGCCCGTAAAGCCGCTTTCCAGCACATCGCGGAACTCGCGCACCATGGCGCGGTTGCGTTCCGGGATGGTGAACTTGCGCTCCAGCGCCGCCGGATCGACGCGAATGCTGTCCGAGACGGCGAACAGCTCCTCGAGCTCATGGCGCGTCTTCTCGTCCATCGCGGTCCAGTCGAGCTCGCCCCGCGTCACCTCGAAACCGTCTTCGGCGGCTGTCTTGACCGTCCTGGCCTTGTAGATGCGGTAGGGGGCGAGATAGCCCTCCTCAATCGCCTGGCGAAGCCCGTAAACGAAGGTCGCTTTTTCGAGCTCGAAAAAGCGCAGGGTGTCGCGCACGAATTGACCATCTTCAGGGTCAGGCGTTTCATCGAGATTCGCCGAGCAGGGCGTCGCCGTCAGGCCGAGTTGCAAGGCGTCGAAATGCCGGAGTACGCTGCTCCACTTGCCGTAGATCGAGCGATGGCATTCGTCGGTGATGACGAGATCGAAATAGCCGGGCGAAAGTGCGCGGAATTCGGAGATCATCGTCTGCAAGGTCGCAATGACGATCTGTGCGCCCGGATCGAAACTGCGTCCTGCCCGCTGCACATGGCAGGCATGTTCCGGAAGGTGGTCTGTGAAGGCGTCTTCCGCCTGAGTCGCCAGATTGAGCCTGTCCACGAGGAACAGGACCCGGGTGGCGGCGCCAGCCTCGAACAGCCGCTTGACGAACGCGGCTGCGGTCCGGGTCTTCCCGGCGCCGGTCGCCATTTCCACCAGCAGCTTGCGCCGCCCCAGCGCCACTTCGGAAGACAGCGCCTCGATACAGTCGATCTGGTAGCCTCGGCCCGCGATCCGTCGGTCAATGGGCGCATCGGCCAGATCGCGCCGCATCGCCCGCGCCGCGATCCGGCGCTCCAGATCGGCCTGTGCATGGAAGCCTGCAACCGGGCGGGCATGGGCGTCCCGATCCCGGTCCATGAACCACACTTCCTCGCCGTTCGAGAGGAAGACGAAGGGCGCGTCCAGCAACCGTGCATATTCGATGCCCTGGTCCTGTGCGGCTATCGGGTCGGTGGCGGCCCGCTTGGCTTCGATTACCGCCATCGGGCGAGCGTGACGGTCGGCAAGCACATAGTCGGCGCGGCGCCCGCCCTTGAGTTTCTGTTCGAGACGGACGCTTCGAGGATCGTCCGGGTTCCAGCCGGAATCGCTGAGCAGGGCGTCGATCTTCACGCGCGCAAACGCTTCGTTCGTGTCAGCCACCGGCCTCCTCCCCGCCTCCCGGCGCCAGCGCCGCTTGCCATATTTCCTCCGTCACGATGTCCTGCGTCCAGGGGCGCATGACCGAGGCGGCGCGGGCGTCGCGGAGGTGGCGTTCGAGCGGGAAGCGCTTGAGGATGGCGCGGCCGCCGCAGACCCGCATCGCCTCGGAGGTGATCGCGACCGCATTGCGCTGCACCGTGACATGCGCGGCGCGGGCGCGCTGGCGGGTTTCCGGCGTCGGCGGCAGCTTCGCCTCCGAAACGGCGCGGTAGAAGAGCGAGCGCGCCGCTTCGAGCTTCAGGACCAGATCGGCGACCGCATGGCTCGCGGCCGGCGAGACGGCGGAGCGGCCGGGCGCGCCCTCCAGTTCGCCGCGGAGCCAGGCGAATGCGGTCTCGCAAGCCTCCACGGCCACACCCAGAAAGGTGGCGGAGAACCCCATCGGGGCGTGCGAGGCGCTGAGATAGAGGCCGCCGAAGACGCCGGGCGGCAGGATGTCGCCGCTGTCCGGCACGAACACATCCTTGAGGCGCATCTCGCGGCTCACCGTCGCCCGCATCCCGATCGGGTCCCACTCCCCTTCGAAGGCGACGCCCTCGGCGCCGCGCGGCACCTTGAGGTAAAGTGTGCGCTCCAGCCAGGACATGTCGCCCTCGTCCACCAGGATCGCCGGGGTGGCGAAATAGTCCGCCGCGCCCGAGAGCGAAACGAAGAATTTGCGGCCCGTGACCCGGTAGCCGCCCTCCACCCTCCGCGCCTCGGCGCCGAAGCGCCTGCCGCCGACGCTGAAGGCCGTGTCGGTCTCGCCCTGCTCCACCGGCTCGCTGTGCGGCTGGCCGTAGAACACGCCCTCCTCCACCACTTCGCGGAACATCCCGGCGCGGAGGCGCTCATGGCGGTCGCGCTTCTCCGCCCGCATCTTGAACCGGTCCGCCATCTCCCCCATCATCATCATGGTGAGGCAGTGCATGTTCCAGGTGAGCGCGGTGGACGCATTGCCGCGCGCGATCTGCTCCGCGACCAGGCAATAGGTCTCGAAATCGGCGCCGAGGCCGCCATGCGCCTCCGGTACGCAGAGCGCAAGAAACCCGGCTTCCCTCAGGTCGTCATAATCCTCGAAGGGAAAGGCCGCCTCGCGGTCGAGCGCGGCGGCGCGCGGCGCGAACCGCTCCTTCGCCAGGCGGCGCGCCTTCTCGACGAGCTCCTGCTGAAACGGCGTCAAACGCATGTCCATGGGGCCGGCGCCTCCAGTTCGTGCGATTCATCCACAGTCCGGAACGGGCAGGCCCTTGATCGCAGGCCGAATCCCCCGCACAAAGCCGCTTTATGGCCGATGCCGCTCCATACAGCTACCCGCATCGTCATCTGCTCGGCATAGAGGGCTTGGCGCCCGGCGAGATTTCAGCCCTGCTGGATCTTTCCGAGAGCTATGTCGAGCAGAGCCGGCGCGACGACAAGAAGGTGGCGGTGCTCAAGGGCCGCACCGTCATCAATGTCTTCTTCGAGACCTCGACGCGCACGCGCACCAGTTTCGAGCTGGCCGGCAAGCGGCTCGGCGCCGACGTCATCAACATCTCCCCCGATATCAGCGCTATCAAGAAGGGCGAGACGCTGCTCGACACCGCGCTCACGCTCAACGCCATGCGCCCGGACCTGCTGGTGGTGCGCCATCCGGAGTCGGGCGCCGTCCAGCTGCTGGCGGAGAAGGTGGACGGGGCGGTCATCAATGCCGGCGACGGCTGGCACGAGCACCCGACACAGGCCCTGCTGGACGCGCTGACCATCCGCCGGCGCCTGGGCGGGCTCACCGGCCTCACGGTCGCCATTTGCGGCGACATCATGCACAGCCGCGTGGCGCGCTCGAACATCCACCTCTTCAACGCCATGGGCACCCGTGTGCGGGTCGTGGCGCCCCCCACCCTGATGCCGGCGGAGGTGGACCGCTTCGGCGTCGAAGCCTTCCACGACATGCGCGCCGGCCTCGACGGCGTCGATATCGTGATGATGCTGCGCCTCCAGACGGAGCGGATGCAAGGCAGCTTCGTGCCGTCCGTGCGCGAGTATTTCCACTTCTTCGGCCTCGACGCCCGCAAGCTGGCGGCCGCGCGCCCGGACGCGCTGGTGATGCATCCGGGGCCGATGAACCGGGGCGTGGAGATCGACAGCGATGTCGCCGACGACATCCACCGCTCGCTCATCCAGGAGCAGGTGGAAATGGGCGTTGCGGTGCGCATGGCCTGCCTCGACCTGCTCACCCGCAAGCTGCAATCGAACCGCGCCGAGGCCGCGTGACGAAGCGGACGGCCCTGATCAATGCCCGGCTGCTGGACCCGGCGGCGCGTCTGGACGCGCCCGGCGGCATCCTCATCGAGGACGGGCGGATCGCCGCGCGCGGCCCGGAGGTGACCGCCGGTTCGGCCCCGGAAGGTGCGGCCGTCATCGACTGCAACGGCGCCTGCGCCGCGCCCGGCCTGGTGGATATGCGCGTACAACTGGGCGAGCCCGGCGGCGAGCACAAGGAGACCATCGACAGCGGCAGCCTGGCGGCGGCGGCCGGCGGCGTCACGGCGGTCGTCGCCTTGCCGAACACCTCGCCCGTCATCGACGATGTGAATGTCGTCGAGTTCATCGCCCGGCGCGCACGCGAGGTGCGGCGGGTCAAGATGTTCGCCTACGGAGCCCTTACACGCGGGTTGAAAGGCGAGCGATTGACCGAACTCGGTATGCTGAAGGATGCAGGCGCGCTTGCCTTCACCGACGGCCTGCGCGCAGTCTCGAGCGCCCGTGTCATGCGCCGGGCGCTCTCCTACGCGCAGGCGTTCGATGCGCTCATCGTGCAGCATCCGGAAGAGCCGGAGCTCGCGCAGGGCGGCGTCGTGACCGAAGGCGAGATCGCGACCCGCCTGGGCCTGCCCGGCATACCCGCCATTGCGGAAGCGATGATGATCCAGCGGGACCTGGGCCTGGTCGAGCTGACCGGCGGGCGCTACCACGCCGCCCATGTCACCACCGCGCAGGGGCTCGCGCTCATCCGCCGCGCCAAGCGCGAGGGCTGGCGGGTCACCTGCGATACGGCGCCGCACTATTTCGCGCTCAACGAGACCGCCATCGGCGAATACCGGACCTTCGGCAAGGTCTCCCCGCCGCTCCGGCCGGAAGCGGACCGGCGCGCCGTGGTCGAGGCGCTCGCTGACGGCGCCATCGACGCCATAGCGAGCGACCACGACCCGCAGGACCAGGAATCGAAGCGTCTGCCCTTCGCCGATGCGGAGCCCGGAATCGTAGGCCTGGAAAGCCTGTTGCCGCTGTCGCTCGAGCTTTACCATAACGGCCACATGCCGCTACTCGACGTGATGGAGAAGCTGACCTGCGGCCCGGCGGACCTGCTGGGCCTGCCGCTCGGCCGACTGGCGCCCGGCGCGCCCGGCGATGTGGTTGTCTTCGACCCGGAAATCCCGGCGCGCATCGACGTGGACGCCTTCCGCAGCAAATCCAGGAATTCGCCCTTCGACCGCCGTCCGGTCCAGGGCCGCGTGCTGCGCACCGTGGTGGATGGCAGGACGGTGTTCGAGGCCGGCTGAGTGGCGGCTCTTCGACAGGCGAAGATTCCGTCGCGCATGACCGCCGTGCTGTTGACCGGCCACGGAGGACCGAATGTCCTTGAACTCCGCGAAGATGTTCCCACGCCGGAGCCCGGCCCCGGCGAAGTGCTGATCGAGGTGGCCGCCGCCGGCGTGAACAATACCGACATCAACACTCGTATCGGTTGGTATTCGAAGAAGGTGAGCGCCGCCACCGGGGAAGGCCGGGCGGGAGGCTTCGACGAGTTCGACCGAGACGATGCAACATGGTCCGGCCAGCCGATGATCTTTCCCCGGATTCAGGGCGCCGACTGTTGCGGCGAGATCGTGGCGGTTGGCGGCGGGGTGGATGTCGGCCGGATCGGAGAGCGCGTAATCGTCAAGACCATGTTGCGCAGCTATGCCGGCTGCCGCCCCTGCGAGTGCTGGACCTTCGGGTCCGAATGCGACGGCGCGTTTGCGCAATTCGCCAAGGCGCCTGCTTCGGAAACCTTCCGCGTACGGTGCGACTGGACGGACGCCGAACTTGCGTCGATTCCCTGTTCCTGGTCCACGGCGGAAAACATGCTGCACCGCGCTGCAGTGGGCGCGGAGCGCGTGTTGGTGACCGGGGCTTCGGGCGGGGTCGGATCGGCCGCGGTGCAACTCGCGCGCCGTCGAGGGGCTCTTGTCATCGCCGTGGCGGCGCAAGCCAAGGCCGAGGAAATTCGCTCGTTAGGCGCCCACCGGGTCATCGACCGCAATGCGGACCTCCTTGCCGAACTCGGGCCGGATTCCATCGATGTCGTTATCGACCTGGTGGCGGGGAGGGCGTGGCCCGCACTGCTCGACCTGCTGCGGCGCGGCGGACGCTACGCCGTCGCCGGCGCCATAGCCGGACCGGTCGTTGAACTGGACTTGCGCACACTCTACCTGAAGGACCTGTCGTTTTTCGGCTGCACCTTTCAGGAGGACATCGTGTTCGAGAACCTGGTCCGCTACATCGAACGCGGTGAAATCCGTCCCGTCGTTTCCGGAGTTTTCCCGCTCGCTCGGATCGCTGAGGTCCAGGAAATGTTCCTGGCCAAGGGCTTTGTTGGAAAGCTGGTGCTGGAGCCGCCATCTTCCAGGAGCACGATCTGTTCTAATTGAACCGCATAGCGGTCCGAACCCGAACTCGTCGCCCCGGCCCCGGAGCCGAGGTAACGAGGAGCGCGCTGTCCAGTGTGACGATCAGGGTTCTGCGGCTTGACACCGTTGCAAGCGCGGCTTCCGAAGTCTGCCTGTGAAACCGATCCCGGCAGGATTCAGCTCCGCAGACCGGCCACGGCGTCGATCTCGACCTTCATTCCGGGCACGGCGAGTTCTGCGACGCCGATGAGTGTGCTGGCGGGGCGGGCGTCTGCGAAGAACTCCCGCCGGACGACGTCGACCGCATGGCGATCGTCCACATCGGTGAGATAGACCGTCACCTTGAGTATGTCGCCGAAGGACGCCCCGGCAGCCTGCAGAATCCGGCCCATGTTCTCGAACAGCCGCCTGGTCTGCGCGCCTGCGTCGTTCCCCCCGACCAGATTGAGGTTCTCATCGACGGGCGCGATTCCCGATATGAACAGAAGATCGCCGAACCGCACGGCATCCGTGTAGTGGCTGATGGGCTCGTTGAGCCCCTCGACACGAAACTCTTCCCGTTCCCGCCCGGGCATGGTCGCCTCCTCCTCCGTCAATGTCCGGCCGCGCCGGCGACCTATTGCGAGGAACGGAGCCTCGGGTCCAGCACATCGCGCAGCGCGTCGCCGAACAGGTTGAAACCGAACACGGCGAGCGTAATCGCGAGGCCGGGGAAGATAGCGACCCAGGGCGCGCTTTCGGCGAACTCCTCCGCCCCGCCCTGCAGCATCAGGCCCCAGGCCGGCGTCGGCTCCTGCACGCCAAGGCCGAGATAGGAGAGCGACGCCTCGGTCAGGATCGCTTGCCCCACAAAGGCGGTGACCATGATGAGGAACGGCGCCATCACATTCGGCGCCATGTGGCGCAGGATGATGCGCGCATGGCCGAAACCGCAGGCCTTCGCCGCGTCGATATACGGAATCTCGCGAATCTGGAGCGCGGAAGACCGCACCACGCGCGCGCACCGGGGAACGAAGGGCACGATGATCGCCAGGATCACGTTCTCCGTGCCGGTGCCGAGGATCGACACGACGGCCAGCGCCATGATGACCAGCGGGAACGCCATGAAGATATCCATGACGCGCTGGAAGATGAGGTCAAACAGGCCGCCGAAATAGGCGCTGGAGACGCCCAGAACGAGGCCGAAGAAGCCGCCGACAGCCGCGGAAGCGAAGCCGACGAACAGCGCCGTGCGGGCACCGTAAACGATGCGGGAATAGACGTCGCGCCCGAGCATGTCGGTGCCGAAGATGTAGTTCCCGTCCGGCGGCGCGAGCATGTATTCGTAGGAGTTGAGCAACGGGTCGTAAGGAGTCACCACGTCGGCGAAGATCGCCATAAGCACCATCAGCACCACGATGATGGCGCCGGCCACGCCTACCGGCTGCTTGCGCGCCATATCCCGCAGTTTCACATGCCAGGGCTTGACGGCCGCCGGCTCCTCGAACATGGCTACCGCGAGGCGGCCTTCCGAGACAGTCGCCATGGGACAGGCCCTCCTAGCTGTAGCGGATGCGCGGGTCGAGCACCGCGTAGAGGATATCGACCACCAGGTTGACGAGGACGAAGATAGTGACCACCAGCATGACCAGCGACTGGGTCATCACATAGTCCTGGTTCGTCACCGATTCGACGAACAGCTTGCCGATGCCGTTCAGGTTGAAGACCTGCTCCGTCACGACAAGCCCGCCCATCAGAAAGGCGAATTCGATGCCGATGATCGTCACCACGGGCAGCAGCGAATTGCGCAGCGCGTGGCGGTTGATGATCATCTTCTCCAGCAGGCCCTTCGCCCGCGCCGTGCGCACATAGTCCTCCCTCAGCACCTCAAGCAGGGCTGAGCGCGTCATACGGGTCGCCACGGCGGAATAGCGGTAGCCGGTGGCGACGGCGGGCCAGATCAGCATCGACAGGTTGTAGCCGGGGTCTTCCCAGAGCGGCCGGTAGTCTATGGGCGGCATCCAAGGTGTGCCGATCCAGGCTTGCGTCGTAATCAGCAGGCCCAGAATGATGATGATCCCGAGCCAGAAGGACGGGATCGCGATGCCGGCAATGCTGACCGTGCGGACCACATAATCGATCCAAGTATTCTGCTTGATCGCCGAAATCGTGCCCAGCGGAATGGCGACGATAATGGAGACCAGCGTCGCCATGATCGCGATCTGCAGCGACAGCTCGAACCTGAGCCCGATCTCGAAGGCGACCGGCCGACCGGTCCACATCGATTCACCGAAATTGAAGGTGAAGAAACTCGTAAGGAAATCGAAGAGCTGAACATGCAGCGGGTCGTTGAGGCCGAGTTGGATCTTGCATTGCTCCAGCGCCACGGGATCGATCCATTCGCCGCCGCCGCCGAGGCGCAATTGGCAAACGTCGCCGGGCACCGCGCGCAACAGCAGGAATACCAGCACCGCTGCGCCGAACAATGTCGGAAGCAGCAGCAAAAGGCGCTTGACGACATACTTGTACATGAATGAACGCCTCTAGGAGAGAAGGCGCCGCCCCGGT
This sequence comes from Alphaproteobacteria bacterium, assembly GCA_963422665.1. Taxonomy (GTDB): domain Bacteria; phylum Pseudomonadota; class Alphaproteobacteria; order Bin95; family Bin95; genus Bin95. Next base: position 1,986,401 of record OY730441.1, read on the forward strand.
TGCCCGGGGCGGCGCGAGAGGTCGGCGGTCAGCCGCCCAGTTCGTCCATGGTGCGCTGCTCGCGCTCCTCGTCCGGAACGTCGAGCCAGACCTGGTCCAGCGACTGATTCAGATAGTGCGACGGCGCGATCTTCCAGCCCTTCACGAAGGAACGGTGCGGGTTGATCTTGTGCCACCACAGCACCTGCCCGAAATGCGCCTCGTCATGCAGGACGCGCTTCTCGAACTTCCGGTAGATTTCCTTCTGCTTCGCAGGGTCGCCTTCCTGGTTCATCTGGTCGTACCATTCGTCCAGAACCGGGTCGGTATAGTAGCCGCGATTGTCCGCCGCCCTCTCTTTTGAGAGCCAGGCGCCGGCATCCACGATCGGGTTCACGACGCTCTGGCAGGACGGCCAGATCGCGACATCGAACGCATCCGGGTCGCGCAGGCCGGCATACCACGGGCCGGTCGGAACGACGACCTGTTCGACGTCGAGCCCCACCTGTTTCCACTGGTCGAGCATCCAGGTGCCGACGACCTTGTAGGGCTGGTCCACGGCTCGGTTCCAGATCTTGAAGTGCGCCCCCTCGGCGCCCGCCTCCTTGAGAAGCTCGCGGGCCTTCGCCCGGCTCTTCTTGATGTCGGGCCAGTAGCCGTAATAGGTCTTGAGCGTCGCCTCATCCGTCGCCACCGGATGGCCCGGCAGGGCGAGGCCGCCGACGGTCTTCACGATCGCGATCTTGGAGAGATAGTTAGAGGCGCCCCAACGGTCGAGGGCCAGCGTCATGGCCTGCCTCACGCGCTTGTCCTGGAAAAGCGGCTTGGTCTGGTTGCCGGCATAGCCGAAGGTGCAGTTCCACGCGCTTTCCTGGACCGTGATGCCGTCGCCGAGCGCCTTCACAAGGTCGTCGCGGGACTTCGGCGGAAAGCCGCGGAACTCGATATCGGCGCGCCCGCCGCGGATCGACTGGATCCGGATCGACATTTTCGGCGCGGAGATCGCCTTGTAGCCATCGAGATAGGGCTTGCCGTCATGGTGGTATTTTTCGTAGCGCTTGCCCAGCACGTGCGAGCCGGGCTGGTGCTCGACGAATGAGAAGGCGCCGGTGCCGTTGATGTTGTTCTGGTGCCACTTCATCCCGTATTGCGGGTCCTTGCCCTCGGGATCCTCCTGTTCGATATCCTTCTTGGCGTAGATGAAGTTGAACGGTGTCGCGACCATGGGAATGAAACCGGGCGAAGCGAATTTCAGGTCGAACTGGACCGTGAAATCGTCCGGCGTCGAAATCTTGTCCACCATCGAGAAACGGCTGACGCGGTTACTGAGGATGCCCTCCGGCGGGAAGATGATCTTGTTGTAGGTCGCCACGATGTCGTGCGCCGTCAGCGGCGTGCCGTCGTGAAACTCCACGCCCTGCCGGATCTTGAAGGTGTAGGTCTTGCCGTCATTGGTCGGCGCCGGCACCCCGCCTTCGCAGAGGTCGCAGATGAAGTCGGATGACTGCGGATCGTCCGGGTTGACGCGGATCAGCAGGCTGTAGAATGGCCGGATCGGGTGGATCATGCCGAAGGTCGACTCCCGGTGCCCGTCATAGGACGGAATCTTGGAGCCGACGACGATGCGCAGCACGCCGCCCCGCTTCGGCTCCTCCGCCGACGCCGCCGCGACGCCGCCGACCGTGACGGCCGCGCCGAGCCCGGCCGCCAGAGCCAGTCTGGTGAAACTCGTTTTCATGTCAGGTCCGTTACCTCCCTGTTTATCGGACCCCGCTGAGAGGCCCGGCTGCGTGGCAGGCGCCGCAACGCCCCCATTCCCGCCCCTGCGCCGCTGCGCGCTCCCGGACGGCGTCTCGTTGCTACACCTCCGTGCAGGCAACCCAGTGGCCCGGCTTCACCTCGCGGAAAGCCGGGGCCGCGTTCGGGCAGCCTTCGACCGCGATATCGCAGCGCGGATGGAAGACGCAGCCCGAAGGCGGATTGATCGGGCTCGGAATCTCGCCCTTGATGATCTTGTGCGCGCGGGCCTGTTCGACCGCCGGGTCGGGGATCGGAACCGCCTCCAGCAGCGCCCTAGTATAGGGATGAAGAGGGTTGTCGAACAACTCGTCCGTCTCGGCAAGCTCGACCATCTTGCCCAGATACATCACCGCCACCCGGTGGCAGAGATGGCGCACCACCGACAGGTCGTGGCTGATGAAGAGGTAGGTCAGGTCGAATTCGTCCCGCAACTCTTCCAGAAGATTGATGACCTGCGCCTGGATCGACACATCGAGCGCCGATACGGCTTCGTCGCAGACGATGAAGTCCGGTTCCAGTCCGAGAGCGCGCGCGATCCCGACCCTCTGGCGCTGGCCGCCCGACATCTCGTGCGGGTAGCGGTCCGCAAAGGCCGGGTTCAGGCCGCAGACCGCCAGTAGTTCGCGCACCCGCGCCTCGCGTTTGGCCTTGTCCGTAATCAAGCCGTGGACCCGGATCGGCTCGCCGATGATCTCGCCGATCTTGAGGCGCGGATTGAGAGAGCTGTAGGGATCCTGGAAGATCACCTGGATGCGCCGCCGCATGGCCCGGAGCGCCTCGCCGCGAAGCTCGCTCAGTTCGCGCCCGTCAAAAATGATGGAGCCCGCCGTCGGCCGCTCCAGTTGCAGGATGCACCGCCCTGTCGTTGTCTTGCCGCAGCCGGACTCGCCGACCAGGCCCAGCGTCTCGCCGCGGCGGATTTCGAAGTCGATGCCGTCCACCGCTTTCACATGCGCGACGACCCGGCGCATGACGACGCCTTCCGTCACCGGGAAGTGCATCTTGAGGCCGTTGACGGAGACCAGCACATCCCCCGATACCGTGCCGCGGACGCTCGGCTGCACCGCGATATCGTTCATGCCACCTGCTCCAGGCCAGCGGCGATCTCCTGCGAGCGGAAACAGGCCGCCCGGTGCCCTTCCCCTACGCTCTCAAGCGCCGGAAACGCCCGGGCGCATTGCTCCTGCGCAAAGCGGCAACGCGGCCGGAACGAACAGCCTCCGTCCAGGCGGGTCAAATCCGGCGGCTGACCCTCGACCGGATCGAGCTTGGCGGTCCGCTGGTGGTCCACGCGCGGCACGGAGTTCAGCAGGGCCAGCGTGTAGGGGTGGCGCGGACGGTGATAGACGTCCTCGGCGGTGCCCTCTTCGATGATCTTGCCCGCATACATCACATTTACCCGGTCGGCATAGCGAGCCACCACGCCGAGATTATGGGTGATGATGATCATCGCCACGCCAAGCTCGCGCGTCAGGTTCTTCATCAGCTCCAGGATCTGCGCCTGGATCGTGACATCGAGCGCCGTCGTCGGTTCGTCGGCGATAATCAGCTTGGGCTCGCAGGCCAGCGCCATCGCGATCATCACCCGCTGGCGCATCCCGCCCGACAGGTGGTGCGGATACTGGTCGAGGCGGCGCGGCGGGTCGGAAATGCCGACCATCTCCATCAGCTCAAGCGCGCGCGACGCCGCCTTCTCGTCGCTGTAGCCGAGATGGTGGATGACGGTCTCGGTCAACTGCGTGCCGATGGACAGCACCGGATTGAGCGAGGTCATCGGCTCCTGGAAGATCATGCCGATATGGCGCCCGCGCACATCCCGGATCTCCCGGTCGCTGAGCTCCAGCAGGTTGCGGCCCATGAAGCCGATGCGCCCGCCGACGATCTTGCCCGGCGGGTCCGCCACAAGGCGCAATATGGACAGCGCCGATACCGACTTGCCGCAGCCGGACTCGCCGACCACCGCTACGGTTTCGCCCTCTTCCACCGTGTAGGAAATACCGTCCACGGCGAGAACGGTCCCCGCAGACGTGAAGAACTGGGTCTTCAACTCGTCAATTTCGAGAAGAGCCACTCAACCTCCCGCCTTGTCCCGTATCGGCGCCCCATGCTCAGGCTCGGGACGGTATGCATAGCATTCATCCTTGTCAATCGCGCCTATTGCGGCCCATTCTGGCGCCGATGCGGGTCTGTCTTTGCAACGACATTTCGGCGGAGGCCGTCGAGGGAGCGCTGGGCGCGGGCGCGCGCCGCGTGGCGGAGGTGTTCCGCCGCAACGCCTGCGCTCCCGTATGCGGACGCTGCGTCGAGGCGATCCGCCACATGCTGGACCGCGCAGGGGAGGACCGAGAAGAATGAGCGCCGAAGCCCGGGAGGTAGCCCCCAACCGGTTCCGCGAAAGCTACGGACGCTATTTCGAGGATTTCGCCGTCGGCCACATCTACGAGCATCGGCCGGGGCGCACCATCACCGAGAGCGACAACACCTGGTTCACCCTGCTGACGATGAACCAGCACCCGATCCATTTCGACAAGGAATACGCGCGCCACAGCGAGTTCGGGCGGCCGCTGGTCAACTCGACCTTCACCCTCTCGCTCGTTGCCGGGATGTCGGTGTCGGACATCAGCCAGAAGGCTATCGCCAATCTCGGCTGGACCGATATTGCGCTCACCGCCCCGGTGTTCGTCGGCGATACGATCTACGCGGAATCGGAAGTGCTGGAGAAGCGCGAAAGCCGGTCGCGCCCGACCCAGGGGATCGTGCGCATCGCGACGCGGGGCCTCAAGGCCGACGGCACGGTCTTCATGAGCTTCGAACGCAACATGCTGGCGCCGAAACGCGGCCATGCCGTCGATGACAAGGCGGGGTACTGACGCGATGAACGCCCCTTCCCCCGACGCCGCCGGGATCGAAGCCGCGCTGCTCGACACGGTGGACAAGTTCCTCGATCGCGATGTGCGCCCGCATGTTCTGGCGCTCGAACACAGCGACACCTGGCCGGCGGAGATCGTCGAGCGGATGACGGAGCTCGGCCTCTTCGGCGCCATTATCCCGGAGGAATACGGCGGCCTTGGCCTCGGCGCCGCGACCTATGCCTGCATCGTCGAGCGCGTGTCGGCCGTGTGGATGTCGCTCTCCGGCATCTTCAACTCGCATCTCATCATGTCCGCCGCCGTGCTGCGCTTCGGCACGGAGGAGCAGAAGCGGACCTGGCTGCCGCGTTTCGCCTCCGGCGAGGTCCGCGGCGGCCTTGCGCTCACCGAGCCGAATTGCGGCACCGACCTGCAAGCGATCCGCACGACAGCGCGGCGCGACGGCGACGGCTATGTCGTGAACGGCGCCAAGACCTGGATTTCCAACGGCATCCACGGCTCCTGCTTCGCGCTTCTCGTCAAGACCGACCCGGCGGCCGAGCCGCGCCACCGGGGCATGAGCCTCTTCCTCGCGGAGAAGGGCCCTGGTTTCGCCGTCGGCCGGAAGCTGGAGAAGCTTGGTTACAAGGGCATCGATTCCGCCGAACTCGTCTTCGAGGACTACCGGATCCCCGCCGACCGGCTGATCGGGCTGGAGGAAGGCAGGGGGCTGCGCCATGCGCTCGGCGGGCTCGAGCTCGGCCGGATCAACGTCGCCGCCCGCGGTGTCGGCGTTGCGCGCGCCGCCCTGGAGGATGCGCTCCGCTACGCCCAGCAGCGCGAGACCTTCGGCCGGCCGATCGCGCAGCACCAGGCGATCCAGATCAAGCTCGCGGACATGGCGACCCGCGTCGAGGCCGCCCGGCTGCTGGTCGAGCAGGCGGCCCGCGCCTACGACGCCGGCGAGCGCTGCGACATGGAGGCCGGCATGGCCAAGCTCTTCGCCTCGGAGGCCGCGGTCGAGAACAGCATGGAGGCGATGCGCATCCATGGCGCCTACGGCTACTCGAAGGAGATGCATGTCGAGCGCTACTACCGGGACGCGCCTCTGCTGGCCATCGGCGAGGGAACCAACGAGCTGCAGCGCATCGTCATCGCGCGCCAGCTCGTCGAGCGGAATCCCGCCTGAGGCGGCGGAGGCCGCTACAACCGCCCCTCCTCCACCGCATGGCAGGCGGTTTCCGCCGCGCCGTATCGCTTCAGCGCCGGCGTTTCGGCGCGACAGCGCGCATCGGCGAACGGGCAGCGCGGATGGAAGTGGCAGCCGGACGGCGGGTCCAGCGGATTCGGCACTTCGCCGCCCGTCGTTTCGCGTTCGCGGCCCGACATGGCGATGTCGGGAATCGCGTCCAGCAGCATCCGCGTATAGGGGTGCCGCGGCGCGGAAAAGAGCGTTCCGGAGTCCGCAGTCTCGACGATCCGCCCGAGATACATCACCCCCACCCGGTCGGAGATATGGCGCACTGCGGCGAGGTTATGGCTGATGAACAGGTAGGTCAGCCCGAGCTCTTCCTGCAGGTCGCGCATCAGGTTCAGGATTTGCGCCTGGACCGAGACATCGAGCGCGGAGGTCGGCTCGTCGCAGACCAGGAATTCGGGATTGCTGGAAAGCGCGCGCGCAATCGAGATGCGCTGGCGTTGCCCGCCGGAAAACTCGTGCGGATATTTCTCGCCGTCCGCCGGCGAAAGGCCGACTTGCGACAGCAACGCGCCGACGCGCTCGCCGATCTCCGCCCGCCCCTTCGCCAGCCCGAACGCGCGCAGCGGCTCCGCCACGATGTCGCGCACCCGCCAGCGCGGATTGAGGCTCGCATAGGGGTCCTGGAAAATCATCTGCATCCGCCGCCGGCAGCGGGCGCGCTCGGCCGCGGGCAGGGCCGCCATGTCCATGCCGTCGAACAGCACGCGGCCGGAAGTCGGGCGGTAGAGGCCGACGACCAGCCGCGCGACCGTCGATTTGCCGCAGCCGGACTCGCCGACGAGCGCCAGCGTTTCCCCCTTCGCAACTGAAAAGGAAACGCCGTCCACCGCCTTCAGGAAGACACGCGGGCTGCGCTCGATTGCGCGCGCGAGCCACGGCTTCGAGACATCGAAATGCCGCGCAACCGCCTCCGCGATGACGAAGTCAGCGGAGCTTGGGATTGAGGGCATCGCGCAGCCAGTCGCCGAGCAGGTTGACCGATAGCACCAGCACGGCAAGCGTGGCGCCGGGGAAGATCGTCACCCACCATTCGCCGGAAAACAGGAAGTCGTTGCCGATGCGGATCAGGGTTCCGAGAGACGGCTCGGTCGGCGGCACGCCGATGCCGAGAAAGGAGAGCGTCGCCTCCGTAATGATGGCGACGGCGACGTGAATTGTCGCAATCACCAATACGGGCCCCATGGCATTGGGAAGGATGTGGCGGAGCATGATGCGCGCCGAGGAAATGCCGATCAGCCGCGCCGCCTGCACATATTCCTTGTTCTTCTCGACGAGGGTCGAGCCACGCACCGTGCGTGCGTACTGGACCCATCCGGAGATGCCGATCGAGAGCACCAGCACATAGATCGCGAGATCGTCCTGGCGTTCACTCGGCAGGATTCCGCGCAGCACGCCGTTCACCAGAAGCGCGATCAGGATGGCCGGAAAGCTGAGCTGTATGTCCGCCACGCGCATGATGAAAGCGTCGATGCGCCCGCCCGCATAACCGGAGACGAGGCCGAGCCCGACGCCGACGAAAAGCGACAGCAGCACGGACGCAATACCGACCCCGATCGAAATCCGCGCCCCGTAAAGAATCGCCGAAAGCAGGTCCCTGCCCTGGTCGTCCGTGCCGATGGGGAAGCGGGCTTCCCCGTCTTCCAGCCAGAAGGGCGGAATATGCGCGTCGAGCAGGTCGAGGCTTGCGAGGTCGAACGGGTCGTAAGGCGCGATGACGGGCGCGAGGAACGCGGCCAGAACCATCGTGCCAGCGACCGCCGCAGCCGCGACCGCGATCCGCGAACGGGTGAAGAAATACCAGAGGTCGCTGTCCCGCCACCCCCTCACCAGGCGGCCCCCCGGTCGAGGCGCAGGCGCGGATCGACGACATAGTAGAGCAGGTCCACGGCTAGGTTGATCGCGACGAACAGGAAGGCGATCAGCATCAGATAGGCGGCCATGATCGGGATATCGACCGTCTGGATCGATTGCAGGAACAACAGGCCCATTCCCGGCCACTGGAAGACGGTTTCGGTGATGATCGCGAAGGCGATGATGCCGCCCAGTTGCAGGCCGGTAATGGTGATGACCGGCACCAGCGTATTCTTCAGGGCATGGCCGAAATGCACGGCCCGGTTCGACAAGCCGCGCGCGCGGGCGAACTTGATGTAGTCGGTGCGCAGGACCTCCAGCATTTCCGAGCGCACGAGACGCATGATGAGCGTCATCTGGAAGAGGCCGAGCGTGATCGCCGGCATCACGAGGGCCTGGAGTCCGCTTGCGGTCAGCAGCCCGGTGGTCCAGCCGCCGAGATCGACGGTCTCCCCGCGCCCGAAACTCGGCATGACGCCGAGCGTTACCGAGAAGACGAAGATCAGCAGAATTCCGATCAGGAAGGTCGGCAACGAGATCCCGGCCAGCGAAACCGCCATGAAGACCTTCGACAGCCAGCTCTCGCGGTAGAGTCCGGTGAAGACGCCCATCGGCACGCCCACCGCCAGGGCGAAGAGAGCGGAAACCATCGCCAGTTCGAAAGTCGCCGGAAAGCGCGCGCCGAGCAGTTCCGTTACAGGCTTCTTGTGCTGGTAGGAGATGCCGAAATCGAGCTGCGCCGCCTTGGCGATATAGCGCGCGAATTGCACATGGAAGGGGTCGTTCAGGCCGAGGCGTTCCCTGAGCGCGGCGCGTTGCTCGAGCGTCGTCTCGATGCCCACCATCTGGTGCACCGGGTCGCCGACGAACCGGAACATCGAGAACGCAATCAACGCCACGAACAGGATCACGACGACGGATTGCATGAGGCGCCGAAGGATGAAGGCGATCATGGATCGAGCCTGCTACGCGCGCCCCTGCGGGCGGTCAAGCGTGTTATAGACGGGCGGCCCGCACAGGATGAGGAGAGGGTCTTCATGCGTATCGTCGTCAACGGCCAGCAGGCTTTCGGCAAGGCGGTCCTCGATGCGCTGGTCGCGCGCGGCGATGATGTCGTCGCGGTCTATTGCGCCCCCGACGCCGGGTCCGGCCGCCCGGACCCGCTGAAGGTCGCGGCCGGCGAGCACGGCCTGCCCGTCTTCCAGCCGAAGAGCTTCCGAGGCCCGGCGGTCCACGAAGAGTTCGCGGCGCTCAAACCGGACCTCTGCGTCATGGCCTATGTGACCAGGATCGTGCCGTCTTCCTTCCTCGACCTGCCGACGCGCGGCACCATCCAGTACCATCCTTCCCTGCTGCCCCTGCACCGCGGCCCGAGTTCGATCAACTGGCCGATCATCCAGGGCCGCGCGGAAACCGGGCTCACGATCTTCTGGCCGGACGACGGCCTCGACACCGGACCCGTGCTGCTCCGGAAGAAGACCGCCATCGGCCCCGACGACACGCTCGGAAGCGTCTATTTCGACCGCCTGTTCCCGATGGGCGTGGACGCGATGCTGGAAGCCGTCGATCTCGTCCGCGCCGGCAAGGCCCCGAAGATCGTGCAGGACGAGGCGGAGGCGACCTATGAGAGCTGGTGCACCGCGGACGATGCCGGGATCGACTGGTCCCGCCCGGCAGGCGAAATCTACAACCTCATTCGCGGCTGCAATCCCCAGCCGGGCGCCTGGACGATGCGCGGCGGCGCACGGCTGCAGATATTCGACGCGCGCCTCGCGGAGGCTCCCGCCGACGCGAAGCCCGGAACGGTGCTGTCGGTGGGCGAAGACGGCGCGGTCGTCGCGGCCGCCGGCGGGGCGATACGCGCGATACGGGTCCGCCCGGACGGGACCGGCAAGATCGCCGCCGCCGAGGCGGGTTTGGAAGCAGGTGAAATTCTCGGCGCATAGCCCGGCCAGGCAACGGTCTTCGGCAAGGGAAGAGGGGCGATGAAACGGATTTTCGTCACACGGCGCCTGCCGGAACCCGTGGAAACCCGGCTCGCCCGGTCGTTCGACGTGACGTTGAATGCCGACGACCGCCGGCTTTCTTCCGCCGATGTGGTCGCCGCTTGCGATGGCATGGACGCGCTCGTCATCAACACGTGCGAGCGCCTCGACGCCGCCGCAATTGCCGGCCTTCCGTCTTCGCTCAAAGCGGTGGCGACCTATTCCGTCGGCCATGAGCATCTCGATCTCGACGCTTTGCAGGCGCGCGGCATCCCCGTTGTCTATACGCCGGATGTGCTCAGCGCGTCGGTTGCCGACAACGCCATGCTGCTGATGCTGGGCGCCGCCCGTCGCGCGCGCGAAGGCCAGATGTTGATCGTCGAGGGCAGATGGAAGGGCTGGGGGCCGCGCCAACTGGTCGGCGCCGAGGTCACCGGCAAGCGGCTCGGGATATTCGGCATGGGGCGAATCGGGCGCGAGATCGCCAGGCGCGCCCGAGCTTTCGACATGGAGATCGGCTACCACAACCGCAATCCGCTCGAGACCGAAGCGGGGCTGTTCTTCGCCGACGAAGGAGCATTTCTGTCCCGCAGCGACATTCTGGTCATAGCGGCCCCCGCTTCGCCGGAGACGCGCCGCTGGCTGAATGCGGAGCGAATCGCCTGCCTTCCGCAAGGGGCGCTGGTGGTGAATATCGCGCGCGGCGGCCTCGTCGATGACGAGGCGCTGACGGCGGCGGTGGAGAGCGGCCATCTCGCCGGCGCCGGCCTCGACGTCTTCGATGGCGAACCGGATATCCATCCCGCCTATCTGCTGCTCGACCGCATCTATGTGCAGCCGCATATCGGCAGTTCCACGATGGAGACGCGGCTCGCGATGGCCGAGTGCATCATCACCGGTCTGGAAGCCCTGTTCGCAGGCCGCGACCCGCCCAACCGCCTCGTTTAGCGTTCCGCTTCTGAAGCTCGCACGACTTCGATTGGCGCGTGCAGCCTCTTCGGCCCGGCGCCCCCGCCATCATGTCTGGCCTCCGGGACGAGGCGGCGAAATGGGGGTCCAGGATATTCACTTTTTGTTTCTACAGAGGCTTTACCGGGGAGAAAATGTGCTGGAATGGTTTCGAGAGAGGTGGCTTCCGGGGCCGCGTCTCTCGCTTCCGAAAAACCCGCCCGAAGCTCGCGGGAGAGCTGCGTTCGCCACCTCGCGCGATACGCGCGAAACAGGGCCGCCCCCGAGCCGGGCGGCAACGAGACGAAGGAGACGCCGGAGCATGACATTCCGTAACTGCCCAGGATATCGGCTGTTGCAGCGGTCGGGTCCGGGATTCGTTCAGGCGTACAGGATGTCTGCGATGAAGCTTTCAGGCGGTCCTGTCAGGGTCTTGAGGACATTGCGGCCCTGCTTTTGAGCGAGACATTGCCGTTCCGGGGCGGTTGCTGGCGCGGATTGTGCGCGGCTGTGACCGGCTGCTTGTCGAGGCGATGAAGTTCCATGAGGACGATCGTGTCCCAGGCGGTGGTGTAAGAGCCTGTCGTCGGTTGCGGTATCCGGCGGGTGGGGCCGGGCCGCTCAGTCTGCCGCGGCGGGCGGCTTGACGGTTTTATTGCCGCTCACGGGAGCGATGGCTTCCAGCGTCATGTATCCGGCTCTCTGGACGGCCCCTTCGTCGTTCTGCTTGAGGAGGCTCGCGCCGATCGGCCGGGCGATGGCGTCCTCGTTGGGGAAGATGGCGACGGTATCGGTGCGTCGCTTGACTTCGCCATGGAGGCGTTCGAGCGGGTTTGTCGCGTGCAGCCTGGCGCGATGCGCGGCCGGGAAGGTCATACAGGCCGGGACGTCGCGCTCGGCCTCGTCCATGATAGCGGCGAGTTTCGCCGCCCTGGCCCCGAGCCGGTCGGCGCCCTGGCGCCCTGGCGCCACGGGGCGGACGCGCTGTCGGCATCCTCCTGGGCGAAGGCGGTCGTGACGAAGGCGCAGACGACGCGCCGGCCCTGCTTGCCGGCATGAGCGAGCCGGTTGCGCATGAAGTGCGCGCGGCAGCGCTGCCATGTGGCGCCGGGGATGCGGGTCGCGGCGGCCTTGAGGCCCTTGCGGTCGTCGCAGATCGCCAGCTTGACGCCGCGCCGCCTGCGGCGGGCCGGGGAGCGAAGGAACCCGGTCCGGAAGGTCCCGGCCTCGGACGCGCCGCTCGCCATGCCGCGCCCCTCGCGGCGGCCCCGGTCGTTGACCGCCGCCGCGATGGTGGCCGCGACCGGGACGACGCGCCCGGTCTCGCGCCTCTTCGCACAGGTCGCGTCCCGCCACAGATACGGCCAGTCGCCCTCCAGCGGGCGGTCGAGGAAGTCCCGGCTCTTGTCGTCGATCCCGCCGCACAGCCGCGAGACCTGGCTCCCGGAGAGGCCCGACATCCCCATGGCCTGCGCCGGGTCGTCGACCGAGCGGGTCGACACGCCCTCGATGCAGGCCTCCCGGATCACCGCAGTCAGCGCCTTCTCCGCCATCCGGCGCGGCTCCGGGAAGCCGGGGCGGTAGCTCCCCTTGCGCCGCTTCGGACGCTTCAACTCGACCGCGCCGGCCCGCGTCTCCCGGACCCGGTCGCGGGAGCCGTTGCGCTGCGTGAGGGCCGGCGAACGCTCGCCGGGCGCGGCCCCGGCAAGGCCCTCGATCTCAAGCGCCATCGGACGCTCGACCGTGAAGGCGATCGTCTCGCGAAGCAGGTCCGCCTCGGAACTCTTCGCCAACAGCGCCCGCAAGGTCATCATGTCATTGGCGGTCATCGTGGTCTTCCTCCGGTCGGGTGGACTATCCAGGCCCAACCCTGACCGGCGCCGCGATGGCCTCCGCTATGGATAGGCGGCCCCCGCCGCCAGACACGTCGCGGTCGCTGCGGCGGGCCACTTACCCATAGATAACAGCGGAAGCCTCGCCTCCTACAACACGCCCGGGGACACGACCCGCCGAACGATACCTCGCAAGCTTCGCATGGCGATACAACCGGCGCTTCCAGCTTCAGACCCCCCGCTTCGTCCATAGCCCCGCCCGTACCAAGCCCATCCCCTGCCGAGATATCATCGCTGGATGAATCTCAGCGATAAGCAGGTTTGCTTTTGACTACGCCCGGAAGAACAAGGCGCTCAAGGGCACTGACATCTACTGGCGGCTCAACGATGTGCGGTTCTGAGAGTCCGTTTGAGAATTGGTTCAATGGGCGCTTCTTCGCAGCAAGAGGCTTTCCATTGCGACATGGATCATGGCCTCGCAGACATCGGGGCGCTGCTCGTAGTCTCGCACCGAACGGCGCCATCGCGTGAGTCATGCGAAGGTCCTCTCGACAACCCATCGGCGGGGCCCGATCTTGAAGCCCGGTTCGTCGTCGAGACGGCGCACGACCTCAATGGCGAAGTCGAGGAAGGCGGCCTTATCCATGAGTTGCGTCTTGTCACAGGCGCCGTCGGCGAACAGATGCTTGACCCAAGGCCCGCGCTTGCACAAGGCATCGAGGATCGCCTGCGCGCCGGCGCTGTCGCAGATATCGGCGCCCGTGAGGTTGACCATCGGAAGGCGCCCGTCGGTGTCTGCCGCCACATGCCGCTTGCGCCCGACTGTCCGCCTGGCCCCGTCCCGGCCTCGTTGCGCTCCGGGCGCAGGCGCCTTGACCGTTTGGCTGTCGATGACCCCGGCCGACGGACCGCTCTTGCGACCGACCCGCTTCCGGTCGAGCGTCAACGCAATATCGTGAACGGTGCGAAACAGCATCAGCGGCACAAAGCGCCGGAACCGCCAATACACCGTCTGCCAAGGGGGAAAGTCCTTCGGAAGCATCCGCCAGCCGCCGCCCGTGCGCGTCATGTAACGGATCGCGTTCAGCACTTCGCGCAGGTCCACGCCCGGCTTGCGGCCCCGTGCCGCCGGCTTCGGCGACAACGGCGCAATCCGCCCCCATTCCCCGTCGGTCGGATCGGGGGATAACGCTTCGTTTTCCGCTCGATCGCGGCCATCCGGCCTCGCGTCTCTCGTGTCCACATGAAAAGCGTGACTCACATACCCAAAACCAACGCAACAACATTCTCAAACGGTCTCTGAGTCTGATTTCAGCAGCGAAAGGGCGCGCGGGGCCGGTTGCGCGGCGGGGCGGGGGCTGCCACATTCGCGCCGAGCCGGAAAGAGCAGGGAGAAGGGGGCATGGAACGGGCCGAGCAGATCAGGATCGGGCACAGGCTGCTCGCGCATCTCGACGCGAAATCCACCGACCGGACCGACGAGGTTTTCCGCCTCGGCGTGAAGGATTACACCTGCCGCGAGCAGCTCGCATCGGAGGAACGGTCCTTCTTCCGCCGCATGCCGCTCGCCATCGGCCTCTCATGCCTGCTGCCGGAGTCGGGCGACTTCCTCGCCCACGACCATTCCGGCGACCCGCTGCTGTTCGTCCGCCAGCGGGACGGGAGCCTCGGCGGCTTCCTGAATGTCTGCCGCCACAGGGGCGCCAAGCTCGCTCAGGGCTGCGGCCATGCGTCCGCTTTCTCCTGCCCCTACCATGCCTGGACCTACGGGCTCGACGGCAGGCTGCTGTCCCGGCCGGACGAGCAGTCCTTCCCCGGCGTCGAGAAGGCGGCGAGCGGCCTCACCGAGATCCCCTGCATCGAGCGGGACGGCATTATCTGGGCCTCGGCGGCGCCGGGCGGCAGCCTCGACCTCGACGCCCATCTGGGGCCGGTCGCAAGCGACCTCGCCGCCTACGGCCTGGCCGGCTACCACCATTACGAAACGCGCGAGCGGAGCCGGGCGTTCAACTGGAAGCTGCTGGTGGACACCTTCCTCGAGACCTACCACCTCTCGACGCTGCACTACGAGACGATCCACCCGATCATCTTCACCAATCTCTGCGCCTTCGACCCGATGGGCCGGCATCTGCGCATGACCGGCGCGCGGCGGACCATCGGGGAGATGCGCGGGCAACCGGAAGCCGACTGGGACGTGATCCGCCACACGGTCATCGTCTATGTGCTCTTCCCCAACACGGTGCTCCTGGTGCAGGGCGACCATATCGAGACTTGGCATGTCTATCCGGCGCCGGGCGATCCCGACCGCTGCGTCATGCGGATTTCGCTCTACACGCCCGAGCCGCCGCTGACCGACAGCGCGCGCCGCCACTGGGACAATAATTTCGACCTCCTGATGCGCACCGTCGAGCAGGAGGACTTCCCCGTGGGAGAGGACATGCAGCGCGGCTTCCACTCCCCGGCGCAGAGCCACATCACCTTCGGGCGCAACGAACCCGCGCTCGCCCATTTCCACACGCAGGTGAGAGACGCGCTCGGCCTGGAAGCCGCCTGAAAGCATGACCGGCGGCCCGGCGGAATACGGCCATGACGAGCGCATGTTCGACTGGCCGACAGTCTATCGCGCGGACCTGTTCGCGGGCGAGATGGCGCTGGTCTCGGGCGGCGGCAGCGGGCTCGGCAAGGCGGCGGCGATCCTGTTCGCGCGGCTCGGCGCGAGGGTCGTCGTTATCGGCCGCGACCGGGCCAAGCTGGACGCGCTGGAGGCGCAATTCGGGGAACGCGGCCTCGTCCTCGATGCCGCCGTCTGCAACATCCGCGACCCGGAAGCCGTGGACGCCCTGCTCGGGCGCGTCTTCGAGGAGCATGGCCGCCTCGACCATCTGGTCAACAATGCCGGCGGCCAGTTCGCGCAGGACGCCATCGACTTCTCGGTCAAGGGCTGGCGGGCCGTCATCGACACCAATCTGAACGGCACCTGGTGGATGATGCAGACGGCCGCGCGCCTCTGGCGCGAGCGCGGGCAGCCCGGCTCCATCGTCAATGTGGTGGCCGATATCTGGCGCGGCATACCGGGCGTAGCGCATACGGCGGCGGCGCGCGCGGGCGTGGTCTATCTGTCGAAGACTGTGGCGGTCGAATGGGCGCCGCTCGGCATCCGCATCAACTGCGTGGCGCCTGGCTGCTGCGAGACGACCGCCTTCGGCCGCTATCCGGAGTCGGGGGCTGCGACTTTCGCCCAGTCCAACCCCATGCTGCGCGCCGGCGACGAGTGGGACGTGGCGGAAGCCATCGTTTATCTGTCCGCGCCGTCCGGCAAGTTCGTCACCGGCGAGGTGGTGACGGTGGACGGCGGCCAGCAGCTCTGGGGCGACCCCTGGGCGTTCGGCCGGCCGTCCCGGTTCGAACTCGACTATACGGGCGCGCAGCGGGAGGACGGGCTGTGACCGCACCGATGGAAGGCATCCGCGTGCTCGACCTCACCTCGGTGCTGTTCGGCCCCTACTGCACCATGCTGCTGGGCGATATGGGCGCCGATATCGTGAAGATCGAAGCGCCCGCCGGCGACACGACCCGCAAGACCGGACCGGGCCGCAACCCCGGCATGGCCGCCTTCTTCCTGCTCTGCAACCGCAACAAGCGCAGCATCTGCCTCGATCTCAAGCACGAAGGGGCGCGCGAAGCCCTCTGGCGGCTCGTGGACACGGCCGATGTCTTCATCCACTCGATCCGCCCGCAGGCCGTCCAGCGCCTCGGCTTCGGGCCGGAGACGGTGCGGGCGCGCAACCCGCGCATCGTCTATGCCGGCCTGCACGGCTTCTCCGAAACGGGCCCCTATGCGGGACGGCCGGCCTATGACGATATCATCCAGGGCGGCTCCGGGCTGGCGGCCCTCATGGAGCCTCTGGCGGGCGAGCCGCGCTTCACGCCGATGGTGGCCGCCGACAAGACCTGCGGGCTGATGGCGGTCTGGGCCGTGGCGGCGGCGCTGCTGCACCGGGAGCGGACGGGCGAGGGCCAGTTCGTCGAGGTGCCGATGTTCGAGTCCATGGCGCATTTCAACACCATGGAGCATCTCTACGGCCATGTGTTCGACCCGCCGCTCGCGCCGATGGGCTATCCGCGCGTGCTGGCCCGCTGGCGCAAGCCCTACCCGACCGCGGACGGCCATCTGAACGTGCTCGCCTATAATGACGGCCAGTGGCGGCGCTTCGTCGAGGCGGCGGGCCGGCCGGAACTGGCGAACGACCCGCTCTACGCCGACATGGGCGCCCGCACCGAGAATGTCGAATCGCTCTATGCCGTTGTCGGCGAAATTCTTTCCACGCGGACGACGGCGGAATGGATCGAGCTGCTGGAACGCTTGGAAATCCCGTATATGCGCGTGAACGCACTGGAGGACCTGGCCGACGACCCGCACCTGAAGGCGGTGGACTTCTTCCGGCGCATGAAGCACCCCAGCGAAGGCCCCATCGTCCAGCCCGATTTCCCGGTGCGCTTCGAGAAGAGCGGCCATGTCTATACGCATCATCCGCCGCGCCTCGGCCAGCATACCGCCGAACTGCTGGCCGAAGCCGGCTACGCCGAGGCGGAAATCGACGCGCTCAGGGCCGCCGGCGCGGCTGTCTGAATGTCGACGGGTTTGCGCCGCGTCCCGAAGGCGGCAGGCTGGCCCGGTTCGGCTCGGCTTGCCGAACGGCGGGTCTTGCGGAAATGACGGCGGATACCGGACAGGGTCGGGGTTCCGATCTCGGGAGGCTTCCGGAATTCATCGAGGAACGTGACCGGAATGCCGCGTGGTTCTTCGTCGGGCGGGCTGCCGAGGCCGAGTATATCGAGAAGACTTGCGCCTTGGCGCTCCGCCGCTTCCGGCAGGGCGCAGCCCTGGCGGGCGCGACAGTGCTTGTGCAGGGCGCGCCCGGCGCCGGCAAGACCGCCCTGCTGAAGCATCTCCGGGGGAAATGGGCGATGGCGGATGAAGCGCCGGTCGCCCTCTATGTCGATCCATCGGAGCTTGGGGACCCGGCGGCGATCATGACGCGCATCGCTGAAACCCTCGATCCGGCAAAGGGAGCAGACTTCCGCCGGTCGACGACATCGACCGGAGGAGCCGGAGTCGGCGTTCTCGGCATCGGCGCAGAAGGAACCTGGGCAACCGCGACGGCCCCGCCGCCCCCCGATTTCGGCGCGCTGCGGAAGCTCTTTCCGCCGGATGCCTGGACGCGGCCGCTGTGTCTGATGGTGGATGATATCCAGGGATTGACACAGGACCGGGCAGCCTTGCTTCGGCCCCTGCATCTGGCGGGCGACGGCCTGCCGATCGCGCCGGTGCTGGCCGGTCTTTCCAATTCGCGGGAGGTGCTTGCCAAGCGGGGGGCCTCTCCCGCCTCTCGATCGGGGCCGTGCATACGCTCGGCCGCCTGGAGGCCGGGCAGCCGGCGGAAGCCGTGCGGCGGATGCTGGACTGCTTCCGCATCGAGGCGGAACGCCCCGAAGCCGAACGGTGGGCCGCGCTGCTGGAGCGCATTTCGGACGGCTGGCCGCAGCATTTGCAGAACGCCATGCGGGCGCTCGGAGAGGAACTGTTGCGTGTTGGCGTCGCGCTTTCCTCGGTCGATGAAGCGGCTGTTTTTCGCCGCGCCCGGTCGTGGCGGCTGGAATCTTATCGGCAGCGCAGAAGCCCGGAGAGGCGGGGCGCCATCATTCTCGTAGGCCACATCATGGCGGCGGTGCGGGAGGGTGGGCTTTACAGGCACCGGATCATCGATACCATCCGCGCCCGGACCCGCGACATGCCCGAAGGCAGCAGCGCCAGGCACTTGCCCGAAGGCATGCCGCCGAGAATTTCCTCGAACACCTCATTCACCGGGGCGCGCTGCAGGAGGGCGGGGACGACAGGCCGGCCTGCCCGATTCCCAGCTTCCGCGCCTTTCTGATCGGAGAAGCCGTGCGCACCATGTTTACCGGATGGGGAGACTTCGTGCTCGAAGGCGTAGGCGAACACAGCGCGACCGAATACGATATCCGCCTCGCGGACGAATTGGCCCGCGAACCCGAATCGGCCGATCCTTGGGCCTCCGATCCGGCCGGATAAGCGCGGCACGCGACCGACTCCCACCGAAGAACAAGGAACATCCAGCCCATGCGCACTGTCGGCCTCGGCCTGCATTGGGACGAACTCGAAACCGGGGAGCGGTTCCGCACCATCAACCGCACCGTGACCGAGGCGGACCTGGTGAACTTCATCAATGCCTGCGGGATGGTGGAGATGATCTTCACCGACACCACCTATGCCGGGCAGGGCGCCATCGCCGGCGCGCGGCCGGTGCCGGGCGCGCTCTGCTACGCCTTCGCCGAGGGGCTGCTGGTGCAATCCACCATGCAGCACACCGGCCTCGCCATGCTGGAGACCGAGCTCAAGGTGCTGGGCCCCACCAATGTCGGCGACACCATCCATGTCGAGGTCGAGGTGCTGAATGTGCGCGCCACCAGCAAGGGCAATCGCGGCATCGTGACGACGAGGAACGACGTGGTGAACCAGCGCGGCGAGACGGTGGTGACCTACAAGGCCGTGCGCATGATGAAGGGGCGCGGGAATTGAGCGCCAATCCCGTCGAGGCCCGGCTCGCCGCGACGCTGATGCTGGGCCGCGACGGGCCGGAGGGCATCGAGGTCTTCATGGTAGTGCGCCACCACCGCATCGACTTCGCTACCGGCGCGCTGGTCTTCCCCGGCGGCAAGGTGGAGGACGCGGACCGCGACCCCCGGCTGCGGCAGCGCTGCCGGGGCGGCGAGGACCTCTCCGACGCCGCGCTGGCGATCCGGGTTGCCTGCGTGCGCGAGGCGTTCGAGGAGGCGGGCGTGCTGCTCGCCCGCGAGCGGGGCGGCGGCGAGTATGTCGGGCCGGACCGGCTTGCGGCTATTGCGGAGCGCTGGCGCCTGGCGCTGGAGCAGGACCGCGCCGCGATGGCGGAGATGGCCGAGGCCGAAGACCTCGAATTCGCAACCGACGCCCTCACCCGCTTCGCTCACTGGGTGACGCCCGAGCACATGCCCAAGCGCTTCGACACGCATTTCTACTTGGCCGAGGCGCCGCCCGCCCAGGTCGCAGCGCATGACGGGCGCGAGTCGGTCGATTCGGTCTGGATTTCCCGGGACGCGCTCCTCAAGGGGCAGGCGGAGGGCCGCTACACGGTGCTCTTCCCGACGCGGCTCAACATGGAGAAGCTCGCCCGCTCGCGGACGGTCGCCGAAGCGCGCGCCGCCGCGGCCGCCGCCCCGGTGGTGCCGGTGCTGCCGGAGGTCGAATTCGTGGAGGGCGGGCGGATCATGCGCATCCCCGAGGACGCCGGTTACGGCCGTTCGGAGTTCCGTATCCGGGGCGACCCCGGCGGCGACGCCCGCCTCGCCTGACGGCTGCGCGCGTTGACGCGCGGAGCGGGCCGCAATATGTTCGCGTCATGGCCATGGCAAGCGATCTTCGGGATGCGGGCTTCGACGAGCGGCAGGCGGCCGCCATCGAACGGGCCGTGGCGCGGTCTCCCGCCGCGAAAGAGGGAACGCCGCGCTGGGTGGCGTTGCTGCTCTTCGCGGTCGTCGGCGGCATTCTCGCCTGGATGACGGTCGAGCTCCGCGATGTCCGCGAGGCGGTCCAGCAGAACCGGGGGCCGCTGGCGGTGCTGGAGGTGACGGTGGGCCGGCTGGAGGCGAACCAGAAGCAGTTGATGGCCAACCAGCAGCAAATCCTGCAATTGCTCCGCTCCCGGCTCCCGCTGACGAAGCGCCCGGCCTGACCGGGCCGCCTGCCGGTGGACAGCCGCCGGGCCTGCCGATACAAACCCGGCTTTCCTGCATCCGCCCCGGAGGACTTCGACGCATGGCGAGCGCGAGCGAAATCCGCACGGCCTTCCTGGATTATTTCGCCCGGCACGGACATGAGGTCGTCGCGTCGGGGCCGCTGGTGCCGCGCAACGATCCGACGCTCATGTTCACCAATTCGGGCATGGTGCAGTTCAAGAACGCGTTCACCGGCAGCGAGCGGCGCGCCTGCAGCCGCGCCGTCACCTCGCAGAAATGCGTGCGCGCCGGCGGCAAGCACAACGACCTGGAGAATGTCGGCTACACCGCCCGGCACCACACCTTCTTCGAGATGCTGGGCAATTTCTCCTTCGGCGATTACTTCAAGGACCTCGCCATCGAGCTCGCCTGGAACCTGATTACCCGCGAATACGGCCTGCCGGCGGACCGGCTTCTGGTCACGGTCTATGCCGAGGACGACGAGGCGGCGGCGCTCTGGAAGAAGATCGCCGGCCTGCCCGAGAGCCGCATCCTGCGCATCCCGACCTCGGACAATTTCTGGGCGATGGGCGACACCGGCCCCTGCGGCCCGTGCTCGGAAATCTTCTACGACCATGGCGAGCATATCCCCGGCGGCCCGCCCGGCAGCCCGGACGAGGACGGCGACCGGTTCATCGAGATCTGGAACCTGGTGTTCATGCAGTTCGAGCAGGTGACGCCGGAGGAGCGCATCCCGCTGCCGCGCCCCTCCATCGACACCGGCATGGGGCTGGAGCGGCTGGCCGCCGTGCTGCAGGGCAAGCACGACAATTACGACATCGACCTGATGCGGGCGCTGATCCTTGCCTCGGCCGAGGCCTCGGGCGTGGATGCGGACGGGCCCCACGCCGTGTCGCACCGGGTGATCGCCGACCATCTGCGCGCCTCCGGCTTCCTGATCGCCGACGGCGTGCTGCCCGCCAATGAAGGCCGGGGCTATGTGCTGCGCCGCATCATGCGCCGCGCCATGCGCCACGCGCACATCATCGGCTGCCGGGAACCGCTGCTGCACCGCCTGGCGCTCGCGCTGGTGCGCGAGATGGGCGGGGCCTTCCCGGAGCTCGGGCAGGCAAGCGCGCTCATCGGCGAGACGCTCAGGCTGGAAGAGGAGCGCTTCAAGCAGACGCTCGGGCGCGGTCTCCGGCTGCTCGACGAAGCGGAGGCCGGACTCGGCGCGGAAGAGGCGCTGCCGGGCGCGGTCGCATTCCGCCTCTACGACACATACGGCTTCCCGCTCGACCTGACGCGCGACGTGCTGCGGGGCCGCGGGCGCGGCGTGGACGAAGCCGGCTTCGAGGCGGAAATGGCGCGGGCGCGGGCCGAGGCCCGGAAGGCTTGGGCCGGCTCCGGCGAGGCGGCGGCCGAGACGCTCTGGTTCGACCTCCGCGAACGCCTCGGCGCAACCGACTTCCTCGGCTACGGGACCCTGGAGGCGGAAGCCGAAGTGCTGGCGCTGGTCGCTGGCGGGGACGAGGTCCGGCGTTTCGACGAGACCGGCGGCGAGGTCCGGGTGATCGTCAACCAGACGCCGTTCTACGGCGAGTCCGGCGGCCAGGTCGGGGACAGCGGGCGCATGGCGGCTCCGGGCGGCGCCGTGCTCGCCGTGACCGACACGCAGAAGAAGCTGGGCGACCTGCATGTCCATGCCGCGCGGCTGGAAGAGGGCGCGCTGGCGGTGGGCGACGCGGTCGAGCTCCGGGTGGACGGCGAAAGGCGCGCGGCGCTCCGGCGCAACCATTCGGCGACCCATCTCCTGCACCGGGCGCTGCGCGATACGCTGGGCGCGCATGTGGCGCAGAAGGGCTCGCTGGTGGCGCCCGACCGGCTGCGCTTCGACATCTCGCACCAGAAGCCGATGGCGGCGGACGAGCTGGCGGCGGTCGGCGCGGCGGTCAACGAGCGCATCCGGCTGAACGCCCCCGTCTCCACCCGGCTGATGGCGACCGACGACGCCATCGGGGCCGGCGCGCTGGCGCTGTTCGGCGAGAAATACGGCGAGGAGGTGCGGGTGGTGACGATGGGCGGCGAGGACGGCGGCGGCCGGCCCTGGTCGGTGGAGCTCTGCGGTGGCACGCATGTGGCGCAGACGGGCGATATCGGCCAGTTCGCGATCGTGGAGGAAACCGCGCTCGCGGCCGGCGTGCGCCGCATCGAGGCGCTGACCGGCGAGGGCGCCGAAGCCCATGTTTCCGAACGGCTGGAATTGCTGGACGCCGCCGCATCGGCGCTGCGCACCGCGCCCCGCGAGGTGCCGGCGCGCGTCGAGCAGCTCCTGGAGGAGCGCCGGCGCCTGGAGCGCGAGATTGCGAAACTGCGCCGCAAGGCGGCGACCGGCGGCGCTGGCCCGGCCTTCGAGGAGGTCGGCGGCAGGCGCCTCAGCCGCCAGGTGCTGGAAGACGTGCCGGCGCGGGAGCTGAAGGCCATCGCCGACGACCTAAAGCAGCAGATCGGCAGCGGCGTGGTGGCCTTGGCCGCGGTCAACGACGGCAAGGCGTCGCTGGTTGTGGGCGTCACCGACGACCTGGCGCCATCGCTCAGCGCGGTGGACCTGGTGCGCCTCGGCGCGGCCGCGCTCGGCGGCAAGGGCGGCGGCGGCCGCCCCGACATGGCCCAGGCCGGCGGCCCCGACGGCGCCCGCGCCCCTGAAGCGCTGGCCGCGATCGCGGCGGCGCTGGCGGGTTAGGGAGCCCCGGCTACTCCGCCGCCTCGTTCCGCCATTTGCGGGCTTCATAGGCTTCGAGATTGTCGTCGGGGCGGTTCATGGAGAAGACGCTCTCGACCAGCGCATAGTCCATGTAGCCGCAGCGCGCGATCGGGCGGTAGCGGGACATGTCGACCATGCCGTCCACGACGATCTCGTCCGAGATATGGATGCCGACGACCCTGCCGAAACAGGCATTGTTCTCGATCTTCGAGCTCGCGCCCGGCAGCCGCACGCGGAACAGGAACTCGCATTCGAGCGCGGCCGGGGCCTCGGCGACGCGCGGCGCCTTCACGATCTCGGAAGGGACGGCGGTGAGGCCCGCAAGCGCGATCTCGTCCACATCCGGCGGCACATGGGCCGAACTCGCATTCATGGCGTCGCGCAGGTCCCAATTGCAGAGGTTCACCACGAAATCGCCGGTCTGCTCGATATTCTCGAGCGTGTCCTTGCGCCCGCCGCCGATGCGCGGATTGTTGGGCGCGAAGACGATAATCGGCGGCGATTCCGCCATGGCGTTGAAGAAGCTGTAGGGCGCAAGGTTCACCACGCCCTCGGCGCTTCTGGAAGAGACCCAGGCGATGGGCCGCGGCGCCACCAGCGCCTTGAAGGGGCTGTGCCGGAGGCCGTGCCTGCGGGGGTCGCTGTAGAACATGGGGTGCGGTCGCCTTTCCGTCAGATGCGCCGCCCGGCGTCTTCCCAATAAGGTTCGCGGAGCTTGCGCTTGAAGATCTTGCCGGTGTCCTCGCGCGGCAGCGAATCGTGGAAGACGACCAGCCGGGGATGCTTATAGCCCGCAATGCGGCCGGTGAGGAAGGCGCCCACCGCCGCCTCGTCGCAGCCGTTGCCGGGCTCGCGCTCGATGGCGGCCGCCACCCGCTCGCCATATTCCTCGTCCGGCACGCCGAACACGGCGCAGTCGCGCACGCCGGGGCATTCAATCAGCGCCGCCTCGATCTCCGCCGGGTAGATGTTGACGCCCCCGGAGATGATCATGTCGCGGCGACGGTCGTTCAGGAACAGATAGCCCGCCTCGTCCAGATAGCCCATGTCGCCATTGGTCACGAGGCCGTCATGCTCGACGCCGGCCCGCTTTTCCGGGTCGTTGTGATAGGTGAAGGGCGTCAGGTCCCGGTGCAGGCAGTAGATCTCGCCGGTCTCGCCGGGGCCGAGGCGGCGCTTGTCCTCGTCGAAGACCGCGACCTCGGCGTTCCGCATCGCCGGGCCGACCGTGCCCGGCCGGGCGAGCCATTCCTGCGAATCGCACCAGGTCACGATGCCGGTCTCGGTCGAGCCGTAATATTCGACCAGCACCGGTCCCCACCACTCGATCATCGCCCGCTTGACATCGGGGGCGCAGGGCGCGCCGGCATGGATGACGCGGCGGAGCGAGGAGAGGTCATAGCGCGCCCGCACCGCTTCCGGCAGCTTGAGCAGGCGCACGAACATGATCGGCGCCATGAAGGCGTGGCCGATGCGGCGCTCCTCGACCAGCGCCAGGAACCGTTCGGCGTCGAAGCGCCCCATGAGCACCAGATGGCCGCCGGCGAGCCGGGTCATCATGGCGTGGTTGTTCGGCGCGGCGTGGTAGAGCGGCGCGGTGACGGCCGAGACCATGCCCGGATGCAGGCCGTAGATCCCGGCAAGGAAGGCCGCGATCCTGTCGCGCTGCGCCTGCGTCGCCGGCTGGCGGCGCACGCCCTTGGGCCGGCCGGTCGTGCCGGAGGTGTACATCATGGAGCCGGGCGGATCGAGCGGCGGCCCCGCATGAGGCTCATGGCCGGCCAGCCAGTCCGGCCATTCGGCGAGGGAGATCGCGGGAATCTCCAGTTCGCCCAGCGGCGCCAGCAGATGCGGATGCCCGACCAGGGCCTTCGCGCCGCTGTCGGCGAGGATGTAGCGCACCTCGTCCGGCGCCAGGTGCCAGTTGACCGGCACGGCGTAGGCGCCGAGCATCCCGGCCCCGTCGGTGACCGTGAACACCGCGGCGTCGTTTTGGAGCAGCCAAGCCACTGCATCGCCGGGGCCCACGCCGAGCGCGGCGAAGCCGGCGGCGGCGCGCGCCGCCCGGTCGGCTATTCCCGCGCCGTCGATAACGCTGTCGTCCCGTCTCACCCAGCCGTCGGTCATCGCGTCCCCGTCCCCCCGTTTCAGTCCCGCCAGCGCTTGTGGAACCACAGCCAGTCTTCCGGCGTGCGGCGGATATCGGCCTCCAGCCGGGCTGCGTAGCGGTCGACGATGCCGGCCGTTTCCCCCTCATAGGGCGGTTCGGCAAGCTTCTCGACCCTGCAAAGATAGCGGCCGCGCCCCGTGCGCCGGCAGGAGAGGTAATAGACCGGCCATCCGAACGCGCGGCCGATTCGGTCCGGCCCGGCGAAGAAGGCCGTCTTCCGCCCGCAGAACTCGACCTCGCGGCGTTCCGCGGCGCCCGGCTGCTGGTCGGCGACCAGCACGAGCACCCCGTTTTCCTGCCGGCAACGGAGCACTTCGCGGCGCATTTTCCGGAGCGGCACCAGCGTCCCGTCGAACCGGTCGCCGATGGCGTTCAGCATACGGTGCAGGACGGGCCCGTGCGGCTCCTTGTAAACCACGAAGAGCGGCGCGCGCACGGCTTCCGTCAAGGCGCTGACGGCCCAGAGCATATTGCCGTGATGCGCCGCCAGCACCAGCGCGCCACCCCCTTCCAGCGCCTCTGCGCCTTCCACGCGGACGCGCGCGCGCAATTGCGTCTGCGGCATCGTCAGCAGCCGGACCGATTCCATCGCGACATCGGCGGAGGCGGCGTAAACGCGCCGCGCCAGCGACCGGAGCCCCGCGTCGGGAAAGACGGCGGCGAGGTTGCGTTCCGCCACGCGGCGCCGGCTCGGCACGGCCGCGCGGGCGAGCGGGATCAGCAGGCGCCCGATCGCGTAGAGGCATGCGAGCGGCAGGCGGCTGGCGATGCGCAAGGCGGCGAACAAAGCGGCGATACCCCGTCCTTTCCGGCCTTCCAAACGCCGAGTCGGCAGAATAGGGGCCGGAGCCTGTCGCGCAAGGGGGGCGCCCGGTCACGCCCTGCCGTATCCGCACATCCCGTTCCGGTCTGCAACCGGCGCGTCCCCGGATCGGGTCCGGGGCAGGCTGCTGACCCGGGGCGCCCCTGTCCCCCGCCCTTTTCGTCGCCCCGGACTCGATCCGGGGCCTCCATGCAGCGGAGTCCCGGTCGCTAAAGGCCCCGGATCCGGGGCCGGGGCGACGAGTGGGAGCAGTTGGGGCGGGGCTTTCCCGGCCCGGCCCGGCCTTGCTGGAGGAGACCCCGGGAAGTGTCATGAAATGTCATGTTTTGTCATGGTCCGCCCTGCGGCGGCCCGTTCTTTCTTCGCCCCGGACTGCGAATCGGGGCCTCCTGCGGCAAGGACGGCATGCGGGCGTCGAGGTCCCGGATCGTCTCCGGATCGAGTCCGGGGCAGGCTGCTGCGCGCCGTCCGGGACGACGATGGGGGGGCGTGTAGCTCATCGGTCCTCCTTGTCCATTCCGTTCTCCCCGCCGCCGGCTTGCCGGCGGAGCGACCCTGTTTCGCGCGTATCGCGCGCGAGGGGCGGCGGACGCACTTCTCCCGCGAGTTTCGGACGGGTTTTTCAGAAGCGAGAGACGCCGCCCCCCGGAAGCCTCCGCTCTCAGGACCATCATACTACACTTTCTCCGATGTCAAGCAGGAAAGGGAACAAAAATGGAATTCCGGGCATTTTTTCGTGGAATGCCGGCGGCTCCCTGTTTCGTCGCCGCGGACCCGGCCCGGAGCCTCGCGCGGCGGGTGCGGAGCATGGGCGCGGAGGTCGCGGCTCCCCGCTTCGCTCCGGGCGGGATGACGAAGAAAGAGGCGCGGCGTCCGGGGCCGCATGGCGAAGTTCAGGAGAAAGGATCGGCTCGCCCCCGAAAGGCCAACCGGGACGCTACCGCTGGCCGGAGCCCGCCGGCGATGGCGAACAGGAGGAATGGGTGTCAAGATTCAGCGCCGGCTCTCCACGCCTGACAATGAGCAGGCCCTCATCGCCGAGGCCGTCCGGCAACGCCAGACAGCGCTCCTTGAATTTCGCCGCACCGATGGCTTTCGTCTTTCGCTCCTGCACGGAGTGTCCGCAATTTACCGCCGGTCGGCTGGAATATCCAGGTCCCGCCGCCGTGCCGGTTACCCTGCCGCGCCTTGATTGCCGGCAATGGAAATGCCATGCCTTGGCCAG
This sequence comes from Alphaproteobacteria bacterium, assembly GCA_963422665.1. Classification (GTDB taxonomy): domain Bacteria; phylum Pseudomonadota; class Alphaproteobacteria; order Bin95; family Bin95; genus Bin95. The sequence continues at coordinate 2,013,664 of OY730441.1, forward strand.
CGGCGGGAACGGCGGGAGGCGGGATGGCGGAATATCTGAAGCGGGGCCGGTCGGCGGCGGAGCGCGCGGAGGCGGATGCGAAGGTGCGGGCCGCCGTCGAGGCGATCCTGGACGACATAGGCGCGCGGGGCGACGCGGCCGTGCGCGCGTTCTCGGAGACGTTCGACAACTGGTCGCCGGAGAGCTTCCGGCTCCCGGAGCGGGAAATCGAACGGGCGCTCTCGCAGGTGGCGAAGCGCGACCTGGACGACATCCGCTTCGCTCAAGCCCAGGTGCGCGGCTTTGCGGAGCACCAGCGCGCCGCACTCCGGGACATCGAGGTCGAGACGCTGCCGGGCGTCGTGCTCGGCCACAGGAACATCCCGGTGAACTCGGTCGGCTGCTATGCGCCCGGCGGCAAATATCCCATCGTGGCCTCGGTGCATATGAGCGTGGTGACGGCCAGGGCCGCCGGCGTGCCGCGTATCGTGGCTGCCGCCCCGCCGACGCAGGGCGGCGGTCCGCACCCGGCCATGGTCGCCGCCATGCATATGGGCGGGGCGGACGAAATCCTGGTGCTGGGCGGCGTGCAGGCGGTGGGCGCGATGGCGCTTGGCACGGAGTCGGTGGCGCCGGTCGATATGCTGGTCGGCCCCGGCAACGCCTTCGTCGCCGAGGCCAAGCGCCAGCTCTTCGGGCGGGTCGGCATCGACCTGCTGGCGGGGCCGACCGAGACCCTGCTGATCGCCGACGACACGGTGGACGCCGAGCTCTGCGCGACCGACCTGCTGGGCCAGGCCGAGCACGGACCCGACAGCCCGGCCATACTGGTGACGAACTCGCGCGCGCTCGCCGAGGCCACCATGGCCGAGGTCGAGCGGCTGCTGACCATACTGCCGACCGTCGCCAATGCGGGCGCCGCCTGGCGGGACTATGGAGAGGTCATCCTCTGCGCCGGCCATGACGAGATGCTGGCCGAGGCCGAGCGCATCGCCTCGGAGCATGTGCAGGTGATGACGGACCGCGACGAGTGGTATCTGGAGACCATGACCCGCTACGGCGCGCTGTTCCTGGGTCCCCGCACCAATGTCTCCTATGGCGACAAGGTGATCGGCACCAACCACACCCTGCCGACCCGCCGCGCCGCGCGCTACACGGGCGGCCTCTGGGTCGGCAAGTTCGTCAAGACGCATACCTACCAGCGCATATTGACCGACGAGGCCTCGGCCCGGCTGGGCGAGGTCTGCTCCCGGCTCTGCATGCTGGAGGGCTTCGTCGGCCATGCCGAACAGGCCAATCTGCGCGTCCGCCGCCACGGCGGCCGCAACATCCCCTATGGCGCGGCGGCGGAATGACGGCCCCGCCGCCGAAAACTGCAATCCGCGCGCCTCGATGACAGGATGCCAGACACAGAAGGACCATCCGATGAAGGCCGTTCTGACTCTCGCCGCAGCGGCGATTCTGCTGGCCGGATGCGTTTCCCCGGGGCCGGGAGGCGCAGGGCGCACGATTGGAGGCACGCGCACTCACTTTTCAGAAAGGAAGGAGATAAGGCCGTCTGAAATCGTCATCAACCTTATCGACTTGGGTCAAATCCCCGATGCCGAATTCAAACAGCGCACAAGGGACAACAGCCTTTTGGTGTAGCGGGGAAACTTGGGGGATTATATACGAAAGTGCCCAATTAGGGGTTGACGGCCTCGCCTGATTACGGCACTCTGTTTCCATAAATAGGGAGGCAGGGCAATGGCGAGGAACGCACCGGGCAAGCACTTTCGCAAGGGCATGTCGCTGGTCGAGGTCATGCGGGTCTTCCCCGACGACGCGACCGCCGAAGCATGGTTCGTCAAAGCCCGTTGGCCGGAAGGCGTTCGCTGCCCCTATTGCGAGTCCGACAGGGTGCAGGAAGGCGCCGCGCACAAGACCATGCCCTATCGCTGCCGCGCCTGCCGCAAGCGGTTCTCTGTCAAGACCGGCACGGTCATGCAGTCCTCTAAGCTGGGCTACCAGACATGGGCGCTGGCTGGCTATCTCATGACGACGGGATTGAAGGGGCAAGCCAGCATGAAGCTGCACCGTGACCTCGGCATAACGCAGAAGACGGCTTGGCATTTGGCGCACCGCATCCGGGAGACATGGGCGCGGGAGAGCGGGCTGTTCGGCGGGCCTGTTGAAGCCGACGCGACCTATATCGGCGGGAAGCGCAAGAACATGCTGAGGTGGCCCCGGAAAATCGGACAGGTTGTTAAGGTGTATTCCGCCGTCTGATACCAACCGCGAGTCATATGAACCGATACAGTGAGGCATCGGGATCAGCACGATGGGGCTACGGCCCAGCTGCGCCGGGTCGTATTGGTGATGACGTCGGGCTGGTCGGTCAGCCATTGCCACCCCGTCCGGCAGGCGTCCCTCAGGGCGGAGACATCCTTGAACACGCGGTTGGCGAAGCGGTTCGATTTCAGGAACAGAATGATCTGCTCCATCGGATTGAGTTCCGGGCTGTAGGGCGGCAGATGCACGAGCGTCAGGTTGGGGGGAACGAGAAGGTCGCCCGAGCGATGCCAGCCCGCCCGGTCCAGCACAATCACGCCGTGCGCACCCGGCGCCACGACCGCGCCGATCGCCGCCAGATGCTCGTTCATCGACGCCGTGTTCGCCCTGTCCGCCCCGTGGGCGATGCCGACGCCGCGCTCCGCGCAGGTGGTGCCGAACAGATAGATGTAGCCATAGCGATGGTCGCGCACGATGCGCGGACGCTGCTTCCCATTCGCCCAGACCCGTGTCGTCATCCCCTTCTGGGCGATGCGCGCTTCGTCCTGGAACCAGATTTCTATCGGACCCGCCAGCGCCTCAGAGCCGAGCGTCGACGTCAACTGTGCCTCGAACTCCGCCACGAACGACCTCTGCCGCTCCGCGTCGGCTTTGGGGGGGACCGGTCGCCCCGAGACAAAGCGAAACCCGGCCCTTCGGAGCATCATACGGGCACCGCTCTCCGTATAGATGACCCCGAAGGCCTCCTCGATTTTCCGTACGATGTCCTGAACGCGCCAGCGCGTCACACCGTCCCGCTCAAGCTCGGAACCCGCCTCGATCCAGGCGCCGATCTCGGCGATCTGCGCGTCCGTCAACCGGCCCTCGCTCCCGCCGCGCGGGAGATCTCCGCGAGGCCGTCGAAGCCCTCCGTGTTGTAGCGCAACACCCAGTCGCGCAGGATTTGAAGCTCCATGCCCTGTGCCCGAGCCGCCTCCGTGCGAGACGCGCCCTCCATGATCATGGCGAGCGCACACGCGCGCGACGCTTGCTTCGCGTCCCCGCAGTGCCTCGAAAGCGCGTGGAGCTCGTCCGCTGTGTGTGCCGTCCAGGTTATCGGCGTTGCCGCACTCATCGTCATCCTCCGGCGCTGGTGAGTCGATCACCACAGTCTATGGAGGTCGTCCGGACCGTCACCCCAACATATGGGGATGGTGAGTCAATTTGGAGCGCGCTTGGTATAACAGGCGGAGGAGGCTTTCGGCAAGCGCCGTCCCGGACATTGCGCCCTCTGCCAACGGCAGGGGTCGGCACAGGAAAAGGCGTGGTATGGGGGAGTTGGCGTAACGGAGCGGCGGCGGGCTATCTCTTCGGCGCCGTTTGCTGCGTTGGCGCGCTCCAGTCGAACTTCGACGCCCGGGCGAGCCGTTCGACGTCCACCACCCCGGTAAGGCGCCGCCCGTCCACGATCCATGTCGGATAGCGCCGGATGTCCTGAACCACGCATGCGGCTGCAAGGGGGCCGTTCGGCCCGGAGGGAGCGCACTCCGTATAGGGCAGCCGATTGACGGAAGCGGCGAACAGGGTCTTTTGCTCCCGGCAGGCCCGGCACCAGTAGGCGCCGTAGAAGCGCGCCCCGCTCTCCTGCAAATGGGTCGCAAGCGCCTTGAGATAGGGGTCCTCGGGGCCGGCGGCGGGATCGAAGACGCCGCTGAAATGCAGGTGGAGGCCGAGCGCCAGGGCGATCGCGGCCCCGACCGGAAACGGCAGCGTCTTGCGCCATTCCCGCCCGGGCGTTTGCGAAGGACGGCGCAGGACTACGAGCGCCAGCAGCAGGTTAATGAGCGCGAACGACGCCAGGCAATATCCGCAGGTTGCTTCGATCTCGAAGACCGACACCAGGGTGAGGAACCAGCTCACGCCGGCGCCGATGCAGGCGAAGAGCAGCATGGCGCCCCATGCCGACGGCCGGGAGCGCAGGCGCCACGCCAGACGGCCAGGATTGCGTAAGTGAGCAGCCCCCACAGCGCCATCGGCATGCCGAACAGGGTGGACCATCGGCTCGATTGCACGATGTCGCACTCGGATTCCGCCCCGCACCAGGCCGGGTGTTCGGCGAACCAGGCAGTCAGCGTCAGATAGCCGGTGAGCAGCACGCCGAGCCCCGCGAGGCCGAGGAGCCAATTGTCGAGGGAACGGATCGGGGGCGCCGCCGCGCCGGAGCCGCCCGGGGCCTGCTTCGGGGCAGGCGGGCCCGCAGCGCGGCTGCGGCGGGCGGGGGCACTCGGTCGTTTACGCTTCCTGGGCATCGGGCGTCCGTTCTGGATATCGGTCCGGTCCGGCCCTCGCGACGGCGGTCTCCCGGGAGGGCACACTACGAAAGTACATGATATCGGCTTCGACACGACCTTACGGATTGGCAATGTCGTCGGCGCATGACCTGTCCGGCCTCAGGGGCCTGCCTCCGGCGAGCAACGGCGGGCGCCCCTGTCGGCGAGCTTCCGTTCGCGCCAATAGACATAGATGCCGGAGCCGGCGATCAGCGCGCAGCCGAGCAGCACCCAAAGGTCGGGCAGGTGGTCGAACACGAGCCAGCCGAGCGCGATGGCGGAGGGCAGCGCCACATATTCGAAGGGCGCGAGCGTGGCGGCGTCGGCCAGCCTGTAGGCCTGGGTCAGCGCATAGGCGATGAAGCCGGAGAGGCCGCCCAGCAGCACCAGGATCAGCCAGTGCTCCGGCGTCGGCCAGACCCAGGCGCGGAACAGGAAAAGCCAGCTCCTGTTCTCCATGCCCTCGGCAAAGCGCCCGTCGCCGGCGACGGCGAAGAAGCCCAGGCTGACCGCGATGAACATGCCCTGGATATAGACCGCCATCGCCGAGGCGGGAGCGCTCGCCCGGAGCTTTCGCGTCAGGATCTGCATGGTGGCGTAGGCCAGCGCCGCCGCCATGGGCAGCAGCAGGGTCAGCCGGTCGTGTTCGAGTTCGCCGGCTCCCGGACGGAGCACGACCAGCGCGCCGACGAACCCGACCGCGACGGCGGAGAACCGCCTGATGCCGACCTTCTCGCCGAGGAAGGGAATGGACAGCAGCGTGATGAGCAGCGGGGCGACGAAGAAGAGCGCCGTCGCATCGGCCAGCGGGATCGACGCCAGCGCGCCGAAGAACGCCAGATTCGCCGCGACCATGCAGAGCCCGCGCGCGATATGAGCCGCGGGGCGCCCGGTGCGCAGCGCCCGCAAGCCCCCCTCGAATCGTAGCACGGCGAGGCTGAAGAGAAGCGCCACGATGGCGCGCACGAACACGATCTCGTGCAGCGGGTAACGGTCCGAGAGCGCCTTGACGATGGAATCGTTGACGGTGATGACCATCATGCCGAGGCAGATGAGCGCGATGCCCAGGCGGGGATCGTTCGCCGGTCGAAACGCGCTGCCTGCCATCCGCGGGGGAACCTTTGAGCCCCGGACGGAACGCCGCCGCCCGGCTGCCGGAATCATAGGGACATCCGCCCGGCCGCGGCAATGGGGAATGCGCCGGGGGCCGAGGCCGGGAAACTCCGGCGGCGGCTGTGGGCGCGCCCGGTTCTGTTATAGTTGGCGGCCATTCTCCGGGAGGGACGGCATGGAAACCGGCATCGGCAGCATGGGCTCGGAATACAGGCGCTTCCGCATCGACCCCGCAGCCCTGCCCCTCTTCGAGGAGTTCGACTGGAACAGCCTTGCAAGACGGGTTTTCGTCAATCCCGTCACCGGGTTTGTGGCCCTTATGTCGCCGTCCTCGAAACATGAGGAATACGCTTGGGCCACCAACGACCTTGCGAAAGCGCTTGGAAGAAAATTCGGCTTCACGGTCATCGCCGAAGGGGCCACCCGGTGGCGGCTGCCGGAGGACCCGCAAAACACCGGCGTCGAACCGGACGCCTGCTACTACCTGGGCGAGAAGGCGGAGCGCTGCAATCTGGCCTTCGAGAACGGCGAGGACGCGCGGGCGGATTTCGTCCGGCGCACCCCGCCCGACCTCGTTGTCGAGATCGAGCGCAGCCGCGGGGACGGCGACAAGCCCGGCTTCTACCGCCGGGTCGGCGTCACGGAGATGTGGCGCATCGACATTCGCGAAAACCGCCGCGAGGTCGAGATGCTCGACTTGCAGGCCCCGGGCGGCATCGAAGCCCTGCCGACCTCCGCAGCGCTGCCCCTCTGCACCCCCGATTTCGTGCTCGAAGCGCTCAGTCTGGCGAGGCGGGGCCGCCTGGACGATCTCGACGCCCTGGTCGAACGGGCCGCCACTCGGGAACCGGAGTTGTAGGAGCATTCCGTTGTCGGCCGCAACGGGGAAATGTGCGGGGCACGGAAATCTCCGCTTCCTCCACTTCTGTGGCCCCGCCATTGCCACAGTTTGCGACAATATCCAGTATGGCTAACGATACAGGGCCGACCGAATCGATTTCGAAGGCTCGAACTTTTCCTTAGTCTCGAAATCTATGCTGTTAAGCGCCCTAATGAGCCACGACGATTAGGAAATATTTCAATGCTTAACCAAGAAGGCTAAGTAGGAGGTTCTCGAGCACTCCTTTTGAACGACATATCATAATTTTATCGCCATATAATTTTTCTCCTTCTTTCGTGCTGGAGAACACGACACGGCTAGAATCGACCCTATGAAACGGAACTAAATTACCGAAAAGTCCGCCAGTGAGTCTCATTCCCTTCAGAGCGACATACACCTGCCCGGCGCTGGTCAAGAAGCTTTGGCGCATCGTATGCCGACGGCCTCGATCATTGCCGCCACGCCCCCGCTGCGGGGCGGTTGAGGCCCAGATGGTCGCGGAGGGTGGGGCCGGTGTAGTCCTTGCGGTAGAGGCCGCGCTTCTGCAGCTCCGGCACGACATGCTCGATGAGGTCCTCGAAACTGCCGTGGAAATGCGTGGCGCCGACGACGAAGCCGTCCGAACCGCGCTCGACGAAGAACTCCTCCATCCTGTCCGCGACCTCCTTCGGCCCGCCGACCCAGGGGTCCTTGAGCAGCCCCCGCCCGGTCGCGGTCATGAAGTCGCGCACCGTCGGGTTGGGGTTGCCGGTGACCTGCACGGCGCGGTCGCGCATCGACTGCATCCCGGTCAGCCCTTCCATCTCCTCGTCGCTGAACGGCTCGTCCATGCCCTTCTTCGCGAAGTCGTAATTGAGCGCTTCGGAGAGCAGCGAGAGCTGGTCGGTCTCGTTGGGCAGCGTGTCGTAGAGCGCGCGCTTGTCCTCGGCCTCCATCAGGCTCTCGCCGACCATCGGGTAGAACAGGCTCGCGATCTTCATGCCGTCCGGGTCCCGGCCGTGGGCGGCGCAGTCGTCCTTCAGCGCCTTGTAGGCGGGCTTCGCCGCCTCGAGGCCCGGATAGGCGACGAAGATGAGCTCGCCCCAGCGCGCCGCGAACCGCCGCCCGCGTCCGGACTGGCCGGCCTGGATGACCACCGGATGCCCCTGCGCCGAGCGCGGCACGGTGAACGGCCCGCGGGACTTGAAGAACCGGCCCTCATGGTCGAGCCGATGCACCTTGTCCGGGTCGGCGAAGACGTTGTTCTCCCGGTCGAGCACCAGCGCATCGTCGTCCCAGGCGTCCCAGTGCCCGTGCACCACTTCCATGAACTCGTCGGCGCGGTCGTAGCGCAGGTCGTGTTCGGTCACGCCGTCGCGCCCCATGTTGAGCGCCTCGTTCTCGTTGACGGAGGTGACGACGTTCCAGGCCGCGCGGCCGCTGGACATGAGGTCGAGCGTCGAGAACATGCGGGCGACATGGAACGGGTCGTAATAGGTCGTCGAGCAGGTGGCGCCGAGGCCGAGCCGCTCAGTCGCCATGCCCATCGCCATCAGGGTCACGATGGGATCCATCTTCACGCAGCGTATGCCGTGCTCGACGGTGTGCGCATGGTCCTTGCCGAACATGTCCGGCATGGCGAGGCGGTCGTCGAAGAAGCCGATATCGAACTTGCCGTGCTCCAGCAGCCGGGCGAGGTCGCGGTAATAGTCGGCCGACATGAAGTCCAGCCGCGCGTCCGGGTGGCGCCAGGCGGCGGGCAGGGTCGAGCAATTCTGCGCCTGGAGGAAGGCGACCAGGGCGATCTGGCGGTCGGGGGTTCGGCTCATCTTTTGCGGCTTCTGTCTGCGTTCTTTCCCTTTCAGCCTGCCGGCTTTCGCGAACGCCGTCCAGCGGCTTCCGGCCCGAACAGGGCGCGGCGCCAGCGGAATGCGATCAGCGCCGTCCCGGCGAGGCCGGTGACCGCGTAGCCCAGCACGGTCGCCCGGTAGCCGACCGCCTCGATCAGCGCGCCGCCGAGCGGCAGGCCGATGGCCATGCCGTAAACCGCGAGCATCCGCACGCCCATCACCATGCCCCGGAGCCGCGCATTGCTGCGGCGGAGCAGGAACACCGCAAGGCCGATCATCGCCCCGCCCTGGACCGTGCCGACGGCCGCCATCACGGCCATGCCGGCCCATTTGACGGTCATCTGCGAAAACACCGTGAGCAGCAGGTACCAGAGCGCCACGCCCGCGAACACGGCGCCGACCGGGGACCGGCGCGGCCCGCCGCCCACGGCCATCGCAAAGGAGCCGATGAAGGCGCCGGCGGCGTAGCTCGCGAGCAGATGCGAGAGGCCGACGGCGTCCAGCCCGTAAACCTCGCGCGCGGCATAGGGCATGAGCCCGCTGGATACGGGGAAGCCCGTGAGATTGACCAGGAAGGCCAGCCACATGGCCGCTATGAGCGCAGGCGTGCGCCGGATATGCCGGAAGCCCGCCCGGAGCTCCGCCAGCATGGAGAGGCCCCCGCCGCGCCGGCGCGCGCGCCGCCCGCCGACGCCGAAACTCAGCCCGCAGGCCGCCAGGTAGAAGCCGGCGACGACAAGGTAGGCGGGGCCGATGCCGAGCGACTGGAACAGCGTCGCGCCGATGAGCGCGCCCGCGATGCGCGCCAGGTCCTGCGTCGTGCGCGAAAACCCCATGGCGTTCACCAGCAGGCGGTCGGCCATGGTGTCGCCGACCAGCGCGTTGCGCATCACCAGGTCGGAGGGGCGGATCAGGCCGGCGAGCGCGGCGATGGCGAACACGGAGGCCGGGTCGAGCCTGTCCGCGAGGCCGAGCCCGGCGAGGCAGGCCGCAAGCAGGAGGTAGAAGCCGCGCATCGCCGCAATCATCGCGCGCCGGCCAAGCCGGTCGGCGAGCGAGCCCATCGCCGGGGCCAGCAGCGTGCCGAGGAACTGGAGCGCGGCGAAAGCGGTCTGGAGCATCACCGACCCGGTCGCGACCAGCACGAACCAGTTGAGGATCAGCGTCTCCATCTCGAAGGCGAGCGAGGTCACGAGGTCGCCCGGCCACTGGAACCGGAAGCTGCGCACGGCGAACGGCGCGAAGACGCCGCGCAGCGGGGAGGAGCGCTCGGCCTCGAATTCGGTAATCGGTCTTCCTCCGGCCCGACGCGGCCCCGGTCAGCGCTATGCTACCCTGCGAACCTATGACGGACGAGAACGACCGCCTTGTCGATGCGATTGCCGGCATCCTGCCGCCGCTGCTGAATGCGCTGGACGGCCTCGAATTCGCCGCCCGCAATCTCCATCCGGAGGGGCTGGAGCGGCTGTGGTCGATCCTCTCCCCGCTTGACGAGGCGCTGCGCCGCGCCCGCCCGGCGCTGGAGGAAACCGCCTGGCCGGAGCGGCTGGACGACCCGCGCCGCGCGCTCTCCGGCAGCGCCGACACGGCGCTCGACGCGCTGGCGCGCATGGAGGCGGCGGGCGGAACGGGAGACATGCAGGTGGCGCTCCGGGGAACGCGCGCCCGCGCCCCGGCGCTGGAATATCTCTATCCGCTTTCGCCCATGCTGCCGCCGGTCAGCAAGTTCTTCCTCGAACCCCCGGCGCGCGGCGACGCGGAGCGGCTGGAACGCCTCGCCCGGCCGGCGCGTCCGGAGGCGGGCGTCACGCATTTCGGCAATGGCCGCGGCGAGCGCGGCGGCTGGTCGTTGTTCGTGCCCGAGGACCTTGACCCGGAAACGCCCGCGCCGCTCGTCGTGGCGCTGCACGGCGGCGGCGGCCACGGGCGGCTGTTCCTCTGGAGCTGGCTCCGGGCCGCGCGCACGGCCGGGGCGGTCCTTGCCGCGCCGACCTCGGCCGCCCGGACTTGGGCGCTCATGGGCGACGACCCCGACACGCCGCGCCTGCTGGAGATCGTCGCGGAAATCCGGCGGCGGCAGGCGGTGGATCCGGCGCGGCTGCTGCTGACCGGCATGAGCGACGGCGCCACCTTCAGCTATGTCTCCGCCCTGCCGTCCGACGGCCCCTGGACGCATCTGGCGCCCTTTGCCGGCGCCTTCCATCCCATGCTGCTCGAATTCGTGGACGCGAACAGGCTGCGCGGCCTGCCGATCTATCTGGCGCACGGCGCGCTCGACTGGATGTTCCCGGTCGGCATTGCGCGCGCCGCCCGCGATGCGTTCTCGGCGCGCGGCGCGGCGGTCGCCTACCGCGAGCTCCCGGACCTCGCCCACGCCTTCCCGACCGAGGAATGCGCCGCCGTGCTCGCCTGGCTGAAGGACACCCCGGCGGCAATGGGTTTTTCGCCGGATCGGCGCTATTTATCGGAGCGAAGCAATCCTTGAAAGCGGACCGCAAGCATGATTGAACCGGCAAAGGACGCCGCCGCGGACAGCGTTCGCCCCGGCGTGTTCCACTACATGCAGCCTTCTGCGGCCTCGTCGCTCTACCGGAACGGCAGGGTGCTGATCCGGCGCGACCGGGACGGCAGCGACAGCGGCCGGGTCGGCGTCGATCTGGAAGAGCGCGAGATGCCGGTCCTCGACGCGCGCGCCCTCCCGCCCTCCGGGCAGCCGACGCTCGCCGCGAACGGGTTCGAGCTGGTCGGGCGGCCGATGGCCGATCCCGGCCTAGACTTCCTGGACCATGACGCGGTGGTGCGGGCCTATTACCCGGAATGCGCCGGCATCGTGCGGACTGCGACCGGCGCCGCAACCGTGGCGGCCTTCGACCACAATGTCCGCTCCGCCGCCGGCAAGTCCGGCAAGCAGCGGATCGCCGGCGGCCAGCAGGTGCAAGGGCCGGCCCATCTGGTGCATGGCGACTACACGCTCACCAGCGCGCCGCAGCGGCTGCGCGACCTCGCCCGCGCGGCGACCCTGAACGACACCTACCGCACGGCGCTTCCCGAGGGCAGGACGCTGCTGGAGGCGGACGCGGTGGAAGAGGCCATCGGCGGGGGCCGCTACGCGATTGTCAATGTCTGGCGCAATATCGCCCGTGAGCCGGTGGCGACCCGGCCGCTCGCGCTCTGCGACGCCGCCAGTGTGCGCCCGGAGGAGCTGGTCGTCTTTGAAATCCACTACGGGGACCGGGTCGGCGAGAACTATTTCGCCAAGCACGACCCGCGCCACCGCTGGGTCTATTGGTCCGCCATGACACGCGACGAGGCGCTGCTCATCAAGCAATGGGACTCGGCGGGCGAACTCGCCCGTTCCGAAGGCGCCAGGGCCGATGCCGAGGGCGGGGACCGGCCTTGCACCTTCAGCTTCCACAGCGCCTTCGAGGACCCCGCAACCCCGCCCGACGCCCCCGACCGCTGGAGCATCGAAGTCCGCTGCGCCGTGCTTTACGGGTGATGGCGGCGGCGCGGCCCAAACGGACGACAGGCGTTTGCCGCAAGACATCGTTCAAATTGGCAGGCCAATGCTCTGGGTTCGTTTTCTGGAGGCAGCGTACATGCCCAACATCAAGCCCCGATATCTGGTCGATGAAGCCGGTCGGAAGACCGGTGCAGTGTTGTCGATAAAGGATTACCGGGCGCTGATGCGGCGCCTGGAAGATATGGAGGACACTCTGGAGCTGGACCGCGCCGTCGAAACGGCAACCGGTTTTCGCGATTATGCGGACATCCGACAGGAATTGCGGATGCGTCTTGACGGATAACGGTGCTTACACCGTAGTTCTGGAACGGAGAGCAGAACGAGAGTTGCGAGGCTTGCCCGACGCGGCGGCTCGTCGAATCGACGTTGCACTGAGCGGTTTGGCCGATAGTCCTCGGCCGGCGCGGTCAAACTTCATGGCCGGACGGGCCCGGGATGGCGGGTTCGGGTGGGCGAATACCGCATTCTCTATCGTGTCGAAGACAATCTTCGCCGGGTCGAGGTTTACCGTATCCGACATCGTCGGGCGGCCTGTCGGTGACGCCGGGGCGGCGGCCTCGCCGATCGGGACTTGGGAGACAACCGCGCCCGATCCTTTTGCTCTGCCCGGCTTGCGGCGGGCGGGGAAACGGTTAGGCTTCCGGCGAGTTGGGAGGTTTGGGGCGATGCCGTTCGATCTGGTTGAAGAACATGCCATGCTGCGGGACCTGGTGGCGAAGTTCGTGGACAACGAGCTGATGCCGCTGGAGAAGGCCGTGATGGCGCGGGAGGCGGCCGGCGGGGAAGTCCGGCTCACCGACGAGGAACTGGCGCCGCTGCTCGACAAGTGCCGGGAGCTCGGGCTCTGGGCGTTGGATGCGCCGGAGGAGGCCGGCGGCATGAACCTGCCGGCCGTGGCGCTGGTCGGCGTCAACGAAGAGCTCGGCCGCACCGTCACGCCCTTCGTCTTCCCGCCCGACTCGCCCAATCTCCACATGCTGCTCGCGGTCGCCGACGAGCACCAGAAGCGGCTCTACATGGAGCCCTATGCGAGCGGCGAGGCGCATTCCGCCATCGCCATCTCCGAGCCCGGCGCCGGCGGCGACCCGGCCGGCATGACCACCCGCGCCGTCAAGGACGGCGACCACTGGGTCATCGACGGGCGCAAGATCTGGATCAGCCGCGCGCCTTACGCCGACTTCACCATCGTCATGGCGCTGACGGACCCGGAGAAGCGCGCGCGCGGCGGCATCACCGCCTTCATCGTCGAGAAGGACACGCCCGGTTTCATCGTCGAGCGCGAAATCCCCATGCTCGGCGGCGCGCGCACCTATGAGGTCGTGTTCGAGAACTGCCGCATCCACGAGCGCCAGGTTCTGGGTCAGGTGGGCAACGGTTTCGGCCCGATGCAGCTTCGGCTGACCGTGCGTCGGCTCCAGATGGGCGCCTGGTGCGTGGGTATGGCGCGGCGCGCGCTCAAGATGCTCTGCGAACATGCGGGCCAGCGGGTGACCTTCGGCGAACGGCTGGCCGACCGGCAGGCGATCCAGTGGTGGATCGCCGACGGCGCGACCAGGGTCCATGCCTGCTCGCTGATGGTGATGGACGCGGCCGCGAAGCAGGACCGCGGCGAGGACGTGCGCACCGAAGCCTCGATGATAAAGGTCTATGCCACCGAGATGGCGACCGAGATCGTCGACAACGCCCAGCAGGCGTTCGGCGCGATGGGCGTGACCAAGGAATTGCCGCTCCAGCTCATGGCCCAGAAAGTGCGGCTCATGCGCGTCTATGAAGGCCCGAGCGAGGTCCACCGCATGGTTATCGCGCGCCGGATGCTGCGCGCGCACGGTTAATGGAGGCCCGCCCCGAAATGCCCGACAGCGCCCGTTCCATCGCCGAACTCGGCCGCCGGATGCCGGCCGGTCCGGCGAGCCCGGCGGAAGCCCGCGCCCGCTATTTCAACACCGCCAACGCCTTCGACATGAAGCTGCCGCCGGTGCCGGACGCGGTGTTCACGGAGGAGCCGGCCCGCGCGCTAGACCCCGATGCGCCAACGGGGTTCGTTGCCTGCGACATCTCGGCGGAACTGGCCTGCGCCTTTCCCGCGACCTCGCCGCTGGTGCTGGTCCGCTATGCCCGCATCCGGACCGGCGAGACGCTGGCCGCCGACTTCAATGCGACCGGCGTGCTCGCCTATGTGATCCGGGGATGCGGCAGCGTGGCGAGCGCAGGAGAGGCGCTGCGCTGGGGGCCGGGCGACCTCATGCTGTTGCCGGGCGGCGAAACGCAGCCCTGGGCGGCGGAAGAGGACGCCGTGCTCTGGCTCGCCACCAACGAACCGCAGCTCGCCTTCGACCATGCCCGCGCGCCGGCGCCGGGCATGGCGCCGACCGACCCGGTGCATTATCCCGCCGCCGAGATCGCGGAGCAGGTGGACCTGCTGATGCGCACCGGGCGGACCGAGGAGATCGCCGGCTCGGCGCTGATCTTCTCCGCCGAGCGCCAGGAGGCGACGCGCAATGCGCTGCCGACGCTCACTTGCGCCATGAATGCGCTGGAGCCGGGCCAGAGCCAGCGCCCGCACCGCCACAACTCGGTCGCCGTCAGCCTCGTCGTGCAGGGCGAGGGCTGCTATTCCGTCGTGGACGGGCGGCGCAAGGACTGGGCACCCTGGGCGACGACGATCACCCCGCCCGTCTCCCCGCATTCGCACCATAATGACGGGCCGCAACGCGCCCTGTTCCTGATCGTGCAGGATGGCGGCATCTTCTACCATGCCCGCGCCATGGGGTTCGAGTTCACCGATGCTTGAGATACGACCGCTTGCGCCGGAGATCGGCGCGGAAGTCACCGGCTTCGACATGGGCGAACCGTTGACCGACGACCTGTTCGAGGAAATCCATGCCGCCTGGATGCGCCGCAAGGTGCTGGTGTTTCCGGGCCAGCCGGTCCCGGACGAGGCGCTGCTGGCCTTCGGGCGGCGCTTCGGCGCGCTCGAAGTGTTCCACCAGGACATCATCCGCTCGAAGCGCCTGCCGGAGATTTTCCGCCTCTCCAATGTCGATGAGGACGGGAACCTCATGGCCCCGGACGACCCGGTTCAGCACCAGATATCGCTCGCCCGACGCTGGCATACGGACAGCAGCTACCGGAAGAAGCCGTCTGTCGGCTCGCTGTTGCACGGCGTCGAGGTCACGGAAGAGGGCGGCGAGACCATGTTCGCGAACATGGCCGCCGTGCTGCGCGCCCTGCCGGACGACCTGCGCCGCGATGTCGAGGGCCGGCGGGCGCGGCACGATTTCGAGAACCTGCACCGGCTGAAGCCGCTCAAGCCGCTGACCGACGAGGAGCGTGCGCGTATGCCGCCGGTCTGGCAGCCCATGGTCCGCCGCCACCCGGAGACGGGCGAAGCCTCGCTCTATATCAGCCCGATCTACAACGACGCCGTGGAAGGCATGGACCCGGAAAGCGCGGCGGCGCTGGTCGAGCGGCTGGAGGCGTTCATCGACGACGAGCGCTTCATCTACCGCCACCGCTGGCGGCAGCATGACGTGCTGCTGTGGGACAACCGCTGCACGACCCACCGGGTCACGCCCTACAACCCCGCCCACCGCCGCATCATGCACCGCACCACCATCGCTGGCCGGGAGCGCGTCGAGGCGGCTTGACGAACCCTGCCGCCGGACACCATATCGACGGACGTCCGGCGAGCGCGGGAGGACAGCATCGTGGCTCCGACACGCAGGGATGTTATGAGGCTCGGCGGCCTTGCCGCGGCGGCGGCGGTGCTGCCTGTCGGCGCGGTTGCGGAGACGAACGGCGCGTCCGAAGCCGTCGCGGCATTCACGCGGGGCGCCGGTATTCTGGAAGCCGGCGTGACGCTGGAAGTGCCGGAGATTGCCGACAATGGCGGCGCGGTGCCGGTTCGGGTCGCCGCCGAGGGCGCGAGGCGCATTGCGCTGTTCGCCGACGGGAACTCGAATCCGGGCGTGGCCGTCTTCTCGTTCGGAAGGCTGACGCCGCCTGTGGCCGCGACCCGCATCCGCTTGGCCAGGAGCCAGAACGTGATCGCGGTGGCGGAGTTGGCGGATGGCGCATTTCGCAAGGCCAGCCGCCGGATTGCGGTAACGGTCGGCGGCTGCGGGTGAGGGCTGGAACATGGCGAAACCCAGGCCGCGCGTGAAATTGCCGAAATCGGTCGAGGCGGGCGTTCCCTTCACTGTCAAGACCCGGATCACCCATCCGATGCATACGGGGCTGCGCCGCGACCGCGGCGGCAGGCTCATACCCCGCCGGATCGTCAACAGGTTCACGGTCCGCTACAACGGCGAGGAGGCGTTTTCCGCCGCCCTGGAACCGGCGGTTTCGACCGATCCCTATATCCAGTTCGAGCTGTCCCTGCCGGAATCGGGACAATTGGAATTCGAGTGGGAGGACGATGACGGCTCGATTTACAACCTACGCAGGGACATCGCCGTCGGCTAGGCGCGCTGCCGGAATGCTGGCAGCCGCCTTGCTTGCGTTTCTTCCGGCTCCCGGCGCATGGAGCGCCGACGCGGAGCGCGGCAGGGCGCTCTTCAAGCAATGCAAACGCTGCCATCAGACGGGCGGCGGCGCGGAGCACCGGATCGGGCCGCACCTGAATGATGTCTTCGGCCGTGCGGCCGGTTCGCTCGGGGATTTTCGCTATTCTCCGGCGATGAAGGCCGCCGGGTCCGGCGGCCTGGTCTGGACGGAGGCTACGCTCGACGCATTCCTGTCCGGCCCGCGCGCGCTGGTGCCGCGCTCGCGCATGAGTTTCGCCGGCATCGAGAAGAAGGGCGACAGGGCGGACTTGCTGGCATGGCTGCGCGGCTTTGCCGGCGCCCGGCCGGGGCTTCCCCCCGCGGAGCCGACCGCGATGCCCGAGGAATACGGCCTCGATCCGCGGCTTCTGGCCATCGAGGGCGATCCCGATTACGGGGCCTATCTGGCGGGCGAATGCACCACCTGCCACCGGCTCGACGGAACCGGCGAGGGCATCCCCTCGATAACCGGATGGCCGCTCGACGACTTCGTGATAGCCTTGCAGGCCTACAAGCGCGGAAAGCGGGCGCATCCCGCCATGCAGCTTGTCGCGGGACGCCTGTCGGACGAAGAAATCGCGGCCTTGGCTGCACATTTCCGCGAAGCAGGGAATGAACCGTGAAGGAGGAACCTATGATGAACAGACAGGACGGAAGCGGCGGCCTCAGCCGGCGCCGGTTCCTCGCATCGACAGTTGCGGCTTCGGCGGCGTTGTCGGCGCCGGCAGCGCTCGGCCAGGGCCGTCCGCGCGTTGTAGTCGTGGGCGGCGGTGCGGGCGGCGCCACGGCGGCGCGCTATATCGCGAAGGACTCGAAAGGCGCGGTGGATGTGACGCTCGTGGAGCCGAGCCGCGCCTATTACAGCTGCTTCTTCTCGAACCTCTATATCGGCGGCTTCCGGGACTTCGCGTCGATCGGGCACAGCTATGGCGCGCTCGCCGCGAAGCACGGGATCAACGTGGTGCATGACTGGGCGGTCTCGGTCGACCGCGACAAGCGCAGCGTCGGGCTCGCGGGCGGAGGCAGCCTTTCCTACGACCGCCTCGTGCTGTCGCCGGGCATCGACTTCCGGGCCGGGTCCGTTCCCGGCTGGGACCTGTCGCAGCAGAACCGCATGCCCCACGCCTACAAGGCCGGCTCGCAGACCCAGCTCCTCAAGGCGCAGATCGAGGCCATGCCGGAGGGCGGCGTCTATTGCATGGTCGCGCCGCCCAATCCGTTCCGTTGCCCGCCGGGCCCCTATGATCGCATTTCGATGGTGGCCCATGTCCTGAAGCAGACCAATCCGGCGGCGAAGATCCTGATCGTCGATCCGAAGGCGAAGTTCTCCAAGCAGGGGCTGTTCGAGGATGGCTGGCAACGCCACTATCCCGGCATGATCGAGCGCATTGGCCCGGATTTCGGCGGCGACCGCGTCGAGGTGCGGCCCGCCGCGATGGAGGTCGTGGTGGATGGCGAGGTCAACAAGGTGGACGTCTGCAATGTCATCCCGGCGCAGCAGGCCGGGCGCATCGCGGCGCTTGCGGACATCACCAATGAGGCCGGCTGGGCGCCGGTGGCGGCGCGCACCATGCAGAGCCGCGCAGACGAGAATATCCATGTGCTGGGCGACGCCTCGCAGCAGGGCGACATGCCGAAATCGGGCTTCTCGGCCAACAGCCAGGCGAAGGTCTGCGCCATGGCGGTGCGCGGGGCGCTCACGGGGTCGAAGGTCTATCCGGCGCGCTTCTCCAACACTTGCTGGTCGCTGATCGGCACCGATGACGGCGTCAAGGTCGGCGCATCCTACGAGGCGACCGACGAGAAGATCGCCAAGACCGCCGGCTTTATCTCCAGGACGGGAGAAACCGCCGAGGTTCGCAAGGCGACCTACGAGGAGTCGCTCGGTTGGTACGCCGCCATCTCGGGGGACATCTTCGGCTGAGGCGGCGGAAGGCGTTTCACCGGCACTCGGCCAGGACCGCTTCGCCGCCCGCGCCCATCATCACCGCGCCGGCGAGATAGCGCCCCGTCTGCCGGGGGCTTTCGAGGCTTTGCCAGCGAAACTCGCCGGCCGCGAGCGCTGCGGCAAGACTGCCCGCAATGACGCCCGCCACGAGGCCGGCGCCGAAGCCGGCGGGAATGGAAGTCGCCGCCATCGTCCAGAACAGGGTGTCGGCCGCCGGTCCCGTGAACCCCATGGACTGGAGCGGAATCGGGTCGAAATCATCCAGCAGCAGAAATCCTGTGCCGATCCAGCCGAGCGGCGCCAGCAGCCCGATCGCGCCGGCCAGCACCATGCCTGTCCCGAACAGCGCCCCGCCGACGACGACGGAAACAACCGGGACATCCGGCGCGAGAAACCGGTGCGCCTCGAAGGAAACCAGGCCGGTCGCGACCGCCAGCCGGGTTCCCGCTATCGCCGTTGCCAGCGCCATTGCCCAGGCGCCCAGCGGCCAGCCCCAGCACGACGGACGCTGCAAGCGGCGTCGTTTCCTCGAATCCCGGCGTCTCGAACATGGGGGAAACCGTCTCCTCCCGTTCGCATTAGGCGTCGGCGTAGCCGTTCTCCACCATCCAGTCGCGCATGACGAATTTTTGCGGCTTGCCAGTCACGGTCATCGGCAGTTCGTCAACGATGCGCACATGCTTCGGCACCTTGTAGTGCGCGATCCGGCCGGAGCAGAACGCGACCACGTCCTCGGGCGCCAGTTCCGCGTCTTCGCGGGCCACGACCCAGGCGCAGACCTGCTCGCCGAACCTCCTGTCCGGGATGCCGAATACCTGCGCCTCCCGGATATCGGGATGGCGGAAGAGGTAGTCCTCGATCTCGCGCGGATAGACGTTCTCGCCGCCGCGGATAATCATGTCCTTCACCCGCCCGACAATGCAGCAGAAACCTTCCTCATCGAGCGTCGCCAGGTCGCCGGAGTGCATCCAGCCATCGATAATGCTCTCGCGGGTCCGCTCGTCGTCGTTCCAGTAGCCGCGCATCACCGAATAGCCGCGCGTGCACAGCTCCCCGGACTCGCCGACCGGGACGATGGCGCCCCCGGAATCGACGATCTTGACCTCCAGATGCGGGTGGACGCGCCCGACAGTCGTCACCCGCTTTTCGATCGGGTCGTCCACGAAGCTCTGGAACGAGACGGGCGAGGTCTCCGTCATGCCGTAGCAGATGGTGACTTCCGTCATGTTGAGCTCGTCCAGCACCCGCTGCATCACCTCAATGGGGCAGCTCGCGCCGGCCATGACACCGGTCCTGAGCGAGGAGAGGTCGTATCCTCCCTTTCCCGCCTCCTCGAGCATGGCGACGAACATGGTCGGTACGCCGTAAAGCGCCGTGCATCGCGCCTCGGAAACCGCATAAAGCGTCTCCGCCGCATCGAAGCCCTCGCCCGGAAACACCATCGCCGCGCCCTGTGTCACGCAGCCCAGCACCCCCATCACCATGCCGAAACAGTGGTAGAGCGGCACCGGAATGCACAGCGCGTCCCGCTCGGTCAGCCGGATGCGGCCGGTAACGAAGCGCGCATTGTTGACGATGTTGCAGTGGGTGAGCGTGGTGCCCTTGGGCGAGCCGGTGGTGCCGGAGGTGAACTGGATATTGATCGGGTCGTCCGGGCCGAGGCTCCCGGTGACGGCGTCCAGCCGCGACAGTTCCGCCGGCCCTCCGAGCCCGACGACATCGTCAAAGCGGAATATCCCCGGTCCCGGGTCGTCGCTCATCGCGACCACGGTTTCCAGATGCGGCAATTTCGATGATTCGAGCTTGCCTGGCTCGCAGCGTTCGAGTTCGGGAGCGAGTTCGCGAAGCATGTCGATATAGCGGGACGACCTGAAGGCTTCGGCCGTGACGAGCGCCTTGCACTCGACCGTGTTCAAGGCGTATGCGAGCTCGACCGGCCGATAGGCGGGGTTGATGTTGACGAGGATTGCGCCGAACCGCGCGGTGGCGAATTGCGTCAGCACCCACTCGAGCCGGTTGGGCGACCAGATGCCTACGCGGTCGCCCTTGCCGAGCCCGAGCGCGAGCAGCCCGGTGGCGAGCGCCTCCACCGCCCGGTCCAGGTCGTCATAGCTCAGCGTCCTGCCTTCGTTCGGCAGCACGACGGCGTTGCGCCCGCCGTGGCGGGACACCGTTTCACGGAGGGCGTCGAGGATGGTTGTATATCGCAGCGGCGGCGTCTGCCCGCCGACGACATGGGACCGGCCGTCGCGCGGGGCTCCGGGGCCGGGCGTTGCGGTCCAGGCGGCCGGGCTTTCGGTGAGAGGCTGCATCGGGTTCCTGTTCTGAATGGCGCCGGTCCTTCGGCGGTTCGCCGGAGAATGGGCCAAGTATGGGGTTCCGCGGCGCGCTTCGCCAGCCCGGCGGCCCGGCCGCTCGGCCCGCCTTCAACCGGCCGTGACCGCGAGCGGAAAATCGGGCTAGGCTGCCGCCGCCGCTTGGATAACCGGAGGAACGGCGTGACCGACAAACTGCTTTTCGATGTTCGCGACAGGATCGCGACCATCACCTTCAACAACCCGGACAGGCTGAACGCCTTCACCCACGAGATGCTGACGGGATATCTGGACCGGCTGGAGGAATGCCGGACGCGCGAGGATGTCTGGGCGGTGATCGTGACCGCGGCCGGGCGGGGCTTCTGCGCCGGCGGGGACACGCGACAGATGGGCAGCGACAAGCCGCCGACGCCGCTGGAGATCAAGTCGGGCCTCTGGGACCTGATCCAGAAGCTCCCGCTCAAGATCCGCGAGATCGACAAGCCGGTGATCGCCGCCGTCAACGGCGTCGCCGTCGGCGCCGGCATGGATATGAGCCTGCACGCGGACCTGCGCTTCGCCGCCGAGAGCGCGCGCTTCGCGGAAACCTATGTGCGCGTCGGCCTGGTGCCCGGCAATGGCGGGGCCTGGTTCCTGCCGCGCATCGTCGGCGTGCCGAAGGCGCTGGAACTGCTCTGGAGCGCGGATTTCCTGACCGCGCAGCAGGCGCTGGAGATCGGCCTGGTCAACAAGGTGTTCCCGGACGACGAGTTGCAGGCGGGCGCCCGGGCCTATGTCGAGAAGCTGGTGAACTCCTCGCCGATCTCGATCCGTCTCATCAAGCGGGCGATGTATGCCGGGCTCGACATGGACCTGCGCAGCGCGCTCGACATGGTCTCCTCCCACATGGTGCTGGCCCGCTCCAGCGAGGATCACAAGGAAGCCATCGCCGCCTGGCGCGAGAAACGGGCCGGGAACTACAACAACCGCTGACAGGCGCGGCATTCTACATCGCCGCTTCTTCGCCGGACTGCGCCGCGAAGATCGAGCTGTAGCCGGCTGACCAGTCGGGCGGCAGCGGGCAGGAACGCGGGTCGTGCCGGGCGATGCGCGCTGCTTGCCCCCGGACGACCTCGCCCGTGTGGCGGGACGGGTCGGGATGCGGCGTATAGGGCCGGGCGTCGGCGGCGGCGAAGGCGTTGAGCAGCAGCGGGCGTCCGGCGTCGGTCCGGCTCGGGCGGGAATAGTGGAGCGTGCGGCAATTGTGGACGGAGACCGCGCCGCGCCGGCAGGTGAGCGTCTCGGCGTCGCCCGCGGCCAAGCCGGCGGCGTCCCCGGTCCGCAAATGGCCGGCCCAGTTGCCGTCCGGGCTGTAGAGGTCGTAAAGCGGTCCCCTGTGGCTGCCCGGCATCATAGACATGGGGCCGTTTTCGGGGCCGGTGTCGGCGAGATAGGCGCCGATGGTCAGATGGTCGTAATTGGTATGCGGGTAGAACTGGATGTCCTGGTGCCACTTGACCTCGTCGTCGCCGTCGAACCATTTGAAGTTCAGCTTGGAATGGTGAAAGACGACATCCGGCCCCAGCAGGTCGGCGGCAATGTCGGCCAGCACGTCCCGCGCGAAGGCCCAATAGGCGTCGTCCTGTTCGTCCGGGCGCTTGATGCGGCGGACGCGGGGGCGGTCGGCCCTGTGTTCGGGGGCGAGGTCGAACACGCGCCCCGACTCCTGCTCCGCACGGCTCGCTTCCACCATGCGCCCGGTGACCGCCAGCAGTCGGTCGATCCAGGCTTCCGGCACGGCGTCCTCGACCAGCGCGAAACCTTTCTCGAAATAGTCGATCCGGGCCTGCTGCGGCAGGATGCGTGGCGGCTCGGCCAGAATGCGTTCGGGCGTCATGGGGCGGGCCTCCGATGCTCCGTTACCCCGACTCTTGCAGCAGCCGGCTCTGCGCCGCAAGCGGGCAGGGCCGCATGAACGACCTCTGGTTCCGTGTGCTTCTGTTCGTCTTTTCGCCGCGCTGCTATGTGCTGCTGGCGGCGCTGGGGCTGGGTTTCCTGTTCGGCCTCGTTCTGCTGTCGATCCCTGGCGCCGTCGTCTTCGACGCCGTGACGCTCCTCTTCTTCGGGGAGCGCGCGCCGGAAGCGGCCCGCTGGCCGGCGGCCATCGCGGTGAGCTGGGCGGCGCCCTGGTGCATTCCATTGCTCTACTGGAGCCGGCGCCTCGTTCGCCGTTGGCCCATCTGGCCCCGGCGGGCGTTCCATGTTGCCGCGGGCGGCGCCTGGCTTGTCGCCGTGGCGCTGGCGGCGGAGCTCTGGCGCCGTTTGTGACCTGTGCTCAACGGATCGTCGAGAAAGAGGTCGGCTCCAGGATCTGGTTGGTCTGTTGCTTCAGGCTCTGGAAGGGCTGGTGGCGCAGGCGGAAGGCCGCCCATTCCGGGTCCTTCGCCATGCCGGCGCGCCGGCGCTCGCGGTCGCCGATGCTCTCATAGGCCCACATGAAGACGGCCTGGTTGATCGGGCCGACCTCGGTGGTCGCGAACAGAAGCATCTGCCCCAGATAGCGGCGCTGCACCGCCAGGCCGACATCGCGGTAGGCGTCGAGCCAGGCGCCCGCCTTGCCGGGATGCATGTCGTAGGTGCGGTGATCGACGACCATACCGGAGCCGGGAAGGGTGCGCTTCAACGGCAGGTCGGCCTCGCTCTGCACGGGCGAGAAGGCGCTCGGCCGGAGAAATTTGCTTTCCTGGCGCTTGAGCGCTCCGAGTCCCCGGCTTTCCTTCAGGAATTCCCGCCACTCGGGATCTCTCGCCCGCGCCGCCTGGCCGGCGTCTCGCGCATCGATGTCGTCATAGCCGCGCAGGAAGACGAAGCGGTTTACGGGGCCGATGACCGTCGTGAAGCAGCCGAGGCTCGACCCCATATGGCGGTCGGAAGCCGGCATGCCGAGGCGGCCATAGACTTCAAGCCAGGTTTCCATGCGGCCGGGATGGAAGTCGTAGCTGCGCTGTTCGATCAACATGGGAGGGACTGCGCTCCTTTGCGGGGGTCAGGGGTCGAGGCGGACCCGGTCGCCGTATCGGGTGCCGTGATAGAGCGGCACCGGCAGGGCCGGTTGAGGCGAGTCGGCGGCGACGGTCCGGATGCGCACCTCCTCCAGCGCCCTGGCGGTGACGCCGGGCGTGGCCGGCATTGCGACCGCGCGGTCGATGGCGATCCATTGCAGGTCCTGCAACTCCCCGCTGCCGCCGAGCTCGCCCTCAGCATGGCGGCTGTCGGCGAGGAAGAAGCGGGCGTGGAAGCGCCGGACATCGCCGCGCGGCGTGATCGCCCGGAACACGTAGTCGAGCACATCGAGCCGGGGGGCGAGGCCCGTCTCGTAGAAGGGATGCCAGGAGGCCGGGATGCGGTCCATGTCCGGCAGCCCGCCATGCGGTGCGCCGACGGCAAGCCCCGTCTCCTCGAACGCCTCCCGGATGGCCGCGAGGCCGAGCGCCCGCGAGCGCCTCGCCGTGGCATTGCGCTGCAGGCGTTCGAGCACCGGCTTGCGGAAGTCCGCCAGCGGCGCGATGCGCCCGTCCTCGGGATCCACCCGGCCGCCGGGAAACACGAAAGTGTTGGGCATGAAGGCGTGGCGCGGCGACCGGCGCCCCATCAACACCTCGAGTTCCCCTGCCTTGCGGCGGTAGAGGATCAGCGTGGCGGCGTCGCGCGGTCGCATAAGTCGATCCTGAATTACGGGAAGATCGACTCTGCCGGATTCCGCAGCCAGCCGACAGGGGCTAGAATTGCCGCAGCAAGAGGGACGCGCAAACAATGGCGAAGGCTTTCGAAGGGGTGCGGGTGATCGACTTCACGCAGGTGATCGCCGGACCGTTCTGCACACAGCATCTGGCGATGATGGGGGCCGACGTCATCAAGCTGGAACAGCGGACCGCCGGCGACCAGGGGCGCTACCTGATCGGCGACAACGATCTCGGTCGGCTCGGCATGTCGCCGATGTTCCTGTCGATCAATTCCGGCAAGCGGGCGCTTACTCTGGACCTCAAGCATCCCCGCGCCCGCGAGGTGGTGCACCGTCTTGTCGCCGGGGCGAACATCGTGGTCGAGAACTTCAAGGCCGGCACCATGGACCGGCTCGGCTTCGGCTACGAGGCGCTGAAGGCGGTCCGCCCGGGGCTGGTCTTCTGTTCGATATCGGGCTACGGGCAAACCGGCGCCTATGCCGGCGCGCCGGCATATGACGGCGCAATCCAGGCGGCGTCGGGCATGATGTCGGTCACCGGCCATCCCGACACGGGGCCGGTGCGCGCCGGATTCACGGCCGTCGATCTCTCCACCGGCATCACCGCCGCGTTCGCCTGCGCCTCGGCGCTCTACCGCCAGAAGGCGACGGGCGAGGGCCAGCATCTCGACGTGACCATGTTCGAGTCGTCTCTTTCCATGCTCGCCCCGCTGCTGATCGACTACCTGACCACCGGCAATATGGCCCGGCCGGTCGGCAATTCCTCGCCGGCGCGGATTCCGACGGCGGACTCGTTCCGCGTCAAGGACGGGTCCCTCCTGATGACCTGCCTGACCGAACGCCAGTGGAACGGCCTCTGCGAGGCGCTCGGGCGGCCCGAACTCCAGGCCGATCTGCGCTTCGCCGACAATAAGACGCGGCAGGCGAACGCGGATGCGCTGCGGGCGGAGCTGGAAGAGGCGTTCGCGACCGACACGCCGGACGGTTGGGCGAAGCGCCTGGCGGCCGCCGGCGTTCCGGCCGCGCCGATCAACGACATTTCGCAGGCGCTCGCCCATCCGGCGCTCGCGGAGCGTCGGTTCGTCGAGCGCCGTCCGGGACCGGCGGGCATCGAGCGCGACATTTATACCGTCAATCCGGCCTTCCGCGCCGATACGGACGGCCCCGGAACCGCCCGCCCGCCGCCGGAGCACGGCGCGCACAGCGACGAAATTCTCGCCGGGATCGGCTATTCGCCAGCGGAGATCGAAGCGCTTCGCGCCGCCGGCGTTGTCTGACCCGCCTGTCCGACCGCTAAGGCTCTTTGCGTTCGGGGAAGTTTCCCAGATCCCGGAAGACGAGGCGGACCATGACCCGGTTGTCC
The DNA here is from genome assembly GCA_963422665.1 of Alphaproteobacteria bacterium. Taxonomy (GTDB): domain Bacteria; phylum Pseudomonadota; class Alphaproteobacteria; order Bin95; family Bin95; genus Bin95. Next base: position 2,039,459 of record OY730441.1, read on the forward strand.
GCGTCGCCGCCGGGCGTATCGAATTCCCGCTCGAAGACCGCTTCGAAAAACAGGCATTCGTCCTCATATCTCAGGCCGAATCCGTTCAGCAGCGCGCCGCCGGCGTCCAGGTCGCGCCGGTGCCGGCCGAACGCCGACCAATTGGCGTCTATTGCCGAATGCAGGGTGAGGTCGATCTGCTCGCGTTCCACGGCGGCCCCGCCCTCGTCGCCCGGGCTCCCGACGGCCCTGGCGTAGCGGATGTCGAGGCGCAGCGGATCCGAAGCCGCGGACAGGTTGAAGGCGGTCTGCCGGGCGGAAAGGTCGTCCTTGTCGAGACGGAAGCGGTAGCCCAGCGCCGTCATGCCGCCCGCTGTCAGATCGACACTGCCGACAAGGTCGGAGACAGCGGTGTCGAGCCCTGATCTCGGCGGCGCATCCCGGTTCGCCTTCCGGCGCCGGCTCTGCCCGATGCCGGCGTCGATGTGCCAGCCGCTCGGGCTGTGGAGGCCGAGCTGGAGCCCGTAATCGACGCGCTGGCCCGTCTCCGCGCCATCCAGTCCGGGGAACCGGTTGGTGTCGAAGAGGTTGGCGTATTCGAACTCGACCGCCTGGTTGTCCTCCCTGGGGAATTCGTCGGCGTCGGCGCTGTTCCGGCCCAGCACGATCTGCGCCCGGGGCTCGAACGTCAGTTGTACGCCGCCCTCCGTCTCGCCCGCCAGAAGATAGCTCCAGCCGGCCGAGGCCAGCGGCAGCAGACGGGCATTGCCGCCGTCCCCGACCCCGTCCCCGTGCGCGAAGTCTCCTCGCGCACCGGCGCCTATATCGAGCCGGTGGCCGCCCTCGGTGATATGTTCCAGCCGCCAGCCGCCCTCCAGCGTCACGCGCCGGTTTTCGTCATCCCGGCGGCGATGCAGGGCGGCCCCGGCGGCCCGCATCGACCAGCTGCCGTCCGGCGACGGCTTGCCGCGCCATTCGTACAGGATTTCGGGCGCCACCAGGGGGGACGCCTCTCCCGAAACCCCGTCGCGCAGATCCTGCACATCGAACATGCTCACAAGCGCATAGGCGCTGTCGAAGAACCCCTCCGCTTCGGCGAAGCTGGGCAATGTGTCGCTGCCGTCGATCCCGGTCAGATCCAGATAGCCCTCGTCCGATGTGCGGTAGAACTCCCCTCTGAGGCGCCAGTCGGCGTTCGGATGCATCTCGCCCCTGAGGCGGACATGCCCGCGCGGCCCGCTGCCGGCCCGCTCCTTCGGCTCCTTGTCGAGGGCGGCCAGGCTGCCCGAAACCTCCAGGCGTCCCCGGTCGAACAATTGCCGGTATTCGCCCGCGCCCACGAAGCCGCGCTTGCTGGCGACGATCGGGATGAAGGTCGCATCCCGGTCCGGCGCGATATTCCAGAACCAGGGCGTTTCGAGCCGCGCGCCGAGGTCGCCGTCGTGCCCGATCGACGGTATGAGGAAGCCGCTCTTGCGGGCCACCGTCGGATCGGGGTGGCTCAGATAGGGGAAGTAGAACGCCGGCACGCCCCACATCTCCAGCACGGCATCGCGGTAGATCACTTCCTTCTCGACCCTGTCATGGGTGACGCGCCGGGCCTTCACCTGCCAGACCGGCGCCTTGTCCGGATCCTCGCTGCAGGGCTCGCAGGCCGAGAACACGCCCTGGTTAAGGTCCGCCCGCGTTCCCCCGCGCAGTTGGCCCCAGCTTGCCGCCAGCCGCGAATTGGGGCCGAGCCGCGCCTTGAACTGTTCGACGAAGCCGTCCCTGAGGTCGTCCGTAAGCGCCACGGATTCGGCGAACAGCACCTCGCCCCCCCGTTCGATCAAGGTGACATTGCCGTGCGCGCGCGCAATGCCGGTACTCCGGTCGAGAACGATCCGGTCGGCGCGCAGGATGCGCCCCTCGCGGGCCAGTTCCACATCGCCATTCGCCGCGACAAGGTTGCGCTCGCGGTCGAATTCGATCCGGTCGGCCTGGAACAGGAGCGGCTCGCGCCCGGCGTCCGCCCCAGGCTCCGCCGCCGCGCCGGAGCCTGCCACCAGGCTCAACAGGAGGAGGGCGCGGAGCGCCTTCACCGACCGGCCGCGTAGCCTTGCATGAGGCGGGGATTGGCCGCCGCCTTCAACAACCCGTCCTCGCGGGCGCAGGCGCTGATCCGCCCGATGCTCCAGGGGCCGATGACCTCCACATCGTGGCCGCGCCGGGCGAGTTCGGCGACGGTTTCCGCCGGCAGGCGTTCCTCTACTGCAAGCCGGCCAGGGTCGGCCTGGCGCGGATAGAAGGACGACGGGAAATGATGGCTCTGGAAGGTCGGGGCGTCGATCGCCGCCTGGAGATTCATGCCGTGATGGACATGGCGCAGGAAGAAGATCGACGACCACTGGTCCTGCCCGTCGCCGCCCGGCGTGCCGAAGGCCATCCAGGGCTCGCCGTCGCGGAAGGCGAATGAGGGGCTGAGCGTAGTGCGCGGCCGCTTTCCCGGCGCGAGGGAGCCGGGCAGGCCCTCCTCCAGCCAGAACATCTGCATGCGGGAGCCGAGGCAGAAGCCGAGCGACGGGATGACGGGCGAGCTCTGCAGCCAGCCGCCGGAAGGCGTCACCGAGACTATGTTGCCCCAGCGGTCGATCACATCGAGATGGCAGGTGTCGCCGTCCGCCAGCGCCATCGTGGGTTCGCCCGCGCCCGGCGCCGGGCCGCGCCGCCCGCCGACCCGCACCGTCGAAGCGAATCCCTCGACCGCGCCCGGGCGAAGCTCCCGGCTGGCCTCCGCGCCGACAAGCCGGCGCCGCTCGTCGCTGTAATTGTCGGACAGCAGGCGCTCCATCGGCACATCGACATGGGCCGGATCGCCGTAGAACGCCTCGCGGTCGGCGAAGGCGAGCTTGGCGCATTCGACCACGATATGGGCGAAATCGGCCCCGAGCGGGTCCATGCCGTCGAGATCGAACCCCTTGAGCAGCGCCAATTGCTGGAGGAACACCGGCGCCTGCGACCAGGGCCCTGCCTTGGCGACCCTGTAGCGGCCGTAATCATAGGTCAGCGGCTCCTCGTAGCTTGCCCGCCAGTTCGCCATGTCGTCGCCGGCAAGCAGCCCGCGATGGCGCCGGCCCGAGCTGTCCATGACCTCGCTGCCGGCCGCGAAATCGGCAATCGCTTCGGCAATGAAACCCTGCTGGAAGATGCGCCGCGCGGCCTCGATCCGGTCCTCCCGCGACCCGCCGGCGGCGTCGGCTTCCTCGACAAGCCGCGTCCAGGTCCGCGCGAGCGCCGGATTGCGGAACAGCCTGCCGGCTTCCGGCAGCCGCCCGCCCGGCAGATAGACCGCGGCGGAGGTCGGCCATTCCTCGCGGAACAGCGCCTCGACGGAGGCGATGGTCGCGACCGCATGGCCGACGAGCGGATAGCCGCCGGCGGCGAACTCGATCGCCGGGCGCAGCAGCCTTCCGAGGCTCATCGTCCCGTAGTCGCGCGCGATCGACAGCCAGCCGTCGACCGCTCCCGGCACACAGGCCGCCAGCAGGCCGGTTCCCGGCACGATATCCAGGCCGAGGGCGCGGAAAGCGCCGATAGACGCGGCCGCTGGCGCCGGCCCTTGTCCGCAGACGACCCGCAGCCGCTCTTCGTCCGCGCTCCAGACGAGCGCCGGCATGTCGCCGCCGGGGCCGTTCAGATGCGGCTCGACCACCTGCAGCGCAAAGCCGGCCGCAACCGCCGCATCGAAGGCGTTGCCGCCCTCTTCCAGCACGGCCATGGCGGTGGCGGACGCGAGCCAGTGGGTCGAGGCGGCGACGCCGAAGGTTCCGAGTATTTCGGGGCGCGTGGTGAACATGGGGCGTCACTCTATCCGCTCGCGGGGCTGCTATAAAGCCGTGTGCGACGAAGCGGAGGGGACGACCGAATGGGCGAGCGCCCGATGGACGGCATCAGGGTTCTGGATGCGGCGACTTTCATCGCCGGCCCGCACGCGGCGACGATCCTCGGCGAGTTCGGCGCGGAGGTCATCAAGATCGAACAGCCCGCAGGCGATCCCTGGCGGCGCTACGGCACGCCGAGCGCCCGCGCCGACAGCTCCCTCGCCTGGCTGAGCGAGTCGCGCAACAAGCGGTCGGTCACGCTCAACCTGCGCGCGCCGGAAGGGGCGGCCCTGTTCCGGCGGCTCGCGGCGGATGCGGATGTCGTGTGCGAGAACTTCCGCCCCGGCACGATGGAGCGCTGGGGCCTCGGCTATGACGAACTGGCGGCTGCCAATCCGGGCCTCGTCATGCTGCGGGTCACCGGCTACGGCCAGACCGGGCCCTACCGCCAGCGGCCGGGCTTCGCCCGCATCGCCCATGCCTTCGGCGGGCTCACTCACCTCGCCGGCTTCCCGGGCGGCCCGCCGGTGACGCCCGGCTCGACCTCGCTCGGCGACTACATGACGGGCATGTACGGGGCGCTCGGCGTACTGATGGCGCTTCGCGAGCGGGAGCGGTCGGGCCTCGGCCAGGTCGTCGATCTCGCGCTTTTCGAGCCGGTGTTCCGGGTGCTGGACGAGCTTGCGCCCGCCTACGACGCCGCGGGGACGATACGCGGCCGCGAGGGGTCCAACACGCTCAATGCCTGCCCCCACGGGCATTTCGAATGCGGCGACGGGCGCTGGATCGCCATTGCCTGCACCAGCGACAAGATGTTCGGGCGGCTGACCGGCGCCATGGCGCGCCCGGACCTGCAGGAGCGCTACGGCGAGGCGCGCGCCCGCCTGGCGGAGCGCGGCGTCGTGGACAGCGCCGTCGCAGACTGGCTCGGCTCGATGGACCGCGGCGAGGCGATGGACCGGTGCCTTGCGGCGGAGGTGCCGGTCGGCCCGGTCAACGCCGTGGACGAGATCTTCGCCGACCCGCATTTCGCCGCGCGGGAGGCGATCCTGCGGATCGACGACGCGGATGCCGGCGCGACCGCCGTGCCCGGCGTCGTGCCGAAGCTCTCGCGCACGCCGGGCCGGGTGGAACGGCTGGGCCCCGCGCTCGGCGAGGCCAACGAGGCGGTTTACGGCGCGCTCGGCCTCTCCCCGGAGGAGATCGCCGGGCTTGCCCGGAAGGGCGTCGTCTGAGAACGCGGCCCTGCCTCGACAGGCGCGTTCGGAGACGGCTATTCTGGCAGGCTCGTGCGCCGGGCGGGCGACCGGGGGATTTGGGGGGGCCTTTTGCCGAAATCGGACCTGATCGCCGGCATCGTGTTGCTGGTTTTCGGCTTGGCCATGCTGGTCGCTGTCATCCCGACCCAGACTTCCGAAGGCGGCGATGCGACGATCTCCCCGGCCCTGCTGCCGCAGATTTGCGCCATCGGCATCATCGGCCTCGCCATCATGCTCACCTTGCAGGCCACCGGACGCCTGCGCCGGGGCGTGGCGGCCGGCATCCGCGTACCGGCTGCCGAATGGTGGTCTGCGCTTGCGGTGTTGCTCGCCGTGGCCGCGGCCATTGCGCTGTTCGTGTGGGTTTCGCCTGCCGTGTCTGCGGCGGCGCTCGTCGTGGGGCTGATGCTCTATATGAATGAGCGCCGCATCTGGCTGCTCGCGGGTATTCCCGCAACGCTGCTGGTCGGCGCCTGGTTCCTCTTCTACCGCGTGCTCGGCACGGCAATCGGCTGAAGACCGGGAGCGTTCGCCTTGGAATCCTTCCTGCCCGTCCTCGAATCCGCTTTTGCGCCGGGCAACCTCGCCTGGATCCTGTTCGGCGTCACGCTCGGCTATCTGGTCGGCGCGCTGCCCGGCCTTGGCAAGGGCACGGCGACGGCCGTCGCCATCCCGCTCACCTTCTACCTCTCGCCGCTCGCCGCCATCGCCTTCCTCGTCGGTATCGCCAAGGGCTCGACTGCGGGCAGCGCCGTTTCGGCGATCCTGCTGAACACGCCGGGCGAGCCGTCCTCGACCCCGACGGCGATGGCGGGATATCCGCTGGCGCGCGCCGGCAAGGCGCAGAAAGCGCTGAAGATGGGCCTGTTCGCCTCCGTCATCGGCGACCTCTTCTCGACCATGGTGCTCATCCTCGTCGCCCAGGAGCTCGCCGAATACGCGCTCGGCATCGGCCCGGTGGAGCTCACCGGGATTCTCGCCTTCTCGATGGTCTTCATCGCCGGGCTGTCGGGGCGGTCGATGATAAAGGGACTGATTGCGGGGCTGTTCGGCATCCTGGTGTCCTGTATCGGCCTCGAGGTGGAAACCGGGTCGCCGCGGCTCACCTTCGGCTTGATCGAGCTTTATGACGGCTTGCCGCTGATCCCGGTCGCCATCGGCATGCTGGCGCTGTCGGAGATGATGATCCAGATCGGCCAGCGCCTGCGCCTGCAGGAGGAGGCCGACCTGCTGCGCGGCTCGGGCCTCCGCGAGGACCGGATCGTCACGCTCGGGGACTGGCGGCGTTCCGCGAGGGCGATATTGCGCGGCTGCCTGATCGGCACCGGGGTCGGCATCCTGCCGGGCCTGGGCGCGAGCGTCGGCTCCTTCCTTTCCTACGGGGCGGAGCGCAAGGCCTCCGGACGCGGCGCCGATTTCGAGGAGACCGGCGCCATCGAAGGCGTGGCGGCGGCGGAGAGCGCGGACAATGCCGTGGTGCCTGCCTCATTCGTCCCGCTGTTCGCCATCGGCATTCCCGGCAGCGTCATCGCCGCCATCCTGATCGGGGCCTTCACGATCCAGGGCATCACGCCCGGGCCGCTGCTGTTCCTGGAGAACCGGGACCTCATCCTGGGCGTCTATATGTCGATGGTCGCGGCGAGCCTGTTCCTGCTGCTCATCGGCTATTTCGGACAGAACGTCTTTGCGAGGATCGTGCGCATCTCGCCGGCGCTGGTCATGCCGGTCGTGGTGTTCCTGTGCTGTCTCGGCGCCTATCTCCAGGGCGGCGGCGCATTCGGCATCGGCGTCATGGTGGTGTTCGGGATCATCGGCTTCTTCGCCAAGAAATACGACTTTTCCTTCGTCACCTTCCTGATCGGTTTCGTCATCGGCCCCTCCTTCGAATTGTCGCTGCGCCAGACGCTGGGCCTCGTCACCGACATGTCCGAATTGCTGGACCATCCCGTGGCGCTCGTCTTCGCCGCCCTGGCCGTGTTCGGCGTCTGGAGGCTCACCGTGTTGCAGCGCCGCCAGCACGAAGCTATGGTTCGGGACCAGCCGTGAACGGGCGCTGGATTGCGTCCGCGCCGGCTATTGTTGTCGGGAGGGACAGGATGAGAGCACTTCTGAGAGGGTTTTTCGCGGCGCTGTTTGCGCTTGGCGCCGCGCTGCCGGCGTCGGCGGCCGATTGGCCGACGGGCCCGGTCACCATGCTGATCGGCTACAAGGCCGGCGGCGGCACCGACACCAAGGGCCGCGTGCTCGCCAAGATCCTGACGCGCGAACTCGGCCAGCAGGTGAATGTCATCAACCGGCCGGGCGGCGGCCAGGCGGTCGCGCTCGAAGGCTTCAAGAACAACGAGCCCAATGGCGACATGTTCTTCTTCGGCGCCGTGACGGGCATGACGCTCAACCCGCAGATCAACTCGGCGCTGCAGTTCACCGCCGGCGATTACGTCTATGCCGGGGGGTTGACCGAGTTCCAGGTCAGCATGGTCGCGCCGGGCGATGCGCCCTTCGACGACATGGCCGGCCTCGTCGCCTATGCGAAAGAGAAAGGCAAGATCAAATACGCTTCCCTCAGCCCCGGCGCGAAGATCATCATGCAGGCGATCGCGCGCCAGTCGGGCATCGAGGTGGATTACATCCCGACCAAGGGCGGGCGCGGCATGGTCCAGCTCGTGCTGTCCGGCCAGGTCGATTTCGCCTATTCGGGCGGCATCCACGCGCGCTATCCGGGCAAGTTCAAGACTATCGCGGCTGCCTCGACCCGGCGGCTCGGCAACTATCCCGACACGGAAACCCTGATCGAGGCGGGCTATGAGGGCGTCGGCATCGACGCGCCGACCGTCGTGGCCTTTCCTATGGGGATCGACCCGGCCATCGTCGCCAGGATGGAGGCTGCGCTGAAGGTCGCGTCCACGGATCCCGACATGATCAAGATCACCAAGGCGATCAACATGCCGATCGTTTACCAGACGGCTGCCGAGGCGACGGCGCTCACCAGGACATCCGCGGCCGCGATCACCGTGATGCTGGACACGATCGGCTACAAGACGCACTGACGCGGGGAGACCGCAGCTCATGACCTACGAGACCATCGAAGTCCGCCCGCTGACGCCGACCGTCGGCGCCGAAATCCACGGCGTCAACCTCGCCGAGCCGATGGGGAACCACCAGTTCACCGAAGTCCACGATGCGCTGATGCGCCACGAGGTGATCTTCTTCCGCGACCAGGCGATGACGCTGGACCGGCACAAGGATTTCGGCCGGCGGTTCGGGGAGCTGCATATCCATCCCTTCCGGCCGGGCCCCGAGGGCCATCCCGAAATCCTTCGGATCCACACGGACGCCAACTCGACCCAGATCGCCGGCGAGGCCTGGCATTCTGATGTCTCCTGCGATCCCGAGCCGCCATTGGGGTCGATCCTGCACCTGCACACCGTGCCGGAAGAGGGCGGCGACACGCTCTTCGCCAGCATGACCGCGGCCTATGACGCGCTGTCGGAGCCGATGAAGGCGTTTCTCGGCGGGCTGACCGCTATTCACGACGGCACGCGCAACTATCGCAGCCGCAGCGCCCGCGACGGCAGGGAAGACAACAAGGTCTATCCGCGCGCCGAGCATCCCGTGATCCGCACCCATCCGGTGACCGGAAAGAAGACGATCTTCGTCAACCCGGTGTTCACGATGCGGCTGAAGGACATGCCGCGCGACGAGTCGGACGCGATTCTCGAGTTCCTCTACCGGCACAACGCCAAGCCGAAATTCCAGGCGCGGTTCCGTTGGCGGGCGAACTCGGTGGCGTTCTGGGACAACCGCAGCGTCCAGCATCTGGCGATGTGGGACTACTATCCCAATGTGCGGTCCGGCAACCGGGTGACAATCCGGGGCGACCGCCCGTTCTGACCGGCGAAGGCGCTCCGGCAATGGCTGGGGCGCCTGGATTCGAACCAGGGATCGCGGGATCAAAACCCGCTGCCTTGACCGCTTGGCTACGCCCCACCGCAGTGCCGCCCCTTATAGCGCGGGCCGCCCGGACCGCAACTGCGGCGGGCGTACGGGCTTGTGAGGTAAGAGGGCGCCGGTGCTGACGGAAGCGGAGGTCGAAAGCCTGTCGTCGCGATGGCTATGCGGTCCCGGCCGGTTCCCGGCTCGACGATAGCGAGACCGGGGGCCTGCAAATCGGCCGTGGAGCAAGCGCTCCGCGGCCCTGCGGGCGTCGCTCGCAATGGCCGGGTTCATTGCGGCCGTATCCGTCCGCTCCGCGTTGCGCGCGAGGCGACGGACACACCTCCCCCGGGCGTTTCGGACGGGTTTTTCAGAAGTGAGAGACGCGACCCTGGAAGCCTCTTCCTTCAGGACCATCATAATACACTTTCCCCATGTCAGGCCCTATCGAAACAAAAAATGAATATTTCGGCTCCCCATTTCGTTGGATGAGGGTGTGCAACTCAACGGGGCGGTTGCGGCGTCGCAGGCGGCGCTTCATGCTGGCATGGACAGCCCTTTCGACAGGAGGCGCACACACGCATGAAGATCGGTGTGGCATTCCCGACGACGGAGATCGGCACGGACCCGGCCGTCATTCGCGGCTTCGCCCGGGAGGTCGAGGCACTCGGCTACGACCATATCACCTGCATCGACCATGTGGTGCAGGAGGTGTCGAACGGCGCGGAAGACTGGCGGGCCTATTACACGCTCGACAACATGTTCCACGAGCCGCTCACCCTGTTCGGCTTCCTCGCCTGCGCGACGGAGCGGGTCGAGCTGGCGACGGCGATCCTGATCCTGCCGCAGCGGCAAACGGCGCTGGTCGCCAAGCAGGCGGCGGAAATCGACCTGCTTTCCGGCGGCAGGCTGCGCCTCGGCGTCGGCATCGGCTGGAGCGCGATGGAGTTTGCGGCGCTGGGGCAGTCCTTCCGCAACCGCGCCCGGCGGATGGAGGAGCAGATCGACTACATGCGCCGGCTCTGGACGGAGCCGTCCGGCAGCTACTCCGGCCGGTGGCATGGCCATGAGGACGCCGGCATCGCTCCGCTGCCGCTGCAGCGCCCGATCCCGGTCTGGGTCGGCGCCTTCCAGGACCCGGCGATCGAGCGCGCCGGGCGCCTCGGCGACGGCTGGTTCGCCAATCCGCGGGCGCCGCCGGGCAACGAGATGGCCCGACAGATCGGCCTGGCGCGAGGCGCGGCGGAAAAGGCGGGGCGCGACCCCGCCGGGCTCGGCATCGACGGGACGCTCCATATCGGCGAGCGGACCCCGGAAGACGCGGCGGGCGACCTGCCGCGCTGGGAGTCGCTCGGCGTGAGCCATGTGACCGTGCGCACCATGTATTCCGGCTTCGAGACGCCGGCGGAGCATCTGGACGCGCTCAGACGATTCAGGAAGGCGATGGGCTGACGCTCCTCGCGCGGCGGCGCTACTCTGCCGCTGCGACGCCGACCGGACAGGCGACGCCGGTGCCGCCCAGGCCGCAATAGCCGTAGGGCGCCTTGGCCAGATATTGCTGGTGGTAGTCCTCGGCATAGTAGAACGGCGGCGCATCGAGGATTTCGGTGGTAATGGCGTCATAGCCGGCCTGTTTCAAAGCCGCGGCGAAACGGTCCCGGGAGGCTTTCGCCGTGCTGAGCTGCGCATCGGAATAGACATAGATGCCGGAGCGGTACTGGGTGCCGATATCGTTGCCCTGGCGCATACCCTGGGTCGGGTTGTGCGTCTCCCAGAAGACCTTGAGCAAGGAGCCGTAGGAAACTGCCGCCGGGTCGAAGATAACCAGGACCACCTCATTGTGCCCGGTGCGGCCGGTGCAGACGTCCTCATAGGTCGGGTTGGCCGTGTAGCCGCCCGCATAGCCGACGGCGGTGGTCCACACGCCCGCGGTTTCCCAGAACTTGCGCTCGGCGCCCCAGAAGCAGCCGAGCCCGAACAGGGCGCGCTCCATGCCCTCCGGGAAGGGCGGCGTCATCGGCGCTCCGTTGACGAAATGCTGGGGCGGAACCGGCATGACGTGGTCCCGGTCCGCCAGCGCCCGGTCCGGCGTTACCATCTGGACCTTCTTCATCGGATTGAAAAACATCGCGGCAGCCTGTCTTCAGGTGGGACAATGCCGCAAGTATAGCCGGTTGTCCCGGCGCCGCAGCGGTTTATATTTCCGGCAACGCAGATCGTCGGATCCGCCAATGGACCTCGGCAAAGCCAGACGCCCGAAGCTTTTCCACGCAACCGCGCCGGGGGCCTGTCCCTATCTGCCCGAACAACTCGAATGCAAGCTCGTCATAGAACTCGGCGACCCCGAGGCCGGCTCCCTCTATACCGATCTTTCCCGCGCCGGCTTCCGGCGCAGCTACGGCTATGCCTACCGCCCTGCCTGCAAGAACTGCTCCGCTTGCGTCCCGGTTCGCGTCGATGTCGCCGCTTACCGGGACAGCCGCTCGCTGCGCCGCGTCCGCCGGCGCAATGCCGACCTCCGGGACGCCATCCGCCCGGCGGTCGGCACGGCCGAGCAGTATTCGCTGTTCCGCCGCTACCAGTCGAGCCGCCATGCCAGCAGCAAAATGGCCGAGATGTCTTTCGCGGACTATCGCGGCATGGTGGACGAGACGCCCGTGTCGAGTTTCGTCCTGGAGGTCCGCGACGCTTCGGGCCGGCTGGCCGCCGCCTGTCTTGCGGACTGGCTGGAGGACGGCCTTTCGGCCGTTTACAGCTTCTTCGATCCCGGCGAGGACCGCCGCAGCCTCGGGACCTTCACGATCATGCGCCTGATCGACATTGCCCGAGCCGCTGAGCTGGATGTCGTCTATCTAGGTTACTGGATTTCGGGCAGCGGCACAATGGACTACAAGCAACGATTTCCGGCGGTGGAACAACTGGTTGATGCCCGATGGGCGCCTTTGGGACCATAGCTGTCCGCCCGATTCCCGGACCCGGCGGACCGCCGCGGAGAAGAGGATTGCCATGAAGCTGAACGACCCGTCCCTGCTGCGGCAGCAGTGTTACATCGACGGCGCCTGGCACGATGCCGACAGCGGCGAAACGATTGCGGTCGCGAATCCCGCCACGGACGAGGTGCTGGGCACGGTGCCGAAGATGGGTGCGGCCGAGACCCGCCGCGCGATCGAGGCCGCCGAGCGCGCCTGGCCGGCGTGGCGGGCGAAGACCGCGAAGGAGAGGGCAGTCGTGCTGCGCCGTTGGCACGACCTGATGATGGAAAACCAGGAGGACCTCGCGGTTCTCATGACGGCGGAGCAAGGAAAGCCGCTGGCCGAATCCCGCGGAGAGATCGGCTACGGGGCCTCCTTCGTCGACTGGTTCGCCGAGGAAGGCCGCCGCGTTTACGGCGACACCATCCCGCAGCATCAGGCCGACAAGCGCATTCTGGCGATCAAGCAGCCGGTCGGCGTGTGCGCAGCGATTACGCCGTGGAACTTTCCGAACGCGATGATTACCCGCAAGGCCGGTCCCGCGCTCGCCGCAGGCTGTCCGATGGTATTGAAGCCGGCCTCGGCGACGCCGCTCTCGGCGCTGGCGCTTGCCGAATTGGGCGACCGGGCGGGCATCCCGAAAGGCGTGTTCAGCGTCGTCACCGGTGCGTCGGGCGCCATCGGCGCGGAGATGACCTCCAGCCCGATCGTGCGCAAACTGTCCTTCACCGGTTCGACCGAGATCGGCAAGGTGCTGATGGCGCAGTGCACGAGCACGATCAAGAAGGTGTCGCTGGAACTCGGCGGCAATGCGCCCTTCATCGTGTTCGACGACGCCGATCTCGACGCGGCGGTGGAAGGGGCGCTCGCCTCCAAATACCGCAATATGGGCCAGACCTGCGTGTGCGCGAACCGGCTGCTGGTGCAATCCGGAGTCTATGAGGATTTCGCGGCCAGATTGAGCCAGGCGGTATCCGGCATGTCCGTCGGCAACGGGATGCAGGAAGGCGTGGTGCAGGGACCTCTGATCGACATGAGCGCGGTAGAGAAGGTCGAGGAGCATATCGAGGATGCGCTCGCCAAGGGTGCGCGCGTCGTGGTCGGCGGCGGCCGGCACGAGCTCGGCGGCACCTACTTCAAGCCGACCGTGCTCGCGGATGTGACGCCGGGCATGAAGGTCGCGCGCGAAGAGACGTTCGGGCCGCTGGCGCCGCTCTTCCGGTTCGAGGAAGAGGAAGAGGCGATTGCCATGGCCAACGATACGGAGTTCGGCCTGGCGGCCTACTTTTACACCCGCGACCTCGGCACGGCGTGGCGCGTCTCGGAGGGCCTCGAATACGGCATCGTCGGCGTGAACACCGGCATCATTTCCGCGGCTGAGGCGCCCTTCGGCGGCGTCAAGGAGTCGGGCATCGGGCGCGAAGGCTCGCACTACGGCATCGAAGACTATCTGGAAGTCAAATATCTGTGCATGGCCGTCGGCTGAGCCTTGGGAGCGGAAGACGAGAAACGGCTCGCGGCGGCCCGTGCGGCAGCTCTGGTCGAGGCCGGCATGACGGTCGGCCTCGGAACCGGCAGCACGGCTGCCTGCGCCATATGGTCACTCGGCAAGCGGGTTCGCGAAGGGTTGACCGTGCGCGGCGTGCCGACATCCGACGCGAGCGCGGCCCTCGCCCGCAATGAGGGCATTCCGCTGGTCGATCTGAACGAGGTCGAGCGCGTTCATCTGGCTATCGACGGCGCCGATGAGGTGGATTGGCGGAAGCGCTGCATCAAGGGCGGTGGCGGCGCGCTGCTGCGGGAGAAGATTGTCGCGAGCGCGGCGGACCGCCTGGTGATCGTCGTCGATTCCGGAAAGACGGTCGAACGGCTGGGCGCTTTCCCGCTGCCGATCGAGGCGGTGCCGTTCGCCCGCGAGCAGGTGCGGCGGCGGATAGCGGCGCTCGGCGCCTGCGTCGAGCTGCGCGCCGGGGCATCGGGGCCTTTCGTCACCGATGAAGGCAACTGCATCCTGGATTGCCGTTTTGGCTGGATCGCCGATGCGCTCGCGCTTGCGGCGCAGCTCGACGCCGTCCCCGGTATCGTCGGGCATGGGCTGTTCATCGATATGGCCGACGATGTGATTGTCGGCAGTGGCGACACCGCCTGTTTCATGGAGTGAGGCGAAGCCGGATGGCGCGATACGACTACGACCTGTTTGTGATCGGCGCCGGATCGGGCGGCGTGCGCGCGGCGCGCATCGCCGCCGGGCACGGCGCGCGAGTGGGTATCTGCGAGCAGAGCCGCGTCGGCGGCACCTGCGTTATCCGGGGCTGCATCCCGAAGAAGCTGCTTGTCTATGCCTCGCATTTCGCCCGCGATTTCGAAGACGCCTGCGCCTATGGCTGGGGGCCGGCCGCAAACGGTTTCGACTGGTCGCGCCTGATCGCCAACAAGGACCGGGAGATCGACCGGCTGAACGGCATTTACCTGTCCCTGCTTTCGGATGCGGGCGTCGAGTTGATTGAGGAACGCGGCGTGCTGGAGGATGCGCATACTGTCCGGCCGGGCGGACGGCGCATCACCGCCGACAAGGTGCTGGTCGCGGTCGGCGGTTGGCCCTGGATGCCCGATATTCCGGGAATCGAGCATGCAATTTCCTCCAACGAGGCGCTTGACCTGACGAGTCGCCCTGACCGTATCCTGATTATCGGCGGCGGCTATATTGCGGTCGAGTTCGCCGGCATCTTCCACGGTCTCGGCGTCGAAACGACGGAGATGATCCGCGCCGAGCATCTGCTGAACGGCTTCGACGACGATATTCGCAGGGAACTCGGGGAACAGATGCGCACGGATGGCGTCGAGATCGTCAACCGCACCAATCCGACGGCGATAGAGAAGACGAACGACGGCTACCGCGTGACCGGCGACACCGGGAGAGTTGTCGAAACCGATCTGGTCATGTTTGCGACGGGCCGGAACCCCAACACGACCGGCCTCGGCCTGGAAGCGGCGGGCGTTGCCCTGGACCGAAAGGGAGCGGTAGAGGTCGATGCGGACTCGCGGAGTTCCGTCGAAAACATCTACGCCATCGGCGACGTGACCGACCGCCTGGCGCTGACGCCCGTCGCGATACGCGAGGGGCATGCCTTCGCCGATACGGTCTTCGGTGGCAGGTCCTGGCAGGCCGACCATGCCAACGTGCCCACGGCCGTCTTCAGCCAGCCGCCCATCGGCACTGCAGGCCTGACAGAGGCCGAGGCGCGCGCGCAATACGGCGAGGTGGATATCTACAGGAGCCGCTTCCGGCCGCTGAAGCACACGCTGACCGGCCGCGACGAATTCACCCTGATGAAGCTGGTGGTCGATCCGGCCACGGACCGTGTGCTGGGCGCCCACATGATCGGCGCCGACGCGCCCGAGATCGCGCAGGGCCTCGGCATCGCGGTCAAGATGGGCGCCACCAAGGCGCAGTTCGACGCGACGGTCGGCATCCACCCGACCGCCGCCGAAGAGTTCGTGACGATGAGGGAGCCGGCGTAACCGGCCTGCCGCTCGCCTACTGGCGGGAGACGTCCACCTCCTTGCAGGTGATGAATTCCAGCAGTGCCGGCTGGCCGGCCTCGGTTGCTGCAATGCCTCGGGCGATGGCGGCCTGGATGTCGCCCGGATCGGTGACCCGCTCTCCATAGGCGCCGAAAGCCCGCGCCATGGCGGCGTAGTCGCCGGAAATATCCGTCGAGCGGAATTTCTCCGTCGAAACCGGCATGACCTTGAGCTCGATGGCCATCGAGAAGTTGTTCAGCAGGATAGACAGGATCGGGATGCGCTCGCGCACGGCCGTCTCGAAGTCCATGCCGGTGAAGCCGATGGCGGCGTCGCCCCACACATTGATGCAGAGCTTATCCGGGCAGGCGAGCTTTGCGCCCATGGCGAGGCCGAGGCCGTAGCCGAGCTGGGTCGTCTTGCCCCAGCCGATATAGGAGAGCGGCTCGGTCGCCTTCCAGAAGGGCGAGAGCTGGTCGCGCGGGCTGCCGGCGTCGTGGGTGATGACGACATTCCTCTTGTCCACGGCGCGTTCGAGTTCGGCAAGCACGCGGTAGGGATTGAGCGGCGTCTCGCCGCTCTCGCGCTTTGCCGCCCACTCGGCGAGCCAGCTTTCCATGCCGGCCGCGATCTCGGCTGCGACACCGGCGGAGTCGCGCGTCGGCTCCCCGGCGAATGCGGCCAGCAGCGCGTCGAGCGTGAGGCCGGCATCGCCTGCGAGACCCAATGCCGCGGGAACGTCCTTGTTAAGGTCCATCGGGTCGAGCGTGGCGTGGATGACCGTCTTGCCCTTCGGCATGGAGACGCCGAAATTGGTCTCGGTGAAGCTGCACCCGATGCCGAAGATCAGGTCCGCGCGGTCGAGGAAGCTGCGCACCGGGCGCGGTATGGCAAGACCGCCGGAGCCGAGGCTGAGCGGGTGGTCCTCCGGAAAGGCGCTCTTGCCTTCGAGACTGGTGCAGACGGGAATCGCCAACTGCTCCGCCAGCGCCTTCAGTTGCGGCCAGGCCCTGGCGTAGTGTACGCCTTGGCCGGCATAGATGACCGGCCTCTTCGCCGCCTTGAGCATCTCTGCCGCCTTCGCCACCGCCTCCGGGTCGGGACCGCTGCGGGTGGAGAGCACCGGCGTGTAATCGAGTTCGCCGGGCAGTTCCTCGTTCATGAGGTCGGCGGGCACCTCGACGACGACCGGCCCGCCGCGCCCGTTGCGAAGGCGGGTGAAGGCGCGTCGCATGACATTGGCGATTTCGCCGACCGAGGTGATCGGCTCGGTCGATTTGGCGATCGGCTTCATCGCCTGGGTCGAATTGAAATTCGGATGGATATGCGCGATGCGGCGCGGATAGCCCATCGGGAGCACGAGCAGCGGGACCGATTCGCCATAGGCCTGGGCGATGCCGCCATAGGCGTTCTCGGAACCGGGACCGTGCTGCATGGCGAAGACGCCGAGCGTGCCGCCCGAGGTCATGCGGGATATCGCGTCAGCCATATGCAGACCGACCCGCTCCTGCCGGACGATGATCGGGCGGATATCGAGATGCGCGGCATATTCGAGCACATGGTTCACCGGATAGCCGATGATCGTCCCGATGCCTTCGCGCTTCAGGATTTCCGAAATCGCTTCGACGGCCTTCATGGGGGTGTTTCTCCTGTAGGTTCGCCCTAAACTTGCCGGAGCCGGGAGCATAAGGAAAGCAGCCTTGCAGAGACGTTGGCCATGACGACCGACGCCGGGGCGCGTCTCGTCGCCGCGCCGCCGGAGGCGTTGCGCCGCGCGGCCGCAGCGGCGGTGCGGAATAACCCGGATGTCTCGGCGGTGGTGCTGTTCGGCTCGCGCGTGCGGGGAGACCACAGGCCGGACAGTGACTGGGACCTCGCCTTCGTAACCGGCGGCGACCGCGTTCGGCGCAGGCCGCCGAAGGGCTGGAAGCCGCCGGGCGGCGGCATGAAGATCGACTGCCTCCAGGTTCCCGCCGACGAACTTTGTCGTAAGGCGAACGCGCTGCGTCATGTCGCCTGCCCCATCGTGCGCGAGGGGCGCCTGCTCGCCGGCGTCTGGGACCGGCCCGAACCGGGAGATGCGCCGGCTATGGAAGTGGACGAATATGCGAGATTGCTCGACGGAACCGTCGGTTTGCTTGACCTCGCAGCCTTGAGAGCCGTCGCAATCCCGACCGCGGCGGGGCCGCGTAGGGATGCCGACAACAGTATCCAATTCGTTGCTGCGAGCGCGGATGCAGCCGAATATCTCGTCAAGGCGATGCTGGGACGTCTCGGCGTGGACTACCGGAAGACTCACGACCTGGCTGAACTGGCGGATTTGTTCGGCGAAGCTTACCCGGTGCTTGCCGACAGGGTGCGGGCGCTGAACGGCGACAGCCGGGCGCACCATGCAGCGGGATATGCGGCCCGGCATTCCGGGGAGGAAGGACGGCGGGCGGCGGCCCGGCTTGATGGCGTGGCCCGGTTGCTGACGGACGAACTGCGCGCTGCCGCCGCCGACAGTCGGTTCTCGGGTTACATTGAGGAAGCGTCGCCGGGAATCGCGCTCACGCTGGCGGGCCGCGCGAAAGAATTGCGGGCGGCGACCGAACCCGACCCGGCGCCGGAAGATCCGCTGGTCGCCGCTGTCGCGGCGTCGCGCTCCGGACTGGCGGAGGTTCTCAAAACGGTCGCGGCGGATATCCGGGCATACGGCGATTGACAGGATGAACGCGACATATTCGGTCCGGCCGGATGGTCTGTCCTGTCGGGGCGAAACGCACCTTCGAACCCGGCGGAGCGGCTGCTGTTGGACGGTGTGTAGCGAAACAGTGCGGATTGCAGGAGTCCGGAATCGGTGTGGGGCGAAAGCATGAAAACCATCGGCGTACTCAGCCCCGGGGATATGGGGCATGGCGTGGGGCGGGCCTTGCGGGAGTGCAACGGGCTGCGCATGGTCACGGACCTATCCGGGCGTAGCGCCAGGACGCGGGGGCTGGCGAAGGCGGCCGGCTTTGAGGACTTGGGTTCGCTCGACGCCGTGGTCGAGGAGTCTGACCTCGTGCTGTCGATCATGCCGCCGGCCGCCGCGGAGGATTTCACGGCCAGGATTGCGCCCCTGATCGGCCCTGACGGGCCGGTCTTTGCGGACATGAATGCTGTGGCGCCGGAGACCGTGCGCCGAATTGCCACCCGCTTCCCGGTGGCGCGTTTCGTGGATGGCGGGATTGTCGGCCCCTCTCCAAAGGGACCGAATCCGACCCGTTTCTATGTCTCGGGCGCTCAGGCCGCCGCGATGGAGGCGTTGGCGTCGGAAAGGATCGCCGTCCATCCTCTCGGCCCGGAAATCGGCAGGGCGTCGGCGCAGAAGATGCTCTATTCCGCCCTGAACAAGGGCTACTGGGCGCTCCAGGCGGCGGTGTTGACCGCGGCCGAACGTGCGGGGTTGGCCGAGGAGCTGCGCGCCGAACTCGCCTTCAGCCAGCCGGCTGTACTCGCGCGCATGGAAGAACGGATCGGGATGCTGCCGGCCGATGCCCACCGCTTTCATCCGGAGATGGCGGAGGTCGCAGCCTTTTTCGAAAGCCTCGGCATGACGACCGGTTTCCACAGGGGCGCCGAAGACCTTTTCCGTCTGCTGGCGCGGACGCCGCTGGCCGAGGAGACGCGGGAGACCTGGGACCGCAACCGGCCGCTCCGGGACTCCATCCGTATTTTCGCGGAAGCCGTCGAGGAATAAGCTGGAAGCCGGAAGAACACGGACGGGGAGGACGGCGAATGGCGTCGGCAAGACGGCTCGAAGGCAAGGTGGCGATGATTACCGGCGGCGCGTCCGGGATAGGCGCGGCGAGCGCGCGCCTGTTTGCGGAACACGGCGCGGGCGTGGCGGTGGCGGACATCAACGACAATCTCGGCCCGCTTGTCGTCCGGGACATCGAGGCTGCCGGCGGCGCGGCCTGCTATGTGCATCTCGACACCGTGGACGAGGACCGGTGGCGCGAGGCGGTGCAGGCGGTGGTCGAACGCTTCGGGCGGCTTGACATCATGCTGAATGCCGCGGGCGTTTCCGGCCGGATGCCGGACGGCTCGGCGGCGCCGCGCATCGGCGAGGCGGACCTGGCGAACTGGAACCGGGTCATGGATGTGAACTCGACCGGCGTTTTTCTCGGCACCAAACACGCCATCGAGGCGATGCGGGCCAGCGGGGGCGGGTCGATCATAAATATCTCGTCGATCTACGGCATTGTGGGCTCCGTCCACAACGCCGCCTACCATGCGTCCAAGGGGGCGGTCAGAACCCTCAGCAAATCGGCCGCTGCCCAATACGCGACCGAGGGCATCCGGGTGAACTCGGTTCATCCCGGCTTCGTCGATACCCCCATGACAGAATCCGTCCACAGCAGCCCGGAACTGGCGCGCCCGCGGCTCGACCAGACGCCGATGGGCCGGTTCGGCAAGCCTGTCGACATTGCGAACGGTTGCCTGTTCCTCGCAAGCGACGAGTCGAACTGGATGACCGGTGCGGAGCTGGTGATCGACGGCGGCATGACCGCCGTCTGACTGGCGGCTACTTGCCGGTCAGGATCCGTTCGAACAACTGCTTGACGGTCGGGACGAAGCCGTTCGCATAGAACGGGTCCGACCGGAAGCGGTAGGCATTGTGGCCGGAGAACATCAATTGCTCCTCGACCGATCCACCGTGGCTGATCTGTTGCAACGTCTTCTGTATGCAGAATGAGCGGGGGTCCGCTTTGCGCCCGGTGGTGCCGGATTCGTTCTGCGACCAGTTGCTGAACTGGCAGGCCGAGAGGCAGCCCATGCACTCGATCTGATCCGTCAGGATTTGCCGCCGGCGCTCCGGCGTCACGAACACCAGTGTCGAGTCCGGCGTACGCATCGCTTCCGAGAAACCCGCCTCGATCCAGGCTTCGGCGCGCGTCCTGTCGTCGGTCGATACATAAACCGGGCGGCCGCGCGGGCCGACCGGGAATGCCACATCGTGGCCGCCGACAGGCTCGGTCGAGAAGACGATCTGGTGCTCGGCGCGCTCGCGCAGTTCGTCGAGAAACGCGTTGCGTACCGCCGACGAATAGAATCCGGTCGGGCTGAAGCGATTGAGGAAGACATCGCCTTCCTTGAGCGTCAACAGCTTGCGCTTCCATTCATCGGAGATCGGGCTTTCACGGGTAAGCAGCGGCCGGGTGCCGAATTGGAAAGCGACCGGGGCAATCTCCGGGTCCTCGATCCAGTGCGACCATTCATCGAGGCGCCAGACGCCGCCTGCCATGATGATCGGGACATGCCCCAGACCTACCTCGGCCATCTGTCGGCGTAGCTGGACGACGCGCGGCCGTGGAGCCTCCGGCTGGTTCGGATCCTCGACATTTGAGAGGCCGTTATGCCCGCCGGCGCGCCACGGGTCCTCATAGACCACACCGCCAAGCAGGTTCGGAAACTTGCGGTAGGCGCGTTTCCAGAGGGCGCGAAAGGCGCGGGCCGAGGAGATGATGGGGTAGTAGTGAACGCCGAAGCGCGCCGCCAATTCGGCGAGCCTGTAAGGCATTCCGGCCCCGCAGGTAATGCCGTGGATCAAGCCTTTGGCGCCCTCCATCACGGAGTTCAGCACGCGCTCCGCGCCCGCCATTTCCCAGAGCACATTCATGTGAATGCGACCTTGGCCGCCCGCGCTGTCATAGGCGATGCGCGCCTGGTGAATGGCGCCCCGGATCGCGTGCGCCAGCAACTCCTCATGCCGCTCGCGCCGGGTCTTGCCGTAGTAGTTCTGGACGAAGGCGGAACCGTCTTCGCGGAAGCTGTCGGCGTTGACGCCGGAGAATGTCCCGACGCCGCCGCAGGCGGCCCATGCGCCCGAACTCTCTCCGTTCGAGATCGCGATGCCCTTGCCGCCCTCGATGAGCGGAAAGACCTCGCGGCCGGAGAAGAGGACCGGGCGCACGACCGCCATCGGCGTCAGTCCGCCGCCGCCGTCTGGTCCGCCCCGGTCTCCTGATCGACCGACTTCATGGAGAGGCTCACCTTGCCCCGGTCGTCGACGCGCAACACCTTGACCTTCACCTGGTCGCCCTGTTCCACAACGTCGCCGACGGTCTTGACCCGTTGCGGGGCAAGCTCGCTGATATGCACCAGCCCGTCGCGGCTGCCGAGGAAGTTCACGAAGGCTCCGAAGTCGACGATCTTGACTACCTTGCCGGTATAGATCGCGCCGACTTCCGGTTCGGCAACGATGCCCCTGATCCACTCGATCGCGGCCTCGGAAGCCTTGGGATCGACCGAGGACACCTTGATCGTGCCATCGTCGTCGATGTCGATCTTGGCGCCGGTGGTCTCCACGATCTCGCGGATCACCTTGCCGCCCGAACCGATCACTTCGCGGATCTTGTCTCGCGCGATTGACATGGTGGTCATGCGCGGCGCGAAGTCGCTCACATCGTCCCGGGCAGTGTCCAGCGCCCCGGCCATCTCCGCGAGAATATGCATCCGGCCCTGCTGCGCCTGCTCAAGCGCCGTGCGCATGATGTCTTCGGTGATCGAGGTGATCTTGATATCCATCTGCAGCGAGGTCACGCCGGCCTCTGTTCCGGCGACCTTGAAGTCCATGTCGCCCAGATGGTCCTCGTCCCCGAGGATATCCGAGAGCACCGCGAACCGATCGCCTTCCTTGATGAGGCCCATCGCAATGCCGGCCACCGGGCGCTTCAGGGGAACGCCCGCATCCATCAGCGACAGCGATGCGCCGCAGACCGACGCCATCGAGGACGAACCGTTCGATTCCGTGATTTCCGAGACGACGCGAACCGTGTAGGGGAAGTCCTCCTTCTTCGGCAGCAGCGGCCGGACGGCGCGCCAGGCCAGCTTGCCGTGGCCGATCTCGCGCCGGCCCGGCGCGCGCAGCATCCGCGCCTCGCCGGTAGAGTAGGGCGGGAAGTTGTAATGGAGCATGAAGTGTTCGCGATACTCGCCGTCCAGCGCATCGACGATCTGCTCGTCTTGCGACGTGCCGAGCGTGGAGACCACGATCGCCTGCGTTTCGCCGCGGGTGAACAGCGCGCTGCCATGCTGGCGCGGCAGGATGCCGACCTGGCAATCGATGGGGCGCACCGTTTCCAGGTCGCGGTCGTCGATCCGCTTGCTGGTGTCCAGAACGGCGCCTCGCACGATGTCGCGTTCGAGGTCCTTGAAGAAGGGGGCGGCCACAGCCGGGTCTGTGCCGGACTCTTCCAGCCTGGCCAGAACTTCCGTCTTGGCGGCTGAAATTGCCGTCTGGCGGGCCTGCTTCTCGCGAAGTGCGTAAGCGTCGCCCATGGGCGCACGGCCCAGTTCATAGACCTTGGCCTTCGCGTCCTCGGCGCCGGGCTCGGGATCGGGCAGATCCCACGGGTCCTTGGCGCATTCCTCCGCCATGTCGATGATGGCGTCGATGACCGGCAGGAAGCCCCGATGGCCGAACATCACGGCGTCCAGCATCTGCTGCTCGGGAAGCTCCTGCGCTTCCGACTCCACCATGAGCACGCCCTCAGAGGTGCCCGCGACCACAAGGTCCAGGGTCGAGGACTGCATTTGCTCCGTTGTGGGATTGAGGACGAACTCCCCGTCGACGATGCCGACCCGGGCGCCGGCAATGGGGCCGAGGAACGGGATTCCGGAAAGCGTCAGCGCAGCCGAGGTGCCGACCAGCGCGACGATATCGGGATCGTTCTCCAGATCGTGGCTCATCACCGTGCAGACGATCTGGGTTTCATTGCGGAAACCCTTGGCGAACAGCGGGCGGATCGGCCGGTCGATCAACCGCGAAGTCAGCGTTTCCTTCTCGCTCGGCCGCGCCTCGCGCTTGAAGAAACCGCCGGGAATCTTGCCGGCGGCATAGGTCTTTTCCTGGTAGTTGACGGTCAGCGGGAAGAAGTCGAGCCCGACTCTCGGGCTCTTCTCCGCGACCACGGTGCACAGCACCGCCGTTTCTCCTAGGCTTGCCATGACGGCAGCGTCGGCCTGGCGCGCGATGCGGCCGGTCTCCAGGACCAGCGGGCGTCCGCCCCAGTCAATTTCCTTGCGGACGATATCGAACATATCGGATGAAACCCTTTCCATGGCCACGACCCGGACGGTGCGGCCTTTTGTATGTTTCCTGTCGGACGCCGGCCATCCGGCGTCCCGGTCGTTAGCGGCGCAGGCCGAGGCGTTCGATCAGCGACCGATAGCGCCCGTTGTCTTTCCCGCGCAGGTAGTCGAGCAGGCCGCGGCGCTGGCCGACCATCACCAGCAGGCCGCGACGCGAGTGGCGGTCCTTCTTGTGTGTCTGGAGGTGCTCGGTCAGATTGCGGATGCGTTCCGTCAGGATCGCCACCTGCACCTCCGGCGATCCCGTGTCGTCTTCGTTCGTACGAAACTCCTGGATGAGTTCGGTCTTTCGTGCGGCGGTAATCGACATCTGTTGCTCTCGTTCCTTGCAGCTATTGATTGACAACCCGCACCGGCCGAACCGTTCCGGAATCATATCGGGCCACGGCGACAAGAACCTCGCCCACCCGGGCGCGGATTGTCATGCCGTCGTGAAACCCGGCGATCCGCGGAAGATCGGCCGCGCTAAACAGCCGCAGCGCCTGTCCATTCCTGAGCGCTGCAGCCTCTTGCTCCGAGACGGACAGAGCCGGGATGTCGGCCAGCGACCTGTCCGTCGGCAGCAAGAATACACTCTCCGATCCTATATGGGCCAGAGTTTCCAGTTCTTCCAGCGTAATTGCGTCCTCGACGCGAAACGGCCCGACGCGCCGCCGCCGGAGTGCAGAAACATGTCCGACCGTGCCGAGCGCGGCGGCGAGGTCGCGCGCGATGGCCCGGACATACACACCCTTGCCGGTCTCAGCCGTGAATTCTGCGCTGTCCTGGCCCAGGCGACGTTCGAGCCGCAGGTCCATGACTTCGACGGGACGGGCCCGCAGGTCGGGCGCTTCGTTGGCACGGGCCAGGTTGTAGGCCCGTTTCCCGCCGACCTTGACGGCGGAATATTGCGGCGGGGTCTGCATGATTTGTCCGATAAAGGCGGGCAGGGCGCTCTGGATGGCGTCATCGTCCGGCCGTGCGGCGCTTGTCTCCACAACCTTGCCGTCGGCGTCGTCCGTGTCGCGGGATTCGCCCCAGCGCAGCGTGAAACGATAGACCTTGCTGCCTTCCATGACCCAGGAGACCGTCTTGGTCGCCTGGCCGAGAGCGACCGGCAGCACGCCGGTCGCGAGCGGATCCAGCGCCCCGCCATGCCCGATCTTGGCGCCGCCGCTTAGTCGCTTGATCCGGTTGCAGACATCGGTGGATGTCATGCCGGCAGGTTTGTCCACGACAATCCAGCCGTTGAGGTCGGTCCGTTTCGGCCGCCTATGAGCCATGCCGGTTCCGCCGGATAAGTGTTTCGACCCGTTCGGCTTCGTCGAAACTGCGGTCGCGCCGGAACTCGACGATCGGCGTGAACTTCGCCTCGAGCATGCGGCCGAGCTCGCCCCGGATATGGCCTGCCGCACGGTTCAGCGCCGCGACCGTGTCGTCGATATCGTCGCGGCCAAGCATCGAGACAAACGCCGTCGCCCGTTTCAGGTCGGGTGACATCACGACTTCGGAAACGGTGACCATCTCCAGCGCCTGCAGGTCGGGGTCGCGGAAAGTGGCCCGGGCAAAGATTCCGGCTGTCGCATGGCGGACCGTTTCGCCCATGCGCAGCCGCCGCGGGCCGGTCCGGGCATGCTTCATGGCAGCGTGCGCTGCACTTCCTCGGTCTCGTAGCATTCGATGACGTCGCCCACCTGGATGTCCTGGTAGGACTCGAACGACATGCCGCACTCGAAACCTTCGCGCACCTCTCGCTGTTCTTCCTTGAACCGTTTGAGGGTCGCAAGGCGTCCCTCATGGATGACGATATTGTCACGCAGCAAACGCACGCCGGCGCCGCGCCGGACCACGCCTTCGATGATCCGGCAACCCGCCACCTTGCCGACGCGGGTGATGTTGAAGACTTCCCGGATATCGGCCTGCCCGATCTGGCGTTCGCGCAATTCGGGCGCCAGCTTGCCTACCATCGCATCCCGGATATCGTCGATCAGTTCGTAGATGATCGAATAGTACCGGATATCGACGCCATGCTGCTGGGCAGCAAGGCGGGCCGGGTTCGCGGCGCGGACATTGAAACCGATGATGAAGCCGCCGGACGCATGCGCGAGGGTGACATCGCTCTCCGAGATGCCGCCCACGCCACTGTGCAGGATCTCCACCTGCACCTCGTCGCCGCCAAGCTTCGCAAGCGCGCCCACGATGGCCTCGACCGACCCTTGCACATCCGCCTTTACGACCAGCGGCACCTTCTCGGTCTTGCCGGCGGCGAGGCTCTTGAAGATATCGTCTATCGAGCCCCGCCGGATTGGCGCCGCGCTCGCCGCCCTGTCGCGCCGGGCGCGGTATTCCGTAACCTCGCGGGCGCGCCCCTCGCTGTCCACGACGACAAGCTCGTCGCCGGCGACAGGCGGGCCTGACAGCCCGAGCACTTCGACCGGCGCCGACGGGCCGGCTGACTTCACCCTTCCGGTCCGGTCGTCGACCATCGCCCGGACCTTGCCCCATTCGGCGCCCGCGACGACGATATCGCCGACCCTGAGCGTACCGTTCTGGACCAGAATGGTCGCCACTGCGCCGCGGCCCCGGTCGAGTTGCGCCTCGACGACAATACCGCTTGCCCCGCGGCCCGGGTTGGCCTTCAACTCCATCAGGTCCGCCTGGAGCAGAACGGCTTCCTCCAGAGTGTCGAGACCGGTCTTCGCTGTTGCCGACACCTCGACCATCTGCACGTCGCCGCCGAATTCCTCCGCGACCAGTTCGTGCTGCAAGAGGTCGTTCCGGACCCGCTGCGGCTCGGCTTCCGGCCGGTCGACCTTGTTGATCGCGACGATGATCGGGGCGCCGGCCGCCTTGGCGTGCGCAATCGCTTCGATTGTCTGCGGCTGGACGCTGTCGTCGGCCGCGACCACGAGAATAACGATGTCGGTTGCGCGGGAGCCTCGCGCGCGCATCGCCGAGAAGGCTTCGTGGCCGGGCGTATCGAGGAAGGTGATGTCGGCCCCGGACGGCGTCCGCACCCGGTATGCGCCGATATGCTGCGTGATCCCGCCAGCCTCGCCGCTGACCACGTCCGTCTTTCGGAGCGCGTCGAGAAGCGAGGTCTTGCCGTGGTCCACATGGCCCATCACGGTCACGACCGGCGCACGAGGCTTGAGATCGGCGTCCTCGTCCGGCAGGCCGGAAAGCCCCGCCTCGACGTCGCTCTCCGCGACGCGGGTGACGCGGTGCCCGAACTCCTCGACGACAAGTTCCGCCGTATCGGCATCGATGGCCTGAGCCGGCGTGGCCCGGATGCCGTTCTGCATCAGCACGCGAATGACATCGACCGCGCGTGTGGCCATCCTGTTGGCAAGTTCGCTTACCAGGATGGATTCGGGCACGACGACTTCGCGCTGGATAAACTGCTGCCCTTCTCCCGAGGCTTGGCGCTGGCGTTCGCGTTCGCGGGCCCGGCGCACCGACGCAAGGGAGCGCTGGCGTTCCTGTTCGACTTCTTCATCCAGCGCCTGGACGATGGTGAGCTTGCCGGCGCGGCGGCGCGGTTCGGCGCGGCGCTGCTGTGCAGCGGGCCGCTTGTCGTTGCGCCGCCGTCCGCCGCGGTCCTCTTCGTCCCGTCCGCCGGCGCGCCGTCCGCCCGGCGCGTCAACAGGCGGAGCCGGGGCCTCGGAGGGGCGCGCCGACGGCCGGCCGGTCGGCCGGGCGCGACGGGCGGCCGCATCGGCCGGACGCCGGGCGGACACGCCGCCGGGCTGCCGGTCGCTGCGCGCCGGTTCGGCCGGGCGCGCCGCGTCCCGGCGGGCCTCCTCGGCCGCGCGCTTCTTCTCTTCGTCTTTCTGGCGCCGCGCGTCGATTTCATCCTGCTTGCGCTGTTCTTCGGCGTTGGCGGCCTTGAGTTCGGCAAGCTCGCGCGCCCGCTGTCCCGCCCGGAGTTCTTCAGGGCTCAACGGCAGGGAGGACGGCGGCGCTTCGGGCGCCGGTTCGGCGGCAATGGCGGGAGCGGACGGCGGTTTGGGGCGCGCCTGCAAGGCCCGTGCCCGCGCGGCGCGCTCTTCGGTGCTCAGCCCGCCGACTTTCTGCTGTGCGTCCTTGCCGGGCTTGTCGGTGATGATCGTGCGTTTGCGCTTGACCTCTACCGTGACCTGTTTCGACCGGCCGTGGGAAAAGCTCTGGCGAACCTTTCCGGCGTCCACTCTCTTCTTAAACTCCAGCTTACTCGGGCGGGACAGGCTGAGCTTGCCGCCGTCGCGATCGCCGCTTTCGGTCATCCTTGTCTCCCGTCCGCCGTTCCATTGCGGAAGCCGGCAAGCCGTCCGGCTTCGCGGGCGAACCGCTCCGCCAGCCGACCCGGACCTAGCACCGCATGAACGGTAATGTCACGCCCTATTGCCGCGCCCATTTCGGCCGCGGTCAAAACCGATACCGCAGGCAGGCCCCGTGAGAGGCCGGCGAGCGCCCGCCTTCCGTTCTCCGCGCCGTCCAGCGCTTCGATCAGAACCCCGCCGCGGCCTTCCCGAAGCCATTCGCATGCGCCTTCATAGCCGGCTGCGAGCAATCCCGAGCGCCGGGCAAGTCCCAGCAGGCTGCAGCAACGCTGCGCCAGACCGGCCTCGACGCGCGCTTCCAGATCTTCGGGCAAGGAGACTTGCCGCCGCGCGGCGCGCTGGAACGCCCGTCCGCGCCGTGCGGCCTCCAGGCTCTTCGGATCGGCGCCGACCCAATAGCCTCGTCCGGGCAGCTTTTCCTCGAAATCGGGCGTGAGTCCGCCATTCGGTCCGATGACGAACCGAATCAGCTCCCGGCGCGGCCGGCGCCGATGCGTCGCGACGCATCGGCGCATCCCGCCGTCGTCCTTCGTTGCCGCGCTGGCCACGTTCTCGTCCGTCTCCTCACGACCGGTCGCCGGCCGGCTCTTCGCCGACGGGCTCGTCTTCTTCGCCGGCAGGTTCGTCGTCGAACCAGTGAGCCCGGGCTGCCATTATCATCGCGTCAGCGGCACCGGCATCGAGGACGCTCGCTGCGAGGCCGGCTTCGAGCGTCTCCTGGTCGAGTTCCGCAATCGCGTCGAGGTCGCGGCGCTCGTGCATCGGGCTCGCGATAAAGCGCAACTCGTCGCTCGAGAGGTCGGCGAAATCGTCGAGCGTCAGGACGCCTGCATGCCCGAGCGCCACGACGATGTGACCGTTGAGGCCCTCCATTTCCGCAAGCTCGTCCGCAACGCCGAGTTCGATGCGCTCGCCGTCCAGCCGCGCTGCCTGCTGTTCGAGGAAGTCCTGCGCACGGCGCTGCAATTCTTCGGCAATCTCCTCATCGAAGCCCTCGATGTCCACCAGGTCTTCGATGCCGACATAGGCGACTTCCTCAAGGGTCGTGAACCCTTCGGTGACAAGCAGTTGCGCAATGAGCTCATCGACGTCGAGCGCGTCGATGAACAGCACCGAGCGCTGCCGCATTTCCTCCTGGCGGCGCTCCGACTCTTCGGCTTCGGTGAGAATGTCGATAGACCAGCCTGTGAGCTGGCTCGCGAGGCGGACGTTCTGGCCGCGGCGACCGATCGCCTGGCTCAGCTGGTCGTCCGGCACGACGACCTCGATGCGTCCATCCTCCTCGTCGAGCACGACCTTCACCACCTCGGCCGGGGCGAGCGCATTGACGATGAAGGTCGCCGGATCCTCGGACCAGGGGATGATGTCGATCTTTTCCCCGTGGAGCTCGCTCACAACCGCCTGCACGCGGCTGCCGCGCATGCCGACGCAGGCGCCTACAGGGTCGATACCGGGGTCGTTGGAGATCACCGCGATCTTGGCGCGGCTGCCCGGGTCGCGGGCCACGGCGCGTATTTCGATGATGCCGTCATAGATTTCCGGCACCTCCTGGGCGAACAGCCGCACCAGGAACTCGTTGCGCGTGCGCGACAGGAAGATCTGCGGGCCGCGCGTCTCTTCGCGAACTTCGTGGATCAGGGCGCGGACGCGCTCGTTGCGGCGCGGATGCTCGCGCGGGATGATCTCGTCCCTGCGGAGCACCGCCTCCGCCTGGCCGAGATCGACGACTACATGGCCGAACTCGTTGCGCTTGACCAGGCCGTTTACGATCTCGCCAACCCGTCCGACGAACTCCCGATACTGCCGCGCGCGCTCGGCTTCGCGCACCTTCTGGACGATGACCTGCTTCGCGGACTGGGCGGCGACGCGGCCGAAATCGATCGGCGGCAGATCGTCGATCAGCATGTCCCCGACCTTCGCGGACGCGTCGTAACGCTGCGCGTGGGTCAGGGTCATTTGTGCGAACTCGTCCTCGACTTCCGCATCGTCCTCGACCACCTCCCGATAGCGCGCCAGCCGGATTTCTCCGGTCTTGCGGTCGATCGAGGCGCGAATATCGTGCTCCAGGCCGTATTTGGACCGTCCTGCGCGCTGGATCGCCTGCTCCACGGCAACGATGACCTCGTCGCGGTCGATGCCTTTTTCACGCGCCGCGCTGTCCGCGATCTGCAGTAGTTCGGGCCCGAGGATGTTCACCATGGCGGGGTCGCCTTCGCTTTCCTAGATTGCGCCGTCGGCCGCGGCCGCCAGCAACGCGTCGGTCATCAGCAATTTCGCCGATTTGACGGCGGCCAGTGGGAGTTCCGCCTTGCCCTGTTCCGTCCGCAACCGCAGGGTTCCTCCTTCCAGGCCCTCCAGCCGGCCGCGGAATCGGCGTTGGCCGGCCATGCCGTCCTCAAGCTCGATGCGGGCTTCGAAACCGGCAAAGCGCTCGAAATCGCCCGGCCGGGTGAGCGGCCTGTCGATTCCGGGGGAACTCACCTCCAGCGAATAGGCTTGCGGAATCGGGTCTTCGACGTCCAGCAACGCCGACAATGTCCGGCTTGCCTCGGCGCAATGGTCCACGGTCATGCCGCTCCCGTCCTGCCGCTCCACCATGATCTGCAGCACCGGGTCGCTGCCTCCGAACCGGACGCGCACGAGATCGTAGCCCAGCCCCTCCAGGACGGGCGCCACAAGGTCGGCCACGCGCTGCGCGGCGGCGCTGTCGGCAACGGTTACGGCCGTCGATCTTCTCCCGACGAAAAAAGCGGCCCGAAGCCCCCAATTCGCTTCCCACTGTCAAGAATGAGCAGCCCGCATCCACGACAAGCAGGCAAGCGCGGGAAATATAGCGTCAAGCCGGGGAAACCGCAACGCCGTCGCAGCGGGCGAAGCGCAGATAGGTCGATTTGACGCCTGCCGCCCGCGCTTTGGCTTCATATCGCGTTTCGGGCCAGTCCGGCGGGCGTCGCCGCCAGTCGTCGGCGCCTGCGGCCGTCCAGGCGAATGCGGGATGCGTTGTCAACCGTTCCAGCATCCAGTCGAGATAGCCGGTGTGATCCGTCGCCAGGCGAAGCTCCGCGCCCGCCCGCATGGTCCGCGCCAGTCTGTCGAGCATCGGACGGGCGACGAGGCGCCGGTTATAGTGTCTCGCCTTCGGCCAAGGGTCCGGGAACAGGACGAATACTCGCCCTAGCGCGTTGTCGGGCAGCCGGTCCAGCACCGCCGTTGCGTCGTCGCAATGTATGCGGATGTTCTCGAGGCCCTCCGCTTCGGCGCGCGCGGCCAGGCTCGCAACCCCGTTGATGTACGGTTCGGCGCCGATAAAGCCGATGCGCGGGTGGCGCGCGGCCTGCCAGGCCAGATGCTCGCCGGCCCCGAAACCGATTTCGAGCCACAGGTCCTCGATGTCGAAACCGAACAACGCCGCCGGATCGAGCGGCCCGTCGGGCAACAGCAAGGCGGGAAGAGCCGCATCCAGGGCTCGACGGCGTCCGGGGTTCAGAGGCCGGCCGCGCCGCCGGCCGTAAGATCGGTAACCGGTCGGCTCGTTCAAGTAAGCGCGGCCTGCAGGTCCTTCGCGAGGTCGGTCCGTTCCCAGGAGAAGCCGCCGTCATCCTCCGGCTCGCGGCCGAAATGGCCGTAGGAACTGGTTCGCTTGTATATAGGGCGGTTGAGCATGAGGCGGGTGCGGATGCCGCGCGGGCTGAGATCGACCGTTTCGCGCACAGCGTCCGCAAGCTTCTCGTCCGGGACCCGGCCCGTGCCCTGGGTGTTGACCAGCACGGAAATCGGATTCGCAACCCCGATGGCATAGGCGACCTGCACGACGCACTTGTCCGCAAGGCCCGCCGCAACCACGTTCTTGGCGACATAGCGGGCCGCATAGGCAGCGGAGCGGTCCACCTTGCTCGGGTCCTTGCCGGAGAAGGCGCCGCCGCCGTGCGGCGCTGCGCCGCCATAGGTATCGACGATGATCTTGCGGCCCGTGAGGCCCGCGTCGCCGTCCGGCCCGCCGACGATGAACTTGCCGGTCGGGTTTACGAAGAACCGGTCCTCAGGGCACATCCAGCCTTCGGGCAGCACGGCCTCGACGAAGGGGCGAACGATACGCTTAACCGCCTCCTGGTCCTCGCCGAAACGTTCGTGGTGTTGAGTGGAGACCACGATCGAGGTCGCCCGCACCGGGCGGCCGTTCTCGTATAACAGGGTGACCTGGCTCTTGTTGTCCGGCCCCAGATCGTCGCCCAGGTCGCCGCGGCGGCGGGCCTCGGCGAGCCGATACAGTATCTGGTGGCTGTATTGGATTGCGGCCGGCATCAGTTCCGGAGTCTCGCGGCAGGCGTAGCCGAACATCAGCCCCTGGTCGCCTGCGCCCTCGTCCTTGTTGCCGACGCTGTCAACGCCCATTGCAATGTCTTCGGACTGCTTGTGGACCACGCAGAGCACGGTGCTGTCGCGCCAGTGGAAGGTGGGCTGCTCATAGCCGATTTCGCACACGGCCTGACGCGCGAGTTCGCTCATCCGTTCGCGGGTAATGGTGCAGGGACCCCGGACTTCGCCGCCGATCACGATGAGATTGGTTGTCACCATCGTTTCGACGCCGCAGCGGTTAAGCTCCGGTTCGCCCTCCGCCATGAAGGCATCCACGATCGAGTCCGAAATCCGGTCGCAAATCTTGTCCGGATGGCCTTCGGACACCGACTCGCTGGTGAAGTGATAGCTGCCTTCGAGCACGGGGCGGACGCTCCCTGACTACGGCATGACGCGAGGCCCGCCGGAGGATTCAGATTAACGACCCGTTGTCGCAAGCCGGGGCCGGAAGGGTCAAGTATATTGGCGTCGCACCGTTCTGCTGCGCCAGGCGGCGAAGGCGGCAAGAAGGGCGACGCCGCTGAAAAAGGGCAGATCGCCCAGCCGGCTGTAGATTGTTTCCGTAAGCGGGGGCGGCAGGCGGATGTCGAGGCTGCCGGTCCTGCCGAGCCCTGTCCTGCCAAGGCGGCGGCCATGTCCGTCCACCGCGCCGGTGATGCCGGTATTGGCGACGCGCATCACCGGCAGGCCGGTTTCGATCGCTCGCATCCGCACGATCTCGAAATGCTGGTGCGGTCCCGCCGTCTCGCCGAACCAGGCGTCGTTGGTGAGGTTCAGCAGCCATTCCGGCCGCGCGTCGGCCGCAACGGTCTCGCCCGGAAAGATCGCTTCGAAACAGATCAGCGCGCCGAACGGCGGGAGGCCGGGCAGGGTGAGCGTCGAGGGACCCGGGCCGGCCGCGAAGTCCTGCCGCCCGACCGTCAGCTTCGCGGCGCCGAGCAGTCCGCGCAACGGCACATATTCGCCAAACGGCACGAGATGCGCCTTGTCGTGGCGTCCCTGCAGGCTGCCCTCGCGGTCTATCGCAAGGATGCTGTTGTAGTAGCGTCCGTCCTCCCGCCAGGGCGCGCCCGAGATCAACCCCCGGCGACTCCGCACGCTCTTTCCCAGTGCCTCGACAAGCGGCGATTCGGAATGCAGCAGCCGGGTGACCGCCGTTTCGGGCCATATGACGGCGTCGGGCTCGGGGTCCGCCGCGCCGAGACGCACAAGGCGCTGCAAATGGGCGGCGACCTCCCCGCGGCGCCACTTGTCGGATTGCGGGATATTGGGTTGAACGAGACGCAGCAGCGGTGCGCTTGCGGTTGCAGCGAGGTCCGCCTGGGGCGCGCGGCCGAGGCGAAGCTCGCCGTAAGCGAACATCGCCGCAACCGCCAGCATTGCCGTTGTCCACCCGCGCCGGTCGGCGACCGACAGCAGCAGGCACACGGCGAGCGTCGCAAGCCCCAACCCGTAGATGCCGGTCGCCGCGGCCACTTGTTCGACTGCCGGCACATGCAGCCAGGCATATCCGAACAGGTTCCACGGAAAGCCGGTGAGCATGTGGCCGCGCAGCCAGTCGCCGAGCCCGAGCGCGGCCGCCAGCGCCAATGCCCGCCCGACACCGGGCTGCGTCAGGCGGTGTGCGACCGCAACGGGAAAGGCCAGAAAGCATGAGAGCAGTCCCGCCAGGCCCAGAACGGCTGCCGGTCCGCCTGCAGCCATGGCCCCGCCAACCACGAAAAATGAGCCGGCAACCCAGTAGAGGCCGGCGGCGAAGAACCCGAAGGCGAAGGCGAAGGCGGTCAGGAAGGCGGTGCGGAACCGCGACGTCCCGTCCAGCAACCAGGCGAACGCAACAAGACCCGCAGCCAAAGCGGGCGTTGCTCCCAGGGGCGGCATGGCCAGTGTGGCCCCGCCGCCCGCCGCCAGCGCGGCCAGAAGCCGGTTCCGGCCTGCCAGGCTGGCGAGCCGCGCCCTCATCCGTTCGCCGGCAGATTGCGCACCCGCAGTCGTTTCAACCGGCGCGGGTCTCCGTCCAGCACCTCGAATTCCAGACCCGACGGATGCGACACCAGTTCGCCCCGGCTCGGAACCCGCCCGACCAGGTTGAAGACCAGCCCGCCCAGCGTGTCGATGTCTTCGCGTTCGTCGTCGGACAGCACCTCGCCGACCGCTGCCTCGAAGTCTTCCAGCGTCGCCCGCGCGTCCGCGACCAGCGTACCGTCGGGCCGTGTATCCAGTTGCGGCGATTCCGCAATATCGTGCTCGTCCTCGATGTCTCCGACGATTTCCTCGACCAGATCCTCGATGGTCGCCAGACCGTCGATACCGCCGAACTCGTCGACAACCAGGGCCATATGCGTACGCTTGAGCCGCATTTCGAGCAACAGGTCGAGAACCAGCATCGCCGGCGAGACGAACAGGACCTCGCGCGCCAGTTCCTTCGGCGACGGCGTGTCCGGCTTGCCGATATGGGCCAGCACGTCCTTCACATGAATCATGCCGACGATCTGGTCGAGGTCCATCTCGAACACCGGCAGGCGCGAATGGCGCGATTGCTCGACCGCCGCTACGACTTCCTCGACCGGCGCGGCGGCGGAGACGGCAACAATGTCCGCACGCGGCACCATCACGTCCTCGACCGTCATGCGGCGCAGCTTGAGCGTGTTTTCGAGCAGGAACCGCTCAAGCGGGTCTATCGGCTTCACGTCCTCATTATGTTGCGCGGCGAGATTCGACAGGGTTTCGCTGATGGAGCCCTCATTGCTTCGCCGGCCCGCAAGCCGGCGCCAGAGTCCGCGGAGGCGGGCGCCACTGCCATTCGATGTATGAGCCGTCGTATCCACAGCCCGTCAGCCCTGTTCCCTGTAGGGATCGGTTATCGACAGCGTTTCGAGGCAACGCGCCTCCAGCCGCTCCATTCGGGTAGCCTTCTCTTCCGTGCGATGGTCGAAACCCAGAAGATGCAGCGTTCCGTGAACCACGAGGTGACTCAGATGGTCGTGCAGCGTCTTGCGCTGCGCGGTCGCCTCCCGGCGCACGGTGCCGCCGGCCAGCGCAATCTCCCCGAGCGGCAG
This sequence comes from Alphaproteobacteria bacterium, assembly GCA_963422665.1. Classification (GTDB taxonomy): domain Bacteria; phylum Pseudomonadota; class Alphaproteobacteria; order Bin95; family Bin95; genus Bin95. Next base: position 2,074,821 of record OY730441.1, read on the forward strand.
GGGGCTGCCGGGCCAGGGGCTGTCCCCGGCCGGAAAGGAAAGCACGTTCGTGGGCCGGTCGCGGCCGCGGAAACGGCGGTTCAGCTCGCGTATCTCGGCGTCGCTGCCGAGCAGTACGGAAATCTCCGCAGGACCCGTTCGTCCCGCGCCGGACAGCGCCGCGCATGCCGCGCGGCTGCACCAGTCGGCGGCCTCTTCGCCGTCCGGCCACTCGCCGTCGCCGAGCGACACATCGACGGTCCACTTATCCATCGCGGCGCGCCTTGGCGGCGGCGTCATAGGCATCGACGATGCGCGTCACGACCGAATGGCGCACCACATCGTGCGAGGTGAAACGCACCATGCCGACGCCGTCCACCCCGTCCAGCAAGTCGAGCGCCTCGGACAGGCCGGAGCGCACGCCACCCGGCAAATCGACCTGTGACAGGTCGCCCGTCACCACCATCCGCGAGTCTTCGCCCAAGCGGGTTAGGAACATCTTCATCTGGGTTGGGGTCGTGTTCTGCGCCTCGTCGAGGATGACAAAGGATCGAGCGAGAGTACGCCCTCGCATGAAGGCGAGGGGAGCGATCTCGATCTCGCCATTTCCGATCTGGCGCATCACGCGGTCGCCGGACACCATGTCATGCAGCGCATCGTAAAGCGGGCGAAGATAGGGATCGACCTTTTCGCGGAGGTCGCCGGGAAGGAATCCGAGGCGTTCGCCGGCTTCCACCGCCGGGCGCGACAGCACGATGCGCTCGACTTGCCCGGCCGTCTGCATCGAAACGGCCGCCGCCACGGCCAGGTAGGTCTTGCCGGTCCCTGCCGGGCCGACGCCGAAGACGACATCGCGCTCGCGGATCGTCTTGAGATACAGGGCCTGGTTGGGCGAGCGGGGGGCGATCCGGCGTCGCCGGGTATCTACGGTCTCCCTGTTGACTCCAAACAGGTCACTGCTGGCGCCCGGCAGTTTCGCAATGCCGGTGACTTCGGCGAGCCGCGCCGCGCCGTCCACTTCGCCCGGGTCGATCTCCAGCCCCCGCCGCGCGCGGTCGTAAAGCAGGTCCATGGCCGACCGCGCCGCCGCCACGGCGCTTTCCGGGCCGGCGATGGCCAGCTCATTTCCGCGCGCGCGCATCGAGACGCCGAATTTCTGTTCCAGATGCGCCAGGTTGCGGTCATGCGCGCCATAAAGCACTGGCAAGAGGCTGTTGTCGTCGAACTGAAGACGCGCTTCGCTCAAATTGCGGGGCTCCCGCCGGAGAGGCTGTTCGGGCCGGCGGCCAGTATCTCGACCTGGGCGAGGTCGCCGATCCCCGCCGTATCGGCCTCCGCGTGGACCGCCTGCATGTACGGAGAGCGTCCGACCAGTTGTCCGCGCCGCCTGCCGGGACGCTCGAACAGGACGGGAAGCCGCTTCCCGATGCAGCTCCGGTTGAATGTCTGCTGCTGGCTGTTCAGGAGTTCCTGCAGGCGGGCCAGGCGCTCGCTCTTGACCGTTTCCGGCACCTGTAGCGGGTCGGCAGCGGCCGGAGTACCTGGCCGCGGGCTGAATTTGAACGAGTAGGCCTGGGCGTAGCCGACATCGCGGACCAGCGCCATGGTCTGCTCGAAATCGCGCTCGCTCTCTCCCGGAAACCCGACGATGAAATCGGAAGCAAGCGCAAGATCCGGCCGGGCCCCGCGCAGGCGTTCGACGGTGCGCCGGTAGTCCGAGGCGCGGTGCTTGCGGTTCATCCGCTCCAGCACCCGGTCGGAGCCGGCCTGGACGGGCAGATGCAGGAACGGCATCAGGGCGGGCACCGCCCCGTGCGCTTCGATCAGGTCGTCCGACATGTCGCGCGGGTGCGAGGTCGTGTAGCGCAGCCGCTCCACGCCTTCGATCTCCGCCAGCGCTCGGATCAGACGCGCCAGGGACCAGTCGCGCCCGTCGGGGCCCTCGCCGCACCATGCATTGACGTTCTGGCCGAGCAACACGATTTCGCGCGCCCCTCGTTTCGCGATTTGCTTCGCTTCGGCGATGACCGCCGCCGCGGGCCGCGAATATTCGGCGCCGCGCGTATAGGGCACGACGCAGAAGGTGCAAAATTTGTCGCAGCCCTCCTGAATTGTCAGGAAAGCGCTCGGCCCCGCCGGCCGCTCGAGCGCGGGAAGCTCGTCGAACTTCGTCTCCGGCCGGAAATCGACATCGACGATTCCGCCACCGCCCCGGGCCCGCTCGGCTCGGGCCAGCATCTCGGGCAAACGATGATAAGCCTGAGGGCCCACAACGATATCGACCGAAGGCGCGCGGCGCAGCACTTCGCCGCCTTCGGCCTGGGCGACGCAGCCGGCGACAGCGATCAGCATGTCCGGGCGCCGGCTTTTCAGGGCGCGCAGCCGGCCGACCTCGGAATAGACCTTCTCCGCGGCCTTCTCGCGGATGTGACAGGTATTGAGCAAGACGAGGTCGGCATCCTCGGGAGCCTGCACGGCTTCATAGCCCATGGCCGCCAGCATTTCCGACATCCGCTCGGAGTCGTACACATTCATCTGGCAACCGTATGTCCGGACGAACAGCTTCCTGGGCAATGCCTGCCTTGTCGGTCTCTCGAGCATCGGTATGTCAGAAGCTAGCATTCGGCGGAGGCGCGTCAACCGCCTGCGAGGCGGCCGGCCAAGGCTCGTTCGACGCCGCCGGCGACCTTGCTGTGGCATGTCCTAGCCATTTCGCGCCGGTTCGCGAACTCCGCGTAGCTGGTCGGCTCGTGCAGCACTATGTCCACGGATATCCGCCCGAGGCCCACAACAGTCCAGATATGCCCCGCCATGCCCATGTCTCCGTACCAGGAGATGCGCGGCATATGCGCCCGACCTGTCGGCAGGCCGTCTATGGCCGAATAGGCGATGGATACCGGCTGCACCACCAACGGCTTGCCGCCAACTTCGCGCTCGGCGACGCTGAACAGGGCGCTCTTGAACGGCAGCACCCAGGTTCCATCGTTCGATGTGCCTTCCGGGAAGAGGATCAAGTTGTCGCCGCTCTCGAGGCGTGTCTGCATGGCGTCGCGCTGACCGGCCGTCGACCGCGGCCGCCGGTCCACGAACACGCTTCTTTGCAGCTTGGCGAGTTGCCCGAAGAAAGGCCAGCCGGCAACCTCCGATTTCGCAACGAAGGAGGCAGGCAGCGTCGCTCCCAGCGTGATGATATCGAGATAGGTCACGTGGTTGCAGACGAACAAGGTCGGCCGAGCGGTGCTCAGCGTTCCGTGCATCCTGAGTTCGAAGCCCAGAAGCCCGGCGCAGCGCCGGTGATAGGCAAGCGGCAGACGCACGGCGAGAGGCCAGTCGAAGAGCACGGCAAGCGCCTGCACCGGCATCAGCGGAAGCGTGTACAGGACGTAAGCGAGAAGGCGCCCCAGGGCGCGCAGCGGCGAGTGCCGGATCACGAGGCCAGCGCCTCCCGCGAAAATTCGCCGTCGCGGCTGTAGCGCCGCAGATAGCGGTCGGTTACGCCGTCCGGGCGGACGACGATACAGACATCCACCGTATCGAACTCGCTGTCGATCACCGCGCCGTCGCCGACGCCGCCTCCAAGGCGCAGATAGCCCTTGATGAGCGGGGGCAGGGCGGCCAGCGCCTCCCTCTTGTCGATATCCTCCCGGGCCATGCGCCGCATTTCGACATGGCGCGAACGCAGCGCCTTCGGCCTGAGCGCAAGCGGCGCCAGATGCTCGTAATACAGGTAGGAAAGAGGCAGGGCGTGGGCGTCGGGATCGGCGCCCGGAAAACTCCCGCACCCGAACAGCAGCTTGATATTGTAGTGCAACACATAACGCGCGATCCCGCGCCAGAGCATCTGCATGGTGTGATGGCGGCGATAGTCCGGGTGGACGCAGGAGCGTCCGAGTTCGAGGATTTGCCGCCCGCCGCGCAGCAGCTTGCGGATGTTGTATTCGTCCTGGGTATAGAAGCGTCCGAGACGCGCCGCCGCATCGCGCCGCATCAACCGGTAGGTGCCGACGATGGCGGACGGACCGCCGCCGAGGCGGCGGTCCAGCACGATGAGGTGGTCGCAATAGGGATCGAAGCGGTCGAAATCGCGCTCGGCCGCTGCAATTGCCGGACTCGGCTGCGCCGTCATCTCCTCGTAGAAGACTTTGAACCGCAGCGCCTGCGCGGCGTCGATATCCGCGTCCGTCTGCGCCAGGCGGACCACCAGATCTCCCGACTCGACGATGAACGGACTGCGCTGGGCAATCGGGGCGGCGCGCCGGCGGCGAGCCGCCGGGCCGAAAAACGGCACGATAAGGCCGCGTTTGCCGGGCGGCGTCACCCGCCGGCGCGGAACGACCCGACTCACGGCTTTCCTGACCTTGAGAGCCACCGCAACGCCTTTCTCTGACCGTCCCCAGTTTACTCTGCCCGGGGCGGCGCGCCTAGTGAGGCTGTGCGTCCTCCGGCCTGCAGCCGCAACGCGGTCAACCGCGGGCGCTGCGGCGGCCGAGGCCGATCTTCTTGGCGAGTTCGCTACGCTGGGCCGCATAGTCGGGCGCGACCATCGGATAATCGGTCGGCAGGTTCCAGCGTTCCCGGTATTCGTCGGGCGTCATGTTGTAGGCCGTCTTGAGGTGGCGGCGGAGCATTTTGAGTTTCTTGCCGTCCTCGAGACAGACAATGTGGTCCGGCATCACGGACCGATGAACGGGAACTGCCGGAAGGGGGCGGTCGGGTTGTGTCTGCGAGCGTTCGTCGAGGCTTGTGAGGGTCACGTAAACCTGCCGGATGAGTTCGGGAAGGTCGGTGACCGAAACCGTATTGTTGGAGACATGCGCCGAAACAATTCTTGAAGTCTGCTCCAGAAGGTTGCGGCGGCTCTGCGTCTCGTCGCTCATTTCCGACGCTCCCCCTTTGTCCGGCGGACAATCGAAAGCCGAAAATAGGGCGGTGCCATAACCCGGCAAGGCCGGCTTCCTGTTCCCTTCGGCGTTTTCCCGCCCGAAAGTCGCATCCGGGCTTCCGGACGGTCGCATCGCGACAAGTGTCGGTCCGCTGGCAGGGCCGATGCTCTTCGCGGCACAGATAACCGGCGTCAATGGCAGGCGGCCGGGCTGCTCCGGGAGGTGGGATCGTCATGTCGCTGCTCGTCGGTTCCCGCAGTCCTTCGATCTGTCATATCCCGGTCGTGCCGCCCTGTCGTCCCGACAAAAGCACACGCGCGCGAACGGAGGCCTGACCATGGACGCCTATGCGATCATGCATGACGAACTGGACTTGGAGGTCCGCTGGCCCGGCGGCGAGTCGACGCGCTTTCCGTGGATATGGATGCGTGTCAATGAACCGGGCGCCTTCGACCCGGTCACGCGCGAGCGGCGGTTCGACCTCGCGGGAGTCGCGCCGGATATTCGGCCCGACGATGTCGAACTCAGCGGCGACACGCTGGTCGTCCGCTGGCCGGACAGCGACGGCGCCAGCCAGGTGCCGATGGCCTGGCTGGAGGCCCGGAGGCCGGACGCGCCGGAACCTGTCGACCCGGCGGCAATCGTCCCGGAACTCTGGGACGCATCCCTCGCCGAAAGGCTCCCGCGCCATAAGGCGGACGGCGACCTCAAGGCATTCCTTACCGATCTGAAACGCTTCGGGCTTGTGCTTGTCGACGAGCTGGATGACGATCCCGAAGCCGGCGTCGCCTTCGGCATGCGCATCGCGTATATCCGCGAGACCTATTTCGGCCGCATCTTCGAGGTCTATACCCATCCCAAGCCGAACAGCCTCGCCTACACGGCGCAGGCGCTCGCGCCGCACACCGATCTCCCCTATTACGAAACCCCGCCGGGCGTGCAATTCCTGCATTGCGTCCGCAACGGAGCGGCGGGCGGCTCGAGCCTGTTCGTGGACGGGTTTCGCGCCGGGCAGGTGTTGCGCGAGGAGACGCCGGAGGAATTCGACCTGCTCAGCCGGCAGAGAATGCCATACCGGTTCATCGACGATGTATCGGACATGCGCCACCGCCGTCCGGTCCTCGCCCTGGACGACAGGGGCGAACTTGTCGAGGTCGCCCTCAATCCGGCGCTTGCCGACGAAATCCGGCTCGAAGTCGACCCTGCGGCGACGAGAAGCTACTATGCGGCTTACCAGCGGCTGATGACGATCACGCGCCGGCCGGAGCTCATGCTGCATATGCTGCTGGAGCCCGGCGCCATGGTCGCCTTCGACAACCGGCGCGTGCTTCACGGGCGGGACGCGTTCGACCCTTCGACCGGAGAACGCTGGCTGCGCGGCTTCTATATAGACCGCACCGACATCGACAGCCGTCTCCGCTGCCCGTAGCGAACTCGCTCCCGTTTTGCCGAACCGCCAGCCTGGGCAGTATGCTGCGGCGATTCGACGAGGGAGGCAACAGACATGGACTCGATGGCGGACGGCAGGCCGGTCGGCATGAGCGCCGGGGAATGGCAAGCGCGGTGCGACCTGGCCGCGGCCTATCGGCTATGTGCGCTTTACGGGTGGACGGACCTCAACAACACCCATATCTCGGCGCGCCTGCCGGGGACGGATGATTCCTTCCTGCTGAATCCTTTCGGCATGTTCTTCGAGGAGATCACGGCCTCCTCGTTGATCGTGGTTGACCGGGAGGGGAATGTGCAGAGCGAGTCGGACCATGGCGCCAATCTCGCCGGCTTCGTCATCCACGGCGCCATTCACACGGCCATGCCGCACCTGCATTTCATCATGCACACGCACTCGCGATACGGCGTTGCCGTCGCCATGCAGGAGTGCGGGTTGCTGCCGGCAAGCCAGAAGGCGCTCACCGTTATGGGCTGGCTCGGCTACCACGATTTCGAGGGCACGGCGACCGACACGGATGAACGGCCGCGGATCGTGCACGACCTCGGGGACCGGCGGGTCCTGATGTTGCGGAACCATGGCCTGCTGACGGTCGGCGAGACGATGGGCGAGGCGTTCGTGTGGATGTACCGGATCGAGACCGCCTGCCGCCACCAGATCGACGCCCAGGCCGGCGGGGCGCCGCTGCGCGAAATCTCGCCGGCGACCCAGGAGAAGACGGTCGCGGCCGGCAAGTCGATGTACGGACCCGGCGGCTTCATCGAGGTCGGCAGGGAATGGCCGGCCCTGCTGCGCCAGCTCGAACGGGCGGGTATGGACGACTACCGGCGCTGACCCGGACCGTCGGCGTTTGTCCCCAGCCGGAGGACAAGGGCGTCCTCGCGGCCTGAGGAGATGCGGTAATATCCGCGCCGGCGGCCGACCGGCTCGAAGCCGAACCTCGCGTAAAGTGCGCGGGCGGCGCGATTGCGCTCGGCGACTTCCAGGAACAATGCCCTGTTGTCGAGGGCGGCGAGCGCGTCTTCGAGCAGCGCCGTCGCAACACCCCGTCGCCGTGCGGCGGGGTGGGTCGCAATCATCACCACTTCCGCCTCATCGCCGGCGCAGCGCAGATGCAGGAAGCCGACGGGCGCGGGGCCGTCCATCGCGATGCGGGTGCGCCCGCCCGGAGCGGCGACCAGGCTGCGCCAGGCCTCCGCCGGCCAGGCTGCCTCCGGCATGGCGGCGCTGTGGATGGCCGCAAGAATCCCGGCGTGCGACGGGGCGGCTGCGATCACGGCCTGACGGGCCCGGTATGCGGCCGGGTGAGATAGAGCGGCGATGCCGGGCCGGGCGGGAAATTCCTGCCGAGCAGCCGGGCCGCATCCGGCAGCGCCGGCCCGAGCACCCGGACCGCTCCCGGCACCAGCGCGGCGAGGACTGCTGCTGCATCGCCGACGACGGAGAAGGGCGCCTGCGCGGCCAGAGCCTCCGCCGTCGTGACGAAAGGATCGGCGGCGCCCGACAGGTCCGCGGCGTAAAGGCCGCCGCGCCTGGTGTCCAGCACGGCGAACAGGCGGCCCTCCGGCGGCTCCGTCGGGCGCAGCGCCTCGAAGGTGGGCACGGCGGCAATCGCGGCCCCGGTGGCGAGCGCCAGTCCGCGCGCCGCCGCCAGTGCGATCCGGATGCCGGTAAAGGAGCCGGGCCCCCGCGTGACGACGACTCGCGAAAGTTCGGGGAAGGCCGCGCCGGCATCGGCCATGGCGCGTTCCACCATGACCGGCGCCGCCTCCGCATGGCCGCGCGCCATCGCCCGCCAATGGCTCGCCACCAGCTTCCCGTTTCGCGCGATGGCGACGGAGCAGGCATTGGCCGCGCAATCGAGCGCGATTTCGACCATGGGATGCGCAGGTATTGCCGAGGGGCGCCCCCGCCCCGGGGCGTCCTCAGGGGACCGGATAGACCGCTTCGACTTCCGGGATGTAGTGGCGCAGCATGTTCTCGACGCCCATCTTCAGGGTCGCCGTCGAACTTGGGCAGCCGGCGCAGGCGCCTTGCATGCTGAGATAGACGACACCCTCCTCGAAGGCGCGGAAGACGATATCGCCCCCGTCCTGCGCCACCGCCGGGCGGACCCGCGTCTCCAGCAGCTCCTTAATCTGCGAAACGACCTCGCCGTCCTCCGCGCCGTCGTCGGCATCGTCCGCCCCACTGTCCAGCATGACGGGGCGGCCGGCCATGAAATGGTCCATGATCGCGCCGAGGATCATCGGCTTCAGCACCTGCCAGTCGCGCGCGTCGTCCTTGCTGACGGTCACGAAGTCGCTGCCGAGGAACACCGCCCGGACACCCGGCACATCGAAGAGCGTCTGGGCCAGCGGCGAGCGTTCCGCGCCCTCGACCGACGGGAAATCGGCCGTGCCGCGCGCCATCACGTTCACGCCGGGGATGAACTTCAATGTCGCGGGGTTGGGGGTCTGCTCGGTCTGAATGAACATCGGCTGCGTCCTCCGGCCCAATATGCCTGCCTAGATGGACCGGAACCGCCGCGAAATCAAGCGGCGCCGTCGTAATAGGCCTGGAGGATGGCGACCACGCCGTCGCGGCTGTATTCGGGCGGAACCGCCTCGCCGCCGGCGAACATCCCGCGCAGCCGGGTGCCCGAGATGCGGAGCTTTCCGTCGTCCCCCTTGCGGCAGGGCCGGCCGGCGGCGTTGCCGGTCGCCACCGCCGCCACCATGCGATAGCGCTCCTCCTCGCCGGGCGGGTCCGTCCCGTCGTCGGTGGCGAAGCACACATTGCCCGTCGCCATGCCCTGGCAGTCGAAGCAATGGAAGGTGTCGTCGATCTTCAGCGGACGGATGGCGAGGCTCTCGTCGCCGGTCTCGTCGAATATATGATGTGCGTCATAGGGTCCGTAGTAGCCGCCGAGCCCGGCATGGTCGCGCCCTACCACCAGATGCGAGCAGCCGAAATTCTGGCGGAACAAGGCGTGCAGCAGCGCCTCCCGAGGGCCGGCGTAGCGCATTTCGATAGGGTAGCCGGCCTGGATCACCTTTCCTTCCGCAAAATGGTTGGCGACCAGCCAGTCGATGGCGCGGACCCTGACCCCGGCCGGGATGTCGCCTTCCTTGAGCGCCCCGAGGACCTGGTGAATGAGCAACCCGTCGCACACCTCGATGGCGACCCTGGCGAGAAACTCGTGGCTGCGGTGCATCGGATTGCGGGTCTGGAAGGCGGCGACCGTCGACCAGCCCTTTTCGGCGAACAGCGCCCGGGTTTCGGCAGGGCGCAGGTAAAGCCCCCGATAGGTCTCGGGAAAGCGGCCCTCGGAGAGGACCGAAACCGGGCCCGCCAGATTGACAGAGCCCTGCGCCATCACCTTGGCGACGCCCGGATGGGCTTCCTCGGCGGTGCGGTAGACCTCACGGCACTCAAGGGCCTTGTCGATGGCGTATTTCTCGGTGACCGCGAGGACGCCGAGGATTTCGCCCCCTGCGTCCGTCAACGCCACTTCGTCGCCCGTGACGACCGCGAAGTCCTCGCTGCAGGAGAGGGTGATGGGGAGAGGCCAGAAGAGCCCGTTCTCCAGGCGCATGTCGAGGCACGCGCCGCGCCAGTCGGCCGCGCCCATAAAACCCTCGAGCGGCGTGTAGGCGCCCATGGCGAGCATGAAGAGGTCCGAGACCTCGCGACTCGACAGGGGCAGCTTTTTCAGGCCGCGCGCCCTCTTCAACGTCTCGCCCCGCTCCTCCTGCGCCACCAGCAGGGGCTTCAGGGCGGCGTTGCCGTGCGGGGCGATCAATGTCGACACGGGACGTCGCTGCAACGGAAAATCGGGACTAGTCGACGATGTGGTGAACGGGGGCCTTCTCCATGGTCCATTCCCCGGATTCCCGATCGTAGCGAGACAAGGTGAAGCAATGCCAGTCGGCGTCGTCCAGCTTCGGATGATCGGCCCGATAGTAGTATCCCGGCCACCGCGTTTCCGTCCTGAACATCGTGTGATGCGTCACGGACTCCGAAGCAAGGACCCGGTGGTGAAGCTCCCACGCCCGCTGAAGCTGGTGAAGGTCTTCGGCCCCGAGACTGCCGAGGTCCTCTTTCAACATGCCCAGCAATTCGAGCCCGCGGGCGAGCATGGGTTCGTTCGTCGTATAAGCGGTGCCGATACCGCCGACATATTCGTCCATGATCTTCTCGAGACGCTGGAGACCGTGAATCGGCAATATGTAGCTCGGCGAGACCGTTCCCGCGACGATCTCGTTGCGGCCGACCCGGTAGGTCTCCAGAGGCTGGAAGACGACACTCTTGAGGTCTTCACACTCTTTTTCGCTTACCTGAGGCCGGTCGCTCTTCAGGTCGTTGACGTAGTTGACCGCCGCCTTTCCGGCGATCCGGCCTTCCGTGAAGGACCCCGACGAGAACTTGTGGGCGGTGCCGCCAATGGTGTCGCCGGCGCCGAACAGCCCCTCGACGGACATCATCCGGTTGTATCCCCACTGGTAGTCCGCCGGCGCGCAGTCTTCCGGACCGCTTGCCCAGGCGCCCGAACAGGTGGCATGCGACCCCATAACATAGGGCTCGGACGTCGTCAGTTCCGGATTGGTGTGCTTGGGATCGATGTTCTGGGACGCCCAGACGACCGCCTGCCCGATCGTCATGCCGAGGAAGTTCTCCCAGCCGACCTGCTCCAGGTGGGGATCGGCGAAGGCCTCCTTCGTCACCATGCGGATGGGGCCGCGGCCGGCCTTGATCTCCTCCAGGAAGGCGTGGTTGCGCAAGCAGGTAGGCACCGGGTGCCGGTCGATGTAGTCCCCGACCAGCCCCTTGGTGTGGTCGTACCATTTGGACTCGTATTCCTCCCCATAGGCGTTCTCGGTATACGTCTTGAGGTGGAGGAAATAGGCGCCGACCGGACCGTAACCGTCCTTGAAGCGCGTGAGGACGACCCGGTTCTCCATCTGGGTCATCTTGGCGCCGACGAGGATCGGCAGCGCATAGGCCGACGCGCTGCTCCAGGGGGCGTACCAGGTTCGCCCCATGCCTTCGCCCACCGCCCGGGGCTTGAAGATGTGCGATGCGCCACCGGCGGAGACGATGACGGCCTTCGCGCGGAAGACGTAGAAATCCCCGCTGCGGACGTTGAACCCGACGGCGCCGGCGACGCGGTTGGGCTTCGTCCGGTCCATCAGCAGGTGGGTCACCATGATCCGGTTATAGACTTCGGTGGCGGCCTTGCGCGCGGCCTCGGCGACGATCGGCTTGTAGCTCTCGCCGTGGATCATGATCTGCCATTTGCCTTCGCGCAGATAACGCCCGGTCTCCGGGTCCTTCATGATGGGAAGGCCCCACTCCTCGAACTTGTGCACCGTGGAGTCGACATGCCGGGCGATATCGAAGCCCAGATCTTCCCGCACCAGGCCCATGAGGTCGTTCCGGGCGTAGCGGACATGGTCCTCGGGCTGGTTCTCGTTCCACTGCATGCCCATGTAGCAGTTGATCGCATACAGGCCTTGGGCAACGGCGCCGCTTCGCTCGATGTTTGCTTTCTCGACACAGACCACCTTGAGGTCGCGTCCCCAAAACCCGGCTTCGTAGGTTGCGCCGCAGCCGGCCATGCCGCCGCCAACGACCAGGATATCCGAGTCCACGAAAACCGTTTTCCGGCGAGCGAACAAACTCACTGGCGGCCTCCCTCACTGGTTCGACCGGGTTGCAGCAGGGGCAATGCCTCGATGTGGAGCGCGTCCGGCTCGTGCGCGAGTTGCTGGGACCTTGCCGCTTCGGCGGCGGGCGCCTCGTAATCGGCCGGCGGTTTGATCGATCCCCAGGGCGTGGTCCGGATCGGGGAAACGAAATCCTTTTCCTGGCCGTCCCGGAACTTGATCTTCCAGGAAATAGCGCCCTTCGCCTCTTCCCTCAGTACGCGAACGCTGTGACCCAGCGGAGCGAAATCGGCGTAGCCGCGGCAGTCGATGGCATGCTGCGGACACGCCTTCACGCAGGAGTAGCACTCCCAGCACATGTTGGGCTCGATATTGTAGGCGCGCCGGGTAGTGCTATCGATGTGCATGATGTCGGACGGGCAGATATCGACGCAATATCCGCAGCCGTCGCAACTGGTCATATAGACGAATGTCGGCATGTGGTTCCGTTATCTCCTCGATCGAAGACCGACGATGGGCCGATCAGTAGTGGCGAGGCCTTTCGCGCGCACTGCCGAACATTTCGGGCTTGTCGGCGGGGGCCGGCAGATTGCGCCTCGAACCGGTCGCCTCGGAAACCCGTTTTTCCAATGCCGCCGCAGGTTTGTAGAACATATGCGCGAACTTGGACCACGGAACGGACCCGAACAACACCGTCGTGGCGATGAGGTAGAGGCCCAGTAACACGCTCGTCCACGAACTCTCCATCGCCTGCAGCCCGGCCCAGACCAGTCCCAGCGTCGTGCTGGCGAGAAGCGAGAGGATGAACAGGTCGGCGCGCACCACCCGGAACGGCGTATGGCCCTCGGCGGCTACATCGACCCGAATGAAGAACCAGAACCAGTAGCCGCCGACGCAGACCAGCAAGGCCCCGGCGACCCACAGCAAGGGCAGGACGGGGGGCGTCGGCGCGGCCGGCGTCGGGTACCAGAACACCATGACGACGGTGGCGATGACGTATGCCAGGAAACCGTACATCGTCAGCAGGTGCACAACCCGGCGGCGCCCGGGGCCGAATTCGGCGGATGTCAGGCCCTCCGCCAAAGCGGTCCGGATCGCGAGCGACGACATTTCCCCGCCGCCGACGCGGCGCGTTCCCCTGTCCCGCGTGCTTCGCCAGCTGCGGAAGAAATAGGCGGCACTCTTCTTGTGCCAGATGTCGAACAGGGTGCCGCCCACGACCAGGACGATCATGATGACGACATAGGTCTGCATGACGGCGGGTGGTACGGACGCCGAAAGCACGGCGAAGGGATTACTGGTGAACACGCAATTGCCCCAATGTCAGCCTGTTCCGTTCAACGCCCTGAGCGATAATATCAATCGGCCCCCGGCAAAGATACAACCATTTGGAGCGGCTGCTTGTCAAGGCTGGCGCAGCGCACTCGCCGGCGCCAGACCCTGCGCCGGGCGACGGCGGAAGGCGCGGGGCCCCGGAAAGGTTTTCGAGCCTCATGCAAGCGCCGTCTCCTTCAGGCGAAACGGGTAATTTCTTCTTCGGAAAGACTGCCCGGCAGGATGACCACCGGCACTTGCAGGCGGCCGACCGACTTGCCGGTCAGAGAGGAAATCAGCGGCCCCGGCCCCTTGGGGCCTGTGCCGGAGGCGAGTATCAGGAAAGCGACCGACGGGTCCTCCTCGCACGCTTGTATCGTCTCCTCCACCCGGTCGCCTTCGCGGATCGCCAGCGACGGCGCCCGGCCGGACAGGCGCTGCACCTGCGCCGCTGCTTGCAGGATGACGGTCTCGCCGTGCTCGCGCGCTTCCTCGCGCATCAGTTCGCCGACTGCAGACCAGTGCCGGAAGTCCGCCGGCGTGTCGATGACGTAGAGCAGGCCGACATGGCTGCCCGTGCGCCGGGACCGGAGCGCCGCGAAAGTCAGCGCCACCGGCAGTTCGTCGCTCTCATCGACGACGCAGAGCAGGGTGCGCGTCGAGGGGGAAGGAAGTTCGGTCACGGACTCAGGTTCTCCGCGCGACAGCGCCTGCGAGCCATCCTGCCATCAAGGCCGCGAGAATGGCAACGAGACCGTGCAGGATCGGGAAATCGTGCGCGAAACGGAAAACAGCCGCTTCGAGTCCGGCCTTGCGGACATGGAGCGCGCTCGCCGTGGCATTGACGACCCGGTCGTCGCGGACCTCGAACACCTCGATGCGGTAACTGCCCACCGGGACGTTAGCGGGAAACCGCAAGCGCGTGCGGAACAGGTGTTCTCCCAGGAACTCCACACGGCCGAATTCATCGGAATAGAGTCCGGCCGCCTGCTTGCGCCGGACGAACGCCGCCTGGAATTCGGCAACTTCCACGGCGCCGCCCGCAGCCGGCGCAGGGGCCAGGAAGTCTCGCCCGATATCGTGTTTGCGGAGAACCTTCGTCAGCGGTTGCTCGGCGAAGGCCTCGCTGGCCGCGACCCACACGAAGGCCGGCGCCTCCGGAAAGGCCACGCCGCCGTGATTGGCCCAGACGCCGAAATTGCGCTCCTTGCGGCGCACCACCGTCGGTTGTTCCGGCCCGCGAATAACCACGATCACGCCGTGTCGTTCCGCAGTCGATCCCTGCTCCTCCGCCGCCGTCCCGAAGACGACAAGCTCGGCCCCGGTGAACCCGGCGGTTATGGCGACGGTTCGTTCGGAAACATCGACCACGAATTGGTCCGCCGACGCGGGGGCGGCGGTGGAGAGCAACAGGGCGGCGACGAGCGCGCGCATCAGAGCAGGCCCGGCTGGAGCGAGAACAGGTCGTCGGGCCGCGTCACCAGGTCGAAGAGCAGCTTGAGACAGACCGCCAGCACCAGGGCCGCCAGGAGCACGCGGAATTGCTCGCCCGGCAGCCGGGCTCCGAGTCGCGAGCCCACCTGCACGCCGACGACGGAGCCAGCCAGCAGCAGCAGCGCCAGGATCACATCGACCGTCTGGTTGGCGGCTGACTGGAGCAGGGTCACCGTAGAGACGACGAACAGGATCTGGAACAGCGAGGTGCCGGCGACCATGGCGGTCGGCATGCCGAGCAGATAGATCATCGCCGGCACCATGATGAAGCCGCCGCCGACCCCCATGATCGCCGCCAGCAGGCCGACCAGCAGGCCGATCAGGAACGGCATCACGGCGCTGATATAGAGGCGCGACTTCTGGAACCGCATCTTGAGCGGCAGGCCGTGGATCCAAGTGTGGCGGTGCAGCTTGCCGCGCCGGGCCACGCCCTTGCGCTTGCGCAACAGGGCGCGCAGGCTTTCCGCCATCATCAGCGCGCCAACGATGCCGAGGAACACGACGTAGCAGAGCGAGATCGCCAGATCGATCTGGCCGAGGCCGCGCAACAGCTTGAACAGCCACACGCCAAGGCCCGAGCCCAGAACGCCGCCCGCCAGCAGCACCATGCCCATCTTGAAATCGACGCCGCCGCGCCGCCAGTGGGCGAGCACGCCGGAAACCGAGGTCGCGACGAGCTGGTTCGCCTCGCTTGCGACCGCCACCGGCGGTGGAATTCCGATGAAGATCAGGAGTGGCGTCATCAGGAAGCCGCCGCCGACGCCGAACAGCCCGGACAACACGCCTACTCCGGCGCCCATCCCCAGCAACAGGAAGACATCGACCGAAAGCTCGGCAACCGGCAGATAGATCTGCATGGCGGCCCCTCTTAGGCCCGCCGCCGCCCTCGTGCAAGAAGGGTTGCGCCGGTTTCCCGCTTCGGGCCCGCAATAGTCGGCGGGCCCCCTCCGCCGGGCGCAATCCTTGCCGGCAAGGCAGCCTGGCCTCACCGCTGCTGAAGTGTTCGGTCCGGTTCCTGGTCGGGACTCAGGGAATGACTGCGCCTAGGTGGCGGCAGGCGACATGCGCATAGCTCTGCGCAAGCCCGCCTGCGGGGCCGATGAAGTCTGAAATGTCTATGCTTCCGCCGTCGATGCGGTCGAGCAGGTCCTCCCGGTCCTTACCGCAATTCGCGATGGTTCAGTTTCAGGAGATCGATCATTGCCTTGGCGGCGATGTCGCCTTCTGCGCTCGACACGACATCGCCGTTCAGCAAGAAACGGAATCTGCGGGTGCAGTCAGGATACTCAGGTTCAATACACCGGGCCTCGTTGAAGCAGTCGGCTTTCGCAGTCCCGCAAGTTTCCGACAGATTGCCCCCGCACGTCTCTTGGCCGCCACTCAAGAACAGGTTGGCAAAATCGGTCGAAAGTTCGGGATGGCGGGTTTGCGGCCGGAAATGCTCGATATGATACGACTTCCCCGGCTGGCGCATGTCCAGCCTGCGTTTGCAATAAACGCAAAGCCCGCCCTGCGTCTTGCGGAGCGCTTCGACGACAGCTTGTCGAATGTCGCCCGGAAACGGATAGGACGGCGACCAGTCGGCGCTCTCCAAGGCCAGCCAGTCTTCCAGCACCCGCGGCATTGTCTTCGCGTGGCTGCCCCTCATGCAACGCTGCGCAACTTCTTCAATCGTTTGCGCAATACCAGCATAGTTGCCGCATCGTCGCCGATTTGCTCTTCGAGAGTTACGAATTTCTCCGACGCGGTGTCGGCATCGCCCCGTTCGATGGCGGCGTTGAAATCTCCGATGAACGCATTGACCGGCGGATAGCGTTCTGAAGCGGCGAAGACACCTTCGAGAAGATAGTTGCCGGTGCGGCCGCGGGTGCTGAGCGGAGTTGACACTTTCGTGGCCCCCCGACGCGTTGCTTTCCAGAATTCTCACTTGGCGACTTTCGACGCCGGAGAGCACTTGCGGAGAATGCGTTGTCACAATGAATTGGTACGACGCGAAGACGTTCGCGAGCATCGGCACAATCTCGCTCCGCCAGGCCGGTGTAGATTGAGCTCGATCTCATCGATCAGCACGATATCGGCAATTTCGCCCAGCGCTTTGCCGGGTTCGAACACCTACACCTGCACCCGGTGCACCAGATCGGCTAGCAGGACGATAAAGGAACGTTCGCCACTCGACAGTGAGCGAACATGCACCGGCGTGTTATCCTTCTTGACGAAATACAGGCCAGGACGAGACACGGTCGAATCGAACATGATGCCGGAAGAGCTGTCGATCTTCGAAACAAGACCGCGAATCGCTCCGAGTTGTGGATCCCGGTAGTCCCGATCTTCGTCCCGCATCCTGCGCGCCTCTTGCGCGTCGATTCGATCCCACAATGCCTCCAAATCGTTGATCGATTTAAGATCCTTTTTCGGGGATCTTTCTTGCACAACTTCTGGATAGAATAATTCCGAAGATTCATTTTCTAGCCGAAGATTTTTTCAGAAACAAACTCCCTTTCTTGCCTAAAATATATAGAATGTGGCCGCAATGTTGTAGTCCTTGACCATTGTCTAAGTTACTTGGAGAATTCAAAATCTGGTCTACGCTGATCGGTATAATGCAAAATCTTTATCAGATCTTTGTCCGCTAGGCCCGATACACCATCCTCAATTTCAACTCCAAAATTAACGCATAGCTTGCAGCATCTGTACGAATATCCAAGTCCGACCGTGGGGAGGCTACACGGTTACGCCGTGGACCATCCAAATGCGCGCGCACGAGCTGCATCATTATACCAAGGGCATCAAGGATCGAGGTTTTGCTGGCGCCATTGCGACCGACAATGGTGGCCACGTCCGCCTCGAAGTCGATCTTCAGTTCGCAGATACCGGGAAATTTTTCCAAGGGCTTATCCCTTTGGGTCCGGTTTGACGAGATATTGAGTTTCCGGTGGTCGTCGGCATCATGTTTGTATAATGTTCCGATATGGCGAGCCGCTGGAAATATGACCGCCCGATGTCCCGCGCCACCTTCGAGGCGCGCTTTCCCGATGCAGCCTCCTGTGCCCGGCCTCTCGCCGCCAGACGCTGGCCCGACGGCTTCGTGTGCCCCGCCTGCGGCCATGACAGGGGCCGGGAACTGAAACGGCGCCGGGCGAGCCGGGAATGTGCGGCCTGCGGGAAGGAGACCCCGGTGACCGCAGGCACGATCGTGCACCGCAGCCCCTTGCCCCTGAAGATCCGGTTCATGGCCGTTCACATCGTGACCAGCCACTCGAATGGTATCTCCGCCCTGCAACTCCAGGCCCGGCTCGGGCTCGGCAGTTACAAGAGTGCCCGGCTCGGGCTGCACAAGCGGCGCCGCGCCATGGTCGATCCGGATCGTAGCTTGCTTGAGGACCCGATCGAGATCGATGAGGCCCCCCTCCCGTTCCGCACCGCAAGAGACCCGGCCACGGGCGGGCAAGGTCGCAGCCCACAAGGCAAGATGCGCATTGCCGGCGCGGTCGAGCTATCGCCCGAGGGCGAGCCATGCCGCATCCGGCTGGCGCCGATCGGGGATTTCTCCGCGCGCCGCCTTCGTGCCTTCGTTGCCGGGACCCCGGCGCCGGGCGCGCGGGTGATGGCCGAGGGCTGGAGAGGGTATTGCGGCCTGCCCGACCACGACCGCCAGCCCAGGGTCGTTGGCGCAACGCCCGCCCCTCTCGTGCTGACGTGGATCCATCGTGTGTTCTCGAACCTGAAGCGCGCCGGGCGCTCGGAACCTGCCATGGCCTGCGCCGCGCCCATCTGCGCCGCTACCTCGACGAGGGCGTGTTCCGCTGGAACCGTCGCCGCCACACCGCAACGGCTTTCGACACCCCGCTCGGCATCGGCACGCGCCTGGGACCCGCCGACTGCCGCGACAGCGCCGGACAACACGTCCGATCGCCGCAGGCCGGGCGCCAGCCGCCGCCCGCCCTACGATCTGCCTCAATCGGGGCCGAATGAGGTGTCCCCGGAAAATCGGACAGGTTGTTAGGGTGTATTCCGCCGTCTGACGGAGGAATGCCGATGAGCAAGCGCCGCAGGTTTTCCGGGGAGTTGAAAGCGAAGCTCGTGCTTGAGGCGCTTCGGGGTGATCGGACGCTTCAGGAGATCGCCTCTCGGCGCCGGGTCCATCCGAACCAGGTGGGTGCGTGGAAGCGCCAGGCGATCGAGGGTCTGGCCGAGCTGTTCTCGAAGGGCGCGGAACGCCGGGTCCGGGATCATGAGGGCGAGGTGCGCGATCTTCACGCCAGGATCGGGGAGCTGATCGTGGAGCGGGATTTTTTGTCTCGCGGGTCCGGTCGATGAGCCGGGCCGAGCGTCGGGCGATGGTGGAGCGCGATCATCCGGCTCTGAGCCTGAACCGGCAATGCCGGCTGCTGTCGATCGGGCGCTCGTCGCTCTACTACGAGCCGAAGGGCGAGAGCGCCGAGACGCTGGCGCTGATGCGTCGGATCGACGAGCTGTTCGTGAAGTATCCGTTCTACGGCGCCCGCCAGATGGTTCGCCATCTTCGCCGCGAGGGGGTGCGGATCGGGCGCTGCCGGGCGGCTCGGCTGATGCGCCTGCTCGGCCTTCAGGCGGTCTATCGGGCGCTGCGGACCGGCGATCAGCATCCCGAGCACCGGGTGTGGCCCTGGCTGCTCAAGGGCTTGCGGATCGAGCGGGCGAACCATGTCCGGTGCGCCGACATCACCTGCATCCCGGTGCAGCGGGGCTTCCTCTACCTGGCGGCGATCATGGACTGGGCGAGCCGCCACGTATTGGCCTGGCAGCTGTCGAACACGCTGGATGCCGGCTTCTGCACGGACGCGCTCGACGAGGCCCTGGCCCGGCATGGCGCGCCGGAGATCTTCAACACCGACCAGGGGAGCCCGTTCACCAGCTTCGCCTTCACCGGCCGCCTGCAGGCGCCCGGCATCCGCATCTCGATGGACGGCCGGGGCCGGTGCATGGACAACATCTTCATTGAGCGGCTCTGGCGCTCGCTCAAATACGAGGCGGTCTACCTGCACGAGATCGCCGACGGCTTCACCGCCCGGCGCGTGATCGGCGAGTGGACCGGCTTCTACAACACCATCAGGCCGCACTCGGCGCTGGGCGGACGGACGCCGGCCGAGGCATACCGAGGTGACACGCCTGTGGATATGATGGACAAGCCGCTTCGCGCCTTGACCACACCCCCAAAGGCGCAACAGCAGCAACAGGAAGATCCATTCAAGGGGATTCTGGCGGCCTGAACTTCAACCGGAACACACCTTAGCCCAGCCGCCAGGCTGTCCGAAAAGGCGAGGCCACCTCAGTTCGAGGCGGACCTGCTTCGCGAGACGATCGCCTTCACGGTCGAGCGTCCGATGGCGCTTGAGGTCGAGGGCCTTGCCGGGGCCGCGCATGGCGAGCGTTCGCCGGCCCTCACGCAGCGCAACGGCTACCGCGACCGGGTCCGGGAGACGCGGGCCGGCGCGGTCGAGTTGAAGCGCCCGAAGCGGCGCAAGGGGCGCTACCGCCCCGGCTTCCCGGAACCGCGCCGGATGGCGGAGAAGGCGCTGACTGCGGTGATCCGGGAGGCCTGCATCGAGGGCGTGTCGACCCGCTCGGTCGACGGCCCGGCGCAGGCCATGGGGATGTCGGGCCTCTCCGGGAGCCAGGTCTCGCGGCTGTGCGGCGGGATCGACGACAAGAGCCGCGACTTCCTCGACGCCCGCTGGAGGGCGACTGGCCGTATCTGTGGCGGGACGCGACCTGTGCGAAGAGGCGCGAGACCGGGCGCGTCGTCCCGGTCGCGGTCACCATCGCGGCGGCGGTCAACGACCGGGGCCGCCGCGAGGGGCGCGGCATGGCGAGCGGCGCGTCCGAGGCCGGGACCTTCCGGACCGCGTTCCTTCGCTCCCCGGCCCGCCGCAGGCGGCGCGGCCTCAAGCTGGCGATCTGCGACGACCGCAAGGGCCTCAAGGCCGCCGCGACCCGCATCCCCGGCGCCGCATGGCAGCGCTGCCGCGCGCACTTCATGCGCAACCGGCTCGCTCATGCCGGCAAGCAGGGCCGGCGCGTCGTCTGCGCCTTCGTCACGACCGCCTTCGCCCAGGAGGATGCCGACAGCGCGTCCGCCCCGTGGCGCCAGGGCGCCGACCGGCTCGGGGCCAGGGCGGCGAAGCGCGCCGCTATCATGGACGAGGCCGAGCACGACGTCCCGGCCTGTATGACCTTCCCGGCCGCGCATCGCGCCAGGCTGCACGCGACAAACCCGCTCGAACGCCTCCATGGCGAAGTCAAGCGACGCACCGATACCGTCGCCATCTTCCCCAACGAGGACGCCATCGCCCGGCCGATCGGCGCGAGCCTCCTCAAGCAGAACGACGAAGGGGCCGTCCAGAGAGCCGGATACATGACGCTGGAAGCCATCGCTCCCGTGAGCGACAATATAACCGTCAAGATGCCCGCCGCGGCAGACTGAGCGGCCCGGCCCCACCCGCCGGATACCGCAACGGACGCCAAGCTCTTACACCACCGGCTGGGACACGATCAGAAATTGATCGTCGTGCACCGATACCCTCGACAACCGAAATACGATACGCCGGCTTCTTGCGCCCGGAATGTCATCGAGCACTACCGGACTCCGGCGGCCGACTCGACATAGTCCCGCGCCAGCAAAAGGTCCTCCATGGAATCCTCAAGCATCAGCGACAGGGGCGATGCGCCGTCCAGCATGGAGTGCCGCTCGCGCAACCAGCCATTTTCCGCAGCCGGATCGCGGAACAGCGACCATAAGGTCCTGCGAATAGAAAAAGACAGGCAATTCTGTCCTGGATGTCCCGTCCGCGAAGCTGCCTTCGGCCATCCAGAACAGCCGCGACATACTCGAAATCCTCCGGGTCGAACCCGAGAAGCCGAACAGCATCCGGCCTGTCGAGACGCCAAGCTTCCAGCAACTTCCGGAGGAATTGAACCGGTCCGGCCAATCTCCCCGCCGTCTCGCCTGCCGCGCCCGCGGCCGCCGTCATGCCGCCGGACCGACTATCCCCGACAGAGTCCGCAATTCCGTGGCGGCCTTGGGGGACCCATCTCACAGGGGCCGGGCGGCCATCTCGATCAGCTCTGAAGCACCCGTTTCCATGAATGTTGAATTTCCTGAGAACCTCATCAGGGAGACTGGAAAGATCGCCGGCGTCCCCGTTCTCGGCAACTATGTTCGACACTATCCGATTTCCTTGTCGACATGCAGCGGAACGAACAGCACGAAGCCGTCGGCGCCTGCGACTCCTGCATCCCCTTTCTCAAATCCCTCGCCACCTGTCCCGCCGCCGCCCTGACCGATCTCGATTTCGAACCGGTCGCCTTGGGACAAGCCCTGGAGTTCGACAATCCGGGTTTCTCCGGGGAACCCCTTGCCGCCATTGCCGCCGTTCGACACCGGCCGATTGTCCGCCGAAGGCGCGACGGCCCCGCGCCCTCCACCGCCGCCGGAACCGTAATCGCAACCCTTGCCGTTCTTCCCGCTTGCGGGCCGCCCCGCATCGAGACCGCCGCCGTCGCCGCCGGACGCGCCTGTAACGATGGCAAGGCCGGCCATTGCGGCCCAAGGCCAATCGAAACTTCCCGATTCGGTAATCCGTTGCAGCGCGGCGTCCCGCACCGCATGCCTCCGGCTATGCTGGCGCCCGGCCCGCAATGGCACCCTGACACTAAATTCTGGTTCAGTCCGGGTCTTGTGTCCAGCGAAGCTCCACCTTCGCGCTTGCCGGGAAGCAGTCGGGACCGGTCTGGCGGCACGATGGCTTGGGCCGATTACCCCTTAGCAATCCGGCGGGTCGAGCAGTTCGAGGTCTTTCAGGCGATAGCGGATCGTGAAATCGGGGAAGGCGATCTCGGCGTCGCCGCCGACGCCGTTCTCGTAGAACCATTCGGTCGACTCGAAGGCGGGTATCATGTCGTCGTTCGCGCCGAAAAAGGCGACCCGCGCCCGCCAGCGCGCAAGACCGGCCAGTTCCTCCGGCGCCGCGCCCGCCGCGCTGTTCGGCAATACCAGGAGACTTGCGGTCAGGAGGTCGTCCTCGTCCTCGCCGAAGAAGATCGTGCGCGTGAACAGGCCGCCGCCGGTCCGGGCGTGCTCGATGACCTCCTCCACCCAGGCGCCGGGGAACAGCGTGCCGGGCGCGAGCGCGAGGCGGCGTCCTTCCGGCCGGCTATAGACGACCTCGCCGCCTGCGCCGGGCGCCGGAAGACGCGCCCTGCCGCGGCGCTCCTGGACGGGAACGCCGGTCCGGCTGGTCTTGCCGGAGAAGCCGTAAGCCGTTCCGTCCAGCCGTTCCCACGCCGAAAAGTCCACCCTCACGGCGACCGGGGGCCCCTCGTCCGACCGGATGAGCAGGCGGGTCTCGCGGTTCACGACCGTTCGTTCGCAATCGGAAGTCCACTCATAGGCCGCCGCTCCCGACAAGCCGCCGATGCCGGAGGATGCGCCGGCGCGGACAAGCCCGACCTCGTAGAACGCCCGGTGCGGCGCGACACCGCCGGCCGCCGCCTCCGTCCCCGCTGTGGCTGCCAGCAGGGCGAGTCCGGCCAGGGCGGCTCGTCCTCCAGGGCGGCCGAGGCGCTGTCCGGTATGTCCCGAACCCATGTCCGGCCTCCCCGTCCGATGCTTCCCGTTATACCGGATTGCGCCGGAAGGGAAACCGCGCCCGATTGCCCGGCGGCGCCTTCCGCCCTATATTGAAGACGCTGGATACAACCGGCTATGGCGATAAACGCTATGCGGAATAAGCGTTGCGGACCCGGGGGCAGTACCCGGCGCCTCCACCATCCACGGGGGCGAACCAGGATCGACGTGCGTGGTAAAGGCATGGTCTTCGCTCGGCATGGCACCACCGTTATCGGGCCGCAACTCAAGTGCGAACGACAATGAGGTCGCACTCGCTGCCTGATCGCTGATTCGGCAAGCGCGGTTTGGAGGGCACCGGGCAACAGAAGCCCTCCATCCGCACCGTTCGGGGGGTGGGGGGAGCGATGGCCGAGGACTTCCTGGAATACGACCGGCTGGTCGAGGATGCGATGCGCGGCGTCGTCCGGCGCGCGCTTGAGGAAGCGGCCGAAAAGGGCCTGCCCGGTAACCACCATTTCTACATCACCTTTGCGACCCGCCATCCGGCCACAGCGGTGCCGCCGCGTCTCGCCGCGCAATATCCCGACACCATGACCATCGTGCTCCAGCACCAGTATTACGGGCTGGAGGTCCATTCGACCCATTTCGAGGTCACGCTCTCCTTCAACCGCATGCAGGAGCGCCTGCATATTCCCTGGGAGGCGGTGACCGTGTTCCACGACCCGTCGGTCGATTTCGGCCTGCGCTTCTCCCGCCAGGGCGTCGAGCCGCTGCTGCCGGCCGAGGAGGCCGGGGAAGACGAGGCCGGGCAGCCGGAGGGCGGCAAGAGGGACAAGGGCGGCGGCGGCAATGTCGTGTCGCTGGACCGTTTCCGCAAGAAATAAGGGGCGCGCCCATGCCCGAATTCGCCTTCCACGAAATGTTCCCGCTCGCCAAGGGCCAGCTCCCCTGGCGCCGGCTGGAGGGGGATTTCGTTTCCGTCGAGCGGTTCCGGGACAGGGATTTCGTCTGCGTCGAGCCGGAAGCGCTGAGCCTGCTTGCGCGCGAGGCCTTCCACGATATCTCGCACCTGCTGCGTCCGGGGCATCTGGCGCAGCTCGCGTCGATCCTCGACGACCCCGAAGCCTCGCCCAACGACCGTTTCGTCGCGCTGGACCTCCTGAAGAACGCGAATATCGCCGCGGGCGGCGTGCTGCCCATGTGCCAGGACACCGGCACCGCCATCGTCATGGGCAAGAAGGGCGAGCGGGTGCTGACCGGCGGCGGGGACGAGGAGGCGCTCTCGCGCGGCATCTTCCGCGCCTATACGGAGGACAATCTGCGCTATTCGCAGCTCTCGCCCGTTTCCATGTTCGAGGAGCGCAACACCGGCTCCAACCTGCCGGCCCAGTTCGACCTCTATGCGGCGCCGGGCGAGGAATACGAGCTGCTGTTCATCGCCAAGGGCGGCGGGTCTGCGAACAAGTCCTTCCTCTACCAGGCGACGCCCGCGACCCTGCATCCGGACCGGCTGCTCGCCTTCATCGACGAGAAGATCCGCACGCTCGGCACCGCCGCCTGCCCGCCATACCATCTGGCGGTCGTCGTCGGCGGCACCTCGGCGGAGATGAACCTGAAGACCGTCAAGCTCGCCAGCACCGGCTATCTCGACGGGCTGCCGACCGGGGGCGGGCCGCATGGCAGCGCCTACCGGGACCGGGAGACCGAGGAGAAGATTCTGGAGGCGACGCGGGCCATGGGCATCGGCGCGCAATTCGGCGGCAAGTATTTCTGCCACGATGTGCGGGTGGTGCGCCTGCCGCGCCACGGCGCCTCGCTGCCCATCGGCATCGGCGTGTCCTGCTCGGCCGACCGCCAGGCGCTGGCCCGGATCACCCGCGACGGCGTGTTCCTGGAGGCGCTCGAGCGCGACCCGGCGCGCTTCCTGCCGGAGACGGACGCGGGCACGCTCGGCGGCGAGGTGGTTGCGCTGGACCTCAACCGGCCGATGGACGAAATCCGGGCCGAACTCTCGCGCCATCCGATCCGCACCCGCCTTGCTCTGACCGGCCCGATCGCGGTCGCGCGCGACCTCGCGCACCGGAAGATCGAGGCGAGGCTGGCCGCGGGCGAGCCGATGCCGGACTATTTCCGCGACTACCCGATCTACTATGCCGGCCCCGCCAAGACGCCGGAGGGCATGGCGTCCGGCTCCTTCGGCCCCACCACGGCGGGGCGCATGGACGCTTTCGTGGACGCCTTTCAGGCCGCCGGCGGCAGCCATGTGATGCTCGCCAAGGGCAACCGCTCCGCCCAGGTGACGGCGGCCTGCAAGGCGCATGGCGGCTTCTATCTGGGCTCGGTCGGCGGCTCTGCGGCGCGTCTGGCGCAGGACCATATCCGCCGGGTCGAGCTGCTGGAATATCCGGAGCTCGGCATGGAGGCGATCTGGCGCATCGAGGTCGAGGACTTCCCCGCCTTTATCGTCATCGACGACAAGGGCAACGACTTCTTCGCCGGGATTTGAGTGGAAGGGAGATTTCCCCGCGGGCGGCGGTGCGCCCGCGGGGAAGAAGCCGGATCAGGTGATCGCGACGGGGTTGCCGATGGAGCCGGTGCCGCCCTTGATCGGCAGCGGCGCGAACACATAGACGAACTGGTACGCCCCGTCGGCGATCAACTCGTCGAAGACCAGGTTCTCGTGGATGTAGATGCCGTTGCGGGTGATGAGCTCGTTATGCACCACGAACGCCTTCTTCGGGTCCGGGTTCGGCACCACCTCGACCGGCCAGGTGTCGCCGCCGACAAGGCACACGCCCTTGTCCACGAGGATCTTCGCGACGTCCATGCCGATGCCGGGGCAGCCGGAGTTGAAGCGGTCGTTGTTCTTCATCCAGAGGTCGCCCCAGCCGGTGTTGAAGAACACGGCGTCGCCTTCCTTCACGTCGTCTAGCGACATGCCCTGCGCGGCGAGCGCGGTATCGACATGGGCCGGCGTGATCTCGTTGCCGGCGTCCCAGGCCTGCTGCGGCTTCACATTGACCAGGTGGCCGCGGGTGAAGAACGGCTTGACCTGCTCCACGCCGATCTTCTGGAGCCCGTAGGCGCCTTCGACCTCGGCCCCGGTGAAGCCGTTATAGTAGCGGTGGTCCGCCTTGTCGGTCGCCGAGCCGACGATGGCGCCGATATGGCCGAGCCCGTCGAACTGGGTGCCGACCTGGCCGATTTCGGTCGCGAGATACTCGTCGTTATAGACCAGCATGTTCTCGCCGAACGGGCCGCCGGTCGGGGCGCCGGGGATGCGGAGCGCAAAGCCGCGCGGGCCGAAGAACGGGATGCCCGGCTCGTAGTCGCGCCCGATGCGGCGGACCTTGCCGTTCCTGATCCACTTCACGGCGTCGAGCGTCTTCTCCGGCGTCATCCAGTTGGAGGCGCCGGCCTGGTCGCCCTCGCCCCAGCGCGACGGCCACCATTTCTCGCCGATAGGCGTCATGTGGCTGTCCGCCCTGGCCTCCCGGACGCCGCCGCCGGTCATCGCCGCGCCGGCGGCCGCCACCGCGCCGGCGCCGACGGCGGCCGTGCGCATGAAACTCCGACGATCCGGCGACTCGATATCGGCCGTCTTCGGCAGCGACTCGAACTTGCTGAAGATCATGTGCCTGTCTCCCTTGCGGCAACTCCGGTAATAGTAGAAGCGTATCCTGTGCCCCGTTGCGGCGGCAGGTCAAGGCGGGACGAGCGAGAAAAGCGGAGCCGATGAGTCTCTTCGAAGCCCATGCGCCCGAGGCGCGCCTGCCGGTCACCGTGCTCACCGGCTTCCTCGGCAGCGGCAAGACCACCCTGCTCAACGCCCTGCTGCGCGACCCGGACATGGCCGGCACGGCGGTGATCGTGAACGAATTCGGCGATATCGCCCTCGATCACCTGCTGGTCGAGGCCGTGGACGGCGAGACCATGGTGGTCAATGGCGGCTGCGTGTGCTGCCAGTTGCGCTCCGACCTGGAGGAGACGCTGCGCGACCTGCTGGCGCGCAGGCGGGACGGCGCGGTGCCGCCCTTCGAGCGCGTGGCGGTGGAAACGACGGGCCTGGCGGACCCGGCGCCGATCGCCCAGACGCTGCTGAACAACCCGCTGGTTTCCAGATTCTACCGGCTCGACGGCATCGCGGCGACGGTGGACGGCGTGCTCGGGCCGGGCCATCTCGGCGAGCAGCCGGAAGCGGTGAAACAGGTGGCGCTCGCCGACCGCATCATCGTGACCAAATGCGACCGGGAGGATGCGGCCCCGGCGGACCTGGCCGGGCTTCTGGACCGGCTCGCGCCGGGCGCGGAACGGCGCGAGGCGGCGATGGGCGCGGTGCCGCCGGATTTCCTCTTCGGCCTCGACACGGCCGATGCCCGCTGGCTCGGCCTTGCAGGCGAGGAGGAGCACGGGCATGGGCACGACCATGGGCACGGCCACGACCTCGGCGACATCGACACGGTGTCGCTGGTCTTCGAGGAGCCGATAGACTGGATGGCGTTCTCGCGCTGGCTCGCCGCACTGCGCAATGTCCATGGCAGGCAACTGCTGCGCGTCAAGGGCATCCTGAACCTCGAAGGCGAGGACGGGCCGGTCGTGGTCCACGGCGTGCAGCATATCTTCCAGTCGCCGGCGCGCATGGCCGGGTGGCCGGATGACGACCGCCGCTCGCGCCTCGTCTTCATCACCCGCGGCCTGCCGCGCGAAACCCTGCTCGCGGGGCTCGACGGCGGCGCCTGATCCGCCGCGCCGGGACCTGGCGCATTTTGGATATTGACACGGCGCCGGCCGGCATTCGATGCTTGACGGACCAAGCGACAGCCCTGCGGGGTCGCCGGATAGCGTTTGGAAGCAGGAGAACTTGAAATCCATGTGTTTGTTCCGCCGTTCAGAAATTCTGCCCCCCCCCCCCGCAGTTTTATTGTCAACGAACGCGCCTGACGCCCGTTGCCGGCGCCATCGCGGGTGCCGGTTTGCTGTTTTTCGCAACGGCCCCCTACGTTCCCGCGCAGGCGACGGTGACCTGCGGCGCCTCCTGGAAGCAGGGAACCCTGGATGGCGGCGGCGGATGGACGGCCGGGGCCGGCAGGGATTACCGGGTCGTCTGCACCGGCGACGCCAACCGCGACACCCTGGACCTCGGCGACCTGCCGCCCCCTCCGGCCGGCGCCGGCCGGCTCATCGCCGACATCGCCGACGCGAATATCGATTTCGCCAAAGACGACCTGACCGATGTCGAGACCGCACGCTGGGTGCTGACCGGCGCGCTGGGAGCGCCGGGCGGGGACGACGGTGGCCTCGATATCGACATCGACAGTTTCGCATCTCCGGACAACGCCTTCACCCTGGAATCCTTCGCGGCCATCCATGCCTCCGAGGCTTCCACGCGGGGCATACGGCTTCGGAACCGGGACACGGGGCATACGGACCATATCGTTGCGATCAACCACGGCGCCATAACCACCAGTGGTGAAGACTGGGCCCGAGGGATGGAGGTCCGGACCGGGTCGAGGAGCGCGGAGGCGCACGCCCGGGCCGTCAACAAGGGCACGGTCTCCACCAGCGGGGCCGGCGCGAGCGGCGTTTACGCCAGGGTCGGGTCGACCGGGGCCGGAACGGCGACCGCGGTCAACGAGGGGAGGATCGAGACCTCCGGCGGCTACAAGAGGGGGGTGGACGGCAGCGAGTCGCGCTACGCCGGCGCCGGCGCCGACGGCCTGCGGGCGAGCAATGACGGCAGCGGCAAGGCGCAAGCGACCAACGAGGCCGGCGGCGTCATCGAAGTCAGCGGCGGCGGAGCGCGCGGCATATGGGCCTGGGCCGGCAATGGCGCCGCCACCGCGACCAACCGGGGGACGGTGACCGCGACCGGCGACAGCACCACCGCGTCTCCGAGGCGTACCGCAGGCGGCGTAACGGCCGGTTCGGTTGGCGGCGTTGCGCGCGCGGTGAACGAAGTCGGCGGCAAGATCACGACCGGCAGCAAGGACCAGACTTCCGGCGCGCTCAGCGGCGGGACCGGGTGGACGGGTATCCGGGCAAGCAATGAGGGCAGCGCCGGCGAAGCCCGGGCGGTGAACCGGGGTTCGGTCACCACCTATGGCGACATGCTGGTAAGCGGGACATACCGGCGGCCCTCCAACGGCATGCGCGCCTGGTCGGCGAGGCAGTCGGCCTATGGCAAAAACAGCGGCGATATCCGGACCGAGGGCCGAAGCGCTTCGGGCCTCTCCACGAGTTCGCAGCGCGGCGGCGACGGCGAGAAGGCCGTCGCCGTCAATTCCGGCGACATCGTCACCACGGGCGGCCTCATGCCGGAGGACGACGGTAGTTACGCCGGCGCCGGGGGCGTGTTCGTCTATACTGGCGGGGGCGCGGCGGCGAAAGCGACCAACGAGGCCGGCGGCAGCATCGACGTCGGCGGAGACGGCGTGCGCGGCATAATTATCTACGCCGACAACTTTGCGGTGCAGGGTTCGGCGAGCGGCGACGCGACGGCGGAGAATTCGGGCCGCATCGTCACCCGGGGCGACGCCCAAAAGATGAGCAGCTACTGGAACGGCGCCCATGGCATCATGTCCTGGTCGGCGGACGGAACGGCGACTGCGAGAAACCGCGGCGCCATCGACACGCACGGCCTGGCCTCCTACGGTGTGTTCGCGACCTCGGTCAAAGGAGACGCCGTGGTGAAGAACGCCGGCACGATCACGACTCACGCAACCGAGTCGGACGCCACGCTGCCCGGCGAAGACGGGCGGGCGGGCGGCTCGCACGGCCTCTATGCGGGCCTCTATCGGTCGAACGCCGGCAATGTGAAAGCGGTCAATACCGGCGCGATTACCGTATCGGGCGCCGGCACGCGCGGCATCAAGGCGATCACCTTCGGCGCCGGCCGGGCCACCGTCCTCGCCGACGGCGGCAGGGTCACCGCCAGCCACGACGACGCCGACGACGCGAACGACGGCGTCGGCATCCATGCCTCCAGCGGCGCGGCGGGCGGCATCGATGTGACGGTCCGCAACGGCGCGGTCATCGACGCGCCGCAGGCGCTGCTGCTCGAAGGCGCGCCGGCGACGGTCGCCGTGACGGCGAGCGAGTTGATCGGCCGGGTGACTTTCGGCGGGCGCGACGACAGAATGACCGTCAATGCCGGCATTCTGCGCGGCCCGGTCGCCTTCGGGGACGGCGCGGACACGCTCCGCGTCCGGAACAACGGCTATTTCGAGGGCGGACTCGACTTCGGCGCCGGCAACGACATGCTTGAGGTCCTGAACGGCGGTTATTTCGGCGGCGATATCGATTTCGGCGCCGGCACGGACACGCTCCGCGTCACCAATGGCGGCTATTTCGCCGGGGCCATTACCGGGCTGACGGACTTCACGGGGTCCGGCGGCGAGATCCGCCTCGACGCCGTGACCTTCAGCGGCAGCAGCGCCACATTCACCGACGATGCGGAACTGTCCATCTTCGGCGCCTTCGACCTGGGCGACACGGGGACGATGACGATCCATGACGGGTCCCGCGTCCAGCTCTTCGCCACGACGACGGACGACGACAAGGTCGTGCTGCCGCAGATCCGCGCCGGCGGCGGAGTCTCCTGCCGGGACGGGGACAGGGCGGAAACCGGCTGCACCCTGTATCTCCAGAACGACCTGAACACCCAAGCAACGGCGGGGGAGATGGCGCGGAACGCCGTCTCGCGCGACACGGAGCTGAGCGGAGAGGAAGTAAGGTACCTGACGCGGGACGATGACGGAAACGAGGAACTCATTGGAACCGCCGAGGTGATGGCCGACGGATCGCAGGGGACGCAGGACATCGCGGAGGAAGCGAAGGCGCATCAACTCGAGCCACCGGCCGTTCCCGACCGACCCGATGTCAGCCCGCCGACTCCCGACCCCGGCGTCGATCCGAAGACTCCCGTCGGCTCCGGTTCCGGCGGCGGCGGCAGTCGCGGGGCAGTTGTCGGCGCCGGGCTGCTGGCGCTGGTCTTCACGCTGTTCGACTTCGGCCCCGATGAGGCGCCGGACCCGGCGGCGCCGAAGCCCGCCTTCGTCCAGGCCGCCGCCGGCGAGTCGCGCTGGTGGACGCGCAACCTCGCCTCCGGCCTGACGGCGGGCGGCGGCGTCGGCGGCGTCGAGATCGGCATGGACCTGGCCGTCGGCAACGGCTTCAGCCTCGGCTTCGCGACCGCCCCCGAAATGGCGGCGAAGCGGCGCGCCGGCGCGGATGCCGCCGCGCTGTCCGGAGGCCGCTACAGCCTGCGCGGCGGCTGGCGGGGCGAGCGCCTGTTCGCCGGGCTCAGCCTCTCGCACGCCGACTGGCGGGTGAACGGCTCCTGGGAGAACCCGACCGTCGGCGGCGGGATGCAGAGCCACTTCGACGCGGCGCAGCGCGACCTCCGGCTCAGCCTGGGCGCGCGGCTCGACCTGGGCGGCGGCATGACGCTCGTCCCGCAGGCGGAAGCCTTCGCCGGCGAACTGGAGCGGGAAAGCCACATGGCGGAGGGCGCGGTGTTCCGCGCCGCCATGCCGGGCCTGACGCAGCGCTATCGCGGCGTCAAGGCGGGGCTGGGCTTCGCCTCCGGCTGGCGCGAGGCGGGCGGCGAGGTGAAGCTGCGCCCGACGCTGAACCTGAGCGCGATGCGTGTGCGGACCGGCTCGGAGAGCTTCGAGATGAAGCAATCGGACCGGCTCGGCATCCTGTCCACCGGCAGCCGGGCGCGGCTGGCCGACGCGCCGGAGACCGCGTTCGGCCTGGGCGCGGGCCTGGAGGCGGCCGGTCCGGGCGGGCTGCGGATGGGCTTCGGCTATGCCGGCCTGGTCGTGGACGGCGAGCTCCACCACGCCGCCGCCGCCAGCCTCCACCTCCCCTTCTGACGCCCCCAAACCCGCCCGTGTCCGCCGCCGACAAGGCCCGGCGGACACGGGCGGCGGCCCCATTCACCGCCCCGGCCCGCGCCTGTACCCGCCGCCGGGCGGGGAAGCCGGGGCGGCGGTGGTTCGGGTCCGCCGCCGCTGCGATGAGTGCTGTATAAGGACCGCCGGTATTACATGCGGAAGACGCCGAAGGCGCCGCGCTCGACGGGGGCGTTGAGGGCGGCGGAGATGGCGAGCGCCAGCACGGTGCGGGTCTGGGGCGGATCGATCACGCCGTCGTCCCACAGCCGGGCCGAGCCGTAATAGGGGTGCCCCTGGGTCTCGTACCGGTCGAGGATCGGCTGGCGGAAGGCCGCCTCGTCCTCCTCCGGCCACGCCCGCCCGTCGCGCGCCAGCGCATCGCGGCGCACCGTCGCCAGCACCGTCGCCGCCTGCTCCGCCCCCATCACCGAGACGCGCGCATTCGGCCAGGTGAACAGGAAGCGCGGCCCGTAGGCCCGCCCGCACATGGCGTAGTTGCCCGCGCCGAAGCTGTTGCCGATGACGACGGTGAACTTCGGCACCCGCGCGCAGGCGACGGCATGGACCATCTTGGCGCCGTCGCGCGCGATGCCGCCCGCCTCGTATTTCCGCCCGACCATGAAGCCGGTGATGTTCTGCAGGAACACCAGCGGGATGCCGCGCTGGGCGCAGAGCTCGATGAAATGCGCGCCCTTCTGCGAGGATTCCGAGAACAGGATGCCGTTATTGGCGACGATGCCGACCGGGTAGCCCTCGATATGCGCGAAGCCGGTGACCAAGGTGGCGCCGTAGAGCGCCTTGAACTCGTCCAGCCGGCTGCCGTCCACCATGCGCGCGATGACCTCGCGCACATCGTAGGGCGTCTTCCAGTCCGGCGGCACGATGCCGTAGATCTCCTCCGGGTCGTAGCGCGGCTCCTCGGGCGCGCGCAGGTCCAGATCGGGGCGCTTGACC
This sequence comes from Alphaproteobacteria bacterium, assembly GCA_963422665.1. Lineage (GTDB taxonomy): Bacteria > Pseudomonadota > Alphaproteobacteria > Bin95 > Bin95 > Bin95. The sequence goes on from OY730441.1 coordinate 2,108,048, forward strand.
GTGTTCAGGTAGCCGAGCGCCGTGCGCGCGAGCGCGAGCGCATGGTTGTCGTCGGCGGCATAGTGGTCGGTCACGCCCGAGATGCGGGAATGCACATCCGCCCCGCCCAGCTCCTCGGCGCTCACGATCTCGCCGGTGGCGGCCTTCACCAGCGGCGGGCCGCCGAGGAAGATCGTGCCCTGGCCGCGCACGATCACCGCCTCGTCGGACATGGCCGGCACATAGGCCCCGCCGGCGGTGCAGGAGCCCATCACCACGGCAATCTGCGGGATGCCTTCCGCCGACATGGTGGCCTGGTTGTAGAAGATGCGCCCGAAATGGGCGGCGTCGGGAAACACCTCGTCCTGCTGGGGCAGATTGGCGCCGCCGGAGTCCACCAGATAGACGCAGGGCAGCCGGTTCTCGCGCGCGATCTGCTGGGCGCGCAGATGCTTCTTGACCGTCAGCGGATAGTAGGTGCCGCCCTTGACGGTGGCGTCGTTGGCGACCACGACGCATTCGCGCCCATGCACGCGGCCGATGCCGGTGACGATGCCGGCGGACGGGATGTCGTCCTCATAGACGCCCCAGGCGGCGAGCTGGGAGAGTTCGAGAAAGGGCGAGCCGGGGTCGAACAGGCCGCGCACCCGGTCGCGCGGCAGCAGCTTGCCGCGCGCGAGATGGCGCTGGCGGGCCCGCTCGCCGCCGCCTTCCTGCACCTTGGCGACGGACTGGCGCAGGTCCGCGGCCAGCGCCTGCATCGCCTCTGAATTGGCGCGGAATTCCCGTCCCCGCGGCCGGAGCCTGCTTTCGATGACGCCCATGCGTGCGCCGCGCCTTTGGCGGCCGGCCGCTCAGGCTGCCTCGTCGGCCTCTTCGCCGCGCGCCGCGCGCGTATAGGCCCGGTTGCAATGCTCGGCGCAATAGGGCTTGCCCGACTCCGCCTCGGCCCCGCAGAAGTGGAAGTCGTCATGCTGCGGGTCGCCATAGGGCCAATTGCAGACCGCCCGGCCGACCGGGGCGAGGCGCACCGGACGCGGCGGCGGCGAGGCCGGCAGGCGGCGGATCGGCGAAGGGCGCGGCGCCAAGCCCGAGCGGTGCGCCTTGCCGACCACTGCGTTCTTGGACACGCCGAGGCGGCGGCCGATCTCCGCCGTGCTCGCGCCCGTCGCCCAGAGTTTACGCAACTCCAGAACCCGTTCCGATGTCCAAGTCATCTGTCCCGTCCCGACACTGCGATCAATGGTAGCCATAAGAGCGAAATATACTATATCCTGTATTTCTCCGCAAGCGCCGCCATACCCGAATTCGAGCATGGCGGCGGCGCGGCGGCGACGGGCCGCTCTTTAGGGCTGACCTCGTTCATACAGATATGAGACCGCCCGCTTGAAAGCGGTTTGGGGGTCTCCGCAGCTGTTGGCGCTGAAACGATCAGCCTGGAGGAGACCCCCATGCAGGTGATTGGCTTGCCTCGTCATGTTACACGAGGAGCCGCTCTTGCGTCGCACAGACGCGCCGTTCCGGCCCGCTGGCGGCGCGCGCCGGACAAGGGCTTGAGCGCCGCAGAGGCGGCCGAAGCGCTCGGCGTGTCCCGCGCCCCTCCTGCGCCGCAACGGGCCGCGCGCCGCAAGGCGCGTCCGGCCCTGCGCCGGACGCCTGCCCAAAGGCCGCAAGCCCACAAGCCCCGGCGAGATCGTCCAGCGCGACACCCTCGCCATCCCGACCCACCCCGGACGGCCCGCGATCAAGCCGTTCACCGCACGCGCCCCCGTCGCCGAGTGGACCTGCGCCCAGGCCCCGGAGACGCGCCACCGCCCACAACGCCAAGCGCTTCCTCGACAAGCTCCAGGACCGCATGCCCTTCCCCCTCGAGGCCATCCAGGTCGATGGAGGCTCCGGGTTCAAGGCCAACTTCGAGACCGAACGCCAGCGCCGCCGCAGCGCACTCCTCGAACGCCCGCCCCGGTCGCCCAGGCTCAACGGCCCTGTCGAGCGCAACAACGGCGCAGGGCGATACGAGGTCTGCGCCATACGGGACCTCCCCAACGACGACATCGACGACATCGACCAATGGCTCGACGCCTGCGCCGAGGAGGGCAACACCTTCAGACCGCACCACGCGCCTGGCGGACAAACCCCCGCCGAGCGCCTTGCCAATCGCACAGCCAAAGAAACCCGCCCGTCTCATATGTCCCGAACCGGAACAGGACCTTGAGCGGCCGGCGCGGGCAGGGTATGGGGCGAGCGGCCGAGAAAACGCGGAGGGGTGCGGAGCCATGTTCATCGACGGAGTCTGGTGCGAGGCGGCCGGCGACGGGCGCTTCCCGGTTGCGAACCCGGCGAACGGGGAGACGGTGGGCGATGTGCCGGACGGCGGCGGCGCCGATGCAGCGCGCGCGATAGACGCCGGCGAACGCGCGTTCGCCGGCTGGGCGGGGCAGACAGCCTATGACCGCTCGCGCATCCTCTACCGCGCATGGGAGATCATGACCGAGCGGGCGGAAGACCTGGCCCGCACGATGACGCTCGAACAGGGCAAGCCGCTGCGCGCGGCGCGCAACGAGGTGCGCTACGGCGCGGACTTCCTGCTCTGGTATGCCGAGGAGGCGAAGCGCGTCTATGGCGAGACCATTCCGGCGCCGCGCGGCGACCAGCGCTTCATGGTGCTGCGCCAGCCGGTCGGCGTCGTCGCCGCCATCACGCCATGGAACTATCCGGTCTCGATGGTGACGCGCAAGGTGGCGCCGGCCATCGCCGCCGGCTGCACCATCGTGCTGAAGCCGGCCGAGGCGACGCCGCTCTCCGCGGTCAAGGTGTTCGAGTGCCTCGAGGCGGCGGGCGTGCCGGCGGGTGTCGTCAACCTCGTCACGGCTGAGGACCCCGCCCCCGTCGGCGACGCCTTCCTGACGGACCCGCGAGTGCGGAAGATCACCTTCACCGGCTCGACCGAGGTCGGCAAGATGATCGCCGCGCGCGCCGCTGCAAGCATGAAGCGCGTCTCGCTCGAGCTCGGCGGCCATGCGCCCTTCCTGGTGCTGCAGGACGCCGACCCCGTCCATGCGGCGAAGGGGGCGGCGCTGGTGAAGTTCCTGAACACGGGCCAGGCCTGCATCTGCCCCAACCGCATCTTCGTGCATGAGGACGCCGTCGATGCCTTCACGGAGGAGTTCGTCTCGCGCGTCGGCCGGATGCGGGCCGGCAACGGGCTGGAGGAGGGCGTGCAGATCGGTCCCCTCGTCGACGAGGCGGCGATCGAGAAGGTCGAGCGCCAGGTGGCCGACGCGGCCGGGCGCGGGGCGGAAGTGCTCTGCGGCGGGCATCGCATGACGGACGGCGCGCTCGCAAAGGGCGCCTTCTATGCGCCGACCGTGCTCTCCGGGGTCGCGCCCGACATGCAGATCTACCGCGAGGAGACCTTCGGCCCGGTTGCGCCGATCATTCCGTTCCGGGATGAGGGCGAGGCGCTCGCCATGGCGAACGACACCCATTACGGCCTCGCCTCCTATGTCTATACGCGCGACATGGCGAAGGGCTTCCGCATGTTCGAGGGCCTCAAATTCGGCATTGTCGGCATCAACGACATCAACCCGACCGCGGCGGCCGCCCCGTTCGGCGGCTCGAAGGAAAGCGGCCTCGGGCGCGAGGGCGGCCATGAGGGCATCGCCGAATATCTGGAGACCAAGCTCGGCGGCTTCTCCATCTGACGGCGGGCATCGGGCCGGGCCGGCGGTTGACCGGTCGGGAGGCTGTGGATGACGGACATTGAGACGGTCTTCGTCGAAGGGCCGCCGCGCCTCGCCCTCGACCGGGCCGGAGCGGGCCCTCTCGTATTCTTCCTGCACGGGATCGGCGGCAACCGGTCGAACTGGACCCGGCAGATCGAGGCGTTCGGCGGCAGCTTCCATGCCGTCGCCTGGGACGCACGCGGCTACGGCGCCTCGGACGACTATGAAGGCCCGCTCGATTTCGGGGATTTCGCGCAGGACGCGCTCCGGATACTCGACCGTTTCGGGGCGGAGCGGGCGCATCTGGTCGGGCTCTCGATGGGCGGGAGGATCGCGCAGGACGTCCATGCCCGGTTCCCGGATCGCGTCGCCACACTGGTGCTGTGCGGCACGAGGGCGGATTTCCGGGATTCCATGACGCCCGAGAAGCGCGCCGAGTTCATCCGGCTGCGCCAGGCGCCGCTCAAGGCGGGCAAGGAACCGCGCGACATCGCGGATGCGCTGGTGGAGAGCCTGGCCGCGCCCGGCGCGGACGAGCGCGCGCGCCGACAGCTTTGGGAGAGCATCGCCGCGCTCCACAAGGACTCCTACCTGAAAACCATCGAGGCTTCGCTCTCCTTCGACCGGTCCGCCGAAATCGACCGGATCGGGGTTCCGACGCTCCTCATCTACGGCGAGCATGACCGACTGACCCCGCCGGCCATCGGACAGGCGCTGCACGACCGCGTCGCCGGCTCGGAGTTCGTCAAGATCGAGGGCGCCGGACACCTGACCAACATCGAACGCCCCGCGGCGTTCAACGCCGCACTGCTTGCCTTCCTCTCGAAGCACCGCGACCGCGCGTGAACGGCGGGCGCGTGGGGCAGGGAAGCCGGCGGCGAAACCGCCGCATCGACCCGGCGACCGTCGAAGGTGGCCAAGCGCCTGAAAGTCGTGCATAAATCGGTTCCGGTAAGGTAAGGCGATGGCAACGACCGTAATCGACACCCTGCGCTATGCACGGCGCCTTCGCGACGCCGGCGTGCCCCCCGAGCAGGCGGAGGCCATGGCGGATGCGATCGGTTCGGAGCTCGTCGAGAACCTCGCGACCAAGGCCGATCTCGACGGGGCGGTTGCCGAGATCAAGGGGACCGTTCTCCTGTTGAAGTGGATGACCGGGTTCATTCTCGCTTTCGTCGTCGCAATTGCGTGGCGCGTTTTCGGCTAGAGAGGGAGAACGGGCCCGGGCCGATTACGGGGGGAGCAGCATGGCGGAAGAACGTTTCGATTATATCGTCGTGGGGGCGGGGTCTGCGGGGTCGGTGCTGGCGAACCGGCTCTCGGCCGACCCGGCGAAGCGTGTGCTGCTGCTGGAGGCGGGCCGGCCGAGCCATCCCTGGTCGTCCATTCCCGTCGGCTTCGCGCGCCTGATCGACAATCCCGCCGCCAATTGGCTCTATTCCTCCGAGCCGGAGGAAAGCACGGGCGGGCGGCGTATCCCGGTGCCGCGCGGCCGGCTGCTGGGCGGCTCGTCGGCGATCAACGGCATGGTGTTCGTGCGCGGCCAGGCGGAGGATTTCGACGGCTGGGCGCAGCTCGGCAATCGCGGCTGGTCCTACCGCGACGTGCTGCCGCTGTTCCGGAAGATGGAGAGCTATGCCGGCGGCGAGGACGAGTTCCGGGGGCGGAGCGGCCCGCTGAAGGTCAGCGACCTCGCGGAAAGCGGCCCGCTCTACGACGCGATCATCGGCGCGGGGCAGGAGATCGGCCTCGCCTGCAACGCCGACTATAACGGCGGCTCGCAGGACGGCATCTCGATGACGCAGGCGTCGATTTCCGGCGGACGGCGCATGAGCACGGCGCGCTGCTATCTGGACCCCGTGCGCTCGCGGCAGAACCTCGATATCCGCGCCAATGCGCCGACGGAAGCGTTGCTGTTCGAGTGCCGGCGCTGCACCGGCGTGCGCTACCGGCGCGGCGGCGAAGTGCGTGAGGCCCATGCCGACGTCGAGGTGGTGGTGAGCGCAGGCGCCGTCGCCTCGCCGCAATTGCTGGAGCTGTCCGGCATCGGCCAGCCGGAGCGGCTGAAGGCGCTCGGCATCCCCGTCATCCGCGACCTGCCGGGCGTCGGCGAGAACCTGCGGGACCACTACGCGCCGCGCATGAAATGGCGCATCCAGACCAAGGGGCTCACCTATAACGACAGGAGCCGCGGCCTCGGCCTGGTCTGGCAGGCCGTGAAGTTCGCGGCGACCCGCACCGGCCTGCTGAGCCTGCCCGCCTCGCCGGTCCGCGCCTATATCCGGACGCGGCCGGGACTGGCGAGCCCGGACGCCATGATGTCGTTCATCCCGTTCCTGGCGACGCCGCATTTCAAGCTGGCGAAGGAATCGGGCGTGACCGTCATCACCCATCCGCTCCGCTCGGAGAGCACCGGCAGCATCCACGCGGCGTCGGCCGACCCGGCCGCGCCGCCGGCAATCCGCTTCAACTTCCTCTCCGCCGGGATCGACCGCGAGGTCACGCTCGGCGGCATGCGCATAACGCGCCGGCTGATGGGCGCGCCGGCGCTGGAAGGCATCGTCGGCGAGGAAATGACGCCCGGCGAGAGGCTGGAGAGCGACGACGAGCTGATCGCCTGGGTGAAGGAGAATGCTGAGACTACCTACCATCCGGTCGGCACCTGCAAGATGGGCTCCGACCCGATGGCCGTGGTGGACGACCGGCTCTGCGTCCACGGCATCGAAGGCCTGCGCGTCGCCGACGCCTCGATCATGCCGACGCTCACCTCCGGCAACACCAACGCCCCCTCGATCATGATCGGCGAAAAAGCGGCGGAGATGATCCTGGCGGCGGCGTGAATGAGCGGGGGACCGCCGTATCGAACGGAAAGCAGGATGGCTGGATTTACGGACTACGAAGACCATGATGCGGTCGGGCTGGCCGCGCTGGTGGCGCGCGGCGAGACGGCGCCGGAAGAGCTGCTGGAGGCCGCCATCGAGCGGGTCGAGGCGCGGAACGGGGCCGTCAATGCCGTCACCAACCGGCTTTACGACTACGGCCGCCGGGCCATCGCCGAGGGCCTGCCCGACGGCCCGCTCAAGGGCGTGCCTTATCTGCTGAAGGACCTGAGCGCCTCGCTGGCCGGCTGCCCGACCACGCGGGGCTGCAAGTTTTTTGCCGACGTCGTGCCGGCGGAGGACAGCGACCTCGTCAAGCGGCTGAAGCGCGCCGGCACGGTCATATTCGGGCGGACGAACACCTGCGAGCTCGGGCTCAGCCTCACTTGCGAGCCGCAATTGCACGGGGCCACGAAGAACCCCTGGGATACCGCGCGCATATCCGGCGGCTCCAGCGGCGGCGCGGCCGCTGCAGTAGGCGCGCGCATGCTGCCGGCGGCGCACGCCTCCGACGGCTTCGGCTCAATCCGAGCACCGGCCGCCTGTTGCGGCCTTGTCGGCCTGAAGCCCACCCGCAACCGCAACACCATGGCGCCCTATATGGGCGAAGGACTGGGCGGCCTTTCCACCGAACATGCCGTCACGCTCACCGTGCGCGACAGCGCCGCCATTCTGGACGCCACATGCGGGCCGGGCGCCGGCGATCCCTACAGCGCCGCGCCGTCGGCCCGCCCGTTCCTGGACGAGGCCGGCGCCGACCCGGGCAGGCTGCGCATCGCTTTCACCCGCCGCGCGCCGAACGGCGCTCCCGTCGAGGCGGACGCGCTGCGCGTGCTGGAGAAAACCGCGAGCCTTGCCGCCGAGCTCGGGCACCGGGTGGAAGAGGCCGACCCCGCCATCGACGGCGCGGCCGTGGCGCCGACCTTCCTCACCCTCATGGCCGCCAACACCGCGGTCAATCTCGCGAGCCACCCGAGCGCCGGCCGCGCGGCCCGCGAGGACGAGGTCGAACGAATCACCTGGCTTTCCGCGAAAATGGCCGAGCGGGTGAGCGGCGCCGACTATGTCCGCGCGACGCAGGCCATGCACCGGCTCGGCCGGCAGATGGCCGCCTTCCATGCGGATTACGACCTGCTGCTGACGCCGGGGCTGGCCTCCGGCATAGCGGTCAAGCTCGGCTGGCTCGACATGACGATGGACGATGTGGACGAATACTGGCGGCGCGTGTTTGCCTTCTCGCCCTTCACCGTCTGGTTCAACATCACCGGCCAGCCCGCGATCATGCTGCCGATCGGCACGAACGCCGACGACCTGCCGGTCGCCGTGCAGGCCGTCGCGCCATATGGGGACGAAGCCGCGCTCTTTCGTTTTTCCGCCCAGCTCGAAGCCGCCCGCCCCTGGTTCGACCGCAAGCCGCCGATTGCGTCCGGAACCGGCTGAGCCGGAGCCGGCGGGCGTTGTTGCGCCATCCGGGGGTCAATTGCGCTATCCTGCCGCCCGAAGCTTGCGATTTCGGGAGGACGCCGCGATGGACGACATTCTCATCGGGGGCGGCGAGGTCGTGGACGGGACCGGGGCGCCGGGGCGCGCGGCCGATGTGGCGATCCGCGGCGGGCGCATCGCAGCCATCGAGGAGAGCTACGCAGGCACCGCGGAGACGGTGATCGACGCCGGGGGCCGCATCGTCGCGCCCGGCTTCATCGACATCCACACCCATTCCGACTTCACCCTGCCGCTCAACCCCAGGGCGGAATGCAAGATCCGCCAGGGGGTGACGACCGAGGTAGTCGGCAATTGCGGCTTCTCCGTCGCCCCGGCGCTGCCCGGCAAGGTCGAGATGCTGCGGGACTACCTCTCGGCGAGCGCCCCCTGGCTGCCCTTCGAGGAGACGGATTTCGTCCGCTACATGGAGACCTGGCCGGACCTCTCGCTGAACACGGTGATGCAGGCCGGCCACAACACGCTGCGCCTGATGGCGATGGGCATGGAGGATCGCGACCCCTCCGACGCGGAGCTCCGACACATGCAGGACATGTTGGCCGAGGCGCTGGAGGCGGGCGCGCTCGGCCTCTCCTCCGGCCTCTTCACCGCGCCCGGCTGCTACGCGAAGCCGGAGGAGATGCGCGCGCTCGGCCGCGTGGTGAAGGCGCATGGCGGGCGCTATTCGAGCCATGTGCGAGACGAGAGCCACGGCGTGCATGAGGCGGTCGCGGAGGCGATTGACGTCGGCGAGCAATGCGGCATCCATGTCCAGGTGGCGCATCTCAAGCTGTCCGGCGCCGGCCGCTGGGGCGAGGCGGACAAGCTGCTCGGGCAGTTCGCGGAGGCGCGGGCGCGCGGTGTCGATGTGCATTGCGACCAGTATCCCTATGACTGGGCGACCAACCCCTTGCGCTTCCTGTTGCCCGTCTGGCTGCAGGAGGGCGGCATCGACGCGATGCTGGAGCGGCTTGCCGACCCGCAGATCCGCTCGCGCGTGCGCCAGAAGATCGCCGAGGGCGGCTTCAACAATTTCGGCCATATCGAGAGCTGGGACGACATCCGCATCGCCAACTCGCCCGGCGCCGCCGAGCCCGGCAGGACGATCTCGGAGATTGCAGCGGCGCGCGATTGCGACCCGCTCGAGGCAGTATTCGACATCGTCGTCGAGGACCGGGGCGGGACCCGTATCCTGGTGCGCAGCATGTCGGAGGAAGATGTGCGGCGCATCGCGGCCGAGCCGTCGATGACCGTCGGCTCGGACGGCCCCTGCGTCGCGCCCTACGGCATCACCTCCCAGGGCAAGCCGCATCCGAGACTCTACGGCACCTTCCCGCGCGTGCTCGGCCGCTACACCCGCGACGAAGGACTGCTGACCCTGCCGCAGGCCGTCGCCAAGATGACCGGCAATGCCGCCCGGGCGCTCGGCATGGCGGATCGCGGCCTGCTGCGCGAGGGCTGGGCCGCCGATGTCGTCCTGTTCGATGCGGAGACGATCCGGGACGAAGCCACCTTCGACGAGCCGCACACCTATCCGGCGGGCGTCGAGACGGTGATCGTCAACGGCCGGGTCGTCATCCACCGGGGCGAGCACACCGGCGCGCTCGCCGGCCGGCTCCTCCGCTGCCGCGAGGGCGTGCTGGGTTAGCGCCCCGTCGGCAGTTCCGCCAGCTCGATGAGGATGTTGCCGGTGGCCGCCGGATCCAGGAAGGCGATGCGGCTGCCGCCATGGCCGGGGCGCGGCGTCTCGTCGATCAGCTTGACGCCCTTCTCCCTCAACTCCGCAAGCGCGGCGTCGATGTCATCCACCTCGAAGCAGAGGTGGTAAATGCTCTCGCCCCTGCCCTCGATCCACTCGTTCACCTGCGAGGCCGGGCCTTCCGCCTGCAGCAGTTCGATGCTGGTCTCGCCGACGGGATACATGGCGAGCCGCGTGTCGCCGATGCGTTCCTCATAGTCGAGTTCGAGACCGAGCGTCTCCTCCAGCATCTTCATCGATGCCCCCATGTCGCGCACCGCGATGGCGACATGTTCCACGCGCTTGAGTTTCATGCTTTGCTCGCCCGTTGCTTCGTTACCCGTTCGGGCGGGCATGTTCCTCCGCGAATCCGGCCATTACAAGACCAGCTACCGCGCGGACATGGCGCTGTTCCCGCACCCGGCCGTGCGGCGGGCGGTGTGGGCCTCGTTGTTCCTGCTGTTCGTGCCCGTGCCGCTGTTCGGCAGCGAGCACCTGCTGGCGGTGCTCACGCTCAATGCGGTCAACCTCGTGGGCGCTCTCGGACTCACGATCCTGCTCGGTTATGCCGGCCAGATCTCGCTCGGGCACGGCGCTTTCATGTCCGTCGGCGCCTATACGGCGGCCAATCTCGCGGTGCGGCTCGACATGCCTGTCTGGCTCACCCTGCCGGCGGGGGCGGCGATGGCGGCGCTGGTCGGCATCGTGGTCGGCTTGCCCTCGCTGCGGATAAAGGGCTTCTACCTGGCGATCTCCACCCTCGCCGCTCAACTGGTCATCGAGTGGATCATCAACCGCACGCCGGCGATCAGCGGCGGCATCCAGGCCTCGATCCATGTGCAGCGCCCGGAACTGTTCGGCATCCGGCTCGACAGCGCGGCGGAGCTCTACCTGTTCGTCATGGCCGTCGCCGCCGCCGGGCTGCTGGCAGCGCTCAATCTCGGCCGCTCGCGCCTCGGCCGCGCGATGGTCGCCGTGCGCGAGCACGAGAACGCCGCCGCGCTCATGGGCGTGGATGTGAGCCGGGTGAAGCTCGCCGCCTTCGCCCTCTCCGCGGCCTATGGCGGCGCGGCGGGCGTACTGTTCACCTACTATCTGGGCGTCGCCAACTACCAGCAATACACCTTCGCGATTTCCATCTATTACCTCGCCATCAACATCATCGGCGGGCTCGGCAGCGTGTGGGGCGCGCTGCTGGGGCTTGCTTTCCTCAGCCTCGTGCCGCGCTTCGTGTTCCTCGCCATGAGCACGGTCGGGGCCTGGTTCGTGGACCTCGCCTATATGGCGCAGGCGGTCGCCCAGGTCAGGCAGATGACCTTCGGCCTCCTGATCCTGGCCTTCCTGGTGCTGGAACCCGAGGGCCTGGCCGCGCTCTGGCGCCGCGCGCGCAACCGGCTTCGCGCCTGGCCCTTCTCCTACTGAACCAGACAGTCCGCGAGGCTCTCCGCGAGGCCCTCGATCAGCGCCGCATAGAGTCCGGGGCCGGCGTCGAGCGCCGCGCCCACCGGGTCGAGCGCGGCGATGCGCGCGTCAGTGCCCTCAGCGGCCGTCTGCGCGAGCTTCGGGTCCAACTGCGGCTCGACGAAGACGCAGACGACGCCGTGTTCGCGCATCTCGCTGCGAATGCGGTCAAGCCGCGCCGGACCCGGCGAGGCGGCGTCGCTCAGCGCTACGGACCCCTCCGACTCGATCTCGAAACGATGCTCGAAATAGGCGTAGGCATCATGGGCGGTGAAAAACGACTTGCCGCGCGCAGGCGCCACGATGGCTTCCACCCGCTCCGTCAGCGCGTCCAGCTCGGCCGCCCCGCCGGCGGCATTGGCTGCATAGGCATCCGCATTGGCAGGGTCGATCGCCGCGAGGCGGGCGGCCATTTCCGCGAGCATGGCCCTGGCGTTGTCGGGATCGAGCCAGATATGCGGGTCCATGCCGCCATGGTGCTCGTGGGTGTCCTCCCGCTCCTTGCGGTCGCGGTCGCCGTCATGGTCCTCATGCCCGTCCTCGCGGAACTCGAGCAGCGCCACGCCCGGCGCCTCCATAAGCTCCACCGACAGCGCGTCCGCTGCGAGGCTCTCCACCGCATCGCCGAGCCAGGGCGTGAGGCCTTCGCCCACCCAGAACACGATATCGGCCGCCGCCAGCCTCGCCGCCTCGGACGGCCGCATGGAATAGCCGTGCGGCGTGGCGCCGGGCGGCAGGATTGACTCCGGCTCGCCCACGCCCTGCATGACGCGCGCCGCAAGCGACTGGACCGGCGGAATGTCCGTCACGACCCTGGGCGCCGCCATGGCGGGCAGGACAGCGAGCGAGGCGAGGGCGACGAACGACGAGAGGCAGGCGAGGCGGTGCTTCATGCTGTTATCCTGTATCGTAGCGGCGGATCTGCTTCAGAATAGTATAATATAACATTGCAGTGCGCCGGGAAACGGGATGGCGAACGGGAAACACGGGGAACGGACGGCGGCGGCGGAAGCGATGCGCCCGCACGACCACGGGGACTGCATCCGCCGCGTGCTCGACGAGGCCGAACGCCGCGCGTCGGAGGACAAGGTCAACTTCACGCCCGTCCGCCGGCATGCTCTCGAAATATTGCTGGAGAGCCACGCCGCCATGCCGGCATACGGCCTGCTGAAGCGCCTCGATGCGGGCGGGTTCGGCTCCCAGCCGCCGGTCGCTTACCGCGCGCTCGATTTTCTCATCGGACAGGGTTTTGTCCACAAGGTGGAGCGATTGAATGCCTATGTCGCCTGCATGTATCCGCATGAAACGCACACGCCGGCTTTCCTGATCTGCCGCACTTGCCGCTCCGTGGCGGAGACCTGCGTATCGCCCGCTCCGGCCGCGCTGCTGCAGGAGGCGCGGGCGACGGGTTTCGCCATCGAATGCTCGGTGATGGAGGCGGAGGGTCTCTGCCGGGACTGCGCCCCGGGAGCCGGCGCGCCGTGCGGTTGATCGCGATGCACGGCCTCTCGGTGAGGCTGGGCGAACAGCTCGCGCTGCGCGACATCGACCTCGCGGTGGACCGCGGCGAGGTCGTCACCGTCGTCGGCCCCAACGGCTCGGGCAAGACCACGCTGCTGCGCGCCATGGTCGGGGCCGTGCCGCCCGCCGCCGGCAGTGTCGAGCGCGCACCGGGGCTGCGCATCGGCTATGTGCCGCAGCGCCTCCATCTCGACGCCACCCTGCCGATTACCGTCGCGCGCTTCCTCCGGCTCGGCGCGCGACGGCGCAATGGCAGTATCGGCCGCGCGCTGGAGGAGACCGGCGTGCCGGACCTCGCCGGGCGGCAGATGACGGCGCTCTCCGGCGGGCAGTTCCAGCGCGTGCTGCTGGCGCGGGCATTGCTCTCCGAACCCGACCTGCTGCTGCTCGACGAGCCGGCGCAGGGCCTGGACCAGCCGGGCATGGCCGCGCTCTACCGGCTGATCGGCGCAGTGCGCGACCGCCTGGGCTGCGGCGTGCTGATGGTCAGCCACGACCTGCATGTCGTGATGGGGGCGACCGACCGGGTGATCGCGCTCAACGGCACCGTCTGGTGCGAGGGGCCGCCCGTGGCCGTGTCCTCGGCCTCCGAATACCGCACGCTGTTCGGCGAGGCGGCGCCGGGCGCGCTCGCCCTGAACCGCCATGCGCCGGGCCACCGCCACACGCCGGAGTACGGGTGCTCGACGACTTCCTGACCCGCGCCTGCCTCGCCGGCGTCGGTGTGGCGCTTGCGGCGGGCCCGCTCGGCTGCTTCGTCGTCTGGCGGCGGATCGCCTATTTCGGCGATGCGACCGCCCATGCGGCGATCCTCGGCGTTGCGCTGTCGCTCGCCTTTTCGATCTCGACCGTCATCGGCGTGCTCGCTGCGGCAGCGGCCATGGCGGTCGCCGTTTCGATGCTCTCCGGGCGCGGCCTGGCGATGGACACGCTGCTCGGCGTCGCCTCGCATGGCAGCCTCGCGGTGGGGCTGGTGGCGGTCGCGGCCGCGTCCCCGCGCGCCATCGACGTGGACGCCTATCTGTTCGGCGAAATCCTCGCCGTGACCCGCACCGACCTCGCGGTGATCTGGGGCGGGGCGGCGGTGGTGCTGGGCCTCATCGTCTGGCGCTGGCCGGCGCTGCTCACCGCAACCCTCAGCCCGGAACTCGCGCGCGGCGGCGGCATCGACCCGGAGCGCGAGCAGCTTGCCATGACCATGGCGATCGCGGTGCTCGTCGCCGTCTCGATCAAGGTGGTGGGCGCGCTGCTGATTACCGCGATGCTGATCGTCCCGGCCGCCGCCGCCCGGCCGTTCTCGAGCACGCCGGAACGCATGGCGGTCGGCGCGGCGCTCATCGCCGTCGCATCCGTCTTCGCCGGCCTCGGCGCCTCCTGGCGCTGGGACACGCCCACCGGCCCCACCATCGTGACGCTTGCGGTGCTGTTCTTCGCCGTCTCCTGCTCCCTGGGCGCGCTCCGGCGGAAAGCGGGCTGAACCGGGCTGCGGCGGGGCTTTCCGCCACGGCGAAGTCGGCGTTTGCACGGAGCGCGCGAGCTTGTCATTCTGCGCCCCTTCCGTCCGGCGAGGAGAGAGTGCCCTCATGGCCAAGAGCGATATCGAAATTGCCCGCGCAGCGCGGTTGCGGCCGATCGGCGAGATCGCCGCGCGCCTCGGAATTCCCGAAAGCGCGCTCGTGCCTTACGGCCGCGACAAGGCCAAGGTGGCCGCGGATTTCATCGACGGCCTGGCAGGCCGGCCCGACGGCAAGCTCATCCTGGTGACTGCCATGACGCCGACGCCGGCGGGCGAAGGCAAGACGACGACAACGGTCGGCCTCGGCGACGGACTGAACCGCATCGGCAGGAACACGGCAATCTGCCTGCGCGAGCCTTCGCTCGGCCCCTGTTTCGGCATGAAGGGCGGGGCGGCCGGCGGCGGCTACGCCCAGGTCGTGCCGATGGAGGACATCAATCTCCATTTCACCGGCGACATGCACGCCATCGGCGCCGCGCACAACCTGCTTTCCGCCATGACGGACAACCACATCTACTGGGGCAACGGGCTGGAGCTGGATGCGCGCCGCGTCACCTGGCGGCGCGTGGTGGACATGAACGACCGGGCGCTGCGCGACATCGCGGTCTCGCTCGGCGGCGTCGCCAACGGCTTCCCGCGCCAGACCGGCTACGACATCACCGTCGCTTCGGAGATCATGGCGATCCTCTGCCTCGCCTCGGACCGAGTGGACCTCCAGCGCCGGCTGGGCCAGATCGTCGTCGGCGGCCGACGCGACCAGTCGCCGGTCACGGCGAGCGACCTGAAGGCCGACGGCGCGATGATCGTGCTGCTGAAGGACGCGCTGCAGCCCAACCTGGTGCAGACGCTGGAGGGCAACCCGGCCTTCGTCCACGGCGGCCCGTTCGCCAATATCGCGCATGGCTGCAACAGCGTGGTCGCGACCCGGGCGGCGCTCAAGCTCGCCGACTATGTGGTCACCGAGGCGGGCTTCGGGGCGGACCTCGGCGCGGAGAAGTTCTTCGACATCAAGTGCCGCAAGGCGGGGCTCGAACCCGATGCGGTGGTGCTGGTCGCGACGGTGCGCGCGCTGAAGATGCACGGCGGCATCGCGCGCAATGCGCTGGGCGAAGAGGATGTCACGGCCGTCGAGCGGGGTTTCGCCAATCTCGGCCGCCATCTCGACAATCTCGTCAAGTTCGGCGTGCCGGCGGTCGTGGCTGTCAACCGCTTCACGGCGGACACCGATGCGGAGATCGCCGCGGTGCGGCGCCTTGCGGCCGAGCGCGGCGCGGCGGCGCATGTCTGCACCCACTGGGCCGAGGGCGGCGCCGGCACGGAGAGCCTGGCGCAGGCGGTCGCCGCGCTTGCCGACAGCGGCGACGCCGAATTCGCCCCGATCTATCCGGACGGCCTGCCGCTCTGGGAGAAGATCGAGACGGTCGCGCGCGAGATCTACCGCGCCGACGGGGCCGAGGCGCCGGCGCGGGTCAAGGACCAGCTTGCGCGCTTCGAGGCCGACGGGTTCGGCCATGTGCCGGTGTGCATGGCGAAGACGCAATACAGCTTCTCTTCCGATCCCGCGCTCAGGGGCGCGCCGGAGGGCTACAGCATTCCGGTGCGCGAAGTGCGGCTTGCGGCCGGTGCGGAGTTTGTGGTCGCGGTCTGCGGCGACATCATGACCATGCCGGGCCTGCCGCGTACGCCGGCGGCGGAGGCCATCGGCCTCGACGAAAGCGGGGAGGTGGTCGGCCTCTTCTGACGCCCATCCGGCGCGCGGCGCGACAACAGCTTGACCAGCGCGACGATCAACCCGCCCTGGGCGATCGGCGCGCGCTCCGATGTCCGACCGAGATTTTACGGTCCCCCATTGGCGTTGAATCTGTTTGGATTCAAGATGCTGGTTGAGCAAACGCAGCGTCACCGACGGGGTGCGGAAACCTGTCACAGGGTTTGTTGGATTCCCAGTATGCGTCGGCGGACCGGCAGGGGAATCGCATTTGGGACCAAGTGTGCAGATCGGGGATTTGAGGAGGGGGGTCTGGATGGTTTCAAGGGGGTAGGGTCGGATGGCATTGATTGTGTGGATTTTACGGGATGGTCCCGACCCGCGGCTTGGGAATGCGCGTCGCCACCGATCTTGCGGACATTTTTGACGATTGCGTTGGTGGGGTCGGTGTGCGGCTGCGACAGTTGCGTGGACTTTGCGGATTTCGCCGGGGATCGGGAGGGTCTTCTGCGCGAGTTTCCGAGTCTTGAGACCGGCTTGCCGAGCCATGACGCCTTCAGCGGTGTATTCCGTTTTCCGGACCCGGAGGCGTTTGCGGCCTGCCTGGGGCGCTTCGTGGAGGCGCTCGGGATGGACGGGGCGGGGATGGCGGCGATCGACGCCAGGACCTTGCGGCGGTCTTCCGACCGGGCGGCGTCGGGGTCGGCCTTGCATGCGGTCACGGCATTCGGGACCGGGGCGCAGGCAGCTCCGGGCCGGAAGGCGGCCTCCAACGGCGGCGAGATCGCCCGGGCGCGCGCTTTGCCGGAAACGCGCACTCTCGATGGCGTCCCGGTGACCGGCGATGCGCTGCACCGCCAGAGCGAGACGGCGCGGCTGGTTATCGAGCGCGGCGGCGCCTGTCTGTTCGCGCTCAAGGCCAACCGCCCGGCGATGCGGGCCGATGTCGAGGCGTATTGCGCCGACCCGCCCGCGCCGCCGGCCCGCCACGAGACTATCGACGCCGACCATGGCTGCGTCGAGACCCGCCGCCACCGGGTCCGCCACGATGTCGACTGGCTCTTCTGCGACCGTCGCCACCCCGGCGAACCCGCCATGCCGGGACCGGCCGCCATCGCCCGCATCGAACGGCTGCGCGAGCACCGCGCCGGAACCTCGCGCAAGTCTCACTTATTATCTGTGTTCGGCGCCGATCTCAGCCGAACACGTCGCCAGGGCGGCCCGCGCCCGCTGGCGTATCGAGAACGGCTTGCGCCGGGTCCTCGACATGGCCTTCGACGAGGACCGCCCCGGAAACCGCGAGGACAACGGACCCGAAAACCTCGCCACACTGCGCAAGCTCGCCCCCAACAGGCTGCGAACCGCCCGATCCGACATGTCATACCAGCGGCGATGGTTTGGAACCCATGGGGCCATTTTCCGGTTCCGATAGAGGCGATGCGGCCCGGGTGAGATACGAGTTTGTTCCGGGCTTCGCAGCAGCGATCGAGGATATCGTCGTAGCTTTGGAAGACACGGTTCGAGAGCCCGTTGTCGCGCAGGAACCGCCGGATGTTCTCGACCGGGTTGAGTTCGGGCGAACGGGGCGGGAGTGCCGACAGGGCGATATTGCGGGGGACCTTGAGGGTCGAGGAGGTATGCCATCCGGCCCGGTCGAGCATGACGACGGCATGGGCGCCGGGTTCGACGGCGAGGGCGATCTCTTCGAGAGGGGCGTTCGGCGCGTCTGTGTCGGCGTGGGGCATGACGATCCCGCCCGCCTTGCCTTTCTTCGGGCATATGGCGGCGAAGATACAGGCCGGGGTCGTTCTCCGGTCCCTGGGCGCGGAGGGTCGCGCGCCGCGTTTCGCCCCTCGCCGGGCGATCTCGTTCTTCCGCCCGACGCGGGCCTCGTCCCGCCACCGGACTTCGATCTCGACACCGTCATCGACCCCGGCGCGTATCTGCCTCAGGCGTTCGGAGAAGTTTTCTTGAACGTCGCCGGCGCAGCTTCGTCCCGGGCGTAGTGGCGCGGGCGAGCGGAGAGGTTGGCAGAGCCCGTCCGGCGCAGCTCCCGCCCGCCCGTCGTCTCCGCCAGCGACACAGCGAACCGCTCCCGGAGCCATGCCGCAAGGTCGCAGCGCCGCCACCGAACCACGCCGGGGAGCGCCGGGTCCGGACCGCTCTCCACGATCATCGCCGGGGCTGCGCGCCGCTCCTCGCTCAGCTTGCGCGGCGGACCGGCCGGCTTGCGGTCCTTCAAGCCCTCCGGCCCGGCCGCGTTGAAGCGCAGAACCCGCTCCCGGACGATCTGCAAACCCACACCCGCAAAACGCGCCGCAGCCGAACGACGATGACCGTCGTAAATCGCCGCAAGCGCCGGAAGACGACGGGTCCGCGCACCGTCACGGCTCCGCGGCGCCAGACCGCGTAGCGCCCCCGCATCGAAATCCGCCCTCAAAGGAAGCGCCGCCCCCATCCCAAACCCCTAGGGAAGGGCTGAACAAGTCACATCTGTCATGATGGAGCGGAAGAGCTCGGGAGCGGGAGAGGGTATGCGCGGCATGGGACAG
Source organism: Alphaproteobacteria bacterium (assembly GCA_963422665.1). Lineage (GTDB taxonomy): Bacteria > Pseudomonadota > Alphaproteobacteria > Bin95 > Bin95 > Bin95. The sequence continues at coordinate 2,126,606 of OY730441.1, forward strand.
GCGACGTTTGCGGAGCTGGAAGACGACGGGAAGAAGCGCCGGACGCGGCGCGGGGCGTTTGTGGAGAAGATGGACGGGCTGGTCCCGTGGGGCCGTCTGGCAGCGCGTATCGAGCCGTTTTATCCGAAGGCCGGTACGCGGTCGCCGGCCCTGTCCGCTCGGGGCGATGGTGCGCGCGCACTGTGTGCAGTTGTTCTACAAGCTGAGCGAGCCGGGGATGGAGGGCCTGCTCTGCGAGGTGGGGTCGGTGCGCCGCTTCGTGGGCCTGCGGCTGACGGAAGCGCTGCCCGACGAGACGACGATTCCGCCCTTCCGCCACCTGTTGGAGAAGCACGGTCCGGGCGAGGCGCTGTTCGAGGAGATCAACGCGCACCTGGCCTCGCCGGGGCGCCGGTTGAAGACGGGGACGATCGTGGATGCGAGCATCGTTGCCGCGCCGTCGTCGACGAAGAACCGCACCGGCGAGCGGGACCCGGAGAGGCGCCAGACGAGGAAGGGCAAGCAGTGGTCCTTCGGGATGAAGGCGCATATCGGAGTGGATGCGAGGTCGGGGGTGACGCACCGCCTGGAGACGACGCCGGCGAACACCTCGGATGTGGCCACCGCACACGCGCTGTTGCATGGGGGCGAGGAGCGGGTATGGGGCGATGCGGGCTACCGGGGGGCGGGCAGGCGCGCGGAGCACCGGGGCACGGAGGTGGACCGGGAGGTGGCGATGCGGCGCGGCAAGCGCCGGCTGCTGGACAAGCGGAGTGCGCAGGAGGCTGCGGAGAGGCGCAAGGCGTCGGTGCGGGCGAAGGTGGAGCATCCGTTCCTGTGTATGAAGCGCCACCTCGGCTACGCGAAGGGGCGCTACCGGGGGCTGGCGAAGAACACCCGGCGCATCGCCCTGCTGCTCGGATTCTCCAACCTGCTCATCGCCGGGCGCTACGCCCCCGCCTGACGCGGGACCAATCCGTGCGCAACCGGCCCGCGGCGGGAGAGACAGACGGTCGGTTCGGTCCCCGAAATCGCCCTTTATCGACAGGACAACACAACCCCAAGGGTCGCCGGCGCTTCACATACACACCGGACGACCCGAACACCCGCCGAAACCCTGGCTGTTCAGACCTTCCCTAACGGCCACCGATCGGAACTGACGGCGGGATCGGAGACGCTCACTTCGCCGCGCCGCTTCCCCGTCGCTCCGACCCCTCTCACTCGTCGCCCCGGACCCCGATCCGGGCCGGGGCGGGATGGCGTTTCCCGGCTTGCCGGGCGCGCGCCGTCATCCGCGCCGGCCGGCCCCGGTGCGGCGGCGGGCGAGGCGGCGTTCGCGTTCCAGGCCGTAGCGCTTCAGGAAACGATGCAAGGTGGAGGTTCCGAATACCGGGCCTTCGGCGGCCAGCCGGTCCCGGAGCGCGCGGACGCTGAGCCTCGGCGCCCGTTTCAGCAGGCGGACGATCCGCTCCCGCTCCGCCTCGATTCGCCACGACCGGAGGTCGCCGCCCCTCGGGTCGGGCTGCAGGTCGCCGCGGTCCCGGTCGCGCCTCACCCAGCGGGCGACGCTGCGCCAGTGCACGTCGAACTTTCGCCCCGCCGCCGCCAGGCTCATCCCCTCCTCCAACATCGCCGCGGCCGCCCGGCGGCGCAGGTCCTCGCCATAGGCCTTGCCCCGCGACCGCTCCTTCATCGATTCCATCGTCGCTCCTCCCCGGCCGCGCAGCGCGCGGCCCTGCCTCCGCCGCCGCCGCGACGGCGCCGCTGCGCGCCCGCAATCATGACAGGCCGGTCGGTACCCCCGCGGCCGGGGCGCGCATCTTCCCCGTCCGGCCCCGTCGCCGGTTTCGCCCTCCGAAATTCCGAATAGCGCCACAATGCGGCTCACGCCGCGGGCGCCTGGCGCCGTCAGGTCATCTGCCCATTAGTTCCCAATTCAGGCTCTTATAGAGGAAAATATAGACAATTCAAGCACAGAATCAACCCTCTTGCGGGAAAAAGCATGAATACGGCCCGCTACAGCGGCAGCGGGACGCGCATGTCGAAGGGCGATCCGGAGCCGTCCGTGGTACACTGCCGGCGGCAGCAAACGGGAGGCAGCCCATGTCCGTCGATGCAGCAGCGGTGGAGACCTTCGACTATCGCCTGAGCCCCTTGCCGGTGCGCGGCGATCTGGCGGCGACCCAGCGGCGCGCCTGGGCCCGGCTGGCGGCGCCGGGCGAATGGTGGCCGGGCGCCGTCCGCATCGCCATTGCCGAGGAGACCCGCGCGGCCGAGGCCTGCGGGTTCTGCCGCGAGCGCAGGGCGGCGCTCTCGCCCCATGCCGCAGCCGGGACGCACAGCAGGGCGACGGACCTGCCGGAGGCGCTGGTGGAGGTCGTCCACCGCATCCGCACCGACCCCGGCCGCCTGACCCGGCGCTTCTGCGAAGAGGCCCTGGCCGGCGGCCTGGGCGACGGCGAATATGTGGAGACCGTTGGCGTCATCGCCGCGGTTGTCGCCATAGACAGCTTCTGCGACGCCATGGGGCTGCCGCGCCACGAGCTGCCGGCGCCCGCCCCCGGCGAGCCGCGCAGGCGGCGGCCGGCCGGCGCGAAGGACGGGCTCGCCTGGGTGCCGACGGTGGCGCCGGAGGACCTGACGGAAGCCGAGGCCGGCATGTATGACGGCCTCTCCGCCGCGAACATCCACCGCGCGCTCTCGCTCGCGCCGGCGGAGGTCGCCGGATTCTTCGACATGGACTCGGCGCACTACCTGCGGGATGCGCAGCTCCGGGATTTCGGCGCCGAATACCGCGCGCTCACCCATGCGCAGATCGAGTTCCTCGCAGGGCGGGTGTCGGCCATCAACCGCTGCGTCTATTGAACCACCAGCCATGCGGTGCTGCTCCGTGAGAGCGGCGAACACACGGGCGACGACTACGACCTGGCCGCCATCGCCGGGGAGGGCGCGGCCGGCGGCGGCGTGGCGGCGGGGGCGGCGCTGGCCGCCTATGCGGATACCTTCTTCGATGAGGACAGGGCCGGCTTCCCGGCGGCGCGAAGCCGGCTGCACGGGGAGGTCGGCGGCGAAGCCCTGGTGGATGCCGCCGGCGTGCTCGCCATCTTCAACGCCGTCGTGCGCATCGCCGATGCGATCGGGATTCCGCTGGAGGCGCAGAAGGCCCGCATGAGCGCCGATTTCCGGGGCGCGCTCGGCATCGACGACTATCCCGCCGCCGCCGGCAAGGTCTGACGCCGCGATTCCCGGCGCGGGCCGGCGCGAAAGGGCGCATTTCCGCCTGTTCCCGGCGGCCAAGCTGTGGTTTGCTGCCGCGCCATGACCGAAATCGACGACCCCATCGCCTTCGAGCTGTTCAAGAACGCCATCTTCTCGATCGCCGACGAGATGGCGCTCACCATCTGCCGGACGACCTATTCCGGCGTGCTGCGCGACAATATGGACTTCTCCACCGCCTTTGCGGACGCCGACGGGCGGCTGGTGGCCCAGGGGCTGACCCTGCCCGGCCATCTGGGGTCGATTCCGACCGCGCTCGCCACGGTGGTCGAGCGGTTCCGGGACGACATCCACCCGGGCGACGTGTTCTGCCTGAACGACCCGTTCGACGGCGGCATGCACCTGCCGGATATCTTCGTCTTCCAGCCGGTCTTCCGCGAGGGGCGCCGGCTCGCCTTCGCCTGCACCATCTGCCACCACACCGATGTCGGCGGGCGCGTGGCCGGCTCCAACGCCTCCGACTCGACCGAGATCTACCAGGAGGGGCTGCGCATCCCGCCGCTCAAGATGTTCGAGCGCGGCAAGCGCAACGAGACGCTCTGGACGCTGATCGAGAGCAATGTCCGCCTGCCGGTGCGGCTCGCCGGCGACCTGCGCGCCCAGCTCGCCGCCTGCCATATCGCGGAAGCTGCCTTCCTCGACCTCGTGGACAAATACGGCGAGGCGCGCGTCGGCGCCTATATGGAGGCGGTCATCGACTATGCCGAGCGGCTGACCCGCGCAGCGCTCCGCGAACTGCCGGACGGGCGCTGGTCGTTCGAGGACTGGATCGACGATGACGGCATCGACATCGGCAAGCCGATCCGCCTGTTCGTGACCTTCACCAAGACCGGCGACTCGATGCAGGCCGACTGGACCGGCTCGGCGGCGCAGGTCAAGGGCGCGATCAACAACACGCTGTCCTTCACCAAGGCGGCGACCTATTGCGCGGTGCGCTCGATCCTGCCGCCGGGCATCCCCAATAATGAGGGCGTGTTCCGCGCCATCGAGGTGACGGCCCCGCCGGGCACGATCGCCAACGCGGTGCTGCCGGCCGCCTGCGCGGCGCGCGGGCTCACGGGCTTCCGCATGGTGGACTGCGCGTTCGGCGCGCTCGCCCAATGCGCGCCGGACAAGGTGTTCGCCTGCTCCGACGGCGGCAATACGGGCGTGTCCATCGGCGGCTACGACAAGCAGCGCCGGCCCTTCATCTATGTCGATTTCAGCTGCGGCACCTGGGGCGGGCGGCCCTGGGCGGACGGGTTGGAGGGCAACTCCAACATGTTCGCCAACATGGCCTCGCACTCCGTCGAGGTCACGGAGGCGGAGCAGCCGGTGCAGGTGTTGCGCTACGACCTTGTGGCGGACCGGATGGGGCCGGGCGCCTTTCGCGGCGGCGCTCCCTACCGGCGGGAATACCGCTTCCTGGAGCGGGAGGCGGTGCTGCAAGTGCGCGCCGACCGGATGGCCTTCCGGCCCTACGGCCTTTCGGGCGGCGGGCCGGGCGCTCCGGCGGCGAACTACCTGAACGGCGAGCCGGTCCCCTCCAAGATCACCCGAACGATCCATGCGGGCGACGTGTTCCTGCACGAGCTGGCGGGCGGCGGCGGCTGGGGCGACCCGCTCGAACGCGCCCCGGCGGCGGTGGCGCTGGATGTGCTGAATGAGCTGCTTTCGCCCCGGTGCGCAGAGCGGGATTACGGCGTCGTCCTTGCCCCGGACGGGCGCACGGCCGACGAGGCGGCGACGGCGAGCCTCCGCGCCGAAATCCGCGCCGCCAGCGCTGATAGCCGCGCGGCGGAATAGGCGGCCCCCTCTCGATCCGGCGGGACCTCGCCGGGGCGGCGGGACACCCCGCGATATGTCATGGAATGTCATGTTCTGTCATGGTCCGGCAGGAAATCGCCGTGGTGGAAGCCGTCCGGCCAGTCCGTGCCGTCCGGTTCGTTTCCTCCTTGCCGGGCGGGTCGCCACCGGCCCACGGGTCGTCTTCGCAGGTTTTCCCGGGCGGGTCGATCAGGGGCATGGGGCGGCGGCTCCTTCGTTCTGTTGGCGTTCGTTCCGGGCCTCGGCTGCGGTATCGGGCCGGGCCGGGGCCAAGGACGACGGTCCGCGGACGCCGCTGCCCTTCAGTCCATTCTAGCACAGATATTCTGTAGTCAAGTTTTATCGGGAATTATTTCCAAATTTTGGGAACCGCCCCACTGTCCCGCACCGTCGCCCGCTCGCGAGGGAAGAGTCTTCCGGCGGCAATCGGCACAGGTTTCGGCCGATGACCGCTGGCATTACGGACCGAAACGAGAGGCGCGCATACGGCAGGACGGCAAGCGCCGGGTTTGACCGGCGGGCGCAGCGGTGCGATAATCGCCGGAGTTCTGGAGGGACGCGCCTGTGACTTCCATCGGAACGCGGCTTTACACTTGGATGCACGGCGAGTTCGTCGGCGAGGATGGGCAGGGCAACCGCTATTTCCGCAGCCGCCGGGGCCGCCTGCACGGGCGCGAGCGGCGCTGGGTGGTCTATGTGGGGCCGGTGGAAGCCTCGCGCGTGCCGCCGGAATGGCACGCCTGGCTGCACCGCATGGCCGTTTCGCCGCCGGCCGCCGACCGTCCGCGCTATCCCTGGCAGCGGCCGCACGAACCCAACCTCACCGGCACGCCGGAGGCCTACCGGCCGCCGGGGCACGATTTCGCCGGCGGCCGCCGCGCCGCGGCGACGGGCGACTACGAGGCCTGGACGCCCTGACGATGCGGCGCAGCGTGCTGGAAACGATAACGGGCGCTGCGGTGCTGCTGGCCGCGGCGGCGTTCGTGTTCTTCGCCTATTCGACGGCCGATCTCGGCCGCGGCGGCGGCTATGAGGTCATCGCCGAGTTCGACAATGTCGGCGGCCTCACGGTCGGCGCCGATGTGCGGATGAGCGGCATAAAGATCGGCGCCGTATCGGGCCAGCGGCTCGACAGGGAGACGTTTTCGGCGGTCGTGACCTTCTCCATCGATCCCTCCGTCAAGCTGCCCACGGACAGTTCCATCAAGATCGCGAGCGAAAGCCTGCTCGGCGGAAAATACGCCCAGGTGACGCCCGGCGCCGAGGACGAAACCATCCCGCCCGGCGGCCGCATCCGCTTCGCGCAGTCCTCGGTCAACATCGGGGACCTGATCGGCCGCTTCATCTTCAGCGGCGCCGATGACGGGGAGGGCTGACGGCCTGTCCTTGAAATTCGCATGATCCGGACCTCCGGCGTGCGCGGCCTCTTCGGCCCGACCGCTCCTGCGTCGCGTCCGGACGTCGTTTCCCTGTGTCATGCCCGGAACAAGTCCGGGCATCACGAAAAAGCGCTTGGGGAGGCTGCGCGGCCAGCTCCGAAATCGTCCGAACTTCAAAACGGGCGCATCGGGGCCCGCCGCTGCGATGTTTTCCCTTTATGGCGTTTCGGCGTGTTCGGGGCGCTGCTTTTGCCGCTGCTGGCGGCCGGGGCTGCAGCGGCCGACGAGCAGCAGAGCTTCACCTACCGCGAGATGGGGGTGGCGGTGCTGCAGGCGCTCGACAAGGTCACCGCGAGGATTTCCACCCTGACAATGCCGCTGGAGCGGACGACCCGCTTCGGCACGCTTGAGGTCACGGTCTGGGCATGCCGGAAGCGCCCGCCCGAGGAACCGCCGGAAAGCGCGGTCTTCCTCACCATCGTCGAGCGCCGCCGGGGCGCCTCGTCGGTGCGGCTGTTCCAGGGATGGATGTTTGCGTCGAGCCCCGCCATGTCGGCGCTGGAGCACCCGGTCTATGACATCTGGGCGCTCGACTGCATCGACGCTCCGCGCGAGTAAGGATCAGCGCGGGAGTTCGGAGGGGCGGCCGGTGAGGTACGCATCGACCGCATGGGCGCATTGACGGCCTTCGCGGATTGCCCAGACGACCAGCGACTGGCCCCGGCGCATGTCGCCCGCGGCGAACACCTTGCCGCGCGAGGTCCGGTAGCTCCCGGTGTCGGCCTGCACATTGCCGCGCGCATCCAGCGCCACGCCGAGCGCGTCGATCATGCCGTCCCGGACGGGACCCGTGAAACCCATGGCGAGCAGCACCAGGTCGGCCTCGATCTCGCCTTCCGAACCGGGGACCGGCACGAAGCCCTTGCCCGGCTCGAAGCGCACCTGCCGGGTTGCGAGCGCGCGCACCCGGCCCGCCTCATCGCCGAGAAATGCCGTGGTCTCGATCTCGTAGCGCTGCTCGGAGCCTTCCTTCTGCGAGGAGGAAATGCGAAGTCGCCGCGGCCAGTAGGGCCAGACCAGGCTGAGGTCCGGGTTCTCTTCCGGCTCGTCGAAAATCTCCAGTTGCACGATCCGCGCGGCGCCCTGGCGGGTCGAGGCGCCGATGCAGTCCGAGCCGGTGTCGCCGCCGCCGATCACCACCAGCTTGCGCCCGGCGGCGCAGATCCTGTCCGCAGGCGCCGGGTCGCCGGCATTGATGCGGTTCTGCTGCGGCAGGAAGTCCATCGCGAAATGGATACCGCCCAGGTGCCGGCCGGGCGTGCCCGCAAGGTCGCGCGGCGCTTCGGCCCCGCCCGCCAGCACGACGGCATCGTGGGTTGCGACCAGGTCCTCGACATCGACATCGACGCCCACATGCGCGCCCGTGTGGAAGACGACGCCTTCCGCCGCCATCTGCGCCATGCGCCTGTCGATCAGGTGCTTCTCCATCTTGAAGTCGGGAATGCCGTAGCGCAGCAGGCCACCGATGCGGTCTTCTTTTTCCATCAGCACGACATCGTGGCCGGCGCGCGCCAATTGCTGAGCGGCCGCCATGCCGGCCGGGCCGGAGCCCACCACGGCGACGCGCTTGCCGGTGCGCGCGGCTGCCGGCTGCGGTTCGACCCAGCCTTCCTCGAAGCCCTTGTCCACGATGGCGCATTCGATGGTCTTGATGGCGACCGGGTTGTCGTTGATGTTGAGGACGCAGGCTTCCTCGCAGGGTGCCGGGCAGACGCGGCCGGTGAACTCCGGGAAGTTGTTGGTCGAATGCAGGTTGACCAGCGCGTCGCGCCAATCGTCCCGATAGACCATGTCGTTCCAGTCCGGGATCTGGTTGTTGACCGGGCAGCCGTTGTGGCAGAACGGGATGCCGCAATCCATGCAGCGCGCCGCCTGCTCCCGGGTGCCTTCGTCGCCCAGCGGAACGACGAATTCCCGCCAGTGCCGGACGCGCTCCTCGACCGGCCGGTAGGGGCGTTCGCTGCGTCCGTGCTCCAGGAACCCGGTAGCCTTACCCATGCGCCTCGGCGCCCCGGCCGGCGACGGCCATCTCGGTGAGCGCGCGGCGATAGTCCACGGGCATGACCTTGACGAACCGCGCCCGGGCGGCGTCCCAGTCCTCAAGCATGGCGGCGGCCACGGCGCTGCCGGTATAGCGGCGGTGGCGCTGGACCAGACGATGGAGCCGCGCCTCGTCGTGGTTCATCATGTCGTGCAGGTCGCCGGCGCCCCTTCCGGTGGCGGCGACCGGCTCCAGTACCGCCGCCGCGAGGTTGCACCGCTCCTCGAAGGCGTCGTCGGGGTCGTAAACATAGGCGATGCCGCCGCTCATGCCGGCGGCGAAATTGCGCCCCGTGGAACCCAGCACGGCAACGCAGCCGCCGGTCATGTATTCGCAACCGTGGTCGCCGACGCCCTCGACGACTGCCCAGGCGCCGGAATTGCGAACGGCGAAGCGCTCGCCGGCGACGCCGGAGAAGTAGCACTCGCCCTCGATGGCCCCGTAGAGCACCGTATTGCCGACGACGATATTCTCGCTCGGCGCATAGGGCGCGGCGGCGGGCGGATAGATGACCAGACGGCCGCCGGAGAGGCCCTTGCCGACATAGTCGTTCGCGACGCCCTCCAGATGGATCGCCATGCCGCGGGTCGCCCATGCCCCGAAGCTCTGCCCGCCGACGCCCTTCGCCTCGACGACGATGGTGTCCTCGGGCAGGGCGGCATGGCCGCGCCGCTTGGCGACCTCGCCCGCCAGCATGGCGCCGACGGAGCGGTTCACATTGCGGACCTTCGTGCGGATCTTCACCGGCCGGCTCTCGTCCAGCGCGGGCGCGGCCTTCTCGATCAGCCGGATGTCCAGCGCGCGGTCGAGGCCGTGGTCCTGCCCCTCGCTGTTGTGGATATCGACGCCCGACCCGACCTCGGGCTTGAACAGCAGCCGGTTCAGGTCCACGCCATGCGCCTTCCAGTGGTCTTCCGCGCGGCGCATGTCGAGCCGGTCGGAGCGGCCGATCATCTCGTCGAAGCGCCGGAATCCCAGCCGCGCCATGATCTGGCGCACTTCCTCGGCGACGAAGAAGAAGAAGTTGATGACATGCTCCGGCGCGCCGGCGAAGCGCCGCCTGAGCTCCTCATCCTGGGTCGCGATGCCGACCGGGCAGGTATTCAGGTGGCACTTGCGCATCATGATGCAGCCCATGGCGATCAGCGGGGCGGTGGAGAAGCCGAACTCGTCCGCGCCCAGCAGCGCCCCGATGGCCACATCGCGCCCGGTGCGCAGGCCGCCATCCACCTGCACGGCGATGCGGGTGCGCAGATTGTTCAGCACGAGGGTCTGGTGCGTCTCGGAGAGGCCGATCTCCCAGGGCGAGCCGGCATGGGTGAGCGAGGTGACCGGCGAGGCGCCCGTGCCGCCTTCGAAGCCCGAAATCGTGACATGGTCGGCCTTGGCCTTGGAGACGCCGGCGGCGACCGTGCCGACGCCCACTTCCGACACCAGCTTGACGCTGATGCGCGCCGCCGGGTTCACATTCTTCAGGTCGTGGATGAGCTGGGCCAGATCCTCGATGGAATAGATGTCGTGATGCGGCGGCGGGGAGATGAGGCCGACGCCCGGCGTCGAGTGGCGCACGCGCGCGATGTTGCGGTCCACCTTGTGGCCGGGGAGCTGCCCGCCCTCGCCGGGCTTGGCGCCCTGCGCCATCTTGATCTGGATGTCGTTCGAATTGGCGAGATATTCGGCCGTCACGCCGAACCGCCCCGAGGCCACCTGCTTGATTGCCGAACGCATGCTGTCGCCATTCGCCATCGGCTCGAAACGGTCGGCCTCCTCGCCGCCCTCGCCCGTGTTCGACTTGCCGCCGATGCGGTTCATGGCGATGGCCAGCGTGGTGTGCGCCTCGCGCGAGATCGACCCGAAGGACATGGCGCCGGTCGCGAAACGCTTCACAATTTCGGAGGCCGGCTCCACCTCGTCGAGAGGCGCGCCGTTGCCGTCTTCGCGGAATTCGAACAGGCCGCGCAGCGTCATCAGCCTGCTGCTCCGCTCGTTCAGGATCGCCGCATATTCCTCGTAGCTCGCAGCGTTGCCGGCGCGCGCAGCGTGCTGGAGCCTGGCGACCGAGTCCGGCTCCCACTGGTGGCGTTCGCCGCGCAGTCGGAAGGTGTATTCGCCGCCCACATCCAGCATATTGCGGTAGATCGGCGCGTCGCCCCATGCGGCCCGGTGCCGGGCGACCGTTTCGGCCGCGACCTCGGCGAGCGAAGCGCCCTCCACCGTGGTGGCGGTGCCGGTGAAATAACGGTCCACAAAGTCGCTCTCGAGGCCGACCGCGTCGAAGATCTGCGCGCCGCAATAGGACTGGTAGGTCGAGATGCCCATCTTGGACATGACCTTCAGCAGGCCCTTGCTGACCGCCTTGATATAGTTCTTGCGGACCTTCTCGCGGGTGTAGTCCGCGGGGAAGGCGCCGTCCTCCTGCAGCGCGTCCAGAGTCTCGAAGGCGAGATAGGGGTTGACCGCCTCCGCGCCGTAGCCTGCGAGCACGCAGAAATGATGCACCTCGCGGGCCTCGCCCGTCTCCAGCACGAGGCCGACGCCAGTGCGCGATCCTTCCAGGATCAGACGATGATGGACCGCCGAGCAGGCCAGCAGCGCCGGCAGGGCGATCCGGTCCGGACCGACCGCGCGGTCCGAGAGGATGAGGATATTGAAGCCCTGTTGCACGGCCCGCTTCGCCTCGCCGCAAAGCCGCTCCACGGCCGGACCCATGCCGTCCGCGCCTTCGACGGCATCCCAGGTGGTGTCCAGCGTCTCGGTCAGGAACGCCCCGCCCGCCAGGTCGCCCACATGGCGAATCTTGTCGAGGTCGGTGTCGGTCAGTACCGGTTGCGCAACCTCGAGGCGGCGATGCGTGCCGCCGCTGTCCAGGTCGAGCAGGTTCGGACGCGGACCAACCATCGAGACCAGCGACATCACCAATTCCTCGCGGATCGGATCTATCGGCGGGTTGGTGACCTGCGCGAATAATTGCTTGAAATAGGTGTAGAGCAGCTTCGGCCGCTCGGAGAGAACGGAAATCGGCGTATCGGCGCCCATCGACCCGACCGGGTCGTCGCCGCCCTCGCCCATGGGCCGCAGAAAGACCTCCAGATCCTCGTTCGTGTATCCGAATGCCTGCTGGCGGTCGAGGAGTTCGCCCGCCGGCGGCCGGTTGCTGGCCGCGCGCGGCGGCGCCTCCAGTTCGTCGAGCCGAAAGCGGGTGCGGGCGAGCCACTGCCCGTAGGGATGCGAGCGCGCCAGTTCCGCCTTGAGTTCGCCGTCGTCCACGATGCGCTGCTGTTCCAGGTCGATCAGGAACATCTTGCCGGGCTGGAGCCGCCATTGCCGGGCGATGCGCTCCGGCGGAATGTCGAGCACGCCGGCTTCGGACGCCATTACCACAAGGCCGTCCGTGGTCACCAGGTAGCGCGCCGGGCGCAGGCCGTTGCGGTCGAGCGTAGCGCCGATCTGCCGTCCATCGGTGAACGCAACCGCCGCCGGCCCGTCCCAAGGCTCCATCAGCGCCGCATGATATTCGTAGAAGGCGCGCCGCTCCTCGTCCATCAGAGGGTTGCCGGCCCACGCCTCCGGAATGAGCAGCATCATCGCATGGGCAAGCGAATAGCCGCCCCGCGCAAGGAGTTCCAGCGCATTGTCGAAGCAGGCGGTGTCCGACTGGCCGGGCGGGATCAGCGGCCAGAGCTTCTCCATATCCTTGCCGAACAGCCTGGAGCTGGTGGCGTGCCGGCGCGCCGCCATCCAGTTGTAGTTGCCGCGCACCGTGTTGATCTCGCCGTTATGGCAGATCATCCGGTAGGGATGCGCCAGCCGCCAGGAGGGGAAGGTGTTGGTCGAGAAGCGCTGATGCACGAGCGCGAGCGCGGAATCGATCCGTTCGTCCTGCAGGTCGAGGTAGTAGTCGCCCAGTTGCGGGGCGAGCAGCATCCCCTTGTAGACGATGGTGCGGCAGGAGAGCGAGGCGATGTAGAAGTCGTCGAGACCGGGCGCGTCTTCGGCGGCGGCCTCGTTCTCGATCCGCTTGCGGATGACGAAGAGCTTGCGCTCAAAGGCGTCGCCCGGCTCGGCGCCGGCGCCCCGCGCAACGAAGATCTGGCGCACGACCGGTTCCGTGGCCGCGACCGTCGGTCCCAGTATTTCGCGGGCGACCGGAACCGTCCGCCAACCGGCCACATGCTGGCCTTCCTCGCGCACGATGCGCTCCATCAGCGCCTCATAGACGGCGCGCGGCGCTTCGGACCGCGGCAGGAAGATGGAGCCGGCCGCGTAGTCGGCCTCGTCCTCCGGCAGGCCGATGCCGGCTTCCGGCGCGACCGCACGGAACAGGGCGTCCGGCTTTTGCAGCAGGATGCCGGAGCCGTCCCCGGCCAGCGGATCGGCCCCGACCGCGCCCCGGTGGTCCAGGTTCAGCAGAATTTCGAGGCCCTGCCGGACGATCCGGTGAGACCTGCGGTTCCGGATATCGACGACGAACCCGACACCGCAGCTGTCATGCTCGTTCCGCGGATCGTAAAGTCCCTGCTTGGGTGGCAACGCAGACAAGGAATGTCACCTCCGCAGGTTTCGTTCGGAAAGAGCCGCAGCCTTTCGGGCCGGTTCGGGCGCCGCCCGAGGGAAAGCCGATATAAAGCATTGCGGCGCAAGGTAGAAGACGGCGGGACGGTTGGTCGCAACGGTTTCGCGCCTTCCGGGCGTGGTCGCTACCGTGCGGTTAGGGTGGGCCGGGTTCGACCGGCCGGGACAGGGGCATGGCGGAACGCATTCTGATTACCGGCGGCGCGCGGCGCCTGGGTCTCGCGCTCGCGCGGGCGATGCTGGCGGCAGGGCACCGGGTTGCGGTCCATACCCGGCGCAGCGAGCCGCCGGCCGATCTGGATGCGGTGCTGCTGCGGGGCGATCTGGACGATCCCTCCGTGCCGGCGCTGGTCGTGGAAGAAGCGCAGGCGCGGCTGGGCGGGCTTTCGGTGCTGGTGAACAACGCAGCGCGCTTCGAGCCGGACCGGATCGAGAGCCTCGACGCCGCCTCCTTCGACGCCCACATGGCCACCAACCTGCGCGCGCCGCTCCTGGCGACCCAGGCGTTCGCCGCCGCTCTCGAACCGGGCGAGAAGGGACTTGCGGTCAATATCGTGGACCAGAAGATCCGCTATCCGGGGGCCGGCTACCTCTCCTACACGCTCAGCAAGATCGCGCTGGAGGGCGCGGTGCGAGCGCTTGCGGCCGATCTCGCGCCGCGTCTGCGGATCGCCGCCATTGCGCCCGGCATCGTCTATGAGAGCGCGGGTATGACACCCGGCCGTCTGGGGACGCTGGGCGCCCGGCTTCCGCTCGGGCGGTCGGTGCGGCCGGAGGAGGTCGCTGCGGCGCTCTCCTACCTGATCGAGACGCCTTCCGTTACCGGGGAAACGCTTTTCGTCGATTCCGGTGAATCGCTGCGCGCGCGTTCGGTTATTCTGGGCGCAAGCTGAGGGAGAGGGACGGCAAATGGCGGCATATGACACGGTCATTCGCGGCGGCACGGTCGTCACGGCATCGGATATGGTCCGGGCCGATATCGGCATCGCCGGCGGGCGCGTCGCGGCGCTTGGGGAGAACCTCGACAAGGGTGCGCATGAGATCGACGCCGGCGGCCGGCTGGTGATGCCGGGCGGCGTGGACAGCCACTGTCATATCGAACAGCCGGGGTCCACCGGCGGCGCCAATGCCGACACCTTCACCAGCGGCTCGATCTCGGCCGCCTGCGGCGGCACTACTACCACGATCAGCTTTTCGCCGCAGGTCCGGGGACGGGGAGTCAGGGAGGCGATGGACGGCTATGCCGCGCTCGCGCGGAAGTCGGTGATCGACTACTGCTTCCACATCATCGTGAACGACCCTTCGGACGCGGTGATCGAGGAGGAGCTTCCGGAACTCATCGCCGCGGGCCACCGCTCGATCAAGGTCTTCATGACCTACCCGTCCAACCGGATGGACGACGCGCAACTGCTCAAGGTGTTCGCCTGCGCGAAGAAGCACGGGGCGTTCGTGTGCGTTCATGCGGAGAACCACGACGCCATCATGTGGATGACCGACCGGCTGCTGGAGGCGGGGCTGACCGCGCCCCGCTACCACGCCTGGTCCAAGCCGCCTGTCGTCGAGCGTGAGGCCGTCCACCGCGTGATCGCGCTCGCCGAGCTGTTGGACCTGCCGATCCAGGTCTTCCATGTCACCTGCGCGGAGGCCGCCGAGGAAATCCGCCGGGCGCAGGCGCGCGGCATCAAGGTGTTCGGCGAGACCTGCCCGCAATATCTGACCTTGACCGCCGACGACATGGACCGGGACGGCTTCGAGGGCGCCAAGTTCATCTGCTCTCCGGCACCACGTACGGAGGAGGACCACGAAGCGGTCTGGCGCGCGCTCACCGACGGTACGCTCGGCATCGTGAGCTCGGACCATGCGCCCTACAGCTTCGACGACCCGAGGGGCAAGGCGCTGCACGGCGCCAATGCGCGTTTCAGCGAGATCCCGAACGGCGTGCCGGGGCTGGAGACGCGCCTGCCGCTCGTGTTTTCGGAAGGCGTTGCGGCCGGCAGGATCGGTCCCCCGGAGTTCGTGGCGCTGACTGCCGCCAATCCGGCCCGGTTGTTCGGCCTCTATCCGAGGAAGGGCACGATTGCCGTCGGGTCCGACGCCGACATCGCGATCTGGGACGCCGAGCGGGACGTTGTCATTCGCAGCGAGAACCTGCACACGCAGACCGACTACACGCCCTATGAAGGCATGTCGGTAACCGGCTGGCCCGTGATGACGCTCTCGCGCGGAGAGGTGCTGTGGAACGACGGCGAGGTAACGGCCGAGCCGGGACGCGGCCGCTGGCTGAAGCGCGAGCCCTACGACTACATCCGCCCCACCGGCCGGTTCACCGCCCCCTTCGACCCCATCGCCTTGCGAAAGCTCGAGGAGTGACGCCGGCGTTCCGAACCCGTCTGTAAGGCCGCAGCCCATGCCATACGAAATGCGATTGTTCGAAGACCTCCTGTTCGGCGGCGAAGGCGTTCGGTTCGACGGCCCCGCGCCGAGGGCGCTCTATGTCTCGGCTGGCGGTATCTCCATGAACGGGGAGGATGTCCCGCCGGATGGAGGAGTCGTCTCGACGGACGCGGTCCGGCTGTGCGCCGCCGGCGGCGGCGCCGCGGTCTGGCGGTGGGAGGTCGCGCCCACAAACGAGGGACCCGGCGCATACAGGCATCGGACGACCCTTCGACTTGCCGGACGGATCGATCCGGCCGCCATTGCCGAAGAACTCCTGGTCCGGCTCGACAGCGTTGCGTTCCCACCCGGCGGTGCGGCTCTTCTCCACACGCACCAAGGCCCGGGAATCAGATGCCTCCGGGAGGGGGAAGTCAGGATCGACACGGAAGGCCGTTCCTCTTCATACGGCTCCGGCGGCGCCTGGTTCGAGAGCGGACCGGAACCCGTCTTTGCGCAGGCTTCGCTCAAGGGTCCCAGCCGTTTCATTCGCGCAATGGTGCTGCCGCGAGCCCTGCTCGGCGCGTCGTCCATTCGCTACGTCAGGGACGAGGACCGGGACAGGCCGAAGTCGCAGAGCTATCGGGTGTTTGCCGAGATGCCCATAAGCCTCGATCCGGTATAAGGCAATTCGCGCATCCGACCGCCTGATGGCGGTACGCGCAGGCAAGCGGGAGGAAAACGGAGATGCGTTGCAGAGGGAAGGTCGCGATTGTCACCGGCGGGGCGATGGGCATCGGACGGGCGGTCGCCGAACGTCTCCTTGCGGAAGGAGCGAGCGTGGTCATCGCGGACCGCACCGGCGCCGTAGAGGCCGCAAAGACGCTCGCCGGCGCCGGGAAAAACGTCATCGGCGTCCCTTGCGACGTGTCGAGCCAGAGCGAGACCGAGGCCATGGCCGAGGCTGCGCTGGAGGCGTTCGACCGCATCGACGTGCTGGTCAACAATGCCGGGATCTACTCTTCGCTGAAGATTACGCCCTTCGAGGACCTGGACATCGACGAATGGCGGCGCGTCCTTGAGGTGAATGTCATCGGGCAGGCGATGGCGACCCGCGCGGTCGTCCCCGTCATGCGCCGACAGGGCGAAGGCTCGATCGTGAACTTCTCGTCGGGGACGCCGTTCAAGGGCGTCCCGTTCCTGCTGCACTATGTGGCGAGCAAAGGCGCCGTCAACGCGATGACCAGGGCCCTGGCGAAGGAACTCGGCGCCGCGGATATACGGGTCAACGCGGTGGCGCCCGGATTTACCTTGTCCGACGGTGTGCTGGCCAACTCCCATCAACTGGAAACGCTCCAGAAAATTTCACGGCAGGCGCGTGTCATTCAACGCGACCAGCATCCCGAAGACATCGTGGGGGCCGTGATTTTCTTTGCTTCGCAGGACTCCGCCTTCGTCACGGGGCAAACGCTCGTCGTCGACGGCGGCGCCTACTTCCACTGAGCCGGACTGGCGCGGGCGGCGCAGCCCGTGCTTGAATGAAACACGCTCTGTCCCCTCGGAACGAAAGCCCGAGCCGCCATGTCTTCCGCGCTGCCTCTCGCCCATATCAAGGTCCTCGACCTCACGCGCGCCCGCGCCGGGCCGACGGCCGTGCGCCAGCTTGCCGACTGGGGCGCGGATGTCGTCAAGATCGAGGCGCCGCCCGGCGGGGATGCGCGCGAGGTGGTGTCGGGCAGGCGCCACGGCTTCGATTTCCAGAATCTGCACCGCAACAAGCGGTCGATGACGCTCAACCTCAAGGCCGACAAGGGCCGCGAGATCTTCCTGGCGATGGCGAAGGACGCCGATGTCGTGGTCGAGAACTACCGCGCGGGCGTAAAACACCGCCTCGGCATCGACTACGATGCGGTCCGCGCCGTCAATCCGCGCATCGTCTATGGCTCGATATCGGGCTTCGGCCAGTCCGGCCCTTACCGCGACCGACCGGGCGTGGACCAGATCGCGCAGGGCCTTGGCGGCCTGATGTCGGTTACCGGCCTGCCGGGGCAGGGGCCGGTTCGGGTCGGCATCCCGATCGCAGACCTGACGGCCGGCCTCCATCTGGCGCAGGGTATATTGCTCGCGCTTTACGAGCGCGAGCGGTCGGGCGAGGGGCAGTGGGTGCATACTTCGCTGCTGGAAGCGCAGATCATGATGCTGGACTTCCAGGCGGCGCGCTGGACCGTGTCGGGCGAAGTGGCGCCGCAGGCCGGCAACGACCATCCGACCTCGATCCCGACCGGCGTGTTCCCCACCTCCGACGGGCACATCAATATCGCGGCCTCCGGCAACACCATGTTCGAGCGGCTGTGCGGCGCGCTCGGCTGCCCGGAACTCGTCTCCCATCCCGACTATGCCGACGATGAGAGCCGGTCGAAGAACCGCGCCGCGCTCAACAGGGTGCTCGGCGAATACACGGGCAGGCGCCCGAGCGAGGAATGGGTGGTTGCGCTGAACGAGGCGCGCGTACCCTGCGGGCCGATCAACACCATCGACCGGACGATGACCGACCCGCAGGTCCGCCATCTCGGCATCGAGAAGGCGATGGCGCACCCGGCGCTGGGAAATGTCGGGGTCGTCGGCCAGGCGGCAACGCTCTCCCGCAGCGGCGGCCGCCCCGACATCCGCATCCACACGCCGGACCAGGGCGAACACACGGCCGAGGTGCTGGCCGCGCTCGGCTATGATGGCCCGGCGGTCGAGGCGCTGCGCGCCGATGAGGTGATATAGCGGCTGATTTTACCGGAGCGTTTGCAGGAAGCTCCGGCCGCGCTACCGCGTCGGGACGGGGTGGGCGCCGGAATAGTCGTAGAAGCCGCGGCCGGCCTTGCGGCCGATCCAGCCCGCCTCGACATATTTCACCAGCAGCGGGCAGGGGCGGTATTTGCTATCGGCGAGCCCGTCATGGAGCACCTGCATGACCGCCAGGCAGGTATCGAGCCCGATGAAGTCCGCCAGCTCCAGCGGCCCCATCGGGTGGTTGGCGCCGAGCCTCATGCCGGTGTCGATGGCGTCCACCGAGCCGACGCCTTCATAGAGCGTATAGACGGCCTCGTTGATCATCGGCAGCAGGATGCGGTTGACGATGAAGGCCGGGAAATCCTCCGCCGCCACCGGCGTCTTGCCGAGCGAGACGGCGAATTCCTTCACGTCCTCGAAAGTGCGGTCCTCGGTCGCGATGCCCCGGATCAGTTCGACCAGGTTCATCATCGGCACCGGGTTCATGAAATGCAGGCCGATGAACCGCTCCGGCCGGTCGGTCGTGGAGGCCAGCCGCGTGATCGAGATCGAGGAGGTGTTGGACGCGACGATGGCGCCGTCGGCGAGATGCGGCAGCAGCGTCTTGAAGACCTCCCGCTTCACCGCCTCGTTCTCGGTGGCGGCCTCGATCACGATGTCGCAGTCCCGGAAGCCGGCATAGTCGGAGCCCGTGTCGATCCGCGCCAGCGCCTCGGCCTTCGCCGCCTCGTCGAACCGGCCGCGGCGCAACTGGCGGTCCATATTGCGGCCGATGACGGCGAGGCTGCGTTCCAGCGCCGCCTCCTTCACATCGACCAGCCGCACATCGAAGCCGGAAAGCGCGGCGACATGCGCGATGCCGCTACCCATCTGCCCGGCGCCGACGATGCCCACCGTGCGGATGCGGCTGTCGAGACCCTTCGGCATGGCGGTCAATCGTTTTCCGCCTTGTATTCGGTGACCGCCCGGGTGAGTTCCGGCACCGCCTTGAACAGGTCGGCGACGAGCCCGTAGTCGGCGACCTGGAAGATCGGCGCTTCCTCGTCCTTGTTGATCGCCACGATCACCCGGCTGTCCTTCATGCCGGCGAGATGCTGGATCGCGCCGGAAATGCCGACGGCAATGTAGAGCTCCGGCGCCACGACCTTGCCCGTCTGCCCGACCTGGTAGTCGTTCGGCACATAGCCGGCATCGACCGCCGCGCGCGAGGCGCCGACCGCGGCCCCCAACCGGTCCGCAAGGGCTTCCAGTATGTTGAAGTTCTCGCCCGAGCCCATGCCGCGCCCGCCGGATACGACGATGCCGGCCGTCGTGAGTTCCGGGCGCGCGGACTTGGTGAGTTCGCGCCCGACAAAGCTGGAGAGCCCGACACTGCCGGCGCCGGACGCCGCCTCGACGGGAGCGGCGCCGCCCTCGGCCGGCGCCGCATCGAAGGCCGTCATGCGCACGGTGATGAGCTTGACCGGGTCGCTCGACTGCACCTTCGCCATGGCGTTGCCCGCATAGATGGGCCGGACGAAAGTGTCCGCAGAGACGACTTCCGTGATGTCCGAAATCTGGGCCATGTCGAGCAGGGCCGCGGCGCGGGGCAGGATGTTCTTGCCGTTGGCGGTGGCCGGCGCCAGCACATGGCTGTAGCTGCCCGCCATATCGACCACCAGCTTCGCCACATTCTCCGCGAGCGCGTGCTCGTAGGCCGCATCCTCGGCGACGAGCACCCTGGCGACGCCGGCAACCCGCGCCGCGGCTTCGACGGCGGGTCCGCAGCCCTGGCCCGCGACCAGCACATGCACGTCGGCGTCGATTTCGGCCGCTGCAGCGACGGCGTTGCGCGTGGCCGCCTTCAGCGTGGCGTTGTCGTGTTCGGCAATGACGAGAACGCTCATGGGGTCAGATCACCTTCGCTTCGGTGGAGAGCTTCCGCACGAGCTCCTCGACGGTCTCGACCTTCACGCCGCCGGCCCGCTTCTCCGGCTCGCCGACATGCAGCACCTTGAGGCGCGGCGCGGTATCGACGCCGAGGTTGGCCGGCTCCATGCGGTCGATGGGTTTGCGCTTCGCCTTCATGATGTTGGGCAGCGAGGCGTAGCGCGGCTCGTTGAGGCGCAGGTCCACCGTCACCACGGTCGGCAGCGTGACCTCGACCGTCTCCAGCCCGCCATCGACTTCGCGGGTGACGCGGGCCTTGTCTCCGTCCACGACCACCTCGGAAGCGAAGGTCGCCTGCGACCAGCCGAGCAGCGCGGAAAGCATCTGGCCCGTCTGGTTGCAGTCGTCGTCGATGGCCTGCTTGCCGAGAATGACCATCCCCGGCTCTTCCTTCTCGCAGATCGCCTTGAGCATCTTGGCGACGGCGAGCGGCTCGACCTCGTCCTCGGTCGTCACCAGGATGCCGCGGTCCGCGCCCATGGCGAGCGCCGTGCGGATCGTTTCCTGGCACTGCTGCACGCCGATGGAAACCGCAACGATCTCCCCGGCCGAGCCGTTCTCCTTCATCCGGAGCGCCTGTTCGACGGAAATTTCGTCGAACGGGTTCATCGACATCTTCACATTCCGGGTCTCGACGCCGGTGCCGTCCGGCTTGACCCGGATCTTCACATTGTAGTCGATGACGCGCTTGACGGGGACGAGGACCTTCAAGGGGGCCTCCGCAGGCTCGGGTTGGCGGGCAGGGCGGCCTTTTAGGGTTGCGGCGCCGGAGAAGTCAAGGCGCGCGCCGTCTTTTGCGGTGCCGCAATCCGCCGCGCCGGGTCAGGCGCGCTCGGCGCCCGGCAGGCTCTCGGGCCAGATGGCGGCCGGCCCCGTGCCGGGCCAGCCGATCGGCCCGCCCGCCTTGAGCGCGGCATCCACAGGCGCGATGCGCTTGTTCCAGAGCGCGGCGACGATCCGGCGTCCGGTGAAACCGTCCGAAATCTCCGAGGCGAGGAAACGAATCGGGGAGGCCATCACGGACGGGGAGAGGAGGACGCTCCTGTCCGGCGCGCTCTCCGCCGTCACCATCCCGGTGTCTGTCGGCCCGCCGGGCGTCAGCACATTGATGGTGACGCCGCTGCCCTCCAGCTCGCCGGCGAACTGCGCCGACATCGCCTCCAGCGCGGCCTTAGATGCGCCGTAAGGAAAGAACTGCGGTCGCAGCATGGTGGAGAGCGAGGTTGTGATATTGACCACCCGGCCCCAGCGGCGTTCGCGCATGAAGGGGGCGGCGGCCTGCATGAAGATGAAGGGCGCGGTGGCGTGGACGGCAACGAAGCGCCGCCAGTCCTCGACCGGGACGTCGCTGAGCCCGGCAAGCGGCCGGAGATGGTAGTCGGGGCGCAGCGTGCTCATGCCGATGCCGGTATTGTTGACCAGGATGTCGAGCCGCCCGAAATGCTCCGCTGCGCGTCCGGCGGCCTCCGCGCAGGCGTCCTCGTCGGCGAGATCGAGCGCCAATGGCAAAACGACGCCGTCGCCATGTTTCTGCCAGAGGCGGTTCGTCAGCGCCTGAAGGCGCTCCTCGTCGCGGTCCACCAGCGCCACGCGGTGTCCGTCGCCGGCGAGCGCCTCGGCCATGGCCGTGCCGAGGCCGCCGGCCGCGCCGGTCAGCAATACGCCCTTCGCGAAGGGCGGGTTCACCGGGGCCGCTCTCCGTAAGAAATGGTGCGCAGCATGATTCGGCGCTCGTTCGGCGCATAGTCGCCGGCGCCGCGATGCATGGTTGCGCGCTCGTCCCACATCACCACATCGCCCGGGCGCCAATGGTGGTGATAGACGAATTCGTCCTGCGTGGCGTGGTCCAGCAGGTCATGCAGCAAGGTCTCGCCCGCCTCGCCCTCGATCTCCACGAAACCGAAAGTGTGGATGGCGTTGACGTAGAGCATCTTGCGCCCGCTCTCCGGATGCGTTCGCACGACCGGGTGACGCACTTCCGGCAGGCCCCCCTTCTGGAAGTCCTTGAGCGGCACGGTCGCATCCCCGCCGGGGCCGGCGGCGTAGAGGTGCCGGCCGGTCAGGCCCTGGATGCGCTCCCGCGTCTCGTCCTGCAGCGTCTCGTAGGCGCGGATCATGTTGCAGAACATCGTGCCGCCGCCCCTGGAGGGGATTTCCTTCGCATGCAGGATGGCGACCGCGGGCGGGCGCTCCTCGAAGGTGCCGTCCGAGTGCCAGGTGGTGGCGCGCTTGTAGCCGAGCGCGTCGAGGGAGCCGTCCTTTTTCACATTGGTGAGCCAGGAGACTTCGGGCACCTCCTCGTGGCGGTAGTCGATCAGCACATGGAGCTGGAGCGGCCCGAAGCGCCGGCCGACCGCAGCGACCTTGTGCGCGTCGAGGTCCTGGCCGCGGAACACCAGCACGGGGTTCCGCCAGAAATGCCCCTTGATCTCGTCGAACACGTCCTCGGCAATCGGCCCCGACAGATCGACGCCGGCTACTTCGAGGCCGAGCGCGCCGCCGAGCGGGCGGGTCGCAAGCTGCTCTGCCATGTTGCTCTCTCCCAGCCGTTCTTCGTTCCGGTCGCGGGCCTCAGGCGAAGCCCGCCGAGGCGCTCATGGCGATGGTTCCCTCCGGCGTCACCGCCCAGACTTCGCAACCGCCCTCGACCGGCTTGCCGACCAGCCGCACCAGCCCGTCGATGAACAGCGGCGCGCGCGCCCGCATGTCGAAGGAGGTCATCCGCTTCGGGGCCATGCGGTCGCGGGCGAAGTTCATCAGGTAGGACTGCGAGAGCGGGCCGTGGACGACCAGCGCCGGATAGCCCTCCACCTCCTTCGCCCAGATCGCATCATAGTGGATGCGGTGGGCGTTGAAGGTGAGCGCGGAGAAGCGGAAGAGCGTGACTTCGTTCGGGCGTTCCTCCGCTTCCCAGACGATGTCGTCGGGCGGTGCGGCGCGCTTCGGGGCCCTGTTGACGGCGCCGGCGGGCGTCTCCTCCCGATAGACCGTGTCGCGCTGCTCGACCACGGCAAGGCCGCGCGGCGTGGAGATACGGCTTTCGACCGTGGCGAAGGCGAGCCGGCCGGTGCTGCCGTCCTTGACGGTGAGATCGACGAGCTCGGTTTCCCGGTGAAGCCGGTCGCCGATGCGGATCGGATCATGGAAGGCAAGACGGGCGCCGGCATACATGCGGCGCGGGAACGGTATTTCCGGGATCGCGCCGGAAGAGACCGGCGCGCCGTCCGGCCCCAGCTCAGCCTGCTCGAAGCGCGGCAGAAAGTAGAGCATGTGCCAGCCCGGCGGGATTGCGGCGCCGTCCCCGGGCTCGAGGTCCCGCCGTCCGAGCGTCTTCTGGAACAGCAGCACGGGCGCAGCCGTCGCCGCATCGCTGTCCGTATGCCTGTTGCCGATATGGCTCTGGATATCCGCAAGATCGTCGGGCATGGCTGCGCTTCCCCGTCGCCGTTCCTCGCAGCGACCTTATCACGGCAATCGCGCACCGAAGAAGGCCGGATTACCCTCCGGAGCCGGCCTCGCCGACCAGGCGGAAGACGGCGACCGGCGCGGCCCTGCCCTTGACCTCCAGTTCGCCGATCGGCTCGACCTCGAACAGTCCGTCGAGGTCGGCGACCGTCGCCGCGCTGATGGTGATCGCGACTTCGGCGTCGGGCGACACCTTCTTGCCGAGCTGCTCCAGCCGCTGGGCAATGTTCACATCGTCGCCGATGACGGTGTAGTTGATCCGGTCCGCCGTGCCGATATTGCCGGCCGTCGCCTGTCCCGAATGGATGCCGAGGCGCACCCGGACGGGCGGTTCGCCCCGGCCTTGCCGCTCGCGGTTGTCGGCGGCGATTCCGGCGCGGATGGCGAGCGCCGCGCGGCAAGCGCGGACCGCCCGGTTCTTTTGCTTCTCCGGCGCGCCCCAGAACGCCATCACGCTGTCGCCGATGAACTTGTCCACCGTGCCGCCCTCTTCCTCGATGGCGCGGGTCAGGATCCCGAAATGGCGGTTGAGCAGGGCGGCGACCTCCGGCGCGCTCTTGCCTTCCGATATCGTGGAGTATCCGGCGATATCGCTGAACATCACCGTCACATTGCGCCGGTCGGACGCCAGAGATGCGAGATCGCCCTCCCGGACGAGCTGATGCACCAGGGAGCGCGGGACATAAGCCTGGAACCAGCGCAGCGCGCCGGTCATGGAGTTGAAGGCGCTCGACTGTTCGTCGAGTTCGAGAACCCGGCTGCGCGGCAGCATACGGATGTCGTCGAGCCGGAGTTCGCCGATCAGCCGGGCGACCGCGGACAGCCGCAGCAGCGGCCGGGCAAGGCGCCTGCCGATGAACAGCGCCAGCAATACGGACAGGCCCAGCGCCGCCAGGCCGACGATGATCGACTCGCGCAGCCGGTCCAGTTCGTCGCTGACGACATCGCTGTGGAAATAGGCCCCGACATAGAGCGGCGTCGCGGTATAGGACTCGAGCTTGCGGTAAAGGAACACATATTGTGCGCCCAGCAGTTCCACGAGGTGGCTTTGCAGCGGCGGGTTCGGCGTGATGCTCGACCGCCGCATCCAGTCCTCGTCCCACATCCGGGCGAGGACCGGGTCTCCGAACCCGGCGAGCGCGGGCAGCGGCTTCTCCAGCGACAGGCCGGGATATTCCAGGGCCATCAGGCTGTGGGCCAGCACGCTGTCCTTGCCGAAGAGCACGAAGGTGTTGGGGCCGATCCGGTCGCGGAGCTGCTCCAGATATTCGGAGAAGGTCTGCGCGCTGAGCGCCGCGATCAGCACGCCGTGGATGCTCCCGTTCCTGCGGACAGGCTGCTGGAGGGTGAGAATCGTCGCGTTGTAGTCGGGCCGGTAAATCGGCGGCGCCCAGACGGGCTCTCCGCCGGCCCGGGCGTGACGAAGCGCCGCCAGAGCCGCGCCGTCCTGCGAGAAATCCACGGGCTGGACCTTCGCCAGCGTCTCCGTCCGCTCGGCCAGCAGCGCCTGCCCGTTGTTCCGGATATAGACCATGGCGCCGATGGCGGGATTGCCGGCCATCGCGCCGAACAGCAGGTTGCTCGCGTCCTCCGGATCGTCCGGATCGACCTCGCCGGTCTCCATGGCGCGCGCGACGAAGCCGGCCTGGTGCTGCGCGGATTCCAGATGCTCCTGCACTTCGCGCGTCAGCACGCCGATGCCGAGGTCCGCCCGGTCCCGCAGCAGCTCCACGGTGTTGCGGGCCGCGCCGTAAACGGCGAAGCCGAGCACCACGAGGATGGAAATCGAGATCAGCGAGCCGAAAGCCAGGATCAGCAGCCAGGACATCGACAGGCGCCGGCGCGGGCGGTTTCCCGCCGGGGACTCCGGCGTTGCCGGCGCAGCGGTCCGGGGCCGGTTCACCGTCTTCCCTCCGGCCGGTCGCCGCCGGCTTCACCAGGCGGTTGCATAGCCCTTGAAGGCGGTCGGCAGGCGGCGAATGTCCTGGATCAGGTCGGGCGGCAGGGCGGGGCGCATGTCCATCGAGAGGCTGGAATAGATGGCGTCCGCCGCCCCGCCGAAGCGCTCTTCCACCGCATCGGCAAGCTCGTCGTGCCGGCCGACGGCGGCGAACAGGCGCACCGTGTCGTCATCGACCTCGGTGGCGATCCGGTCCCAGGCGCCCTCCTTGGTCATGCCGTTGAGCTTGCGTCCGAGATCGCCGAGGCCGTGCAGGTCGAGCACCGGCCAGTAGCCCGGCGTCGAGCCGTAGAACGCGACGCGGTAGCGCACCCACTCGACCGCCTTCGCGACTTCCTCATCGTTCGCGCCGGTGGCGATGAAGCCGCCGCCCGTGACCTCGAAGTCCTCCCGCTTGCGTCCGGTTCGCGCCATGCCCTCCGCGATCCGGGGCAGGCAGACCTCCTCCAGATAGCGCCGGGTGCAGAAGCCGTGCAGGCGCACCCCGTCGGCCACCTCGCCCGAAAGGCGCAGCGAATAGTCGCCGACCGCCGCGATGGTGACCGGCGTCATGGGCTGGCCCGTGGACGCGGGCGTGAAGTTCGGCGTCATCAGGGTGAAGGTGTAGTGCTCGCCCTCGAAGCGCAGCCGCTCGCCGGTTTCCCAGCTCCGCCAGATCGCCCGGAGCGCCTGCACATATTCGCGCAGGCGCGGCGCCGGCGCGGACCAGGGCACCGAGAAGCGCTTCTCGTTGTGCGGGCGGATCTGCGGCCCGATGCCGAGCGCGAAGCGGCCCTTCGAGGCGGTCTGCAGGTCCCAGCAGGTGTTGGCGACCACCATCGGGCTGCGCGGAAAGGCGATGGCGACGGCGGTGCCGAGCGCGAGCCGCCTGGTAGCGGTCGCGGCGACGCCCAGCGCCAGGAACGGGTCGTGGCGGTTCTCCATGGTGAGCGCGCCGTCGAAGCCGGCGGCCTCGGCCGCTGCCGCGGCGGCGGGCACTTCGTTCAGGTCGTTCTGCGGCAGGATCGTCAGGATGCGCATCGGCGGTCGGGCCTTTCAGTCGGAGCGGTCAGGTGCCGGCGGTCATGCCGTGGTCGATGACGAGCTCCGAGCCCGTCATGTAGGAGGACGCATCGGAGAGCAGGAACACGATCCCGTCCGCGATATTCTCCGGGCCGCCGGAGCGTCCGCCCGGCACCCGGCCCGAGGCGCGCTGCACGGGGTCGGTCGAGGCGTTCGGATCGTTGAAGGGCGAGGGGCCGCTCTCCGCCATCCGGTCCCAGATCGGCGTGTCGATGATGCCGGGATGGACCGAGTTCACCCGCACATTCCAGCCGCGCCGGGCGCTCTCCAGCGCGGCCGACTTGGTGAACAGGCACACCGCGCCCTTGGTCGCGCTGTAGCAGGAGAGGCCGACGCTATTGCCGCGCAACCCCGCAACCGAGGAGAGGTTGACGATCGAGCCGCCGCCCGAATCGCGGATAACCGGCAGGATGTGCTTCACGCCGAGGAACACGCCCTCGACATTGACCGCCTGCTGCCGGCGCCAGTCTTCGAGGCTGGTCTCCAGCAGCGGGCGCACGATGGCGATGCCGGCATTGTTGACCAGGCCGTGCAGGGGTCCGGCGGCCTCGGCCACCTCCCGCCAGCGCGCCTCGTCGGTCACGTCCTGCCTGAGGAAGCGTCCGCCGGTCCGCTCCGCGGTCTCGCGCCCGCCGGCCTCGTCGATGTCGGTCGCCACTACCGCCGCCCCGGCCGCGGCCGCCGCCAGCGCCGTTGCCCGGCCGATGCCGGACGCCGCGCCGGTAATCAGAATCGTCCTGCCGTCAAGTGCGCCCATGGGTCTCCCTCCCGTCCTGTCGCCGCCATTATGGCAGCAATCGACGGAGCGAGGGGACCCTCGGCCGGTCCGGCATTCCCCGAACGCGGTTGCCCCCGTTACGGGCATTCGGCTCATCGACAACGCGCGGAAGGAAATGTAGGCTCCGCCGTCCGAATCCGCTTGTGGAGGCCTACCCGCCCATGCCGTCCCGCATCGTTCTCGCCGGCCTGCCGTTCGTTCTCGCCGCCGCGCCCGCCTTCGCCCACCACCCGATGGGCGACGCGGCGCCGGCGACCTTCGCGCAGGGGCTACTGTCCGGCGTCGGACATCCCGTGATCGGGCTCGACCATTTCGCCTTCCTGGTGGCGCTGGGGCTGGCGGCGGCCTTCATGCGCAATGTCTGGGCGCCGCCGCTGGCGGCCGTCGCCGGCATGGCGGCCGGGTGCCTGCTCGCGGTCGGTTCCGTGGCGCTGCCGGTGGTGGAGCCGGTCGTGGCGCTGTCCGTGCTGCTGCTCGGCGGCATGGTGCTGCTGGGGCGCAGCCTGCCGGCGCCGGCGGCAGCGGCCCTGTTCGCCGCCGCCGGACTCTTTCACGGCGCGGCCTATGGCGAGGCGGTCATCGGCGCGGAGCCGACGCCGGTCGCGGCATATCTCATCGGTCTCGCGGCGGTGCAGATGGCGATTGCGCTCGGCGCCGCCGCGACGGTCCGGGGCTTCTGGAAGTCGGGTTCGGCGGCGGCGCTGCGGCCGCGCCTCGCCGGCGCCGTCTGCGCCGGAATCGGCCTGGCCTTCGCTGTCGAGATGCTGGAGCAGGCGATCTTCGCATGACTGACCTTCGCGACCGACTTTGAAGACGGCTACACGCCATTATACCAAGCGCGCTCCAAATTGACTCACCATCCCCATATGTTGGGGTGACGGTCCGGACGACCTCCATAGACTGTGGTGATCGACTCACCAGCGCCGGAGGATGACGATGAGTGCGGCAACGCCGATAACCTGGACGGCACACACAGCGGACGAGCTCCACGCGCTTTCGAGGCACTGCGGGGACGCGAAGCAAGCGTCGCGCGCGCGTGCGCTCGCCATGATCATGGAGGGCGCGTCTCGCACGGAGGCGGCTCGGGCGCAGGGCATGGAGCTTCAAATCCTGCGCGACTGGGTGTTGCGCTACAACACGGAGGGCTTCGACGGCCTCGCGGATCTCCCGCGCGGCGGGAGCGAGGGCCGGTTGACGGACGCGCAGATCGCCGAGATCGGCGCCTGGATCGAGGCGGGTTCCGAGCTTGAGCGGGACGGTGTGACGCGCTGGCGCGTTCAGGACATCGTACGGAAAATCGAGGAGGCCTTCGGGGTCATCTATACGGAGAGCGGTGCCCGTATGATGCTCCGAAGGGCCGGGTTTCGCTTTGTCTCGGGGCGGCCGATCCCCCCCAAAGCCGACGCGGAGCGGCAGAGGTCGTTCGTGGCGGAGTTCGAGGCACAGTTGACGTCGACGCTCGGCTCTGAGGCGCTGGCGGGTCCGATAGAAATCTGGTTCCAGGACGAAGCGCGCATCGCCCAGAAGGGGATGACGACACGGGTCTGGGCGAATGGGAAGCAGCGTCCGCGCATCGTGCGCGACCATCGCTATGGCTACGTCTATCTGTTCGGCGCCACCTGCGCGGAGCGCGGCGTCGGCATCGCCCACGGGGCGGACAGGGCGAACACGGCGTCGATGAACGAGCATCTGGCGGCGATCGGCGCGGCCGTGGCGCCGGGTGCGCACGGCGTGATTGTGCTGGACCGGGCGGGCTGGCATCGCTCGGGCGACCTTCTCGTTCCCCCCAACCTGACGCTCGTGCATCTGCCGCCCTACAGTCCGGAACTCAATCCGATGGAGCAGATCATTCTGTTCCTGAAATCGAACCGCTTCGCCAACCGCGTGTTCAAGGATGTCTCCGCCCTGAGGGACGCCTGCCGGACGGGGTGGCAATGGCTGACCGACCAGCCCGACGTCATCACCAATACGACCCGGCGCAGCTGGGCCGTAGCCCCATCGTGCTGATCCCGATGCCTCACTGTATCGGTTCATATGACTCGCGGTTGGTATTATGGGAACCGGGCATGACGGTCGGGGGCGTCCGGACAAGACAGGAAGAGGGCCGGGACGCCGGGCGTCAATCCGGGCCTCGATGCAACCGGACCCTTCAAAACCTCGTTGAAGCCAAGCCGGGACACGGCCAATTTTGCGATTGACTTGCAATTGCACATGAGTCAGGCTCCCCGGAGTCAATCGGGGGCGGCGGCATGTATGTCTGCATCTGCAACGCCTATCGCGACGCCGGTATCCGCGAGGCGGCCCGCACCGGCCTGCGCTCGGCGCACAAGGCCTATGCGGCGCTCGGCGGCGGCGCGCTGCGGCTGCTGCCTGCCTGCCAGCCGCCCAGGAGCTGATCGACCGGGAGCATGACGCGCCCGCCGCCCTCGCGGCGCCGGTCGTGGAGCCGCCCGGCGCGCAGGCCGGCTGACGGGTGGCCCGGAGGCCCGTTTCTCAGTCGTCGTCGGCCGGCTTGCTTTGGAGCTGGATATAGTTCTGCATCCCCATGCGGGCGATGAGTTCCCCTTGGGTCTCCAGCCAGTCCACATGCTCTTCCTCGCTTTCGAGGATGTCGCGCAGCAGATGGCGGGTCACATAGTCCGAGACCTGCTCGCAATGGGCGATGCCTTCGCGGAGCGCGGGGATCGCCGCATGCTCCAGCGCCAGGTCGGCGTCGAGGATTTCCTGCACCGTCTCGCCGATCCGGAGCCTGCCGATGTCCTGGAGGTTCGGCAGCCCTTCGAGGAACAGGATGCGCTCGACGATCTCGTCGGCATGGCGCATCTCATCGACCGCTTCCTCGTATTCATGTTTCGCGAGCCTCGCGATTCCCCAGTTCCCGAGCATCCGGGAATGAAGGAAATACTGGTTGATGGCGGTCAGCTCGTTCTTCAGCACGTCGTTGAGTATTGCGATGACCTTCTTGTCGCCCTTCATGCTTCTCTCCAATCGCTTGTGTTTCCGCCTGTCCGGGGAGTTCTTGGCAGACTATATGGCCAGAATTATCGCCAAAACAAGGGTAAAATTCCGCCAGTTTGTAAATAATGTTTGCGATATGTTGTCATTTTCATTCGCAGAATATCTGCGAAAGCGTCGCATTATTTCTCTCGTGCAACCTGAATTGGGAACAAGAACGATTCCTACCCATGCGCCGCAATTCCTGACGTCGGACGCCGGCGTTCCCTATCCGAGCGCGGGCATGACTTCCTCGGCGATGCGCTGTACGCTGGCGGCGGCCTGTTCCTCGGTGAGCCCGTTGCCGGCATTGGTCTCGACCATGATGCCGTCGATATCGAGCGTCTCGCGCCAGCGCCCGAGCGTCTCGACGAGCTGGGCGGCGGAGCCGACGGCGACATAGTGGGCCTGGATGTCCTCCCAGGTGAGCGCCGCCAGCCGGGCCGCGGTCGCCGCCGCGCCGCCCGCGCCGATGCCCTTCTTCGCGCCCTGGCTCGCCACCAGCCGCGCCTGGCGCTCGAAATAGTGCACCAGGGTGGGCCGGGCCTCCGCTGCCGCAGCCTCCGGCGTCGCGCCCGCATAGACCGGCACGCGCAAATGCACCGTCGGCCGGCCCGGATGGCCCGCCGCCGCCCAGGTCTCGCGATAGACGCGGATATTGGCGGCGAGCGGCTCCAGCCCGTCGCCGCGCAGCCCGACGAACAGCGGCAGGCCGAGCTGGCCCACCTTGGCGAAGGTGGCCGGCGAGGTCGCGGCCATATACATGGGCGGATGCGGCCTCTGGCGGACGGGCGGCATCAGCACGGAATCGCGCACCCGGTAATAGCGGCCCTCATAGGAGAACCGCCCGCCGGCGAAAACGCCCCGCAACACCTCCAGCGCCTCGTCGAAGCGCGCCTCGCTCTCGCCATAGTCGATGTCGTAGCCGCGATATTGCGCGATGAAGCCGCTGCGCCCGATGCCGAAATCGAACCGCCCGCCGCTGATCTGGTCCACTGTCGCCACCTCCTCCGCCACGCGCAGCGGATGGGTGAGCGGCAGCACATAGACCGCCATGCCAATCCGGAGCCTCTGCGTGCGCGCCGCAAGCGCGGCCGCCACCGCGATCGGCGAGGAGAGCACCGAGCGGTCCGGCATGAAGTGGAACTCGGCCAGCCACACCGAATGCAGCCCCAGCCGCTCGGCGCGGTCGGCCAGCGCGAAGCCCTCGCGGAAGATGTCGTCCGGCGGCCGCCCGTCCCGGACCCCGAATTCGAGGAACAGCCCGAATTCCATGCCCCCTCACCCTGCCAGGAAGGCGGCGCTGCGGGCGCGGAGCACGGCCTCGGCGTCCGCGACCAGCTCCGCCATGATCTCCGAGGCGGGGCGCACGGCGCGGATCATGCCGATGCCCTGGCCGGCGAAGCCGGGGTTCACATCCGCGCGCCCGGCGAGATTGGCGGCGACCATGACCGGGCGCGAGACCTGCCCCTGATAGGGCATGGGCAGCGGCTCGCGCTCCGGCTCGTTCGCCCAGTGTTCGGTCCATTTGGAGCGGACGATGCGGGCGGGCTTGCCGGTCACGGAGCGGGACACCGTGGTGCCCTCCTCGGTCGCCTCGACGATGGCCTGCTTCTGGCCAGGCTCGATGCCGGCCTCGGCGGAGGCGAGGAAGGCGGAGCCGACCCAGGCGCCGTCGGCCCCCAGCATCATCGCCGCCGCCACGCCGCGCCCGTCGGATATCCCGCCCGCGCCCAGCACCGGCACCCGGCCCTCGACGGCATCGACCACCTGCGGGATCAGCGCCATGGTGCCGATGGGCGAGTTGTGCCCGCCGCCGTCATGGCCCTGGGCGACCAGCGCGTCAAGCTCGACCGGCAGGAGTTGCCTTGCATGGCGCACCGTGCCGATCACGGCGAGCACCTTCGTGCCCCGGTCGCGCAGCCGGTCGAGCCAGGCGGCGGGGCTACCGAGCCCGGAGGCATAGACGGGCACCGCCTCCTCGATGACCACCTCCATCTGCGCCTCGAAGAACTCGCGGGAGAAGGGCGGAGGCCCGTCCTGCTGCGGCCAGACGGCGTCCGCCGGCGCCTCGGGAATCCCCTCTTCCGAGAGGAAGGCGCGCGCGCGTTCGCGGTATTCCGGCACCAGGTCCTGCGGCTGCGGGCCGTTGGCCGGCCAGCCCTTCTGCGCGCCCCGCCGGACCGAGGCCGGCAGCAGCGTATCGACGCCGAAGGGCTTGTCCGTCAGGTCGCGGCAGCGCGCGATCCATGCCCGCAATTGCGCCGGCCCGAGCGAGGCCGCGCCCATGATGCCGAGTCCGCCCGCATTGGAGACGGCGGCGGCAAGCTCCGGCGTGCTCGCCCCGCCCATGCCGGCGAGCAGGACCGGATGTTCGATGCCGAACAGCTCGCAGATCGGCGATTTCAACATGCGGCGATCACCCCCGGGTTTCCAGCCGGCTGCGGGCGTCGCCGCGCAGCTCGACCTTTCGGATCTTGCCCGATGCGGTCATCGGGAATTCGTCGATGAAGAACACATGCGCCGGAATCTTGAAGCTCGCAACCTTGCCCCGGCACCAGGCGACGATGGATTCGGCGTCGAGGCGGCTGCCCGGCTCCCGTTCCACATAGGCCGCCGCGACTTCCGCCAGCCGCGCATCCGGCGCGCCGACCACAGCGGCCTGGCGGATTTCGGGATGGTCGAGCAGCAGCCCTTCGACCTCCATCGGATCGACATTCTCGCCGCCCACCTTGAGCATGTCCTTGTAGCGCCCGAGAAAGCGCATGTAGCCGTCCTCGCGCCACACGCCCATGTCGCCGGTGCGGAACCAGCCGTCCCTGGCATAGCTTTCGGCGGTCTCGGCGGGCTTCTTGTAGTAGCCGAGCATGAGGCTGAAACCGCGCACCTGCAGCTCGCCCTCGACGCCCGGCGGGCAGGGGGCGAGCGTCTCGGGATCGACGATCCGCACCTCGTAGCCCGGCGCGGGATAGCCCGAGGTCTCGGTGCGGCGCTCCAGATCGTCATCGACGGAGCAGACCGTGACGCCGAGCCAGACTTCCGTCATGCCGAAGCCGGAAACGGCGCGCATCGGCCTGAGCGTCTCCGCGCCACGCCGGCAGACCGGCGTGGCGCTCTTCATGCCGGCGGCGAAGAGGCCGGTGCGCAGGCTGGAGAGGTCGCGCGGACGGGCCTCCTGGGCCTCGCACAGCCCCTTCATATGCGCCTCGAAGCCGTGCATCACCGTTACGCGCTCCGTCTCGACCAGGTCCAGGCACTCGTCCGGGTCGAAGGTCGCGGTCAGGATCTGGCGCACGCCGAACAGCGGCGACATCAGCGCGCCTTCCGAATAGCCGAAGGCGTGGAACAGCGGCAGGTAGTTCAGCACCGTGTCGCGCGCCGTGTAGCCCATCTTGAAACCGCGCTCCTCATTGTTGCGGATGAGCTTGTGGCTGTGCATGGCGCCCTTCGGGAAGCCGGTGGTGCCCGAGGTGTACATGATGAACGCCACCGCGTCGGGCGCTGCATCCGCCGCGCGGCGCACGACCTCCTCCTGCGGCACGGCGCGGCCCGCCTCCAGCGCGCGGCGCCAGTCCGCGAAGCCCTCATGCGCCGGCCCCTCCGCGACCAGCACGATCTTGCGCAGTTCCGGAAAGTCCGCCCGGTCGATCTCGCGCAGCATGGTGAGGTAATCGACCGGCCCGGAGACGTCGTGCACGACCAGCATGACGCTGTCCGACTGCTTCAGCACATAGGCGAGGTCGCGGCTGCGGAAGCGGGTGTTCACCGGCACGGTGACCGCGCCGATCTTCGCCAGCGCGAAATGCACGAACACCCATTCGTCGCAATTGGTGAGCCAGAGCGCGACATGCTCGCCGGGGCCGACGCCGAGGCCGATCAGCGCGCGCGCCGCCTCGTCCACCTTCGCCGCCGCTTCCCGGAAAGTGTAGCGCCGGTCCAGGTAGACCAGCCCTTCCCGGTCCGGCCAGCGCGCCGCCGCCTCGTCATAGAGGTCGCCGAAGCGGCGTTTCGGATACCAGTGCTCCATCCCCTCCCCTCCGTCAGGCCTGCAGTTCGGGCCGGTCCCGGAAGAGGTCCAGCGCCTCGGGGTTCTCCAGCGCCTCGACATTGGCGACCGCCCGCCCGTGCACCGCGTCGCGCACGGCGAGCTCGACGATCTTGCCGGAGCGCGTGCGCGGAATGTCGGCCACCTCGACGATCGCGGCCGGCACATGGCGCGGCGAGGCGTGCTCGCGGATGCGCCGGCGGATGCGGTCCCGGAGCCCGTCGTCGAGCGCCGCGCCGCCGGCCAGCCGCACGAACAGCACGATGCGGGTGTCGCCCTCCCATTCCTGGCCGATCACCAGCGCTTCGGCCACCTCGTCGAGCGGCTCGACCTGGCGGTAGATCTCCGCCGTGCCGATGCGCACGCCGCCCGGATTGAGCGTGGCGTCGGAGCGCCCGTAGATCGTCATGCCGCCGGTTTCCGACGAGATCGAGGCGAAGTCGCCCTGGCGCCAGACATTGTCGTAGCGCGCGAAATAGGCCTCGCGGTAGCGCGCCCCGTCCGGGTCGTTCCAGAACATGACCGGCATGGAGGGGAAGGGGCGCGCGCAGACCAGTTCGCCCTTCTCGTCCAGCACCTCCCGGCCCCGGTCGTCGAACACGCGCACATCCATGCCGAGCTGCGGGGCCTGGATTTCGCCCCGGTGGACCGCGCCCAGCGGGTTGGCGCCGACGAAGCAGCCGAGCAGGTCGGTGCCGCCCGACATGGAGGCCAGCAACAGGTCCGCCTTCGCTTGGCCGTAGAGATAGTCGAAGCTCTCCGGCGCGAGCGGCGAGCCGGTCGTCAGCACGGTGCGCAGCGCGT
Source organism: Alphaproteobacteria bacterium (assembly GCA_963422665.1). Taxonomy (GTDB): domain Bacteria; phylum Pseudomonadota; class Alphaproteobacteria; order Bin95; family Bin95; genus Bin95. The sequence goes on from OY730441.1 coordinate 2,161,910, forward strand.
CCAGCCGCCGCCCGGCCGCCGGCTCGACGCCCGCCTTGCGGATCGCGTCCACATATTTCGCCGAGAGGCCGAGCACGGTAATGCCGTCTTCCTCGGCGAAGTTCCAGAGCGCGTCCGGCGCGGGGTGGAAGGGCGAGCCGTCCCAGAGCATCAGCGCCGCCCCGAAGGCGAGGCCGCCCAGCAGCCAGTTCCACATCATCCAGCCGAGCGTGGTGAAGTAGAACACGCGGTCGCCGTCGCGGACATCGGCGTGCAGGCGGTGCTCCTTCAAGTTCATGAGCAGCGCGCCGCCCGCGCCGTGGACGATGCATTTCGGCGTCCCCGTGGTGCCGGAGGAGTAGAGGATGAACAGCGGGCGCGCGAACGGCCCGCGGTTCCAGGCGATCGGGCCCGGCGCGAAGCCGCCCGCGAACGCCTCCAGCGACACCGCCTTCGGCACGGCGGCAATGTCCGGCTCGCCGGCCAGATAGGGAATGACCACGACCGTCTCGACGCTCGGCAGGCCGGCCGCGACCTCGGCGAGCTTCGCGCGGATGTCATGGCCGCGCCCGGCATATTTGTAGCCGTCCGCCGCGAACAGGATGCGCGGCTCGATCTGGCCGAAGCGGTCCAGCACGCCGTCCGTGCCGAAATCGGGCGAACAGGAGGAAAAGACCGCCCCCAGCGCCGCCGCGGCCGCCATGACGGCCACCGCTTCCGGCATGTTGGGCAGGAAGGCCGCCACCCGGTCGCCTTCGCCGATGCCCGCCGCCGCCAGCGCCTGCGCGAGCCGCGAGGTCGTGTCGTAAAGCCGGTCCCTGGACCAGACGCGCCGGAGCCCGTCCTCGCGCCGGAAGACGATCGCCGGGGCGGCGCCGCGCATCCGCAGCAGGTTTTCGGCATAGTTCAGCCGCGCGCGGGGGAAGAAGCGCGCGCCCGGCATCCGGCCGCCGTCCTCGACAAGGGGCGCCGCGCCCTTCTCGCCGATTATGCCGGCATCGTCCCAAACGAGGTCCCAGAAGGCGTCCGGCCGCTCGACCGACCAGCGGTGCAGCGCCCGGTAATCCTCCGCGCCGGCGCCCTTCTCGGCATTGGCGCGGGCCATGAAGGACGCAAGGTTGCTCGCCGCCTTGCGCTCCGCGGACGGTTCCCACAGCAGGTTCGACATGCCTCGCGCGCCTCGGTGACAGGACAGGGGGCCGGAGCGAACGATAGCCGCTTGCGCCGGGCGGCGAAACCTCGCCAGGCCGCCCGGCGCCGCCCTTGTCCCCCGCCCCGCCGTTGCCCTTCCCTATTCGGCGGCGCGGGCTTCCGGGCGGTTCAGATAGTCGATGACCCGGTCCGCGAGGGCCTCCGGGTCCTCCTCCGCGCCCTTCAGCACGATTTCGGAAGCTTCGGGCGCCTCGTAGGGCGAATCGACGCCGGTGAAGTTGACCAGCGCTGCCGCCCGCGCCTTCCTGTAGAGGCCCTTCGGGTCGCGCGCCTCGCAGACGGCGAGCGGCGTATCGACGAAAATCTCGACGAGCTCGCCCTCCGCCATCAGCTCCCGCGCCATCCGGCGTTCGGACCGGAAGGGCGAGATCAGCGACACGATGACGACGAGGCCGGCGTCCGCCATCAGCTTCGCGACGTCGGCGACCCGGCGGACGTTCTCCAAGCGGTCCCGCTCGGTAAAGCCGAGATCCCGGTTCAGGCCGTGCCGGACATTGTCGCCGTCCAGCAGATAGGTGTGGACGCCGGCGGCGTGCAGCTTCCGCTCGAGCCGGTCGGCGACCGTCGATTTGCCCGCGCCCGACAGGCCCGGGAACCAGAGGACGCGGGGCCGCTGACGCTTGGCGCGGGCCCGCCCCGCCTTGTCGATCCCGGTGGGCTGCCAGACGGTGTTGGCGGCGCGGCGGAGCGGAAAACGGATCATGCCCGCCCCGCAGGTCGCATTGGTGAACTTGTCGATCAGCACGAAAGCGCCCATGCGGCGGTTCTCGTCACGGAGGTCGAAGGCCGCAGGGCGGTCGAGCGCGAGCTTGCAATAGCCCACCTCGTTCACCTCGAGCGTCCTGGCCGCCAGGTGCTGCAGCGTGTCGACATCCACCCGGTGGACCAGATCGGTGACCTGCGCCGTGGCGGCGGCGGCGAAGCGGATGGCGTAGGGCAGCTCCGGCAGCATGGCCAGCCTGTCCATCCAGAGCAGATGCGCGGCGAAGCGGTCTGCGAACGCCGGCGGCCGGTCCCGGTCGGCGATGACCTCGCCGCGCCCGACATCGATCTCGTCGGCAAGCGTCAGCGTGACCTCCTGGCCGGCAACCGCGCTCCGCAGCTCGCCCCACGGACCGAATATGCGGGCGACCGTCCTCCGCCCGCCCGACGGGACGACCGAGACCGCCATGCCGCATTCGACCCGGCCCGAGGCAACGATGCCGCTGAAACCGCGGACTGCCGGGCGGTTCGCCCGCTGCACCGGCAGGGGAAAGGGCCGTCGGCCTCGTTGCGGCGCGGGGCGGCCGCCTCCAGGGCTTCCATCAGCGTCGGGTCGGCGTACCAGGGCATGGCGCCCCTGGCCGCGGCCACATTGTCGCCCGTCAGCGCGGAGAGCGCGACCGCCCGGACCTCCTCGATCCCGAGGTTCCGCGCGAAGGCCGCATAGTCCTCGGCGACCGCCTCGAAGGCGGCCTGCGCGTAGCCCGCCAGGTCCATCTTGTAGATCGCGAGGATCGCCTGCCGCACGCCCATGAGCGAGGCGACGTAGCCGTGGCGCCGGGTCTGCGTCAGGGCGCCCCTGCGCGCGTCCGCCAGGATGACGGCAAAGTCCGCCGTCGAGGCGCCGGTCGCCATGTCGCGCGTGTATTGCTCGTGGCCGGGCGCATCGGCCGCGATGAACCTGCGCCTGCCGGTCTCGAAACAGCGGTAGACGACATCGACGGCGGTGTCCCGCTCCGCCTGCAGGCCGTCCGCCGACGGTGGCGGCGGGTCCGCCGCGGCCCGCGAGTCGCGGAGCAGGCGGTCGAGCAGGGCCGTTTTGCCGTCGCCCGCCGCGCCGCAGACGACGAACCGCAGCCGGTTGGCCGGCCGAGCGTCCGCCTCTTCCGGCCCCGCGCTCCGCAATTCCATCCACCATTCCCCCGGCGCCCGGCGTGCTGGCGCGCGTCTATGACGCCAACGGGCTGGCCGAACGGGGCATCGACGAGGAGGCCTTCGCCAACGGGTTCAACATCCAGAGCTACATACCGGATTACGACCCGATCCTCCGGAAATACCGGGTCGCGGTCGCCCGGAAACGGATTACGAGCGGGGAATCGAAATCCTGCAGGAAAGGATTGAGAGTCGAGATCGAACAGGCAAGCAACGATTTGCGCGCCTGTCATTCACGCCCCGCAATGGAGCGGACCTGAGCGAAGCCGACATCGACAAGATCCTCCTGGACGCGCCGCGCATCTGGTCGGACACCGCGGCGAACTTCTACGGCTCCATCTATCCGGACACCGCGGTCTATCGCGCGGAACTGTTCGACAGCGGGCTTTACGATGCGCTCGACTACCCGGCCGCCGCGGATTTGCTGGAGGACAATATCGCCCGCGTCCCGGCCAGCATCGATGCTCTCACGGCCTATCCGAACGGCAAGATCACGCGCGACGAGGAGACCGGCAGGACATTGCCCGATTTGAGAAGAGCGGTGGTGGATCTTCTCGACTGCGACCTGGCCGCGCTGGCCGCGCCCGTTCAGTCGCTGGGAATCGCCAGGGACCGGGAGAGGATGAAGGTCTGTTTTCGCACCAAACTCCTTCCGCTCGAGCGGCATCTGCAAGCGGCGCAAAGCCGAAACCGCGCAGCGCAGGACACGCTCAACCGCTATATGCAGGCCGCGTCCGGCGCGGCGCCCCAATTGGGCGAGCGCTTTCTCGACCAGCTTATGAGCCTTGCCCGGCAAAGCACCGATGAAAAATACAGGCAGGGCCTGTCCGACATGATATTCCAGTTCGCAGCGGAGGCGGCGGCGGTCGAGCGAGACATTCTCGGCGCGAGGGCGTTCCTCGACGGCCTGGCGAGGCCGGCGCCGGATGCTGAGAAGGCCAGCCGCTATATCGCGCTTTTCGAGCAGGGCGTTCCGGCCATCCTGGCCATCTTGCGCGGGCATGTGGAGAGCGTCTATCGCATCCGCACCGCGCTGGGCATGGAGCAGCTCTCCTATGGCGGGGCGCTTTACCGGACCGCGGGCGCAGCCGAAATGGACGCCGCCCGCAGGGTGAAACTCGGCGTGCGGGACCTGCTCCTCTAAGTCCTCCTGGCGGTCGCGGCGCCGGTCGTCGCGGTGGCCGCCGCGACGACGGCCCGCTGGCTGCGGGGGGGGGGGGGGTAGATTTACGCTGGTTATAAGGCGGTAGGCCCCCCCAACCCCGCCGCCGCATGCACGCATCTCCCGCCGGCTTGTATCCAGTGCGCCCCCGGGACGACATCCGTTCCCGTTATCCCGGACGCCGCGCAGCGGTGATCCGGGGTCTTCATACAGCGGCATCCGACCTCGCGAGGCCCCGATATCGACCCGGTCCGCGCATCTCCATACAGGCCCGCGGCGCTCACAAGGCCGCACACACGACTGCGCCTGACCGCACAAGCCCGGCCGTGCCGAAAAACTGCTTGCATCCAGGGAGGCGTCCACACACGGCTCGGGGGCCGGGGCGATAATTCCGGGTTCGGACCGAAATGCGGTGCAGCCGGATCGAATCGCGCGCTAATAGGTCGCGCGGCCGCCGGAGACGTCGAAGACGGCGCCGGTCTGGAAACTGCATTCCGACGAGCAGAGCCAGGCGACGATGTTGGCCACCTCCTCGACGGTGCCGAAGCGGCCCATCGGGATCTTGGAGCGCATCATCTCGATATGCGCTGGCGTGATCTGCTTGAAGATGTCCGTCTCGACCGCCGCCGGGGCGACGCAATTGACCAGCACGCCGGCGCCTACCGTCTCCTTGCCGAGCGACTTGGTGAGCCCGATGACGGCCGCCTTGGCGGCGCTGTAGGCGGCCGCGTTGGCGTTGCCTTCCTTGCCGGCGATGGAGGCCATGTTGACGACGCGCCCGTAGCCGCGCGCCATCATCCCCGGCAGGGCGGCGCGGCACCCGTAGTAAACGCCGTTGAGGTCGAGATCGATGACGGCGCGCCAGTCCTCGAGCGCATAGTCCCAGGCGGGCCCGGCCGGCCCGGCGATGCCGGCATTGTTGCAGAGGATCGAGACCGGGCCGAGCCGGGCCTCGGTGGCCGCGAGCGCGGCCTCCACGGCGGCATAGTCCGTCACATCGACGGCGAAGGACGCCGCGCGCGCCCCCAGGTCAGCCGCCGCCGCCTCGCCTGCCGCCGCATCCAGCTCCCACACCGCAATTGCCGCGCCGTCGCGATGGAGGCGGCGCGCTATCGCAAGGCCGATGCCGCGCGCCCCGCCCGTCACTACGGCTACCTGGTCGTTGAAGTCGTATCGCGCCGTCATGGCCTCTCCTGTCCTTTCCTCGCCCCGGCTTCCGGGATAGCGTAGCGCACAAGCCTGCAACACATGGAGCCGTCATGGCGAGCCTGAAAGAGATGGCGGGGCATCGGGGCGTCAAGCTCGGAGCCTGCATCATGGAGTTCGAAAGCCCCGGCATCGGCCATATCTACCGGGCGGCCGGGGCGGATTTCGTCTTCGTCGATTGCGAGCACAGCGGCATCGGCATCGAGGGGCTGAAGCGCATCCTGCGCTATCTGGAAGCCGCCGGCATGCCGCATTTCGTGCGCCGGGCGGGCAAGGCCTATCCCGACATCGCGACCGCGCTCGACGCCGGCGCGGAGGGGCTGCTGCTGCCGATGGCCGGGTCCGCCGAAGAGGTGCGGGAGCTCGCTGGCTACATGAAATACCCGCCGAACGGCGTGCGCGGCGTGGCGCTCGGCGTCGCGCATGACCGCTATGCCGCCGGCCCGCCCGCAGAAGCGCTCGACGCCGCCAATGCCCGCACCGTCTGCATCCCGCTGATCGAGACGGCGGAAGGCGTCGAGAATGTCGAAGCCATCGCCGCCCTGCCCCAGGTCGATCTGCTGTGGATCGGCCATTTCGACCTGAGCTGCAGCCTGGGCGCGCCCGGCGCCTTCGACCACCCCGACTTCGTGAACGCCCATCGGCGCATCGTCGCGGCGGCTCACGGCGCCGGCAAGGGCATCGGGCGGCTGGTCGGCTCGCCGGAGGAAGGCCGGCGCCTGATCGGCGAAGGCGTCGATTTCATCTGCTACGGCACCGATGCGAGCCTGCTGCTCCAGGCGGCCAGGACCGGTTTCGACGCCATGCGCGGCGGACCGTGACATTCCCCGGTTTCCCAAACCGACAGCACACCGCACCGCCTGCCGAAATCCGGGTGTTCAGGCCTTCGTCAGGCGACCGCTTGCGTTATGCTCAAAACTTAATTCTACCGAAACCGGACACAATGTGGGCAATCGGTCCAGATGACCTCAGGATCGAGCATGGCTGCGGGCGCGTCGATGCCGCCCGTTCTCGTCACCGGCTCCGCCGGGCATGTGGGCGCCAATCTCGTGCGCCGGCTGCTCGACGACGGCATCCGGGTCCGGGTGTTGCTGAGACGCGGGGACAACAATGAAGCGCTGGAAGGTCTCGACGTCGAACGCGCGTTCGCCGACATCCGGGACCTGGAGGCCACCAGGCGGGCGCTCGCGGGCTGCCGGGGCGTCTATCACGTCGCGGCCAATGTCTCGACCATCGAGGGCAACCGCGCCCATCGCCGGGAGGTGTTCGAGTGCAACGTTCTCGGCGCCCGCAACGTGCTGCGGACGGCGCGGGAGGCGGAGGCCGGCCGGGTGGTGACGGGCTCTTTCAGTGCGGTGGGTCACGATCTGGACGATACATCCGCTCCCGGCGACGAGAAGATGCCGTTCTATCCCATGGAACGCACGATGCCCTACGAGCGCAGCAAATCGCTCGTCGAGAACGAGTGCTGGCGCGCCGCGGCGGCGGGACAGGACGTCGTGGTCGCAACCTGTTGCGCGGTGGTCGGGGGCGCCGATTTTCCCCTCGCGTTTGGGAAGAACCCTGTGCGACTACACCAACCGCAAGCTCCGCGCCTATGTCGACGGCGGTTTCGAGTTCGTCGCGGCCCGGGACATCGTCGAAGGGCATCTGTTGTGCATGCACAAGGAGCGTTCGGGCGAAAAATACATCTTCAGCAGCGAGTACAAGACCGTCTCCGAGATCCTGGACCTGTTCGAGGAGGTCTCGGGCGTCCCGCGGCCGCGCCGGCGGATTCCACCCCTCATGATGCTTGTCTTTATCGGAAGCGGCGAGCTTTTACCTGAGCCGGTTCCACCCGGACTTTCCCCAGCGTTTCACGCCGGCGCCATCCGCCTGCTGCAAAAGCGCCGTCACGCCGATATCGGCAAGGCGAAACGGGAGCTGGGCTATCGCCCGACCGGTATCCGCGCCGCGGTGCATGAGGCCCACGCATTTCACCACCGCCGCAACGCGATCGCGAATCCGCTCGCCAAACGCCCGCTTGCGGACAGCGCCCGACGGGGGGGGGGGGCGATGTGAGCCCGGCGGCGGGCGCGCCGCCCGGCTTCGAGGAAGCCGCCGGCCTGCGTCAGCAAGCGCGCGCCGCGGGTATGGACCCGAACTACTGGTACGCGGTCGAGGAAGTGCGCCGGGTCGAACCGGGGACGGTGGTCGAAATCGTCTTCTGGAAATGTTCCATCGCGCTGTTCCGGGGGACGGACGGCGCGTTCCAGGCGATCGAGAACCGCTGTGCGCACCGCCAGCTCAAACTCTCCATCGGCGAGGTGCAGGGCTGCCGGCTGGTATGCGCCTATCATGGCTGGGAGTATGGCGGGCAAGGGCGCCCCGCCGGAATTCCCTATGACCGCGACGGGCGGAGCTTCCCGCGGCTCGCGCTCAAGACCTATCCCGTGAAGGTCCGTTACGGCCGGGTCTGGCTCTTCCCCGGCGATCCCGGACATCCCCGAGCTCGAGGGACCCGGACGATGGGCCTGCGTGCCGCTGTGCTTCACCTGGCCGGCCCACTACTCGATGGTGATCGACAATGTGAGCGACTTCACCCACGCCCATCTGCACCGCCGATCCCGGCCCTTCGACAGCGCCACCCTCACCCGTTGCGAGACCGTCGGCGACGACGTGCATCTCGCCTGCGATACGCGGGTCGGCCGCGGGCGCATCTCCGGGCTGTTCGTCGACCACGACCGGCTCGACACCAACAGCATGGAGCTTTGCTACCAATATCCGTACCAGTGGTCGAACACCGACGACGCGATAAAACACTGGCTTTTCGTGCTGCCGATCGACGAGCGCCCCACCCGGGTGTTTTCCCTGTTCTACTTCAAGTCGCTGAAGCTGGGGACGGCCCGCCGAATCCCTGGACGGGCGCCTGCTGGTCTCCGGGTTCTGGGGTATCGGACGGCATCTCAACTATACCGGCGAGATCTGCATGTACCTCGCATTCGCCCTTACTGCCGGGTTTGCGTCCCAGGGACCCTACCTGTCGCCGGCGTGGCTGGCGGGCCTGTTGTGGCATCGTTCGAGACGCGACAAGCGCCGCTGCCGCGCCAAATACGGCGCACTGTGGGAACGCTACACGCGGCAGGCGCGTTTCTCGATGCTGCCGTTCGTCCATTGAGACCCGGGATGGCGGACCGGTTCCGCAAGGCGGCAACCCTGCGTCCGGCGCAGGTGCCGCCGCCGGCGGAGAACGCCGTTCCCGAGCTCTCGGGCGGGTCGCCGCCGATCGGCCATCTGGCGGAATTCCAAAGGGATCCCGTCTCGATGCTGAGCCGCGGTTGGCGCGAATGCGGCGAGCTCTTCCACTTCCGTCTGGTTCCCTGCGATTTCGTTCTCTTCAACCTGACCCGAAGTCCATGATTTTTCCTTCAGCGCGTCCGAGGACCAACTGAACGCCAAGGCCGTTTATCAGTTCACGGTGTCCATCTTCGGGCGCGGTGTGGCTTACGACGTTTCCCCCGAGCTCATGGCGGAGCAATTGGGGGTTCTTTTTCCGGCGCTTCGCGAAGCCGCCATGCGCAGGTTCGCCCGCATCATGTTCGAGGAGACGAGGCAGTTCGCCGACACCCTCGGCGCGGACGGGGAAGTCGACCTGCCGCATGCGATGAACGCGCTCACCGTCAAGATCGCCAGCCGCCAGAGCATTTTTCGAGCTTATAGGATCTTTGGAATTTTCAATCGGTTGCGGATGTGATTCAAGATGCAGGCTGGTGAAGGAGGCCCGCCTGCATGACACGCCCTCTTTCGAATGATCTGCGCCGCCGGGCGGTGAGGGCGGTGTTTGATGGCGGCACGGCGCTTCGGGATCGCGCCTTCGACGGCGATCAAGTGGGTCCACGCCTGGCGTCGCACGGGCAGCTATCGGTCGAGGGCGCAAGGCGGCGACAGGCGCTCGCAGCGGATCGAGGCGCGGGCCGAGGTGGTTCTGGCACTGGTCGAAGAGACCCCGGACATGACGCTGGCGGCGATCGCTACCCATCTGGAGGACGAGCACGGGCTGCGGGTGTCCCGGAGCACCGTGTGGCGCTTCTTCCACCGCCGCGCCATCACCTTCGAAAAACCGCGCACGCCAGCGAGCAGCAACGCCCTGACGTGCTGAGGCGTCGGCGCGCCCGGCTCGAAGCCCAGCCCGGGTTCGCCCCCGAGACGCTCGTCTTCGTGGACGAAACCGGGGCTTCCACCAAGATGGCGAGACGCTCGGGCCGGGCGCTGCGCGGGCAGCGCCGCCAGGCGCCGGCGCCTCATGGGCACTGGAAGATCACAACCTTCGTCGGCGCACTGAGACTGAGCGGCATGACCGCCCCCATGGTGCTCGACGGCGCCATGCACGGCGCCGCCTTCCTCGCCTGCGTCGAGAAAATGCTGGCGCCCATCCTCAAACCCGGCGACATCGTGGTGATCGACAACCTCCCCGCCCACCGCAGTGTGGCCGCCCGAGACGCCATCCACAGGGCCGGGGCCGAGTTGCGCTTCCTGCCGCCCTGCCACCCCGACTTCAACCCGATCGAGATGGCCTTCTACAAGCTCAAGGCCTCCCTCAAGCGACGCCCCGCCCGCACCATCCCGGAACTCCGGGACGCCATCGGCGAAGCCACAAACACCTTCACATCCGCCGAGTGCCAAAACTACTTCACTGCTGCAGGATATGACCGTGTCCGATCGGATAGTGCTCTAGGTGACCTAGTTCATACAGATATGAGATGCGGGCCTTGAAGTAAGGTTGGGGGTCTCCGACGCTGTTGGTGTGAACAGACAGCGTGAAGGATGAGGTGGCCTCGCCTTTTCGGACAGCCTGGCGGCTGGGCCAAGGTGTGTTCCGGTTGAAGTTCAGGCTGCCAGAATCCCCTTGAATCGATCTTCCTGTTGCTGCTGTTGCGCCTTTGGGGATGTGGTCAAGGCGCGAAGCGGCTTGTCCATCATATCCACAGGCGTGTCACCTCGGTATGCCTCGGCCGGCGTCCGTCCGCCCAGCGCCGAGTGCGGCCTGATGGTGTTGTAGAAGCCGATCCACTCGCCGATCACGCGCCGGGCGGTGAAGCCGTCGGCGATCTCGTGCAGGTAGACGCCTCGTATTTGAGCGAGCGCCAGAGCCGCTCAATGAAGATGTTGTCCATGCACCGGCCCCGGCCGTCCATCGAGATGCGGATGCCGGGCGCCTGCAGGCGGCCGGTGAAGGCGAAGCTGGTGAACTGGCTCCCCTGGTCGGTGTTGAAGATCTCCGGCGCGCCATGCCGGGCCAGAGCCTCGTCGAGCGCGTCCGTACAGAAGCCGGCATCCAGCGTGTTCGACAGCTGCCAGGCCAATACGTGGCGGCTCGTCCAGTCCATGAGCGCCACCAGGTAGAGGAAGCCCCGCTGCACCGGGATGCAGGTGATGTCGGCGCACCGGACATGGTTCGCCCGCTCGATCCGCAAGCCCTTGAGCAGCCAGGGCCACACCCGGTGCTCGGGATGCTGATCGCCGGTCCGCAGCGCCCGATAGACCGCCTGAAGGCCGAGCAGGCGCATCAGCCGAGCCGCCCGGCAGCGCCCGATCCGCACCCCCTCGCGGCGAAGATGGCGAACCATCTGGCGGGCGCCGTAGAACGGATACTTCACGAACAGCTCGTCGATCCGACGCATCAGCGCCAGCGTCTCCGCGCTCTCGCCCTTCGGCTCGTAGTAGAGCGACGAGCGCCCGATCGACAGCAGCCGGCATTGCCGGTTCAGGCTCAGCGCCGGATGATCGCGCTCCACCATCGCCCGACGCTCGGCCCGGCTCATCGACCGGACCCGCGAGACAAAAAATCCCGCTCCACGATCAGCTCCCCGATCCTGGCGTGAAGATCGCGCACCTCGCCCTCATGATCCCGGACCCGGCGTTCCGCGCCCTTCGAGAACAGCTCGGCCAGACCCTCGATCGCCTGGCGCTTCCACGCACCCACCTGGTTCGGATGGACCCGGCGCCGAGAGGCGATCTCCTGAAGCGTCCGATCACCCCGAAGCGCCTCAAGCACGAGCTTCGCTTTCAACTCCCCGGAAAACCTGCGGCGCTTGCTCATCGGCATTCCTCCGTCAGACGGCGGAATACACCCTAACAACTTGTCCGATTTTCCGGGGACACCTCAGGGTGACGCAGGCGACATTGAAGCCGAACGCGCCGAAGGTGACTCCCGCGCCGACATTGATGAGGGTCGAGTTGTCGCCCCTCATCATCATGCCGTCAGTGGAAACGTCGATACGCGCCTGGGCATCCAGCGCGTCTGCGGTTTGGGAGGCGTCGGGAGATTTGCGGCCCTTCTCCCGATCCGCTACGGCCTTGGCGTTCTCCTTTAGGCAAGGTCTGAACAGGTCCGGTTTGGCGGGCATGGGGGTTGTTGCTTCGGTTTGTGTAGATGTCGGAACCTGTCCGGCATGGGAGCCATGGTTTTGCTATCGACGAAAGGGCGCTTCGAGGCGCGGCGCCCGATCGGGCCGGGCGCCTTCCGCCGCCTCGCGGCGGGTCGGGACGGATCGACCTGGCGTCAGGCGGCGGCGCAGCGCCAGGCGATGAGCGGATTGGACAACCCCAACAGCACGGCGATGCGCTGCCTGTTCTTCGCCAGCCCCCGGTAGCGCACCTTCGCGTAGCCGAAGCGGCGCTTCACGTACAGGAACGGATGTTCGACCTTCGCCCGCACCGGCCCCTTGCGCCGCTCCGCAGCCTCCTCCGGCCCCGCCTTGTCCCACTGCCGGCGTTTGCCGGGCTTCATCGCCACCTGCCAATTCACCGCCGCCTCCCGGTTCTCCGCGCGCTTGCGGTTCTTCGTCGATGACGGGGCGGCAACGATGCTCGCGTCCACGATCGTCCCCGTCTTCAACCGATGCCCCGGCGTGGCCAAGGGCGCGTCGATCTCCCCGAACAACCGATCCCCCGGATCGGGCTCCTCCAACCGGCCCCGCGGAATCAGCCCGTCCATCTTCTCGAGAAACGCCGCGCGCCGCGTTCGGCGCGTCTTCAAGTCGTGCTCCAACTCCGCAAAGCTCGCCTGTCCCATCGCTCCCGCACCATCCCGGCTCCACCTCACCAGTCATAACAGAACAAACTTGTTCGGAGCTTCCCTGATAGCCGGTTCAGCAATTGAGTCAAAAACCGCAAACCTTGGGAATCCCCTCCATGAGTCTCAACTCTCAGCCGCTGGTATAAGACAAGTCGCCGCTCGGCATAGCGTTCAAGATTCGGCCGGGCGGACCACCCGTGCCGATCGGACCCGAAACAACAACATTGGTGTCAACGACGCAGGGCTTCGGCATCGGCGCCGCTGGCGTACGCCGACCGCTCTTCGCGGAAACGCCTCGTTTCCTCGACAGCCAGTTTCATCGCCTCACCAGCACCCAAACCGGACGCCGCCCGCGTCCGGTCGGCGATTTCCCTGGAAGAACCGCGAGGTCGAAGATCGCAGATGCCGCCCTTGGCCAAGCATTCTTCGACAATAGCTCCCATCGAACGATGCTCACGCACTGCTGCATCCTTGAGTGCGCGATAAACATCATCGGCCAACTTGACGGTAACACGGGTCATTCGGAACAACTCCGCCGGCCTGCTGAAGTATCCGCTGACTGTTCAGGGTAGCCGCAACGGCCTGCAATTCCAATTTTCGCGCCATTCCTCGGGTACACCCGAGCCTCGCCTCACCGCCCCGCCAGAAGCTCGCAGGCTTCCATCGCAGCGTAGGTGAGGATGGCGTCGGCGCCGGCGCGCTTGAAGGCCATCAGGCTCTCCAGCAGCACGAGGTCGTAGTCGAGCCAGCCGCGCTCGCCGGCCGCCTTCAGCATCGAATATTCACCGGAGACATTGTAGGCGACCGTCGGCGCGCCGAAGCGGTCCTTCACCCGGCGGATGACGTCCAGATAGGGCAGGCCCGGCTTGACCATCACCATATCCGCGCCCTCGGCGAGGTCGGCCCCGATCTCGCACAGCGCCTCCTCGGTGTTCGCCGGGTCCATCTGGTAGGTCTTCTTGTCCGCGGCCCCGAGCGCGCCGGCGGAGCCGACCGCATCGCGGAAGGGCCCGTAGAAGGCCGAGGCGTATTTCGCGGAATAGGCGAGGATCGAGGCGTCCTCATGGCCCGCCGCATCCAGCGTGTCGCGAATGGCGCCGACCCGCCCGTCCATCATGTCCGAAGGCGCGATCACGTCGCAGCCGGCCTCGACCTGCACCCGCGCCTGCTCGCAGAGCACATGCACCGTCTCGTCGTTCAGGATGCGCCCGCCGCGCACGATGCCGTCCTGGCCGTGGGTGGTGAACGGGTCGAGCGCCACATCGCAGACCACGCCCATCTCCGGCACGGCCGCCTTCACCGCCCGGATCGCCCGGCAGACGATATTGCCGGGATCGAGCGCATGTTCGCCGTCATGCGTCTTGAGCGCGGGATCGACATGGGGGAAGAGCGCCACGGCCGGAATGCCGGCGTCCTGCGCTTCCCGGACGCGCTCGACCAGCAGTTCCACGGGCCAGCGGCGGACGCCCGGCATGGACGGCACGGGCTGCGACACGCCCTCGCCGTCCACTACGAACAGCGGCCAGATGAAATCCTGCGGCCCGAGGCGGCTCTCGGCGACCAGCGCGCGCGTCCACCCGGCGCGGCGATTGCGCCGTGCGCGCAGGCGCGGATAGGCCCCGAGCGGCCGCCCCGGCGCGGCATAGCGCGGCAGTTCGCTCTCGCGGTCCCTCGGCATAGGCTCTCCTCCGTTGCGGTCCGCTCGGTATTGCGCCCGGCCGGCCGCTGCCGTTCCACGCGGCGAAGACGCGCAGCCGCCGGCGGCAGGAGGCTTGACGGCGAAGCACCCTGCGCCCGATGCTGCCTCTCCCCCGCGCAAGGAGGCGCAACATGTCCGATCTGCGGACGATTCCGGCGCGTTGCGGCAAGGCCACTTTCGTCGCGAGGGGCCGGGAAATCAAGGTCGTCAACACCCACGGGGAGCAGGTCGTCGACACCTGGGCCTTCGCACGGCGCGACCTGCGCGAGTTCATGTCGATGGAGCACACCCGCGCGACCCTGACGAAGCTGCGCCCGGAAGTCGGCGACGCGCTCTACAGCAACCGCCGCCGGCCGATCCTGACCCTCGTCGAGGATACCTCCCCCGGCGTCCACGACACGCTGATGGCGGCCTGCGACGACTACCGCTACGGCCTGCTCGGCTGCACCGAATATCACGACAACTGCACTGACAATCTGGCTGCCGCCCTCTACGAACTCGGCCTCGCGCCGCCGGAGACGCCCGCCCCGCTCAACCTGTTCATGAACATTCCCTGGGAGGAAGGCGGCGGCCTCTCCTTCGCCGCGCCCGTCACGAAGCCGGGCGATTACGTGCTGTTCGAGGCCAATATGGATGTCGTCGTCGCCTTCTCCGCCTGCCCGCAGGACATCCTGCCGATCAACGGCGAGGCGCGCGAACCCACGGAGGCGCATTTCGAGATTCTGGACTGACGCTTCTCAGTCGAGCTGCAACACCATCGCCTTGAGATAGGCGGACTCGGGCAGCATGGGATGCACCGGATGGTCGGGGGCGGCGCCGGCCGTGCGCAGCACGCGGCCCGTGCGCCCGGCCTGCCCCAGGCCGCGGGCGACCTCCAGTGCGAAGGCCTCCGCGGCGACATTGTGCGAGCAGGAAGCCGCCAGCAGGAAGCCGCCCCGCGCGACGAGGCGCGCGGCGAGGCGGGCGAGCTTGCGGTAGCCGCGCAGGCCCGCGCCGAGGTCCTTGCGCGAACGCACGAAGGCCGGCGGGTCGGCGATCACGAGATCGAAGCGCTCCGCACCCGCGGCCTCCAGGAAGGCAAAGACATCAGCGCGCTCGGTGCGGACCCGCTCGCCGACGCCGTTCAGCCCGGCGGCCCGGGCGGCGAGCTCCAGCGCGGGCCGGGAGCGGTCCACCAGCACCGCCTCGCGCGCGCCGGCCCGCGCCGCCCTTATGCCGAAGCCGCCGAGATAGGCGTAGAGATCCAGCACCCGCGCGCCGTCGGCGAGGGCCGCCGCGAAGGCGCGGTTGTCGCGCTGGTCGTAGAACCAGCCGGTCTTCTGCCCGCCGAGCGGGTCGCAGAGGAAACGACAGCCGCCCTCGACGAGATCGACCGGCCCGGAGACCGCGCCGAAAACCAGCCGGTTCTCCGCCTCCAGACCCTCGAGGCCGCGCTGGGCGCTGTCATTGCGAAAGACCAGCGCCTTCGGCTGCAGCACCTCGCGCAAGGCATCGACCAGCGGCGCTTCCAGCCGCGCCATGCCGGCGCTGTTGAGCTGCGCCACCGCCGCGCCGCCGAAGAGATCCACGATGAGCCCCGGCAGGCCGTCCGCCTCCGCATGGGCAACCCGGCACCAGGGCGCGAGCCCGAGCCGTTGCCTGAGCGCCAGCGCCGCCTTGAGCCGCGCCGCCAGCCAGCCCGCGTCGATCTCCCGGTCCGGGTCGGGGTCGAGGCGGCGGACCGCGGCGAGCGCACGGGGGTTCAACATCGCCGCGCCCAGCGCCTGGCCGTCGGCGCTCTCCAGCCGCACCAGCGTTCCGGGCGGCAGCGCGCGCGCCTCGGCCGCCATCTCGATCTCATTGGCATAGGCCCAGGGATGCCCCGCCCGGAGGCGCTTCTGCCGGCCGGGCAGGAGCCGGACGACGGGTCGCGGTTCCATGGGCGGCGAGACTCCCACATCCCCGCCCGCCCGGCCAGACGCTTTCGGGGGCGCTTCCCCCGGACCGCCCTGTCACGCTAGGCTCGATCCGCCGGGAGAGGCCCGGGGCAACCGATTTCCGGAGGCGGGACGCAGGAATGAAGATTACCGGTATTCGCACGATGACGGTGGATGTGCCGCTGGAGGAGCCCGTCGTCACCGCGATCCACGATGTCCGCTCGATCGGCTATGTGCTGGTCTTCGTGGATACCGATGCGGGGGTGACCGGCGAGGGCCACCTGTTCTCGCTCCCGGCCCGGCATCTGGCGCCTCTGGAGGCGATGACGGCCGTCCTCGGCTCGTCGCTCGTCGGCGAGGACGCGCACCGGGTCGAGGGCCTCTGGCACAAGCTCTGGACCGAGGTGAACTTTGTCGGCCACAAAGGCGTCTCGCTGTTCGCGCTCTCGGCGCTCGATATGGCGCTCTGGGATGCGCGCGGCAAGGCGTTCGGCCAGCCGGTCCACCGCCTGCTCGGCTCCTGCCGCGACGCCGTGCCGGCCTATCACAGCGGCGGGCTCTGGCTCTCCCGCTCGCGGGACGAGCTCGCCGCCGAGGCGAAGACGTTCCTGAAGCAGGGCTTCCGCGCCATGAAGATGCGGCTGGGCAAGCCGCGCTGGCAGGAGGATGTCGAGCGGGCCGAGGCGGTCCGCGACGCCGTCGGCCCCGACATCCGGCTGATGGCGGACGCAAATCAGGGCCTCGACGTCCGGCGCGCGCTCCGGCTCGGCCGCGCCCTGCAGCCGGTGAACCTCGACTGGTTCGAGGAGCCGGTGCCGGCCTGGGATATCGCCGGCCATGCCGCGCTCGCCGCTGCGCTCGACACGCCCATCGCCACCGGCGAGACCGAATATACCCGCTACGGTTTCCGCCCGCTGATCGAGGCGAAGGCCGCGGATGTGCTGATGCCGGACCTCGGGCGCATCGGCGGCGTCACCGAGTTCATGCGCGTCGGGCACATGGCGCAGGCCTGGGACCTGCCGGTCTCGCCGCACCTCTATTCCGAGCCGTCGCTGCAGCTTTGCGGCGCGCTCCGGAACTGCGGCCTGCTGGAATACATGCCCTGGTCGGCGCTGCTGTTTCGTGAGCGGATCGCGCTCCGGGACGGCCTTGCGGAAATCCCGGACAGGCCGGGCCTCGGCTTCTCCCTCGACCTCGACGCGCTGGAGCGCTACCGCACCCGGCCTGCTGCCGGCAGCACGGCGAAAGCCGCGCCCAAACGGCCTGCCCGGCGCGCAGCGGCGAAGAAGGACGAGACGCCGGCGCCGAAGACGGAAGCGAAAGCGAAGCCGAGGGCGCGCGCGGCGTCGAAGGCCGAGCCGAAGGCGAACGCGAAGGCTCCGCCTGAGCCGGCCCCGAAGCCGGTCCGCCGGCGGCGGCGCGAGCCGGGCAAGACGCCGTGGTATCTTCGCCGCGAGACGGAGGAGGCATGACATGCCGGATGGAATTCGGGGATTGGCGCACATGCAGGTGAGGCCGCTTTCCGGGTCCTGCGGGGCCGAGGTGCGCGGGATCGACCTCACGGCCCTCGACGACGAGGGGTTCGCGGCGGTGCGGGAGACCTTCCTGCGCCACAAGGTGCTGTGCTTCCGCGGCCAGACGCTGGACGAGGAGGCGCTGATGGCGTTCGGCCTGCGCTTCGGCCCGCTGATCGTCCATCCGAACCTGCTGGCCGAAGGCAAGCATCCCGAGGTCATCGCAATCCGCAAGGAGCCCGGGGACAAGGCAGCGGTCGGCGAGAACTGGCACACCGACACCACCTGCCTGGAGAAGCCGCCGCTCGGCTCCGCGCTCTACGCCCTCGAGGTGCCGCTGGCGGGCGGCGACACGCTGTTCGCGGACCAGCAGGGCGCATGGGACCTCCTGTCCGACGGCATGAAGGCGACGCTCTCCGGGATGCGCGCGGTGCATAACGACACCCGCGTCGCCGGGCCGGCCACGAACTTCAACGCGCTGCGCTCGACCAGGAACCGCGAGGACGACGCCTGGACGCCTACCGAGTGCATCCATCCGGTGGTCCGCACCCATCCCGAGACCGGACGCAGGGGCCTCTTCGTCAACCGCGCCTACACTATCCGCTTCGAGGGCATGACGGAGGCCGAGAGCACGCCGCTGCTCGACTATCTCTACGCTGCCGGCGAGCGCGTGGAGCTGACCTGCCGCGTCTCCTGGGAGCCGGGCACGCTCACCCTTTGGGACAATCGCTGCCTCAAGCACGCCGCAATCAACGACTATCCCGGCCACCGTCGCGACATGCGCCGCATCCAGATCGAGGGCGACCGGCCGACCTGGACGCCCCGGTCCTCCCTCGCCCCGGCCGCCGCGGGCCTCAGCCACGGGCCCGGTTGCGATGGCGCCGGAAGTCGCCGAACGGGTCCCCCGGCTGCGCCAGATCGTGGATTTCCGTAACCTCCTGAGCCATGCCTGTGATCGGGTGGACCCGAAACTCGTATGGGCGTATGCCGGGAACCGCCTGCCGGAATTGTGCTGGATCGTGCACATTTTTGGAAATAATTCCTTATTGGGGCTTGGCTACAGAATATCTGTGCTACAATGGGCTGGAGGGAAGCAGCGTCCGCGCACCGTCTTCCTTCGCCCCGGCCCGGCGCCGGAACGACCCCGATTCAGCCAACAGGCGAAGGGCGCCCTCCGGCTCGCGCACACGCGATAATACGCGAAACAAGGTCGCTCCGATGCCGCGCGACAACAGAGCGAAGGAGCCGCCGCCGCATGTCCTTTCCCGACCCGACCATGACAAAACATGACATTCCATGACATATCGCAGGGGGTCCCTGCCGCCCGGTCGAGGGGCCGGCCCTCCTTCGTCGTCCCGGACCCGATCCGGGGGCGCGCCGGCGGCCTCATGCGGCGCGGCTCCGGCCGTGAAAGGTCCCGGATCGACGCTGACGCATCGTCCGGGACGACGGGAGCGACCTGTCGGTTCTTGCTTATGGCCGTTGGTATCGGACGCCCGCGCCGCGCGCCCGCGAGGCCCGGCCCCTCAAAGCCTCGCGCCGCGTCCGGACGCCGGCCCCGCCTTGCGTGCGTCAGCCTTGCGGGAAATAGTCCTCGCAATTGCCGTCCCGGCGCACATCCGCCGTCGCGCAGTGGAGGCCGCCGCCGAAGGCGTAGGCGTCGCGGAACGGGACCGGGACCACCTCCAGGCCCAGCTTGTCGATCTGGTCCATCTGGTGGACCTCGCTCGCCTCGACGCACACCGTCTTCGGATCGAGCGCCAGCACATTCATCGACAGCCAGACGCTCGAATAGCACAGCGGCGGCGGGCTGTTATGCGCCGGGCGGGCGGCATCGACGATCTCCCAGCCATTGCGGTTGAAGATTTTGCGCTGCTCCTCCGGCAGGCGGCGGTCCGGATTGTTGAGGACAAGGCCGGGCCGGAGCGGCGTGAAGCTCGCGTCGATATGGATCGGATAGGGGTCGCCCGGAAAGTTGAGCGCATGGACGCGATGGTCCGGGAAGTGCCGTCGCAGCCACTCGATGCCGGTCAGATTGGTCGTGAACCCGTGCTGCACGAAGAGGTCGCGCCCGAAGCGCAGCACATCGGCCGCATCGAACAGCGGCTCCGCCTCGGTGGTGACGAAATCCTTCGCCGCCACCATCTCCAGACGCTCCTCGATGGCGATGTCATCCGAGAGGTAGTCCGGCTTGTAGGAGGCGTCCGTCAGCCGGGGCTTGGGCGCCGCCTCGTGGCGCATATTGGGGTCCTCGTCCCAGAAGCGCTTCAGCAGCGGCCGGTAGCAGAGATATTCGAACCAGCGCGAGCGGTAGGACATGGTCGCTTCGAGCATCTCGGAGCCGACCGTCAGCAGCACGTCGCGCGGCGGCTGGCAGCCGAACATCGAGCCGTGGCTCCAGTCCGGCGTCGCAATGGCCCGGTCGAAGTCCATGGGGTCGGGCCGGTCCACGCGGATGCCGCGCTTCTCGAGCATGGCGGCGAAGGCGTCGAGCTGTTCATTGGCCCGGTCCACGGTCTCCTGCGACCGGGGGCCGTGGACGCCGCGCATGTCGCTGTCCCGCGGGATTTTCGGGTCGCTCGCCGGTTCCGGCGGCGGAATGCAGCAGCCGTCCGCGCGCCCGACGATCACATGGCGCAGCGGGTCCCACTCGTTCCAGCTATTGACGACCGTCTTCACGCTCTTCCCCCTTTTGCAGGCCGCCGTTCAGCCGCCGGCGCGGATCGTCTCGATGATCGAGGAAAAGTCGCGCGGCCCGTTGCCTCCGGCCACATGGAGCGCCATCAGCGCCTCGGCCAGCGCGCCCATCGGCGTCCCGGTGCCGCTCTTCATGGCGGCGTCCCTGGCGAGCCGCAGGTCCTTGACCATCATGTCGGCGGTGAACCCGGGCCGGAAACCGCTGTTTGCCGGAGAGGCCGGCACCGGGCCCGGCACCGGGCAATAGTTGCTGACCGCCCAGCTCTGGCCGGAGGAATTGGCGACGACATCGAACAGGGTCTGGCGGTCGAGCCCGAGATTGTCGGCGAGCGTGAAGCCTTCGGCGACGCCCAGCATGTTGATCGCCAGCATCATGTTGTTGCAGGCCTTGGCCGCCTGGCCGTTGCCGGCCGGGCCGCAATGGACGATCCGCGCGCCCATATGCTCCAGGATCGGCCTCGCCTTCCCGAATGCAGCCTCCGGCCCGCCGACCATGAAGGTGAGCGTGCCGGCGACGGCCCCGCCCGTGCCGCCCGAGACCGGCGCATCGACCATTTCCAGGCCCTGCGCCGCCGCGGCGGCGGCGACATCGCGCGCCGTCGCGACGTCGATGGTCGAGCAATCCACCAGCAGGGTTCCGGATGCCCCGGCCGCCAGGACCCCGCCCGCGCCGAGATAGACCTCGCGCACCTCCGGCCCCGCCGGAACCATGGTGACGACCGCCTCCGCGCCCTTGACGGCCGCGGCCGCCGAAGCCGCCCCCGCGGCGCCTGCCTCGACGATGTCGGCGAGCGCCGCATCCACCGGGTCATAGGCGGTCACGGCATGTTGCGCCTTCAACAGGTTGCGGGCCATGGGTCCGCCCATATTGCCGACCCCGATAAATGCGATCCGCGCCATTCCGTCAGCTCCTCATGTGCGGGCGAAGCGGCGGACGGGATTGTCGAATGCCAGTTCCTCGTCCGCCGGGGAAAAATAGCCTGCAACCGCCTCCGCGGTCACCTCGGAAAGCGCCGCCGGCCGCCAGGCGGGCCGGTTGTCCTTGTCGAGGATCAGGGCGCGGACGCCTTCGAAGAAATCGTGCCCCCGCATGAACGCCTGCGACATGCGGTATTCCAGCGCAAGCGCCGCATCGAATTCCAGGCCGGCGCCGCGCCGGTATTGCTCGAACGCGACCTTGAGCGAGGTCGGCGCCTTGGCCTGCATGGCCTTGAGCGTCTTCTCCGCCCATTCGCCGCCCTCGCCTTCCAGCGCCTGCATCACCGCTTCCACCGACGCTTCCGAAAAGCAGCGCTCCATCTGAGGGCGCACTTGCGCAATCGACGGAAGGCCGGGATTTTCGGAGAAGCGGTCCAGCGCCGCGCTCACCTCGGCATGATTGACCTCGATATCCTCCCCGTCGAGCGGGGCGGCGGCCAGCGCGGCTTTCAACTCCTCCAGTCGTGCGCTCGGCACATAGTGGGTCGCGATGCCGGCATGGTAGCTGTCCGCCCCGCCCAGCCGGGCGCCGGTCATGGCGAGATAGAGCCCGAGCCGCCCCGGCAGGCGCGGCAGGAACCAGGTCGCACCGACATCGGGGAAGAAGCCGATACCGGTTTCCGGCATGGCGAACACCGTGCGTTCGGTCGCCACACGGTGCGAACCGAGTACGGAAACGCCGACGCCGCCGCCCATGACAATGCCGTCGATCAGCGCGACATAAGGCTTCGGATAGTGGAATATCCGCCAGTCGAGGATGTATTCGTCCCAGAAGAACGTGCTCGTATAGGGATCGCTGGCCAGGCCCGCCTCGCGGAGCCTCTGGATGTCGCCGCCGGCCGCGAAGGCGCGTTCGCTCGCCCCTTCCACCACCACGGCGCGGACCGCATCGTCCTTCGCCCAGGCCAGCAATTGCCGGTCGAGGGCATCGACCATTTCCAGCGTAAGCGCGTTCAGCGCCTTCGGGCGGTTCAGCAGAACGAGGCCGAGACCGCCCGTCCGGTCGAACAGGATGTCGTCCTTCATCGCTCCAGCAACTTGCGCGCGATAACCAGCCGCATGATCTCGTTGGTGCCTTCCAGAATCTGATGGACCCGCGTGTCGCGCACGAAACGCTCCAGCGGGTAGTCCTTGAGATAGCCGTAGCCGCCGTGGAGTTGCAGGGCCGCATTGCAAATCTCGAAACCCGCATCGGTGGCGAAGCGCTTCGCCATGGCGCAGTAGCGGGTGGCGTCCGGGTCTCCGGCGTCGAGCGCCGCGGCGGCCCGGAAGGTCATCAAGCGCGCCGCATCCAGATCGGTCGCCATGTCCGCCAGCTTGAACTGCAATGCCTGGAAGCCGGCCAGCGGCTGCCCGAAGGCCTTGCGCTCCCCCATATGGCCGGCCGCGGCTTCCATGGAGGCCCGCGCCGCGCCGATCGAGCAGGCGGCGATGTTGATCCGCCCGCCATCGAGGCCGGCCATGGCGATCCGGAAACCGTCGCCCTCGTTCCCGACCCGGTTCGCCATCGGCACCCGGCAGTTGTCGAACAACACCATCGCGGTCGGCTGCGAGTTCCAGCCGAGCTTCTTCTCCTGCGCGCCGTAGGACAGGCCGGGCGAGTCCGCCTCGATGGCGAGGCAGGTTATGCCGTTCGGCCCCTCGCCGCCCGTGCGCACCATGCAGACAATGACATCGGTCTCGGGCGCCCCGGAAATGAAGGCCTTGGAACCGTTCAGGACATAGTCGCTGCCGTCGCGCTCGGCGCGGGTCGCCAGCGCCGCCGCATCCGAGCCCGCCCCCGGCTCCGTCAGGGCGTAGCTTGCCAGCATCCGCATGGAGCACAGGTCCGGCAGCAGGCATTCGCGCAGCGCGTCATCGCCGAAGCGGTCGATCATCCAGGCGGCCATATTGTGGATCGAGATATAGGCCGCCGTGGAGGTGCAGCCGGCGGCCAGTTCCTCGAACACGACAGCCGCATCCGTTCGCGCCAGGCCGGAACCGCCGACATCCTCGCGCACATAGAGGCCACCGAAGCCGAGCGCAGCGGCTTCGCGCAGTTCCGCCCTGGGGAAGATGCAGTCCGCATCCCAGCGCGCGGCATTGGGCGCAAACACCTCCTCGGCGAAGCGGCGGGCGGCGTCCTGAAACGCCCGCTGGTCTTCGGAAAGCGAGAAATCCATGGTCAGTCGATCATAGCCGCGATCCGAGCATCATGGCACGGGGAATCCCGCCGAGGTCGGCGCGGATATCCCCGACGCGAAGACCGAACGCTCCGGCAAGCCCGGCAACGGCTTCCGCCTGCCCGAAACCGAGCTCCAGAACTGCGGTTCCATCGGGATACAACAAGCGCGGGAGGTCGCCCAGAATGGCGCGGTAGGCGTCGAGCCCGTCCGGGCCGCCGTCCAGCGCAAGCCGCGGGTCATGGTTCCGGACCTCCGGCATCAGCTCCGCGATTTCAGCGCTCGGGATATAGGGCGGATTGGAGACCACCAGATCGAATCTGCCGCTCACCGCCGTCCCCCAGTCGCCTGCCGCCACCGCGGCCGGCAGGCCCTCCAGGTTCCGGCGCGCCGCCCGGCAGGCGCCTGGCGAGCGGTCCACGCCCAGCCCCCAAGCGCCCGGCCGCTCGGCCAGCAGCGCGGCCAGCAGGCAGCCGCTGCCCGTGCCGAGGTCGAGCATATTGCGACAGGACGGCATCGCCGCCAGGGCCGCCTCGACCACCGTCTCGCTATCGGGGCGTGGATCGAAGGTTTCCGGAGTCAACAGAAAGTCGCGGCTCCAGAATTCCCGCCGGGCGACAATGCGGGAGACCGGTTCGCGAGCCGCCCGGCGGTCTGCCAGAAGCTCCAGGCCGGGATGTGGACTTTCGGGCCAGTCGGCCAGAGACCTTACGCCGCCCGCCTCGATCTGGAGCAGGCGCAATTCGCGCCGCGGCTCGGCGATCCCCGCCGCCGCCAGCCGTTCCGCCAGCGCCGCCAGCCGGGCGCGGCCTTCCGCAGGCGCCGCGTTCACGACAATTGCGCGATGCGGGCCGCTTCATCCTCGGCCGCAAGGGCTTCGATCAGCTCGCCCAGCTCGCCTTGCATGACCCGGTCGAGCTTGTAGAGCGTCAGATTGATGCGATGGTCGGTAACCCGGCCCTGGGGGAAATTATAGGTGCGGATGCGTTGCGAACGGTCGCCCGTACCCACCTGGCTGCGCCGTTCCGCCGCCCGTTCGGCCTCGGCCTGGGCGCGCTCGTACTCGTAGAGACGGGCGCGCAGCACCTTCATCGCCCGCGCACGGTTCTTGTGCTGGGATTTCTCGTCCTGCTGCTGCACGACGATTCCGGTCGGCAGATGGGTGATCCGCACGGCCGAATCGGTGGTGTTGACATGCTGCCCGCCGGCGCCCTGGGAGCGGTAAGTGTCCACCTTCAGGTCCTTTTCGTCGATTTGCACATCGACCTCTTCCGCCTCCGGCAGCACCGCCACGGTAGCGGCGGAGGTATGGATGCGGCCCTGGCTCTCCGTCTCCGGCACCCGCTGGACACGGTGCGTGCCCGACTCGTATTTCAGTCGCGCGAACACGTCCTTGCCAGCGACCGACATCACCGCTTCCTTGCAGCCGCCGAGCGGCGTTTGCGAAAGCGACAGCATCTCCACCTTCCAGCGCCGCATTTCCGCATAGCGGCGATACATGGCCAGCAGGTCGCCGGCGAAGAGCGCCGCCTCGTCGCCGCCCGTTCCGGCGCGCACCTCGACGATGGCGCTGCGCTCGTCCGCCTCGTCGCGCGGCAGCAACAGCACCTGCAACGCCCGCTCCGCCCCGGCCAGCAGGTCGCGAAGCCCGGGCAGTTCCGCCGCCGCCAGTTCGCCAAGTTCCTCGTCTTCCAGCATCGTCTCGAGATCGGCGGCCTCCTGCCGCAACCGCCGGGTTTCCCCGATCGCCGTCGCGACGACCGACAGATCGGAATATTCCTTCGACAAGGCTGCAAGCTCGCCGGAGGGCGCCTCGCCGGTCGAGAGACGCGCACCGACTTCCGCGTGGCGGGCGAGGATGGCGTCCAGCTTGTCGTCGAAACTCATGGAACCAGCGCAGCCGCCAGCCGGTCTATCGGGACTTCCTGCTGCTCTCCCGTTCTCATGTCGCGAACGGTCGCAATGCCCCTGGCGATCTCATCCTCGCCGAGCAACACGGCCATCCGGGCGCCGATCCGGTTCGCCTGCTGCATACGGCGCTTGAGGTTGCCGGAAAGGCCAAGATCGACCGCCACGCCCGCCCGGCGCAGCGAATCGGCCAGGGGCAGCGCCCGCTTCTCCGCCGCCGGCCCGACAGGCACGAGCGCGACGACCGGCGGCGCTTCCGGATAGTCGGTCGTCAACATCGCCAGCCGCTCGATACCGCCGGCCCAGCCGATGCCCGGCGTCGGCGGCCCTCCCATCGCCGCGATAAGGCCGTCATAGCGTCCGCCCGCTATGACCGCGCCCTGGGCGCCGAGGGCATCGGTGGTGAACTCGAAGGCCGTGTGCCCGTAATAGTCCAGCCCGCGCACGAGGCGCGGATTGCGGACATAGGGAATCCCGAGCGCGTCCAGCCCTTCGCAGACTTCGGCGAAGAACTCGACGGAGAACGGACTCAGGTAGTCGTCGTAGCGGGGCGCATCCGCCGAGACGGCCTTGTCCCGCCCGTCCTTCGAATCGAGCAGGCGCAGCGGATTGCGCCGCAGGCGGCTCCGTCCATCCTCCGAAAGCTCCGTTTCGCGGCGCGAGAAATATGCAACGAGCGCCTCGCGGTATGCTGCCCGGCTCTCGACATCGCCGAGCGTGTTCAACTCCAGCCGGGTCAGGCTCCGAACTCCGAGCGCGTCGAGCACATGCGCCCCTGCCTGGATGACCTCGATATCGGCGGCGGGCCCGGCAACGCCCAGCACTTCGATGCCGATCTGGTGGAATTGGCGCAGCCGCCCCTTCTGCGGGCGTTCATGGCGGAACATCGGCCCGCTGTAGAAATATTTCAGCGGCAATTGCTGCTGGAGATTGCCGGAGATGAACGCCCGCGCCACGCCCGCGGTATTTTCGGGGCGAAGCGTCAGGCTGTCGCCGCCCTTGTCGGCGAAGGTGTACATTTCCTTGGTCACGATATCGGAGGTGTCGCCCAGGGTGCGCGCGAAAACCTCCGTGAACTCGAACACCGGCGTCGCGACACTGCGATAGTGGAACAGGCCCGTCATGCGCCGCGCCGTTTCCTCGACATGGCGGTGGCGCGCCCACGCTTCCGGCAGCAGGTCCTGGGTGCCGCGAACGGCACGAAGCTTCGCCATCAAGCCGCCTCTTGCACCTGCTCGGCTTCGATTTCCCGGGCCTTTTCCTCGATGAGCCCGACGAGATGGTCCACGATATCGGTGTTCTGGATGCGGTGATGCTGCAGGCCCGCCACATAGACCATATGCGTACCCTTGCCGCCGCCGGCGATGCCGATATCCGTTTCGCGCGCCTCGCCCGGGCCGTTGACGACGCAGCCGATCACCGAAACGGTCATCGGCGTCGTGATATGGGCCAGCCGCTCTTCCAGCACCGATACCGTCTCGATGACCTCGAATTGCTGCCGGGCGCAGGACGGGCAGGACACGATATTGACGCCGCGATGGCGCAGGCCGAGGGCCTTGAGAATTTCGAAGCCGGCGCGAACCTCCTCATCCGGGTCCGCCGACAGCGACACCCGAACGGTATCGCCGATTCCCGCCCATAGCAGGGAGCCGAGGCCAATGGCCGACTTGACCGTTCCGGTGCGCAGGCCGCCCGCCTCGGTAATGCCGATATGCAGGGGATAGTCGCAGGCTTCCGCCAGCCCGTGATAGGCCGCCACCGCCAGGAAGATGTCCGACGCCTTGACGCTGATCTTGAACTCGAAGAAATCGTTGTCTTCCAGAATGCGGGCGTGTTCGAGGGCGCTCTCGACCAGCGCTTCCGGACAAGGCTCCCCGTATTTCTCGAGCAAATGGCGCTCGAGGCTGCCGGCATTCACGCCGATCCGCATGGAGCATCCGTGGTCCTTCGCCGCCTGCACCACCTCGCGCACGCGCGCCGCCGAACCGATATTGCCGGGATTGATACGCAGGCAGGCCGCTCCGGCCCTGGCCGCCTCGATGGCCCGGCGGTAATGGAAGTGGATATCGGCGACGACGGGAACGCCCGCCTCCGGCACGATATGCGCCAAAGCCGCAGTACTCTCCTCGTCGGGACATGACACGCGGACGATATCGGCGCCGGCCAGCGCGGCCGAGCGCACCTGCGCGATCGTCGCGGCGACATCGCCGGTCGGCGTGTTGGTCATGGTCTGGACGCTGATCGGCGCATCGCCGCCGACCTCGACGGACCCGACCCGGATTTTCCGGGAGGCCCGGCGATAGATGTCACGATATGGACGAACGCTCATGAAGCACCTTCCGGATATCTGTCCTTGCGAGGCCGCTCCCGGACTCGAAACGGCCCTTGTCAGCCTCCGGTCCGGCTTCGCAGCAGCAAGTCGCCGTCGATCGGAATATGCCGCACGACGGCGCCCGCCGCACCCAGCCGCGGAATTGGAACTCCATCGACCGTGATCTCCAGTCCGCCGGCATTCCCGACGCTCAACACGAGACCCCGACGGTCCGGAGGCCGATACCGCTCGCCGGCGCGCAGCAGCCGTCCCAGCAGCACCTCGTCCGTCTCCAGGGAACGGACTTCGACGTAGGTCGGTTCGACGGCGTGCAACACGACCCCGTCGGGAGCAGAGACGATATCGCCGGTTTCGCCCGCCCCGGCCATGCGCCTGCGCGCGTGCCGCTCCTCCGGAATCGGCGCGGCGATAGCCGGCAGACCCGGTCGAACTTCGTTCGCAGCCCCGCCGTCCGGTTCGGCCGGCTCCAACGCGACGGTCCTCCTGTCGGCATTTCCCGCCCGCCCCGCCTCGCGAGGCGCCTCCGAAGGCCGCTCCACCGGCCGGGGCGAATCGTTCGTCGTTGCTGGCAAACCGGCGCCCGGCGACGATGCCCGTTCCACAGGCGCAAACTCCGTCAGCAGCCGGTCCGGCAACGCGGCGACCACCCGCTCGTCGCGCAATTGCTGCACGCTGAAGTAATACCAGCCCGCATAGGCGGCGATCGCGAGCAGCACCGAAGCGCCGACAAGCGCGCCCCCGGGAAGGGACCGGTCCCGCGCCGGCAGCGGCGGCAACGGCGTGTCCGGCCCGGGCCTCGCGTCGAGCGCGGCTTCCGCCCGCTTCAACACCTGTTCCGGATCGGCCTCGACATGAATGGCGTAACTGCGCAGAAACGCCCGCGCATAAACTGAATTCGGCAGCGCTCGCCACTCGCCTTCTTCGATGGCTTTAAGGTAGGGCGTACGTATGCGCAACGCCTGAGAGACGTGGCTCAGCGTTTCGTGCCGCGTCTTCCGGCAGCGGCGCAGAAATGCGCCTGCGGTTTCCTCGTTCCGAGGTTCATATACTGCCGATGACGAGTTACGCCACCCTCTCGCCCGGATGCGAACAGCACGAAAACGCGCATGCCATCCACCTGAACTTTGCATCGGCGCGCGAACATCCTTTCCTTGTCAGGAATTATGCCGGATAACGCCGTGTTGAATCAAGCGCCAAATCCGCCTTCACAGCGGAATATCGTGGTCGAGCGCGTAGGCACGCAATTTGTCGCGCACGGTGCGGTCCGGAAGGCCCACCAACGACCGGACATAATCTGCAAGCGGCGCAACCTCGGTCGTCCGCAGCATGGCCTTGACCGGCCCCACCGAAGCGGGCGCCACGGACAGTTGCCGGAACCCCAGGCCGATCAGGGTCATGGCCTCCAGCACGCCTCCGGCCATTTCCCCGCAGAACGCAATCGGCCGGTTTGCGCCCCGGGCGCTGTCCACTATGTGGGCGAAAAACGCAAGCACCGCCGGCGAAAGCAGGTCGTAGCGCGCCGCCACCCTCGGATTCGCGCGGTCGGCGGCGAAAAAGAACTGCAGCAGGTCGTTGCTGCCGACGGAAATGAAATCCGCGAACTGCAACAGCGTCGGCAATTGCCAGACGAGCGCCGGCACCTCGAGCATCGCACCGGCGAAGACCGAGGCCGGCGCGTCCCGCCCCCGCCTCCTCTCCCGTTCGATTTCAGCATTGAGGATCGCTCTGGCACGCTCGAATTCGGAGACTTCGGCCACCATCGGAAACATCACACGCAAGTCGCGCCCGGCAGCGGCCCGCACCATCGCCCGAAGCTGCTGGCGGAGCATTTGCGGCCGGTCCAGGGTCAGCCGCAGCGCCCGCCAGCCCATTGCCGGGTTTTCTTCCTCCGCCAGCCGCCAGTACGGCAGCACCTTGTCGCCGCCGATGTCCAGCGTGCGAAACACCAAGGGCCGCCCTTCCGACAGATCCAGAGCCCGGCTGTACAGTCGGTGCTGATCCTCCACATCGGGAAAGCGCGACCGGACCATGAAGGGAATCTCCGTCCGGTAGAGGCCGACGCCCTCAGCGCCGACGGCGGCGACCTGTTGAATGTCGATCAGCAGGCCCGCATTGATATTGAGCGATACCTCGACGCCGTCGACCGAGCGGGCCGCCTTGTCCCGGAGGACGGCGAACCGGGCCCGGCGTTCATGGCGCATCTGCATGGCGTGGCCGAAATTCTGCTCGACCTGGGCGCCGGGCCGGATGAACACCTGTCCGTTCTCTCCGTCCACGGCGACGCGGTCGCCGGCTTCGGCTATGGCGGAGATATCCTTCAGGTCGCCCAGCACCGGAATGTCCAGCGCGCGGGCCACGATCACCACATGCGCCGTGTGCGACCCTTCTTCCAGCAGCAGGGCGCGGAGCCTCTCGCGGGGATAGTCGAGCAACTCGGCCGGACCCATGTGCCGGGCCACCAGGACCGCGTCCGCAGGAAGCTCGTCCTTTTGCATCCGTCCGGACTCGCCGGTCAGATGGTCCAGCAAACGGTTGCTGAGATCGTCGAGATCGTGCAGGCGTTCGCGAAAAAACGGATCGCGCATCTGCCGCATACGGGCGCGCATCTGCTCCCGAATCCGCACCACCGCGCCCTCGGCGCTCAATCCGCTGTGCACGGCTTCGCGAATCCGCGAGAGCCAGCCGCGGTCTTCGGCGAACATCCGGTAGGCCTGCAGCACCTCCCGGTGCTCGCCTTCCCCGGCAAGGTCCGCCGCGTGGAAACGGTCGTCGAGCGCCCTGTGCATCTCGTCCAGCGCCTCGTCGACCCGCGCTATCTCCTGCGCGGGATCGCCCCCGGAGACCATGCTCTGCACGGGCAGCCGGGGCTCATGCATACAGGCCGCGCCGAGCGCGACGCCGGCGTTCAACACCCTGCCTTCCAAGCGCACCGGGCGCGGGTCCTCGCCGATGTCGTCGCTCGGCGGTTCGTGGGCCGCGGCGACTTCCGCAACGAGCATGGCCACCGTCTGGAGAGCGTCGACTTCGTCCCCGGCGTAGACCCGGGGCCGGAGATTCTGCACGGTCAGTACGCCGACAACCAGCCCGCCGCGAAGCAGCGGCACCCCGACAAAGGAGTGGAACGCTTCCTCGCCGGTCTCCGGCCGGTAGGCGAAGTTCTCATGCGCCGCCGCCTCGGGCAGGTTGACCGGCCGGGCGCTTTCCGCAACCAGGCCGACCAGGCCTTCGCCGACCGCGAGGGTCGTATTGTGAACCGCCTGCGGATTGAGGCCCCTGGTCGCCGTCAACGACAGACGATTGTGGCCGTCGCGGACATAGATCGAGCAGACCTCGGCGCCCATCACCTCCGCGATCTCCGCCGAGATCCCGTCGAAGCGATCCTGCTTGTCCACGACGGTCGCCGCGACCTCCCGGACCCGCCGCAGCAGCAGGCGCGAGGCGTCCGGGCCGCCGGTCTGCGTCACTGGCGCCTCCGGCCCGCGAGCATGGCGAGGGCCTGTCCGCGGAACTCGCCGAGAATGGCCGACACCGGCTCGATTCGCTTCACCATGCCGACGCTCTGACCCGCCATGACCGAGCCGCTCTCGACATCCCCGTCCATGACGGCGCGCCGCAGCGCTCCGGCCCAGAAATGTTCGATCTCGAGCTGCGCCTCCTTGAGGCCGAGTTCGCCGGCCCGGTGGCGGGCGATGACTTCGTGCTGAAAGGCGCCGAACCGCCGGGAGGCATCGTTGGCGAGCGCGCGCACCGGAACGACTGGAAAGCGCGGGTCCACCTGCTGCGAGAGCACCGCGTCCCGCGCCTCGCCGCGCAGAAATGCCTGCTTGAAGCGCGGATGGGCGATCGACTCCTCGGCGGCGGCCAGCCGCGTGCCGATCTGGCAGCCCGACGCCCCCATCTCCAGAAAGGCCAGCATCGCCTCGCCCCGTCCGATGCCGCCGGCGACAAACACCGGGACATCGCGGATCTCGGGCAGGATCTCCTGTGCCAGCACCCCGGTCGCGACGGGCCCGGTATGCCCGCCGGCTTCCGAACCTTCCACGATCAGCGCATCGGCGCCGTCGCGCACCAACTTCCGGGCGAGCGGAAGCGCCGGCGCAAAACATACCAGCCTGGCTCCCCATCCCTTTACCCGGCGCATCGCAGCGCGCCGCGGCAGGCCTCCCGCCAGCACGACGTGGCTGACGCCCATCTCGCCGCAGACGTCGATCAGCGCGTCCAGCTTGGGATGCATGGTGATCAGGTTGACGCCGAACGGCCTGTCGGTCAGCCCGCGCGTACCCGCGATCTCCAGCGCCAGCCGGTCCGGCTCCATGGCCCCGCAGGCGATGACGCCGAACGCTCCCGCCTCGGATATCGCGGAGACGAGGTTCCGCTCGGAGACCCAGGTCATGGCGCCGCCCATGACGGCGGCCTCGCAGCCGAGGAATGTCCGGCCCCGCGCCCAGAGCCGGTCGAGCCGGTTCCTCGCGCCCATTTCAGTCGTCGCGGTCGAGTCCATAGGCCGTATGCAGCGCACGCGCCGCCAGTTCCGCATATTCGTCGGCGATCAGCACGCTGATCTTGATCTCGGAGGTCGAAATCACCTCGATATTGATCCCGCGCGCCGCAAGGGTTGCGAACATCCTCTGGGCGACGCCGGCATGACTGCGCATCCCGATGCCGACGACCGAGACCTTGGCGACGTTCGGGTCCGGCACAAGCGAATCGAACGCAAGCGACGCTTCTTCCAGCAAGGCCGTTGCGCGCTCGAGGTCGGTCTTCGGAACGGTGAAGGTGATATCCGTGTGCGCGCCGCCGTCGGCGACGTTCTGGACGATCATATCGACATTGATCTCGGCGTCGGCAAGCGGCCCGAAGATGGCCGCGGCTACGCCCGGGCGGTCCTCGACGCCCGTCAGGGTCACCTTCGCGTCCTCCTGTGAGACCGCGACCCCCGTGACAACCTGCTCTTCCACTATCTCGTCCTCGCCGACAATCATCGTTCCAGGCGCATCCTGGAAACTCGACAGCACCCGGAGTCGTACGCCGCGCCGCATCGCCATGGCAACCGACCGCGTCTGCAGGACCCTGGCGCCCTGGCTCGCCATTTCCAGCATCTCCTCGAACGCAATTCGGCTGATCTTCCGCGCTCTGGGGACAACCCTAGGGTCGCAGGTATAGACGCCGTCCACATCCGTATAGATATCGCAACGGACCGCCTCGAGGGCTGCGGCCAGCGCCACCGCCGTCGTGTCCGAACCGCCGCGGCCGAGCGTTGTGAGCCGCCCGTCGGGCGACAGCCCCTGGAAACCCGCCACCACGGCGACCTGCCCGGCTGCCGCCGCCGATCTCAACGCTTCGCTTTCGATATGCAGGATGCGCGCCCTGCCATGGGCGCCGTCGGTCCGGATCGGTAGTTGCCAGCCCTGGAAGGAACGCGCCGGCACGCCCATTTCCTGCAGGGCAAGCGCCATCAGCCCGCTCGTGACCTGCTCGCCGGAGGCGACCACCGCATCGTGCTCGGCCGCGTCGTAGAGCGGCGAGACGGCCGCGACCTGCCCGACCAGATCATTGGTGACGCCCGACATCGCGGACACCACCACCGCCACCTCATGCCCTGCCGCCGCGTCGCGCGCGACGCGCTCGGCAGCATTGCGGATATGCTCCCGGTCAGCGACGGAAGTGCCGCCGAATTTCAATACGAGACGCGCCATGAAAACCCTTCGACCGCCTGCAACCGCTTGCCCCCGGCGGGCCGGCGCAACATATTCCGCGCTTCTGGATGGAACAAGTTCCGATGACAGAATCCGGCGCGACCCTGGACCCGGGGGAAACCCGGCGTTTCGCCGCCATCGCGGATGAATGGTGGGATCCGGCGGGCAAGTTCAGACCGCTGCACGCCATGAATCCGGTGAGGATCGGCTGGGTGCGGGACCGGATCGCCGAGCGCTTCGGCCGGGACTCGCTGGCGCCGCATCCGCTGTCGGGCCTCAGCCTGCTGGACGCCGGATGCGGCGGCGGCCTCGCCGCCGAGCCGCTGGCGCGGTTGGGCGCTGCCGTCACCGCCATCGATGCGGAGCCCGAAACCGTCGAGGTCGCGCGCGCCCACGCCGAATCGGCCGGCCTCGATATCGACTATCGCTGCGCCACGGTCGAATCGCTGGGCGGAGAGCGCTTCGATGCGGTTCTCGCGCTGGAGCTGGTCGAGCATGTCCCCGATCCCGGCGCCTTTGTCCGCGCGGCGGCATCGGTGCTCAAACCCGGCGGGCTCATGCTGTTTTCGACCCTCAGCCGCACGGCGGCGAGCCTGGTCAAGGCGAAGATCGGCGCGGAATACCTGCTCCGCTGGCTGCCGGTCGGCACGCACCGCTTCCAGCGTTTCGTGAAACCCTCGGAACTGGCCCGCGCCGTCCGGGCGGCGGGTTTGCGTCCGGCCGCCGTTTCGGGCATGAGCTATGCGCCGCTTTCCGGAGCCTGGTCCCTCTCCCGCGATCTTTCGGTGAACTATCTGATGGCTGCCGCCTCCCCTGCCGCTTCCGGCCTCGTCAGCGACTATGGCGGACGCGACGCCGGCCCGGTCGAACGCGACGAGACGCCGCCGGACGGGTTCGGCAAGCGCGTCGATGCGATGAAGGTCCTGCTCCAGGATTACGACCCGCGCCTTACCAGCGACAGCAGCCGGCGCGGCCAGGAGGATCTGCCCCGGGCCCTCTATGACGGCCTTGGCTACTATGACCGCTGGCTGCTGGCCCTCAAGGCCAACATCGTCGAACTCGGCATCCTCCGGGAGGAGGAGATCGCCGAGCGGATCGCCCGCTACCGAGAAGAGGACTCTTCCAGGACATGAAAACCGGCGTCTTCATCTTTCCGACAGACTACGGCATCGATATTTCCGAACTTGCCCGCGCCCTCGAGGATCGGGGTTTCGAGGCGCTTTTCGTGCCCGAGCACACCCACATCCCCACCAGCCGGCGCTCGCCCTTCCCTGCCGGCGGCCCGTTGCAGAAGCGTTATGCGCACACGCACGACCCCTTCGTTGCGCTCGCCTTTGCGGCCGCCGCCACCGGGAAGCTGACCATCGGCACGGGCATCTGCCTGCTGGCGCAGCGTGACCCCATCGTGACCGCGAAGGCGGTGGCCAGCCTGGACCGGCTCTCGGGCGGCCGCTTCATCTTCGGACTCGGCGGCGGCTGGAATGTCGAGGAGATGGAAGACCACGGCGCCACCTACCGCACCCGTTTCGCCATCGTGCGCGAGCGCGTGCTTGCGATGAAGAAGCTCTGGACGGAGGACGAGGCGTCCTTCTCCGGCGAGCATGTGTCCTTCGAGCCGTGCTGGTCGTGGCCCAAGCCCGCCCGGACGCCGAACCCGCCGATCCTGATGGGCGGGGAAACCGACTACACGCTGCGCCGCGTGGTCGATTACTGCGACGGCTGGCTGCCGCGGCCCCGGCCCGGCTTCGATCCCAAAGTCCAAATGGACCGCCTGCGCACCCATGCGGACGCCGCCGGCCGGGATATGGCCAGCCTGCAGGTCACGCTCTTCCGCGCGCCGCCGGACAAGGACGCGCTCGCGGCCTGCGAGGACGCCGGCATCGAACGCGCCTTGCTGGAGATACCGGATATCGGCCGCGACGAGGTGCTGAAGCTGCTGGACGATTACGCGCCGCTGGCCGCTTCCTGATCCCGTCCGGCCGATTCCCGGTCGCGGCGCAAAGCCCCGAAGGAGCCCGATCCGTTCCCCTCGCCGCCCCGGCCCGAAGGCCGGGGCGGTGAAATAGGGAGCCACAATATTCACTTTTTGTTTCGTTCTGAGGCTTAATGAGGAAGAATTTGTGCTATAATAGTTCCAGGAGTCGAGGCTTCCGGGCCGCGTCTCTCGCTCCCGAAAACTCCGTCCGAAACTCGCGCGCGATACGCGCGAAACAGGGTCGCCCCCGAGCCGGGCGGCAATGAAACCGGGGAAACGCCGCCCCATGCCCGATGCGACCGCCAAACGCCCCGCCCGCCAGACCGGCGGCGTGCCCCCGGAACATGACAGAACATGACATTTCATGACACTTCGCGCGGGGGTCTCCCCCGGCAAGGCCGGGCCGGGACAGCCTCCAGTCCCAACCCGTATCGCGGTCCGGGGCAGGCCCTCCCTCGCAAGCGCAGGAGCGAGCATTGGGGGCCGGGGCGCCTTGCCTTCTTTCGTCATGCCCGGAACAAGTCCGGGCATGACGGTGGAGAGAGTGCGCGAAGCCTCGCGGGCGAAACAGGGTCGCCCCCGAGCCGGCCGGCAACGAAACCGGGGAGACGGCGCCCCATGCCCGATGCGACCGCCGAACGCCCCGCCTGCCAGACCGGCGGCGCGCCGCCGGACCATGACAGAACATGAAATGTCGTAACTGCCCGGAATGAGCGATCCGGTTATGGGTTGACGGGTTTGTGGAAAAATGGGTCAACTTGGCCATGGGTGGTTCCGGTTCGCGCGGAAGCGGTTATCCGGGGTCTGGTATGGAGACTGCGGAGGAGAAGGTTGCGCGTGTCGAGTTGGAGAACGCGCAGCTTCGGGATCGGGTTGCGCGTGTTGCAGAGCGGCCGGGGGAGTTGGAGCGCCGTCCCGGTCTGAACGGCGGCAATAGCGGCAAGCCTCCATCGAGCGATGGATTGAAGAAGCCTGCGGCGGAGCGTCGAACCCGGAGCCTGAGGGGCAAGACGGGCCGGCATCCGGGCGGTCAGGCGGGCCATGCGGGCCGGACGCTTTGCCGGACGGGGGCTCCGGACCGCGTGAAGGAGCATGTTCCGGCGGTATGCCGGGGCTGCGGGGCGTCGCTGCGGTCGGCTTCTGCGGTCGGTCGTCCGGTCGCGCGTCGGGTATTCGACCTTCCTGAGCCGCGTCGGTTGGAAGTGACGGCGCATCGCGGTCATGCCTGCCGCTGTGGGCGTTGCGGGGAGGTTCACGGTGGCCGCAACCCCTGTCGCCTTGAGGCTTGCCGGGGACATGGGGGCTGATCCCTTCCTGGGCGTCGCGCGCTCGCTCAAGGGCCGGGCCTGGCGCGAACGGCCGGGCGATGCGCGGGCGGCTGCGGCGATAGCCCAAAGGGAAGGAATTCCGGATATTGCCGCGCGCGTGCTCGCCAACCGGGGCGTGGCGCCGGAGACGGCGGGAGCCTTCCTCAAGCCGCAGCTCAGGACGTCCCTGCCGGACCCCTCCCGCCTCAGGGACATGGACCTCGCGGCGGAGCGTCTGGCCGATGCCGCCGAAGCCGGGGAAACGATCGCGGTCTTCGCCGATTACGATGTCGATGGCGCGACCTCGGCCGCGCTGCTTTCCCGTTTCCTCGGTGTGGCGGGAGGCGGCGCCAGAATCTACGTGCCCAACCGGCTGACGGAAGGATACGGCCCGAGCGAGGCCGCATTCGACCGTCTCGCGGAAGAAGGTCACAGGCTTGTGCTGACGGTCGATTGCGGCACCACCGCCTTCGCGCCGCTTGCCCACGCCGCCCGCATCGGCCTCGAATGCGTCGTCCTCGACCACCATTTGCCCGAAACCCGCCTTCCGGAGGCGCTTGGCGTGGTCAACCCCAACCGCATGGACGAGTCCGGCGCGCTCGGCGGCCTTGCGGCGGTCGGGGTCGTCTTCCTGCTGGTCGTGGCCGCCAACCGCGCGCTTCGCCGGCGCGGCCATTACCGGTTCCGCCCGGAGCCGGACCTGCGCGGCTGGCTCGACCTCGTGGCGCTCGGCACGGTCGCGGATGTGATGGAGCTCACCGGCCTCAACCGGACTTTCGTCGCGCGCGGCCTCGAAGTGCTGGCGCGGCGGGGCAATCCCGGCATTGCGGCTCTGCTCGCCGCGGCCGGCATCGAGCGGCGGCCGGACGCCTCTCATCTGGGCTTCGCGCTCGGCCCCCGGATCAATGCCGGCGGGCGCATCGGCGAGGCGGGGCTGGGCGCAAGACTGCTTGCCTCGGACGATGCCGGGGAGGCGCGGCGCCTCGCCGAGGTGCTGGAACGGCTCAACCGGGAACGCCGGCAGGTCGAGGCGGAGGTGCTGGCCGCCGCGCTTGCCATGGAGCCGGAGGAGGGCGCGCCGTTCGCCTTCGCGGTCGGCGACGACTGGCATCCCGGCGTGGTCGGCATCGTTGCGAGCCGCCTGGTGGACCGCTATCGTCGCCCGGTGCTGGTGGGCGCCCGGCAGGGCGGCCGGATACGCGGCTCGGCGCGCTCGATCCCCGGCGCGCCCATCGGCCCGGCGGTGCTCGCCGCCAGGGATGCCGGGCTGCTGGAGGCGGGCGGCGGCCACGACATGGCGGCCGGCTTCACGCTCGATCCGGCCAAGCGGGCGGCCTTCGAGGCGTTCCTCTCCGAGCG
The DNA here is from genome assembly GCA_963422665.1 of Alphaproteobacteria bacterium. Lineage (GTDB taxonomy): Bacteria > Pseudomonadota > Alphaproteobacteria > Bin95 > Bin95 > Bin95. The sequence goes on from OY730441.1 coordinate 2,199,983, forward strand.
GCTGGCGCCGCTGGTGCCGGCGGAAGGACATGTTCCGCCGCTGGACATCGACGCGGGCCTCTCCGTCGCGGGCGCCTCGGGCGGCCTGCTGGCGCATCTGGCGGCCGTCGAGCCCTTCGGCCGCGGCAATCCGGAGCCGGTCTTCGCGCTGCCGGCGGTGCGTGTGCGCTATGCCCGGGCCGTCGGCAACGGCCATGTCCGCGCCGACTTCGCCGACGCCGGCGGCGGGCGTCTCGCGGCCATCGCATTCCGTTCGGCGGAAACGCCGCTCGGCCGGGCGCTGCTGGAAACGGACGGGCGCAGGCTGCATGTGGCTGGCGCGCTGCGCGCCGACGACTGGCGCGGCAACGGCGCGGTCCAGTTCGTCGTCTCGGACGCGGCGCCGGCCGGGGACGCTTCCTGACAGTGCTCCGAGAAGCCGACCGCCCTTGCTTGACTCCCGGCTGTTGTGCGGCGGTTAATCGCAGCGGGCTGCGTCTGCCGCCCTTCGACAAGCGCCCCCGGATAAGGCGGCGACGGAACCCGGTGTCTCCCTCTGTCCTCAGCCGCCGGTCCGGGCCAGGGAGGAAAACCGATGCACGAGAAGATCGCAAGAATTGGCTTGGTCGTCTGCGCGATTCTGGCCGCATGCGCCGTCGGGCCCGCACAGGCGGAATTCCCCGAAAAGCCGGTCACCATCGTTGTGCCCTGGCAGGCCGGCAGCAGCCCGGACGCGGCCATGCGGACCCTCGCGTCGCTGGCGAGCGACGATCTCGGCCAGCCCATCGTGGTCCAGAACATTGTCGGTGGGTCCGGCTCGGTCGGCACGCTGGCCGTGAAGAACGCGGAGGCGGACGGCTACACGCTGCTCAACAACTGGGTGGCGCCCCATGTGGTGGCCCGGCTCTTCAACCCGGATATCGGCTACAACGACGATGACTTCGCGCCGCTTTTCGGCCTCATCGCGCTACCGTTCACGCTCGCCGTGCGCTCGGACCATCCGGCGACCGACGTGCCGAGCTTCGTCGAATGGGCGAATGCGCAGGACCGGCCGGTAAATGTCGGCATCTGCGCCGCCCTTTCCGTGCCCCGCATGGTGATGGAGGAGTTCCTGCGCGCCTCTGGCGTGAAGAGCTACAAGCCGGTGCCTTTCAACGGCTGTATGCCGGACAATGTGAAGGCGCTGCTCGACGGCTCGCTCGACGCCACGACGGGAGTGTTGATCGCCGAGAAGATCTTCGGCGGGGCGATCAAGTCGCTTGCAGTGCTGACCGACGACCGCATTCCCTTCGCCGACCATGTCCCAACGGCGAAGGAACAGGGCGTCGATGTCGGCTGGGGCAAGACCTCGCAGGGCTGGGCCGGCTTGGTGGCGCCCGCCGGAACGCCGGAAGCGAACCTCGCCAAACTCCGGGAGGTGCTCGGCAAGCATGTCCGGACAGCGGCGTTCCTCGACAAGATGACCGCACAGTTCATCCCCATCGAATATAGCGGGCCGGACGAGTTCCGCGCGCTCTGGAGCCGTTCGGCAGAGCTTCTGGAGCCGGCCGTCCAGCGTCTGCTCAAGGAAAAGAAGGATTAGCCGGGGACGACGGGAAACGTGCGCGAACCCACCGCCGGGGCAAAGCCGGAACCGCAACGGGAAACCGGCTGGCGGAAGGACCTCGCCGCAAGCCTTGTGAGCATGGGGCTCGGCGCCTGGCTCTTCTGGCAGACCTTTTCCTTCAACGTCACGGCGTCGGAGCGGGTCGGCGGTGGCATCGATGCGGCCGGTTATCCGCGGCTGCTTGCGAGCCTGACGGTGCTGCTCGGAATCACGCTTGCCGGACGGGCGCTGTGGAAATGGCGCGCGGCCCTGCCCTGTCCCGCCGCATCGCCGGCGGGACAGGGCGGCGGCAAGCTCCGCGCGGCCTTCTCTTTTGCGGTGCTGCTGTTCTACACGCTGCTGCTCGAGCCTTTGGGCTTCCTGGTTGCAACGCCGCTTGCCGTCGGGGCGCTGCTGCGGATCGTTGGCGGGCGCGGGGCGTTGCATGCGGCGGTCGCCGCCGTCGCGTTCACGGCGGCGATTTTCGTCTTCTTCCGCTATGGCGTGAACATCGTGCTCCCCGAAGGGCTGCTCAGGGGAATCAGCCCCTGATGGCGGAAATCGGCGCGTTGCTGGGCGAACTGGGCGGCCTGGTCGGGGCCGCGCAGGTCAGCGCGCTGCTCATCGGCTTGGTGCTCGGGATCATCGTGGGCGTGCTTCCGGGGCTGGGTCCGCTGCTGGGCGTGACGCTCGCCATTCCGTTCACTTTCCACATGGACCCGGTGTCGAGCATCGCCCTGCTCGTTGGCTTCTACCAGGGCGGCTCCTACGGCGGCGCGGTGACCGCCACTGTGCTCGGCATCCCGGGCACGCCCATCGCCGCCGCAACCCTGCTCGACGCTCATCCCATGGCGCTCGCCGGGCGGGCCTCGGAGGCCGTGACGCTCGCGACGCTCGCGTCCTGGATCGGCGGGCTGGTCGGCGGCGCCGTGCTGCTGCTGACCGCGCCGGCGCTCGCGAAGATCGCGGTCCGCTTCGGCCCCGCGGAGACCTTCGCGCTCGCCGCGCTCGGCCTGACCGCCATCGCCAGCCTCAGCCAGGGCAGCACGCTGAAGGGCCTGATCTCCGGCCTTTTCGGGCTGATGTGCGCGACCATCGGCACCGACCCGTTTACCGGCATTGCACGTTTCAATTTCGGACGCACGGAGTTTTCCGGGGGACTGACCTTCGTCGCCCTTCTGGTCGGCCTCTTCGCGGTCTCGGAAGTGCTGATGCAGATCGAGCGAACGCTGCGCGGATGGCAGGCGAGCGGCCGCGTCGGCGTTGCGTTCTTGATGTTCAAGACGGTCTTCACCCGGTTCTTCGGCTATGTCCGGGCGAGCCTTGTCGGCGTCGGCATCGGCATCATTCCCGCGGTCGGCGGCGTGACTTCCGCCTTCCTCGCCTACAAGCTTGCGCGGGATTTCTCGAAGGAGCCGGAGCGCTTCGGCAAGGGCGCCCCGGAAGGCGTCATAGCGAGCGAGGCGGCCAACTCGGCGACGACCGGCGGCGCGCTCATTCCCATGCTGGCGCTCGGCATTCCGGGCGACCCCATCGTCGCCGTGATGATGGGCGGACTGCTCATTCACGGAGTGACGCCCGGACCGATGCTGTTCTTTACCAATCCGGATGTGCTCAACGGCATTTTCGCGACCTTCCTGATCGGTGCGCTGCTGCTGCTGCCGCTCGGCCTCGCCCTGCTGCCGCTGTTCATCCGGGTGCTCAGGGCGCCGCTCGACTACATGCTCGCCGGCGTGCTGCTGCTGGCCATTTTCGGCACCTTCGCGGTCCAGCGGCAGACGCTCGACCTGTGGATCATGTGGCTGTTCGGGATCGTCGGCTACGCCATGCGCAAGGCGGGCTTCCCGCTGGCGCCGCTGGTGATCGGCTTCGTCCTCGGCCCCATCGTGGAGGTGAACCTCCGGCGCGCCGCAACGCTCGCCAGTTCCGACATGGCGAGCTACTTCCTCGGCCGACCCATTGCGCTCGGCATACTGGTCCTGGCGGCGCTGACGCTTGCGTTCCCGCTCTTGCGGGCCCTGTGGCAGCGCCGCACATGAATCGAAGGGAGGAAACGACATGAAATTCGGACTGGTGATGCCGCAGCACGGCGCCTTCGCCAACCGGACGAGCCTGGAGCGGATGGCCCGTGCGGCGGAAGATGCGGGCTTTGCCTCCATCTGGGCCATCGACCACATCGTCGTTCCCCGCCCGTTCGTCGAGCGGTTCTCGGACCGGGTTTACGGCCTGTTCAGCACGCTCGGCTTCCTTGCCGGCATCACCAGCCGGGTGAAACTCGGAACGACGGTGATCGTGCTGCCCTACCGCCACCCGGTAACGCTCGCGAAGGAAATGGCGAGCGTGGACGACCTTTCGGGAGGGCGCACGATTTTCGGGGTCGCCTTCGGCTGGATCAGGGAGGAATACGAGGCGCTGAATGTCCCCTTCGCCCGGCGCGGCGCCAGGGCGGACGAGATGCTGCGCATTCTCGACCGCCTGTGGTCGGACGGCCCGAACGATTTCCGCGGCGAGTTCTACAGCTTCGGAGATTTCGCCTTCGACCCGCCTCCCGTGCAGAAGCCGCGCCCGCCGATCTGGATCGGCGGCAACAACGAGCGCGCGCTCCAGCGGGTGGTGAAATACGGCGACGGCTGGCACCCGATCACATCGGCCCGAAGGCCGGGCTCGGTGCAGTGGACCGTGGACGACCTGCGCCGCCGGCTGCAACTGCTCGACCGGATGGCGGAAGACGCCGGCCGGGACCCGGCAAGCATCGCGCGCTCGCTCCATGCGACGCTCGCCTTCGACATCGACGCAACGGACTTCCTCGGCGACGGCTACGCCTTCGTCGGCAGCCGGGACGACATACGCCGCAAGCTGGACATGGCCCGGGACATGGGCCTGCAGCACATCGCCCTCAATCCCTGGTACACGATCCCGGGCCGTATCCACGAGCCGACCGTCGATACCGCGATAGCGACGGTGGAACGCTTCGCCGGGGAGGTGATGGACGACTACGCCGACTGAGGGTCGGAGCCGGGGCGCATGCAATCCGGGTCCGGGGATGGTAAACGGTCGACCTCCGGTTTTCCGGCAGACCCGACACTCCCTCGAAGGACGACGACATGACCGACGCCACCGCCTACGAACCGCCAAAAGTCTGGACCTGGGAGCAGGAGAGCGGCGGCCGGTTCGCCTCGATCAACCGCCCCATAGCCGGCGCCACGCATGAACAGGAGCTGCCGCGCGGCAAGCACCCGCTCCAGCTCTATTCGCTGGCCACGCCCAACGGCGTGAAGGTCACGGTGATGCTGGAGGAGTTGCTGGCGGCGGGGCATGGCGGCGCGGAATACGACGCCTGGGTCATCAGGATCGGCGACGGCGACCAGTTCGGCTCCGGTTTCGTCGCCATCAACCCGAACTCGAAAATCCCGGCGCTGATGGACTATTCGCTGCCCGGGCCGACGCGCGTGTTCGAGTCCGGCGCGATCCTGCTCTACCTGGCGGAGAAGTTCGCCGCCTTCATTCCGGAAGACCCCTCGGAGCGCGCGGAGTGCTTCTCCTGGCTGTTCTGGCAGATGGGCTCCGCGCCCTATCTGGGCGGCGGTTTCGGGCATTTCTACGCCTATGCGCCCAGCAAGCAGCAATACCCGATCGACCGCTACACGATGGAGGTGAAGCGCCAACTCGACGTACTCGACCGGCGGCTCGCCGAGACGCGCTATGTGGCGGGCGAGGACTACACTATCGCCGACATGGCGATCTGGCCGTGGTACGGTGTGCTGACGACCGACGCGCTCTACGGCGCCGCCGAATTCCTGGCCGTGCAGGACTATGCGAATGTGCTGCGCTGGCACGATGAGATCGCGGCCCGCGATGCCGTCGTCCGGGGGCGGAAGGTGAACCGTATCAGGGGGCCGCTCGAGGACCAACTCCACGAGCGCCACGACGCCTCCGATTTCGAGCGCCGCACCCAGGACAAGCTCGAGCCGGCCGTATAGCCGGCGGGGGCGTCTGCCGTGGCGGACCTGCCGCAACAGCCCATGATTACGGCGCGGCGCCATATGTGCGTCGCGGGCCACTACCTGGCGACCGAGGCGGGTTTCGCCGTGCTGGAGGCGGGGGGCAATGCGGTCGATGCCGGCGTCGCGGCGGGGATCGCGCTGGGCGTGGCCCACAGCGACCCTCCCGTGGACCGGTCGGCCTCGATTGCGGCAGCCGACACCTCCTATGCCTGCGCCATCGACAGCGCCGGCAATGTCTGTTCGGCGACGCCGAGCGATGTCTCCTTCGAGGGGCCGGTCATTCCCGGCCTGGGATTTTACCCGTCTTCGCGCGGCTCGCAGTCCTTCGCGCTCGCCGGACACGCCTCGGCTGTGGCGCCCGGCAAGCGGCCGCGCCTGACGCCGAACCCGGCGCTCGCGCTGGCGCGGGGCCGGCTGGCGCTGCCGTTCGGCGCGCCGGGCGGCGATGCGCAGCCGCCGGGCATGCTGCAGGTGCTGCTGAACCATCTGGTCTTCGGCATGGACATCCAGCCGTCGGTCGAGGCGCCGCGCTTCACGACTCACAGCCAGCCGAATTCCTTCGAGCCGCACGAGGCGAAGCCGGGGCGGCTGGTCGTCGAGGGGGGTATTGCGCCGGAGGTCGGCGCCGACCTCGCCGCGCGGGGCCACGACGTGGAGTGGCACGGGGCCCGTTCCGACTCGGTCGCCGGCGTCTGCGCCATCAGCGCGAATCTCGAGACCGGCCTGATCTGCGGCGGGGCCGACCCGCGCCGTTTCGGCCGGGCCATGGGGTGGTGACCGGGAGCACGAAGCCAGGCGCGTGCGGGAAGACTTGCGGTCCGGTTTCCTGCCGGCCGAGCCCCTGAACGCCCGCGGATGTCCGAGCCTTCATGCCGCGCCCCCGATGCCTTCCCTCGTTCTTGTATGCTGAGGCGCGGTCGATCATGAAACGCGGTGAAATGACATGTTTTTGAGTTGTGGCGAAGCGCTCTTCGACCTCTTTCCCTCTGCCGAAACGGAGTCCGGCTTCGTCTTCGATGCGCGCATCGGCGGCTCACCCTTCAACGTCGCCATCGGGCTCTCCCGCCTTGGGCGCGACGCGGCCCTGTTTACCGGCCTGTCCACGGATTCTCTGGGACGCCGGCTGGAACGGACGCTGAAGGACGAGGGGGTGGAAACCGCATATCTCGTCAGCAAGCGGAATCCGACGACGCTGGCGCTTGTCGGCCTGGGCCCCGAAGGCGCCCCCTGTTACAGCTTTTACGGCCGCGACGCGGCCGACTGTTCGGTGGGTGAAACGGACCTGCCCGAACTGCCGCCTTCGGTGAAGGCCATGCATTTCGGCTCGTACTCGCTGGCGGTCGAGCCGACGGGTTCGTCGTTGCTCCGGCTCGCCCGGCGCCATCATGAGGGCAAGCTCATCGCCCTCGATCCCAACCTCCGCCTGAACGTCGAGCCGGATGTGAGCCGGTGGCGCCGGCGGGTCGAGGCGTTCTCGGAGATTGCGGACCTGATCAAGGTGAGCGACGAGGACCTGGAAGTGCTGTTTCCCGGCGACGGCATCGACAATGCGGTCGGCCGCTGGAACGCGCGCGGCGCGCAGTTGATCGTGGTCACCCGCGGCAGCGACGGGGCCCTGGTTTCTCTGCGCGGCGAGGTCTTCCAAGCCTCGGGCCGCACGGTCGAGGTCGTCGATACGGTAGGGGCCGGCGACAGCTTCCAGGCGGGCCTGCTCTGCGGCCTGGACGAGCTCGGCAAGGCGACGAAGCCGGGGCTTGCGGAGATTTCGCCGGACGAATGCCGCCGGGTCGTCGCCTTCGCCATGACGGCGGCGGCCGTGACCTGCACCCGCCGCGGCGCCGACCTTCCCCGGCGCACCGACCTGCCGGAGCTCTAGCCGGGAGCGGGCCGTGCCCCGGCGCCGTTGCCGCAAGCGGGTCGGGTCCGGCTTTCATGCCGCTATCCGAGCTTTCGGGAATATGTTTGAATTCGCAGTTGCACTTGCAGGGCCGCATACTCGCGAGGGAACGAAAACGAGATGCGAGGCGGAGATTCGACCGGGCTCAGGGCCTACAACCAGCGCTTGATGATCGCTGCCATACGGCAGGCGGGCGCGCTGTCGAAGGCGGAAATTGCCCGCGCCACGGGCCTCAGCGGCCAGGCCGCCACGGTGATTGTCGACTCCCTGCTCGACGACGGGCTGCTCGTCAAGCGAGAGAAGGTGCGGGGGCGCGTCGGAAAGCCGTTTACGCCGGTCGCGCTCAATCCCGAAGGCGCCTTTTCCCTGGGCGTCAAGATCGGACGCCGCAGTCTCGAGGCGCTCCTGGTCGATTTTACCGGCGCCGTCGTCGCTTCCCGATCCACGTCCTATCCCGCCCCGCTTCCGGCCGAGACGATGGCGCTCGCCAAGGAGACGGCCATGGAGCTTGCCGGCTCCCTGAAACGCCGCCTGCGCACCCGAATCGTCGGGCTCGGCGTCGCCATGCCTTGGCTTATGTACGAATGGTCGGACGTGCTCGGCCTGGAACGCGAGGCGATTGCGGCATGGCGCGAGATCGATGCCGCCGCCGAGCTCGAAGCCGCGACCGGCCTGCCGGTGTCGCTCTACAACGACGCCACCGCGGCCTGCGCTGCGGAGATGATCGCCGGCGACCGGATCGACCGGAGCAGCGCGCTCTATATCTATCTCGGCACGTTCGTGGGCGGCGGGGTGGTCATAGGCGGGCGCCTCTATCGGGGCAGGCAGCTCAATGCGGGCGCTCTCGGCTCGATGCCGGTGGACGAGGCCGGCGGCGGCGGGCGCCCGCACCAGCTCATCCATCAGGCCTCGGTGATCGACCTGGAACGGGCGCTGGCCGCGGGCGGGTTCGACGTGTCGGAGATGCTGGGCCCTCACGGCGCGCCGGAGGCCGACGCCATCTTCGACGCCTGGTTGCAGCGCGCCGCCGCCGCTCTCGCGCGCGCCGTGGTATCGGCGATGAGCGTGGTGGATTTCGAGGAGGTGGTTATCGACGGCCTCCTCCGCCCCGACTGGCGCCGCCGCGTGGTCGAGGGCGTGTCCACGGCGTATGGCCGGTTCGATCGCACCGGCCTTTCGCCGATCGAGATCGCGACGGGCTCCATCGGGCCGCCGGCGCGTGTCCTGGGCGCGGCGCTGCTGCCCCTCATCGGGCGCTTCTCCCCCGACACGGACCTGCTGGTGAAGACGGCGAGAATTTCCGGATCGGCCAGCCGGCAACCCGCAAACGACCCGGAGAGGTCCGGGATATTGCCGGCGGTCGAGGAGACGGTGTGAGCGCCGCGGGCCGGCCAGGCGGGACATTGCCTCCGGAGCTGCCCGTCTCGACGCCATTTTATGGCTTGACTCGGAAACGGCTGCGCAATTAAGTCAATCAAGTTGGGAAACCTTGAAAATACACGGGAGAGAAACCGGATGCGGTTGAAAACCACAATCTGCGCGGCGAGCGCGCTTGCGCTTTTCGCAGCGACGGGCGCTTACGCCAGTTCGCACGCCACGACCGTCACCATTGCGACCGTGAACAACGGCGACATGATCCGGATGCAGGGGCTGACGGAAGATTTCACGTCCCGGCATCCCGACATCGCTCTCGAATGGGTGACGCTGGAAGAAAACGTGCTGCGCCAGCGCGTGACCCAAGATATCGCCACAAAAGGCGGTCAGTTCGACGTTCTTACCATCGGCACCTACGAGGTTCCGATCTGGGGCGGTAATGGCTGGCTGGTATCGCTGAACGACCTGCCCGCCGAGTGGGATGCCGACGACCTCCTGCCCGCGATCCGCGCCGGCCTGACCGTTGATGGCGAGCTTTACGCCGCACCGTTCTACGGCGAAAGCTCCATGGTGATGTACCGGACCGACCTGATGGAGAAGGCCGGTCTCGAAATGCCCGAAGCGCCCACTTGGGACTTCATCGCGAAAGCGGCGGCGGCGATGACGGACCGGGACGACGAGATCTACGGCATCTGCCTGCGCGGCAAGGCGGGCTGGGGCGAGAACATGGCGTTCCTGACCGCCACCGCGAACTCCTTCGGCGCGCGCTGGTTCGACGAGGACTGGAAGCCCCAGTTCGACAGCAAGGCGTGGTCCGACACGCTCAACTTCTACATGGACCTTATGGGCAATTACGGTCCTCCGGGAGCCTCGACCAACGGGTTCAACGAGAACCTGTCGCTCTTCCAGCAGGGCAAGTGCGGCATGTGGATCGACGCAACCGTCGCGGCCTCGTTCGTGACCAATCCCAAGGACTCGACCGTGGCCGACAGTGTCGGGTTCGCCCTGGCGCCCGACAACGGGCTCGGCAAGCGCGGCAACTGGCTGTGGGCCTGGTCGCTGGCGATCCCCGCGGGTTCGGACGCCACGGACGCGGCGAAGAAGTTCATCGCGTGGGCGACCGGCAAGGGATATACGGAGCTGGTGGCTTCGAAGGAAGGCTGGGCCAATGTCCCGCCGGGCACCCGGACCTCGCTCTACGAGAACCAGGCCTATCTCGACGCCGCCCCCTTCGCCCGGATGACGCTGAGCTCGATCAACGCCGCCGACCCGAAGCAGCCGACCGTCGATCCCGTGCCCTATACCGGTGTGCAGTTCGTCGCAATCCCGGAATTTGCGGGCATCGCGACGCTGGTGGGGCAGGAATTCTCGGCAGCCCTCGCGGGCCAGCAGAGCGTCGCGGAGGCGCTTGAGAAGGCCCAGGCCCTCACGGCAGACGAAATGGAAGCCGCCGGCTACTAGGGAGGCCGGCCCGAAAAGGGCGAAACCGCCGATAACGGCTCGACTTCTCCTCGAACCCGAAGGGCTGACGGACCGAACGGACAGGTTGTTCCAGCCAAAGCCCCGAAGACAGCCCCCCGGCGGCGGAGGACGGCATTCGCCGCCCTCCGCCCGCAGTGGCAATCGTCTCCGGCTCGAAAGGAGATGCGTCATGGCCACCGAGCATTCCAGGTCCGCCGCCCGCCTGATGATGGCGCCTGCGGTTTTCCTGCTCCTCGTCTGGATGCTCGTGCCCCTGACCATGACGCTCTACTTCTCCCTCAAGCGCTACCTGCCGTTGCGCGGCGGCGACCTGGGCTGGGCCGGGCTCGACAACTATGTCCGTTTCGTCACCTCGAGTTCGTTCTGGCCGAGCGTACAGACCACGCTTGTTATCGTCGGCGGCGTGCTCCTGATAACCGTGGTCCTGGGGGTGCTTCTGGCGCTTCTGCTGGACCAACCGATATGGGGGCAGGGCATCGTCCGGATCCTGGTGATTGCGCCGTTCTTCGTGATGCCGACGGTGTCCGCGCTGGTCTGGAAGAACATGTTCATGGACCCTGTGAACGGGCTGTTCGCGCATCTCTGGAAGTTCTTCGGGCTGGCCCCGCTGGAGTGGCTGAGCCAGGCCTCGATCTTCTCCATCGTGCTGATTGTCTCGTGGCAATGGCTGCCCTTTGCGACGCTGATCCTGCTGACGGCGATGCAGTCGCTCGACAGCGAGCAACTGGAGGCGGCGGAGATGGACGGCGCCTCTCCTCTCGCGCGGTTCGCCCACATCGTCCTCCCGCATCTCGGCCAGGCTATCACCATCGTCATTCTGATCCAGACGATTTTCCTCCTGTCGATCTTTGCCGAAATCTTCGTTACCACGCAGGGCTCGTTCGGCACCCGGACGCTGACCTACCTGATCTTCCAGCGCGTGCTGGAGAGCCAGAATGTGGGTCTCGGGTCTGCGGGCGGCGTCTATGCGATCATCCTCGCCAATATCGTGGCGCTGTTCCTGATGCGCATTGTCGGCAAGAACCTGGACGCGTGAGGAAGAAGAGCCATGGCCCGCGCCGTCACGAACCGGCGAAAGACCGTCAACACCGCCGCCGCATGGGCGATCGGCCTCCTGATCTTCTTCCCGGTCCTCTGGACCGTCCTGACGAGCTTCAAGACCGAGGCGGAGGCGATTGCCGACCCGCCGGTCTTTCTCTTCTTCAACTGGACGCTGGAGAATTATGCCGTCGTGCAGGAGCGCTCGGACTATATGCGCTACCTGTGGAACTCGGTGATCATCGCCGGCTGCTCGACGCTTGTCGGCGTCGTCGTCGCGATCCCCGCCGCATGGTCGATGGCATTCGTGCCGTCGAGGCGGACCAAGGATGTCCTGCTCTGGATGCTCTCGACCAAGATGCTGCCGGCGGTCGGCGTCCTCTACCCGATCTACCTGGTCTTCATCGAGCTCGGACTCCTCGACACGCGCACCGGCCTCGTCATCGTGATGATGCTGATCAACCTGCCGATCATCGTCTGGATGCTCTACACCTATTTCAGGGAGATCCCCGGCGAAATCCTGGAAGCCGCGCGCATGGACGGCGCATCGCTCGGGAACGAGATCGTTTACGTGCTGACGCCCATGGCCGTGCCGGGTATCGCCTCGACCGTCCTTCTGAACTTCATCCTGGCCTGGAACGAGGCATTCTGGACACTGAATCTAACGGCTGCGAAGGCCGGCCCGCTGACCGCCTTCATCGCCAGCTATTCGAGCCCCGAGGGCCTGTTCTACGCCAAGCTGAGCGCCGCCTCGACCATGGCCATCGCGCCGATCCTGATCCTCGGGTGGTTCAGCCAGAAACAACTCGTCCGCGGCCTGACCTTCGGCGCCGTGAAGTGAGGACAAGCAAATGGGACGCATTGTGCTCGAAAGGGTGGAGAAGAGGTTCGGCGACGTCACCGTCATTCCGCCGCTGGACCTGGAGATCGAGGACGGGGAGTTCGTCGTCTTCGTCGGCCCGTCCGGCTGCGGCAAATCCACGCTTCTGAGGCTGATCGCGGGGCTTGAGGACGCCTCCGGCGGCGCGATCCGGATCGACGGGGAAGACGCGACCGCCGTGCCGCCCGCCAAACGCGGCCTCGCGATGGTCTTCCAGTCATACGCGCTCTATCCGCACATGACGGTTCGCAAGAACATCGGCTTCCCCCTTCGGATGGCGAAGCTGGACAAGGCCGAGCGGGAGCGGCGCGTCGAGCAGGCGGCCGCCGTCCTGAATCTTACCGAGTATCTCGACCGGCGGCCAGGCCAGCTTTCGGGCGGCCAGCGCCAGCGCGTCGCCATCGGCCGGGCCATCGTGCGCGAACCCGCGGCCTTCCTCTTCGACGAGCCGCTCTCGAACCTCGACGCCGCGCTGCGCGTCGGCATGCGCCTGGAGATCAGCGAGCTGCATGAGCGACTGAAGACGACGATGGTCTACGTCACCCACGACCAGGTCGAGGCGATGACCATGGCCGACAAGATCGTTGTCCTGCAGGCCGGCAGGATCGAGCAGGTCGGCTCGCCCCTGGAGCTCTACCGTGCGCCCGCAAACAGGTTCGTCGCGGGCTTCATCGGCTCACCCAGGATGAACTTCCTCGAAGGAGCCGAGGCGGCCAAGTTCGACGCGCATGCCATCGGCCTGAGGCCCGAGCACATCGCGCCGTCGCCGAGCGCGGGCATGTGGAAGGGCCGCGTCGGCGTCTCGGAGCATCTCGGCTCGGACACGTTCTTCCATGTCCACATGGACGGGGGCGCGGCGCCCGTCACCGTGCGGTCGGGCGGCGAGGTGGACATGCACCACGGCGACACGATCTATCTGACCCCGGAGGAAGGGCGCATCTACCGGTTCGACAGCCAGGGCCTGAGCATTGCGTAAAGCGGCGCGAGGGAGAATGCGACCGGAGACCTACGAGGCCGCATAGGCCTGCAAGGCGGCCCTGCAGCCATCCGACCGGATCTTGTCGAGCCAGCGCCCGAACGCCTCGGCGAAACGCGGCGCCTCGGCGAGGCCGCCGTAGAACCGGCGCTGCTCCAGCCAGGCGCGCGGATTGTCCCGCGCCGCCTTGGCGGCGGCGGCGAGCGCGTCCCAGTGGGGATCGTTCGGCGCGATGACGGAGCCGTCCTCGCGCGCGCCCTCGCACATGCGCGCCCAGAGCGCCTCGACCAGCGCCAGCCCCTCTATGGGCGCGCCGGTCCCGAGGCCGTCGCGGAGGCTCGGCAGGACGAATCCCGGATGGCGCGACGACCCGTCGAAAGCGATGCGCTGCGTCGTGTCCATGATGGCGGGGTTCGAAAAGCGGCGGGCGATCAGGTCGAGATAGTCCTCCGGAGCGAAATCCGGAACCGGCTTGACATGGGGTGCGATCTCCATGCGCTGCACCTTGTCGAAGAACGCGCGAATCGAAGGCTCCGCCATGCAGTCGGAGATGGTCGGCATGCACAGGATCTCACCCGGATTCGCAAGGATCTGGTGGCCGGCGTTGAGGATACGGATCTTCATCGCCTCGTAGTCGCGGACCCTGTCCGAGAAGGTGGCGCCGACGCGCTCCCATTGCGGACGCCCGGCGCAGAAATCGTCCTCGATGACCCACTGGCGGAAGTTCTCGTGAGTGACGGGAACCGCGTCGTCGATGCCGAATTCCCGCGCCAGCGCCAGCTCCTTCGGGCCGGTCCGGGGCACGATGCAATCGACCATCGAGTTCGGAAACGAGCAATGCGCGTCGATCCACTCGGCAAGGTCCGGGTCGGAGGCCCGCGCGAGCGAGATCGTGGTCTGGCGCAGCACCGCGCCGTTGCCTGCGAGATTGTCGCAGCTCAGGCAGGTGAACGGGCCGGCGCCCCGATCACGCCGGAGCCGGAGCGCCGCCGCCATCGCGCCGAACGCGGTGCGCGGGCGGTCCGGGTGCGCGGCGTCGCGCCGGATGTCGGGATGCGCCGCATCGAAGCCTTTCGTCGCGGGATCGACATAGTACCCGCCTTCGGTCACCGTCAGCGCGACGATCCGGACAGCGGGGTCGGCCATCCGGCGGATGAGGGCGGCGTTGCCTTCCTCGACCGGCGCATAGTCGATCATCGCGCCGGCCACCTCCGCCGATTTGCCGGACGGGCCGAGTTCGATAAGCGTCGACAGGCAATCCTGTTTCAGCAGCTTCTCGCGTTGCGCCGCATCGTGGGGAAGAACGCCGCCGCCGACGATCGCCCAGTCGCGGTCGAGTCCGAGCTGGAACAGCCGGTGCAGATACCAGGCCTGGTGTGCGCGGTGGAAATTGCCGAGCCCGATATGGACGATGCCCGGCGACAGGGCCGCGCGGTCATAGACCGGGCGCGCAACCGGTTCCGGCAGGTCGTTCAGGGTGGCGTTCGACAGTCGAAACATGGATGGGAACCCAAGTTGCACTCAGCCGGTCCAGAATGCAACCCGGCGCCGGGAAGGGCTGGGCCGCCGCGCCCCTCTTCGTCCCCCCGGATCGCTCTTCCGGGCTTGAAAACATCCTTTTGTTCTATATATGTTTCTATCGCTCTTCGAGGAAGCGAAGGAAGGCATGATCTGGACCTGACGATCCGGCGGACCGCTGCGGCACGCACAAGGCCCCGCACCGGTCATGCCGCAGCGAACGCGGGCCGGCTGTTCACCGGGCAGCAGACGGGAGAAGTGCGCGCGCGCGGCGCGTTGCAGCGTTCGGGTTCGGCGGTGGAAGGGCGGCCCGGCGGCGGCGGGCGGGGCGGCGCGCTGCATTCGGGTTCGGCGTTGTGGAAGCCGCGGTGGCGCGGCGGCGGACGGGTGGAATGCGGCATTGGGGTTCGGCGTTGCGGCGGCGGGCCGTCGGAGGAGAAACGATGACTAAGGAATCGGCGAGCGAAAGGAAGGGCGGCCCCGCGGGCGGGCTGCCGGGGTTGAGGCAGGGCCGCCCGGTCGGCGCGGACCTGCGGGCCGCGGCGGTGGCGGCCGTGGTGGAGCGGGGCATGAGCGCTGCCGCCGCGGCCCGGCATTTCGGGCTGGAGGCGTCCAGCGTCGGCCTTTGGGTGCGGCGCTTTCGCGAGCGCGGCCATGTGCGGCCGACCCGATGGGCGGCAGCGCCTCGCGGATCGAGCCGGAGCGGGCGCGCATTTTCCGCATTCTGGAGGCACAGCCGGCGATTTCGGCCCGGAAGCTGCGCGATGCGCTGGCCGCCGAGGGCCTGGCGTTCGACGCCGCCACGGTGCAGCGTTTCCTGAAGCGCCACGGCCTGGAGCGCGACCGCCGCCCCGCCCCTCATCCCGAGTGGCGCCGGATTGCGACTCATGGAGGATGCCGCACCATCGCCGCCCCGGATCGTTCCCCGGCTGCGAGGGCTTTCAGCCAGGCAGGGGAGGCCCGTGAACCGGAATGGCGCCGATCATCGGTCGCCACGCCAGCAAGTGTTGCAAGTTCGGCGACATAGAGGGCGAAAAATTGTAATCGCCGCGAACACTTCGCGGGGCTGTCGTCGTTCAGCGGTCATCGGGGAAGTCGCCAATGGCAAAGCACAATCGTTTCCCCGCTTCACCACGCCGTAGCCGTCTCCTGACATACGGCGCTGCCCTGGGCGGGGCCGCGGCCGCGTCGTCGTTCGTCGCCGTGGAGACGCTGGCCGGGCGCAGGCCGGCCAGCTCTCCTCCAGCCCGTCGCCGATACTGGCCCGCTCCGCCGGCATTCCGGTCAAGGCGTTCGCCGCGGGCTACCAGAAGCATCCCTTCACTTACTTCTCGCTCGAGAACAACCCCATTCGCACCCCCGGGGACATGATCGGCAAGACCATCGCCACGCAGCCGACGGCGGTAATCCTGCTCCGGGCGCCGCTGGCGAAGAACGGCATTGCCGAGGACCGGGTCGAGGTGGTCAAGATGGGGAGCGACATGAACCAGCTCATGACCGGGCAGACCGCTGCCGGCACCGGCTGGACGACCAACACCAACGCGCTCAAGATCCTCGGCGACGGCCGCGTGGACATGATGCTGTGGGACGCCGGGATCCAGCTCTACGCCAACGTCTATTACACCACCGACGACATGCTGGCGAACCACGCCGACGTGCTGGCCCGCTTCCTTGCCGGGTCCGCCCGGGGATGGGGCGAGGCCCGCAGGGATCCGGAGGGCGGCGTCGCCCACCTGGTGGCGGAGTACAGGAGCCTGAGCCGGGAGAGCGAGCTGGAAGCGGTCGGTCCCGTGCTCGGGTTCTCGTTCAACGACGCGACTGCGAAGGACGGCTGGGCGGCCATGAATCCGACGAACTGTCAGGCTCAGATCGACACCTATGCGCAGCTCAAGCAGTTCAAGGGGAAGACGCCGACCGTGAACGAGGTCATGACCATCGATTTCCGGGCGGCCGCGGAATCGCTGCGGAAGCAGATTGGATGACGGCGGGCGCCGCCGCGGCGGCGATCTCGGTGCGCGGGCTGTCGGTCCGCTTCGGTACCGACGCCGGCGGCATCACGGCGCTGGACAGGGGCGGCTTTGAGGTGCCGGAGGGCGGCTTCGTCACCATGCCGGGGCCGTCGGGATGCGGCAAGTCGACATTGTTGCGCGCCGTCGCGGACCTGGTTCCGGTCGGGGACGGCGCTATCGGCGTCTTCGGCCGGACGCCGGAGCAGGCCCGCCGGGCGCGCGATTTCGCATTTGTCCTCCAGGACGCGACGCTGCTGCCCTGGCGCAGCGCTGTTGCAAAGCTCCCTGCCGTTCCTTTTCGCGGCGCTCAAGATTGCGTCGACCACCTGCGTCATCGGCGCCATCTTCGGCGAGCGGATCGGCTCCAACTACGGCCTGGGCTCCCTGATCGTCGAGGCCACCTGCAACTTCCGCGCCCCGCTGCTCTACGCCACCGTGATCCTGGGGGCAGGCCTCGCGGTGGCGTTCTTCGTGACCACGGCTCTTCTCGAGCGGCGGATCCTGAAATGGAAGCCCGGCGCGGTCTTCTGAGCCGAAAGACCGAGGCCGCGCCCACCCGGAGCCCGGCGCTCGACAGTGAACAGACGACGGAGGCAAGCACATGGCATCCCCGGAAATGTTAACCCGCCCCCGGTCCGACGCGCCCGTCGTCGCCACCGCCGGCGTGGCGGTCGTGGGCGGCGGACCGGCCGGCATCGCAGCCGCGGTATCGGCTGCGCGCAACGGTGCGCCGACCGTGCCGGTCGAGCGCTATCCCTATCTCGGCGGTCTGGCGGAAGCGGTCCCGGTGGGGCGTGTTCGACTTCCATACCCGCACCAAACCCCATCCCGTCATCTTCGCCGCGGCCTTCGACCCGGACGGCTTCAAGCAGGCCTCGCTCGACATGGTGCGCGAGGCCGGCGTCAACCTGCGTCTGCATAGCCGGTTCCAGTCCGCCATTGTCGAGGACGGGCGGGCCGCCGGGGTGATCGTCGAGACCAAGGAAGGGTCGCAGGTCATCCGCGCCGAAGTGGTCATCGACGCCACCGGCGACCTCGATGTCGCGGCGGGCGCAGGCGCCCCGTTTGCCGAGGGCGCCTTCATCGTCACCACCGTCTCGCGCATGGGCGGTGTCGATACGGATGGCGCCGAACGCTTCCGGTTCGAGGAGCCGGAACGCTTCGCCGAACTCGACCGGCAGGCGAAAAGCCCGATCGGCGGCGGCTGGCAGTATTGGTGGCTGAAGACGCCGCTCCCCGGCGTGGTGTGGTGCAACTGCCCGCACATGACCGGCTTCGACGGCCTGAAGGCGGCGGGCCTCACGGCGGCGGAATTCGAGGGGCGGCGGCGCATGCAGGCCTTGCTGGAGTATGCGCGAGCGCACATCCCGGGCTTTGAGCGCGCCTATTTCGTGGATTTCGCGCCCCAGACCGGGGTGCGCCGGACCCGCCTGCTCGAAGGCGTCCGGGTGCCTGACTTCACCCAGGTGACGATGGGCCCGTGCTGCACGCAGATGCTGGGCGATTACGGCGCCGACGTCATCAAGATCGAGCGGGCGGGGCAGGGCGACCTGTCGCGCTGGAGCGTCGGCGAAGATCCGGACGGCGGCAACAATCCGGTATTCGCGAGCCTCAACCGCAACAAGCGCAGCGTGGCGCTGGATCTGAAGACCGACGAAGACCGGGCGGCGGTGCTGCGGCTCGTCGAGACCTCCGATGTGGTGGTGAGCAATTTTCGCCCCGGCGTCATGGAGCGGATGGGCTTCGGCTACGACGATCTGCGCCGCCTCAATCCCCGGATCGTCTACGCGGTCGGCACGGGATTCGGTCTGGACGGCCCCTATGTGCGCAAGGGCGGCCGGGATGTCCTCGCCCAGGCGCCGCGCTCCGCCGGCTTCACTGCCGTCAACGCCGAGTTCTTCGGCGATACGGTCACCGGCTGGGGCCAGCCGGGCGGTCTCGGTCCGGATTTCCGCACCGGGCAGGACCATCCCGTCGTGGCCGGGTGGCGGTCGGACGGAGGCTGACGGCGAATGCATGCTGCAGTGCTGCGCTACTTCGAGGCGGTGGCCGAAGACGGATCGATCCGCCGGGCCTCGGAGCGGCTTCACATCTCCGCCTCGGCCGTAAACCGGCAGATTCTCAAGCTTGAGGAGCAACTTGGCGCGCCGCTGTTCGAGCGCCGCCCCGACGGCATGCGGCTGACCGACGCCGGCCGCCTCGTGTTGCGCCACGCGCGGGACACATTGCATGATTTCGCCCGGCTTCGCGGCGATATCGACAGCCTGCGCGGCGGCGGCGGCGGTGTGACCATCGCCACGCTGGACAGCCCGGCCGTTCATTTCCTGCCCGAAGCGGCGCCCGCTTCGTTGCCATGCACCCGGCGGTGCAGATTCGCGTCACGGCCTGCGATCCGGTCGAGGCCATGCACTCCGTTTCCCAGGGCGCCGCCGACCTTGGCCTGACCTTTTCTCCGGCCCGGCGGCGCGGCGTCGCGGTGCTCGAGGACATCGCCTGTCCGATGTGCGTCATCATGAGGCCGGACCACGAGCTGGCGTCGCGGGCTGCCGTCACGCTCGACGAGTGCGGCGCCTGCCGCCTGATCTACCAGGACCCCGCCGACACGATGCAGCCTTTCTTCGGCAACGAGATGGAAGCGTTCAAGAGGACGCACAAGCCGGTGGCGGTCTCCAACACCCGGGCGGTGGTCAAGCGCCTTCTGCTGCGCGGAGTGGGGATCGCGTTCTACACGCGGCTGGGATTCTCCGAAGAACTGGCCGACGGGAGTCTGGTTGCGGTTCCCCTGGAAGGAAAGCGAATGTCCCGACTTCGACTCTGCCTCGTCGCCCCGTCCGACCCCATGGCGACCGTAGCCGGCAGCGCCATGGCGGACCATCTCCGCAGCGCGCTCGCCTGTTTCGGGGCCGGCCTCGATCGGGGAGGAGACTCATGACGGGGACCCTGGAGGTCGGGCGTCTGCTCGCGGCGCCCGGCCGCCTGCCCGCCGCCCGCAACGCCCGCCCGACCTTTTCGGACGGCCGCAGCGCCGGGATCGGCGAGACCGGGCGCCCGTGCGGCGATGGACGCATCGCGCTTCCCGCCATGGTCAACGCCCATGACCACGGCTACGGTGTGCGCCCGGCCGCGCTCGGCGGCGCCGACGACGCGCTGGGATGCTGGATAGCGTCCTTCAGCAGGGCGACGATCGAGCCCCGGCTGGAGGTCGCCGGCGCGTTCTCATGCCCCGTTCGCGACCGCAATCCGTGGATCTACGGAGACCCGCGCGCGCTCCTGCCGTATCTTCCACCGGCCGACCGCGCCGACATGGAAGCCTCCATTGCGGATGCCGCGCCGGCGCTTCACCCGGTCGAGCAGGTCGAGGTCATCGCCGCAGCCCATGAGAGCGAGCTGTTTCAGGTCCAGTACGGCCCGATCGGGCCGCAATGGCGCCGCGACGCCACCCTCGAGCGCATCGCGGAGGCGTCCGCGGCGAACGACCGCCGCGTGCACATGCACCTGCCGGAGTCGCAGCGTCGGCGCGAGTGGCTGGCTGCGGCCTACCCGCAGGGCATTGTCCGCTTCCTCGACGATATCGGCCTGCTGTCGCCCCGGCCGCCAGGCAGTTCGCCCCTCACCGGCGGCGGGACGCCGTGCGCGCCTGCTATGCCGCAGGACGCCACCTCTGAGACAATCTCGTCCGATGAGACGTCATCGCCTCGAACACCCGGCGCATACTCGCTGCCCGATCGAATTGGAGACGGTCGGTGAACGGGCGGCGCCAGTCGTCCTCGAGCCGGCCGCCATGAGCGTGTTCGCTGCGGGAGGCCGGGTCGGTCCTCAGGTCCGCGAGCGGCGTTTCAGCGGCGAATTGCGCGGCTCGGGGAAGCCTTCATCGAGCGCGCGCGACGGGACCCGGCCGAGTTCGGAGCGCGGCGGGTCGAACGGATGGTGGGGATCCGGAAAGCCTGCCCAAAGGAACCAGTCGTCGCCGGCGCCGAGCGTCGCCAGCCAGTCGATTGCCCGGTCCGCCACCCAGTCGGTGTGGTAATGCTCGCGCGGGCAGTCGTTGAAATGCGCCTGGATCGCGCCGGTCTCGCCGTCCCGCAGATTGTTCGGACCGTTCTTCGGGCCGACCGGCGGGTAGAAGCATTCGACCCGCTCGCGGTGATTGTCCGCCATCCAGCGGCTGTAATGCGTCGCGCAGCGATAGGAGTGCGCGCTGTGGACCGCCAGCGACAGATGGTCGAAGCCCCGATAGGGGCCGTGTTCGCCGGCGGTCGCCTCGAAGGCGGTGGAGTCCACCATTGGCTGCCAGTGGGCTTCC
Source organism: Alphaproteobacteria bacterium (assembly GCA_963422665.1). Classification (GTDB taxonomy): domain Bacteria; phylum Pseudomonadota; class Alphaproteobacteria; order Bin95; family Bin95; genus Bin95. Next base: position 2,221,028 of record OY730441.1, read on the forward strand.
CCGACCGATGCGGTCCGATAGCCGGCCCGCTCTTTCAGCAGGGCGGCGACGCCGGGATCGGTCTCGGGCAGGGAATAGCCGTTGCGGAAGACGCCATGGGTGTTGACGTGCTGGCCGGTGACGATGGTGGAGCGCGCCGACATGCAGGTGACGTTCTGGGCGTAGGCGCGCTCATAAAGCACGCCGTCCGCCGCCAGCCGATCCGCGACGGGCGTCCTCGCGATCCGTCCGCCGTAGCAGCCGAGCCCGTCGAAGCGCTGCTCGTCGGTCGTCACGAAGAGGATGTTGCGTCCTATCGGATGATCCTCTCCGGGCGCGCGGCCCTGCTCAGCGGTCGGAGCCCTGGGTTGCGCCCTGTACGAAATGGCGCTGCACGAAGTAGCCGATCGCGAACATGGGCAGCAGGATGAAGGTCCCGGTCGCCGCCATCGGCTCCCAGCGGTCGCCTTCCTCGGTATAGAAGGCGCTCAGCGTCACCGGCAAGGTGACGGCCTCCTTCCTGGTCAGGATGAGCGCGTAGAGAAAATCGTTCCACGAGAAGATGAAGCAGAAGATCCCGGCGACGAACACGCCCGGAACGGTGACCGGAAGCACGATGTCCCGGAGTACCCGCAGCCGCGTCGCTCCGTCCGTCATCGCCGCTTCCTCCATCTCGACCGGGATGGTGTCGATGAACCCCTTGAGCATCCGGATCGCGAAGGGCAGCACGATCGACAGGTTGATCCAGACCATCCCGGCCCAGGTGTCCAGCAGATGGAGCTGCCGGAACATCAGGAAAAACGGCAGCACCACAACGATGGGCGGCACGAACCGGGTTGCGAGTACGCCGAAGAACAGCGTCTTTTGAACCTCATCGCAAAGCGGGAGAAACTGTAGGCGGCCGCCAGCGCCGCCGGCACGCCGATCGGCACCGTGAAGTCCGAGATCGCGAGCGAATTGAGCAGCCGGTCGCCAACATGGAAGGGCCGCTCGAATATGGCCCTGAAATTGTCGAGCGTCGGCTCGAAGAACAGGGTCGTCGTGTAGACGCCGGAGAGCGGCTTGATCGAGGTGAGGAAGATCCGGGCGATCGGTCCAAGCAGCACCGCCAGCAGCACCGCGATCGCGATGCCGCGCAGGCGGAAGAGAATATGTCCGCGCCGCCTCCAGCGTATCGCTCGGGATCGACAACAGCCCGCCGATCAGCATCGGCGACAGGAACGGCCCCCAGCGCCACATGTCGGCGAGAATCAGCCAGGTCATCGCCCAGCCCGCGCTGCCCAGCCCAGTCCACATGGGCGAGAAACGGGAACAGCGCATCGAGCACCGCATCGAAGATCCCGAATTCGGGGTTGAGGAAGAAACGGAACGAGGCGTCCTGAAGCGCGGGCGACATGGCGAACGGCAGCACGAGCACGGTGCGCGCGATCGAATAGCCTCGCCCGCGCCGCGCCAGCAGCGGCGCGAAGTCCACCTGCTCCGGCTTGAGCCTGGTGTTCTTGCCGAGGATGCGGGAGCCGTAATGCCACCGCCAGCCCATGAAGAACGCGCTTTGGCCTGCGCCCATGGACAGCGAGCCGTCATATTGCTCGAAGGACTTGGCGCCTTCGGAATTCACCTTCAGGTCGTTCTCCAGCGCGACATAGTATTTCGGCGCCTCGACCGCCTCCGGCGAGTTGAAAGTCACCTTGCCGTCCTGGAACAGCTCGCCGCCGTTGCTCCACAATATGTTCATCCACACCGCGACGTTCTGGGCGGCCTTCGGCGACGCCCGATCCGCAAGGAGAATAGTTGATGACTTCCTGGACCCAGAAGGCGATGGAAAGCAGGCTCGTCCGCTACGACGATCTCGTTCCTTGCGAGGCCGCTTTCCTCGATTCCCGCACCCCCGGCTCCGAACTGGAGGAGCCGCCCTCGCCCGCCCGATTGGCCGCCTGGGCGACGCCGCCGATGACGGAGATGGGAAAGGGCCTCTGCCGCGCTTGCGATATGGCCGCCAACGCCGCCTCGCCTCTCGCCGCCAAAGGCATCGAGGAATGCGGTATCGTCAACCTGATCGACACCGCCGACGGGTTCCCGGCAGGCCCGGTCGAGGGCGGGTGGCAACACGGATTCGCCCTGCGCCAGCTACGCATGGCGGGCGGCGCGCACATACCCCGCATACCCGTTTCGAACCCGAGGTGGTTTTCGTGCATGAGGGCGAGCTCGCCGTTTCCTGGCCGGAAGGTGAGATCGTCATGCGGCGAGGCGACACGATGTCGGTTCCGGCGGGCATTCCTCGCAGCTTCCGGAACCGCGGGCGGAAACGCGTCGTCGCCTATGTCGTGCGCGGCGGCGACAATCCGGCCGCCCCCCGGTTCGAACGATAGCCGGCTGCGGGCCGGGACGGAGCGCGGGGATGTCCGCCAGCGGGCGCCCCCCGGCCCGGAGGGCGTCGCCGCGGCGGCGCGCCGACCTACCGGAGTCCGCGTTGCGTCGGGCCGATCGCGGTGAAGGACCGCCGCCCTCTGGACCGGGACATCGCCAGGTTCCGCGGCGCGCTCGAAAAGACGGGATACGCCGCCGGGTTCATGAATTCCGCTTCGCCCGGCGTCATCGCCCGGTTCCAGCCGTCCGACTTCCATCCCGATCACGAGTCCTATGTGCGGGATCTCGGCGCCGCGATGCGCACCGAATACGAGGCGGTCGCGGCGGCGGGCCTGACGCTGCAGGTCCACGCCCCGGATATCGCCCTCGGCCGGCATGTCGTGTTCCCGCAACTGGACGACGAAGCGTTTCTCGCCATCGCCGAAATGCACGTCGAGGCGATCAACGAGGCGCTGGCCGGGGTGCCGCGCGAGCAGGTCCGGCTGCACATCCGCTGGGGCAATTACGAAGGACCCCATACCCGCGACATCGCGATGGAGAAGGTGCTTCCCGTGCTCCTCAAGGTGAAGGCGGGTGGCCTGCTGTTCGAGACCGCGAACCCCCGCCACGGCCACGAATGGCGCGCCTGGCGGGATGCCGACCTGCCCGACGATCTGGTGCTCGTCCCCGGTGTGATCGACAGCACCACCAACTATGTCGAGCACCCGCGCAATGTTGCGGACCGCATCATCCGCTTCGCCGACATCGTCGGGCGGGAGCGGGTTATCGCCGGAACCGATTGCGGGTTCGCGACGTTCGCGGGATATGACGTCGTGGACCCGGAAATCGCGTTCGCAAAACTCCGGGCGCTTGCCGAGGGTGCGGCGATCGCAAGCGAAGAGCTGTTCTGATGCGCCGCGCCGCTATGCGAGCGGCGCGCATCTGCGGGCGTCAAGCCGCAATGGCCCGGGCCTCTTGCAGGAAGTGTCGGTTTACCGCGCTCCCGGGTCTGAACGCCAGCCGTTCGTTGGCGAGCGACAGCGCGACATTGCGCCGGCCTGAGCGGATGGCCGCCTCGGTGAGCGTCCACGCCACAAGATCGCGCTGCGCCACGCTGCCGCCCATGCGCCAGAGATGGGCTTCGGCCCGGAGCAGGCCGTCAACGGCGCCGGCATAGTCGCGGTCGACGAAGCAGGCCATCGCCTCGGCGACGGGGATGGCGATGTCCCGATAGGCGGGCGCAAGCTCGCGATTCGCGGCGGCCGACCTCTTCATGCCGCCGAGCACCGTCTCGTAGGCGGCCCTGTCGCCCGCGCGCAGCGCCGCCATGGCGGCGTGGGTCTCGTTGAACGGGCTCGACATGCCGGAGAGCAGCCTCTGCCAGAGCGGGAGTTGCCGGCTCCAGCGCTCGCCCGCCTCGCAACCGAGTGTCTCAAGCCGCCATAGCAGCGAAGCGGCGTTGCAAAGCTGTGTGCCGACCGGGCGCATCGCAGACAGGATTTCGCCGTCATAGAGCGCAAGCGCGTCCTCGAACTGGCCGAGTTCGATATGGAACAGCGCCTTGTGCCACCAGATGTGGACCCGGTTGTTGCATTTCGGATCGGACCAGTAGGGCAGGCGGCCATCCATCCAGGCGATGCCCTCGTCCGGCCGTCCGGTCATCTCGAGCACGTGGGAGACGGTGTGATGCGGCCAGTAGCCATAGGGTTCGAGTTCTGCCGCAGCGCGGGCGACATCCTCCGCGCGGGCGAAGTCTCCGAGCTCCTCCAGGCCGAAACCGTAGAACGACAGCATGATGCCGTAACCGGGCTCGTCCTTCGACCAGAACGGCAAGGCGCGGGCGGCGCGGGCGGCCTCGCGATGGAAGCGGCCGAGATAGCCGTCGAGGCGAAGGGCGCATTGATGGCCGGCCAGATCGCGCGGATCGTGCATCAGATGACGGTCGAGCACGGCAACGGCCGATGGCCAGCGCCCGTTCGCAGCGAGGCGCAGCGCCGCCAGATGCTGCGCTTCGCGCTCCGTCAGTCCGGCCTCGGCGACTCCGGAGAGCAGCTCCCGTGCCCGCGCCACCTGGGCTGCCTCCTTGGTCAGCGTCAGGAGCCAGGCTTCCAGGAGATCCGCCATCGCGCAGCCGGGATCGGCTTCGCGCGCCTGCGTCAGATACCCGTTGGCGTCGCCGTAATTGAGCGTAAACGCGCGCACGGCTTCGTCGATGCGCCGTGCGGCTTCGGCGTTGGGGCTCGAGCCGACATTCGCTCGCGTGGCGCCTGCCATGTCCCGTGTTCCTCTTCGGAAAATTTCCTGGAAGCGGCCGCCTCGCGTCATTGCCGGGGCGCTATGCCGATGGCCGCTGCAGGCCATAGTGGTCGCGCAGTGTAGTGCCGGCATACGCCGTGCGAAAGCGCCCGCGGCGCTTGAGGATCGGCACGACCTCGTCGGCGAATACGTCCAGCATGTGCGGGAGAAGCAGCGGCATGACGTTGAAGCCATCGGCGGCGCCGTCGTCGATCCACTCTTCGATGGCGTCAGCGATCTGCTCGGGCGTTCCCGCCATGACGAAGTGCCCGCGCGCGCCGGCCAGCTTCCCCAGGAGTCGCCGCATCGTCAGCGTCTCCCGCTTCACGGCGCCTACGATCAGCTCCGTGCGGCCGCGCGAACTCTGATTTTCGGCCGGGTCGGGGAAATCGCCGGCCGTGAGCACGCGATCGAGGGGGATATGCGAGAAGTCGTGACCGTCGAAGCGCTGGGACAGGCGGGAGAGGCTTGTCTCGACGTCGGACATCTCGTTGAGTTCCCGCTCCATTCGCCTGGCATCGGCCTCGGTGCCGGCAATGATCATGCTGATGCCGGGCAGGATCAGACACTGGTCTGCGGGTCGTCCGCTGGCGGCCACCCGCATCTTCAGGTCCTTGAAGAACGCCTGCGCGGTCGCCTTGGTCAGGTGGGCCGTGAAAACCGCCTCGGCGTGCCTTGCCGCGAAGTTCTTGCCGGCGTCCGAGGACCCGGCTTGAACGAGCACCGGCCGCCCCTGGGGGCCGCGCGGGATATTGAGGGGCCCCGCCACATCGTAGTGGAGACCGCGGTGGTCGATGGGCCTTACCCGTTCGCGGCGGTAGTAATAGCCGGCCTCGCGGTCGTCCAGGATGGCGTCGTCCGCCCAGCTGTCCCAGAGCTTCCCGGCGACCTCCACGAATTCTTCCGCCCGCTCGTACCGGTCGGCATGGGGGCGTCGGCCCTTGCTGTCGAAATTGTTGGCGCCGGCGATGCTGAAGGACGTCACGATGTTCCACCCTGCCCGCCCCCGGCTGATATGGTCCAGAGAGGCGAACATGCGCGCGATATTGAAGGGCTCGGAATGCGTCGTCGAAGCCGTGCCGATGAGCCCGATACGGCTTGTCGCCATCGCGACCGCCGCCAGTGTGGTGAGCGGGTCCAGATACATGCGGGCCGTGCGGTCCGAGTCGGGCGCCAGTCCCAGCGTATCGGCAAGGAAGATCGAATCCATGTTCGCCGCCTCCGCCTTCTGCGCGCACTCGACGATATGGTCGATGTCCAGCACCTCGCGCCGGGGAGCCCTGGGGTGCCGCCAGGCTGCCTCGTGGTGGCCGCGCGCGTAGATGAACAGGTTGAGGTGGATTTGACGTTTCATCCTCGCCTCCATCGAGCCCATTCGCCCGGTCGTGACAGACTATTGGAGACTGCCTCGCCGGAACGGGCTTCCGGAGCCCTCTCGTCCCTCATGGCGCGCGCCCTTTCCCCCTCATCCCGAGTAGCGGCGCCAGCCGCGTATCGAGGGGGCCGCCGCGGGGTCCGTTCTTCGATACGCCCCCCACCGTCATGCCCGAACGCCTCCACCGTCATGTCCGAACGCCCCCACCGTCATGTCCGAACGCCCCCACCGTCATACCCGGACTTGTTCCGGGTATCCATGCTGCTCGGCGGAAGCGGTTGAGGGAGATGCCCGGAACAAGTCCGGGCATGACGCCGTGGTCGGCCTCGCGGCTCTCCTTCCGGTAGCCTTCGAGGTCCATGCCGAGCCCGTCGTCCGGAGAGAAGCGCAGGCCGAGACGCTGGCGCTGCGAGGCCCCGGAACGCCCGAACCCGCCATAGGGCGTCAGCAGGCCGCCGCCCGCATCCAGCCCGTAGCCGAGCTCGCCGTCGATCCGCAGCGCCGCGCGCGGCTCCGTCCCGTCCGCCCGCGCGGCCAGGCCGTGGCTCCACAGCCGGTCCGCGCCGCTCTCCGCCGCCCCCCAGCTCGAACGCACCGCCAGCGAGAGGCCGCGCCCCAGGCGGCCGGGCGAGACGCCCGGCGAGCCGCTCACGCCCCACTCCTCCACCTGGCCTTCATGCGCCGGAAGCGTGCGGCCCCGCAGGTCCACGCGCACCCGCGACGCGGAGTATTCCGCCCCGCCGCGCAACTCCACGCCGAAGCCGGTCTCGCCGTCGCCGCCGTCATGGCGCAGGCCCAGTTCCGCCGAGGGCCTGAACAGCGCGCCGTCGGCGAGGCGGCTCTCGTGGGAGGCGTCCACCGCGAGGCGCAACCGGCTCGCGTCCGCCGTCACCGGCGCAAGCAGCGCGCCGTTGCCGTCCAGCTCCAGCCGGGTCAGCCAGCCCTCGCCCTTGAGGTCCAGCGCGAACGCGCCGGAGGCCTCGCCGCGCTCCGTCAGCCGCAGGCTGCCGTCCGCCGCCGCCGTCTTCATGGCGAGGTCGCCCGTCTGCCGACCGAGCCCGTTCGCCTGCGCCTCCTCGTCCGCGATCTCGACCGCGCCGTCGCCATAGCCCGGCGTCGCCCACAATTGCGACCCCGGAGCCGACGACCGGCTCGCATAGGGGTGCACGCTGCGCATCCGGCTCTCGTAAGCGCCCTTGACAGGCGTATCGTCGTCGCTCCGCCGGACGCCCATATAGACCGTGTCGAGATCCGCCTCCGTCCACGAGAACGCGACACCCGCCAGCAGGTCCGGCCCGAGAGCCGTGTCCGCCCCCACATGGACGCCGCCGAGCGACCTGTCCCAGGTCACCGCGCCGCCGTCGCCGCCCGAAAGCGAGCGAGACGCCCCCCACCGTCATGGCCGGACTTGCTCCGGCCATCTCCCTCAACCGCTGCCGCCGGGCGGCCGCGATGGATACCCGGAACAAGTCCGGGTATGACGATGGGCGCGGCCGGGCGTGACAGTGGGCGCGGCCGGGCATGACGGGAGGAGGGGCGGGTGACGACCCGGGGTCTGCGGACGGTTCCGTTTCAGATCGAACGGAGCGTGCTCCGGTCGGCCGCAGCGAGGCTCCCGGTCAGCGTAGTGAAGTTGCGGCCGCCGGCCCGGCGGTAGTCCACGCGGTCCATCAGGCCGTGCACGAGGAAGAGGCCGCGCTCGCCCACGGCCCGCTCCTTGAGCGACATGTCGGAATCGACCTCCGGCGGCGGCCCCGAAGGATCGAACGCCCGGCCGTCGTCCGCGATCGCCGCGACCGGCCTGTCCGCCTCCTTCCGCAGCGCGATTTCGATGCGGTGCGGCTCGTCGTCGCCATATCCGTAGCCGATGGTGTTGGTCAGAACCTCGTCGATAGCGGCGTTGATCGCATAGGCGGTCTTCGGCCCGATCCCGCAGACCTCGCGGAACTCGTCGATTCGCTCGGCGACGCCGGCTATTTCGGACACGTCGTTGACGATCGAGATTTCAACGCTGTTTTCGTCCACGGCTGCCCCGTCCATGTCGCCAAAGGGGTCCGGACGCCTGCCGACATTGCCGCAGAATAGCACAACCCCGCCCGTGGCGGCAGGAAGACAGGGAAGGAACGGCGCCCCGGCCCCGCTGCGCCGAACCGGGGACGCGGCCGCTCAGCCGGTCTTTTCCATCGCGGCGCGGACGTCCTCGGTGCGGTCGCGGGGCTCGGTCGCGATCATGGCGATCTCCGACACCGTGGCCCGGCGCGGCAGGGCGAGCGCCATCACGATCGCCGCCGAAATATCTTCCGGCATCATCATGGTGGCGCGCGCCCCGGCGTCCGGCGGCAGGGCGCGCCGGTCGAGGATCGGCGTATCGACCTCCCCCGGGAACACGGTCATGCACCGGATGCCGTGCCGCTGGACCTCCGCGGCCAGCACGTCCATCCAGGCGCGAACGGCGGCCTTGGCGGCGCTGTAGGCGGCGCCGGCCATGATGCTGGGGCGGATCGCGGCCATGGAAGAGACGGTCACCACATCGCCTGCCCCCTTCTCGATCATGGGCGGCAGCAGCGCGCGGGTCAGCATGGCCGGGCCGAGCGTGTTCACATCCATGACCGCGCGCCATTCCTCGGGGCCCACATGGCGCGTGCTGCGCACGATGGAGGAGAACCCCGCATTGTTGACCAGGATATCGACCGGCCCGGCCGCCTCGGCGAGACGGAAGGCCTCGTCCGGGTCCGTCAGGTCGGCGGGATGCACGGATATGCCGGCGCCGGCGAGCCGGGCGGTCTCCTCCAGCGGCCCGCGGCGGCGGCCGCAGACGGCCACCTCCGCGCCGGCCCCGGCGAGATCGAGCGCCAGCCGGGCGCCGATGCCGGTGCCCGCGCCGGTGACCAGGGCGCGTTTTCCGTGAAAGTGTCCCATGGGGTTCAATAACCTCGGTTGCGGTCGACAGGATGGGTGAGGGGTTCGCCGGCGCGCGCGCGGCGGATGTTCTCCGCGACCAGCGCCGCGCCGGTAACGGGGTTCGTGACGCCCGCGACATGCGGCGTGATCCACACCTTGGGGTGGCGCCAGAGCGGGTCGCCCGGCGGCAGCGGCTCCGGCTCGGCCACATCGAGCCAGGCCCCGCCCAGTCGGCCCGAATCGAGCGCCGCAAGCAGGTCCCGCTGCACGACCACCCTGCCGCGCGAGGCATTGACGAGGAAGGCGCCCTCCGGGAGCCGCGCCAGCCGCCCGGCATCGAGCAGGCCTTCCGTCCCGGAGGTCAGCGGCAGCAGGCAGACCAGGAACTCGCTTTCGGCGAGCATCTCGTCCAGGCCCGCTTCGCCGTGACTGTTGCCGAGCGCGCCCAGCTCGCGGGGCGTGCGCGTCCAGCCCGTGACGCGGAAGCCGAGATCGGCGAGCACGCCGCCCGTGCGCCGGCCGATTTCGCCGCAGCCCAGGATGCCGACGCGGCGGGGCTCGAAATATGCCTCGAACAGCTCCCGCCAGACGCCCCGCGCCTGTTGGGCCGCGTAGCCCGGCATGTTGCGCGCGAAATGCAGCACGGCATGGACGACCCAGGCGGCCATCGCGGTCTGCATCCAGGGATCGACCAGCCGGGCGGCCGGGACGCCCGGCGGCAGGCCGCCGAGAAAGCCATCGACGCCGGCGCCGGCGGAGAGCGCCGCGCGCAGCCCGGTCATGCCGTCGAACAGGCCGGGCGCGCTCGCGAACAGCAGCACGAACTCGGCCTCGGCCGGGTCGCCGATATCCGGCCAGTCCCGGATTTCGAGCTCCGGCGCGAGCCGGCGCAGCTCCGCCTTCCACATTGCGTCGTCGCCGGCCCCGCCGGTCTTGCAGATCAGGACCATGCGCTGGAGCATCCCCCGTGCCATTCTCGGGCCATAATGGCGTCGGAAGACCGCAAGACCAAGGCCGCGGAAGCAGTGGTCGAGAATGCCGCCTCGCTCGAAGCCGTGACGGCCGCGCTGGAGCGATGCGGCGCCGGGCGCGTGCTGCTTGTCAGCCCGCCCGGCGCGGCGTTGACGCTGGGGGCGCTTTTCTTCCGCAAGCTCGTGGACCGGGCGGCCGCCCGGTTTCCCGAAAAGACGGTGCGCGGCCGCCTCGACTGCGTGGACAGGCCGGGGCTTGCGCTCGCCGCCTTCCGCCACGGCCTGGACGCGGCGATCGACACCGACGACGAACGCTTCCGGCGACTGCAGGACATCGCCCGCGCCTCCGGGCGGCGGGTCGCGAGAACCCGCGGACCGGAAACCGGATAAGGGGCATATGCTGAAGAAGCGGCCTCTCGGCCATGCAACGGGGAGACTGTCATGGACCTCGCGCCCACGCTCGACGACCGGCCCGACTGGCGCTACCTGCTCAACGAAATCTACTGGGTGTACCGGCACAGTTCCTCGGGCGGCAGCCGTCCGATCCGCTCCCATCAACGGCTTGTGCGCCAGCGGCTCAACCGGGCCATGGCGCAGAACCCGTTCGTGCTGGAGCGGCGGCCCCGGACGAAGCCGGTCTGCGCCCATCTCGGCCGGGCGCTCGACAACGGCAAGCGCTTCGGGCCGGCGGCGCTGGTGCGCAGCGTCGAGACGGTCGCGCCCGGCCTCGTCTGGCAATACGGCTACCGCGCCATGCCGGGCAAGCTCGGCGAGAAATACGCCTATGCCGAGTTCATGGGGCCCGTGGGGCCGGTGATGGCCGACGACCTGGTGCTCGGCTGCGTGCTGTTTGCGCCGCGCACGATCTATCCCAGCCACGCGCACCGGGGCGTGACGGAGAGCTATATCTGCATCTCCGGCGCCATGTCCCAGAACGATGTAGCGGTCTATACGCCGGGCTCGCTGATCCTGAACACGCCGGAGTTCGACCACAAGATCACCACCTGCGCGCTGGAGCCGACGCTCCTCGTCTATGCCTGGACGGGCGGCACGGCCGACCTTGCCGCGCAGGAAATGGCGTTCCGGCGCCCGGCCCGGAGGTCTTGAAATCGCCCGCCGGGCGGCGTAATCGAAACGGGCCGTCTTGCGAACCGGGAGGCGACCGCCATGCGCATCACAGACACCGTCAGGACCATCCTCTCCGGCTATGAGAGCGAGAACCCCGGCGTCAAGGCGAACCTGGCGCGCATCCTGATGCAGGGCCGGCTCGGCGGCACGGGCAAGCTGGTCGTCCTGCCGGTGGACCAGGGCTTCGAGCACGGACCCGCGCGCAGCTTCGCGCCCAACCCGCCCGCCTACGACCCGCACTACCATTTCGGTCTCGCGCTGGAAGCCGGGCTGTCCGCCTACGCCGCGCCGCTCGGCATGATCGAGGCCGGCGCCGGCAGCTTCGCCGGCCAGATCCCGACCATCCTGAAGATGAACAGCGCCAACAGCCTCTCGCGGCTCAAGGACCAGGCGGTCACGGCGTCGGTCGGCGATGCGCTCCGGCTCGGCTGCGCGGCCATCGGCTTCACGATCTATCCGGCTTCGGACGACCAGTTCGAGATGATGGAAGAGGTCCGCGAGCTGGCGAGGGAAGCGAAGGCGTCGGGGCTCGCGGTGGTCGTGTGGAGCTATCCGCGCGGCGGCGATCTCTCGAAGGCCGGCGAGACGGCGGTCGATATCTGCGCCTATGCCGCCCATATGGCCTGCCTGCTCGGGGCCCATATCGTCAAGGTCAAGCCGCCGGCCGAGGCGCTCGAACTGGAGGCGGCGGCCAGGGTCTATCGGGACCGGGGCATCCCGGTGGCGACGCTGGCGGAGCGCACGGCGCATGTCGTGCAATCCTGCTTCAACGGCCGGCGCATGGTGGTCTTCTCCGGCGGCGAGGCGCGGGACACGGAGGGCCTGCTGAACGAGATCCGGCAGTTGCGGGACGGCGGCGCCACCGGCTCCATCGTCGGCCGCAACGCCTTCCAGCGCCCGCGCGCAGAGGCGCTGGAGTTACTCGGCCGGATCGTCGACATCTATCTGGGCAAGGCATGAGCGCGCCGTCCCGGCAAGGCGCCGCCGCCATCGAGAGCTGGCATGCGCATGTCTATTTCGACCAGGCCAGCAAGACGCGCGCCTGGGACCTGAAGCAGCGCGTCGGCGAAGCGTTCGGCGTCCGGGTGGCGGTCGGGCGTTTCCACGAGCGCCCGGTCGGGCCGCATCCGATGTGGAGCTTCCAGATCGCGTTCGAACCGGAGGTTTTCGCGGACCTCGTTCCCTGGCTCGCGCTGGAGCGGGACGGGCTCGTCGTGCTCGTCCACCCCAATGCGGGCGACGACCTGCTGGACCATCGCGACCGCGCCCTCTGGCTCGGCGCCGGCCTCGACCTCAATCTCGGCATGTTCGAACGGGACGGCTGAACGCTGCCTCCGTCATGCCCGGAACAAGTCCGGGCATGACGGCAAGAGGGTCGGACATGACGGGAGGAGGACACGGCGCACATGCGACGTTACCCGGCCTCGCGAGGCCCCGGCTCTCCGCTTCGCTCCGGCCGGGGCGACGATCTCGGGTTCCATCCGATATCCGGCCCTATTATAACAAATCGTGCATTACCCTCGCCCGATAAAGGGCATGCCGTTGGCCATCACGGTCAGGAACGGCACGTTGGCGTCCGGCGACAGGCCCGCCATGTAGAGCACCGCCTCGGCGACATGGCGCACATCCATCACCGGCTCGACCTTCGTGGTCCCGTCGGGCTGCAGCACACCCTTCTTCATGCGCTGCGTCATCGGCGTCTCCGCATTGCCGATATCGATCTGGCCGCAGGTAATGCCGAAGCCGCGTCCGTCGAGGATGGTCGAGCGGGTGAGGCCTGTCACGCCATGCTTGGTCGCCGTGTAGGGCGCCGAATTGGGGCGCGGCGCATGGGCCGAGATCGACCCGTTATTGACGATCCGCCCGCCCGGCGGGTCCTGCGCCTTCATCACCCGGAAGGCCTCCCTCGTGCAGAGGAAGCTGCCGGTGAGATTGGCGTCCACCACCGCCTGCCACTGGGCGAGCGTGAGTTCCTCCAGCGGCACCGGCGGCGCGCCCGTGCCGGCATTGTTGAACAGGAGATCGACCCGCCCGAACCGCGCGACCGCCGCATCGAACAACGCCTTCACCTGGGCCTCGCTGCCGACATCGGCGGCCTGGACCAGCGTGCGTTCCGGCCAGCGCGCCGCGACCGCCTCCAGCGGCGCCGTCCGCCGCCCGGCGAGCGCCACCTCGTAACCCGCGCCCAGCAGCGCCTCCGAAGCGGCCTGCCCGACGCCGGTCCCGGCGCCGGTAACGATGGCGACCGGCATGGCGCCTCCCTCCCCTCGTCTCAGACGGGGCGACTCTAGCCCGGATGTTCCGCCCGGGTCACGGCCTGCGTCGCGTCCGGGCGCTCGATCCATGCGGCCTGCGAAGGTCGCGCACTTTCCGCCGCTATGGGGTAAGGTCGGGTTCCGCTCCGGGACAGGGGGGCGGCAGGCGTGACGGAGGCGGTGTCGAGATGAGTTCGGAGCAATTGGCGGCGTTGAAGAGCCTGCTTCGGGAGCGTGGCAAGCCCGAGAACCCGACAGTGCCCGAAATGCGCGCGCGCATCGCGGAAGTGGGCGAGCGGTTCCCCGCGCCGGCAGACGCCGACATTGCGCCCGTGACCGCCGCCGGGCGCCCGGCGGAATGGGTCGCCGCGCCCGGCTGCCTCGCGGATCGCGCCGTGCTCTACCTGCATGGCGGCGGCTATGTGATCGGCTCCTGCGATACGCACCGCAACCTGGCCTACAACCTCTCGGCCGCCTCGAAGGCGCGCGTGCTGCTGCTCGACTACCGCCTGGCGCCCGAATCGCCCTTCCCGGCGGCCGTGGACGATGCCGTTGCCGCCTATTGCTGGCTGCTCGACGAGGGGTTCGAGGCCGGCCGGCTCTCCATCGGGGGCGACTCCGCCGGCGGCGGGCTGACCGCCGCCGCGCTGGTCGCGCTGCGCTATCGCGGCCAGCCGATGCCCGCGGCCGGGCTCTGCCTTTCGCCCTGGGTCGATATGGAGGGCGTCGGCGCTTCGATGACCGCCAAGGCGGCCGAGGACCCGACGCTGGACCAGGACATGCTGCTCTGGTTCTCCGGGCGTTATCTGGCCGGCGCCGACCCGCGCGCCCCGCTCGCCGCGCCGATCTATGCCGATCTCGCGGGGCTGCCGCCGCTGCTGATCCAGGTCGGCACGGCGGAGGTGCTGCTCGACGACTCGCTCCGGCTCGCCGAACGCGCCCGCGCGGCCGGCGTCGATGTCAGCCTCGATGTCGCCCATGACATGATGCATGTCTGGCACCTGTTCGAGCCGGTGCTGGACGAGGCGGGCGAGGCGATCGCGCGGGCCGGGGCTTTCCTGCGCGGGCGTATGCGGTGATCGGCCGGAGCCTCCCGCGCCTCGAGGACGCGGCGCTTCTCACGGGCCGCGGGCGCTTCATCGACGATATCGACCTTGCCGGCCAGGCATGGGTGCGCTTCGTGCGCTCGCCCCACCCCCATGCCGACATCCTGGGTGTGGACGGCGGCGCGGCGTTGAACGTGCCGGGCGCGGTCGCCCTGCTGCGCGACGGTCTCGAAACCGGGCCGCTCGACAACCGCTCGCCGGTGCGGCGGCGCGACGGGACGCCTCTGGCGCCGCCGCCCTTTCCCGCGATGGCGCGCGGCCGGGCGCGCTATGCCGGCGAGATCGTCGCGATGGCGGTCGCGGAGACGGCCGCGTCCGCGCGCGACATGGTGGACGCGGTCGCCGTGGACTACCGCCCGCTCCCGGCGGCGGAAACCGAAACATTGTTCGAGTGGGCGAGGGGCGACGCCGCGGAGGTCGAGGCGCTGTTCGCGGGCGCGGCGCACCGGGTCCGTATTTCGCTTGCGAACAACCGCATCTCGGCCGCGCCGCTGGAGACGCGGGGCGCGCTGGCGGCGTGGGACGCGCGCGACGGGCGCCACACCCTGATCGCGCCGACCCAGGGGCCGGGCCAGGTGCAGGAAGCGCTTGCGAAGGCCCTCGGCGCGGCGCGTGCGGATGTGCGCGTGATAACCCCCGATGTCGGCGGCGGCTTCGGCATGAAGAACGGCATCTTCGCCGAACAGGTGCTGCTCGCCGCCGCCGCCCGGCAGCTCGGGCGGCCGCTGAAATGGATCGACGAACGCAGCGAGTCCTTCCTCTCGGACTACCATGCCCGCGACCATGACACGGAGGCGGAGCTCGCGCTGGACGCCGAGGGGCGTTTCCTGGCGATCCGGACCTCGACCCGTTCCGACCTCGGCGCCTACGCCACCGGCGCCGGCCCGGTCATTCCGACGGACGGCGGCTCCCGGATGCTGGCGAATGTGTACCGCATCCCGGCGGTCCATGCGGAAACGGTCTGCCGGCTGAGCCGCACGACCCCGATCGCTGCATACCGGGGCGCAGGCAAGCCGGAATACGGCTATATCGTCGAGCGCCTCGTGGACGAGGCCGCCCGCCGGCTCGCCGTCGACCCGGCGGAACTGCGGCGGCGCAACATGATCCGCCCGGACGAGATGCCCTGGCGCACGCCGACCGGCCTCGTCTATGACAGCGGCGATTTCGCCGGCAATCTCGATGCCGCGCTCGCGCTCGCCGACCGGGCGGGTTTCGCGGAGAGGCGGCGCGCGAGCGAGGCCGCCGGGCGGCTGCGCGGTTTCGGGTTCGCCTCCTATACCGAACCCGACGGCTACAAGGACGGGCGGGTGACGATGCGCTTCGACGAGGAGGGCCTGCTGACCGTCACGCTCACCGCTTCCAGCAACGGCCAGGGTTTCGCAACCACGTTTTCCCAAATCGCCGCCGACCGGCTGGGGCTGCCGGCGGAGGCCGTGCGCGTGCTGACCGGCGACAGCGACCTGGTCGGGCGCGGCAGCGGCGCGGGCGGCTCGCGCGTCACCACCGTGGCGGGCGCGGCGATGGTGCGCGCGAGCGAGCGCATTGTCGAAAAGGGCCGGCGCATCGCCGCCGCCATGCTGGAGGCGAGCGAAGACGATATCGCCTTCGGGCAGGGCGCCTTCGAGATCGTCGGCACGGACAGGCGGGTCACGCTCGGGGAAGTGGCTGCGGCCAGCTTCGATCCTGCCTTCCTCGACGAGGACATGGACATGGGCCTCGACGCCGCCGGCCACTTCAACGCCCGCACCTACAGTTTCCCGAACGGCGCCCATGCGGCGGAGGTGGAGATCGACCCGGAAACCGGCCGGGTCTCCCTGGAGCGCTACAGCCTGGTCAACGATGCCGGCGTCGCGGTGAACCCGATGCTGCTGGAAGGCCAGCTTCACGGCGGCATCGCGCAGGGCATCGGGCAGGCGCTGATGGAGCGGATCGTTTACGACCCCGAAACCGGCCAGCTTCTCTCCGGCTCCTTCATGGATTACGCCCTGCCCCGCGCGGCCGACATGCCGTCCTTCGCGCTGGAGCGGCGCCCGACGCCCTGCCTCACCAATCCGCTGGGCGTCAAGGGCGTCGGCGAAAGCGGCACCACGGCCGCCCTGCCGGCGGCGATGAACGCCGTGGCGGACGCGCTGGCCTCGGCCGGGGCGGGCCCTGTCCAGATGCCGGCGACCCCAGAACGCATCTGGCGCGCCCTGCGGCAGCGATAGCGGGAAACGGCTATCCATAATGTAACGCACTTCAGTTCCGGGACATTGGCGGCCGTCCGCTACGACTCGCCCGGCCCGTGCGGGATCAACTCCTCCCCTGCGCGCGACTGCCGGATGATGCGGGTCAGCAGCACCACCGGCGCCGCGCCGGCCAGCACGATGGCCAGCGCCGAGAGCGCGCATTCCTCCAGCAGTTCGTCGGAGGCGAACTGATAGACATCGGTCGCCAGCGTCTCGTAGTTGAAGGGCCTGAGGATCAGCGTCATGGGCAGCTCCTTCATCGAATCGACGAAGACCAGCAGCGCGCCTGTGAGCACGCTGCCGCGCACGATGGGCAGATGGACGCGCCTCAGGCGGGAGAAGGGGCCGTGGCCGAGTGTGCGGGCCGCGCTGTCGATATTCGGCGTCACCTTCGAGAGGCCGGCATCGCTGGTGCCGTAGGCGAGAGCCAGGAAACGCACGGTGAGCGCCGCCGACACCGCAAAAAGCGTCCCGCTGAACAGCAGTCCGGTGGAGACGCCGAACTCCGCCCGCGCGAAGGCGTCGATGGTGCGATCGAGGCCGGCGAGCGGGATCATCACGCCGAGCGCAAACACAGCGCCGGGCACGGCGTATCCGAGCGAAACGAAGCGCGCCGCTCCCTGGGCCAGGGGCGGCGCGCCGGCCCTGGCGCCGTAGGCGAGCACCAGGCCGAATGCCGAGGCCGCCAGCGCCGCAATGCCGGCGAGCGTCAGGCTGTGCTCCGCGAGCCGCAGGAAGTCCGGCAGCCGGCCCGGCTCCCAGGCCGTGACCGCATACCAGGCCAGCACCGCCGACGGCAGCAGGAAGCCCAGCAGCACGGGAAGCGCGCAGACAAGGAAGGCGGCGCCCGCCGCCCGGCCGGAAAGCCGCCGCGGGTCGAGGCGCCGGTAACGCCGGCTGGTATGGTGGAACCGCCGGCGCCGGCGGGCCGCGCGTTCCGCCCAGATCAACCCGGCGATGACGACCAGCAACACGAGCGCGAGTTGGGCCGCGCCCGCCGCATTGCCCATATTCATCCAGACATCGAAGATGCCGACCGTAAAGGTGCGCAGGGCGAAGAATTCGACAGCGCCCAGATCGTTCAGAGTCTCCATGAGGGCGAGGATGACGCCGATGGCCACGGCCGGGCGCGCCAGCGGCAGCGCGACGCGCCAGAACGCCTGCCAGGGTGTGCAGCCGAGCAGGCGGCTCACCTCCAGCACACAGATGTTCTGCTCGATGAAGGCCGCCCTGGAGACGAGATAGACATAGGGATAGAGCACCAGCGAGAACAGCGAGACGGCGCCGCCGAGCGAGCGAATTTCCGGGAACCAGTAGTCCCGCGCGTTCGTCCAGCCGAACAGCGTGCGCAGGAAGCCCTGCACCGCGCCCGCATACTCCAGGAGGTCGGTATAGACATAGGCGACGACATAGGCAGGCATGGCGAGCGGCAGCAGCAACAGCCACTCGAAGGCCCGGCTTCCCGGAAACCGGCACATCGTGACCAGCCAGGCGGTTGCGACGCCGAGCACTGCCGTGCCCAATGCGACGCCGACGACCAGCAGGAAGGAATTCCAGACATAGACCGGCAGCACCGTCGATGCGAGGTGGCGCCATATGTCGAGGGTCGGCGTGACGGCGGTCCATACGACCGAACAGATCGGGGCGGCGGCCAGCACCGCCACCGCCAGCGTTACCCAAGCCCAGCCGTCCGGCGTCGAAACGCCCCGGAACAGGCGCCGCGCGCTAACCGCGCCGGCGCCGGCCATAGAGCTCCAGGCGATGGTCCACCAGGTCGAAACCGAGCCGCTCGGCGATCCGGTTCTTCATCTCCTCGAGTTCGGCGTCGAAAAACTCCTTCACGGCCCCCGTCTCGACATCGATCAGGTGGTCGTGATGGTCGCCCGCTTCCTCGTAGCGCGCCCGGCCGCCGCCGAAATCGTGCCGGGTCAGCACATTGGCGTCCTCGAACAATTTGAGCGTCCGATAGACCGTTGCGATGGAGATATTCGCATCGATCCGGCTCGCGCGGCGATAGACAGTGTCGACGTCGGGATGGTCGGGACTGTCGGAGAGGACGCGGGCCACGACCCGGCGCTGGCCGGTCAAGCGCAGATGCTTTTCGCGGCACAGCCTCTCGATGGTGGTTTCCTCAGCCATTCCCTGCCGACCGGTATCCGCCCCTGGCGTTTGAATACAGGCCGCAGGCGGCCGGGTCAAACAAGGCAGGCCGTGACGGCGGGGGCGCCGAGGCGATGAGGCCCTTTACTCCAATCGAAGTCATACGAACTTCGAAACCGGGACAGTTGGAGGGCTGACTATTCCAGGCCGACGGCGCCGCAGACGAGCGGGAAATGGTCCATCCGACCGGTGCTCATCGGGTAGTAGAGATAGTAGAGCCCGCCGACCGCGCCGGCCGCAGCCAGCCCCAGCAATGCAGCGCCGCGCAGGAACGACCGCAGGAGGTCGCTCCAGACCTCCCCGTCTTCCACCGCAGGCGGCGAGAATTCCCGGTCCGCGCTAATCGCCGCCTCCCTCCTCGCGCGCCGACTACCCGCCGGCTTCCCGCTGCCGCTCATTCGCCTGCGCGGCCGCAGCGCGTTTGAACAGCGCGTCGAAGTCGATGGGATCGATCAGGAAGGGCGGGAAGCCGCCGTCCCGCACCGCATTGGCGATGACGGTGCGGGCGAACGGGAACAGCAGCTTCGGCACCTCGGCGCCGACCATCCTGGCGCGCGCGTCGTCCGGCATGGGCGGCACGGACGCGACCGCGCCGTAAGAGAGCTCCACCATGAAAAGCACATTCCCGCCGCGCCTCGCGCGCGCCGTGACATGCAGGACGACTTCGAAGTGGTTGTCCTGAAGCGGGCGCGCCTCAACATTCAGGTCGATGCCGATCTCGGGACGCGAGTCCAGCTCGTTGAAGCTCATCGGCGCGTTCGGGCTCTCGAAGGAGAGGTCCTTGACGTACTGGGCGCCGATGGTCACCCGCTGCTGCGACCCGGCCGCCCCGTCCGCGCCATTTCCATTCATGGGCCGCTGCCTTCCCGTAAGGGCGGTCCGTCTAGCACGCGGCGGCGGCGCGAGGAAGCGGGCCGAAGGGGTCATGCTCGCGAATAGCTCCGTTCCCGACGGTCTCGCCGGTCAGGGCGCGGATTACGCCCCAATGGGTCACGGCGCAGATATTGTCGCGGTCCGGGCGCTCGGCGACGGCGGCGCGGAAAGCGCGGGCGCGCGCCAGCACCCGTTCGTCGGTCTCGCCGAGGTCGCACCACCACTGCTCGTCGAGCGCGGAGAAATCGAGGCCCGGCCAGGCTTTCGTCAACATGCCGGCGCGGGTCCCGATATCGCAGGAAAACCCTGCCCGCTCACGCACCAACGGCTCCACGACAATGGGGACGTCCAGGCGCCGGGCGACCGCGACCGCCGTTTCCAGCGTGCGGCGGTACGGACTGGCGAACAGCAGCGAGATACCCCGCCCGGCGAGCGCCTCCGCAGCGGATCTCGCCTGGCGGCGCCCTTCCCGCGTCAATCCGGGATCCGGGAGGCCCGGATCGACGCGCGTCTGGCCGAACTGCAGGTTCCACGACGTCTGGCCGTGGCGCAGCAGGATCATCGAGGCTCTCCGGGCGTGTCGTCGCGATATTCGCCCTCGATGATACCCGGCCCTCCCTGCCGAACGCGAACCTCGCCGCCCCATCGCCGCCAGGCCCAACCGGCGGCGCGGTCCCGGACCGGCGGCAACAGCAACAGGAACCCGGCGGCATCGGTGATGAAGCCCGGCGTCAGCAGAAAGGCGCCCGCCACGACCAGGCACACGCCCTCGAACATCTCGCGCAGCGGCGTTCCGCCTTCCGCAATCGTTCGCCGGGCGCGCATCAGCACGCCGATCCCCTGCGCCCGGATGAGCCAGGTTCCGGCGAGGGCCGTCGCCACGACAACGGCGAGCGTCGGCCACAGTCCGATCCAGCCGCCGACCTCAATGAAAACGGCGATCTCGACCAGGGGAACCCCGACCAGCGCCAAAAGGATTGCGAAAGCCATACTTGCCCTTTCCTAGACTTGGGCTTATCTCTGGTCAATCGAGTGAAAGGACCGGCCCGTCAAGGCCGGCGGTGAGCGCCATGGACGGCGGAATTCCGTTCTTCGACCTGTTGTTTTTCGCCATGGTGGCCGCGTTCCTCGTCTTTCGGCTGCGCAGTGTTCTCGGTCGCCGCCAGGGGCACCATCAGGCCCCGCCGCAGGCGGAACCGCATACCGCCGGGGATGCGAATTCCAACGATAATGTGATAGCGCTGCCCGACCGCAACAAGGACGAGGACGAGGAGAGCGACGGCACGTCGCTCGGTGAGGGCGTGCGGCGCATCCGGAGCGTGGACGGGACCTTCGACCCGGACCAGTTTGTCACGGGAGCGCGCGCCGCTTTCGAGATGATCGTCAACGCCTTCGCCGGCGGCGACCGGGATACGCTCCGGCCGCTGACCAGCGCCGAAGTCTTCGGCAATTTCGAGCGCACCATCGCCGACAGGGAGGCGAAGGGCTACATCCTCGAAGCGACGTTGATCGGCATCAAGGAAGCCGAACTCACGGATGCCGGACTCGACGACCACGAAGCTTGGGTGACGATCCGGTTCGTCTCGGAGCAAGTTGGCGTGCTTCGCGATTCCGAAGGGCAGACACTCTCCGGGGCGACCAACGCCATTGAAGAGATTACCGACGTCTGGACCTTCGCCCGCGACACGCGCTCGCCGGACCCGAACTGGCGGCTGGTCGCAACCGGGGGCGAAAGCTGAACTGCGCCGAATCCCGGAGTAGCGACATGACCGGAACAGCCGCCATGACCGGCAAGCGCGGGCTCATCATGGGCGTGGCGAACGACCGCTCCATTGCCTACGGGATTGCGCAGGCGCTGGCCCGGGGCGGCGCCGAACTGGCCGTCACCTACCAGACGGAACCGCTGGCCAAGCGCGTCCGCCCGCTCGCGGAGTGGCTGGGCGCGGCGCTGGTGCTGCAGGCCGACGTCGCCGACGACGCCAGCATGGACGCGCTGTTCGAGACGCTCGAAGCCGAGTGGGGCGGACTGGACTTCATCGTCCACGCCATCGCCTTTTCCGACAAGGACCAGCTCAAGGGCCGCTATGTCGAAACGACGCGCGAGAATTTCCGCATGTCGCTCGACATCTCGTGCTTCTCCTTCACCGATCTGGCGCGCCGCTCGTCGGCGCTGATGGGGCCGGGCGGCTCGATGCTGACGCTCACCTATTACGGCGCCGAGCGGGTAATGCCGCATTACAACGTCATGGGCGTCGCCAAGGCCGCTCTCGAAGCGAGCGTGCGTTATCTGGCGGCCGACTTCGGCATGGACGGCATTCGCGTCAACGCCATATCCGCCGGGCCGGTCAAGACCCTCGCGGCGTCCGGGATCGGCGATTTCCGCTTTATCCTGAAGTGGAACGAGTTCAACTCGCCGCTGCAGGCCAATGTCACCCTGGAGCAGATCGGCCAGTCCGCCCTCTATCTGCTCAGCCCGATGAGCGCCGGGGTCACCGGCGAGGTTCATCATGTGGATTGCGGCTACCACACCGTCGGCATGATGAATCCGCATCGGACGGGAGATACGGCGGAGCTGCTGTCGAGCTTCAAGCCGAAATACGGCTGATGGCCTCCAACGGCTTCGGGCAGGCCTTTCGCTTCACCACCTGGGGCGAGAGCCACGGGCCGGCCATCGGCTGCGTCGCGGACGGTTGCCCGCCCGGCATCGCGCTGGCCGAAGACGACCTCCAGGTCTGGCTCGACAAGCGCCGACCGGGCCAGTCCCGCTTTACGACACAGCGCCGCGAGCCGGACACGGTACGCATCCTCTCCGGCGTGTTCGAGGGCCGGACGACGGGCGCTCCCGTCGCGCTGGCAATCGAGAATGTCGATCAGCGCTCCAGGGACTACTCGAAGCTCGCGGACCGCTTCCGCCCCGGCCATGCCGACTACACCTACTGGAAGAAATACGGCATCCGCGACTATCGCGGCGGCGGGAGGTCGTCGGCGCGGGAAACCGCCATGCGGGTCGCGGCCGGCGGTGTTGCGCGCAAGGTGCTGGGCCGCGGCGTATCGATTCGTGGCGCGCTGGTGCAGATCGGCGAGAAGCATGTGGACCGCGCCCGCTGGGACTGGGACGCGGTAGGCGCCAATCCCTTCTTCTGTCCCGACGCTGCCGCGGCGGAAGAATGGGCGGCGTATCTGGACAGCGTGCGCAAGGCCGGCTCGTCGGTGGGCGCCGTCATCGAGATCGTCGCCGAGGGCGTGCCGGCCGGGCTCGGAGAGCCGGTTTACGGCAAGCTGGACAGCGACCTTGCCGCCGCAATGATGAGCATAAACGCGGTCAAGGGCGTCGAGATCGGCGACGGGTTCGCTTCCGCGGCGAAGCGCGGCGAGCACGCCCATGACGAGATGGCCCCGGCCAGCGGCGGCGGCGTCGCATTTCTTTCCAACAACGCCGGCGGCGTGCTGGGCGGCATTTCCACGGGCCAGGCGGTCGTGGCCCGTTTCGCGGTCAAGCCGACCAGCTCGATCCTCATTCCGCGCCGGGGCGTGACGGAGACGGGCGAGGCGGTCGAGATCGTCACCACCGGCCGGCACGATCCCTGCGTTGGCATCCGCGCGGTGCCGGTCGGCGAGGCGATGATGGCGCTGGTGCTCGCCGACCATCTGCTGCGGCACCGCGCCCAGAACGGCTGAAGGCGGCCCTTCCACCCGGCCGGCGGGCGGGCCAGAATATGCCGAACAGCCGGAGAAACGCGATGCCCGGACCGCTTGCCGGATTGCGCGTCATCGACCTGACGACCGTGATGTACGGCCCCTATTGCACCCAGATCATGGGCGACTACGGCGCCGACGTGGTGAAGGTCGAGCCGCCGGGCGGCGATATCAGCCGCCAGGTCGGGCCGGGCCGCAACCGGGGCATGTCGGCGGGCATTCTCACCAAGGCGCGCAACAAGCGCAGCCTCGTGCTCGACCTGAAGCAGCCCGCCGGGCGCGAGGCGCTCTACCGGCTTGTGCGCACTGCCGATGTGTTCATCCACAATATGCGCCCGAGGCCCGCCGCCCGCCTCGGAATCGACTATGCGGCGGTCTCCGGGCGCCGGCCGGATATCGTTTATTGCAGCGCCGTCGGTTTCGGGAAAGACGGCCCCTATGCCGACAAGCCGGCTTATGACGACCTGATCCAGGGCGTGTCGGGCCTTGCCTGGCTGGAGGGTGAGCAGAGCGGGGGCGCGCCGCGCTACGCCCCCTCGGTTCTTGCCGACAAGACCAGCGGGCTGTTTGCGCTCTTCGCGGTGCTGATGGCGCTCCATCACCGCTCGCGGACCGGCGAGGGCCAGGAAATCCATTGCGGCATGTTCGAATGTTTCGCGTCCTTCGTGATGAACGAACACCAGCAGGGGCGCACATTCGACCCGCCGCTCGGGCCGGCGGGCTATGGACGCCTGTTGACCCCCTGGCGCCGTCCGCACCGGACCGCCGACGGCCATCTGTGCGTGCTGCCCTATAACGACCGCCACTGGCGCCGCTTTTTCGATCTCGCCGGACAGCCGGAGCTGGCGCACGACCCGCGCTTCGCCGACATGGCCTCGCGAGGCCGCAACATCGAGGAACTTTACCGCACGCTCGCCGACATCATGCGCCGCCGGCCCACGGCCGACTGGTTGGCCGCGCTCGATGCCGCCGACATTCCCTGCATGCCGATGCACTCGCCCGAGACCCTGTTCGAGGACCCGCATCTGCAAGCCGTGGACTTCTTCCAGACCATGGAACACCCTTCCGAGGGCCGTCTCGTCCATATGCGCCCGCCCGTCTCGTTCTCGAAGACGCCGGGGTCGATCCGCCGGCAGGCCCCGCGAGCCGGGGAGCACAGCGAGGAAGTGCTCCGCGAAGCCGGGCTGGACCGGGCCGAAATCGAGGCCTTGATCGACACGGGCGTCAGCGCAACCGCCGCACGATCATGAACGAAGCCCGCCGAAGCCCGCTGTTCAACGACAACCGCATCAAGCTCGGTGTCATGGCATTCAACTGCTCCCACGGCTCCACCGTGACGACGGCGGACGGCGCCTGGCCGATGACATGGGAGGACAACCGGACGCTCGCCCGCATGGCGGACGCGGCCGGCTTCGAGGCGTTGCTGCCGGTCGGCCGCTGGAAGGGCTATGGCGGGGAGACCGACTTCAACAACCGGACCTTCGAGAGCCTGACCTGGGCGGCCGGCATCGCGGCCGAGACCTCCCACGCAACCGTGTTCTCGACCGTCCACGCGCCGCTCGTCCATCCGGTGGCGGCCGCGAAGATGGGCGCGACCGTGGACCATATCTCCGGCGGGCGCTTCGCACTCAACCTCGTCGCCGGCTGGTTCAAGAACGAATTCGACATGTTCGGCCTCGAAATGCGCGCCCATGACGACCGCTACGCCTATGCCGAGGAATGGCTTTCGCTGGTCAAGCGCCTGTGGAGCGCAACGGAGCCGTTCGACCTCGACGGCCGCTTCTTCAGCGGCAAGGCGCTCTGGAGCGAACCGAAACCCCTGCAGCAGCCGCGGCCCGCGATCATGAACGCCGGCAGTTCGCCCGCCGGACAGGCCTTCTCCGCCGCCCATGCCGACATGAATTTCGTCATGCTGCGCCAGAAGGACGAAGGCAGCGACCGCGCGCAGATTTCGCATCTGAAGGCCATGGCCGCCGATCTCGGCCGAGCCTCGCAATGCTGGATCCACGGCTATGTCGTCTGCCGCCCGACCCGGCGCGAGGCCGAGGACTATCTTCACCACTATGTCGTCGAGCGCGGCGACGATGTTGCCGTCGCCAACATGCTGGAAATCTTCGGCCTCCAGTCGGGCACGCTTGAGCCGGCGGTGATGGACGCCTTCCGCTTCCACTTCAAGGCCGGCCACGGCGGCTATCCGCTGGTCGGCGCGCCGGGAGATATCGTCGAGGAGCTGGAGCGGCTGTCCGCCATGGGCGTGGACGGGCTGCTGCTCTCCTGGGTGGACTATCTCGGCGAGTGCCGCCAGTGGATCGAGGAGGTAATGCCGCTGATGGAAGCCGCCGGCCAGCGCCGCCCCTTCGCCGCGGCCAGGCCGCTATAATGCCCCGAACCCCTTGCCCCGGAGGAGCCCGATGACCCGCGACGAGCTCAAGGAAATCACGCTTCGGTTCACCGACGCCTTCAACCGCGGCGACCTCGAAGGCGTCATGGCCTGGTTCGCCGAGGACGCGGTCTATGACGAGTTCCACGGCGCGCGGCACGAGGGCAAGCAGGCGATCCGCGCGGCATTCGAGCCGATGTTCGCCGGAAAGTTCGGCAAGGTGCGCTTCGAGGAGGAGGACCTGTTCCTTGACCCCGAGGACGGCAAGGCGATGATTTCCTGGGCATGCGTACTCACCACGCCGGAGCGGTCGAGCGCCTGGCGCGGCCTCGACCTCCTGCATGTCGAGGGCGGCCGGATCGTGGCCAAGCACACTTACGCCAAGGCGGCGCGCCCGCTCTTCGAGGCCCGCGCCGCCTGACCGGGGCCAGCGCAGACCGGCTGCGTCGCGGCCTGAATCGGGGCGCGACTACCGGCCCGGCCCTGTCGCCCTACTGCGCCACCGAGCGCGCCGTCGGAACCACGCGGGTGACCTGGATCAGGTCGCGGTCGATGAGGTCAACGACCTTCGGCGCGACCTCGTTCTTCCAGAAGTCGCTCTCGTAAACGGCGGCATAGAGCGCCTCGCGACTCTCTTCGCTCTCGAAGCGGCGCGTCCAGAAATAGACCGAGTCGTCCTCCTCGCCGCGGAAGCTTCCGGTGATGACCATCCCCCTGGAGACCTGGAACGGGATGATGGTGCCCTCCATGAACTCCAGCCACTGCTCCATCTTGCCGGGCCGGACCGTGTACCGGCGAAGCTCGTAAAATGCCATCCGGGGCGCTCCCTTCTCTTCCGGAAATTCCGGGCGATCTTGCACGATGCGGCTCCGTGCCGATACCCCTCGCAGGAGGAACGCGGCAGGGGCCGGACGGGAGGCGGCCGCTCGCCCGGCCGTTCTGCTATCCTGGCGCGCAAACGGCGGGAGACGAGCCATGACGAGGATGATCGCCGTTGTCACCTACGGATTGCCGGAAGGGACGGACCGGGAAACGGCCGTGCAGATGTTCCGCGATTCGATCCCGCGCTACATGGCGACCGAAGGGCTGATCCGCAAGAACGTGCTCTACAGGGACGGTCTCGGCGGCGGCGTCTATCTCTGGGAGTCCCGCGAGGCGGCCGAGACGGCCTGCAATGCCGAGTGGACCGCCTACATGACGGCGAAATACGATCACCCGCCGCAAATCGAGATGTACGAGATGCCCATCGCCATGGACCGGGAATACAACACGGTCTACGACGAGGGTGCTGCGCTGGACGAGGCGGCCGAATAGCCGCGGCACCCGCAACAGTCGATTTCAGACGGGGCCGGCGTCCGGGTCGCCGCCTAATGGCAACATGGGTGCCTCGCCCAACCCGCTTTCGCCCGCCTGCGGCTTCCCGTGCTCCGTGCCGCCCACGCGGAGGTAGGGAGCCATCGCCTTGCCGGTGTATGGGTCCGCCAGAGGCGGCAGGAGCGGCGGGCGGTCGTCGAAATAGTCCTCCATGCTCCAGAGCTGGACCTTCGGATAAGACGCCGCGCCGATCTCGACCGTCCCGGCGGCCGCGGCCTCGGCCCGTATGCTCGGAGACGATATTTTATCGAGCGTCACATAGACGCCCAAAGCGGCTCCCTCCCTTTCAACAGTATAAAGAAAATCCCGGAATTGACCAGGCGATTGATGTCCCCCCTTGACCTGCGCTAGAATCAGGCCTTCCGATTCTTCCATTGGATAGAGGAGCCGCCCCCTGCCATCGATTCCCCGGTCGCCGACCTGTTTACTGTTGGGAATCATGCCGGGTATGCGCGTAATTGCCCATTTCTCGAAATCGAAAGGTTTGCTTTTCGCCAACTGCTCGGCGCCTTGCATATCGACAGGGATGCCCTCGACCGGAATGTTGTGTCTCGGCAAACGCCGGTTCCGTATCATGTCAATAGCAAATGGTGAAATATCGATGCCGATCCATTGCCGCCTGAGCTTATCGGCGGCCTCTATCGTCGTTCCGCAACCACAGAAAGGATCGAGAACGACATCGCCTTCATTGGATGCCATGAGGATGATGCGCTCGAGAAGCGCCAATGGTTTCTGCGTAGGATAGCCGAGTCCCTCCTTGTTCGTCGTAGGGAACCAGCCGCTCTGTCCGTATATTTGCATGATGTCAGTCCACACTGTGGAAAGCGGGACGCCGTGACTTTCATCCAAATACTGCTTTATAATGACACCGGATCGTGAGCGTGTCCGGTATTTCCGGCCGTCTCCATCGTCATGCCGGAACCAGTTTTCAACATATTTCCTGTCATAGTCAGTATATTGCCTGTTATACACATGCTCTCCGTATTTTGCCGCGTAAACCAGCAGCACTTCATGCGCCTTTATTGGCTTCTTCCCCGAAGTTCTGCCGCCCGACGGTGTGCCGTAATTCCAGATTATTTCATCGACGAAATTTTCCGCACCAAACAAATGGTCCATTACAATTTTGAGGTAATGGCTGGCCGTCCGGTCGCAGTGTAAATAAACCGCTCCCGTCCGCTTCAGCACGCGCCGAATTTCGGCAAGTCGCTCGGCCATATAGCTCAAATATGCAAGCATCCCGGATGGCCCAAGCATTCTGAACAAGCCCGAGATGACGTTATGCGCTGGATGGCCGACGGCGTTCTCGATCGCTTTGACCCTCGCTGCCGCGGACTCGTTCCAGGTCCATGTATCCTCGAATGCAATCAGTTGCGCCGTGGATTTGCGCCGGACTCCCCGAATACCGCTGTTCTTGAACAGAATGTTGTAATTCGTTTTCGAGTTGAACGGCGGATCGAGGTAGCACAGATCGACGAATCCGGCAGGCATTTCCCGCATTACTTCAAGGCAATCACCATAGATTAGTCGATTTTCCATTCGGACCTCCATGCGCCGCCCGACCATAACGACTCCGCCCGGTGATTCGGCTAGACAGGAGCCGCTCGGTTGTCCTTTTACTCCGCTTACTCCGCCGCCAGCGTGTCCGCCGCCGCCAGGGCGTCGGTCTACGCGCGGTCCATCGCTTCCCAGTCGAACAGCGCTGGCTGCTTCTCCACGAAGCGGGCGACGGCGGCGCTGTGGTATTCGGAGCCGGACGCGACCGACTGGGCGAACGCCTCCATCTCCAGCATGGCGCGGTGATCGAGGTTGAACGACTGGTTGAGGATGGTCTTGGAGAGGCCGATGGCGGTCGTCGAGGCCCTGGTGAAACGCCCGGCCAGCGCCCGCGCCGCGTCCATGAGCGCCTCTTCCTCATGCAGCTCATGGACAATGCCGTATTCCCTGGCCTCGGCTGCGCTCAGCTTGCGGGCGCTGAAAATCAGTTCTTTTGCCCTTTGCAGCCCGACGATGCGCGGCAGCAGGTAGAAGCCGGACCAGTCGGGCACGAGTCCGATGCGCCCGAAGGCCTGCATGAAGATCGAGCGCGGCGTGGCGAGGATGAAGTCGCAGGCGAGCGCCAGATTGCAGCCGGCTCCGGCGGCCGCCCCGTTCACCGCGGCGATCACCGGCAGTTCGAGGTTCAGGATGTCGTAAAAGCGGTTGTGGCCCTCGCGCATCCGGCGGCGGCCCGCCTCGGCGCCCTTCTGGCGCGACTGCATCGCCTTCACGTCGCCCCCGGCGCAGAAAGCCCGTCCCGCCCCGGTCAGGATGACAGCCTTCACGCTGCGGCCTGCCTCGTGCTTGAGCTCGGCGATCACGGTGTCGAGTTCGGTCCGCATGGGCTCCGAGAGCGCATTGCGCGCCTCCGGCCGGTTGAGCGTAATCGTCGCGATCTCGTCGGCGACATCGAAGATCAGATGCTGAAAAGCCATAGGGGCGTTCCTCTCGCAGGTCGGTGCGTTCCAGCCGAACATAGCGAGCCCGGCGCGGCGGGCAATCTGCCCGCTCCTGCCCGGCATTACCGGGACAAACAGCCTCCTCGGCGGAAGCGGTTGTCCGCCCTGATGCCCGAAGGCGGGCATCACGTCCTTCGCCACGCGGTCGAACTGTTCAAGCATTTGCGCGGTGGGCGTGCCCATGCCGGTGGACAGGTTGATGTGCTCCATGCCGGGGTAGCGCTCTTCGAGCTGCTTCAGGCGCTCGACCAGCTCCTCGGCGGTGCCGGCGAACCAGGCGCCCAGGTCCATGAAATGCTCCAAGCGCGGCACGCCGTTCTCGTACCAGCCTCCCCGGCGCGACGCCGCCTGGACACCCTCGGGCGAGATGCCCGGCACGAAGCCGAGCGGGGCAAAAATCTTTACATGCTCCTCATAGAGCGGCGTCATCTCGCGGACCGCCTGTTCCTTCGTATCGGCGAGATGGAAGAAGATCCCGATCGTCAGGTTCTCCCCGAGAGCGAGGTCCAGTCCGGCGCGGGCCGCCGCGTCCCGGTAGCCCTGGATCGGACCCTCCGCCATGGTCGCCGCGCCGCCGCCGGCGCCCTTGATGCCGTGCCGGACCATGAAGTCCAGCCCGCGCGGATTGGCGCTTGCCACGGGCCGCCAGCGTTCCACCGGCAGGTTGACCGGCCGCGGCGCCAGCGCGATCTCCTCCAGCTCGTAGCCGCGATAGGGCACGCGCGGCGGCAGGGTGTAGTGCTTGCCCTCGTGGCGGAAGCTCTCCTCGTTGAACGCCTTGAAGACGATCTCGACCTGCTCCTCGAACAGGTCCCGGTTGGCGGTCTGGTCCTGCATCGGCGCGCCGAAGCGCCGAAGCTCTCGACCTCGCGGGTGCGGTAACCGCGCCCGACGCCGAACACGGTGCGCCCCTGCGTCAGGATGTCGGCGGTGGCGAAATCCTCGGCCAGGCGCAGCGGGTGCCACATCGGCGCGATGTTGAAGCCGTAGCCGGTCCTGAGCGAGCGGGTGACATGGGCCGGATGCGCGGCGCACATGAGGATGTTCGGGATGCACTCATAGCCTTCGTGCTGGAAATGGTGTTCGGCCAGCCAGAGCGTGTCGAAGCCGATCTCGTCCAGCTTCCTCGCGACCGCATCGGTCTTGGCGAAAACGGACGCGAGCGCCTCGTTCGAGTAGCGCCGCTCATCGGCGGGAGTCGCGTTGCGCCCGCGGTCGGGCAGGTCGATATGTCCCGGATAGACGGTGGTGAACTTGCGGATCATGCAAACCTCCTGGGCGGCGCGGGAACGCCCTTCGCCCCAAACCGGCAAGCGGCAGAGCCTGGCGGACAGGGAGGGATTCGAACCCTCGGTACGCCTGTTGACGTACGACGGATTAGCAATCCGCTGGTTTAAGCCACTCACCCACCTGTCCCGAAAGCCGGCGAGACTTACAGAATCCGGCCCCCCGGCGTCAACGCCCAAGCCGGCGCGATGAACCCGGCGGCGCAGCCTTCGAACCGGGCCGCGGAATATGCTATAGTCGCGCCGGCGCCAACTCCGCGAGAAGTTTTATGATCCGTTCCTGTCTCGTCGCCGCCGCTGCCGCCGCGTTTCTGGCCGGTTGCGGCGATACCAAGGTCGAGCACGACTATCCGGACCCGCTGTACCGCCACCTGCCCGGGAGTCACGGGTCCAGCTACCTTCCGAAGGAAGGCGCGCAGGGCCTCTTCGGCGAAGGCGGCATCAATCTCCTCGGCGGAGATGGGGACCGGGACGGCGGCGGCGGCGGAATCGGCGTCAACAGCTTCCTCTGGCGGGCTTCGCTCGACACGCTGTCATTTATGCCGCTGGCATCCGCGGACCCCTTTGGCGGCGTCATCATCACCGACTGGTTCGCGCCGCCCGAAACGCCGGACGAGCGCTTCAAGGTCACGGTGTATATCCTCGACAAGCGGCTTCGCGCCGACGGCCTGAAGGTCGCGGTATTCCGCCAGGAGAAAGCCGCCGCCGGCTGGGCGGACGCGGCTGTGGGCGGCGGGACGAACACCGAAATCGAGAACAACATCCTGGCCCGGGCGCGGGAGCTGCGCGTCAGCAGCCTCTAGCATCCGGGAGCACGGAGCGCCTTCATGGCCCGATACGACCACCGGGAAGCCGAGCCTTACTGGCGCCGGCAATGGGAAGAGGCCGGCTGTTTCGCCGCTCACGAAGACGGTTCTCGCCCGAAATACTATGTGATGGAGATGTTCCCCTATCCTTCGGGGCGCATTCACATGGGCCATGTGCGCAACTTTACGCTGGGCGACGTCGTCGCCCGCTACAAGCGGGCGCGCGGCTTCAACGTGCTGCACCCGATGGGTTGGGACGCCTTCGGCCTCCCGGCGGAGAACGCCGCCTTCGAGGCCGGTGTCCATCCGGGCATCTGGACGCGCCGGAACATCGCCACCATGAAGGCGCAGCTTTCGACCATGGGCCTCTCCTACGACTGGTCCCGGGAGCTTTCGACCTGCGAGCCGGACTATTTCAAGCATGAACAGGCGATGTTCCTGGACTTCATGGAGAAGGAGCTCGCATATCGGCGCAAGTCCTGGGTCAACTGGGACCCGGCCGAGGACACCGTGCTCGCCAACGAACAGGTGATCGACGGCCATGGCTGGCGCTCGGGCGCGCCAGTGGAGCGGCGCGAGCTTGCCCACTGGTTCCTCAGGATCACCGCCTATAGCGACGAGCTGCTGGAGGCGCTGGACGGGCTGGACCGCTGGCCGGACCGCGTGCGGCTGATGCAGGCGAACTGGATCGGCCGGTCGGAGGGCGCGCGGGTCCGCTTTCGCCTCAGCGGGCGGGCCGACGCACTCGAAGTGTTCACCACCCGGCACGACACGCTGTTCGGCGCCTCATTCATGGCGGTCTCGCCCGACCATCCGCTGGCGCAGGAAATCGCGGCGAAAGACCCGGCCATGGAAGCCTTCATCGCCGAATGCCGCAGCCTCGGCACCAGCGAGGCCGCGATCGAGCAGGCGGAGAAGCGCGGCCGGGATACGGGGCTAAGGGCCCTGCATCCCTTCGACGACAAGCTGGCACTCCCGGTCTATGTCGCCAATTTCGTGCTCATGGACTATGGCAGCGGCGCCATTTTCGGGTGTCCGGCCCACGACCAGCGCGACCTCGACTTCGCCCGCGCCTGCGGACTGCCGGTGCGTCCCGTCGTCTGCCCGCCCGATGCGGATCCGTCCGAATTCAAAGTCGGGACGGAGGCCTATACCGGCGAAGGCCGGCTCATCAACTCATCCTTCCTGAACGGGCTCGACGTGCCGGAGGCGAAACGCGCGATGGGCGAGCGGCTGGAGGCGGGCGGTTTCGGCGAACGCACCGTCCAGTACCGCCTGCGCGATTGGGGCGTCTCCCGCCAGCGATACTGGGGCTGCCCTGTCCCGGTCATCCATTGCGGCGCGTGCGGCGCCGTGCCGGTGCCCCGTGCAGATCTGCCGGTCACCCTTCCCGAGGACGT
This sequence comes from Alphaproteobacteria bacterium, assembly GCA_963422665.1. Lineage (GTDB taxonomy): Bacteria > Pseudomonadota > Alphaproteobacteria > Bin95 > Bin95 > Bin95. Next base: position 2,254,082 of record OY730441.1, read on the forward strand.
GACCTTCGATGCGCCCGGCAATCCGCTGGACCGCCATCCGACCTGGAAGCATGTTGCCTGTCCGTCCTGCGGCGCCGCAGCCGAGCGTGAAACCGATACCTTCGATACCTTCTTCGAGTCTTCCTGGTATTTCGCCCGCTATTGCTCGCCGGGCGTCGAGGACCGGCCCTTCGATCGCGAGGCCGTCGATTACTGGATGCCTGTGGACCAGTATATCGGCGGCGTCGAACATGCCGTGCTGCATCTGCTCTATTCCCGGTTCTTCACCCGGGCGATGAAGGAATGCGGCTATATCGGGATCGAGGAGCCCTTTGCCGGCCTGTTCACCCAGGGCATGGTCTGCCACGAGACCTATCGGTCCGAGGACGGAAGCTGGCTCCAGCCGAACGAGGTGGAAGACGACGGCGCCGGCGGAAAGCGGCGGTTGTCGGACGGCGCGCCAGTCGCCACAGGTCGTTCCGAGAAAATGAGCAAGTCGAAGAAGAACGTCGTCGATCCGGAGGAGATTATCGACCGCTACGGCGCCGACGTGGCCCGGCTGTTCATGCTCTCCGACAGCCCGCCGGCGCGCGACCTGGACTGGACCGAAGCCGGTGTCGAAGGCGCATGGCGCTACCTCAACCGGCTCTGGCGGCTGGTGGACGAGGCGCCGGAGGCGCCCGCCGGCGTCGGCGCCAGCGACAAGGCCGAAGCCTTGCGGAACGAGACCCACAAGACCGTGGACGCGATTACCGGCGACCTCGAACGCTTCCACTTCAACCGCGCCGTAGCGCGGATCCGCGAGCTTACCAATGCGCTGGCGGAAGCCCTGCCGACCGCCGATCCCGCCCTGGCGGCAGCGTATCGCGAGGGAATCGAGACGGTCGTTCGCCTGATCGCGCCGATGGCCCCTCATCTCGCGGAGAGCTGCTGGCAGCGGCTCGGAGGGAAGGGACTGCTTGCGGAGCAACCCTGGCCGAGCGCCGATCCCGCGCGGCTTGTGGAGGACATTGTGCTGCTTCCGGTGCAGGTCAACGGCAAGTTGCGCGGCCGGCTGGAGGTAGCGCGCGGTTCGGAGGCGGCGGTGGTCGAGGCGGCGGCGCTCGCGCTTGCCGGGGTGCAGCGGCAACTCGAAGGCAGGCCACCCCGCCGCATCGTCGTCGTGCCCGACAAGATCGTCAATGTCGTGGCCTGAACGGCTTGCGGCCGCTGTCGCCGGGCTGCTGCTCGCCGCCATGCTCGCCGGCTGCATTCTGGAGCCAGTCCATGCGCGCCGGCCCCGGCAGGGTCCGGATGTCACGGCCGTCATGGCGCAGGTGGAAGTGGAGCCGATTCCGGACCGCATCGGCCTCCTGCTGCGCCGCCGGCTGGAGGAGCGCCTCGCTCCCGGCGGGCCTCTCCTTCCCGCAGAATTCCGGTTGCGCGTACGGCTGCGCTCGACTTCGGCGGGCGCGCTCATCGGCAGGAGCGAGACCGTGACCCGTTCCGACCTCACGCTCACCGCCGAGTTCGCGCTCACGAAGCGGGGCGCCGACCGGCCGGTGTTGCAGGGCTGGGCGCGCTCGGTGCACAGCCACGATGTGCTGGAATCCGCCTTCGCGACGCGGGCGGCGGAGCGCGCGGCCCGCGAGCGCGGCGTCGATGCGTTGAGCGCCCGGATCGCCCGGCGGCTCGCGCTTTTCTTCCGCAGCGGGGAGAAGGCCGGATGAAACTGTCCGGCCGGCAGATCGCCGCGTTCCTGCGCAACGCGCCGCCGCCGGAACTGCTCGCGGTGGTTCTCTACGGACCCGACGAAGGACTGGTGCGGGAGCGCGCCCGCCTTATGGCCGGCCAGATCGTGGAGGATATCCGGGACCCCTTCCGGGTCGCCGCATTGACCGGGCCGGACCTGAAGGCGGATCCCGCCCGGCTGGCCGACGAAGCGGCCGCCATCTCCCTCACCGGCGGCAAGCGGCTGATATGGCTGCGCGCCGCCGGGGACGATTGCGCGCAGGCGCTTCAGGACGCGCTGGACGGCCCCGCCGCCGACGCGCTCGTCCTGGTCGAGGCAGGCGACCTGCCGCCGCGTTCGAAGCTGCGCCGGCTGGCCGAATCGCATGACCGCGCCGCCGCCCTGCCCTGCTACGCCGATGACAGCGCCGCCGTCGCCCGGCTGGTGGAGCACGCCGTGCGGAGCGCCGGCGCCAGGATCGAGCCCGATGCGCTCGCCTTCGCCGCCGACCATCTCGGCAACGACCGGATGACGACCCGCATGGAGGCGGAAAAGCTTGCGCTCTATGCCGGCGAGGGCGGGACGATCGCGCTCGAGGACGCCGTGGCCTGCGTCGGCGATTCCGCAACGCTTTCCCTGGACGACATCGCTTTCGCCGTGGGCGCGGGCGACCTCGCCGCGCTCTCGACCGCCCTCGACCGGGCGGCGGCCGAGACGACGGCGCCGGTGTCGATCCTGCGCGCCGTCGGCCGCCATTTCCAGCGCCTCGATACGGCGCAGGCCCTCATCGCCGCCGGCACGGACGAACGAAGCGTCATGACCCGCTTGCGCCCGCCGGTCTTCTTCCGGCGCCGGGACGCATTCCGCAGCCAGCTCCGACGCTGGCCGCAAAGGCGGATCCTCGCCGCGCTGGCGCGTCTCAACCGGGCGGAAATTGGCTGCAAGACCACCGGCCTGCCGGACCGGGCGATTGCCGAGCGGGCACTGATCGAGCTGGCCCGCGCGGACGCTCAGGCCGCGCCGGCGATGGCCAGAAAATCGGCCGCGGCAAGGCTGGCGCCGCCGACCAGCGCGCCGTCCACGTCGCGGGGCGCCAACAGCGCCTGAGCATTGTCGGGCTTGACCGAGCCGCCATAGAGGATGCGCGTCGCCGCGCCGCGCCCGCCGAGCGCGGCGCGGAGCGCGGCATGGACGGCAACGACGTCATCGACGGTCGGCGTGCGCCCGGTGCCGATGGCCCAGACCGGCTCATAGGCGACGACCGTGTTCTCCGGCCGGGCGCTCTCCGGCAGGGAGCCGAGCAGGCTCGCGGCCACGACCGCTTCGGCCTCGCCCGCATCGCGCTCCCCGGCGGTCTCGCCGACGCAGACGATGGCGGTGAGCCCCGCCCGGTGCGCCGCCGCCGTCTTCGCGCGCACGACCGCGTCCGTCTCGCCATGGGCGGCGCGGCGTTCGGAATGTCCGGTAATGACATGAGAGCAGCCGGCATCGGCCAGCATTTCGGCCGAAATGTCTCCGGTATGCGCCCCGGCCGCCTCCGCATGGCAGTCCTGCCCGCCGAGCGCGACCGGGCTGCCCGAAAGCGCGGATGCGACCGGGGCCAGCAGGGTCGCCGGGGGGCAGACCAGGAGCGCCGCCGCGCCTTCCGGCGCGGCCGCAAGCGAGCGCGCCAGGGCGAGGCCGTCGGCGGCGAGGCCATTCATCTTCCAGTTGCCGGCAATGAGCGGGCGGCGGGCGGCGGTCATCGGGGCTTCTTCCCGGTTTTCCCGGCCAGCACGCGCACGGCCGACGACATCGCAATCCGTCCCTCGCCCTTGTAAGCCTCGTGGTTCGCCTCGATCATGTCGCTCCTGTAGAGGTAGTTGATCATCACGCCGGCCGACTGGGCGCGCCCGGCCTCGGAGACATTCGCCAGCCAGTTCAGCCGCTCCATGCGCGCGCCGTTGGAGAGGTGGAAATGCGCGACCGGATCGGCCGCCCGGCCCTCGCGCCTGGCATGGACGAGATAGCGCGCAACCGCCCGCAGGACCGGCCCCTTCGCCGCTTCCGCGGCCTCCGGGCGCTCCCACCATTGCGGTTTCGCCAGGACGGCCTCGACGGCTTCGTCGGGATTGTTCTCGAGCCACCGCCCGAAACCGGGGATCGGGGAAAGCGTGGCGAAGGTCTTGAGGTTGGGCAGTTCGGCGCGCAGATCGTCCACGACGCGCTTGATGAGGAAGTCGCCGAATGCAATGCCGGCAAGGCCGCGCTGGGCGTTGGAGATCGAATAGAAGACGGCCGTGTCGGCCCGCGAGGCATCGCCGACCGGGCTTTCCTCGTCGAGCAGCGCCTGCACATTGTCGGCAAGCCCCGCCTCCAGCGCGACCTCGACGAAGATCAGCGGCTCGTCCGGCATGCTCGGGTGGAAGAAGGCATAGCAGCGGCGGTCGGAGTCGAGCCGGTTCTTCAGGTCCTGCCAGCTTCGGATGGCATGCACCGCCTCATAGTCGATGAGTTTTTCCAGAAGCGAGGCCGGGGCGTTCCAGTCGATCCGCCTGAGCTCCAGGAAGCCGACATCGAACCAGCTCGCCAGCAGGCGCTCCAAGTCCTTCTCCAGGCCCGAGAGCGCCGTATCCTCGCGCGCGAAGCGCATCAGGTCGTAGCGCAGATCGACCAGGAACTTCACGCCGTCGGAGAGCGTGTTGAACTGCCGCAGCAGCCGTTCGCGAGGGGCGCCGAGCGCATCCCGGAGCGCGTCCTCCGCTGCAGCCCGGCCCTCCGGCTCCGCCGCCGCCAGCGCCGCAACGGCCGCTTCGACCGCGGCCGGGTCCCGGTCGAATTCCGCCGCCAGTATGCTTAGGTAGCGCCGGCGGCCGGTCTGCGAAAGCTGGAGATAGGCCCTGCCGAGCTCGGCCGCGCGGTTGCGCGCCGAGACCTCCCCGCCCCGGCCCTCCAGACAGGCCCAGAGGCGCTCGCGTATGCGTTCCGCATCCCCCTTCGTCAGGTCCGGGTCCGGGTCGAGGCCGTCGCCGCCGATCAGGCCGCGCACGGCCTCCTTCAGCCCCGCGAGCGTGCGGTCGAACAATCTGGAGACTTCGGCTTCGGACTGGTTCATGTCGCGTGCTTCCCGCGGAGAACGGCCGGCAACATGTTCGGCAAGTCCTCCGCAATCAAGCCCGGGCCGAACGCCGCCGCCGCCTCCCCGTGCAGCCATGTGGCCGCCGCCGCGGCCTCGAACGCGGCCATGCCCTGCGCCATCAGGCCGACGGCCATCCCGGCCAGCACGTCGCCGCTGCCGGCGGTCGCGAGCCAGGGCGGCGCGTTCGTCGAAATGGCCGCGCGCCCGTCCGGCGCGGCAATCGCGCTGTCGGCGCCCTTGAGCAGCACGGTCCAGCCGCTGGCCGCCGCCGCCGCGCGCGCCCTTGAGAGCCGGTCGCCGCCGAACGCAAAGAGGCGCGCGAATTCGCCGTCATGGGGCGTGAGCAGCCCGGCATCGCCCCTGCCTTCCGGCAGCCGCCCGGCCATCGCGGTCAGGGCGTCGGCGTCGAGCACCACCGCTCCGGGTCGCGCGCAGGCCGCTTCGACGGCTGCGGCGGTTTCGGGGCCGAGGCCGGCGCCGGGCCCGACCAGCACGGCATTCTTCCGCCGGTCCTCCAGCAGGCGCCGGAAGTCCTCCTGCCCGCTTTGCCGCACGACCAGCGCGCCGGGGAGCGAGGCGGCATAGACCGGCCACGCCTCGTCCGGCGCGGAAACGGTCACCAGGCCCGCGCCGGCGCGCATCGCGCCCCGCGCCGCCAGCCGGGCCGCGCCGGTCGTTTCCGCCCCGCCCCGGACGACCGCATGGCCGCGGGCGTATTTGTGGCTCTCCGGCCCCGGAAACGGCAGCGTCCACAAATCCGGCCCATTCTCGAAGGCGGTGGGTGCGATCTCGTCCAGCACCGCCTCGGGAATGCCGATATCGGCGACGACGACCTCGCCGCAATGGAGCCGTCCCGGCAGCAGCAGGTGGCCCGGCTTCTTGCGGAAAAAGGTGACCGTCAGCGCCGCGCGCGGCGCATGGCCCAGCACCGCGCCCGTGTCTCCCGCGATGCCGCTCGGCAGGTCCACTGCGACCGTCGGCAGGTCCCTCGCCGCGTCCAGAACCTCCCTTGCAGCGCCGGAGACCGGCCGCGTCAGCCCGGCCCCGAACAGGGCGTCGATGACGAGCCGGGCGTCTGCGGGCGCCTCCGGCCCGCACGGCTCGACCGGACCCGGCCAGCCTTGCGCCGCCTCGGCCGCATCGCCGGCAAGCGCCTCGCGCCGCCCCAGCAGCGCCACGCGCACCGGCCAGCCGGCGGCAAGCAGCCGTTCGGCCGCAACGAAGCCGTCGCCGCCATTGTTGCCGGGCCCCGCCAGCACCAGGACCGGGCGCGGGCTCCAGCGCCGGCGCACCGCATCGGCGACGGCCGCGCCGGCATTGCGCATCAGCTCGAAGCCCGGATATCCGCAGTCCGCCGCCAGCCGGTCGGCCCGGCCCATCTCATCGACCGTCAGCAGGGCCGAACGGAAGCCCGTTGCGGGAGCAGCCGGCTCGTTCAATCCCATTCCATGACGCGCTTGCCGCGGAGCGTCTTCACGACCGGCACCGGGCGGGACATGTCGTGCAGCCGGTCCTCGGCCAGACGCGCCTCGATTTCCTCGAGCACGAGCGCGGTGATCGGCCGGAGCTTCAGCCGCTGCGCATCGGCGAGCTTGACCCAGTGCAGCTTCAGCAGCTCGCCGGACCCCTCGCCGAGATCGCCGCGCACATGCTCGGCGTCGATCACGAAAAAGCGTGCGTTGAAACGACGCGGCCGGCCCGGCGGCGTCACAGCCCGGTGGATGTAGGTGAGCCTGTCGAGCACCGGGGCATAGCCGGACCCGTAGAAGCGCCGCCAGTCGTCCGGAAGACCGTCCGGCATCGCGCCGTTGACGGGCTCGCCGACCACCAGCCCGGCTTCCTCGAAGGTCTCTCGCACCGCTGCAAGCGCCAGCGCGCGCGCCCGCCGCGCGGTCGCGGCGCTTCGCAGCCGTTCCTCGACCTCGGGGCGCAATTCGCGCGCCGCCGGCGCATGGCCGTCCCGGGCGTCCACCCTGCCGCCGGGAAAGACATAGTGCTCCGGATAGAAGACATGGCCTCGCGAGCGCTCGCCCATCACCACTTCGCCGGTCTCCCGGCGCAGGATGACGAGGGTGGCCGCATCGCGGATCGGCGTCCGGGGCCGCCGGTCGCCGCTCACCTGCATCCGCGCCCCGCCCCGGACGGGCCGTGGGGTGCCCAACCGGATTTGAACCGGCGACCTCCTGGACCACAACCAGGCGCTCTAACCGACTGAGCTATGGGCACCACGCGGAAAACCTCGCAAGGAAGGACGCCATCTAGGCCGTCCGCCCCCCGAAGGTCAAGAGCGCGGCTGTCCCGGCCCGGCCTTGCCGGAGGAGCCTCCTCGCGATGTGTCATGGAATGTCATGTTTTGTCATGGTCCGGCGCCCGCATCGGGCATGGGGCGGCGTCTCCCTGGTTCCGTAGCCGCCCGTCTCCGGGGCGGCCCTGTTCCGCGCGCGAGGCTTCGCGCACTCTCTCCAGCGTCATGCCCGGACTTGTTCCGGGCATGACGAAAGAAGGCGCGGCGCACCCGGCCTCCCATGCTCCCTCCGTCGCTTGCGAGGGAGGATTGGGCGGGAGGCTGTCCCGACCCGGCCTTGCTGGAGGAGACCCCCCGCGAAGTGTCATGGAATGTCATGTTCTGTCATGTTCCGGCGTCTCCTTCGTTCCGTTGCCGCCGGCTCGGGGGCGACGCTGTTTCGCGCGGCTGTTTCGCGCGCCCGACTGCGCGCGAGGCGGCGGACGCACTTCTCCCGCGCGTTTCGGACGGGTTTTCGGAAGCGGGAGACGCGGCCCCGGAAGCCTCGGCTCCCAAAACCATTCTAGCATACTTTCTTCCCGATCAAGCCCCAAAAGAAACGAAAAGTGAATATCATGGCTCGCTGCTTCGCGGCCTCGTGCTCTTTCCCCGCCGGAGCGGGCGAGGCATTGCGGCGGATTTGGCTTTTGGCCATAGTCCGGCGCCTGCCGCCAACAGGGAATACCGGCCGCCATGCTCCATCTTGCCGACAACCTGAACCGACTGGGAACCGAAACCGCCTTCGAGGTCCTGGCGCGGGCGGCGAAGCTGCAGGCGGAAGGCCGCGACATCGTCAATCTCGGCATCGGGCAACCGGACTTCAAGACGCCGCCCCATGTCGTCGAAGCGGCGGCGCGGGCGCTGCGCGACGGCCATCACGGCTACACGCCGGCCAACGGCATCCCGGCGCTGCGCGAGGCGGTGGCGGCGGATATCGCACGGTTCCGGGGCGTCGAGGTCGATCCCGACCTGGTGATGATCCTGCCGGGCGGCAAGCCGACCATGTTCTTCGCGATCATGATGTTCGGGGAGCCGGGGGCCGAAATCGTCTATCCCAATCCAGGTTTCCCGATCTATGAATCGATGATTGCCTATACGGGCGCCGCGCCGGTCGCGATGGCGCTGCATGAGGAGAACGGTTTCGCGTTCTCGGCCGACGAAGTGCTGGCGCAGATCGGCCCCGCAACGCGCCTGCTCATCCTGAACAGCCCCGCGAACCCGACCGGCGGCGTCGCGCCGAAGGCGGAGATCGACAAGCTGGTGGCCGGCCTCGAGGACCATCCGCATGTCGCGGTGATGTCGGACGAGATCTACAGCCGGCTGCTCTATGGGGACAATGAGCATGTCTCGCTTCTGGGCTATGAGAGCCTGCGCGAGCGCACCATTCTTCTGGACGGCTGGAGCAAGACCTATGCGATGACAGGCTGGCGGCTCGGCTACAGCGTCTGGCCGAAGGCGCTGTTCCCGCCGGTCGAGCGGCTGGCGGTCAACTGCCATTCCTGCGTCAACGCGGCCACCCAGTATGCCGGCATCGCCGCGCTGAACGGGCCGCAGGACGCCGTGGAGACCATGCGCCGGGCGTTCGACGCGCGCCGGCGCCTCATCGTGCGCGCCCTCAACCAGCTTCCCGGTTTCCGCTGCGTCGATCCGGGCGGCGCGTTCTACGCCTTCCCCAATATCGAGGGGACCGGCATGAACGCACGCGAACTGCAGGGCCGGATGCTGGAGGACGCGGGCGTCGCGACCGTGGCCGGCACCAGCTTCGGCGCGCATGGCGAGGGCTTCATCCGCTTTTCCTACGCGGCGAGCGAGGAAGACATCGAGCGCGCGGTCGAGCGTATCCGGTCCGTGCTCTGACCGCCCGTTCGGCAGGCATTTCATTCGCCCATATCATGGGCATTTGGGGGGAATATGTGCGAATCCCGATGCCGGATGGCCGAAAAACCGTTGAATTTCAAGGGATGCTTATGCCTTGCGGACTGGCATGGAGTGTGCTTTGCAACATACCGGCAAGATGCCAACCACCGGCGGGACGGCGATGAAGAAAATTGAAGCGATCATCAAGCCCTTCAAGCTCGACGAGGTGAAGGACGCGCTGCACGAGGTCGGCATCAAGGGCATCACCGTGCTGGAGGCGAAGGGGTTCGGGCGGCAGAAGGGCCATACCGAACTCTATCGCGGCGCCGAATATGTCGTGGACTTCCTGCCGAAGATGAAAATCGAGGTCGTCGTGGAGGACGCCGCGGTCGAACGGGCCGTCGAAGCGATCCAGCAGGCGGCCTATACCGCCCGAATCGGCGACGGCAAGATTTTCGTCTATCCGATCGAGGAAGCGATCCGAATCCGCACCGGCGAAACCGGCGTGGACGCCATCTAGGAACACCGGCGCGCGCGCCGTCCGGAACAGAGAGGGAGCCTCTATCTCATGTCGCTCAACTGCAAGACGCCCGAGGACGTGCTCAGGGCAATCCAGGACAACGATGTCCGCCATGTGGACCTGCGGTTCACCGACCCGCGCGGCAAGTGGCAGCATACCGCCCAGTATGTGACGACCATGGACGAGGATGTCTTCGTGGACGGCATCTTCTTCGACGGGTCGTCGATCGCCGGCTGGAAGGACATCAACGAGTCCGACATGATCCTGATGCCCGACCCGGCGACGGCGGTCATGGACCCGTTCATGGCGGAGAACACGATGGTGATGTTCTGCGACGTCCACGAGCCGTCCACCGGCATGGCCTATGAGCGCTGCCCGCGGTCGGTCGCCAGGAAGGCGGAGGCCTATATCCAGGAAGCCGGCATCGGCGATACCGCCTATTTCGGCCCGGAAGCCGAGTTCTTCGTGTTCGACGACGTGCGTTTCGACGTGTCGATGAACAAGACCTTCTACATGCTGGACAGCGACGAGGGGCCCTACAACTCCGGCTCGAAGTTCGACGAGGGCAATCCCGGCCACCGGCCGGACGTGAAGGGCGGCTACTTCCCCGTGGCGCCGGTGGACGGCGGCCAGGACATGCGCTCCGAGATGGTCTCCACCATGGCCGAAATGGGCCTCGAGATGGAGAAGCACCATCACGAGGTGGCGCCCTCCCAGCATGAGCTCGGCCTGAAGTTCGGCACTCTGCTCGGGGCCGCAGACTCGCTGCAGATCTACAAGTATGTGACCCATATGGTCGCCCACAGCTACGGCAAGACGGCGACCTTCATGCCGAAGCCGGTCATGGGAGACAACGGCTCCGGCATGCATGTCCACCAGTCGATCTGGAAGGACGGCCAGCCGCTGTTCGCCGGCCACGGCTATGCGGACCTCTCGGAGTTCGCGCTCCACTATATCGGCGGCGTCATCCGCCATGCCAAGGCCATCAACGCCTTCTCCAACCCGCTGACCAACTCCTACAAGCGGCTGATTCCGGGCTTTGAGGCGCCGGTGCTGCTGGCCTATTCGAGCCGCAACCGCTCGGCTTCCTGCCGCATCCCCTATGTGGCGAGCCCGAACGGCAAGCGCGTCGAGGTGCGGTTCCCGGACCCCGGCGCCAACCCCTATCTCGCCTTCGCGGCCATGCTGATGGCCGGCATCGACGGCGTCATCAACAAGATCCATCCGGGCGAGCCGATGGACAAGAACCTCTACGACCTGCCGCCGGAGGAACTCCAGGGCGTGCCGACGGTTTGCGGCTCGCTCCGCGAGGCGCTCGAGAGCCTGGACGCCGACCGGTCCTTCCTGACGCGCGGCGACGTGTTCTCCGACGACCTGATCGACGGCTACATGGACCTCAAGTGGAACGAGGTCTATGCCCTCGAGCACACGCCGCACCCGGTCGAGTTCAAGATGTATTACAGCGTCTGACCCGGCCTCCGGCCCCGGACCCGCGCGAAGCCCCGCCCCGGTTCCCCCTTTCGTCGTCCCGGACCCCGATCCGGGGCGACGAGTGATGTCAGCGGCGCTGGTATCGGGGGTCCGGCTGGCCGGCCTCCAGGTCGCGGAGCGCGGTCTTCACCACCTTGCCGTAATTGTTCTTCGGCAGCGTCTCGACGAAGCGGTAGGCCTTGGGGCGCTTGAAGCGGGCCATGCGGTCGAGGCAGTGGCGGTCCAGCGCGTCCGGGGCCGGTTCGGCGCCCGCGGCGACGACATAGGCGACGACATTCTCGCCCCACTCGGGGTCCTCCCGCCCGATGACGGCGGCCTCGCTTACGCCCGCATGGGTCAGCAGCGCCTCCTCGATCTCGCGCGGATAGATGTTGACGCCGCCCGAGATGATCATGTCCTTCGAGCGGTCCTTGAGCGTCACATAGCCTTCCTCGTCGACGATGCCGACATCGCCGGTATGCAGCCAGCCGCCCAGCAAGGCCGCTTCGGTCGCCTCCGGGTTGTTCCAGTAGCCGTCCATCACGACCTCGCCGCGCACCTGGATTTCGCCGATCTCGCCCGGCGGCAGGGTGCGTTCGTCCCGGTCCGCAATCCGGACCTCGACATTGGAGAAGGCCCGCCCGGCCGAGGCCAGCCGCTCCTCGTAGCGGGGATGGTCCACCGCCGCGATCTCCTCGCGCCGCAGGCTCGTGATCGTCATCGGGCACTCGCCCTGGCCGTAGATCTGGATGAGCTTCGGCCCCCAGAGATCGAAGGCGCGCTTGGCGTCCGCCACATACATCGGCCCGCCGCCATAGACGATCGAGCGCAGATTCGAGACATCCGCGCTTCCCGCCCCCGGGTGGTCGATCAGGCGCTTCACCATGGTGGGCGCGGCGAAGAAGCTGCTGCCCCTGTAGTGGCGGATCAGCGCGAAAATCTCCTCCGGGTCGAAGCCGCCTTCCGGCACGACCTGCGGGCTCGCCCGCGCGACATGGGGAATGTTGTAGCAGCCCGAGCCATGGCTGAGCGGGGCGGGATGCAGCGCCGCGTCGCCCTCGGCGATCTCGTCCACGTCGGAGAAATAGCCGAGCGTGCAATGCAGCAGGTTGCGGTGCGAGAGCGCCGCGCCCTTCGGCCGGCCCGTGGTGCCGCTGGTGTAGAACAGCCAGGCGTTGTCTGTCGGCGCGACATCGGCGAGCCCGGCCCGCTCGCCCTCATAGAGCGCCCGGAACTCCGCCTCGCCGACGACGATCATCCGATCCACATCCGGCAGGCCGTCGCAAACGGGGGCCAGCGCGTCCGCCAGGTCCGGCGTGACGGCCACGAAACGGGCGCCGGAATTCTCGAAGATATAGGCGGATTCGTTCGGATGGAGGCGAGCATTGACCGGCACGGCGCAGAGGCCCGCATGCCAGATGCCGTAGAGCAATTCGACGAATTCGGGACAGTTCTTCATCGCAATGGCCACGCGGTCGCCCGGCCGAAGGCCGGCGGCGAGCAGCGAGCCGGCGATGGCGGCGGTGCGGTCGGCGAGTGTGCGGTAGTCGGCATGGGGCGCGAAGCCCTTCGCCAGCGCGAGATTGTCCGGCCTCGCGCGGGCGGAGCGGATCATCAGGGCGGCAAGGTTCATCCGGGGTCTCCGGCAGGGGTCCGCCTCCAGTCAAGCAAGCCTTGGCCGCCGGCCGCAAGCCCCTCCGCTCGCCGGGCCTTCCGGCGCGGATGGGCTATGCTCCGTCCATGTCCGGGAACACGCCGATCGTCGTCGATGTGCGGACGGGCCTTGTCAACGAACACACGCGCCATGTCGCGCCCGTCGTCGAACGGCTGCAACACGGCTACGACCGCATCTACGCCACCCGTTTCGTCAATGCCGGCGCATCGCCCTATCGGAAGTTCCTGGGCTGGCGCCGGTTCGGGGCGCGGTCCGCCGATGCGGAGCTCGCATTCCGGCCGGCGCCGCACGCTGTCATCGTCGAGAAGCATGTCTATAGCTGCGTGAGCGAAGCACTCCTCCGCGATCTGCGGGATCGGGGCGCGGCGGCGGTTTCGCTACACGGACGCCTGCGTGCCGGTCTCGGCGGTCGATCTCTTCCAGCGCGGCATCCGGCCGGTCGTGCTGTCGCAAGCCTGCGCCAGCCATGCCGGCCCCGAATACCACAAGGCCGGGCTGCGGCTGCTGGAACGGCCGGTCGGGAGGCGGCAGATCGTTCCCTGACCGGAACCGTCAACCGATCCCGAAGCGCAGCAGCCGGCCCCCGGCGAGCACGGCCGCGGGGCGCGGGACGGGTCCGGAGGGATCGACCAGCAGGATGTCCGCGCGCCGGCCTTCGGCGAGCGTTCCCCGGTCGTCCAGCCCTGCCGCGCGGGCCGGGTTGGCGGAGACCAGCGGCCAGGCCTCCTCCAGCCTCAGAATGCCATGCTCCGCCAGCCGGAAGGGCGCCAGCAGCAGGGCGGGGTAGTAGTAGTCCGAGGCCAGCACAGTGCAGAGGCCCGCGCGCACCATGTCGGCGGCCGCGGGCGAGCTGGTATGGCTCCCGCCGCGCAGCACGTTCGGCGCGCCGAACACGACGGCCTCGCCGGCTTCGACCGCGTTGCGCGCCACCGTTTCGATTTCCGGGAACTCCGAGATGGACGCTCCCAGGCTACGGTAGAGGCTGCGGTCTTCGAGCGTCTCCTCGTCATGTGCGAGCAGCACGACGCCCGCGCCCCGCGCCGCCGCCGCGATCCGCCGCAGAGCCGCCGGAACCTCGGCCGCGCCTTTCCCTACCGCCTCCAGCAGGTCGAGGAAGGCGCCGTGCGTGAGCCCTGCGCGGTCGGCGTATTTCCCGATCTTCTCCCTGTCCCGGCATTGCTCGCGGACCTCTTCGAAATGGTCGTTGAAGGCGAGCAGATCGACCTTTCCGGCCGCGAGCCAGCCGCAAAGTTCGTCCACGGCGTCCAGGTTGAAGGTCTCGATACGCAGATGCAGGCGCGTATCCACGACCAGCCGCCCTGCCAGCGCCTCCAGCCCCGCCATCAGCGCCACCAGCGTGCCGCGCCCGCGCAGCCCCGGCTCCCAGGACCAGGTGACCGCATGATACGCCGTGGTGATGCCGTTGGCCGCCATCTGCCGGTCGGTGTCCAGCAACGCCACATCGAGCGGGAAATGCACGCCCGGCCGCGGCATGATCTGGCGTTCGAAGGCGTCGCCGTGGATATCCACGATGCCGGGCAGGACCAGAAGCCCGGAGGCGTCGAGAATCTCGCCTCCGCGGCCGGTGGCAGCCGCGATGCGCCCGTCGGCGACGGCGAGGCCGCGCCGCTCGAAGCCGCCTTCCGGCGACAGAACCCGTCCGCCGGAGATCGTTAGCAAGCGCCGGCCGCCTCCTTGAAGCGCGCGAGGGCCTGGATTCGCTCGTCCACGGAGTCGACCCGGTAGAGCGGGTAGAGCGTCAGCAGGCTTGCGCCGAGCGCCCGCCAGCTTTCGGCGGCAGCGGCCCATTTCCGCACATCCGGCGAAGAGGCGCGCAGCCAGACGTCGATACCGAACGAAGCCGGATCGCGCCCCTCCGCCTCCAGCAGCCCGTGCAGCGTCTCCACGAGCCGCTTGCCGGCGTCGTCCGGCCGGGCGATGGGAATCCAGCCGTCGCCGATCCTCGCCGCGCGGCGCAGCACGGCCGGATGCGCGCCGCCGAACCAGATGGGGATCGGGCGCTGGACCGGCAGCGGATTGAGCCCGGCATCGGCGAAGCCGTGCCAGCGCCCCCCGGTCGTCACCAGGTCCTCCGTCCAGAGCCGACGCATCAGCGCCACCTGCTCCGCCTGGCGCGCGCCGCGTGTCTCCCAGTCCTCGTTCAGCGCCTCGTATTCGACGAAGTTCCAGCCGGTGCCGATGCCGAGCCTGAGGCGCCCGCCCGACAGGATATCCACCTCCGCCGCCTGCTTGGCGACCAGCGCCGTCTGGCGCTGCGGCAGGACCAGCACGCCCGAGGCCAGCCCGATTCGCTTCGTGCAGGCCGCCAGATAGCCCATCGTGACGAAGGTCTCGTGGAACTGGTCGCGATGCGTGTAGGGCGGGTTCCAGCCGTCGCGCACGGCCGGATCCGCGCCGAGCACATGGTCGGGAACCGTAATCCAGTCATAGCCCAGCTCCTCCGCCGCCTGGGCCCAGTCCCTGACAGCGGCGAAGTCGGAGCCGAAATCCCTGGTCGGGAAGAAGGCGCAAAGGCCGGACATCGGGCATCCCCGTCGCTTCGGAGCGCGCAGTATAGACCGGAGCCGCCGCGCGCGCCCCGGCCGCGGCAAGCGCCGTCGCCCGCCCGATGCCGGAGGTCGCGCCGGGGCGTCTTGCGCCTCTTGGGGCCGGTGGGCCGCCCCGACTCCGCCGGGCCATGCGGGTAGGGCCGCAACAGGAGCCCCGACAGGACCTTGCAGGCCGCCGCACGCGGCGGATTGGACTCGACAAAATCCACCGCTTGCACGGCGGCCGCTCTTGTATGAAAATCGGGAGTCTCTCCCTGAGCAGACTCCACGGCGAACGCCGCCGCTAATACGCTGCTAGGCGCTTGCTCCCGTGGTCGCTGGCGGCAAGCCGAGCTCGCGGAGCAGCGCCAAGGCCCGGTCGAGTCGGCCGCCTTCGACCTTGAGTCCCTTGCGACGACGCAGCGCCTCCCGCCAGTCTTCCCGCTTTTCTTGCTCTACCAGCCAGTTGGCCGTGGCGGCGACCTCAAGCACGGTGACATTGGTATTTGCAAAGGTTTGCAGATGACCCGCAAGCATCTCCTCGTCGAGCTGGCCGATCTTCACAGGCGGCCCAGAGACGTCACCGGCCAGTCTGAAGATGCTGTAGCGGGCTCCGTCGACCTGCCGCCGCTCAAACTCCTCTATAACAAGCCCGAACGCCTTGGCATCGGCCACGGCGTTGTCGAGGTCCCGAGAGAAAGGGCCGTAGTGGTGGTAGCTGTAACGGAAACCGCTCTTCAACCCCAACCGGTCCAGCAGGTAGGCGGCCTTCTGAAGACGAACGCGGCCGATCAATTCGCCGCCGGCAGCCTTGAACAAGGCCGCGACGACCTCTTCCCGTTCCATCGCCGCCCTTCCCCATTTCAAGTGCGAAGCCGCGTTCCGCCGCATCGGCGAAGTAGTATCGCGTGAATTGGCGCTTGCTGGCCAGCGCCTCAATCATCCTCGACATTTCCGTAATTTCGCGGGGCCCGCCGGCATCGAGGATATGCAGCTTGTTGTGTATCTTTTCCTCATCGCCGCCAATCGGCGTGTAGATGCCGACCGAGGCGCTCTCGTCCTCGATCGCCTCCCCATTGCCGAGCTTCTCCCCGAACTCGCGATCGATCCTTCGCGCGGCCTGACGTTGCCTCCCGACGTCGGACCCGAAGCGCCCTGTATCGAGCGTCTTGTAGAGCCGCCGTTCGCGAAGCCGCGCCGCCAGCATCGCAATCTCCGGATCACCTCCCTGCCGCATACGCTCAAGCGACCCGGCGATGGCCAGGTCGTCGAGCGCCAAATAGTTGTCGATGGTCTCGCCGCTCGGGGCGAAGAAACGCAGCAGGGCATGGTCGATAGCGCCCGCGTCGGTTCCTGTCATCAGACGGTCGCGCCGGAGGTAATCCAGCCGATCTGCGTCGAAGGAGCTCGACACCACGGCATGATAGACATCCGTCGGATCCTCCGCCGCGAGAAGCTCGGCCACCTCCTCGGTCATGCCTGCGCCATGCGCCTCGAGCAGAGGGTGAATGGCGCCGCCGGCATTGCGAATGATCTCGGCAGTCCATTTGTCGCGCCGCTTTCCGACGCCGCGCGACATCTGCATCCCTTCGAAGGCATGGCTGAACGGGCCATGGCCCAGGTCATGCAACAGGGCGGCGACGATTGCCACATTGGCGCGGTCCCGATCGAATGGCCGGGCATCAACGGACTCGCGTTCAACGATGCGCACCAACTCCCGCGCGGTATGAAACACGCCGATGGAATGGGCGAAGCGGGTGTGGACCGCGCCCGGGAAGACGAAGTCCGAGACTCCCAGCTGCTTGATTCTCCGAAGTCGTTGAAATTCGGGCGTATTGATTAGCTTCCAGGCCAATTGGGCCAGTTTGTCTTGCTTCTCGAAGACGATCAGACCGTGGACGGGATCTCGGAGACGTTGCGTCCGAAGTGTCATGGTGCAGGTTCTATGCTGTGCGAAGCCGCGAATCGTTAGGCCGCATACCGCGAGCGTGAGGACCGGGTCCAGATCGGTTTCTAGGCCGCGCGGCTCAGCGGCGGCAGGGCTGCCGATTCGCGGGCGGCGCGGCGCTGGCGGCGCTCCTCGCGCGGGCAGACGCCAAAGAACTGCCTGTAATTCTTCGAGAAGTGCGAGGTCGAGCCGAAGCCGCAGGCGACGGCGATCCAGGTCACCGGCATCTGCGTCTCGATCAGCAACTGGCGCGCCCGCGTGAGGCGCATCCGCAAATACCAGCGCGCCGGCGTCGAATCGAGATAGCGTCGGAACAGCCGCTCGAGCTGGCGCGGCGAGACATTGGCCGCGCGGGCGATCTCGACCAGCGAAAGGCGTTCCTCACGATGCTCGGCCATGGCGGTCAGCGCCTTCACCAGCACCGGATGGCTTGTCCGGAGCCAGGCCTGGTGCGGCAGGTAGCGTTCGTCGCGGCCGCTGCGGACGCGGTCATGCAGGAGCTGGCCGGCCACCGCCGCCATGAGCTCCGGCCCGAAACGCCAGGCGATGTCCTGGAGAACCATATCGCAGGCTGCAGCGCCGCCCGTGCAAGTGAACCGGTCCCGGTCGATCTCGAACAGCGCCGCGCGCAGGTCGATATCCGGGAAACGCTCGGCGAAACCGTCGAGGCTCTCCCAATGGATGGTGCAGCGCCGGTCGCGCAACAGGCCGGCCCGCGCCAGCACATAGGCGCCGGTGCAGGCCGCGCCTACATGCGCGCCGTCCCGCGCCCAGCGGCGCAGCAGCGCAAGCGTGGCCGGGTCCTCATACGCCCAGCCGTCCACGCCGCCGCAGACGACGACATTCTCCGGGCGCTGGATGCGCTCGGCCGGCTCGTCCGCCGCGACCGCGACGCCGCAACTGGAGCGGACCGGTGCGCCCTCCGGCGTTGCGACGCGCCAGATGTAATGCGGGCGCTCCGCCACATAATTCGCCAGGCGCAGCGGCTCGACCAACGCCGTGAAGCTGGAGAGGGAGAAGTTCGCAATGGGCAGGAGCGTCACCTGGACAGGTGCGCCGTCGCTCCCGCGGAAGACCTGCTCGCCAGCCATCGGCCGACTCCGGCAATATGTTGCTCGGGTTGCAAATGCCCATGCGTCGGCCGCTTGTCAATCGCTTGCGGCGCGTCGGAAGCAAAATTCTGTCGTTCATTCCGCGAAAATCGTCGCGAACGGGCGCATCCGGCCCCGGCTGCGCGCCGATTCTGGCAGCCTCATCCCTGCCGCGGAGGCGCGAAGCCCATGCCCCTCGATCATTCCCCGAGCCTCGATTCCCGCTACCGCAGGGAACAGGCGACGAGCGTCGACCAGTCCGACCGCATCGTTCCCTACAATCTGCGCCAGAGCGGGCCGACGAAGACCGAGCTGCTGATCTCGACCCGTGTGCGCAAGTCGCCCTACTGGCATCTGAGCCACGAGGCCGGCTGCTGGCGGGCGACCGTCTATAACCGCGTTTACCACCCGCGCGGCTATGTGCGTCCGGAAGACGGCGGCGCCTCCGTGGAATATGAAGCGCTGACCAAGCATGTGACCATGTGGAATGTGGCGGTCGAACGCCAGATCCGCGTGAGGGGCCCGGATGCCGAGCGCTTCGTCAACTATGTCATCACGCGCGACGCCGCCCGCATCCGGCCGATGCACGGCAAATATGTCATCCTCTGCAACGAGAAGGGCGGCATACTGAACGACCCCGTGCTGCTCAGGCTCGCCGAGGACGAGTTCTGGTTCTCGCTTTCCGACAGCGACATCCTGTTCTGGCTCCAGGGCGTCAATGTCGGCGTGCGGATGAATGTCGAGATCGACGAGATCGACGTCTGCCCGGTCCAGATCCAGGGCCCGAAGTCGGAAGCGCTGATGGCCGACCTTGTGGGGCCGGCAATCCGCGACATTCCCTTCTACGGCATCCTGGAGGCGGAGGTAGGCGGCTGCGCGGTCGTCATCTCGCAGTCGGGATTCTCCGGCGAAAAGGGCTATGAAGTCTACCTGCGCGACTCCACGCTCCACGCCAACGCCATGTGGGAGGCGGTGCTGGAAGCCGGCAAGGCGCACAATCTCATGGTGATCGCGCCCGGCCACCAGCGCCGCATCGCGGCCGGCATCCTCTCCTGGGGCCAGGACCTCGACCACGAGACCAACCCCTTCCAGTGCAATCTCGGCTACCAGGTGCCGCGCAGGAAGACCGCCGACTATATCGGCAGGCTGGCGCTGGAGGAGATGCGCGCCGAACTCGAGGCGGGCAAACCGCGCTGGCGCCAGCAGCTTGTCGGCCTGCGCATGGGCGGCAAGCCCATCGACGACTATGCGCCCGACTTCTGGCTGGTCTCGGAGCCGGGCAGCGCCGAGCCGGTCGGCTATCTCACCTCGCCCTGGCACTCGCCCGAGCTCGGCTGCAACATATCCATGGGCTATGTGCCGGTGGAGAAGTCGGGCATCGGCGCCGAATACGCCGTCTGGCTGCCGGACCGCTACGCCGAGGAGCCGGGGCAGCCGGTGGCGGCGGAAGTGTGCGAAATGCCGTTCCGCCCGTCCGCCAACCCCAATGCCCGCGAGGTTGCCAAAGCACGGGGCCGCGACGCCGCGTTCTGACTGGCCGCAGGAGGCGTTTCGCGGTACCCTCCCCGCCGGTTGACGCCCCGGCGGGGAGGGATCGCCGATGACAGGCCATGCCAGGCATCCGCGCTTCAGGCCCTTCGACTTCGGGCGCTGGATCGACGAACGCCGCGACCTGCTGAAACCGCCGGTCGGCAACAGGCTGGTGTTCGAGGAGGCCGGCATGACGGTCATGGTCGTCGGCGGCCCGAACCGGCGAGTCGATTTCCACGACGACCCGGTCGAGGAGTTCTTCTACCAGCTCGAAGGCGACATGATCCTCAAGGTGGCGGAGGGCAGGCGGATCTACGATGTGCCGGTCCGCGCGGGCGAGGTGTTCATGCTGCCGCCCCATGTGCGCCACTCGCCGCAGCGCCCGACGCCGGGCTCGGTGGGGCTGGTGGTCGAAGCGCCCCGCGTCGCGGGCGTGCTGGACGGGTTCGAATGGTTCTGCTTCGAATGCGGCGCCCTCGTGCACCGGGTGGAGCTGCCGGTCTGCAACATCGTCGCGGACCTGCCGCCGCTGTTCGAGGCGTTCTACGCCGACCAGGCGGCCCGCACCTGCAGCGAATGCGGCGCGCTCCATCCCGGGCGCGAACCGCCGGCGGGCTGGACGGCGTTGTGACAGGGGCGTCCCGGGAATGGGAACCGGGCTTTCGGGCGCGGCTCTGCCGTGGCATAAGGCGGCGCAAAATCACGACCTGCGGACATGGCAAGACTCGATATCCTGATCGCGCCCGACCGGCGGCTGCGGACCGGATGCGCCCCCCTGGGCGAAGTGGACGACGCGACCCGGCGCCTGCTCGACGACATGCTGGAGACCATGTATGCCGCGCCCGGCATCGGCCTGGCGGCGCCGCAGGTCGGCGTGCTGAAGCGGCTGGTGGTGCTGGACTGCGCGCGCGATGAGCAAGACCCGGACCCGCTGAAGCTGGTCGATCCCGAAATCGTCTGGCGCTCCGACGAGCTCGTCACCGGCAATGAAGGCTGCCTGTCGCTGCCGGAAATCTATGTGGATGTCGAGCGGCCGGAGTCGGTGCGTGTCGCCTATCTCGACGAGAACGGGACGGCGCAGGAGATCGAGGCCGAGGGCCTGCGCGCCCGCTGCCTCCAGCATGAGATCGATCATCTGAACGGCGTGCTTCATGTGGACTATCTGTCGGCGATCAAGCGCGGCGTGATCCTGCGGCGGCTGGAGAAGTCGAAACGCCGCAAGAAGGACTGAGAGCCGGTGCGCCTGGCCTTTCTGGGCACGCCGGAATTCGGCCTCCCGGCTTTCGAAGCGCTGTTGGACGCCGGCCATGAAGTCGTGCGCGCCTATGCGCAGCCGCCGCGCCCGGCCGGCCGGGGACGCAAGCTCCGGCCCTCGCCGGTGCAGGCCTTTGCCGAGGCGCGCGGCATTCCGGTTGCAACGCCTGCGAGCCTCCGCGACTCCGCGCTCCAGAGCGGCTTCGCCGCGCTCGGCCTCGATGCCGCCGTCACCGCCGCTTACGGGCTGTTGCTGCCGCCGGCGATCCTGGCCGCGCCGCGTTTCGGCTGCCTGAACCTTCACGCCTCGCTGCTGCCCCGCTGGCGGGGCGCAGCCCCGATACAGCATGCGATCCTGGCCGGCGACCGCGAGACCGGCATTTCCGTCATGGTAATGGACGAGGGCCTGGACACGGGGCCCGTGCTGCTGGCGCGGCACACGCCCATCGGGCCGGAAACGACCGGCGGGGACTTGCACGACCGGCTGGCGCGGCTCGGGGCGGAAGCGGCGGTGGAGGCGCTGGCCGGGCTGGCCGACGGCACCCTGAAGCCAGCGCCGCAGCCGGAGGACGGCGTGACCTGGGCGGCGAAGCTCACGCAGGCGGACGGCCGGCTCGACTGGACCCGCCCGGCGCAGGACCTGGAGCGGCGGGTGCGCGCCTTCGCTCCGCGGCCGGGCGCCCGCTTCATGTTCCGGGGCGAAAGCATCAGGGTCGAAAAGGCCGCGGTCGAGGCCGGCGGCGGCCCGCCCGGCCGCGCGCTGGACGACGGCGCGGCGGTCGCCTGCGGCGGGGGCGTGTTGCGCCTGCTGCGCCTGCAACGCCCGGGGCGTTCGGTCATGGACGCCGCCGCCTTCCTGCGCGGCTTCCCCCTGCCGCCGGGGACGGACCTGCTCGATGCCGCGCTACCGCATCCTCGTCGAGTATGACGGCGGGCCGTTCGTCGGCTGGCAGGCCCAGGCGAACGGCTCCTCGGTGCAGTCGGCGCTGGAGGAGGCCGTGTTCCGCTTCTGCGGCGAACGGGTGCGCGTGCAGGGCGCCGGGCGCACCGATGCCGGCGTCCACGCCGAGGGCCAGGTTGCGCATCTTGACCTTGAGGGCGCGAGGCCGCCGGCGGTGCTGCGCGACGCGGTCAACCACCATCTCGGCCGGCAGCCGGTATCGGTGCTGGAGGCCCAGGAGGCCGCGCCGGACTTCCACGCCCGCTTCTCCGCTATCGGCCGCGCCTACCGCTTCCGCATCCTGAACCGCCGGGCGCCGCCGGCGCTGGACCGCGGCCGGGTCTGGCATGTCGGCGCGCCGCTCGACGCCGCGACGATGGACCGGGCCGCCGGGCGCCTGCTCGGGCGGCACGATTTCACGAGCTTCCGCTCCTCGGAATGCCAGGCGGACTCGCCCGTCCGCACGCTCGACCGCCTCGATGTCCGCCGCGAGGGCGACGAGATCGTGCTCTATGCGGAAGCGCGCTCCTTCCTGCACCACCAGATGCGTATCATCGCCGGCACGCTGCGCCAAGTCGGCGCCGGGAAACGCACGCCCGACAATGTGTCGGCGGCCCTCGAGGCGGCCTCGCGCCCCGCCGCCGGCCCGACCGCCCCGCCCCACGGCCTCTGCCTGACCCGCGTCCGGTATTGAGCCCCGTCACGCGCCCGGCAGGCTGTCGGCCAGCGCGTCGGCGAGGCGGCGCGCGAAGGCGGCGGGGTCGTCCGGCGCCTCGCCCTCGGCGATCCGCGCCTGGTCGAGCAGGAGCGGCGCAATCTGCGCGGCGCGGTCCCCGCCTGCGGCCAGCGAACGCGCGAGGCCCTGCACCAGCCGATGGCGCGGATTGAGCTCGAGCACCCGCCGCGCCCCCGCGCCGTCGATCTGGCCGTGGCGGCGCAGCATCCGTTCCAGATGCAGGTCCATGTCGCCCTCGTCCGCCACCAGCCGCGCGGCGCTTTCGGTCAGCGCTTCCGAGCCGCGCACATCCTTGACCGCCTCGCCCAGCGCCACCTTGAGCAACGCGATCAGCGAGGCGATATCGGCCTCCGGCGCCGCGTTCTCGTCCGGGGCCTCGTCCTCGACCGGCGGAACGGCGCTCAGGTCGATGCCGCCGCGCGAGACGGAGACGAACCGCTTGCCGTCATAGTCGCCGACGGCCTGCACCCAGAAGTCGTCCACCGGATCCTGAAGCAGCAGCACCTCGACCCTGCGCGCGCGGAAGCCTTCCAGATGCGGGCTGCCGGCAAGCGCGGCGCCCTCCTCGCCCGAGATGTAATAAACCGCCTCCTGGCCCTCGCGCATCCGCTCGACATAGGCCGCGAGCGTCGTCCAGCCTTCCGGTCCGGTCGAGCGGAAGCGCGCCAGTTCCAGCAGCGCCTCGCGCTGGCCGGCGTCTTCGTAGAGCCCCTCCTTAAGCACCGGCCCGAAGGCCTCCCAGAAGGCCTCGTAGCCTTCCTTGTCCGCCTCGGCCTTCGTCCTGAGCTCGCCGATTACCCGGCGCACCAGCCCGTCGCGGATGCGCCGCAGCACCGGGTTGCGCTGCAGCATTTCGCGCGAGAGGTTGAGCGGCAGGTCCTCGCTGTCGACCACGCCGCGCAGAAACCGCAGCCATGCCGGGACCAGTTCCGGCGCGTCGTCGGTGATGAATACGCGCTTCACATAGAGCTTGAGCGCCGACTTGCGGTCGGGATTGAAGAGGTCGAACGGGCGCGAGGTCGGGACGAACAGCAGGCCCGAATACTCGATCACGCCCTCCGCGCGGAAATGCAGGGTGAGCCAGGGTTCGTCGAAGGCGTGGCCCACCTGCCGGTAGAACGCCGCATATTGTTCGGGTTCGATTTCGTTCCGGGGCCGGGTCCAGAGCGCGGATGCTTCATTGACCGTCTCGCCGTCCATCTCGACCGGAACCGCGATGTGGTCCGAGTAGGTCTTGACCACCGACCGGAGCCGGGCCGGCTCCAGGAACTCGTCCTCGCCTTCCCGCAGATGCAGCAGGATTTCGGCGCCCCGCGCCTCCCGTTCCGCCTCCGAGACCGTGAACTCGCCGCGGCCGTCCGATTCCCAGGCGAAGGCCTCCTCCGCCCCGGCGGCGCGGGAGACGACGCGCACCCGCTCCGCCACCATGAAGGCGGAATAGAAGCCGACGCCGAACTGCCCGATCAGCGCGACGTCGTTCTTTGCGTCGCCGGTCAGCCTGTCGGCGAAGGCGGCGGTGCCGGAACGCGCAATGGTGCCCAGGTTCTCGACGAGCTCCCCGCGTCCCATGCCCTCGCCATTGTCGGAGACGGCGATGGTGCGGGCGGCCTTGTCCACCTCGATGCGGATGCGGAATCCGGCGTCTCCGTCCAGCAACTCCGGCTCGGCGATGGCGCGGTAGCGCAGCCGGTCGCAGGCGTCCGCCGCGTTCGAGATCAACTCGCGCAGGAAGATTTCCTTGTCCGAATAGACCGAATGCACCATCAGGTCGAGGATGCGCCCGACCTCCGCCTGAAACGCCCGGCGTTCTTCGCTCATGCCACTCCCCCTTGCGCCTGTTTCGTCCCGGCCCGGCATATGAGACGCTTCGCGCCCCGGTTCAAGATGGCAGGAAGGCGCGCCGCCCCATGAAGATCGACGACATGACGCTCACCCTGTTCGCCTGGGACGACATCCCGGCGACCACTTACGGCAGGCATACGGGCCGTTTCGAGGGCCGCAGCGAGCTTGGCCTGCTGACGCTGCGCACCGATGACGGCATTGAGGGCCATGCGTTCCTCGGCTCCGCCAGCCGGGGCGCCGCGAGCGATGCGGAATCGCTCATCCGCTTCCTCAAGCCGCAGGTGATGGGCGAGAACCCGCTCGACCGCGAGAAGCTCTATCTCGGGCTGACGGCGCGCAACCGCAACACCACCTGGCGGGCCATCGGCGCCGTCGATATCGCGCTCTGGGACATCGCCGGCAAGGCGGCGGGCCTGCCGGTCCACCGCCTGATGGGCACGATGCGCACGAGCGCGCCCGCCTATGCCAGCTCCGCCGTGCTCGCTTCGCCCGAAGCCTATGCCGAGGAGGCGGTCTCCTTCCGCGACGCGAACTGGAAGGCCTACAAGATCCACCCGCCGACCGACCCGGACGAGGACATCCGCGTCTGCGAGGCCGTGCGCAAGGCGGTCGGCGGCGACTACCGCATCATGCTCGACAGCACCTGGTCCTACGACTACCCGGCGGCGCTGCGCGTCGGCCGGGCGGCGGAGCGGCTCGGCTTCTACTGGTACGAGGACCCGCTCGCCGACGACGACATCACCAACTACATCAAGCTGCGCCAGAAGCTCGACATTCCCATACTCGCGACCGAATACAGCCCCGGCGGCTTCCAGGCCTATGCGCCGTGGCTGCTCCTCCAGGCGACCGACTATCTGCGCGGCGACGTGGCGGTGAAGGGCGGGCTCACCGCCTGCCTCAAGACCGCCCATCTCGCCGAGGCGTTCCACATGTCCTACGAGGTCCATCATGGCGGCAACTCGCTCAACAATGTCGCCAATCTGCACCTGATCTGCTCGATCCCGAACACCGAGATGTTCGAGGTGCTGATGCCCGACGGCGCCCACCGCTACGGGCTTGCCGAGGAGATCCGGGTGGACGGCGAGGGCCGCGTCCACGCCCCGGAGCGCCCGGGCCTCGGCGCCGAGATCGACTTCGACCTCATCCGCGCAAGGACGATCTCCGTGCTTTCGTAGCCGCGCTGCCCGCTTGAGTGCGGGCGGGGAATGGGCTTTGCTGCGGGGGACCGCAACGGGAGCGAGACCGAACCCATGGACCTCAGCAGCTACGACCGCACGCCGGGCTTCGAGCAGGGGCTGGAAGCCCGCCGCCGGGTGCTCGGCGACGAGTATGTCGGCCCCTCCATCGCCAAGGGCGCGGAGGACGCCTTCGCCCACCAGCTCCAGCAATTCGTCACCGAATATTGCTGGGGCACGGTGTGGTGCCGCGACGGCTTGCCGGACAAGACCCGCAGCATCATGAACCTGACCATGCTGGCGGCGCTCGGACGCACGCACGAACTGCGCCTGCACACCCGCGGCGCCCTCAATAACGGCGTCACCAGGGAGGAGATCGCCGAGGTGTTCCTGCAGGTCGGCATCTATGCCGGCGTGCCGGCCGCCGTCGAGGCGTTCCGGGAAGCCTCGAAGGTGTTCGAGGAGATGGGCGTGTGACTGTCGAGGCGGCGGCGGACTTCCTGCTCGCCGCGCACCGGCAGGGCCGGCGCTTCGAGCGCCTGCCCGCCGGCATCGCGCCGCAGTCCGAAGAGGAGGCCTACCGGGTGCAGGAGGCCTTCGTCGGCGCCCTCGCCCTGCCGATTGCGGGCTGGAAGGTGGCGCTCACCTCCGCCGCCATGCGCCGGGTCGTGCCGGGCATCGACCAGCCCTGCGCCGGCGCAGTCTTCGCCGGGCGCGTCCACCGCTCGCCCGCGCGCCTGCCGCGCTCGGCGCTGATGCGCATCGGGCTCGAATGCGAAGCGATGGTGCGGCTTGCGGACGATCTGCCGGACAAGGGCCGGCCCTGGACGCGGGAGAGCGTCGCCCCCCATGTCGGCGCGGTCGCGCCCGCCTTCGAACTCATCGACGACCGCGGGGCCGACTACAACGACATGACCGCCTTCGACCTGATCGCGGACAACGCCTGGAACGGCGGCGTCGTGGCCGGGCCGGAAATCGCCGGCTGGCGGG
This sequence comes from Alphaproteobacteria bacterium, assembly GCA_963422665.1. GTDB lineage: Bacteria > Pseudomonadota > Alphaproteobacteria > Bin95 > Bin95 > Bin95. The sequence goes on from OY730441.1 coordinate 2,280,751, forward strand.
CGCTCGACCTCGTGGGCGCGCGCGGCAGCCTGGAGATCGACGGCAAGTCCGCGGGCGAGGGCCGGGGCGGCGACGCCATGGGCCATCCTTTCGAGCCGCTCGCCTGGCTCGCCAACAACGCGATGGCGCGGGGCCGCCCGTTGCGCGCCGGCGCGTTGGTGATGACCGGCTCCATCCTGCCGACCCAATTCCTCGAGGCCGGCAGCCGCGCCGTCTATACCCACGAGGCGCTGGGCACGGTGGAACTGGAGATCGTGTGAAGCCCGTCCCAAAGGCGCCGCATCGGAAAGAGCGGTTGTCGGGGCGGTCTGCGATGGCCAGGCGATACAGGAGCGGCGCACCGGCGGCCGGCCGCGAAACGGGGAGCCATAATTTTCACTTTTTGTTTCGTTTAAGGCTTGACAGATAGGAAAGTGTGCTAGAATGGTCCCAGGAGCCGAGGCTTCCGGGGCCGCGTCTCTCGCTTCCGAAAACCCGCCCGAAACTCGCGGGAGGGATGCGCCTGCCGCCTCGCGCGCGCGTCCGCACACGCCCGCCATACGCGCGAAACAGGGCCGCCCCCGAGCCGGCGGCAACGAAACCGGGGAGACGCCGGAACATGACAGAACATGACATTCCATGACACTTCGCGGGGGGTCTCCTCCAGCAAGGCCGGGTCGGGACAGCCTCCCGCCCAATCCTCCCTCGCAAGCGACGGAGGGAGCATGGGAGGCCGGGTGCGCCGCGCCTTCTTTCGTCATGCCCGGAACAAGTCCGGGCATGACGCTGGAGAGAGTGCGCGAAGCCTCGCGCGGAACAGGGTCGCCCCCGATCCGGGCGGCAACGGAACGAAGGAGACGCCGCCCCATGCCCGATGCGACCGCCGAACGCCCCGCCCGCCAGACCGCCTGCGCGCCCCCGGACCATGACATTCCATGACACTTCATGACACTTCGCGGGGGGTCTCCTCCAGCAAGGCCCGGGTGGGACAACCTCCCGCCCCGGTCCTCCCCCGCAAGCGCAGGAGGGCGATTCCTGCGTTTGGCATGCGGCTTGCGCCCCCGTGCTATGGTGCCACCCTGACATGGAGCCCGAGCGCAATGACGGCGACGATGGGACGGGAGGAGCCCGGAATGGCCGTTGCGCGGCGGCGCGTCCGTGTCGTCTCAACCGAGGGAGGATATTCATGAGGTCGAAAACGAGATTTCCACTTCGCAACCTGGCGGTCGGCGCGGCGGCGGCCGTCCTGCTCGCCGGCGCCGTCTCGGCCCCGGCGCGCGCCGCCGGCACGCTGCGGGTCGGCATGACCGCCGCGGACATTCCGCTTTCCTGGGGCCAGCCCGACCAGGGCTTCGAGGGGTTCCGCTTCATGGGGCTGATGCTCTATGACGGGCTCATCAACTGGGACATGAGCTCCGCCGACAAGGCGTCCGGCCTCATTCCCGGCCTCGCCGAGAGCTGGGAGGTGAACGAGGCCGACAAGACCAAATGGACCTTCAAGCTGCGCAAGGGCGCGAAGTTCCATGACGGCTCGGAGTTCGACGCCGACGCGGTGCTCTGGAATTTCGACCGGCTGTTCGACAAGAACGCGCCGCAATACAGCGCGCGGATGGCCTCGCTGGTGAACTTCCGCATCCCGTCCGTCGTCTATGACGCGGACACCAACACCAAGGGATGGGAGAAGATCGACTCGCACACGGTCGAGTTCACCACCAAGTCGCCCGACAGCTTCTTCCCCTACCAGATCTGCTACATCCTGATGTCGAGCCCGGCGCAGTTCGAAGCGACCGGCGGCGACTGGAACAAATTCGCCCAGAGCCCCTCCGGCACGGGCCCGTGGAAGCTGGTCCAGATCGTGCCGCGCGAGCGCGCCGAGTTCGTACCCTTCGAGGAGCACTGGGACGAGACCCGCCAGCCGAAGCTCGACAAGGTCGTCACGATACCGGTCCCGGACCCGAATGCGCGCACCGCCGCGCTGCTCTCGGGGCAGGTGGACTGGATCGAGGCGCCGGCGCCGGACGCGATTCCCCGCCTGCAGGAACGCGGCATGGTGATCTCGTCCAACCTCTACCCGCATGTCTGGTCCTGGCATCTGAGCCGCGTCGAAGGCTCGCCCTGGAACGATGTCCGGGTGCGCAAGGCGGCGAACCTCGCCATCGACCGCGACGGCATCGTCTCGCTGCTCGGCGGCTACGCCGTCAAGGCGAGCGGGCATGTGTCGCCGGCCGATCCCTGGTACGGCACGCCCAGCTTCGAGCTTCGCCACGACCCCGACGCGGCGAAAGCCCTGCTGGCGGAAGCCGGCTTCGGGCCCGACAACCCCGTCAAGGTCAAGATGATGATTTCGGCCAGCGGCTCCGGGCAGATGCTGCCCTTGCCGATGAACGAATACATGCAGCAGAACCTGAAGGAGGTCGGCATCGAGGTCGAATTCGAGGTCATGGAGTGGCAGAGCCTGCTGGACCGCTGGCGCGCCGGCGCCAAGGCCGAGCAGGCGCAGGGCGCCAACGGCATCAATGTCAGCTACACGACGCAGGATCCCTATAGCAGCTTCACCCGCTTCCTGCGCTGCGACCTGCATGCGCCGGTCGGCGTGAACTGGGGCTATCACTGCGACGCGGAGATCGACGAGCTGCTGAAGAACGCCTCGCTCGCCTTCGACCCGGCGGAACGCGACGGCTGGCTCGCCAAGGTGCACACGCGCGAAGTGGACAATGCGCTCTTCCTCTGGGTGGTCCATGACGTGGCCCCGAGGGCGATGACAAAACAGGTCAAGGGCTTCATCCAGGCCCGCAACTGGTTCCAGTCGCTCACCCCGGTCACCATGGAATAGGCCGGATGTCGAAGCGGGCGGGCCGCGCCGTGCAGCCCGCCCGCTCCGGCGCAGGCTGGGCCGAATGCTGAACTACATCATCCGCCGCGTCCTCTACGTCATCCCTATCGGTCTCGGCGTAACGGTGCTCGTGTTCGCCCTGGTGCACATGTCGCCGGGCGATCCGCTGAGCGCGGTCGTGCCGCCGGACGCGCCGGAAGAGATGGTGCAGGAGCTGCGCAAGGCCTACGGCTTCGACAAGCCCTTGCCGATCCAGTATGCGACCTGGCTCGGCCGCGTGCTGGTCGGCGATCTCGGCGTCTCCGTCGCCCGCGGCCGCGAGGTCGTGGACGAGCTCCGCATCGCCGTGCCGAACACCTTCATCCTGGCGGCGGGAGGAACGCTGCTCGGCTTCACCCTGGGCGCGATCCTCGGCGGCATCGCCGGCTTCTTCCAAGGGCGCTGGATCGACAAGCTCGCAACCTCCATTGCGATCACCGGCGTCAGCGTTCCGCATTACTGGCTGGGGCTCGTCCTGGTCATTATCTTCTCGGTCGAGATGAACGTGCTGCCGTCCATCGGCATGGGGCCGGGAGGCTCCACCGCCTGGGAATGGAACGCCGAGCACATGCGCCATCTCGTGCTGCCTGTCATCACGCTTTCGGTCATTCCGATGGGCCTCATCACCCGAACGGTGCGCGCCACGGTAGCCGAAATCCTCAACCAGGAGTTCGTCCAGGCGCTGCACGCTAAGGGCCTGTTCCAGCGCCAGGTGCTCGCCCATATCGTGCGCAACGCCGCGCCGACGACGCTGGCGGTCATGGGCCTCCAGCTCGGCTACCTGCTCGGCGGCTCCATCCTGGTCGAGACCGTGTTCCAGTGGCCCGGAACCGGCTCGCTCCTCAACAGCGCCATCTTCGAGCGCGACCTGCCGCTGCTCCAGGGCACCATCCTGGTGCTCGCCATGTTCTTCGTGCTGCTGAACCTGTTCGTGGACATCCTGCAATCGGCCATCGACCCCCGGATGTCGCGGCGATGACGACCGCGCCCGCCCTCGACAGCAAGCAGCAGGCCGCCATCGACGCCGCGCAGGTCGCCGTGCAGTCGCGCGGCTACTGGACCACGGTGGCCGGCCGCATCCGCGACGACAAGGTGACGATGGTCTGCGCGTTCGTGCTGCTGCTCATCGTCTTCTCCGCCATGTTCTCGGACCTCATCGCGCTCGCGGACCCCTACAAGGCGAACATGCTCAAGCGCCTCGCGGAGATCGGGGCGCCCGGATACCCGCTCGGCGCGGACGAGATGGGCCGCGACATGCTCACCCGGCTGCTCTATGGAGGGCGGCTGTCGCTGTTCATGGGCATCAGCCCGATCGTCATCGCGTTCGTCATCGGCGGCGCGCTCGGCCTCGTCGCGGGCTTTCTCGGCGGGCGGATCAACATGGCGATCATGCGCGTGATGGACGTGTTCTACGCCTTCCCCTCCGTGCTGCTCGCGGTCGCCATCTCCGGCGCGCTCGGCGCCGGGATCGGCAATGCCATCGTTTCGCTCACCCTGGTTTTCATCCCGCCGATCACGCGCGTGACGGAGAGCGTCACCACCCAGGTCCGCTCGCTCGACTATGTGGAGGCGGCCCGCGCGAGCGGCGCGCGCAGCCTCACCATCATCCGCGTGCATGTGCTGAGCAATGTGCTCGGGCCGGTGTTCATCTACGCAACCAGCCTCATCAGCGTCAGCATCATCCTCGCCTCGGGGCTCAGCTTCCTCGGCCTCGGCACCGAGCCGCCCGAGCCGGAATGGGGCCTCATGCTGAACACGCTCCGGCAGTCGATCTACGTCAATCCCTGGGTCGCGGCGCTGCCCGGCGCGATGATCTTCTTCACCTCGCTGACCTTCAACCTGCTGAGCGACGGGCTTCGCAGCGCCATGGACGTGCGCCTGTGAGCCCGGCGGCGAACAAGGCGGACGGCGGCGCGCTGCTGAAGGTGCGGGCGCTGCGCAAGTATTTCCCGGTGCGCGGCGGCATCCTCAACCGCGCCGTCGGCTGGGTGCAGGCGGTCGACGACATCGACCTCGCCGTGCTGCCCGGCGAGGTGCTGGGCATTGTCGGCGAGTCGGGATGCGGCAAATCGACGACCGCGCGCCTGCTCATGCACCTCATCCGCGCCGATGCGGGCCGGATCGACTTCGACGGCGAGCCCGTCCGCCCGGACGACGCGGCCGGACTGCGCGAGCTGCGCCGCCAGATGCAGATGGTGTTCCAGGACTCCTATTCCTCGCTCAACCCGCGCCTGCCGATCGAGGACACCATCATGTTCGGGCCGAAGGTCCACGGCGTATCCTCGGCCGAGGCGCGCGAGCGCGCCCGCGAGCTGTTCTCGCTGGTGGGGCTGGACCCGGCGCAGTTCATCCGCCGCTACCCGCACGAGCTTTCCGGCGGCCAGCGCCAGCGGGTCAATATCGCCCGCGCGCTGGCCCTCGAACCGCGGCTGCTCATTCTGGACGAGGCGGTCTCCGCCCTCGACAAGTCGGTCGAGGCCCAGGTGCTCAACCTGCTGCTGACGCTCCGGCGCGAGCTCGGCCTCACCTACATCTTCATCTCGCACGACCTCAATGTCGTGCAATATATGAGCGACCGGGTGCTGGTCATGTATCTCGGCAAGGTGGTCGAGATCGGCCCGACGGCCGCGATCTACGACCGCATGCAGCATCCCTATACCGAGGCGCTGCTCTCCGCCATGCCCTCGATGGACCCCGACCGGCGCACCGAGACCCCGCCCCTGGTCGGCGACCCGCCCAACCCCATCGACCCCCCGCCCGGCTGCCGCTTCCACACGCGCTGCCGCTTCGCCGAGGATGTCTGCCGCCGCGCCGAGCCCCGCCTCGGGCCGGCCGCCGGGCAGGACATGGCGGGCGGCGCGGACCATCTCGTCGCCTGCCACATGCGCACGGCCGGTTCGGGACACAGCCGGGCGGCGGCCTGAGCCGTCGATGGCGGACGCCATGCCAGCCCCGGTCGTGCGCGCCGAGAACGTCGCCGTCCGGTTCACCGGACGCGACGCCACCGTGAATGCGGTGAACGGCGTCTCGTTCACGCTCGACCCCGGCGAGGTGCTTTGCATTCTCGGCGAGTCCGGCTCGGGCAAGAGCGTCACGCTGCGCGCCCTGATGCGCCTGCTGCCGCCGCGCCGCGCCGCGCTCGAGGGCCGCATCGAGATCGGCGGCCGGAACGTGCTCGAAATGAACGGGCGCGCGCTCGCCGACCTGCGCGGCGCCGAGGTCGGCATGATCTTCCAGGAGCCGATGGTCGCGTTCGACCCGGTCTATACGGTCGGCAGGCAGATCGCCGAGACCATCGTCCGCCACGAGGGCGTGAGCCGCGAAGAGGCCCGGCGGCGCGCGATCGACCTGCTCGACCGCGTCCGCATCCCCTCGCCCGAGCGGCGGCTGCGCGCCTATCCGCACGAGCTTTCGGGCGGGATGCGCCAGCGCGCGATGATCGCGCTCGCGCTCTGCTGCAATCCGAGCCTGCTGCTGGCGGACGAGCCGACCACCGCGCTGGATGCGACGGTCCAGATCCAGATCCTGCTGCTCTTGCGCGAATTGCAGCGCGAGCTCGGAATGGCCGTCATCTTCGTGACCCACGATGTGGGCGTGGCGGTCGAGATCGCCGACCGGATCGCGGTGATGTATGGCGGCAAGTTCGTGGAGACCGGGCCGGTGCGCGAGATCATGCGCAACCCCCGGCATCCCTATACCCAGGGGCTGCTGGCCTCCACCGTCCACGCCTCGTCGCGCGGCAAGGCGCTGGAGGCGATTTCGGGCTCGCCGCCGGACATGACGCGGCTTCCGCCCGGCTGCGCCTTCGCGCCCCGCTGCCGCTTCGCCGAACCCGGCTGCGAGGTCCCGCCCCCCGAGTTCCAGCTCACCCCGCAGCACATGGTCCGCTGCATCCGCGCCGAGTAGCCGCGACCCGGGGCCGGCCGCTGCCGGCGCTATAGTGCCGCCGCCGCCGAAGGGAGGGTCGCGTTATGGGGCTCAGGGGACAGGTCGTTCCGGTCACGCCGTTCCAGCAGAACTGCTCCATCGTCTGGTCGGAGGCGACCATGGCGGGCGCGGTGATCGACCCGGGAGGCGACCTGCCGCGCATCCGCGCCGCCGTCGGGGAGCTGGGCGTCGCGGTCGAGAAGATCCTGCTGACCCACGGCCATGTCGATCACGCCGCCGGCGCCGGCGCGCTTGCCGACCTGCTGGGCGTATCCATCGAAGGCCCGCACGAGGCGGACCGCTTCCTGATCGAGGGCCTGCCGGAACAGGCGGCGCAGTTCGGCTTCGGGCCCGCGATCGCGTTCGAGCCCGCGCGCTGGCTCGACGAAGGCGACGAGGTGACGGTCTCGGACCTCACCCTGGAAGTGCGCCACTGTCCCGGCCATACGCCGGGCCATGTGATCTTCTTCCACCGCCCGTCGAAGCTGGCCGTGGTGGGCGACGTGCTGTTCCAGGGCTCCGTCGGGCGCACCGACCTGCCCGGCGGCGACCATGCGGCGCTTATCCGCTCGATCCGCACCAGGCTCTGGCCGCTCGGCTCCGACATCGCCTTCCTGCCGGGGCACGGGCCGATGTCCACCTTCGCCGCCGAGAGGGCCGCAAACCCCTTCGTCGGCGACGGCGCGCCGCCTACTCCTTGAGTTCGAGGCCGGGGATGCCGAGTTTCCCGGTGCGCTCGATCTTGGCCAGGATGCGCGCATCGTGACGGAACCACTGGCCCGCCGGCTTGTCCGGATTGGCCCTGCCCCATTCCTTGACGAACCAGTTGCCCCGCGCCCACTTGCCGTCCGGGCCGGCGGCCTTCTTGAACTGGACGGCGAACATCGGCAGCTTCGGGTTCTCGATCGGCAGCCCGTCCACGACCGTCTTCCGGCCGCAGAAGGGCAGCAGGTCGGCTTGGGTTCCGGCGAAGGGGTCGAAATTCTTGGCCGCCGGGATCAGCCGGCCTTCCGCGGTCAGAAGGCCGAGCTGGCGCTTGCCGCCGCCGCAATCGGCGGGGCAGTCGCCGGTCAGCTCGCAGGCGATATCGACCGCGGTCACGGTCAACCGCACCTTCTCTTCGTGCTCGATGCCCCATTTCCTCGGCGGCGAAGGCGGGCCCGGCGATCGGCAGCAGGCCGGCGAGAGCGGACAGGATACGCATGGCGCTCACTCCCCGAACAGCATGATGCCGTATTCTTCGTGGGTCAGGTTGACGCCGCCGCCGTCTTCGGCGACCTGTGTCATGATCGGGTAGTTGAAGCCGTCGCGCCTGTAGAGGTCGCCGTCCACCGTCACCCGGTGGGACTGGATGTCGATGACGCGCGGATTGTCCACCGGGTCCTCGCCCTCGATGCGCAGCACCATATAGACCTGCCCGTCATCGCTCTTGGTGCTGACCGGGATGCCGCCGACCGTGCACCGGACCGCGCACTGGCGGTGCGCCGTGCCCTCGGCGAACATGATCTCGGTGACATAGCACCAGGTGTCGATAACCTCGCCGGGCGACGCGGACGCGCTCCGGCGTGGCGGCCTGCGCCCCGGAAACGCAGGCGAGCGCCAGAATTCCCGCCAGCAATGCCCTCATTCAACCGCACTCCTCGGATAAGCGATGACGGACGCGCGCTGTTCGGCCTTCCTGAAGCCCGGAAACGCCATGCGCGCACCCTTTGCGAACGCCCTCGGCCTGGTGAGCCAGGCGTCCGGGTTTTCCTCGGTCCAGGTCTTGCCCTTGTGCTTGCCGAGCCCCCTAGAATATTTGAAGCTCGGCGCCGAGGCGATGGGCCGGCCGACTGCGCCCCAGAGGTTCGGGCCGACCTTCTTCCTGCCGGTCTCGTCGAGGCGATGGCGGACCGTGCATTTCTTCTTGAAGAGCTTCGCCGCGTCGGTGTCGGCTGCCGCCGGCGCGACGACAGTGGCGAACAGCGCCGCCATGACGGCGAATGCCCGAATTCGTATGGCCCGGGCCCCCTCTTTCCGTGGCGCCCAGCGTCAAATTACAGGCCGGAAGATGCCGACGCCAGCGTTCCGGCCGGCGGGCTCTTCACTTTTCCGTGTGCATCCGGGCCGCTTTTCCGTTACATTGAAGTCTCGGTCATCATGGCCGTGCTCCACAAGATGTTATGGGGAATGATCCAAAACTACGCACTGGTTGTGTGTGGAGGCGAATGATGGACGGCGCGGGCGCATTGGAGCTTCGGGACCGCGCGACGGACGACGCAGCGCCGTTGCTGCGCGGCCTGCAGGCCCATGAAGTCTATCAGAACGAGCGCGGAATCCGCGTCGTGCTCGACCGCGGCCGCGACGATCTGCTGACCCGGTTCGGCAAGGAGACGCTGGAAGACCGCTACCTGATGCCGGGCGAGTCCTGGCAGGACCTGTTCGCCCGCGTCGCCGGGCATTTCGCCGACGGCAGCGCGCACGCCCAGCGCCTCTACGACTACATCTCGAAGCTCTGGTTCATGCCCGCCACGCCGGTGCTCTCCAACGGCGGCACGAAGCGCGGCCTGCCGATCTCCTGCTTCCTGAACGAGGCCGACGACAGCCTGGAGGGCATTGTCGGGCTCTGGACGGAGAATGTGTGGCTGGCGGCGCGCGGCGGCGGCATCGGCAGCTATTGGGGCAATCTGCGCTCCATCGGCGAGAAGGTCGGCCAGAACGGGCGCACCTCCGGCGTCATCCCCTTCGTGCGCGTGATGGATTCGCTGACGCTTGCGATCAGCCAGGGCAGCCTCAGGCGCGGCTCGGCGGCGGTCTATATGCAGGCGAGCCATCCGGAGATCGAGGAGTTCGTGGAGCTGCGCCGGCCCACCGGCGGCGACCCCAACCGCAAGGCGCTCAACCTGCATCACGGCGTGCTGGTGCCGGACGCCTTCATGCGCGCTGTCGAGGCGGACGAGGAATGGGCGCTCATCAGCCCGCGCGACCACAGCGTGCAGCACCGCATCCGCGCCCGCGACCTCTGGATCCGCATCCTCACGGCCCGGATCGAGACCGGCGAGCCCTATCTCGTCTTCATCGACCATGTGAACCGCGCCCGGCCCGAGCACCACAAGCTGGCGGGCCTGGAGGTGAAGACCTCGAACCTCTGCGCCGAGGTCGTTTTGCCGACCGGCCCGGACCATCGCGGTGGCCAGCGCACGGCCGTGTGCTGCCTCTCCTCGCTCAATCTCGAGCGCTATCTCGAGTGGGAGGACGCGCCGGGCTTCATCGAGGACGTGATGCGCTTCCTCGACAACGTATTGCAGGACTTCATTGAGAACGCGCCGGACTCCATGCGCACGGCGGCCTATGCGGCGATGCGCGAGCGCTCGGTGGGGCTCGGCGTCATGGGCTTCCACAGCTTCCTGCAAGGCCTGAACGCGCCGTTCGAGTCCGTCATGGCATCGGTCTGGAACCGGCGCATGTTCTCCCGCATCCAGGCGGACGCCGACGCCGCGTCGAAGCGGCTGGCGGCGGAGCGCGGCCCCTGCCCCGACGCCGCCGATTTCGGCATGGACGAGCGCTTCTCCAACAAGACCGCGATTGCGCCGACCGCCTCCATCTCGATCATCTGCGGCGGCGCCTCGCCCGGCATCGAGCCGGTCGCGGCCAACGCCTATACCCACAAGACGCTCTCGGGTTCCTTCGCGGTGCGCAACCGCTATCTGGAGGCCGTGCTGGAGACGGTCGGCCACAACGATGAGGACACCTGGTCCTCGATCACGGTCAACGAAGGCTCGGTGCAGCATCTCGACTTCCTCACCGACGCGCAGAAGACCGTGTTCAAGACGGCGTTCGAGCTGGACCAGCGCTGGATCGTGGACCTCGCGGCCGAGCGCGCGCCGATGGTGGACCAGGCGCAGTCGGTCAACCTCTTCCTGCCGGCGGACATCCACAAGCGCGACCTGCACGGCCTGCACATGATGGCCTGGAGGCGCGGGCTGAAGAGCCTCTATTACTGCCGCTCGAAATCGCTCCAGCGCGCCGAGGCGGTGGGCGGCAAGCGCGTGGCGCGGCAGGAGGACGCCCCGCTCCGCGTCGATTACGAAGAGTGCCTCTCATGCCAGTGAGCGAGGGGCCGCTTGCCGGAAAGACCGCCCTCGTCACCGGGGCCAGCCGCAATATCGGCCGCGAAATCTGTCTGCGCCTCGCGCGCGACGGCGCGCATGTCTGCGTCAATACCCGCCGGGCCGAGGCGGCCGCCCGCGCGGTCGTGGCGGAGGTCGAGGCCGCCGGCGGGTCGGCCTCGCTGCACATGGCCGATGTCACCGACGAAGCCGCCGTCGCGGCGATGGCGGCGGCCGTCGGCCCGGTCGATATCCTAGTGAACAACGCCGCCATCCGCCGCCATGTCCCCTTCCTGCAATCGACGCTGGCCGACTGGCGCGAGGCGCAGGCGGTCATTCTGGAGGGCGCCTATCTCTCGGCCCGCGCCGTGCTGGCCTCCATGCAGGCGAAGGGCTGGGGGCGGATCGTCAATATGGGCGGCGTCTCCGCGCATATGGGCATGGCGGAGCGCGCCCATGTCAGCGCCGCCAAGGCGGGGCTGGTCGGCTTCACCAAAGGCCTCGCAAAGGAATTCGGCCCCGACGGCATCACGGTCAATTGCGTGGCGCCGGGCGTGATCGACACCGTGCGCGACGCGGGCGGGCTGCGCCCCGAACAGGCGAGCGCCGTGCCCGTCGCCGTCGGCCGCCAGGGCCGCCCGGAGGAAGTGGCCGAGACGGTCGTGCATCTCTGCCAACCGACAAGCGCCTACATCACCGGCGCCACCATCCATGTGAACGGCGGGGCGTATCTACCGTAGAGCGCTCGGGAGACATGCAATGACCGGGAACACGCTGCTCTACGCATTGGTTGCACTGTTTATTGTAGTTTTTGTCATCATGCCGCTCGCATGTCTGTTAATCGGCTGCTGTTTACGCAAAGACGGCGGCGCCCGATTTGAAGGCACAAAGGGCCTCTATCTTCCGGAAGGATCGATCAGGGCGATGCTGGCCCTCGCAATTGTTGGCGCGTTCATAATCGTTGTAATTCTCGGCCCTCTGATCGACGGCTTGAAGGAGAGCTTCGACAAGGTTCTCGCAGCCTTCTCCGCTCTGACCGGCGCCGTTACGGGCTTCTACTTCGGCAATCGGGGCGGAGCATCGAAATAGAGGGTCCCGAGCGGGAATGAGGCAAACTACCGCCCGCCCCGCCCCAGGACCCGGCGAGTTCGTTCCGCTCGTCGCGCTGCTGGTATCGCTCGTCGCGCTTGCGACCGATGCAATGCTGCCGGCGCTGCCCGCCATCGGCCGGGACCTCGAGGCGCCCGGCCGGAACGATGTCCAGTTCGTCGTCACGGCCATGTTCCTGGGGCTCGGTCTTGGCCAGATGGTCTTCGGCCCCCTCTCCGACAGCATCGGACGCAGGCCCGCCATCCATGCCGGCCTCCTGCTGTTCATGGCCGGATGCCTGGTCAGCCTCCTTGCGCCGACCTTCGAGGCGATGATCGCGGGCCGCGTGCTGCAGGGCTTCGGGGCCGCGGGGCCGCGCGTCGTCACCATGGCCCTGGTGCGCGACCGCTATGAAGGCCGCCGGATGGCGCGCATCCTGTCCTTCGCGATGGCCGTGTTCGTCCTCGTTCCCGCTATCGCGCCGGCCCTCGGGCAGGGGATACAGGGGATCGGCGGCTGGCGGGCGATCTTCGCCGCCTTCCTCGCCCTGGCGGCGGTCGCCTTCCTGTGGTTCGGCCTTCGCCAGCCGGAAACCCTGCCGCCCGCGCGCCGCCGGCCGCTCTCCCCGCGCGCTGTCGGCGGCGCCGTTCTGGAAGTGCTGAGAATCCGGACCGCTCTTGGATATACGCTCGCCACGGGCTTCGTGTTCGCGCTGTTCGTGGCCTATCTGAGTTCCGCCCAGCAGATTTTCCAGGAGGCCTACAGCACCGGCGCGCTCTTCCCGGCCTATTTCGGGGCGTTGGCGCTCGCCATCGGCGGGGCTTCGCTTGCGAACGGGCGCCTCGTGATGAAGCACGGCATGCAGCGCCTCACCGGGGCGGCGGCCATGGTCATCGCGCTGCTTTCGGCGGGCGCATGGGCGCTGGCCTTCGCCTTCGAGGGCCTGCCTCCGCTCTGGCTGTTCACCGCCTATATGCTCGCCGTCTTCCTCTGCATCGGTCTCCTTTTCGGGAATCTGAATGCGCTCGCCATGGAGCCGCTCGGCCACATCGCCGGCGCGGGATCTGCCGTGGTCGCTTCGCTCTCCACCTTCATCTCGATCCCGCTCGGAGCGATCGTGGGCCTTGGCTTCAATGGAACGGTGTCGCCGCTGATTGCCGCCTTCGCCATCTTCGGAGCCGGCGCCGGCGCCGCAATTCGATGGGCAGGGAGCGGCGGATGAAGGAGTCAGAATATTCACTTTTTGTTTCGTTTGAGGCTTGACCTGATAGAAAGTGTGGTAAGATGATTTCGAGGGCGGAGGCTTCCGCGTCCCTCACTTCTGAAAAACCCGTCCGGAACGCACGGGAGAGCTGCGTCCGCCGCTTCGCGCGATACGCCCGAAACAGCGTCGCCCCGGAGCCGGGCGACAACGGAACGAGGGAGCCACCGCCCCGTGCCCGATGCACCCGCCATAACCGAACACTCCGCCCGCCAGACCGGCGGCGCGCTGCCGGACCATGACAAAACATGACATTTCATGACACATCCCGAGGGGTGTCCTCCAGCGAGACCATGCCGGGCCGGGACAGCCTTCCGCCCCGCCCCCCGGGTTCGCGGTCCAAGGCAGGCTCTCCCTCGCGCGCGGGGGAGGCGCTTTCCGGCGGCTATCGGCATCGGTTCCGCTCAATGACCGTCGGTTCAAGTCCCCTTGCCGGCAGTCTCCGGCGGCCGCGACAGCCGGTACCAGACCCAGCCGAGGAGCTGGAAGGCGAGCAGGCCGCCGAACGCCGCCCGGTAGGCCTCCTCCGGATAGCGGCCCTCTTCGGCCGTCCAGAAGTCGAGCACGCCGCCGACGGCATACTGGATGACGAAGGCCCCGAGGAAGACCAGAAGGTTGAGCGCGGTGTTGGCGCGGCCCGCCAACACGGAGCCGAAATGCGCCGAGAGATGGGCATAGGCGAGGATGGCCATCTGACCGGTCATGGCGAACACCGCCCAGAACGCCGTGGCGGGCGGCCAGAGGCCAAGCAGGATGGCGAGAAGGGACGCGAGGAACACGGCCGTGACGGCTTCGACCACCGTCATCAGCGAGACGTCGCGCCGGTTCGCCCAGTCGCCGAGCGCGCCGGACAGCAGGATGCCGACGATGAAGGCCGCCGCCATCACGAAAAGCGTCGAGGCGACCTGTTGCGGGTCGAGGCCGCCCACATCGCGCAGCCAGGGCGCGGCCCAGAGAGTCTGGAGCGCGATATGGGCGCCGCAAGTTCCCGCGATCAGCGGCGCGAGGCTCCAGAACAGGCGGTCGCGATAGACATGGGCGATGCCCGAAAGCTGGGCCCGGAAGCCGCCGGCGCTCAACATGCCGGGACGCTCGCGCGGCGCCAGCAGGAAGATCGCCGAGGCCGCGAGCGCAACCGCGCCGCCGAGTCCGACGAACACGATCCGCCAGCCCCAGGCCGCAACTGCCATATGCGCAGGCTCGGTCGCGGCCAATACCCCGAAACCGCCGAACACCATGACCAGTGCGTTGAACAGCGGCACGCGCTGCGGCGGCGCCCAGAGCACCACGGCCTTGAAGGACGCCATCAACCCGCCGGCGAAACCCAGGCCGATCAACAGGCGCGCCGCCACCAGCGCCTCCGCCGACCCGCCGGCCGCGAACAGGAGCGAGCCGACGGCCGAGACCATCAGCAGGCAGGCCTGCACCCGGCGCGGCCCGAACCGGTCCAGCAGCACGCCCAGCGGGAGCTGGAAGGCGCCGAAGCCGAACAGGTAGGCGGCCGTGATCAGCCCCAGCCCCTCGGCCGAAACGCCGACATCGCGCTCCAGGTCCCCCACCACCACGGCGTTTACCGCGCGCAGCAGGTAGGACATGAAATAGCCGAGGCCGAAGGGCGCGACGACGGCGGCCCAAAGGCGCCAGGGGCTCATGGCCGCTTCTCACATCGCGGCGATGCCGCCGTCCACGAAGAGTTCCGAGCCGGTGGTGAAGCTGCTCTCGTCCGACGCCAGGTAGAGGATCGCATATGCGACCTCCTCCGCCTGCCCGACCCGCCCGATGGGCACCTGGCGGGCGAGCTTGCGCAGCGCCTCCTCCGTGCCGAAATGCTCCTTGTAGCGGTCGAGGATCGGGGTATCGATGAAGGTCGGATGCACGGAGTTGCAGCGGATCGGCAGGCCCTGCCGGGCGCAGTGCAGCGCCACCGACTTGCTGAGATGGCGTACGCCCGCCTTGGCGGAGTTGTAGGCGGCCATGTTGTGCCCGGCGATGACGCCCGCAATCGAGGAGATGTTGACGATGGAGCCCGCACCCTCCGTTTCCCGGCAATGGGCGGCGATGGCGGGGATGGCATGCTTGCAGCCAAGGAACACGCCGTCGAGGTCGATGGCGTGCACCAGGCGCCATTCCTCCAGCTCGATCTCGGTGACGGGCTTGGTGAGGCCGATGCCGGCGCTCTGCACAAGGATGTTGAGCCCGCCGAAACGCTCGACCGTCTCCGCCACGGCCGCCCGCCACGCGGCCTCGTCGGTCACATCGTGGCGGATGAAGGCCGCATCGGCCCCGAGCGCCGCCGCGAGTGTCGCGCCCCTCGCCTCGTCGATATCGGTTATCGCCACGCGCGCGCCCTCGCGGACGAACATTTCCGCCGTCGCCGCCCCCAGCCCCGACGCCCCGCCGGTAATCAGCGCAATCTTGCCTTCGATCCGTCCGGTCATTCCAGACTCTCCCTATTTCGCGCAGAAGCCGCCGTCCACGACGAGCTCGGTGCCGTTGACGAAGCTCGACTCGTCCGACGCCAGGAACAGCACGCAATGCGCGACCTCCTCCGGCCGGCCGATGCGGCCGAGCGGAATCGCCTCGGCGCGGGCGTCGATGGCGCGCTGGCCGAATCGTTCCCGGTCGGGGTCGAGGATCGGCGTGTCGATGGGCCCCGGATGCACCGAGTTGGCGCGAATATTGTAGCCGCGCCGGCCGCAATGCAGCGCGATGGTCTTGGTCAGCATGTGCACGCCGGCCTTGGCGGAGCAGTAGGCCGCATAGACCGCGACGCCCCGGAGCGCGGCGACCGAGGAGATGTTGACGATGGAGCCGCCGCCGCTCTCCGCCATGGCGGGCAGCGCTGCGTGGCAGCCGAGATAGACGCTGTCGAGGCAGACCTCGTGGACCCGCCGCCAGCCCTCCAGCGTTTCCTGCTCGATGGTCGCCTTGGGCGCGATACCGGCATTGTTGACCAGGATGGAGAGGCCGCCATCGGCCCCGGCGGCAGCCGCGACGGCGCGTTCCCAATCGCCGGCGTCGGCGACATCGTGGGCCAGCACGGTCATCGGCCCCTCGGCGGCGCTCGCGGTCTGCCCGGCGGCGGCCGCGTCAATGTCGGTCGCCACGACATGCGCGCCCTCCCGCGCCAGCAGCAGCGCCGTCGCGCGGCCGATGCCGGAGCCCGCCCCCGTCACCAGCGCGGTCTTGCCATCCAGCCGTCCGCTCATCTCGTCTCCCTCCCGGTGAATCCGCCGCCACTCTATCCTCTCGACTCCCCGCCGCGCACCCCCGCCGGAGCACCTGCAGGGCGCAACGGCATGGGGGGCCGGCGCACCCAAAAAAATTCCGCAATCACTGGTGCCCGGTTAAATTCTCGAATGGAACTCGCAGCCCGACAACGTCACCACACAGCCGGCGGACCGGACAAAATCGACACCACGCAAATTCTCTATAGCACCACGATATAAGATACATTTTCTCAAAACCCCAGCACCTCAACCGGACACTAGTGAGGTTGACTCATCTTTCGATCCCCCGCCAACCCATCACCAGATCACACATCCTGGGCAGTTGCACTGAGGCACCATCGAGCGCCGAGCCGGCTGGGGGCGGGGCTCGTTCTGTGTCAGGATCGACCGGATTCGATTTTCCGGCGGATGCGCAGCGGGCGTGTGGGAGAACGGGAATGCGCCGCTGCCAGAAAGCGTGAAGCATGTCCGGTTTCCCGAGACACCGGCCCGATTCGAGCGGCCCCGGAGACTTCGGTCCGGTCGAAGACGGTCGAACGGGGCGCCGCCTCAGGCTGCGGCCGCCGGAAACGGTCATGCGGCTCGCCCGCCTCGGCGCGTTCCACCAGACGCGGCTGAGTTTCCTGCGGGCGATGCTGCGCCATGTTGCGGCTGAAGGATACCGCTTCGGCTACGACCGCTGGGAAATCGGCCGCGACGGCGTCGGCGCCGCCGTCTATGCCGCGCGGGGGCCGAAGCGGACCTGTTCGCTGGTCTGTTTCGCCCGCGACCTCGACCCGGCGCTGCGCACCGACCGGGTGATCGCCGAAGCCTGGGACACTGCGTTTGTGCTGTATGACGGCATACCCGGCGGTGATGAAATCGAGCGTTTGCGGGTCAACGCGCCGAAGCAGGAGGCCGGACGCTACCGCCACACCGACCTGATTCTCTCCCGCGCCAACAAGAGCGCCCGGCTGTTCGACCATGTCGTGGATTGCCTGGCGGCGGGGCGCCAGCCGGCGGCGGCGCGCCTCGACGAGACCGGCTATGTCATGCGAACGACCGCGGTTTACGGCAATGGCAAGTTCGGCATTGCAGATCGCCATTGCTACGCCGGCCGCGCCGGTTTCGGCGGCCCGTTCCGCATGGAAATGCTCACGGTCTGGATGATCCGGCAGTTCATCGCCGACCTCGTCGATCATATGGCGCGAGCCAGGGGCGGCGCCGGCGCCGTGCCGCTGGACCGGGCGCTCCGGCGCCGTCTCGGCATCGGCAATTCGACCGCCTCGGCCTCGGCCCGTTCATCGTCAACCATCCGGCCCTGTTCGCCCGCTGGATCGAATGCCGCGAGCTGGCGCTGGCCCGCGTCTGCGCCCGGGAGAGGGCATGTGCGGGAACCTGGCGCGAATTCCGCCGGTGGATCGCCCGCGCCAGGGCCGATGCCGCCGCCTGGACCGTCGCCGATCCGATGCAGGCGGCGAAGATCGCCCGGCTGGCGGAGGATCTCGACCGGCTCGACGCCTTCGCCGCCGGGCTCGGCCCGGAGACTGCCGCGCCCTGGGCCGGAATCCGGGATTGGGCAGGAGACCATCTGTCGCTCGAAGGCCAGGAACTCACCGTGTCCCTGCTCATCGAACCGCATGGCGGCCTCGTGGACGACCTGGCGGACCGCATGGCCCTGGAAGAGACGGAAATGCTGCCGGCCGGGTTGCCGGGCCGCGTCCGGGACCTGCGCGGCCGTATCGAAGACCGGCATGGCTGGGCGCTGGCGCCGGATTACGCCAGTCCGGACGCCCGGGCGCGCTTCTGGTACGTGTCGGCGAACAAGCTGGAGCCGCGGCTGGGTGAACGATGGCATGAGCCGGGCGCGGAGCTGGAGCTGCCGCTCGCGACCGGCCGCGATATCGCCACGTGCCACGCCGACCTGCGCAAGGCGGCGCAGGACGAGACTCTCGCCAATTTCCTGCTGCGCCGCCCGGAGCATCGCCATACCGTCCGCCGGCTCTGCGACCCGGACATGGGTCCGTATGGCGAGATTCGCGACAATCTGGTCGGCGCCGATCTGCTGCCGCTCGACCTGTTGCGCTGCAAGCTGGCGTTTTTCGGCGCAACCCGTTTCGATCCGAAATCGGACCGCTGGCTGCGCATCAACATGTTCTGCCACGCGCCCTATCCGGACGAACTGCATGCAATGCCGCCGGACGACTGGATTTATCCCGATGCCTGAGCCGATGCTCTGCTCGCTGAACGAAATCCGGACCCTGGCGGCCAAGGCGGCGCGCGGCGCCGGCCTGCCCTGGGGCATAGCCGAGGAGGCCGGGCGCGGGGCCGGCTGGCTGGAGGCGCGGGGCCTCGCCGGCCTGTCGGCGCTGGACGGCGCGCTCGAACGCCTGTCCGCGCCGGACTGGCGGCGCGGCTTCCCGGTCCCCGAAGGCGCGGTGTGGCGCGCGGACTCCGGCAAGATCGACGGGCTGCTCGCCGGCATGACCCTGGCCGACCGGGCGGACACGCCGCTTCCGTTCGCCGCCGCCGGCGCGCTGGTGCTTGCCGGGGTCCGCTGGCCGCTGCTGGCCGTGCCGTTCCTGGCCAGCGTTGCGCAGGTCTGCGGCGCGCGGCTGGCCGTTTCGCTCGGGCCCCGGGCCCCGGTAATCGACATCGGTCCCGGGTCCGTCGGGGACTCCTGCCGTGCGCTCGAAGGCCTGGCTCTCGCGGAGACCGTCCGGATCGAAAAGGGCGGCGACGGCCCGATGCCGTCCGACCTGCCGCGCCTCGATGGCAGCATCCCGGTGGACAGGAAGGTTTACGCCCGCCTCGCCCGGCAGGCCGCCCGGACCCATGTGCCGGAAAGCGCCGAATCGCGCGCGCGGGGGGCGGGCGCGGGCGATCCGGTCGAGACCGACTGAAGACCGGCGGGGTCGGGCGGCGAACCCTTACCGTTCCAAATTCGGCTCCGCGCCCGCAGCAGCTTCCCGGCCGTCGAAGCGGCCTTCGTAGATCGGGCGGGCGCCTGTTGTCGGGCCGGAATATTGCATGAAGACGATGGTGCAGCCGGTTTCGGTGTGCATTTCGTGCTCATAGCGCGGGTCTTCCATATAGACGGTGTCGCCGGCGCGAAGCGTCCGGTCGCCGAAGCGGCGCTCGCCCTCCGCGACATACCAGAGCTGCGCGAAATCGTGCTTGCGCAGCGGAAAGCCCGCGGCCGGCGCGTAGGTGACGAGGCCGGCATTGGGCGTGTTCGGGCGCTCGCGCGTCGGGTGGAAGACCATCCGCGTCACATTGGCGAACCGGCCCGCATGGCCCGAAGGGCGCCGGACGACGGGGCGTGGCGCGCGGCGGCGAGTTCGGGGCCGCTCTCGTTCTTCGTCCCGGACATGCGGCGGTCCTCCTGTATGCAGCCGGCCGGCGCGCCCTAATTGAACACCGACTGGACCATGGAGTTGGGGAGCCAGAGGGCGAGTATGGGGAACAACAGCACCAGGATGAGCACGATGCCGTCGGTACACAGAAACGGGACCGCGCCCTTCATCACCCTTGTCACCGGCACCCCCGTCGTGCCGCTCACAGCGAACAGGTTGAGCCCGACCGGCGGGATCACGCCGCCCATCTCGACCGCGAGCGCAAACAATATGCCGAGATGGATCGGGTCGATGCCGAGCGTCAGCGAGACCGGGTAGATGATCGGCACCGTCAGCGCCAGGATCGCTACGCCCGTCAGGAACATGGACAGGATCAGCAGCACGATCAGCAGCACGATGAGGAAGCCCATGACGGACAGGCCCTGCGCGCCCACCCAGGTGGCGACGTCCTGCGGCCAGCCCTTGTTGGCGAGCAGGAACTGGAAGACGCCGACGCAGCCCAGCAGGAAGAAGACGATGGCGGTGAGGTTGGCCGCGCGCATGGTCGTTGGCAGCAGCTCGCGCAGGAACGCGCCGCGCCGGGCCGCCAGCCCGTAGATCAGCGCATAGGCGCAGGAGGCCGCGCCCGCTTCCGTCGGCGTGAACACGCCGCCGTAGAGGCCGCCCAGCACGAAGACCGGCATCAGGATCGCCGGCAGCGCCTCGACGGTCGATTCCCAGAGCTTCCTCACGCTGAACTCGCCGGCGGGCAGCTTCAGCCGCCAGGCGATGAAGACGATGATGACCGCATCCGAGACCGCCAGCAGGACGCCCGGCACGAAGCCGGCGAAGAACAGCTTGACGATCGACTCCTCGGTGATGATGCCGAACAGGATGAGCGTGATCGAAGGCGGGATCAGGATCGCGATGCCGCCGCCGCAGGCGATCACCCCGGCCGCCATCCACACCGGATAGCCGCGCCGGATCATCTCCGGATAGGCGATCACGCCCATCGCCGCCGCCATGGCGGTGCTGGAGCCGGAAATCGCGCCGAACAGCACGGCCGCGATCAGCGTGGCGTAGGCGAAACCGCCGGGCAGCCAGCCGATGATGGCGTCGGCGAACTTGAACAGCTTGGAGATCAGCCCGGTGCGCTCCATGAGGAATCCCGCATAGATGAAGAACGGGATCGCCATGAGCGTGTATTTGTTGACGAAGCTGAAGAAGGCGCGGAAGGCGGTGTTCGCCGACAGCACCGGGTCGTAGAGGATGAAGGCGACGGCCGCCCCGCCGAGCGCAACCCCGATGGGCGCGCCGATGGCCAGAAGCGCGATCAGGCCCGAGCCGAGCGCACCCATGTCAGATCTCGATCCCTTCCTCGACCGGGGCCCAGGGGAACACGGTCTTGCCGCGCAGCGCCTGCACGTCCTGGTAGAGGTGGAAGAAGGTGACGAGCGCCATCAGCGCGAACGCGATGACAAGGCAGGCCTGGAACGGCCAGATATAGATCACCATGCTCTGGGTGGTGCGGCCGAGCTTCTCGGCGCGCTCCACCGCCGGCACGCCCCAGAGCGCCAGCGCGGTGAACAGCGTGAGCGAGATGCCGGACACGAAGGTCCGGATCGTCAGCACCGTGCGGACATAGCCCCGGCGGCGCAGCAAGTCCAGGAGGGCCAGAACGGCCAGATGCGAGCGCGACGCCTGCGTGACGGCGAAATAGATGAACACCGCCGCGATGGACACATAGGTCACGGCGTCCTGCCCCCAGTCGAAGACTACGCCCAGAATGTAGCGGCGCACGATTTCGATGCAGGCGAGCAGCGTGCCGCAAAGCAGGATGACGGCGGCGATGCGGGCCACGACCTTGTCGAGCAGGAAATGCAGCGCGCGGTAGGCGCGGTCCATGGCCAGCTCGAGGCCGGCGGGTTCGGGCATCGCGGGGGAACTGTCGGTCATGCCGGCCGTCTCGCGCTCCTGTGGAGGTGAAGGAACTGCGGGGGGCCGCGCGCGGCCCCCCGCAGCGGCGGCGCGGCTACTTCTTCTTGGCGAAGCGGTCGAACCAGGGCTGGATCTCGGAGCAGTCGGTGTCCTCGAGCCAGTGCGAGCCCATCGGGTTGGCGGCGACCGCGGCTTTCGCCTCCTCCGCGAACCTGTCCACCCACTCGTCGGCGCCGCCGGGGGTGCTCTTCTTGATATGGTCCGCCGTGCCGGAACCGAGCGCGTCGGCCAGCACGCCCGCCTCGTCGGCAGTCATGATGTAGATGCCGGGCTTGGAGGGGTCCTCGGTGCCGTATTTGTCGATCATGCGCTTGTCGTTGCACCAGTTGGCCTTCTTCGCGAAGGGCAGCATCTCCTCGACGACCAGTCTCTCGATGATCGCCTGCTGCTCGGCGTCGAGCGAGTTCCACCAGCTCATGCTGGCGCCGATCCAGTAATAGTCGCCCACGATGCCGTTGATGCCGGCGACGGTGAAGTAGGGCGCCTGGTCCTTGACGACATTGAAGCCGCCGAGGCTGGTCAGCAGCCCGTCGATGACGCCGGTCTCGAGCGCCGGCGGCACATCGCCGAAGGCCATGGTGGTCGGGTTCGCGCCCCAGGCCGACAGCGCGGCGTTCTCGACCGGGCTCATGGAGCGGATCTTGCGGCCTGCGAAATCCGCCGGCTCGAGCAGGCGGGAGCCGGAGCCGGCGCCCATGTAGAAGCTGAGATGGGCGGAGCCGAAGATCTTGATGTCATGCAGCTCCTCGAAGCGCTTGACCAGCATGGCGTAAGTGTCGAAGCCGTCGATCGCGTCGATGGCGCCGGGGGTGGTCAGCAGCATCGGGCCCACCACCACGGCCATGAAGGGATCGACCTGGGCCGTCTTGCCGAACTGGCCCCAGGTCATCTCCAGATTGCCCTCGGTCATGGCCTCGACCGCCTCCGGCACGGAATAGAGCGCCTTCGACGGGAACAGCAGGACCTCGGAGCCCGGGATTTCCTCGGCGAGGCGTTCCTGGAACAGGATTTCCGCCAGCGCGGCCGGATGCGGCGGCGGCGTGTGGTCGGACGCGATACGGATATTGACGGGCTCGGGCGCCGCCGCAGCGGGCAGAACGCTGGCTGCAGCAAGCGCCGCCGCGGCAAGGCCGGTGATTGCAGTGCGGATGAGCATGTAAAGCCTCCCTCGGTTCACAAGCCGGCGACCTTATAGGCATTCAAGCGCAAGCGGAAGTGCCCGCGCGATGCGCGAAGGTCGCCCGGGCCGCCGGCTCAGGCCTCGTCGGGATAGTCGGCCGGCCGGAGCAGCCGGGTGAGCGTGCCCGCGCCGACCGCGCTCCAGTCGGCGGCCTCGAATTTCAGCACCGCGAGCCCGGAGGTCGGCATGCCGAGCCCGAGCCGCGAGAGCGCCGCCGGCTCGCCTTCCCTCGCGAGATAGCGGCCCGCATCCGAGATCGTCGGGTTGTGCCCGATCACCAGCACCCGCGAAATGCCGTCGTCCTCGATCCCGCGGACGAGCGCCAGCAGCTCCGGCACATGACCGTCATAGAGGTCGGGGGTGAAATGCACCGCCGCGCCTTCCTCCAGGCCGAGGCCGTCGAGCGTCTCGCGGGTGCGCCTCGCATCCGAGCAAACGACGAAATCCGGCAGCAGGCCCTCGGCGGCGAGGTAGCGCCCCGCGGCGGCGGACTGGCGGCGCCCGCGCCCCGTCAGGCCCCGGTCGCGGTCGGGTGCGCCGATGCCGGCCTTGGCATGGCGGAGCAGCAGCAGCGTCTTCATCGCCCCCTGTCCTCCGCCGGGCGCGTCAGAAGCGGATGACGCTGCGGATCGACTTGCCCTCGTGCATCAGGTCGAAGGCGTCGTTGATCGCATCGAGGCCCATGGTGTGGGTCACCATGTCGTCGATCTCGATCTTGCCGTCCATGTACCAGTCCACGATCTTCGGCACGTCGCGCCGGCCCTTGAAGCCGCCGAACGCGGTGCCTTTCCAGACCCGCCCGGTGACGAGCTGGAACGGGCGGGTGGAAATCTCCTGGCCCGAGCCCGCCACGCCGATGATGATGCTCTCGCCCCAGCCGCGATGGGCGCATTCCAGCGCCTGGCGCATGGTCTCCACCAGGCCGATGCACTCGAAGGAATAGTCCGCGCCGCCGCCGGTGAGATCGACGAGGTGGGGCACCAGGTCGCCCTCGACCTCCTTCGGGTTGACGAAATGGGTCATGCCGAAGCGTTCGGCGCGCGGCGACTTGGCCGGGTTGATATCGACCCCGACGATCATGTTGGCGCCGCAGAGCCGCGCGCCCTGGATGACGGAGAGGCCGACGCCGCCGAGGCCGAACACGACGACATTGGCGCCGGGCTCCACCCTGGCCGTGTTGAGCACCGCGCCGAGGCCCGTGGTGACGCCGCAGCCGATCAGGCAGACCTTGTCGAAGGGCGCGTCCTCGCGGACCTTCGCGGCCGCGATCTCCGGCATCACCGTGTGGTTGGAGAAGGTCGAGGTGCCCATATAGTGGAACAACTGGTCGCCGCCGATGGAGAAGCGGCTGGTGCCGTCCGGCATCAGGCCCTGGCCCTGGGTCTCGCGGATCGCGACGCAAAGGTTCGTCTTGCCGGACAGGCAGAATTTGCACTGGCGGCATTCCGGCGTGTAGAGCGGGATCACATGGTCGCCCGGCTTGAGCGAGGTGACGCCCGGCCCGGTATCGACCACGACGCCCGCCCCCTCATGGCCGAGGATGGCCGGGAACAGCCCTTCGGGGTCGGCGCCGGAGAGCGTGTAGGCATCGGTGTGGCACACGCCGGTCGCCCTGATCTCCACCAGGATCTCGCCCTCGCGCGGGCCGTCGAGCTCCACGGTTTCGATGCTGAGCGGCTTGCCGGCTTCCAGGGCCACGGCGGCGCGGGTTTGCATGAGCGGCGTCCTTCCCATGATGCTCGCAGGCTGGCGCCAGCGTAGCGGCGTTTCACCGGCGGTCAATCGCCGCATCCAGGCGGCGCAGGGCTCGATATACCGACCAGGCCGGCAGGCTGAGCAGGACCGCGTAGCAGGCCATGCTTCAGGGTCCCGACACGCTGCCGGCCAGCGCGGCCGGCGCTGTGAGCGCGCCGAGCGGCGCTGCGACCGCCCATGCCGTCCCTCTCCATCCGGTGCGGCAAAGCGCGAGCCAGGCCCCGGCCAGCGGCAGGCCGCAGGGCATGGCGGCGACGGGCGCCCACCATTGCCCGGCATCGACCGGCAGCGGGAATATCCACGCCAGCATCGCCGCCGCAACGCCGGCGGGAAGCCATGGCAGCGCCGCCGGAAGGAAGCGGGCCCAACGGCCGCCGGTCATCGCAGGCGCTCCTCCGCCCGGCCCGGCCTTGCTGGAGGAGCCCCCCCCCCGCGAAGTGTCATGAAGTGTCATGGAATGTCATGTTTTGTCATGGTCCGCCCTGTGGCGGCCTCTTTCTCGTCGCCCCGGACTGCGCCTGCCCCCGGGAAAGCGGGGGATCCGGGGCCTCCTGCGGCAAGGACGGGGTGCGGGCGTCGAGAGCCCGGCTCGCCCCCGGATCGGGGTCCGGGGCAGGTTGCTGAGCAGCGTCCGGGACGACGACCGGGGGGCGTGTTGCTCATCGGTCCTCCTTGTCCGTTCCGTTCTCCCTGCCGTCCGGCTCGGGGGCGACCCCGATTGCGCGCGTATCGCGGGCGCGCGAGGCGGCGGGCGCGCCTCTCCCACGAGTTTCGGACGGGTTTTCGAAAGCGAGGGACGCGGCCCCGGAAGCCGCGGCTTCCGGAACCATTCTAGCATACTTTCTCCCCAATCGAGCCTTCAACGAAACAAAAAGTGAATAATGTGGCTTCCCGTTTCACCGGATGAGGGCGCGCAAGGCGGAGCGGCCGGATACGGATGGGTCATCCGGCAGGCGGACGGGGAGAGGAGCATTCCTGCGGCGCGTGCTTTAGAATCCCGGCCATGGCGGAGCTTCGACGGGGCTGGACGACGGGAGCCTGCGCGGCGGCGGCGGCGCGGGCGGCCTTCGAGCGCCGTGTCACCGGACGCCTGCCGGACCCGGTCGCCATCGACCTGCCGCGCGGCCTCAAGGCCTCCTTCCCGCTCGCCGAGACCGGGGAGTGGGTCGGCGTGGAGAAGGACGCGGGCGACGACCCGGACGCGACCCACGGCGCCGTCGTGCGCGCCCGGCTGCATCCCGCTCCGCCGGGCGCGGGCGTGCGGTTCCGGGCAGGGCCCGGCGTCGGCACCGTGACCCTGCCGGGCCTGCCGCTCGCGGTCGGCGAGCCCGCGATCAATCCCGGTCCGCGCGCCATCGTCGCGGACAATCTCCGCACGGTCGCCGACGAATACGGCCTGCCGGCCGATATCGAGGTCGAGGTCGGCATCGGGAACGGCGAGGCGCTGGCGCTGAAGACCGCCAATGAAAGGCTCGGCATTGTGGGCGGGCTCTCGGTGCTCGGCACCACGGGCGTCGTCATCCCCTATTCCTGCGCGGCCTGGATCCATGCGGTCCATCGCGGCGTGGATGTGGCGCGCGCCGCCGGCCTCGACCGTATCGGCGCGGCGACCGGGCGCGGCTCGGAGGCGGCGCTGCAGGCGCTGCTCGGCCTGCCGGCGCACGCCATGATCGACATGGGCGACTTTGCGGGCGCGCTGCTGAAATATCTCCGCCGGCGGCCCGTGGCGCGCCTCAGCCTCGCGGGCGGCTTCGGCAAGCTCTCCAAGCTGGCGGCGGGGCATCTGGACCTGCATTCCGACCGCTCTGCCGTCGATATCCCGCGCCTCGCGGCCGAACTGAAGGCGCTCGGCGGGCCGGATGCGGGCGGAGCGCGGAGCGCGGGCGCGGTGCTGGAACTCGCCGGCGGCCGGCCGCTCGCCCGGCGCATCGCCGAGCAGGCGCGCGAAACGGCGCTCGCCGTGCTCGCCGGCGGCACGGATGTGGATGTCCGCGTGTTCGACCGGGGCGGCCGGGCGATCGGCGAAGCCGGTGTCTAGGCCCCGCGTGCTCATCCTGGGCGGAACGGGCGAGGGGGCGGCGATTGCGCGCGCGCTCAACGGCCGGGCGGCTGTCACGAGCTCGCTTGCCGGGCGGACGCGGCGCCCGGCGGCGCTGGCGGGCGAGGTGAGGACAGGGGGGTTCGGCGGCGCGGCGGGCCTTGCGCGCTATCTCCGGGAGGAGCGCATCGAGAGGCTGATCGACGCGACGCATCCTTTCGCCGCGCGCATCTCCGCCCATGCGCGGGAGGCGGCGGCGCGAACGGGCGTGCTCCGGCTCGCGGTCCTGCGCGCGATGTGGCGGCGGCAGCCGGGAGACCGCTGGCTCTGCGCGGCGGACGCCGGGGAGGCGGCCGCCGCGCTCGCCGGCCTGCCGGACGCGGTGTTCCTGACGCTCGGCCCCGGCGACCTCGAGGCCTTTGCGGGCCTCCCGGAACGCCGCTTCGTGCTGCGCCGCATCGACCCCGGCCCCTCGCCGCTGCCGAACGCCGAAACGGTGCTGGCGCGCGGTCCGTTCGACCTCGCGGCCGAGCACGGGCTGTTCGACGATTACGGGATCGGGACGTTGGTGACGCGCGCATCCGGAGGCGCCGCGACCGAAGCGAAAATTGTCGCCGCGCGAGAACGCGGCCTGCCGGTGGTGATGATCCGGCGCCCGCCGCCGGAGCCGGGCCCGTGCGTTTCCCGTATCGAAGAGGCGGTCGCGTGGGCGCTCAGCAGCGCCGGCAGCGGACCTTCCTGAAGACCCGGTCGCGGTCGCCGTCCACGGCCAGCCAGTCCAGCAGGCAGCGCAGCGCCTTGCCGCGGTCCGGCAACCGGTAGTCCTTCACCGCGTCGTCGAGCAGCGTGAGCATGTCGGGGTTCAGCTCGATCTCGATCTTCACCTTGTCGCCAGCCATCGCTTCGCGCCTCCCTACAGCAGCACCGCCGCCAGAATGACCAGCAGGAGGATCACCCCGCCGGTGGACCAGCCGAGGAACCTGCAGAAACCGCCCCAGATGTGCTGGTGGCGCGCCTCTTCCGCCGCCGCATTGTATTCCGCCATTCGGACGCCAACCTCCCCCGCGAGACAAGCCGGGCGCACTATAGCCGGACGCCTGTTGCCCTCACTGCGACGGATTGACCGGCGGCCGGTCCGAATCGACCGTCGCCACCCGCTCGTCCTCCACCTTCACCCGACCCTCCGCGATCCAGCCGACCGCCATCGGCAGCACCCGGTGTTCGCGCGCCAGCACGCGGGCGGCCAGCGTCTCCTCCGTATCGTCCGGGCGCACGGGCACGGCCGCCTGGAGGACGATCGGGCCGGCGTCGAGCTCGGCGCGCACGAAATGCACCGTGCAACCGTGCCAGCGCACGCCGGCCGCCAGCGCGCGGCGGTGCGTGTCGAGGCCCCGGAAGGACGGCAGCAGCGAGGGGTGGATATTGACCAGGCGGTCGCGCCAGCGAGCCACGAATTCCGCCCCCAGTACGCGCATGAAGCCCGCCAGCACCACAAGCTCGATGCCGGCGGCCCGGAGTTCCGCGTCGAGCGCCTCCTCGAACGCCGCCCGGTCGGCAAAATCGCGGTGCGGCGCCGTCCGGACGGGCACGCCGGCCGCTTCGGCCCTCGCGAGGCCGGGGGCGCCGGGCACATTCGAGACCGCAAGCGCGACCTCCCAGGAGTCTGCCCGCGCATCCAGCAGCGCCTGGAGGTTGCTGCCCCGGCCGGACAGCAGCACGCCGACCCTCACCGCCGCCAACCCTCGAGGCCCTCGAGGGCGACGCCATCGCCTTCTATGACCTCGCCGATGCGGAAGACCGTCTCCCCCGCCGCCTCGAAAGACGCCGCCAGCGCCTCCGCCCGTCCCGGCTCAACGGCGGCGGTCATGCCGATGCCGCAGTTGAAGGTGCGGGCGAGCTCTTCCGGCGCGACATGGCCGGCGAGCCACTCGAAGACGGGCGGCAGCGGCCAGGCGGCGCACTCGATGCGCATGGCGAGACCCGGCGGCAGGCCGCGCGGCGGGTTCTCGACGAGGCCGCCGCCGGTGATATGCGCAAGCGACCGGACCCCGCCTGCGGCCAGCGCCGCCAGCACGGGGCGGACATAGATGCGCGTCGGCGCGAGCAGGGCCACGCCGAGCAGCCCGTCCGAGAAGGGCGACGGCCCCGCCGGGTCGATCCCCTCCCGCTCCACGATCCGGCGGACCAGCGAGAAGCCGTTGGCGTGCAGGCCGTCGGAGGCGAGGCCGAGCAGGATGTCCCCCGGGCGGGCGCCGGGTTCGTGCATCCGCTCGCGCTCGACCGCGCCGACGGCGAAGCCCGCCAGGTCGTAGCGCCCCGGCGGATAGAAGCCCGGCATTTCCGCCGTCTCGCCGCCGATCAGCGCGCAGCCGGCCGCCACGCAGCCCTCCGCGACGCCCGCCACCACGGCCGCGGCGGCATCGCCGTCCAGCGCCCCCGTGGCGAAATAGTCGAGGAAGAACAGCGGCTCCGCCCTCTGCGCAACGAGGTCGTTGACGCACATCGCCACGAGGTCGATGCCGGCGCCGCGATGGCGCCCGAGCGCCTGGGCGATCTCCAGCTTGGTGCCGACCCCGTCGGTCGCGGCCACCAGCACGGGGTCGCGGAATCCGGCCGCGCAAAGGTCGAAGACGCCCCCGAAACCGCCGAGCTGCGCATCGGCGCCCGGCCGCGCCGTCCGCGCCGCCGCCGGCGCGATGCGGCGCACCAGCGCCTCTCCGGCGTCGATATCGACGCCGGCCGCCTTGTAGGTGGGACGTTCCGCGCTCGCCATGTCCCCTCCGGGCCGGTATAGTCCAAGGTGACAATATCCATCGGGCGAAGGGGCGCAATGCGAGCGTTTTTCGGGCCGGCGGCGGCCTTCCTCGCAGCGCTCCCGGTTCTGCTGCCGGGCGGGCCGGCCGCTGCAAAAGTCGATCTCTATACCGTGCAGGGCATTTCCGTGGACGAGTCGGCGCCGTCCGCCGCCGAGGCCAAGCGGGCCGCCATGGCCGAAGCCCGGGCAATGGCCCTGGAGGCGCTGCTGCGCCGCCTGACGCTTCGCCGGGACCATGAGCGCCTGCCGGCCCCGGAACCCGCGGTCGCCGCGGCGGCAATGCGCACCGTGCAGGTGCTGGAGGAGCGCCAGTCGCCGGTGCGTTACATCGCGCGCGTCTCTGTCGGCTTCCATCCGGAGCCTGTGCGCGCGCTCCTGCGCGAGGCCGGCATCCCGTTCTCGGAGGCCGTGAGC
Source organism: Alphaproteobacteria bacterium (assembly GCA_963422665.1). Lineage (GTDB taxonomy): Bacteria > Pseudomonadota > Alphaproteobacteria > Bin95 > Bin95 > Bin95. The sequence continues at coordinate 2,310,711 of OY730441.1, forward strand.
GGGCCTGTGGCCCTCTTCCCCGTCTATGACTGGGGCCCGTTGCGTTTGCTGTTCGAGGACGCCAACCCCTGGCGCGCGGCCTGGGCGCGCCGGCCGGCGGCGAACGACCCGGTGCCGCTCGCGCTGCCGGCGGCCGGCGACCCCGCCATGCCGGCGGCGGACAGCGCGGCCGAGGGCGACCGCGCCCGCCTGTTGCAGGCCGCCGTCCGCATCGGCGCCCGGCGCGCGCTGGTCGCCCGTGCCGTCTATCGCCTGGAGGGGCAGCGCACCCGCCCGGTGCTGGAGGTGACGCTCAGGCGCTTCGGGGCGGGCGAGGCGGCGGCGGCGGAGACGCTGCGCGTCGAAGGCCGGGCCGGGGAAACGGTCGAGAGCCTCTGCGCGCGCGCCGCGGCGGAGGCGGCGGCCGCGATCCAGGAAAGCTGGAAGCGCGCCAATCTCGTCGCGGCGGACGCGCCGGCGCAGCCGTTCGAGGCGGCCGCCGCGCTCGGCGGGCTGGCCGACCTCATCGCGGTGAAGCGCGCGCTCGCGGCGGCCGGCGGCGTGCGGCGGGTCCGGCTGACGGAACTGGCGCGCAGCCGGGCGGTCTTCCGGTTCCGGTTCGCGGGCGGCGCGGAACGTCTGCGCGGCGTCCTGGAGCGGCAGGGCCTGGCGCTCGAACGGGCGGGCGGCGACGCCTGGACGCTCCGCCCGCTCGACCGCTGAGGACGGCGCGGCCGGGCAATGACACTTCCGAACGCGATCACCCTCGCCCGCCTGCTGGCAGTGCCGGCGACCGTCTGGCTGGTGGTGCAGGGCTGGTACGAGGCGGCGCTCTGGCTGTTCCTGCTCGCCGGCCTGTCCGATGCGGCGGACGGCTGGCTGGCCCGGCGGCTCGGGCAGGTGTCGCGCCTCGGCAGCCTGCTCGACCCGGTTGCCGACAAGGCGCTGGTGGTTTCGGTCTTCATCGCGCTGGGCGCTCGCGACCTGCTGCCCGCCTGGCTGGTGATCCTGGTCGTGTTCCGCGACGTGTTGATCGTCTCCGGCTGGCTGCTCCGCCAGATACTCTTGCCGTCCGCCCAGGCGGTCCGCCCGCATTCGACAAGCAAGCTGAACACCTGCGTGCAGCTCGCATTCGCTGCAGGCGTGCTCGCCATGCTGGCCTGGCGGTTCCATGCTCCGCTTGTGGAGGAAGCCGCCTGCGCCGTCGTCGCGGCGACGACCGCCGTGTCGGGCGGGGTCTATGTCGTCATCTGGATGCGCGGCATGATGCGGCTGGAACGGGGAGGCGGCGCACCGTGACTCCTGCAAGGCAAACGGGAATCTGGCTCGCCGTCGCGCTGGCGGCGGCGCTCTTCCTCGCGCTGTTCCAGGACATCCTGCTGCCTTTCGTCGCCGGCCTCGCCATCGCCTATTTCCTCGATCCGCTGGTGGACAGGCTGGAGCGCCGCGGCGTCGGGCGCGCGGCCGGGACCCTGCTGGTGCTCGCGGGCTTCGCGATGGCGAGCGTCGGCGTGCTGCTGCTGCTCCTGCCGGTCGTGAACGCACAGATCGGCGGACTCGTCGCCGCCCTGCCCGGCTATATCGAAGCTCTGGAGCAGGCCGTCTCGCGGGTGACGGCGCGGCTGCAGTCGGAAATATCGCCCGAAGACATGGAGGGCATCCGCCGGGCGCTGACCGGGCATCTCGCTACGGCTGCGGGCTGGGCCGGCGAGATTGCCGGGCGCGTGCTGGGGAGCGGGCTCGCACTCGTCAACCTGCTCGGCCTCGCGATCGTCACGCCCGTCGTCGCCTTCTACCTGCTGCGCGACTGGGACCGGATCGTCTCCGCCGTGGACGACCTGCTGCCGCGCCAGAGCGCGCCCGTCATCCGCCAGCAGGCGGCGCGCATCGACGCCACGCTCGCGGGCTTCGTGCGCGGCCAGTCCACCGTGTGCATCGTTCTCGGCTTCGGCTATGGCTGCCTGCTGATGTTCGCCGGGCTCGATTTCGGCTTCATCGTCGGCATTTTCTCCGGCCTCGTCTCGTTCATCCCCTATGTCGGCAGTGTGCTCGGCGGGCTGATCTCCATCGGCCTCGCCCTCGACCAGTTCGATTCGCTCTGGCGGGTGGCGCTGATCGCCGCGATTTTCGTTGCCGGGCAGGCCGTCGAGGGCAACTACCTCACCCCGAAACTGGTGGGAGACCGGGTGGACCTGCATCCGGTCTGGGTGATCTTCGCGCTGTTCGCCGGCGGCTCGCTGCTGGGCTTCGTCGGCATGCTGGTCGCGCTGCCGGCGGCCGCGGCGATCGGGGTGCTGGCGCGCTTCGCCGTCGAGCAATACCGGGAGAGCCGCCTTTATGGCTCCGATGACGCCCCGTAACCGGCAATTCGTCCTGCATCTCGGCCACCGCGCGGCCATGGGGGCCGAAGACTTCCTGGTCGCCGACAGCAATGCCGAGGCGGTGGCGTGGATCGACGGCTGGCCCGACTGGCCGGCCCCGGCGCTGACGGTCTGGGGGCCGGCAGGGGCGGGGAAGACGCATCTCGCCCATGTCTGGCGGGCGCGGAGCGGCGCCGTGGCGGTCCCGCCGGCGGCGCTGGCGACGGCCAATCCGGTCAACCTGCTGGGCGGCCGGCAGCATCTGGTCATCGACGGGGCGGACAAGGCCATGGACGAGCTTGCCTTGCTGCACCTCTACAACCTGCTGGCGGGCCGGGGCGGCTCGCTGCTGCTGACCGCGGCCGCCCCGCCTTCGCGCTGGCGGCTCAGGACCGCCGATCTCGCTTCGCGGCTCGCCGCCGGCCCTGCCGTCGCCATCCGCCCGCCCGACGACCGCCTGCTGGAAGCCGTGCTCGCCAAGCAGTTCGCGGACCGGCAGATCGAAATCGGCCAGGACGTGCTCGACCTGCTGCTGCGCCGGATCGAACGCAGTTTCGCCGCCGCGCGCCGTACGGTAGATATTCTGGACAGCGCGGCGCTTGCGGCTCGGCGCCGGATCACCGCCGGCCTTGTGCGGGAACTGGTTGCCGAAGGGGCATTCGAACAGGGGGAGGACACCCATGGATCTCGGAATCGCGGGTAAGCGGGCCATCGTCGGCGCCGCCAGCAAGGGTCTCGGCAAGGGCTGCGCCCTGGCGCTCGCCGAGGAAGGCGCGCATCTGACCATCAATGCCCGCACGGTCTCCGAGCTCGAGGCGACCGCCGCCGAGATCCGGAATGCGACCGGCGTCGAGGTGACGGCCATTGCCGGCGACATCACGCATCCCGAGACGCGCCGGGCCCTTCTCGCCGCCTGCCCCGAACCGGACATCCTGGTCACCAATGCCGGCGGGCCGCCGCCCGGCAATTTCCGCACCGACACCCGCGAGCGCTGGCTGGCGGCGCTGGAAGCCCAGCTTCTGGGCCATGCGGAGATGATTACCGCGGTGGTGGACGGCATGGCGGAGCGCGGCTTCGGGCGGATCGTCAACATCACCTCGCAATCGACCAAGATGCCGGTGCCCAATCTCGGGCTCTCGACGGCCGCGCGCCTTGCGCTCCAGGGCTTCTGCAACACGATCTGCCGCGAGGTCATCGACCGCAACGTGACGATCAACAACCTGCTGCCGGGGCCGTTCGACACCGACCGGCTGCGGAGCGGCATCGTCCATGCGGCGCAGCAGGCCGGCATCGACGTGGACAAGGCGCGCGAGCAGCGCATGGCCGCCACGCCGGCCGGGCGCTTCGGCACGGCGGAAGAATTCGGCAAGGTCTGCGCCTTTCTCTGCAGCGAGCATGTCGGCTTCATGACCGCCAACAGCGTGCTGATGGACGGCGGGCTTTATCCGGGAACCTTCTGAGCCATGCACGACACGGTCATTCGCGGCGCGCGCATCGTCGACGGGTCCGGCGAACCGGCCTTCGCCGGCGATATCGCCATCGAGAGCGGTCGCTTCGTCCGGGCGGGCGGCAAGGCGGGGCCGGGCCGGCGCGAGATCGACGCGGACGGCCTGCTTGCCGTGCCCGGATTCGTGGATGTCCACACGCATTACGACGGCCAGGCGACCTGGGACCCGTGGCTCTCGCCCTCGGGCTGGCACGGCGTCACCACCGCGGTGATGGGCAATTGCGGCGTCGGCTTCGCGCCCGCCGCGCCCGACCGCCACGAATGGCTGATCGGCCTGATGGAGGGCGTCGAGGACATTCCCGGCACGGCGCTCTCGGAGGGCATGAGCTGGAACTGGGAGACCTTCCCGGAATATCTCGACGCGCTGGAGGCCATGCCGCACGCGCTCGACATCGGCGCGCAGGTGCCGCACGGCGCGGTCCGGGCCTATGCGATGGGCGAGCGGGGCGCGGCCAACGAGGACCCGAGCGGCGGCGACATCGCCGCCATGGCCGATATCGTCGAGGAGGGGCTCCGCGCCGGCGCGCTCGGCTTCTCCTCGTCGCGCACCATGCTGCACCGCTCCATCGACGGCGAGCCGGTGCCGGGCACCTTCGCCGGCCATGACGAACTGATGGGCATCGGCCGGGCCTGCGGGCGGGCCGGGCACGGCGTGTTCGAGATCGCGACCGATTTCGGCATCGGCGGCATGGACGGGCGCTTCCGCGACGATGTGGTGTGGATGCGGGACCTCTCGCGCGAGACCGGGCTGCCGGTCTCCTTCATCCTCGCGCAGTCCGACCGCAGCCCCGGGGATTGGCGGCGCATCATGCGCTGGACCGAGGCGGCGGTGGCGGAAGGCGCGAGGCTCCGGATGCAGGTGAGCGCCCGCCCGGCCGGGATGCTGATGGGCTTCGACAGCAGCATGCACCCCTTCATGGGCCACCCGGCCTATATGGAGGTCGCGCATCTGCCGCTGGCCGGGCGCGTCGCCCGCCTCTCCGACCCGGAACTGCGCGCCCGGCTGCTCGCGGAGGAGTCCACCCGGCGGGGCAGGTTCGACAGCTATGTGTTCAACCACTTCGCCGGCATGTTCCCGCTCCTATCCTAGCCACCACAGCCGGCAGGCTTCTAACCTTAGGAGCCGGAGAATTGTGCTCGGCTAACTCTCATCAGTCAAGCGGTTAAAGAAAGCGGGGAGCGGAATGCCCATTCCGCCCCCCGGTCTTAGCCCGAAAATCGGACTGTAGCTTCAGTCCCCACAAACACCCGCAAGGATCTTCCGAAGCAACACCAAGCGCGGAAGGTAACCCTCCCGGTCTGTCCAGTCAAGCCGGTGAAGCGAAAAAAGTGGGGATCGAGGCATGGACGCCGCCGAGCGTTGAAAACCATGCGAGATCGAGACGATACCACCGCCTCCGGAGGCGGCCACACCCCGCGCGGCCCCTACGTGACAGGGTGCCGAATCCACAAACCCGAATACGACCACGCGCGCGATTCCGCAGAAGCCTGGACGGGCCGAGAAGGCGGACTCGACCATTGGGCGCTTCTCGACCTTCTCGAGGCCGAGGGGGTCGCGGAGCGCTTCGGATTGAAGAAGCGTCACACCGACTATCTCCGGGCATCGTTCAAGAAGCTGTGCCGGGAGGACTTCGAGCCTGGCGCCTGGCCTCCCACGGTCTGGATGACCAAGGAGAGGCTCAAAAGGAAAGTGCGCGTCAGCAGCACCCGGATTGTCTCCGACATCGAGAAGGACCTTGCGCGCGCCGGCTTCATCTACTGGACCGACACGGCCAGCCGGCGCCGCAACGGCAAGCGCAGCAAGCATGACGGCCGTATCCGCTACGCCTATGGCGTCGACTTCTCGCCTTTCGACGCAATGGCCCGGGAAATCGAAGACACGGCCCGCCTGGTCGAAGAAGAGCACATCGAGCGCGACCGCCTAATCCACGAAATCTCCACGATCCGCTGCCACACGCGCATCCTCCTTCAGGCAGCGATCCGCAGAAGCACGTCCTCAGCCCCGGCCCTCCGCACTCTCCTCAACCGGGTCCTGTCCCTGCCGGCCGCAAAGGGAATGCAGTCTGCCGACGTGTATGACCTCCGCTCTCTCGCGGAAGACGCCCGCCTTGTCCACGAGCACGCTCACTCGCTGACCGAGCCGCCTCAGACCGTACCCGAGGAGCTACCTTTAGACGGAGCGGAATCCTCCGCTCTTGCATCGCCAGACCATAAGAACGGTGCTGAAAATTGTACCCCAGGGTACGATTCCGGGGCAGGGTCCAATTCAATTACACACCAATTCCAAGAGATTACTCTTGGAGCGGCAGACCCACAGGACAGCACTCCGCCAACACCAATTTCACCTCCTGCCGCCCCCCTCGGACCGGAAGGGGAGAATAGTAGTCCATCGAACCGGGGCCGCTCTCCGATCCCCGGAGGGCCGCCGGTATGGCTTATCCTGGACTCTCTGAGCCCGCGCCTCTCCCGCCATCTTCCGGCCGGGCGGCCTCCGACCGCTGACGAGTTCGTCCACGCTGCCAACCGGACCCGCAGCGAGCTCGGCATATCCCCTGAAGCCTGGCGCGATGCCTGCACGGCCCTGTCGCCCGCCTGGGCGTCCCTGGCCGTCGTCGTTGTCGCATCGCGCGACGACGTCGGCGAGATCCACACGAGCGCCGGAGGCTATTTCCGGAAACTCACGGAACGGACCTGCAAAGAAATTCGCAGCCTTGCAAGGTCGCTATGGGGCGTCGTCGAGCGCACCGAGGAGCTTTACGTAGACCGCGTCATCGCACTGACAGACGGAGAACATCCCGTTCCCGCTCCGGCCTCACACCCGCGAATCGCATCCAGTTCCTTCGACCGGCAACGTGCCGATCAGGCGACCATGACAGCAATCTTGCGCGCCACCGCAGACCCCAGGCGCCTCGCACTCGCCTGGCGCGACCTGGTCGCACGATACCGCTGCTGGCCATACGTCGACGAAGTCGAAGCGCACTACGCGCAGCTCACCGGGAACGCTTCCGGTTCCAGTGACCCGGAAACCCTCCGATCGCGCGCCGATACCACCCTCAGTTCCTCAACGTCCTTGAGCCAGGACCGCTCATGAGAGGCGCCACGAACATGATGGGAGCCTGCGCTAACGGCCGCCGCCACCCACGGTTGCGCCCCCTACCGCACCCGTTGGCGCCGCATTCGCGCCCGCAGCCCCCCGCAGCCCCCCGACGGTTGCCCTCCGATCCCGCCGTTACACACGACCCGCAAGGCAATCGCTTGCCGACCATCGACGACATCAGCGGCTTCTGCGGCGGCCTGGTCGAATGGGCCCCCTGCCGCTGCGATCCCTGGGACATGTGGGGATGGTCGTCCGTCATCTTTCAGGTCCGCCGCTACACGCCTGCGAATCTCTGGATGAACGAGACGGACTGGCGCGACCTTGTCCGATTCGAGTTTGCCCGCCCCGGCTATCTCAGGGCGGGCCTCCGGCCGCGCACCCGCTCGATTCTCGACCGACGCCGACTTCTCGCACAACCGCAACCGCAATGCTGAGGACTTCGACATGACCGAACCCGACATCTACGCCGTGATCTCTCAGAAGGGAGGCTCCGGCAAGACGACGATCTCAACGAACCTCGCAGTCGAGGCCTGCCTGGCCGGAAAGAGGGCGATGATCGTGGATACGGACCCGCAGGGTTCCTCCGGTACCTGGAGCGATCTTCGCGAGAAGCCCTTCCCGGACGTCATCACGACCCAGCCGAGCCGGCTCCCCCGTGAGATCGGCGGGGCGGCCCAGCGGGGCTACGAGGTCATCGTCCTCGACACGCCCGGACACACGGACATGTCGATGCTGACCGCGGCCCAACTCGCCACCCTCGTCGTCATTCCCTGCCGGCCCCAGGTTTTCGACCTCGCCTCGATCCGGATGACCCTCGACGTCTGCCGAATGGCGCAGACGTCGGCAGTCATCGTCTTTTCGGCAGCACCGACGCGCGGTCACCGTCTGGTCGGCATAGCCCGGGAACTCCTGTTGGACGAGAAGGTTCCGATCCTCCCGACCATACTTCGTCAACGGTCCGCCTTCGCTCACGCCTGCACCTACGGCCTTGGCGTGAGCGAATTCACACCCGGATCCCCTGCCGCAGCCGAGGTGCGCGCCTTCGCTGCAGCTGTCTTCGCCTGGCCGGAACCCTCACTCACCGTCGTTTCGGACGCTTCCCGACCAAACGGAGCTTCCCGATGACCGGCCTCGCCAAGCTCAAGACCAAGATGGCCCAGGGTAAATCCAACGCACCCAGGGCCCCGGAGGAAGCGAATCTGCCGAATGTGGTTCCTCACCGCCGTTCCCTGCCTACCCTGATCGACATGATCGAAGTCGAGGATCGGCTTCGGTCGGTCGACGAGACAGCCGTCGACCACATCGCGGAATCCATGGAGCAACGCGGGCAGATTTACCCCATACAGATCAGGACCATCGAGCCCGGCCGGTTCCGTCTGATCGCGGGAGCCCACCGCATAGCCGCAGCCGTGAAGCTCGGTTGGTCGCATATCGAGGCTTTCCTCGTCGATGATCTGGACGAGGAAGAGCTTGCCCTACTTGAAATCGACGAAAACCTGTTTCGTGCCGAACTCAAATCATTGGACCGATGCCGCTTTCTGGCCAAGCGCAAGGAGATCTACGAGCGTCTGCATCCTGAGACCATACACGGTGCCAACCTCGTGTCGCCGTCGCGGCGACACTTGCAAAACGGTGGATCTTCTACAACTGAACGAGCCCTTTCCTTTGTCGAAGATACGGCGGCTTCTACCCCTTGGTCGCCCCGTACGATCCAGCGCTCAACACGCATCGGCGAACGTCTCTCGCCCGACCTCCATGCCGCCCTTGCGGAGACTCCCATAGCCCGCCGGACGATGGATCTCGAGACCATTGCCGACATGAAGCCCGACAAGCAGCAGGAGCTTCTGGTCCGCCTCCAGCAATCTGAACGGCCGCCGGTCTCTCTCGCGGCTCTCACGACGGACCCCAACAGGCCGTCCTCTCCTGCGAAGTCGAACCTGGACAAGCTGACCGCGCTTTGGTCGAAAACCTCGGCCAATCACCGGCGTCGTTTCATCGAATATCTCTGGAACGAGTTTTCCGACGCCGAGCGCGACGAATTCCGCGAGTGGCTTGCCGATCCGGATGCCGGGCCCTGACCGCCCTGACCGACATAGATCGTGCGCTGCACCGACCAGGACTTGCTCCGCTCGATCGCGCCCGTCTACTCGCGGCACGAAAGCAAGTCCTCAACTACCTCCAGAACGCCCGGCCGGAAGCCTTCGACGCGCCTCAATTGAACCCCCCATTCCCTGATCGGCCTGAAGGAGAAGCATGATGGACGCTCCGGCCGCCACCCCCGCCGTCATGCGGGAACAACCCCGCCAGACGGTCCTTCTGGATCTGGACCTGATCGATCTCGGTGAACGCCTCAGAACCGTAAATGGCGGAACCGTTCAATACCTTGCCGAGAGCATGAAGCTGCACGGCCTTCAATATCCGATCCAGGTTCGCATGGACGGCGATCGTTACAGGCTCGTTTCCGGCGCCCATCGCGTCCAGGCCGCGCGCTTCCTGGCCTGGCCGCACATCGAGGCCTTCGTCCTCGATCTGCTCGACGAGGACACGCTGGCGCTGCTCGAGATCGACGAGAACCTGATGCGCGTCGAACTCAACCCGCTCGACCGCGGCCTGTTCCTCGCACGGCGCAAGGATATCTACGAGCGCCTGTATCCGGAAACCAAACGGGGAGGCGACAGGAGAAGCAGCAACTATCAGGACCAGAACGTCGACAGCTCGAACCCGGGCTTCGTCGCCGCAACCTCCTCATTCACACCGTTCTCTTCCTATACGATCCGCCGCGCGCTCCGCATCGGAGAGAAGATCACCGACGACCTGCGCGAAGAGCTCGCCATGACTCCCATCGCGCACCGCGAGGGCGATCTCTTCACCATCTCCGGCATGGACGCAGACGAGCAGGACGCTCTTCTGCAGGACCTCCAGAGCGCCAACTACGAGGTCGAGGCCCTGTCCGACGTCTATCCCCGGCGAGAACAGGACCGGCCACCCGACGAAACCCCGCCGCCGCCCGCCGGCGTCGAACCGTCTCCGGAAAAGACCACCCTGGAGCGCCTGCAGAGATTGTGGATCGCCGCCTCCACGGAAGAGCAGCAAGAGTTCATCGCCTGGCTCGAGCTCATGAACGGGCAGGGCGGCGCCGGACAACCCACGAGCTCCTGACAAGCCTGTCGAGGCCCGACAAACAGATGAATGCACCCCTTGCAACAGCCGCCACGACACGCTACGATCTGTTTCTGATCGAGGTGGCCTCAGGGCTTGTCCCAGGTGCCCCAAAAATCAAAGTTGGTACAATTCCCACTTTGATTTTCCGGCCCCCACCGATCAAAGTCGGTACAACCCTCACTTTGATTTTTCCGACGCGGCCCGCGCCGTGTTTTCGGCTGTCCCGGCCCCTATGTTCTTCTTTTCTTCTCCTCCTGCCTGCCCGCCCGATGCCTCCCGCTTTGCTGCCGGGCTGGACAGCCTGAAGGAGAGAAACATGGCTAAAGCACTCCCCCTCCCTGGCGCTTCCGACTTCCCGGAACGCTTCCGCCGGCTCACGGCCCTGGAGCAGGCGCAAGCTCTGGCCCGCGGGAAGCGCCGTCACGAACGGAAATATCCCGCGCCCCGTCTTGGTGGAGACCGTCGGTCCGCGGACTTCCGCGCCAACAGCAACCGCGAGAACCGTCAACACGACGACCCCGACCCTGAGCGGTACGGTTTCACCGATTTCGCTGCACGCGTTCTCGGCTGCACGGCCCGGTCGATTCAGGTAACGGTGCGTATCGGCGAACGAATCCCCCCGGCCCTTCAGGTCGCGCTGGTCGACACACGCATCGCGGAGCGCAAGAACGACCTCATCCGTATCGCCGCCATGCCTGCGGACCGCCATCGGCAGCTGCTGGAATGCCTGGAGGCAGGTCCCCGGCCTGCAACCCTCGACAGTCTTCTCTGCGGGATCGCCCTGAGAGGCAGCGGACTGGCGCGCCGCCATGGCTGACAAGACCGAAATCGAGTGGACCGACGCGACCTGGAACCCGGTGACAGGGTACAGCATCGCGAGCCCGGGCTGCCGGCACTGCTATGCGATGCGTCTCGCAGGGGGCCGGTTGAAGAACCACCCCTCGCGCCTGGGCCTGACCAGGCAAGGCAATGCCGGACCGGTGTGGACCGGCAAGGTCCGGCTGAACGAGCAGTGGCTGATCGATCCTCTTCGCCGGCGCAAACCGAAGCGCATCTTCGTCTGTGCGCATGCCGATCTCTTTCATCCGTGCGTCCCCACCGAATGGATCGACCTCGTCCACGCTGTCATGGCGCATGCGCCGCGCCACGACTTCCAGGTCCTGACCAAGCGCTCGACGCGCATGGAAGCATATTTCACCGATCCTGACCTGGAGGAGAGGGTGAGGACGGCTGCCCATGAGCTGCAGCAGGAATATCCCCGCCGGCGCGATCTCGGCCGGCTTCCGAAGTGCCCGCTGTTTCCACTCCCGAACGAATGGCTCGGAGTTTCCGTCGAGGATGAGCCTCGAACCCTGCGCATCGATCATCTCAGGCGAACGCCGGCCGCCCTCGGGTTCATCTCCTTCGATCCCCTGCTGGAGTATCTCGGCCCTCTCGATCTGAGCGGGATTTCCTGGGCGATCGTCGGAGGCGAGAGCGGCCTCGGGGCGCGTCCGATGCGGATCGACTGGGTCCATGCGATCCTTGACGCCTGCTTCGACCGGGATGTCGCTTTCTTTTTCAAGCAGTGGGGCGGCCCCCGCCCGAAGAGCGCCGGCAGGTTCCTCGACGGCGCCCTTCACGACACCATCCCGAAACGGTGCGAAGACGGGTCCTGCGTCATCCACCTCCCGACCGAAAACCACAACCTCAACGAAGCGATCCTGGACAAATACCGAAATGACGACACGGAGCAACCGCCGCACAGGGAGCGGCAGCGCCGTCGCGTCAGGCTGCCCGACGGGCAGCCCGCCTGAAACCCGGAATGGCGAAACGCCGACATATCGATCGGAATACTGAAATCAGCCGCGCGATCGCGGCTGGTCCATGCCTCTTGTCCCTCTCACCGAAGGCTCCCGTTGAATGAGACGCTTCGCCGGCAGCCGGGTCCGTCAACAGGCCCGCGAGCGGTTGCTCCACGTCATCGCAGTCCTGTCGGGATTAATGGGGTTCGCAATCGGCACGGGCCAGGCCATCTCCGTCGCGTTCTTCCTGGGCCACGCCTGGATCACATACACGTTCATGAAGACAAGCCACCCGAAGTCAGCATTCGGAAGAAGGATGAGAGGGATTCGGGGGTCTGTCAACCACCGCTCGGCAAGGACTTACGGCCGGTTCGAACGCTGCCGCACCGGGTTCCGGAGGGGCTGTCGGGGCGCTCTTCCTGGCGGCGGCAATTCTGCTGCCGGGCTGCGGCTGGTTCGACCAGGATGAGGTTGCGCGGGACGCAGCGTCCGTAGAGGCCCGCCTGGGTTCGGTCGGCTCGCTGGAGCCGGACAGGCCCGGCTTCCGCTCTCTCACGCAATCCAGGGACCCGTATCTGGCGCTGCGGCCGGTGGCGGAGGATCGCTCTCTCCTGCCCGAGGACCTGCGCTCGGAGACCGGGATCGTGGTCACGCTGGGCGACGAGCCGGGCGACGAGGTGCTGGCGCGGCGGATATCGGATGCAGCCGGGATCGGGGTCCGCCTGGTCGGCGTCCGCTGGCAACGGCCTACCGCCGGTAGCGGACCGCTTGAGGCGCTGGCCGAAAGTGTGCGCGTGGACTGGCTTTCGTCCTGGTCCGACGAGCTGGCGGGCGAGGCCGGCGTGTGGTCGGGTCCGCTGGACCGGTTGCTGGACGCCTGGACGCAGGCGGCGGGCTACCGGTGGCAATATGACGACGAGGCGGCGCTGGTCGAGGTCGTGCGCTCCGAGACGCGCATCTTCGGCGTTCACGCGCTGGCGGGCAGCCAGAAATACAATGTGACCACGACGACGGTGGGCGCGGGCGGCGAAGCGACGTCCGGATCCTCGTCGCAGTCGATCTCCTCGGAGATGACCTACGACCCCTGGCAGGAGATCGGGCCGCAGGCGGTCGCGGCGGCGGGCCCGGAAGGGACGGTCTCGGTTTCGGCGGCGTCCGCGACGGTGACGGCGGCCGGCCTGCCGCGTGCGGTTGAGCGGGTGCGGGCCTATCTCGAGCATGTGAACCGTCATGTGCTGCGGCCGGTCGTGCTCTCGGTGCATCTCTACTCGGTGCGCTTCGACAAGGGCTCGGACTACGAGGTCGGCCTGACAGGGCTGCTGCCCGAGGCGTTTGGATCGAACTTCCAGATCGGCGTCGAGGGCGGCGCGATCTCCGTGGTGAAGCCGGTGATGGTGGGCACGGGGACGCTGAACGCGACGGTGAATGCGCTCCGCAAGGTGGGCACGGCCTCGCGGGTGCTGTCGGTGGACGTACCGACCCTGAACGGGCGCCCGGCGCAGTTCTACGACCTGTTCGACCAGGCCTATCTGCAGAAGGTCAGCACCACGATCGAGGACGGCGTGCGGGCGGTGGAGCTGACGCCGGGAACGGTATCGTCCGGCTTCGGGCTGAGCTTCGTCGCGCGTATCGTGGCGCCGGACGAGGTCCTGGCTCGTATTACGGCCACCATTCAGGACCGTCCGGAGTTTGCGGCCTTCGGGGCTGCGGGCAACCGGATCCAGCTTCCCTCGGGCGGCAGGCGCGCGATCGTGGTGACGCAGCGTATCGCGAGGGGCGAGACGCTTCTCCTCACGGGCTTCCGCGACCGGTCGTCCTCGGGCGAGCGGTCGGGGACGTTCCATCCGGCGGTGCCGCTGCCGGAGGGCGGCGCGGATGCGGCCATCGCGCGCATCGAGACGGCGCTGCTGGTGACGGCCGATATCGGGACGCCGCTCGGCATATCGGAGCGGAGGCTCGGCGCCGGGTTCCCGGCCGTCGGTCCGGTCGCGAAGGTCGAGAGCGGCAATGCGGCTCCGGCGGACCCGGCCCTCCAGGATGCGGTCTCTCCGGCGGCAGCCGGCGCGGCCCGGGAGGCTGGCGGATGAGCGTGCTCTGGATCGGGGAACAGCGTTTCGCAGCGGGCTTGCTGTGGCAGCGCGGCGAGCTGAGCGGGGGCGCGGCCCGTCGCGCGGCCCGCGAGAGCCGCAGCTCGTGGACGGTGAATGTCGCCGGCCAGACGGGGTTCGTCGACGACGCCGAGGGCCCGGGCGGCACGAAACCGCTCGCCGGCGCGCTGATGGCGCTGCTCCGGGGCCGCTCGCGTGGGGAGGAGACCTGGATCGCCTTCGTGGAGGAGGACGGCGAGGACGGGGCCGAGACGCGGGTGGGCGTCGTGCGGTGCAGCGGCGGCGTGCTGCTGGCGGACGGCGATGAGGTTTTCGTATCCGCCGGGGAGGCTGTCGAAGCCGTGGACCCGGCCGGGCTGGAAGACGCCGTGGTTGTCGTGACGCCCGGCTTGCGGGAGGCATTTCCGAATGCCGTCCCGGTGGACGCCAGGGGGCTGCTGGAGGCGGCTCAGGAAGTGGACGCGCTCTCGGCGGTCCGCTCGGGCGGCCTGTCGCGGAAGGGCGTCGCGTGGCTTGTCGTATTCGCTGCGGTCGGCGCCATGGGCGTCTACGGCTCGGCCAACTGGAAGGCCATCGGCATCGGGTTCGGCTGGGTCGAGGAAAAGAAGAAGGAGGAGCGGCCCCGGGTCACCGTCGCCATCGAGAGCGGGCGTTTCCTGGCGCATTGCCGCGACGGGATCGGGCGGCGCGAACTGGGCCTGGCCGGCTTCGACCGGATCGCTGTGTTCTGCCATGCGCAATACCGGTCGGACGGGAATATTGGCGCGCCGTGGACGCTGAGCGGTCGGCCGGTGCTGGAGGTCAGGTGGCAGCTCCGGGAGGCGCTGGAGCCGCGTGTCTATGTGGGCCTCGCGGAGGCGCGGCTTGCGCCGTGGTTCTGGTCCGGCGTGAATGACGGGGGTCAGGCGGTGGGGTTCATGCCCCTGCCGAAGGTGCTTGCGCTGTCGGAGGGCGTCGCCGGGCAGGGCCACCCGGCCTTCCGGGCGCGGATAGACAGGCTGCTGGCTCTCCGGGGGTTCCGGATCGAGTACGTGAAGGAGCAGCCGGGGGTGGAGGTCGTTCTGGAGACGGAGCGCCCGCTTTCGGAGGCGGTGGCGCTGGTCTCCGCGATCGAGGGGCTCGACGTGGTCTCGGTCGCGTTCGAGGACGGCCGCTGGCGGTTCGAGGGACGCCGGCGCGGCACGCAGAGCATGTTCGAGGACGAGTTCGCGGCCCTGGTGGCGCCGCTTGCCCGGGCGGTTCGGGCCACGGGTGAAACCGAACCGGTGAGGGCTGTATCATGAAGCGTTCGTTCCTGCGGGCCGCGATTGCTGCGGCGCTGGCGCTGGGAGGGGTCGGAACGGTGCAGGCGCAGAGCGGGGACCCGGACCGGGTTGACCGGCAGGCGGCGCTGCTGAATGCGGCGCTGATCGAGAACGCCTTCCGCAGCGTCGAGCGCCGCATCCGGGTGACGGACGCCGACGACCTGTGGACGGATGAATGGACCGGTCTCGTCCATCCCCCTTCCGGGGCCTGGTGGCTTTCGTCGTGGACGGAGCGGGGCCTGACGGCGCGCTATTGCGACGGCGTGCTTGCGGTCTATGCAGGCGATGACGAGCTCAAGGGCGTGGGCCGGGACCAGCGGGCGGTGCAGGTCGCGCCCGTCGCCTACGGGAACGGCAGAAGCGGGCTGCATCTCATCACGCGGGGCTCGCGCCTGTTCAGGGGCGCGCACGGGCGCGGCGACGGCTCGCTTCCGGGCTGCATGCCGATTCCCTCGACGACCGGCGACCGTGCGGGGCTGGTGCTCGCAGTCGCCGACCCGAGGCTGACGACAGTCGGGCGGCGCTGGGAGACGGAAGACCGGACGGTATCCTGCCCGGCGCCGGACACAGGCACGATGACCGAGCGGCGCCGCATACCGATCCAGGTGACGGCGGTGACGAACTGCCCTGCCGGCTTGCCGAACTGCAACGACCTGCGGGAGTTCGCGCCGGCGCCCCCGGCCTGGCCGGCGGACTGCGCAACGCGTGAGACGATGCTTTCGGCCCCGCCTCCGACCCTTGCCGCCAATGCGGCCTGCAGCGACTGGGCGCGCTGGCGGAGCAACTGCCGGATCGTGTATGCGCAAGCGCCGCCGGCGGCGGACATCCCGGATCCCGTGATTACCTGGGAAACGGGGCCGGTTCACAAATGGACGGCGCCATGCTCGTGCTCGTGCCCGCCGGGCGACATCGTCGGCGGCAGCTGCACGGAACACTGGGCGCAGAACACGGAATGGCGGGTATTCGTGCTGCGTCCGGGATCGTCCGAACTGCGCAAGCGCCAGCCGGCGCGGGCGAACGGGCAGCCGCGACTGGCGAACACGGTGTCGAGTTGCAGCTGCACGACACCCCCGCCGCCATCCTGTCCGGCGGGCCAGACGGGGACACCGCCCAACTGCAGGACCCCGGTGAACCCGCCTCCGACCTGTCCGCCGGGCCAGACAGGAACGCCACCCAATTGCGTAACGCGCGTGGAGACCTGCGAGGACCGCGGCGACTGCGACAACGGCGGCGAGGGCGGCGAAGAGGGCACCAGCAACACAGAGTCCGGTACGCCTTCGACGACGTCGGACGTGCCGGAGCAGGATACTGTCAGCGATCCCAATTTCTCTGGGCAGAGCCAAGATGTCAGCGACAACGGCGGCGGTGATGGCGGCGGCGACAAGCCGATCATCCTGGATCTGGACGGCGACGGCGTGGAGCTGGTGCCGCTCGAGGACTCGACGGCGTTCTTCGACATCAACGGCGACGGCTACCGGGAGCGCATGGCCTGGGCGGCGGCGGATGACGGGTTCCTCGCCTATGACAAGGACGGCGACGGACGGATCGCAGAACATGACGAACTGTCCTTCGTCTCCTATGTCGAGGGCGCGCGGACGGACCTCGAAGGTCTCCGCCATTTCGACACGGACCGCGACGGACAACTCGATCCCGAAGATGCCGATTGGAGCCTGTTCCGCGTCTGGCAGGACCTGGACCAGGACGGAGAAAGCGATCCGGGCGAGTTGCGGAGCCTCGACGAGGCGGGCATCGAGTCGATTTCGCTCACCAGCGACGGGATCAGGCGCACCGTGGCTGGCAACACTGTCTTCGGCGAGGGCGAGTATGTCGGTCCACACGGCCCGAGGGCCTTCTGGGACGCGGCGCTCAGGCGCGGGGAGCGCAAGGAATGAGCTCGGCGTTGACAGTGGCCGTGCCGCGCCCGGCAGGGGCGTGCCCGGGGAGCGTGGTCATTCGGTTCACACGCAGCGCGGAAGATCTCGCGGCGCGGGTGACGATGGCTCGCCGGGTCTATGAGGAGCGGGATGACGGGCTACCCTATGACGAGGACATGGTCCGGCGCGCGCTGGAGCGAAGGCTGAAGAGGCCCGATGGATGTCTGTTGCAGGCCGAACTGGACGGCGGGGTCATCGGAGGGGTGGTCGGCTCGATAGGCCCGCACTACCACTCCCCGGCGCTGGCGGCCTTACTTGAGAGCTTCTACGTGCTGCCGGAGCACCGCGGCTCGATTGCTTTCGTCAAATTGCTGCACGCGTTCCGGCGCTGGGCCCGGACGAACGGGGCTGTCCGCATGTATGTGTGCGTGACTTCCGGCGTCGAAATTGCCCGCACGGACCGGTTGCTGAAGCGCCTGGGCTTCCAGCCCACCGGCGGTAACTATCGGCTTTCGCTGTGACTCCCGGGACCGCAAGCACCGTGTCGTTGCGCATGAGCGTGGCGAGACTGGCAGGGAGAACGGGATGACCGGTCCGGGGCACCCACCAGCCGTCCGCAGCTTCGCGCCCGAGGAGAACCCGTTCGAGACGTTGGCGGCGGATGTCACCCATCGCTGCAACATGGCGTGCGCCAACTGCTATCTGCCGAACCGGGACGTGCCTGACATGGACGTCGGGCGGCTGGAGAAGTGCCTCGCCGCCTTGCCCGGGCGCGTCAATCTGAGGCTTATCGGCGCGGAGCCGACCATGCGCCGGGACTTGCCCGACATCATCTCCATGGCCCGGCGCCTGGGGCATCGCCCGGTTGTACTGACCAACGGACTGCGGCTGGCCCGGGAGAGCTATGCGCGGACACTCCGGGATGCCGGCCTGCGCCATGTCTATATCTCGATGAACGGTGCCGACAACGACGACTGGTACGAGGCGATCGACAACATGCGCTGCGCGGCGAAGAAGCTGCGAGCGGTCGAGAACGCGGTGTCCCGCGGGATGATCGTCAATACGGGCACGATCCTCGTGCGGGGTGTGAACGAGGATGCGGTCGCGCGGGTCAACCGGTTCGTTGCCGGTCTGGTGCCGCGGCACGCGGTGTTGAAGTTCAGGAATATCGGCGCGTTCGGCCGCTACGACGCGGCTTCGGAGACCCGGAACCTGAGCATGGCGGAGATGGAGGCGCTGTGCGCCGACGCGATCGGCGTCGATGCCGCCGCCCTTTCCGCGTGGAACACCATCAAGGGGGAGACTTCGCCGGACAGTCGCCTGTTCCCGGTGGATCTGGCGTCGCGTCCTGGCCGGGGAATCTGGATCAAGCTGACCGACTGGCAGGCCAATGCGGAGGGGTGTCTCGATCCCGACCTGCGCCGGCGCGGGCGGATCACCCAAGACTTCAGGATCGCCCCGTTCTTTGACCATGTGAAAGCCAATGAGGGAGGATATTGAAGATGAACTGCACCACCCGCTAAAACCCGGAACCGAGGGGAACTGATGGCATGAAGTCGTCGAAGCTCACGATTGGAAAATTGCTGGCGCTGGTTCTTGCGGGAGCGGCACTGGCTTCCTGTACGGCGCATGGACAGCAACCATCGATGCGCGGTTTGCCGGCTGAGCTTTCGGAGCTTCCTTACTGGAAGGTCTTTCGGAACTACAGCTCGCACAGTGAACAGTTCTTCAGGAGCTTAGTTTTCGGTCGCGTGTTCGTTCATGGATATTGGAAAGCGCCCGGCAGTGTGAGCGCAGAGTTTATTCGTGAGGACGGCCGAATGTTTCTGTGTTGGTGGAATGGCAGAAAAAGCAAATACGATCTAGACTGGGCAAGTGTTGATATAGAAACGCATTCCGTTGGTGCTCAAAAGATAGCGTTGCACCACCACGGAAAAAACTATGCCCAATTATTCTACGAGCCAAATTCCGGGACGCTTTATACCGAAGGCTTGAAGCCACATTCCGATCCTCGCAAGCATCAACGGAAGTTGAGGCGTTCCGGCTGGGTTCAAGATAAATGGCCACGCGTTGTGGCAGACGCCTGCCCGGATTTCGTGGCTCTTTCCGGCATAGGCATCAACGAGAAGCAGACCTCGCCGAAGATAGACGAGCTACGCCGCCAGGACCCGGACGCGCCGATCCGGAACTTCCCGGGTTCGCATCTGACAGCACCGGGCCGCACGGGGCTGGCATCGTCGGGCGGGAAGCCGACTACGACAAAGGGGGAAGTGGAGGCCTTTGTTGAAGCCCAGGAGGGCAACATTCTGAGGTGGAACAAGCGCGGCTGGGTCTGGGTGCAATCCGGGGATCGCGAGGAGGTGTGGCGGATCCAGGACGAGAGCGCCAGCGAGAGATTCTTCGATGTCGCGCGCTCGGAAGACGAATCCCGCCTCGCGTTTCGCTTTCCCACCCAGGACATGGTTTACATGGTGGGTTATCCGTTTCCGTTTCTCCCTACCGGCCACCGTCATCCGGCGTTCCAGCTGACGGACGAGCTTGTGGCCCGCCCCTACCCGCGTTCTTTGCGGTTCATGGGCGAGGCCTATGCAGACAAGCGTTTCATGTTCCATGCCGGGGGGAAATTCTCGGTGGTTGACGAAGCCGGGAACCTTGTCGAGGGCCCTCATTTCGAGGGTACCTGGCGCTGGACCCGGCAGGCTCTGGAGATGACGGTCAGGAACGATCCGGCGGGGTTCCGGCTCGTCCATTGGCGTACGCTCGCGCATCAGCTCGGCATGAAACCGAAGATATGGTCGCGGTATTCTCGGGACGTGGGCGGGTGGTGAGGCCCACATGACAGTGCCTGCCCTTCCCCGCCATCTTCTCTTTGCGGTCCCGGTTTCTGCCGGGCCGGTCGCGTCCTGTCAGTCCGTGTATCCGAGCGCGGCGAGGGTGATGGCGCTCGCGCTGTCGGTGGCTCTGCTGACGTTCGGCGAGGCCATGGCGCAGGGGCCGGCGCCATGGCCGGCGAATCCGCCTCCGGTATTCGGCGCGCCGCCATCTCCGGCGCCGGGGGCGGCGGCCCGGCCGGAGACACCGGCGCCGTCCGGCGCGGACGATTTCATTGAGCTTTCACCGGCAGCGGTGGCCGGGGCCGCGCCGCCTGCTGCCGGCGAAACGGGGCGGCAGGCGGGCGGAGCGGCTGCGGCCGCTGCGGGTGTGCCGGGGCGGCGGGCCGATCCTGCCCCTGCCGCCCCGGCTTTTCCTTCGGAGGCTCCGGATTGGTTCTGGCGGACAGCGGAGATCGCGCAGGCTTTCGAGTGCCCGATCGGTCCGCTGGCCGGGATGCTGGAGGCGGCGCAGGGGGAGTCGGAGTTCAGCCCGGCGCTGGAGCTTGAGCGCGAGGTTCTGGTGCTGTGCCGGGACCGCTGGGACGTGCTGAAGGGGATGATGGATTCGGAGCTGGCGCTGGCGGCGGTTCTGCGCGCGGACCGGTCGGTCCGGGAGCGGGAGGCGCTGGAGCTCGAGACGGTGCGGCGCGGGACGGAAGCTCGCGCGCAGGCGGCTCGCGAGCAACTGGCCATAGCCGTCGAGGAGCGCCGCCGGGTTGCGCAGGCGCGGATCGAGGGCGCGCGCCGGGGCGCGAGGGAAGGCGCCAGGGAGGCGGCGCGGGAAGCGGAGGCCCGGAAGCTGGCGGAAGCCGCGGCGGCCGAAGCGGCGCCGAAGACGGAACCGGCCGTCAATGCCCCGGCCGAGCCCGAGCCTGCGCCGGAGGAGCGCTACGGCTGGTTTGCGCTGAAGGGCTCGGGGACCGACCTTCGCGCGGGCGTGACGGACGGCGAGGGCCGGTGGTGGGTGCGTGTCGGGGACGCTCTGCCGGGCGGTGTGCGGATCGGTGCGATCCGGTCCCGGCCGCCGCAAGTGGTGGTGGCGGGCGGCGCGGCTGCGGGGCTGCCCTACAGGGCGGCGGGCCGGTGACGGGCGGGGTAGCCGACATGCTGGCGTGGCTGGGGCTGGCGGAACGCGGGCCGCGGATCGATCCGTCGGGACTGGTGCTGTGGGACCGTATGGACGACGGGTTCCGGACGGTCTGCGCGGTCTGGGCCGACGGGCGCTGCCTGATCGCGGAGGGCTACGGGGCGGACGCGCATGTGCGCGAGGTTCTGGGTGCGCTGCGGGCGACGGGCGCGGTCCCGGCCCGGCTTCGCGAGCGGATCGTGCCGCTGGAGCGCATTGCGGCCGCCCGGGGCCGGGGCAAGAGCGAGGGCCTGCTGGGGCTGGCGGACCCGCGCACGGTCGAGCGGGTGTTCGAGACCTTCGCGAAGGCTGTCGAGGTCGAGGGCGACGATGTCGCGATCGAGGTCGGCACGGAGGACACGCGGCTCAAGGTTGTGGTTCACGACCGGAAGCTGCAGATCGGCAAGCCGCTGTCGGTCCGCGACGGCGAGCTGATGATCGAGCACCTGATGTACGGTCGGGACGAGGGTTCGGGCCAGACGGGCACGATCCGGCAGGCGTTTCAGGGGTTCAGCCTGGGCGCGGGCGAGGTGAAACTGCCGGGGGAGATTACGGCGCTGCGCTGCGAGCGGGGTCCGCATGCGCCGGGCGGCCAGCATCTGTTTGCGCGGCTGTTCCTCTCCGACCGTCTGGAGGAGGGGCAGACGCTCCGGGACCTGGGGTTCGGCGACGACGTTGCCGAGATCTTCCGCGAGATCCGGATGTCGAAATATGGCGGCATTTTCCTGGGCGGCAGCACCGGCGACGGGAAGAGCACGACGATCGCGACGAACCTGAACCTGCAGATGGCGGAGCACAATGGCGAGCTGAACCTGGTGACGGTGGAGGACCCGGTCGAGATTCCGATCCGGAACGCGATCCAGATCCCGGTTGCGACTTCGGGGTTCGGGGAGGAGCGCTCGAAGCATTTCCAGCTGGCGCTGATGCATTTCGTGCGGATGCATCCGGCGGTGGGGATGGTGAGCGAGATCCGGGACAAGACGGGCGCGCAGCAGGTGCTGCAGTTCATCGACTCGGGCCACCAGATCTGGACGACGATCCACGTCCACTCGGCGAACGGCATCCTGTTCCGCCTGCTCGATCTTGGTGTGACGCCTTCGGAGGTGGTGAAGAAGGGCAATGTGCGCCTGCTGATGAAGCAGACGCTGGTGGGCGGGCTTTGCCCGGAATGCTGCACGGACCGTCCGGCGGGCGGGAAGGCGCTGCCGGCGGGCCTGATGGCGGTTCTGGGGACCGGGGTCCGGTTCCGCAATCCGGCGGGCTGCGATTTGTGCCGCAAGGACGGCGGGTCCGATCTCTGGATGGAGGCCTGGGCCGGTTACGGGCGGGGCCGTCAGGCGGTTGCGGAGTGGATCGTTCCCGATGACGGCTATCTGGAGTTCGTCCGCAAGAACGAGGCGATCAAGGCCTGGCGCTACTGGATGGAGGAGCTTGGCGGGGAGACGATCGGGACGAAGCTCTGGAAGCTGGCGGGCGCCGGCGCGGTCGATCCGTTCGACGCGCTGAAGAAGGGCGCGCAGGTGGCGGAAGCGGCGGCGGCGTTGGGCCTGCCGCCTCCGGGACCGAGGCTGGCGTCGCGGGGCGGGGAGCCGGTGCGGTGAGACGCCCGGCCGCCCTTCCCGGCTCCTTCGCGGGAGCGCCCGGTCCGGGGCTGGCGCGCCTCGGCGAGGCGGCGCTGATCCGTCTGGTGCGGGTCCTGGCCGTGGGCACGACGGCGCGGGTGAACATCTGGAACCTGATGGCGGACCTTCTGGGGAACAGCTTCGGTCTGCGCGAGGCGCTGGAGCTGGCGCTCGCGGCGAACCGGCGCAACCGGCTGCTGGGCTGGATGCTGCGGCGCTGGCGGTTCGCGCATGCGGGCGGCATGGAGGCGTTCGTGGCGGAGCTTGCGCGCTGGGCGCCGGCGTCGGAGGCGCTGATCTTCTACGGCACGGGCCGGGTGCGTCCGGAGGACCTGTTCCGGGCGGCGGCGAAGGTCGCGGAGATGCGCGCGCGGCAGATGCGGGCGATCTGGGCGGCGCTCGCGATCCCGTCGCTGATCTTCGCCTTCGTGCTGTGGATGGTCTGGTATATCGGCGGTTACGTGATGCCGGCGATGCGCGAGGTCACGGACCCGGCCGGCTGGCCGGCCCATGTGCATGCGGCGGACCGGGCGGCGGCGATCTTCCACGAATACGACTGGGCGTTCGGCCTGGCGCTGCTGGCGGCGGTCGCGGCGGTCCGGGCGGTCACCCTGCGCTGGACGGGCCGGGGCCGGCGGCGGCTCGACCTTGTGGCGCCGTTCTCGCTCTACCGGATCCTGAGCGGCTCGGCCTTCTTCCTTGTGGTGCTGGAGTTCCTGCGTCTTCGCGTCGACCTGACGGAGCGGACCTGGGAGCGGCTTGCCATGGGAGCCTCGCCCTATGTGCGCAGCCGCATCCGGGCGGTCCAGGTGCAGATGGTGCGCGGCGGCATGGGGTTCGGGCGGGCGCTGGAGGCGGCCGGGACGGGGTTCCCGGACGAGACGCTGGTGACGGTGGCGGCGGCGCTGGACGGACGGCCGGGCTGGGAAGAGCAGCTCCGGGGTTTCACGGACCGCTGGATCGAGCGCTCGGGCGCGGTGATGGCCGCGGCCGCGCTCGCAGTGAATGCGGTGCTGATGGCGGTCTCGACGGCGGTCGTGATCGCGATGCTGCAGATGGTGTTCGAGGTCTTCTCGAAAGTGGACGCGTTCTAGGGGAAGGGTGCGATGGGAATCATCGGAGCGATCCTGGGTATCATCGTCTTTCTGTTCGCGCTGGCGTGGACGCAGGGCCTGTTCGGCGACGCGACGTCGAAGCTGGACGAGGGGCGGACGTTCGAGCTGGTGAACCGGCTGCGGGCGAACGTGAAGGAGAGCTTCTTCGGGCAGTCGACCTACGGGGCGAACGCGAACCTGGCCCCGCTGCTGACGGGCATGGGCAAGGTGCCGGCCAGCGCGCAGGGAGGGAGCGACGCGATCGTCAGCCCCTATGGCGGGGCCATCCTGGTCTACGGCAACGGGCGGCGGTTCCACATCTCGGTCGAGGACCTCGACGACGAGCAGTGCCTGAAGCTCGGCTCGCGGTTCGCGGGCGCGGCGGCCGCGGACTTCGGCGTGCTCGCCATCGAGGTGGGCGCGGCGGCGGATACCACGGTCAACACGGTCGCGCCCTCCGTCCCGGCCCTGACCGCCATCGATACGGCCTGCGACGAGGGCGCCGGCGCCAACCACCTCACGATCACCTTCCGCTGATCGCGCGGACCGGGGGCGGGGGCGCATGCGCAGGATGACGGGACGGCGGTTCTGGCGGGGCTCGGCCACGCTGTTCGGGGCGGTCCTGCTGGCGCTTTTCTCGACCGTCTTCATGGCGTCCTGGTACGGGGCGCAGGCGGTGCTGTTCCAGGCGGAGCACGCCCGCGAGCGCGGGCGGATGTGGGGGCTCACCTGCCTGGCCGCGCACCGGGCGGTCCAGGCGGGCCTGGTGACCTCGGCGCGCGCGGTGACGCTGGCCGAGCTGCGCCAGCCCGGGACGACATTCCAGCCCTTCCTGCCGGCCGGGATGCAGCCGGTGGACGAGGCGGGCGTGCTCGCGGCCGGCTACGGCGCGGTGCTGGTGGACGGGGCGCCGATGGCCGTGTGCTCGCTCGCCGGGAGCGGCGTTGCGCGCCGACATCCCGCGCTTCGCGCCGGCGCGGTCATGGCGGGGCTGGAGGTCGTCGGCGAGGTCGGCGGCCCGAACACCGTCATGCATGCGCATCTGGCGGCCGTGCAGGGGGTGCTGGGCGCGCTCGCCCGGGGGTCGCTGTTCGTGACGGCGGATTTCGGGCTGGCGCATGCGATCGAGCGGGTCCACCGGCGCGCGGTCGGCGGACGCCCGGAGCTGGCGGTCATGGACCGGGCGCTCGCCTTCGCGGGCGGGTGGAGCATGGTGGGCGTCGGCGCGGTCGGGGCCGGGGCAGTCGAGACCGCAGCCGGCGCGGCGGCCGGCGATGTCGCAGTCGGCGGCGACGCGGTGCTGCGCTCAAGCCTGATCGTAGAGGCGACGACGGCGGTAAGCGCGACCGGCGGGTTCGCCTTCGGCGGAACGCAGGCGGGAGCGCAGACCGTGTTCGCGATACCGGGCGAGCTCGGGATCGGGACGTCGATGCGCGCCCGGGGCCGGGTCGCGGCCGGGCGCATGACGCTCAGCGGCACTCTCAGGGCCGACAGCTGCAATGGCTGCTCGCCGCCCCCGCTGGGGCCGTAGGCGATGGGTCTGTTCGGAGCCCTGCTGGCGCTGCCGGTGATTGCCCTCCTGCTGGTGCAGTGGACGGGCTTCCAGGAGCGGCGGGCGGCGGATACGCAGGCGGTGGCTGCCGGGCGCAACCTCGTGGTGCTGGGCCGGGCGGTCGAGCGCCATGTGCATGCGAACTACGGCTCGCTCTCCTCGGGGGAGATCGCGATCGCGACGCTGACCGGCGCCGATCTGCTGCCGGCCGGCTTCAGCGGCGCCGGGGACGCGATGAAGCGGGCGCTCGGGGTCTGGCTGATCGACGCGGGCGGCGGGCGGCTTCGCGCGGTGTCGATGCAGGTAGTTCCTGCCGGCGACGCTCGCCGGCCCGATGCGGGCGCCTTCGAGGCCAGGGCCGGGCAATGGCTCGGCATCGCCGACGCAAGCGGCGTGCTGGGCGCGGTCGGGCTGCGGGAGGACCTCTCGGCGTTCCGCACCGCGTCGGGCGGGCATCCGCGCGAGAACGCGCTTGTCCTCTACCAGGAGTTCGACCGGGAGAGCGTGTGCGGGGACTTCCTGTTCAGGAAGGTCCGCGCGGGCTGTCCGGATGCGGGGCGCATGGAGACCGACCTCGACCTCGGCGGCAATGACGTGACCGGGATCGCACGCCTCGAGGCGGACCGGCTGGAGGTCTCGACGGACGTGGTCGTCGGCGGCGATTTCCGGGTGGGCGGCGAGTTCGGCGTCGGCGGGGCGATGCGCGTCGAGGGCGCGTTCAGCGTGCCGGACGGCCTGACGTTCACGGGCGATGCGGAGTTCACGGGCCAGATAAACGCGAACGAGGTGAATGTGACCGTCGGGCTGGAGGCGGCGTCGGGATACATCCGGAGCCTGAGCGTGGGGAACTGCACGGGATGCTGACGGGACCGGCGGCGAGAGCGTTTCTGGGCGTGTTGGTGCTTGTGCTGGCAAGCGGCGCGCAGGCGGCGGACCCCGCCGAGGCGCCGGCTCCCGGCACGGCATGGGCCCGGGCGCATGCGGAGGTGCGCCGGGTCGTGGAGGAGCTGCGCAGCGAGATCGGGGCGATGAAGCGCGTCGCGGCCGCGCAGAAGGAGCTCATGGCCTGGAACGAAGAGCGCGCCCGTCTCGGCCTTGCCGCGATGTCGCTCCGCCCGGAGCTCTGCCGGGAGGAAGATATCGAAAAGTGGTGCCGCCTCCTGCCGGCGACCTTTGGGGCCGAGGAGGACGATCTGCGATGACGTCCCGGTTCCTGCTGGACGACGCCATGCTGCGGCTCCCGGCACGCCTCGGTCCGGGCGCGGCCTGTTCCGTTCGGGGCGTGCTGCTGGTGGCGGCGATGACCGGTTTCGTCCTGGTGGCCGGCCGGCTCGCGGCGCATGACCCGCTGTCGCCATCGGCAGGCGGTCCGGGAGCGAATGCGGTCATCGTCGATGTCGGCCCGGCGCCCGGGCATGTGCTGGGGGTGTCGAATTCGGGCGGCAAGGTTAAGGAAATTGAGATGGTCGGATTGGTGCAGGCCGTCCGCGAGCGTCTGGCGGGCGCCGATGACCCGCGCCCCTGGGTGCGCGGACACCGCGATGCCACCTGTGACGCTGTGCTCAAGGTCATGGGGCGGCTGTCGGCCGCCGGCATGCGTGTGTCGGTCTTCGTGGATCGTGAAATATGGGAGCGCGCGCACACGTGGGCGAAACGGGAGGACCGGCGATGACCCCGGTCAAGTCCCGCGACGCGGCGCCGGCTTTTGCCGTCATCGTATTCCTGTTCGGCGGCATCGCGATCCTGGCCGGCGCCCCTCAGTCGGCAGCGCTCTCGCTGGTCGTGCTCACCTGGGCCTGCGGCGCGCTCTGGCGGATCGGGCGGATCGACGGGCGGCGTTTCCGCATAGACCCCTGGTGGCTGTTCGTGCTCCTGGGCGCGGGCGCGCTTTGGCAGGCGCAGACGGTCGGCCCGGATGCGGCCGACGGCCTGTTGCGGGCGCTTGCGGGCGCCGGCGTCGGATTGCTGATCGGAGCCGTGCCGCTGGCGATTGCCGAGGCTCTCGGCCGGCGCTGGCCGTTCCATCCCGGCGACGTGCTGCTGTTCGCGGCGCTCGGCTGGCTGCTGGGTCCCTGGGGCCTGCTGTGGGCGCTTCCGGTCGGCTCGGCCTGCGCTCTTGCCCGCCACGCCCTTGTCCAGCGCCGGCGGGGCCGGTCATGGCTCCAGGGCCATGTGCCGCTCGGGCCCGGCATGGCGGCAGGCGCGGGCCTGGTTCTCGCCGCTGCGGCTCTCGACCGCGCCGGTCATGGCCTTGGGTGAGGAGGCGACAGCGATGAGTGAGGTATCCGGGAGCGACAACCGGCACGGCAGGGAGGATGACGGATCTGTCGGTCTCGCGGCTGCCGGGCGGGCCGGTTCCGGCGACCGGGACGCCGGCGAGCACCACGGCGGCAAGAGCGGCGATGAAGCGGGCGGTTCCGATGCATCCCCATCCCGGATTGACACTCAGGACGACCGCGATGGCGCCGATAAAGGCGGCGACAACGAGCACATGCATGACAAGCGCGAGGTCCCTGAGGGGAAACCCGAAAAGCGGCTCCAGCCAGCGGGGGTCGTGGAGGTCGATCACGGCGGGTTTCCGGAGGGACGCCTCGAGGGCGCTGCGATGCTCGCCTGCCGGACGGCCCTGCGGCGCTGCGCGGGAGCGGGCGGATGACGCGGGGCGCGGCGGAAATGCGCCCCCGGCTGCCGTCGGGAGGCCGGACGGTGCGCCGGCGGCGTGCGGACCGCGCGGGTTCCGAGCTTCTGCTGCCGATGGCGTTCGTCCTGGCCGCCGCGGTCCTGGCGCTCGCGTCAGCGGATGCGGCGGACAGGCGGGCCGGGCGTCCCCTGCCGGCGACGGTAAGCGTGGATGCGCCGTCGCGGGACCTGCCGGCGGAGCTTGCCGGTCGGGAGCTTCGGATCGAGCAGCTGGAGCCTCTGGCGTTCCGGGAGCTGGTCGGGCGGGTTGCGGAGACGATGGGGGTCGAGGCCGTGCTCGAGGAGCGGCCGGGCCGTATTGCGGGCGAGCATGTCGTCCACGATGCGCCGGTGCCGTTCGGCCTGGTAATGACCGGGACCGTGCCGGCGGTGCTGGACGAGCTGGCGCGTCTGTCGGGCTACGACTGGACCTGGTCGCAGGGGCGTCTGGTGTTCTTCCGCCATGCCGACAGCGAGCAGCGCGAGGCGCTCAGGCTGCCAACGGGCGTTGCGGTCGATCTGCTGGCCGCGCTTGCCGAGAACGAGGCGGAGGCGAAGGACGGGCGGGCCGACGGCGCGGCGAAGCCCGGCGCGCACCGGCCGGCGGTTACCGAAGGCGGGGAGGAAAGGGCCCGTGCGGAAAGGGATCCGGCGGGGCGTGTGGCGCCGGGCGTTCCGGTACGAGTGGAAGCGGGACCGGCAGCGCGTGCGGGCGCCGAAGCTCGCGCGGCGCTGGAAGGCCAGGGCGAGGCGCCGGCAGGACCGGTTGGCTGGGACGTAGACCCGGCGCGGCACGAGACGGTGGAGGGCGTGCTGCGCGCCTGGGCGGCGCGCGCCGGCTGGAGACTGGCCTGGGAGACGAAGCGCCGGTTCGAGGTGGGCGCGGCGGCGGCGTTTCCTGCCGGCGAGACGGAGGAGGAGGGTTTCCTGAAGGCGGCCGACGCGCTGCTGGCGATCGCGCCGATGCGCCGGCTGCTGAGCGTGACCGCCTATCCGAACCGCTGGCTGGTGGTGCGCGATATCGGGAGTGCGGCGCAATGAGCGCGGGCGCGGCGCTCGGCGGGGCGGTGTTGGGGGCGTTTGCGCTGACGGCCTGCCAGTCGCTTGACCTCGACTGGGCGAAGGAGCGCGCCGGCAAGGAACAGGCGACTGTCGCGAGCGACCCGGCGGAGATTCGCCTGGCCGAGGCCGCGATCCGCGCACAGGAAGCGTTGACGCGGCTCGCGGAGATCCGTTCCGGCGGCGTGGCGCCAACCGTCGATGTACCCCGGATGGTGACGCCGGAGTTGCAGACGCGGGTGACGCTCGACTGGCTGGGTCCGCTGGAGCGGCTCGCGGAGCGCCTGGCCGCCGGCATCGGCTACGGTTTCGTGGTCGCGGGTCCGCGGCCGCCGGCGCCGGTGATGGTGGAGATCGAGGTGAAGGACGAGCCTGCGATCTTCGTGCTGCGCGACGTGGGCCTGCAGGCGAAGGACCGCGCGGTGCTGACCGTCGATGCCGGGCGGATGCAGGTGCGTCTCGACTGGATCGGACCGAAGGCGGAGGGCGCCGCGCCTCCGGCGGCGGACGGGTCGTGAGGGCGGTCCCGGCAGGGCTTGCGATGCTGGCGGCGGTCTGGGCGATATTGCCTCTGCCTGCGGGCGCGGGGTTCGCATATGCGCCGGCGCCCTCGGACCGGTCGGTGTTCATCCACGGGCCGGCGGATCGGCTCGGGATCGCAGAGGTCGCGGCGAGGCTCGCCCCGAAGGGGATGACGCTGCGCTGGGACCGGCGTGTGGACACGAGCCGGCGGGCGCGGGCGGTCCATGCGGACTGGAAGATGCTGCTCTTCGACTTCGGCCTCGCCTGGCGGCGCCACGGCGACGAGGTGCATGTGCGCCCCGCGGGCCTGCCGCCCGGCGAGGTCCAGCTTGCGACCGTGGGCCGGGGCGTCGCGGACTGGAGCGTCGCGCCGGGCGAGACGCTGCGCGAGGCGCTGGCGCGCTGGAGCGCCGTGGTCGGCGTCGAACTCGTCTGGCTGACGGACCGGAGCTGGCGGCTGCACGCGGCGCGGCGGTTCCCGGGGACGTTCGCGGAGGCCGTCGCTGCGCTCACGCGTTCCCTTTCCGGGCTGGGCCGCGCGCCGGAGGCGGCGATCACCCCCGACGGCAGGACGCTGGCGGT
Source organism: Alphaproteobacteria bacterium (assembly GCA_963422665.1). Taxonomy (GTDB): domain Bacteria; phylum Pseudomonadota; class Alphaproteobacteria; order Bin95; family Bin95; genus Bin95. The sequence goes on from OY730441.1 coordinate 2,340,995, forward strand.
GAGGCATCGTCCGGCAGGCCGGAGGGAAACGAGGTGAGAAACTCGGCGACAGCGGCAGAGGGTCGGGGAACCGCCCCGGTCGTCCGAGTGCGGTCAGGCCACGATGTGCAGCAGGACGAAGGCAATGAATGCGGGGACCACATAGATCAGATCATCGGAGTCGATATCGAGAGGCTCACGCTGAGTGTTGATGAACGGGAGGGAGGCATGGTGGCGAACCGGGAAAATGGCGGCGGCGACGCCCATGACGACAAGAGACCAGAACATGGTTTCCTGGCGGATAAGGGCCCAACATTCGCTGAGATTGAAGATGCACTCGATTACGCCCATTGCGCGGGTCTCTCCCTTGTTCTGTCGTTGATTTCCGTTCCGGCACTGTTGTTGGCGGCGCCATTTGCGCTGGCGATGGGGATTCGCGTTCCGGCCATCGTGGAATTGGTGTCGATGGCGGCGCTGTACGGGTTCCTGTGGCTTGCCGTGACACGATGGCCGTCGATTCCCGGGGGCGCTGCCGGGCCACTGTCCTGCAATACGGTGAAGACACTGCTGATCTGGCGGGCGGTCATCCTGTTCGGCGCGCTCGCGGTTGCCGGCTGGACTTCGGGCGAGTCGTCCGCGGCGGTGTTTCCTCTGATGACAATCGGGGCGTGGCTCGGAGCGCTGGTGGAAGGCGCCAGCGTCGCTGCTGTTGCACGGCTGCATGACGTGCCGATGAGCAAGGCTGCGGCGGCCTCGCTGACGCTCGTGTTCCCGCGTGGGCGGAGATACCGGGCGGCGGCGAGGGGTGAACCGGAATGAAGTTCCGGGACAGGCATGAGGCGGGAACCTCTGTCTTGATGACGGTATTTCTCGTTGTGCCGCTGGCCATTTGCGCGCTCGGGGCCGGGACTGCGGACTGGAAGCATATCGCGGTTTCGGGCGGATATTGGTGCGCGCTGTTCGGGATCTCGTTCCAGGTAACGCGCCGCCGGGGCTCCGGGTGCGGGACGCGGTTCCGGGCGGTATTTGTGGAGGGGCGCCTGGCGATCGCCATTGTCGGTTTCGCAGCGATAGCGTTCGGCTCGCCTGTTCTGCTTGAGGTCGTTCCGGACATCCTTGCCGTGGCGATAGCGGCCGCAGGGTGCGCCGACGGCGTGGCGGTGGGCGATTCGCGTGGAAGGACGGCGGCGCCGACCGCGAACAACGCCGGAGGGACGTCCGGATGAAACGGACGGCGCCGGCTTTCCTTGCGGCGGCGCTGCTGCTGGCGGCTGCCGCGCCGGTCCAGGCGGCTTCTCCTGTGGTGGCAAGTAAAGGACCCCTGCCCGACCTGCGGGCGCTGCAGGCGGCGGCGCCGGAGCGGGACGGCGGGGAGAAGCGGCGGGCGGCGAAGCGCCGGGGTGAGGCGCAGCGGCTGGCGGCCTTGTCCTGGGCCTCGCAGGCGGGCCTGGCGCATCGGGGCCGGGAGATTGCGGCGCTGCTGGAGAAGCGGTCGAAGGCGTTGTCTGCGGTGTTCGACTTCCGGGCGCTGCTGCTGGACCGGGGCGGGTTCCTGGTGATGCCGCCGGTGCTGGCGGAGACGCGGGACGCGGTCCGCATCACCGACGGCATGGCGGCGAGCGCGCGGCGGGTGCTGCGGATCGCGGCCGGGGAGCGGATCGTGGGCGCGCCGCCGGTCTGGCGCGACTGGCTGGAGCGGGGGTGGGAGGCGGCCCGGCCTCCGGCGTCGGTGCTGTTCCCTCGCAACGAAGACGAGCGCCGGCGCTGGAACGGCTGGCTGGAGGAAGGCTGGAGGCACGGCGTCCGGCTTGCCGACGATATCCATGCTTCGGACCTGGAGCGGCTGGTTGCGGCGTTCGAGGGCGTGGTGCGCTGGCACCGGCTTCGCCAGGCGGCGATGGTGAGCGCCCCCGGGACGGAGACCGAGGTGACGGCCGTGTCGGGCCACGAGCGGCTGCTGCGCATATCGGAGACGGTGGTGCGCCTGGGCGCTCGGTCCGCGTTCAACCTCCTGCCGCGCGAGTGGAGGCCGCTGCCGACACCGGCCGGGGGCGGCGGCGGGCGGGCAAGGCCATGAGAGACAGGGCGAAATATCAAAACCCGAAACTTTCGGTTTTGATTTTCCGCCGGCGGTCGCCGTGCGGAGGGAGGCCGGCAAGTCCATGAAAGAACAGGGAAATATCAAGTCCGAAACTCCAGGACCCGATTTTCCGTCGAGCGGCAGGAGGCGGTTGTCATGCTGAACCTTTCGGACGTTCACCTGGTGGGTCATGCCGGCAAGGATGCCGAGTTGCGCACGGCTGGCGAGACGGAGATCGCGGATTTCTCGCTGGCGACGAACCTCCGGCGCTACCGGCGCGGCGGGGATTACGAGGAAAGCGTCGAGTGGCATCACGTGCGCACGGTGGGCGCGCTGGCGGACGTGGCGCGCCGGCTTGTGGTGAAGGGCGCGGCGCTGCAGGTGATGGGCCGCCTCGAATACCGGGAGCTGCGGGGCGAGGAGCGGTCCGGGCGGGTTGCGCTGGTGGTGCTGGCGGGCGCGCGCGGCTGGCTGAACCGGCTGGACGGCCCGCCGCGCGAGGCCGGCGCCGAGGCCGAGCCGGAGTGGATGGGCGCCGAGCGCCGGGTGCTGGTGCGCGCCCATTGGCGGCGGGTTCCGGGCAAGGGAGAGGGCTCGTGACCGGCCCGGCGCTCTGGGAGCCGGCGGCGCGCGGTTTTCCGACCGAGCGTCTCGACGAGTTCCTGCTCTGGGCGGCCGATGAGGGCGCGACGGACATCGCGTTCTCGACGGGCCTGCCGGCGTTCATGGAGATTGACGGGCGCCTCAGGCATGCGACCGGCGGGGTTCTCGACGGCCCGGCCATGGCGCGGGTTGCGGGGGCGCTGCATGTGAGCCGCGAGCGGGCGGAGACCGAGCTTCGCGGCGGCGGGGCGATCGACTGCAGTCACACGGCGCGGGGTCCGGGGCGCGAGCGCCGGCGGTTCCGGGTGAACATGCTGCCGCTGCAGACGCGCGGGCGCTGGGGCATGGGCGTCGCGCTCCGGGTTCTGCCGGAGGACATTCCGGAGCTGGGCGCGCTCGGCGTGGAGGCCCAGATCGTGGATGCGCTGCAGCTGGGGGAGGGCATCTGCCTGGTCACCGGCGTGCCGGGATCGGGGAAGTCCACCATCCTGGCGGCCGCGATGCGCCGTCTGCTGGAGCGGGGCCTCGGCAAGGTGCAGACCTTCGAGAGCCCGATCGAGTTCCAGCTGGACGGCGTGAAGGCGGGCCGGGCGTTCATCGAGCAGACGGAGGTCCCGACGCATGTGGGGAGCTTCGCCGAGGGCCTGCGCGCGGCGCTCCGCCGGCGTCCGGCGGCGGTGATGGTGGGCGAGGCGCGCGACCTCGAGACGATCGAGGCGGTGGTCAATGCGGCCGACTTCGGCATCGCGGTCTATTCGACGGCGCATGTGGTCGGGGTCTCGGCCGCGATCCGGCGGTTGCTGACGGCGTTCCCTCCGGGCGAGCGCGCGGAGCGGGCCGTGGCGCTTCTGGACGGCCTGACGCTGGTGGTGACGCAAATGCTGGTCCCGAACCCGCAAGGCGGGCGCACGGCGCTCAGGGAGTGGCTTGTGTTCGACGGGGACCTGAAGCGCCGGCTGTTCGCCACGCCGCGGGAGCGCTGGCCCCGGGAGATCGGCGAGGAGGTGAAGGCGCGCTGCGGCGGTCTCGGCGCGGCGGCGGCGAAGGCGCATGGCGAGGGCCGGATCGGCAGCGCCGACCTGGCCCGCGCGCTCGCCGCCTCGGGCGATCTTGGCGACGAGCCCGGCCGGCCCGCTCACCCGGCCCTGCGGACGGCGTGAGGGCGGTGCGGCATGGAGGAAGACCGGTCATGGCGGGATGCAATGCGCCCGGTGCGGCTTGGGCCGTTCGATGCGCGCCTGCTGGCCTTCGCGCTGCCGGCGGCGTTCTTCCCCCGCTGGTGGACGCTCATCGCCGTATTCCTGGCCTGGCTCGCATTCCGGGCTGTGGAGGCGCGGGGCTACCGGCCGCCGGCGGCGGTCCGCGCGATCCGCGCCGCGATGGCGGGCGGGCGGCGCGCGGTGCAGCGCAAGCGGCTGCGCACCGCGCTCGACTACGGGCGCAACTGAAATGAGGGCGATCCTGCGCGCACTCGCCTTCTCGGCGCTGCTGGTGCTGGCGATCCTGGGCGGGCTCAGCCTCGGGCGGTCGGCGGAGGTCCCGCAGTCCGCGCCGGACCCGCAGTCCGCGCCGGGCACGGAGCCCGCATCGGGTCCGCCGCCGGCGTCGCTGGCGGCGCTCCGGGATGCCGGCGCGGCGCTCGCGCCGCTCGGGCGCGCCGGCGTGCTGGACGGCTGGCTCGTGCGCAAGGCGGACGGCAGCGTGCTGACGGTCTATGCCGCGCCCGGCGGGCATGTCGTGGCGGGCCTGCTCTACGGCCCGGACGGGCTGGAGCTCACGGGCGGCCAGCTCGAACGGGCTGCGAGCCCAACGTGGGCAGCGAGTCCGACGCGGACTGCGGGTCCGACGCGGACAGCGAGCCCCGCCAGGGCCGCCAGTCCGGCTCGGACAGCGAGTTCCACCGGAGCGGCCCTGCCCCGGAATGCGCCCTTGGCGGCAACGGGCGCGGCCGTATTGGCGGATACGGTGCGCGCTGCGGCCGGCGAGGCGCCGGAACCGCGCCATTCCGTTCCGGGCGGCCCGGCGCGCCCGGCGGGCGAGGCGGCGCTGTTCGAGCGCGGCCTCGCTGTCGCGGCCTTCACGGTCGGCGAGAGCGGCCCGGACGTGGTCGCGTTCGTCGATCCCGGCTGCCCCTGGTCCCGGCGCGCGGCGGCGGAGCTGGGCGGGCTCGCGCTCGAGGGTGCGTTCCGCCTGCATGCGGTGCCGGTGGGCGTGATGGGGCCGGACAGCCACGCGCATGCGGCCGGGATCCTGGCTTCGCCCCGTCCGGGCCTCGCCTGGTACCGCTCCGAGCCGGCGGCGGCTACGGCCGGGGATGTCGCGCGGCTCGAGGCGAACAATGCGCTCTGGCGCGCCTTCGGGGCGGATGCGGTGCCCTGGCTCGCCTGGCGGGGACGGGACGGCGGGATCCGCACACATGCCGGCCTGCCGGCCTCGGCGGACTTCATGGGGGCGGAGGGGCTCGGATGAGACTCCTCCGGTGGCGGGACCGGACGGTGCGCAGGCAGACGCAGCGCGCGTCCCGTCTCGGCGCGGTGATGGAGGCGGTGTCGCGCTCCGAGGCCTACCACATCGCGCAGCACCGCGCCTGGCGCCGGGTCGCGGGGATCGCCCTTGCCGGCCAGGCTCTGACGGTGGCGGCGCTGGCGCTGTGGATGGGCATGCGCGAGACCGTCTACATCGCGGTCGCGACGGACCAGGCGGGGCGCACGCTGCCGATCGTCTCGGCGCAGAACGCGGGCGCGGATGACGAGGTGGGCTTCATGCTCACCTGGACGGTGGCGGCCGTGACCGAGGCGTTCACCATGGGCTTCCACGACTTCCGGATGCGCGTGGAGGGTGTGCGCAAGCGGTTCACGGAGGAAGGCTATGAGAGCTACCGGCGGATGCTGGAGCAGAGCCTCGTCTTCCAGCGCGTCGGCAGCCAGGGCCAGACGGTCTCGGCGGTGGCGCGGGGCGCGCCGGTGCTTCTGCGGGTGCGCCGTTTCGACGATGGGGGCGTGGGCTACGAAGTGGAGTTCCCGCTGCTGCTGACCTTCCGGGCGGGCGAGGACGAGCGGGTCGAGGAGACGCTCCGCGCGAAGGCGCTGGTGATGCGCATGTCGCGCTCGGAGCGGCTCGCCGGGATCGCGGTCGCGCTGCTGCATCTGACGAGGGAGGCGGGCCGGTGACCGCGGCGGACGCGCACGGCGCGAACACGCCGCCTGCGGCGGCGCCGGCGCGCGATCCGCTGCATCACGGCCCCTGGCCGGCGCTCGCGCTCGGCCTTGTGGCCTGTCAGGCGCTGACGGCGGTCTTCCTGCTGGCCTCGATGCTGCTCCGCGAGACGGTCCCCGTGGCGCTGGCGCTGGATGCGCACGGGCGTTCGGTTCCGATCCACGGCAAGGAGGACGCCGGCGGCGGCATGGAGGTGGACGTCATGCTCGCCTGGACGGTGGCTACGGTGACCGGGGCGCTGGATATCGGCTTCGACGACTGGCAGGCGCGCATGGAGGAAATGCGCGGCCGGTTCACGGAGGACGGGTTCCGGGCCTGGCGGCGGGTGCTGGAGCGGAGCCTCGTGCTGGAGCGCCTGCGCAGGCAGCGCCAGGTGGTCTCGGCGGTGGCGCAGGGGGCGCCGGTGATGACGCGGCTGCGGACCATGCCGGACGGCGCGGTCGGCTACGAGGTCGAGTTCCCGCTGCTGCTGACCTTCTACGCGGGCGAGGGCGAGACGGCGGACGAGCGCCTCGCGGCCCGGGCGCTGGTGGTGCGGGTTCCGCGCTCCGAACGGCTCTCGGGCGTCGCGATCGCGGACTTCCTGCTGGCGAGAAAGGCGGAGGGACGGCGATGACGTGGACAGGAACATGGATCCGGGCTGCCGGGATTGCGGCGCTTCTGGCGCTCGGGGTGCTGGCGGCCTCCGGTCCGGCCCGGGCGCAGGCGCCGGCGCCGCCCGGACCGGAGACGCCGTCCCCGCCCTCTTCTCGGACCGACGCCGGCTCCGTGCCCGGCGCGGGCGAGGATGTCTGGCCGGAGCATGCGATGCCGGACGAGGAGGCGGCCGCGGCGGCGCGCTCGCGCGTGCCTTTCACCAGGGAGCAGATCGAGCTTCTGGGCCGCCTGCTGCGGCAGACGCAGCAGGCGACAGCGCATGCGCGGGAGGGCGGGGCCGCCGCGCGCGTGCGCCGCCTCAGGCTCGACCCGCTGGCGGCCGAGCGCGTGCCGGAGATCGCGGTCAGGGCCGGCTATGTGACCTCGGTCGGGTTTTTCGACCGCACGGGCGCGCCCTGGCCGATCGGGGCGGTGCTGGCGGACGGGCGTCTCGGCGCCACGAAACGCGACGGCAGCCCGCACCTGGTGCATTTCGCGCCGGAGGCCCGGTGGCTCGCGGGCAATGCCTCGGTGATGCTGAAGGGCCTGGCCGAGCCGGTGCTGCTGATGCTGGCAGAGCGCGAGGGCGTGGCGGATTTCCGGGTCGACCTGCGTCTCGCGAAGGCGGGACCCAATGCCGACCCGCTCGCGGGCGCCGGCGCCGCCGGCTTCCATGCGGGCTCGGACATGCTGCTGGGCCTCTTGTCGGGCACTCCCCCGGCGGGCGCCCTCCCCCTCGATGTCGAGGGCGTGGAGGCGCGCGCCTGGCGGCTCGGCAACGAGCTGCTGCTGGTGACCCGGGCGCACCTGCTCTCGCCCGGCCCGCGCGCGGCGGAGCGCGATCCCTCGGGGCGCTGGGCCTACCGGCTGGCCGGGGTTCCCTACGCGATGGTTTTCCAGGAGGGCCGCGAGCTGCGGGCGGCCTTCCTGGAACGGACCGACATCCCGCAGCCTGCGAGGGAGAACTGACATGTCCGGGATCGGCAAGGAGGGCTTTGCGCGCAAGGAGCTGGCGCGAGCGGTGGCGCGGGAGACGGGGCTGCCCCTGAAGGCGTCCGCCCGTGTGCTGGACGCCGTCATCGATACGATCCAGGCGCGGCTGGCGGCCGGCGAGCGGGTGGTGCTGCGGAACTTCGGCGCCTTCGTCGCCGTCGAGCGCGGCGAGAGGCGGTATTTCGACATGCACGCGAAGGAGTGGCGACCCTCGCCGGCGCGCAGGAACGTGCGCTTCATCCCCTCGGCGGTGCTGAAGCGCGCGGTCAATGGCGGCGGGGAGGGCTGACAGCCGATGGCGGTTGTCCGTCTCGCGGCGCCGGCGCTGGTGGCGCTGTTCCTGGCGGCCCCGCTGTCGGGGGCCTGGGCGCAGACGGGCGGCGAGGATGTGCAGTTCGACCCGCAGAAGCCGGTGGCGCCGGCCTTTCGCGACGCGATCGAGGCGGACGACGCGGCGCGCGAGCGCCGGGCCGAGAAGGAGGGCGAGAGCTACGCGCCGACCTTCCACAAGCCGACGCGCCCGGCGCCTCCCGGACCCGCCGTCCGCGTCGGACCCGCTGTGAGGGAAGGACCGCCCCCGGCGACGATCCCGGCCGCACCCGCCGCCGAAGCCGGGCCGCCTCCCGACATCGTGGAGCCTCCTCCGGAGGCCCGGCCGGCCCCGGACGATCCGGTGGAGCGGCAACGCGCTGCGCCGGCGGCCGGATACCGCGAGCGCCTGCCCGAGCGGGGCCGGGACCGGGAGGCGTCGCCTTCGCCGCTCGACGCGCTGCTGGAGGTGCTGGGCGAGCCGCCGGGCAAGGCGGCCTGGCTGGAATACGCCCGCGAAGAGACGGGGGAGAGCGCCCGGGCCGGTCCGGAACGGGGCCGGGCCGCGTCCCGGCTGCCGGCGGCGCTTGCAGCCCTGGCCGTCGGCCGGGGCCTCTATGCGCGGGTGCTCTACGAGGCGAACAGCGACTGGCCGGGGCCGGTTGTGCTGGAGGTGCTGGAGCCGCCCCTGGCCGGCGCCGTCGCGACCGGGGCGTTCCAGGAGCAGGACGAGCGGCTGATGATCCGGATCGACCGGCTTTCGCTCGGGCGGCGGAGTTGGGCGGTCGAGGGCTGGGCGGTGGACCCGGGCTGCGCCTGCTACGGCATTCCGGGGGAGGTCGACCGGCACTGGTTCCGGCGCGTGCTGCTGCCCTCGGCGCTGGCCTTCGCGGAAGGGTTCCTCGATGCCGCCGCGCGCACGGCGCAGATCGTGACGCGCGATGCCTCTGGCAACTCGATCGCGGTGGAGAGCGGCGCTCCCTCGCACCGCCAGCAGGTCCATGCGGGCGCGGCCAGCGCGGCCCGGCTCGCGAGCCGGGTGCTGCTGGAGTCCGCCCCGGACGGGCCGACGGTCCGGGTGCCGGTCGACACCGAGCTGGTGCTGGTCGTGACCGCGCCGCCCGAGCCGGAGGAGCGCGCCGGCAGTGCGGAGCCTGCGGCAGACGTGGCGCCGCCCGGACGCGAACATCCCGTCGCCACGATCGGCGCCGGCGGCGGCGCCGTCATCCGGCCCAACCTGGGCTCCGTGCCCGACGCGGGTTCCGTGCCCAATGCAGGCGCCGCGCAATGAACGGTCTGGAGGAGGCCTTCCGGGCGCTGGTCGAGAACGTCGACCCGGCGCTCCGGACGCTGATGACCGCGGTCTGCTACCTGCTGGCGGCGTGCTGTTTCCTCGGCGCCTGCCTTCGCCTCCTGCGCCATGCGGGCGGCCACTGGCCGGGCACGGCGACGGGCACGGCGATGCTGTTCCTGCTGGCGGTGCTGCTCGCGCAGCTGCCGGCCGTGCTGGCCGCGGGCGGCGAGTCGCTGTTCGGGGCCGAGCGCGAGGCGGCGGCGGCGGTCGCGTGGATCCCGCCCATGTCGGGCGAGTGGGCGCGCTTCGGCGCCGCGGTCCAGGCGGCGTTCACCGTAGTGGCGTGGATCGGCGTGTTCGCGTTCATGCGCGGCCTGTTCGTGCTGAAGCACGCCGTGGACGGGCGCGGCCAGGCGACGCTGGCGCAGGCGGGCGCGCACCTCCTGGGCGGCGTGCTCGCCTGGCACATGGCGGGCCTGGTGCGCGCCCTCCAGGAGACGCTCGGCGTCCGGGCGGCGCCGATATGACGCGCCGGCGCCTGAACGCCGCGCACCGGGCCGCTTTGCGCGCAGCGGCCGCATCCATCCGGACCCGGACGGCGCATTTCGCCCTCGCGGTCGGTGCGTCGCCGGCGGCCGGCATGGCGGTCGCGAAGCCCGGCGGGAGGGGCGAGGACCTGTTGTACCGCCCCGGCCATCCGCTCGAGGACCTGTCGTGGCTGGTGACATGGACATTCTGCGCGCTGGCCTTGCTCGTCGCCGGGCGGGCGATGCTGCGCTTCAGGATGCGTTTCGACGCCCCGAGACCGGGCGGCCCGATTACGCCGGCGGTGGGGATCGGGTGCGCGGTCGCGCTGGCCACGGCGCCGGCGCCGATCGAGGCGCTGATGGAGGGCCTGGCCATTGGACATGAGCCGCCCGTCTGGCGCGGCGACTGAGACGGCGGATTTCAACCGGGAGAAGGAGGTTGGAGATGATGGGGAAAGCGAAAAGCGCAATCCGGCGGCTGTGGAACGCCATGGCGGGACTGGCGGCGGCGGTCGCCGTCGCGCTGCTGTCCGGGACGGGGCCGGCGAAGGCGGTCACGATCGGCAAGCTGGCGGAGGACGGAGCCACCCAGATCGAGGAGGCGATGGTCCTGATGGAATGGGTGTTCTATGCGCTGGCGGTATTCGTCGCCGGCTGGGCGATCCTGCGCTTCAAGACGAACCTGGAGAACCAGCAGCGCGGCGGGCTCGCCCTGCCGGTGGTGGGCATCCTGGTCGCGGTGGGGCTGGCCTCGGCGCCGGCGCTGATCGACGCGGTCATCGAAGGCATCGGCCTCGACCGCGACCCGGGCCTGCAGAAACCGAAGTTCCAGTAATGCGGCGGGGCCTCGCGGACGGGCTGGAGGACCTGCTTCACTGGTCCTGGCGCGAGCGGCGCAAGTCGCTGGAGAGCTTCATGCTGGTGCGCGCCGCGGCCGAGAGGGAAGGCGCGGGCCTGCTGGTCGGCCATGACGGCTCGCTCGCCTCATGCATCGATGTCGGCGGCGCGCTGAGCGTGATGGGAGAGGCGGAGCTGGACCGGTTCGTGGAGACGGTCGAGCGCCGCCTCGGCACGGCGTTTCTGGAGCGCGGCCACGCGCTGCATGTCGTCTTCGAGCGCGCGCCGGAGGAAGGAAGGCGGCTGCTGGAGGACGCGGCCGGGCGCCAGCGGCAGAGTTGCGCCCGGCTCGGGCTCGACCTCGAGGGCCCGATCGCCGAGAGGGTCGAGCGCCTGGCGCCCCGGGCCGCAGGCGAGCGGCTCACCATCGCCTGCTGGAGCGGCGCGGCCGTGCTGCCGCGCGACCAGGCGAAGCGCGAGAGGAGGGCGACAGAGCGCCGGAAGCAGGACTGGGCGCCGGGCGAGGACGAGTCGCAATGTCCGTTCGCCGCCGACGGCGCGCTCGGCGCAAGGCATCTGGCGTTCACGGAGTCCGTGCAGGCGGTGCTGGAGGAGACGGGCCTCGCCGCGCGGACCCTGGGCGCCCACGACGCGGTCCGGGCGCTGCGCTGGTGGCTGACGGGCCCGCAGAGCGTCGGCGACGGCTGGGTCCCCGTGACCTCGGCGAACGAGGCCCCGCCCCGGCAGCTGGAGCCGGCGATCCTGGGCGCCTTCCCGCCGCCGCTCGCCCCGCAGGTGCTGGTCCAGGACCCGGAGGTGCTCGACGCCCGCACGGTGCTGCTGGGCCCGCGCCTCTGGGCGCCGTTCGACATGGAGCTCGGCCCCCGCATCGTGCGCCCGTTCTCCGAGCTGATGGCGAGGCTGGCGGCCGCCGGCAACCTGCCGCTCCGCGTCTCGGTGCTGATCGAAGGCGGCGCCATGAAGCAGGCGGGCGCGGTGCTGCGCCATGCGGCAGCCCCCTTCCTGGCGTTCTCGTCGGCCGACAGCCTGGCGGTGCGCGACGCCTCGCGGGCGCTTGCCGCCCATGCCGACACCGGGCGCGCCGTGGTCCGGGTCCGGGTCCAGTTCCTGACATGGGTGGACGGCGCCCTCGCCACCGACGCGCGGCGGGAGGAGCTCACGCGCCGCGCGAGCCGGCTCCAGCAGCTCGTCGAGGGCTGGGGCGAGATCGCGGTGACGCGCGTCACCGGAGACCCGCTCCAGGCGCTGGCCATGTCGACGCCGGGCTTCGCCTGCGGCTCGACGGCCGTTGCCGGCCTGGCGCCGCTGCACCGGGTGCTGCGCATGCTGCCCGTGTCGCGCCCGGCGCCGCTCGCGCGGGCAGACCGGATCGCGGGCGCCTCGCACATGTTCCTTGCCGCCGACGGCAAGGCGCTGCCCTTCGGCTTCGAGGGCGCCGAGCACGGCTTCGACCTGATCCACGGCATTCCCGGGCGGGGCAAGTCGGTATTGCTGAACACGCTCGGGCTGGCCTTCTGCCTCCAGGGCGGCCAGGCGCGCCTGCCGCTGCAGGCCGTCGTCGATATCGGCCCCTCGGCGGCCGGGCTGGTGGAGATGGTGCGCGACGCATTGCCGGTCCCGCGGCGCCACGAGGCGGGCCGCTGGCGCTGGCGCATGGACGCCTCCAATGCGGTCAATCCCATGGACACGCAGCTCGGCTGCCGGGTCCCGCTGCCCGCCGAGCGCGCGTTCCTGGTGAACCTGCTCTCGGTGATGGTGACGCCGGTCGGCAGCGACGGCCTGCCCGACGGCATGAGGGAACTGATCGGGGCCGCCGTCGAGGAAGCCTACAAGCTCGCCTCGGACACGACCGCCAACGGCGAGCCGAAGCTCTTCAACCGGGGCGAGGACCCCGACGTGGATGCCGCGCTCGACCTCTACGGGATCGCCCTGCACGCCGACGCGCTGCAATGGGAGGTCGTGGATGCGCTGTTCGACGCCGGCGCCGTCGAGGCCGCCATCCGCGCGCAGCGCCGCGCAGCGCCGACATTCTCGGAGCTGCCCTCGGCGGCGCAGGCCGAAGCCGTGCAGGGCCTGGTGCGCGAGGCCCGTTACGGCGCCGGCGGCGAGACGGTGACGGACGCGTTCCGGCGCATCCTGACGGGGCTCTCCTCCGCCTGGCCCAACATGTTCCGGGCGACGTCCTTCGATATCGGCAATGCGCGCCTCGCGGTGATCGATCTCGCCGAAGTCGCGCCGACCGGCAGCCCCGAGGCGGACCGGCAGACGGCGGCGTTCTACATGCTGGCCCGCCATGCGCTGACGCGGACCTGGTGGCTGGCGGAGGAAGACCTGGCCGGGGTGCCGGAGCGCTACCGCGACTGGCACGAACGCCGCAACCGGGAACGCCGCGAGACCCCGAAACGGCTGTGCTACGACGAATACCACCGCACGGCCGGGGCGCCGGCCGTGCGCGCCCAGGTGGAGCGCGACGTGCGCGAGGCGAGGAAGGCGGGCGCCCGGCTCGCGCTCTCCAGCCAGCGCCTGGAGGACTTCGGCGACGGCCTGGTCGATCTGGCGACGCAATACTGGATCCTCGGCGCGGGCGGCCAGGCGCGCGAGGTCGACGCCATGGCGGACACCTTCGGCCTGACGGACACGCTGAACGACATCGTGAAGTTCGAGCTGACGGGCCCCGGGCCGGGCGGCGCGCCGGCCCTGCTGATCGCCCCCGGCGAACGCGGGCGCCTGGAGCAACTGGTGGTCAACGCGCCCGGACCGCAGGAACTCTGGGCGCTCAATACAAGGCCGGTGGACGTGGCGCTGAGGCGCAGGGTCCAGTCCCGTCTCGGGCCCGCGGAGGCGCGGCGCGTCCTGGCCGGGGCGTTCCCGGCCGGATCGGCCCAGACGCAGGTCGAGCACGTGTTGGCGGAGCTGGAGGCGCGTGGCGCGCGCTCCCGCGCCTCGGTGCGCGAGGTGCTGGACGCCATGGCCGACCGGCTGGCCGGCAGGCAACAGCGGCGGGGAGCGGCGGCATGAAGACACCGGAAGCATGTATCGCGGCGAGAAGGGGACTGGCGGCGCTGCTCGCCCTGCTGCTGATATCGGCGGGGCCGGCCGCGGCGCAAGACGCGCCGGGCGCTCCCCCTTCCGGGCCTGCGGACTGCGATCCCCGGGTCGCGGAAACGCTGGCGGATGCGGCCGAGGCCGGCGTGCAGGCCGATTTCCAGGTCATCCGCCATTCCGACCAGGGCATCCGCAAGCCGGACTCGATCCTCGACCTCAGCTGCGTGTGGGACATGTTCGACTATCGCGGCTTCAACATCCTCCACGATCCGGGCGCCGCGCTCGACCGCATCCTCAACCTCGCCCGCAAACGGGTCTGCTCCGAGGCGCGCGACGTCTACAACCGCCATGTCGGACGCAGCCTCGACGCCCGCGTGTTCTCCGGCCCGGTCCATGACATTCCGGGGACGCGGACCACCACCGTGCGCGGCAATGTCCTCGAGGACGCCGGCATCGGGCGCGAGCGGTTCCGCCGCCTCTTCGGGGGGACGCCGCAATGATGAGGTCGGTCCCGGTCATGGCGCTCGCCGCCGTTGCTGTTGCGGTCCCGGCGCTCGCGCCCTCGCCGGCGGCGGCGCTCTTCGGCGGCGGCGGCAAATGCACGCCGACCTGGAAAACGGTGAGCGAGGCGAGCCGGGTCATCACGAAGGTGAACGCCCGCATCGAGACCCTGGAACGCACGATCCATGACGCGCTGGTCAGGCAGACCGGCCAGCAGTCCGGCTACATCGCGCAGAGCGCGAAGGCGGTCACCACGGCGCTCGACAGCCACGCGGCCGTGCGCGCGCAGACCGAACGCGACGCGGCCGAGGTGAAGGCGCAGGTCGCGCGCCGGCCCTCGCGCTCGGCCTGCACCGTGACCACCGGCGCGGAGGGCCTCGCCCGGGCGCGCGCCGCGAGCCGGCTCGCGGGCCGCGCGGCCGCCGTCTCCGAGACCGGCCGCATCGCCGGCGACCGGGCGACGGGCTCGGCGCCGGCGGCCGCTACCGACAGCGCCGAGCGCTACCGGCGCATCCTGGAGCGCTGGTGCAGCCCGGACCGCGCGCCGCTCCAGAGCGCGGCCTGCTCCGGCGCGTCCGAGGACCACGGGCGCGACCTCCGCCCCGACAGCCTGTTCGGCGTCGAGACCTTCGCCTCGGAGCGCGAACTGCAGGCGGCGATCGACCTCTCCCGCAACCTGACCGTGCCCGCCGTCGAGGACCCGGAGCCGCTCGGCGCCGTCGACTCCGCCTCGGAGCGCGCGCGCGTCATGGCCTCCCGCGCGGCCGCCGCCCGGCGCGCGCTGGCGGCCGAGGCGCTCGGCCATCTGCGCGCACTCAGGGCGCCCGGACCCGAACTCGGCGCCTGGGCGGCGGCGGTCGATCCGGACCGCGAGCCGGACGCGGCCGTCTCCCGCCTGGAACTGGTCGACCTGCTCGCCGCGAAACGGTTCGAGCGCACCGCCTGGTGGACGGAGCTCCAGTCCATGGGCGGCGAGGCGCTGCTCCGCGAGACCGCCTCCCTGCTTGCGGCCTCGCTGCTGCTCGACCGCGAGCGGTTCCGCCTCGAGGAGCGCCGCCTCGCCATCCAGGCCGCGATGCTGGCGGCGCGGATCGACCGCGACCGCAGGGTCGCCGGACGGGCGGGGGCGAACTGATCCGCCATGGCGCGCCGTCCCTCCCTCGCCCGCTATATCCTGCTGCCCGACTTGGCTGGCCCGGCCGCGCGGGCGCTCGGGGACGCCGCCGGCCTGCTGCGCACCGTGTCCGGCGGGCTGAAACGGCCTCGGCGAACGGGAGGCGGACTGCCGCGCCCGCGCGGGCCGCTCGGCTGGCTCGGCCTCGCCATGGCGCTCGCCGGGCTCCTCTGGATCGCCACGGCCGCGCTCGCCATGTGGGCGGGCGCGTCGGCGCAGGCCCGGACGCCGCCCGTCCCGGACCTCTCGGGAGAGCCCGATCGAGCGGGCCGCGCCCTGCTGGCGTTCCTCTCCGACCTCGATGCCGGCAACAATACCGCGCTCTCGAACATGCTCACGATCTACAACGGCGCCATCCTGGTCCTCGCCGGCGTGCTGCTCGTCTGGTGGACGGCCGCCGGCACGGTCGATACCGCAAGCCGGGGCCGCTGGGGGTTCACCGGCAAGGAAACGCTCCGGATCACCGCCGCGTTCCTGTTGATGGTCCCGCTCGCCGGCGGGCTCTCGGGCGGCCAGCACATCGCGCTCTCGCTCGCCCGCACCGGCGGCGATATCGCGCAGATCGTCTGGGGCGAGTTCTCCCGCGACGTGCTCGGCAACGGGACCATGGTGGCGCCGCCCCCGGCAAACCGCGAGCTGCGCGGCATGCTGTCTTCGCTCTTCCTGGTCGAACTCTGCGCCGCCACCGCCAACATGGCGGCCCGGGAGGCCGGCGACGCACCCTATACGGTCGTCCGGTCCGAGGAACATGTGGACGGCATTGTCGTGCCCGGAGAAGGCGTCAGCGAGCGCCGCCGGCGCTCGCAGAGCTATGACGGGACCGCCGGCGGCATGCCCGAAGGCATGTGCGGGGCCGTCAGCCAGGCGGGCCTCGACGGCGGCGCGACGGCGGGCGGCAAGATGACGGAGGCCCACTACGACGCGCTCGATGCAGTGAGGCCGGGGCTCCGGACCATCGCAGGCGACCTCGCCCGGTGGTTCGCGGCCCCGCCCGGACAGGCCCGCAGGGACGGGCCGCTGCCCGATATCGAGGAGCTGCTCGCGCGGGCGGACCCGGCCGGCGCCTACCGGGCGCGGATTCGCGCGGCGGCGCTGGCCACGCGCGACGAGGCTACCGGCGCGCTCCGGGACAAGCTGAAGGACGACGCCGAAAACCTCCCCTGGACCATGGCGGCCTCGCTGTTCATCACCATCACCCGCCATGTCGGCGAATACCAGCTCGGCGCCGGCAACATGCCGACGGTATCGCCGCCCTCCGTGCGGCTGGCCGAGCATGTGCCCCAGGCCGACAAGGCCGTAAAGGCGGCGGCCGAGCAGCTCGCCGCCTCGGACGTATATCCGGCGGCGCTTGGCGCTTCGGCCGACCCCGCGGGCGGCTTCGGAGGGTTCGGGAGGGGCTCCTTCGACTGGCTCGACCTCGAGGACATCGAGTTCGTCGACAGTGGCAACCCGATCCTGGACCTGGTCTCGCTCGGCCACAGCCTCGTCGCCAAGGGGCTCAGCGCCCTCGGGGCGCTCGGCCTCGTGGCTGCCGGGTCCAACGTGCTGCAGTCGCTCCCGCTCATCGGCGGCGGCCTCGACAAGTTCGAGGCGGTCTGGCAGGTGGCGGACAGCATCGTCTCGACGGTCCTGGGTCTCATGATCCTGGCCGGCCTGGTGCTGGCCTATCTGGCGCCCGTGCTCCCGTTCCTGCGCTTCCTGTTCGGCCTGGTCGCATGGCTGGTCGCCGTGATCGCGGCCGTGTTCGCCATGCCGGTCTGGCTCGCAGGCCACACCGTGCGCGGCGAGGGGTTCGTCACCCAGGCGACCCGCCAGGGCTGGCTCTTCCTGCCCGGGCTGATCCTGCGCCCGGTGCTGATGCTGTTCGGCCTCGTCACCGGCTACCTGCTGTTCGTCACCATCATGGACACCTTCAACACCGTCTTCCGGGGCCTCGTGTTCGACGCCGGCGCCTCCGGCGGGATCGGCGTGCTCGGCTGGCTCGCCATGCTCGCCATCTACCTGATGGCCGTCTACGGGCTGATGAACGCCTGCTTCAAGCCGATCGACCATCTGCCTTCGGTCGCCATGGACTGGATCGGCGGGCGCGACGCCGGCGGCGGCGAGGCCGACCGCCTCGGCGGCGGGATCGCGGGCGCGTTCGGGCGCGTCGGGCCGATGCGCGTCGGCCAGGGACGGCGCGGCGCGCGACTGCCGACCGGACGCGGCGCGCCGGGCCCGGACACGCCCGTGGATGACGGGCTGTAAGGGAAAGGGGCGCCGTGAGCGTGGCAGGCCATGCCCGATCTGCGCACCGCCGGGGAGGAAGCCGCCAGGTGCTGGCGCCGAAAGCGCCGGGCCAATGCGCCAAATGCGCGGAACGGGCTGCGCGCGGCTATTCGATGTGCGAGCGCCATCTTGCCCTCACGCGAGCGCGCGCCGCACGAAACCACCACCGGAGAGGGAAATTCATGGGAGAGGCCCGATGAACGACCGTTTCGACTGTCCCGGCCCCGTCGGGCCGGAGACCGGCGGCCTTGTCGAGTTCACGCCGACCGACTGCATGGGACAGTTGCCGGACGATCCGGACGAGCGCATCCGCACGGCGCTGGCAGGCGGACTGGCGGCATGGCCCTCCGGCATCGAGAGCATCGAGACCGGCGCGGCTCTGGCGAGGCGCGCCTTCCGGCAAATTCAACGGGGCACAAGACGCCGGGAACCCGGCGATGACCCGCAATGCACGATCGGCCCATGACGAAAGGAAGAGTGTCATGAACGGATTGGCAGTTCATTCGGGCCTGGCGCTGGCGACCGGCATTCCAGGCGCCGGTCTCGCCTGGTGGCTCTGGACCGAACGGCCCGATCCGGAGCTGCGCGGCTGGGCGCTCGCCGGCATGGCCGCAGCCTCGCTCGCCGTGTTCCTGTTCACCGAGACGAAGCGCGGCGGCCTCGGCTGGAAGATCGGCGTCTGGGGACCGACCGTCGCCATCGCCGCCATGTCGATCATGATCGATTTTCTCCCGTTCGCGCTTGCGGGCGACTTCCTGGGGGTTTTCGCGCTGGTCGAGGACAGCGCGGCGATCGACGCGTTCCGCCTCGCGGCGCCGCTCCTCATCGCGCCCCTGCTCGGGTTCCTCTGGCTGGTGGCGCTGGCGACGGCGCTCACCGGCGCCGGGCGCATCGCAAGGCGCAGGCGGTCGAAATCGGAACTCCACGGCGCCTCGAAGCTCATGGGCGCCCGCCATCTCCGGAAGCTCGCCCGGCGCCCGGACGGCATCCTCCTCGGCCAGACCGCGCCCGGCAGCCGCGCCCCGCTCGCCGTCTGGCCGCTCGAGGGCCATGCCGTCACCATCGCTCCGCCCCGCACCGGCAAGGGCGCGCTCATCGCCGCCAACATGCTCGCCCCCCACGGCCGCGGCTGGCAGGGCTCGACCGTCACCATCGACCCGCGCGGCGAGCTCTATCCGATCGTCGCCCGCCGGCGGCGCGAACTCGGCCGCGAGGTCATTCTGCTCGACCCCTATGGCGTCATCGACCGCCACCGCGAGCAGCATCCCCATTGCCATCTGCCGAAGGAGGTGCAGAAGCACACATATAACCCGCTCGACTTCCTGCGCGGCGAGGAGAAGGCCGTGCAGGACATCGATGTCCTCGTCCAGGGCCTGCTCACGCCGCCAGCGAACGATGCCGGCAACAGCCGCCATTTCCACGAAAGCGCCAAGCGCCTGATCTCCGGACATATCGCCTGGGCGAAATACCGCGCCGGGGAGGAGAAGGCGAACCTCGCCCACGTGTTCGACAACCTCTCGGCCGGTCCCGACAGGCGCCGGGAACTGATGGCGCGTATCCTGGAGCACGATGCGTTCGCCGGCGGCCTCGCGCACCGCGCCATGGAGTCCGAGATGGCCGTCAGCAGCCAGGAGAGCGGCTCCAACTACACCACGATCGCCAACCAGATGCAGTTCCTGGCGCATCCGGAGATCCAGGCGCAGACCGCCGCCAGCACCTTCGATCCGCACGACCTGGCCAAAGGCAACATGGACATCTTCGTCGTGGCGCCGGAGGAGGTCCTCAAGGCGGCGCGCCCCTGGCTCAGGCTCTGGATCGCGATCCCCTTCGCCGTCGCCGCCCGCCGGTCGCTGAAGAAGGACATGCTGGTCGTCATGGACGAGATGCCGGCCGTCGGCTACCTCGAACCCGTCATGGACGCCTGGAGGACGGGCGCCGGGCGCGGCGTCCACTTCTGGGCCTTCGCCCAGGCGCTCTCCGGCATCGACGGCAGCTGGGGCAAGCAGCGCCGCCAGGAGATGATCGACCTCTCCGAAGTCGTCCAGATCCTCGGATGGGCGCGCGCCGACGCCGCCGGCGCGGAGGAGGTCTCCAAAGCCATCGGCCACGCCACCTTCGAGGGCTACACCCAGACCTCCTCCGGAACGCCCATGGGCCGCTCGGTCCTGCTCGCCGCCAACAAGGTCACCACCGGCGACAGCCGCAACCTCGTCAAGGAGCGCATCGTCCGGCCCGAGGATCTGGTGATGATGAAACCGGACGAGCAATATGTGATCGCCGCCTCCAGGGAGCTCCCCAGGGACGCCATGCGGCTGAACAACACCCGCTACTGGAAGCATGCCGCGCTCCGCGCCGACGCCGACCCCAACCCCTGGGTCGAGCGCAAGCTCAAGGCCGCAGGGCTGCTGCGCCGGCGGGAGGGGCCCACCGCCGAGGAAGTCTGGGAGGCCGACCTGGCGCAGGCGCGCAAGCGCTACCGGGCGCAGTTGAAACGGATGGGCCTCGACCTGGACGCGGAGGAAGCCGCTGCGGCCGCCTCGTAGATGCCCATGGAGTTGTGCGATCCCGGACGCTCCGGGTGCTTCGGAGCCTCCTCCCCGCGCACCGGGAAACCCGCAGCCGGGTTTCGGGTTCCCGGAGAACCACGAGGAAACCGGACCCGTGCGTCGGGAAACCCGCAGCCGGGTTTCGGGTTCCCGGAGAACCACGAGGAAACCGGACCCGCGCGCCGGAAAACCCGCAGCCGGGTTCTCGGGTTCCCGAAGAACCGCGAGGAAACCGGACCGGTACGCCGGAAAACCCGCAGGCAGGAGGCCGATCCTGGTGGCGATGCTGACTGACGGCAGCCGCAGCCTTCGGGTTTGGAAGGGGAGTTCGCCGTGACAACGAAGATGCTGCTCGATGACAAGACCGTCGAGGCGCTGGAGCCGCTGGACAAGCCATGGACGGCCTGGGATGACCGCTTGCCGGGATTCGGGATGCGCGTCCGGCCGTCGGGTGCCCGTTCCTGGATTGTCAGGTTTCGGCCTGATGGCGGAGAAGGAAAGTCCGGGAGCAGAACGCGGGTTGTCGGTCGCTGTGGCGAGATGACGGCTGAAGAGGCCAGGCGGAGGGCGCGCGAGGTGCTGGCGGAGGTTGCTTCGGAAGAGGAACCCGATGGTCAGCATGAAAAGCCCGCTGCGGAGGCGAATGGCGAGCCGGACGAGGCAACGGCACTTCCCCGGAATGACGCGGCCATGGAAGAGGCGCCGGGCGCGGGGGCCGGAACGGGCGCTGTGTCGGTGACGCCCTCCGGCGAGAGTTTCGACACGGAGACCGGCGAGATCGTCGAGCCGGCTTCGGACGCCGGCGAACCGGAATCGCATGACGACGACCTCGGCCTTGAGGACGGCAAGACGGCGAGGGAGCCCGGTCCGGAGCCTGGGGCGGATGACGGGGCTCAAGGTGTCGACCCGAGCATGATAGAGGACATCGTCGGCGGCACGATCGCTGGGGTTCGGGACTCACCCCGGCGGGACTATGCCGACCCGGCCCCGCCCGCGGCGGAAGCTGCGGCCCGGCCGGCCGGAAACGCCGGAGAGCCGCCCGCGGTCCGGCAAGGCGGCAATGGTGACGGATTTCCCGGGCAAGACCGCCAGGAGGGTGGCGACATTAGAGGAGCGCGGGAGCATGAGGTCCTGGAAGAGGACGGGCGACCGGAACCGGTCAGTCCCGCTGGCGCGGAGGCGGCAGGACCGGAAAGTTCGATGCGGAGCGGGGTCGTGAAAGTGACGAAGGCGGTGGCCGGTGCTGTCGGGAAAGTGGCCGACGGGGTTACTGGATTGGTGCGGAAGGGCGCGGCAGAGAAGCCTGCCGGCGCCAGGGTCGAGGAAGGCACTCGCGAGCCGGAGGCCGGCGGCAAGTCGCCGCCGGAGCCTCCTTCCGGGCGGGAGGAAGCGCCCCCTGCGGAGGAACGGGTGGACCATGAAAGGATTGCCGAAGCCGCCGCGCGGGCGGCGCGGAAAACGGAGGACGCGGAGGCGTCGGGACAAAAGACCCGCGCCGCGAGCGAGGTGAGCGACGAGACCGCAGCCGCCTTCGCGCGGAACCTCGACCGGATGAGGGGGCAACTGGACCGGATGGATAACCTGACCGCAAATCTCGGGCCGCGCCTGGACGCCTTCACGACCGCGGTCTCCGTCTCCACGAGGGATTTCAGGCAGCGCAAGCGGCGCTGGATCCGGCCGGTACTGGCGGCCGTGTTGGCGGCGCCGCTTGTCTTCGCCGGCGGCGCCGCGCTCCAGAGCCGTCTGCCGCTCCTTCCCCAGGCGGACCCCACCCTGGGCTGGAAGGACCATTTCTGGGTGCACTACGGCGAGGCCTTCAAGGGGTGCTTCGAAAAGGCCCGGAACGAGGAGTCGGGCCGTGCGAAGTGCGAGATCGAGGTGCGCGCCAGATGAAGCATGAAATTACGCCATGCGGCATCGCCAGGAAGAATGGCGCGGACGGTGGAAGCGTACGCCTGCTGTCAAATGGCGGTTCGACGGGCAGCGGGTGCGGTTCGCGGGGAGGGGCGGATGATTGCCTGCTGACGAAAGGCGGGTTTGACGGAGATCGGGCGACCATGGCGGCCGTCGCGACGCTCGGCATGGTGTTTCCGGGGCTCCGCCGGCCGCCCGAACCGGAGAACTTCCCTGCGACAGTCGAACACGTTACATGTAGCGTGACGATTCGATGGGAGACACGCTATCGCTCCGGTCCGGGCAGCATGGCCTCGGCCTTGTTAAGGGTGTCGCGGATGGCGCGGAACCACCACTGCGATTGGCCGCGTCCCTTGCGGCCGTAGACGCGCAAGGGCTCCCTGCGTTGACGCTCAACTTGCCGTCGTAAGGCGCGTCGGCGGTTTCGAGGTCGACCGGATCCGGCCCGTAATCGAACCAGGCGTCTACGTCTTTCTTGACGTCGAGATAGATGCGGCGCTTGTTCCCGCGTATCCAGATTTGCGGTGGCCATGGCAAGGCTTCGCGGAGGCACATTGCGTACATCGCGATATGCGGTACGCCGGTTTCGGACGGAGGCGCGTAAACGCCTCCGCCGTTCTTGTCACGCCAGGTCCAGACCATGTGGAACAGAGCAGCTCCCCAATCGGCTATGTACGCCGAAAATTCTCCCGCAGCCCGGCCACATTGATGCTCCCCCAGCAGTGCCTCGTCAGGTCCGCCCCCCGCGGCGGAAACGCGCCGTGGATCACCTTGATGCCCCGGGTATCGAGAAACTCCGCCACAGGCACAAAGTCCCGGTCCGAGGAGACCAGCACCGCAATATCGTAGTTGTCGATCCAGGCAAGGCGGATCATGTCCGTAGCGAGCCTGACGTCCACGCCCTTCTCCTCGGTCCCTCGCATGTCGGCGCCGCAGGACGGGCACGACGTCACATAGCCGTGGCACGCGGGACACCGCGGCGGGTATCGTTTCTTCTGGCGCTGAACGAACGACACGCTTACGCCCGGGAATCTGGCCACGGTCATCGTAGCCCAACGGTGCAGGCGTCGGTCGGCCTCTCCATTGGGGTCGTAGGAACCATAGACGTTGAGACCCTGATATTCACCCGTCGCAGCAGCATCGACCCTTGTCACCGCAGCACGCGCCAGTGCGGGTCCAAGCGTCGACCAGTCCACCTGGAGCGAAGGGTCTATGTCCTTCATCGTGAGCGTGAAATTCCAGAAGTCTATGAATGCCCTGACGCGCGGGCGGCTGCGGTTTGCCGCGGCATCGTTGGTCATTTCACCCCCCGGAAAGAATACAGGGACGCACGAAGGCGTCCCTGGGGTCACAATGATCGGATCCCGTTTTCCCTATCTGGGCGGTGGTCCGATGGGTCATGTTGCCAATAACCTAGATGCCAACGGATTGTTTGACAACTGAAAATCGGTCTGGACCGATTTTCGTCTCCCCATGCAGGATCTGCAAAGCTGAAGCAGGAGCGCACCTTGAGTCGGCAGCACCACGACAACACGCAACGCCACCGTTTTTGGGCGTCGATCAGCGCTCAACATTCATTCGCAAGCGTAGCATATAGCTCGGCATCAGCTTTCGCCGAACCGGTATCCGCGGACCCGGGGGAAGGCGTCGACATAGTCCCAGGTTTCGTCTTCGGTGCCGAGCCAGCTGACAAGGATGGCGGAGCCGTCCTCCCAGGTCACCTTGAGGCTGTTGCTGCCGGGAAGGGCGCCGTATTCGACGGTGCGGCTTGCGGGCCCGAGCGCTATGCGCTCGTCGTCGCCAGCAGCCATCCACCGCGCCTCGACGTCCTCCCAGAAGTGTGTTTCGGCTTCGTATTTTGCAACGAACCGGTCGGCGGCGGGAGCATTGTCCGGGACGCCGGATCCGGCGTTCATGCCGACATCCCCATGCCGCGCTCGCGCATCTGCTGGCGCTGGCTGATCGCGACGGCCTCGCGGGCCCAGATTTCCTCGCTGATGTGCGACATGCCTGCCGCCAGCGCCGGAGGCAACCCGAAGGCCAGGCGGTGGGTGGACAGCTTTTGCCCGGCCTGGGCCGCGTCGTCGACATAGAGCCTGAAGAGGGCGAGCGACTCCTTCGGCCAGGCGCGGCTCCAGCGGGCAAGTTCGGCAACGGCGGCGGGATCGCGCTCGTCCTCGGGCGCCAGGGCGCGTTCCATGAGGCCGGCATAGTGTTTCGGATCGAGCTTCTGGTCGACGGGACCAGGCTCGTTCTCCAGCGGGATTTCGACCCTGTGCGGCGGCTGTTCGGCGGAACGGGCGGTCCTGCGGATGGCGCGAAGCTCTGCGGTAATGTCCGTCAGGTCCAGCCGGCGGCGGTCGATATGGTCGCGGTGCCCGGCGTCGTCGATCCCGAACCAGTTCTCGAAGGTCCTGACGATCTGCGCGGCGCGGAGTTCCCATTTGCGGTAGTCCGGGTCGGTGTCGAAGAGGACGGTCCCCTCGACATGCGGGCCGCGCTGCTCCATCAGCGCCTCGTATTGCGCCAGTTGCCTCCGGCCCCGCTTGATGGCGGTGTCGATTTCGCCCCGGAGGCGGCTCTCGCTGTCGAGCAGGGCCTTGAAGTTGGTCAGGAAGCTGCGCTCGCTGCCCGTCAGGTGCGGGGTCGCCAGCATGCGGTCGATATCCGGGCGCAGCTCCTCGATGCCGGGCCGGTAGATGAGCACGCCGTCGCCGGTGTCCTTCTCGGCCTCGCTCCAGGCCGCGTAGATGCGTTTGAGCTCGCGGTCCACGGCTGGCAGCGGATCGATGGCAGCCTCGCTTATGTGCAGGTCGTCAGGTTCGGAGTCCATGTCGCGGATTTCGATGGGGTACTTGGCCTTGCGGGCGCTGTCGAGCAGCATATGGGCCGCGCGGTCCCTGTCGGGGTCGGCGCCGAAGTTCCACAGCGTGTCGGGCGGCACGCCGAGCAGCAGGTCGTCGCGCTTGCGCAGTTGGGACGCGCTGTAGCGCTTCGGCCGGTGGGTCACGCAGGCGACGCCGTGCATGGCGGCCCATTTCGCGGCGTGGAGGCCGGCGCCCTCGCGGTCGATGCAATGGAGCACCAGCGGCGTCCCGGGGTTCCTGGCGCGCTCGTGGTTGAGCAGTTGCGCAACGCGCGGCCCATGCTCCTCTCCAAGCGCGCGTCCGCCGACGATGGCAAGATGCCGGCCCTCGGGCGCCAGGCTCTCGGTCCTGCGCCGGTCTCGGGCGCGCCTCAGGCGCTCCATGAGCCATTCGCCGGCGTTCTGCGTCTCGGGCGGCGTCCAGAAATGCGCCTGCCGGTTCGTCCGGGTCGCGAGGCGCCGATCGGCAAGCTTCGCAAGTTCGCGCATGTATTTCGCTGCCGCCTGCCGGCGGCGGAAGTCGGCGGCGTTCTTGCCCGTCCTGGCAGTGTCGGCGACGCTGGCGTCTAGTTCGCGTGTCAGTTCCCGGAAAACGCCGGCGAAGCGCGAAAGGAGCCTGTCCCGGTCTTCCCCGGAGACGTGATTGACCGGAGAGAGCGCTTCCAGATGGCCGAAGACGTCGCCGATCAGCTGCTCGTGGGCCGCTCGGAGTTCCCGCTCCCGCCCGCGAACGGCGTCCGGAGTTTCGGCGCCGTCGAGATGGTGCGTGCGCAGGCGGTCGCGTTCCGTGAACCCGCGGCGCATGTCGATGCGTACGGCCTCCGAGAAGGTGGAGGCCGTGCGGGCCATCAGGTCGAGGCGGAGGGCCCGGACCGCGAGCGCGAGATAGGCGTCGTCCTTTTCCCGGAGTTCGGCGTCGGTGCGCATGTACTCATAGGCTTCGCCGGCCTCCGGCGTACCGGCCGCGCCCCGCGCCAGCGCCGCCGTCTCCTCGGCCGAGCCCGGCGCATGGTCAAGGGCGAGGCCGGAGCGCTCGCGGGTCTCGGCGGCGAGAATGTCGTCCACCCAGCGGTGCTGGGCGGCGAAGACGCTTGCCGCCTTGCTGACGAGCCGGTTCGACTCCGTGGCGAGCGGGCCTTCCCTGGCCAGCCGCCAGACGGAGACCATGACGGCGAGCGCCCGTTTCTGGACCTCCGTCGCGACCGTGCTTGCATCCGGACCGTCCTCTTCCCGCATGTTGGCAAGCGTCCTGTCCGCAAGGGCTGCATGGAACCGGTCGGCCGCCGCCTCCATCGCCGCGATGCGCATAGCGGCCTCCCGGCCTTCGGGCGTCGTGGCGCCGCCGGCGGGCATGTCCTCCCGAAGTCCTTGGATCTGTCCCTGAAGGCGGTCGAGGCCGTTCACGAGCTGGTCGGGAGTAAGAGCGAGGAGGCGCTCGTCGTCGGAGCTGTCTGCCTCACGGGTATCGTGCAGCTCGGCGAGAGCGTTGCGCGGCAGCATGGTGACGTCGAGGTTGCGGAGCATGCCGCGGACGCGGGAAAGGGCCCGCTGCTGGCGCAAGCCGCGCCGCTGGCGTTTGTCGTCCCCGGCTGCCGGGGATCTCTCCCGGGTCTGGAGCGGCGCAGGATCGGGTCTGCGGTCCTGCTGCTGGCGGGAGACCGGCGCTTGCTGCAGCTGCTGGAGTTTCGTCCACGCGGTCTGCATGTCCACGGTCGCCAGGTTCAGGACAGGGATGTTGCGACTGGCGGCGATGCGCAGCGCCATGCCGGCGCCGCCCTCGACCTTGCCTTCTTCGGTCCAGCAGACGATGGCATCCACCGGACGGTCGAGATCGGGGCCGAGCAGGATGGCGGCATTGCGCGCGTGCATCTTCTTCGCGCCGTCTGTGCATCTGTGCCAGGCCGGGTGGTGTTCTTCGGCGATCACCAGGCATTCCCGCATCCGCTCCCGAGAGAGGGTGCGGCAGTCCGGCCCGGCGAGCTCGTTGTATCCCCTCCAGGGCAGCCAGAGGGTTCGCTGTTCGACGGGCGTGCCGGCGACGAACGCGGAGTCAGCTCCCTCGGCCCCTCCGGAAGCAAGATGAAAGCCGGCGTCGGCCATTTGCCGGGCAAGCGCGGTCATGTCCGCCAGCACCGGACCTGGAGTCTTGCGCGCGCCGATCCCGGCCCAGCGCAGGATGCGGGATTCCCGGAGGGAGGCGGGACGCGCTGCGGGTTGAGGGCTGGCGTCGTGAGCGCGCCCACCCGGTTCCGAAAGCGGGTCGGGTTCGGATTGGCCGCGAGGAACGCCGGTGCGGTGCGCCGGGAGGGGTGCGGTTTCGTCCCGGGCGTTCGAGGCGGCGGTTTCGGCGGGCGAAGCCGGGACGCTGCCGGCGTCTCGCCAGACGCTGAAACCCGGGTGGTCGGAAAGGGACTGGCCGCCTTGTGCCGCTTCGGCGGTCAGGGCTTCCAGATGGCTGTGGTTCCGGGAGACTTCGATGACGAAGTCGGATACCCGCGCTCGACGGTCGTCGAGCTCGCGCAGTGTCGAGGCCAGACTGGCAAGTTTTTCATTGTAGGCGGCGTCCGCTTCCGGGTCGGGGTTGTTGCGTGCAAAGCGGACGTCTTCGCGGAAGTCCTGGAAGACTTCCAGATAGGCGAGCAGGTGGAGTTGACCGTCTGCATCCCGGCAGAGGTCGCGGTAGGTAAAGGCAAGCTCCGCATGCGTGTTATGGCTTGCAGAGGCGGGGTTCATGAAGAAGGCGTGGAGGTCGGGATCGATGGCCGGGGCGGGAGCGCGGTCGACATTGAGTGGGCGGGCCTCGATGTCGACTGACGCCGGAGCGCCGTCCGGATCGCTTCCGTCGGGCGCTGGGGATCGAACCGCGGTTTCCTCGGCCTGCGACGGGGCGCGGACGCCTGCGCCGCGAAGCTGGATGCCGTTTTCTCGCGCGAGGGCGAGGAAGCGCCTGTGGGCGTTGCCGCCGCCGAAGTCCAGAACCAGGTCGGGCTTCATCGCGATCCAGCCGTCGTCGCGGCCGTGGATGTCGTAGCGGCCGTTTTCCGCGTCCCAGCGCGGCGGATGGGGAATGAGCGAAATGCCGCGGGGTGTTGCCCAGCGCCGGACCATCGGATCGACGCCCTGCCGGCGGGGCTTGCCGCCCCTGTCCTGCAGGCGGGCGGCGTAATGCAGCACCATCCCGGGAATTCGCTCGTGCAGACGCCCGATCACGGCCTCGACCGTCTCCCGGTTCGTGTCCGGATCGAGTTCAGCGCCGCCCGCGATCACGACATGCGGGCCGTCCAGCGGCAACGGCGATGGATGGCCGAGCCGGGCGGCGCGGTGCGTTGCCGCGTAGTGCTCGCCGGTCAGGCCCGCATGGGCCGGCGTGCGCGGCCCGCCGGCGGCCGTCATCGCAGGATCGCGCCGCTCCCATTCCTCTTCGGTGGTCTCCAGATAGAGCGCGGCGGCCGCGTCGGTCGCGCCGGCCAGCAGTTCGATCCGGCGCAAGAACGAGCGTGTGGCCTCGTCGAAGGCCGCAACGGCCGCTGCCCCGGCGCCCGCCCGCAGCGCCGGATGGTCGGGCATGCGTTTCATGGCGTCCGCGGTTGCCTGTTCCGCGGTGGCGTCAAACAGGCGGACCAGGCGCCAGGCTCCGGCGGTGCGCTCGTCCTGCAGCTGCGTACCGTCCGGATATACCAGCGACAGCGCCTGGAACATGCCTGCGAGCGATGCGACGGTATTCTCGCCCCCGTCATTGCCCGGAAGCCCCAGCTCCGCAAGCGGCGCCGGGGCCTCGGGTCCGATGGCGGCAGCCCGCAGCCTGGCGCGCTTCTCCGCCTGCTCCTCCATCGCTTCGCGCACGCGCGTCAGCGTGTCCGGAGCCGGCTGCCACGCGTTCCGGGCCTCGATGAAGGCCTCCGCGTCGATCTGAGCCCCCAGACCCTGTTCGGAGCCCTGCATGTCCAAGCTGTCATGCCGGACCAGCCAGGGGCGTCCGACGACTTCGCCAAAGCGCATGAGGGCGTGGTCCAGCGCGCCGCGGAGAACGTCGATCTGGCGCTGGACGCCTTCGGCCTGCTCGGCCCGGAGGAACTCTTCGTCGCCGGCGTCGTCATCGGCGCGGGCGTCCGGATCGCAGCCGTCCTCCTGTTCCGGCTGGCGTGGCTTCAGGCGGGCGTCCAGACGCGCTTCCAGGCGGCCGACATGGCTGCGGAGATATTCGACGGCGTTCCACAGAAGGCGATCGCGGTCCGGCGCGAGAAGCGCCTCCTCTGAACAGAGGCGCCCGGCTATCGAGGCGAACAGCAGATCGACGCCGGCGCGCGCGGCTTCGATGTCGCCGGCGGCGCGCCCGTCATATTCGCGGGAGCTCGGTCCCGCGCCGGGCGTCATGTGCCCGATGATCCCGGCCGTGCCGCCAGCTATGCCATCGGAGCTGTCGATTTCAGACATGGCAGCGTCTCCCTCTTCGCCGGCAATCGTATGGCAGCGCCACTGCGGCAGAGGTTCCCAGTCTGCCACAGGACCGGTTCAGCCTCCAGTTGAAGAGGCTCAGAGATCGCCGGAATCCCGGTGATCCTCCCCCATTGGATTGGTCCACCCTTAGGTTATGGAAAGAGGAGGACCGACGATGGCAAGGAAGCGTTACAAGCCTGAGGAGATCGTGAACCTGCTGAGGCAGGCAGAAGTCCTGCACGGCCAAGGCATGTCGATGGCGGACGCGATCCGGCAGCGCGGGATCAGCGAGGTCACGTTCTATCGATGGCGCAAGGAGTACGCCGGCATGAGCAGCGATCAGCTCCGCCGTTTGAAGGAGCTTGAGAAGGAGAACGAGCGGCTGCGCCGTGCGGTCTCTGACCTGACGCTGGACAAGCAGATCCTCAAGGAGGCCGCAGGGGGAAACTTCCAAGCCCCTCGCGCCGCCGCCAGTACATCGATCATGTCTGCGACCGGCTCGGGATTTCGGAGCGCCGGGCCTGCCGAGTGCTGGGGCAGCATCGCTCGACCCAGCGCCGCAACCCGCGTGGCCGTGCCGACGAGGACCGCCTGGTCACGGACATGATCGAGCTGGCCCGCCAGTACGGCCGCTACGGATACCGGCGGATCGCCGCCCTGCTGCGCGCCGCCGGCTGGCAGGTGAACGACAAGCGGGTCGAGCGCCTGTAGCGGCGCGAGGGGCTGAAAGTGCCCGGCAAACAACCGAAGCGGGGCCGTCTGTGGCTCAACGACGGCTCCTGCATCCGGCTGCGCGCCGAGAGGGCGGACCATGTCTGGTCCTATGACTTCGTCCATCACCGGACCTATGACGGCAGGGCCTTCCGCATGCTCAATGTCCTGGACGAGTTCACCCGCGAGAGCCTGGCCATCCGGGTGCGCAGGAAGCTTTCCTCAACTGACGTCATCGACGTGCTGACCGACCTGTTCCTCCTGCGCGGCATCCCGGCCTGGATTCGTTCCGACAACGGCCCGGAGTTTGTCGCTGAAGCCGTGCGCCGATGGATCGCCGCGGTGGGAAGCCGCACCCCCTTCATCGAGCCGGGCTCACCTTGGGAGCACGGCTACATCGAGAGTTTCAATGCCCGACTACGCGACGAGCTCCTGAACGGGGAGATCTTCTACACCCTCAAGGAAGCCTAGGTTATCGTCAAATCTTGGCGACACCATTACAACGCCGTGCGCCCGCACAGCAGCTTGGGATATCGGCCGCCGGCACCAGAGACGATCGTCATGCCAAGCTGGCCGCCCGGCTCCGCTACGCTCCGCCGGCCACCCAGCTTGGCCGAGAAACCAGCTATGCACTAATACCAAGCGCGCTCCAAATTGCCTCACCATCCCAATATGTTGGTGTGACGGTCCGGACGGCCTCCATAGACTTTGGTGATCGACTCACCAGCGCCGGAGGATGACGATGAGTGCGGCAACGCCGATAACCTGGACGGCACACACAGCGGACGAGTTCGACGCGCTTTCGAGGCACTGCGGGGACGCGCAGCAAGCGTCGCGCGCGTGTGCGCTCGCCATGATCATGGAGGGCGCGTCTCGCACGGAGGCGGCTCGGGCGCAGGGCATGGCGCTTCAAATCCTGCGCGACGGGGTGTTGCGCTACAACACGGAGGGCTTCGACGGCCTCGCGGATCTCCCGCGCGGCGGGAGCGAGGGCCGGTTGACGGACGCGCAGATCGCCGAGATCGGCGCCTGGATCGAGGCGGGTCCCGAGCTTGAGCGGGACGGTGTGACGCGCTGGCGCGTTCAGGACATCACACGGAAAATCGAGGAGGCCTTCGGGGTCATCTATACGGAGAGCGGTGCCCGTATGATGCTCCGAAGGGCCGGGTTTCGCTTTGTCTCGGGGCGGCCGGTCCCCCCCAAAGCCGACGCGGAGCGGCAGAGGTCGTTCGTGGCGGAGTTCGAGGCACAGTTGACGGCGACGCTCGGCTCTGAGGCGCTGGCGGGTCCGATAGAAATCTGGTTCCAGGACGAAGCGCGCATCGCCCAGAAGGGGATGACGACACGGGTCTGGGCGAATGGGAAGCAGCGTCCGCGCATCGTGCGCGACCATCGCTATGGCTACGTCTATCTGTTCGGCGCCACCTGCGCGCAGCGCGGCGTCGGCATCGCCCACGTGGCGGACAGGGCGAACACGGCGTCGATGAACGAGCATCTGGCGGTGATCGGCGCGGCCGTGGCGCCGGGTGCGCACGGCGTGATTGTGCTGGACGGGGCGGGCTGGCATCGCTCGGGCGACCTTCTCGTTCCCCCCAACCTGACGCTCGTGCATCTGCCGCCCTACAGTCCGGAACTCAATCCGATGGAGCAGATCATTCTGTTCCTGAAATCGAACCGCTTCGCCAACCGCGTGTTCAAGGACGTCTCCGCCCTGAGGGACGCCTGCTGGACGGGGTGGCAATGGCTGACCAACCAGCCCGACATCATCACCAATACGACCCGGCGCAGCTCGGCCGTAGCCCCATCGTGCTGATCCCGATGCCTCACTGTATCGGTTCATATGACTCGCGTTTGGTATCAGGAAGGTCTGAACAGGCCCGTTTTGGTGGGCAGACAGGTGGCTTTGTCGATGGGTGAAGCGCTGGCAACCGTCGGGCCTGCGAAGTGTTGCTTTTGGTATGGAGAAAAGGGGGGTTGCGGTGCACTCGATGACCGATCCGACTGTCCATCGCCGCCTTGCGACGGCGCCAGACGGATCGCCCCCCCCCCCTCAGGCGCTGGCGTAGCGCCCGGCGATGAGCAGATTGGTGAGCCCGAGCAGCACGACAATACGCTGGGTGTTCTTCGCCAGCCCCCGATAGCGCCCCTTCGCGTAGCCGAAGTGGCGCTTCACATACAGGAACGGATGCTCCCCCTTGGCCCGCATCGACGCCTTGCGCCTCTCCGCCGCCTCCTGCGCTCCCGCCTTGTCCAACAGCTTGCGCTTTCCGGGCTTCATCGCCACCCGCCAGTCCGCGTCCGTGTCCCGGTTCTCCTCGCGCTTGCCCACCCCTTGATAGCCGGCGGCGCCCCACACCCGCTCCTCGCCCCCGTGCAGCAGCGCGTGCGTCACCGCCACGTCCGAGACGTTCGCCGGCGTCGTCTCCAGACTGTGCGTCAAGCCCGACTGCGCCTCCACGCCGAGGTGCGCCTTCATCCCGAAGTGCCACTGATTGCCCTTCCTCGTCCGGTGCATCTGCGGGTTCCGCTCCCCGGTGCGGTTCTTCGTCGACGACGGCGCGGCGATGAGGCTCGCGTCCACGATCGTCCCCGTGCTCAAGCGGTGCCCGAGCGAGGCCAGATGCGCGTTGATCTCCTCGAACAGCCTCTCCCCCAGACCGTGCCTCTACAGCAGGTGGCGGAAGGGCGGAATCGTCGTCTCGTCGGGCAACGCACCCGAAAGGCGCAGCCCCACGAAGCGGCGCACCGACTCCACCTCGTAGAGCAGGTCCTCCATCCCGGGGGCGCTCAGGTTGTAGAACAACTGCACGCAGTGCACGCGCCGCATCACCCCCAGCGGACAGGGACGCCGACCGCGCCCGGCCTTCGGATAGAACGCCTCGACCCGCTCCTCCAGACGACCCCAAGGAACCAGACCGTCCATCTTCTCGAGAAATGCCTCGCGCCGCGTGCGACGCTTCTTCACGCCGGGCTCCAGCTCCGCAAACGCCGCTTGCTCCATGGCCCGCGCTCCACTTCGTCAGCAATGGACCCATGTTGCCAGAACCGACTTGTTCAGACCTTCCCTAACATTCGAAGTGGACCAATCGACGGGGGCAGGTCATCGCGGTCGCAACGACTACCCGGTGAGGGCGATGTGGCGTGCGCTGATCGCGGGGATCGTGTTCCAATACCCCTCGATCCAGTCGCTGCTGCTGCGGGAGTTGCGCGCGTCGCCGTTCCCAGGTGCCGGACTTCGGCCGCCATCTTGGCTACGACGGCAAGGCGATCGAGAGTCATTCGACTGGTCGGGTTCAGGTAGAGCTTCGCGGTACGCGGTGTTGGCTGTTACTTGGCGCGCAGATTCGAGGCAGAGCATCTTTCTAACACACTGATAAAACGGGGTTTTGTGGACGCCAAGTCGGGTGCCAAACTTTGGGGCTTCCGTCATAATGCCCACTCTGCCCTGAATGCTATGATATTTTAGTCCCAATGGGGGTTGACATTCTCGCCCATGCTTCTACATTCGACTGGTAGAGCAAGGTGAAGCACCCATGGAGGATCTATGCCCCGCAAAGCCAGCGACAGCCCAAGCATGAGTGGTACAGATGCGCTCAGCCTTGAAAACCTCAACGTCGACGAACTTGAGGACCGTCGGCTCATCGCCAAGCTTTGGCTACGCGCCTGCGCTGCGGATTCCGTCGCAAGCATGGCTGCGGCGGCTGGTGTTGACCGTCGCCAGATTTCCCGCTGGGCACGGGGTGAAGCCATTCCTGATCGCAAGACCGCTGAGCGACTGCGACAGGCCTACCGCCGTTGCCGGGAAAGCCATGGACACCCCCACAACTTCGAGCAGATCGTCCGTCTTGATCTCTATGAAATCATAGCCCATGAACAAGGACAGCATCGTATCGAAAATGATATTCAGTCCGAACTCGCGGATCCTCCGAAGTGGCTGATTGACGCGCGCGACGCGGCAGTGATGGGGAATTCGGAACGAGCTGTCACCATCCTGGAAGTCATCCTGGAGACCAGCGACTACAGCGCGGCCGACCCTCTACTCCAAGTGTACGTGCAGCACACTCTTGCAGTGACAAACTACCATCTCGCGCGATACCGACGGGCAGAGACCTTCAATTGCGAGGCCAAACGTCTCGCGGATCAGGCGGGAGCGGGCCTGCGACTGCACGCGGCGATTGAGATGCTTTACGGTCTTATATCTGCTCATCAGGATGGCGGTTATCGAACCGCGCGCGAATACTTCTGGAGCGCTCATCAGATCGATCCGGAATACTTGACGCCGCTGTTCAATGACCTGTGCATCACAGCCCGGGGTCGATACGAAAAAGATTTCGCCTGGGCCGCGGGAGCACTGATAACAGCCGCACGTTCCTACGCAACAGCAAACAAAATCCGCTTCTTCCTCGAAGATACGGAAAAGGACGTGGACTTCACTTGGGCCCGCGCGCAGCCCGCTTACAGGGAATTGGAAGGACAGCTTCGTGATATACTGGCGGGGATGGAGGCAATAGATGCTTCAGCTGCCGCCGCCGCATGATCAGGATGTAGTTCCTGCTATCGAAAACCAAACCGGAGGGTTAGTCATGATCACTTGGAGTAGAGCACGGAACGCGGCGATCTTCGTTGCTACAGCAGTAGCGGCCGGGGTTGCGAATATTTCGGCTGCCTCGGCCGAGATCATCCCGCTTGTTACAATTGCGATGAGTTGATGTCATCTCACAACAACCATCTGCATTGACAATGAAGGAGACTCCCGTGAGCCGAGACGACGTCAAATATGGGAATTATGTTGCAACTCTCGTGAGTCCAAATGCGGCAGGCCTTCAATGGCCTACGCAATCACCCCCTGTGCGCAACCCTTTGGAGCGGCATTATGGGGCTGCGCGCAAATGGCTCCGTAGTTTCTTTCTTTCCGGTGCTGATCTGTTCGCGAGGGCATTAGTCAACGTCTTGATTTCTATTGTGTCGAAATGGATTCGGAACGGATTTTTCCTGTAGCCATAGCCGTGTGTTTAATCGGCTCGTGGTTCACATTTGGCCCTGAAGTCAAGCGGTGATGATAAAGAGGTATGTGCGCTGTCGCGGACCTTTCCGAACTCGCCGCGGCATGTCGTTTTCCTTCCTGTTTTCCAAGTTCCCAGAAGGATTGTGGGGACAGTTTTTCAATAGAGTCCAGGAAGGTAAACAAGGCATTCGATATCGCGTACGACAGGACTATTCCGGATACTCCTATGGCGCGATACGGTAAGGATTATCTCAGGAAGGAGATTGAATGGGTGATCAAGGGGCGCAGCGCCAGCAGGGACGAATATATGGACACGGACCGTTTCCAGCGCCTCGGCAGGCAATTGCGGTTCAGGAGGCGCGATCGTGAAATGTGTTGGAATCTCATGGAGGCTTGGGACGAAGAAATGCGGAAGGCCGGGACCGGACACTTTCCGGATGTGGCGATCAGGGCCAGAGACGAGCTGGAAGCCCGCGACAAGGGCATTTACAGGGCGGCCGTTGTCGATGAAGGCTAGGACATGACAGCAGTGATGATGCAGCTCGTGCGGGCGGCGGTCGCCGGAAGCAGGACGAATTCCGTGCCCGAAGACGGCTTTCTGATTCTGGATGACAGCGCGCAACGGCTTTACCCGGGAGGGTTTATTCCGAGATGGGCCGGGCTCGATGTCCGAGGCCGTGCCATCTCATTGCAGACCTGCTATCGCACGACCCGGCGCATCGGCAATTACGGGCTTCGAAAGCGAGGACGGCATTTTCCCGGTTTTTCTCCAGCGGAGAAAGAAGGAAGAGATCCCGATGATCGCCAATGAAATTCGGAGGCTTATGGATGATGAAGGTTTTGCGCCGGAAGAAATCGGTGTCTTCGCCGGCTCGAACAGGGATGTGGGTGCCTGCCATGACAGCCTGACGTCGAAATTCGGCATTCCGTGCGAGTTTGTGAAGTCGGGCAACAGAGCCGGCAGGATGGCTGCCGGCAAGGTTCGGATCGCAACTTTCGACCGCAGCAAGGGGCTGGAGTTCAGGGCCGTCTTCATTCCGCGCCTGGGCGCCCCGATATTTCCGGAGCAACATATGCACGAACGCAACAGGCCGGCGGAGCTTCCGGAAACAGGAGGAAAGGCAACTGGTGCTCGACCGGCTCTATGTCGGCATGACCCGCGCGAGGGAACGGCTCTATCTGGTGGCGGACGAAGTGCCGTGCGAGGAGCTGGAAAAGGCGCGGGACCGCTTTGACTGGTATCCGCCCAACCGTCTCTACCCTGTCCAGGAATAAGGAAAGGCGCCGTTATCAGCTGTTCCGTTTGCCGGGGTGAGGACTCGCCGCAAGCGACGAGGTCTTGGCGGTGTTCGGACCGCCGCACGCGGCCGGAAATGTGCGCATCAGCCCGGAAGTTCGTCCGGTTCAGGCATCGCCTCTCCCTGAAAGAGCGCCCTGGTGGGGCCCGGTGCATTGTCATTGGCTTCCACCAGGGCGCTGCGCGGCGCCCATTGAGGTTGTGTGCCGCGCCAGGAGAGCTTGGCACAAGTCGCGAAGGAAAGTCGTTTCGCCCGGGAAGGACAACACTCGACGCTGGACCATGAACGCGTGTGCAGCCAAGCTGAGGAGGACGGCGCCGTGAGGTTGTCCCGTCTGTCGCGCCATGGTGGAGGTCGGCAATGCGGCTGAGCAAATATGCCGACTACGCGCTCCGGGCGCTTGCATATCTCGTCGTCCATGAAGGGCGCCTCTCCACCATCCGCGAGATCGCGGAATGCTGCGGGATTTCCCGAAGCCACCTGACCGGGGTCGTCTGGCAGCTGGGCCGGGCCGGTCATGTGCGGACGGTTCGCGAAAAGAAGGGCGGGATCCGACTGGCCCGTCCGGCACAGTCGATTCCGCTTGGCGCGGTAGTGCGTCCTGTCGAGCGCACCTTCCCGCTCGCAGAGTGTTTCCCTGACGGGGCCGGCTCGTGCCGGATCGCTTCATGCTGCCGGTATCGGTCGATTCTCGCGGAAGCGGAGGAAACCTTCTTCGCAGTGTTCGACCACTACACGGTGCGTGACCTCGTGCATCGCGATCGGAGAGGAGGAAGAGGGCCCGGAGGAGCGAAGTCTGCCAGGCCGAGGCGATCACATTGACCGGCCGCGTCCCCGCGTAAGTTCCTGCTGCAGTGCGAGGACCCTGGCGTGGCGCTTGTAAGATTCCTCGGAGAGATTGGCGATGCCCGCTGCGAGGGCGGGAGGAAGGTCCTGCACGAGGCCCCGGATGGAGACGTTCAGGCGCCGGCGTTCGGCGTCGTCGAGGAACGCGCGGAAGGCGGCGAGGGTCTGCTTCGGCCAGGCGCGGTTCCAGCGGGCGAGCTCGAACAGGGCGTCGCGGTCGCGCTCGTCCCGGGGCCTGAGCGCGTCGGGGAGGAGCGTCTTCACGCGCCGGGCGTCGAAGCGCTGGTCCTCCATGCCGAACCGGCCTGCGTCCGGGATCTCGATCCGGTGCGGCTTGCTCTGCGGATCGAGGCCCGCTCTCCGGATTGCGGCGAGTTCTCCGTAGACATCGGCGATATCGATGCGGCGCCGGTCCACATGGTCGGCGTATTGCGGATCGTCCCCGGCGAGCCAGGTCTCGAAGATCTTCAGCAGCGAGCCGTTGTGGCGCGTCCAGGTGAGGAATTCGTCGTTGTCGTCGGCAAGCGATATGGGCATGCCTTCCGCCTTCTTGCGGCGGCGCTCGTCCCTGATCCTGGCCGGGTCCCAGTGGGGGCGGAGGTCCGGGGCGTCCTCGGGTGTCCGCCGCATCCAGCCCGGCAGGCCGCGCCTGGCGGGTTTGGCCGGCTCGCGCCTGCGCCTGGCCTCTTCCGCCTCGCGGGTGCGGTGACGGTCGAGGATGGCGATGTAGTCCCGAAAGTCGTCCCTGGCGCGCTCGATGGTGCGGTGGACCTCGTTCCGGATACGGATATCGGCCCCGATGACGGTCTTGCAGTTCTCCAGGACGCGTCGTCCCCGGGCGGAGAGATGCGGGTTCGCCAGCAGCCGGTCGATGTCGGGCCGGAGCTCCTCGATGCCGGACGTGTAGATGACGGTTTTGCCGCCGGTCTCTTCCAGCGCCCGGGCGGAGATGTCCTGGACGCGCCGCCACTCGTCATCGAGGAGCGCGGCCGGGCTGGAGGCCCAGCCTCGATCGGTCGCGGTGACGCCGGCGTTGGCCCGGGCCTGGCGATGAGCTTCCAGGACATCCTGCAGCTCTTTCTTGTCCCCGGTGGGCAGCAGGTCGTGCGAGGCAAGCGCTTCGAGCTGGGCCATGTGCCGGGCAAGGCGCCGGGTCGGGAGGGTCGAACCGGGGACGGCGGCCTCCCGTTCCCCGATGGCGCGTTCCTGTTTGAAGAGGTTCTCGACGAACCGTCTCCAGACATCGGTCCGGAAGGACCCGTCAGCGGCGAAGGTCCGCAAGGCCTGGAGATCGAAGCGGGGCCGCCGGAGGCCGGGCGGCAGGTCGTGCAGTATCCCGGCAAGCGCCTCGGTCCGGGCCGGCAGGCGAAGGAGGCGGTTGAAATTGTAGTAACTGCGGGCATGCCAGTCGATGCGCAGGTCGGTGTCGGTCATGTGCGCCCGGCAAATGTTTTCCAGCTCGCCGGCGAGGCTGGAGACGTGTATTTCGACGCGCTCGCGCCACTCCTGAGCACGGGCGGGGTCACCGCCCTCCAGCTCCCCGGCCAGGGCGGTCGTGCGGGCGATGATGTCGCCGTGGTCGGGCCGGTCGAGCGGAGCCAGTGTGTCGCGATAGTTGCCGGGCCGGATCTCCTGCCAGGCCTTGTCGAGGGCGCGTTCTTCGGCCCTCGTCCGGGCAGCCCTGTCGGACAGCCACTGCCCGTCCGTTCGGGTGACGCCGGCGGCCTCGCGCGCCGTCTCCCAGGATTTCAGCAGGTCAAGGAAATCACGGCGCTCTTCGCGTCGTTCCCTGGACGAGGCGATTTCCCTGGACCCGGTGATTGCCTTGAGGTTTTCCATGTGGTCGTGGAGACGCCGGGTCGGCAGGGCGGAGGCCGGCAGCAGGGTTTCGCGGTCGCAGATGGCGGCGTCCTCGGTCTGTATGGACCGCAGCAGCATGTCGGAGGCCTCTTCCCGATTCGGCGTGGCGCTCAGCCAGTTCTGCCATTTGCCTCCGGGGACACCCGGAACGGCGAAACCGTCGGGCAGCATCGTGAGGGTGACGGTGAACGCGGCGGCGCGGTTCCGCAGGCGGGCATATTGCTCGAACTCCGCATGGCTCCATCCCGGGGAGGCTGTCGGCGCGCGGACGGCGGTCCGGGCCGCCTCCAGCGCCGTGTCCAGCTGGCGCAGCTCCCGGACAAGGAAGGTCGTCTGTTCCCTCGCGGTATCGGCGTCGAGCGAAGGGTCCAGCGCCTGCTCGGCGGAGCGCTCGATCGCCAACCGGGCTTCGAAGTAGTCGAGGGCGGCCAGCGGATCGTCGCGGGTGACTTCGCGGACCCGGCGCCAGCCCTCGCGGAGTTCGCGTCCGGTCTCGATCCGGCGTTCGATCTGCTCGTCGCTCGGCCAGGGCGCGTCGGTGCGCGTGACGCCGGCTTCCTTGCGCGCCTTGCGGTGCTGCCGGACGAGCCGGCGGAGCACGGTCGGTCCGGTTTCGGTAAGGCCTTCGAGACGCGTCGCGGCGGTGAGTGCGGCCATGTGGTCCGCAAGACGCCGGGTCGGCAGGGTGGAGCCGGGGAGCCGTTCTTCCCGGCGCCGCATGAGCGCATCTTCGGCGACGATCCCCTCGATCAGGCGGCGAAGGACGTTCTGACAGGCCGGCGCGCTGTCGATGCGCCGGCGCCAGAGCGTGCGCTCGGCCTTGCGGTCGCCGGGTAGCGCGGCGCCGTCATCGAGCGCGGCCAGGAACGCTTGCGCCTGGCGCATGAGGCGGCCATAGCCGGAGACGCTCGCCGGCGAGAGGGGTCCGCCGGCGTCCCGCCGCAGCGCCGTCGCCTTCTTCCAGGCCTGCGTCAGCTCGGCCCCGACGGCGGCGTAATGGCCGTCGAGGAACGACCGCCAGCTGCGGGCGGTATCGCGGTCGATCTCCCTGTCGGTCGCGAATTCCACCGTCCGGCGCAGCAGCCCCGCGTGCTCCGCGTCTTCCAGGAATGCGAGCGGCTCCGGGCCGGCGCGGGACCGAAGCTCGCTCCAGTCGCTTTCCATGGCTTCGGAACGGCTCCGGGTCCGCGCCTGCTTCTCCGCCTCCGCCGCCAGCCTCGCATCGTCGGCCCGGAGGGTCTCGCGCCAGCGGCGCTGCATGCCGCGGCCGAGGCCCGCGAAGGCGTCGTAGCCGAGGCCGGAGACGCGGGGGTGATGCCTGCCGTCCTCGCTGCCGCGCGTGCGGCTGCGCAGGAACACCCGGACCCGGTTCAGCACATTGCGGTGACGGTCGAGCGTGCGGCGCACCTCGCCCGCCGTATCCGGATCGGCGACAGGTTTCGCCAGCGCGGCCAGCGCGGTCCATTCGCGCTCTACCTCTTCCATGTCCGCGGCGAGCGCGACGGCGGTCGCCAGATCGGCGCTGCGGCCTGTCCGCCTGTCGGCGGCGGCGACGATACGTTCGACGGCCGCGCGGTCGGCATGCCGGCGCGCCGCTGCTCCGCCGGATGGTGCCGGATCGTGCGGACCGGCTCCGGCGGTTCCCGGATCGAGGCCGTCATTGGCGGCGCGCGCGCCGGGCCCGGGCTCGCGGCCGATCTCGATCTCGCCTTCGAGTCCCATCTCCAGGCGTTTCTCGGCGAGGAGATGGTCGATCGCGGCCTCCTTGGGCTGCGAGCGCCCGCAGAGCTGCCCGAGCGAGGCCAGGATTTCGCCGTCGTCGACCTCGCGGCCGGGGTCGCCGTCGGGCGTGGCGCCGGCGATGCCGACGGCGACGCTCCGCCGGTCCGCAACCGCCTCCAGGTGGCGCTTGTGGCGCGTGCCGGCGGGATAGGTCGACTCGCGCGCCATGCCCTCGTCCAGCAGCAGGAAGGCCGCGTCGACCGTCATGCCCTGGGCGGAGGTGACGGTTGCGGCATAGCCGTGGTCGATGGCCGTCTCCCCGATCCAGTTCCGGATTTCCTCGGGCGCGAAGCTCACCGTGCGCCGGTCGGCGGTGCGCACGGTGAGCCGGCATTGCTGCGTCCCGTCCCTGTCCCGGCGCTGCTCGATGCCTGTCACGGTGACGATCGCGCCGTTGTAGAGGCCGAGATCGTAGACGGTGGCGCCGATGCGCAGCCGCTCGCCGGGCCGGACCTCCAGTTTCGCTTCGACCGCCTTGCCCCGGTCCCCGATCCGGTGGACCCGGATGATGGCGGACTGGATCTCGTTGTCCTTGCCTCGGCCGGATGCGCGTTTGCCGGGGGCGGCATGATGGCGAGCGCGCAGGAGCGCGGACAGCGCCCGCACGTCGGCGCGCGTGCGGGCCATGACGATGGTGCTGTGCGAAGGATGCTCGGCCGTATAGGCGCCCCAGCGTTCGACCAGGTCGTGCAGCGCCTCTTCCTTGCCGTCGACCAGTCCGAGGCGGCCTCGCCGGTGGAGTTCCAGGAATGCCTGGTGCATGGCGCCGTTGCGCAGCAGCCCGGACAGGCCGATCTGCCAGGGACGCCTGATCGAGAGCCGTTTCTCCCCTGCTTTCCGGCGCTGGCGGTTCATCTCCCGGTAACGCTCGCGCGCGGCGTCGCGCGCGGCGCGGTCCATGCCGGCGGCTCGAGCGGCTGCCTCCTCCGCCGGCACGCCGTCCACTTCACGGAGCCAGTCCTCCAGATCCGGAAGCTGGCGGCGGATGCGGTCGATGCGCACGCTGCCGACGGCGTCGCGCACGATGCGCATGCCGGGGCCGGCCTCTACGGGCTGCTGCTGCTGCGTGTCGCCGACCAGCACCAGCTTGCAGCCTGTGGTCTCGGAGAGCTGCACCAGCTGGAGCGCCTGCCGGGTGGAGAGCATGCCGGCCTCGTCGACGACGAGCACCGTGTCCGCATCGACGGTCTTCGCGCCCTTGCGCACATCGCGCAGGAACGGATAGACGGCCGAGGGTGGCGCCTGCATGTCGGTGCCGAGATCCACGGCCGTCCTCCAGGCCACGGCAAGCGCGCGCACGGACTTGCCTTCCTCGCGCCAGAGCTCGGCCAGCGGATGCAGCACATGCGACTTGCCGCTGCCGGCCGCGCCTTCGACCAGCGCGAGCCGCCCGGGACGCAAGGCGGCGTGCCGGATGGCGCGGACCTGTTCGTCGCTGTATGTGCGTCCCTTGTCCTGCAGCGCCTGCAGCTTCGCGTCGACCTTTTCCTTCGGCACGGCGTGGGCCCGGTCGGCGACGGAGAGGTGGGAAAGCCGCGTCAGCGTGTGCTCGGCCCTGAGCATGTCCAGCGTGGTGAAGATGCGCTTGTGCGCCATGCCGGCTTGCGCGTCGGGATTGGGCTCCTTGTATTCGAGCGGAACCAGGTCGGCGCCGGCGAGACTGAGCTCGTGCCAGCGCTCTACAGCATCCCCGGAGACGGCGCCGCCCAGTGCGTTCTCAACCTTCTCGACGATGTCCGGCTGCCTGAAGACGGCATCCATCTGCGCGAGCTTCGCCGGGATCGCCGTGATCTCGTCATGGGCCGCGTCGATGAACTCCTGCCCGATCCCGGCGACCGGCGTCTCGCGGATGCGCTGGCGCAACCCGGCAATATCGACGATCTCCGAGGCTTCCTCGCGGAACCGGGCGATGTCCTCTTCCGTCGTGCTGCCTTCGGCCTTGCGCCGTCGCGTCGCGAGCGTCGCGGCCGCCATCTGCGCCGGGTCCGTGAGGGCGTCTTCGCCCAGATGTTCGGTGACCGTGGCGACGATGTCGGCGGTGCGCTTGCTCCATTCCCGTTCCAGGTCCGGATCCATCGCTGCGACGCGGGTGTACTGGCCTTCCGGGCCGTGGCGCTCCATCTCGACATCGAGGCGCGTGCGCATCAGATGGGCCAGATGGCTGCGGAACGCAGCGCCCGCGGCCTTCTGCCAGGCGTAGAGGGGATGGCCGTGCAGGGTGCGGAACTCCCCGTCGGAATGCGTCTTCACGACATTGAAGATCGTCGAATGGACATGCAGTTGCGGGTCGGCGTCGCGCGAGGTGCGGTGCAGGAAAGTCGCGGCCAGCATGGCGCCGGTCTCGACCCGAAGGTCCTTCCCGGCCGCGCCGGTGCGCGTGGTGGCGCAGTGCTCGAATACGGTCTTTCTCAAGGCCTCGCGCGCCGCATCGATGAGGGCGCGCTCGATCGCCTCGCGCTCGTCGCCGCGAGAGAGGGCCCAGAGCGCCGAAATCGACTTGTCGGCGGAGAAGGTGAGGTCGAAGCCGGGCGAGCGCTTCTCCGAGCCGGCGTTGCGCACGAGGTTCACGCCGTCGAGTTCCGGAGAGAAGCCCCTGGCCAGCGCGTAGAACTTCTTGTCGTAGACGAGGCCGCCGTCCTTCAGGCGGAAGAGGCCGGTCGGGTTGTACCACTCGCCCGGACGCTCCTTGCCGCCGCCCGTGTAGTAGCCTTCGCGCGCATCCGTTCCCTTGACCTCGTGGCCTTCATGGGCGGCCTGGCTCTCGATGTAGTAGGTCGGGACCGCCATTTTCGCGAGCGTCGCTACCATGACGCCTCCGGGACAGGCGCGCGGCAGGCGCTCGTTCCGTTGCCCGCTGTCGACGGATGAAACAGGCGCGCATCGGGCGAATTGCGCAGGGAACGGGCCGGTCGATATCGCCGGACTGTTGTGCGCATGCCCTGCATTCCGTGTTTCCGCCCTTTCCGTCGGGGCCCCTGCGTTGCATCTTCGGTCCCTGTCGCCGGCCAATGACGGACCCTATGGAAACCGTCAACAGAACACTGTGAAGAATCGCACTTCAGTGCAAAGGTCTGACCAGATTTTCTCTCGACTTCCCTCCGACTCCCGAACGATAGGCTAATCTGCCCGCCGAAGGCAAGGGGGTGACAACCCGGTGGCAGGGGACCGGTCATGGGACCGGGCGCAAGGATTCAGGGCCTGGAGACAATTACCGCGCGGAAGGCCGCACAGGGCGGCGTTGCCGTCGGGCGACCGGATCGGGCGCAACATGAAGAAAGCCCGACGCCTTTCGACGCCGGGCGGAAGTGTTCAGCAGTCATCGTCATGCGGGCAGCCGGGGAAACCGGCAATCGGAGCCCAGGGTCCGGACTGCGAGAAGGGGCGCATCCGGAAGCGGAACCCGCCATGCTCGAAGACGCGCGCGTCATAGTCGAGGAAGCGGTGGGCGATCGTGCGCCGGCGGGCCTTCGGCACGGCCTCGCAGGACCGGCGGTAGGTGGCCTGGCGGATGACGGGGCGGCGGCGGCGCTCCCGGTCGGTCCGGATGATCGGGATCGGACGACAGGGCGCAAGCGCGCGGCTGGCGGGGATCGGCATGGCATGGTCTCCGGTTTCGCGATCGCGG
This sequence comes from Alphaproteobacteria bacterium, assembly GCA_963422665.1. Taxonomy (GTDB): domain Bacteria; phylum Pseudomonadota; class Alphaproteobacteria; order Bin95; family Bin95; genus Bin95. Next base: position 2,385,368 of record OY730441.1, read on the forward strand.
CCGGGATCGACCGCACTTCCACCCGGACAACCCTTTCGCCACCTTTTCGATCGGGAAGCCGGAGCGCCGGCCGACAGCATTCCTCCTTCCCGGCCCGGGAGCGAAGCGACCCGGCGCTTGCGCCGCCGTCGCCGGCGGGAGGAACTCCGCCCGCCCGGGAGGAGGCCGCCGGAGCGGTACAGAGAAGAAGCCCCGGCGCCGGAGGCACCGGGGCTCTCTGCTTCAGAAGGGGATCGTGTTGTCCAGCCGGGCGGCAGGCTGAGGGACCGGGGTCGCTTCGGCGATGTCAGGCGCCTCATCGGTGTCCACGACCCCGGCCGTCCAGCAGCGCAGCCGCGCCCGGTTGCCATTCCGGCGCTCGGCGTCCAGCATGCGCCGGGCGAGCTGCTCGCTCCCGCCGCCATGCGCGTTCCGCCAGCGCTGCCCGCCGGTGTAGTAGGGCAGCAGGATGTCCACGGTCCAGTATGCGTCGCCGTTCATCGTCTCTCTCCTGTTCGGGATTTGCCCAAACAGCCCCTTCCCCACCTTTCTTCCGGCCGCATCGATCGGGTCCCGGCCGGCGAGCGCCGCCGGGATCCCCCGAACGCCCCGCCATTCCCCCGTTCCGCGGCCCCTCTACCGCCACGGCGCGGCAGGACCGGCCGCGCCTCCATGCCGTTTCCCTTCCCGGACCGGTACGCGACAGATGCCCGACGCCATCGGCGCCGGGCATCGTGGCTCAGGCCGGCAGGCCTCCGCAGAGCAGCAGCCGGCGATATCCGGCGGGACCGAGCCGGAGGAGGTCGTCATTCGCATCCTTCGCACTGGCGACGAGGCGGCCGACCAGCACATCCGGGCCGGCATGCCTGCGGACCAGAGCGCCCCAGGCCTCCTCGCCCGCGCGATCCCGGTCCTGCGCCAGCGTGACCCGCACCGTGCCGGGCGGCAGGGCGACCTGCGGGATACGCCCGGCGGACACGGCAGCCGCGATGGCGATATGCCGGCGGCCATGCGCTCCCAGGGCCCGGTGGACCGCGAGCGCGTCCTCCACGCCCTCGGTCAGCACCACGTGCCGCGTATCGCCCACAGCGGGCCACCACACGGCGCCGGAGTGGAGCCGCCCGCTGGTCCGCTTCGGGTCCGCGATCGCCGCCTTGCCGCCATCCGGGGCGAGGAAGATGCGCTGCAGGCCCTCCAGCGTCCCGTCCGGCGCGCGGATCGGCGCCAGCAGGGCCGGCATTTCGCATTTCTCGCCGTCCACCTGCACCCAGGCGTCGGGCCGGAACCGCAGGCCGGCGTCCCGCGCATCCTCCACCGCCAGCCCGCGCGAGGCGAGATAGCGCCCGGCCGGGTCGTCGGCGCGGACCCTGCGCGAACGGACCAGCACCTGCTCCAGGCCCGCCCGGTTCACCGGCCGGCATGCCGCGGCGGACATGGCCGGCGCCGGCCGCTCGGCAGCGGGCAGGGACAAGAACCGCCGGGCCTCCTTCGCGGCCTCGCCGATCGACGCCAGGTCCCGGACCGCGCGGATCAGGTCGAGCGCGTCGCCGCGATCCCGCCCGTTCGCCCAGTCCTTCCAGCGGCCCCGAAGCCGGCCCGCCAGATTGACGCGCAGGGAGTTGCCGGGCTCGCCCGCGACGCTGCCCACCTGCCAGAACGGGCCGTAACGCCGGCCGTTCGGCAGATAGCAGGCGCAGACCGCCTCGATCTCGGTCGCCAGCCGCGCCGCCAGCTCCTGCAGCGAAATGCCTCCATGCATGCTCGCCATGACCGATCCTCCTTCCGGATCACCGTCGCCGACCGGACTGGCCGCGATTCCGCCCGAACAACCCCTTCCCCACCTTTTCCGGGCCCGCGGGAACCGGCAAACTTCCCGTCCCGGCCTTCCCATGGCGACCTCCTTGGCTGTCGCCAGCCCGGCCCCGCTCCTCCGGCTGCCCCGGCCCCCCAACCAACGGCTTTCGGCCTGCCAGGGGGGCACAGCGCAGCGCCCCCAGCAGGCCGAAGGCTACGACCGACCTCCCGCGTGCGCAGCACGCTCCGCCAGGGGCGCGAGCGCCCACCAGCCGGCGCTTGCGCCGGGCGAGCGCAGCGAGGGTGTCGATGCCGGCTTCGAGCCGGGCCTCAAGCGGGCGGCGTGACGGGGGGAAGGGCGAAGCCCGCCCGGCGCGGCGGTCGCGGCCCGGCGCCCCCGCTGCCGTTCCGGAACCGGACGAAGAGCAGCGGACGTGACGGGAGGGAGCCTGCGACCGGACGGCGGGTTCGATGCAGCCCGGCTCCGGGCCGGCCATCCCCGCCCTCGATGCCGCCACCGGAGCGAAGCGACTGTCGGCAGGCATATCGGCACGGACCGGGGGGCCGCGGCGGCGGACCGGTACAGAACGATCGCCCCGACGCCGGGGGGCATCGGGGCGACAGGGTTCAGCCGGCGTCTCCGGCGGTATCGGGCTCCCAGGGGAACAGGGTCGCCCGGTCTCCCCAGCGGGGCAGGCTGTCCTCCAGGACGCTGTCGCGCAGCGGGAGCGCATCGAGGCCGAGCTCGGCAACGGCGTGGCGATCGTCGATCGCGTCGAAGGCGAGGTCCAGCAGAACGGTCATTGAGAAAATCCTTTCGGGCTGCGGTCGCGACCGGGATGGCTGCGATACCGCCCGAACGACCCCTTCCCCACCTTTCTTGCCTCGCGGCCGGCACGACGGCGGCTCATGGGCGACGGCCGGGCGCACAGAACGCTTCCCGGCCAGCGCCCGGCAGCACCGACAGGCCGGGAACCGAGCACGAAAAAACGCCCCGCAGGCGGGCCCCGGGGCGCTGGATCGCAGGCGAGGAAGAACCCCGGCGCGGAGGCCGGGGTCAGGGGAAGCTATTCAGCGGCAGGCGCCGGAGGCGGATCGCCGTCCGGGTCGTTCCGTCTCAGGAAGTAGCCCTCAAGCAGGTCGAGCTTGCCGGACATCCTGCCGACGGCAACCTCCAGGTTGCGGAGCCTGTCATCGAGGCCCTGCTGGCGCCGGTCGGCGCGATCGAGCCGCGAATTAACTTCGTCGATGCGCTTGCCGAGGTTGCTGTTGACCTCGTCGATGCGGCCGCCGAGTTGGGTCTCGAGGCCCTTGATCTGCGCCTTGAAGTCCGTGCGGAACCAGGCGAAGAGAACGAGGAGTACCGCGGGAGAGATCCACGGCGTGAAGTCGGCTGCGGTCATGGTGCAGCTCCTTTCGGTGAAGGGATTGTAGCACAGCGGAACGCCGGACCGAGGCCCGCAATGCCGCCCGAAGAACCCCTTCCCCGCCTTTTCCGGACCGGGACGGCGCTCTGGCGGTCGGCAACGGCCGGTCGCGTTCCGGCATCCCTTCCGGGCCCGGCTCGGGGAGGCGGAGGCCACTGGAGTGCGGGGGACCGGAAGGCGGGCGGGGGCAACGAGAAAACGCCCCAAGGCGAACCTCGGGGCGTTGCTGAGCGTACAAGGAAGAAGCCCCGGAACCCGAAGGTTCCGGGGCTGGCGGGCGTTCGCTCAGGCGGCGAAATCGTCCTCACAGGCTTCCGGGGGCGGCGCCGGCGGGCGGTTGCCGTTGCCCGCCCCGTCCCGCTTGGGGTCGAGGAAGTTGATGCAGCCGCGGGGGCCGACCACGATCTCGGTGGAGTAGCGGTCGTTGCCGGCGCGGTCCGTCCACTTGCGGGTGCGCAGCTTGCCCGTGATGTGGGCGAGGCGGCCCTTCTCGCCATGCTTCTCAAGCATGTCGATGAGGCCCTGCTGGTAGACGACGATCCGGTGCCACTCGGTGAGCTCCTTGTACTCGCCGGTCTGGCGGTCCTTGTAGACCTCGTTGGTGGCGATGGAGAAATTGGCGACCTCGCTGCTGTTCTGCATGGTCCGGATTTCGGGGTTGCCGCCGAGGTTGCCGATCAGGTCGACGCGGTTGAGACCGTTCATGGTGTTGCTCCCTGCAACTGGTTGATTGCGAGCCGTTACAACTCACCGCGAAAAGCCCCTTCCCCACCTTCGCAGCGTTGGTGCCGCAAAGGCCGGGATAAGGGAAACGCAGACCGGAATGCCGGACCGGTCAGTTGCCCAGGCAGAGTTGGATCGCCGCTTCGCGCTGGGGGCAATCCTCCGCCTCCTCGCCGTGTTCGTCGAACATTCCGGCCTCGTACATCGCCGTGTACATGTAATCGGTGCAGACTTCCTCGACGGCCCAGGGCCAGAGGTCGAAGCAGGAGGCGGCGTCGCCCGCGGCTGCTCGCCAGGCCTCCTCGCTCCGGTAGATGAGCGCGCCCGGCCACTCGATCAGGTAGGAATGCTCGTTGAAATTGCGGCTTGCGTGGTCCGCGAGCAGGACAGCGAATCTTCGCTCGATGCCATGCGCGGCCAACACGCTGCGGATGGTCTCGTTCATGTGTTGCATCGCTCAAGCCCTTTTCGGTGGAACTGGTCGGACCCCTCCGAAAAACCCGTTCCCGACCTTTGCGGCGTCGATGCCGCAGCGGCCGGGAACGGGCAGGCAGGGAAGGAGATGCGGGGCGGAGAACGCCCGGCGGGTCAAGCGGCGCCGGAAGGAGACGCAGGCGGCACCGTGCGCGCGATCAGCTCCTTGAGGGCAGCCATGGCCTCCTCGTGGCGCTTTGCGCTGTTGTCCATCGCCTCTTTATGGCGCTTGTCGGCCTGAACACGATCGGCGTCCATTGTCTTGTTCCGGTCCCTGGAGGCGCAGTGCATCATCCAGAGGCCAAAGCCAATCAGCGCGGCGTGGAGAAGGCCGACGCCGGCCTCTGCCAGCGCAGCGTCGACTTCGGTCGTGCGGATGTCCGCGCAGTCGCGGAGCGTGTAGGCGGACCAGCCGGCGGTTTCGGCGAGGTCCGCCAGGCTCTCGGAGAGGCGGGACAGGGCCTGTCGGGAATCGGGGGCCTCGACGAACCAGGTGTCGAGGGTCTCGCCGGCATGGCCGATTCCCTCGATCCGGAACGTGAGTATCGAGGGGGCGGGCTCGGGCATCGGATATGTCCTCCGGGGAGCCGGTTGGAATCACCCGGACAAGCCCCTTCCCGACCTTTGGCGGCGCTGCGGCTGCCGGGGGCCGGGAAGGGGATGCGGGCCGGCGTCACCAGCTCCTGAAGGCGGCCATGGGCGCGGCGTCGGTGACGATCTCGACGTCGTCGAGCGAGAGCTTCGCGTAGGCGAGCGCGCCCGCGACTTCCTGCAGGTTCTCCCAAGTGCCGTGGTCGATGCCCGTGGCGATCTCGATCACGGTGTACCGGTTGGGCAGGTCGGGCATGCCGCGATACTCACCGGCGCGCTATTTGTCCCGACACGGCCCGCACTCGCGCATGAACGGCTCCGGCGGCCGCCTGCCGCACCGGGGGCAGAGACCGGCATGCCGGCGCTCCCGGGTCACGCGGTGGAAGCGGCGAAGGGCCCGGGCGCGAGCGATTTCGCGGCACCGGGGACAGGTGTCCGTCTCGCCATCGGAAGGGCGTTTGCGGCAATGCACGCAGAGGCCGCGCGCGCGGCTTGTGGCGACGTGGCGATGCCATGCGGCGCGGTGATAGTCGCGGCAGGGTTCGCAGCTGGCAAAGCCGGGAGTGGAAGGCTTGCCGCAGTTCACGCACAGGCCCTGTTCCTGGCGTATCCGCTTGTTGCGCCAGTATTCGCGGCCCCATGCATCGCGGCAGGCCTGGCACGCCTTCTGCCCGCGGACCGCGGAGGCTTTGCCGCAGGTGGTGCAGATACCGAGCGCCCGGCGCTGCGCCCTCACAGCAACTGCCGCCGCCTTTTCCCGCTGGCGCTGCAATGCCTGGCAGTCCGGGCAACGCTTGCGCGCAGGGGTAGGGGTCGCGCCGCCGCAGTCGATGCAAACGGAGGCGGTCGCCTCGCGCTTGCGACGCCGGATGCGTTCCCGTTGCGCCTGTCGGCGGGCCGCGAGGCAGTCGTCGCACGAGGTGTTGCCCGGCGCAGGTGTATTCTTGGCGCACCTGAGGCACAGTCCTGCCTTGCGGCGCTCCTCCCGGAGGCTCTGTTTGGTGAGGCGGCGGGCTGCGAGATGCTTTTCGTTGCAGGGAGGGCAACGGGCGGGCCGGGGCTGCTGGAGGGCCGTTCCGCAATCGTGGCAAAGCCGGAGGTTGCGGCGGAGCAGGCGGGTCTTGCGGGCGCCCTTCCGCGAGGCCGCGCGCCGGCGCTCGATGCACGTCGCGCAGTATTTCGCGGGAGCGGTCACGGGGGTCTGGCCGCAGTTCTGGCAAAGTCCGCCGGCTGCGAGCCGCTGGCGGGCGCGGTATGAGTGCGAGCGATGCGCGGGGCTGCAGCGGGAATGGGCTGCGTTGCCGTCGGGGGCGCACATGGAGCATGTCCTCCGCGTGAGTGGACGGGTCACGACGGAAGTCCCCTTCCCGACCTTCGGCGGCGCCGCGGCCGCTACAGGTCGGGAAGGGGGTGGAGGACGGCGTCGCCGGGCGGGGCTCAGCGCCCCTTGCGCCTGCCCTCCGCAAAGAGCCCGGTCGCATGGTCGCCCCAGTACTGGATGCCGGAGTCCGGCTTCTTCTCGCACCGGCAGATCAGGATCTCGTTGCGCGCCGGGCGCAGCTCCCGGACCGTGGCGAGCGAGAGGGTGAGCGGACGGCCCTTCCCGCCCGGCAGGCGGCGGATATCGCCGTCGATGTTGGTGCGGTAGCGCTCGACCACATAGGTCTTGTCTTCGAGGCCGCGGCCGAAGACGTGGGTGAGGAAGGTGTTCGCATCGGGGCGAAGGGCGGAAGCCGGCATGCCGGGCATGTGCGATATCTCCTGGGATCGGGAAACGGGCGCGGGGACCGGTCGGACGGCGGACCCGCGCGGATCGCACGAAAAACCCCTTCCCGACCTTGTGCCGGGAAGGGGCGGAAACGGCGCCGGCTGTGAAGGCGGCTACTGCGCCGGGGCGGAACCCGGCGGGTCGCTCGCCGGAGGCGGCTCCGGGGGCCTGCTGGCGCGCACGAAGCCGGCGAGCTCGCGATGTGCGGCCCGGTTCTCCGCAACGCCGGCAGCGACCTGCTCGATATCGGCGGACAGCTGCGCATCCACGGCCGCGCGGCGCGCCTCGCTCGCCGCCAGCTCCGCCTTCACCTCGTCGATGCGGCCCAACAGGCGGGTCTCGGTTGCCCTGAGGTCTGCCTTCACTTCGTCGATCCGGTCGGACAGACGCTTCTCTACCCGGTCGATCCGGGTGTTGAGGCCGGTCTCGACCTGATCGATCCGGTCGGTCAGACGCCTTTCGACACCATCGAGACCGGCGGTGATGCGGATGTCGAACCAGGTGAGCATTCCGACCAGAAAGATCAGGAAAATGCTGAGCAGGGTGGCGTGCGGGATGATCGCCTTCCAGCTGCCGTCGCCGACGGCGAACATGCTGCGCTGCGATTCCGGGGAAGGGGTTTCGGGAGAGGTCATTGGCCTCGTCTCCTGTCTCTTGGGAGTATGGGATCGGAACGGGTCGAAGGCAAACCGCGCCCACATCGATACCCCGGCAACCCCTTCCCCACCTTTCCGGCGGCCGGCCTGAAACGGAGGCGCCGGCGGGAAGGCCGCGGCCTGCGCGGCAACGGTCCAGGCGCTCCCTTGTCAGCCGGGCAACCCCTGGGCCGCGAGCCTTGCCAGGAACCGGGCGGGCCCGAGTGCGAGAAGCTCGTCATTGGCGTCCCCGGCGCGGGGGACGATCCGGTCGAGCAGCAGGGCGGAGCCGCCATGCTCGCGGCAGAGCGCGACCCAGGCCTGTTCGCCCGCCATGTCGCGGTCCTGGACGAGCGTCACGCGTCGGATATCCGGGCAGAGGCCGACGCGGTGGACGCGCCCGGCGGAGACCGCGGCTGCGACGGCGATATCGCGAGGCCCGCCGGCGCCGAGCGCTCTCATGACGGCGAGCGCGTCCTCGATCCCCTCGGTCAGCACCACGCGGGCCGCCCCGGGCGCGGGCCAGCGCACGGCGCCGGAGAAGAGCCGCCCGCTGGTCCGCTTCGGGTCCGGGATCGCTGCCTTGCTTCCGTCCGGGGCCAGGAATATCCGCTGCAGGCCCTCCAGCGTCCCGTCGAGCGCGCGGATCGGCGCGAGCAGGGCCGGCATTTCGCATTTCTCGCCGTCCACCCGGACCCAGGTGTCGGGGCGGAAGCGCAGCCCGGCAGCGCGCGCGTCCTCTATGGCGAGGCCGCGCGAGGCGAGATAGCGCCCGGCCGGGTCGTCGGGCCGGATCGCCGCCGCACCCTCAAGCACCCGCTCCAGGCCCGTCTGCGCCTCCGGCGCGCCGTCCCGGCGCCGGGGACCGCATCGCGACCGCTCATATGCCGGGAGCGCCAGGTAGCGCCGCGCCTCGGCGGCCGCTTCCCCGATGCTGGCGTGGTTGCGCACGGCGCGGATCAGGTCGAGGGGGCTGCCCCGGTCCTTCGGGTTGGCCCAGTCCCGCCAGCGTCCGCGCCAGCGCCCGGCGAGGGCGATGCGCAGCGAGGCGCCCTCCTCGCCGGCGGTGCTGCCCACCTGCCAGTAGTTGCCGTTGCGCCTGCCGTTCGGCAGGTAATGCCGGCAGACCGTCTCCATGTCGGCCGCCAGCATGGCGTTCAGGTCCTTCAGGCTGTGGGTTGGCGTCGGATCGCCGCGCATGGCGCCGCCTCTCTCTTCCCGGCCCGCCGGAGACGCCTTGCGGCTCCTTCGGCTCCGGCAGGGGTTATCGCTGGATACCCTTCAGAACGGACGGATCCCGTAGAGTTCCGGGTCGCGGCGTCCGCGCTCGTAGTTGAGAATGGCCCAGGCCGCGATCTCGAACGCCAGCTCCAGCGGGACCTCCATGCGTCCGGCCTGCTCCTTCGCGAAGTGGAAGGCGGCCTCGACCGCGGTCTCGTCGATGCCGGGATTGAAGCCAGAGTCCCGCCCGAGCTTTGCGGTGAGTTCGGAAAGCAGCTTGAGGTCGCAGGTCCGCGGGCGCGGCTCGAAGGCCGGCTCCGGCTCCGGAAACGGCTCGTAGTCGTATTCGTGGAAGTCCTCGTCCGGGTTCAGATATTCCGGCAGGTCCCGGTCCCACAGACAAGGCTCGATCGGGATGACGTTGGACATGGGAGTTTCCCTCCTGGGGATGTGGCGATGTGGGCCGGCCGGTGCGGACCGGCATGCACGGCGCGGCCTGGCTGCGCCTTCGGGTTCAGGGGTCAGGCTTTCCTCACACTTCCGGACTTCATGCGCCCTGTGCGCCGGCGGCGGCATGGCCGGAGATCATCGCGACGATCGCCGGGATGTCGGGGACCGTCTCGACCTCGACCCGTTCGGGGCCCTCGGAAGGGCGCACCTCTATGCGGGCGATGAGATCGCGGATCGCGAGCAGGGCCTGCTCGCGCCGTTCGGTCCGCGCGCTGCCCGCGACGGCGCGCTGGAGATGGGCAAGATGGGAGCGCAGGAAGGCCTCGACGTTGAAGTCGGCGGACGGCGGGCCTCCCGGCAGCCGCTCCAGCTCCGCGAGCGCCTCGTTGCGCGTCCGCTCCAGTTCGAGAAGGCGCTCGCGGATGCTCGTCGAGGGCAGGCCGCTCTCGATCGCGGCTACCAGACGGCCGATCCCGGCATTGGCGTCATCGGCCTTCTTGCGGAGCGTGCAGCGGCGGGTCGCGTCCTCAAGTTCGGCGGCGGCGAACATCGTGCGCCAGTCACGCCCGGGCGACCGCATCCAGTCGAAGAGCTGGCTCACGGCATGGTTTTCCAGAACTTCGAGCGGGATGCCGCGGCCGTTCTCGCAGCGATCCGGGTTGCGCTGGCGGGCCACGCACCGGTAATAGCTCATGCCGGCAATCGTCATGCGGGAGCCGCACAGGCCGCAGCGGACCCGGGCGGTCAGTGGATAGGCCGCCTTGCGGTATCGCGTCACCACGGTGTGGTGGCGGTTCCGGCGGCGCTTCACCTCGTCCTGGACGGCCTCCCAGGTCCGGTCGTCGACGATGCGCAGCTCCGGCGCTTCGACGACGGTCCATTTCTCGCGGGGCCGGCGATCGTAATGCCGACGCCCGGTATCCGGGTGGCGCCGGCTGCGGGTGCGCCCGTAGATCAGCCGGCCGCAATAGATATCGTTGCGCAGGATGCCGCTCCCTTCCCGGCCGCGGACGACCGCGTCGGTCCAGGGCCGGTTGCGGGGACCGGACACGCCTTCCCGGCTGAGAAGAACGACGATCTGCCGGGGGCTCATGCCTTCCAGATAGAGCCGGTAGATGCGCCGCACGACCTCCGCTTCGTCGGGATCGACGATGCGCAGCCCCCGGATGGGCTTCCCGCTGCCGTCGTCGATGCGGTTGGCGATCCGGTAGCCGTAGATATGGCCTCCCATGAGGCGGAGGTCATGCACGGCCTCGATCTGGCCGCGGCGCGTCTTGGCGCCGATATTGTCGATGAACATCTCGCTCATGAACCCCTTGATGAAGGCATGGAAGGCGTCGACCTGCCCGTCCTCCAGGCTGTGCAGGTCGATCCCCAGGAACCTGAGCTCCCGGTAGAGCCACGCCATGTCGGCCTGGCTCCTGGCGAGCCGGTCGAGAGCTTCGACGCAGACGCTGTCGAACCGCCTCGCGCGGGCGTCCTCGATCAGCTGGCGAAGCCCGGGGCGCAGCTGCATGGCCGTGCCCGAAAGCTCCGGGTCGGTGTATTCGTCCGCGATCACGCCGCCCAGGGTGGCGACGCGGTCGCGGCAGAGGCGGAGCTGGCCCGCGATCGAGGTCATCTCCTGCAAGGGGGAAGAATAGCGCGCATAGATCGCGAAGCGCGCGATCGAAGAGCCGTCCGTCGTCATGTCCCGTCCTTCGGGTTTCGAAAGACCGGACGCTCTGGCGGCGGGCGCATGACGCCGCAACGGGCTGCGGCGTTCCTTCCGGGGGATAACCCGCAAGGCGCGTTCATCTGCGCGCCCGGCGCCAGCCGGCGGCCCGCGCCCCGGCCTCCGTGCAGAACCAGCGCTCGCCCCGGGACTCGTCTATGCGGGTCCGGCCGTAATGCTCGCCGCCCGGTATGTGGTAGATGCGGCCGCTCCGGGAGATGTTGGCCTCGATCGGGCAGGAACCGGGCGCGGCCTGCGTCTGCGGGCGTCGCTCGACACGCCGGTTCCTTGCCTCGCGGCGCCAGCGCCAGGGTTCCGTGAACTCGCCGGACCAGAGGCCGATCCGCTCTGCCCGGGCAGCATCCTCCTCCGGGACGTAGCGCGTCGAATAGCGCCGATACGCCAGCGCCAGGCCTTGGCGGACCAGCGCCCGCTGCAGGTCCCGGCCGGCCGCGAAACAGGCGGCGACGGCGCGTCCGTGACGGTCGCGGTCGCGACCCTCGCAGCGGACCGCATTTTGCCCGACAAGCCGGCGCATGGCCTTCGTTGCGGCCTTGCCGCAGGCCCATCTGCGCCCGTCGCGCCGGCAGGTCTGCCGCGTCTCGGGGGCGTCTATCCCGCGAAGGCGGATGCGTTGGCCGGCAATGGCGAGCGTGTCGCCGTCCACAACCCGCGCCTGCCCGGAAATCACCTCCGCGCCGGCGGGCCAGGCAAGGCCGGCGCCGAGCGCGGCAGCCGCAAGGACCCGGCAGGCGCGCCACCATCCCGTCCGGGTTCGGTCATGAGGAGCGGGGGTCATTCCCCGTCCCCGGCATAGAGGCCGGCCATCGCGGGATCGAGCTTGGCCGCCATCTCGGCGGCGCAGGCCGAACAGAGGTCCGGTTCGACCCACCAGCACGCCCTGTCGGAGTCCTCCTCCACGCAGGCGTCGAAGTCGTGGCAGCCGCAGACGCGGCAGACGGCCGTGTCGAAGGTGACATTCGGGTCGGCGAAGAAGATCGGGGGCATGGTCTGTCGGGGCATGTCGCTCTCCTGGGGCATGAACATGGGGGAGGGGAAGTCAGGCGCCGCTTGCGATTTCGGCGTCGATTTCGTGCTGGAGACGCTCTGCGTGCTCTTCGAGCGTCTCGATATGCTGGACGAACCCGCATGACTGGCACTCCCTCGCCCGGGGTGCGCGGCGGCTCCACATGCGGGCCCCGCAATCCGGGCAGTCGGGGTCGTCGGGCAGGATGGACATGCTGGACATGCTGGCGGATTCCTTGCGGTCGGGGGCGGGAAGAAGACGGCGCTCAGCCATCGGGACGTTCCGGAGCGGAGGCGCCGGACCGGGCGCCGAGCGCCTCGACGAGTTCGTCGCGCTGGCGGCGGTCGATCGACAGGCAGAGGCGGTGGAGTGCGGTAACCCGGTCGTGCGGCGCGATCTGCGACCAGGCGCTCTCGAGTTTCCCGAATTGCTGCGTGCGAGTGGGCGCCCTCGGGGGCGCGGGCGGCGCGTCCGTCTTCTGCAACAGCGCCGCGAGGGTCTCGGGCGGCTCCCCGGCTTCCCGAAGACGCTCCAGAGCGCGAAGCTGCTGCGCTTGCGAAAGGCCCGCGAGCCGGTAGAGATCGCCTTCCCGGCGCGCGACAGGCGTGTCTTCAAGCTCGTCCTGAAGTTCAGGAAGGATACGCTTGCCGATGCGCAGCGCGCGCTCCACGGTAGCCTTCGAGAACGAGGTCAGGTCTGCCGTCTCTTCGACGAACGAGGGCGGCGAAAAACCAAAACCTGAACTTTCGGTTTTTGATTTTCGCTGAAATTCCGTGCTCTTGCGGTCGCCGCCCCGTCGGGATGCGGGGTCGAGTTTCCTGCGGAGCTCCTCGCGCCTGGCGACGAAGCGGCCGCGATGCAGAGGGGTGAGCTCGGCGCGGATCAGGTTCTCGTCGACCTCGACCAGGGCGAGCTCGTCCGGGCTCGGATCGTCGAGCACGAACGCCTCGATCCGCCCCCAGCCGAGACGCCGGGCCGCCTCGACCCGGTGGGCGCCGGCGACGAGCGCAAACCCGCCCTTGTCCAAGTCCCGCTCGTAGTCGCCGGTATCGGAGTCGATCCCGAAATTGTGGCGGACCTGGATCGGGTTCTGAAGCCCGATCCGGTCCATGGACTCCGCAAGTTGCTTGACTGCGGCTTCGTCGACCTCGCGCAACCGCGGCCCGACGGCGATCTGGTCGAGGCCGATCGGCCAAGTGCTTCGCTGGCGCGCGGTCGAGGGGTCGAGACGGGAGGCCCCGGCGGCCGCAGCCGGATTGCGGGCGCGCCAGTCCTCGATGTGCTCGATCAGCGCGCTGCCGGCGTTCTTCTTCTGCTTGCTCATGCGGCGGCCCGGAGCGCACGGACCGGCCAGGCGAGCAGGGCGTCGCCCACGGCGCGGATCTCGGAGGCCGCGGCGCCGCGAGGGTCGGACTCGACGACGCCCTGGCCGGCCCGGGACGAGCGCACGAAGGCGACCCTGTTGCGGATGGCGGCCGGCAGCATCGGCACCCCCTGGCGGGCGAGCAGGTCCCTCGCCTCGCTCTCCCAGTGCGCGGCCCGCCCAGGCACGGCGTTCAGCACCGCCACGGCCGGCGTGCCGGCCAGCGTGGCCACGTCCAGGCTCGCGCGGATCGCGGCCAGGTCAAAAAGCGACTGCCGGCAGGGGACCACCACCAGGTTCGCATGACGCGCGCCGGCGACGGGGCCGCCGTCGGCGCCCATCGGCGTGTCGATCAGGATGAAGTCCGAACCCTTCGTCCGGGCCCGGTCGATCTCTCTCTCCAGGCGCAGACAGGGGCAGTAGCGGACCTCGGGCGCGGCCTCGGACCGGAGGTCGCCCCAGATCACGGCCGAGCAATTGGGGTCGCAGTCGAGCACGGTGACCCGGCGCCCCGCCTGGACGGCATGGGCCGCGACATTGAGCGCCAGCGTCGTCTTGCCGGCCCCGCCCTTCTGGCTGACGAAGGCGAGGATGTCCGGAGCCGAAAGGGCAGTGGAATGCGTATGGTCAGGCATGGGAATGCTCCCTTCTGAAGTCGGTCCTGCAGCCGGCGGCGGCGGTGCTTGCCTGGATGCCGGCCTGCTCATGCGTTCACCTCCACGATCCATGCGCCACGCCCAAGCGCGCGCATGCGGGCGACGACCGCCGCGGCGTCCGACGCCGTCCTGGCGGCGATGCGGTAATCGAACGGATCGGGGTCGCGGTGAAAGATCCCGATCGTGAAGGGAAACCGGGAATGCGGACTCCTCATCGCCATGCGCTCGCAGGCCAGCGGGTCGACGAGTGCGGGAAAGTCGAGCAGCCGGCGCTCCAGCTCGATGAGCGATTCGCGGGTCATGCCGCCCGCCTCGTTTCCAGGACAAGCTCGCCGCCGTGCAATTCCCGCCAAAGGTCGCGGATCGCGTCGCCGTAGTCCCTGTCGACGCGGTCTGCCGCGAAGCCGTTGGCGAACAGCAACGCAGCGTCCGTCTTGCCACGCGATTCGAGCCGGCAGTCTTTCAGCCAGGATCGGACCCTGCCGACGCCGATCCGCTTGCATAGCGCCGCGACGAAGCCCGGCGCGTCGCCGGCCAGCGGCGACATGAGCACCTCGGCCCGCAGCGCCTCGGGGTCCGCATTCCGGCGCGCCTCGCGGGTGCGCTCCAACTCGCCGGGCGCATCGTCCCAACCGCCCTCGCGGACCCTGCGGAAAAACCTCGGCTCCAGAAACTGGTCCAGGTCCGCAGGCCAGCTTCCCGGCTTCCTGCCGGTGAGCGCCTTGCTTCCGCCGGCGCGCTCGCAGACCGCGCGAAACTCATCCATGCCCCCGGCGTCCCGGACGCGCGCCTCCAGCTTCGCCGCGCGGTCCGCGTCGAGTTCGACCGCCGGCCGCATTCCGGTCTCGGCGGCGATCCCGTTCCAGATCCCGAAAGCCCGGACTGCCTCAGGGGGGTGGGGGGAATCGGGTTGCGGGGTCTCGCGTCCTGCGCGCGTCCCCCTCCTTCCCGTTTTAATCCCGGTTTCTTTCCCGTTTAAGGGTGAGACCTGCGTCACCCCCGGGGTGAAGCCGGGTTCATCCCGGGACGAAGCCAGGGTCACCCCCGGGGTGAAGCCGGGTCCACCATCTGGCCTGGCGGCGGCGGATTCGGCAGCCTCCAGGGCGCTCGCCCGGTACGTCCGGTCGAAGGTCCTGGGAAGCGGCATGCTTCGCTGGCGCATTCCCGGCGGCGTGTTCGGCCAGACATATTGCCGATCCGGCAGAGCGCCGCGCTGCGGCGCCGAATGTAGCCATCCGGCTCGTCGGCAATCGTCCAGCCAGCCCTGGATCGTCCGCACATCGACCTTCAAAAGCTTGGCGAGGCGATCGTTGTGTATCGACGCCGGGCGCTGCTTTCCGTCCCGGTCAAAGAAGTTCCAGTAGGCAAGGAGGGCGAGCGGTTCCCGGGCCTGCGGCAGCTCGATCTCCGGCGCGATGAGACAGCGGACCATCCGGTCACCCGAATATTTCATGTCGAGCGGCCAAGGCCACAGCAGTGCGCCGGCATCGCCTGCGCCGGTGTTCTCGTCCTCCGGAACAAGCTCTTCGAATTCGTCCGGCGGGGCGGACGCTTCGGCAGATTCGGGCACCGTTGGCGGCGGCTCAAATTTAGCGCCGGCGCTAAATTCGGCAGGGTCCGGATCGGCCTCCCCCCCGCCAAGCGGCGTCTCCGGAGGCTCCGCAAATTTTGCGCCGGCGCTAAATTTGGACTCCCCGGCCCCTGCCGGTCGGCGCGGGCGCGCGAACCGTTTGAGGACAGCCTTCGCGCCATCGCGCGCAAGCTCGGCGGCCGAAACCCCCAAGCCGTGCAGCTTGATGGCCCGGTTGCAGACGCTGTAGGACCAGCCGGCTTCTCTCAGCGCCTTTATCCAGACGCCGTGCGCGCACTCGCTCCTTTTCCCGGCCACCCAGGCGCCGAAAGCGAGCACCCCTTCATAATATCCGACCGAGCCGCGCGCCGCGAACTCGTAGCTGTCCTGTCTCTCGCGCAGAATCCCGGCGAGCGCCCGCGGGTCGCAATACAGGGCCGTCATCGCGCGGCCCCCTCGTCAGTTGGAGTGACGCCGGGCATGTCCTGCCCGTCGAGGCCGACGGCGTCCTTGCTTCTTGTACGGCCGCAGTTTGAGGCGCCATTGGGCAGGAATGCGCTAATACGCCGCAGCGCATTTTCGCGTTCCCGAACCCCCCGAACACTCCAGCCGGGCTCCCCGGCCGTCTTGCTCGCGTAACTCCGGACCGGGGGGCGGCCGTCGGCAAGACAGTCCGACTCGCGGAGACGGGAGAGCCTGAAGGAGGGCAGCCCGACCGCGCCCTCGCGGTTCCGGCGCCGTCCGATGCCGGCTGCCACGACCTCGTTTTTCACGAGGTGGACGGCCTCCCCGAGGCGCATGCCCTCGGGAAAGCGCGCATGATTACCGACCGCGCCCCGGATCCGGCCAGTTCGAGGACGGTGCTTGCGCTTCCCGGACGGGTTCGGGGAATGCCTCTTCGGAACCGATCCGCAGACGTTCAGACCGGCGTTGGAAAACCCTTGTGTTTCCATTGAGTTACGGAGAACCCGGCAGTGGCGGAAAAATCCGCCGCTCCACCGACCCGGCACTTGACAACGCTGCGGCAGCGGCCAATTATCCGGTCACGCGATTGTCGGTAATTGGCCTGAGATTTGCTGCTGCTGCTGTGCTGGGTGGGTGGCAACGAACCAAGGGCGAAACCGCATTCAGGAAGGCCGCTGGGCACTAACCGGCGGCCTTCTTTTTTTCTGCAATGTCCCCTTGACCCCGTCATGACGGGCGAATACCCTCTCCCTCGAACGTGCTTCGTTGATGACTCTTCCGAATGCATGCGGTGGCTTGCCAGCACGTTCCTGCCCGTAGCGTTTGCCGGCCTTGCCTGTATGGGTTGGGCTACCCACCGCATGAACCGCGGCGACATCGCCGCCTGGCTGAAGGGCGCCAGGAGCGAAGAGCATGTGGGCCAGGTCCTCGAATACGCCATAACAATGCGGGGATGCGCCGTGGCGCGCTCCGTAACCGAGATCGCCGGCGCCGGTGACATCGATCACCTCGTCGCCACGCCCGCCGCTCTGTGGGTCGTAGAGACCAAGTCCTCCCGGGTTCCCCGCCGTCATTTCCCGAGCGCTCTGTCCGGCCTGGCCCGGAAAATGAAGCACGTCCGCGACTGGGCCCCGGCCGGCGCCCCGGTTCGCGGCTGCCTCGTTCTCGACGATCCCAATGGCGCCCGGCGCCGGCGCTATGACGCCGATGACGAGACAATCCGCCTCCACACCGCCCACTCCCTCGCGAAGGCCCTGTCCGCGGAAGCTTCCGCAGAGCCTGCCGTTTCACCTGCGCTCGCCAGGAACGTCTGGCAACTCGGAAGGGTCGAGGAGTGATCTCAGGAAATCACCCTGGCCCCGAACCGCCGCTTCCGACAGGAACCCGGGCCGCCCGGCCAATATCCGGACCCTTCCCTCCCGGGGAGCGGCCCCTCCTTCAACCTGAAGATTGAGAAAAGCCTCTTCGAGGCGGACCGAACAGACGGAGGCCTATCATGGACGTCGCAATGCTGCCCGACACCGACGAGCTCCTGGCGCCCATCGCCCACACCATCTGGGACATGAAATACCGCTTCAAGGAGCGGGGCGGCACGCCGATCGACGCGACGATGGACGACACCCGCCGGCGCGTTGCCGACTTCCTGGCCCAAAACGACACTGAAAAGCAGATGTTCATGGACGCCATGCGCGGCTGGAAGTTCCTGCCGGCCGGCCGGATCCTCGCCGGCGCCGGGACGGACCGGCGCGTCACGAACATCAACTGCTTCGTGCTCGGCCGGATCGACGACAGCCTCGACGGCATCATGGACGCGCTGAAGGACGCCGCCATGACCATGCAGGCCGGAGGCGGCATCGGCCATGACTTCTCGACGCTCCGTCCGAAGGGCGCCCCGGTCCACCGCGTCGGCGCCGACGCATCCGGGCCGCTTTCGTTCATGAACATGTGGGACAGCATGTGCAAGACGATCATGAGCGCCGGCAGCCGCCGCGGCGCCATGATGGGCACAATGCGCGTCGACCATCCCGACATCGAGGAGTTCATCGAAGCCAAGCGCGACGCCGAGCGCCTGCGCATGTTCAACCTCTCGGTTCTGGTCACCGACGACTTCATGGACGCGGTCAAGCGGGACGGTAGCCACGATCTCGTGTTCAACGGTGAAGTCCATCGCACGATCTCGGCCCGCGAGCTCTGGGACCGGATCATGCGCTCGACCTACGACTGCGCGGAACCGGGCGTGATCTTCATCGACCGGATCAACGCCGCGAACAATCTCCGGCACTGCGAGACCATCTACGCAACCAACCCCTGCGGCGAGCAGCCTCTCCCGCCCTGGGGCTCCTGCCTGCTGGGCTCCATCAACCTTGCCGCCTTCGTGCGGTCGCCCTTCGAGGACGATGCGCACATCAACGAGGATCACCTCGCCTGGACGGTCGGCACGGCCGTGCGGATGCTGGACCGCGTCGTTGACGCCTCCTTCTATCCGCTGGAGCAACAGCGCGAGGAGGCGCTCTCGAAGCGGCGCCTCGGCCTCGGCATCACGGGTCTCGCCGACGCGCTCGCGTATCTGGGAATCCGCTACGGCTCCGAGCACGCCGCCGAGCGCACCCGCGACCTCGTCTCCACGGTGCAGACGGCCGCCTACCGCGCGAGCGCGGTCCTCGCTGCGGAGACCGAGCCCTATCCGCTCTGGGACGCTGAGCGCTTCCTCGAAACCGAGACCGCGAAACAACTCGACCCGCAAACGCTCGACTTCATCGCCAACAACGGCCTGCGGAACTGCCACCTCACCTCGATCGCGCCGACCGGCACGATCTCCCTGGTTGCCGGCAACGTCTCGGGCGGTATCGAGCCCGTCTTCGCGCACAGCTACACCCGCCGGGTCCTGCAGCCCGACAACAGCCACACCGAAGAGCGGGTCGAGTCGGCCTCGATGGCGCTCTGGCGGCGGCTGCGCGGCGACGAGCCTCCTCCGGACTATTTCGTCGACGCCGGCACCATATCTCCCGAGGACCATGTCCGAATGCAGGCCGCAGCCCAGGCGCATATCGACAGCGCAGTTTCCAAGACCGTGAACGTCCCGCAGGACATCTCCTTCGAAGCCTTCAAGGACATCTACCTCCTCGCCTGGGAGTCCGGTTGCAAGGGCTGCACCACCTACCGGCCGAACGACATCACCGGCGCGATCCTGGTCGCGGACGGCGACAACCTCGGAGATCCGGCCCCTACCGTCATGGACCGCCCTTCCGTCCTCCACGGCCAGACCCGCAAGGTCCCCTGGCCGGGCAGCAAGCACGCCTTCTACCTGACGCTGAACCACACCATCGACCGGGACGGCAACAACCGTCCTTTCGAGATCTTCATCGCCACGAAGGACGCCCGGCACCACGCCTGGGTTACGGCCGTCACCCGGATGATCTCCGCAGTCTGGCGCCGCCAGGGCGATGTCGGCTTCGTCGCCGAGGAGCTGATGGCGATCGCCGACCCGAACGACGGCCAGTGGGTCAAGGGCCGCGGCTGGGTGGCGTCCCTCATCGCCCTCATCGGCATGGAGATCCGGGACTGGATGGTCGAGCTCGGGCACATTGAGCCCGACGAACCCCTCCCGCCGATCAAGGTCGGCCCGGCGCCCGAGGCCGGGCGACCTGCCGGACCGGTCTGCCCGAAGTGCAACCAGCCCGGGATGATCCACCAGGAAGGTTGCGACGTCTGCCCGTCCTGCGGCCATTCCAGGTGCGGCTGACCGCACCATCCCCAAGACTTCCCTCATCGACAAGGAGGAGCGCCGGAAATGAGAAGACCGCCGAACGCTTCGCTCGCGCGTCTTGCTGAAATCCGGGAGGGTAAGCCGGCTGCGTCTCCGGTCGGCCTCGCATCCGTCATCCAGGCCGGTCTGGCGCATGCTCAACCAACGCCTGCCGGCCTCTTCGCCTCACGCACGGGCTTCGCCCCTTCCGTGCACGAATTGGCGCCGCTCCATGCACTGGAGCACGGCGTCGTCTGGCCGACCAAAGGTTGGCGCACCGACCGGTCGGGGACACTCCTCGACGCTCCGGGCGCCGTCCTCGGCCGTTTCGAGCAATCCGGCCTGGCCGCCCGTACCCGCCAACAGGACGAACACTGCTCCTTCCGAAGCACTGACGCCGGCCAAGAGTTGGTGGCCGAAACGGTCGCGCGTTTCGGCAACGGCTGGGCATCGGACGCTTCACCCTCCAGCAGACGGAGAAGGCAATGACCGACCCCTCCACCACGCCTCATCCGTCTCTCAACGCCATCGACCCGCACACCGGCGGCCTCGCAGCAATCTGGACAATCCGGTGCTGCCCGACCTGCGAGCCCGGCCTGGTCGCCGACGGCGCCGTATCCGAACCTTGCCGGGAACATGGCGGGGATCCGTGCATCTCTCCCACGTCCTCGGGTCAGCAAAGCGCCCATGCGTTGCACGAACCCTTCCACAGCGAGGTCCTGGCGCGCGCGACGCGCGCCGCCCCAATCCCGATCCATCATCACGATCAACCGGTCGTTCCCGGCGACAAACAACGCGTGTCCCGGAGTTGACAACCCCATGACATCCCTCCTCCGACTCCTTCCATCGATCGTCACTGCCGCCGGATTGCTCGCCTTCGCTTTGCCGGCGCAAGCCGAAACGCTCTCCGGCCAGGCCCGCATCATCGACGGCGATACCCTGGCCGTGGCGGGCGAGCGCATCCGGCTCAACGGCATCGACGCCCCGGAAACCGGGCAGACCTGCGGGCGCGACGGCCGCCAATGGGCCTGCGGCAAAGCCTCCACCCAGGCAATGCAGCGCCTCATCGGTCGCAACGAGGTTCTCTGCAAGATCAGCCGTCGCGACAAATACGGCCGCGCGATCGGCGCCTGTTTCGTCAACGGCCGGGACCTGCAGCAGGAACTTGTCCAGCAGGGCCTCGCTCTCGCATACCGCAAGTACTCGACGCGCTACGTCACGACCGAAGACGAGGCTCGCGAAGCGCAACGCGGCATGTGGTCCGGTTCGTTCATCGAGCCCTGGCGGTGGCGCCGGCGCCAGAAAAGCCGCAGCACTTCAACCCATCGCCGCCAGCCACGAACCGCGCCGTCGCAAAGCGCCGGCGCATGCGTCATCAAGGGCAACATCTCTGCGAACGGCCGCATCTACCATGTACCCGGCGGCAAGTATTACGACCGGACCGGCATAGACGAATCCCGCGGCGAACGCTGGTTCTGCAGCGAGGCCGAGGCCCGGGCAGCCGGCTGGCGCCGCTCCGGCCGGTAGCCCCAATCCCTCCAGACTATCCGACGGAGACCCGTACATGTCCGGCCCCGCTCTTCCCGTCCGCATCGAAATCTCCCGCCTGGTGACAGACGAGCCCACATGGATTCAGGAGTGGGATGGAACCGAAGTCACCACCACCCGCCTCGCGAACGCCGATCCCGACGCCGGCGATCTCGGCGACTGGAGCGGCTATGAATTCAACGAAGAATACGCAACGGACTTCTTGGGGTGGAGCCCCCGGGAGGTCGCCGAGCACATCATCGATCTGCAGAACGGAGCCGGCTTCAGCGCCCGCCTCCTGCCCAACAGCAGCATCGAATGACCCCTCACCGACTACCCGGCCGCATTCGATCGCGGTCGCCGCTCTTCCATCACCAGCCTGCAATCCGGTAATATCCACGATGCGGCGCCGTCATCGAATTGACCGAGCCGGATTTCATGCTGTGGACAGATCCATGTTCGATGCTGGCCCCGACCTGTCGCGCGTAGCTCTCTACGCGCGCTATTCCTCCAGCCGACAGAATCCAAAATCCATTGACGACCAACTGCGCGAATGTCGGCGGTTGGTCGCCGATCTCGGAGGCACTGTCGTTGCCGAATATACCGATGCGAAGCTTACTGGAGCCACCGCCAAATTCCGGCCCGGTTTGCAGTCGATGCTCACAGATTGCTCACGCTACGACTTCAGCGCGATCTGCACCGAATCGATGGATCGCCTCAGCAGGGGCCAGCACGACATCACCTACATCTACGAGCAGCTCGAATATCTCCGAATTCCAATTCTCACCATCCAGGAACGCGTCCTCGACGAGTTTCTTGTCGGCTTCAAGGGCACCATGAATGCAGTATTCCTGAAGGATCTCTCCGCCAAGACCCGGCGCGGACTGATAGGGGTCATAGAATCCGGACGCCAGGTCGGACCGCCCGCATACGGCTACCTGCTTGCCAACCGTATCGAAGGCGCAGACGTGATTCGCGGCCTGCGTGAGATCGATCCCGACACAGCTCCGATCGTCCGGAGAATTTACCGACTCTACAACAAGGGACACTCGGCACGCGCCATCGCCAGACTCCTGAACGACGAAGACATCCCACCCCCTCGCAGCGCCAGCCGATGGCACCACTCCAGACTGACGGGCATTCATCACAGCACCGGTATCCTTTCAAACCCCCTCTACAAAGGCCAAGTGATCTTCGGCCTCACCGAGTCCGCCATCAACCCGAATACCGCCAGACGCATCACCCGTGCAACAACCCGGGAGCGCTGGACGGTCGTCCCGGCTCCCCATCTACGAATCGTCGACGACGAAACCTGGGACGCCGCTCAGGAACGTCTTCATGCCCGATCTCGACCACGCGCCCATCCGACCGGCGTCCCGGCACTCGCCAGGGGAGCGATGCCCCTCACACCGCTTCTCAGATGCTCCCTCTGCAAGGGTCCTGTCCGCACAATCGCCCGGCATCGCTGGGCCTGCAAGACGAGCCGTTCCAGCGACAAATGCAGCGCCCGCACCTTCGTCTTGCCCGACATCGACCTCCTCTGCGCCCGACAGCTCACATCATGGATACGCCGCCGGAGAGAATGGACCCACATCCTCCAGGAGGCGCAAAACCGGATCGTAGAAACCCACGCTCAACTGGAGGCCGAAATAACCGACTGCACCTTGCGGCAACAACGTCTCATAACCGCAGTGGAAATCGGAACCGATACCCCGGCAATGCGTGAACGGATCGGGCAACTCGCTCAGGAACTGGCCAACCTGAAGACCGAGCTCGACCGCTACGCCGCCGGAGCGCGACTAAAGCCCAACAACCCCAACATCCGTTCCGTGCTTCTCAACCGGGCCAGCGAGATCCAGTCAGCCATAGAGACCGGAACCCCGGAGATCCGAATACCTGCAACGATGGAACTTGCCGAGCTCCTGGACCATATCGACATGTCCCCCGGACCGGGGCCCGGCAAGGCCCGCCTACGCATTCAACCGAACGTGATTTCCCTCATACGCAGCGCCGAGCAGACCTCCATCCAAAGCTGAGCCGCCAACCCGGCCTCAGCTCGTCAGCGACGCCCCGCCACGATATCGCGCAAAACCTTCCCGGCCCTGAACCGGACCCGCTTATGCGGCGGAACCACCACCATCTCGCCTGTCCTCGGATTTCTCGCCCGGCTCGCTACCACTTCCTTGACCCGGAAAGTCCCGAACCCCCGCAACGCCATCTCCCCGTGTTCCGCAAGCGTCCGCGCCTGAGCATCCACCACCGCCGAGACGAACTCCATCGCCGTCTGACGATTCACGCCCAGCATCGTCGCGACCTTCGCGGCAATTTCCGTCCTTCCCGCCGTCATCATCCTCTCCCGCCAGAACTCCCGTCACTGCCAATAATCCCCAAATCCCTCCCGAGTCCAGAAAATCGCCCGATTTCCTTTGCGCAGAATCATCTTCAACCCAATCAAAGTCCGCAATTTCCCTTCATCGTCAACACAATCCGGTATTCCAAACCTCGACCGATCCTGCCCATTCCGGTATAATAACACTCCTTTGAACAACCCTTCGGGAGCTGTTGTATGGCCCGTTGCCAGCATCCCTATTCAACCCTCATATTCGAAGGTTCGCCAACCGGTCAATCCACGATCCAGATCTACCAGTGCCATCACTGCCGGGCCGTGCAATGTCACATAGCGGAAGCCGGCCGCGTCGAGGTCCAGAACTGGAAGCAGCTTCCCTTCCCGACACTTCCCGTCCGACATCAGTTGCTTTGCCTGATCGCTCTGGCAAGTCCTCCCACCTTGTTCCGCACTCCGACGCCCCGCAACGAACCCGTATTCCTTTACGCACACCCGTGACATTCCTTACCGCTCATTTCGCGTAAGACCGTAACCCCCGCAATGGACCGGCTCCGCTCTGCCCGTGTCAAGGCGTTCCAAGAAACCTTGCACCACTACCGCAATCTGACAGATCACTGCGACAGGCCGAGCTGTCCGACCGGAAATTCCGCCTGAGTGAAATCCTGCGCCGGGCCGATTCCTTACCTGCCTGACCATTGGCAAGTCAAGAAACGCCTTCGACGACGGGGCGCTCCCTTGCCGGGCTTCCCGGTCTGCGACCGACCGGCCTGTTTCCGAGATGCCCACGGTTTCGTTCGAGTTCGGAAACACCGAACTCGCAACACGCAGCCAGGATACGAACCGCAACGCTGGCCTGCCTTTCAGTTTCAAGGAAAGCCCCTGTTAACCAAGCGTTTCGACCGTCTGGGACTCCCGGCCGGTCCGCTTGCTTTCCTTCAAACACGACAAGGCAGTGCCCAATGGCGACACCCGCTTCCGCCGCGGTCATCCAGACCGTCCCCCTCGCCCATCTCTTCCTCGCGCCGGAGAACGTCCGCACGACGCCGCCGAGCAAGACCGCCCAGGCCGAACTGAAGGCCTCGGTCCGCAACCATGGCCTCCTCGAGAACCTGGTCGTCCGCGAAGCCGATCCCGCCAAGGACGGCTGCCCCCGCTTCGCCGTCCTCGCCGGAGGCCGGCGTCTCGGCGTCCTTGAGGACCTGGCTTCCGAAGGCGAGATCCCGGCAGACCATCCCATCCCCTGCATCATCGCCTCGTCCGACACGCCGGCCGAGGAGATCTCGCTTGCCGAGAACACCGTCCGGCTGGCCATGCACCCCGCCGACCAGGTCACGGCCTTCTCGAAGCTCCTTGACGCCGGCGCCAGCGTCTGCGAAGTCGCCACCCGCTTCGGCGTCTCGCAGCGCCTGGTGAAACAGCGCATGCGCCTCGGCAACGTCGCCCCGGAAATCATCCAGGCCTACCGCGACGAGCGCATCGACATGGAAGCACTCCAGGCCTTCAGCCTCACCACGGACCACGCCCGGCAGATGGCCGTCTGGGAACAGCTGTCCGGCATGGCCTACCGCCCGAACTCCTACCAGGTCGAGCGCCTGCTCACCTCCGAACGCGTACCCTCGAACGCCGCCGTCGCCGTATTCGTCGGCATCAACGCATACAAGGCCGCAGGCGGCTCCTTCCTCCGCGATCTGTTCTCCACCAGGTCGAACACCTGGCTCGACGATCCCGACCTCCTCAACGAGCTCGCCATGGCCAAGCTGACCAGGGAGGCCGACAAGCTCTCCGGCGACTGGAACTGGGCTGTCCCGACGATCGAGGTCGAATGGCGCACCACCGCCGAATTCGGCCATGTCTATCCGGTCCCGGGCGAACCCACCGATGACGAACAGGCCGCCATCGACGGTCACCGCCAGCGGATGGCGGAGATCGAGGCCACCGCCGCCGAGGACTGGACCGAGGCCCACGCGGAAGAGCTCGCCACAAAGCAGAGCGAGATCGCCCGCATCAAAGGCGAAGTCGCCCAGCGCGCCTCCTACAGCGACGAGGACAGGGCGATCGCCGGCTGCATCGTCACGATCGACTGCGACGGTTCGCTCCGCGTGATTGCGGGCCTCGTCCGTCCCGAGGACATGCCCGAACCGGACCGGGACGCGACGTCCACGACCGCCTCGTCCGCCGCCAACGATAGCGAGCGGGTCGCGCCGCCGGCCATCCGCGACACCGACCCCAGGGCCGCGGCGCGCAAGAAGGCCGGCATCGCAATCGGCCTCGCCGACGACATGCGAGCCATCCGGACCACCATCGTGAAGACGCACCTGCAGCGCGATTTCGACGCTGCCTTCGACCTCCTCGTCTTCCAGATGGCGCGCTCTGTCTTCACCGACGGCTATCGCTACACGCCCAAGGCCCTCGACATCTCCACCGCTCGCACGCAGGACGCACCTGCCATCCGCGTCAACGACCGGGACTTCACCGCCTGGAATCCCGCCATGGACGACATCGAGGACCTCTCGCACCTGTCCCTCGACTGGATGGAGCAGCCCGACGATCCGGCTTGCTTCATGGCCTTCTGCATCCTTCCCGAAGACGACAAGAAGATGCTCTTCGCGACAGCCATTGCCCGAACGCTCAAGGGTCAGCTGGCCTTCGAGCACGACGCACTGCCGGAATTCGAGGCCACGGTCGCCCGGCTCGATATCGACTTCGCGGGCAAGGTCCGGCCGACCGCCAACATGTTCTGGTCGCGTATCAACAAGAGCCAGCTCCTCGAAATCGCGCGGAACACCCTTGGCGCCGACTGGGCGAATACCCACGCCAAGCAGAAGAAGACCGAGCTTGCCACCGCGATGGAGAAGGCCTTCGCCGCCGGCGACACTCCCCTGGGCGTCAATGCCGAGGGCCACGCCGCCGCGCTCGGCTGGGCCCCGCCCGGCTTCGACGCCTTCGACGGATCGGCCGATACGACTGCCGAAGCGCCGGAGGCCCATGAAGACGCGCCACCCGTCGAGACCGCTTCCGATCCCGCCAATGACGACACCGGCGCCGCGCCGGAACCGGAAGTCCCGGAGTTCCTCCGCAACGTCTCCTGATCCCCAAGGGAGATGTTGACCCCAGCGCCCCGCCAGTTTCCCCCTGGCGGGGTGCTTCCCCTTTCAGCCTTTCTCCGAGGAGCGCTCATGTCCGCTTCGCTTTCCGTCTTTCCCCGCACCATCCGGGCCCGCATCGACGATTCCACCCTGGAACGCGTACCCCGCATGTTCTCGGCAAAATCGAGGACGTCCTCTCGGAGACCTTGCAGAATGCACGCCGCGCCGACGCCACCGGGGTTCACATCCATATCGAGCCCCGTCATCCCTCGGCGCCGAATTCCCAACTCGTCACCATCTACGACGACGGCTCAGGCATAGCCGACCCTTCCGTCCTGCTTTCCTACGGACGGAACGGCTGGAGCCGCGAGCTGGTCGAACGCGAAGACGCCGCCGGCATGGGCTTCCTTTCGCTGGCGCGGATCGGCTGCACCGTCACCTCGCGGCCCCGGTCACTCAACGGCCGCTCCTGTAGCGGCTGGCGCGTCGAACTCGACCCCGACCATTTCACGGGCAAGCTCCCGGCCGCCGTCGTTCCTTGCGAGCAGGCTCCCTGGCCGCATGGAACGTCCATCTCGTTCCTCATCGTTTCCCACGTCCTCGACATCCGCAGAGCCGCCGAAGCGGCCGCCCTCCACCACCCGCTCCCCGTAACCTTTTCCGGTCTTCCGGACTCGCCTGAAGACGGAGAAACCCTCCCGCGCTGCGACTTCCTCCAGGACGCCGTCCACCGTGAGGCATGGCACGGCATCGACTTCGGGGTCATGGTCAACGGACGCAAGCATTTCCACGACCCGACGATCAACTTCCACGGCCACACGATCAAGACGGGCTTCCCCGAAATCTCCACCGTAGCCGGCCCGACCTGGTTCATCCGCGCCGATGTTCGGGACTGTCCCGATCTCGAGCTCGTCCTCCCGGCTCGCAAGCAGCTCGTTGCAACCCCCTTCGTCCCTCGCATGTACGAGGCCTCCACCCACGCCATCTACAGGGCAATGGCCGCACACCCCGATCCCCGGCCCACCTACAAGACCTGGACGGCCGCCCGCGATGCCGGCATCCACATCCGCCCGGCGCCCCCGCATCTCCACCCCTGGCGTCCTCGCAACGCCGACTGGTGCAGCAACCGGGAAGACCCCGCCCCCGCAATCCTTCCAGTCGACGCCCTCGTCGTCGACTTCGAGGAAGAGCCGCCGCTCTCGCAGGCCTTCTGGCGAGCAGCGCAGCGCGCCGGCATCGCCGAGCGTCTCTACCGCCCCGACAGCGATCTCGCCGGCTACGAGTGGTACGACGGCCTGCCCAGGATCGCTGGCCTCCGCATCGAAGCGATTGCAGGCGATCGCAGCTGGGCGCCCGAAGACTACCCGACAGACGATACCCCGGCCGGCAGCCGTCCCGACGCCATGACAATGCACCTCGACATCCTGCAACCGGACGGTTCCACCGCAGCCATCGTCACCGACGCCGACATCGCGTTCGCCTGCGACCAGAATTGCTACGTCGAGGAGATAGCGCCGCTCGTCTCCGCCTCGAGCAACCCCCAACCCTTCGAGCTGGCAGATCTCATCTACAGCGCCTTCTTCTGCTACTGCGACGATGCCGAAGCGAATGCATGGGAGACCCAGCGAGACGACTTCATGCTGGAAGCGAACCGGATCGCCACCCGGCTGCTCTGCTCCGAGGACGAAGCCACCGTCGACGCGATCGAGGAGATGGTATGCCGCCATATCCGCTGGATCGCACCGCGCGAGCGTCCGGTCACCATCACCATCGATTGCAACGGGATCTCCGTCTCGATCGCCGACACCGAACCGCAAGAGGCCGCCTGATGCCGCGAACCATCTTCGCCCAGTGCTGCTTCGCCACGTACATGTCGAACTCGGTCCAGATCGAAATCGATAACGGCGAGGACCTCGGCGCCGCCCTCAACAGGGCAATCGAGGAAGCAAACTTCAACGGCGGCTGGAAGAAACTCGACTACGAGGGTCCGATCTTCATCGTTGCCGCCTGCGACGGCGCCAACTCCGACCCGAGCACATTGCCGACGCGGATCGAGGTTCCGCATATCCTCGCCGAGCGCGGCCAGATGCAACTCGACATCCCGTCCGATGCCCGGCCACTTCCCAGGCCCGCCTTGACCCGCACCTCATCCTGACTTACCCGTCAACCCAATCCCGGACGTTCCAGGGAGACCCCGTTATGGCAACAGCATTTGACACCCTGGCCGCTGCGCAACGTATGGAAGACGCAGGCTTGGACCGCAAGCACGCCGCAGCCATCGCAACCACCGCCCGCGAAGCCGCAGACAGCGCAGCCGAAGCCGCAACCGCAAACCGCACCCAACTGGCGACCAAAGCCGACCTGTACCGCGCTTTATGGTTGCAGGCTGCCGGAATTGTCGGCGCAATAACTGCACTGGCCAGCATCGCCGTCGCGCTCGCCTCGCTCCTGGGAAAGGCAAGCCAGTAACCGCCATGGCAACCAGCGCCGACATCACTGGCATACGCAGCGATATTTCCGGAATCCGATGGATAACCGGCATCGATCCGGGAATCAATCCGACGACGCTTGCCGCCGTGCTTGCAATGGCATTCCGGACCTGACGCGACACACCCGCCTTATCCCAACGAGGCCCCGCCGGCATTCGCCGCGCGGGGCCTTTTCATTGCGCACCGCATCCCCGGAGATTTCGCCATGGACACGTCCTCCCGGCCCCCCTCCGAACATTCCTGCATCTCCTGCGAAAGCCTGATCTGCTCCGCCTCCAGCGCCATCTTCGCGCTGAAACAGGCCAGCTTCCGCTTCACCGCCACCATCAACCGCGAGCACGAACCCGTCCCCGGCCACCCCGCCTACCACATCTTCATCGCTCTGCACGAACACGACGCCAACGGCCTCGTTCCCCACACCCTCATCGACCTCAAATTCACAGCCGACGATCCCCGGCCGCCGGTCATCGTCCACGACCGGCTGCTCGGCCGATACCCGCAACATCTCGCAAAGCAGGAAAGCCTGCGCCGATTCCGCGACCGCCTCGCGGATCACGACGTCGCTTCCCGATGCGTCCCCGGCTCCAGCTGCGCTTCGAGTCAAGGAAAGCCGGTTCGAAAACGGTCCGCTCCTCCGGGCCGACACACTTTCCACCAGCACCGCGGAGCTCACGCCCATGCCCCCGCTCGACCAGTGCTCTTCCCCGGAACTCGACCACACGCTTTTCCCAATGCCTCCCACCCCTGCGGCCTCCCCCCACCCTGACAGCCGGCCGTCCTCGGCAGCCACTCGACTCATCCAGGACAGGCCCGAAATCCTCGACGAGCTCGAACTGGTTACACTCCTTGTCTCCGGACACCGGACTCCCGACCGGGCCGAGACCCTCGCCCGCGCCCTCCTCGCGGCCTTCCATTACCCAGACCGCATCCTTGCCTCCAGTCCCGGCCGCCTCCGCACGGTCCCCGGCATGGACAACGATGCCATCGTCGCCATCAAAACCGCCGAGGCCCTCGCCATCCGGCACGCCGCTGCCCGCATGTCGACCAACGTTAATCCGATGTTGAACGACTATAACACCGTCATCGCCTACTGCCGTTCCCGTATCGCCCACAAGCCGCACGAAGAACTGCACGTCCTCTATCTCGACAAGAAAACACGACCGATCGCCTGCGAGCTCCACCGGATCGGCACCATCGACAATGTTGCCGCCGACCTCCGCGACATCATCGCCCGGGCCCTGCAGCTCGACGCCTCCGGCCTCGTGCTCACGCACAACCATCCCTCCGGCGACCCCCATCCATCCCCCGCCGACGTCCAGATCACCAGGAAACTCAAGACCGCCGCCGCCTGTCTCGACATCAGGGTGATCGACCACATCGTCATCACGCCGCATGACCATTGCAGCCTGGCCGCCGTCAACCTGATCTGAATCGCAGGAGCGTCACCAAGCTCACCGTCGACAACTTCGCCGGCGGCGGAGGCGCATTGCTCGGAATCGAAAAGGCTCTCGGCCGCCCGGTCGACATTGCCGTCAACCACGATCCCGAAGCAGTCGCCATGCACCGCCTCAACCACCCTGCCACGATCCACCACCTCCAGGACGTATGGTCGGTCGATCCTGCAGAGATCTCCCGACGCGGTCCCATCTCTCTGGCGTGGCTCAGTCCCGACTGCACGCCTTTCAGCGTTGCCAAGGGCGCCGCTCCCATCCGGATGTGCGGAAACTCCGTCTGCCCCGATGTGGCCGAAGCTCTCGTCTCAGCCAACGTCCGGCCGCAATTCCTCTCGCATGCCACCTGACCCGGGCGGCCTTCAGTCCAGCAAAGCCGACACCCACCTCTCACCCCGGCTGTGATATTATTCGCGCACCGGTCAGGACCATCTTCGCTTCGATCCCGGAGCCGGCAACATGAACATCGACCACCGATCCGCCGCCGAACACGGTTTCAACCCGATCGACGGCGCCGCACCTCCAAGTGGTTCCCGATAGAAAATCCCGCTCTCATCGCAACCTGGGCGACGGTCGCGATCGCGCTCGTCGCGGGCCTCGGCGCCGCAACAACCTGTTTTCCGATCTGGCGCGGAATTATCGAGATGCGCCGCTCCTCGAACGAACATGCAAAAGATCGCCGTGAAGTACGCGAAACTGACCTTCGCCGTCATAACGAAGCCTTAGACGAGGGTCTTCGCCGTCATGACGAATCCATGACGGCACTCCGGGCCCTCATTGCCCGAAGCGCACCTCCGGGAACCCTCGGTCAAGCCGACTAGTTTTATCGCAACCCCCGCCACAGCCGCACATGCCAGACGTTCCCGATGGAAAATCCCGCTCTCATCACAGCCTGGGCGACGGTCGCCATCGCGCTCGTCATGGGCCTTGGCGCCGCAGCGACCTGTTTTCCGATCTGGCGCGGACTTCTCGAGATGCCCGCTCGTCGAACGAACGTGCAAAAGATCGCCGTGAAGCGCACGATGCCGACCTTCGCCATCATGACGAGGCCATGACAGCCCTCCGGGCCCTCATTGCCCGAAGCGTACCTCCGGGAAACCTCGGCCAGGCCGACCAGGTCCATCCCAAGCCCCGCGACAGCCGGGCGATCGCCGAATTTCACGCTGACACCTTTCGCCGTCACCGCCCACTCCAGAGACCAGAAAAGCAGGTTCTTCCCGAATCCGACGACTCCGGGCTGCAAAAGCGCCCGGCGCCGCCATTGACCGATCGGGACCCCGCTTATGCATGAACTCCCCGCCGCCGTATCCGGCGCCCCCATCCTCCCCCTCTCCCGCTCCGACGCCGGCCAGACCCGCAACCGCGCGGCCGCCATCTTCGCCGCGGCCCAGACCCTGCTGCCCATCCTGTCGGCCGGCCGGCCGCTGGACGCCCCCGCTCTCCGCAAGACCATGAAACAGGTCTTCGGACACTATTCCGGCAGCTGGCTCTGGAAAGAGGCCTACGAGGCCGCCGAAGCAGCGACCGTCCTCTTTCTGCAGCACTTCGGACCCGCCCTGGTCAACCACGCCGCCGAAGACGGTCCGGCCCGCGTCCTGGCCATGCTCGAACGCATCTCCGCCCTCGAGCCCTCCCACACGAAGCGCTCCGAGCACCAGGTCCAGCTGCAGCAGTTCTCCACCCCGCTGCCGCTCGCCTATGTTGCAGCCGCTGCCCTCGACGTCCAGCACAGCGACATCGTCCTGGAACCCTCCGCCGGCACCGGCATCCTTGCAGCCGCCTGCCAGCTCCTCGCCGAAAACGCCAGGCCCGTCCTCCACCTCAACGAGATCGCCGAAACCCGGCACGCCCTCCTCGGCAGCCTCTTCCCGGGCGCCTCCATCACATCCCACGACGCCGAGACCCTCTCCGACCTCATGCCAGGCCTCCATCCGACGGCCATCGCCATGAACCCGCCCTTCTCCGCAACCGTCGACGTCGGCAGAACCAGCCGCCGGGCCGACCTGCGCCATATCCGCTCCGCCTACGCCATGCTCGCCCCGGCCGGACGCCTCTCCGCGATCACCTCCCCGAACTGCATTCCCGGATCCGACGCCTGGAACGCAGCCTTCGCCGGCCAGGCCCCACCCCCGCGCATCCTCTTCACGTCCCTCATCGACGGCCGCCTCTATGCCCGCCGCGGGACCACCGTCGACACCCGTCTCACGGTCATCGAGCGTTCCGACAAACCCTCTCACCGGCTCGACCCCACCGACCGCGCCTCAACGGCTGCCGACCTCCTCGAAGCCCTCGGGCGCAACCTTCCGCCCCGCCAGCATCCACCGGCCACACGACCGCTCCAGTCCCCGGAACACGTCGCAGACCTTTTCGGCCAGCCCATTGCACCGACCTCCGCCAACCGCGGACATCTCACCGCAGCGCCGCACGACTGGGGCGCCACCGTGCCGCTTCCGGTCGAACCCACCGCCGCCAACGACTCCGCCCCGCCCCCGTCCACCGCCGCCGGCTCCTATCATCCCTGGCTCCCCTCCGCCTTCCGCATAACCGGCGCCGCCGAGCACCCGACACCGCTGGTCCAGTCCGCCGCCATGGCAGCCGTGCGCCACCCCTGCCCGGACTACCGCCCCGATCTGCCCACCCGAATCCTTGCCGACGCCCTGCTCTCCGACGCCCAGCTGGAATCCATCGTACTCGCCGGCGCCGCCCATTCCCGCCATCTCTCCGCGCGCTACAGGATCGGCGAAGGCTGGGAGACCATCCATCGCGTCAGCGACTACGAGGACGATGACGACAGCCCCGTCGTTCCGGCACACTCCAACGAACCGCTATCGATCCCGGTTCACCTGCGCCGCGGCTGGATGCTCGGCGACGGCACCGGAGTGGGCAAGGGCCGCGAGGCCGCCGCCGTCATCCTCGACAACTGGATCAAGGGCCGCCGCAAGGCACTCTGGCTCTCCCAGTCCGACAAGCTCGTCGAAGACGCCAGGCGCGACTGGACCTCCATCGGAGGCGCTGCACACCAGATCGTTCCGATCTCGAAGTTCCGCCAGGGAACAAGGATTGCCCTGCCCGAAGGCATCCTCTTCGCCACCTACGCCACGCTCCGTTCACCGGCGCGCGAAGGCAAGCCCTCCCGCCTCGACCAGATCGTCGAATGGCTCGCCGGCTCCCTGCAGGAGCACCGCCGCCACGAATTCGACGGCGTGATCGTCTTCGACGAAGCCCACGCCATGGCCAACGCCGCCGGCACCAAGACCGACCAGGGCGACACCAGGGGCTCACTCCAGGGCCGCGCCGGCCTCCGCCTCCAGAACGCCCTTCCGGACGCCCGCATCCTCTACGTCTCCGCCACCGGAGCCACAACCATTCCCGGCCTTGCATATGCGACCAGGCTCGGCCTCTGGTCCACCGGCGACTCCCCGTTCAACCGACGGACCGATTTCGTCGCCGCCATGGAGGCCGGAGGCGTTGCCGCCATGGAAATCGTCGCGCGCGACCTCAAGGCCCTCGGCCTCTACCAGGCCCGCGCCCTCTCCTACCGGGGCGTCGAGGTCGACATCCTCGAACATCCCCTCACCCCGTCGCAACGCCGCATCTACGACAGCTACGCCGAAGCCTTCAAGGTCATACACTCGAATATCGACGCAACGCTCAAGGCCACCGGAATCGTCAAGGACGAGGACACCCTCAACCGCCGCGCCAAGGCCGCCGCACTCTCCGCCTTCGAGGGCGCCAAGCAGCGCTTCTTCGGACACCTGCTGACCAGCATGAAGTGCCCCACGCTCATCCGCTCGATCCGGGAGGACCTCGAAGCGGGCCATTCCGCCGTCGTCCAGCTCGTCTCCACCGGCGAAGCGCTCATGGACCGCCGCATTGCCGAAATCCCGGCCTCCGAGTGGGACGATCTCTCGATCGACCTCACCCCGCGCGAAACCGCGATCGAGTTCCTCGCCCACTCCTTCCCGGTCCAGCTGCAACAGGAGTTCACCGACGACAACGGCAACCTCTACTCCCGGCCCGTCTTCGACCGGGACGGTCACGCCGTCCTCTGCCAGGAAGCGGTCGCGCGGCGCGACGCCCTCATCGGCAAACTCGCCGCTCTGCCGCCCGTCGCCTCCGCCCTCGACCAGATCGTGCAGCATTTCGGCCACGACGCCGTCGCAGAAATCACCGGCAGGTCGCGCCGGGTCCTGCGCATCACCGACGCCAACGGAGAACGCCTCGCGCTGCGCAGCCGCCCGGCATCCGCCAACCTCGCCGAGACCTCCGCCTTCATGCAAGGCGACAAGCGCATCCTTGTCTTCTCCATGGCAGGAGGCACGGGCCGGAGCTATCACGCCGATCTCGGCTGCCCCAACACGGAACGGCGCATCCACTACCTTCTGGAACCGGGCTGGCGCGCCGACCAGGCCATCCAGGGCCTCGGCCGCACCCACCGGACGCACCAGGCCTCCGCCCCGCTTTTCCGGCCCGTCACCACGGACGTAAAAGGCGAGCGCAGGTTCATCGCCACCATCGCCCGGCGCCTCGACTCCCTCGGCGCCATCACCCGCGGCCAACGCAACTCCCAAGCCTCCATGGGCGCCGAGAGCCAGACGCTCTTCAGCGAGAGCGACAACCTGGAGAGCCCGTACGCCAAGGCCGCGCTCCGCCTTCTCTACGCCGCGATCCACCGCGGCATCATCCAAGAATGGTCGACCAAGCGCTTCCAGGAAGCGACCGGCCTCAAGATCGTGCATGAGGGCAATCTCAAGGAAGACCTGCCGCCGATGCCGCAGTTCCTTAACCGCCTGCTCGCGCTCCCGATTGACGAGCAGAACCAACTCTTCACGGAACTGGAAACGCGCATCGACGAGAATATCGACCGCGCCAGGGAAGCCGGCACATACGAGGTCGGCGTCGAGACCGTCCGCGCAGACTCGCTCACCATCACCGCCCGCGAGACCCTGTTCGAACATCCCCGCTCCTCCGCTGTCACCGAGATCGTCGAGATCGCCCGGCGTAACCGCCTCGTCCCCCTCCCCGCCGACGAGGCCATCGACACCGCCAGCCGATACGGAGATGCCGACGGCAAGCCCCGCCTCGTCATCAATACCCGCTCAGGGCGCGCGGCCTTCATACTTCCCGCCCCCTCCCGCCTCTTCGACGACGGAGGCGTCCAACGGCGTGTCCGCCTGGTAAGGCCGGCAAGCCACGAAATCATCCCCTGCGCCGATCTCCAGGCCTCCAACTGGACGCTCTCCAACGAAGCCCCATGGCGCGCCCACTGGGAGCGGGAACTTGCCGGCCTCCCGAGCCACACCCACTCCCGCTTCTGGATCACCTCGGGCCTGCTCCTGCCCATCTGGAACCGGCTCCCCGACGACAACATGCGCGTCCGGCGCCTCACAACCGACGACGGCGAACAGCTCATCGGCCGGGTCCTGGACGCCGACCAGGTGCGCAAGGTCAGGAAAGCCTTCAATCTCGAAGGATCCACCGAACTCACGGGCGAAGAGGCCTACGACACGATCCTGAACCGGGGCGCCGCCGTCCCCTTGTCCAACGGATGGCGCCTCTCCCGCCGCTCGATCTCGGGCGACAACCGCGTCGAACTCGAAGGCCCCGACGACACCGACACCGAAGCGCTGCGCCAGCTCGGCTGCACCATCGAGCTCATCAACTGGCGCGCCCGAATCTTCCCAACGGCGCCGCACGTCCTGGACCGCATCTTCACCCGCTGGCCGCTCGCCGGCTAGCAACACCGAAACCCCAGCTCAACGAAAGGACGCCGCCCCTCCCCCCAACACCGGACCGAAAAGCACCCGCGCCATGAGTCTGCAACAGATCGAGGCCAACCCAACCTACGCCTTCTGCCCCGCCTACGACTTTCCCGACGAACCGCAGGAAATCCGGATCGTCTTCCGCGGACACCCCGGCTATATCTCCACCAGCCTTTCGACCCGCAGCCTCGAAGATGCCGAAAGGCTGTGCGACAAGCTGAACGCCAGGCTCGGCATGTCCCGCGATATCTGGACTGCCCTCATGACTGCCTCCATGGAAGGCCAGCCACTGCTCTTCAATTGATCGACACGCCTCTTCACCAGCAAAAAGCCCCGCCGGCCTCTACGGCCCGCGGGGCTTTTTCTTGCAGCCCGATCGGGTCCCGACACGACCCGGCCATCCGTTCACCCTGCTGCGCGCTCCCAGGTCACCCCCGTCTCGCCCTCATACCGCTCCACCGCCCGATCGCGCGCAGCCGCCCATCTATGCAGGCTCGCCTCAAGCGGCCCTCTGTCGATCCCCTCCGCAACCTCCCCCTGCGCTGCTTCCAGGGCCCGCACCCGCTCGTCGAACATGTTAACGATATCCAGCAGTACCGGACCCCTGTCCTCGTTCGCAACTTCACCGCCCGTTTCCGCCATTACACCGAATGTTGCATCGATCATCGAATCCACGGCATCTTTAACATCATCGACGGTTTGAACCTTCCCCACATCGAAGTTGGTATCTTCCCCATTCATATTCTCACCAACCATTCCACGTCTCCCCGTATCCAAGTCGGTACAATCACTAAGCCCCAAAACTAATTATTCCGTCAACCGAATTCCTTCGAATCTTGACAGCTATCCTCTACTCGATTCCTATAATTGATACGAACGGCCCCAGGGAGATCGAACCATGGATAATACCCACATAGATAACGATCCCTTCCAAATCGAAGATCCCGATGACTTCGAGCAATTCGGGCCAGTAGGAGCCGGGCCGGACGTCGACGAACCCGACCCCTACGACCAGGACGATCCCGACCGGACCGACCCGACCGAGCGCGCCCTGAACTCCGACGTCGGCGACTGGATGAACCAGGCCCGCATCTTCGGCCTCGGGCCCGGGCGCGGCGAGCCCGACAACCGCGCTGTCTACGACCGGGACGACGCGCACACCGCCGTCGAAGAGGTCATGAACATCATAGCGACCCGGCTCGCACCCGACGGCTCGGCGCTCGCCGAGGATCGCGACCAGATCCTCTGGGGCTTCGTCTATGTCCTCAACGCCCAGTCGGAACGCCTGCACAAGCGCATCGAAGGCATGGCCCGCGAAATCCGCGAGCTCATCCACGCCCAGGACGGATCCGAAGTCCGCGACACCGAACTCACACAGAAGACTGACGAGGCCCGGAACCTTTACGACCGCGCGCTCGCCTTCGACCGCCTCACCAATACCGCATCCATCGCCTACGAGACGCTGACCGACAGCGCCTGGCGCGCGCGCGAATCCAACAAGTCCACCTTCTCGCTTACCGAGTCTTCCCGCGCACCCAAGGTATCGCTCACCGACCACCTCAAGGCCCGCACCTGGCTCGAACGCGCCGAGGGCGCCCGCATCGCCGTCGTCTCCGGGCAGCGCCCCGGGCACGCTCTTGTCTGGGGAACCCTCTCCCGGCTGCTCCGCGACCACCCCGACCTCGTCGTCGTCACTGGCGGAAACAAGAACGGCGCCGACCGCCATGCCGCCGAATGGGCGACCCATTACGACGTGCCGCTCGACGTCGTGAAGCCCGACTTCAATGCCCCGGACTTCAACACCGAACTCAGGGCCCGAAACACCCGCATCGTCCACCGCATGGGCGAGAAGGGCCTGAAGGAGGAAGGAGCCGCTATCAACGGCCTCGTCGTCTTCCCCGGCGCCCGGACCGGCGTGCCGGGCGACCTCGTCGCCAAGGCCAGGGCCGCCCGCGTCCCCATAGCGGAGATCGAGAGCGCCGCCCAGCTGCATGCCACCCGCGGCCGCCTCATGCCCGGCTACACGCTCGACCACAACGAGTTCCGTCCGGAGCTGGACGCCGGCGACACCGATCCTGCGCGCGGCGAGCGCCGCACCGCCCGCGCCGCAACCGCCGCCGGCGCCGCAGACCCCGAGCGCCACGACAGGATCGAGACGCCCCGGGAAACCCTGGCCTTCGCCATCAACCTGCTCGCAGAGCGGGTCACCGCCTCCGGTTACCAGCTCAACGACGAACGCGAGAAACTGCTCTGGGGCATCGTCAATGTCTTCAAGAAGCAGCTGGGACGCCTCAACGGCGAAGCCAGGGATACCGCGCGCGATACCGACCTAGCGCCCGAGACCAGGGACGCTCTCTCCGGCAACTACGATATGCGCCGCGACGTCTTCAACGAACTCTTCCTCCAGGCCGGAAAGGCCTACCAGCGCGAAGCTCTGCAGCCCTGGAACCCGGACGGATACGCCAGGCTCGACCATACGCACACGCTCGCCACACTCGAGGCCGAGAGCCTCCTGAAGCAGGTCGAACAGCACCGGCACGAAGCCATCTACCGCCACGGCCAATATGTCGTCGCCGCCGGCGGCGCCCTGACCCCCGAGCAGGAGGAGGCGCACCGCCCTGTCGTCGACCGCTATCTCGACAACGTGCTCGCCAAATATCCCGACACGGTCCTGGTCCATGGCGGAAACCCGAAAGGCTACGACAAGCTGTTCGCGGAATGGGCCGAGCGCAACAACGTGCCCCAGATCGCCGAGCAGCCGAACTTCGCACAGCACAACAAGCAGGCGCCCAAGCTGAGAAACGAGAAGATCTTCGAGAAACTTCCCGTCCGGGGCCTCGCCGCATTCGGCTCAAGGGGCGCCATCGTGGAGGACATGATCGCCCGCGCCGGACAGGCGCGCATCGGCATCATGCGTATCGATCCCGCGGCGGAACTCGCAAACCTGCCGGTCCCCGTCCTTCAGCAGGACCAGGACCGCACATGGGAGAAGATCAAGACCGACTACGCGGCCCTCTGCCAGGCCGCCGACACCAAACCGCATCTTCTTCCCTACCAGGAAGGCTTCGATGATTTTCGCGGCCTCGTCGCCGCCGCCATCGAGGCCAAACACCATCCCGAGCAATACGGCGCGCATCTCGGCAAGATCCGGGAAACCCTCGATACCGAGGCCGGACGGCGCGATGCCGTCCTGCAGCTGCAGCACCGCATCGAGGGCGCCGCCGAACGCCTGGACGGCCTAAAGGAATGGGTGGAAGCCGAGCCCGGGCGCCCGGTCGAGCTCGCCCCCGGCTTCACCGCCTGGCTAAGAGACCGCGACGCGACCCTCGCTCAGTGGAAGAACGCAACCCGCAATCCCGAGCTCAGGGACCACCTGCCCCGGCTCGGCGATGACGCCATGAAGGCGGAAATCGAGCGCCTCTCCAATCCCGACCTGCCGTCGCTGTTCCATCCCGGGCTCGAGACCGGCGACAGGCACATCGAGCGCGTCAACAATCTCTACGAGCACGCACTCACCTTCGTCGACCGCAACCCGAACCTCGTCGCCTACTCGCCTCACTTCGACGAGCTCCGCCAGGCCGTCCGGCAGGTCGCCGCCGAGTTCGTCTCGCAACCCGACCAGGTGCAGGACCTCCAGAAACTCCACGGCAAGCTCCAGGCCTCCAGCGACCGCCAGGCCGAAGCCGGCGCCGCGGCCCGCGATCTATCCGAAGCCTGCACCCAGGTCCTCGGCTTCCAGCAATGGGCAGCGAAAACCGCGCGCCCCGTTCACGAGGCGCCCAACTTCAAGGAGTGGCGGGACAGCGCCGACGAAGTCGTCACTCGCTACGAACGGATGCGCGTCAATCCCGAACTCGCCGCGCACCTCGAACGCGCCGGCGCCTCGGCCGAGTCAACCGAAGTCGCCGTCGCCCTCCTGCGCGACGAACGCTTCCAGCGCCCGGTCGTTCCCCAACTGCCGGCCGCCCTGCAGCAGGCCCGGCAGGAGAGCATGGAAGAAGGCCGGTCCATGAGCGTCTGACCGGCTTCGCCGCGCCTTTCCGGAAATATCGACATGCCTCTCCGCCCACACATAGACCTCGACCCCGAACTACCGTTCACAACGGTCTGGACCGAAATCGATCCCGATATTCCGGACTATATCGACCCGCCGGAAGCCATCCGCACCTATACCACGCGGGAGGAATGCCTCTCCGATCTTCAGCGCTGGCGCCATAACCAACGCCGCATCGACTACGAAAACGAAGACGAAGAATCGTACCACGACACCAATTACGAGCTCATCAAGTACAACTCTACCTACACATTCGAAGTCTACGACCACGAGCGTCTCCGCCTCGCCATCCAGTTCCAGCCCGATTCCGAGCCGGTCTTCTTCGGACCCTGGGCCGAGAGCCCCAGGCCGCTGGATGACGACACTCCTACGTTCCCGTCTTCACCTGACCGGCAACAGCACGACGGCGACGAGCCGGAACCGGGGCCCGGCGCGAGGAGCCGGCATCCAATGGATACGCGAGCTGCAGCCGCCTGCGGCTGCCTCACGGCTCATGGAGATAATCAAGGACGACGAACGCCCCCCCCCCCCGCAAGTCGGCATCGCCATCCTCGAAACCTTCGCGGAAAACTGCGAGCGAGTCTGCCCCGCCCCGGACAAGGTTCACCTCATCCACTTCGACCGCATCTTCCGACGCGCCGTCGAACGCTGGTTCAGGAACATGGATGACACGCCGGAACGGACCTGGGAGAAGATCAAGGCCGACTACCGCGCCCTGTACCAAGCCGCCGGCGCCGACTTCGACCGGCTTCCCCACCAGGACGGCTTCGA
This sequence comes from Alphaproteobacteria bacterium, assembly GCA_963422665.1. Taxonomy (GTDB): domain Bacteria; phylum Pseudomonadota; class Alphaproteobacteria; order Bin95; family Bin95; genus Bin95. Next base: position 2,426,457 of record OY730441.1, read on the forward strand.
CGCCCTGCATGACCTGGCCCGCCTCACCCTCGGAATCGCGCACTTTCCCGACCGCCAGGAGAAGCGCCTCAAGGCCCTGGCGCAAACCGCCGAAACACTCGCCTCGCGCCGATCCACGGCCCGGTCCCCGGCAATCGCCTCGGAGAGCATCCAGCCATGAACCCCCAACTGCATGCCTTCTTCCTCGACCCGTCCGCGTCCGGTCACTTCATGCACACCGAGCTCTCCGAAGCTTACCGGCGCGCATGCGAACAGGCCGGGGCCCAGCACGAACTGATCGCCTATACGGACGAATTCGGGTTCCTCCTCGACGAGACCCGGGACCTCCTCCGCGATGAGAATGAATATCCCGAATACACAAGCCAGCTCGCCGACTTCCGCACAGCCCTGAGCGCCATCGACGCCCGCCGCGCACAAGTAGCCGACATCGACATCGAAATCAGCCAGAGCCTGCAAGAGATCGAAGACCTCTACGCCCGCGACGATGAAGGCCTGCTCACCGCCGAAGACCCAGACCACCGAAGCTGGCTCGATAACCGGGCGCGTATTCTGACCGAAGTCGAACGTCTCCTGGCAATCCCCGGCATGGCTCCTCATCTTCACCTAATCGCCACGAACCTCGACAGCCTCACGCATGCCGAGCTCAACGCGCCATACAACCGGACCCTGACCGGCTTCTTCCTCGACGACGAGGCCTCCGACCACGAAATTCACGCCCGCCTCGCGCCGGCCTACCGCCTCTTGTCTGAACAAGCCGGAGATCGCCTCGAACGGCTTCCCTTCGCAAACGGCTTCGAAGACTTCCTCGACGCCATACAGGGATACCTCCGCGACCCCGACCGGGATATCGACCCCGAGTATCGCAACGAACTCACGAAATTCTTCCGCTTGTTGCGCGCTCTCGAATACGGTCCCGAGCCCCTCAACGAACTCCGAGGCTCAATCACGCAGAGCCTCGACGATCTCCAGACCCTTGAGGCCGAAGCGGCGGAACTCTCCTCTGCCGACGCCGAACGCCGCCACGACGTCTTGCTCACCGAAGCTCGCGCCATCCTCGCAACAGCCGAGAGCTACAGCTCCCACCCGGTCTCCAAACCGCACGCCGACCGCATCCTGACCAACCTCCCCGAACTCGCAAACGCCATAGCCCCGGCGCCCCTCACAGAGGCCCCTATGGCAATTGCACCTGCGCCGGCCGCAGACGCGACTACACGGACAGAACCCGACCTGACAGAAAACTCAAAAGGCGCCGAAACTCCCCGATTGACGTGGGCCGGCATCGGCTCCCGTGGCAACGACAGGGAGCCAATACCCCCGTCCGTCCTCGCGGACATGACCGAGCTCGCCCGACGAATGGCCGCAGACGGCTGGCATCTCTCTTCCGGAGGCGCCGACGGCTCAGACACCGCCTTCGCAAGCGGCACCCCGGTCGACCAGCGCACAATCCGGCTTCCCTGGCCCGGCTACAACGACCTCTCCGGGCCCGATTGCCATCCGATCCCCCAAGACCGCCTGCAGCAATCCCTGGAACTCGCCGAACGCTTCCATCCAACCTGGGACAGGTGTACGCAGGGCGCACGCAAACTCCACGCACGCAACGGCCTGATCCTGCTCGGCCGCAACCTCGACAAACCCGTCCACGCCGTTGTTGCCTACACCCAGGGCGGCAAGCTCCAGGGCGGCGCCGCCCTGGGCCTCCGGATCGCCATGGAACACGGCATCCCCATCTTCAATCTCGGCTCCATGACAATGGAGGAAGCCTGGAAAGACCTCCAGGAACTCCGACATTCACTGACAGCCGGACAGAGCGTCTCTGCCGGCAAAGACCGCACCGAACCCGACGCCCACCGCGCCGCCACCGATGCCTCAAACATGCAGGAAGCAGGCCGGAAAGAGGGAATGGCCCGGGTCCTGCATCTCAGGAATGCGCCGCCCGACGCCATCCGGATCGACCGCCGGACGCCCTGGGGGAATCCCTTTCGCATAGGCCCGGACGGAACCCGCGAAGACGTGATCTCCAAATACCGCGATCACCTCTGGAACAGCATCCGCAACGGCGAGATATCGAAGGACGCCCTTGCCGAACTGCACGGCAAGAACCTTGCCTGTCATTGCGCCCCCCAGCCTTGTCACGGCGACGTGCTCGCAAGCGCGGCCGCCTGGGCGAACGCAAACCGTAACCGGGCAGCATCCCCGACAGCCGCCGAGGAAGCGCGCCCGAACCCCGCGGCGCAACCCGCAACACGTCCTGCCGCCCGGCCGGAAGTCCGCTCCTACAACGCCGGCGACTCCTGCGTCTTTCGCTTCACCCGTGATGAGTGGGGCATCTTTAGCAACTTCCACCCCTCCATGCAGGCGATCGACGCCGCCGGCCACAGGTTCGCGACCTCGGAGCATCTCTATCAGGCAGCGAAGTTCCGGGGCTCTCCCGATGTCCAGGCGCGGATCGCAGGCGCCGCATCGGCCAGAGATGCTGCCGGCTTGGGCCGCGATCCCGCCAATGGGCCGGACGCCGGGTGGAACGACCGGCGCATCGACGCCATGCGCTGGGTTATCCGTATGAAGCGCGAAACCAACCCCGAACTGGTCGATGCCGCTCTCGAAAAGACCGGCGACCGACCTATCGTCGAATTCTCTCGCAACGATTCTTTCTGGGGCGCCCAACCCCAGGGCCGCAGTCTGGTCGGCCAGAATGTGCTCGGATCGCTCTGGATGGAGCTCCGAGACCATATCCGCACGGACGATCCACGCGCCCTCGCCTCGGCCTGGGAGGATCCCGTCTCTCCAACGAGCGTCACGCGGGCAAGCACAGCCGATACCGCCGACGCACTACCGATATCGCCCCGGCTCACGACCCGTCGCCAGTTTCTGGAGACCGCCGGGAACGCCTGGGCCGCCGCCCACGAGAACCCGGCCGCCGTCGCCGGCGCCTGGCAGCGCATCAAGATGGACTACGCCTCCCTGTACACCGCCTCCGGAGACCGCATGCACCACCTTCCCTATCAGGAAGGTTTCGCCGAGTTTCGCGATCTCGTCGCCGGAGCCGTGCAGGACGGCGCCTGCCCCCCCGAGCACCGGGATCGGCTCAAGGCCCTGCACGAGACCCTCGAAACCCAGGGCAGCCGACACGACGCTGTGCACGATGCGCACACCCGCCTCAACGATGTCGGCGCACGCCTCGATGACCTGAAGGAGAAGATGGGTTCGGAACCCGGACAGACCATCGAGACCATGCCGGGCTACACCGGCTGGCTTCGCGATCGCGATGCTGCCGTGGCGCACTGGCGCGAGCTGGCCGCAGACCCGGCGCACAAGGAGCATATGCAGATCCTGGCGCCCGACATGATGGCGCCGCAGATCGCCGAACTCTCGAACGCGCCGCTGACCAGCATCCACCGGGCGAGCGCCGAATACCCGGTCCCGTCATCCGGACAGGGCGTCTACACGCCCTCCCTGCAGCCGCTCTCGCAGGTCTACGATCGCGCCCTTGCCTTCGTCGACCGCGATCCGAACCTTTTGCCCTACGCGCCGCAGTTCGACGAACTGAAGACCGCCGTGTCCAAAGCCCTCGACGAATGCAGGCATGCCCCCGATCTTCTCGACAGGCTCACCAACATGCGCGCCGCGCTCGACGACAGCCACGAACGCATGACCCGCGCCCAGGCCGCCACCAGGGACATCGCCGACGCCAGCCAAGCCCTCTGCACCATGAAGTCGTGGTCCGAACGCTCGGGCATGCCCATACACGAGGCGCCGAACTTCAACGCCTGGCGAGACAATGCCGACCGGGCGCTCCGGCATTACGAGGCAGCGGAGCACGACCCCGGCCTCGCCCTGTACCTCGCCCGTGCAGACAGTCTGGGCGTCCTGGCAGAGACCGCGGTCCCGATGCTCCGCGACCCCCGTTTCCAGACGCCGGTCGCCTCCGAGGCCTCACTGGCCGCCAGCCGGCGACGCTCGGAAGAGACCGAAGAACAGTATTCCATGAGCGCCTGACGCTCCCTGGAGGAGAAAACTGACCGACAGCCGCCTCTCCGCCGCCCAACTCTCGGACCTGCTCAAGCCCCATGCCGAGGCCGTCTGCCGTCAATACCTGCCGGCCGGCAGGAAAATCGGTAACTACTGGCAGGTCGGCGACGTCCACAACAATGCGGGCAAGTCCCTTTTCGTCCACCTCAACGGCAGAAAGATCGGGCGGTGGGAAGACAAGGCCACGGGCGATCGCGGCGACCTCCTGGACCTGATCCGGCATGCCCGCGGGCACCCCAAGCTCGGCCACGCCATGGCCGAAGCGCGACAGATCCTCGGGATCGCAAATCCACCCCGAAACACCGGGACCAAACCGCCTTCCCCTGCACCCGACCCGGCGCCGACAATCCAGCATGTCGCAAACGACGATGACGACGAGGTTTCGTCCAACACCGTCAATGCGCGCCGCCTCTGGGAGCGCTGCAGGCCGCTCACCGATACCAATGCGGCAATGTACCTCCACTCCCGCGGCATATCGGACATCGTGCACGAATCCCTGCGCTTCCACCCCGAGGTGCTCTACCGCGAAGACAGCTTCGTCACCAAAGCGCCCGCCATGGTCGCCGCCATCAAGGGAGCGGACGGCTCCATCAACGCAGTGCACCGAACCTGGCTGGACGCAAGCGGCACCGGCAAGGCCAACCTGCCCGACCCCCGCAAGATGCTCGGACCCCCCAAGGGCTATGGCGTCCTGTTCCACCCGGAACGCGCGGACCGCAACGATATCGTTGTCGGTGAAGGCATCGAGACGGTCCTCTCGGTCACGACGGCCCTCCCGGGCTGCGCCGGCATCGCGACCCTCTCCTCCTCGGTAATGGCAGGAGTCGCAATTCCCGATTCCATCGGCCGGGTCCTCATCGCCGTGGACCGCGACAAGTCCGGCTACCCGGCCGCCATGAAGCTCGAACAGCGCCTCCGCGAGGAGGGCAGGGCGGTGCGCCTCATCCTTCCGCAACGCAACGACTTCAACGATGACCTCATGGCGCTCGGCGCCGGAGGCCTGCGCGAGCACATCCAGGCCCAGCTCTCCGCGCCGGCCCTGCAGCTTCCCGATCAACTCCCCGCAGCCCCTCCGCCAGCGCCGGACGAACCGGGCGCCCCGGAACCCGTTCTCACCCTGTCGCGATCCGCGCTCTCCTTCGATGCCTCCGAATTCGGGCTGGTCGCGCTCGACGAGACCGACCGCAAGGAGCTGGCGAAAACCATCCACTTCGAGAAGCCGCCGAACGAGCAGCAGATTCGAAACTGCGCCCGTGCCTGGGCGGACATCGCGATCATGGCCGCGCGCCGGTCCGGTGTTCGCAAGGTCCTCGTGCTCGCCGACGCCTGGCTCATCCCGCCCCTGGAACGTGAGCTCCGCACCCGCAAGCTCATTCCCGTCTATCCCTACATCCTGGTCCGAAAGATCGAGACCGCTTCCGGGGCCCGATGGGAGCGGAAACTCACCGGCATCGTGCCCTCCCTGCAGGACTGACCGTTCCCCGCCGGCGTTACCCGGGGCCCGGACCCAAAGGGCAGGAAAGCGGGTTCCCCGCGAACCTGCGCGGACCGGGCCTGCTCCAGCCGGCTCGCGACACCATCGCACCGGAAAGGAACAAGGATGCCTGACAAGGAACTCCCCCCCGACTTCGCCGAAGCCATGCACGCACACGCGAACTCCGACTCTCCGCGCCACGAGTGGAAGAGCCAACCGGGCTTCAACACCGTCTCGCTCGGCGCCTGGCTCGATGTGTGCAAGGCAGCCGGCGTCGAAGCCGTGCCGGCAACCGAAATCGGCAAGATCGAGATCGAGAGCCTGATGTTCGCTCTGGACGACCCCCAGAGCACAGAGGAGAACGCGGCCACCACGGCGCTCAGGACCTTCTGGGCGAAGATCGAAGCCGCCAAGAAGCCCGGCGCCATGCTCCGCTGGGACTGCTGCACCTGTGCAGAGGTGAAACACCGCCTCGACACCGGCAGGCCCGAGTGGCACCCGGACCTGCTCGACAGCTTCTACATCGACGATTTCCGCGCGAGCGATATCATCTTCGAGTATCCCGGCACCGTCATCGCGGCATGGTCGAGACCGTGGATGCGCGCGCGCATCGTGGAGTGTTACCCGGTCGAATACCGCGTCTTCGTCGAAGACGACAAGATCGTCGGGGTCAGCAGCTACTACCCGCAACGGGCGCTCCAGGACAGTCCCGAGGTGCGCGATGACGTCGCCGCCTGCCTTCTCGAAACCGAAAAGCTGATCGCCAGCGTACCGACCCCCCTCACGTTTCCGGCACTGGCGCCCCGGCGCCACTCCCCGGACCGCAAGGCCTTCACCGCCGACTTCATGCGCCTCGAAGACGGACGCTTCCTCTATCTCGAAGGCGGACCGCCTTTCGGCGCCGGCGCGCATCCCTGCTGCTTCGAGCATTTCGACAAATGGGCCAACGCCGCCGCATTCCACCTCTCTGGCGTTCCCGTGGCATTGAAGGGAGCAGCCACCGTGAACCCCTGCATTCCCGGCGCCCCGTCCACTGCCTTGCGGTGCAACGGCACAGATCCGACCGCCGCCGCAACCGCCCTCGACACGCTCACCAGGGAGCGGCTCCTGGACGGCCTCGAAGCCATCCCGCAGAGCTATTGGCCCCCGCGCCCGACACGGCAGGACAAGGCGGAACTGAAAGCCCGCATCCTGCAGGCCCTTCAGTCCAGGAACTCCGCAAGAATCGCAACGGCGATCTTCCAGGCATCCCTCCTCCACCATTGGGAAGACGAACTCCAGGGCACGCACAACTGGATCCAGCGTTGTACGCGCTGCGGAGCAAAGCGCGAAAAGCATCGTCAGCACTACCGGGACATCTGGCCGGTCTGGACATATCTCTGAACAGTCCTCCGGTCCGCCGCGAACCCCAAAACCCGTTTCCGAACCGACCCATCGCCGTGCCTGCCGGCGAGGAACCCGGAGGAGAAGGAAAGCCTCTCTCGCGCGAACCGGCCCGGAGGGGACACCCGCTCCCGGCCCCTCGACATCCTGCACAGGGAACCAGAGGCATGCCTTCCACCAAGCCCCGTCGCCGGCGGGCAAAACGGCGCCAGGCCAAGCCGGCAGCCGTCCGTTCCTTCGACAGCCGGCCGAAGGCGGAGGAGATCGCCAGCTCGCTCACCGCTCCCATCGTCTACGCCGACCATAGCGGACCGAAGGGCGCACGCCGCTGGAAGATCGAGGCCGCAACCGGCCTCAAGTCCCGTTCGCGCGCCCGAGGCTGGCTTCGCACGGACGGCAAGATCGTCTGACAGCCCCCGCGCACTGCGCCGGCTTCCTGTCAAAGACCGTCATCACCGCCCCGTCCATCACCACGCTGACAGAGAGCGCTCGTAGCGCCCCGATGACTGGAGGACCCCCAATGGTTGTAATCAATCGTCTCACCCGCGACGAACGGTATGTATTCAGCACGTTCAACGTGAAGGATGAACCGACTGCCGAACGCGAAGCCGCCGCCGCGCGCGAACAGGGTGTTCCCTGCTATTACCTCGTGCCGACCGGCGACCGTTATCGGTCCTGGAGACGCGTCAATGTCGGACTGCCCGCATAAGCGCTCCGGCGCATCTCCCCGCGTCTGCCCACTGCCGCAGACCTGCAATGGCTCGTTGATCGCCTCCGTCGCCATTGCACCGGACCAGGGGTCGGCATCGCAGCATCCGAAACTGCCGAACAGCCTCCACCGATAATGCAGGAAGCTCGTTCAGACTCACGCCGTTCTCTTACCCCTCGACAACCGACCGAAAGGAGAAAGGAAAGCCCCTGTCGGGTGACCGCGCGTCAGCAGACCCGCCGACCGCGCCTCGTCGAAACCCGGCAGCAGGAGGGCTAAACACATGCTCGACATGTTCTTTACCGATGTCACAGAACTTGCCATTTCGGATCCTCAGGCAGCCGCCGCCATTGCCACCGGCGACCTGGTCACCGTCACTTTCGCACTTGTCTTCGTCACCTTCGCTCTCGTCGTCGCTGGCTGCGTTATCAGCGTCCTGCAGATCCGCGTCGTGTCCCGGGGCATCGACAAGATGACCGAGGCCAGCGAGAAACGCGACAAGCGCCACGAGGACGCCATGGCAGCCGAAGCCAAGCGCCACAAGGAATCCATGACCGCCCTCAACGCCCTCATCCGGAACTCGGGGCGTCGAAGCCGACCGATCCCGACCAGATAAGCCGCCGGCGTCGCGGCGCCTCCACCCACCGCATCATTCTCCGAACACGGGCCCTGCATCGGCAGCGGCCCGTTTTTCGCGTCCACTCCCCTGGGAGATCCACCATGCATGCCCAATCCTCCCCCGCATCCGAGATCGCCGCCGCCCTCGCCGCACAAGCCGAGGCCGTCTGCCGGCACTATCTCCCGGCCGGCCAGCGCCAGGGCCGCTACTGGATCGCAGGCGATGTCCACGGCGCGCGCGGCGAATCGCTGTTCGTCCGTCTCCATGGCCCGCGTTGCGGAAAATGGACAGACGGCGCAACCGGGGATCATGGGGACCTCCTCGACCTCATCAAGCACCGGACCGGCTCGGAGACCCTTCGGGATACCCTCGCCGAGGCACGCTCCTTCCTGGCCTTGCCGGCTCCCAGCCGCCGGTCCGCTCCCCCATCATCGAACGAGAACCCATCAGCCGCCATCGAACGCCTCTGGCGCGCCTGTCGCCCGATCGCCGGCACCCATGCCGAGGAATACCTCCAGGCGCGCGGCATCCGGTGCTGCCGTTTCCCTTCCCTTCGCTACCACCCGAAGCTTCACTACCGCGACGAGAACTTCACCGGCGCCTTTCCGGCTCTCGTCGCCGCCGCCACCGACGCGCGCGGTCAGCTCACCGGGCTGCTGCGCACCTGGCTCGATCCCGAAGCCCCCGCCAAGGCGCCCGTTGAGCACCCGCGCAAGGCTCTCGGACGCCTTTTCGGTTCCGCCGTGCGCTTCCCCGCTCGAAGCCACCGATGCACACTCGTCGTCGGCGAAGGCCTCGAGACCGTCCTTTCCATCATCACCGCCTACCCGGGCGCCGGAGGCGCAGCAGCACTCTCCGCCGCCGGCGTCAGGTCATTCTCACCGCCGGCATCCACGCGCGTCGCAATTGCACGCGACAACGATCCGGACGGCCTCCAGGCCGCCGACCGACTTGCAGAGCGCTGCCAGAAAGCCGGCACCGTCTCCCGTGTCCTCATCCCGCGCGGCAACGACTTCAACGACGACCTGACCGCATACGGACCGCGCTCGGTCCGCAGCCATCTCGGCTCGCCCTATTCGCGCTGACCGACCGGTCCGCTCGCTGCACCGAGCCTGGAAAAGCCGGAACCGATCTGACCGCCGTCCCCCGGGCGGCATCCCGCAGCAATTCCTTTCCACCACCGACCGCGAGGCCCTTCATGCCCGAACCGATCAACGTCTCCGCCGACTACTCGCTGAAGCCGAGCGAGCTCGTCCACACTCTCTCCTTGCTTGTCGAGGCTCGTGAGCCCTGCATGGTCTGGGGCCAGCCTGGAATCGGAAAGAGCGACATTGCCGAAGCCGTAGCCGCCGCCACCGGCCGCCGCTACATCGACGTCCGCGCCCTACTCCTCGATCCCGTCGACCTGCGCGGCATCCCCTGGCGCGACAAGAACGACCGCACACGCTGGGCGTCGCCCGAGTTCCTGCCCCCGGCGAACGACAACGGCCGCTTCCTCATCAACCTGGAGGAGCTCCCCTCCGCAGTCCCCATGGTCCAGGCCGCACTGTACCAGCTCGTCCTGAACCGCCGCATCGGCGAATACGAGCTGCCCCCGGGCGCGTCCCTGATCGCCTGCGGCAACCGCGAGAACGACCGCGGCGTCGTCCACCGCATGGTCGCCCCGCTCGCCTCACGGTTCGTCCACCTGGAGCTCAAGTCCGACCACCGGGACTGGTGCGCATGGGCTGCCGGCGCCGGCATCGCCCCGGAGGTCATCTTCTTCATCTCCTCCCGCCCCGAACTGCTGAACGACTTCGACCCCCAATCGAAGGAGAAGGCCTTCGCCTGCCCCCGGACCTGGCACAAGGTCTCCAACATCGTGAACCAGCGCGCGGACCTCGTCCCTAATATCGCCCGCGCCCTCTTCCGAGGCGCCGTCGGCGAAGGCCCCGCTGTCGTCTTCTCCGCCTTCCTGAAGATCTGGCGCGAACTCCCGCACCCCGCAGCCGTCATCGCCGATCCGGAGAACGCCGAAGTCCCGACGGAATCCGACGTTCTCGTCTCCCTCTGCGGCGCCCTCTTCAACCACGCCAACGACACCAACTTCGACGCGATCGTTGCTTACGCCAGGCGCCTCCGCCGCGAGGTCGGCGAATTCCTCGTCACCATGTCCCTGAAGCGCGATCCCAGCCTGCAGAACACTGCGGGCTTCATCCGCTGGGCAGCGAGCCGAACCCAATGAGCCTCCTCACCCCAAAACAGCGCGGTCGGCTTATCGCGAACGGCCGCGAAATCGACCTGGTTCCCGTCCATAAGCTCCACTATCCCGAAGGCGCCGGCGCCTGGCTCATCACCCACGCCGATCCGCTCGAACCCCATCGTCTCTTCGGGCTCTGCCACCACCATGTCGGCCATAAGCCCGAACTCGGTTACGTCAACCTCAGATACCTGACCCTCTTCAGGAACGATGCCGGTCGCGGCATAGAGCGGGACCCCGCGTTCTCGGGCCAGTGGCCGATCTCGGTCTACCTCGCCGCCGCCCTCCGCGCCGGCCGCATCGTCGACTCCGGACCGGAGCTGGACCTCGCCTTCGACGACTACCGCCGATCTTTCGGCGACTGATCTCCCCGCCCAACCCACCTGTCATCCTCGCAAGGGAGCCTCCCCCATGGACCTCACCCGGGACGCCATGCTCGTCAGCCTGCGCATCAACAACTGGTCCGGGCGGCGCTACGACCGCGAAGCCAGTCACGACGTCACCGCGCGCAACGACGCCGACCCGAGCGCCGGCCGCTTCAACAAGCGCCTCCTCCCGAAGAGCGCCTTTGCCGACATGACAAAGACGATGAGCAAGGCCCGCTCTCTCCACTACGACAACTCCCTGCCCTGGGACGACACCGGCGCGCGCCTCCTCACGGTCGCGAATCACGACCACTACACCGCCACCATCGACGAACTCTCCGAGCAGCTCGTCCGCGAACGCAATGTTTTCATCGCCGAATACGGAGCCAATATCGACCGGGCGCGCATCGGCCTGGGCGGCCTTTTCCGTATCGAAGACTATCCGAGCCAGGAGTCCCTCAGGCACCGCTTCGCCATCCGCTACCGCATCGTGCCGGTCCCGGACGCCGAACATTTCATCGCGGACCTCGCCGCCGGCGATGCGGACCGCGTCAAGCGCGACATCGAGAACCTCGTCCAGGAACGCCTCGAAGACGCGATCACCGACCTGTACAAGCGCCTTGGCGAGGCCGTGGACTACGTCGTCCAGCGCCTCGACGTCGACGCTGAAGGCAAGCCGCTGATCTTCAGGAACAGCCTGATCGGCAACATCCGCGACCTGGTCGATATCGTGCCGCGGCTCAACATCTTCGGCGACGAACGCCTCGCCCAACTCTGCCAGCAGGTCAAGGACCGCATCGCCAGCGTCGACCCCGACGAGCTCAGGCCATCGTCTTCGTTCAACCCGGCCACGCGCCAGCGCGTCAAACGCGACGCCGAGGACCTCGCCGCCAAGTTCGCCGGCTACTTCGCGCCGCCCGGCGCCGCCCTCAAGGAAGCCGCCTGATGACCTCCCGCGCCCTCAACGACGCCGCGACGCGCCTCAGCAAGTGCGTCACGGCCCTGCTCCAGGACCAGCCCTTCTTCGGCAACCTCACCCTGCGCCTGCCGCTCCGTCCCGACTCCACCCGCCAGACGATCGCCAGCGACGGCAAGGAGATCCGCTTCTCGCCGGAATGGGTGACCGACACCGAAGCCGCCCTCCTGAAGACCGCTCTGGCCCGCATCGTCACCGCCTGCGCGCTGAAACACCACACCCGCCGGCGAAACCGGGACCCGCAGGTCTGGCAGATCGCCTCTCAGCTCGTCACCCATCCCCTCCTTCAGGATGCCGGCTTCACCTTTCCCGAAGGCACCGAGTGCTGGCCCGACTGCAGCGTCGAAGAGGCCTACAACCGGCTGATCGAAAACGACCCCGGAAACCCCGTTTCCGCTGCCGATCCCGACAGCGACCAGCCTCCGGCCAACGCCGCCGGCAACTCGCCCTCCCCGCCCGGTCCGGACTCCGGGTCCGACGACGACTCCTCCAATCCCGGCCCCGAAGACACTTCCAGCAACGCCGGCGCCAGCGACCGCACCCCCCATTCTTCCCGACCCAGCTTCGACCCATCCGGCACCGGCGAGGTCCTCGACGCCGACGCGCGCGCCGGCGCGACCCAGCCTGTCGATCGCGCGATCGAAGAGCAGACCTGGGACGAGGCCATGCACCAGGCCGCCCAGCTTGCGCGCGTCCAGGGCAACCTTCCCGGCGCCATCCAGGAAACCGTCGACAACGCCCACAGGAGCGTTCTCGACTGGCGCTCACTCCTGCGTCGCTACCTCACCGACGCCGCCAGCGCCGACTATTCCTGGAGCGCCCCCAATCGCCGCTATATCGACAGCGGCCTCTACCTGCCCTCCATCCGCTCAGAGGGCATCAACGAGATCGCCATCCTCATCGACACCTCGGCCTCGCTGCCGTCTCACGTTCTCGACGAATTCTGGGCCGAGATCCAAGAGATCGTGACCGATGTCCGCCCGGAGACCCTCATCCTCCTCCAGGTCGACGCGGTGCTGCAGGACGTCACCGAATACGGTCTTTCCGAACTCCCCGATAGCATCGTCATGAAGGGGCGCCGAGGCACCGACTTCCGCCCCGGCTTCGCCTGGCTGGAAGACAACGGCCGCCAGCCAGGCTGCTGCATCTACCTCACCGACATGGAGTGCGAGAACTATCCCGACCACGAGCCGCTATTCCCGGTCATCTGGGTCAACTACGGCCCGATCCCGAACGAGTACTACACCGAGCCCTGGGGCGAGCGCATCGACATGCATGTCGCCTGACCCCCTTCCCTTTGCCCACCGATCTCTCCAGACACCGGAGCCGCCCATGCCCCGCAACCTCCATCCCCCGGAGCCCGGCCACTATTCCCCCTGGGGGCCGGTCGACGCCGCCATACCCTTCGCCGAGGGAATCGTGTCCATCCACACCCCCTCCCATGGCGGGATATGGCTCTCCACCGAACGTCTCGCCCAAATGCCCCCCGACGAACGCTCCACCGACGGCTGGTACGAGGAAGATTTTGAAGCCGCCTTCCCCCTCCGCCGCTTTCGCGACGAGGTCCTGCACGCCTGCCCCGCCGACAGGCTCGCCCCCTACATCGACGCCACGATGTCCTGGTCCGGCAGCTCCTTCACCAGAATCGCCATGAACAGGAAACCCTGACATGCAGCAACTCACCGAAGCAGAAACCGACCGCCAGCTCCTCGACAACATCATCACCGCCATCGAGAACACGAATTGGGCGTACGAGACCGCCCACGGAGCCATGCGCCGCGTCAATACCATCCTGCACGAACACGAGGACGGTTATCGCGACGAAACTCAGTGGACCCGAATTGCCACCGCCGCCTACCAACGCGCAGAGGAGAAGGCAGAGGAAGACACCTTCGACCGCGAGCAGCGACCGTGGCGCGTCTGCTTCGGCCCCCAGGAACTCGGCACCCTGCCGGCAGCACAGGCAAAGGCCCACGACTTCGCCAAGACGACAGGCCAGCCGGAACGCATCTTCGTCTTCCGCGACACCATCGACTGGACAACCAGCCCATGACGAAGATCGAGACCCGCAGCGCGTTCCAATCCGGCTTCGCCATCATCCGGCAATCCGCGCCCATGGCCATCGGCAAGCATGACTGGCGCCTGGCGTTCGTGCGCCGCGACTACGACTCCCAGCCCTTGATCGAGGCCGAATACAGGCGCAACGACGGCCGCGAACACACCAGCATGACGCCCTTCGGGCCGATCCATTTCGATGGACGCATGTGGCGCCCGTCCGGCGACTGGAAAAGCCACACCCCCAAGAGGTTGACCATATTGCTGGACGCCACGCCCTGGGCGAGGATGAGAGTGCATCTTCGCGTTATCGCAGAGCGCGCCGAGCGCCGCGAATTTCTGCACGACAATCACACGAAACAGACTCTCGATATCCTGCTCGTAAACGATCTGTGCAATGTGGACGCAGCCTACAACGGCTATTGGTGGCTGCACCCGCGCAACCTCGGCGATCCGGAATGGCGGCTTCGGGGCCCGTTCGCAACGTCACCCCAACTCCGCAAGGCCGCACTGCGCTCCCTTGCATTCTTCCACCCGACCGGGCTTCGACCGAATCCCGCCGAACCTGGGGATTCTTCCCACTCCGGGCCGGCTCTATAATCTCCGCCTTTCCCTCAGGAAGACAGCCATGCCCTTCCACGGCCTTCCGCCTGAAATCACCTACGCCTTCGTTCCCGAGCCCACCGACACCCCAAGCCTTATCCAGATCATCATCACGATCGAAGGTGTCCCCGGCTACATCCCGACAGAGCTGCACGCCACCAACATGGAAGAGGCCTTGGAGCTCTGCGACCGGTTCAACGCGCCTCTCGACCAGACCCGCGCCGACGCGCAACGCATAGCCGAACAATCCCGCGCGGCAGACGCGCTCCAGGACCTCGACCCCAGCCACATCCACTAACGCTCTCCCCTGCACCTGCAGGTGATCCCGCTATCGATTCGCCGAGCGCTACACTCCTTTTCCGATTGATTGCGGACTCGCCACGGGTCAGAATCTCCCTGCGGCCCGACAACCAGTGCACCAGGGAGTTCACACATCCATGGCACAATCGCTCAATCGCGCCGAGGTGATCGGAAACCTCGGACGCGATCCGGAAATCCGTACCTTCCAGGACGGCGGCCGCGTCGCGACCATTTCAGTCGCAACCTCCGAGCGCTACAAGAACCGCTCAACCGGCGACTACACCGAACGGACCGAGTGGCACCGTATCGCGAGCTACCACCCGTTCTTCGTCGACCTCCTGTCTCAACACGGCAGGAAGGGCCGGCGCGTCTTCATCTCCGGACGCCTCCAGACCCGGAAATGGACGGATCGCGACGGCAAGGACCACTATGCCACCGAAATCATAATCCCCCACAATGGCCAGCTCCTCTTCATGGGCCGCGGGGACGACACCGCCCCCCAGGGCACCGATCCAGCCGCCCCGCCGCCTCCCGCCACCCCTCCCGCGGAAGAGCTCATTAACGACGAGAGCCTCCAGGGCTGACCCGCCCAACGCCGATACCGGCCGGCGCTCTCCAGAGCGCCGGCCTTTTCCGTGCCGCTTCGTCAAGAGCTCAAGCGAAGCCCTGAGCAGGTCGAACCATTGCCCCAGGAGATCCCGACATGACGAAAACCGAACAGACCCAAACATCATGCCCAACCGAAACAGGCGACATCCACCCCAGCGTAAAGATCTACACCCCGCGCCTGGAGGAATTCGACGAGGCCCTGGCCCTCATCCGAAAGCGGTAAAACGAACTCCCGGACTGGCTGAAAGCCAGCATCGGAACCCGCCGCAGCTCCGGATAAACCGGCAGCCCGCCCCTTCGCCTCTGGCCTCACTTTCGCTGCAAGCGCAGGTCCTCCCACGCCCCAGTCCCCTACGAGCCAAAGGAAAGCCCCTGCCGGGTAACCGCACGAGGATCGACGTCATGACACCCGACACCGACAGCATCTTCTCGCAGGGCGCCGCCATCATCCCCGATTTCATCACTCCGGCCGAGGAGGAACGCATCCTCCTGCGCATCGACCAGACGCCCTGGCTCACCGAGCTGCGCCGCCGCGTCCAGCATTACGGCTGGCGTTACGACTACCGGGGCGGCGGCTCCCGTACGCCGGCGCCATCGTTCCCGCGATGGGCCGCCGTCATGGCCGAGCGCCTTAGCCCGCACTTCACCGCCAGACCCCCTGTCCAGTGCATCGTAAACGAGTATCGTCCCGGCCAGGGCATCGGCATGCACGCGGACCACCGCGATTTCGGTCCGGTCGGCGCCTCCCTTTCCCTCTGCACATCCTGGCCGATGCGATTCCGCCGGCACGACGCCGAGCCCTATGTCCGCATCGGACTCCCCGCCGACGAGATCGCGGCCCTGCCCCGCCGATCCGTCCTCATCCTCGCCGGCGCCACCCGCGTCTCAGCCACTTTCCGCACGCTCGCCACCTAGCTCCGCTCAGTTTCAGCCGAGCAAAGCATGACCTTCTGCGTTCATCCCCTTTCAGGAGCTCCACCATGATCCGCTTCGTCCAGGACAACATCTTCGATTCCGCCTGCGAGGCCCTCGTCAATCCCGTGAACTGCGTCGGCGTCATGGGCAAGGGCCTGGCGCTCCAGTTCAAGCGCCGGTTCCCCGCCAACTTCGCGTCCTGCGCCGCGGCATACCGCCGCCGCGAACTTGCCCCCGGCCGCCTGCACGTCTTCAACACAGGCGCCGGGATACCCTGCCTTATCGTCAACTTCCCTACCAAGCGCTACTGGCGCGACGCCAGCCGCCTCGACGACGTGGCCCAGGGCCTCGACGCCCTCGCCGGCGCCCTCGCCGCCAACACCATCCGCTCCATTGCGATCCCCCCGCTCGGCTGCGGCCTCGGCGGGCTGCCCTGGCGCGACGTCCGCCAACTGATCCTCCACCATCTCTCCCCGCTCGACCGCGTCGATGTCGTCCTCCACGGTCCTGCCCCCGAGTAAAGCCCGGCCCTTCTCCAGCAATCTTTCCCCAACACCACTTCCGCTCTACATTCCATTCCGACAACCGAAAGGAGCGCCCGCCATGCGCACCTATACAGCTGTCATCCAGCGCTGCCCCGATACCGGCCTCTATATCGGCCATGTTCCCGGCATCGCCGGCGCTCACTCGCAGGGCGACTCGCTCGACGAACTCAACGCCAACCTCACAGAAGTCCTCGCCCTGATCTTCGAAGACGGCGAACCCACCATCCAGGCAGAATTCGTCGGCATACAGACAGTTCACGTATGAACCGCAATGTCCTCAATCCCCGTTCTCAGGCCACGCGAGGTCATCGCGATCCTGGTTGCACTCGGATTCCGTGAACTTCGCCAGCGCGGCTCTCACAAGCGGTTCTCTCACCCCGACGGACGCAGCACCACCGTGCCCGTCCACGGCAGCCGCGATATCCACCCCGATCTCCTGCGCCTCATAGCTCGCGACGCTGGACTCACTATCCGCGAATTCATCGCCCGCCGCTGAAACGCCGGCCGGGCCTACTCCCTCCCAAACGCCAACTCCCCCCTATACCCTCTCTGTCACGAGGACGCTCTTGCACCTGAAGGTGGAACTGGCGGGTCGTACAATCTCGCCGCACCCTGCCCTTCAACCGCGTCTCGCTCTTTCCGTTTCTTCACCGGTTTCCACCCCCCCACATCTGCTCTCCCGCGAACAAGTTTAAGGAAAGCCCGGCTTCTGCAACCGCCTGGAATACCGGGCCAGCAGAAGAAAGGGCTGCCATGTATATCGACACCATCGACGTCGACGGCGCCTCCGCGTCGTCGGATCGCGCCCCCCTCAACGCTCCGGACCTCCTCGCAGAGATTGGCATGTCCTCTCGCGAGATCCGCGACGTCCTTCCTCCGCTCTGGATCGACCCCGCCGACAACATCCGCCCTGAGTTTGAGTGAAGCTTGCGCTTTATCGAACCGAACGACGACCGGGCAGGAAGGTCCGGTCAGTCGGTTCTCCTTCAGCCATCGTCAAACAGAGGAGGCCATCATGGCTTTCGGACTGAACCGGGTCGAACTCATCGGCCGCATCGGCGCTGACGCCGAAATCGTCACCCTCTCCAACGGCGCCAGGATCGCCAAACTCCGCGTCGCCACCGACGAGAGCTACGTCTCCAAGCAGTCGGGCGAACGCGTCGACGCCCAGGAGTGGCACCAGGTCGTCACCTTCCAGCAGGGCCTCGTCACCATGTTCGAGAAGCACGCGCGCAAGGGCCGGCTCGTCTTCGTCGAGGGCAAGCTGCAGACCCGCCGCTGGCGCAAGGACGGCGAGGAGACCGACCGCTTCTCCACCGAGATCATGGTCATCCCGGGCAGCCAGGTCTCCTTCCTCGACAAGCCCGACACGACCGCCGCCGCCGCGCCCACCCCGGCTCCCGCGCCGATGCCTTCCGACGAGCTGCCGACACTCGACGAAGGCTATTCCATGGCGGCCTGACCGCCATCAGCCTCCCTTCCTCCCCAACTCGGGCCGTCGCTACCCAGCGGCGGCCCTTTTTTTGCTTCCCTTTCCTGGCCCAGCCGAGTCCAGAAAAGCCTCCCGCCTCCGAACCGAAACCCGGAGGCTGCCATGCGCGCTCTCATCCCCCTTACCGCCCCTCAACCGGCCGTCCCGGCCATCCCGCCATGCGATTTCGACGCCGCCTTCTCCCGCGCCGTCACATCGCCGGACGCGCCCACCTGTTGCTTCTGCGGTGATCCGAACAGCGCCGCCGGCTCTCGTTGCTTCCCCCGCCGGCGCTTCGCGCGCATCGCCAATTTCCTGACCGGCCTGCGCTATCGGCTCCTGAACGCGCTTGACTTCGTATGGCGCGCCTATGTCGCCTTCTGCGTCTTACTCGGCACACTCCTTCTCGCCATCGTTCTCGGAATCGCCGTCGCCAAGCTGATCCGTTCCGAACCCCCGTCGCCGCCGCCCTCGGCCAGCTGCAACGCCCCCAACGCTCCCTCGCAGACCGCGTATCCGCCAACCGGCGTTCACGAGTTTTAGGGAAGCTTGCGCTTTATCGAACCGAACGACGACCGGGCAGGAAGGTCCGGTCCGTCGGTTCTTTTTCAGCCATCGTCAAACAGAGGAGGCCATCATGGCTTTCGGATTGAACCGCGTCGAACTCATCGGGCGCCTCGGCGCCAACGCCGAAATCGTCACCCTCTCCAACGGCGCCAGGATCGCCAAACTCCGCGTCGCCACCGACGAGAGCTACGTCTCCAAGCAGTCGGGTCAGCGCGTCGACGCCCAGGAGTGGCACCAGGTCGTCACCTTCCAGCAGGGCCTCGTCACCATGTTCGAGAAGCACGCGCGCAAGGGCCGGCTCGTCTTCGTCGAAGGCAAGCTGCAGACCCGCCGCTGGCGCAAGGACGGCGAGGAGACCGACCGTTTCTCCACCGAGATCATGGTCATCCCGGGCAGCCAGGTGTCCTTCCTCGACAAGCCCGGCGACGCTCCGCAGCACACGGCTCAGCCGGCCCCGGCCCCCGAGCCCACCGGCCTCAACGACAGCGACATCCCCTTCTGATCGCCGTCTCCCCACTCGGGCCGCCGCTTCACCGCGGCGGCCCTTTTTTTGCTCCCATCCCCAGTCCCGTTCACCTCTCCAGAGTTTCAGGAAAGCCGCTTTCGAGTGAACCAACCTCCGGGGAATCACCACCATGACCGCCTACGCCAATCGCTTCTTTTTCGTCATCGCAATCCTCGGCATCCCCTACGCGATCGCCGCCACGTTCCTGCTCTAACCGCTCGTCCTCTCGGACCGGATTCACATCTCGCTCGCTCTCCTTGCCATCGCTACCCCGACCGTCTTCGGCACCTTCGGCACGCTCCTCGCGACACCGCGCCGATGACCCCCTCCGTCTCGAAAGAACAGCAAAGCTCCGCTTTTGCCAACTCTACCCTGGGAGGTTCCCATGTCCGGTTCGTACCTCCTCGCCTACACAAGCCCGGCAACCGAAATCAGGCCCGCCCGGTCCGGTTCCAGCCGCTATGACACCCTCTTCCGGGCGTATGAGGACATCCTCTACAACTACGACGAGTACCCCGCGCCCGGCGAGGTCTCCCACATATATCGGGCGTCCCCCGACGGCCGCCTCACGGGTGAGCCCCGCCTCACCGTTCGCTTCAACGAGGACGGCTCCCGCGAGGAATCCGGCCCCCTCGCGCTGCCTCCGTGCGCCGAGACCACCTCTTCGTGCCCCGGCTGTCCCGGGCGCCCGGTTCCAGGTCTCCTCCACCTCGGAGCTGCTCCCCCGCGTGGTCGCACACGTGAAATCCAATCCGCGTCTCCTCTACGAGAGGCTCCCCGCGTGATCCCACTTGTTGACGCGCATCCGCGTTCCATCTGACACCAGGGGCCGGCGTGTTTCAGCGCCGGCTTTTTTGCCGCGCCTGCCGGTCTTGCTCCGCAACCCCTCCTTGAATCAAAAGCGGGGCGATCAACGCTTTAAGCCGCCCCGCCTCGAAACTCGTTCTCCCAAAGCTCCTTCTTACCCCGTCTTCATCCTCCTTCTGACTTCTCGCCCACCCTGTTGAGAACTTCGCTGACCTCGTCCTTGTCCACGTCGAGTCCGCGCCGCCGGCATATCTCGACGATCTGTTCCACCATGAGACCTCGTCCTCTCCCCCTCGCCAGTTGCTCCACCAAACGCTCCAATGCATCGCTCACCGCAATCGTCTTCGGCTTGGCCTTTGCAAGTTCTTCTGCGATCCCGTCGAAGTCTACATCTGCCTCTCGGACCACTCTCCTGCGATTGCGTCGACCTTTGTTGGTATTTTTCTCCATTTGATTTCTCCCTCGATTTCCTTCATCGACTTCCACATTCATCTCCACGCTATATCTCCCTCACGATTCCATTTCGCAACCCCTTGCTCCACTCTCCATCGTCAATCATCATGCCACCCATGACCTCAACCAATCGCGAACCCCACCATGGCCCCTCCCTATAACGAGCATTCTGGGAATCACACCCCTGCACATGGATGTGTTCCGAAACACTTCACGCGAAATAACGCTTTATTCCTCCGGACTTTTTTCTCCAACCCTCCCTCAAACGAAATGGGTGCACTTCATAATTCCGACCATAAAGAGGAACCCACATGAAGCCCGCTCGCAAGTTTCAGGCCCGCAGGCCTGGACCGGGCCCCGCCTCCAGGATGCGCCAGTACGTCTATCTCGACGACGAGGAACTGCGATCCCTCAGGATCGCCGCAGCCGAACTCGGCATCTCCAGAAGCCACGCGATCCAGCAGGCCATCCGCGCCTTCTGCATCGATCACCACGCCCGCAAGGTCGAGCGCTGAGGCGCCCGCCCATGGTCGGAACCCTCGCAAGAGTCTCCAGCGCAAAGGAAGCGGCGGACTATTACATCCAGTCCCAGGCGTCGCACCGGCCGCCCGGCGCCTACTATCTCTGCGGAGAGGAACCGGACGGCGTCTGGTGGAATCCCCACGGGCTGTTCGGCCTTGAAGACGGCAGACGAGTCGATGCGAACGCCTTCTACAAGCTCCACCGGGGATATGCGCCCTTCAACCCCTACGACCCCAACGACCTGGGCGACGAAGTCAAGCTCACCAGGAACGCCGGCAGCGAAAAACGCACTGCCGCCTTCGACCTCACCTTCAGCGCCGACAAGTCCGTCTCCACCCTCTGGGCCATGACCGACGGCCATGTCCAGGACGAACTCGCCCGCGCGCATGACGACGCCGTGCGCACCGCACTCGACCTCATCGTCGGCAAATACTGCGGCAAGACCAGGGACCGACCGACCGGCGAACCGCTGCGCACGATCGACGGCAAGATCATGGCCGCGACCTTCCAGCACCAGTCATCGCGCGAGAACGACCCACAGCTTCACACCCATTGCGTCATCTTCAATCTTGCCCTCGCCGACGACGGCAAATGGCGCTCACTGCACGGAAAACCTCTCTACGACTGGCAGAAAACCGCCGGAGCCGTCTACCGGAACGCGCTTGCCTGGAACATCTCCCGGCGCCTCGGCCTCGCCGTCGAACGCTACGGGCGCAACGGCGAAATGTCCCGCATCGTCAATGTCCCCAAGGACCTCCAGGACTTCTGGTCGAAGCGGCGCAAGGCCATCGTCTCGGCCGCCAAGGGGATGGGACTCTCGACCGCCGACAGCGCGGCGCGTGCCGAGCAGCTCAACAAGAGCACCCGCCTCCCGAAGCAGCAGGGAGAATTCCGATCCGAGCGCGCGGTCCGCTGGGAACTCGAAGCCCGCCGCTTCGTCGAGGACATCCAGGCAGCATTCGAAGCGATCCCGCGCCAGCAAATACGCGAAGAAGACCTGGAGGAACTCCGAGACCTGGTGCACAGGATTCCCGACGACCTCACCGAAACGGAAGCCATCTTCCGGATCAATCGTCTCTTTCAACGCATCGCCACGGTGCTGCCCGGGTTGATGCCGCCAGAGCAGATCGAGACCATCGCTTCACAGATAATGGAACGCGCCGACATCCTCGAACTCGACCGCTGGGGCGAGGGTCCGGACGTGAAGGCCAACCTCCCGCATACCCGCGTCTTCACGACCAAAAAGCAGCTCGACCGCGAACGCGACATCGGGCGCCTCGCACAGTCACTCGCCGTCCATCCGGCGGAGCCGATCCCCTCCGAGTTCGTCGACAGACACCTCGAGATGCTGGCCGAGACGGGAGAGCCACTCAGCGCCGAGCAGGCCAACGCAGTCCGCGCCGCGACCGCCGGCCGGCGCAACCTCATCATCGAAGGCGCCGCCGGTTCCGGAAAGACCACCACCCTTACTCCCATCACGAATATCGCCCGGGAGGCGGGTTGGACAGTTTACGGAACGGCCCAGGCATGGCGGAACGCGAACGAGCTCGCAGCTGCAGCGCATATCCCTGCCTGGTGCCTGATGACGCTCCTCAACAAATACGGAAAGGGGCAGCTCGACCTCGACGAGAAGTCGCTCATCATCGTCGACGAGGCCGGACAGCTGCGCGTATCGCATGCCGCCCGGCTACTCGAGATCGCCGAGAAGACCGGAGCCAGCATCATCTGGGCCGGCGACACCCGGCAACAGCAACCCATCGGCGCCGGGCCCGGTTTGCGGCTGCTGCGAAACGAGATCGGCAGCACGCTCGTAACCCGGATCCGCCGACAACGCGCGGACGCCGAGGACGTCCTGGTCCACACCCAGGGCCTCGCACCTGCCGAAGCGCGCGAGCGCCTGGCAAGCATGAGCCATGCCGAACGGCAGGAACTCGTCCAGCAATACCGGGCCGACGCCGATGCTCCGCGTTTCGTCCCATGGCAGATCACGGCCTCATCGAACCTTCGGGACGGCTTCGCAGATGACCGCGAAGAGGCGATCGGGAACGTCGCCAGGACCATCGCCGCCTACCGCGAGCGAGACCGGTTCCATCTCGGACGGACTCTCGACAGCACCCTGCAGCAGCTCGTCGAGGACTGGGACAGGCGCCGCGAGGAAGCGCCCGATCGATCCACTCTCGTCATCGCGCGCACCCATGACGAGATCGGCGTTCTCTCACCGTGCCTCCGCGACCGGGCCCTCTCGGACGAACAGCGCGCAGCGGAAGTCACGATCGCCGTCGCCGGCGACAACTCCGACACGCGACACAACAATCCCCGCAACATCCTGGTCGCACCGGGCGACCGCCTCGTCATCCGAACCCCCTGCCGCGACCTCGGCCTGGATACCGGCAACCTGGTCACCGTCGAAACCATCGAGACCCCCAAGGACGGAAACGGACAGCCCTTCAGGAACAAGCGCGGCCAGACACGGCACATCATCACGGCTCGCAGGGACGACGGAAAGACATTCACCTTCGACCCCGACCAGGTCCGCGACTGGAGCGCGGACCGCGGCCTCCACGGACTGCCGCGGCTCGATTACGGATACGCGCTCACCTTCTCGTCCGCCCAGGGCGCGACCGTCGACCACGCCTATGTCCTTGCCGACGATCGGCCGGCGCTGGAGACGGTCTATCCGAGCCTCACCAGGCACCGCGACCGCCTCGACGTCTACGTGAATGCCGAGCCGCTCCGGATGACGGTCGCGCAAGAACGCCCCGAATACGAGCACCCGCGCGACGTGACCGACCGGGATGTCCTGGACCACCTCGCCAAACTCTGGTCCCGGTCCGATCCGAAACAGGCCGCCCGCGACTACATCCTGCCTCCCGAGGAACGCGCCGCAGCCCTCGAACCTCTTCCCCCGCCCGATCCCGAAGACACCACGCCGCGCGATCCCGCAGGCTACTACAAACGCCTCGTCCGCCCCCGTCCGCCCGGGGGCCTCTCCGCCGTCAACTGGCTCCGCCTCAATCGCTCGCCGGACCGCGAAACGCCCTTCCTCGACGAGCTGGTCCGGACCGTCAGCCAGGACACCGTCGACCGCAACCACGCAGACTCCTACGAGGATCTCGCCGAAACCATCGAAGGCATCAAGGAAAGCTACCGCGCCGTCATGGAACGCGAGCGCCTTACCGAATCAGCCAGCGCTCTCCGCAGCCCGACATATCTCGAGACCCTCCAGGCCCACCGCTCCCTCCTCGACCGCGCCCGCCAGGCGCTCAAGCGCATCGTCAAGCTGCCCGAACATTTCAGGGCTGCGGGCCGCGCCGGCATCACGCGCGAAGGCCTCGTCGACTGGATCCACGACTACGCCGAACGCCAACGGGAATTCAACGCAGCCGCCGCCACGCCGCGCCCATCCCGGAGCGAACACCTCAAGGAACTCGAAGCCCAATGGCGCGCCGTCGCCGACCAGGCCCGCCGGCGCGCCATCCTGCCGGTGCATGTCGCGGGATGGCGCATCGCCGTCGACCGTATCTCCAGTGCAATCCAGAAACGCACCATCCCGGAAGCATCCCAGCGCACTTTCAATTCGATCCTCCAGGACCAGCGGACCGCATACAGATACGACCGCCAGGCGCGCAACCTCATCCGGCTCATCGGCGAAACACACGAAGACGCGAAGGCTCTCTTCGCCGCCACATACAGACCCCACGACCCCGACATCGACTGGACCGGCATCCGCGAACGCAAGGACGCCCTGCAGAAGGTCGTCGACCATCTCCCGCCTGCAGACGAATTCGACCCCTACTTGGCCCACTACGACGCCCGGGTGAACAGCGCACTCGGCGATACCGTCCTGGCCGGCCTCGACCGCGATATCCGAAACGCATACCGCCACCAGGTCGAAGTCCCGGCCGCAGAACTCTTCAAGCTCGCCAACGAAACCGTCGCGCGGCGCGGCAACCTTCGACAGACCATGAGGGAAGGAGGCCTTCCCGCCCTCTACGACAACGCCGACCTCGACGGGCTCCGCGAGATCGGCCGTAAGCTCGGACGGGCCGTCAGCACCGGATCGGACGCCTACGATACCGAGCTCGAACGGCATGGCACGAATTTCGCGGCCGTAGAAAGACTCGCAGCCGACACCCTCGCCGCGATCGCGACGATCGACAAGCGCCTGGAGGCGGGCGTCGCCGACGCGGCCAACGATATCGTTCGCCTCCGCGAAGAGGTCCAACACCTCTGCGACACGCCTTTCCCCCGCGAGAACATCCGCGCCGCCCGCCTGATCGTCGATTTCGAACGAACCCTCTCAGCCTTCGAAGAGAAGCTCACCGCACTGCCTCCCGCCCAGTTCGTCGATACCGCTCTCCGCAATCTTGAACCGGATCTCACCGTCGCGTTGCTGCAAACCGAACTGAGCCGATTCCATGCGCATCTCGGCCTCGCCAACCGCGCCCTCTCCGGCAGGGACGGCGCATCTCTGTCCGAGCGGCTGGCTGACACACTCAAGCAGTCCCGACAGAAAAGCGATGCTTCCACCCATAGGGACAGCTCGCAAACGACCGAAGAAGCCGCCGAGACCGGCCGCGACATCACCGCGGACCGCCAACAGGCAAAGACACAGACGGAAGAAGAGGACAGAAGCGTCTCCCGCGACGAAGACGCCAGCATCCGGGTCCTATAGCAGGCGCTCCACGAACGAAAAATCCACCCCGGAAATCCCCGCCGCCCAGCCTGCCAGCAGACAAATCGCCAGCCCGGCCGCCCAGACCCCGCGCTCGCGCCATCGCATCGCATTGCGAAGTCGAACCATTTCCTTGCCGAAATCCGCCCTGAACGCCCGCACGTCATTCGACTCCGCGCCTTCGACCGGCCCGGCGCGCTCCTGGCGCAAACGCTCAACCCGCTGGACGAACTCCGAGTTCTCGCCCTCGGCCCCGAACACACCCCCAAGCTCGACGATGCAGCCTGCTACCAGGACAGCGACCGCCTTCCTGCTCGGAACCTCCGTGCCCCGGATCATCTTCTCCGCGAGCGCCACCGCCTCTCCGACACTCGTGGCAACCACTGCGATCCTGGTCCCATGCGTTCCGGTCCCCCCCAACGCCTCGTCAATCACCGGCAGTTTGCCGTCTTCATGCCGGGAGGCCCTCTGAAGCAAATCTTCCGCCGTCTTCAAGGTGGGCAACATTGCCGACAGTTCCTTGTGCTCGAACGCATCCTGCCCCGACTTCTCCGAAATCCCGGCCAGAACCCCTCCCAACAGCCGCACCGCTTCCGCCGGACCGCGCCAGGCAGCTGCGACCTCCTCCCGCCCGGCAACGCCCACCGTGGCCTTCATGAGAAGCTTCACGTCCTCGAACCTCCCCTCAAGGCCCCCTTCCATCGTTTTCAGCAGCTTGCCGAGAGTCGCCTCGGTCGTCGCGTCCATCTTCGCCAGCACACTCCGCAGGACGCCAATCACCCGCTCGCTGTGGCGGTCTATCTCGCTCCAGTCGCGATCCTCGCCGTTCCCCCTGCTCGCCGGCCCCGGCTTCCGGGGCTCTACTCCGTTGCCCGGAGCGGCAGCCTCATCGACCACCGCATCCTCCCCGTTTCCAAGAGCAGATGCCTCGTCCACCAGGGGATCGTCGAGATCGCCCGGCACAACCAACCCGCCCGGACCCGTCCCGACCTTCTCCTCGTCTGCCATTCCACAACCTCCGAATTCCAGTCTTGTTGTCTTGTCCAGACCCTACTTGCAATCCCTCACGACCGCCACAACAACTCCTTCCAACTGCGAATTCCAACACGTTAGATCAACTTCGTAATTACCTTCATATTGATTTCTTCCAGCCCTGATTTCCCTCGACTTCGGTTCCCCCTCTAAAACAGACCCATCGCTCCTTCTCCAATAGACATTTATCCCCGAAATCTGAACCAGAAGTCCGAGAAAAGCAGTCTTTAGGTGAATTCCCTTGCCCCGTGACAAGGAGGAAACGCCATGCTCCATCGAATCAAGGGCCGGGCCACCAAATGCGGTCCCTCCGCCATCAGCGCCATCGCCGGCATCCACACGCACGACGCCGCAGCCGTCATCCGACAGCTCTTCGACCGAAAGACCGTCAACAGCGTCTACATGGACGAACTCGCCGCCGCCCCGATCGAACTTGGCTGGCAACCCGAATATGCGCTCCGGCGCCGCAACCTGCACAAGCGCCGCCACGCCCGCCGGCAGGACACCTACGACAGAATCTTCGCCGACGCGCCCTCCGAGACCCGCTCAGTCACCATCGGGCGGGTTCTCGACGTCTGGCCCTCCGGAGCCTGGGCCATCGCCACCACCACCCATCTCATCGCTTACAGCGACAGCTTCGTTGCCGACAGCGGCGCCTGGTTCTCCCGCAAACCGGAACGCTGGTTCCGCGCCAACCCGAGACATGACCGCGTCGCCCGCCGGCGCCTCGAGGAAGCGGTCCGCTTCGTGCGCAACATGCCGGACGAAGACCTCGATCCGGGCCGCATGGTCACCAGGAGCAGCCAGTCATGAAACCGTGTCCCCCCCTGACCCTCCATCGTACCCGCCGCCGCCCGGCCCGAGCGCCGACGCTTGCCAACCGGCCGCCGATCGTGACGCCAAAGGATATCTGCGACTACGCCCTGCCGCTGCTGGAGACCAACTGGACGCCGCAGGGCGCGCACGACGCCGAACACCGGTCATGCAACGCCCTTTCGCCTCGCGCCCATAGCTTCTCCCTCGATGCCGCGCTCCGTCGGGCGACATACGATCTCCGCGGGCGGCAGTTCCGTGACTGGCTCGATCCCGAAGATACCGCCGGCGCTGCGCTCGGGGCGCTCTGCGACCACATCCACGCCATGCTCATCAAGGCGCTGCCGCCCGACCGCCCGCTCGCCTTCGACGCGGTCTGCGACACGCAGGAACTCGCCGCAGCCGTCCTCTTCTCCGTCGCCAGCTCACTCCCGGAATATCCCGGCCTTCGGCCCTGGACAGCAATGAAACGCAAGCGGCCGGGCGTCCACGCTTTCCAGGTCGAGGGCGAGGAAGCAGCGGTCCTGCAGCGGGACGGACAATACTGGCGCATCCATGGCTTCGGCGACGCCGGACGCTGCCATGCCGCACCAACGCTTGCCGGCGTCAAACGCTATTGCGAGATATTCGCGTTCGCCGAGGCCGAGAAAACGCGCAAGTACCGGATTGCCAAACGCAAACAGATCGCCCGGCTGCTCACGACCGACCGCTCACCCGGCGCCTGGCGCGGTGTCCGCCACATCCTCGAAACCCCGCTCGATCCCGCTCCCCCAGCCGGATCCTCCTCTCCCGGCCGGCAACGCACAGTCGCGAACGCCAAGCTGCTCTGACAGGCCGCAGCGATCGCCTCCCACTCTTTCCCGCAAGGAAACCGATCATGCCCCAACCCGGCAACGCCGCCGCATTCGATCCCGTCATCTCTGCCTACATCCGCGCCCAGGCGATTGAGGACGGCATCCTCGTCGACGTCTCCGACACCGCGCGCGAAGCGAGCTTCAAAATTCCCGTCGCCATCACGCGCACGGTCTGGAACCGCCTCATCGCCCTTCCCGACGACTACCAGGGCTTCCAGGACGAGCGCGGACGCCTGTGGGACGTGCTCTGGATGGCGCGCCACTACGCGCTGCGAGCCTCCGGCAGCGACCGCGTCACCATGTGCGTGCTGGTGCGCGACATCCGCAAGGACCTGCGCGACAGCAACCGGGCGCCCCGCAAGCGCTTCCCCATCGTAGCGATCGGCGCCGGCGACGACGGCAGCCCGGTCATCACCATAATGTTCCGCGAGGACGACTGAGCAGGCAGACCCTCAGCCCCGAGCAGCAGCTCAAGAGCGCCCGCCGCGTCCATGAGATATTCGACCGCCCGAAGCGATGGCACCAGGGGAGATGGGGGCACGACGACGACGGTGACGTCATGGAGTTCGACGGCGGCTTCCACGTCGTCGACAACGAAGAGGTCCGCCACCCTCCCGCCTTCCGCCTCGCCACGCCCGAGAGCCCCCGCTGCTTCTGCCTCAGCGCCGCCATCCGGATTCACACCGGTTCGATCCTTTGGCGCGGCCCGTCCCATACCGGGGACGCCATTGAGACCATGTGCGCCGTCTACACCAGGCTCGCCGGCATCGACACCGGCGCTCGGGAACAGGACGCGCCGGTTTCCGAGCCGCATCTGAACAGCCACATCGAATGGAACGACTCCGACGAGCGTTCCTACCGGGACATCCGCGAGTTCACCGCCGCCGTGCTCCGCCACCTCGACGCGCAGCGCTGGTAACCACGAGCCCGATCAGCGAGGACACCGATCCCCAACCCGAACCCCGATTCTCCACTCTACACCAACGAAAGGAATTAGCGATGATTCGCAGATTTATCCAGGCAGTCCGGATCGCCTCAGCCCGGCGCTACCAGCCCGTCCTCTCCGGGATGGAAGGCGGCGCCGTGGTGGACGCCATGGACGAACTCCACGAAAGCGACATAGCCGCCTGGCGCGCAGCCTGCGGCCACTACCACCACACGCGACCAGAACCGGTGTCGATCCACCGGAGATGGCCGGATGCGCGCCGGCTCGGCTGGCTCCGTGCGTTCCGTCTCGCTTGGACCCGCATGGACCTCAAATCCAGATAGGAGACCCATGGCCGGCTTCCCCGCGCCTGCTCTACGGACAATACCCGCGTACCGCAGCAGGGTGCCCAACATCTCCGCCGACCCATGGCGAGGCATCCGGCACCTCCTGAAACCAGCCTGGGAAAACCTCTGACCGAACCTCGGCCCCGATCCACACCCGGTTCGTCGGCCGCGACGCCATGGCCGTCAATCAACGTGAGGTTCAGCGCAAACAGCCCTTCACTTCCTCGACGGGCCTTAGCCGAGCCCTCGATCTCGATGCAGAGATCATTGAGGCTCCGGGTTTTGGCCCGCGGTCGAAGGGGCGGTTTCCCTCACTCGCCTACGGCTTCGGCGGTCCTGTGCGCTCCCAGGTGCGTCCTGGCCCCTGGGTCGGTGGCAGCTTCGGATCGCCTGGCTCGATCGTCACTTTGCGCGGCCCCGGCACCTCTCCACCTCGCGGCCCACGTTCGATGTATTCTCCAGGCCGATTCGGCTTTTCTCCTGGCTTCTGCGTGGCCATTCCATGCTCTCCTTTGCTACGCCGCCGCGCGGGCGCGCCGACTATCGATCCATTCCCAAGCCTCCTTCGGAAGCCAGCCTTGATAGTCCCTGGTGACGCCGATGACGAGCGCCCTGTCATTCCTGTCGAAGTGCGACTCGAGGCGTTTCCAGATGCCATTGGCATCGAGGTTGGTATCGACCAGCCAGGTCGATCCCAAATAGTGCCACCAGGCACCGCAACTCTTGATGGCTTCATAGAGGCCCTTATAGTCCCGACCGGGCTTCTTCAGGTCGTAATTGACCACATAGATCATCAGTTGGTTTCCCGTGTTCTTGAAGACGACCCCGGTGCGCCGGGTACTGGCTCTTACCTCCCTATGCGGCTGCTGCTGCGGTTTCGGACACGGCTGCGAAAAAATATGTCCGAACGGTTCCCTCGATCCGGCATAGGGAATTGAAGCAGGAGCAAATGTCTTGTCTGAGATGAAACCCGCGCCACTTCGGACGCCCGATGAACTCGCCTGCGCAATACAGGACCTGTCGAACGCCGATTGGAGCAGATTGCGCAAGGTCGCTGCGGCTTACGTCCGCAATCGAGCGATCGAGCCGGACGACCTCCTCCAGGAAGCGTTTCTGCGCGCGCTCGACGGCCGTCGCAATTGCCCGGTTCATGTCGGTCCGACCAAGTTTTTCGCCGGGGCCATGCGTAGCATCGCCAGTAGCGAAACGGAGAAAAGAGAGACTCGTCCCCGGCTGGTCCCCATAGCGAACCATGGTGGCGAAGAAACGGCCGTTGACCCACCCGATCCAGTGCCCGACCCCGAACAGCGCGCGGGCAGTGCCGAAGAGGTAGCGGCCATGAAGGCGTGCCTGCTCTCGCTCTTCGAGGGCGACGAGATCGCCCAAGTGATTCTCGAAGGCATGATGGAAGGTATCGAGGGTGAAGAACTGCGAGAGCTGACTGATCTGGACAACACCACCTATCAGAGCAAGCGCAGGCTGATCCGCCGATGGATCGACAAGGAGTTTCCCAGGGGGTGGACGTCATGACCGGAGACCAGAAGAAGGAGCGCAACGCGCTGGACCGGCTGGCAGACGGTCTTGCGGACGACATCCTCAACGCGTCTGACGAGGAGATTCTGGCCGAGGCAAAAGAGGACGGTATTGACCCTGCCGAGATCGCTGACCACTTGCGTGAGATTTTCGAGCGGGCGGTCACGGAGGCGGGGAAAGCGAAGCTCGCTGCGGCCAGACGGGGCGTAGCCGAGGCTCGAGGATCAAGGGCTCGCGTGATAAGGATTGATCGCGCCGATGCGCGGGACAGCTACGACGCCATGATTGCTCAAGACCCCAAATTGACCAAAAAACTGACACTGGCTGCGCGAAAGGGTGAAGGCCAATCTGAGCGCGACATCGACAGCGCTGTCGAAGACTTGGCCGAACTCGGTGCGTTCGATGAGGAGGACGATGATACGTGACTCCACTGTCGGCCGCCGAACGAGTCCTGCGCGACTTGGGTATCACCGATCCTGGCGAAATCGATCTAGAAGCAATCGCCTGGCACTTGGGCGCCAAAGTCAAGCGCTGCGATCTGGACGGCTGCGAGGCACGCATCATCGGTCACCGTGACCGCGCGATCATCCGGGTTAACCGCTCGACCCACCCCCGCCGGCAGCGCTTTTCGATCGGGCACGAGTTGGGGCACTGGCGTCATCATCGAGGCCGGATGCTGGTTTGCCGTTCTGAAGACATCGGCAGTCGCAGGCTGGAAACGCCGCGAATCGAACGCGACGCCGACGCCTACGCGGCCGACCTTCTCCTCCCGCTCTACCTTTTTGTTCCTATTTCCCGCCAGTTTACCGAGGCGAACTTCCGCACGGTGCGCGAGTTAGGCAACCTCTTTGACGCCAGCCTCACCGCGATCGCCATCCGACTTGTCGAAAGCCGGCATAGCCCGGCCGTGCTTGTTTGCCATGGACCTGAACGGCGCAAGTGGTTTGTTCGGTCGCGCGACGTACCCGATAGATGGTTTCCCCGTGACGATCTGGACCCGGAAAGTTTTGCCTTCGACTTGCTCTTGAATCAGGGACAGGAGCAGACTCACCCCCGCTTGATTGGCGCCGATGCTTGGTTCGACCGGAGCGAGGCACAATGCTACGAACTGCTTGAACATTCCGTTCGTACGGCCGATGATGAGATACTCAGCCTCTTGATGTTGACCGAAGACAGGATGTTGGAAGACTGGGGCTCCCGCGTTGCCGAGTATAAACGAGCACAGGCTTGGTCGTGAGCTATGAGGTGAGGTGGCCTCGCCTTTTCGGACAGCCTGGCGGCTGGGCTAAGGTGTGTTCCGGTTGAAGTTCAGGCCGCCAGAATCCCCTTGAATGGATCTTCCTGTTGCTGCTGTTGCGCCTTTTGGGGATGTGGTCAAGGCGCGAAGCGGCTTGTCCATCATATCCACAGGCGTGTCACCTCGGTATGCCTCTGTCGGCGTCCGTCCGCCCAGCGCCGAGTGCGGCCTGATGGTGTTGTAGAAGCCGATCCACTCGCCGATCACGCGCCGGGCGGTGAAGCCGTCGGCGATCTCGTGCAGGTAGACCGCCTCGTATTTGAGCGAGCGCCAGAGCCGCTCAATGAAGATGTTGTCCATGCACCGGCCCCGGCCGTCCATCGAGATGCGGATGCCGGGCGCCTGCAGGCGGCCGGTGAAGGCGAAGCTGGTGAACGGGCTCCCCTGGTCGGTGTTGAAGATCTCCGGCGCGCCATGCCGGGCCAGGGCCTCGTCGAGCGCGTCCGTACAGAAGCCGGCATCCAGCGTGTTCGACAGCTGCCAGGCCAATACGTGGCGGCTCGCCCAGTCCATGATCGCCACCAGGTAGAGGAAGCCCCGCTGCACCGGGATGCAGGTGATGTCGGCGCACCGGACATGGTTCGCCCGCTCGATCCGCAAGCCCTTGAGCAGCCAGGGCCACACCCGGTGCTCGGGATGCTGATCGCCGGTCCGCAGCGCCCGATAGACCGCCTGAAGGCCGAGCAGGCGCATCAGCCGAGCCGCCCGGCAGCGCCCGATCCGCCCCCCCTCGCGGCGAAGATGGCGAACCATCTGGCGGGCGCCGTAGAACGGATACTTCACGAACAGCTCGTCGATCCGACGCATCAGCGCCAGCGTCTCGGCGCTCTCGCCCTTCGGCTCGTAGTAGAGCGACGAGCGCCCGATCGACAGCAGCCGGCATTGCCGGTTCAGGCTCAGCGCCGGATGATCGCGCTCCACCATCGCCCGACGCTCGGCCCGGCTCATCGACCGGACCCGCGAGACAAAAATCCCGCTCCACGATCAGCTCCCCGATCCTGGCGTGAAGATCGCGCACCTCGCCCTCATGATCCCGGACCCGGCGTTCCGCGCCCTTCGAGAACAGCTCGGCCAGACCCTCGATCGCCTGGCGCTTCCACGCACCCACCTGGTTCGGATGGACCCGGCGCCGAGAGGCGATCTCCTGAAGCGTCCGATCACCCCGAAGCGCCTCAAGCACGAGCTTCGCTTTCAACTCCCCGGAAAACCTGCGGCGCTTGCTCATCGGCATTCCTCCGTCAGACGGCGGAATACACCCTAACAACCTGTCCGATTTTCCGGGGACACCTCAGACAACCGAAACCCCGACCCTGTTGCTGTTCCAGTGCTTGCACTGCACCAGGACAAGTCGGCCTTCCTTTCGCAACCGGATATCGACCCCGCCGTCGGCGCCGGCCTTCGTGTTCTCCACGACCCGATATCCCTCTCGCCGGAACGCCTCCACCACCAGTTCCTCGAACTCGCGCCAGGACAGTGCCCGGATCGAGGCAATGCCCGTCCTCGTATCCAGAAGCCGCCTCTTTCGCGTTCCCCGGCGCCGCAGCACCAATGCCCACAACAGACGCATCGTTGATGCCCTTCCCGCCGGCGTCCGCCATCGCATGAGAAGACGGAAACGCCTGTAGCGTCAGGGCCTTACGGTCCGGTCCATCTCGCACCGCCGCGCGGCTTCCCCGACGAAACGCCGCCGCGGCCGCTTCCTGTACGACAGCCCGGGCGCGCGGCCCGACACAGGAGCCGCGACCATGAGCGACAATCCGAAGTCCACCTTCGCCCGGCGCGTCCGCGCCGCCAGGCCCCGCGCCAGGAAGTACGAACTCCGCGACGACATGGTGACCGGCCTTGGCCTTGCCGTGCAGCCGACCGGCGTGCGCACCTTCGTCTTCAACCGCATGGTGCGCGGGCGCAGGCGCTACGCCACCGTCGGCAGCGCCGACGCCATGACCGTGCCCGAGGCGCGCGCCGAGGCGCGCAAGCTGATTGCCGCCTTCCTCGACACGGCGAAGAACGACAATGGACCCAGGACGCCGGGACATCCGATGGACGACTTCGCCGCCGAGTTCCTCGACCGACAGGCCCGGCACTGGAAGCCCCGGACCCGGGAGACCAACGCCTATATGGTCCGCAAGTGCATTCTCCCCGCCTTCAGTCATATGACCGTGGACGCCATCGCCGTCGAGCACGTCAAGGACTGGTTCGCGTCCATGGCCGACCGGCCCGGCGCCGCCAACCGCGCCATGCCCGTCCTGTCCACCATGATGCGCATGGCCGAGCTTTGGGGCTACCGCCCCCACAACTCCAACCCCTGCAAGAACGCCAGGCGATATCGGATGCAGCCCATGGAGCGGTTTCTTGCTGCCGAGGAGATGGCGCGGCTCAACGCCGTGCTCACCCGCGACGAGTTCTATTGTCCCCAGGCCGTCGCCGTCATCCGCCTGCTGATGCTCACAGGATGCCGCGTCGGCGAAATCGTCTCCCTCGAATGGGACTGGATTCGCGGCACGCGCATCCATCTGCCCGACTCGAAGTCCGGACCGCGCACGGTCTGGCTGTCGAGCGCCGCGCGCGCCGTCATCGACGCCATCCCGCGATACAGCCCGGATTGCCCCTTCCTGTTTCCGGCCCGTCCGCCGACGCGGCCCATCGACAATATCGAGTACCAATGGACCCGCATCCGCAACGAGGCGGGCCTGCCCGGATTGCGGCTGCACGACCTTCGCCATAGCTGGGCATCGGTCGCGGCCATGAACGGCGTGGACATGGTGACCGTCGCGAAGCTCCTCGGTCACGCCCTGGTCGAGACCACGGAGCGTTATACCCACCTGTCCGACCGGTCCGTTGCCGACGCCGCCGACCGGGTGTCGAACCGCATCCATGCGGCCCTGGCCGGAAGCGGCGAAGAGCGCGAAGGAGGAGCCAGCCATGCCCACCGTTGACCTCACCCCGCGCCTGGCACGCCAGAGCAAGCCCAAGGCCAAGGACACCATCCTGTTCGACGGGACGCTCCCCGGATTCGGGCTGCGCATCCACCCGTCGGGACGGAAGGTCTGGATTGTGCAGACCCGTATCAAGGGGCGGAGCCGCCGCATCGTCATCGCCCGGCACGGCGAGATGAAGCTTGCGGAGGCCCGCCGCCGCGCCCGCGACATGCTCGCGCGCATCCGCGCGGGCGACAATCCCGCAGACGATATCCAGCGCGAGAAGAAGACCCCGACCTTCCGGGAGTTCGCGGACGAGTACCTGCGCCGCTGCGAGCCGCACTGGAAGCCCTCGGGGCGCAAGACCGTGCGCATCTACCTCAAGGCCCGTATCCTGCCCGCGTTCGGCAAGGTGTCGCTCGACCGTATCGGCCCCGAGGATGTGGCCGCGTGGTTCGACGCCGCGAGCAAGGACAAGCCCGGCGCGGCCAACCGCGCCTTCGAGATACTGCGCGCGATGATGTTCCGCGCCGAGGAATGGGGATTGCGCACGCGCGGCAAGAACCCCTGTCTCGGCATCGCGAAGAACCCGAGGAAGAAGCTCGCCCGGTTCCTGGACGCGGACGAACTCGCGCGGCTCGGGCGCGCGCTCGACGCCCGCGAGGCCGAATGGCCCGATGCCGTCGCCGCCATCCGGCTGCTGGCGCTCACCGGATGCCGGCGAAGCGAAGTGCTCGACCTGCGCTGGCGCGATATCGGCGAGGACGCCATCAGCCTTCGGGATTCGAAGACCGGCCCGCGCGCCGTGCCGCTCGGCGAGGCCGCGCGGGCGCATGTCGCCGCGCTGTCCGGTGCGCGCGACCCGGATGCGCACCTGTTTCCGCGCTACGCCGAGGCGCGGGGGCAATCCAGCCTCATCGCGTGCTGGCGCGCGGTCTGCGCGGATGCGAAGGTCGGCAGCCTGCGTCTGCACGACCTGCGCCACACCGCCGCAAGCCAGGCGGTCATGGCGGGCGAGAATCTGCCCCTGGTCGGCAAGCTGCTCGGGCACCGGCGGCGCCGCACCACCGCCGGCTACGCCCACCTTGCCGATGCGCACCTGGTCGAAGCGGCGGAGAAGGTCGGAGCCGCCATCGCGGCGGCTATGAACTATGCCCCGGCAGGACGGGCGACGCCGAGCCCGTGGCGCACCTGAGTGTAGGGGTTGACGCGATTCGGCTTTGCATCTAGTCTCCGCTGCAGGATGCAGCATTGTGCGGCAAGGTGCAGTGACAGCTAAACAACGCCTCACCGTAAACCTTGAAGCTCCTGAATACCAGGAGCTTCAAAAGCTCGCGAAGCAGCACAATGTCTCGATGGCGTGGCTTGGCCGTCGCGCCATCGCTTGGTTCCTGGAGCAGAACCACAGTCAACGCGAGCTTCCGTTCCCCCTAAACGTCAGCGGACAACTGGAACGGTAAATGGTCGGCACGGTCGGAACCTTCTACGAGTTCTTCGCTGGCGCCGGCATGGCGCGCGCCGGTCTCGGGGACCGATGGCGCTGCCAGTTCGCCAACGACTTCGACCAGAAGAAGACCGCCACCTACGCCCTCAACTGGGGTGACGACAATCTCGTCTGCGGCGACGTGCGCAACGTCACCACGGGCGACCTGACGGGCATTGCCGATCTGGTTTGGGCGTCTTTCCCGTGTCAGGACCTCTCCCTCGCCGGCGGCGGCGCCGGGCTGAAAGGCGAACGCTCCGGCACGTTCTGGCCATTCTGGTGCCTCATGACGGCGCTAGCCGGTGAATCGCGCGCGCCTGCGGTGATTGTCTTGGAGAATGTCTGCGGAACGCTCTCTTCTCACGGCGGTAAGGACTTCAAGGCCATTTGCAAGGCGCTTCGCGATGGCGGCTATAAGTTCGGAGCCTTGGTCATCGACGCCGTTCACTTCGTCCCCCAATCGCGCCCCCGTCTCTTGATTGTCGCAGTGCGGGCCGACATTCCCATCCCCGACGCGCTTTGCGAGACGGAGTCCGGACGAGTGTTTCACCCCCGCTCGCTTCGGAACGCATTCGGAAGACTGTCCGCCGACTTGAGGGAAGGTTGGATATGGTGGCGGCTCCCCGTGCCGCCCGTGCGCAACACCGGCTTCTCCGACTTCCTCGAAGAACACCCGCGAGACGTGCCTTGGCATACGCCCGTCGAAACGCGGAAGCTCCTCGATATGATGAGCGACATAAACCTCGACAAGGTCCGCGCGGCGAAGCGAGAAGCGCGGCGCATCGTTGGGACGGTCTACAAACGCACACGGCGCGACGAAACCGGCCGCAAGGTCCAGCGCGCCGAAGTGCGGTTCGACGACATCGCCGGTTGCCTGCGCACTCCGGCCGGCGGCTCAAGCCGTCAACTTGTCCTCGTGGTCGAAGGCCGCAAAGTGCGGTCGCGCCTCATCTCAAGCCGCGAGACCGCGCGACTCATGGGCCTTCTGGATGACTACACCCTGCCCGACAACTACAACGAAGCCTATCACCTGACGGGCGACGGCGTGGTTGTGCCGGTGGTCCGCTTTCTGGCGGACGCGGTCATCGAGCCTGTGGTCTTGTACGCGACCGAGGCTCGCGAAGCCGCATGAGCGTCATCCCATGCGAACGGAACAGTAGCCTTCGACAGCGAATCGAAGCGTTCGCCGAGACCCTGAAGACCGAGGCGCATACGCTTGGCGATCACGGCCTGAGCGAGTCCGAGTTCTACAGCAGCGGCGTGTTCCGGGGCGCCATCGAGCGCGTTCGCGGACAGTTCTCCGCCACGATGCGCGACAAGCGAGATTTCGTCCAGCATGTTCTCAACCACATGCAGGATGCGGGGTTCATCACGGACTGGGAGTCCGCCGGGGAAGCCAACCGCCACGACTACGCCGTCAGTCTCGACTCGGGCCGAACCGCCATCATCGAATTGAAGGGCTGTCTTGACGGCAACAACACCAACATCTTCGAGCGACCCCCGAACGCCGACGAGTTCATCATCTGGAGCATTTGCACGAACAACGGCGCGGACCCGCGTCACAACGCATGGTCCGGCATCCATACGCGCCTGAGCGCGGAAATCATCTCCCGCGAACAACGCGTTGACGGAATAGTCATCTGGGACATGGTGTGCGGCACCGTCGGACGGCCTTGCCCCAAATTGGTGGCCGACGTTTCCCGAGTAACCATTGTCGGGCCGTACTCGCTGCCCCCGCCGTGCCTCTACGTCCTGCCTTCCACGATTCCAAGTCCTCGCAACAATCCCACTCCGCAGCCGCAGCGGCTTTCCGACGTTCAGATAATGCAAGCCTTCAACGACTGCTTCCGGTGCACGTCGGAAGAAATCAACTACGTCAGCTTCGACGTTGCCCATCGAGACGCCGACACAGTTCGGACGACGCGCATCGTTCGAGATAACGCA
Organism: Alphaproteobacteria bacterium; assembly: GCA_963422665.1. Classification (GTDB taxonomy): domain Bacteria; phylum Pseudomonadota; class Alphaproteobacteria; order Bin95; family Bin95; genus Bin95. The sequence continues at coordinate 2,465,424 of OY730441.1, forward strand.
GTGCAGAGGGAATCCGACCCGACCGCCATCCGACGATCGTAGCCATGACCTCGGAGCAGCGCAGCCGGACCATGCGCGCCGTCAAAGGTCGCGACACCAAACCCGAGCTGGCGGTGCGGCGGCTCCTGCATCGTATGGGCTATCGGTACAGGCTGCACAGGAAGGACTTGCCGGGTAAGCCGGACATCGTGTTCGGGCCACGTCGCAAGGTCATCTTCGTTCACGGATGTTTCTGGCACGGGCACTCTTGCAAGCGCGGGAGCCGTTTGCCGAAAGCCAACGCCGAGTACTGGCAGGCGAAAATTGCTCGCAACGTCGAACGCTACTCCGGCCAACTCGACGAATTGACTGCGGCCGGGTGGACGGGGCTTACGCTATGGGAGTGCGAGCTTGCCGACGAGGATGCGGTTGCACGCCGCGTGAGCACCTTCCTTGACGAGACCGTCGGTCCGTAGTTCGTTGGAGCCGACCTATCGTCGCCCCACTTGGCAGGTAAGATGCCCTTCTCTGGTGTTCCTTGGGCGCGTCGCTTCGCGACAGGGTAGCCCTTGCGCGCTCCGCTTGCCCGGAGCCTCGCTCCGCTCACCGTCGCCTGCATGACCGTCGGCACTACGCTCCGCACTTCGCCATGCACTGTCGTCCGCACAATGCGGACCGCTCTGCCCCAACGCTCCCGGCGACATGCTTCGCACGACCGCGCGCAGCTCTATCCGCACCGCCGTCCCCTCAAGTGTCGCGACGACGGCCCCCGCGTTTCCGCATTGCGCGGTTACCTCGTGCTTCCTATACTGACGCCCGGAAGCCGCGCGGCGGTTCGGGGCATGTTCCCGCAAGTGCGTGGCGGGCGCTGCCGCTCAAGCGCCGCTCGGGCTAAATGCCGCTGACGCAACGGCTTGCAGTGCCCGAGCGTTTGAGCGGCCCGGAAGCGCGGTGCGGACGCCTGTCGGCGGTTTGGTTCTCACACCCGAAGCACCGGCGCCACCGCCGTTGCCGGCGCCCACGCCAGGCGATCCGCGATCATCGCAAGGCGCCGCCCTCCGACCGGAAGACCCGTCAGCGCTTCCGGCAGGAAATGAACAAATCCGATCCAGGACCCCGGCGCCAGGACCACCGCGACCCACCACGGCAAATCGACCGTGGCATCCCCTCCATGTCGTCTTCTCCCCGCCATGTCCAAGACCCTCCGCCCGCTCACGTCCTCAAGCAGCTTCAGCCAGCGACCTTTCCTTACGGACCACATAGGGATTCGGGTCCGCAAACTCCCTCACCCCCTCGAGCTGCCAGTAGCGCGCATGCCTGAGGCGTATGACGTCACGGGGCATTTCCTTCGGCGACGCCACCACAAACTGATCGTCCGGACCCATGGACAGGATTTCATCGGCAGGCACGAGCTGCTCCTTCACAAACGACAGCGATTCCTGGAGCGAACTCTGGCCGTCCGGGAGGAGGGCGCTGTCGCGCATTTGCCCGGACCGGCTCTCACTGCGGTTCACGAAGGTGGCCGCGCCGATCGCTTTGGACAAAAGCTCAGCTCCCTCGACAGCAATTCGAGACCAGCCGAGGATCTGGACCACCTCGGCAAGCTCCATCAGCGTCTTGCGCGCATCCTGCCCCCAGGTATCGTCCAGCGCCGACACCGACTGCGCGAATGTCCAGAAGTGAACGCCCTTGCCTGCAGCAAGGTTGTACCCGTCCATCACGGGCTGCAGGTGACCGAGCGCCGGCAGCTCGTCGATCACAACCAGCATGTCCCGCTGCATCGCGCGCCGCGACGCCACCGCATAGGGAATCGAGACCCACAGGCGAAGCCAGCCCTTCACCAGGCTCGTCATCTCGTCCGGCACGACCACGAACACGTCGACGTCGCCGTTCGCCAGGTCGAGCGGATCGAAACTCGACGAGCTCGTATGCGCGGCTATCTCCGGATAGTTCAGGAACGAGAGCTGGTTCGACACCGTCGTGAAGTTCGAACCTCCTTCTTCCTTGCCGACCCGCCTGGACCGTTCCATCGCCATGTGCATCAGGCCCCCGCAGAAGCGGTCCGTGGCTTCGACCTCTGCGAAGAATGCGTCACGTTCATCGTTGCCGAGCGATAGCATCTCGTAGAGCGTCTTCAGGTTTCTCCGGGCGGGCGGCATCTTGAACCTGACCCAGGCGAGATACCCGCTTATCAGCGACCGGGCGGACTCGTAGAAGTGCTTCGAGTTTCCGCCGTCGCTCTTCGGCCGCTCCATCAGCGCCTCGACCAGGACGCCGATGTCCCGCACCGCCTCGTCCCCGTCCCGGATGAAATCCAGCGGGTTGTAGGTATCGCTCTGCGATACCGGCAGATGCAGCACCGCTCCCTCGCCGAAATCCGCCTCGCCGCCCTCCAGCTCCCTGTGCCTCGCGACCATGGCAAAGGGGTCCAGCAGGATCGGCCGGCGCCCGAGAGAACGCCGGCGCCGCGCCACGATCGGATAGAGCTCGCCCCGCGGGTCGATCACCACGGTCGAGCCCTGCCAGCCGCGCTCTTGCGGAGACAGGTAGTTCAACGCGATCGTCGCGCCCTTGCCGGTCCGGGGCGGCGCAAACGTCATCGCCGAGCCTTCCAGCGGATAGGAAATGAGCCCGTCCGGGCTCTGTCCAAGCAGCATTCCCTTTTTCCGGGCGAGCTCCCGGAGCCACCGCCTCTCCAGGAACTTCGCCTTTCCGAAGAGTTCGGACTCCGCCTTCTTCCGTCCCCTTTCGCCGGCGACCCGCTTGGCCGTCGTCCTGGCGGTCATGCTCAATATCATCACAGCCAAGAACACCCCCGCGGCCGGCAGCACATAGACGCAGACCGTCTCCCAGCTTTCCCCCAGCCTGTCCAAGGCCGCACCGCGAAGCCGGACGATGCCCGCCCACACCCAGGAATCGATCATCCAGGACCAAACGCCAGCCGCCGTGACGAACAGCATGCCGAGCCCCACGCCGAAGCTGCGCACCTCACCGGCGCGCGAACTCCCGCACACACACCAGGCCGCCAGCCCGCCCAGGACCGCCGCAATCAGCAGCCGTGCGCTCGTTTCGGCATCCGGCCCGATCGCCACCAGCCAGACAGCGGCGCCCAGACCGAGCAACGCGAATACCGCCGCCCCCCCGAAACCCTTCCATCTGTCGCCCATCGCACGCCTCCTTGCGTTCAATCCCCGCCGGCCCCGGCCCTGTTGCGCACCCCGGCGCCGAAGCGGCTCGGCGTGACTCCGCCGAGCCGTCCGGTGCTGCCCGTCGCCACCCCGATCATCCGGTCCGCCTCGCTCATGCCGGAGGCGCGCCCGCCTATCCAGTTCATGACCGCATCGGGCAACATCTCGATCAGCTTCAGCGATGCATTCAGCAGCCCGTAGGCGATCATCACGTAGAGCGCCACGAACACCGCATACTGGATAATTCCAGGCCCGATCTCTCCTGCGCTCCCCTGCATCTGCGTGAGCCAGATCGCGTTGAAGAGCTCGATCGCGACGGTAAAGACCAGGTAGCCGACGATCAGCCCGAGGATCATCAGCGGCGGCCTCAAAACCACGCCCGCGAGGGTCACCAACCCGCCCGCCGTCGAGTTCGTGGTGAGCCCGTCGCCCTGGCCGCGCGCCGTCTGCGCCGCGAGCCACACGGTCATCGCAATGAACGCCTCCACCACCGCCAGGATCCAGACCAGCAGCCCGAACAGGAACCGGATGAACGGCAGCGCCGGCGCCAGATAGGCGAGAACCGCACCGCCGATCAGCAGCGCCATCAGCAGCATCGTCACGATGCCGTCGATCACCGGCCAGGTCGCCTCGAAAAGGTCGGCCTTGAGCGAAAATCCCAAAGCCTGGGCATCGCCCAGATTGGACACCGCCGCAACGCTCATCAGCGTGCCCGACGTCACCAGAACCGCCGTTATCAGGTTGTGCCCGATCGCCGCCAGCTCCGAGATCGGATTGTCCCCCTCCACATCGAGCACGTCCTCGAACGAGAACAGGACCGTATAGAAGACCTGGTTCAACAAGCTCCCCGCGCCCCCGCCAGCCGACCCCGTCTGCGGCGCCCGGCTGCCCAGCGGACTTACCGGCGATCCCGCCGCCGTCGCTATGTCGTCCGCGATCTGGAGCAGCGCCTTGAAGGTCTTCCTGTCCCGGTCCTTCAGGGCGAGCATGGGCGGCGTTACCTCGGGCGCGCTCACCACCGCCCAATTGAACTCTCCGATCCGCGCCGCCACCCGGAAGAACAGGCTGCCCGCCGTCGTCCAGCTGCCGTTCGCCGCCTGCTCCGCAGTCAGCCGCTCCTGCGTCTCGATATTCTGCCGCTCTCCGGCCGCCGCCACGGCCGCATCCACCACCTGCGAATAGGCCGCCACCGCGCCTGCGATCGCACCGCTCACCGCCGACCAGTCCATCGGCTCGCCGAACCGCTGGCCGTCCTCGTAAGGCTCTGCAATCCGCTTCGCGACCGGGACCAGCACCTTGCGGGCCTCGTTCATGCCCTCGAGATGCGCCCTCGCCACCTCGCCCCGCGGCCCCTCCCGGTCCAGCCCCGCGAACCTCACCTCGCCGCAATGGCTCCTTATGTCATAGCCGCTCGATCCCTGGGCCACGTCATAACGCCAGACCTGCCCGCCCCTTGCCGTCGTCCTCAACGGCCCCGCCGCCGCCCTCTTGCCCGCCAGCTCCCGGCAAACCTCCACGACCAGGAAGTCGACCATCATGACCTCCCGCCCCTCGGTCGACGGCTTCGGAACCGATACCCGCGAGCTTCCCAGCAGGGAGCCCGCAAAGGGCTTCCACACGGACTGCGCGAAATCCCCGCCGATCCCCGCCAGATCGAGCACGATGTGCTGCCCGCCCGAGGGACCGCCCGGAAGGGGAACGAGCAGGGCCACGGACGTCACGATGCGCACGATTTCCCAGCCGCCGAAGCCGAGGCGGCCGGTCCGGCCGGTATCCATGACGCCGGCGGCCGTGTGGTAGATCAGCAGCGCGCCGGCGAGGACAAGCACGCCCGCGTTGAAATAGCCGACCATCTCGCCGAGCGCCGCATAGGCCGCGTTTCCGCCGCCGCGCAGCAGGTCGAACAGGTCCCGGCTCGCCTCGTCGACGATATCGAACAGGTCGGACTGGAACCCCTGGCCCCACGCAACCCCTGTGCCCAGCGCAATCCCCAGACCGACGAGCGCCAGCCCCAGCGCGAGGCGCGCCGCCCCGATCCGCGAGCGGAACCGCCGCGCATCCGGCCGGCTCCCTTCCGGCAAATGCCACAACCCGGCAACCGACCGGCCGATCCGGCCCGCCGAGGCTCTCGTCTCCCCGAGCGGCCGCCCGAACTCCGGATGGAAGAGCAGGCGCAAGACGCCCATCAGCGCTGGACCTCCAGCCAGTCCGCAAGACCGGGCAGCCGGCGCATCTCTTCCGCCGCCGCCCCAAGCCGCGCCGCCTCCATCGCGCCGCGCCTTTCGTCCATCCGGTAACGCTCCCAGTCCAGCATCAGCGACGCGGCCTGGAGGAGCGCGAGCTCGCGCAGCAGGTTGTCCCGGTTCATCGACTGCAGGCCGACCGCCCAGGCCGGGTTCTCGAACCGCCGCGAGGTAAGGACCTCGAGCAGCTCGCGCCGGCTGAGCAAGCTCCCGTCGCCGGAAAGACCGGGCGCCAGTGTCGAGGCCCAGCCGGCCAGGTCCACCGCCGGCTCCCGCGCGCCGCGCGAGCGCGCAAACCAGTCCGAAGCGAGCGCCGCGCGCGCATCGGCTGCGCGCGCCAGCATGGCGAGCTCGCGGTCCTGGTCCGTGTCCACCGCCCGCAGCGGATACCGGTCCCAGACCAGCGGCGCCGCCAGGTTCCGCCCGAGCTCCTCGGCAGCAAGGCGTTCGTCGTCATCCCCGAAGGTGTCCACGTCGAACAGGGACCCCGCCCTGATGTCGGCGTCGTGCCTGGACGGGTCTCCGCGACAGACATCCGCGCCGGCCTCGAGACGGTTCTCGCTGCAATGAGCTCCTGTCCAGACACCGAAACGCCGCCTGGTGTCCGCCGCCATGCCGGCCTCACCGCCGACCACGGCGCTGTCGCCGCCGATCCGCCCGGTCTCCCGGGTCCCGGCGCGCTTGCCGGTCTCCGCCGCCGCCGCGCGGCCTTCGGCAAGACCCGCCATGCCCGTGACCGTCCGGCAGCCCGAAGAGGTCGGCCGGTGCTGGAGCTTCGACTGTGTCTCGGCCTCGTCGCGCGCGATCTCCGCCTGCAACTTCATCTGCGCATCGAGCGCATCGGTCACCGACTTCGCGCCCTCGGCGATATATCCGGACAGCTGCGCCGTCTGGAGTTCCAGCGTCTCGACGATGCTGCTCTCCATCCGGTCGATCCGGGCATTGACCTTGGTAATCACCGTTCGCGCCGCCGACCGCGACGCGCTCCAGGCGCAGCCGCAACAGTCCGCATGCGCTTCCGGCGCCGCCAGAGCCAGCAACGACACCGCAATCGCGCCCGCGGCGGTTCTCAACATCACGATTCTTCCTCCCCCACAATGCCGCGAAACACCCGGCCGGCATCCGGGTCCACTCCCGGAAGGCGCCGCGTCCTCGGTCGCACATCCAGCCCTGGCAGAACGTCCAGTTCGCGGTCCAGTCCATAGACCGCCCGGTCGAACGGGCGCGTCACCTTCTCGCGCCAGACCGCCTTTGCCCGGTCGCAAAGCTCCTGAAACAGGTCGGGCAGGCTCGGCAGCCGCACCAGCGCGTCCCAGCTCGGAAAGTTCAGCAGGTCGCAGGAGAGGTCGTAGATCGAGTCCGGGTCGCCGATCCCCTCGTCCGGGTGGCGGATGAAGACCTGGTCACGCTCCACACCCCGGACAGCCGAATCCTCAAGCGCCTTCGCGATCGCCGGATCGCAGTCGGCCTGACCGTCCGACTGACCGGCCGCCGGCGACGCCGCCAGCAGCAAAGCAAGTGCGCCCGCCGACGCCGTCAGCCTCCTCACGGTCCGTCCCCCGTGTAGAGGCGCGAATATGCGGGGTCCGCCTTCGCCTGCATCCGCGCCGCGCAGACCGAGCCCAGGTCTTCCTCGACCCACCGGCACGGCCCGTCGCGGATATCCACGCAGGCGTTCCGGTCCCGGCGCCCGCATTCACGGCAAATTGCATCGCCCGGCTCCGGCGGAGGAACCGGCGCCTGAAAGATCGTCTCCGCCAACGCCCTGCGCAGTTCGTGCTTTTCAGTCGGTCCCATGGCCTCTGCCCCTCGCTGCTCTCGCATCCGCACCGTTCGTCCCCCCTACGCCGCCGCCTGCGCGGTCGCCCGCACGGTTTCGTCGGCGAGCGCATCCAGTATCTCCGCCTCCTCGACCGAGGCCTCCATGCCCCGGCTTTCCAGCGCCCGGATCTCCGCCTCGACACGGTCCCTGGCGGAGCCCGACGGAAACATCCCCGCGAGCGCTGCCCGTCCCGCAGCCGCGCCGATCCGCGCCTGCACGCGGTTCCGCAACGCGACATCGCGCGGCGCCGTGTTGAGCGCCCAGAGCTCGACCGGTCCCACCGAGTTCACCAGGATCTGCTCGAACTGCCCGCCGGCGTCCCTGGCGACATGCAGCGCCGGCGCGCCCGTCCGCGATGGTCCCGTGAGACGGAACCGGATGGCTTCCACCGCCGCGTCCCCGAGCCCGAACATCTCGGCCAGGTGGCGCGCCTCATCTTCGGTCGTCCCGCCCGACCCCAGGATCCAGAAACCGGTCGCGAGTTCCGCCAGGTCGCCGAAATCCCCCTCGCGCTGGGACGCCAGCATCAGCCGCACGCGCTGCTTGCGCGCCTCGCGCACGTCGCGGTCGACCTGCGAGCGGACCCCGGGCGCCGCGGCCGTGCGGTGATACTCGTCGAACACGAGCCGCTTCGGCGTCTCCCTCACCTCGCGAATGCGCCGCTCATGCCAGGCCCGGTATTTCTCCGGGACCTCGCCCAGCACCTCCTCGCCGACCCACCAGTGCCGCGTCAGCACGTGACGGGCGAGCATGTACATCGCCGCCGTCTGGCGATCCGCCTCGGGACTGCCCTGTGGCGCCACCGCCGCCAGGTCGATCGCCGCCACCCGGACATGCCCGATATCGAAGGCGGTCGGCTCGAACATGAGCGGCCACTGGCCCGAAAGCGCGGTCATGATGCGCACCACCGCCGCCGTCACCGGCTCGCCGCCCGACCCGTAGGTCGCCTTGCCCACCAGGTCCTGGACCTCGGGCTCCCGCACCGCCGTCAGGCAATCGAGCAGCGTCGGCGCCGCATAACGCTGCGCGCGCCCGGCCGCATCCACCTCGCCGGCGTCGAACAGCAGGTCCACCGCCTCCCACCACAGGGGCGAACCCGGAAGGTGAATGGCCTGGCGCTCAAGCGCGGCATCCACTTCTACGTCGCGGCCCTTCGTGTAGGGATGCGGCTCCGCACCCGGGCGGCCGTCCTCGCGCATCCGGTAGATTTTCTCGATCATCGGCGAGATCGTCTCGGCTACCCCGTCCGGGACGCCCGCGGCGCCGGCCGGGGTCAGGATCAGCGCCAGCAGATTGGTCAGGAACGCCCGCTCCGGAGGCAGCGGAAAGCGGCAGCCGAGCTGCGTGTCGCAGGGATTGATCGCATGCGCGCGCGTCATCTGCGGCGCGAACCAGCCGACCTCGTAGCGCCGGTCCTCCGGCAGCGCCTCGCGGATCATCGAGATCATGCCCGAGGACGAAGGCCCGATATCCACCACGGCCAGCAGGGGCAAGCGCCGGCGCCCGCCCTGGAGACAGAACGCCAGCGACAGCGAGCCCAGCAGCACGCTCTTGCCCCGGCCCGGAATGCCGTAAACCAGGTCGAACCCGAAATCCCCGCTCTCCTCCAGGCTGTAGCCGAGCGGCTTGCCGTCCTCGCTCCGGAAGAGGTAGTCGGCCCGGTCCGGCCTCACTGCGGACGCCGGACGGAACAGCGGCAGCATGCCGAGCACCTTCGAAAGCGGCGCCAGCGCCGGCTCCGGCGTCCCGCCAAGCGCAAAGCCCGGCACCGTTCCCGCAAACGCCTCCAGGATGTCCCCCACGAGAGGCGAGAACTCGCACTCGCCCCAGCCCTCGCAGATCTGCTGCATTCGACCGAGACGCCGTGCCAGAGCCGGCTCGTCCTCCTCTTCCTCCACCCAGGTCAGCAACCCGATGCGCACCCGCACCACCGCCTGCTCGTCGCTGCGCACCGCCCGCAGGCCGATGAGCGCGTCCCTTACATGACGACTGTCCTCGGAGGTCACGGCCAGCACCGAGGCCGCCGCGAGAGCGACCGACGGCCCCGAACCCGCCATCCCGCCGCCTTCGATTACCATCGAGAACCGGAACGGGATATCCGCCTCCGCAAGCCTGGTCACGAGCTCCGAGAACGGCCGTTCCAGGCGGGGCCCGAGCACCATGTCCACCGCCCCGTACAGTCTGCCCCCGATCCGGAGACCTCCCGCTTCGACCTGCGGCTCCCGAACCAGAAGCTGCGGCGCGAGCGGGGGCGGGAACGAGCCCAGCTCCGGCGGCTCCGTGAACCGGGGCCAGGCCTCGTCCCCGGGCCCGACCGGCCGCCAGTCCGGACCCGCCGCGTCCGGCCCGTTCAACAGCGCCCGCATCGACCGCACCGCCTCGTGCGCCCCCAGCTGCTCCGCCATCAGCTCCGCCTCACCGAGAAGCGACGTTACCGTCGCCACGAACGCCTCATGGCGCGGCGGCAGGCTGTCGACGACCTGAAGGGGGCACTGCGACTCCCTCACGCCCGGACGCCACTCCTCGAGACGTTTCCTCAATTCCTTCTTCTCGCGAGCGAGCTGCGGACCGGGCACTGTTTGCGGCCGGGTCCAGCAGGCCAAAGCCCCCGTCTCGCCCGTCAACAGCTCCGCCAGCCGCCCGGACCGCTCCGCGATCACATCGTCCAGCGCCAGGCCGAGACGCTCCGACCGCCGCCGCTGGCGCGCGGCCGCGGCATCGATCGCGGCCCGCGCCGCATCCGGCGCGCGCTCCAGCATGACATGCAGCGCATGTCCCCGGTCGAGAAAGCCGCCGTTCAGGCGCCGCTGCGCCAGCGCCACGAACCGCGCGAGCTCCCGGGAACCCGTGATCGAACGCGAGCCCTCGATGCGCAGCAGCGTCACAAGCGAGCCGTCCTGGCAGAGCAGCGCGTCGCCGGCCAGCGCCACCGGCTCCATGAACGCCTCCAGCGGCTTGCGCCGCAAGGTCCACCAGTAGCGGACCGCCTCGTTCAGCTGGCGGAACACCGGACCCGTCCGCCTATTGCATCCTCGGCCGGGTCAACGTGCCGCCGACCCCCAGATCGAGCGTTCCGCCCAGCATCTCGACCGCCGACGGGAAGAAGATCATCGCAACGCCGACCATCGCGGTCACCACCGCGCCCATGAAGCTCTGCTGCTGCGGATTGTCCTGCATGCGCTTGAACTTGTACAAGCCCATCAACACCAGGAACCCGCCCACCACGTAGAACAGGATCTGCACCACCAGCGGGAACTTCTCGAGCGCACCCGCGCTCTTCTTCGCCATGTCGCCCAGGTCCTTCGCCAGCACCGGCTCCGCCGCAACCGCAAGCAGCACCAGCAAGGCAAGCAGGCCCAGGCGATCCGTCACCGTCCTCGAAGCCATCTTCCGTCTCCTTTCGGGTTCGACATCTTCAACCTTCCGTAATGCTGAGCGGCGCGATCCCGAGCGTGTTCTGGACCCGGTCGATCACCCACACGATGTGCCAGGCGCACACGCCGCCCACGATGTGCGCAAAGGCCCGGCCGGCCGTCGCGCCGTTGCGCCCGTCCGCCGAATCGCGCAGCACGAACACGCCCCTCAGGAACGCGAACAGGCCAACGAACTGGACGATCTTGAACACCGCCCGGAGCAACAGCCGGTAGCGCTCGCCGCGCTCGCCCTGCGCATAGGCCAGCGTCGCCGCCGTCCCCCGTTCCGCGCCGCCGAACAGCGTCTCGCCCCACACGCCCAGCCATTGCGGAAAGGTGAGGAACACGATCGCGACCAGGAAGGTGAGCGCCGTGCCCATGCCCGAAGGGCCGCGCAGCCCTTCCTCGCCCGAGCGCATGAGCCGCAGGAGCGCCTGCAGGAACACGACCCCGCCGATGACGTAGCAGGCGATCTCGACCAGCCCGATTCCGGGAACCAGCAAGGTCGCCACGAACGAAATCAGCGAATCGCCGAGGCCCTGCCCGTTCACTGCCCGTCCTCCCCATTGCCGGCAGCCTGCCGGCGCACCCGCTCGACGCGCGGAGGCGCAGGGGCAGTCATCGAAGCCTCCGCCTGGAGAGCGGCCGACGGCCGCGCCAGCCGCTCGGCGAACATCACCGCCACTTCCGAATTGCGCGGAATCTCGACCGTCTGCCTCGACGGGGCCTGCTGCAGCAGAACGTCGCCGACCCGCCCGGCGGCAGCCGCAAGACCGGCATCCCGGGCCTGCCGGGCGCTGCGCCCGCTCTCCTCCGTGACAACGGTTTCCCCGCCCACAGTGACCACGCGGCGCTCCGGCTCCGCCCGCGCGATCAGATACCGCTCCACGAACCCCGTAGCCGCCGGCAGAAGCACCCGCTCCCACCAGTGGTAGGAGACATCGCCCGTCACGCCGAAACACGCGCAGTCGAGGCCGACCGCCACCGCGTCGACCGGAACCGTCTCACCGGCCACGTCCAGCGACGACAGCCGGATCACCATGCGTTCGCGCACCAGCTGGAACTCGCCGCGCGCGACCGCCCCTGCAAGCGGCGGCTGCAGCAGCTCGACCAGCACCGGCCCCGGATAGTCCGAGTTCACCGCATGCATGACGCGCGCATAGAAAGCGTCGCCGGCGCCCACGCGAGGCAGTGGCGCCGTGCGCTCCGGCACGCGCGCCCCGCCACCGTCCGGGCGCTCCGCTTCCGGCGCCCCCCAGGCGATCCTGCGAATGTCCGGAGGCCTGTTGATCGCATCGACCAGCGCCGCCACGACCGCATCGAGATTGCCTTCATCCTCACCCGCAGGCCGGGCGTAGTCTCCGTCCGGCTCCGGCTCCCACTTCCGGCGCGGCTGCACGCGCTCCACCGGAATCGTCTCGGGCGCCCCTTCTTCCGGCTCCGCCTTTTCCTCCCGCGGCCGCGATATCACCTCCGGAGGCTTCACCGCCTCATGCCGCCTCTCGCCAACCGCCCCCGGCACGACATCGATGTGGGACTCGCCTTTTTTCCCCGCTTCCTCCCGATCCTGCCGGTTCCTTTCATCCAGTCCCTCTTCGTAGGCCTCGTGGCCGGTCCCCTCGGCCGGGTTCAACTTCGCGCCGGGAACGACCCCGTCCAGCGCCATGGACACCGGCGCCGCGCCCAGGAACAGCACAGCCGCCAGCAACAGGCTTGCCATCATCGCCCGCCGCCCTGCGAAGCGCCGGCCCAGATGGAGGGGCCTCCCTCGCGCACGGAAACCCGCCGCTCGCGCCCGTCGAGCGAGACCCAGAGCTCCGGCGCCGCCGGCAGCCTGTAGGCCCACCGCCCGCCCGAGCCGCGCTCCGCCGCCCAGGGCCCCGGCGACAGCACAACATGGCGGCTGAGCAGAAGCAGGTCCTCGCCCTGCCGCCAGGCCCGGTCGCCCGCGTCTCCGCCGATGAGCTCGACCCGGACCGCGCCCTCCGGGATCGCGCCCGCAAGCAGCCCCGCAAGCTCTTCGTCGCCCGCATGAAAGCTCGCCGGGCGCATCAGCGCCGCCGCATCCACGCCCGGTCCCGGCCGCGCCAGGCGCATCTCCACCCGGAAATCGCTCTCGGGTCCGCCGTTGTCCTGCAGCAGCACCACCAGAGGCTGCGCCAGGCCCCGCAGCTTCACCACCAGATTGCCGGCCAGGAAACGGCGTTTCGGCGCCAGATAAACCAGATGCCCGGCCCCGCCTTCCTCTCCGCCCCCGCCCGGCAGGAACTGCGAGTCCACCAGCACCTCCTCGACCGGCCAGGGCGAGCCCGTCGTGTCCGTCCAGGACAGAACGGTCGTGAACCCGCGCCGCACCTCGACCGCCGGCGCCGCAGCCCCGGCCCCGGGGTCGACCGCAACCCGCCTGATCCGCCCCGATGGACGGAACCCGGCACCCTCCAGCGTCGCGCGCTGCTGCTGGCGGACCAGCGCGCCCAGCAGCCGGATATCCTCCTGGGTAAACGGCATCGCCCGGCGCCCGGCCGTTGCCGCTTCCTCCTCCGGAACCGCCTTGTCGGGCCAGACATCCTCGCCCCGCGGCGCCTGCGCATCGGCCATGCCCGTCATACTTGCGAGTCCGGCCGCAACCCCGGCCGCCGCCACCCATCCGAACCTCATGTCCGCACCGCCCTGGTCACGAAAATCTGCTCGATGCCGATACCGGACGCCCGCTCGTCGAACGGCACCCGCATCACGAGCACCTTCGTCACCATCTTCGTCGAGGACGTCTTCCGCCCGGCATGGAACGTGATCAGCATCGGGAACTCGAGCTGCCAGCCCGCGCGCCCGTCCCCGAATATCTGCGCATCCGTGATCACCGGCGCGCCCTGCGCCACCGCGCTCGCGACCTGGTAGTTGTCCCTGATCCGGTCGAGATACAGGCTCTCCTCGAGCCCCGCCACGAAGGAGTCGAAGCCCTCGTCCGTGAAATAGACCCGCACCGCCGAGAGCCGCGGCCGCCAGTCGTGATGCCCGAAGGTGAACGCCTCCGTGACCGCCGTCACCGCCCAGTTCTTCAGCGAGGCGTCCGTGCGCACCGGCTCTTCCAGCCCCTGCGCCTCGATGATCTTGCCGTCCGGCGTCGCCGCGATCGTCACATAGACCGTGTCGTGAAGGTCGATATAGCTCCAGAGCGCCACTGTCAGCAGTACGTTCATACCGAGCAGCACGAACGCGATCCGCCGCCAGCCGTGATGCGCCGAACGCTCGAAAGACAGGCTCCGCGCCGCCGCTGCGACCGCCTGGCGGAGATCGCTCACCGGACCCGCCAGGGCGCCGGATCCATCGGGACCCGCGCCTCCGGAAACTCCGGGCCGAATACCCAGCCTGCGGTAAGGACGCAGAAACACATCGCGCAGACCGCGAACCCGACCGCGTTGCCGCGCCGCCATGCCCGCAAGGCCCGGACAGCCCGGAACGCCAGCGCCACCGCAAACGCCGCATTCAGGACCCAGCCAAAGGCTTCCTCCCCCGGCGTCCGCCGCCGCAGCAGATCCTGCGCCTTGCTCCCATACCTGTCGGCCAGTCCCCGCGCCGCGCCCCCAAAGCACAGAACCGCAAACACGGGCGCCGCTACCGAGGCCCCGGGACTCGCATCCGCCGCCCGTTTCAGCCGAACCCGCATCGCTCAGTCCGCCGGCCATACGAGGAAGGCCAACAGCGCGAAGCCAGGTGCGCCTCCCAAAGCCCACGCCAGCACCCACAAAGTCCCGACCGCCGCCACGCTCACCGCAACACCGACGACCCCGACAGGACTTCCGGCCTCCAGACGGCATTTCAGCCTCGCCAGCAGCAGCAAGGACAACCCCGGCGCCAACACAACACATATCAACCCGGGAACCCGAAACAGCAACGGCCCCGAACGCAGCAGCAGGTCCTGCGTCATGCCCGTACAGGTCGCCGCCGGGGAGGGCGAAGCGACGCCCAACCGGGCAACCGCGGCCAAGGCCGCAACGCTCCCGGCAACCGCTCTCATTCCGCCGGCCCGTCGCCAAACCACTCCCTGAAGTCCGCTCCGACCGCCGAGGCGATCCGCCCTTCCGGCTCGCGCATCAGCGCAAAGGGCACAAACTCCGACCCCGTGCGCTCGAACAGTTTCCGGTTCAGCGCCACACCTGCCGCCGCATCCGCACTCACAACCGGCCATTCGTCCTCGCGATCGAGCGTGAACCAGGTCCGCGCCCGGTCCTCCGCACCCAGCACCAGCGCGGCCATGACCTCGGCCTCCGCGCCGCGCGCGCCTACAGGCACCACGCGCAACACGATCCCGCCGTCGAGCGCACGGCGCGCAAGCTCCGCAACCGCCGCCCGGGAAGGAAGACAGGTCGGATCGGCGAAGATCGCGACCTGCGGACCGGACTCGCCGAGGTCGAACCCCTCCACCGCAAACGCCGCCTCGAATATCCCTGGCGGCAACCGGTTCGCTGCCCCGGACCTGCGCCCTTGCGGCAGTCCTTCCGGTACCGCCGCAACCCTGGACTTCTCCGCCAGCAGCCCCCGATACGATGACCCGACACCGCCCGCCTGCGCCCGTGGCGCAATCCGCGAAGCCCGGGCTCGCGGCTCCACCTTCGATACGGAAGTCCCGGACCGCTTCCCGATATCGCCGGGCGGTCGCCCGGCCGCCTCCCTGACGGACGCCACCTGGCTGTCCGTCAGCTCCCGGCCGTCAGGCCCGAACAGCAGCCCCATCACCCCGTGGCCGCTCTCGTCCACATAAAGCGTGTAAGGAGACTTGCCGCGAGGCGTGACCAGCCACCCCTCGAGCGCTCCCCTGCGACCGAGCGGCATCACCTCCGCTCCGTTCGTGCGAAGACCGGCCACAAGCGCGCCGCCCGCCTCCTGGCCCGATGCCGTCTTCATATCCACCGACCACCCGATCGTCACGGCGCCCACCAATGCTGAAACCGCCCAGGCGCACGTCTTCTTCGCGCGCAACTCCATCAACCGCCTCCCCCGAGACAGGCTTGGCGCCGCTCGCGCCGTTCCTGCCTCCACTCCGTCCAGTCCCGTCCGAACGGAATTGTCTGGCCGAAACGCGCCCCGATTCTCGATTGCGCCGAGCCCGCCCACAGGCCATCTGTCAGGCCCGAAACGATCCCGAGCCAAACGGCCGCCGCGGCCAACAGCGGAAGCCATGGCTTGTCCCATCCCGATACCGACTCATATGTCGCCGCCAGACTCTTGGCGGGCGCTGCGCCAACCCGGTTACCCATAGCTCCATCGCAGCCCAAACCCTCAACACCGCGCTTGGGGACACGACCGAAAGCTACATGTGAGAGATTTTCGATTGCCAAAAATGCGCAATTTTCGGCTGCCATTGACATCGGCAGCAGCCCAACGAGGAGCAACAATCCCGGCCGGGCATCGTCCCACGCAACAAACCGCGCAACGAACCCTTCCGCGCGGCGAGCCTCGCCGCGCTGCACCCGACCCCCAACCCTCCAGCCAAGCCAGAACGCCCCACCGCAGGCTCCGACGACCCGGAGTCCGGGGAAACCCGGCAATGACGTGGCCAACGCCACCGGCAACGCCACCAGACTCCTCTTGAACGAGTGCTGCAGGTGACCGCGCTCGAACGCGCCGATCGCCACAAGCCGGTCCGCATTCATGCCCATGCCACAACTCCTGGAAACAGCACCGTCCCGGCCACGACCGCCAGGCCCATCAGCCGCGAGTCCGCGAGCCTCCGAACCGCCCTCACCGTCCTTTCCTTCATCTGCTCCGCTTCCCGCACTACGGTGCCGCGTCCACCCGGAAATCCCCACGGTCCGGTCCGACTCCCCTTTCCTCCCGGCCCGGAACCTCTCCCGCCTCCGAAACCCCCGGCGCCTCTTCCACGTTTTTCCGATCGACAGGCGCCAGATCCCGGGGGACAGCCAATGACGGCGGCGCCAGCATCGACCCCCGCCGCTCTTCCACCCTGTCCGAATATTGCTCCCGGAGCGGCTCTTCCCCGGACGGCAAAACGAACTCTCCGTCATCGCTCCCCGACTCCCGTCGCCCTCACATGCTTCATCGCCATGGAGGCGCCGTCCTCCGACAGCCTCCCCGCCGGCGCGTCCGGAACCCCGCCCAGCGCGGCGAACAGCAGCGCCGAGGCCTCTTCGAATGTCCGACCCCGGAAAACCCTTCCGTCATGAACCCGGTAATGGCGGTCCGTCCGCCAGACGACCTCGACGCCCGCGCGCGCCCCCCAGCGCGACATGACCGAACGCAGCGTCTCTTCCGCCCACACCCGCCAGTCCGAAGCGCCGGCGCGCGCCGCCGCGAACTCGACCTCGCTCTCGCGGATGCCGGCCGGCCGGACATGCAGCTCGTCCCCGAAGCGCCGCCATGCCAGGCCCGCATCGAACAGCAGCGAGCGCCAGTCGCCGTAGACCCGATCAACGGGCCTGCCGGCCTCCACCCGCCGGTCCCAGCGGAGCTTGACCCCGGCCGGTCCGAGCCTCGCCGCCGTCTCCGCAAGCGACGTCGCATCCGGCGCATGCAGCAGCATGCCCTCCCGCAGCCCCGGCTCGAAATCGAAACCGGCATCGGCCGGCAGCCAACCCATCGCGCCTAGAGCCAGTGCAAGTCCGCAAAGCGCCGATAGCGGTCGAGGAAAAGCGCCCGCCGGCCCCGGCAGCTCGCCGCGCGCACCCGCCTTATCGCCGCCCGCAGCCGGTAGCCCCGCTTCTCCGCAATCCGGAACGCCACGAACGCCAGCAGCAAGAGGACCGTCGTCGCAATGTTGGGCCAGAACAGCCAGGCGAACATCATCAGCGCCAGGCGCGCGTCGAACCCCCAGATCCTTACCGCGCGCGCACTGTCGCGCCACACAAGACCGTCCATTCCTGCCTCCCGCCATCACGACGCCTCGCTCCCCGCCATGCCGTGCGAGGCGCGAATGCGCGCGAGGTCCCGCGCCCCGATCCGCCCTTCGGCAAACACCGCCTCCGCCTGCACCGCCAGTCCGTGGCCCGTCTCCCCCAAGGCTTCCGCGATCCGCTGCGGCCAGAACCGCCTCTGCATATCCAGCAGCTCCGCCTTCAGGGCCGCATCGAAGACGAGCCATTCCCGCACCGCCGTCCGCCCGCCCCCGGGGTTCGGCAGCAGCGCCTGCGTCACCACCAGGTTCAGCATGTCGATCAGCGCCGCGCCGCGCTCGCCGCGCTCGTCCTCCGGAAACTCGCTCAGCATCCGGCGGATCGTGTTCGCCACCCCGATCGTGTGCGTCGTGCTGTAGACCGCGATCCCGAAGTCCGCCGCGTTGATCGCGGCCTCCACCGTCTCCCTGTCCCGCGCCTCGCCCACGATCACCGCCGCCGGGCGCCGACGAAGGCTCGCCCGCAGCCCATCGGCGAAATCCACGAAATGGCGCGGGATCTCCGAGCTCGACATCAGGCTCGCGCCGCCCGTCTCCACACCGTCGAAGACGAACTCGATCGGGGCCTCGTAGCTCTGGATGCGGCCCGCCCCCATCTCCAGAAGCCGCCTGGTTCCCGCAGCCAGCAGCGTGCTCTTGCCGCTGCCGGGAACGCCCGTGACGAGGTTCAGCCCCGTGCAGGCCTCCAGCGCCCGAACGATCTCATCCTCAATGCTCAACTCTTCCAACGTCGGCGGATCGCCGGGCAGGAGCCGCATGGTGATGTTGATCCCGAAGCCGTGCCGCACCTGCACCGGCGAGAGATTGCAGCGGAACCGGATATCCCGCCCGCGCTCCAGCCCCACCGCATGCCCGCAGTCCACCGCACGGCCCGACCGCAACACGCCGTCCGCGGTCTCCCGCCCGATCTCGCGCGCGATCCGCTCGACGGTCGTGTTGTCCAGCAAGGCCCGCGTCGCCTGCCTCACCCGGCCATCCACCTCGATCAGCGCCGGCGCCTGCGTCTGGAACGACACGTCAGACGCCCGCTCCTCCCAGGCCCACCGGAGGAAATCGTCCAGTTGCTCGACCGGAAACACGTAATCGCCGGGCGCCCAGAGACCGGTCATCGCACCCGCCTCCTCTGCGGCGGCCGCGCAAGGAGAAGCCGGAACGCCTTTGCCAACGAACATTCGCGTCGGCGCGAAACCGCCGCCAGCGCCCGGTAATCCGCGGATGCCGCTACAATCGCTCCGATCGCAAGAACCCCACCGACCGGCACGCAGTCTTCCGCCGATCCGAAGAAGCCCCCGCCAAATCCAAAAACAACGAGAGTCGACCGACAGTCTATAAACCCCGTATCCTCGTCGTCATATCCACCCAACTTCCAGCCCGGAAACCACAGTACGCCAATCCCAAACGCACAGGCACTCGTGAAAAAACCCAACCGCGACCACAAGCCTCCGCCTTTCAATCCGCACAAAACCAGGGCGACCGGCATCAACAAGGTCAAATAAACCGAACCCTCGTAGTCCTGCCCATGCTTATCGCGGACCCTTCCTTCCTCTACCGACTCCGTAACGGCCCTGGCGTCGTCATTGCCATCTGCACAGCGCCTTTGCTTCCTTGTTCCTGCATGCCTGTCCGCACCGCTCAGCTTCGCTGGCTCAGAAGCAAGCGCTTCCGGATATTCATGGTGCTCGTACCCGGCCTCGTGCTCATGGCTCCTCATCGGCTCGACGTCGGCCTGCCCGTCCTTGGCCGGTTCTGAACCTTCGTCGTAGCGCCCGCGGCCCGCCCCCACCGGCATGCCCCTGTCCCTTTCCGCGCCACTCACGGCCCCGCCTCCGCCCAAACCGGAAGCGCGGCCCCCGCCGCCCCGTCGTCGTTGCGAAAGACGAACCCACGCCACTGGCGCGAACGAAGCTGAAGCTCCGCAGGACGCCCGAGCCTCACCAGCGTCTCGCCGACCCGCATCACCCGGCCGTCACCGGCCGTCGCCGAACGGCTGACCTCAACCTTCGGAGCGCCCACCATGCGGGCGCCGTGGAGCGTGTTCCAACGCGCGATCCCCTCCAGAAGCGCATTCAGACGATCCAGGTCCGCCGCAAAAATCGCGTCCGCCTGCTTCACCCCCTCCTGCCAGCCGCGCGCGATCCACCGCGCCCAATCCGACTTCTCCGCGTCGTCGCGGGGGAACAGCACCGATACCGGCGGCTCCGGAACCCGCCAGCGGCGGAGCAGGAAGTCCCGCCAGTGAGGCGGCGCCGTCGCCAGACGCTCGGATTCCATGATCCGCACCACGCGCGCCGCCGAGGCCGCGCGCCGGCCGTCGCGCCCCAGCCGCACCGCCTGGCGTGTCTCGCCCACCACCGGCGGCACCAGCACGAACCCGTGCCGGCTCTCCATCAACCGCCTGAACCCGTAGAGCCGGTCGAGGCTCGCCTCGTGCTTCCCCACGACATCCCGCGCGATCTCCCAGGATCGCCACGCGAGACCTCCCTGCGCCCCATAGGCCAGAGCCGTAGCGCGCATCGCCTCCCGGCGCTTCTCCTCGCCGAACTCCACACCCAGGTCGCTGCCCGGCCTTGCCTCCAGCAGTGCCGAAAGGTCCGGCGGCGCTGAGTCCTCCGCCGCTGCCCACAACGGGACCAGAAGCACGGCCAGGGCCGGAAGGAGGAAGCGCGCGAGCCGCATCAACCGCCGGTTCCCTGCGCGCGCGGTTCCGCCTCGAACCAGTCGAGGCGCACAGTCATGCGGCCGGCGTCCACCGTCAGAAGCGCGCGGTCCGCCGCCTGCATGCCGGCATCCCTGAAGATGTGGATGAGCGGCGCGTCCTTCGCCTCGATCTCGACCAGCACGGGCGCCGGCGGCGGACGGCCCGCCGTCACCAGCGCATAGCCTGCGCCCGCCGCCAGCTGCCGCGCCAGCTCCTCCAGCGGCCCGATGTAATCCATCGACACGCGCAGCAAGAGTTCGGGCGGGGTATTCCTCGGTATGTCGGGAGCACTGAGGTCCGCTCCCGCCGAGCGCGACTCCGCGAGCTTCGACAGCGCCCGCTCCGCGCGCAACGCCGCTTCCGCAAGACGCGCTTCTGCAGGATCCACGATCGAGCCGTTGCCTTCCTTCGGCGCCGGGTCCCGGCCGAAATCCAGCGTCTGGCAGCCGCCAAGCGCCAGCGCGCCCACCATGAACGCTCCCGCGGCTGCGCCGATGCTCATTGCCCTGCGCTCCCGAGGTCGCGCACCACCAGCCACTTGTTGGGATAAGCCGTTGCCGTGAGCGTCCTGCGCATCGGCGAAACTGCCAGCAGGGCGTCGGCTGCCGCCAGGAACCCGGCCTCCTCTGTCTCCCCGGCAGGAAACGCCGCCGCCGCCCCCACCTTGAACCGGCGCTCGCTCTCCCAGGCCAGCTGCCAGCCGGCACGCGCGGCCCAGGCGCGCAACACGCCCTCGACCGTGCCGTGCGCTTCCGGATCTACTTGCCATGCTGCCGATCCCGCCTGTTCCGCTTCCACCGCCGCAGCAGCATCGGGATCCACCGGCCTTCCTCCCGGCTCCAACTCCCCCGGAACGCCATCCTCCACACGCCCCTGCGCAGCCTCTCCTTCAGCATCGCCGTCCTCCTCGTCCGTAAGGGCGGCAAGAACGCCCACCTCGACCCCGCCCGGCATCCGCTCGGGGCGCCGCTGCTCGATATCGCCGTAGCGGTAGAAGACGAGCTGGTCGTCTTCCCAGCCCCGGTCGTAGCCCGAGAGCCTGGCGAGCTCGTCCAGGACCTCGGGAACCGTCCCGCGCATCGAAAGACCGAACGGCACCGCCGGCTCCAGAACGACATCGCCGTCCACGACGCGGCCCGGGCGGTCCTGAAGCACTGCCTTCACCCCGGCCAGGTCCGCAACCAGGCCCGCCAGCTCCCGGAACGGCAGGGGGGCCAGCTGCTTCACCTCGATCTCGCGCGCCGCAATCTCCGCAGGCAGGTCCTTCGACGGCGCCACGACCGTCACCGTCGCCGCGATCGGCGCCGCCGCCCAGGGTTTCCGCTGGGCGTCCTGCGCTACTGCCAGCGAAACACTCGCCAGCAGCACGGCAAGCAGCAGGACAAGCAACAGCGCCATTTCCCTCGACATGTCGAAGATCCGCCGGCGACGCCGGCCTTTGCTATCGCTCCGCACCGAACGCCCCCAGGATTCCGTTCCGTTCGAAGACGCCGGCGACTTCGGCCCTGTCGGGTCCCAGGAACCCGCCCCTTATCCGGTTGCCGGCGACGCCCGCGTCGAACGCCATACTCGCGGTCACGTCGACATCGGGCTTAGTGCCGGGGGGCAGCGGACCCTCCGTCTCGACCACCGTTCTCGTCACATCGAGCAGGCTGACCGGCACATTCCCGAACCTCGCATCCGGAAAGGACGCTCCGGTCGAGACGCTTGCAATGTCCGTGAAGGCCGCATCGATCCGTCCGACGACATCGCCGTCTTCGGCATCGTCGCCCAGCGCCACGACCGACCGGTAGGTCAGCACCGCAACGCCCTGCAGGCACCCCTCTGAAAACCCGCCGGCCTCCGTTACCCCGACCATCCGGCCCCGCCACGTGGCCCTGATATCCTGACCCTCGGCGACCTCCGTCAACCCGCCGAGCGCCAGCCCGTAGCGGAACTCCCGAAGACCGGCGCCCGAGCCCTCGCGCTCCAGCAGAACGCCGAAACCGCCATGGCGCATCCAGCCGCCCCGGCTCTGCGCATCGAGGTCCGACGCCCAAACCACGTCGATGCCGCCAATCCGCTCGACAACGCCGGTGCTGGCGAGCGGTCCGGCATTGCCGATGCCGATCCCTCCTCCGCCCGACCCCGAGCAGCTCAGGCCCGAACATCCGGTGTCATCGAACGCACCGTCGCCGTACCCGCTTTCCTCGCGGGCGCTCGTCGCGAAGAGAACATCCGCACCTCCCAGAGCCGCAGCCGCCCACACGGACGCCGGGCCCCTTTCCATGCCGGGAGCCCCGACCGGCGGTGCTCCCGGCTCCGGTCCCGCCTCTCCAATCCTCGATCCGGGTCGCGACGGTCCCTCGTCACCCCCGCAGGCCGACAGAACCGCGGCGCAAACCAATAAGGCCACAAACGGACGCCCGTATCTCCAACACCGCATCCCTACCTGCCCTCCTGCCTCAGCGCGCCGAAGGATCCGACAATGCCGAGCTGCTCCATCACCCCCGCGATCTCCGGATGACCCGGCCCGTATAAGCCGCCGGCAATACGGTTCCCCGCAACGCCCGCATCGAACGTCCCGTCCAGGCGAACCGGCACATTGTCGAACCGCAGCCGGGACACGCTGTGCGGGCGCCGGCCCGCCAGGTCGTAAATGTCGGAGAACACCGCATCCAGCGAACGGTCGCCGGTGTCCCAGGTCAGCACCGCATCGCCCTGCAGCGGCAGATAGCCATGCGCCGAACTGCAGATCATCACGCCCCGCCAGACGAGATCGAAATCCCGCAGCGGACCTGGCCGCATTCCGGACAGGTCCCCGCCCGCAAGCCCGTAACGCCACTGCGCCTCCCAGCCGTCATCGACGGACAGCGCATGGCTGAAGACGAACCCGCTACGGTCCGTCCAGGCGCCCAGGCTGCGCATGTCCGGCGTGTCCGGTACCGCCTCGCGCACGTCCGCCTGCGCTTCCAGCAGCGTGATCCCGTGCCGGGCGGGCCAGGCGCTGGAGGCCCGCGTCACCCAGTTGAGGTCGTCCCTCGCGAACCCGTCCGGCACCCCGCCCGCATCGCCTGCCGCCGCCAGCGTGCAGGACGCACCCCCGCATGTCGCATCGAACTGGAAGTCCTGCCGTTCGAGCTCCCGCGCCGGCGCCAGCGGGTCGGGCAGCACCGCCACCTCCGGCGGCAGCTCGGGGCGCTGCCCATGGACGCGCGTCGCCAGAAGCGAGTCCGTCCGGAACAGGATTTCGGCCATCCGCGCCGCCTGCTCGCCGCCCGTCTCCAGAGGATCGCCTGAAACGGGCGCCGGGCCGGGAGGAGACGGAAGGTGGGGCTCGTCGCCGGTACCGCATGCCGACAGGAAAAGCCCGACCGCCAGCGCTGTCATTACCGGAACCCGGCAGGACCGCATCGCCGGGCGTCTTTCCCGGAGCTTCAGGACCATCCCTCCGCTCATCGCGCAAAGTCCTGCGAAATGGAGGCGGGCCAGGCCGCTGCCCTGGCTTCGCGCCACATTCGACCGACCGTCCGAACCGCTCCCGCAAATCCGGTCTGCTGTCCGGCTGCGACGGCCGCCAGCCAGCCCCCGGCCGACAGCCCCAGCACAGACATCGCCCAAAGCGGCATCGTCAGTGCGACGAAACCCAGCTCCACGATCCCGCTCATCAGGGCGCTCGCAGCAGCCAGAACCAGCACGGCCGCCAGCTCCGGCTGGCCCCAGGGCCCGCGGGGCGGGCGCCCCCGACCCCGAAGCACCCGGCAAACCCGCAGACCGACCGGGTAACCCAGCCCTACTGTGCCCGCATAAACCGCCAGAGCCACCGGAACCGCGGCAGCAGCCCAGAGACGCAAGTCCAGCACAACGAAGAACGCAGCCAGTTCCACGCCCGCCAGCAGCGCGGCCGCAGCACACATCGCCAGCCCGAGCCCTGCCTGCTCGATAGCGGCGAGCGCCGGGCTCACCGCCGCTCCTCCCGGGCCCAGGCGCGGGACGCCATTTCCCGGCCCATCGACATCACTGCACGGATCGCCTGCGACAGGCTCAGCCGGCGACGGGTCGCCACCACCGCCAGACCGCCGCCGATCGACGCCCCGCACACCAGCAACGCCGTCTGGCCGAGCCAGAACGCCATCTTCTGCAGAACGACATCGCCCGAGAACAGGAGAAACCAGGCTGCCAGCGCCAGTGCGAGCCCGGCCTCGCCGAGACGCGGCGGCGCACCGAGCCATCGCCCCCAACAGCTATAGGCCAAGTAGAACAGTCCCGCCACGAACGGGTATCCTGCAAGCACGATCACGGCTCGCAGAACGCCCCTCTCCGGTGGAAAGAGCAGGACCGCGGCCATCGCCACGCTGACGGCCGCCGCGCTCGCGACCATACCGTGACCGCCATGATAGACCCCGACTGGCTCAGGACCTGCATCGCCGGTACTCTTGCCCTGTTCGGGCTCTCTTTCGGATGCGGCCTGATCGGCTATTCCTTCTTCTGGATCGCCGGACTTGCGAACGCGGTCGGCGCCACGATCCCCGCCGTTATTACCGGCGCCTTCGGGCTCGTTCTCGGCGTCATGTCCGTGTTCCTGCTGATCAGGGCCTTCGCCGCCGTCGACAACTGCATCATGCGAGCCGGTCATCGCCTTCATCTCCTCACCCGAGCCCGATATCGGCGAGACCCGCAGCCGTCACCGCGAGAACGAGGCCCGCGCCCACGGCCATGCCGGGCCCGAGCGGCACATGGCCCCGGAGCCACGACCGGCCCCGCCGGCGCTGGACCCAGGCATGGCGGCCGAGCGCACAAGCCGAGCCGACCGAAAGCGCCCAGAGAAGGCCGAAGGGCCCGAGCAGCCATCCCAGCGCCGCGAACAGCAACACGTCGCCCGGATAGAACGGCCAGCGCCGGCCGAGAGCCTCTGCAACCGTCAGCGGCACGGCCCCGATCAGCAATCCGGCACCGGCGCCCGCCATCGCCCGCAACAGGCCGTCGGCCGCATCCGGGCCGACCGTCTGCGCCTGCCAGAGCGCGCCCGCGCCCAGGAGCAGGAACAGCCACCAAGGGTCTATGCGGAAACGCTGCCCGTCGATGCTGCCGATCCGCCATAGCGCGCCGCAGGCCCAGGCGAGCACCACCAGCGAGAGCGTCGCCGACCGAGGGGCGCCGGCCAATATCGCCATGCCTCCGAACAGGAACACGATGACGGCGAAAACCGGCGCCGCGTCGCGGGACTTGATCGAGGTCATCGCAGATCGTCCTCCCACACGCCGAACGTCGCCGGCAGGAGGCGGCACCAGCGCTCCAGCTCCTCTTCGCCGCAGATCTCCGGGCGCAGCGTCCTCACCGCCGAGCCGACTTCGGCCCGCTCCCGGTTCCATGCCTCGAGTTCCTTCTGGACGGCCAGGAGACGGCGCATCCCGGCAACCTCGCGCGCCAGCGCCTCGCGGACCTTCAGACCCTCGAGACGCGTCGCCGCCCAGCCGCCCGGAGCCGGCGGCGCACCCTGCTTCGTGGCGCTGTCCTGTGCGGGAGCCTCGTTCTCTGCCGGGACCGCGTCCTGCGTCTGGGCCGCACCAGGCAACGGCATCGCCCCCGCCAGAACGAGCAGGACCGCGAGACCCGAAATCCGCGCCGCCATCAGCATCCCGAGCAGCTCCCGACCGTGAGCGACCCGAACGAGCCCGTGCCGGTGACCGTGACAGACCCGTTCACATTGGCGCCCGCGGCCGTGAGGTTGGCGCCGGCCTCGATGTTCGCGGCCTCGACGTCGCCTGCGATATCGGCGCTCGCCGCCTCCAGTGCGCCCGTCGCTTCCACCGCGTCCGCATTGACAATGCCCGTGAACGCCGCGTCGCCCCGGAACACCAGGCCGTCCGGCACCGTGAAACTCCCCATGACCTCGACCGAGCCCGCCGTCGTCGCCGTGCCCACGGTGAGCGCCCGGTCGATCCGGAACTCGCCGGCCCGCATCACCCGGTGCACCTGAAGCTCCTCGGCCGTCAGCACCCGCACGCCCACCAGGTCGTTGCCGTTCATGTCGAGGTCGGTCTCCATGCGCGCGGAGTCCGGACAGCCGGCCCTGACCCGCCGGAACACGGCGTCACCGCACACGCTCTCCCGGTCGAGCTGCCGGTAGACGGCCAGCGCCCGCGCGCGCGGATGGCCGCCGGCAGCCGCCCGGAACGCCGTCAGGTCCTCCTGCACGGTCGGCCCCAGCAACACGCCCGACCCGTCCACCACGCCCAGCGCCTGCCGGCCGC
This sequence comes from Alphaproteobacteria bacterium, assembly GCA_963422665.1. Classification (GTDB taxonomy): domain Bacteria; phylum Pseudomonadota; class Alphaproteobacteria; order Bin95; family Bin95; genus Bin95. The sequence continues at coordinate 2,491,907 of OY730441.1, forward strand.
GCGCCTCGAACACCGCATTCGCCGGAAAGCGCGTGTCATTGGCGTCGGCCAGCTGCATCGACAAGAGCCGCACATCGCCCCCGCCGAGCGAGACCGCCCAGGCCTGGAGCGGGCGCTTCATCGCGTCGCCCGCCTCGTCGAAGCCCTGCGGCAACAGCCTGTCGGTCCTGAGGGCGCCGATATCGATCCGCCGCGCCGTCCCGGCCGCCAGGCCTGCATAGGTTCCGTATGCCGAGCGCACATGGCTCTCGACCGCCTGAGCCAGCACCACGAGCTTCCGCGCCGCGCCAACCGCGTTCGAGGCCGCGATGCGGCCCTGCAGCCAGATCGCGAAGCCGAGCGCGATCACCACCAGCACGATCACCGCCACCAGCGCGCCCACCGGCGTCATGCCCCGCCAGCGCCCGATCCATAGGCGCCGCGCGAACCCCGGTCTGCGCATGGGTCCCCTCATCGCACCACCGGCTCGCAGCCGGTGCAGTCGCCCGTCGTGACGACGCCCGTGAACGATCCCGTATTCGCGCCGAGACCGCCGTCGATCCGAAGCCTCCGCGCCCGGGCATTGCCCGAGGCCTCGAGCCCGCCGCCGCCGTCCAGGCGCCCGGCCACCTCCAGACTGCCCGCGCCCACTTCGCCCGCCACCGCGAGCGCCGTGTCCGTGGCGGTGAGCCCGGTGCCGACCGACAGCAGCTGCGGGATGTTGAACGCCTGCGCCGGCGCGCCCGTATGGCCGAACCGGAACCCGCCATCGGCCCGAAACCTCGTCGCCGGAATGTCGCCCCCGAACGCCATGCTGCCGGGCTGGCCGGTCCGGCCCACCGTCACATTGCCCGCGATCTCCGCCGGTGCCCCGCCCGTCCCCGCAAAGCGCCCCTCCCGGTTGGTGCCGACATCGACCCCTTCGACATTGCCGGCGTTCCGAACCTCGTAACAGCGCCGGTCGTTCGCCAGCGCCGCATTGCGGCAGTCCTCGCCGACGACGACCGCGACCGGGCTCTCGATCTCGCCCGCCGGCAGCAGCGCCTGGCCGACGGCGCCCGCATTCGGGCCGAACACGAAATCCGTCTCCATGCGCGCAAGCTCCGGACGCCCGCCCACGGCGCGCCGGTGGAGCCGGTCCCCGTCATGCTCCACCGCATGGTCCGCCGTCGCGAACAGCGAGCCCGCCGGCAAGGCCCCGAGCACCGCGCGCACCGCCGGCAGCCGGCCGTGCATCGCCGTCGCATCGCCGCCAACCGCGCCCACAAGGTCGAGGCCGCCCATCACTGCGCCCGCGCGCAATGCCGGCGCCCGGAACGAAAGCTCCGGGCCCGAAAGCGAGCACGCCGCCATCGGAACCCCGTCAACCATGACAGCGCCATAGGCAGCCGTCGCCACCGTGCCCCCGGCGCGACCGACCGTGCCGAGGCCGGCCGGGAGGAGGGACCAGCCCCTTAGCTGCGCCGGCGTCACGACACCCGCCGCCGTCACCCGGCCCGACTGGACCGCCCGGTGGACCGCCGTGCAGGTCATCGCCCAGATGCGCCCACGCTCGCGGTCGATCTCCGCCAGACGCAGCGCCTCCTGCTGGCGCTCCCAGGCCGCCAGCACGAACACCACCGTCGCGGCCAGGAACAGCGCGCCCACAGGCAGCGCCGCGCCGCGGCCCGCGCCCCGGCGCAGCCGACCGACCAGCGATGATCGCAGGCGCGCCACCGGTCACCCGAACACGAACGTCAGCGCGTTGCCCGCCGTGCCTTTATTGCAATTGGTGTTGAGCCAACCGATGGTGCGCACCGTGGGCGCGGTGGTCGGCACGGTCGTTGGCGCCGTCGCGGCCACATTCATGATCACGATGCCCGAGCCCGCCCGCGTCCGGCCCGCATAGGCTTGGCCCAGGTCCTTGCACGTCTCGTTGTCCAGATCGTCAAACGTGATCGCGAAACGACCGCTGTTCCCACGGATCGTCACCGCACCGCCGAAGGCATGCTGGATCGTCTCCGAGCCGGCAGAGCCAACCTTCGCGCCGTCCGGGATCTTCCCGAACCCGCGAACGATCGGCACGAGGTCCGCGTTCGCGCTAGGGCCATAGCTGGCCTGGCCCGAATAGATCCGCTCGACGCTCGCGCGCAGCTGGTTCAGCAGCTTGATCGACTCGCCCTCCTTCAGGCTCGCCGTGATCCCGTTGTAGATCCCGACGACCGCGACGATCGCCACAAGGCCCGCGATTACCGACAGCAAGACTCCGACCGGGTTCATGTCCCTCTCATCTCAGTAGCTTCGTTCCACCTGGGTCGAGATGTCGAAACTCACCCACATGATCAGGATCATCTGCGCCGTCCCGACACCCATCAGCACCGTGTTCAGCACGGCGGCCCGCATCCGCATCAACGCCTCCGAGCGCTCCACCCAGCGATCCACGAACCCGGCAAGCGTCTCTTCCCAGTCCGCGCGCCCGTCCATCGCGCCCGCAACCGCCACCAGCGTCTCGTCCGGGAACCCCTGGCGCGCCGCCGAGAGCGCCGAGCCGAAGCCCAGCCCCTCGTTCAGCATCAGCTCCCGCACACGGCGCATGCGGCTCCGCACATAGGGCGACGCGCCGCGCTCGAACTGGACGAACGTGTCCCGGTTCAGGTCCACGCCCATGCGCAGGAACTCCACGCACACGAACAGGAACCCGCTCCCCGACAGCGTCCGGTAAAGCGAAAAGGGCGGGATCCGGTCCGCAAACACCCGCCCCCGTCCCGTCCAGCGCAGCACAACCAGCCGGAAGGCCGCCAGGAACAGCACGAACGCGATCCCGATCTCGACGTCGTTCCCGTAGAAACCCTCCGAGACCCAGGCGAGCGAGCGCGACCAGATATCCCAGCGCGACCGGTCGCTCACCTCCAGCATCGCCGGAATGACCTCGTAGCCCATGAACCACGTCATCCCCACGCAGCCAACGAAGATCACCAAAGGCATGAACATCGCGTTCGCCACCGCGCGCACCTGCTTCGAGCGCATCTCCGCCACCCGCGCCGCCGCCAGGAACAGCACCTCCGCACGCGCCCGGCCCAGCCCGTAGAAGACCATCGCCTCCGACGCCGGAACCCAGCGCGAGAGTTCCACCGCGAAATCGTCGCCGCCCGACGCCAGCGCCGCCTGCCAGTCCCGCAGCATCCGCACCCGGATCGTCTCGCGCGACTTCGCCTGCATCACCACGCCGAGCGCGTCCCGCAGCCCGAGGCCGCCCTGGAGCAGGTCGTGCAGCAGATACCAGATGTCGATCCGCGCCTCGGTCCGGGCCGCCAGGAGCCGGCGCAGGAACAACCACCGGAAACCCCTCATTCCACCGCCTCCGCGCCCGCGACCAGCATCGGCTTGCCCGGAAGGGCGGCGCCCGGAACCCGCAGGTCCCCGCCCCGGCGTTCCTTGGCAGCCCCGAACACCGCCTTCGCCCCGGCGATCTCCGCGCCCTTCAGCATCGCGTCCGCCGGATCGACCCGGCCCTCGCCGACCGCGCGCCAGATCTTCCGCCCGATCGGAACCCCGCCCATCGCGCCTACCCAGTGGTTCCACGCGCCGACCGCATCCCGCCCCTGCACATGCCTCAGATAGCCGTCGTCCGGGACGATCCACTCCGCAACCGCAAGCGGGCGCACATAGCCCGCCCACGCCGCCAGCGAGAGCGCCGACTGGCCCGCCTTGCGGCAACTGGCGCAGCCCTCCGGATTGCGGTAGCGGACCCCCGGGCCCAGAAGCGACACCAACTCCTCCGGGAGGTCCCGGCCCTCCGGCAGCGCCGGCTGCGCGCATTCCGGACAGAGCAGCGGCACAAGCGTCTGCTTCATCAGCAGGCGCACATTGCCGGGCTTCGTCACCTCCGACACCTCGACGCCGAGGTCCATCAGACGGAACAGGATGCCGTTCGCCGTGTGCACGTGGATCGTCGTCCACACCTGGTGGCCGCTATCGATGAACTGCAGCACCTGCTGCGCGCCCATCTTGTCCCGGATCTCGCCCACCATCCCCGAGGCCGGATGCACCCGCACGAAATGCATCAGCGCCGCCGCAAACCCCAGACCCCGCTCCTCGCCAACGCCCCGGGTCGGAACCGCAATCTGCACCGCCCCCGGTATGTCGTATTCGACCGGGTCCTCCAGCGTGATCATGTTGAGCCGACGCCCGTGCTCGCGCATCTGCAGGTTCAGATTCACCGCAAGCGTCGTCGACTTGCCGTCACCCGTCGTGCCGCCGATGAAGATGCCGCCGTATTTCGACATTCGGATCTCCCGGAACAGGCCCGCCACCTCCGCCGTGAACCCAAGGTCCTCCAGAGACTTCCGGCCCCCGACCTGATCGCGGTAGAAGAGGCGCATGTAGAGGTGGTGGCCCTCCGGCTCGTGCGGACCCGCCTCGCAGCGCAACGCCGCGATCTCCTCCGGCAAGGGAAAGGTCTCCGAACGCCTCACGCTGAAACCCTGGAAGCTCGCACGCTGCAGCGAGGTCTGCCGCGAGCCCTCGTCCTTCACGAAGAACAGGAACCCGAACACCTGCTCGGCCTCCCGCACCGTCATCGCCGAACCCAGGGGCAGCTTCCGGTCGTTCACGATCGCGAACACCCGGCAGTCGTCCGGACCCTTCTCCAGCACCACGTCCGAAGCCCGGGCCCTCGCCGCCTCCGTGAAGATCGCGACAAGCCCCTCCACGATCCGGGGGTTCACATCCAGGCTCTCGTCACGGACCCGGTTGCCGCGCCAGACCTCCGCAACCTCCTGGAGCGAGGCCGTCTCCTCCCGGAACTGGCCCCGAACCGCGCCCGTGCGCTGGAGCTCCACCAGCAGCGCGCGCAGCTCGACATCGTTCGCATAGCCGTCCGCGATCAGCACACGCCCGTCCGACCAGACCGCGCAGCGCTCCCGAAAGCGATCGTCCATCCGCTCCCAGCGCACCAGGCCCGACGGCATCACCTCCGGCGGCTTCTCCCTGAACAGCAGACGGCCCCACCATGTGTCCCGCCGGCTCGTCATCGCCCGGACCTCGACCGGTAGGGCAGGCGCCCGCTCGTCCAGCCCTTCACGCGCACGCCCGGAGGACGAGCCTCGACCGAAACCACCCTCACGCCGCCCGGCAACCGGTCGCCCGCCTCCACCCGCCAGACGCTCTCGCCGTCCGTCACCGCCGCGCGCAGCGCCTCGCCCGATCCCATCACCGCGAACCAGCCATAAGCGCGGGGCGGCTCGGGCGGAGGCGCCTTCTTCTCCTTCCGCGCCGTCCTGGCCGCCTCGGCAGCCGCTTTCGCCTGCGCCTCCCGCGCGATCTCCGCACGGGCCGCCTCCAGAATCGCCGCATGCGCCCCGCGAACCCGCGCATCCGCCTCGCGGCGCACCGTCTCAAGCTTCAGAGCCTCCGCCGCCCTCGCGGCCGCAGACTTGTTCAGCGCCGCCGCAAGCTCGATCTCGGAGCCCACAAGCTCCTTCAGGATCGCCTGGCGGTCCCGGCACAGAACCAGCACCTCGCGCTCAAGCTCCAGAGCCTCGCTGAACTGCCCCTCGTTCACCGCGCTCGACAGCATCCGCACGATCGCCTCGCGCGGGCACTCGAAGGTCCGCAATATCGCGGGCTCATAAGCGATAACCGGAGGACCGGGAGGAGAAGCCGGGGCGGCAGCGGGAGGATCGGACTGCCGCCCCGGCAGACCGGCAGCGGACGGTGCGGCCTCATTATCCGCCGCCGCCGGTGCAGGCTGAGGATCGGCACCCGCGCCGGATAGCGCCGACGGAGGCTTGTATTCCGGAGGCAGGATATCGAACGACGATCCGCCGGGACCCTGCGCCGGGGCGATCGTCGCGGGCGCCGCCTCCCCGGGGCTCTGCGCCGAGGCCTCGCCGAACGACAGCACCGCCACCGACAGCGCGAGCGCCGACAGCAGGAGACCGCGACGGATGCCGGGCCCGACGGCCGCGTTTGCCCGACACGCCGAAACCGGGGCCGACTTGACGTGGCCCCAAGCCTCGATACAGGATGCGGTCATGGCCTCATCCTTCGATACGCTTGCCGCCTCCGAGGCGATCGAAAATGCCGGTGCAGACTCCAGGCTCGCCAAGGTCATCGCCTCGCAGCTGCGGGTCGCCTCCGACGCCGGCGAACCCGTTACGCGCGCCGAACTCGACGCTGCACTGGCGGCGCTGGAAGCTCGCCTCACATGGCGTCTTATCGGCGCCATGGTCGCGCTTGCCGGCGTCATCATCGCCGCAGTCAAGCTGATCCCCTGATCCTCGTCTGAAACCATGCCCGGCGGTCTTGATACCGCCGCCGTAGTCCGGGACCTGGAAGCTGCGGACATGGACCGCCGACAGGCCGAAGCCGTCGCCGCCGCGTGCCACAGGGCAGCAACTGCCGCACAGCCCATAACTCTCGACCGGCTCGACGCCGCCCTCGCAAAACTGGAAGCGCGCATGATCCACTGGATGCTCGTTATCGCCGGAGCGGTCGTGGCCGCGGTCAAGCTGATCCCCTGACAGAACAAGCCCGGCCCGGCAGAAGCAGGGGCCGCAAAAGGAAGAAGACGAAAAGCGCGCGACATCGCCCGGCAAGCCTCAGTCGATCTTGTCCGGCGTGTGCTGCGTCCACACCGCCGGTCTCATCCCGAGCTGATGCGCGAGCGTACGCCAGTGGACGCGTCTAGAACCCGCCGGGTCGTTCCTGACGGTCATCTCCAGAGTGCCCCGCGTCCAGCGCCAGACGCCGGCGAAATGCGGGCCCTCGACCAGGTTTCCGGCCTCGTCCACCACCGAGAACTTGCCCTTCGGATGGAACACGAAACGCTTGTCCGCATAAGCCTCGCCCATGAAGGCCAACTCGCGCGGATACGGGCGCGCCAGAAACTCGTCCGTCAGCTGGAACGCCGCATGGCGATGGCCGGTGGGCCTGAACGGAAACGGGTAACCGACCATGTAAACCACTTCCCGACCGCCGATTCGGGCCGTGATCTTGTCTCCGCCCTGCGAACGTACCGGAAGAACGAACTCCTCTTCGGCGCCGTCCTCTCCGGCCGCCCAGAACTCTCCGATACCTTCCGTCCTGGCATAAACGAAACCGTTCCCTGCAGGCGATTTCAGGATGTTGCCCTCCTGGGCGGCTAGGTAGGCCTCAACCTCTTCCGCTGTGGTTGTCGGCGCCCCTCGCGACGCGCCAAGACCGGTCGTGCCGGGCGCCCTCAGATGCGAGCCCGGGAAATTCCGGATCGGTGCATCCGGGTCCTGACGGCGCAACTCCTCCATCTGGAGCGAGGTCTGCTTTTCGTTGATGGCCATGCCGACAGGCAGGTCTAACCCGGGACAGGCGTCCGCCAAGGCGCGAGGCCAGGTATCTTGGACATGCCCTCTTTCTGAGCGAATCCAATAATCCTTGCCGCCTTTTCGGTGTCGGACGACTTCGCCCGCTAGGAAGCCTGTCGAGGGATCGTAGAAAAGCGGAAGATGCCGTGGCCTCCGGCCGTCGTTATACGAATTTCTGACAACGGCTCCGATCAGCTTGGCCTGCTGGAGCACTTCCCACTTTACGTCCCTCTGGGCCAACCAAAGCGGGTCGCCATTTCTCTTCTTGTAGGCAAGGCAGCCGATACGTGATCCGTCTTTTGAGAAAATAAATCCTCGCACGATATTGCGGTAATTCGGATGATGGACGCCTTCGAATATCCACGCGCGACCGGACAACAGACTGTCATAGAAGGCCTTGTCGTAGGGAATGAAATTCGGATGGGTGTCAATTGCGATATCCCTGACTGTCCCATGCGCCATGCAGGACGACAGCACGGCTCCCGCCAGAAGCAGCGCCAGCGCTCTTCCTGTCCCTTGTTTCAGCGTCGTCATTCTGTGATCTCCATTCGGTGTCTCTCGATCACAATGATTATCCGGCATGCCGACCGGCCATGCCGGGCTTGCGCGCGAAAAAGCGTTGGACCCCGAACGCCCCTGCAAACCAGGCCCGAGTCAGCCGGCCGAACCGTTCCATCCACACCAGCCTGTCCGCCGACAGCGTTCCGCTCCGCGCGGCCTCCGTCATCCGGCTCTCCTGGGCAGCCAGGATCCGGGCGTTCGGCAGACAGCGCGCCGACAGGTCCATGATCCCCAAGGCCTCAAGGCCCGCTGCCCGCAGCTTGTCGACATAGCCGGCCGGGCTCTCCAGATCGACCATCGACCAAGACTCGCAGATCGGTTGGATATACTCGCGGTATTCCTCCGGCGTGAGCGCCTGAGCCGGCATCCAGTCACTCCCCGCCAGACGCCCCCCGGGCCGGAGAATGCGCGCGCATTCCTTCAGGAGCCGCGCGCGGTCGGCCATGTGGCAGGCCCCGTCGATACTGACCACAACATCGACCGAACTGTCGGGCAGGCGGATTTCCTCCGAACAGTCCGAGAAGCGGAACTCGACCAGATGCTCCAACCCGTCGCTCTTCGCCAGTTCGCCGGCGGCTTCCAGCTGTTTCTCGCTGATATTCAGCCCGATGACCCTGCAGCCGAGCGTTCCGGCCAGGTGAAGCGCCGTTCCGCCGACCCCGCAGGCCGCATCGGCCACCACGTCTCCGGTGCCGATCCGCGCAGGACCGACCACTTCGCCGATCATCCTGACCACCGCCCTGTCGAGCAGGTCCCTGTCAAGCCGTCCCGCATCCGGGCCGTCCAGAACAAACGGCTCCTCACCGGGATCGAAGAGCCCGAAATGGAGATGGCGCGGATGCCAGCCGGACAGGTAATAGTCGCCGCCGTCGTAATGAGCGGCGACAGCCCTGGCCTGCCGTGACAGCGGAGCCTGATAGCTGTCCGGAGCTAACGCCTGTGCCTCCATCCTCTTGCTCCTAGTGACGGCGCTCGACGCAGAACGCCGCGAAGTCGTGCAGCGCCTCGCGCACCGGGCCGTCCGGAAAGAGAGCGAGAGCCTGCGCAGTGTCTTCCGCCCGGGCGCGGGCCTCGGCCAGCGTGTCCGCCAGCGCATCCCGCCGGTCCAGCAGCGCCAGCGCCCGCTCGAAGTCGCCGGGCCGCCGGTCGCCATCCTCGAAGGTTCGGCGCCAGAAGGCCCGTTCCTGCGCATCGCCGCGTTCGAATGCCAGAATGACCGGCAGCGTCGCCTTGCCCTCGGCAAAGTCGCCCCCGACCGCCTTCCCCAGTTCCGCCTGCCGGCCCGACCAGTCCAGGACGTCGTCGGCGAGCTGGAACGCGATCCCCAGGTTCCGACCATAGGCCCCGAGAGCCGTTTCCGCTTCGCGCCCGGCGCCGGCGGCGACGGCCCCCAGCCGGCAGGCGGCGGCAAACAGGGCGGCAGTCTTGTCCTCGATGGCCTCCAGACAGGCCTCCACCCCCGCTCCGGGGCGGCCGGCATCCTGCATCTGGCGCAACTCGCCCTCGGCCATCGCCGACGTTGCCTCGACGAACAGCTCGAGCACCCCCGTCGGTCCGGCCTCTATCATCAACTGGAACGCGCGCCCGATAAGCCAGTCCCCGACCAGCACGCTTGCGCGGTTCCCCCAAAGCGCGTTGGCGCTGGCGACCCCGCGCCGCAAGGAACTCGCGTCCACGACATCGTCATGCAGCAGCGTGGCCATGTGGAAGACCTCGACGCTCGCCGCGAGCGTGACGGGCCGGCCCCCGGCCGCCCCGCAGAGGCGCGCGCATGTCAGGGTCAGGATCGGACGCAGGCGCTTGCCGCCCGCACGCGCGATGTGGCCGCCCAGGCGCGGTATGAGCGTCGCCCCGGCTTCCATCCGCTCGGCGATCAGCGCCTCGACCCGATCCAGGTCAGTGCCCGCAAGAGACCGCAGCCCGGCAAGCGCGGACTGTGGCGCCAAAGGCGGCAGGGGAAACGCGGCGTCAGCCATCCCGCTACTCCCCGGCCTTTTCAACCAGCCAGCGGTCGTGAAGCCGATGGACCGCCCCGGCCATGATTTCGAAGGCCAGATCGTTCTCGCCCCTGCGGAACGCCGAGGCCGATGCGTCGATCTTCGCTTCCAGCCAGGCCCAATCGGGGTGATCTTTCGGGATTGCCGCCACAATGGCGGGGGCTACCCGATAGTAGCCATCAACCATCGTACGCCGCTCGGGTGTAGCCTGCATGTAGGTGTCCCGGAACCGGCGCATCGCCGTCAGCGTCGGACCTTGGTTCGCTTCACCGCGCATCTCGACCACGGCGGTTGTCAAGAAGCAGGACCCACCATCACCGCCACTATTCCCGACATCCATATCCTCTGGTTTACCCGTGGCATCGACGGTATCCATCGTTTCCTCGGCGGTACTGGTCGTCTCCTCTCCACCGCCACCGCCATCACCATCACCATCACCGTCGCCGTCGCCGTCGCCGCTGGGGATGGGCGCGCAGTCCTCCTCCCTGCGCACCAGCAGCTTGGCACCGTTCACCCGGGCGACCCGTCGGGTCGTGACGACCGGAGCCCTTGGGCGCACCCGGAAGTCGCGATATTCCGTGTTCTGCTCGTAATGCAGCGTGCAGCTTCCCGTCTCACCGGAAGGGCAGCTGCAGGAGCCCGTGGTCCGATGGACAGGGGCCGTCCTCCAGGCGATCACCGGGTCCGGGATCGGCGCGGGCGGCAGCGCCTGCGCATACTGGAAGGGACAGAGCCCCTCGGCATGACGCCATGGGCTGCACTCAGCCCGCGAGCCCAGCCCCGCCCGGAGGCTACAGTCGCGCGGCCAGAGATGCGCCGCACCCGGTGCCGTCGCCGAAAGATCCCGGCCTTGCGTTTCGCCCGCACCCAGAACGCCCGTCACCTGGATCGGAACCTGGCGCGCCTCGCGGAAGGTATCCGCCGGCGAGCCCGGACAGGCGACGTCCCGCGTCTCCGTCTCCCAGCGTATGCCCGTCACCGTACGGATCGGATCGGCGACCGCGCCCACCAGGCCCACACGGTCATCGCCCGTCGAGGGAACGCCTATGCAGGTGGGCAGCGCCGTGTCGTCGCGTCCATGCGCCCCCCGCGCGATGCGCGTGTTCGCCAGGATCACATGCAGGCCCGTCCGGCCGCCGCCATAGCGCACGGGCGCGACCTGGACCTCCCTGTGGCCCCGGCCCAGGCCCTTCAGCTCGTCCTGTGCCGCATAGACAGCCAGCACCCCCTGGCAGTAGCGCGCCGTCAGGCCCCGCTCCGTCCAGGACGAAAGCCACCAGGACCCGGAAGGGGGCGCGGCGAGCCCGATCCATTCATCTTCCCAGAGATTCGCGGTGTCCGTCACCCGGATGCGAGCCTCCACGCTCTGCCAGGCGCTCTGGATCGCAACCGCATACGCCAGCGCCTCCTGCTGGCGCGTCCGGTCCGGATCGCCCGTCTGGGCCGCCGCGCCCGACGCGATCCCCACAAATGCCAGCGCCAGAAGCGCCGACCCCGTCCGTTTCATCCCGAACTCCCCGTTGTGCGATCCGCCGCCGCGTCTGCCGCGCCCGCCTGCGTCAGCGCGTCGAACTCGCTCTCCAGCATGGTGAACGGCCGTGTCCGCCTGACCCCGAACCGCCAGCCACCCTCTTCGCTCCAGGAGACCGAGGCGACCTCGACGCCCTCCATGGCGGACAGCATCGCCACCGCTTCCCTGAGCGGCCTGCCGGTGCCAAGCACCGCTTCCGCGTCCGCGCCGAACTCCGTGTATTCGATATCGAAGCCGCGAAGCGCCAGCGTCCGGTCCAGAAGGTCACGGAACTGCGTCGGCTCCAGCCAGCGGCCGGCCTTCGGGTCGTGCCGCTCGAGCACCGAAGGCAGAGGGCTCAACGCGATCGACGCACCCTTGTCGTCGATATCCGCCACCGGCCATCCGGCCAGCATGTCCTTCGCCATCGGGCCGTAGACGCGCGGATCGAGGCCCTCCCTGAGCGCCCAGCGGACCTCCAGCACGGGCCGACCCATCAGGCCGCCATACGAAATCCCCGTCTCGCTCCCGGCAAACCTCGGATGGCAGACCACGGCCCGCCGGTCGAACCCCGCCATGCGCACCCTGAGGCCGTCCCAACCCGCCTGACACGACCGCAGGAACGCCGGCGTCACCACGACCGCCTCGACCGTCGGCGGCTCCTCCGGTTCCGGCTTCCCGTACCCGGCCCACTCCCGAAGGTCTTCATAGTGGAACAAGCCCGCATATGCCGCGCCCCCGGCAACCAGCAACAGCACCGCCGCCCAGGCCCCGACCCGCGACAGGCTCCCCTTCGGGGCCTCGGCCAGGACCGGCAGGTCCTTCGCAGCCGCCGCGATACTCGATGCTTCCACGGTCGTCGCCTCCTCGAACAGCCCCGCCAGACCCGGCGTGGCGAGGATGCGGACACCTTGGGTGGCGCCCGTCCCGAGCGCCCTCTGCGCCTCCGCAGCCGCCTGAAACACGCCGTCGCCCCCGGGAAGGATCCCGCCGCCCGAACTGCGCACGACCCCGACCCGCTTCGGCCCATCGTCCTCGCCGTCCTCCTCGATGAACGCCGTCCAGGGCGACCTGCCCTCCGGGCGCTTGCGCATGAACTCCACCAGCGCGCCCGCAAGGGGCGGGAGACCGCCCGGATTCTCGATACCGCCCAGGAACCCCGTCTGCCCGCCGAGCTCGACCGTCCAGCGATGGCCCCGGTCGCGCGCCGCCTTCGCCGCCTTGCCCCCGCGCAGGACTTCCCGCTCCCAGTCGAGACTGGCCGCGAAACGGTGACCGCCGACCACAAGCACGCTCATCCGCCAGCCTCCCGGGCCGCGCCGGCTGCCGCCGGAGAGACCGCATCCCGGAGGGCCGGGTGCGCCGGGGCCGCATTGCCGCTCTCGACCTTCGCGACAGGCCCGCCGGCCGGGAACCCGGCGCCGAGCCTCCGCTCCGATATGCCGAGCGGCGTCCCGATATCGGCCGTCACCAGCAGCGCCGTCTCGACCCGCGCGATATCCGTGTCCGCGCCGCCCTCCGGCAGCGGCACCGCCGGATGGAACGTGCCCGACCGCTCGCCCGACGACGACCGGTCGCGGAAGCCCGTGAGGAGAAGCGTCTCGCCCCTCGCGATACGCTGCGTCACCACGATCGCGCGCCGACCGCCCGACGGAAGCTGGATCCGGTTGCCCGCAGCCCCGAAGGCCGCGAACTCCGGACGGTCCTGAATGGTGGCCGTAATACGAGCCAGGACCTCGTCCGGCGCCACGATCCGTGCGACGAAACTCAGCCCGAAGCCGGACGACACCGTTCCCGGCGTCAGCTCCACCGCCCACACGCCGTCCTCGATCGTGGTGCTGACCTTCTGCAGATACGCCTGGTCGAACAGGTCGTAGAACTGCGCCGGGCGCCCGTTCAGGGTCGGCACATCCACCGACAGCACCCGCGAGGCCGTGCCGACCTTGCGGAGCGCATTCACTGTCGCGCGCAGGCTCGAGGCCCCGACCGATGTCGGCTTCACCACGGAAATCGTGCCGCCGTCGAAGCCGACCACGAAGTTGGACCCGAACGCCTCCGGCAGGATGCCCGTCAGCCCCACTTCGTAGTCCGAGCCCTTGTCGAAGCGCACCGAGTAGAGATGCACCGAGAGCGTCACCGGGCGCAGCACATGCCGGTTCACATGCTCCAGATAGGCCCGCACCCGCTCGACCGCACGCGGCAGGCCGGTCGCCGTCACCGTCGCGGACGCCGCCGAAACCGAGACCGTCCCTTCCGGGCCCGCCGCCGCAACCGCCTGCGGGCCGATCTCCTGCCAGGGGTCGTAGGTCATCTCCGAGGAGATCGACTGCGACGAGGATCCGGCCGTCGCTTCGCCGCCCGCGCCGACCGTCGTCGTGGTCACATTGTATTTCTGGCTGCCGAGCAGGGCATGGACGGCGAAGATGCGCGTCTCGGAGCGCACGACCTCGACGGTCGCGGTCCCGTCATCGTATTGCCACCGGTAGCCCCCAGCCTGCGTCCAAGCGTCCAGCAATCGGTCGAGCGGACCCGACCACACGCCGGCCTCGCCCGCCAGCTCGTCGGACCAGGACGAGAGCCAGCCCGAGACGAAGCCGCTTCTGTTGAACGCGGCTCGAACGCGTGCGTCACCCGACGCTTCCCCCGCCTGCGCCCCGCTCTGGACTTCGATGCCCGCCTCGACGCCGGCCAGGCTCTCGCCCGTGCCCAGCCATTCGGCCCCGACCAGCCGGACTTCGATCCCGGCTGCATCCGATATCCGCCGCGCCAGCACCTCGTCGCCCGGCTCGTCGCCCAGCGTGACCACGATCCCGGTCTCCGAGCGCAGGTCCTCGGGCAGGAGAGAGCGATCCTCCGCCACCGGCCGCAGCGCCAGATAGGGGTCCCTGGATTGCGTGAGAGAGCGGAAGCCGGGCCTGTCCGGCTCCAGCGAGCCGACCGAACCCAGACGGGCCTCTACGGACGCTGCGTCCCGCGCGACCTCAGCCTGGTCGAACCAGCCGCAGCCGCCAAGCAGGACAGCACCCAGCGACAGCGAAAGCAGCATGCTTCCGACACGCGCCGATGACGGCCTGTTGACAACATGCGGCGAATCCAACAGCTTCCCTCCCATGCGTTCCTGCTGGGAAAACTGTGGTGGTAGGAAAACGCTGGGCGACCCGCCCGACTACGAACCGCCGGCGGAGCGCAGCATCGCCGGGCTGGCCGGCGGCGGCGATCCGCGCGCGGCGCTCCTCGACGCCATGCTGGCCGACGGGGGCCGGGCGCTGATCTACTTCCCGCTGCTCGGCTATGCCGACGGCGATTTCGAGATGCTGCGCACGGTGCTGGAGCATCCGTTGTCCATGCTCAGCCTCTCGGACGGCGGCGCCCATTGCGGGCTTATCTGCGACGCCAGTTCGCCCACCTACATGCTGAGCTACTGGGCGCGCGACCGGCAGCGGGGGCCGCAACTGGCGCTCGAACACGCCGTCAGGCTCCAGACGAGGGGCACGGCGGAGGCCTACGGGCTGAACGACCGCGGCCTCCTGCGCGCGGGCTTCAAGGCCGACCTCAACCTGATCGACTTCGACGCGCTCCACCTGCATGCGCCCGTCATGGTGCGCGACCTGCCGGCCGGCGGACGGCGCCTGGTGCAGCGCGCCGACGGCTATGTCGCCACCTTCGTCTCGGGCGAGGCGGCCTGGGAGCGGGGCGAGGCGACGGGCGCCATGCCGGGCCGCCTGCTGCGCGGCCCACAGGCGGCGTGACGGCGCGGGGAATGCTGCGGTCATGATCAGGGCAGCCGATCTCGATCATTTCGTCCGTGCGCTCGGCCGCGCCGTGCGGGAGGCGGCGGCGCCGGGCGGGCCGGAGGCCGCGCTGGCGGCGCGCATATTCGAGGCGCTGGAAACGCCCGGCAGACCGCCGCCCGCCGGTGTGCGCCCGCGCCGCCCGGTCCCGGCAGCCGCGCTGGACGCCGCCTTCGCGCTTGCCGCCAGGGGGCCGGAGCCGGTGCAGCATGTGGCGGGCGCGCTCCGGGCGATGGACCCCCGGCTCGCCTGGGGTCCGCGGCTCGGCAGCGAGGACGGCGACCCCGCCTTTCGGGACGCCCACGCCAATGCTGTGGTGGCGGGCGCGGACGGGCTGGAACGGCGCGAGGACGTGCGCATCGGGGTGAGCCTCGTCGCGCCGCATACCGACTATGTGAAGCACAACCATCCGCCGGAGGAGCTCTATTTCGTGCTCGCGCCCGGCGACTGGTGGCGCGAGGACCTGGGCTGGCGGGCGCGGCCGGCGGGCGGCATCCAGCACAACCCGCCCCATGCGTGGCACGCCATGCGCACGGACGAAACGCCGCTGCTCGCCGTCTGGTGCCTGTGGACGGCGGGCGCCTGACGTCCGGGCCAGGAGGGAACGGGGGAATCGTGGCGGAGCAATTCGACGCCATCGTGGTTGGCGCGGGGTTCGCCGGCATGTACATGCTGCACCGGCTGCGCGGACTCGGCATGCGGACGGTCGTGCTGGAGGCCGGCGGCGATGTCGGCGGCACTTGGTACTGGAACCGTTATCCGGGCGCGCGCTGCGATGTGGAGAGCGTCCAGTATTCCTACCAGTTCGACGCCAGGCTGCAGCAGGAATGGACCTGGACCGAGCGCTACGCGGCGCAGCCGGAAATCCTGGCCTATGCCAACCATGTCGCGGACCGCTTCGACCTGCGCCGCGACATTCGCTTCGACACGCGGGTCGCAGCCGCCGTTTTCGACGAGGCGGAAACCCGCTGGGAGCTGGAGACCGAGGCGGGCGAATGGCTCCGGGCGCGCTGGTGCGTCATGGCGCTCGGCTGCCTTTCGGCCGCCAACCTCCCCGACTTCGAGGGCCGCGAGAGCTTCCAGGGGCCGACTTACCACACCGGCCATTGGCCGCATGAAGGCGTCGATCTGGCCGGGAAGCGCGTGGCGGTGATCGGCACGGGCTCATCCGCGATCCAGTCGATCCCCATTCTGGCCGGCGAGGCCCGGCGGCTGACCGTGTTTCAGCGCACGGCCAACTATTCCATCCCGGCGCATAACCGCCCGCTCCCGCCAGACTTCGTGGCGGAGGTGAAGGCGCACTATCCGGAGCTCCGCGCCCGCGCGCGCTCGATGCCGTCCGGGATCGACCTCGACTACCGGCCGCTGCCCGCGCTCGGGACCCCGGAAGAGGAGCGCGAAGCCGAATTCGAGCGGCGCTGGGCGCATGGCGGGCTGTCCTTCCTCGGCTGCTTCGCCGACCTCCTGTTCAAGGAGGAGGCCAACCGCATAGCGGCCGATTTCGTGCGCGCAAAGATCGCCGACATCGTGGACGACCCCGAGACTGCCCGGCTGCTCGCGCCGACGAACATCATCGGCTGCAAGCGGCTCTGCGTGGATACCGGCTATTACGAGACCTTCAATCGGGCGAATGTCGAACTCGTCGATGTTTCCGAGCATCCTGTCGAGGCGGTCACGCCGGGCGGCGTGCGGGCGCACGGGCGGGAGTGGCCGGCGGACGCCATCGTGTTCGCCACCGGCTTCGACGCCATGACGGGCGCGCTGGAGCGCATCGACATTCGCGGCGCGGGCGGGCGCCGGCTGCGCGACGCCTGGGAAGAGGGGCCGCGCAGCTATCTCGGCCTCACGGTTGCCGGCTTCCCCAACCTCTTCACCGTGACCGGCCCCGGCAGCCCCTCGGTGCTGACCAACATGCTGCCCTCCATCGAGCAGCATGTGGACTGGATCGCCGACTGCCTTGCCGCGATGAAGGACCGGGGCGCCCGGCGGATGGAGGCGGAGCCGGAGGCCCAGGACGCCTGGGTGAAGCATGCCGGAGAGGCCGCTTCGCTCTCGCTGCGCTCCACCTGTTCGAGCTGGTATGTCGGCGCCAATGTGCCCGAAAAGCCGCGCGTCTTCATGCCCTATATCGGCGGCCTGCCGGCCTATATCGAGAAATGCGACGCGGTCGCCGCCGCCGGCTATGAGGGCTTCCGGATCGAATAGCCCGCCAGCGCTTGACCCACGGCGCCGGCGAGGCCAGTCTGCCGGACATGGCGCGCGCGCTCGGACCGGCCCTCGGCAACGGCATCCGCCGGCGTTGCCCCGCTTGCGGCCGGGGCGCGCTGTTTGCCGGCTATCTGCGCCCCGTGGCGGCCTGCGGCGGCTGCGGCGAGGCACTCGGCCATATCCGCGCCGACGACTTTCCGCCCTATATCGCCATTCTGGTTGCAGGCCATGTCGTCGTCCCGCTCATCCTGTTCGCCGAGCAGACCTGGGCGCCGGCGCTCTGGCTGCAGATGCTGGTCTGGCCCACGCTGGCGCTGGCGCTCATCGCCCTGCTGCTGCCGGCGGCGAAGGGCGGCGTGCTGGCGGCGATGTGGGCGCTCGGCATCGCCGGGGACGAACGCCAGGAGGATCCCGGCGGCCGGGGCGGGCGGCGGCCGTGACCTTCTGGCGCGAGAAGCGACTCGACGAGATGACGGCGGAGGAGTGGGAGTCGCTTTGCGACGGCTGCGGCAAATGCTGCCTGCTCAAGATCGAGTGGGCGGATACGGGCGAGATCGAGCCGACCTGCGTCGCCTGCCGGCTGCTCGACCCGGAGAGCTGCCGCTGCACCGACTATCCCGGCCGCAAGGCCCGCGTGCCGGACTGCATCCAGCTCTCGCCCGGCAATATTGCGGAGATCGCCTGGATGCCGTCGAACTGCGCCTACCGCCTGCTGCATGAGGGCAAGGACCTCTACTGGTGGCATCCGCTGGTCTCCGGAGACCCGCAGACCGTCCATCTCGCCCAGATGTCGGTGCGCGGCAAGGTGATTTCCGAGGACGAAGCCGGGACCGAACAGGAAGACCTGGAACGCCATATTGTCGACTGGGCGCTATAGAGAAGTCAGGGTCGGCGGGCGCGAGGTCCGGGTCGCCGTCCGGCGCAACCCGCGCGCGCGGCGCATCTCGCTCAGCATCCGGGGCGGCGAAGTCCGGCTGACGCTGCCGCCGGGCGCCAGCGAGGCGACGGGCCTCGCGTTCCTCCGGAGCCGCGGAGACTGGGTCGCGGGCCGGTTGCGGGAAGCGCCGGCCCCGGTGCCTTTCGAACCCGGCGAGACCGTGCCATTTCGGGGCAAGCCGCGCCGACTCCGGCTCGACCCGTCGCTGCGGGACTCGCTCAGGCTTGAAGAAGACCGCATCCTGCTGGCGAGCCCGGTCGGGTGCTCCCGGCTGGTGGAAGGCTGGCTGCGGCATGAAGCGCGGCGCGCCTTCGCGGAAGCCGTTGGCCGCCATGCCGCCGCCCTGGGCGTCGAGCCGCGCGGCATTTCCATCCGGGACCAGAAGACGCGCTGGGGCAGCGCCAGCGCCGCCGGGCGGCTCAACTTCTCCTGGCGCGCGGTCATGGCCCCGCCCTTCGTGCTGGACTATCTCGCCGCGCATGAGGTCGCCCACCTCCGCGAGATGAACCACGGCCCCCGCTTCTGGAGCCTCTGCCGCCGCCTCTGCCCGGAAACCGACGCCGCCGAACGCTGGCTCAAGACCGAAGGCCGCGGGCTGCACCGCTACGGGCGCGGACCGGCGGCCCGGTGAGCGCACAGCGCCGCGACCCTTCTTCCTGCCCCCGCTTGCGCCCCTCAAACCCTCGAAGCCCGCCTCCCCCGATTCGGGGAAGCGCGGAACCCGGCCGGACCTTGCTCCGGACCGGCTGCAAATAAGGGACCGGCGCCGAAGCACCGGCCCGGATGCGGGAGGGAGGAAGAGGCGACAGAACGCCTGGAACGGGCTCCTGTCCACATCCGCAAGCGCCTCGCCGCCGTCGGAACCGGATGCCGGTGTCTGCGGCGGCGGCGGTCGCGGTCCTGTGCTGGATGGTTGCTGCAAAGTTGCCCCGAGCCTCGCCAGGGTTTCCTGTCTGTCTCCAGGGCATCTGGGCCGTATGCAGCCGAGAGGCGGCCGCTCCGGTTGTGAAAGCAGCGCCAATATACGGGATGCCGGGTCCGATGGTGAGGTCGCCACCCGTTACTTGGCCCGGATTGCGGACAGCGGTGGCGGTCTCGGTCTGCGCCCGGGCGTCAGGCGGCCCTGGAAGGCGGATCGCCGGGCGGCGGCTCCGGCAGGGGCGTCAGGTCGCGGCGCATGAACACCGCCTCGAGCAGCCCCTCGATACGCGCCACCCGGTCCCGCAACTCGTTCATCTCGCCGCGCAACCCGCTTATTTCGTTGCGTATTTCTTCGCGCAACCCGTTCATCTCGCCGCGCATTTCTTCGCGCAACCCGCTTATCTCGTCGCGCATCTCACTGCGTAGTGCGCGTATGTCCTGCCGCAACCATGCGAACAGACCCAGGATAAGCGCCCCGAGTGCGACGAAACCGGCGAGATTAGCCTCCATCCGTCAACCCTAACGCCGATGCGCCGCCCTGTCCACGCCCTCATCCGCTACCCCGGTCTCCGGGATGGGACGGGGAAACGGGGAGCCAGAATATTCACTTTTTGTTTCGTTCGGGGCTTGACTGGAGAGAAAATGTGCTGGAATAGTCCTGAGAGTCGATGCTTCCGGGGCCGCGTCTCTCGCTTCCGAAAACTCTGTCCGAAACGCGCGCTCACGCCCGCCCACGCCCGCGATACGCGCGAAACAGGCTCGCCCCCGAGCAGGGCGGCAACGAAACCAGGGAGATGACGCCCCATGCCCGATGCGACCGCCGAACGCCCCGCCCGCCAGACCGCCTGCGCGCCGCCGGACCATGACAGAACATGACACTTCATGACACTTCGCGGGAGGTGTCTCCAGCAAGGCCGGGCCGGGACAGCCTCCCGCCCCGACCCCCCGCCTCCACCGCCGCGGCGAAGACGCCCGAATGGCGCCGTCAGGGATTCGGCGCCGGCCTGCCTTCCGGATCGAGCCGGACCAGCATGTCCGCATGGTCCCGGAGCGCGGCGCCCCCTTTTGGCGTCAGGGCATAGATGCCGGAAGAAGCGCCGTCGGGCCGCTCGAACCATCCATAGTGGTCGGCATACATGATGGCCCTGGCGCGGGGCACGCCCGCGGCCCTGGCGACCGCCGCCGCCTTCGTCGGGCCGTTCCGCTGCAGGCAGGCGGCGCAACGCAGCGCGTCCTGCCGGTATGCCGTCATCAGTGCGCGCCGGGTGGAGCCGCCCGCATTCGGGTCGCCGACGCGCCGCTGGAACTCCCGCAGCAGCCGCCCCGCCGCGCGCTTTCTGAGGCGCGGGCGATAGGGGGCGGGATCCAGCAGCGCCTCCACCGCCGGTTCGGATCCCGGCCGCACCGCGAGCAGCCCCAGGCCGAGCCGGCGGCAGAGCGCCAGCGCATCGCGCCGCCGCGGCGTGCGGCCGGAGAACGGCGGCACGGCGAGATAGACACGGTCGGAAAGATCCTGCCGCGCAATGCCCTGAAGAACCAGCGGCAGCGAGAACCGCGTCTTCATCTCGACGATGACGGGCGGCTCGTCCCCGCGCACTGCCGCAATGTCGCACCCCTCGACCTCGCCCTTGACCGCGTAGCCCTGCGCTTCGAGAAACGCCTTCAAGGGCGGATACAGCGCGGTCTCGCGCATGCCCCGGTCCCGGGCGCGGCCGCCCCGCTAGAGCGACGCGCCATCCTCTTCCGCCGGCGCCGTCGCGCCCGTTTGCGCGGTGATGACGGCGTAGTGCTCCGGGCGGCGGTGGGCGGCGAAGTCGAAGATCGTCTCCTTGTTGAAACGGCCTTCCTCCAGGTCGCATTCACAGGCGATCACCTCATCCCCCAGCGTGTGCGCCTGGGCCACGATCTCCCCCGAGGGCGCGACAATGCAGCTGCCGCCCATCAGGTCGCAGCCTTCCTCATGGCCGGCCTTGGCGGCGCCGACCACCCAGCAGCCGTTCTGGTAGGCCCCGGCCTGCATGCTGAGATGGTTGTGCAGCATCCGCACATGGTGCGGCTCCGGCCCGAGCGCATTCGCGGCCGGCGTGTTGTAGCCGAGCATCACCAGCTCGACGCCCTTCATGCCCATCACCCGGAAGGTCTCCGGCCAGCGGCGGTCGTTGCAGAGCGCCATGCCCATCACGCCGCCCATCGTCCGCCAGACCGGGAAGCCGAGGTCGCCGACCTCGAAATAGCGTTTCTCCAGATGCTGCCAGGGCCGCGCCGGGTCGTATTCGCTGTGGCCGGGCAGATGCACCTTGCGGTATTTGCCGACGAGGCGCCCCTGCCGGTCCACGAGCACGGATGTATTGAAACGCCGTTCGCGCCCGTCTTCGCGGATGAGCTCCGCATAGCCGAGATAGAAGCCGACGCCCAGTTCGGCCGCGGCGTCGAACAGCGGCCGCGTCTCCGGCCCCGGCATCTCCGCTTCGTAGAAGGCGTCCAGCTCCGCGCGGTCCTCCATGAACCAGCGCGGGAAAAAAGTGGTGAGCGCGAGCTCGGGAAACACGACCAGCCGCGCGCCGCGCCCCTGCGCCTCGCGCATCATCCCGACGAGGCGCCCGACAACCCGCGAGCGCGGCTCGCTGCGGGCGACGGGACCCATCTGCGCGGCGGCGACGGTGAGTCTGCGCGGGGCGGCGTTCGGCATGGGGCAGGGCTCCTTTCGGTGCTATAACCTCGCGCCGTCGCGAGGCCTCGGGAGGGCAAGTTCCCCCATGTCGATCATTGCGCCCAGGATGCGCCGCTTCAAGGCCTCCGCCAGCCAGAACGCCGCGATGCGCGCCCGCGCCATGGCCGCGGACGGTATCGATATCATCAACCTCACCATCGGCCAGCCCGATTTCCCGCCCCCGGACCATGTGCGCGCGGCGGCCGAGAAGGCGATGGCGGCGGGCGTCGTCGGCTATACCAACCGCGACGGCATCCCCGCGCTCAAGGAGGCGGTCCGGCGCAAGTTCAGCCGCGAGAACGGCCTCGACTACGCGGCCGACGAGGTGCTGGCGACAACGGGCGCCAAGGCGGCGATCTCCTGCGCCTTCCTGGCGACGCTTGCGCCCGGCGACGAAGTGATCCTGCCCACGCCCTTCTGGGGCGCCTACGAGGACCTTGTGCGGCTTGCCGGCGGCGCGCCGGTGCCGGTTTCCTGCCCGCAGCAGAACGGCTTCCGCCTGCTACCCGAGGACCTGGAAGCCGCCATCGGCCCCCGGACGAAATGGCTCTCGCTCAACTCGCCCTCCAACCCCTCCGGCGCCGCCTATTCGGCGGCGGACCTGCGCGCGCTTGCCGCCGTGCTGGCGCGCCACGGCCATGTCCATGTGATGGCGGACGACATCTATGAGCACCTGCTCTACACGGGCGAGCCGCTGGCCACGATGGCCAATGCGGCCCCGGAGCTGTTCTCGCGCACGCTGACGATCAACGGCGTCTCCAAGGCCTATTCGATGACCGGCTTCCGCGTCGGCTTCGCCGGCGGCCCGCGCGACATCGTCCGGGAAATGGGGAAGCTCCAGGGCCAGCTCGTCTCCTGCCCCAATACGGTCGGGCAATATGCGGCGCTGGCGGCGCTCGACGGGCCGAAGGACATCGTCGAGGAGCGCCGGCAGGTCATGCGCGCGCGCCGCGACCTCATGGTCGCCGCGCTGAACGAGGCGGGCCTGCCCTGCCACGCGCCGGAGGGGGCGATGTATGTCTATCCCTCGGTCGCCCCGGCGATCGGCTGCCGTACGCCCGCGGGCCGGCGGCTCGACGACGACACCGCGGTCACCGACTATCTGGTCGAGGAGGCGCATGTCGCCGTGGTGCAGGGCGCCTCCTACGGCCTCTCGCCGCATGTCCGGGTGAGCTATGCGGCCCCGCTCGACCGGCTGGAAGAGGCCGGCCGGCGCATCGCCGGCGCGATGGCGAAGCTCGCCTGAAGCCCGCCGCCCGTGTCCGCATCCCCGCCGGCGCGTCGCCATGGCGCTTGACGGCGCCGCACTCGCCTTCCTGCTGGCGGGAGCGCTGGCCGGCGGCTTCGTCACAGGCCTCGCCGGCTTCGGCACGGGCCTGGCGGCGGCCGGCGTCTGGTTCCATGCGCTGGAGCCGGGGACGGTGCCACCGCTGGTGGCGCTGGTGTCGGTGGGCGGGCAACTGGTGGCGAGCCTGTTCGTGCGCCATGCCTTCGACCGGCGCCGGGCCGGGCCGTATCTGGCGGGCGGCGTCCTGGGCGTGCCGCTCGGCGTGGCGGCGCTCGCCGTCGCTTCGCCGGACACGCTCAAGCTCGCCGTCGGGCTGTTGCTGGTGGCTTACACCCTGCTCTCGATGGCGGCGCGGCTGCCCAGGCCTCCGCCCTCGCGCGCGGCCGACGCTGCGGTCGGGCTCGGCGGCGGCGTGCTCGGCGGCTTTGCGGGCCTCTCGGGGCCGCTGCCGGTGATCTGGCTGCGGCTCCGGGGCGGCGGCGCGGATGCCCAGCGCGCCGTCTATCAGCCCTTCAACCTCGTGGTGCTGGCGCTCGCCGCCGCCGCGATGGCCGTGTCGGGCGCAATGGACATGGCCGCGCTCGAAGCCGCCGCGCTCTGCCTCCCCGTCGCGCTCGCCGCCGCCGGGGCCGGCGCCCGCCTCTACCGCCGCATCGACGCCCTGCTGTTCCAGCGCATCGTCACCGCCCTCCTCTGCCTCTCCGGCCTCGTGCTGATCGCGGAGGCGGTATAGGGGGCTGGCATTTCTATCGAGAGAATGGGAGATCGACGCCTCGTCGCATAGACGTTGCGTCGATGGCCGATCCTCAGCACAAGAATCGTCATGCTGTCGTCGTCAATCTCGACGACGATGCGGTAATTGCCCGTGCGATATCTCCAATAACCTCCGAGCCTTGCGCCTCTCAAAGCGGCTCCGGTGCTTCGCGGGTTGTCGAGCGCCGTTAGGCAACGGTGCAGAAATAAGGAGGATACGGCGCGCTGTCTGTGGATCGAGTCTGTCGAGGTCGCATTCCGCCGCGCTGTCGAGCTCAATCCTCCAGTCCATACCGCCTCATCACGTCCTCCAGCGGGACGGACTGCGACCGGCCGGTCCTGTTGTCGGCCAAACGCTGCTCGGCGATGCGAAGGTCTTCCATATCGTCGAGATATTCGAGGATGGCGTCGCGGGCGCAAGCGGCTTTTGTGCGGCCAACGGCCTTTGCCAAAGCGTCAAGGCGGGCTTCCGCGTCCGGAGGCAGCTCAATTGCCAGCACGGGTCGATCCTCCAGTCTTTCAGTGCTCGCGACTATAGCGCAAACGGTCCCTCCGTTTCACCGCCTGCGCGCGACGATTGTGGAGGATGCGCCGGTGCTTCATCCTGCCGCGCGGGGTTTGCCCGGTCAGAGGATGGCGGCGAGTTCCTCTTCGAGGTCGGCCATCTCGGCGCCGCCCGCCATCAGCCGGCGGATGTCCTCGCCGCCGAGTTCGTCCGCCACGCCGCTCCCGATGACCCGACCGAGGCTGAGGAACGTGTAGCGGTCGGCCACGAGCTGCGCATGGATCTCGTTGTGGGTGATGAGGATGATTGCGATGTCGCCGCGTCGCCGCACCCTCCTGATGGTCTTCAGCACCTCAAGCTGCTGCTTCTGTCCCAGAGCGGAGGTCGGCTCGTCCAGGATCAATACGCGGGCCCCGAAATAGATGGCGCGGGCGATGGCGAGAGTCTGCTTCTGGCCGCCGGACATCGTGCCGACCGCCTGCTCGGGGTCGGCGATGTCGATGCCGATCCTGGCCATCTCCTCGCGCGTGATCCGGTTCATGTCCCCCGTCTGCATAATGCCGAACGGCCGCGCTCCCCTGGTGATCTCGCGGCCCATGAAGAAGTTGCGGGTCGCCGAGGCAAGCGCATTGAGTGCGAGATCCTGGTACACGGTGCCGATCCCCGCATCCGACGCCGCCAGCGGATTGCGGAAGGAGACGGGCGCCCCGTCGACATAGATGCGGCCCGAGGTCGGCTGGTGTACGCCGGCGAGAATCTTGATGAGGGTCGATTTGCCGGCCCCGTTGTCGCCGAGGAGGGCATGCACCTCCCCGGGATAGGCCTCCATGGAGACGCCGTCCAGAGCGGTGAAATTTCCGAAACGCTTGACGATGTCCTCGAGGCGGATGAGCGGCTGGATCATGTCATATCCCTCCGGTGAACCGCTTTCGGATCGTCTCGTTGCTGAGGGCGGCGATGAGCAGCACCGTTCCGAGGAACGTCCGGTAGTACGAGCCGTCGATCCACGAGATGTAGAATACGGAGTTCTGCACGAGCCCGAAGATGACGGCTCCGAACACGACGCCGACAATGGACCCGAAGCCGCCGGACAGGATCACGCCGCCCACCACGGAGGCGGCGATCGCCTCGAGTTCCTTGAGATTCCCCTTTGCGGCGTCCGCCGTATTTGTGTCGAACACTTGGGTGGCGGCGAAAATCGTGGCGCAGAACGCGGTGAACATGAACAGCGACACCTTCACCTTGTCGGTCGGAACGCCGTTCGCCCTGGCCGCTTCCTCGTTCCCGCCGGTCGCATAGATCCAGTTCCCGGCCTGGGTGCGAGAGAGTACGAACCACGCGACGCCGGCGATTGCGATCCACCACGCCACCTTGGCGTCGAAGCCGGTCACCCACTGGTCTCCTGCGCGGTTGTAGTTGAGGCCGAGCCAGAAGAGCACATCGTAGAACCACTGGAACGCCTCGCCCCCGAAGAGGGCGGCGACCGGGTCGGTCTGCTTGAAGTCCGCAAGACCCGAAACCTGCGTGGAGCCGTTGAAGGTCCGGAAGCACACCTCCGTCGCCCCGCGCAGGATGAACAGGAACGACAGGGTGACGATGAAGGAGGAGAGCCGGGTCCTCACGACGATGATCCCGATAAGCCAGCCGATCGAGAGAGTGATGCAAAGGGTGATGAGAAGCGTGGCGAGCGGCGACGCCGGCCCGAGCCCGAACGGCAGCCCCCACTTCAACATGATCGCCATGGACATGCCGGCGAAGCCGATCATCGAGCCGATCGAGAGGTCGAATTCCCCCGCGATCATGAGCATGCACGCTCCGGTGGCGATGATCCCGAGCTGGGCGATGATGGAGAGGTTGTTCTTGATTCCCAGCGGGTTGTACACGACGTCGCCCGCCACGACGGCGAGGAAGACGAGCAGCGCGACCATGCCCGAGAACGCCCCGATCTCGGGACGGTGGACCAGACGGGAGAACCGCCCGGCGTGCTTCAGGCGATCCGCTTCCTGTCGCTGGCTCGTGCTCGCGTCTTCGGTCGCGGCGGGTTCCATCCCGAGGTCTCCCTCCAAAGCCGTTTGTCGATGCCGCCGCGGACCGGCCCGTATCCGGGCAGGGCCGGTCCGCGGTTCTTGACTTCGGGAGCGAGCTGTCGAACGCCCGCGATCAGCGGTTCACGCCAGCCTGAGCCGCGACTCCGGCGGCGTTGGAGGCATCGACGAAGCCGGGGCCCGACGGGATGTTCGCGCCCGGGAGCAGCCCCGCATTCTGATTGTAGAGGTGCAGCACGACGATCGGCATGTAGCCCTGCAGCCGCTGCTGCTGGTCGACGGTGAACGCGACCTCTCCCGCCTGGATGAGATTGATCACTTCGGGCGACAGGTCGAAGCAGGAGAGGTGAACTTTCGCGCCGACTTCCTTCACCGCCGCCGCGGCCGCTACGCAGACATGCGGCCCCACCGCAAGCAGCGCATCGATTTCCCCATCCGTCTGGAGGGCCGCTGCCGTGCGAGTCTTGATCTGCGCGACGTCGTTCGACACGTCGATCATGTTGAGTTCCATCCCCATCGACTCGAAATACCCGGCGCAGCGGTCGACGAGCGCGGTGTTGAAAGACTCCTGGTTGAGGCAAAGCCCCTTGGTCGCACCTTCCGCCCTGGCCCGCTCGCCGGCCCTCTCACCGGCAAGCCGCTCCGGCTGCCCGACATGCATGAGGGCCCCGACTGCGGCGGACGACTCCAGCCCCGAGTTCATGGTGACAACCGGGATTCCCGAGTCCGCCGCAGCCTTGATGGCGCCGCCCAGCGCGTCCGCGTCCGGCAGGGAAACCACGATACCGTCCGGCTGGGTCGCCGCGGCGGCTTCGATGAGTCGAGCCATATCGGCCATGTCCCCGGACGGCGCGAAATTGTATTCGAACTCCGCCCCTACCGCCTTTGCGGCGTCTTCTCCGCCCTTCTGGACAACGGGCCAGAAGGGATCGGTGCCCTGGGTATGGGTGATCATGACAAACCGCTCGGCGCTCGTCGCGCCGGCCGCGAGCACGGCCGCAATCGATGCCGCTGCGAATACGACTGCCTTCTTCATGGTTTTGTCTCCTCGACAACTGCTTGTGGGGTGCTGCGCCGCCAAACCGCCGGAGTTGACCTGAAACGGACGCGCGGATGCAACCCCCCAATTCCGTTACTATGGCAGGCAGGGATGCGCAACGCCCCCCGGGGGGCGATCTCCCGCCGCGGTCTCGTCCAGCGCCTCTTGCTGCGGCAACTCGGGATGTTGGGCCGGTAGCGCCGGCCTCTTCTCACTGCTTGCGCGCCACCACATGGAAGATGTGCCAGTGTTTCATCCTGCCGCGCGGGGTTTCGGCGTCGTCTTCCTCTTCGTCGAAGCGTTCGATCTCGAAGGGGGCGAGGAGGGTGCGCAGTTCGTCTTCCGGAATGTGGGTGATGCCCGGGTTGCCGGCCCAGCCGTCGCGGGGGCCGAGGAAATGGCCGGCAAAGCGCCCGCCGGGAAGGACGGCCGCCACGATACGGCTCCAGAAGGCGGGGAAGGCGTCCGGGCGGCAGAAGGGCAGGCAGAAGCTCGCATTCACGAGGTCGGCGTCGGGCAGTCCGGCGGTCTCGAACGGCTCCAGCCGGACCTCCAGCCGGGGATGGCGCGGCAGCGCCAGCACCGCCGGCTCCCTGTCGATGCCGACCACCCGCCAGCCCCGCGCCAGCAGCGCCGCCGCATCGCGCCCGCCGCCGATGCCGAGATCGACGGCGAGCCCCGTCCGCCCGCCGAAGCGCGCCAGCGCGTCGAGCAAGGTCGGGCGCGGCGGCCGGCCGCGGGTCTTCGCGTAGTAGTCGCTCCAGCTCATCCCGCCTTCGGCCATGGCCCCGCTTCCGCTCCCCGCCGCCCGCTTCTATACTCCATCCCATGCTTTACATGGTGGAATGCGGCTTCAGGGACCCCGCGCGCGAGGCGGCCTGGTCGGAATGGTACAGCGGGCCGAAACTCGCTTCGCTGCTGGCGCTTCCCGGATTCGAGGCCTCGCAGCGTTTCCGCGCCCTGGACGACAGGCCCGCGCCCTGGCTGGCGGCGCATACCGTGCCCGGGGCGGAATTCTTCGACCGAACGAGCTATCGCGGCGCGGGCGGCGGCGGCTTCGGGGCGTGGCAGGCGGACATAATCGACTGGTCGCGCAATTTGTTCGACGGCCTCGACACGTTGCCGGAAGTGCCGGAGGACGATTATTTACTCACAGTCGATTCGGCGGACGGGCCGTTGGACTGCCCCGGTTTCGAGCTCTCCTGGCTCCGCAGCACCAGCCTCGACCGCACTGTCGCCTGGCGCGGCTGGGCCATTGCCGGGGCGCCCGACCGGCCGCCCGGCGGGCGCGCCTGGCGCCCGGTAACGCCGCGCCTCGCCGGGGCCCGAGCCGCCAGCGGAAGGAAAGACCCATGGGCAAGATGCTGACCGAGGCCCAGACGGACGCCTATGCGCGCGATGGCTACCTGTCGCCGCTCAGCGCCTTCTCCGCCGCCGAGGCGCGCCGATACCGCGACGCGCTGGAGGCCTATGAGGCCGGAACGGGCGATGCCATCAACTCCAACATGCGCCACAAGGTCCACCTGCTGTTCCGCTGGGCGGACGAGATCGTCCACCACCCGCGCATCCTGGATGCCGTGGAGGACCTGCTGGGGCCGGATCTGCTTTGCTGGACGACCAATTTCTTCATCAAGGAGGCGCGCGACCCGGCCTTCGTTTCCTGGCACCAGGACTCGACCTATTGGGGACTCGATCCCCACGATGTCGCCACCGCTTGGGTGGCGCTCTCCGACGCGCCGTTGGAGAGCGGCCCGATGCGCTTCCTGCCGGGCTCGCACAAGCTGGACCAGATCGCCCATCGCGACAGCTTCGCCGAGGATAATCTGCTGACCCGCGGGCAGGAGATCGAGATGGAGGTGGACGAGGCGCTGGCCGTCGATGCGCCGCTCCGGGCGGGCGAGTTCTCGCTGCACCATATCCGCCTGGTCCACGGCTCGAAGCCGAACAGGCTGCCGGACCGGCGCATCGGCCTCGCGGTCCGCTATATCCCGACCTGTGTGCGCCAGGTGAAACTGGACGACTCCGCGACCCTGGTGCGCGGCGAGGACCGCTACGGGCATTTCGAGCTCGAACCCCGGCCCGCGGCCGACCTCGACGCCGGAGCCTGTGCAGCCCATGCAGCGGCGATGCAGCGCATGCTGGGGGCAGTCTATTCCGGCACGGATGCGACCGAGGCGAGGCGGTGAGCGCGGCCGAGATCGTCGTTTCGCACTGCCGTCCGACCGAGGGAGGCGTCGCCGTCCGCACCCATCTCTGGCGGCCGGCGGCATGGCGGCCATCGGATCCGGTGCTCATCGTGCTGCACGGCTACCGGCGCAATGCCGCCGACTACCGCGATGTGTGGGCGGAGCATGCCGAACGCCACCGCGTGCTCGTCGCCGCGCCGGAGTTCGACCGCAATCAGTTCCCCGGCCCGCGCGAATACGAGGTGTGCAATATGCGCACGCCCGACCGGCGCGCCTTCCTGCCGCAAGCGGACTGGAGCTTCGCCGTCGTCGAGAGCGTGTTCGACGCCACCTGCGCCTGGAGCGGCGCCGAGGCCGAACGCTACTACCTTTACGGCCATTCCGCCGGTGGGCAGTTCGTCCACCGCATGGCGCTGTTCCAGCCGGACGCGCGCATCCGGGTCGCCGTCGCCGCCAATGCCGGCGCCTACACCGTGCCGCGCGAGGAGGAGCGCTATCCATACGGCCTCTCGGGCTTCCGGATGGGCGACGAGGCGCTCGCCGCCGCCTTCTCCGTCCGGCTTACGGTGCTGCTCGGCGAGAACGACACGGTGACGGACGCGCCGGTGCTGCTGAAGTCGCCCGAAGCGATGGCGCAGGGGCCGCACCGCCTGGCGCGCGGCCGGTATTTCCATGCGGCGGGGCAGGACATGGCGCGCCTGCTGCCGGCGCCCTTCGCCTGGGAGATGCACACCGCCCCCGGCGTCGGCCACGACAATGCGGGCATGGCTCGGCGCGCGGCCGAATTGCTGTTCGGGACGCCATGACGACGCGCGCCGACTGCCTCGCGCTCGATGCCGGCGACCCGCTGGCCTGTCTGCGCGAGGAGTTCCTGCTGCCTGCCGGGACGCTTCGCTTCGACAGCGACCGCCTCGGGCCGCTCACGCGCGGGGTCCGGTCGCGGCTCGACGGCTTCCTGCGCGTCGAATGGGGCGCCGATTTCTCGGATGGCGGGCATCTGTCAGAGGCAACGGCCGGGAAACTGGCGCCGCTGCTGGGAACCCGGCCCGGCTCGCTGGGCTTTGCCGCCACCGCGGGCGCTGCAATCGAAACGCTGGCCGACGCGGCCTGCGCTTCCGGCCGCAATCGCGTTGTTGTCGCGCCCGGGGAATACGCTGCCCTGCCGGCCCGGTTCGCGGCGAAGGGCCTGACCGTCACAGTGACCGAGGCCCCCGAGACGCAGCTCGACCGGGATGCGCTGCTGGTGCTGCGCCATCTCGATCCGGCGACGGGCGCGCTTCGGGACATGGCAGCCCTCGCCGCAGGGGCGCGCGAAGCCGGCGCTCTTGCAGCCTTCGACTTCTCCGAAACGGCGGGCGCATTGCCGGCCGCGCTGGAGTCGTCCGGCGTCGAAGCGGCGGTCGGGCGCGGCTGCGGTTTTCTTTGCGGCGGACCCGGCGCGCCCGCATGGATTCACGCGACCGGTGAATTCGGCAAGGCCTTGGAAACGATGCCGGCGCCTTCCGCGCTTTCACTCGCTGCGCTGAACGGCGCGCTCGACATGTTCGCAGGCGTCGATATCGCAGCGGCAGGCTGGAAGGCGCGCACGCTTGCCGCGCTCTTCCTGGGCGCGCTCGGCCAAGCCGACCCGTTGCCGCCCGCCCGGCGCGGCGCGCATGTCGTGCTGGAGCGCCCGGGCGCGGAGGGCCTGGCGGCAGCGCTGGCAGCGGACGGCGTCCTTGCGCACGCGCTCCCGCCCGCCCTGATTTCCTTCGCCTTCTGCCCGTTCACGCTGCGCCATGTCGATGCCTGGGACGCGGCGGAGGCCGTCAAGGCCCGTCAGGACGGCTGACGGCAGCCCTGTCCCAGTCCGGCCCCGGCTATCGCCCGGTCCAGGTCGCGGATGAGATCGTCCGGATGTTCGAGGCCGACCGACAGGCGAATCATGTCCTCGCCGATGCCGACCGCGGCGCGCCCTTCCGGGCCGATCCGGTGGTGGGTCGTCGATGCCGGATGGGTCACGAGGCTCTTGGCGTCGCCCAGATTGTTGGAGATCGGAACCAGCCTGAGCCCGTTCAACAGGCTGAAAGCCTGCTGCCGGCCGCCGTCTATCGTGAAGGTGACGACCGTTCCGCCGTCCTTCATCTGGCGGCGCGCCAGCGCTGTCCGGGGGTGGGAGTCGAGGAAGGGATAGATGACCCGCGTCACGCCTGCGCGCCCTTCCAGCCAGCGTGCGACCTCCCTTGCCGTCCGGCACTGGCGCTCGACCCGGATCGCGAGCGTTTCCAGGCCCTTCAGCAGCACCCAGGCGTTGAAGGGGCTCATGCTGGGGCCGGTATGGCGGATGAAGGGCTGGAGGTCCCCGTCGCAGAATTTCCGGGTCCCGAGAATCGCGCCGCCGAGGCAGCGCCCCTGCCCGTCGATATGCTTGGTGGCGGAATAGACGACGACATCGGCGCCGAGTTCGAGCGGCCGCTGCAGCAGCGGCGTGGCGAAGACATTGTCGATCACGACCTGCGCGCCGGCGGCGTGCGCCAGTTCCGAGACCGCCTGCAGGTCGATGATGTCGAGCTGCGGATTTGTCGGCGTCTCCAGAAACACCGCCTTCGCCGGCCTGGACAGCGCCCGCTCCCAGGCCGCGAGGTCGTTGCCGTCGATCAGCTCCGTCTCGACGCCGTAGCGCGGCAGGATATGGGTGCAGACATGGGCGCAGGAGCCGAACAGCGCGCGCGAGCCGACCAGCCGGTCGCCCTTGCGCAGCAGGCCGAGCAGCGCGGTGAACACGGCCGACATGCCGCTCGCCGTCGCCGCGCCGGCCTCCGCGCCCTCAATGGCGCAGAGCCGGTCGATGAACATCTGCACCGTGGGATTGCCGTAGCGGCTGTAGATGTAGCGGTCCCGCTCACCGTCGAAGGCTTCGGCGGCCTCCTCGGCCGAGCCGTAGACATAGCCCGAGGTGAGATAGAGCGCCTCGGCGGTTTCCTCGAACTGGCTGCGCTGGATGCCGCCATGGACGGCGGTCGTGTCCGCGTGGAGCGGATCGGGCGATCGGGACATGGCCATCTGCCTGGGTTGCCGGTTGGCGGGCCCACGGAAATGCTTCCCGTGGCGCTTTAGCACTTGGTGACGCGGCTGCAAGCTGCCCGATCAAATCCCGCGGAGCCGGCTCGAGCCGGCATCGGCGCTCTTATGGAACAGGGCCGTGCTTCCGTCAAGCGGAGACTCGCCCCCCATCCGCTACAGCCCGCTTATCGCGGGCAGCGCCTCCTCGGAGAACAGGGTGAGGTTGGCGACCGTGTCCTCGTGGCCGAGGCAGCCGCCCTGCCCCATCATCAGCAGATGCTCGAAACCGCCGACGGCGGAGGCGAACGCCTGGACCTGCTCGACGACCTGGGCCGGGGCGCCGGCGAAGGCGACGCCGGCGGCCATATAGTCCTCGACCGCGCCGTCCTGCATCCGGGAATCGGAGCCGTCGCGGCGCTGGACCCGGAGTTCGGAACTGCTGCGGATGAGCCCCGCCATCCGCTGGGCCGGCGAATAGCCCGGCGGATAGAAGAACTGCGGCTGAACGCGCGGCGTCGTCCGGCTGTAGTCGAGAATCTCGTGGCGCGCCGCTTTCCCTCGGCCCCCGTCTCGCCGACGCCGACAATGCAGAGATAGGCGAAACGGTCCGGCCCGGCGGCGATGCCGGCTTCTGCTGCGCTCTCCCGGTAGGCGCCATAGACCGCGGGCGTTTGGACATAGCCGGTGTTGAGCGCTGCGATGACGTAGCCCTTGCGGGCAATGCGCGCGGCCGACCCGGGGCTCGCCACCGTCATCCAGATCGGCGGGTGCGGCTGCTGCCAGGGGCGCGGCCAGACATTGACCTCCCGGTAGTGGTAGTGCCGGCCTTCCCAGTTGAACGGGCCGTCATGGGTCGTCATCGCCTTCACGATCGGGTCGTGCGCCTCCCAGAAACGCTCCTCCAGCTCCGCCGGACTGGAATTGGCGGGGTTGATCTCGAAGGGCGCGCCCTTCACGAACCCGATCTCGACGCGCCCCCCGGCTGATGACGTCCAGCATGGCGTATTCCTCCGCAACGCGGCCTGCGTCCATGCGGTTGCCGATCGGCATGCCGAGGCAGAGCAACCGGGCGTTGCGCGTCTCGCGCGCCGGAATTGCCATCGTAATGGTGCAGAGCGATGTGGTGCAGGTCGCCGTCGCATGGTGCTCGTTCACCATGATGTTGAGGCCGAGCCGGCCGCAGAGCGCCCATTTGTCGAGATAGCGGCGATAGAGGTCGGCGCCGGTTTCGGGATCGTAAACCCGGCTCGGGATCACATTGCGCAGGCCCTCGTGCAGCGCCTCCCAGCCCGGGCGGCAGGCCATTTCGCTGAAATGCCGGACCTGCATCATGCGCTCTCCAGAAAGGCCTCGACCGCCGCGGCAGTCGCGCCGGCCTGTTCGATATGGGGATAGTGGCCGGCGGCCGGGATCGTCCGGAACCGGGCGTCCGGCAGCCGGGCCGCCAGCCGGCGCCCGTATTCCGGCGCGGCGAAGCCGTCGCTTTCGCCCCGGAGCAGGAGCGGCGGCGCGGTGCAGCCACTTCGCCAGCAGGGGGTTGTGCATATAGGGCTTCCAGCCGTACCAGGCCGCCCACTGGCACTCCAGCGCGAGCGCCTCAACCGCCGCCTCGTCGAGCGCGGCATGGTCGGGCGCCCAGCGGGCGGGATCGTGGAAGAGCGTGAGGGCCGCCTCGGCCTCCTGCATGAAGGGGAGGTCGGCGAAGTCCCGTTCCTCGCGCCCCGAGAGCTTGATGCCGACCGGGGCCATCAGCGCCATCCGTCCTGTGCGCGAGCGGGCGCGCACCGCCATTTCGAGCGCCTCCACGAAGCGCCCCAGGCAGGCCGCAAACGCCTCCGGGTCCGGAAAACGGAATACACCGCTGAAGGCGTCATGGCTCGGCAAGCCGGTCTCAAGACTCGGAAACTCACGCAGAAGACCCTCCCGATCCCCGGCGAAATCCGCAAAGTCCACGCAACTGTCGCAGCCGCACACCGACCCCACCAACGCAATCGTCAAAATGTCCACAAGATCGTGGCGACGCGCATTCCCAAGCCGCGGGTCGGGAACATCCCGTAAAATCCACACAATCAATGCTATCCGATCCTACCCCCTTGAAACCATCCAGACCCCCCTCAAATCCCCGATCTGCACACTTGGTCCCAAATGCGATTCCCCTGCGAAACCGGGGCCAAGTCGTGCGTTTTCCTCCGATGCCACCTTGCCCGGCCGGTAAACCGGATGCACGGCCTCTTCCTGACGCGGATCTCGCTTCCCAGTTATGGCAAGACACCCGCCGGGACCAGAGGGACGGCGGGGACGCCGCGTCCCTGCCTCAGGACGTTGAGCGGGTCGCGCTCATAGTATGGCGCGCCACTCGACATCTCCCTTTCGAGGTCCTTCATGGGGAGAATTGCGATCCCCACGTCGATTATGCCCGAGACATACAAGCTCAGGCGCTTCACGAACAGGTCATGCGCCACGAAGGCATACTTGCCGAACTGGACCTCGACGGCGACTCGTCCTTTCACGAAGTCGGTCCGGTTGTAAGACATGATCGGCTTATGCTCGGCCGCCTCGATAGCGGCCTTCTGTTCGTCAGCGGGCAGCCCATAGATGCCGCGCAACAGCCGTTCGTCCTCCGTTACCCAGAAGGTGTTGCGGCGCTCTTCCCGGTCCAGGGCTTTCAGTCCGCTCTTGAATGCGGCGTTCATATCCGGGGGTGAATAGAGCATCCGGCCGCGTATCGCCTTCTCTCTGTACACTTTCGCCTTGCAGGCTTGCGCGTCCACGCCGGCGATAACGGCCTGAACCTCGCGCCAGAGTTTCCGCCGGTGAACCAGCAGATATTCTTCGTCGTTCAGGTGGGAGTATTTGGCCCCGATCCGCATCAATGCCCACCGTTGGGCAATGCCGGATCGTAGATCGGTTTGCCCATCGGGCGCGTTCTCAGCGTTCCTTCCTGCAATCGGTCGATCCGGTCGCGTGCGATCTCGATATACCGGCGCACGGCGTCGCAGCCCCAGGCCGACCGCCCGTGCCTGAGCGCTGCGACGGCGGACGAGCCGACGCCGAGATAGGGGTCGAACACTGCGTCCCCCTTGTCCGTCATGGACAGGACCAGCCGTTCCACGAGCTCGACGGGGAACTGGCGCGGGTGGACGGTCTTCTCCGGGTGGTTGTTCTCCACATTCGGGAACTGCCACACATCGGACGGGTTCTTGCCCTTCGGATTGCCCGACAATTCCCCGGCGCGCGGCCCCTTGAAGTGCCGCTTGCCGGGATATTTCGACGGCATTCGAATCGGGTCCAGATTCCAGGTGCAGCTGTCGCCTTTCGTCCACCAGTTGACAGTCTCGTAACGCCCGGACAGGCGCTTCGAGCAATGCAGCCCGTGCCCGAAATGCCAGACGATGCGATTGCGCAGCTTCAGCCCCTGCTCGACGAAAACCGGGTAGAGGATCGAGTCGAGCGGGAAGATTTCGCCATTGACGACACTGTTGCCGACCTGCCAGCAGAGCGAGCCGCCGTCATGCAGCAGCCGGACGCATTCCCCGATCACGCGCCGCTGGCTCTCGACCCAGGCGTCCAGGGACAGCCGCGCGCGCTCATACGACTTGCCGAGATTGTAGGGCGGCGAAGTGACGATCGGCTTGAACGCGCCGTCCTCGATGCCTTCCATGAAGTCGAGATTGTCCGCACACTCGATGACGGCCCGCACGCCTGTCATGCGCTTCGCGCTCCCGACCCCGGACCGTTGTCGGCGACAGGCTCGCGACAGCCGCCATGCCCGCCCGTGCGCATCGCGGTTCCCTCCCCTGCACGATCATGAATGAACGATTGCAGGGTTTCGCCTTCCGTGGGAGCGACAAGCTGTGCATGAATGCGGTTTGCCGCGCGATTGCCGATGCCCGCAACCGCTGTTCTCCCCGCGGCTCCCCGGCCCGCAAGCTCGCGCCTCCCCGTCCCGGGCATGGCGCCCTACCGCCGCCCGGCCTTCCGTTTGCGGTAGAGGCGGGCGAGGCGGCGGTCGCGGTCCATGCCGTGGCGTTTCAGGAAACGCTGCACCGCGGTCGCGTGGAACGCCGGCCCCTCGGCGGCGAGCGCGTCGCGCAGCCCTTGCATGGAAATCGCCGGTCGCGCCGCCAGGATGCGGAAAATGCGCTCCCGTTCCGGCTCGATCCGCGAGTCGCTGCCGCCGGACATCGGGTCCGGATCGTCGCCTCTCTTCAATACAGGCCGGCAGCGCGTTCAGATCACTCCCTGCTCCCGCAGCCGCGCCGCGGTCCGGGCATCGACGCCGCAATGTTCGGCCAGCACCTCGTCCGTGTGCTCGCTCAGCGTGGGCGGGCGGCGGATTTCGGCGGGCGAGTCGGAGAGCTTGATCGGGCAGCCGACTGTCTTGTAGGCGCCGCGGCCGGGGTAATCGACATCGACGA
Organism: Alphaproteobacteria bacterium; assembly: GCA_963422665.1. Lineage (GTDB taxonomy): Bacteria > Pseudomonadota > Alphaproteobacteria > Bin95 > Bin95 > Bin95. The sequence goes on from OY730441.1 coordinate 2,529,119, forward strand.
TCATGTTCCGCTCGCTCAGATGCGGGTCGGCCAGCACTTCGCCGGTATCCTGGCAGGCCCCGCAGGGTACGCCGGCGGCGCCAAGCAGTTTCATCACCTCGAACTTGCCCCGCCGACGGGTCCAGCTTTCGACCAGCGCATTGTATTCCTCGCGGTGTTCCCAGCGGCCTGCCGGCGTCTCGAAACGCGCATCGTCGAGCTCCGGCATGTCCAGCACGCGCCGGAAGCCCTCGTACATCTGCGGCTGGCAGAAGATATAGACATAGTCGTTCGGCCCGCCCGGCGCGCAGGCGAAGGTGGAGCCGGGCACGGTCTGGCCGAGCTGGTTGCCGCGCCGTGGCTGCACCATGCCCTGTCGCTGGTGGTCGCGCAGGCTGACCCGCAGGATGTTGACCACTGCCTCCTGCATCGCGACCTCGACCTTCTGGCCCCGGCCCGTCGCATGGCGCTGCTGCAGCGCGGCGAGCAGGCCGACGGCGAGATGCATGCCGGTGCCGGAATCGCCGATGGCCGGCCAGGTGTAGGTCGGCGGGTTCTCCGGGAAGCCGGTGACGCTCATCGCCCCGCCCATGGCCTGCGCGATGGGCTCGAACGCCTTGTAGCCGGAGTTGGGGCCATAGCTGCCGAAGCCCTTGATGGCGCCGTAGATGAGGCGCGGATTGATCGCCGCAAGCACCTCGTAGCCGAGGCCCAGCCGGTCGAGCGCGCCCGGCGAAAAGTTCTCGACCAGCATGTCCACCTCGGCGACCAGCTTCCTGAACAGCGCCTTGCCTTCCCCGGTCTTGAGGTTGAGCGTCAGGCTCTTCTTGTTGGCGTTCAGCACAAGGAAGAACAGCCCGTCCTGGCCCGGGATATCGGGCATCGCCCGGCGCGCAGCCTCGCCCTTGCCCGGCTCCTCCAGCTTGATGACCTCCGCGCCCAGCCAGGCCAGCACCTGCGTACAGGCCGGGCCCGCCTGGTTGTGGGTCATGTCGATAATTCTGACGCCGTTCAGGGCCGCGCTCATCGGGGGCCGCTCCTCCTTGTCCTCATTGCCGCGCCGGCTATGCTCGCCGCCATGACGCAGCAAATCACGGACCCGGTCAACGGGGCCGCCTTCGCGGTCGGCGGCTGGGAGATAGACATCCTCGTCACCGGCTTCCCCGGCAAATCGGTTCGCCACGGTTCGCTCGGCTGGAGCACCGTCGCGCCGATCCGTCACGGGGACCGGCTGGCGCTGGTGGATTGAGGCGCGTTCGGCCACCGCAAACTGCTCGCGGCCGAACTGGAACGGCGCGGCCTCAAGCCTTCGGACATCACCGACCTGCTGCTGACCCACACGCATTACGACCACGCGGTCAACTGGGTGCTGTTCCCGAAGGCGCGGGTGGCGGTCGGCGCGGTCGAGCTCGACTGGGCGGCGGGCGAGCCCTGGGGCGAGACGGTGTTGCCGGAGCTCTATGTGCGGGAGCTCGGCCTGTTCCCGAAGACCGAGCGGGTGGCGGATGGCGAGGAAGTGTTCCCCGGCATCACCGCCCATCTGGCGCCGGGGCACACGCCGGGCTGCCTGGTGTTCCGCCTTGCCGGGGCCGAGCGCGATGTCGTGTTCACGGGCGACGCGGCCAAGAACCGCGCGGAGCTCGTCTCCGGCGATGTGGACATGACCTTCGATGCCGCCGTCTCGCGCGCCTCCATCGAGATGATCCACGGGCTCTGGCGCGCCCGGCCCGGCGCCGTGCTGATTCCGGGCCACGACCTGCCCATGGCGCTGGACCGGGACGGCAGGCCCCTTTGTCTCGGCCGGCGCGAGGCCGCCATCGACGCCTGGTTCGGCGACGGCATGGACGAGACCACCCGTTTCCAACTGACCCTGGAGGGGACCGCATGACCCCGCTCCATCCCGAATTCGGCGTCCGACTCGAAAGCCGGCCTGTCGGCGGCCTCGACATGGAGGCGGTGCGCGCAGCCATCGACCGCCATTCCTTCGTGTATGTGCCGGGCGCAGCGGAGGGCGACGAGGCGCATCTCGCCTTCACCCGCCGGCTGGGCGAGCCGGAGCCGAACCATGTCATGCTCGGGCAGGAGGGGCGGATCGAATATTTCGGCACCATCGGAAACGTGCTCCCCGACGGCAGCGTGGCCGGCAACGCCCACAAGCGCACGATCTTCCAGACCGGCAACAATATGTGGCACTCGGATTCCTCCTTCCGCGCGGCGCCGTCCTTCGTCTCGATCATGTGCGCCTACGAGACGCCGGACGAGGGCGGCGAGACGCTGTTCGTCAGCCAGCGCGCCGCCTGGGACCGTCTCGAGGAAGACGAGCAGGACCGGCTCGCGCCGCAGGTCTGCATCCACGACTATGTGTTCTCGCGCTCCAGGGTGGCGCCCGACGCGGTGACGCCCTCGCATGCCGCGTCGCTGCCGCCGGTGCGCCAGCGGCTGGTGCGCCGCAACCCGGCGAACGGCAGGCGGAACCTCTATATCGGCTCGCATGCCCGCGAGATCGAGGGCTGGGCGTTCGACGACAGCCGGGCCCTGCTGGACGGGCTGCTGGCGGAGATGACGGCGGCGGAGCATGTGCTGACCCACCGCTGGCGGCCGGGCGACCTGGTGATCTGGGACAATCGCTGCCTGCTGCATCGGGGCGCGGGCTACGACGCCGACCGCTTCCGCCGCCGCATGCGCCAGACCCGCGTCACCGGCGCCGGGCCGACGCTGGAGGAGTAGCGCCGCGCGGCGTCCGGAGCGGCTTACGGACCTGTCTTCCGGTTTCGCCGGGCTTTCGCGAGCCGCTTCTCGACCTCCCTTTGCTCCCACTCGCGCCCGAACAGCGTGACGGCCCGGAAGACGCACAGTCCGTGGGCGGCGAGCCCGATGCCCCAGCCGAACAGCGACCAGAAGAACCATAGGGCCGGGCCGGTGAGAAGGTCGATGACCGCCAGGCCGGTATTGACGGCAGCGTAAACGATAGCATGGATGTAGAACGACCGGATTTCCCGGACCTGTTTCACCGCCTTGCGTTCTTCTTCGGAGATATCCCCGGGAAGGGCCTCGGTTGCATTCATCGCGTCGTCTCCATTGCGTCGTTCCGGCGCCCGCGCCTATGCCGGCGGGGCCGTCCAGGCGGCGGCCTCGTGGCCGGGCGTGAAATCGTTGTTGGTGACGGCCGGATTGCGGTTGACGAGCTGGCGCCCGTAGATCGGGTGCGTCATCGAGCGCACCTCGTGCTCGATGCGGAACACCGGCTCGCCCGTGCCCGGATCGACGATGTCGAGGAAGCGGTATTGCCACCGGTTGCTTTCCTCGGACACGAGGCCGCGCTCGTCCAGCCAGCGGTGCGGGCCGGAAAAGTCCGCGACATAGATCGCGATATGGTGCCCGTCATAGTCGGGCAGCGGCTCGGCGGTCTCCACGAAACGCAGCTCCTGGCCGCGCCCGACCGAGGCATGGGCCGCGCCGTCCGCGTCCACCCAGGCCTCTGTCTTCCAGACCTCTCGATAGAAGGCCGCCGCGGCTTCCGCAGCGCCCTCGGGCACGTCGAAGGCGACATGGTCCATGGCGAGCGTCCGCCCTCCGCTCGGGCCGCGGGCGCGGATGCGGTTGCCCCAGGGGCAGGCCGTGTCGATATGCCCGTCTTCCCGCTCGAAGGCCGCGCCGGCGGCGTCGAGGCGGGCCTCCAGCGCGTCCAGATCGGGCATGACGAGGCCCGTCCGGCCGCGGAGCCGCTGCGGCTCGCCGGCCGGCAGGTGGAACTGGCTCTGCCCGACATTGATCCACATATTGTTCGTGCCGGTCACCAGATAGGGGTCGCGCGTCAGCCCGAGCGCGGTGACATAGAAATCCGTCGCGCGAACCTGGTCCGGCACCCGGACATTGACATGCTCCAGCGCGACAATGTTGCCGACATCCTCGCCGGCGCGGTCGAATTGCGGCATGGCGCGGCACTCTCTCCCGGTATCGTTGCAATACAGGCGGCAGCCTACACCGACAGACCGGCGTTAGCGAGGCGCGCCCGCTTCGGCAGCTCCCGCCCGGGGCGCTGCCGCAGTCCACTCTTTACCAAGTGTCGGAGCGCGAAATTGCTCCGGTTCGGGCAATGCCCGCGACGAAAGGCGCGGATGTTCGCGCCACAAACAGAGCAATCCGGCGTCGCGCTCCCGCCAGGAGTTCGGCCATCTCCGCTCCTGTTGCATCCTTCATCCGAAGGACAAGGACGCGCCGAATGCCTCCTGACAGCCTCCAGTTCGCTTGCCCGATACCCTATGTTCCGGTCCTTGGCGATCACGATCCAGGGAGAAAGTTGGCTCCTCAGCCGGCGGGCCGGAGTTCACACCGGATGGCTTCTTCGATTTCCGCATTGTCCCGCCGGTAATCCTGCGCCAGATCGCCGACCGATTCCCCGGCCTTGTATCGCTCGGCGAATATCCGGGTCGCGAGGCCGGCGCCAGCGAGCACCGGACGACCGGCGGAGAGCGCCGGGCTGATGACGACCATCGCGGGAGCGTTGTCGACAGCGGTGCGCGTAAACGGATAGAGCTTGATGGGGATACCTTGCGGATCGCGTTCAATACGCCTCAAGGCCGCGCCGACAATCTCCCGCATGGCTGTCTGACCGGCCTGGCTGGCATTCGCCAGTCGCCCGTAGCGCTCGACGAACAAGTCAAGCCCATCGGTCTCCAACTCCCGGCCGATCAGCGGATGGCGCCTGTCGAACGGGCCTTCGGCATGTTTCGCCAAATACCGGATCGCGCGGCGAACGGCCGGCATTCGAATCTTGCGCCGGCGCCGTATGGCGGCGAGAATGTGAAGTTCCGTCAGGTTCGGGAACGAGAGCGAAAGCGGCGACTTGCCGGCCGCGGCGATCGGCGCTATGCGGCCCTCCCGTCCTGCCGACCGGTAACGCGCCGTCGCCGCCGGCGCAGCGAGATAATGCGCCGCCTCGGAGATCGTCTAGGCGGGCATCTCCCGAATGTCCTTCCTGCAGGCGCTGCCGATGGCCGCAAGGCATTCTCCCCGCCTTACAGCATGACGCTGGCGGTTTCGGCCGCCTCGGCCCCGATGTCAAGAACGGCGGGGGAGTCGCGCTTGTTGCCGTGCTCAAGCCCTGGCGGTCGGGAGGGGTGAGCGGTCCACCGCGGCGATTTCCTCCCTGAGGAGCCGTTCCATCAGCCGGACCTTCTCCGTTGCGGTATCGGGATCGTCCCAGAGATTGCGGAACTCGCCGGGGTCGGCCTCGAGATCGTAGAGTTCGCCCCAGTCCTGCCCGTGGAAGACGCTCAGCCGCCAACGGCGCTCGACGATGGAATGCACGCGCGGCGAACCGCCGAAACCCGGATGGGGCCGCTGGTGGTCGTACTGGATGAAGGCGGCGTCGCGGGCGGCGCCGGCGAGCAGGCTGCGGCCCTGCATGCCGTGGAACGGCTCCACCCGCGCGCGTTCCAGGATCGTGGCCGGGATGTCGAGGGTCTGCGCCATGCCGTCCGACCTGACGCCCGACGGTCCGTCCGGGTCGGCCCAGATCAGGGGAACGCGGGTAATCTCCCGGTAGGGTTCGGCGCCCTTGAGCAGCAGGCGGTGGTCGCCCAGATGGTCGCCATGGTCGCTGGTGAAGGCGACCACCGTCCGCCCGGCCCCGCCGCCCCGTTCCAGCGCGGCCAGCACGCGGGCGACGGCATCGTCGATCATTTCGATCGTGCCGCAGGTGAGCGCCCTCGCCTCGAGCGCCTCGCGCAAGGTGCAGCCGATGCTGTTCATGCCCCCGAGCGCGGCTTCGCCCCGGTCGCGCTGCCGGTGGAGTGCCGCGACATGCGGCGGCGGCGCCCAGTCGTTCCTTGCGAAGGCCGCCGGAGCCGGCATGTCCTCGGGGCGGCAGGCGTCCCAGTAGCGCCCCGGCGGGTTGAACGGATGGTGCGGGTCCGGAAAGGAGACCATGAGGAAGAAGGGTTCGCCGCCCGCCGCATCGAGCCAGGAAACCGCCCGGTCCGCGATATAGCTCGTCGGGTAGAGTTCCTCCGGCAACGCCGTGCGCACCGCTTGCGGGCAGATGTAGTCGTGCGGAAGCTGGTTCTCCCTGCCGAGCAGCCCGTCCGCGCCCGGCTCCCGCTCGCGCAGCCAGCGCGCATAGTCGCCGCCGCAGGCGTCCCCGTGGCCGGTGACGAGCTCCACATGGTCGAAGCCGTAGAAGGGGGCCGCCGCGGAGGTTGCCGCGGCGTCCCGGAACGACGGGTCCTCCCGCCTGTAGGCGGGGGCGCGGAAATCCTGCCGGCTCGCCTCGGCAAGCGCGCCGCCCGCGCGGTGGAACCCGTTCCGCTCCGGCCGTGCGGCGCCGTATGGCGGCTGCCCGGAGAAGTTCTGCAGGTGGCTCTTGCCGATCAGCGCCGTGCGGTAGCCGGCATCGCGGAGGAGATCCACGAATGTCACCGCATCGGTCGATAGCGGAATGCCGTTCATGCGCACGCCGTGCAGCGAGGGCATGCGCCCGGTCATCAGGCTCGCCCGGTTGGGCATGCAGACGGGGCTCGCGACATGGCAGTTGTCGTATCGGACGCCCCGGCGGGCCAGCCCGTCGATGGCCGGCGTCCTCAGCACGGGATGGCCGTAGCAGCCCAGATGGTCGGCGCGCTGCTGGTCCGTCACGAACAGGATGAAGTTCGGGCGGCGGTCCGTCATGGCTGCACCTGCGCCTTCCTCATTGCCGGCGCGGCTGCGGCCGGAAGAAATGGAACGCCGCGACCGCGCCGGCGAGCGCCAGCGCGGGACCGTGGACCAGCGGGTCGCCGACCATGACGAGGCCGGCAAGGACCAGGCGCAGCAGCCACTCCCAGGGCGCGAGCGCGCGGCGGTCGAAGCGCGCAAGCGCGCTGGCGAGCAGATAGAGCGCGGCGAGCAGGCGCGCGCACAGCCAGCCGAGCCCCGCCCAGTCCACGCTGCCGTCATAGCCGGGCAGATAAACCAGCTCCACGCCCTTCGACGCCGGGTCGAGCACCGCATCCTCGATCAGCAGCAGTTCCGGATACATGGCGAACACGAACGGGATGGCGAAGATCACGATGCCGGAGCGGACGGCGGAGAAGCCGGTCGCCATCGGGTCGGCCCTGGTGATCGTCGCCGCCGCGAAGGCCGCGACCGCCACCGGCGGCGTGATGGCGGAGGCGACCGCGAAGTAGAAGACGAACATGTGCGCGGTAAAGATCGAGAGGCCGAGGCCCGCCAGCACCGGCCCCATCAGCAGCGCGACATTCACATAGGCCGGCACCGCCGGCATACCCATGCCGAGCAGTACGGCGAGCAGCATGGTCAGGGCCAGGGCGAGGAACTGGAAGGCCGCCGAGCCGCCGGCGCCGAGATCGAGGCTCTGCAGCCATTGCAGCACGTCCAGCGAAATGAAGAAGGGGATGCCGGTGAACTTCAGGCAGAAATCGATGATCGAGACGGCCAGGAACATGAGGTAGAGCGTCGAGATCAGCACGCCGGCCCCGGACAGGGCGTCCACCAGCTTTCGAGGGCGCGCGCGCATCTCGGGGTCCAGGAACAGCAGTCCGCAGAGCAGCGCGACCGCCCACCAGCCGGCGCTGCCGACATCGCCGGCCGCGTTCTGGACGAGTTGCAGGAACCAGGGGAGCTCCGCGGCCCGGCATCCCGTCTGCGAGATTATGCGTTCGGCCCCCATCAGGGCGCCGACGAAGCCGCAGCCCACATCCTCCTTCGGCGTCAGCAGCAGGAAGAGGATCGCGAGGATCGGCCCGAAGATCATGACGAGGTTGAGGCAGTCCTGCCGCGAGAGGCGCATCTCCTCCGTGAGCTCGCCGATCGCCTCGATGCCCTGCTTCCGGGACTGGAAGACGACGGACAGGAAGAGGCAGAGGAAATAGGCGATGGCCGGGATGAGCGCGGCGACGATGACGAGGCTGTAGGGTACGCCGGTGAGCGCCGCGAGCACGAAGGCGGCGACGCCCATGACCGGCGGCATGATCGACCCGCCCGACGATGCGGCCGCTTCCATGCCGCCCGCGAAGACCCTGGAGAAGCCGCGCCGGACCATCATCGGAATGGTCAGCACGCCGGTGGAGAGCACATTGACGATGGGCCCGCCCGAGATCGTGCCGAACATGGCCGAGGAGACGATGGCCGCATGGGCCGGCCCGCCGCGCAGACGGCGCGTCCAGCGGAAGGCGAGCTTGATGAGCGACCGGCCGCCGGCCGAGGCTCCGAACAGCGAGCCCAGGATCAGATAGGGGAAGATGTCGTTGAGAATGATGTCCATGAACCGGCCGAGCAGGCCGGAAGCGTTGTTGGTCAGAATGTCGTGGACGCGGGGATAGCCGTCGGCGAGCGAGCGCGGCTCCCCGCCGAGCTTGGTGACCAGGTATTTGTCCATGCCATCCGCGCCGAAGGCATACCAGACCAGCACGGTGGCGATGGCGTAGCCGGCGACCAGCAGCGCCACCAGCACCAGCGGCAGGCCCCAGACCTTGATGTTGTAGCCGAGGAAGACGACGACCGCGACGCCGATGACCGCCACGAGCCCGCCGCCGATGGAGTTCAGGCATTTCGGGTCGTCCACGGTGGTGGGTTCGGGCAAGCCGAACAGCGCCGCGTTCTCTTTCTCGATCTCGAGGCTCTCGGCGATCAGCCGCGCCCGGTCGCCGGTGATCCGGTCGATCAGGCAGACGGCCTCGATCTCGTTCATGTAGCTGAAGGCGACGGCGAGCGCCATCGCCACCAGGGCCAGGTCCATGAAGAGGCCGAAGCCCCGCCGTAGCCGGCCCCGGTCCCGCCAGTCGCGCCGCATGGAGTGCTTGAGCGCGACCGTCAGCATCATCAGCGCGAAGAACAGCGGGTAGTAATACTCGAAGGGGAACTTGCGGATGACGAAGCGGGGATTGCCCGCCGCCGACGCCGCCAGGTCGTCGAGGCCGGGGATGCCGGGCATGGCGTTGAGCAGCCCGACCAGCACGAGCGCGAGCGCGAGCCAGTAGAGAACGCCCCGCGCCGCCTTGTCGGCGTCCGCTGCGGGTTCCTTCGTCATCGAACCCTGTCCCCGGGAAAGGCCGACGGGGCCGCGGGCCGGCCGCGGCCGCCGTCAACGGCTCCGGCTCAGGGTTTCGCGCAATCCGGGACCTTGCGCCCCGCCGCTTCCCAGGCGGCGACCGCGCCGGGGTGGTATCTGATCGGGTTGGGCCCGCACATGCCGGTGACGGCGGGGTCCATTTCGCCGAGCGCCACATGCGCCATGAACGGCGCCTTGTTCGCAAACGCGTCCACATTCGCGATCATTGCCGCGGTCAGCGCCCTGGCGAGGTCGAAATCCATGTCCGTGCGGACGACCTCGCCGCCCACCGTGGCGGGGCTGCGCCAGACGCCGTCATCGGCCGCGATGGTCACGCCGTCCTGCGGCTTGACTCTGGCCACATCGAGGACGAAGGCGCCGGTGCCGGGGCTCTTCAGGTATTTCCGCATCGCGGCGCCCTCGAACACGTCCTTCGGCACGGGATAGAGCGTGACGCTGCCGGACGCCGCCGCGCGCGTCACGCGGATGTCCGGGAAGTAGATCGGCAGCACCATCGCGTCGCCCGAGCCGTCGGTGATCGTCTTCACCATCTGGCCCCAATTGGCCTGGACGCCCCGGTAGTCCTCGCCGTCCGTGAGGCCCGTGACGATCTTGACGAGCGCGCGCGCATTGGAGAGCGCGGCTCCGCGCGGCGGCCCGTTGACGATCTTCTTGCCCTTGAGGTCGCCCCAGCCCTGCACGCTGGAGCTGTCGAAGGACCAGAGGCTCATGCCGCCGAAGCGGTAAGTGTAGAGCACGGCGAGGCGGCTCGCGAGCTCCGCGCCCTTCTCCTTGCCGAGCTTTGCATAGGGCCCGGCGCCCCTGGACATCAGGAAGGGCAGGATGAAGGGCACGGCGGCGACATCGGTCTTGCCCTCGGCCACATTCTGCATCGAGTTGGTGAGCGTCTGCGAATCCAGCACCTGGAAATCGGCGATGCCGGCCGCGGCGGCCAGCTCGCCCAGGGTCGTTGTCGAGGTATAGGGCGCGCCGCCCGGCCCCGCCGTCTCCGCGGTCAGGTTTTCGGCGGCGTTCGCCCCGCCAGCGAGCAGCGCCGCAACCGCCATTGCGGCGAACATCTTTGCAGGCTTCATGGGTCTCCTCCCTCTGTCCGCGGCCATTGTGCAGAATTTCCGCCCCGCGCATACAGGCCGCGTCGGCCCCGGCCCCGCTCAGCAGTCCGAGACCGCTTTCCGAAGAGCGGCGAAGTCCGTGCGGGCTTCGAGGGCGATGCAGACGAGGCCGGCCGGGGCGTTGGCGGGCGCGTCCGAGATCGCCCGGCGGTTGCCGACGGTCTGGACCGCGGCCATCGCGCCGTCGGGGCGGCGCATGAAGCCCTTGGCCCGCAGCAGGCCGTGCGCGGGGTCGGCGAGGATGCGGGCCAGCGCCTCCGGTTCGGCTCCGGCGGGCGGAGCGAGCGTGGCGGTCGCGTAGCCGTCCGTGTGGTCGAACGGCCCGCCGTCCGCCGGCAGGGCGGCGCGGCCGGTCCAGGCGCCCAGCACGATGTCGATGGGGGTCTGCGCCCGCACCGCGCGCACGACCCGCGCGTCCGGCGCCGCTTCGCCGAGCCAGGCTTCCACGGCGCCCGCATCGCCTGCCAGGTCGCATTTGTTGAGCAGGACGAGGTCGGCCTCCGCAAGCTGCCGCCGGACGGTGCTGCCGAGATAGCGGTCGCCGGCTCGGCCGCGCACGGTCTCCGCGTCGGCCAGCACGACCGCGCCGTCCAGCGCGAAGCCCGCGAGCAGGCCGACCGTGCCGGCGACGGCGCCGGGGAAGGCGACGCCGCTCGCCTCCAGCAGCACATGGTCCGGCCTCGGCTCCAGCGCGCTCAGCATGGCGAGCGAGGACACCAGGTCCTCGCCATAGCTGCAGCAGACGCAGCCGCCGGTGAGGCTGACGATCCGCTCGTCCGCCGCCTCGACCAGGCTTGCGTCGATGGGGAGCGCGCCGAACTCGTTGACCATGACGGCGAGCCGCCTGCCGTTCGCTTGCCGGAGCAGGTTGTTGACCAGCGTGGTCTTGCCGGCGCCGAGATAGCCGCCGACGACGGTGACGGGCAGCGGGCCGGCGGTCGTCATGGCTAAAGGTCGGCCGCGGGGAAGATGCGCCCGCCCTGCACCGTGCCCCAGACGCGCACATCCTTCAGCCGCTCGCCGCCCACGGTCTCCGGATCGTCCTCCAGCACGGCGAAATCGGCGCGCTTGCCGGTCTCGATGGAGCCGACCTCGCCGTCGAGCCCGAGCGTCCAGGCCGCGCCGAGCGTAATCGTCCGGAGCGCGTCGGCAACCCCGATCCGCTCCTGCTCGCCGAGGGTGCGGCCGGAGGCGGTCCGCCGGTTGACGGCGCACCAGGCGGTGAACAGCGGCCCGAGCGGCGTGACCGGCGCATCGGAGTGGATGGCGAGCGGCACGCCCTCCCGCAGCGCGGTCGCGCAGGCGTTCATCCGCTCGGCGCGCTCCGGCCCGACCGTCACGGCGTAATGCTGGTCGCCCCAGTAGTAGTGGTGGTTGGGGAACAGGTTGACACACATGCCGAGCGCCCGGATGCGCCGGAACTGCGCGGCGTCGGCAAGCTGGCAGTGCTGGAGCGTGAAGCGGTGGTCGGGGGCCGGATGCTTGCGGAGCGCCGCCTCCATGCAGTCGAGCGCCAGGTCCGTCGCCTCGTCGCCATTGGTGTGGGTGTGGACCTGGAGGCCGGCGGCGAGCGCGCGCTCATAGATCTCGAGCAGGTGCTCCGGCGGGACGTACCAGAGCCCTTCCGGCGCGCCGTTATAGTAGCCGGGCCAGCGCAGCCGGGCCGAGAAGCCCTGGATCGATCCGTCCGCCACCACCTTGATGACGCCGAGGCGAAGCCGGTCCCGGCTGCGGCCCCTGAGTTCGAGCGCCCGGTCGATCAGCGCTTCCGGGGTGAGGCCGTAGAAGCGGCGCAGCGAGACGATGCGCGCCGGGTAGTCCGGCTCGCCGGTCACCCGCAGCATCATCGCCACCGCATCTTCCGGCAGCAGGTTGGCGAGGTCGGCGGCCGTGGTGACGCCGGTGCGCACGCAGAGCCTGGCGAAGCGGCGCAGGCCCGGCTCGTCGCAGGCCAGCAGGTCGCGGTCGAAGCCGGTATGGACGCCGAGCGGGGCCATGGCGTCCGGCCCCTTCATCTCGCCGGTCGGCAGGCCGTCGGCGCCGAGCGGGATGCCGGGATGGTTGACGCCCGTGCGCAGCAGCCCGGCCAGCTCCAGCGCCTTCGTGTTGACATTGAGGATATGGCCGGAGGCGTTGAGCACGCCGACCGGGCGCTCCGCCGAAACCCTGTCGAGGTCGCGCCGGTCCACCCGCCGGCCGCCATAGTAGATCGCATCCAGCGACCAGCCGGCGAGCGGCGGCGCCGGGTCTTCCAGCCGGCCGGCGGCCTCGCGCAGCCGTTCCACCACGGCGTCGATGGAGTCGAGGCCGGGCCAGACCTTGCCTTCGGGGTCCATGCGGTCGAAGAAGCCGCAATAGACATAGGCCCAGAGCGAGCCTTCCATGACATGGCTGTGCCCTTCCACCAGGCCCGGCATCAGCACCTTGCCGGCGAAGCGCTCGTCCAGCCGGTAGTCGCCCCAGCCGGCCAGCTCGTCGAGCGCGCCCGCGCCGAGGATGCGGCCCTCCCGCACCGCCACATGGGTGGCGTGCGGCCGGGCCGGGTTCATGGTGACGATCCTGGCCGCGGAATAGATGGTGGCGGTCACGCCTCTGGCTCCTCTCGGGTGGAGATTGTCGGGCCGGTCAGGCGGCCGCGGTCAGGATCGGCAGGGCCTGCTCGTAGGCGGCGGCCGCCAGCGCCTCGATCTCGTCCGGCCGGCGGCTGCCGATCGGGTGTTCGACCATCACGAAGGGATAGTCCGGAAGGCCCATCGTCCGGGCGATGTTGCGCGCCGTCACCTCGAAGGGTTCGGTGCAGATGACGATTGCGCGTTTCCCGAGCTGCTCGAAGCTGATGCCGTCATGCAAACTGCACGTCGAACAGGAGCCTCAGTCGCCCAGTCCCGTTATCAGGAAATCGACCTTCCGCGCCGCCGCCTTCAGCGTCTCTTCCGGCGCGGGCGCACTGGCGTTGGACTTCGAGTAGAGCGGCGCGACCGTGCAGCCGTGCCGGGCCTCGAAGACGGCGGCGGTCTCGCGCAGCAGGGAGACGGCGTTGAGCTTGCCGTTCTCCAGAAGGCCGATGGTCCGGCCCTCCAGCCCGCCCAGCGCCGCCGCCCGGCTCAGGTCCCGGTCCGGCCCCGGAACCGTGGGGTCGCAAAGAAGCATGGCTCGTGTCCTCCCGTCCGTTGTCGGTTTCATTCTACTCGCAGTCGATGCACACGCCGATGGGTTTCGACTGCATGAGGGAGCCGCGGCCGCGGCTCCAGGAGGGGATGAAGCTGGAATGGCCGCCGGCGTCGCCGCCGCCCATGAGGATCAGGATGTCGTCCGGGCCGAGGCCGCGGTGGAACTGCCCGTCGCCCGCCGGCGGGCGCCGGCCCTCCTCCCCGTGCTGCTTGCCGTATTCGATGTCCCGGTGCTTGCCGACGGCCTTCATGCCCTCGACGGGGCGCCACGCCTGGGCGAACAGGTAGTCCTGCGCCTGTTTCCGCGACCAGCCGGCGCCGGCGAGGACGCGCATATGCTCCGGCGCCAGCACCACCGCCGACTGGCCGAGCGTGATGCAGCCGTAATTCGCCATCGCGTCGGCGAAGGCGCCGAGGACCTGCTCCGGCGTGTTGCCGCCGTGGTTCTCGATGTTGCAGAAGCCGCCGCCGGCGAACACCGTGACGCTGCTCACGCCTTCCGGGTAGCCCTGCTCCTCGCACAGCAGCGGCCAGGGGTTGCCGCGGCTGCGCTCCGCAATGCAGAAGCTGAACTTGCCGGGATGGCCCTGGGTCGATTTGTCGGAAATGCCGGGGATCATCCGGAAGACGTTCATCAGGATGAGCCGGACGGCGCGGCCGATGGTGGCGTTGGCGCGGTTGCCGGGGCCGAACAGGTTCACATCCGCATTCATGCCGATGTCGTCGGCGAAGGGGCCGCTGACGATCAGCAGCGGCGCGGAGCCGCCGGTGGACGCGGTCGAGCCGTGGAAGTTGAAGCCGGGTTCGTTCATGGCCTCGAAGGCCGCGACCAGCACCGGGAAATATTCGGGCCTGCAGCCGGCCATGACGGCGTTCACCGCCGCGGCGTGGACGGTGCATTCGTAGCCCGTGGCCGGATGGACGGCGATGGGCGTCTCCGGCGGGCGGCCCTCATAGCCGAGCATCCGCTCCACCCGCTCGACGCTTGGCGGCACCACGGGCAGGCCGTCGGTCCAGCCCTGCTCGTAGCAATAGTCGATGGCGGCGAGCGGGTCGTCGCCGACCTCGTGCAGGCGTTCGGCATCGTAGGGCATGGGCGCTGGCTCCGCTCGGCCTCCGGTTGCTTCCCTATAGCGCATGGTGAATTATCCCGCCAACAAGACCGCCGGACGCGCAAGGGGGGATCGGGACCGTGGCGAAAATCGACAAGCTGGAAATCGACCTGTTCCGCCTGCCGCTGCCGGTGGCGATGGAGGCCTCGGCCGCGGGCGTGATGACCGCCTTCGACATGGTGACGGCGCGGATTACCGACAGCGACGGCGTGTCGGGCGCGGGCTACACCGTGATGCACGAAGGGCAGGGCGGCCCGATCGCGGCGATGTGCGACGGCTCCTTCCGGCCGAGCGTCATGGGCCGCGACCCGGACCTGATCGAGGCGATCTGGCGGGACATCTACAAGCGCCACCACTATGCCGGGCGCGGCGGGCCAACGGGCTTCGCCATGGCGGCGGTCGATGTCGCGCTCTGGGACCTGAAGGGCAACAAGCTCGGCGCGCCGCTCTGGCGGCTGCTTGGCGGGGCCAGTCCGTCGGTCCGGGCCTATGCCGGCAATATCGACCTCAACTTCCCGGTGGACAGGCTGCTGGAAGGCGGTATGGCGAGCGTCGAGGCCGGGTTCCGCTCGGTCAAGATGCGGCTCGGCCGCCCGACGCTCCGGGAGGATGTCGCCCGCGTCGAGGCGATGCGCGACCGCCTGCCGGACGAGATCGAGCTGATGGCGGACGCGAACGAGGCCTGGCGGGTGGACCAGGCGATGCGCGCCATGACCCTGCTGCAGCCCTTCGACCTCGTCTGGCTGGAAGAGCCGATCACGCCCGACAACACCGCCGGCTACGCCCATCTGCGCGCGCTGGGCAAGGTGCCGCTGGCGGCTGGCGAGAACCACCACACGCTTGCCGAGTTCGCCGCGCTGATCGGCGCCGGCGGCGTCGATTTCCCCGAGCCCGACCTCACCACCTGCGGCGGCGTCACGCCCTTCATGAAGGTGGCGCGCCTGGCCGAGGCGCACGGCCTGCCGGTGATGAGCCACGGCGCGCACGACCTGCATGTCCACCTGCTGGCGGCGGCCCCAAACGCGGCCTATCTGGAATGGCACGCCTTCGGCCTCGACAAGTTCATGGCGGACCCGCTGACGGTCGAGGACGGCTGCGCCCGCGCCCCCGACCGCCCCGGCCACGGCATCGCGCTGGACTGGGAGGCGCTCGCGGCGCACCGGCCGGGCTAGGGGCGGCGCTACACGGAGGCGAAGGCCGGGGCGTGCTCGATGCGAGGCCCGCCCAGGCCGCCTTCCGCGAACGCCAGTCCCATCGGCGCCGGGCCGGCACAGGGCGAGGCCATGCCTCGCACGGCCTCCGGACGGAAGCTGAAGCGCCGGTAATATGCCGGGTCGCCCGGCACGGCGACGCCGGTACAGCCGTCCGCCCGCGCCTGCTCGAGCCCGGCCTCCACCAGCCGCGCCTCGGCGGAAGTCTGAAAGGCCGCCAGCAGGAGCCGCCGCACCGCGTCCCGGTCACCGGCTTCTTCGGAGCGGACAGAGACGGGCCTGGCTTCGGGGCGGCGCATGGCAATGAACCCGGACCGGACGACGCCTAAAGGGCTTGCGCCAGCAGCCTGCGGAGGAAAGCGGACAGATCCGCGAAGGCCCCGGAGTCGAAATTCCAAACGCCCTGCCGGGCCCCTTCGCCCACGCGGGCCACAGGGTCGTTCGCGGCCGCGAGATAGGCATGGGCGAAGGTCTTGTCTTCATTCCGGGAGCGCAGGCCTCCCTGCTCGTCCAAGCACTCGACATAGGCTTCCACGCATGTGCTCGTCGCGTCCCCGGCGACGGACCGCCGACACAGGGTCTCAATAGCGCCGGCTCCCGCCCCGTCCGGGAGAATGAACACGCCCACCGCCGGACCGCTGCCTGAAACCTCTCCATGGGCGTCCGGCGGCGCATATCCGGCATGGCGAAGCGCATCGCATACGCTCCGGAAAGCGTTGCCGGCGCTGTCGTCCGCGTCCCGGATCACGCCGAGGGAACGGAGCGGCGGGCGGCTCGCTGCGATGGTCCGAATAGCAACGATGTTGCTACGGAACCTGTCCCTTCCGCCCGCGCCGATAATCTGTATTTCCCGCCTCCCTGTGGCGCCGAGGCAGTGTTTCAGGAGCGCGTCGAACAGGTTGACCTCGTCCCGGCCTTCGACCGGCAACAGGCGGTCCGAGCAAATTTCCAACCTTGGGGCGTCGCCGTCCGCGACCGCCATTACCGGGTCTCCAGACCGAGATCGCGCGCCCCTTCCAAGGCCTCAGCGGTAAAGGTAGCCGCCTCAACTTTGCCCGTTTCAGAGTGCCTGTAGAGCTTGTGGACCGCCAATTCGTCCGGCGCGTCCTCGAACATCGCCATGGCCGCCCGGATACATTCGTCGCTATGGGTCGTCGCCACCAACTGCACATCCCACTGGCGCATCCAGACCCGTACATGCGACCAGACTTCCTCAAGCACTAAATGATGCAGACCGTTTTCCATCTCATCCACAAAAATGCGCCCTTGCGAGAGGAAAAAAAGCTAAGAAATATCTGGCAAAGTCGCATAATGCCACCGCCCAGGTCTTGAAGCGGCAACCGCGAGCCATCTGTCGTAACGGCCGACAGATACGGTTCGCCCAATTCATCGGACAGGATTTCCACGCTCTCGACCTTGGGAAGAACCAAATTAATCGCTTCTTTGAAATTCCGCTTATATCCTGCTCTCAACATATCTGAATATTTTTGAAGACCTTCCATGGTCGTTTCGGTTTTAAGCCATGCTTCCGAAATTGTAAAATTCGGTCTTGGATTTGGAGGTGCCTGATTTTTAAACACAACAGATCCTCGAGGCGTTATGTGCAGACCGTCAATTTCTATCTCCGAACGGTTTCTGTCCAGATTGACCTGGAGATGCCCAGCCACAGGGGGCGCTATAACCGGCTTCTCCGGTGAAGGCCGGATCGGTATTGCCTCTGCGCCTTCCACTGCCTGAAAACCAGCTTGCAAGCTATGCGGAGAGCCGTTCTCCGATCCACGGAGTTCCAGTGTATCGCTTGCCAGTCTGGCTACTGGATTCAGGACCGGCATGTTTGAGCGTTGCACATTCGCATTCCATAACAGTCCGGTGTTATATCGTCCCGCAAACAGCCACATCGCTTCCAGCACAGCGGTCTTCCCGATTCCGTTCACGCCGGTGATGAGGTTTGCGCGTGCGAGGCGGGGGAAGGACAGGCCGTCTATGCCCCGATAGCGGACGGCCGCGAAACTGTTGAGGAATGTCATCTCAAGCCTCCGGCGGTCGGCCGCGACTATATCTCAACCGGCCATCGGTTGCGATTGCGGGAGAGCCGGGGCCTCGCGCGGCCGGAGACTCGTTGCAGGGAGGCCCCGGATCGCCCCCGGATCGGGTCCGGGGCAGGCTCTTCGGGCGTCCGGGGCGACGATACCGGGCCTATCGGGCGGTCCGCCGCGCCCCCGGCCTGTCCTGCCGGGCGCGGCGGGTTTCGCGTTCCAGGCCGTGGCGCTTCAGGAAGCGCTGCACCGTGGTCTTGTGAACCGTCACCCCCGCGGCGGCGAGCGCGTCCCGCAGCCCGGTCGCGGAAAGCTCCGGCCGCTCCGCCAGGATGCGGAGAATCCGGTCCCGCTCCGGCTCAATCCGCGAGCGGCTGCCGCCCTGCTTGCCGGGCCGCACATGGCCGCGCTCGCGAAACTGCCTCACCCAGCGGCGGACCGTCGCCTCCCCCAGTCCGAGACGCCGGGCCATGGCGGCGGCGCTTGTGCCGCCGCGCAGCACGGCCGCCACCGCAACGCCCCGCAACTCCTCGTTCACCGCCCGGCCCTTTTTCGGCCCCGGCAGGGTCGCCGTCAGCCCGTTCGTCATCATGTCTTCTCCTCTTCCGCCGCCGCCGCTCTTCGTTCAGGTCGATTGCAAGAAGCAGCCGTTCTCCGATCAGCTTGATTGCCGCACGCCGTGCAGCGCCTGCACCCCTCCCGTTACCGCGCGCGTCCTGGCGGCCGGTGTTTTCCCGGGAGCGGTTCGTCGCAAGGGCGGCTCGGATCGCCGCTTCGGTCAGGTCATGGCTCTTTTGGTATGTTTTCTTGGTTAATGTATACATATAACGAACAAACAGGTCAAGGTCAAGCCCCGCTTCCTCCGTCGCCCCGGACACCCGCGGCGCCTGTCCGGGGGCTCGATCCCGGGCCACGCATCGAAGGGCGCCGATCACGGACCGCAACGAGATGTATGCCTGCAACAGACGGAGGGGCGGGGGAGCGGGGGGAGCGGGCGGGCGAGTTCCATCGAGCGGACTAGGGCGTGTTCACACTAATGTTCAATAATGCTATCGTGTCGGCCGGTCCCTCGCCAGCGAGTTATTCGGTATGGAACTCAGCCAAGCCCAGTACGAACGCATTGCCCCGCATCTGCCGGTCCAACGCGGCAACGTCGCCGTGTCCAACCTCCAGGTGCTCAATGCCTTCCTCTATGTCGTCGAGCACGGCTGCAAGTGGCGCGGACTGCCGCCTCGCTTCGGCAAGTGGCATACCGTCTACACCCGGATGAACCGGTGGTCGAAGAACGGTGTGCTCGCGCGGGTCTTCGAGCACCTGCAGCGCGAGCGGATGGTGCATATGACGCTCGATGTGGTCTCGCTGGACAGCACCAGCGTGAAGGTCCATCCCGATGGCGCCGGGGCGCTGAAAAAAACGGTCCGCAATGCATCGGCAAGTCGCGGGGCGGATGGAATACCAAAGTTCATCTGGTTGCCGCAGATGAGCGAACGGCCGTGACCTTCGCGCTGTCTGCCGGCCAAGCCCACGATGCGCCCGAAGGACGCAAGCTACTCGAACGTCTGGGGCGCCAGAAGACACCCCGGTCCCTGCTGATGGACCGTGCATACGAAGGCGACGCGACACGGCGGTTGGCGTCAGCGCTGGGGTTTACGCCAGTGGCGCCGCCGCTCAGGACTCGTACCGCGCCCTGGAAATACGATCGGCAGTTGTACAAACGCCGTAATGAGGTGGAGCGGCTGTTCCGACGGCTCAAGGGCTTCCGGCGCATCTTCACACGCTACGACAAGCTCGACGCCATCTTCCTCGGCTTCATCACCTTCGCGCTCATCGTCGAGGCACTGCGTTAGTGTGAATACTCCCTAGCCGGCGGTGCGGAAGCCCTCGTAGCCGTTTGCGGCCACCGCGTCGCAACGTTTCTTGTAGCGGTCCACGCCGCCGACATAGGGCATAAAGATGCGCGGCTTGCCGGGGATGTTGGCGCCGACATACCAGGAGTTGGCGAGCGGGTAGAGCGTACCGTCGGCAACCTCGTTATTGTGCTGCACCCAGGCCCGCTCGGCGGCCTCCTCCGGCTCGATGACGCCGAGCCTCGCCGCGCGCAGATGCTCCAGGCAGGCCGCGATCCAGTCCACATGCTGCTCGCAGGAGAGGATCATCTGGCTCTTCACGCCGGGGCTTTGCGGCCCGGTCACCATGAAGAGGTTGGGGAAGCCCGCCATCATGATGCCGAGATAGGTCTGCGGCCCGTCCGCCCATTTCTCGCCGATGGCCGCGCCCCGGTCGGTGCGGATGTCGATATCCTTCATCGCGCCGGTCATGGCGTCGAAGCCGGTGGCGAACACGATGGCGTCGAGTTCGTAGCGTGCGTTCTCCGTCCTGAGCCCGTTCGGCAGGATTTCCCGGATCGGCGCGCTGCGGACGTCCACAAGCATCACATTGTCGCGATTGTATGTTTCGTAATAGTGCGTGTCGAGGATCAGCCGCTTGGTGCCGATGGGGTGGTCGTCGGGGCAGAGCAACGCGGCGGTCTCCGGGTCCTTCACCGTCTCGCGGATTTTCCGCCGGACGAATTCGCAGGCGGTCTCGTTCGCCTCCCGGTTCACCAGCAGGTCGTTGAAAGAATAGAGGAAGCTGATGCTGCCGCCTTCCCGCCACTTGGCCTCGTAGATGCGGTTGCGCTCCTCCTCGGGGACGTCGAGCGCCGATCGGGCGGGCGGCGGGTAGCCGGCGATGCCGAACGGCGTCGAATAGGCGGCGCGGCGCCGTTCGGCATAGTCCGCCTTGTGGCGGTGTTCCTTTTCCTTGCGCATCGGCTCGTTGCGCGCCGGAAGGCTGAAATTGGCGGTGCGCTGGAAGACATGAAGATGCTTCGCGTGGCGCGCGATATGCGGAATCGACTGCACGCCGGAGGAGCCCGTGCCGACGACGCCGACGCGGAGCCCGGTGAAGTCCACGCCCTCATGCGGCCAGAGCCCGGTGTGGTACCAGCGGCCGCGGAAGCTCTCGAGGCCCGGATAATCGGGCGTGCGCGGCGTCGAAAGATTGCCGGTCGCCATGATGCACCGGCGCGCGCGCACGGACCGGACGGCGCCGGTCTGCGTATTCGCGGCCTCCAGCGTCCAGATGCCGGCGCCGCTGTCGAAACGGGCGGAGCGGATGCGCGTATTCAGCTCGATGTCGCGGCGCAGGTCGAACCGGTCGGCGACATGGTTCACATAGGAAAGAATCGCCGGCTGCGTGCCGTAGCGCTCGGGCCAGCGCCATTCCTGCTGCAGATCGTCGGAGAAGGAATAGGAATATTCCAGACTCTCGACATCGCAGCGGCAGCCCGGATAGCGGTTCCAGTACCAGGTGCCGCCGATGCCGTCGGCAGCCTCGAAAGCGCGCACCCGGAAGCCCGATTTCCGCAGCCTGTGAATGGCGTAGAGGCCGCCGACGCCGGCGCCGACGACTGCGACATCCAAGTCTTTTTCGCTCATTCCGCCTCGCTCCGTTCGTCCGCCCGCCTCCGGGGCGGCCGAACGGAAACGCGCCACAGACGGACTCCCTAGCAGGAAACTGGAAACTGGCGCGCCCGGGAAGACTCGAACTCCCAACCTTCTGATCCGTAGTCAGACGCTCTATCCGATTGAGCTACGGGCGCCGCCGGGGAGGGCGGACATTAACGCCGGTCCGGCGGGAATGCAACTCTCTCCGGGCCGCGCCGGCGCTTGGGGATAACCCGTTGTCAGAGGCCGCGATAACGCGCTACTGTCCTGCCAGGGGTGGAAAATCGGTGGCGTTTCAGGCGGAACAATTATGCGTAAACGGATAAGCGCGGGCGCCCTGCTTCTCGGCGGGCTCTTGGGTGTTGCAGGGTGCGTGAACCCGGAAACCGGCTTGCCGCCCGGCTCGACCCGCGTGGCGGCGCCCGCGGCGGATGCGGTTCGGGAAGCGCCGGCGCCGGCCGCCCGGCAAGCGGCCGCAGCGTCCGCGCCGCAGGGCGGGGAGAGCTTCGTCGTCCGCAAGGTCCGCCAGCTCGCCGGCGAGGCGGATGCGCTCGCGGAGGTGCTCGACGGCCTGGAGAAGGCGCATGCGGCGCTGAGGAACGGGGCGCGGCAGCGCGCCGAGGGCTACCATGAGCGCGTCGGCGCCATCGAGGCGCGCCTCAAGATCGGGACGACGCGCGCCAATCCGAGGCTGCGGGCGGAGTGGAATGCCGCGCAGTCGATGCTGGCGGCCCTCGACCGCGATGTCGGGGCTTGGGATGTGCTGCGGACACGCGCCGCGGAAGCCGATTCCAGGGCCGCTTTCCTCAACGACTCGGTGCTGAACGCGTTCGAGTTGTCCGGCGCGGTCGAGGAAGACCACCGCGCGCTGCGCGCTATCGGGGACCGGGCGGCGCACATGACGGTGACCGTGACCCGCCTTCTGGATGAAGTCGCCGCGTCCTCGGAGCGGCAGAGCCGGCTGGTGACGGCGGAACGCCGCGAACTCGCGCTGCTGGCCGAGGCGATTGACGCCGGCAGCCTTGAGAACGGCGCGGCGAGCGCGCCCTATGCCGCGCGGGCTGCGGAGGAACGGCCGCTGGCGGTGGTCCGCTTCGACGACCCCAACGTCGCCTATGAGGAAGCCTTGTCGGCGGCCGTGCAACAAGTGCTGGCCCGCCGGCCGGGATCGACCTTCGAGGTCGTCGGCATCTCGCCGGGCGGAAGCATGGCCGCGGCGGCGGACTATGCCGACAAGATCCACAGGAGCCTGCGCCGCATGGGCGTCGCGGCGTCCAGGCTCAGAATCGCGACGCGCGCGGACAGCGACGCGAATGTGGAGGAGGTCCGGCTCTACGTCCGCTGAGCCTGCGCGCCGGCTTCCGGGCGGGGAGAGAGCAGGCGCTCGATCAGGGTCTCGTCCACGCCTGCCTCGCGCAGCACCTCCTCGCTGTGCTGCCCCGGCAGGGGCGGCGGCCGGTCGATGGCGCCGGAGCCGTGCGCCAGCCGGAAGCCGGACCCGACCAGTTGCATCGGCCCCCAGGGCCCCTCGACTTCCTGGATCACGCCGCGATGGACAAGCTGGCGGTGGCCGACCGCCTCGGCGATGCTGCGAATGCGGGCCGAGGGCGCGCCCGCTTCCTCCAGCCGGTCTTCCCAGACCGCCGCGCCGCCTTCGGCAAAGGCCGCCTCGACGATCTCGCGCAACTCGCCGGCATGGGCCGTGCGCGCGTCCCAGTCGGCGAAACGCGGGTCGTCGAGCAGGTCCTGGCGCCCGAGCGCCGTGCAGAGCGCCCGGAACTGCTTCTCGTTGTTGACGGCGAGGAGCAAATGGCCGTCGCCCGCCCTGAACAGGTTGGCGGTCGGCTTGCGGCTCACGGCCTGGTTGCCGTACTGGCCCTGCAGGTGGCCGGCGACAAGATATTCCACCACCGCCGGCGACATGAAGGAGAGCGCGGCGTCGAGCATCGCGACATCGACCATCTGGCCCTTGCCGGTGTGGCTGCGCTGGAAAAGCGCGCTCGCCACGGCGAAGGCGGCCGTCATGCCGCCGATGGCGTCGCAGACCGCGAAGCCCGCCCTGACGGGTCCGCTTTCCGGATGGCCGGTCACGGACATGATGCCGGAGGTCGCCTGGATCCTGCCGTCATAGGCCGCCGTCTCGCGGTCCGGCCCGTTCTGGCCGAAGCCGGAAACGGCGCAATAGACGAGCCCCGGATTGATGGCCGAGAGCGCCTCGTAGCCGAGGCCGAGGCGGTCCATCACGCCCGGGCGGAAGTTCTCCATCACGACATCGGCGCTCTTCGCCATATGCCGGAGCGCCGCGACGGCGTCCGGGTCCTTAAGGTCGAGCGCGAGATTGCGCTTGTTGGCGTTGGCCGAGGCCCACATCGGCGCCATCGCCCGGTCCGCCCACAGCTTCGAGGGCGGGGAGAAGCGCATGTCCTCGCCGCCCGGCCGCTCGACCTTGACGACATCCGCGCCGAGCAGCGCGAGCTGGTAGCTGCCGAACGGCCCGGCGAACACCTGTGTGAAATCCAGGACGCGGATGCCGGAAAACGGCCTGGTCATGTTGCGGGTCCTTCCTCGCGCGCTATGCTCGCGCCACCATAGCGCCGAATTGCCTCTCCTTGCTCAAACGGCATCGCGCGCCGCGCATTCGCCGGGCGACATTCAGGATACGGACACCGATGGCGCGGGTGGCGGCGTTTCCGCCGGGGCTATCTTCTCAAGCTCGTCTTTCAGTCTCCGTTTCGCCTGCCGCAGATCGTGGTCCTGTTGCATCCGCAGCCAGAGGCCCGGACCGTTGCCGAGGAGCCTGCCGACCCGCAGCGCCATTTCCACCGAGACGGGATGCGTACAGGCCAGGACCCGGTGAAGGTGCTGGCGCGAAACCCCGAGCCGCTTTGCCGCCGCGCTGGCGGACAGCCCCAGGGCCGGCAGAACGTCCTCGCGCAAGACTTCTCCCGGATGGACGGCGGGGCGGTCGAGCGGGCGCTTGACGCCATATTCCGTCATGTCCGCACCTCCTCAATGATACTGTTCCAGATCGACCCGCAGCGCCTCCCCCTCCCGCCATTCAACGTGGTGCGCCAAGGGCCGTTGACATGGATGCTGTATCGTTGGGGCGTCCCGCGGAGACCGTGAAAGTCGAAGCCCGGGATGCGCAGGTCGGCCGGCGATTCGGCCTGGTCCGGAACTTCCAGCCGGCGCAGGCAACGCGCCTGGAGACTCGGTTGAACATGACGACTGCGGCCCCGTTCGAACAATTCGGCAAGACCCTTGTGCCGGAAGCTCCGGATCATGCCCGATGGTAACACATGATGTTACAGTGTCGAAAATGTCTTTGCCGGGCCGGCGGGCCCGGCGAACACTTGGGTGAAATCCAGGACGCGGATGCCGGAAAACGGCCTGGTCACGTTGCGGGTCCTTCCTCGCGCGCTATGCTCGCGCCACCATAACGCCGAAAGGGGGCAATGACGCCATGGGCGCGCTGGACGGAGTCAGGATCGTGGAATTCGCCGGCATCGGGCCGGGGCCGTTTTGCAGCATGCTGCTTGCGGATATGGGCGCGGACGTGCTGCGCGTGGACCGGGCGGCGAATGTCGGCAGGGAGGCCGAGCACCCGAAGTTCAACACATTGCTCCGGGGCCGCAGGAATGTCGCCATCGACCTCAAGCATGCGGAAGGGCGCGAAACGGCGCTCAGGCTCTGCGACGGCGCGGACGCTATCGTGGAGGGCTTCCGGCCGGGCGTTATGGAGCGTCTCGGCCTCGCGCCCGACACGCTGCTCGAACGCAATCCGAAGCTCGTAATCGGGCGCATGACCGGCTGGGGCCAGACCGGGCCCATCGCGCACACGGCCGGGCATGACATCAACTACATCTCGCTCTCCGGCGCGCTTTACTCCATCGGCGAGGAGGACGGCCCGCCGGCGCCGCCGCTCAATCTCGTCGGCGATTTCGGCGGCGGCGCGCTCTATATGGCCCTCGGCATGCTGGCCGGCATCGTCAGCGCCCGCACGACCGGCAAGGGCCAGGTGGTGGACTGTTCGATGGTCGAGGGCTCGGCATCGCTGATGACCGCCATGTACGGCGCGCTCGCCGCCGGGTCCTGGGTCGAGGAGCGCGGCAAGAACCGGCTCGACAAGGGCGCACACTACTACAATGTCTATGAGACCGCCGACGGCAAGCATGTCTCGGTCGGCTCCATCGAGCCGCAATTCTATGCGCTGCTGCTCAAGCATACCGGGCTTGCCGGCGCCGACCTGCCGGACCAGCTCGACCGGCCCCGCTGGCCCGAGACACGCGAGCGCCTGCGCAAGATCTTCAGGACGAAGACCCGCGACGAATGGACGGCGATCATGGAGCAGACCGATATCTGCTTTGGCCCGGTGCTCTCCATGTCCGAGGCGATGGAGCATCACCACAATGTCGCCCGCGGCAGCTTCGTCGAGGTGGACGGCGTGCGCCAGCCGGGGCCGGCGCCCGTTTTCGAGGGCACGCCGAGCGGCGTCGCCAGAGGCTCGGCCCATGCCGGCGAACACACCGACGAGGCGCTCGGCGACTGGGGCTTCGCGGCCGCCGAAATCGCCCGCCTGAACGCCGTCGGGGCCGTGAAGCAGCGTTAGCGCGGCCCCCTTCGCCCCATGATGCCCGCGCCGGCGCCGGTCCGCACCGACATCCTGCTGATCGGCGGCGGACACGCCCATGTGGAGGTGCTGCGCCGCTTTGGCATGCAGCCGGTCCCCGGCGTGAGGCTGACCCTGGCGGCGCGCGATCTCGCCACGCCCTATTCCGGGATGCTGCCGGGGCTTGTCGCCGGCCATTACAGCCATGCCGAGGCGCATGTCGATCTGGCGCCGCTGGCCGCCTTCGCCGGCGCGAGGCTCATTCACGGAGCGGTGACGGGCCTCGACCTCGACCGCAATGAAGCCCTGATTGACGGCCGGCCGGCGCTGGCCTTCGACCTGGTTTCGCTGGATATCGGCTCCACGCCGTCCACGGCGGGCCTCCGGGGCGCAGAATACGCCCTGCCGGTCAAGCCGGTGGACCGGTTCCTGGAGCGGTGGGCGGACATCGAAAACCGGGCGGCGGCGGCCAGAGGGTTTTTCAGGCTTGTCTCCGTCGGGGCGGGCGCGGGCGGTGTCGAGCTTACGCTAGCGCTGCAACGCCGGCTGGCGGCGCGTCTGGCGGAGCGGGGCATGGCGGCGGACGGGCTCCGTTTCACGGTCGTGTCGGACAGGGACCAGGTCCTCCCGGCTCACGGCCGGGCTGCGCGCCGGCAGGTCGAAGCCGCGCTCCGCCGTTGCGGGATAGAGCAGCGCACGGACATGCGGATAGCGGCGGTCGAACCGGGATGCGCCGTTGCCGAGACGGGCGAGAGGCTTGCCGCGGACGCGGTCGTCCTGGCCACGCCGGCGGCCCCGGCCGGCTGGGTCGCGGCGTCGGGACTCGCGGCGGACGACAGGGGGTTCGTCGAGGTCGGCGCCGACCTGCGCTCCCGGAGCCACGAGCAGGTCTTCGCCGCCGGCGATATCGCCGCGTTCGGCGCGCGCGCTCTGCCCAAGTCCGGGGTGTTCGCCGTCCGCCAGGGCCCGGTTCTCGCGGCGAATTTGCGCCGGCGGGCGGCGGGCGGCGGGCCGCTGCGCCGCTACCGGCCGCAGAAGCGGACGCTGGCCCTGATTTCGACCGGGCGCAGGCAGGCCGTCGCGTCCTGGGGGCCGGTCGCCGCCGCGGGCGGCTGGGCCTGGAGGTGGAAGGACCGCATCGACCGGCGCTGGATGGACCGCTACCGCGACCTGCCGGCGATGGGCGAGGCGGAAGAGATGCGCTGCGGCGGCTGCGGCGCAAAGCTGGCGGCGGTCCTGCTGGAGCGCGTTCTGGCGAGGCTGGAGGTAAAGGCGCACGCGGATGTGGTCGTGGGCCTTGGCGACGACGCGGCCGTGGTCCGCCCGCCGCCCGGCCGTCTCGCCGTGCGCACGGCGGACCAGTTCCGCGCCTTCATCGACGACCCCTGGCTCTTCGGGCGCATCGCGGCGAACCACGCGCTCGGCGATCTCTACGCCATGGGCGCCGAACCCCAGACCGCGCTGGCCTTCGCGACATTGCCGCTCGCGCCCGAGGAGAAGCTGGAACGGGACCTCGAAGCGCTGATGCGCGGCGCGCTGGAAGTGCTGAATGCGGCCGGCTGCGCGCTGGTCGGCGGCCACACTGCAGAGGGGGCGGAGCTGTCGCTCGGCTTCGCCCTCGACGGCCACGCGCAGGCGGCGCGGCTGACCGGCAAGGGCGGCCTGCAGGAAGGCGATCGGCTCGTGCTCGTCAAGCCGCTCGGGACGGGCGCGATCCTCGCCGCGCATATGGCCGGCCTCTGCCGGGGCGACTGGCTGGAGGCGGCGCTCGCCGGGATGCAGCAGTCGAACTGCGAGGCGGGCGAGGTGTTGCGCGCGCATGGCGCGGTCGCCGTCACCGATGTGACCGGGTTCGGCCTTGCCGGCCATCTTGCCGAGATGCTGCGCGCCTCCGGCCGGGCGGCGGCGGTCTGGTCCGACAGGCTGCCGGTCCTGCCGGGCGCCCGCGAACTCATCGCCCGCGGCGTGCGCAGCACGCTACATCCGGCCAATGAGGCGGCGGCCGGGGCGTTCGATCCCGAGGACTGCCCGGTGCTCTTCGACCCGCAGACCGCCGGCGGGCTGCTGGCGGGAGTGCCGGAAGGCCGGATGGAAGCCTGCCTCGCCGCGCTGGCCGCCGCCGGCTATGCGCAGGCGGCGGTCGTCGGCGAGGTGCTCCCCGGCCCGCCCGGCAGGCTCGCCCTTGCCGGTCAGCCGCGCCGGTTCCCCCCTGCGTCGCTCCGGACTTGATCCGGGGCGACGATTTCGGGTTCGGACCGAAATGCGGTTCTAGTAGAACGGGTCGTGCTCTAGCGCCCCGGTTGCGGGACGACGCGCAGATAGGGCCGCTGCTCGTCCCAGCCGTCGGGAAACAGCTCGTTCGCCTGCTCGTTGGTGAGCGCCGGCAGGATGATGACGTCGCCGCCCTGCTGCCAGTTCGCCGGCGTCGCCACCTTGTGACTGGCGGTAAGCTGGAGCGAGTCCAGCGTGCGCAGGATCTCGTCGAAATTGCGCCCTGTGGACGGCGGGTAGGTGATGGTCGCCTTCACCTTCCTGTCCGGCCCGATGAAGAATACGGACCGCACCGTCACCGTCTCGGCGGCATTGGGGTGGATCATGTCGTAGAGCGTGGATACGTTCCGGTCGTGGTCGGCAATGATCGGGAAGTTGACCGCCTGGCCCTGGGTCTCCTCGATGTCGCTCGCCCATTCCCGGTGGCTGCCGAGCGGATCGACCGAGAGGCCCATGATGCGGCAATTGCGCTTCTCGAATTCGCCCTTCAGGCGGGCGGCGGCGGCGAGCTCGGTCGTGCAGACCGGGGTGAAGTCGGCGGGATGCGAGAACAGGATGCCCCAGCCGTCGCCGAGATAATCGTGGAAGGAGACCTCGCCTTCGGTGGTTTCCGCGGTGAAGTCCGGGGCTTCGTCGCCAAGACGCAGAGACATGGTGTTTCCCGTTCCGGTTATGGTTGGCCCAGCATTGCCGCGGCGGCGTTCCCGCCCCGTCTGCGACGACTTCAGGACGCCTCGGCCGCTGCGCCGGACATGTAGGTCTGCCGATGCGCTTCGTAAAGGGCGATGCCTGCCGTAACGGCGACATTGAGGCTGTCGGCGCCGCCGCTCATGGGTATGGCGGCTTCGAAGTCGCAGGCGCGCCTGACGAGGCGGCGGATGCCAGCGCCCTCCGCTCCCAGGACGAGCCCGACCCTGCCGGTAAGGTCGAGGCGTCCGAGCGGCAGGTCCGCCTCCCCGTCCAGCGCGGCAAACCAGTATCCCGCCGCCTTGAGGCGCTCGAGCGTGCGGGCGAGATTGACGACGCGGGCCAGCGGTACGCGCTCCAGCGCCCCGGCCGCGGCCTTGGCGAGCGCGGCGGTCTCCGCCGGCGCGCCCACGGTCGGCAGGATGACGGCGCGCGCGCCGAAAGCCTCGGCCGAGCGGAGCGCCGCGCCGACATTGCGCGGATCGCTCACCCGGTCGAGCAGCAGCAGGCGGGCCGGGCCGGGCTCCGCCGCGATGGCGTCGAGGTCGGGCGGGGGCAGCGGGTCGCACTGAAGAGCGATGCCCTGATGGACGGCGCCGGTGCCGAAGCGTCTGTCGAGCAGGCGGCGCTCCACGGTTTCAACGGCAATGCCGCGCCTCCGGGCCGCGGCCGCCGCCTCTCCGGCTTCCGTCTGGAGCAGCCGGTGGACCCTGCGGGCCCGGTTCGCGAGGGCGGCCGCCACGGCATGACGGCCATGAAGCCAGAATTCGCCGGCAATCGGCGGCCTGCCGCGATTTTGCGTCGGATTGGGCATTGACATTGCCGCATGAGCATAGCATTTTCGCCCGCCGTTTCGGGGACGGAACGGAGGGGTGCCCGAGTGGCTAAAGGGGACGGGCTGTAAACCCGTTGGCGTTGCCTACGTTGGTTCGAATCCAACCCCCTCCACCATTCGGACGACCCGGACTACGGTCGAACGGCGGGGTATGAGCGCAGCGCAGGACTGCACGGACGAAGCTAAGGCGGCGCGCCTGCGGGTGTAGCTCAATGGTAGAGCCCCAGCCTTCCAAGCTGGTGGTGCGGGTTCGATTCCCGTCACCCGCTCCAGCTCCGGCCGGGACGTAACGGAACCGACTAGAATCCACCAAGTATTGCAGCGAGATGAGGATCGATGGGCAAGGTTCGGTTTGAGCGGACGAAGCCGCACTGCAACATAGGGACGATCGGGCATGTCGATCATGGCAAGACGACTCTGACGGCGGCGATCACGAAGGTATTGGCTGAGGCTGGCGGCGCTGAGTTCACGGCGTATGACCAGATTGACAAGGCGCCTGAGGAGAAGGCTCGTGGGATCACGATTTCGACGGCGCATGTTGAGTATGAGACGGGTGCGCGTCATTACGCGCATGTGGATTGTCCGGGGCATGCGGACTATGTGAAGAACATGATCACGGGTGCGGCGCAGATGGACGGCGCGATTCTCGTGGTGAGTGCTGCGGACGGTCCGATGCCGCAGACTCGGGAGCACATTTTGCTGGCGCGTCAGGTTGGTGTTCCGGCGCTGGTTGTTTACATGAACAAGGTCGATCAGGTTGACGACGATGAGCTTCTGGAGCTTGTTGAGCTTGAGGTTCGTGAGCTTTTGTCGAGTTACGACTTTCCGGGCGACGACATTCCGGTGATTCAGGGTTCGGCGCTTGCGGCGCTGGATGACGGCGACGAGTCTCAGGGGCGGCAGTCGGTATTGGATTTGATGGAGGCGGTTGACGAGTATGTTCCGCAGCCGGACCGCCCGAAGGACCGTCCGTTTCTGATGCCGATCGAGGATGTGTTTTCGATTTCGGGCCGGGGAACGGTTGTGACGGGCCGTGTTGAGCAGGGGATCGTGAAGGTTGGAGACGATGTGGAGATTGTGGGTCTGAAGGAGACGTCGAAGACGGTCTGCACGGGTGTGGAGATGTTCCGGAAGCTTCTGGACCAGGGTGAAGCGGGGGACAATGTCGGGGTTCTGCTTCGGGGGACGAAGCGTGACGATGTGGAGCGGGGGCAGGTATTGGCGCGTCCGGGTTCGATCCGCCCGCACACGAAGTTCCACTGCGAGTGCTATGTTCTGACGAAGGACGAGGGAGGCCGCCACACGCCGTTTTTCTCGAACTACCGCCCGCAGTTTTACTTCCGGACGACGGATGTGACGGGGACGGTGGAGTTGCCGGAGGGTGTTGAGATGGTTCTTCCTGGAGACAACATTTCGATGGGAGTGAACCTGATCGCGCCGATAGCGATGGACGAGGGCCTGCGGTTTGCGATCCGCGAGGGCGGGCGCACGGTCGGCGCCGGCGTCGTCGCTTCGATCGACGACTGAACGGCGGCGGGCCTAAAGAACGCCATGGATCTCAGTAGGAGCATAGCTCAATTGGTAGAGCACCGGTCTCCAAAACCGGGGGTTGCGGGTTCGAGTCCTGCTGCTCCTGCCACCTGAGGCGGCCATGGCGCGAACGAGCCCCGGCGCTTTCATCCGCCAGGTCCGCCAAGAGGCGGCCAAGGTCACCTGGCCGAGCCGCAAGGAGACCGGTGTCTCCACGGCCATGGTGTTCGTCATGGTGACCTTGGCGGCGCTGTTCTTCTTCGTCGTGGATCAGGCTCTGGCCTGGATCGTGCGCGTCGTTCTCGGGCTCGGGGGTTAGGGCCGTGACGGCGCGCTGGTATGTCATCCATGTCCATTCGGGCTCCGAGCAGAAGGTCGCCGCGGCGATCCGCGAACAGGCGGACCGGCAGGGCGTGAGCGGGCTGATCGAGGAAATCAGCGTACCGATGGAAAAGGTCGCCGAGGTCCGGCGGGGAAGGCGCGTGACCGGAGAGCGCAAATTCTTCCCCGGCTATGTGCTCATCAGGATGGAAACGCAGCGCAACCCCGATCAGCCGGAGCGCGGCGGCAGCCGCCCGGACGACCGTGTCTGGCACTTGGTCAAGAACACGCCGAAGGTTACCGGTTTTCTCGGCGGCGGCGGCAACCGGCCGATCCCGATCTCCGAATCCGAGGCCAACCGCATCCTCTACCAGGTGACCGAAGGGGTCGAACGGCCGCGCCCGTCGGTCATTTACGATATCGGCGAGCAGGTCCGGGTCTCGGACGGCCCGTTCACCTCCTTCACCGGCGTGGTGGAGGACGTCGACGAGGAACGGGCGCGGCTCAAGGTTTCAGTGTCGATCTTCGGGCGTGCGACGCCCGTCGATCTCGAATATTCGCAGGTGGAAAAAACCTGACCGCGCGCAACAACGAGGAACAGGCGGGAGGTCGACCCCGGCCGTGACCGCCGGCGGCCGCAGCGCCGCCGCATCTGGGGAGCCGAAATGGCAAAGAAAATCAGCGGCTATATCAAGCTGCAGGTTCCGGCGGGCCAGGCCACGCCGCAGCCGCCCATCGGTCCGGTGCTGGGACAGCGCGGACTGAACATCATGGAGTTCTGCAAGGCGTTCAATGCCGCAACGCAGGCCCAGGAGCAGGGGGTGCCGATTCCGACGGTCATCACCGTCTTTGCGGACAAGTCCTTCAGCTTCGCGATGAAGACGCCGCCGGCCAGCTTCCTTTTGCGGCGCGCGGCGGGCTTGGACAAGGGAAGCCAGACACCCGGCCGGGAGACCGCAGGCCAGGTCACGCGCGCGCAGTTGCGGGAGATTGCAGAGGCGAAGATGGAGGACCTGAACGCCAACGACCTCGAGGCTGCGGTCGTCATGCTCGCGGGGTCAGCCCGGTCCATGGGCCTCGAAGTGACGGAGGGCTGACGCGATGGCGAGCCGCAAGGGCAAGCGGATGCGGGCCGGCTGGGACGGCGTCGACCGCGCCGTCGAGCACGACCTCGCCGAAGCGGTGCATATGGTCCGGGAACGGGCCCGCGCCCAATTCGACGAAACGGTCGATATCGCG
The DNA here is from genome assembly GCA_963422665.1 of Alphaproteobacteria bacterium. Classification (GTDB taxonomy): domain Bacteria; phylum Pseudomonadota; class Alphaproteobacteria; order Bin95; family Bin95; genus Bin95. Next base: position 2,561,789 of record OY730441.1, read on the forward strand.
ATCAATCTCGGCGTCGATCCGCGCCATGCGGACCAGATGGTGCGCGGTGTTTGCGATTTGCCGCACGGCACCGGCAAGCCGGTGCGGGTGGCGGTGTTTGCACGCGGCGCGAAGGCCGACGAGGCCCGCGAGGCGGGCGCCGATGTGGTGGGCGCGGAAGACCTCGCCGAAACGGTAAGCGGCGGCGAGATCGCGTTCGACCGCGCTATCGCCACGCCGGACACCATGCCTGTCGTGGGCCGGCTGGGCCGTATTCTGGGCCCCCGCGGCTTGATGCCGAACCCGCGGCTCGGCACCGTAACCATGGATGTCGCGGAGGCGGTCCGCGCCGCCAAGGGCGGACAGGTGCAGTTCCGGGTCGAGCGGGCCGGAATCGTGCATGCCGGCATCGGCAAGGCGAGCTTCGAACAGGAAGCGCTGGAGGGCAACGCCCGCGCTTTCTTCGATGCCATACTGCGCGCCAAGCCGTCCGGCGCCAAGGGAACCTATGTCAGGCGCGTCACGCTCAGCTCCACAATGGGGCCCGGCGTTCGCGTGGATGCAAGCGCTCTCGGCGGGGCGGGCTGAGCCGTCCGCCGAAAGAATGCCTGTCCGAGACCGTCGGCGTCCGCGCCTGCTTGCAGGCCGGACCTAAAGCGCAAGCGCCGGCGCTAGACGGGAGGAAGACGCCGGGCGGCCGGCGTCCGCTTCCGGGACAGGGTCCGCGCCGCCCGCAAGGGCGGTCAACACGAACCGGGGCGCAGGCCCCATCCAGGAGAGGACCCCTTGCTGAAGAAGCAGAAAGAGGAATTGGTCCGGAACATGACCGAGAGCTTCGGCAGCGCCGAGCTCATGGTCGTTACCCGGCATTCCGGACTCACAGTGGCCGAAATGACGGACCTGCGCCGGCGCATGCGCGCGGCGGGGGCGAATTTCCGGGTCACCAAGAACCGGCTGGCGAAGCGTGCGCTGGAGAAGACCTCCTTCGCCGACATCCAGCCCCTGTTCTCCGGTCCCACGGCGGTCGCGTTCTCGACCGATCCGGTGGCGGCGGCGAAGGTGGCCGTCGGTTACGCCAACGAGAACGGCAAGCTCTCCGTGCTGGGCGGCATTCTCGGCGCGCAGATGCTGGACCGGGCAGGCGTGGACGCGCTCGCGAAGCTCCCGTCGCTGGATGAGTTGCGCGGAAGGATCGCGGGACTGCTGCAGGCGCCGGGAAGCAGGATTGCCCGCCTGCTCGGGGAGCCCGGCGCGCAGCTTGCGCGCGTCTTCTCCGCCCACGGCGATTCGGGTGACCCGGCCGCAGCCGGCTGATCCCGGCAAACACGAACCGGAAAGCGAACCCAGGAGCAACACCAGATGGCCGATCTACAGAAACTCGTCGACGAACTTTCGGAACTGACCGTCATCCAGGCGGCCGAATTGTCGAAAATGCTCGAAGAAAAGTGGGGCGTATCCGCCGCCGCGCCGGTCGCAGTGGCCGCGGCGCCGAACGGCGAAGCCGCTGCCGCCGTCGAGGAGCAGACCGAATTCGATGTCATCCTGGCATCCTTCGGCGACAAGAAGATCAACGTGATCAAGGAAATCCGGGCCATTACCGGCCTCGGCCTGAAAGAGGCCAAGGAGCTGGTCGAGTCCGCGCCGAAATCCGTCAGGGAAGGCGTGAGCAAGGATGAGGGCGAGGAGTTGAAGGCGAAGCTCGAAGGCGCCGGCGCGACGGTGGAACTGAAGTAGCCGGATTGACCGGCCGAATGGACGCCGGCCCGGGCTCCGGGCCGGACATGACGAGTGGACGCGGCTGCGGGCCCGGAAGGCGGGCGCGCGGCTTCGTCGCCGTTTGCCATTTTCGTGCCGCAACCCAGTTTAACAATGGTCTTGTCGCCGGCCGACCGCCGGCGCGGAACAGGGTGGATCGGACATGACGATGTCGTTTACGGGCCGCAAGCGGGTTCGCAAGAATTTCGGGCATATCCGCGAAGTGGCGCCGATTCCGAATCTGATCGACGTGCAGCGCACCTCCTATGAAGGGTTCCTGCAACGCGATGCCGCTCCTGAGAAACGCCGCCAGGCCGGCCTCCAGGAAGTGCTGACGACCGTCTTTCCGATCAAGGACTTCGCGGACAAGGCGCAGCTCGAATTCGTGAAATACGAGTTCGAGGAGCCGAAATACGATGTCGAGGAATGCCAACAGCGCGGCATGACGTTCGCCGCGCCGCTCAAGGTGACGCTGCGCCTGATCGTTTTCGACCTGGACGACGATACCGGCGCACGGTCGATTCGCGACATCAAGGAGCAGGACGTCTATATGGGCGACATGCCGTTGATGACGGACAATGGCACCTTCATCATCAACGGCACCGAACGGGTCATCGTCTCCCAGATGCACCGGTCGCCGGGCGTGTTCTTCGACCACGACCGGGGCAAGACCCATTCTTCCGGCAAGCTCCTGTTCTCCGCCCGCGTGATCCCCTATCGCGGTTCCTGGCTCGACTTCGAGTTCGACGCCAAGGACGAGGTCTTCGTGCGGATCGACCGGCGCCGCAAGCTCCCGGTCACGACCTTGCTGATGGCGCTCGAAAGTGCCGAATTCGAACAACGCCGCGCCGCGGGGGACGACGACGGCGCGGCGGTCGAGGGCATGGGCGCGGAGGAAATCCTCAACTATTTCTATGATCGCGTCATCTACCGCCACCGGGAAGCCGGCTGGGTCACGCAGGTCGATCTCGCGCGCCTCCAGGGCCAGCGGCTGGTTGCCGACCTGCGGGACGCCCGCAGCGGCGACATCGCGGCCAAGGCCGGGACCAATATGACCAAGCGCCAGATCGACCGGTTGCGGCGCGCAGGTGTCGAAACGCGCCTGGCAGAAGATGCAGAGCTGCTCGGGCGGTTCCTCGCCGAGGATCTGGCCGATGCCGGAAACGGGCGGATCCATGCCGAGGCGGGCGACGAAATCGACGATGCCCTGCTCGAAACGCTGCGGGAGGCGGGCGTCAAGGAGATTGCGACGCTTGCGATCGACAATATCAATGTCGGGCCCTATATCCGCAACACACTCGCGCGCGACAACAACGCCAACCGCGACGATGCGCTGAGCGACATCTACAAGGTCATGCGGCCGGGCGAGCCGCCGACCCAGGAAAGCGCGGAGGCGCTGTTCAGGAGCCTGTTCTTCCAGGAGGATCGTTACGACCTCTCGGCCGTCGGCAGGGTCAAGATGAATGCGCGGCTCGGACAGGAAACCGACGACCAGCTCCGCGTCCTGCGCAAGCAGGACATACTGGCGATCGTCAAGACGATGGTCGAGCTGCGGGACGGGCGCGGCGAGATCGACGACATCGACCATCTCGGCAACCGGCGGGTGCGTTCGGTAGGCGAGTTGATGGAGAACCAGTACCGCATCGGGCTCACGCGCATGGAGCGTGCGATCCGCGAACGGATGAGTTCCATCGACGCCGATTCCGTGATGCCGCAGGACCTGATCAACGCCAAGCCGGCGGCCGCCGCGGTGCGCGAGTTTTTCGGCTCCTCGCAGCTCAGCCAGTTCATGGACCAGACCAACCCGCTCTCGGAAATCACCCACAAGCGGCGCCTGTCCGCGCTCGGGCCGGGCGGGCTGACCCGCGAGCGCGCTGGCTTCGAGGTTCGGGACGTGCATCCGACGCATTACGGCCGTATCTGCCCGATCGAGACGCCGGAAGGCCCGAATATCGGCCTTATCAACTCGCTCGCGACCTACGCCCGGATCAATCGCTACGGCTTCATCGAAACGCCTTACCGGAAGGTCGAGAGCGGCGCCGCGTCGAACGAAGTGATCTACATGACGGCGATGGACGAAGGGCGCTACACCATCGCTCAGGCCAACTCGCCGCTGGACGGCGAGGGCCGCTTCACGGAGGACCTGGTGACCGTCAGGCGCGGCAGCGACTTTGCGCTCTCCACGGCGGACCAGATCGATTTCATGGACGTTTCGCCGAAACAGCTTGTGTCGGTCGCGGCGGCGCTCATTCCCTTCCTGGAGAACGACGACGCCAACCGCGCCCTGATGGGCTCGAACATGCAGCGCCAGGCGGTGCCGCTGGTGCAGGCCGAGGCGCCCCTGGTCGGGACGGGCATGGAGGCCGCCGTCGCGCGCGACAGCGGCGCTTCGGTCACCGCCCGGCGCAGCGGCGCGGTCGATCAGGTGGATGCCACCCGGATTGTCGTGCGCGCCGCGGAAAGCGGCGGCGGCTCCGGCGTGGACATTTACAATCTGCGCAAGTTCGAGCGTTCCAACCAGTCCACCTGCCTGAACCAGCGGCCGCTGGTGAAGGTCGGCGACGCGGTCGGCGAGGGCGACATCATCGCCGACGGCCCGTCCACGGAGTTCGGCGAGCTGGCGCTCGGACGCAATGTGCTCTGCGCCTTCATGCCTTGGAACGGCTACAATTTCGAGGATTCGATCGTCATCTCGGAGCGCATCGCGCGCGACGATGTCTTCACCTCGATCCATATCGAGGAATACGAGATCATGGCCCGCGACACCAAGCTCGGGCAGGAGGAAATCACCCGCGACATCCCCAATGTCGCCGAGGAGGCGCTCCGCAATCTCGACGAGGCGGGCATCGTCTATATCGGCGCGGAGGTGAATGCGGGCGACATTCTGGTCGGAAAGGTGACGCCGAAGGGCGAGTCGCCGATGACGCCGGAAGAAAAGCTGCTGCGCGCGATCTTCGGCGAGAAGGCGTCGGATGTGCGCGACACCTCGCTCAAGGTGCCGCCGGGCGACTCCGGCACGGTCGTCGATGTGCGCGTGTTCCAGAGGCGCGGCGTCGACAAGGACGAACGCGCCATGACCATCGAGCAGGCCGAAATCGACCGCCTGGCCAAGGACCGGGACGACGAGCGCGGCATCCTCACGCGCGACTTCAATGCGCGGATGCGCGAGTTGCTGCTGAACCGCACGGTCGTTTCGGGGCCGGGGCTGCGCGAGGGTTCGCGCGTCACGGAGAATGTGCTGGACAGGCTCAGGCAGTCGGAGTGGCGCCAGATCGTGCTTCGCCGGGACGACGCGATGCGGGAGATCGAGACTCTCGTCCAGCGTTTCGACGCCAATGTCGAAGAACTGTCGAAGCGGTTCGAAAACAAGCTGGAGAAGCTGGAGCGCGGCGACGAACTGCCGCCCGGCGTGATGAAGATGGTCAAGGTGTTCGTGGCGGTGAAGCGCAAGCTTCAGCCGGGCGACAAGATGGCCGGACGCCACGGCAACAAGGGCGTCATCTCCAAGGCGGTGCCGATCGAGGACATGCCGCATATGGAAGACGGGACCCCCGTGGACATCGTGCTGAACCCGCTCGGCGTGCCGTCGCGGATGAATGTCGGACAGATCCTGGAGACGCATCTGGGCGCCGCCTGCCGCGGACTCGGGCGGCAGATCGGCGACATGCTGGGAAAGGTGCGCGAGAGCGACAGGGCGATGGCGCAGCTTCGGGACAGGCTCAAGCTCGTCTATGGCGAGGCCGACTACGAAAAATCTGTTGTCTCCCTCTCGGATGACGAGGTGCTCGAACTCTCGAACAACCTGACGGCCGGCGTGCCGGTCGCAACGCCGGTGTTCGACGGCGCGCACGAGGTCGATATCGACGCCATGCTGGAAAGCGCCGGCATTCGGCCGACCGGACAGGTGACGTTGATCGACGGGCGCACCGGCGAACCTTTCGACCGCCAGGTCACGGTCGGCTACATTTACATGCTGAAGCTGCACCACTTGGTGGACGACAAGATCCACGCCCGTTCCATCGGTCCCTACAGCCTCGTGACCCAGCAGCCGCTGGGCGGCAAGGCCCAGTTCGGCGGCCAGCGCTTCGGCGAGATGGAGGTGTGGGCGCTGGAAGCCTACGGCGCGGCCTACACCCTGCAGGAGATCCTGACGGTGAAGTCGGACGATGTTGCCGGAAGGACCAAGGTCTATGAGGCCGTGGTGCGCGGCGACGATACGTTCGACGCCGGCATTCCGGAATCCTTCAACGTTCTGGTCAAGGAATTGCGATCGCTCGGCCTGAACGTCGATCTTCAGGAAGAACACATCTGACGGCGTCCGCGCCGCGGCCCCCAACCCGCTCTGGAGTCACCGCATGAACGACCTGATGCGTCTTTTCGGCCAGACCGAACAGGAAGCCTCGTTCGACAAGATCCGGGTCTCGATCGCCTCGCCCGATCAGATTCGACGCTGGAGCTACGGCGAGATCAAGAAGCCGGAAACGATCAACTACCGGACGTTCAAGCCGGAGCGCGACGGGCTCTTCTGCGCCCGCATCTTCGGGCCGGTAAAGGATTATGAGTGCCTGTGCGGCAAATACAAGCGGATGAAGCACCGCGGCATCATCTGCGAGAAATGCGGTGTGGAGGTCACCCTTTCCAAGGTCCGCCGCGACCGCATGGGCCATATCGAACTCGCGGCCCCGGTCGCCCATATCTGGTTCCTGAAGTCGATGCCGAGCCGCATCGGCCTGGTGCTCGACATGACGCTCCGCGAACTGGAGCGGGTGCTCTATTTCGAGAGCTATGTCGTGACCGATCCCGGCACGAGCGCGCTCGAGCGGGGCCAATTGCTCAGCGAGGAGGAATATCTGGACGAAATGGACCGCTCGGCCGCCGAGAACTCGCAATTCGAGGCCGGAATCGGCGCCAAGGCGATCAAGGAGCTGCTCGCGGGCATCGAGCTCGCCGAGGAACGCGAGGACATGCGCGCCGAGCTGAAGGAAACCAACTCCGAGGCGAAGCGCAAGAAACTGGTCAAGCGGCTCAAGGTCGTCGAGGCGTTTCTCGAGTCGGGCTCCAAGCCGGAATGGATGGTGCTGGACGTGGTGCCGGTGATCCCGCCGGAACTGCGCCCGCTGGTGCCGCTCGACGGCGGCCGGTTCGCAACCTCCGACCTCAACGACCTTTACCGCCGCGTCATCAACCGCAACAACCGCCTGAAGCGGCTGATGGAGCTGCGTGCGCCCGACATCATCATCCGCAACGAGCAGCGCATGCTTCAGGAAGCGGTGGATGCGCTGTTCGACAACGGCCGGCGCGGGCGCGTCATCACCGGGGCGAACAAGCGCCCGCTCAAGTCCCTCTCCGACATGCTGAAGGGCAAGCAGGGCCGCTTCCGGCAGAACCTGCTCGGCAAGCGGGTGGACTATTCCGGCCGTTCGGTGATCGTCGTCGGCCCCGAGCTCAAGCTGCACCAGTGCGGCCTGCCGAAGAAGATGGCGCTCGAACTGTTCAAGCCCTTCATCTATTCCCGCCTCGAGGCCTATGGCATGGCGCCGACGATCAAGGCGGCGAAGCGCCTGGTGGAACGCGAGCGGCCCGAGGTCTGGGACATCCTGGAAGGGGTGATCCGCGAACATCCGGTCCTGCTCAACCGGGCGCCGACATTGCACCGGCTGGGCATCCAGGCGTTCGAGCCGGTGTTGATCGAGGGCAAGGCGATCCAGCTCCACCCGCTGGTCTGCACCGCCTTCAACGCCGATTTCGACGGCGACCAGATGGCGGTCCATGTGCCGCTTTCGCTGGAGGCGCAACTCGAGGCGCGGGTGCTGATGATGAGCACCAACAACATCCTCAGCCCCGCCAACGGCAAGCCGATCATCGTGCCGACCCAGGATATCGTGCTCGGCCTCTACTACCTGTCGCTGGAGCGCGAGGGCGATCCGGGCGAGGGCATGGTGTTCCGCGACCCGGGCGAGGTCGAATATGCGCTGGCGCACAAGATGGTCACCATGCATTCGCGCATCAAGGCGCGGATCGCGCAGACCGATGAGGCCGGCGTCACGACGACCAGGGTCTATGAGACGACGCCCGGCAGGGTGCTGCTGGCGCAATTGCTGCCGCAGCACGCCGCGGTCGGTTTCGACCATTTCAACCGGGTGCTCACCAAGAAGGCGGTGGGCGACATCATCGACGCCGTTTACCGCAATTGCGGCCAGAAGGACTCCGTGGTGTTCTGCGACCGGATGATGGCGATGGGCTTCAGCCACGCCACGCGCGCCGGCATTTCCTTCGGCAAGGCCGACCTGGTCATCCCGGAGGCGAAGTCCAGGGTGATCGAGGGCGCGCAGACCAAGGTCAAGGAATTCGAGGAGCAGTACCAGCAGGGCCTGCTGACCCACGGCGAGAGATACAACAAGGTGGTGGACGTCTGGAGCGAGGCCACCGACGCCGTCTCCAGGGCGATGATGGACGAAATCGCGGTCACGGACCCCGACAAGCCGGTGAACTCCGTGTGGATGATGGCCCATTCCGGCGCGCGCGGCTCGGAGGCGCAGATCAAGCAACTGGCCGGCATGCGCGGCCTGATGGCCAAGCCCTCGGGCGAGATCATCGAGACGCCGATCATCGCCAATTTCAAGGAAGGCCTCTCGGTGCTGGAGTATTTCAACTCCACGCACGGCGCCCGCAAGGGCCTGGCCGACACGGCCCTGAAGACGGCCAATTCCGGCTATCTGACCCGCCGCCTGGTGGATGTGGCGCAGGACTGCATCGTCACGGAACGGGACTGCGGCACCACGGCGGGTCTGGACATGCGGGCCATTGTCGAGGGCGGCGACGTCATCGAGCCGCTGTCGGACCGCATTCTCGGGCGGACGCTCGCGGCCGATGTGTCCGGTCCCGACGAGGTGCTGCTTGCGGCCGCCGGGACGCGGGTCGACGAGGATCTGGCCGAGCGGATCCAGCAGGGCGGCATCGACATGGTGAAGATCCGTTCGGTGCTGACCTGCGAGACCAAGTCGGGCGTTTGCGGGCACTGCTACGGACGCGACCTCGCGCGGGGCACGGAGGTGAATGTCGGCGAAGCGGTCGGCGTGATCGCGGCGCAGTCGATCGGCGAGCCGGGCACGCAGCTCACCATGCGCACCTTCCATATCGGCGGGGCCGCGCAGGGCGGCGCGGAGCAGTCTTCGGTCGAGGCGGCGATGGAAGGCCGGCTTCTGGTGCGCAACCGCAATGTGGTGGTCGACTCCAGGGGCGTGCCGATCGTCATGGGGCGCAATACGGAACTGGTGCTGATTGACACCCAGGGCCGCGAACGCGCCCGGCATCGCCTTCCCTACGGCGCCCGGCTGCTCCAGGATGACGGCGTCGCGGTCGAGGGAGGCGAGAAGCTCGCCGACTGGGACCCCCACACCCAGCCGATCATCTGCGAGCGCGAGGGCATCGCGCATTACGTCGACCTCGTCGAGGGCGTCTCGATGCGCGAGGTCATGGATGAGGCGACCGGCATCTCCAACCGCACCGTGGTCGACTGGCGCCAGCAGGCGCGCGGAACGGACCTGAAGCCGCGCATCACGCTCAGGACGCCGGAGGGCGAGGTCGTCGAACTCGGCAACGGCCTTGAGGCCCGTTACTTCATGTCCGTGGACGCGGTGCTTTCGGTCGCCAACGGGCAGGAGGTCCAGCCCGGCGATGTGCTTGCGCGTATCCCGCGCGAGGTCTCCAAGACCCGCGACATTACCGGCGGCCTGCCCCGGGTGGCGGAGCTGTTCGAGGCGCGCAAGCCGAAGGAGTTCGCCGTGCTTGCGGACCTGGAGGGACGGATCGAGTTCGGGCGCGACTACAAGACCAAACGCCGGATCGTCATCCGTTCCATGGAGAACCCGGAGAAGGTGAGCGAGCATCTGGTGCCCAAGGGACGCCATCTGGCGGTCCGCGAGGGGGACCATGTGCAGGTCGGCGACATGCTGCTCGACGGCAAGCTGGTGCCGCACGACATCCTGCATGTGCTCGGCGTCGAGGCGCTGGCGGCCTATCTGGTCAACGAAATCCAGGAAGTTTACCGCCTGCAGGGCGTCAAGATTAACGACAAGCATATCGAGGTGATCGTTCGCCAGATGCTCCAGAAGGTGGAGATCGCCGACCCCGGCGACACGACCTTCCTGATCGGCGAGCAGGTGGACCGCAGCGAGTTCGAGGAGGAGAACCGCCGGACCGAAGCGGAAGGCGGCGACCCCGCGAAGGCCGAGCCGGTTCTGCAGGGCATCACCAAGGCGGCGCTCCATACCCGGTCCTGGATTTCCGCGGCCTCGTTCCAGGAGACGACGCGGGTGCTTACCGAGGCCGCGGTGAGCGGCAAGGTGGACGACCTTGTCGGCCTCAAGGAAAATGTGATTGTCGGGCGCCTGATCCCGGCGGGCACGGGCAGTGTCATGAAACGGCTGCGAAATCTGGCGGCCGAACGCGACCGGCAGGCGCTGGCCGAGCGCAGCGCGCGCAGCGAGGCGCTCGAAATGGAGCAGTTGGCTGCGGGGGAATAACGCAGGGCGGGCGAGGCGAAAACCGGCGGGCGAGCGCGTTTCGGTGCTTGACGCCCGCCGGCCGCATCGGTAAAAGCCCACCAGCCTTATTCGGGGAGGCGGCGGTAAACCTGCTATTGCGGCCGGTTTAGACGCGCCTTCGAGCCGGTCTGGGGCCGAGCGGAGTTCGACGATCCGGACACTGGGACGCTCAGGCGAGCCCGCGCGGAATGCGCGGGGCGGCGTCTGGTGTTCCTGTCCGGCCCCGCGGGTCCGGGGCGGCCGTTTCCTGGCCGGGGCGGGACGTGCAAGGAGGCGGGATGCCGACGATCAACCAGTTGATCCGCAAGTCGCGGACTGCGCCGAGGGCGCGCAACAAGGTGCCGGCGCTGGAGGCGTGCCCCCAGAAGCGCGGCGTCTGTACGCGCGTCTATACGACCACGCCGAAGAAGCCGAACTCGGCGCTGCGCAAGGTGGCCCGCGTGCGGCTGACCAATGGTTTCGAAGTGACGAGCTACATTCCCGGCGTCGGCCACAACCTCCAGGAACATTCGGTGGTGCTGATCCGGGGCGGGCGCGTGAAGGACCTGCCGGGCGTGCGCTACCACATCATCCGCGGCACGCTGGACACGCAGGGGGTCGCCGACCGCCGACAGCGCCGGTCGAAATACGGCGCCAAGCGCCCGCGGTAAGGGGAGCCGGAAGCCATGTCGCGCCGCCGCGCAGCAGAGAAACGCGAGCCGATTCCCGATCCGCGATACGGGGATGCGGTGATCTCCAAATTCGTCAACTGCCTGATGCTGGACGGCAAGAAATCCACAGCGGAACGGATTGTTTACGGGGCGCTGGAACGGGCGGAACGGCGCGCCGGCGTCGATGCGCTGCAGGTCTTCCATGCCGCCCTCGACAATGTGCGACCCAATCTCGAGGTGCGGTCCCGGCGCGTGGGCGGCGCCACCTACCAGGTGCCGGTCGAGGTGCGGCCCGAGCGGGCGCAGGCGCTGGCGATCCGCTGGCTGATCGACGTGGCGCGAAAGCGGTCCGAGAAGACCATGATCGACCGCCTCAGCGGCGAGTTGATCGACGCGATCAACCAGCGCGGCGCTACGGTCAAGAAGCGCGAGGATACGCACCGGATGGCCGAGGCCAACCGGGCCTTCTCGCATTACCGCTGGTAACGGACAGAGCCGGAGCACCCTCCCCATGGCCCGCACCACCGCGATCGAGCGCTATCGCAATATCGGTATCATGGCGCATATCGACGCCGGCAAGACCACGACAACCGAGCGCGTCCTTTACTATACCGGGCGGTCCTACAAGATCGGCGAGGTGCATGACGGCGCCGCGACGATGGACTGGATGGAGCAGGAGCAGGAGCGCGGCATAACGATCACCTCGGCCGCGACGACCTGTTTCTGGCAGGACCACCGCATCAACATCATCGATACGCCGGGTCATGTCGATTTCACGATCGAGGTCGAGCGTTCGCTGCGCGTGCTCGACGGCGCGGTGGCGGTGTTCGACGGCGTCGCCGGGGTCGAACCCCAGTCGGAGACGGTCTGGCGGCAGGCGGACAAATACGGCGTGCCGCGCATGTGCTTCGTCAACAAGCTGGACCGTGTGGGAGCCGACTTTTTCCGCTGTGTGGAGATGATCCGGGAACGGCTCGGCGCGCTGCCCCTGGTGCTGCAGATGCCGATCGGCGCGGAAGCGGGCTTCGTGGGCGTGGTGGATCTCGTGCGCAACCGGGCGATCGTCTGGAAGGACGAGGCGCTGGGCGCCGAGTTCGAATATCGCGACATTCCGGCGGAGTTGGCGGAGCGAGGGGCGGAACTGCGCGAGCAGATGATCGAACTCGCGGTCGAACAGGACGAAGAGGTCCTGGAAGCCTATCTCGAAGGCGCCGAGCCGGATGTCGGGACCATTGAGCGCTGCATCCGCGCGGGCACGGTCGCCGGCGCATTCGTGCCGACCCTTTGCGGCTCGGCCTTCAAGAACAAGGGCGTCCAGCCGATGCTGGATGCAGTGATCGCCTATCTTCCGAGCCCGGTGGACGTGCCGGCGGTGAGGGGCGTCGAAGTCGGCCGCGAAGAACCGGCGGAACGCGCCTCCAGCGACGATGCGCCGTTCGCCGCGCTCGCCTTCAAGGTCATGAACGACCCCTTTGTCGGGTCGCTGACTTTCGCGCGCATCTATTCGGGCGTTCTCCAGGGCGGCTCCGCGGTGATGAACACCGTCAAGGGCAAGCGCGAGCGCATCGGCCGGATGCTCCTGATGCATGCCAACAGCCGCGAGGACATCAAGGAAGCGCGGGCCGGCGACATCGTTGCGATTGCGGGCCTCAAGACGACCACAACCGGCGATACGCTGGCGGACCAGAATGCGCCGATCATCCTGGAGCGGATGGAATTTCCCGAGCCGGTGATCGAGATCGCGGTCGAACCGAAGACGAAGGCCGACCAGGAGAAAATGGGCGTCGCGCTGGGGCGGCTGGCGGCGGAAGACCCCTCGCTCGGGCTTTCGACGGACCATGAAACCGGCCAGACCATTCTCAAGGGCATGGGCGAGCTTCACCTGGAGATCATCATCGACCGGATGAAGCGCGAGTTCAAGGTCGAGGCCAATATCGGCGCGCCGCAGGTGGCGTACAGGGAAGCGTTCGGCAGGACGGTCAAGGCCGATTACACGCACAAGAAGCAGAGCGGCGGCGCCGGCCAGTTCGCGCGCGTCATCATGACCTTCGAGCCGCAGGAGGCTGGCGCCGGCAACGAGTTCGAAAGCCGCGTCGTCGGCGGATCCGTGCCGCGCGAATACGTCCCCGGCGTCGAGAAGGGCTTTCTCGCGCAGCTGGAAACGGGCGTGCTTGCGGGCTTCCCGGTGACCGACGTGAAGGCCGTGCTGACCGACGGCAGCCATCACGATGTCGATTCGAGCGTGCTCGCATTCGAAATCGCGGCCCGCGCGGCGGTGCGGGAAGCGATGGAGAAATCGCGCCCGAAACTGCTGGAGCCGATCATGAAGGTCGAGGTGGTGACGCCGGAAGACTACATGGGCGACATCATCGGCGACCTGAACTCGCGGCGCGGGCATGTCCAGGGCATGGACCAGCGCGGCAATGCGCGCCTGATCGAGGCGATGGTGCCGCTCGCCAACATGTTCGGCTATGTCAACACGCTGCGCTCGATGAGCCAGGGACGAGCGCAGTTCCACATGGAATTCGACCATTACGAGGCGGTGCCTCAGGCGGTGGCGGACGAAGTCCGCGCCAAATTCGCCTGACGGCGGGAAACGTTAAAGAGGGGCTTGGAATCGATGGGCAAGGTTCGGTTTGAGCGGACGAAGCCGCACTGCAACATAGGGACGATCGGGCATGTCGATCATGGCAAGACGACTCTGACGGCGGCGATCACGAAGGTATTGGCTGAGGCTGGCGGCGCTGAGTTCACGGCGTATGACCAGATTGACAAGGCGCCTGAGGAGAAGGCTCGTGGGATCACGATTTCGACGGCGCATGTTGAGTATGAGACGGGTGCGCGTCATTACGCGCATGTGGATTGTCCGGGGCATGCGGACTATGTGAAGAACATGATCACGGGTGCGGCGCAGATGGACGGCGCGATTCTCGTGGTGAGTGCTGCGGACGGTCCGATGCCGCAGACTCGGGAGCACATTTTGCTGGCGCGTCAGGTTGGTGTTCCGGCGCTGGTTGTTTACATGAACAAGGTCGATCAGGTTGACGACGATGAGCTTCTGGAGCTTGTTGAGCTTGAGGTTCGTGAGCTTTTGTCGAGTTACGACTTTCCGGGCGACGACATTCCGGTGATTCAGGGTTCGGCGCTTGCGGCGCTGGATGACGGCGACGAGTCTCAGGGGCGGCAGTCGGTATTGGATTTGATGGAGGCGGTTGACGAGTATGTTCCGCAGCCGGACCGCCCGAAGGACCGTCCGTTTCTGATGCCGATCGAGGATGTGTTTTCGATTTCGGGCCGGGGAACGGTTGTGACGGGCCGTGTTGAGCAGGGGATCGTGAAGGTTGGAGACGATGTGGAGATTGTGGGTCTGAAGGAGACGTCGAAGACGGTCTGCACGGGTGTGGAGATGTTCCGGAAGCTTCTGGACCAGGGTGAAGCGGGGGACAATGTCGGGGTTCTGCTTCGGGGGACGAAGCGTGACGATGTGGAGCGGGGGCAGGTATTGGCGCGTCCGGGTTCGATCCGCCCGCACACGAAGTTCCACTGCGAGTGCTATGTTCTGACGAAGGACGAGGGAGGCCGCCACACGCCGTTTTTCTCGAACTACCGCCCGCAGTTTTACTTCCGGACGACGGATGTGACGGGGACGGTGGAGTTGCCGGAGGGTGTTGAGATGGTTCTTCCTGGAGACAACATTTCGATGGGAGTGAACCTGATCGCGCCGATAGCGATGGACGAGGGCCTGCGGTTTGCGATCCGCGAGGGCGGGCGCACGGTCGGCGCCGGCGTCGTCGCCTCGATCGACGACTGAACGGCGGCGGCGCCAGGACGCTGGAACGAGAGACCGAGTGCAATGGATCACCAGAACATCCGCATACGCCTGAAGGCGTTCGATCACCGGGTTCTCGACCAGTCGACCGGCGAGATCGTGAGCACGGCGAAGCGTACCGGCGCGCAGGTGCGCGGGCCGATCCCGCTGCCGGTGCGCATCCAGCGCTACACCGTGCTGCGCGGCCCGCATATCGACAAGAAAAGCCGCGAACAGTTCGAGATGCGCACTCACCGCCGGGTGCTCGATATTGTCGACCCGACGCCGCAGACCGTGGACGCGCTGATGAAGCTCGATCTGGCGGCCGGCGTCGATGTCGAGATCAAGGTCTGAGGGAGGCTCGGGGTCGATGCGAACCGGCGTCATTGCCCGCAAGCTCGGCATGATGCGCGTCTTCGCGGAAACGGGCGCGCATGTACCGGTGACGGTGCTGTCGCTTGACCGGTGCCGCGTGGTTGCACAGCGCCGCCAGGAGCCGGACGGCTACACGGCGTTGCAGCTCGGCGCCGGCATGGCGCGCACAAAGCGGGTCACGCAGCCGATGCGCGGCCATTTCGCAAAAGCCAGGGTCGAACCGGCAAGGCGCGTGGCCGAGTTCCGGGTATCGGAAGAGGCGCTGGTCGAGGTCGGGGCCGAGCTTTCCGCCGACCATTTCGTCAGGGGCCAGCATGTCGATGTCTCCGGCACGAGCATCGGCAAGGGCTTCGCGGGCGCGATGAAGCGGCATAATTTCGCCGGCCTCCGGGCGTCGCACGGGGTCTCGATCTCGCACCGCTCGCACGGCTCCACCGGCAACAGCCAGAATCCGGGCAAGGTCTGGAAAGGCAAGAAGATGGCCGGGCATATGGGCAATGCGCGGGCCACGGTGCAGAACCTCGAAATAGTCGATACCGACGCCGAACGCGGCCTTATCATGGTCAAGGGCGCGGTTCCGGGCGCGAAGGGCGGCTGGGTGCTGGTCTCGGATGCGCGCAAGCGCAGGCTGCCGGAAGGCGCGCCGTTCCCCGCCGGCCTCAAGGCGCCGGAAGACGCCGAAGCGGCGGCCGGCGAGAGCGGGGAGTAGGGATATGCAGCTCCCGGTCAGGGATTGGGACAACCGCGAGACCGGCAGCATCGAGCTTGCCGACGGCGTGTTCGGGGGCGAGGTGCGCCGCGACCTTCTGACCCGCGTGGTGAACTGGCAGCGCGCAAGGAAGCGCGGCGGCAACCGCAAGGTCAAGGAACGCAGCGAGATTGCACGGTCGAAGTCCAAGATCTATCGCCAGAAGGGCACCGGCCGGGCGCGGCACGGGGCGGCGACGGCGAATGTCTTCCGGGGCGGCGGCGTCGTGCATGGGCCGAGGGTGCGCGACCACGCGCACAAGCTGCCCAAGAAGGTCCGGGCGGCGGGGCTGCGTGCGGCGCTGGCGTCGAAGACGCAGACCGGCAAGCTGATCGTGGTCGAGGACCTTGCGCTGGAGAGCGGACGCACGCGGGACCTGACCCGGCGGCTTCGCGAGATGGAGCTCGCCTCTGCCCTGATCCTGGGCGGTGAGACGGTGGACGAGAATTTCCGGCGGGCGGCCGCCAATATCGTCGGCGTCGATGTGCTGCCGCGCATGGGCGCCAATGTCTATGATATCCTGCGGCGCGAGGTGCTGGTGCTGACCCGGGACGCGGCCGCTCATCTCGAGGAACGCCTGTCATGAGCCGCGCCCGCGCCATCGGGGGACCGGCGCCCCGGATCGGACGCGAGCGCATGCTTGCCGTGCTGCGGGCGCCCGTCGTGACCGAGAAATCGACCCTGATCGGCGAGCACAACCAGATCACCTTCCGGGTGGCGATTGACGCCACCAAGCCGGAAATCCTCCAGGCGGTCGAAGGACTGTTTTCGGTGAAGGTGAAGAAGGTCAACACGCTGAGGGTCAAGGGCAAGACCAAGCGGTTCCGGGGCATCCCGGGCAGGCGCCCTGACTGGAAAAAGGCCGTCGTGACGCTCGAAGAGGGGCACTCGGTGGACGTGACCACGGGAATCTGAAGCGATGGCGCTCAAGCATTACAATCCAACTTCGCCGGGCCGCCGCGGGCTCGTGCTCGTGGACCGCACCGGATTGCACAAGGGCAAGCCGGTCAAGGCATTGACCGAGGGGCTGACCGGGACCGGCGGGCGCAACAACCATGGACGCACGACCGTGTTCTGGCGCGGCGGCGGCCACAAGCGCAAATATCGCCGGATCGACTTCAAGCGGCGCAAATGGGACCAGAAAGCGGTCGTCGAGCGGCTGGAATACGACCCGAACCGCACGGCCTTCATCGCGCTGATCCGCTACGAGGACGGCGAGCTCTCCTACATTCTGGCTCCCCAGCGCCTCCAGCCGGGCGATTCCGTGGTCGCGGGCCGGGAGGTGGATGTGAAGCCGGGCAATGCGATGCCGCTGCGCCGGATTCCGGTCGGGACCATCGTCCACAATGTCGAGTTGAAGCCGGGCAAGGGCGGCCAGGTCGCGCGGTCCGCCGGGACCTATGTGCAGCTTGTCGGGCGCGATGCCGGCATGGCGCGGCTGCGCTTCAGCTCGGGCGAGACGCGCATGGTGCCGCATGAGTGCATGGCGTCCATCGGCGCCGTGTCCAACTCGGACCATGGCAACCAGACGCTTGCCAAGGCGGGGCGCAACCGCTGGCTCGGCCGGCGTCCGCATGTGCGCGGCGTGGTGATGAACCCGGTGGACCATCCGCATGGCGGCGGCGAGGGCCGGACCTCCGGCGGGCGCCATCCCGTGACGCCTTGGGGCAAGCCGACCAAGGGCCGCCGGACGAGGAGGAAGAAGGCTTCCGACAAGATGATCCTGCGCAGCCGCCACCGCGCCAAGACGAGAGGCTAGACCATGTCGCGTTCGGTTTGGAAAGGCCCCTTCGTGGACAGCTATCTGCTGAAGAAGGCGGAGGCGGTGCGCGGGTCGGGGCGCAAGGAAGTGATCCGCACCTGGTCGAGGCGGTCCACCATCCTGCCGCAGTTCGTCGGCCTCACTTTCGGTGTCCATAACGGGCAGAAGTTCCTGCCGGTGCTGGTGACCGAGGACATGGTCGGCCACAAGTTCGGCGAGTTCGCGCCGACCCGGACCTTCTACGGGCATGCGGCGGACAAGAAGGCGCGGCGGGGCTGAGGCGATGGGCAAACCGAAAGCGGAACCCCGCCTGGCGGAGAACGAGGCGCTGGCTTACGTGAAATATGTCCGCACCAGCCCGCGCAAGCTGAACCTCGTCGCCGAGAGCATTCGCGGCCTGAGCGTCGAGGCGGCGCTCAATGCGCTCGCCTTCTCGAAGAAGCGCGTGGCGGAGGATGTCCGCAAGGCCCTGCAGTCCGCCGTCGCGAATGCGGAGAACAACCACGAGCTCGACATCGACCGGCTGGTGGTGGCCGAGGCGACGGTCGGGCGGACGATCGTCATGAAGCGGATGCGGCCGCGCGCGCGAGGCCGGGTCGGGCGGCTCGAAAAGCCGTTCAGCAATCTCCGCGTCGTGGTGCGGGAACTGCCCGACGAGGACGACCTGTTCGTCGCGGAAGACGAGGATGCGGTCGAGGAGCGTGTGTGATGGGCCATAAAGTCAACCCGATCGGGCTCCGGCTCGGCATCAACCGGACCTGGAACTCGCGCTGGTATGCGGACCGCGACTATGGCGACCTGCTGCACGAGGACCTGCAGATCCGCGATTTCCTGGAGAAGCGCCTCCAGAATGCCGGCCTCTCCAAGATCGTCATTGAGCGCCCGGCGAAGAAGGCGCGGGTCACGATCCACACCGCCCGGCCGGGCGTGGTGATCGGCAAGAAGGGCGCGGATATCGAGAGGTTGCGGACGGCGCTGGGGCGGATGACGAACAGCGATGTCAACCTGAACATCGTCGAGATCCGCAAGCCGGAGATCGACGCGAGGCTGGTGGCCGACAATATCGCCCAGCAGCTCGAGCGCCGCGTCGCGTTCCGGCGCGCGATGAAGCGGGCGGTGCAGTCGGCGATGCGCCTCGGCGCGCTCGGCATCCGCATCAATGTCGGCGGCCGGCTCGGCGGGGCGGAGATCGCGCGCACCGAGTGGTACCGGGAAGGCCGGGTGCCGCTGCACACGCTCAGGGCCGACATCGACTACGGCGAGGCGACCGCGAACACGACCTATGGCTCCTGCGGGGTCAAGGTGTGGGTGTTCAAGGGCGAGATCATGGCGCACGACCCGATGGCGCAGGACAAGCGGCTCGCGGAAGAACGCGCCGCGATGGGCCGCTGAGGAGGCCGGGGCATGCTGCAACCGAGACGCACGAAATACCGCAAGCGGCAGAAGGGGCGGATCCACGGCATGGCGAAGGGCGGCGCCGCGCTGACTTTCGGCAGCTACGGGCTCAAGGCCGCGGCGCCGGCGAGAATCACCGCGCGGCAGATCGAGGCCGCCCGGCGCACGATCACCCGCCGGATGCGCCGCGCGGGCAAGGTGTGGATCCGCATCTTCCCGGATGTGCCGGTCTCGACCAAGCCGGCGGAGGTCCGGATGGGCAAGGGCAAGGGTTCGCCGGAATACTGGGTGGCCAAGGTCAAGCCCGGGCGGATCATGTTCGAGCTCGACGGCGTGCCGGAGACGGTGGCCCGCGACGCCTTCGCGCTTGCGTCCGCCAAACTACCGATAGCGACCCGCGTGGTCGTCCGGGACGGGGCCTGAGCGCCATGAAAGCAATCGACGTGCGTGCGCGCACAGCAGACGAGCTCTCGGAGCTTCTGGAGGACCTTCAGAAAGCCGCATTCAACCTGCGCTTCCAGAGGGCGTCGGGCCAGCTCGAAAACACCGCCGAGATGCGCCGGGTGCGTCGCGACATCGCCCGGATCAAGACGGTCCTCGGCGAAAAAAGCCGCGCCGCGGCCGGGGCCTGAGGACGACACCGCCATGCCGAAACGAATCCTGCAGGGCGTCGTGGTCAGCGACAAGATGGACAAGACGATCATTGTCCGCGTCGACCGCCGCGTTCGCCATCCGCTCTACAAGAAGTTCATCACGCGCTCGAAGAAATTCGCCGCGCATGACGAGGAAAACCGCTATCGCGAAGGCGATACCGTGCGGATCGAGGAGCACCGCCCGATCTCGAGGCGCAAGCGCTGGACGGCGCTCGGCCGCGTGGGCGGGGAGCGGGCGTCCGGGGAGGCCGGGAAATGATCCAGGTCGAGACCAATCTCGATGTCGCCGACAACTCCGGAGCGCGCCGGGTGCAATGCATCCGGGTGCTGGGGGGCACCGGCCGCCGCTCGGCGTCGGTGGGCGACATCATCGTCGTCTCGGTCAAGGAGGCGATCCCGCGCGGGCGCGTGCGCAAGGGCGAAATCCGCCGCGCCGTGGTGGTGCGCACCAAGAAGGAAGTGACCCGGCCCGACGGCACGGCGATCCGGTTCGACCGCAATGCCGCGGTCATCCTGAGCCCGCAGAACGAGCCGGTGGGCACGCGCATCTTCGGCCCGGTAACGCGCGAGCTGCGCGCCAGACGCTTCATGAAGATCATCTCGCTCGCCCCGGAGGTGCTGTGATGGCGGCGCGTATTCGCAAGGGCGACCGGGTGGCGGTGCTGACCGGCGCGACCGGGGCAAGCGCGGGGAAGTGCTGCGTGTGCTGCCGGACAAGGAGCGCGCCGTGGTGCAGGGCGTCAACATGGTCTCCAAGCACCGTCGCGGCAGCGCCCAGGGGCCGGGCGGCGTCGAGCAGATCGAGGCGACGGTCCACCTTTCCAATCTCGCCCATATCGACCCCGAAACCGACATGCCGACCCGCGTCGGGTTCCGCAAGCTGGAAGACGGCCGCAAGGTCCGCTTCGCGCGCGGCTCCGGCACGGTCATCGACCGCTAGGGGGTGGCGCGACATGCCTCGTCTCCAAGACATATACCGCGACACCGTGCGCCCGGCGCTCATCGAGCAGTTCGCCTACAGCAACCCGATGCAGGTGCCGGCGCTCGAGAAGATCGTGCTGAACATGGGCGTCGGCGAAGCCGTGGGCGACAGCAAGAAGATCGAGGCTGCGGTCGCCGACCTGACGGCCATCTGCGGGCAGAAGCCCATCGTCACGCGGGCACGGAAATCGATCGCCAGCTTCAAGCTGCGCGAGGGCATGACGATCGGCTGCAAGGTCACCTTGCGCCGGACGCGGATGTGGGAGTTCTTCGACCGGCTGACGACCATCGCGCTGCCCCGCGTGCGCGACTTCCGCGGCGTGTCGCCCCGGGCCTTCGACGGCCGCGGCAACTATTCGCTCGGAATCCGGGAGCAGATCATCTTTCCCGAGATCTCCTACGACAGGGTCGATGCGATTCGCGGCATGAACATCGTCATCTGCACCACGGCCCGCACCAACGAGGAAGCGCGGGCCCTGCTCGGCGGCCTCAACATGCCGTTCGAACGGTAAGCGCGAGGGAGGACAGGAACGCCCATGGCCAAGGTCAGCATGGTGGAGCGGGACAAGAAACGCCGTCGGCTGGTGACGCAGTATGCGAAGCGGCGCGCGGCCTTGCGGGCCGAAGTGCGCGACGCATCCCTCGCGCCGGACGAGCGCTTCGCCGCGTCCCTGAAGCTCGCGGCCATGCCGCGCAACGGCGCCAGGGTGCGGTTGCGCAACCGTTGCGAGATGTCCGGGCGGCCGCGCGGCTATTACCGCAAATTCCGCCTGTCGCGAATTGCACTTCGCGAATTGGCGTCGCGGGGGCAGGTGCCCGGCGTCGTCAAGGCGAGCTGGTAGGAAAGGAGGTGGCCATCCCATGTCGATGAGCGATCCTCTCGGCGATATGCTCACCCGCATCCGTAACGGCCAGCGGGCCGGCAAGCCGCATGTCGTGTCGCCGAAATCCAGGCTGCGCATGAATGTGCTGCAGGTGCTGGCGCGCGAAGGCTATATCCGCAGCTACGAAGAAAGCCACCAGGGACCGGCCGGCGAGCTGCGCATCGAGCTCAAATATTACGAAGGCCAGCCCGTGATCCGCTCGATCCAGCGGGTCTCGAAGCCGGGCCGGCGGGTCTATTCCCGGATCAAGGATCTCAAGCCCTTCAACAACGGCCTGGGCATCCAGATCCTGTCCACGCCGCGCGGCGTCATGTCGGACCACGAGGCGCGGTCCTTCAATGTCGGCGGCGAAGTTCTCTGCCAGGTGTTCTGATGTCGCGCGTAGGCAAAAATCCCGTCACGGTCCCCGATGGGGCCGAGGTCCGGTACGAAGGCGCGGTGTTGAGCGCGAAGGGCCGGCTCGGCGAGCTCGGCTTCCCGGTTGCGGAGAAGCTGGTCGAGATCGAACTCGCGGACGGCCGGATCACGGTGCGGCCGCGCGACGGGTCCAAGCAGGCCCGCGCCATGTGGGGCACGACGCGGGCGCTCGCGCAGAACATCGTGACGGGCGTCAGCCAGGGATTCACCCGCAATCTGGAGATTACCGGCGTCGGCTACCGCGCCGAAGTGAGGGACCGCGTCCTGGTGCTGTCGCTCGGCTACAGCCATCCGATCGAATATCCGATCCCGGAGGGCATCGAGATCGTCTGCCAGCGCCCGACGGCCATTTCCGTCAGCGGCGCCGACCGGCAGCGCGTCGGGCAGGTGGCATCCGAAATCCGCGCCTGGCGCAAGCCCGAGCCATACAAGGGCAAGGGCGTCAGGTATGAGGGCGAATACATCTTCCGCAAGGAAGGCAAGAAGAAGTAGAGGCGGGCGATGCTGACGACACGGGAACTCTTCGAGCGGCGCAGGCGGCGCGTGCGCTACGGCCTGAGAAAGGCCGGCGACGGACGTCCGCGCCTTTCGGTGTTCCGTTCCAACCGCTATATCTACGCGCAGATCGTGGACGACCGGCAAGGCAGAACGCTGGTCGCCGCCTCTTCGCTGGAGAAGGACCTGCGCGAAGGGCCCGGCGCCGGCAATCGCCAGGCGGCGGAGGCCGTGGGCGCGAGGCTGGCCGAGCGCGCGGCGGCGGCGGGCGTGAAGGAAGTCGTCTTCGACCGCAGCGGCTACAAGTATCATGGGCGGGTCAAGGCGCTCGCCGACGCGGCCCGCGAGGGCGGCCTGTCTTTCTGACGGGGCCGCCGGCAGGAGCGCAGGAGGAAAACGGGGCAGTATGGCACGGGGACCGAGGTCGGATCGCGGACGCGATCGCGAAGAGAGCGAGTTCATCGAGAAGCTCGTCTCGATCAACCGCGTCGCGAAGGTTGTGAAGGGGGGCCGGCGGTTCGGCTTCTCCGCGCTCGTCGTGGCCGGCGACGGCCAGGGCCGCGCGGGCGTGGGCGCCGGCAAGGCGCGCGAAGTGCCCGAGGCCATCCGCAAGGCGACCGAACGCGCCAAGCGCACGATGCGCCGGGTGCCGCTGAAAGACGGGCGCACCCTCCATCATGATGTGCGCGGGCGGTTCGGCGCCGGCCGGGTGGTGCTGCGTGCGGCGCCGCAGGGCACCGGCGTCATCGCCGGCGGGCCGATGCGCGCCGTGTTCGAGGCGCTCGGCATCCAGGATGTGGTCGCCAAGTCGCTCGGCACTTCCAATCCGCACAACATGGTGAAAGCCACTTTCGAGGCGCTGTCGCGCACGGCCAGCCCGCGCATGGTGGCGCAGCGGCGGGGCAAGCGCCCGTCGGACCTGTTCGGGCCGCGCGCGCCTGCCAACGAATCCGCAGAGGCGGATGCGCCGGCGGAGACTGCCGAAAATGAATGACGGGGTCGTAAAGCGCGTGAAGGTCACGCAGACGGGGTCGCCGATCCGGCGGCCGAGGGGCCAGCGCGAGACGCTGATCGGCCTCGGGCTGAACAAGATGAACCGGTCGCGCATCCTGGAGGACACCCCGGCTGTGAGGGGCATGATCGCCAAGGTGCGGCACATGGTGCGCGTGGAAGAGGTTGAATGAAGGTGGGCCGCCTCCGATTTGAGGGGGGAGCGAGGACGAAGACGCGATGAAGCTGAACGAACTCTCGGATAATCCGGGCGCCCGCAAGACGGCCAAGCGCGTCGGGCGCGGTATCGGTTCCGGCAAGGGCAAGACCTCCGGGCGCGGCGTCAAGGGCCAGAAGTCCCGCAGCGGCGTCGCCCTCAACGGTTTCGAGGGCGGGCAGATGCCGCTCTACCGCAGGCTGCCGAAGCGGGGCTTCAACAATCACCGGTTCCGCGCGCGCTACCAGGCGGTCAATCTCGGCCGCCTGCAGATTGCGGTGGAGGCCGGCAAGCTGAACGCGGCCGAACCTGTGGATGCGGCGGCGCTCGTCGCCTCCGGTGTCGTGCGCCGGGCGCGCGACGGCGTCAGGCTGCTTGCCGGAGGCGAACTCAAGACAGGGCTCGACCTTCGGGTGGCCGGGGCCTCCCGGGCGGCGGTCGCCGCGGTCGAGGCGGCGGGCGGCAGTGTGACGGTGCTGAACGCCGCGCCGGCGGAAGGGTAACGGGGAACCATGGCTTCCGCTGCCGAGCGGCTCGCGGCCAATGTGAATTTCGGCGCCTTCGCCAAGGCGACGGAGCTGAAGAAGCGCATCTGGTTTACGCTCGGCGCGCTGATCGTTTACCGCTTCGGCACCTACATCCCGATCCCGGGCGTCGATGCCTCGATCCTGGCGGAACTGTTCGCCCAGCAGCAGGGCGGCGTACTCGGCCTGTTCGACATGTTCGCCGGCGGCGCGCTCAGCCGGATGAGCATCTTCGCCCTCAACATCATGCCCTACATATCGGCGGCGATCATCATGCAGTTGCTGACCGCCGTCAGCCCGAAGCTCGAAGCGCTGAAGAAGGAAGGCGAGTCGGGCCGGAAGAAGATCAACCAGTACACGCGCTACGGCACGGTGCTGCTGGCGGCGGTGCAGGGCTACGGGCTTGCAAGCGGCCTGGAGGCGATGGCGGGGCCGTCCGGCTCGGCCGTGCTGATCCCCGGCCTGTTCTTCAAATTCACCACGGTCGTGACCATCGTCGGCGGCACCGTCTTCCTGATGTGGCTCGGCGAGCAGATCACCCAGCGCGGCGTCGGCAACGGCATCTCGCTCATCATTTTCTCGGGCATCGTGGCGAACCTGCCGCTCGCGCTCGGGCAGATGTTCGAGCTCGGCCGGACCGGCCAGATGTCCACGGCCTTCATTCTCGGCCTGATGGCGATGGCGGTGGCGGTGGTCGCCTTCATCGTCTTCATGGAGCGCGCCCAGCGCCGGTTGATCGTCCAGTATCCCAAACGCCAGGTGGGCAACCGCATGTATGGCGGCGACAGCTCCCACCTGCCGCTGAAACTGAATACCGCCGGCGTCATTCCGCCGATCTTCGCCAGCTCGCTGCTGTTGATGCCGCTGACCATCGCGCAGTTCAGCGCGGCCGGCGCCGCGCCGGGCGGCGAGGACGGCGTGCTCGGCATCGTCGCCGCCTATCTCGGGCACGGCCAGCCGCTCTATCTGGCGCTCTACACGGCGATGATCGTGTTCTTCTGCTTCTTCTACACCGCGATCGTCTTCAACCCGGAGGAGACGGCGGAGAACCTGAAGCGCTACAATGGGTTCATCCCGGGCATCCGGCCCGGCAAGAACACCGCCGTCTATCTCGACTATGTGCTGACCCGGCTGACGACGGTCGGCGCCGTCTATCTGGCGATAGTCTGCCTGCTGCCGGAGATCCTGATCTCCCAATACGCCGTGCCGTTCTATTTCGGCGGAACCAGCCTGCTGATCGTCGTCAACGTGACGATGGACACGGTGGCGCAGGTGCAGAGCCACCTGATCGCGCACCAGTATGAGGGGCTGATAAAGAAGTCCCGCCTGCGCGGACGGCGACGATGATTCTGGTCCTGCTGGGTCCGCCCGGCGCGGGCAAGGGCACACAGGCAAGGCGGTTGACGGAAGGACACGGGCTTCCCCAGCTCTCCACCGGCGACATGCTGCGCGCGGAGATTGCCGGCGGCGGGGAGCTCGGCAGGCGGGCGGCCGCCGTGATGGAGTCGGGCCGGCTGATGCCGGACGAGATCGTGATCGGCATTATCTCCCGGCGGATCGACGCGCAGGACTGTGCGGGCGGCTTCATTCTCGACGGCTTCCCGCGCACCACCGCGCAGGCCGAGGCGCTCGACGCGCTCCTGTCCGGCAAGGGAATGGCGCTCGATGCCGTCGTGCTGCTGCAGGTCGATGAGGAGGCGCTGATCGCGCGCATTTCCGGACGGTTCACCTGCAGGAGGTGCGGCGAGGGCTATCACGACCGGTTCAAGCAGCCGGTCGAGGCGGGGCGCTGCGACGAGTGCGGCAGCACGGATTTCGAGCGCCGGCCCGACGACAGCGCCGATACGGTCCGGGAACGGCTCAGGGTCTATCGCGGCCGGACGGCGCCGATCCTGCCCTACTACGAGGCGAGGGGCCTGTTGCGCCGGGTTGACGGCATGGCGGAAATCGGCGAAGTTGCACTGCAAATCGATGCTGCGCTGGGCGGGGAAGCCGGTGGCCGGTCTTCGGGCGGTTGACGGTTTCCACGGGTCGGTGTATGTTGTGCTGTTTCAGCGATCCAGCCTATGAGGAGTCCCAGGAGTGGCGCGAATTGCCGGCGTCAACATTCCGACGCAGAAGCGCGTTGAGATTTCCCTGACCTACATTCACGGCATCGGGCGTGCCAAGTCGCGGGAGATCTGCGAGAAGGCGGGGGTGCCTGTGGAATACAGGGTCAACCAGTTGACCGAGGACCAGGTCATCCGAATCCGCGAGGCCATCGACCGCGACTATATGGTCGAGGGCGATTTGCGGCGCGAAGTCGCAATCAACATCAAGCGCCTCATGGACCTGGGCTGCTACCGCGGTCAGCGTCACCGCAAGGGGCTTCCTGTGCGCGGTCAGCGCACGCACACCAATGCGCGCACCCGCAAGGGCAAGGCGCGGCCGATCGCCGGCAAGAAGAAATAGGCGAAGAAGGAGCCGGTCGAGGATGGCGAGGCCAGTTGCCGCCCGCGTGCGCAGGCGCGAGCGCAAGAACATTTCATCGGGCGTTGCGCATGTAAACGCGACGTTCAACAACACAATGATCACCATCACCGATGTCCAGGGCAATGCGATCGCCTGGTCGTCGGCGGGCGGGCAGGGCTTCAAGGGGTCGCGCAAGTCCACCCCGTTTGCGGCGCAAATCGCCGCCGAGGACTGTGCTCGCAAGGCGCAGGAACACGGTGTGAAGACTCTCGACGTCAATGTGCGCGGGCCGGGTTCGGGGCGTGAATCCGCATTGCGCGCGCTTCAGGCGGCCGGCTTCACGATCACGTCGATCCGCGACGTGACGCCGATACCGCATAATGGCTGCCGCCCGCCGAAACGTCGGCGCGTGTGACTGCAGCACCCGATCGAAACCAGCGGGCCGGCTCTCCCGGCAGGGATTGAAACGAAACGATGCCCACATCGTTCACGAACAAGAATTGGCGGGCTCTCATCAAGCCCGGCAAGCTCGAGCTACAGGCCGGGGGCGATCCCGGCCGGTCGGCGGTCATCGCGGCCGAACCGCTCGAACGCGGCTTCGGGATCACGCTCGGCAACGCGCTCCGGCGGATCATGCTGTCCTCCCTGCAGGGCGCGGCCGTCACGCAGGTGCAGATAGACGGCGTGCTGCACGAATTCTCCTCGATCGCCGGCGTGCGCGAGGACGTCACCGACATCATCCTTAACATCAAGGGGCTGGCGCTGCGCAAGCATTCCGACGGCCCGAGGCGAATAGTGCTGGACGCGACCGGGCCGGGCGTTGTGACCGCCGGACGCATCAAGGCGGGCTCCGATATCGAGATCATGGACCTCGACCATGTCATCTGCACGCTCGACCGGGGGGCGAGCCTGCGCATGGAAATGACGGTCGAGAACGGCAAGGGCTATGTCCAGGCGTCCGACAACCGGCCCGAGGATGCGCCCATCGGCATGATTCCGGTCGATGCCATCTACAGCCCGGTGCGCCAGATGTCCTACCGGGTGGAACAGACCCGCGTCGGGCAGGCGACCGACTATGACAAGCTGTTGCTCGACGTGCAGACCGACGGGTCCGTCTCGCCGGAAGATGCCGTCGCCTATGCCGCCCGGATCATGCAGGACCAGTTGCAGCTCTTCGTGAATTTCGAGGACCTGCACCAGTCGCAGCCGGAAGGCCGGGTCGTCGATCTGCCGTTCAACGCGCATTTGCTGCGCAAGGTCGAGGAACTGGAGCTGTCGGTCCGCTCGGCGAATTGTCTGAAGAACGACAACATCATCTATATCGGCGACCTGGTGCAGAAGACCGAGAACGAAATGCTCCGCACGCCGAATTTCGGCAGGAAATCGCTGAACGAGATCAAGGCGCTGCTGAAGACGATGGAGCTGGACCTCGGCATGGAAGTGCCGAACTGGCCGCCGGACAATATCGAAGAGCTGGCCAGGCGTCTCGACGAGCCGTTCTGAGCGGAAGGGGACAGAGCGATGCGCCACCGCAAACAGGGCCGGCGGCTCAACCGGAGCTGGGCCCACCGCAAGGCGATGTTCTCCAACATGGCGAACGCGCTCATCAAGCATGAGCAAATCCGCACCACGCTGCCGAAGGCCAAGGAGCTGCGGCCGGTCGTCGAGCGGCTGGTCACGCTCGCCAAGCGCGGCGACCTCCATGCGCGCCGGCAGGCCTTCGCCCGACTCAGGGACGACGCCATGGTCGCGAAGCTGTTTTCCATCCTGCGGGAGCGGTATGCGGACCGGCCCGGCGGCTATACGCGCGTGCTCAAGGCCGGCTTCCGGCGGGGCGATATGGCGGCGATGGGCGTCATCGAATTCGTGGACCGGGACATTGCCGCCAAAGGCCAGGACAGCGGTCCGACCCCGGAGGAACGCGGCGACGCGGCCCTGAGCGAAGCCGCCTGACGCGCCGCCGGGTCGCGGCGGCGCCGTTCGGCCTCCCATGGATTCGCAATACGCACGCGGCCTTGCACTGACATTTGCCGGCGTCCTCGCCGTCACGCCCGATACCCTGCTGGTGCGTCTGATCGACGCCGACCCCTGGACCCTGGTGTTCTGGCGGGGCCTGGGCATTGCGGCCGGCCTCACCGTCATCCTGTGGGCGGTCGAAGGACGGGAGGGCGTTCGCAACATCTTCCGCTTCGGGCCTCGCAGGCTGCTGGGAGCCGCGCTGCTGGTGGCGGTAAGCAACTGTTTCATCTGGGCGCTGGCCCTGACCGCCGCCGCGAATGTGCTCGTGGTGCTTGCCGGCTCGCCGCTGGCCGCCGCTGTCATCGGCCGTCTCTTCCTCGGCGAGCCGGCGCCCCGCCGGACATGGGCGGCTGCGGTTTTGGTAGCCGGCGGCGTCGCGGTCATTTTTGCAGACGATCTGGAGAGCGGGCGGCTCGCCGGCAATCTGTGCGCGGCCGGCGCCACGGTGGCGCTCGCCGCCTATTTCGTTCTGTTGCGCTCGATCCGGGCGACGAGCACGCTTCCCGTGCCGATCTGGGGCAATCTGGCGGCGGCGCTACTGGCGCTGCCTTTCGCGTCGCCCTTCTCGGTTCCGGAAACGGGAGTGCTCTGGCTGGCGCTCATGGCCTGCCTGTTACTGCCGGCGGGGATCGGCCTCATCAGCACCGGCCCGCGTTACATCCCGGCGGCCGAAGTGGGGCTGCTGCTGCTGCTCGAAACCCTGCTCGGGCCGCTCTGGGTGTGGCTCGGCGCCGGCGAGACGCCGACCCCGGCGGTGCTGGCGGCCGGCGCGGTCATCGTCGCCGCGCTCGCCATGAACTCGGTTCTTGGGCTACGCTCCGCCGCCCGCAGGGAGATGGCGCCATGACCCGCCCCGCCATGATCGTCGCCGCCCAGCCCGAGGCCGCCGAGGCCGGCGCCCGCGTGCTGCAGCGCGGCGGCAACGCGGTCGATGCCGCCATCGCCGCCGCCCTCGTGCAGGGCGTGGTCGATCCGCAGATGTGCGGCGTGGCCGGGTTCGGGTCCTGCCACCTCTTCCTGCCGTCGAAGGGCATCCATTGCTGCATCGACTTTCACGGCAAGACGCCGCTCGCCGCGCATCCGGCGATGTGGGAGGACCTGCTCGAAGGCGAGACGCGGGACGGCTTCGGCTTCATCCTGAAGGGCCGCGTCAACGATCTCGGCTACCGGTCGATCGCCACGCCGGGCTCGCTCAAGGCCTATTTCGAGGCCGTGACGGAGTTCGGAAGCTGGGACTGGGCGGATATCTGCGCGCCGGCCGCGGCCCAGGCCCGCAAGGGTTTCATCGTCCGCCCGCATGTCGATTTCTGGTGGCAGCAGACGGAGCAGCTTGGGCGCACGGCCAACCGGGAGCGCAACGCCTTCTCGGCCACCGGGCGGGCGGTCTATTTCCATGAGGACGGACGCATCAGGCGCACCGGAGACCGCGTCTTCAATCCGGACCTCGCCCGCACGCTGGAACGCATCGCCGAAGGCGGAGCGGAGATTTTCTATACGGGCGAAATCGCCGAGGAGATCGACGCCGACATGCGCGCCAATGGCGGGCTGATGACGGCCGCCGACCTCGCCGCCTACCGCACCGCCCGCACGGAGCCGATCTGGACCGGCTACCGGGGCTGGCGCGTCGCCTCCAACCGGCCGCCGGGCGGCGGCGTGCAGGTGCTGCAGATGCTCAACCAGCTCGAGCATTTCGACCTGGCGGCGCTCGGGCACAACAGCACCGAATATCTGCGCGTCGTCAGCGAGGCGATGAAGCGGGCGACGCGCGACAAGGACGCCCATGTCGGCGACCCGGCCTTCTACGACGTGCCGCTGGACTGGCTTCTCTCGAAGGAATACGGCGCGGCGCTTGCAGGCGAGATTGCGCGGGGCGAGCGGGCCTCGGTGACGCGGGTCGCGTCGGAGCCGCCCGACACCACCCATGTCGTCGCGGTGGACCGCGAGGGCGGGATCGTCACCATGACCCACTCGCTGGGCATGCCGTCGGGCGTCATCACGCCGGGGCTCGGCTTCATGTACAACGGTTGCATGGCGGTCTTCGATCCGCGCCCCGGCCGGGCGGGGTCGATCGCGCCCGGCAAGAGCCGGTTTTCCTCGCTCTGCCCGACTGTCGTCTTCGAGGACGACCGGCCCTGTCTGGCGCTCGGCGCGCCGGGCGGCACACAGATCGCGATGGGCGTGACGCAGGCGATCCTGAATGTGCTCGACCACGGCATGACCATGACCGAGGCGGTGTCCGCGCCGCGCTTCTCCTCAACCTCGGACGTCATCGACATCTCCAACCGAATCCCGGGATATGTCGTCGAGCCGCTGGAGCGCATGGGCTATGAAATCGTCCGCAACCCGTTGACCTTCGGCTTCGCAGCGGTACATGGCGTCCGGCTGCCGGCGGACGGCAGCCTGGACGGCGGCGCCGACCCCGGCCATGACGGCGTGGCGCTGCAGGTCTGAGCCGCCCGCCCTATACTGCGGTGCGGCGGGGTTTGCGCGGGAGGATGAAGCCATGTGCGGAATCGTTGGGCTGTATCTGAAGAACCCCGCCCTGCGCCCTCATCTGGGCCGTCTGTTCGCGCCGATGATGGGGGAAATGACCGAGCGCGGCCCCGACAGCGCGGGCTTTGCGGTCTATCGCGAGCAAGGCGGAAGAGGGCGCGCGAAGGTCACCGTTTGCAGCGCCGCCCCCGGCTATGACTGGACCGGCCTCGCCGGGGAGGCGGGGCGGGAGCTGGGTGTCGCAGCGGCGGTTGCGCCGGCCTCGAACCACGCCGTTCTCAGTGCCGCGGTCGATGCCGGGGTCCTCCGGGACTGGATTGAAGCGGGGCATCCCGAGCTCCGGGTGACGAGTTCCGGCTCGGCGCTGGAAATCTACAAGGATGTAGGCCTGCCGGCGGATGTCCTGGAGCGGTTCGGGGTCGGCCGGATGGCCGGCTCGCACATGATCGGCCACACCCGCATGGCGACCGAGAGCGCCGTGACGACCGCGGGCGCCCACCCCTTCAACACCGGCGACGATCTTTGCCTCGTCCACAACGGTTCGCTATCCAACCACCACCGCCTGCGCGACTGGCTGAGAGACCGGCAGGGCGTGCGGTTCCAGACCGACAACGACACCGAGGTCGCCGCCGGATACCTGACCTGGCGGATCGGCGAGGGCGCCAGCATCGCCGAGGCGCTGGAGGCGGGCATCAGGGACCTGGACGGTTTCTACACCTTCGCGGTCGGCACGAGGGAGGGCTTCTCGGTCCTTCGCGACCCGATCGCCTGCAAGCCTGCCGTGATGGCGGAGAACGACGACTGGGTCGCCATGGCGTCCGAGTTCCGCGCGCTCGCCTGCCTGCCGGATGTCGAAGCGGCGTCGGTCTGGGAGCCGGAGCCGGGGACGATCTATTCATGGGGCGGCAGCGCGTGACGGTCGAGACCATCGATCTGGACGCGGCGGGCGTCCGGGCGCTCAACCGCCGCCTCCAGGGCCGCGGCGGGCCGGTCGCCGGCGGCCGTTTTGTCGTGACCAACGCCAAGGGACGCCATGCGATCGCCGTCGGGCTGACGGATGCGGTGGATGTCCGGATTCGCGGTCATGTCGGCTATTACTGCGCCGGCATGAACCGGGAGGCGGATGTGACCGTGGAGGGCAATGCCGGCGCCGGCGTCGCGGAGAACCTGATGTCGGGCGCCGTCCGGGTGACGGGCGACGCCAGCCAGTCGGCCGGGGCGAGCGGACGCGGCGGGCTCCTCGCGATCGAGGGCAGCGCCAGCGCGCGCTGCGGCATTACGATGAAGGGCATCGACATCGTGGTGGGCGGCTCCACCGGGCATATGTCCGCCTTCATGGCGCAGGCCGGGCGGCTCGTGGTCTGCGGGGACGCGGGCGCCTATCTGGGCGACTCGATCTACGAAGCCGAAATCTTCGTCCGGGGCAGGGTCGAGAGCCTCGGCGCGGACTGTATCGAGAAGGAAATGGGCGCGGAGGATGCCGACCGGCTGCAGGCGCTGCTGGCGCGGGCCGGCATGGACGCGGATGCGACGAAGTTCCGCCGCTACGGATCGGCGCGCCAGCTGTACAACTTCCGCGTCGACAACGCGGCGGCCTATTAGGGACGGCGTCATGTCAGGCGATCGACCGACGCGCATCTGGGCCGGCTTTCCCCCGCATGTCATCTCCGAGATACACCGTGCGGCCGACCGGGGCCTCTACTACATCCGCGGCGGGGGGGCGCACCGGGCCCTGCCGACCTTCGACGATCTGGTGTTTCTCGGGGCTTCGGTCTCGCGATACCCGCTGGAAGGCTACCGGGAGCGCTGCGATACCGATGTGACCATTGGCGCCCGGTATGCGTCGAAGCCTGTGGAGCTGAAAATCCCGGTCACGATCGCCGGCATGAGCTTCGGCGCCCTGAGCGCCAGCGCCAAGCGCGCGCTCGGCCTGGGCGCAAGCGCGATGGGCACCAGCACGACCACCGGCGACGGCGGCATGACGATGGAGGAGCGCGAGGCCTCGCAGACGCTCGTCTACCAGGTCCTGCCCTCGCGCTACGGCATGGACCCGGACCATCTCCGTATCGCCGACGCGATAGAGGTGGTGGTCGGACAGGGCGCCAAACCGGGCGGCGGCGGGATGCTGCTCGGGCAGAAGGTGACGGAAAGGGTGGCGGAGATGCGGACCCTTCCGGCCGGCATCGACCAGCGCAGCGCCTGCCGGCATCCGGACTGGACGGGCCCCGACGATCTCGCAATCAAGATTCGGGAACTGCGCGAGATCGTGAACTGGGAAAAGCCGGTCTATGTCAAGGTCGGCGCCACCCGCACCCGGTACGATGTCGCGCTCGCGGTCAAGGCGGGCGCGGACGCCGTGGTGGTGGATGGTATGCAGGGGGGCACGGCCGCCACCCAGGAAGTGTTCATCGAGGATGTCGGCATCCCGACGCTGCCGGCGGTGCGCCTCGCCGTGGACGCGCTCAAGGAGCTCGGCGTCCACCGCGAGGTCCAGCTGATCGTTTCGGGAGGGATCCGCACCGGGTCCGATGTCGCCAAGGCGCTCGCGCTCGGGGCCGATGCCGTGTCCATCGGCATGGCCGCGCTGATGGCGCTCAACTGCAACGCCCCGCTCTATCTCGAGGACTACGAGGCGCTCGGCGCCCGCCCCGGCACCTGCAATATGTGCCAGACCGGCCGCTGTCCTGTCGGGGTGACGACCCAGGACCCGGTCCTGGAGGCAAGGCTCGACGCGGAAGAGGGCGGTCGGCGGGTGCGCAACTACCTCTCGACGCTGACGATGGAATGCCAGGCCCTCGCGCGGGCCTGCGGCAAGAGCCATGTTCACAATCTGGAGCCGGAGGATCTGGCCGCCCTCACCGTCGAGGCGGCGGCAATGGCGCGGGTTCCGCTGGCGGGGACCGACTGGATTCCGGGCCGGTCCTGACCGCGGGAGGCCGGAGCCCTTCACGACCGAAAGGATGACGATGACCAGCAGGCTGGAAGCCTTCGCAAAGGCGAATGGCGTCAGGTATTTCCTCTTCAATTTTACCGATATACGGGGAATGCAGCGTTCCAAGCTGGTGCCTGCCGCTGCCGCGCCGGCAATGGAGGAGGCAGGCGCCGGATTCGCGGGGTTCGCGACCTATCTGGACATGACGCCGGCCCATCCCGACATGCTGGCCGTGCCCGACACCGGGAGCGTCATCCAGCTTCCCTGGCAGCCGGAGGTGGCATGGGTCGCAGGCGATCCGCTCATGGACGGCCGGCCCGTCGAACAGGCGCCGCGTATCGTCCTGAAGAAGCTCGTGGCGCGGGCCGCGGCCGAGGGGCTGCGGATGAAATCCGGCGTCGAGGCGGAGTACCACCTGATCGACGCCGACGGCGCCGGCATATCGGACCCGCGCGATATCGATGCGAAACCCTGCTACGACCAGCAGGCCCTGATGCGCCGCTACGATGTCGTGGCCGAGATCTGCGACGCGATGCTCGAATTGGGCTGGGGCCCCTACCAGAACGATCATGAGGACGCCAACGGCCAGTTCGAGATGAACTGGGACTATGACGACGCGCTCGTGACGGCCGACCGGCACGCCTTCTTCAAATTCATGGTGAAGTCTATTGCCGAGAAGCACGGGCTGCGCGCCACCTTCATGCCGAAACCGTTCCTCAGCCTCACTGGCAACGGGTGCCATGCGCATGTGTCGGTGTGGGATACGGACGGGAAGACCAACCTGTTCCACGATCCGGACGGGGAACTCGGCCTGTCGGGGCTGGCCCTGAACTTCCTGGGCGGCGTGCTCCACCATGCGGAGGGGCTCTGCGCGATCGCCAACCCGATCGTGAACTCCTACAAGCGCATCAATGCGCCCGTGACCTCGTCGGGCGCGACCTGGTCGCCCAATACCGTGACCTGGACGGGCAACAACCGCACCCACATGGCGCGCATCCCCGACGAGGGACGCATCGAATTCCGGCTCGCCGACGGCGCGGCCAATCCATACCTGCTGCAGGCGGCCTATCTGGCCGCCGGCCTCGACGGCATCGCGAACAAGCGCGATCCGGGCAAGCGGAGCGACATCGACATGTATGCCGAGGGGCACAGGCTGCGCCGCGTCAGGCGGCTGCCGAACTACCTGCTCGACGCGGTCCGGGCGTTCGACCGCAATGCGGTGCTGAAGAGTGCGCTCGGAGCGGAATTCGCCGCCGCCTTCGTGAAGCTGAAATTGCAGGAGTGGGACGCCTGGTCCCGCCATCTGAGCGACTGGGAGCGGGAGACCTCGCTGGACATCTGAACCGGCGGCTATATCACCCCGCGCTTCTCAAGGTCGGCCATTGCTGCCGCATCGAGGCCGAGGAGCGTTCCGAAGACCTCCCGGTTGTGGTGGCCGAGCTCGGCGCCGCCTTCCAGTTTCGGCAGCTCGCCGCCGGAGAACCTGACCGGGAAGCCGGAGACGAGTCCGCGCGCCACCGGCTCGTCCGAACCCTGCCGGTACATGGGCTTGAGCGTGCCGCGCGCGCGGAAATGCCCGTCCTCCATCGCCTCCGAAATCGTGCGCACCCGCGCCACCGGCACGCCCGCCCCCTGCAGCAGGGCAATACCGTCCTCGCAGCCATATGCGCCGAGGCGCGCCTGGATTTCCGCCCTGAGTGCGACGATATTCGCTTCCCTGTCCTCCGGGGTCGCGAAACGCGGCTCCTCCAGCAGCGCGGAGGCGTCGAGCGCGCCGAGCAGGGCGCCGAGGCGCAGCGACAGGCCCACCGTGATAATCACATCGCCGTCCCTGAGGCGGTAGAGGCCGGTCACGTCGTTGCGGCTGTCATTGCCGGCGCGAACCGGCTGCCCTTCCTGCAGCACATATTCCATGGGCTCCATGAACATGAGCGTCGCGAGCGTGTCGATCATCGAGGCGTCGAGATATTGCCCCTCGCCGGTCCTTTCCTTGTGCCGGAGCGCGCCCAGGATCGAATAGGCGGCATAGAGCGGCGTCACCAGGTCGCCGACGAACACGCCGATCCGCGTCGGCGGCCCGTCCGCCGCGCCGTTCATGTCCATGATGCCGGACATGGCCTGGATCTGGTGGTCGTGCGCAGGCAGGTCCTTGTAGGGGCCGGTCTGGCCGTAACCGGAGATGGAGCAATAGACGATGCCCGGATTTACGGCGACGATGTCGTCATATCCGAGGCCCATCCGCCTCATCGAGCCGGGCGAGAGGTTCTCGATCACCACGTCGGACTGCTTCGCCATTTCGAGGAATATCCGGCGCCCCTCCGGGTCCTTCAGGTTGAGCGTGACGCTCTTCACGCCCTCGGAGCGTTTCAGGAACCGGACCGAGAGGTCGTCCTTCGTCCGGCGCTCCGCATGGATGCCCTTCGGTCCGTGAAAGGGGCCGGCGCTGCGGATGGGGTCGCCCGCGCCCGGCATCTCGACCTTGATGACCTCCGCACCGAAGCGGGCGAGCGTCATGCTGAGGAAGGGGCCGGCGAGGAATACTGTAACCGAGAGCACACGGATGTCTTCAAGGGGTTTCATGCGGGAATTCCGGTAGCGGATGAGGTCGCGCCGGCACGCAAAGGGCACGCCGGCGGCCTGCCGGCGCAACAGGATCATGCAGGCTGCGCGATCCGGGCGGGGTCGCCGGTGTCCAGCGTGGTGACGCGGCGCATTTCCCGGCGATGCACGGTGTCCTCGTACGGGCGCGCGCGGTGCATGGTGGCGCGGTTGTCCCAGATGACGAAGTCCCCGTCCCGCCAGGAATGCCGGTAAACGAGCTCGGGCCGGGTCGCGTGCTCCGTGAGCTCGCGGATGAAGAGCCGCCCTTCGGGGACGGGCCGGTCGAGTATCCGGGAGGCGTGCGAGGCGAGATAGAGCGCGCGCCGCCCGGTTCGCGGGTTGGTCAGCACGAGCGGGTGGACCGCGCCCTTGAGCCGTTCGCGCTCCTCCTCGGAAAACTCGAAGCCGAGCGTCATGCGCGAGTGAGCGATGGAATGGTGCACGCGGAGGCCTTCCAGCCCCGCCTTCGTCTCCTCCGGCAGCGTGTCGTATGCGGTGCGCATGTCCGCGAACTCGGTGTCGGCCGGCGCCGGCGGCACCACGAGGGCGGCGAGCATGGAGTAACGGCCGCGCGGGTCCTGGAACGAGGCATCGGTGTGCCAGAGGCGGTTCCCGAGGGCATAGAGGCGCTTGCGGCTGTTCGCGTCCAGCACCTCCCCGCCCGCACCGACATTCGAGACATCCGAGAGCGCGTTGTCGCCGAAGCGGTTCTTTTCCAGGACGCTGATGCCGGTCTTGCGGTGGAGTTCCCCGTCGAGCCGGGTGGCGAAGTCGAGCTGCTCCTCGTTCGAGAACGCCTGGTCCCGGAAGACAAGCACGGCATGTTCGTCCATGGCGGCCCGGATGCGTTCGAGGGTCTCCTCGTCATGCACGCGGCGGAGATCGACCGGGCTCGCCTCGGCGGCGAACTGCGGGTGGAGCTTGCTGAACCGGAGTGTCATGACTGGCTCCCTCGCTGCGAAGGCGGTTGCGGGCCCGTTTCTATCGGGAGGCCGGGGTCCGGGGCCCAGTCTCCCATCGAGCCGTCATAGAGGGTGAGGTCGTCATGGCCGAGCTGGTGGAGGAGGAACAGGCCGACCGTGGCGGAAATGCCGCCGCCGCAATAGGCGACAATCCGCCGGCCCGGGCCGATGCCGGCGTCCTCGTGCAGCCGCCGCGCTTCGGCCAGCGGCACGAAGGCCCCGTTCGACGGGTCGAGCAGGCGGGCCGCCGGCACATTGACGCTGCCCGGGATGCGCCCGGGCCTGCCGTAGCGGCTCGGCCCCTCGCCCAGATGGAAGGCGGGCGCGAGCGCATTCACCATGACGGCGCCGCTGTCTTCGAGCCGGGACAGCACATAGTCCCTGTCCACGAACCGGCCGGGCGCAAGCGAAGCGGTGAAGCGCGCCGGCGGATATTGCGCCGGCTCGGACGATACCGGGCGCCCTTCCGCCTTCCACTTCTCCCAGCCCCCGTCGAGCACGGCCGCGCGCTTGAACCCGAAGGCGCGCAGCATCCACCAGACCCTGGTCGCCCACATGATGCTGCCGGCCGAATAGAGCACGACGCGGGAGGCGTCGCCGATGCCGAGCGCGCCCATCGCATTCGCGAACCGCTCGGCCGAAGGGGCCATGAACCGCAGCCGCGTCTCCGGGTCGGACGCCTCTCCCTGGATGTCGAGGAAGACGGCGCCGGGGATATGCGCCGCATCGTATTCGGCCCGGCCCGGCACGACCCGGTAGGGAGCGTCGTCGCCGGGCTCCGCCGGCCTGAGCCAGGTCGTGCAGTCCACGATGCGAAGCTCCGGCGCGCCAAGGCTGTTCTCGAGCGCGCCGGTCTCGATGAGCGCCTCCGGCTCGCGCCATTGCGAAAGGTCGGTCCGGCCTTCGGTCATCGGCGGTTCCCTTGCGTCGCGATTGCCCGGCGGATTCAATAGCACGAACAACCGGCGGAAATCCTCGGAAGCCGGCCTTGGTCCAGGGAAAGGCGTGGCAAGCTGTGCGGGAGAGGCGGTGTCGGGAATCGTCGGCGCCGGAAAGCGATTGACCGGCCGCGATTTACGGTCCGGAGGAGCGGTAGTAGGATGGCCGGCAGCAAGGACGGGAGGAAGGCATGACCGACAATTGGGACTTCTCGATAAACAAGGCTTCCGAGGCCGTCTGGACGGAAGGCCTGCGCGAGATCTTCGAATACAGGGACCTCGGCATCAAGGGAGCGACCAAGGGCGACTATATCGCCCATATCGTCAAGGCGAACGGCAAGGAGATGAAGGACGAGGTGCAGCACTGGCATGTGCATGACTGCACCTTCCAGTTCGTCATGGTGCTGAACGGCTGGGCCGAGTTCGAATATGAGGGGCAGGGCGTGCGGCGCATCGAAAAGGGCGACTGCATCAACCAGCGCCCCGGCATCCCGCATCGCGAGATTGCCTGCTCGAAGGACTTCGAGGTGCTGGAAATCGTCGCGCCGGCGGACTTCGCAACCCGGATCGTGGAGGCGCCGGTTTCCGCCGAAGCCGCCGAGTAACCGGCGCCGGCACAGGCCGATACCGGCGGCCACGATCGGAGCACGATCCGGTCCAATAGAACCGCATTTCGGTCCGAACCCGAACTCGTCGCCCCGGACGGCGCGCCGGAAGCCTGCCCCGGCTATGCCAGTCTCCGCACGGCTTTCCGCCGTCGCGCGGCATGAAAAATTTCTGACATTTTTTCTTTTTGTTCGCAGAAATACTTGACATGATAGAAAATGTGCTAATATGATCCCGAGAGCCGAGGCTTCCGGGGTCGTATCTCTCGCTTGCGAAAACTTCGCCCGAAACTCGCGGACGTGTGCAGGCTTGCGCGCGCGATACGCGCGAAAGCAGGGCCGCCCCCGAGCCGGCCGGCAACGAAACCAGGGAGACGACGCTCCATGCCCGATGCGACCGCCGAACACCCCGCCCGCCAGACCGCCGGCGCGCCGTCGGAACATGACAGAACATGACATTTCATGACACTTCCGGAGTGGTCTCCCCCAGCAAGGCCGGGCGGCGGCGCTTCAGGCTTCGGGGACCGCGCGGTCCGAGAACAGGCAGGCGTCGGCATGGCCCGGCAGGTGCTCGACCAGAGGCGGGACGCTGGCCGCGCATTGCGGCTCGGCCAGCGGACAGCGTGTGCGGAACCGGCAGCCCGAGGGAAGATTGCCGGGATCGGGCGGCTCCCCCTCCAGCCAGAAGGTATCGGTGATCCGCTGCTTGCCGATCTCGGGAATCGCGGACAGCAGCGAGCGCGTGTAGGGGTGCCGGGGGGCGCCGAACAGCCGTTCCGTCGGCCCCAGCTCCACGACCTTGCCGAGATACATGACGGCGACGCGGTCGCAGATCATCCGCACCACGCTGAGGTCGTGCGAGATGAAGATGTAGGTGAGGTCGAACTGCTTCTGCAGGTCGAGGAAGAGGTTGAGGACGGTCGCCTGGACGGAGACGTCGAGCCCGGAGGTCGGTTCGTCCAGCACAATCAGGCTCGGCTGCAGGGTGAGGATGCGGGCGAGGCCGACGCGGCGCTGCTGGCCGCCGGAGATTTCATGCGGGTAGAGGTCGAGATGGCTTTCCGGAAGGCCGACCGCCGAGAGAATATCGCTCACCCGCTCCCGCCGCGCCGCGCCGCCGAGACCGGTATGGATGACAAGCGGCTCGTCCAGCGACTTGCCGATCTTCCAGCGCGGGTCGAGCGAGGCGCCGGGGTCCTGGTAAGTATATTGCAGCTCGCGGCGGAGTTCGCGCGACTCGTATGGCTTGAGGTCGGTGATGTCGTTGCCTTCGAAGACGATCCGGCCGCCGGTCGGGCGGTGAATGCCCATCACCGTCTTGCCGAGGGTGGACTTGCCGCAGCCCGACTCGCCGACGATGCCCAGGATTTCGCCTTTCTCGACCGTGAGCGAGACATCGTCCACGGCCTTCAGCCAGCCGATGCGGCGCTTCCAGACATCGCGGATCGGGAAATACTTCCGCAGGCCGTCGAGGCGCAGCAGATCCGGTCCGGAAGGCGTCACGAAGCCGCTTCCCGGACGATCCCGACCGGGTGGTGGCAGCGAACCCGGTGGGCGGGCCCCGCGTCCGTCACGTCCGGGCGCCGGGCGGCGCAGCGGTCGGACACACG
Source organism: Alphaproteobacteria bacterium (assembly GCA_963422665.1). Taxonomy (GTDB): domain Bacteria; phylum Pseudomonadota; class Alphaproteobacteria; order Bin95; family Bin95; genus Bin95. The sequence goes on from OY730441.1 coordinate 2,602,579, forward strand.
GGTGCAGCGCGGGTGGAAACGGCAGCCGGAAGGCGGGTCGATCAGTGCCGGTATCTGGCCGGGAATGCCGCTGATGCCGTGCTCGCGGGAGGGCAGCGATTCCAGCAGGCGCTTCGTATAGGGGTGGCGCGGCGCGGCGAAGAAGTCGTCGGAGGGCGCGCTTTCGACCTCCTGGCCGGCATACATCACGGTGACCCGGTCGCAGATCTCATACGCCGTTCCGAGATCGTGGGTCGTGAACAGGACGGAGACCCCGCGCTCGGCGGCGAGACGTTTGAGAAGCTTGAGGATCTGGGCCTGGATGGTGACGTCGAGCGCGGTCGTCGGTTCGTCCGCGATGATGAGCTGGGGCTCCGGCAGCAGCGCCATGGCGATCATCAGGCGCTGGCGCTGGCCGCCGGAAACCTCGTGCGGGTATTTCTTCAGGATACCCTCGGGATCGGGCAGTTGAACAGTGCGCAGGAGTTCGAGAACGCGGCCGCGGTCCGCCCGGCGGCGCACACGCGGATAGAAGCGGGCGGCGGCGCCGGGTTCGGAGTCCGGCGACTTCCACTTCATCAGTTCGTCGATCTGGGCGCCGATCGTGAAGACCGGGTTGAAGGAGGAAAACGGATCCTGCGGCACGAAGGTGATCTGCCGCCCGCGGACCTCCGTGGCGAGGCCCTGGGGGTCCTCCGCCAGCAGGTTCCGTCCGTCGAAATCGATGACGCCAGACGAAATGCGCGCCGCGTTCGCCGGCAGCACGCCGAGGATCGCACGCGCGAGCGTCGTCTTTCCGCAACCGGACTCGCCGACGAGGCCGACGATCTCGCCGCGGCCGACATGAAAATTCACCCGGTCGAGCACGCGCGCCAGGCCGCGGTCGGTCTGGAAGCCGACCTCGAGATCGGCGACGGTCAGCAGGTCATCCATCGGCGGACCTGCGGGTGCGGGGGTCGAGAATGTCGCGCAACCCGTCTCCGAACAGGTTGAAGCCCATGACGACAAGGAAGATCGCAAGGCCGGGCGCGGTGGCGTACCACCAGGCTTCCGGCAGGAATTCCCGGGATTCGGCAATCGTCCGTCCCCATTCGGGAGAGGGCGCCGGCGGGCCGAGACCGAGAAAACCGAGCGTGGCGGCGGTCAGTATGGTGCCGCCCATGCCGATGGTCGTGCGGACGATCAGGGATGAGGAGATATTCGGCAGGACATGGAAGAGCATCACGCGACCGGGCGAGGCGCCAAGCGCGATCGACGCCTCCACATAGGTCTCGTTCAGGGCCGAGCGGGTTTCCGCATAGACGAGCCGCGCCCAGAAGGGCCAATAGGTGGCCGACAGCGCGAGGATGACATTCTCGATGGAAGGACCGAGGGTCTGGGCGATGGCGATGGCCAGCACGATCTGCGGAACGGCCAGGAAAATGTCGGAAATGCGCATGAGCGCATCGGAAACCCAGTTGCGGTAATAGCCGGCGACCAGGCCGACCGGGATGCCGATCAGCACGCTGACGCCGATGGCGATGACGGCGATGGCGATGGTGATGCGGGCGCCGAACAGGAGGCGCGAATAGACGTCGGAGCCCATCCGGTCGGTGCCGAAGAAATGCTCGACCGACGGCGGCTGGAGGCGGCCCGGCGGATTGAACTCGGTCACGTCCTGCGGGTGCGTGGAGAGCATCGGCGCGGCGATGGCGACGACGATCAGCAGCAGAATCAACAGCGCGCCCAGCGCCGCCGTCCGGTCGGCGGCGAGTTTTCGGAGCAGGAAGCGGAGGGTTTCCATCAGCCGGCCTCGCGCGGGTCGATCAGGCCGTGGGCGATGTCCACCAGCAGGTTCGCGATGATGAACACGGCGCCCATGACGAGGGTGAAGCCCATGATGGCGTTGTAGTCCGACCGCAGGATCGAATTGACGGCGTAGAGCCCGAGGCCCGGCCAGTCGAAGACGGCCTCCACGACCACCGCATTGGCGATCAGGTTGCCGAAGATCAGGCCGAGCTGCGTCACCGTGCCGATCAGGGCATTCCTCAGCACATAGCGCCAGATGACGACCCGGCGGGGCACGCCCATGGCGTTCTGGTAATCGACATAGTTGGAGTTGATCGCGTCGAGCACGCCGGCGCGCGTGAAGCGCATCACCGTCGCCATGGCGGGAAAGGCGAGCGTGACCGCCGGCAGGACCATGTGATGGGCTGCCGACCGGAATGCTTCCCAGTCGCCGGTCCAGGCCGAATCGATCAGGAAGAAGCCGGTGACCGGGTCGGGGCCCCATCCGTCGATCCGGCCCTGAAGCGGCGTGATGCCGAGTTCCATCGCGAAGAGAAGCTGGAACAGGATCGCCAGCCAGAAGGCGGCGATGGCAAGGCCGGAAACGGTGAAGACGCGGAGCACATGGTCGAGCCAGGAATTGCGGTCCACTGCCGCCAGAACGCCGAGCGGGATGCCGATGACGGCCGCGAGCAGGATGCTGACGAAGGCCAGCTCCAGCGTGGCCGGCAGCCGGGAGACCAGGTCGTCGGCAATCGGGCGCTGCGTATAGAGGCTCACCCCGAAATCGCCCCGGGCGACGCCTGTCACGTAATTCCAGAGCTGGACCGGGAGGGGCTTGTCCACCCCGAACTTGGCTTTCAGGGCCGCGATCTGCTCGGCGCTGGCATTGTCGCCGGCAATGAACGCGACAGGATCGGCCGGTATGACATGGCTGATCGTGAATGTGAGGGCCAGCAGCCCCAGAAGCGTGGGCGCCAGCCAGAGCAGGCGATTGAGGGCAAGGACGAGTTCGCGCATCGGAATGTGGCTATCCTGTCAGGCGCCGGCTCACGCCGGCCCCCCGTCCCTGTCCCCTCTCGATCCGGACCGCAGCCGCGAGGGTTCCGGGCCGGGCCCGGAACCGCTGCGCAAACCTGCCGGGCCGGGCTACTCCATCGAGACCCAGCGCATCTCCTGGCCGTTGCCGATGGGCGAGAAGCGGATGCCCCTGGCGTTCTTGTTGAACGGGCCGAACCACTTGGTGTTGTAAACGAAGATGCCGGCGGCATCTTCCATCAGCAGGCGGTTGGCCTTCTCGTAGTTGGCCTTGCGCATGTCCCGGTCGGTGGAGACGCGCGCTTCGGAGAGCAGCTTGTCCACCTCTTCGTTGCAGTACCAGGAATTGTTGCGGGCGCCGATCTGCTCGCAGGCATACATCTCGCCCAGCCAGTTGTTGGGGTCTGCATAATAGGTGGACTTCCACAGGAACAGCAGGTCGTACATCTGCTGTTCGTCGCGCATCTTGCCCGAAGCGACCGGCCAGGTCTCGGCGACGATCCTGGTCTTGACGCCGATTTTGTTCAGGCCGTTCTGCAACAGCGCGGCGGCCTGCTCCGTCTGGCCGTATCCGGCAAGGGCGCCCAACGTGATCTCCGGGATGTCGCCCTCGACCATGGCGAGGTGTTCCCTGGCCTTTTCCAGGTCCAGCGTGTAGCCCTGCGCACCCATCGGCGAGCCCCACATATTGTTCGGCAGCGGCGCCGGGTTGCGGGCGACCGAACCGGACAGGATGTTGTCGATGAACCCGTCATAGTCGAACGAATAGCTCAACGCCTTGCGGAAGTTGATGTCGTTCATCGGCGGGCGGCCGTTATGGATGATGGAATAGAAGATCCGCATGGACTCTTCTTCCTGAACCACGACATGGTCGCTGGTGCGCAGCCGCTTGACCTGGTCCTGCGGCAGGTAGCCGTCGGTGCCGTGGAAGTCGCCGTTCATCAGGCCGAGCACGCGGGAGTTGATCTCGACGACGGTGCGGAACTCGATCTCGTCGAGCGGGTTGTCCACCATGTTCCAGCCGAAGAAATGGTCCTCGAACCGCGTCGCCTGCCAACCGATTGCCGGGTCGTAGCGCCTGAGCCGGAAGGAGCCGGAGCCCGCGTCGTTCTTCGACAGCCAGGCCGTGCCGAGGTCGCCGCCCACTTCGTTGGCCTGCACCAGCTCGGCGTTGACGACATGGATTTCCGGAACCGTGGCGAGGAAGATGGCCGAGGGCTTGGAGAGGGTGAAGACGACCGTCCTGGCGTCGGGAGCCGCGGTCGAGCCCGGTGCGACCGTGCCCTCGAACAGCGAATAGGCGCCCTTCTTCATCTCCAGGATGCGGTCGATGGAATAGACGACATCGGAGGCTTCCACCGGCGAGCCGTCGTGGAACTTCGCGTCCCTGAGCGTGAAGGTGTAGGTCAGCCCGTCATCCGATATATCGACCGTCTCCGCCAGCCACGGCTCCAGATGCGGAGGATTGTCGAACCAGCGCATCAGCCCGTCATAGAGGTTGATGCGCGACGCGACCCGGCCGACATCGAAGACGGCATGCGGGTCGAGCGTGTCGTAGGCGGAAGAGTTGGCGAACACGAACTTGCCGGCGGCGGTCGCCGCGGTCGTTGCCGCGCCCAGCGCCATCGCCGCGACGGCGGCGAAGCGGCAAAGACGGGATGCGTAGCGAACGAGCATCATTCGTCTGTCTCCTTGTTGCGGTTCCGTTGCGGCGGGACGAACCCGCCTCCTCCCTTTCCCGGACCGTTTGCGGGCCGTCCCCCGGCCCTCACCGGTTCCATTGGAAGCCGTCGATGGTGATGTCCTGGCCGGTCACGAAACAGGGCTCCACGGTCGCAAGGAAGGCGACGAGCTCGGCCACGTCGCGCGGACTGCCGGTCCGGTTGAGCGCGATGCCCCGGATCAGTTCGGGCTCGCGCGTGGCGATGACCGGGTTTTTCTGCGCGAGCTCCGTCTTGATGAGTCCGGGGCACACGCAATTGACGGCGATATGCGGGCCGAGCTCCTTGGCGAGCGACCGGGTCAGGCCGATGATGCCGGCCTTGGCGGCGGCATAGGCCACCTTGGAGACGGCGGCCGTCACGCCGCCGGAATGGGCGTTGAGCGAGGACATCGAGACGATGCGCCCGTATTCGCGCTCCAGCATGGCGGGCGCCACGGCCTGGATGTAGTTGAAGCAGCTTTTCAGGTTGACATCGATGGTCGTGTCCCACTGCGCTTCCGAGAGATCCACAATGCCAGTCGGCATCGGCCGCCCGGCATTGTTGACGAGTACATCGATCCGGCCCCATTCGTCGAGGACGCCGCCGGCGACCTCCTTCGCGCGGCCATGATCGGCGACATCGGCCTCGAAGGTGAGGCAGGGGGCGCCGCGGCTCTCGATTTCGGCCCTGGTATTGGCCATTTCGGCGGCGAGGACATCGACCAGGGCCACGGCCAGGCCGCGCTCCGCCAGCGCGTGCGCGCAGCCGCGTCCTATGCCGCGGGCGCCGCCGGTAACGATCGCCACCCTCTTGCCGAGTTCCGCCATGGGACTCCCTCAATCCGGGAGACTGACGCCTCCCGGCCGGCGCGTCAAATGCCGCCCGCCCGAAAGACGCCGTTTCTCCGCCGCGCCGGACAGGGCGGGCTTGCCGGGGAAACGGCGTGGTAAGCTGTTCTCCGGAGGGAGCATCCGGCGGACGCCGCCGGAGCGGAGCATGGCAAACATGATATCTCGCAACATGACGCAGGAGGCGCCGTGTCGGAAGTAACAACCGGATGCCGGGTCGCCGTCGATATCGGCGGCACCTTCACCGATTTCTGCGTCTTCGACGAGGCGACCGGCGCGCTGCGCACGCTGAAGATCCTTTCGACGCCCGAGTCTCCGGGTGCGGAAGTCATGCAAGGCGTCGCCGAGCTGGACCGGCGCCACGGACAGCCGGCTGCCGGCATCGGGTTCTTCACCCACGGCACCACGGTCGGCGTGAACACGGTGATCCAGCGCCGGGGCGCGGAGCTGGCGCTGTTCACGACGCGGGAATTCGAGGATGTGCTGGAGGTCGCGCGGCTGAAGACGCCGGACCCCTATGACATCTTCTCGCGCCGTCCCGCGCCCCTGGCGCCGCGTGAGCGGGTTTACGGCATAGCCGAGCGCGTGCTGCAGGACGGCTCGGTCGAAACGCCGGTCGACCCCGCCGATGTCCGCGAGGCGGCGGCGAAGGCGAAGGCCGCCGGCGCGGACACGATTGTCGTCGCGCTGCTGCACGCCTATGCAAACCCGGCGAACGAATGTGCGGTCCGCGATGCGGTCCGGGAGGCCGCGCCCGACATGGCCGTGACGCTCTCCTCGGACGTCTGGCCGGTCATCCGGGAATATGAGCGCACCGTGACGGCTACCGTCGCGGGCTATGTGCAGCAGCGCGTGGCCGGCTATATCGGCTCGCTGCAGGCGGCGCTCCGCGAGGCCAGGGTCCCCGCCGAGCCGATGATTACCAAGTCGAACGGCGGCATCATGGCGGCGGAGCTCGGCAAGACCGATCCCATCGCCATGCTGCTGTCGGGCACCGCGTCCGGGGCTGTCGGGGCCGCGGACGCGGCGGCGCGCATCGGGGCGGCGGATGTGCTGAGCTTCGATGTCGGGGGCACCTCGGCGGATGTCGCCGTTATCCAGGACGGCAAGCCCGCCTTCGGCGCGGGCGAACTGGTGGGCGAGTTCCCGATCCATGTGCCGACGGTCTCCGTGACCTCGATCGGCGCGGGCGGCGGCTCCATAGCCCGGGTGGACGATTTCGGCGTGCTCAAGGTCGGCCCGGAAAGCGCCGGCTCCTCTCCGGGCCCCGCCTGCTACGGCAAGGGCGGCGCGCGTCCAACGGTCACCGACGCCTTCGTTGCGATGGGGCTTCTGGGCGCGGGCGAGCTCGGCTACGGCGCCGTCCGGCTGGACCGCGCTGCGGCGGAGCGCGCGGTCGGCGGGGTCGCGGAGCGCCTGTCGCTGGGGCTCTGCGAAACGGCCGAAAGCATCGTCGATGTCGCGGTCTCCGGCATGTATCTGGAGGTCGCGAAGCTGATGTCGCGCCGGGGCGCGGATCCGCGGGCGTTCGCGCTGCTGGCCTTCGGCGGGGCCGGGCCGATGCTGGGCTGTTTCTTTGCGCGCGAGCTGGGCATTTCGCGGGTGATCGTGCCGCCGACGCCCGGCGTCCTCTCGGCCTATGGCGGCCTGATTGCCGATATCCGCAACGACTTCATCCGCACCGCCTTCGTCGAGCTGGACGCGGACGGGCTGGCCGTGCTGGAGGGCCATGCCGGCGAACTGGAAGCGCAGGCGCTCGCCTGGCTTCGCGAGGAGCAGGGCTTCCGGGGCGAGGTGCGGCTCGTCTGGTCCGCCGACATGCGGTACCGGGGCCAGTCCTACGAAATCGAAACGCTTGTCGACCGGGCCGATATCGCCGCCGGCCGGGCCGCGGCGCTGGCCGACGCCTTCCATGCCGAACATGCCCGCGTTTACGACCATGCCGACGCCGAAGCGCCGGTGCAGGCGGTCAATCTGCGGCTGACGGTCAGCGGCGCTGTGCCGAAACCGGCCCTGGCGGAAGCCGCCGCCGCGCCGGGGCCTGCAATGCCCGGGGGCCGTGCGGCGGTCTTCCTGGACGGCGCCGACCGGCAGGCGGCGCTCTACGACCGGGCCGGCCTCCTGCCCGGCCAGCATTTCGCCGGCCCCGCGGTCGTCTCGCAGGACGATTGCACCACCGTCGTTCCTCCGGGCTTCTCGGCCGAGGTCGATCTCCGGAGCAACCTGATCCTCACGCTGGAGGACTGAATGCCTATCGACAAGGTCACGCTGGAAATCCTGAAGAACCACACCCGTGCCGCGGCGGAAAGCATGGCCTACACGCTCTACCGCACGGCGCATTCAACCTTCGTGAAGGAGACCGAGGATTTCACCACCGGCCTCACTACGCCGGACGGGGAAACCTTCGCGACACCCACGGAACTCGGCGCCACCTGGTTCGTCGGCCTGAATTACGGCCGGGCCATCGGCATGATCGGCGACTACCGGCCGGGCGACATCGCCATGACGAACGACCCTTATTCGGGCTTCGTGAGTACGCACTCGCCGGACATGCACATCTGGAAACCGGTCTTCCACGGGGGCGAAATCGTGGCCTTCTCCGTCGGCCACATCCATAACACCGATGTCGGCGGCGCGGTGCCGGCCTCGCTCTCCCGCACACTCTCGGAAATCCACCAGGAGGGCGTGCGCATCCCGCCCGTCAAGATCATGGAGGAAGGGAAGCTCAACCGGCAGGTGCTCGACATCTTCCTCGCCAATGTCCGCGCGCCCGACCAGAACTGGGGCGACCTGAAGGCCCAGATCGCAGCCTGCAACACCGGCGAGCGCAAGGTCCACGAGATGATCGCCCGCTTTGGCAGGGACACCTTCCGCGAGGGCGTGTCGGACCTGCTGGACTATGCCGAGGCCCAGGCGCGCGCCATCGTCCGCACCCTGCCGAACGGCGCCTACCCCTTCGCGGACTATATGGACGAGGACTCCGTCGACGGGCGGCCCTGCCGCATGAAGCTCACGGTCATCGTCCGCGACGAGGAGCTGATATTCGACTTCACCGGGTCCGACCCCCAGCTCGAATCCTCGCTCAACATGCCGACCGGCGGCGACGAGCGCCATGTGCTCCTGCTGGTCGGCATGACCTATGTGCTCTACTCGCTCGACAGGTCACTCTACCTGAACTCCGGCATTGCCCGCGTCTGCCGCTGCATCCTGCCATCCGGCACCATGGTCAATCCGGAGTTTCCGGCGGCGGTGGGCATGCGCACCCTCACCTGCTACCGCCTGCACGGGCTCACTTTCGGCGCCTTCGCACAGGCGGCTCCGGACCGCATGGCGGGCGCACCGGCATCCGGCGGGCCGATCATGAACGTCAACACCATCGACAACCGCACGGGCCGGCGGATCATGGCGGCGATCAGTCCGATGAGCGGCGGCGGCGGCGGGCGTGCGATGGAGGATGGCCAGGACGGCTCGGGCGCCAATCAGGGTTTCATGAAGAACACGCCGACGGAAGTGAACGAGGCGGAGGCCGGCATCAAGGTGCTTCGCTTCGGGCTTGCGCGCGACTCCGCCGGACCCGGCCTGCATCGCGGCGGGCTTGGCACGGAGCTGGTGTTCCAGGCGTTTTCGCCGAACACCCGCGTCACGGCGCGCAACAGGGACCGGACGATCTTCACGGGCTGGGGAATCGAAGGCGGCCGGCCGGGCGCTCCGTCGAAGTTCATCAAGAATCCGGGGACCAACCGCGAGGTGGACCTGAAGAACACCGACATCCTTTCCATCGGCCCGGGCGATGTCATTCATGTCACCTGCGGCGGCGCCGGCGGCTGGGGCGACCCGCTCCGGCGCGACCCCGATGCGGTCCTGCTGGACTGGCGGCGCAGCTGGGTCTCGACGGAGCAGGCCCGCGAGGCTTACGGCGTGGTCATTGCAGACGGCGCGGTGGACGCATCCGCCACCGAGGCGCTGCGCGTCGCCCGCGCCGGCCCGGAGGCCAATGGATTTTACGATGTTGGCCCCGAGCGGTCGGCCTTCGAGTCCGTCTGGACGGACGCCAATTACGATGCCCTGACCGAATGCCTGGCGGCGCTGCCCGTCCATTGGCGCTTCTACGCCAAGCACCGGATCTTCGACGCCGTCGATATGCTCGACCCTGAAGCGCGGCGGGGCGACGGCTCCGAGGTCCGCGCGGCGTTCGATGCGCTCAGGGCCGAGTTTCCGCAGCTCGACGCGGCGCGGGGCTGATCGCATGGAGATTGCGTTTTCCGGCAAGCGCGTTCTCGTGACCGGCGCGGCGCGCGGCATCGGACGGGCCATCGTCCATGCGTTCGCCGCCGACCGGGCCGAGGTGCATGCCGCGGATATCGAGGGCGGGCTGGTCCGGGAAATCGCTGCGACAGCCGGAGTCCCGGTCGAGGCGCATGACCTCGATGTCACCCGGTCCGCCGCCGTCGATGCGCTCATCGCCCGGATCGGCCCGGTCGATATCGCCGTCCATGCCGCCGGCGGCGTGCGCGGCCGCATCGCCGGTCCGCTGGAGGAGGTGACCGACGCCGACTGGCGCGCGATACAGGCGGTGAATGTCGATGGCGCGTTCCACCTGGCCCGCGCGGTGGCGCCGGGCATGAAGGCGAAGGGCGGGGGCCGGATCGTGCTGATCTCGTCCGGGGCCGGCTTGCGCGTGTCGCGCACCGGCATCCACTCCTACGGCACGGCGAAGACGGCGCAGATCGGGCTGGCGCGGCAACTCGCCTCCGAGCTGGGCCCGTTCGGGATTACAGTCAATGCGGTGGCGCCCGGCCTGATGCCGCAGACATCGCCCGACTATGTGCGGCAGTGGGAGGCGCGCAGCCCGGACGAGCAGGCCGCGATCGTCGAGGGCATCGCCATGCGCCGCCTCGGAATGCCGGAGGACATCGCCCACGCAGTCCTGTTCCTGGCCTCCGACCGGGCCGGCTGGATCGCCGGCCAGACGCTGCCCGTGACGGGCGGCCCGTGACCGCGCGCCACGCGCTCGGCCTCGATGTCGGAGGCACGTTCACCGACGTCATCCTGGCGGACCGCGCCGGCGGCGTGCTCCATGTCGCCAAGTCGCCCTCGGTGCCGAGCGCCCCCGCTGACGGCTTCTTCGCCGGCGTGGACAAGATGCTGGACCTGTCCGGCGTCTCCCCTGCGGAAATCGCGGCCGTTCTGCACGGCTCGACCATCGTCACCAATGCGGTCCTGGAGGGGAAGGGCGCCCGCACCGGCCTGGTGACGACGAAAGGCTTCCGCCATGTGCTGGAAATCGGCCGGGCCGAAATCCCGCGCGCGGCCAATCTCTTCTCCTGGGTCAAGCCGAAGCGCCCCGTGCCGGCCCGCTTCATCTTCGAGGTTCCCGGCCGGATCCGGATCGACGGAACGGAGGCCGCGCCTCTGGACGAAGCTGCGGTCGAAGCGGCCGCGGAGGCCGTCCGCGCCGCCCGCCTCGATGCCGTCGCCCTGGTCCTGCTGCATTCCTACGCCAACGGGGCGCATGAACGCCGTGCTGGCGAGATTCTCCGCTCGCGCCTGCCGGGGGTGGAGGTCGCGCTGTCCGTCGATGTCCTTCCCGTCTTTCGGGAATACGAACGCACCGTGGCGACCGCGTTGAACGCTTCGGTGCAGCCGGTGGTGAGGCGTTATATCGGCCGGCTTTCCGCCGGCCTCGCGGACCGGTCCGTCGAGGCGCCGCTTCTGCTGATGAAGTCCAACGGCGGCGCCTGCCCGCCCGGGGAGGCGGCCCGCGGCGCCGTGCATCTCGCGCTTTCCGGCCCCGCCGCCGGCGCGCAGGGCGTCGCCTGGCTGGGGCGGGTCGCCGGGATCGACGACCTGCTGACCATCGACATGGGCGGCACCAGCGCCGATGTCGCGCTTGTCCGGAACGGCCAGCCCGCCCTCTCGACTGCGGGCCGGATCGGCGCGCACCCGCTCGCCTTCCCGATGATCGATATTCACACCATCGGCGCGGGCGGTGGGTCCATCGCCACCGTCACCGGGCAGGGCGCGATCCGGGTGGGGCCCGAAAGCGCGGGCGCCGATCCGGGACCGGCCTGCTACGGCAACGGAGGCGGGCGCCCGACGGTCTCCGACGCCAATCTCGTGCTCGGGCGCATCCCGCCGGCGCTGCTCGACGGCGAGATCGCCCTGGCGCCCGAGGCCGCCGAGGCGGCGATCCACGAGCATGTGGCGGAACCGCTCGGCATGGACCTCGTCTCCGCCGCGCGGGGAATCGTCGATCTGGTCAACGCCAATATGACCGGAGCGCTGAAGGTGATGTCGGTCGAACGCGGCCTGGACCCGCGCGATTTCGCGCTCGCGGCCTTCGGCGGCGCCGGTCCCGTGCACGGCGCGGACCTCATGCGCGAGCTCCGGGCGGCAAGCCTGCTCGTGCCGCGCTTTCCGGGCATTCTCTGCGCCATCGGCCTGTTGACGACGGACCTGCGCTACGACTTCGCCGTGACCCGCCCGCAGCGCGCCGGCGCGTTCGACGCGGCGGCGACGGAAGCGGTCTTCGCGGAGCTCACGCACGAGGCCGAGCGTTGCCTCGAAGCCAACGGCATACCGCCCGAGCGCCGACGGTTCCGCCGCTCCGCCGACATGCGCTACGAGAAGCAGGGGGTGGAGCTGACCGTGCCCTGCGGCGGCCCGGTCGGGGAAAGCGCCCTGGCCGCGCTCACCGCGGACTTCCACGCGCTCCACCGGCGGCTCTACACATTCTGCGAACCCGGGGCTCCGGTCGAGCTCGTCAACCAGCGGGTCGAAGCCGCCGGCCTGACGGACAAATTCGCCCTGCCGGAACTGCCCGCCGCCCCGTCCGAGCGCCCGGAGCCAGCGGGCGAGCGCCTCGCCTGTCTCGGTGGCGACACGCTCCGGGCCACGCCCGCCTATCGGCGCGAATCGCTGCTGGCCGGCCACAGGATCGACGGTCCCGCCATCGTCGATCAGCTCGATTCGACGACGGTTCTGCTTCCCGGCCAGACGGCGCGCGCCGACCGCTACGGCAATCTGCTCGTCTCGGAGGACCGTCCGTGACAGCCGCATCCCCTCCGGAGCCCAACCGGTTTACCCTCGAACTGATAAAGGGCGCGCTGAACGCGGCCCGGTCGGAGATGGAGGCGCTGATCGCGCGCGCCGCGATGTCGCCCTTCATCCGCGAAAAGAAGGACTTCTTCACCGCCTTCCTGAACCGTGACGGCGAACTTGTGGTCTCCACCTCGCTCACGCTCGCCGGCAATCTCGTCGATGCGATCCTGGAGGAATACCCGGCCGAGACCATGCGGCCGGGCGATCTCTACTGGTTCAACGACGCCTACGGGACCGGCGGCGCCGTCAGCCATCTGCCCGACATGGTCTTCGTCATGCCGGTCTTTCACGAGGGCCGGCTGTTCGCCTTCGCGGAGGCCTGGGGCCATCTCTGGGATATCGGCGGCTCGGTTCCGGGCTCGATCAGTCCCCACGCCATATCCGTCTTTCAGGAGGGCATCATGATCCCTCCGGTGCGGGTGATGCGCGAAGGGGTCGAGAACAAGGAGGTCGTGCGCATTTTCATGCGCAATTCGCGCTTCCCTGAGATGCTGCGAGGCGATCTGAGGGCGATCATGGCCGCCTGCCGCCTCGGCGCCCGCCGGCTGACCGAAACGGTCGCGCGCCACGGCATCGAGGCGGTCGAAGCCGGGTTCGAGGCGATGCTCTCGGAAACCGAAGGCGCGCTCCGCGCGGAGATCGCCGCCCGCATCCCGGACGGGGAATACGCCTTCCGCGACCGCATCGACTCGGATGCCGTCACCGACCGGTCCTATTTCGTGGACCTGGTGCTGCGGAAGCGGGACGGCGCGCTCGAGATGGATTTCTCGGCATCGGACCGGCAGGCCAACGGGCCGATCAACTTCCTCATGGACGATTCGGTGCCGAAGTTCATGCTGGGCCTCTGGATGTGCATGGACCGCCCCGGCATCGACATGAACGGCGGGTTCGAGCGCGCGGTGGAGCGCGTCGTGACGAAGCCCGGCACACTGGTTGCGCCCCGGTTCCCCGCCCCTCTCGGCCTGCGTTCGCACACCATGATCCGCGTCACCAGCGCGTTGTTCGGCACACTGGCCCAGGCGACCGGCGGGCAGGCCTCGGCGGCGCCTTGCGTCTATGTGCTTTACTATCTGCGCGGCCGGAACGCCGACGGGACGGAGCCGCTCTGCATCGAGGGCCTCTCGGTCGGGTTCGGCGCACGGACCTTCGCGGACGGCATCGACGCGGTCTATTACGTCGCCCAGGAAAACTACCCGATCGAATTCGCCGAGATGGAATTCGGCGTTGAAATCGAGGCGTTCGGCATCCACCGGGACAGCGGCGGCGCCGGGCGCTGGCGCGGCGGCTGCGGCATCGTCCGGGATGTCCGCGTGCTTTCGGACGAGGCCCGTTTCGGCATCCGGCTCGACAATTGCCGCCAGCCGGCCTTCGGGGTCCATGGCGGCCTGGCGGGCGCGCCGGGCCGGGTGACCGTCAATCCCGATGGGCCGGCGCCGAGGGATATCGCGACCATCGGCGACGGCATTCGCCTGACGAAAGGCGACCTGGTCCGGATCGTCACCCCCGGCGGCGGCGGCTGGGGCAGCCCCGCCGACCGGCCGGCGGAAGACGTGCTGGCGGACGTGCTGGACGGCTTCGTCTCCGAAGAGGCCGCCCGGCGCGACTACGGCGTCGTCCTGACCGGCGGCGCCGTCGATCCGGCCGCGACCCTCGCCCGCCGCGCCGCCATGCCCCGGCCTGCCGGAATGTTTCATCGCGGGCGTTTCTACGAGGCCGGCGAGGACCGTGCGGAGGCGGCCGTCATCGCATCAGCGAGGGCAGCAGGAGGCTGATCTCCGGAACCGCGATCAGCAGCAGCAGCGTCAGGACGTCGATGGCGAGGAACGGCGTCACGCCCGCGAAGACTTCCTCCAGCTTCAGCGGAATCGGCGAGGCGCTGCGCACGACATAGACGTTGAGGCCGACCGGCGGCGTGATGAGCGAGACCTCGGCGAGCTTGATGGCGATGACGCCGAGCCAGATCGGGTCGAAGCCGGCCTTGGTCAGGATCGGATACATGACCGGCAGCGTGATCACCATGATCGCGATCGGGTCGATCAGCATGCCGAGCACGAGATAAATGGCCGCGAATGCGAACAGGTAGGTGTATTTGCCGAGCTCCAGCGCCAGCAGCGCCTCGGTGATGTCGTTCACGATACCGGTATAGGTGAGATAGCGCGCGAAGATGATGCCGCCGATCACGATGATGAAGATCGACGAGGCGGTCACGCCGGCGTCCTTGAAGGTGTCGACGACGGTCCGGGCGTTGAGGCGGCGCTTGAAGACCACGATCAGGAAGGCGCCGAACGCGCCGATGGCGCCGGCATAGGTCGGCACGAAGAAGCCGGCATAGATGCCGCCGATGACCAGCAGGAACAGGAAGGCAATGCCCCACACGCCGTAGAGCGAGCGCCAGCGCCGGGCCCAGGAAACCCGGATTTCCGAGGGCGGCGCAAGATGCGGGAACCGCTTCGCGATGGCGTAGATGCCGCCCATATAGAGGGCTGCGGACAACAGGCCCGGCACCAGTCCCGCCACCAGCAGCAACGCCACCGACTGCTCCGTCAGGATGGCGTAGATGACCATCAGGATGCTCGGCGGAATCAGCGAGGCGAGTGTGCCCGAGGCCGCGATGCAGCCGGCGCTCAGCCGCCGGTCGTAGCCGAAGGAGGTCATCTGCGGCAGCGCCATCTTGGTGAAAACGGCGGCGTTGACCACGGTGGACCCGCTGGCGGCTCCGAAGGCGGCCGAGGCGAGCGTCGTTGCCATGGCGAGCCCGCCGGGCAGCCGGCCGAGCCAGTTATAGGCGGCGCGGTAGAGGTCTGTCGTGAGCCCCGCCTGGGTTGCGAGCGAGCCCATCAGGATGAACAGCGGGATGACTGCGAGCGTGAAGGAGTTCGTGGTGCTGAACGGGATGGTCGCAAGCTGCGCCCAGGCGGCGTCCGGCCCGATGGCGAGGAAGGTGCCCCACACCCCGGAGAGGCCGAGCGCCACGCCGATATGCACGCCCGCGCCCAGCATCGCGGCGAGCGCGATGGCGACGAGGACGCCGATGGTCGCGGGGTCCAGCACGGGCTACCGGTCCTCCTCGTCGTCCGTGTCCATTGCCGCCGCGTCCGCCGGGATGGTTTCGATCACGCCGATGTCGCGTTCGATGATTTCCTCGACCGACAGCGCGGCGCCGCCCTTGACGAGCCGGTTCAGGTCCACGACCAGGTCGAGCAGCAGTTGCAGGATCAGCAGCGCGGTCCCGGCCGCGAGCACGATGCGCGCCGGCCAGAGCGGCAGCCGCACCAGGCCGAATGTCGCCTCGTCGATCCGGATGCTGAACAGCGCTTCGTTCGCCGCCTGCCAGAGCAGCAGCGAGAAGAACAGGACCGCCATCAGGCTCGCGAACACGTCCATCGCCGCCTGCCCGCGCGCGCCGGCCCGCATGTAGAACAGTTCGACGCGAATGTGGCTGCGGCGGATCTGGGTGTAGGTCAGCGCGCCGAAGACGATGACCACCATCGTGCTCTCGGTGATTTCGGTGGCGCCCGGCACCGGCACGCCGAACATCTGCGTGCCGACGACATCGGCCGTGCCGAGGAATGTCGAGACGATGAGACCCAGCCCGCCGACCAGGAGGATTCCGAGCGCAACGGGTTCGAGCAGGCGGGAGAGCCTGTTCATCGTCATGCCGTTCGGGTGTCCTCAAACAGGTTGACCGCAGCCCCGGTATGCGCCGGGGCCGCGGCTTCGTTTGCTTCGGGAAGAGGCGGCCGGGCGGTCGTGGATCTTATTTCGTCCACTCGCGCCAGGCCGCGGCGACCTCCATGGCCTGCTGCCCAAGGCCGCGCCCGGCCATGCTCTCCTCCCAGCCTTTCAGCAGGTCGGGCGTGGCGTCCATCCACTTGGCCAGCTCCGAGGCCGGGAATTCCTTGAAGACCCCTCCCGCCGTTTCGATATTGGCGATGGAGGCGGCCGTGCCGGTCTCCAGCCAGTCGAGATATTCCTGCTGGCTCTTCCGCGCCTGGTCCATGAAGATGCCCTGGATGTCCGCCGGCAGCTTGTCCCAGCTCCGCTTGCCGATAACGATCAGATGGCCCGCGATCGTCATGGCGGTGCCGCAACTGTATTTGCCGGGCTCGTAGAGCCGCAGGCTTTCGACATTGCCGGCATTGAGGAAGGAGTAGTCGATGGTGCCGCGCTGCAGCGCCTCATAGACCTCCGTCGGCCGCACCGTGACGGGGACCGCGCCGATGGCTGCGTGCATCTTCGGGAGGTCCGCGCCGAAGCTGCGGATCTTCTTGCCCTTCAGCCCTTCGACGGTGTCGCAGTTCGGGTCCGGGCCGGTCATGTAGTAGGAGCCGAGCGGCTGCTGGAACAGGTAGATGACGTTGATCCTGTCGAGCTCCTCCCTGAAGATCGGGAACTCTTTGTAGGACTTGTAGAGGACGTTGATCGCCTGCTTCGGCTCGTTGAAGACGAAGGGGATCTGGCAGGCCTTCCAGAACAGCAGCTGGTCCGGGTAGTAGCCGGGCGCGACCGAGGCCATATCGATGGCGCCGCGGCCAGCCAGAACGGCCACCTCCGGGCCCTTGCCGAGGCCGCCCGCGAAGGTGATCTCGATCTTCACCCGGCCGTTGGTGCGCTCCTCGATCTTTTGGGCGAAGTTCTTCTCGACCTGCACGAAACCGCTGTTCGGCAGGTAGTGGCCCCAGCGCAGCTTGATCTCCTCGGCCTGCGCCGCGCCGCCGGCTGCAGCGGCGGAAACGGCCAGCACGGCCGATTTCCAGAGCATTCGGACTCCGTTCTTCATGCTTCTCTCCCTTTCGATGAAGCGCCGCACCGGGCGGCCGATCCTCCCGGTCCGCGGCGGGTGCATTCTTCGCCCTCGGACGCAAGCCTAGCCCGGCCGCCGTCCCCGTTCCAGCCTCCCGCCCCACCCCCCGGATCGCGGTCCGGGCCCGGCATGGCCTTGCCGGAGGAGACCCTTGGCGAAGTGTCATAAACCTAAGTCCGGCAGTTATACCAGCGGCTGGGAGTTGAGACTCATGGAGGGGATTCCGAAGGTTTGCGGTTTCTGACTCAAATGCTGAACCGGCTATCGGGGGTTTGGGATGGGGGCGGCGCTTCCTTTGAGGGCGGATTTCGATGCGGGGGCGCTACGCGGTCTGGCGCCGCGGAGCCGTGACGGTGCGCGGACCCGTCGTCTTCCGGCGCTTGCGGCGATTTACGACGGTCATCGTCGTTCGGCTGCGGCGCGTTTTGCGGGTGTGGGTTTGCAGATCGTCCGGGAGCGGGTTCTGCGCTTCAACGCGGCCGGGCCGGAGGGCTTGAAGGACCGCAAGCCGGCCGGTCCGCCGCGCAAGCTGAGCGAGGAGCGGCGCGCAGCCCCGGCGATGATCGTGGAGAGCGGTCCGGACCCGGCGCTCCCCGGCGTGGTTCGGTGGCGGCGCTGCGACCTTGCGGCATGGCTCCGGGAGCGGTTCGCTGTGTCGCTGGCGGAGACGACGGGCGGGCGGGAGCTGCGCCGGACGGGCTCTGCCAACCTCTCCGCTCGCCCGCGCCACTACGCCCGGGACGAAGCCGCGCCGGCGACGTTCAAGAAAACTTCTCCGAACGCCTGAGGGAGATACGCGCCGGGGTCAATGACGGTGTCGAGATCGAAGTCCGGTGGCGGGACGAGGCCCGCGTCGGACAGAAAAACAGGATCGCCCGGCGAGGGGCGAAACGCGGCGCGCGACCCTCCGCGCCCAGGGACCGGAGAACGACCCCGGCCTGTATCTTCGCCGCCATATGCCCGAAGAAAGGCAAGGCGGGCGGGATCGTCATGCCCCACGCCGACACAGACGCGCCGAACGCCCCTCTCGAAGAGATCGCCCTCGCCGTCGAACCCGGCGCCCATGCCGTCGTCATGCTCGACCGGGCGGGAGGGCATACCTCCTCGACCCTCAAGGTCCCCCGCAATATCGCCCTGTCGGCACTCCCGCCCCGTTCGCCCGAACTCAACCCGGTCGAGAACATCCGGCGGTTCCTGCGCGACGACGGGCTCTCGAACCGTGTCTTCCAAAGCTACGACGATATCCTCGATCGCTGCTGCCAAGCCCGGAACAAACTCGTATCTCACCCGGGCCGCATCGCCTCTATCGGAACCGGAAAATGGCCCCATGGGTTCCAAACCATCGCCGTTGGTATGACTCGCTTAACGGTGCGGAAGACGGCTCCGACGACACTTCTTGCGACAGGCCGGCATCGGGCGTCGATGCGGGCAAGCACCGGGACATGAAGGTGCTGTCGGTTCTGAATCCGCCGCTGTGGGACGCTGCGCGTTGGAAGGGGTTGGCCTTCGCCTTCGCGCGCGATGCGGCCGACGTGCCGGAGATACACTTCTTGTTCGAGGACATTGAGGCCGGGCGCAAGATATTCCGCGGGTGGCTGAGGCGGTACGGCGCGGTGGACCGCGACGACACTATCGGGCTGACGCTGGTGACGGGCGTGAACGGCGACCATCCTGACCGGTATCGGCTGGCTGTCGGCTACCGGGACGCTGACGCATTGAAGTCGGACGCGCGCCTTCCGGGATGCCCCGTGAGGACCCAGGAGATGAATCCCCGCGACGGCCGCAATCTCGGGCAGTTTCTTGAGCGTTACCGGCGGCTTGAACGCTATCGCATCGCACCGATGGAACACCGACCAGCGGCCGGTGTCGTGCGAACCGCGATGCACCCGGGAATCAGCATTGAGAAGCGGCTGCTGAAGATCGCGCCGGCGTGGAAGATCGGTCCCGACGATTTCCTGCGCGCGGCTCCGCCAGGGGTGACGAATCCCGTCATCCCGAGCGGCGAGGAGGATCCTCCGTTTCACCGGCCATCGACGGGCGGGCCGGGCGGGTTCGACGATGACGGCTGAAGAGAGCGTGCAACGTAGCCGTACTTCCAAGTATTCGATACGGAAAGTGACGTTTTGGTTCAAGCCGGGCATATGAGATTTTCATCAGTAGATCAAATAGTTATATACACGGCAACTCCGAACCGACGACAACCCCACTCCCGCCCCCATTGCTGCCGCCGACGCCCTCGATGCGCTGGCCCGGGAGCGCGAAGCCGGGGACGCGGCCGCCGCACCCGTCATCGCGGCGGAGGCGCATGATGGCGACTGGACGGCCGAGAGGGGGCTTGCCTGGAACGGCTCGTTCATCGAGGCCCGCGATCTCGGCCGCGCCATGCCGGAGGACAGCAAGCCGGGTTTCGGAATCCATGGCGACGCCATCCCGGGCGCCGCGGGCGGAGCCGGCTGGACCGTGAAGCAAGCGGACGCCCGCCGGTGGATCACGCCCGAAGGCGCCACGCGGCCGTGAAACCCCTCGCCGCCTTCCTCGCGCTCGCCGTCGCCAGCGCCGCCGCGGCCGTCATCGCGCATCGATTCTGGCCCAATCTCGCATTCGACAAGGCCAGGACCGCGCCCCGCCTGGCTTGACTCGCCATTACATACGCCACCCTCGCCGCAATGGTCGGCATCATCGACGGTTCTTGCCGCGGCGGACAGGCAGGGCTGGCGGCCGGGCGCGGCCCAGGATGTTGAGGCGCTTGATCTCTACACTAATATCATGTATATATAATTTATCATGTATATGTAATGCTGGTATCTCCCTATAGGCCCCAGACCGATGAAGACCCCGGATGCGATCAAGATTCTATGGGACTGGGACCGGAGAGGCCGGGCTGTCTTCGCGGTCTCCGATCTCCGGACGCTGTTCCCGGAGAGGTCGCCCAGGACCTTCGCCGAGGGTGTGAGGCGCCTGGCGCGCCAGGGATTCCTGGAGCGCGCGGCGCGCGGCGTTTATGTGAATCCCCTGTCCCGGCTGTCCAAACGCTATCTCATCGAGAAGGTCGCAGTGTGTCTGCGGCGCGGCGAATACAGCTATGTCAGCCTGGAATCGGCCTTGGCGGAATACGGCGCGATCTCGCAAATCCCGATGAGCAGGATCACGGTCATGACGACCGGGCGGAGCGCGGAGATCCGGACGCCCTACGGCGTCATCGAATTCACCCATACCGCCCGCTCGCCCGATGACATCCTGGCGAACACCCTCGTCATGCAGGACCGCCCTCTCCGTGTCGCCCGGGCCGAGACGGCCCTGCGGGACCTCCGGCGTGTCGGGCGCAATCTCGGCATGGTCAACCGTGAGGATTACGAGGACATCCTGAGAGAGCAGGCGGAAGCGGGAAGCGCCGGCCGCAGCGTGGCGGCATGACCCAGGACATTGCGCTGCTTGTCGGCCGGGCCATGGAAGATCCCCGGTTGAACGGTATGCAGTTGGTGGTCGAGAAAGAACTGCTGCACTACGATATCCTCTTTGCCATGGAACAGGGAGGCTTCCTGGAAGGACTGGTATTCCAGGGCGGAACCGCGCTCCGACTCTGCCACGGAGCGCCGCGGTTCAGTGAAGACCTCGACTTTTCCGGCGGTGTCCAATTCACCGGCTCCCGCCTCGCAGCATTAGGTGGCCATTTGACAGGCTACCTGTCGCGGCGCTACGGCCTCGAAACCGTCGTTAATGTACCAATTCAAGAACCAAAAGATGGTCTCGATACCTCCCTGAAGCAACCGGTTAACAGAAGGTGGAGAATTGTCGTGATGACCCGGCCCGGTCAACGGAACATCCCGCGTCAGCGTATCCATCTGGAAATTTGCAATGTCCCCTCATACTCCCACGACTTCTTGACGATGAAGAGGAATTACGATTTTCTGCCGGATGGCTATGAGGACACGATCCTTCGGGTTGAATCAAAGGAAGAAATCCTCGCCAACAAGCTGGTGTCTTTTCCCGCCACCCTTGGTCGCCACACGCGCTGGAGGGACTTGTGGGATATAAGGTGGCTTGGACAACAAGGCGTCACAGCGAATACGGATACGGTCGAAGCAAAGATCGGGGATTACCGGATCGATAATTTCAACGCCTTGCTCGACATGGCTGTCAGCCGTATTGACCAGCTTGTAGATTCAGACGACTTCGTTGCTCAAATGAAGCGTTTTCTTACCGCATCTGTGGCCGACAGGACAGTACAGAGACAGGCATGGCGCACCGCTATTGCCGACGAACTCAAGGGCGTGTTGAGCAATTTGCAGCGGCAATTGCATTAGCCTGATCCTCCCCCATGGAATTGGCCCATCCTTAGGTTATGGAACGAGGAGGCCCGACGATGGCGAGGAAGCGTTACAAGCCGGAGGAGATCGTGAGCCTGTTGCAGCAGGCTGAGGTTCTGCACGGGGCAGAATCGCTCGACCCAGCGCCGCATCCCGCGCGGGCGTGCCGACGAGGACCGCCTGGTCGCGGACATGGTCGAGCGGGCCCGCCAGTATGGCCGCTACGGATACCGGCCGATCGCCGCCCTGCTGCGCGACGCCGGCGGGCAGGTCAACGACAAGCGGGTCGAGGGCCTGTGGCGGCGCGAGGGGCTGAAGGCGCCCGGCAAACAACCCAGGCGAGGGCGTCTATGGCTCAACGACGGCTCCTGCATCCGGCTACGCGCCGAGCGGGCGGATCATGTCCGGTCCTGCGACTTCGTCCATCGCCGGACATATGACGGACGGGCCTTGCGCATACTCAACGTCCTGGACGAGTTCACCCCTGAGAGCCCGGCCATCCGGGTGCGCAAGAAGCGTTCCTCAACTGACGTCATCGACGTGCTGACCGACCTGTTCATTCTGCGCGGCGTCCCGGCCTGGGTCCGCTCCGACAACGGCCCGGAGTTCGTCGCCAAGGCTGTCAGGCGGTGGATCGCCGCGGTGGGCGCCCGGACCGCCTTCATCGAGCCGGGTTCGCCCTGGGAGAACGGCTACATCGAGAGTTTCAACGCGCGGCTGCGCGACGAGCTCCTGAACGGGGAGATCTTCTACAGTCTCAAGGAAGCCCGGGTTCTCATCGAATCCCGGCGGCGCCACTACAACGCCGCACGCCCGCACAGCAGCCTGGGATACCGGCCGCCGGCGCCAGAAACGATCGTCATGCCACGCTGGCCGCCCGGCTCCGCTCCGCCGGGCGGCCAGCGTGGCAGAGAAACCAGCTATGCACTAACATTCCAACTGGACCAGTCGACGGGGGCAGGTCAGCGCGGTCTCGTGCGCGCCGCCGCCGGCTTCCAGTTCGGATAGGCCGGCAGATGACGCTCCCGGTCCACGCCACGCGCGGCCAGCATGTCTGGTACTGGTGCCTGCGCCTCATTCGCGTGCTGGGCTTCATCTTCCTGATCGGGCTGATCGTTGTCATCGTGCCGATCTACTTCAGTTCGGGGAGTTTCCTCAGCTATCCCCTGCCCGGCTTCTCGATGCGCTGGTACGATGCGGTCGTTGAGCCCTTCCCCTGGATGTTCGCGCTCGAAAACAGCCTGATCGTCGCCGTCACGACCATGATCGCCGCCACCGTGCTCGGCACGCTCGCAGCATACGGGCTCACGCGCGCGGATTTTCCGGGCAAGCCGTTCGTCTTCGGCCTGCTGATCTCCCCGCTCGCCGTGCCACTCGTGATTACCGCGCTCGGCCTTTATTTCTTCTTCCCGATTACCACTCAAGCCAAGCGCAACTTGAGCGGCCGCTCCGGCATCGGCGGCGTCCTCAGCGCCACGTAGACCGGTCTGTGGATGATGTCGGGCAAGTCGAAGCGACGATTGAACCGGCACTCGAACTCCGCAAGATAGCGCTGCGCATACTTGAGGCGAACCGCATGACAGGCGCCACGCAACGCCGTCTTGATGTTGCCGGGAATCGTGTTCACCCATCGAAACTCGGGACGCTCGACCGCGGCTTTCCCGCCGCCGGTCACCACCGGCTCATGCACGCAGCCTACCGCGGTCACGCCATTGAAGCAGGCCAGTCCATCGGAGAGCACCTGCGTGCCCGGACTCAGGTGCTGCTGCGCCCAGGCGGCGATTTCGGTGAGACGGAAGCCCTCGACCACGGTGAGCTTCACCCGCTGCGGATGGCCCGCCTCATTGGTCTCGACCGCAGCCACGAAAGGGGTCTTGCCCGGCGCCCCCCGTCCCGCGCTTGCCGCCGCTGCGCTCGCCCCCGAGGCAGGCATCGTCGAGCTGGATGAACCCACCGGGCGGGTGCTCACGGTCGCGCTCCATCATCGCCTGCATCAGCTTGTGGCGCATGCGCCGGGCGGCGTTGCAGGAGATGCCAAATTGACGGGGCAGCGTCATCGCCGAGCACCCCTTCTTGTCCTGGGTCATGAAGTAGATGCCCTGGAACCACACCGTCAGGGGCAGCTTGGTGGCCTCGAAGACGGTCCCGGCGGTAATGGAGGTGCTGACGGTGGCAGCGATAGCACTACTGGAGCTTGTGAGTGGTCAACTGGCAGCCTCGGTCGTGGGCGCAGTTCGGGCAGACGAAGCCATCGGGTCATCGCCATTGAAAGGTAAGCCTCCGGCGTAGGCCGCCTGTCGGATTTCTCCGGGATCGGGGAGGGTGCGGGCTCGAAGGTGGGCGCGCGGCAAGTGTCCACCAAGGATAAGTGGGCGCTTGTGCGGATGTCGGACACAGCGGAGCGGTCGGGTTCCGGGGTCGACGGTCGGGGGCGTCGCCGTCGGTGGAGCGAGGCGCGGAAGCGCCGGGTCGTGGCGGAGAGCTGTCGGCCCGGGGTTTCGGTTTCGGTGGCGGCGCGCCGGCACGACGTGAACGCGCACCCGGTCTTCAGCTGGCGGCGCCAGTATCGGGAGATGGCGCGCGCGGTAGGCGGCTTCGTCCCGGTGGTTGTCTCTTCGCCGGAAGGGGCGGCGCCCGCGAGGCTGCTGCCGGCGGCGCCGGATATCGAACCGTCTGCCTCCGGGCGGATCGAGATTGCCCTTGCGGACGGCTCACGCGTGACGGTCGACCGGGATGTGGATGCGGCGGCGCTGTCGCGGGTGCTCGGGGTTCCGGAGCGGCGACGATCCCGGTTCCGAGCGGGGCGCGGGTCTGGCTCGCGACCGGCGTGACGGACATGCGGCGCGGGATGAACACGCTGGCGCTGCGGGTCCCTCAGGGCCCGGGTCGCGATCCGCATGCGGGCGCCCTGTTCATCTTCCGCGGACGCAAAGGCGGCCTCGTCAAGACTCTCTGGCATGACGGGTTCGGTATCTCTCTCTATGCCAAGCGTCTGGAGCGCGGCCGGTTCCCCTGGCCTTTGGCGTCGGGCGAGGCGGTGTCGATCGGTGCGGCGCCGCTCGGCTACCTGCCGGAGGGGATCGACTGGCGCAACCCGGTCCGGACCCGGCGGCCCTCGCGGGTCGGCTGACGGGCGGCGAAGTGACTCGTCGCACAGGATTGGCGTAGCGGCGAACCGGACGTTGCGATTCGCGGCCGGGTATGCCGGACGGATCGGACATGGACGCGCTGAGGGCCGCGCTTGCGGCGGCGGCGGCCAAAGCGTCCGAGGCGCGGGCTGCGAACGCCGAAGCGCAGATCGCCGCCATGAAGCTGACGATCGGGAAGCTCGGGCGCGCGCTTTACGGCCAGCGCTCGGAGCGCAAGCAGCGCCTTCTCGACCAGTTGGAGCTCCAGCTCGACAAGCTTGAGGCAAGCGCGCCCGAGGACGAACTGACGGCCGAACAGGCCGCAGCCGGCGCGACACAGGTCAAGGGGTTCCCCCGGCGCCGTCCGGCGCGCAAGCCGTTCCCCGAGCATCTGCCGCGCGAGCGGGCGGTTGCGCCCGCGCCGCGTGCCTGTGAGTGCTGCGGCTCTCAGAAGCTCTCGAAGATCGGCGAGGACATAACCGGGACGCTGGAGGTCATCCCGCGCCGGTGGAAGGCGATCCGGACGGTGCGCGAGAAGTTCACCTGCCGAGCCTGCGAGAAGATCGGCCAGCCGCCGGCGCCGTTCCACCCGACGCCGCGCGGCCGGGCAGGCCCCAACCTGCTGGCCATGATCCCGTTCGAGAAGTTCGGGCAGCATCAGCCGCTGAACCGCCAGCGCGAGCGCTATGCGCGCGAGGGCGTCGATCCCGGCCTGCCGACCCCGGTCGACCGGGTCGGCCCCGGCGCCGTGGCGTTGAAGCCGTTGCACGACCTGATTGCGTCTCATGTGCCGGCGGCGGACCGCCTGCACGGCGACGATACGCCTGCGCCGGTTCTGGCCAGGGGCAGGACCGACACCGTGCGGGCCTGGATCTATGGGCGCGACGACAAGCCGTTCGGCGGGCCGGACCCGCCGGCGGCCCTGTTCCGTTACTCGCGGAACCGTTCGGGCGATCGCCCGGTCGAGCATCTGCGAAGCTACGCCGGCATCCTGCAGGCCGATGCCTTTGCCGGATACAATCGATCGTGTCCCAGGCGGTGGTGTAAGAGCCTGTCGTCGGTTGCGGTATCCGGCGGGTGGGGCCGGGCCGCTCAGTCTGCCGCGGCGGGCGACTTGACGGTTGTATTGTCGCTCACGGGAGCGATGGCTTCCAGCGTCATGTATCCGGCTCTCTGGACGGCCCCTTCGTCTCGCGGCGGCCTTGAGGCCCTTGCGGTCGTCGCAGATCGCCAGCTTGACGCCGCGCCGCCTGCGGCGGGCCGGGGAGCGAAGGAACGCGGTCCGGAAGGTCCCGGCCTCGGACGCGCCGCTCGCCATGCCGCGCCCCTCGCGGCGGCCCCGGTCGTTGACCGCCACCGCGATGGTGGCCGCGACCGGGACGCCGCGCCCGGTCTCGCGCCTCTTCGCACAGGTCGCGTCCCGCCACAGATACGGCCGGTCGCCCTCCAGCGGGCGGTCGAGGAAGTCGCGGCTCTTGTCGTCGATCCCGCCGCATAGCCGCGAGACCTGGCTCCTGGAGAGGCCCGACATCCCCATGGCCTGCGCCGGGTCGTCGACCGAGCGGGTCGCCACGCCCTCGATGCAGGCCTCCCGGATCACCGCAGTCAGCGCCTTCTCCGCCATCCGGCGCGGTTCCGGGAAGCCGGGGCGGTAGCGCCCCTTGCGCCGCTTCGGGCGCTTCAACTCGACCGTGCCGGCCCGCGTCTCCCGGACCCGGTCGCGGTAGCCGTTGCGCTGCGCGATCCGGGCCGGCGAACGCTCGCCATGCGCGGCCCCGGCAAGGCCCTCGACCTCAAGCGCCATCGGACGCTCGACCGTGAAGGCGATCGTCTCGCGAAGCAGGTCCGCCTCGGAACTCTTCGCCAACAGCGCCCGCAAGGTCATCATGTCGTTGGCGGTCATCGTGGTCTTCCTCCGGTCGGGTGGACTATCCAGGCCCAACCCTGACCGGCGCCGCGATGGCCTCCGCTACGGATAAGCGGCCCCCCGCCGCCAGACACGTCGCGGTCGCTGCGGCGGGCCACTTACCCACAGATAACAGCGGAAGCCTCGCCTCCTACAACACCCCCGGGGACACGACCAATCCCGACACAGGCAAGGCGTCCATCGACCATCTCTCGCAGGGATAGCGCGGTGTCCGACCGGACCGCGGGAGATGCTTGCCGGCGCCTTCTCCACGGCCTCCGGATCGTCTCCTCACTCTTTTCGGGGACAAGGAAGGAGAATGGCCGGGAAGAGGAGCGCAGGACCCTGTCAGCGGCGGCCGAACAGGCGTTCGATGTCCGCGAGCTTGAGCTCCACATAGGTCGGGCGGCCGTGATTGCACTGGCCCGAGCGCGGCGTCGCCTCCATTTCGCGCAGCAGCGCGTCCATTTCCTGCGCGCCGAGGCGGCGGCCGGCGCGCACCGAGCCGTGGCAGGCCATGGTCGCCGCCACATCCTCCAGCCGCTCCTTCAGCGTCAATGCCAACCCGTGCTCGGCCAGGTCGTCGGCGAGGTCGCGCACCAGCCCCTTGACATCGACCTTGCCGAGCGCCGCCGGCGTCTCGCGCACCAGCACCGCCTCCGGGCCGAAGCGCTCCAGCACGAGGCCGAGTTCGCCCAGCTCCTCCGCCTTGGCCGCCAGCCGCTCGGCCCCGGCCTCCCCGAGCTCGACCACCTCCGGCAGCAGCAGAGCCTGGCGCGGCGGCGGGCCGTCCGCAAGCGCCCGGCGCATGCGCTCCAGAACCAGCCGCTCATGCGCCGCATGCTGGTCCACCAGCACGATGCCGTCGCCGGTTTGCGCCACGATATAGGTGTCGTGAAGCTGCGCGCGGGCGGCGCCCAGCGGCAGGCCGGCGGCGTCCGGCGCCTCCGGCGCGGGCGGCGGGGCCGACGGCGGCAATCCGGGGTCGAGCGGCGCCTGCCAGGCGGCGGCTCGCTCGGCGAGTTCCAGGGGCGGCGCGGAGCTCCCGCCCGGCCGGAAGCGCCCGATGAGCGGCGCGGCAGCGGCGGGCGCGGCCGCGCGGTGGCCTTCTTCCGCGAGCGCCCGGCGGAGCGCGGAGACGATCAGCGAGCGCACCCGGCCCCCGTCCCGAAACCGGATCTCGGTCTTCGCCGGGTGCACATTCACATCTACCCGGTCGGGCGGCACATCCAGGAAGAGCGCCAGCACGGGGAAGCGTCCGCGCGGCACCAGCTCCTCATAGCCGGCGCGGACCGCGCCCTGGAGCAGGCGGTCGCGCACCGGGCGGCCGTTGACGAACAGATATTGCGCCTGCGCAGTGCCGCGGTGCCAGGTCGGCAGGCCGGCATGGCCGGAAAGGCGGAGGCCGTCGGCCTCCAGCGCAACGGGAACCGAGTTGTCCGCGAACTCCGGCCCCAGCACATCCGCGAGCCGGGCAAGGGGGTCGGAGGCCGCCGGGGAGGCCCAGGCGCGGCGGCCGTCATGCTCCAGCGAGAAGGCGATGGCGGGCCGCGCCATGGCGAGCCGTTTCAGCATGTCGGCGGCGGCGAGATATTCGGCGCGCGCGGATTTCAGGAATTTGAGCCGGGCGGGCACAGCGCGGAAGAGGCCCGCCGCCTCCACCCGCGCGCCGCGTGCGCGGGCCGCCGGCTCGACCGCGCCGGGTTCGCCATTGTCGACCGAGATGCGCCAGGCCTCCGCCGCGCCCTCCGCCCGGCTGGCAACGGTCAGGCGGGAGACAGCGCCGATCGACGGCAGCGCCTCGCCGCGAAAGCCGAGCGTGCGGATGTCCACCAGATCGTCATCGGCGAGCTTCGAGGTGGCGTGGCGTTCCAGCGCCAGCGCCAGCTCGTCCCGGGCGATGCCGGCGCCGTCGTCGTCCACCGCAATCCATGCCGCCCCTCCCGCCCGGAGCGCGCAGTCGATCCGGCCCGCGCGCGCATCTATCGCATTCTCGACCAGTTCCTTGAGTGCGGCGGCCGGGCGTTCGACCACCTCGCCCGCCGCGATGCGGTTGACCACCGCGTCCGGCAGGCGGCGCAGCATCACCGCCGCTCCATCGCCGCGAGATAGTCCCGCGCCAGCACCTTGCCCCGTTCGACGGCCGGCTGGTCGAAGGGATCGACTCCCAGCAGGTGTGCGGCCAGGATCGTCTCCAGCATGAAATGCATCGTCAGCGCGCCGAGCGCCGTCTCATCGACCCGCTCGAGATGCAACTGCCGCACCGGCCGGCCCCTCTCCGCCAGGGTCTCGACGGTAGCGCGCGCCTCGGCGTCGAGCAGGTCGCCCATGCTGCGCCCCGCGAGCCATGCGAGGCGCCCGTCCTCGACCAGCGCCGGCGGCACGATGCGTCCGTGCCCGGCCGTTTCGGCCGTCACGACGGTGAACAGCTTGTCGTCCGGCCCGTCGAGCCAGAGCTGGAGCTGGCTGTGCTGGTCCACCGCGCCCGCGGCCGGAACCGGCAGCGTGCCCTTGCCGTCCTTGCCGAGGCTCTCGGCCCAGAGCTGGCGGAACCACATGGCGAAGGGGCGCAGCCTGTCGGCATAGGCCAGCAGCACCGCGCTCCGGCCGGTAGCGACATTCAGCGCCGCGCCGAGCGCCGGGCCGCTCGCGCCGGGCGTCCGGGCATTGAGGGTCCGGTGCAGCACCTGGTGCGCGCCTTCGCGCAGCGCCGCCGGATCGAGGCCGGCGATCACCGCCGGCAGCAGCCCGACCGGCGTCAGCGCCGCATAGCGCCCGCCTATGCCGGGGTCGTGGTCGATCGCGGCGAAGCCCCAGGACCCGGCGAGGCGTCTCAACGGGTTCGCGCCGGGTTCCGCGATGACGGTGACATGCGGGCCTACGCCCTCGCGGCCCACACGGTCCGCCAGCGCTTCCAGGCAAACGAGGAATTGCAGCAGCGTCTCGGCGGTGGCGCCCGATTTGGAGATGACGAGGAAGTCGGTGCGCGCAAGGTCGAGGCTGCGGAACAAATGGTCGAAGGTATGGGGGTCGATATTGTCGAGGAAGTGCAGCCGGGGCGAGTCGCCGCTCGGTCCGAAGCCGGAATCGGCGAGCGCGTAAAGCGCCTGCCCGCCGAGGCTGGACCCGCCCGTGCCGAGGACCACGACATCGTCGGCATGTTCGCGGTGGTGCTCGGCCCGCGCCTCGATCATGGCGAGGTCGCCCTGCGCCTGCGGGAGGCGCAGCAGCGGCAGGCTGCCGTCGTCATGGGCGCGCCGCAGGGCCGCCAGCCCGTCGCCCGCCGCCGCGAGCGCCCCCTCGAAGGCGGCGCTGCCGGCGACGCCCGAACAGCGCGACAGGTCCTGGCGGTAGGGAAGGTCGCCCAGCACCGTCCGCGCCCCTCCGGGCTACCGGCGCTGGATCGTCGGAGTTTCGCCCTCGGTCGGCGGCTTGCCCAGGGCCTCGTTCTCGCGCAGGCGCTTGCTCTCCGCCCGGGCATCGACGACGCTCGCATGAGTCTCGCGGTCTTCCCAGAAGATCAGGTCGTCGAGCAGGCGCCGGTTCTTCCGGGCGATCTCGGCGGTCTCCTCGTCGATGCGCCGGCGGAAGTTGCTGTCCGCCTTGGCCCCGCCCATCCTGGCCAGAAGCGCCGACTCGCCCGTGGACCGCGCCGCCGCTTCGCCGGCCTCCGCGCCGGTCAGCGCCTGGCGCGTGCTCTCGCGCGGCGGCAATTCCTGCGGGCGCACCCTGCCCGGCTCCGGCGGGCGGAGGCGGAAATCGGGCGGCACGGTCAGCGGCGCATGGCGCAGGACGGCGAATTCGTCGGGCCCCTCCCGGTCGATGCCGAGGGTCCGCGCCACATCGCATGCGCCGAGCGCCAACACCGCGCCCGCAACCAGTGCTATCGACCGGATCATCATGCGCTTCGTCCCTTCCCGCCGCTGGCGTCCCCGGTCTGCTCGCCGCGCATGAACACGGCATCGAACAACAGCATGGCGACACCGACGGCAATGGCGGAATCGGCCAGATTGAAGGCATACCAGTGCCAGCCGGCGACATGGAAGTCAAGAAAGTCCACCACGGCGCCGCGCGTGAGCCGATCGAGGATATTGCCGGCCGCCCCGCCGGCGACGGCGCCGAGCGCCAGCGCCTCGAACCGCCGGGGCGAGCGCAGCATCCATACGACCAGCGCCAGCGCCACCGCACCCGCAAGGGCCGCCAGCACCAGCGGGCCGGCGGAGCCGAACATGCCGAAGCTCACGCCCCGGTTCCAGACCAGCACGATGTTGAAGAAGGGCGCGATTTCGGCCGGCAGGCCCGCCTGGGCCGCCAGCACCCAGAGCTTGGACGCCTGGTCCGCGGCGAAGACGGCTGCGGCCGCCGCCAGCCCGTATCGCCGGGGCGCGCGCAGGGCCTCAGGCGGCCGCTTCCGGCGGCGGCGGGCGGACCGCATCGGCGCAGCGCCCGCAGATATCCGCCCCGCCCCGGCCGACATCCGGCAGGCGGCGCCAGCAGCGCGCGCAGCGCTCGTCTTCCGAGGCCGCGGGCAGGACCGCCACGCCCTCCACATCTTCCAGCCGGAAGGCGTCCGCAGGCGGCTCGCCCTCGCCGAAGGTCAAGGCCGAGACGATGGCGATCTCGGCAAGGTCGAGCCCGTCGAGCGCCGCCCGGCGTTCCGGGGCGAGCCAGACGACCGGCGCCGCCTCCAGGCCGGAGCGCATCCGCTTGGCCGCCCGCTCCCGCTCGATGGCGCCGGTCACGACCCGGCGCACGGCCCGCACCGCCGCCCAGCGCGCCGCCAGCGCCTCGTCCCGCCAGTCCGCCGGCGCCTCGGGGAACTGGCGCAGATGCACCGATTCGCCCCCGGAAGCGCCATGCCGCGCAAGCCAGGCTTCCTCGGCGGTGAAGCACAGGATGGGCGCGGTCCAGGCCGTCAGGCAGTCGAACAGCAGGTCGAGCACGGTCCGCGCGGACCGGCGCGCGAGGCTCGACGCCGGGTCGCAATAGAGGATGTCCTTGCGGATATCGAAATAGAAGGCCGAGAGGTCCACGGCGCAGAAATTGTGCAGCGCCGTCCACATGACGTGGAAGTTGTAGTCCTCGATGGCGCGGCGCACCAGCCGGTCGAGCTCCCGGAGCCGGTGCAGCACCCAGCGTTCCAGTTCCGGCATGTCCGCCGGCGCCACGCGCTCGCCCGCATCGAAGCCTGCGAGATTGCCGAGCAGGTAGCGCAGCGTGTTGCGGATGCGCCGGTAGAGCTCGGCCTGGTGCTTCAGGATGTTCTCGCCGATGCGCAGATCGTCGGAATAATCGGCCGAGACCGTCCAGATGCGCAGGATGTCGGCGCCGTAGCGGTCGATGACGGTCTGCGGGGCGGTCACATTGCCGAGCGATTTCGACATCTTGCGCCCGTCCTCGTCGAGCACGAAGCCGTGCGTCAGCACCGCGTCGAAGGGCGCGCGGCCGCGCGTGCCGGCGGCTTCCAGCAGCGAGGAGTGGAACCAGCCCCGGTGCTGGTCCGAGCCTTCCAGATAGAGCGAGGCCGGCCAGCGCTGGGTCTCGTTGCCCTCGAGCACGAAGGCATGGGTCGAGCCCGAGTCGAACCACACCTCGACGATATCCTGCACCGGGTCCCAGTCTTCCGGGTCGCGGCCGGGTCCGAGGAAATGCGCGGCCGGCAGTTCGAACCAGGCGTCCCCGCCGCGTTCGCGGAAAGCCGCCAGCACGCGCTCGTTGACGGCCTCGTCGCGCAGCAGCTCCCCGGTCCCGCGATGGGTGAACACGGGGATCGGCACCCCCCAGGCGCGCTGGCGCGAGACGCACCAGTCGGGCCGGTTCTCGATCATGGAGCCGAGCCGGCGGCGGCCGCTCTCCGGCACGAAGCGGGTCGCGGCGACCGCCTCCAGCGCCTTCTCCCGGAGGCCGTTGGTCTCCATGGAGATGAACCACTGGGTCGTCGCGCGGAAGATGAGCGGCGCGTGCGAGCGCCATGAATGCGGGTAGCTGTGCCGCAGCCTGCCGCGGCCGAGCAACGCGCCCGCCCGCTCCAGCGCGGCGATGACCGCCTCGTCGGCCCCGCCCGGCTTGCCGTCCGGCGTCAGCACCCGCTCGCCCGCGAAATGCGGCACATGCGGCCGGTACACGCTGTCGCCGTCGAGATAGTCCGTGACCTCGAGCCCGTTGGCGGCGCCGAGGTTGAAGTCGTCCGCGCCGTGGCCGGGCGCGATATGCACTACGCCCGCGCCCTGGTCCATGGTGACGAAATCGGCCGCCATCACCGGCGATTCCGTGTCGTAGCCGAGCGCCGCGAGCGGATGCGCCGCGACCGCGCCCACCAGCGCCTCGCCCTTGAAGCGGCCCAGCACCTCGTGGCCCTCGATCCCGCATTCCGCGAGGAAGGGCTGGAGCCTGGCCTCCGCGACGATCAGCGCCTGCTCCCGGCCGGGAACGGCCACACGCACATAGTCCGCCCCGGCCGCGACCGCGAGGCCGCGATTGCCGGGGATCGTCCAGGGCGTCGTCGTCCAGATGACGAGCGCGGCCGGCCCTTCCGGCCCGCGCAGCACCGGCATGGCGGCATGTATCCAGGGCGAGACATGGTCGTGATACTCGACCTCGGCATCGGCGAGCGCGGTCTTTTCCGCGACCGACCAGAGGACCGGCTTCATGCCGCGGTAGAGGCCGCCGTTCATCGCATAGCGGCAGATTTCGCCGGCGATGGCCGCCTCGGCCCCGTTCGACATGGTGGTGTAGTAGTTGTCCCAGTCGCCGAGCACGCCGAGCCGCTTGAACTCCTCGCGCTGGGTATCGATCCAGAGCGCGGCGAACTCGCGGCATTCGCGGCGGAACTCCAGGATCGGCACGGCGTCCTTGTCCTTGCCGCGCGCGCGGTAGTCCTCCTCGACCTTCCATTCGATCGGCAGGCCGTGACAGTCCCAGCCGGGGATGTAGTGGGCGTCCATGCCGGTCATCTGCCGGCTGCGGTTGATGACGTCCTTCAGGATCTTGTTGAGCGCATGGCCGATATGCAGGTGGCCGTTCGCATAGGGCGGGCCGTCATGCAGGATGAACTTCTCCCGCCCGCGCGCCGCCTCGCGCTGGCGCCCGAACAGGTCCTGCGCCTCCCAGCGCGCCAGGATCTGCGGCTCGCGCCGGGCGAGGCCGGCGCGCATCGGGAAATCCGTCTTCGGCAGGAAGACGGTGTCACGGTAATCCAGGGTCATTCGCCTTCGCCGTTCGCCGGGTCGGTGGAGGAGGGGCGCCGCCGGATTGCGACCTTCCGGGCGGCCTCAGTCCGAGCGGTGCATGCGTTCCAGGCGCTCATGGCGTTCCTGCGCCTGGATGGAGAGCGTCGCGATCGGGCGGGCTTCCAGCCGGCCGAGGTCTATAGGTTCGTCGGTCTGTTCGCAATAGCCGTAGGTGCCGTCATCGATCCGCTTCAGCGCCTGGTCGATCTTGGCGATCAGCTTGCGCGCCCGGTCGCGGGTGCGGAGCGCGAGGCGCTTGTCGGTTTCCATCGAGGCGCGTTCGCCGTCGTCGGCGACCCGGAGGCTCTCGCTCTGGAGCTGGAGGACGGCGTCGCTGGAGTCGCGGATCAGTCGTTCCTTCCAGTCGATCAGCTTCAGCCGGAAATATTCCTGCTGCAGTGGGTTCATGAAATCCTCGCTTCTGGAAGGCTTATAGTCGGGAGGCAGCGAAACCCCCATCGAACACCCCTCTCGTTTCCACCAGCGGGCCGGAAGCTACCCAACGCGCCCGGGCGAGTCAACGCCACCGCATCCGGGAGGACACCCCGCCATGTGTCATGTTATGTCATGTTTTGTCATGTTTTGTCATGGTCCGCCGCTCTCTTCCGGGGCCCGGTCCCGGCCGCGCCGGCGGCCCGAGCCCGCTCTGTATCGACTGCGCGCCCTCTCCTCCGCCCCCCGCCGAATCGCCTCTCCATCGTCAGTATAGCATCATTTTCCCAGCATCGGGACCTTGCGCGAAATACCGGCGGCTTGCCTCGACAGGGGTCGGCGCAGCCGCGGCAAGAGTCGCCCCGGACTTTTTACTCGTCGCCCAACTGGGGCGACGGGGTGGCGCGCATCCCGACTATGGGGCGTCGGTCGCCCCCGACCACGCCCCTTCCGTTGCGCCCCGTTTCTCGGCAGACACCTCCGGCAGTGCTTCCCGGGCAGGGCGATTCTCCAACCGCCCAAGCCGGACAAGGCGGCTCCCAATAGCACCTCGCGTTCGCCGGCGGCGAGTCGCGAGCTCCTCGATCGCAACGCCGTCATCGAAGGCCGATAGCAGGTCCGCATCCTCTTTGGCCGTCCATGGCCGACCGGCCATCTGCGGTAGACCGCCCATTCCTTTTTTGCGATTGCTTTTAGCGGCATGGCGACGAAAAACAGGCGCTACAAGCGCCAGCGCCCTTATGACATTCCGCTGCTGGAGAACATGGTTGCGGGGCGGCAATTCGCCAGCTTCCGGATCACAGCCCGCAGCCAGAATTTACAGAATTTCAACAGCCTCGTCGTCTTGCATACCTGCCCCCCCCCCCCGTTCCTGTCCCGAAGGTGACCGCAGGATAGTGTTCCGGTTCGATTTCGCGAGTCTCGATAACCAGCCCCGCTACTCCTCCCCCGCCCCCCGCCACCTCAGCACCGGCTTGCGCGCCGCCTGCGTCTCATCCAGCCGGCGCCTCGGGGCGTGGTGGGGGGCCTCGGTCAGCGGGGCGCCGGCCTTTGCGCGGTCGGCGAGGCCGCGCATGATGGCGACGAAGCGGTCGAGACTGGCGCGGGTCTCGGTCTCGGTCGGCTCGACCAGCATCGCGCCATGCACCACCAGCGGGAAATAGACCGTCATCGGGTGCAAGCCCTCGTCGATCATCGCCTTGGCGATGTCGAGCGTGGAGACGCCGGTGTCGCGGAGCGAGCGGTCGTCGAACAGCGCCTCGTGCATGGCCGGGCCGGAATCGGCGAAGGGCGCGGAATACAGGTCCTCCAGCTTGCGCAGCAGGTAGTTCGCGTTCAGCACCGCATCGCCCGAAACCTGCCTGAGCCCGTCCGCCCCGTGGCTCATCATGTAGGCGAGCGCGCGCACGAACATGCCCATCTGGCCGTGGAAGGCCTTCATCCGCCCGAGGGCCCTGCCGTTCGCCTCCTCCAGCCGCAGAACGCCGTCTTCCTCGACGATGCGCGGCACCGGCGCGAAGGGCGCGAGCGCCTCCGAGAACACCACCGGCCCGGAGCCCGGCCCGCCGCCGCCATGCGGGGTCGAGAAGGTCTTGTGCAGGTTGATATGCATGGCGTCGACGCCGAGGTCTCCCGGCCGCACCCGCCCGACGATGGCATTGAAATTCGCCCCGTCGCAGTAGAAATAACCGCCCGCGTCGTGAACCGCGTCGGCGATGCGGCGGATGTCGTTCTCGAACACGCCGCAGGTATTGGGGTTGGTCAGCATGACCGCGGCGACGCCGCCTTCGCCGGCCAGCGCCTCGAAGCGATCCGGATCGACCCGGCCGCGCCCGTCCTCCGGGACCGAGACGACCTCGAAGCCGAGCGCCGCCGCCGTGGCCGGGTTGGTGCCGTGCGCGGAATCCGGCACCAGCACGCGGCGGCGGGCCGCATTCGCCGCACCGCCCGCGTCCAGCGCCGCCCGGACCGCCATCATCCCGCAAAGCTCGCCATGCGCGCCGGCGCCGGGCGTCAGCGCCACGCCGGGCATTCCGGTCAGCACGGTCAGCCAGCGCTGCAATTCCCGGCAGAGCGTCAGCGCCCCCTGCACCGTGCTCTCCGGCTGGAGCGGGTGAACGTCCGCGAAGCCGGGAAGCCGCGCCATGCGCTCGTTCAGGCGCGGATTGTGCTTCATGGTGCAGGAACCGAGCGGGAAGAGGCCCGTGTCGATGCCGTAGTTCTTCTGCGAGAGGCGGGTGTAATGGCGCACCACGGTCGGCTCGGCGAGGCTCGGCAGGCCGATCGGGCCGGACCGCGCAAGCCCGCCCAGACGGTCCGGGCCCGCTTCCGCTTCCGGCCAGTCCACGCCGACCGCGCCGGGGCTGTCCTGCTCGAAGATCAACGGCTCCTCGATGCGGAGCCCGAGATCGCCGGAAACCGTGTCGCGGGACAAGCCGGTCATGCCAGGGCCTCCGCCAGGGCTGCAAGGTCTTCCTCCTCCGCCGTCTCCGTCACCGCGACCAGAAGCAGGTCGTTCAGCCCCGCGCCCGGATGGAGACGCGAGACCGGCACGCCGGCGAGAATGCCCTCGCCGGCGAGACGCTCGACTGCCTCCGCGGCGTCGCCGTCCAGCCGGACAGCGAACTCGTTGAAGAAGGCCGGTGTGACCACCCGTCCGCCCAGCCGGTCGGCCAGCGAGACGGCGCCGGCATGGTTGAGGGCCGCCAAGCGCTTCAGCCCGGTCTCGCCGAGCAGGGTCAGATGGATGGTGAAGGCGAGCGCGCAGAGGCCGGAATTGGTGCAGATATTGCTGGTCGCGCGCTCGCGGCGGATATGCTGCTCGCGCGTCGCAAGGGTCAGCACATAGCCGCGCCGCCCGTCCGCATCCACCGTCTCGCCGCAAAGCCGGCCCGGCATCTGGCGCATATGGCGCGCGCGCGCCGCGAACAGGCCGAGATGCGGGCCGCCGAAACCCATCGCATTGCCGATGGACTGGCCTTCCGCCGCGACGATATCGGCTCCCATCGCGCCCGGCGGCCTGAGCGCGCCGAGCGCCACGATTTCGGTGACGACGACCACCAGCAGCGCGCCCTTCGCGTGGGCGGCTTCCGCCAGCGCCGAGAGGTCGGCGATATTGCCGAACAGGTCCGGATACTGGACGACGACGCAGGAAGTCTCGCCGTCGATGCGCGAGGCCAGGTCCTCGCCGCCGGCCGGCATTGGCGGCCCGGCCTCGAGCGCGAAGCCCTGGAAGCGCGCCAGCGTCGCGGCCGTATCGCGGTAATGCGGGTGGAGATTGCCGGAGACCGCCGCCTTCGAGCGCCGGGTAACGCGGTTCGCCATCGTCACCGCCTCGGCCGCGGCGGTCGCGCCGTCATACATGGAGGCGTTGGCGACCTCCATGCCGGTCAGCAGGCAGACCTGGGTCTGGAACTCGAACAGATATTGCAGCGTGCCCTGGGCGATTTCCGGCTGGTAGGGCGTGTAGGAGGTGAGAAATTCGCCGCGCTGGATCAGGTAGTCCACCGCCGCCGGAATGTGGTGGCGGTAGCTGCCGGCCCCGCAGAAGAAGGGGCCCGCGCCCGCCGCCCGGTTCCGCGCCGCAAGCCGCGAGAGCTGCCGCTCGACCTCGAACTCGCCGGCATGGTGCGGCAGGTCCACCGGCTCCGCCAGCAGCGCGTCTTCCGGCACATCGGCGAACAGCGCCTCTACCGACGGCGCGCCGACCGCCCGGAGCATCTCGCTGCGGTCGGCGCTGGTGATCGGCAGGTAGCGCATCAGTCCAGTTCCTCGACGAACGCCTGGTAGCCCTCTTCGTCCATTAGCTCGTCGAGCTCGCCCTCGTCGTCGATCTCCATGCGGAAGAACCAGCCCTGGTCCTCCGCCGACTCGTTGACGAGGTCGGGCGACTCCTCGAGCCGGCCGTTGACCCCGACGACCGTGCCGCCGACCGGCGCATAGACGTCGCTCGCCGCCTTGGTGCTCTCGACCACCGCGGCCTCGCCGTCGCGCGCAATCTCCGCGCCCACCTCCGGCAGTTCGACATAGACGACATCGCCCAGTTGCGACTGCGCGTAGTCGGTGATGCCGCAGACCGCGACACCGTCCTCGATCCGCACCCATTCATGTTCGCGCGTGTAGTAGGTCCTGACGGCCATCGGAGTTCTCAGCCTCGGAAATAGTTGTGGGGAACGAAGGGAAGGCGGACGACCCGGCCGGGCCGCGGCCTCCCGCGAACATCGAAGGCGAGCGGCGACCCGGGCGCGGCGCCGGCGACGGGCAGGTAGCCCATGGCCACCGGGCCGCCGAGCGTCGGCCCGAAACCGCCGCTGGTCACATGGCCGACCGCCACGCCGGCCTCGTCGAGCAGGGCGGCGCCCTCGCGCGCGATCGCCCGGCCCTCGGGCCTCATGCCGACGCGGCGGCGGGTGGGAGGATTGTCGAGGATGCGCGCCGCGCCCGGGAAGTTGCGTTCCTCGCGCCGGCGCTTCGGCACGGCCCAGCCGAGTCCGGCTTCGAGCGGGGTGGTGTCCTCGCCGATATCGTGGCCGTAGAGGCAGAGCCCGGCCTCGAGCCGCAGCGAATCGCGCGCGCCGAGCCCCGCCCAGGCGACCGCTGCATGGGCAAGCAACCGCGCCGCGAGCGCTTCGGCATCCGCGGCGGCGACCGACAGCTCGAAACCGTCCTCGCCCGTATAGCCCGAGCGCGACACGCGGGCCGGCACGCCGCAGGCCCCGCCCTCGCGCCAGGCCATGAAGGGAAGGTCGGCGAAGTCCGCCAGCACTTCGGCTGCCGCCGGTCCCTGCAGGGCCAGCAGCGCGCGGTCCGGCTCCGGCACGATATCCATCCTGCCCCCCAGATGGCGGCGAAGATGCTCCGTGTCATGGTCCTTGCGCGCCGCATTGACCACGACGCCAAGGCCGCCCGGCACGCGCGAGACGATCAGGTCGTCCAGAATGCCGCCGCCCTCGGCGGTGAACAGCGTGTAGCGCATGGCGCCGTCGCCGAGGCCGCGGATATCGCCGGGCGCGAGCGTCTCCAGCGCCGCGTCGGCATCCGGGCCCATCAGGCGCAACTGGCCCATATGGCTGACATCGAACAGCGCCGCGCGGCTGCGGGCATGATTGTGCTCGGCGACGCTGCCGTCCGGGTAGCGCAGCGGCATGTCGTAGCCCGCGAACGGCGCCATGCGCGCGCCGGCGGCGAGGTGCATCGCGTGCAACGGCGTCTTCAGCAACCCGGTCATCGACGAACCCTCCGGCTTCCGGGCCCGCCCAGCGGCCTGCCCGTCTGCCCCCTCTGTCCGTCCGACCTGAAAGATTCCGGCCTGGCCGTTACATCTTCGGTGGGGCGTATGCGCCCGCTTTCCAGAGTTGCCTCCCCACGCGGTCCGGGTGCCTGAGAGTTTCCGGGGCGGTTGCTCCTTCGGCGCCGGCTCGGATTGCCGGACTCTCCCGCGCAGATCGACGGCAGGCGAATGGTCGCAGACGCCGGGCCGGCTTGTCAATGCGCCATGAACACCGGGAGTTCGGCATTGAACAGGATGTAGTTGGTCGGCCCGCCGAACAGCGCCTGGCGCAGCCGGCCGCGGGTATAGCCACCCTTGACCAGCAGGTCGGCGCCGCGGTCGGCGGCGACTTCCAGGGTCTTGTGCCCGCTTTCGCCGAGCCCCGCCTCCACCACCAGCGAGCTGGCCTCGATACCCTCGCGGCCGAGCTGGCGCGCCACTGCTTCGCCCGTCGGCCCCGGCACCGTCATGCCGGTGACGGTCAGCACCGTGACCCGCTCGGCAAGACGCAGCAGGTCCAGCGCGGCGCGGATGGTGCGGGCGGTTTCCGAGGAGCCGTTCCACGCGACCACTATGTTGCGGCCCAGCTCGGCGGGCGCCCGGGGCGACACCGCCAGAATCGCCTGGCCGCTGTCGAACAGGGCCGTTTCGAGCGTTCCGAGGGACGGGCCGCTGGACCCCTTCACCGGCCGGCCGACCACCACCACATCATATACGCGGGCATGGTTGCCGAGATTGTCGAGGCCGGTTTCGCTCTCCGACCAGACCGCCCGGTCGCCGATCCCGGCGGCGGCGGCAAAAGCCTCGAAACGGCGGCGCGCTTCGACGGCGCGGCGGTCGTCCTCGCGCTCGAACCGCTCCACGAGCGCCGGGAGCGCGGCGCCGCTGTCGTCGGTCGCCATGATGGCGGAGGGGTCGGTGTGGAAGTGCGCGGCCTCGAGCCAGCCGTCGATGCGGGCGCGGAGGCATTCGGCGGCAGCAAGCACGCTCTCCAGGGTATCCAGGTCGTTGGTCGGCACCAGAATCGATTTCATCGTCTTGTCCTCGCTTCGCCGGAAGCGGCGGCCGGCGGGGTGACAAACCGCTCGCCATGGGCCAGTCTCCGGACTGGATCGGCGGGCGGCGCGCCCCCGCAGTATCGCAGCAAAGAGGAAGATGCGCATGACGGACCTGCAGGACCGCCGGGCCGCGCTAGCGGCCCGGCATGCTGCCCTCGACGACGAAATCCACGCTCTTGAAAACGACCCCTCCGCCGACGACCTGAAAATGCAGACGCTCAAGAAACGCAAACTGGCGTTGAAGGATGAAATTGCAGCCCTGGAGCGTTCCGGCTGACGACCGCCGCGGCGATGCGCGGTTGAACCTGCCGGCAGCCGACTGGCCCGGCCGGCGTCGGGAGGGCCGGAATGCATCATCCGAGCTATCTCGCTGACGTCCTGATCTTCCTGCTGGCGGCTGTCGTGGCCGTGCCGCTGTTCCGCCGCCTCGGGCTTGCGGCGGTGCTGGGATATATCGGCGCCGGCGCCGTCATCGGCCCTCACGCGCTCGGCCTGGTCGAACGGATCGATAGCGCCCGCGCGCTGGCCGAGTTCGGCGTTGTCTTCCTGCTGTTCACGGTCGGGCTCGAATTGCCGCTCGACCGCCTGCGCGCGCTCGGCGGCGGCAAGTTCGCGCTCGGCCTGCTGCAGATCCTGCTCACCATGGCGGTATTCTCGGGGGCGGGAATCGCGCTCGGGCTGCCGCCGCAGGCCGCCATTGTCGTAGCGGCGGCCCTCACGCTCTCCTCGACCGCCATGGTGCTGCAATTGCTCGCCGAGCGCGGCGAACTGACGAGCCAGGCCGGCCGGTCCGCCTTCGCCGTGCTGCTGGTCCAGGACATCGCCGTCGGCCCGCTCCTCGTCGTGACGCTGGTGCTCGGCGGCGCGCCGGAGGCCGTGGCGGAAGCGCTCTTCTGGTCGGTGCTGAAGGCGCTGCTGGCCGTAGTGGGCATCCTGGCGGTGGGCCGCTGGGTGGTGCGTCCGATCTACGGGCCAGTCTCCGAAGGCGGCCAGATCGAGACCTTCACCGCGCTGACCCTGCTGATCGTGCTGGCGACCGGCCTCGCCACCGAACTCGCCGGCCTGTCGATGGCCTTCGGCGCGTTCCTTGCCGGCATGTTACTGGCCGATACCCGCCACCGCCACCAGGTCGCGGCTGTCATCCAGCCCTTCCGCGGCCTGTTGCTCGGGCTGTTCTTCATGACGGTCGGCATGGCGATCGACGCGGGCGGGGTCATTGCGCGCGCCGGCGCGCTGGCGGCGGTCGTGATCGGCCTGCTGGTCATCAAGACGGCCGTTGCGGCCGCCATCGGAGCGGCGCTGGGGATGCCGCGCGGGCGGGCCGTTTATGTCGGGCTGCTGCTCGCGGGCAGCGGGGAGTTCGGCTTCGTGCTGCTGGGCGCGGCGGTCGGGCGCTCGCTGCTGGACGGCCCGGATGCGCAGCTCCTCGGCATGGCGGTCACGCTGTCCATGGCGGCGACCCCGCTGCTGGCGTTCGCAGGCCGCCGCGCCCTGCCGGACATCGCGCAGGAGTCGGGCGAGCGCGTCGAGGCCGCGGGGCCGCATTCGGGCCATGTCGTGGTAGCCGGCTTCGGGCGGGCCGGCCGGGAATGCGCCGCGCAGTTGCGCGAGGCGGGCAAGCTGCCGGTCGGCATCGATGTCCATGCGGACAATATCGCCGCCGGCCGCCGGCTGGGTTTCGAGGTGTTCCACGGCGATGCGGCGCGCCCGGAAGTGCTGGAGGCCGCCGGCGTCGAGAACGCCAGCGCCGTCGTCGTGGCATTCAACGATCCCAAGCGCGCGATGGCCATTGTCGGCCAGTTGCGCTACATTTTCCCCCGCCTGCGCATCGTTGCCCGGGCCCATGACGACCGGTGGGCCGAAGAACTGCGCCGGGTCGGCGCGGACACGGTCGCCGTCGAAATGCAGGGGGTTGCGGACGAACTCGCCGGCGCTATCGACGGCATCGAGCCTCGCGCGGCAACCGAATGACGGGCGCCGGAAGCGGCGGTTGCCGCTCCGGCCGCTTTGGTATAGACAACGCGGCTGCCAGATGTCCGGAAGAGGATGCCCGATGGCCGTTCCGAAAAAGAAGGTGAGCCGGTCGCGCCGCGACAAGCGGCGTTCGCATCACCGCCTCGGCGCCGAAACGCATGTCGAATGCCCGAATTGCGGCGAACGGACGCGCCCGCATCATGTTTGCGCGGAGTGCGGCCACTACCGCGGCCGCGAAGTCGTTGCAGCCAGAGACGAAGCCGCCTAAGGCTCCTGTGCCCGATACCATCGTCATCGCGCTCGACGGCATGGGCGGAGACCGGGCGCCCGATGTCGTGCTGCGGGGCGCGGCCCTGGCCGGCGAACGCTATCCGGAGGCGCGGTTCCTGATCCACGGCGACCCCGCGCGGATGGAGCGCGGCCTGGCGGCGCTGAAA
The DNA here is from genome assembly GCA_963422665.1 of Alphaproteobacteria bacterium. Lineage (GTDB taxonomy): Bacteria > Pseudomonadota > Alphaproteobacteria > Bin95 > Bin95 > Bin95. The sequence continues at coordinate 2,645,559 of OY730441.1, forward strand.
GGGCTCGGCGACCGGGTCGAGCTGCATCCCGCCGAAAAGGTCATCGCCAACGACGCCAGACCCTCCTCGGCGGTGCGCGGCGGCGCAGGCTCGTCGATGTGGGACGCCGTGCAGAAAGTGCGGGACGGCGAGGCCGCCGGCGTCGTCTCGGCCGGCAATACCGGCGCGTTGATGGCGGTGTCCAAGTTCCTGCTGCGCACGACTCCGGGCGTCGGCCGGCCGGCGATCTGCTCCATCCTGCCGACGCTGCGCGCCGAGATCGCGATGCTCGACCTCGGCGCGAATATCGAATGCGACGGCGATAACCTGTTCGAGTTCGCCGTCCTGGGCGCGGCCTTCGCATCGGCGACGCTCGGCCGGCGGCCGAGCGTCGGGCTGCTGAATGTCGGCCAGGAGGAGCTGAAGGGCGGCGCGGCGCTTCGGCACGCCGCCGCCAGATTGCGGGCGGTCGCCGATCCGCCGTTCGATTTCCACGGTTTCATCGAGGGTGACGACATCACCGGCGGCGCTGTCGATGTGGTTGTCACCGACGGCTTCACCGGCAATGTGGCGCTGAAGGCGCTCGAGGGTTCGGCGCGCCTCTACGGGGCGGCGCTCAGGCGCGCGGTCAGGAGTTCGATGGTCGGCATGGCGGGCTTCTGGCTCGCGCGCCGCGCGTTCGCCAAGGTCCGGGACCGCCTGGACCCGCGCCGCTACAACGGCGCGGTGTTCGTCGGGCTGAACGGGGTGGTGGTCAAGGCCCATGGCAGTTCGGACGCCTTCGCGTTCGCAAATGCGATCGGCTTCGCCGTCGATATGGCGCGCCACGGTTTCCTCGACGACGTCCGCTCCGCCTTCGAACGCATGGCGGCGCCGGTTGCGGCGACGGCCTCTTGACCGGCCGGCGGGCGCAGTTCCGGGGGGTCGGCGCCTACCTGCCGGAGCGCGTCGTCACCAACGACGAACTCGCCGCCAGCATGGACACCTCCGATGCCTGGATTCGCGAGCGCACGGGCATTCTGGAGCGGCGGATCGCCGCGCGCGGCGAGAAGACCTCGGATCTCGCGCTCGAGGCGTCGAGGCGCGCACTTGCGGCCGCCGGGAGGGACGCCCGCGAACTCGACCTGATCGTGCTCGCCACCGCGACGCCGGACCGCACCTTTCCCGCCACCGCGACGGCCGTCCAGGCCGGGCTCGGCATGACCGCAGGCGCCGCCTTCGATGTCCAGGCGGTCTGCTCCGGCTTCATCTACGCCCTGGCGGTGGCCGACAATTTCATCCGGGCCGGGCAGGTCCGGAGCGCGCTAGTAATCGGCGCGGAGACCTTTTCGCGGATCCTCGACTGGAACGAGCGTGAGACCGGCGTGCTCTTCGGCGACGGCGCGGGGGCCGTGGTGCTGGAAGCCTGCGAGGACGATCCGCGCCATCTGCTGTCCACCCATCTGCACTCGGACGGACGCCATGACGGCCTGCTCTATGTCGATGGCGGCCCCTCCTCGACCGGCACCGTCGGACATTTGCGCATGAAGGGGCGGGAGGTCTTCAGGCACGCCGTCATCAACCTCGCGCAGGTGGTGGACGAGGCGCTGGCGGCCAACGGCCTCGGGTCGGAGGCCATCGACTGGGTCGTGCCGCACCAGGCCAATCTGCGCATCCTGCGCGCCACCGGGCGCAAGCTCGGCATCGGCGACGACCGGGTGATCGTGACGGTGGACCGCCACGCCAACACTTCGGCGGCCTCGGTGCCGCTGGCGCTGGCGGCGGGCGTCGAGGACGGGCGCATCGCGGAAGGCGACATGTTGCTGCTCGAGGCCATGGGCGCCGGCTTCACCTGGGGCGCGGCGCTGGCCCGGTGGTGAGCCCGAGCCCGCCTCCGCCTGCGTTGACCGGACCCGCGCGTCCGGGTTAGCGTCCGCGTCATGACTGGCAGGACCCTGACGCGCGCCGATCTCTGCGAAGCGGTCTACCGCAATATCGGCCTCTCTCGAAGCGACTCGGCAATGCTGGTGGAGGCGGTTCTGGAAGAGCTCGCCGGAGCGCTGGAAACGGACGGAACGGTCAAGATTTCCTCCTTCGGCACCTTCACCATGCGGATGAAGGGCGAGAGGACCGGACGCAACCCGCGCTCCGGCGACGAGGTCGGCATTCCGCCGCGCCGCGTGGTCGCCTTTCGCGCCTCGCAAGTGCTGAAGCAGCGCGTCAATGCGGGCCGGCCGGCGGCGGAGTAGGCGCCCGCTTCCATGGAAAAGCATCCGACCGCCTATCGCACGATATCGGAAGTCGCGCGGGAGGTCGGCCTCGAACCCCATGTGCTGCGGTTCTGGGAAAGCAAGTTCCCGCAATTGCAGCCGCTGAAGCGGGCCGGCGGGCGGCGTTACTACCGCCCCGAGGATGTCGAGATCATCGCCGCCATCCGCGAATTGCTGCATGAACGCCGCTTCACGATCGAGGGCGCGCGCCGGGCGCTGTCGGGGCAGGACGCGCCGGAGTCCGAACTGCGGAGCATTCTGGAAGAGCTGCGGGATATCCGTGCGCTCATGGACACATAACGTGGTATAGTCCGCCGCCCTGACAAGGCGGATTGCGTCGCGACCACGTCGCGTGACGTTGAACGAATACCCGACAAGAGACGACGTGCCGTGACTAAGGAGTGTCGATTCGTATGGCTACCGGTACCGTGAAATGGTTCAACACGACCAAGGGATACGGGTTCATCGAACCCGACGAGGGCGGGGCGGACGTCTTCGTCCATATTTCGGCCGTGCAGCGCGCCGGCCTCAATGCCCCGGCCGAAGGCCAGCGGATCAGCTATGAACTGCGCCGGGATCCACGCAAGGGGAAATTCGCGGCCGACAACATCCAATTCGTCTGACCGGCTCCCCGCGGCCCGTCGCCGGGGATGCCGTTCCGTTGACAGCGGCGGGCCTCGTTTCTAAATCTCCGGCGACGGGCGGGACGCCTCCGGGCCGGCCCGCGAGCTTTCGGGGAACGCTTCATGCTCGGCGTAGTCGCCAAGCGCCTGTTCGGCACCCATAACGACCGCTTCCTGAAACGCCTGCGGCCCGAGGTCGCAGCGATCAATGCGCTCGAACCGGAACTGGAGGCGTTGTCGGACGGCGCGCTGCGGGCGCGCACCGATGAATTCCGCGAGCGTGTCCGGGGCGGGGCCGATCTGGACGGCCTGCTCGTTGAGGCCTTCGCCACCGTGCGCGAAGCCTCCAAGCGCACGCTCGGCCAGCGCCATTTCGATGTCCAGCTCCTGGGCGGCATGGTGCTCCACCAGGGCATGATCTCGGAAATGAAGACCGGCGAGGGCAAGACGCTCGCCGCTACCTTGCCGGTCTATCTGAACGCGCTCGCCGGCAGGGGCGTGCATGTCGTCACGGTGAACGACTATCTCGCGCAGCGCGACGCCGAATGGATGGGCCGCATTTACGACTTCCTCGGCCTTACCGTTGGCTGCATCACGCACGGGCTGCCGGACAGCGAGCGGCGCCGGCAATATGCCGCAGACGTCACCTACGGGACCAACAACGAGCTCGGCTTCGACTATCTGCGCGACAACATGAAATTCGCGCTCGACGAAATGGTCCAGCGCGAATTCGCCTACGCCATCGTGGACGAGGTGGACTCGATCCTGATCGACGAGGCGCGCACGCCGCTCATCATTTCCGGGGCCGCCGAGCAGTCGTCGGAACTCTATGCACGCTGCGACCGGCTGATGGCGGAGATCCGGCCCGAGCATTACGAAAAGGACGAGAAGCAGCGCAGCGTCACCCTGAACGAGGCCGGCCAGGAGCACAGCGAGGCGCTGCTGCGCCAGCACGCACTGCTCACGGAAGGGAGCCTCTACGACATCCACAATATCTCCCTGCTTCACCATCTGAACCAGTCGCTGCGCGCCCACACGCTGTTCGAGCGCGACGTCGATTACATGGTCCGCGACGGCAAGGTCGTCATCATCGACGAATTCACCGGCCGCGCGATGGAAGGGCGCCGCTACTCCGAGGGGCTGCACCAGGCGCTGGAAGCCAAGGAGGGGGTCCCGGTCCAGCTCGAGAACCAGACGCTCGCCCAGATCACCTTCCAGAACTATTTCCGCCTCTACGACAAGCTCGCGGGCATGACCGGCACCGCGCTCACCGAAGCGGGCGAATTCGCCGAGATCTACGGGCTCGAGGCCATAGAAATCCCCACCAACCTGCCGACCGTGCGCGCCGACCACGATGACGAGGTCTATCGCACGGCGCGGGAGAAGAACGACGCCATTCTGGCCCAGATCCGCGACTGCGCGGAGCGCCGCCAGCCCGTGCTGGTCGGCACGGTGTCGATCGAGAAGTCGGAGGAACTCGGCAAGCGGCTGAAAGGCGAAAAGATCCCCCACCAGATCCTGAATGCGCGCTACCACGAGCAGGAGGCGGCCATCATCGCGCAGGCGGGCAAGCCGGGCGCGGTGACCATCGCCACCAACATGGCGGGGCGCGGCACGGACATCCAGCTCGGCGGCAACGCGGAGATGCTGGTGCGCGCCGAGGGCGAGGAGCGGGAAGCCGCGATCATGGAGCAGGTGGCGCGGGACAGGCAGGCGGTGGTCGAGGCGGGCGGCCTCTATGTGCTGGCCACCGAACGCCATGAGAGCCGGCGGATCGACAACCAGCTCCGCGGGCGTTCCGGCCGGCAGGGCGACCCCGGCGCCTCCAAGTTCTTCGTCTCGCTCGAAGACGACTTGATGCGCATTTTCGGTTCGGAGCGCATGGACGGGATGCTGCGCCGGCTGGGCCTCGAAGACGGCGAAGCCATCGTTCATCCCTGGATCAACAAGGCGCTCGAGAAGGCGCAGCAGAAGGTCGAGGCGCGCAATTTCGAGATTCGCAAGAACCTGTTGAAATTCGACGATGTGATGAACGACCAGCGCAAGGTCGTTTACGAACAGCGCCGCGACCTGATGCAGGTGGACGATGTCCATGACGAGGTCGTGGACATGCGCCACCAGGTCGTCGAGGACGTCGTCCAGCGCTTCATCCCGGAGAAGGCGCTGCCGGAGCAGTGGGACGCGCAGGGCCTTCAGGACGAGCTGCGCCGCGTGCTTTCCATCGACTTCCCGGCCCGCGAATGGGCGGCGGAGGAAGGCATTGCGGACGAGGAGATCAGCCGGCGGATTCTCGGCGCGCTCGACCGGCGCATGGCGGAGAAGGCGGCGAACTGGGGCTCGGACGTCATGCGCCAGGCGGAGAAGAGCGTCCTGCTCCAGCTTCTCGACCAGATCTGGAAGGAGCATCTGCTCCAGCTCGACCATCTACGCCAGGGCATCGGGCTGCGCGCCTATGCCCAGAAGGATCCGCTGAACGAATACAAGCAGGAAGCCTTCGAACTGTTCGATACCATGCTGGCCCGGCTGCGCGAGGCGGTGACGGGAACGCTCGCCCATCTCGAAGTCCAGTTGAACACGCCCTCCGACGACCTGATGCCGCGCTCGGAAGAGGCCGGCGACCGGCGCCGGGTGCATGACCAGCCGGAGCCCGCCTTCGCCGGCAACGGCGCTGCGGCCCAGGGCGGGCGGGCGTTGCGCCGGGCGGGCGGGCGGCCCGATCCGGGCGACCCGTCGAGTTGGGGCAAGGTCGCCCGCAACGCGCCCTGCCCCTGCGGGTCCGGCAAGAAATACAAGCATTGCCACGGCCGGCTCGCCTGAGCCGGCCTCTCCCGCCGGCCGACCCGGCCTCCAGCGAAGGAAACGCCTGCCCTTGCCGCTCTCCCCGCCCGCGCCCCGCCGCCGTCTCCACAACCGCCAGGTCCGCTGCGAGGGTTTCCTGCGCGAAGACGGGCTCTGGGACCTGGAAGCCGAACTCGTCGATACGAAGACCTATGCGTTCGAGAACCACTGGCGCGGGCGGGTCGAACCGGGCGTCCCGGTGCACCGGATGCGGGTGCGGCTCACGCTCGACGACCGCCTGACGATCCTCGCCGCCGAGGCGGAGACGCTGGAAAGCCCCTATGCGGTCTGCGGCGGCGCCGTCGGCAATTTCTCCCGCCTCGTCGGGCTGCGCATCGGCCCCGGCTGGATGCGCCGGGTCAAGGAGCGTTACGGCAGGACGGCGGGCTGCACCCACATCCTGGAGCTGCTCTATCCGCTCGGCACGAGCGCCTACCAGACGCTCGGCCCCTGGCGCGAGCACCAGCGCCGTCTCGCCGGGATGAGCGAGGCGGACAGCATGAAGGGCGGGCCGGCGCTCGATTCCTGCATGGCGTTCGCCCGGTCGGGCCCGGTGGTCCGCACGCTCTGGCCGGAGGAATACCGGGAGGCGGAACCGGCCTAGCCGTCGGTCGCCCGGATCGACAGCGCGTGCACCGGCCCCGCCATCTCCTCGGCGAGCGCGCCATAGACGGCTTTCTGGCGGGCCACGCGGCTCATGCCCCGGAAGGCGCCGGCGGCGATCTCGACGCGGAAATGCGTCTCCCCGCCGGGGCGGGCGCCGACATGGCCGATATGCAGGTGCGATTCGTCGATGACCTCGAGCCGGCTCGGCCGGAAGGCGTCGCGGAGCTTGCGGGCGATCTCGTCGCGGACAGGCATGGCCCGCCCCCCTTGTTCCCTCGGTGCGGTGTTTCCATACTCGGACGGTCATGGTCTATCACACCCGACAGCGTCCCGCTCCCGACGCCCCCTGCGAATGGGCCGGCTGTGCAGCGGCGGCCGCCTACCCCGCGCCGCGCGCGCCGGACCGGCTGCATGACTATGTCTGGTTCTGCCTAGACCATGTCCGCAGCTACAACCGCGAATGGAGCTACTGTCCCGGCATGGACCGCGCGGAGATCGACGCGGCGGTGCGCAGCGGCATGGCGTTCGCCCCGTGGCCTCCGGGCGGCGGCTTCGGCGCCCCGCCGGTCTTCGGCGACCCTTTCGACATCTTCGCCGGAGCCGGCGGGCGCGCCCCGTCCTCGCGGCGCTGGCCGCCCGGAAGCCCGGAAGCGGAAGCGGCGGCCGCGATGTCGCTTTCCGACGACATGACTCTCCCTGCGCTGAAATCGCGCTATAAGGAACTCGTCAAGCACCATCACCCCGACGCCAATGGCGGCTGCCCGGCGTCGGAGGAACGAATGAAATCGATAACCCGTGCCTACCGGGTCCTGCACGAAGCGCTCTCGGCGGCGCCGGCCCGGTAACCTGCCACCAAGCCGACTGGAAGAACGCATGAGCACGATGCACGGCATCCAGAGCGACGCGCATACCCGCGAACCCGACAAGACCATTTCGGTGCGGGAGGTCTTCGGGATCGACACGGACATGGCCGCGCCCGCCTTCTCGGAGCCGAACGCCTATGTGCCCGAGATCGACACCGCCTACCATTTCGACGAACAGACCACGCTCGTGATCCTGGCCGGCTTCGCCCACAACCGCCGGGTGATGATCCAGGGCTATCACGGCACCGGCAAATCGACCCATATCGAGCAGGTCGCGGCCCGGCTGAACTGGCCGTGCATCCGCATCAACCTCGACAGCCATGTAAGCCGCATCGACCTGGTCGGGCGCGACGCCATCGTGGTGCGCGACGGCAAGCAGGTCACCGAGTTCCGCGAGGGCATGCTCCCCTGGGCGCTCCAGCACGCGACCGCCATCGTCTTCGACGAATACGATGCCGGCCGCCCGGATGTGATGTTCGTCATCCAGCGGGTTCTGGAGGTCGAGGGCAAGATGACGCTGCTCGACCAGAACCGGGTCATCCGCCCGCATCCGGCCTTCCGGCTGTTCGCGACCTCCAACACGGTCGGCCTCGGCGACACCACCGGCCTCTATCACGGCACCCAGCAGATCAACCAGGGCCAGATGGACCGCTGGAACGTGGTGGCGACGCTGAACTACCTGCCCGAGGACGAGGAGCTGAAGATCGTCCTGGCCAAGGTGCCGGAGCTGTCCGACAAGAAGGGCCTGGAGCGCGGCAAGCAGATGATCCAGCTAGCCGAACTCACCCGCCGGGGTTTCATGAACGGCGACATCTCCACCGTCATGTCGCCGCGCACCGTCATCACCTGGGCCGAGAACACCCGTATCTTCAACGATCTCGGTTTCGCGTTCCGCGTCACCTTCCTCAACAAGTGCGACGAGGCGGAGCGGCCCATCGTGGCGGAGTATTTCCAGCGCTGCTTCGACAGCGAGCTGCCCGAGTCGGTGGTGGCGTCGGGGATCGGCCGCGCCTCATGAGCCTTGCCGGCGACAAGGAGACGCCGCTCGACGCGTTCAAGCGGGTGACGGGCGCCACGATGCGCGCGATGGGCGACATCGACGAGCTGGAAGTTTCCTTCGGTCCGGACAGGGCATCCCTGGAGCGCGGCCACGCCAAGCTGCCGATGCCGGGACGCGACCTCCCGGCCGCCGAGGCCGCCTTCGTGCGCGGCGAGGCCGACTCGCTGGCCCTGCGCGAGCGCCATCACGATGCGGAGATGCACGCCCGGCTGTCGCGGGGCGGCCCCCAGGCGCGCGCCGTGTTCGACGCGCTGGAGCAGGCGCGGGTGGAGGCATGGGGGGCGCGCTACATGGCCGGCGCGGCGCGCAATCTCTCCGAGGCGGTCGATGAGCGCTGCCGGCGGCAGGGCTTCACGCGCGCCGCCTCCGCCGATGACGTGCCGCTGGCGGAAGCCGTCGGGCTCTTTGCCCGGGAGACCCTGGGCGGGCGGGCCGCTTCGCCCGTGGCGGCCGGGGTGCTCGACCTCTGGCGCGACTGGTTCGACCGGCGCGCGGCGGACGCCTTCGCCAATCTGGCGGGCCAGATCCACGACCAGGAAGCCTTCGCGGCCGTCGCCGGGCGCCTGATGGAAGACCTGGAGCTGCTGGACGATGCCGCTTCGGGCGAAGAAGAGGGGTCGGAGGACGACGCCGACGATGCGTCCGAGGACGGCGAGGGCGACGGCGCGGAGGGCGAGAGCACCGGGACGCTGATGTCCGACGCTTCGGACATGTCGGACGCCGAAGGGGAGGATACCGGAGAGGCCGGCGCCGACGACGCCGATGCGGACATCATGCCGGGCATGGGCGACGAGGAGCCCGGGCGGTCCTCGCCGCAGGAACACCCGATGCACGGCCGCAATGACCATGCCGGGCCAGCCTATCTCCCCTGGACCGGCGAGTTCGACGAGATCGTCCATGCGGACGAGCTTTGCGACGCGGACGAGCTCGCCCGGCTGCGTCACCATCTCGACCAGCAGCTCGCCAGCCTCCAGGGGGTTGTCAGCCGGCTCGCCAACCGCCTGCAGCGGCGCCTGATGGCCCAGCAGGTGCGGGCCTGGCAGTTCGACCTGGAGGAGGGCCTGCTCGATGCCGCCCGGCTTGCGCGCGTGGTGGCCGACCCGATCCATTCGCTGTCCTACAAGATGGAGAAGCAGACCGATTTCCGCGACACCGTGGTATCGCTGCTGATCGACAATTCCGGCTCGATGCGCGGCCGGCCGATTTCGGTCGCGGCGATGAGCGCCGATATCCTCGCGCGCACGCTGGAGCGGTGCGGCGTCAAGACGGAGGTCCTGGGCTTCACCACCCGCGCCTGGAAGGGCGGCCAGTCGCGCGAGAAATGGCTGGCGGCCGGCAAGCCCGCCAATCCGGGCCGGCTGAACGACCTGCGCCATATCATCTACAAGGAGGCCGACTCGCCGCTGCGCCGGGCGCGCAGGAATCTCGGGCTGATGCTTCGCGAGGGCATATTGAAGGAGAACATAGACGGCGAGGCTCTGCTCTGGGCGCATCACCGTCTGCTCGCCCGGCCCGAGGACCGCCGCATCCTGATGGTGATCTCCGACGGCGCGCCGGTGGACGATTCCACACTCTCGGTCAATCCCGGCAACTATCTCGAACGCCATCTGCGCGAGGTCATCGAGTGGATCGAGACGCGCTCGCCGGTGGAGCTGATCGCCATCGGCATCGGCCACGACGTGACGCGCTACTACCGCCATGCGGTGACGATCTTCGACGCCGACCAGCTCGGCGGCGCGATGATGGAGCAGCTTGCCGGCCTCTTCGACGAGGAGAGCCGCCAGGCGCGCGGCGCGCGGCGCGGCGCCCGATGACGGCTCCGCTCAGGCCTCGCGCGGCGCTGGCGACGCACGAAGTCTTCAACATGCCGCCGCATCTGGGCGATCGGGACCTCTGGGCCGGGGATGCGGCGCTTCGCGACGGCGTGCGGCGTGAGGGCGCGGCCTGGGCGGAGGGGCGCATCGCCGCCTTCGGGCGCCTGGTCGGCCGCGCGGAAGTGGCGGAGAAGGCCGACCGGGCCAACCGCCACGGACCGGCGCTGAAGCCGTTCGACCGCTACGGCATGCGGATCGACCGGGTCGAATACCATCCCGCCTATCACGACCTGGTGGCGCTCGCGGTCGAGAACGAGGTCGCGAGCTTCGCCTGGAACCATGCCGGGCCTGGCGCGCATGTCGGCCATATGGCGCTGACCTATCTGTTCAGCCAGGTGGAAGGCGGCGCGATGTGCCCGATGGCGATGACCTATGCGGCGGTCCCTGCGCTCAGGGCGTCGCCGGCGATCGCCGAAGCCTGGATCCCCCGCCTGCTGTCGAACCGCTATGACGGGCGCGACATGCCCGTCGAACGCAAGCCCGGCGCCACTGTCGGCATGTTCATGACCGAGAAGCAGGGTGGGTCCGACGTCCGGTCCAACTCGACGCGCGCCCGGCCCGCGGAGGGCGGGGCGGACGGGTCCTGGCGCCTGGTCGGGCACAAGTATTTCTGCTCCGCGCCGATGTCGGACGCCTTCCTGACGCTCGCCCGCACCGATGCCGGCATTTCCTGCTTCCTGCTGCCGCGCTGGACCCCGGACGGCGAGCGCAATGCCCTCTCGATCCAGCATCTCAAGGACAAGCTCGGCAACCGCTCCAACGCCTCGGTGGAGATCGAGTTCGAGGACGCCTGGGCCGTCATGGTCGGCGAGGACGGGCGCGGCATCCGCACCATCGTCGACATGGTGCAGGGCAACCGGCTCTATTGCGCCGTCAGCTCGGCGGCGATCATGCGCGAGGGCCTCGCGCAGGCCGTTCACCATACCCGCCACCGCAGCGCCTTCCAGCGCCGGCTCGCCGACCAGCCGCTGATGCGCCATGTGCTCGCCGACCTGGCGCTCGAAGCCGAAGCGGCGCTGGCGCTCGGCCTCAGGACCGCCCGCGCCGTTGACGAGGCCGACGCCGACCCGCAGGCGCGGGCATTCGCGCGCATCGCCACGGCGGTCGCGAAATACTGGGTCTGCAAGCGCGCGCCGGGCCATGCGTTCGAGGCGCTGGAGTGCCATGGCGGTCCCGGATATGTCGAGGATGGCCCAATGGCCCGGCTCTACCGCGAGGCGCCGCTCAACAGCATCTGGGAAGGCTCGGGCAATGTGCTCTGCCTCGACGTGCTGCGCGCCATGGCCCGCGAGGAGGGCGCTGCGCCGGCGGTGCTCGCCGAAATCGACGCCGCGCGCGGCGACCATCCGGCGCTCGACCGAACGACCGACGCGCTGCGGGACGACCTTTCGAGACCGGAGGCGTTCGAGCCCGGCGCCCGCGCGCTGACGGAGCGCATGGCGCTGGCGCTGCAGGCCTCGCTGCTCGTCCGGCACGCGCCGGCAGCGGTCGCCGACGCCTTCTGCGCCAGCCGCCTGGGCACCCGCTGGACCGGCGCCTACGGAACCCTGCCCCCCGACGCCGACACCGAAGCCATCCTCGCTCGCGCCCTGCCGGCGGTCTAGCGGCCGCTTACCCGGTTTCCCGCGAGAAAGTAACGGCCCGGGATGTTTGTTTTGAGGAAGCTGCTCGGACGGTCCTGTCGCCCCGGCCCCCAAGCCGGGGCCCAGCGCCGCCCGCCCGACCCTGTAAGGCCCCGGCAGGCTGGACCCCGGCTCTCCGCTGCGCTCCGCCGGGGCGACGAAGGGAGCGTTGCGCCGGGCGCAGGTGACGATGGGGGTATATCGTCAACATCCTGGGCAGTTGCGCGAGAAAACAAGCGAGCGCCCATGCTCCCCCGGCCCGTCCCGCAAGCGGGAGGGGCACGTTGTCCGGGGCCGCCGTCCGGGTCCCGGGAGACATGACCCGGCGACGCTCCCGAAAGTCAAAGTGAGACACTACCGAAAGATTCGTTCGCCGCCGGGTTCGGCCTATTTTACGTGCGATCTGACCCCGTCGATGACCTTGTTGGTTGCATCGAGAAATGCAGCCGCGACAACCTTGCCCTGATTGGTGTTGCCCCAAGCGCCGCCGCCGCCAAGGGCCCCGCCGGCGAAGGCGAACCCGCCGAACCCGACGTCCGACGATCTGGCGCTGCCTTCGGCCGCCATAACCTGAACCCCTGTCCGGTTATCGGTCAAAAAGAGCACGACCTGCGCCTCCTTGCTGGACACCGTAAGACCGCCCGCGATCAAGCCGGCTCCGGGAAGCACCGACCCTAAAAGCGCCCCCGCCATGGCCCCGACGCCGGCCCCGCCTGCATTGCCTTCCGAGAACGCGATGTTGGGCGTTATCGTGTAATCGGCCGCGATCAACTGTCCCCCGCCGATGTCGCTGTCCTTCCTCAGAAGACCCTCTTTTGCAAGCCGCTGTTCTGTGCTGATTGCTTGCAGCCCCTTGCCCCGATCAACGATCCGGAAACAATTGCTCTGCTGAAACATCAGCCGCAACAAGGGTATCGGCGATTGCGGCAGCTGAAGCTGGGTCAATACGACGGCATAGGTCTGCCGGTTGCCTTCATCCTCGGATAAGGCGACCGTCGCGACAGGCGCTGCGCATTTCCGCAACTGCCGCGCTTCCCCTTTCGATGCGCTTCCGGCTCCGCTTCCCGTGTTGGCCGCAACCCGGGTCTCGCTGGCCGAACCGGTAACGACGGTCCCGCCACTCGCCCGTTGTTACCGAACTCATACAGCCGCCCAGAAGTAGCGATACGGCGACGACACCGGCAATGCCCAGTCCGCGGGGAGAATTCATGGAGCAGGCCTCCTTACCGTCACCGTCAACAATACGCATGTTCACCTCACCGGAATGGATGGCGCAAGCTACCCGGAGGCTGTTTCGGCGTCAATCCCCGCCGGATGCGCCTGCGGCCGGAAGCCGAAGCGCTCAGCGCCCCTTGAAGACGGGCTCGCGCTTCTCGATGAAGGCGGCCATGCCTTCCTTCTGGTCTTCGGTCGCGAAGGTCGAGTGGAACATGCGCCGCTCGAACTTCACCCCCTCGGAGAGCGGCACCTCGTAGGCGCGGTTCACGCATTCCTTGGTGATGAAGACCGCCGGGCGCGATTTCGCCGCGATCGACGCCGCGACCTCGACCGCCTTGTCGAGCAGCTTGTCGGCCGGCACCACGCGGCTCACCAGGCCCGAACGCTCCGCCTCCTCCGCATCCATCGTCCGGCCCGTCAGGCACATGTCCATGGTCTTCGACTTGCCGATGAAACGCGCGAGGCGCTGGGTGCCGCCGCCGCCCGGCAGCGCGCCCAGATTGATCTCCGGCTGGCCGAACCGCGCCGTGTCGGCGGCGATGATGAAGTCGCACATCATCGCCAGCTCGCAGCCGCCGCCGAGCGCATAGCCCGCCACCGCGGCGATCACCGGCTTGCGGCAGATCGTCACCCGCTCCCAGCCGACGGTGATGAAGTCCTCAAGATAGGCATCCATATAGGTCTTCGGCTGCATCTCCTTGATATCGGCCCCGGCGGCGAACGCCCTGTCGGAGCCCGTCACCACGACGCAGCCGATGGCGTTGTCGGCCTCGAAGCCGTCGAGCGCCCCGGCCAGTTCCGAGACCAGCTTGGCGCAGAGCGCATTCAGCGCCTTCGGGCGGTTCAGGGTGACGATGCCGACCGCCCCCCGGGTTTCGACCAGGATATGTTCGTAGCTCATCGGGCGCGCCTCCGCCTCCGTTCCAGCAGCCTTCGGGACGGCCGCAATCTGGCGGCCAGCTCCTTCCGGGTCAACCGGCCGGGGAACGCCCGGATGCAGCGGCCCCGGGGCCTCCATACGGCACGCGCTGTCGGCATTTCATGAAAAAATGCTCTAACAGGCTGCTGAAAAACCACCAGTTTTGGCCAGTTTGGTGGGTTTTCTGGGGTTACGGGTAGAGCGGTTTGAGCTTCGCGTTTCGCCGGTGGGGGCGCTGGGGGTGTATTGCGCGGCAGGTGGGCATCGGGTTGCTGCCTCGGCCATGAGTTTGGGCAGTCGGACCAGGTTGTAGGCGGCGGCGGTCAGTGTGAACATCCAGCCCACCGGTGGTCTTGATCCAGCCGAAGCCCTCCTCGATGCGCTTGCGCAGCCGCTGGCTCACGGCGTAACCGGCGTGCCGGGTGGTGCGCCGGTCGATCCGGGTCTTACGCCGCTTGCCGGTCTTGGTCACGTGACCATCGACGGTGATGTGGGGGGTGACGGTGAGGGCGCGCAAGGTGTCCACGAAGTCGGCCATGTCGTAGGCCCTGTCGGCGCCGAGCGTGATCCGCCGCCCCTTTCTCCGCCGCCCCACCATGGCCAGCGCTGCTTCCCGCTCGGCAGTGCCGCTTGCCCGGGTCAGCGCGGCATCGACGACGAGCGCGTTGGCGTTCTCCGTCAAGAGAGGCCCATGAAGCAGAGCCGGCTCGACTGGCCGTTGCCCTTGCGAAAGAGCCGGGCATCGGCATCGGTGGACGACGCGTGGGTCTCGTTAGAACGGCGCTCGCTGCGGAAGTCGCGTTCGGCGTTGCGCCCGCCGGCGCCCGGCGCGTCATCGTCCCCGCCCTCCTTGGGGCGGAAGCTCTTCATCGACGCCCAAGCCTCGATCAGCGCGCCGTCGACCGAGAAGTGCTCGTCCGACAAGAGCCGCCGAACGTTCTCGCCTTGCAGCACCGCCTGAAGGAAACGCGCCGCTATCGCGCCCGCGACCAGACGGTCGCGGTTCTTCGAGAACACCGTCGCGTCCCACATCCGCTCGTCCATCGACAGCCGACGAACCAGCGGAAGAGAAGGTTGTAGTCCAGCTGCTCCATCAGCTGGCGCTCCGAGCGGATGGTGTGGAACGCCTGCAGCAGAAGCGCCCGCAAGAGCTTCTCCGGCGTAATCGAGGGTCGGCCTGTCTTCGAATAGAGCCGCTCGAAATCCGGCGACAGAACCAAAAGCGCCTCGCCCACCAGCGCCCGGATCGGACGCAAGGGATGATCCGCCGGAACCCGCGCCTCTAAATCTACGTAACTGAACAGCCTGCTGCTCCGCTCGTCCGTGCCCCGCATCGCACCCTCGCCCCGATTCGCTACCCAATCAGCGAATCACGCCAATTCCAGTAGCGCCAAGAGTTTCTCAGCAGCCTGCTAAAGCCATAACGCTCGTAAAGGGGCTTATATACGACAGTCACCGGAGGCTTCCGAGCTTCCGGGTCTTCCACGACATTGACGGGGCGGAGCAGGGTGCGGGCTGCTTCCTCCGGTGTCAGCGCGAGCCGTCCAGCTTGTGCTGTTCGATTGCCTCCTCCCTCTCCGCTTTCGTCGGCTGGTGGCCGTGCGGCTTTACTCGCACCGTTAGCTGCTCGTCTGTCATCGCGGCTTCCCTCCCGGCTTGATGAGCCATTCCAAGATGAGCCGTTGCACTGCGGCGCTGGCCCGTTGAATGGGACCTATGCCCGCGACGGCATGGACGCGCCCCTTGTCGTCGAAGAGGAAATCGTTGCCGTATGAGCGGTTGCAGCAAGACGCCGCCGCTTCCGGGCTTTCATGTTCAGGAACTCTTGCGACGGCTCATAGGGATTCAGCTTGTGCCGCCCGGCGCGCGGGCCGGTGTCCCGGCCGTCGCGTTTCAAATGCCGGACCTGCCGGTCGGCGCCGGCGCCCTCGACGTCTCGCCGGACAATCGCTGAAATCTCGTCCTTATGAACTTCCCGGTTATGCCAATGCCAGGGCGCTGCCAGCCATACCGTCTTGTTGTGATCCGTATAATGCTCGACGGAAGGAATGACGACTTCATGGACGGCGAGATACTCCGTATGAATCGCCCGTAACTCCGTCCACGCAGCCTGCAATTCATCCGGTGCCGGAAGCGGCATTAGACGGCGCCTGCAATGCGCTTCCCGGCGGATCGCGCCATATCGGCGTCAATTTCTGCGCCGATAAAGCTGCGCCCCTCCATTCGGCCAGCAACGCCGGTGGAACCGGAACCGACAAACGGGTCAAAGACAACCGCGCCTGCCGGCGAGAACAGGCGAATCAAGTGTCGGAGCAAGTCAACCGGCTTGGTCGTCATACGCCCGTGCCGCTCGCGCGGCTTCTTCGCCGGTATGACCGTGCCGGGAAACCGGCCCGGTTCAATGACAGGCGCGCGCGGGTCTATCGGGCCGGTTTCCCAACGGCCCCAATTATCCACGAATGTCCCATCGCGCGGCGCTTGCGCCATGGCGATCATTTCGCACTGCGGCTTCAACTGCGGCGTCTTGCGCCCGTCCAGCTTCGCAATGAGCCGATCTTGCTCCGCCTGCGAGATATTCCGTTTGCGGATAAAATGCCCTTGGCTGGACGCCTTCGCCCGCCCCTCATATCGCCATGCCAGAATGTCGCGTATCTCGAATCCGGCCGCCTCAATCGCCATGGCGCAATGATGGACAAGCCGATTCTGCGGAAAGCAGAGAACGAAGCCGCCGGGCCGGATGATGCGTAGCCATTCCTCCGCAATCGGGCGCATGAACTCTTGCAGGCGCGGCCCCTGGTTGCGGTCGAATTCCATGCCGACAGGCAGGGACTTCACGACTCCGCAACCGCGTTGCCGCCGCTCCAGTGCGCCACGATCCCAGTCGTCCCCCATGCCGTCGATGAAGCAGGGCGGGTCGGTGACGATCAGCGAAACGCGGTTCGCCAGCAGGGCGGGCACGATCTTCCGGCAGTCTTCGGCATGAACCGGGTGACGGTCATCGTTTTCGGACGAGACCGGGACGAACAGGCCGGTTTGCGCGGCGACGAGCATCGGGCGCGCGCTCCCGAAGGCAGGCCGTTGTCGGCAATCGGCTCCCGGTAGCGGAGACGGTGGCCGACGGTCTGCCCGGCGACAATCGCCATCCGGTCTGCGGTGTCCGCCTCGCGGATGTTGTGACGGCCCGCGAACTCCCCGACATGGCGGTCAAGGCGCTTCTCGGAGAACTTGTGGCAAGCCCCCCGATAGCCGCGCTTGAGCATGGCCCGGAAGCTCTCCATGCCGTTCGTCGAAGCCATGCCGGGCGCGAACTCCCCGGCGCTGCGATTGACCGCCTCATGAGCGTATTCAGGCATTCCGGCACAGGCGCGGGCTTCGTCGGCGTAGAGCGTTGCGCCCGGCTGCACATGGTCACGAACAAAGGATTGCAGGGCGCTGGCGTCAGTCGCCGCCATGCGCCGCGCGGCCACCCGGTTTGCGTCCCGGTCCTTGACCGCCCGCGACGGCCGTCTTGCCGACCGTCCCGCGCCCGGTCAACTTCCTTCCGCTTGGCGTTCGACATGTTCCTGCGCTTGCCGCCGACACAGGTTTCGTCAGCTTCGGCCGGCCCGGCAAACATCGGCGCTTCCCCACCCTCAATCGCCTTGCGGATGCGGTGCGCCAGATGCCACGCCGATTTCCGGGCGATCGCCAAGTCCCGATGCAGCTTCATCGACGAGACCCCTTTCAGGCCCGTCGTCACGA
Organism: Alphaproteobacteria bacterium; assembly: GCA_963422665.1. Classification (GTDB taxonomy): domain Bacteria; phylum Pseudomonadota; class Alphaproteobacteria; order Bin95; family Bin95; genus Bin95. The sequence goes on from OY730441.1 coordinate 2,663,151, forward strand.
GATAAACAGCAATCGCCCAAGTCCGGTAGCCCGGCTTCGATCCCTCCATGAGGTTGCCGGTCTTGAGACTGAAATCGGGCCGCCCGTCACAATCGCGGCAACGGTGAGTCATCGTCCTGTGCTTGGTCGCGCACTGCACATGGAACGATCCGCATGTCGGGCAATGCGGACCTTCCGGCCAAATCTGTTTCTCGAACCAGACCCGCGCGGCGTCATCGTCGGGGAACAGCCTGAAGAGCTTGGCGAGACTTATACCAACCGCGAGTCATATGAACCGATACAGTGAGGCATCGGGATCAGCACGATGGGGCTACGGCCCAGCTGCGCCGGGTCGTATTGGTGATGACGTCGGGCTGGTCGGTCAGCCATTGCCACCCCGTCCGGCAGGCGTCCCTCAGGGCGGAGACATCCTTGAACACGCGGTTGGCGAAGCGGTTCGATTTCAGGAACAGAATGATCTGCTCCATCGGATTGAGTTCCGGACTGTAGGGCGGCAGATGCACGAGCGTCAGGTTGGGGGGAACGAGAAGGTCGCCCGAGCGATGCCAGCCCGCCCGGTCCAGCACAATCACGCCGTGCGCACCCGGCGCCACGGCCGCGCCGATCGCCGCCAGATGCTCGTTCATCGACGCCGTGTTCGTCCTGTCCGCCACGTGGGCGATGCCGACGCCGCGCTCCGCGCAGGTGGCGCCGAACAGATAGATGTAGCCATAGCGATGGTCGCGCACGATGCGCGGACGCTGCTTCCCATTCGCCCAGACCCGTGTCGTCATCCCCTTCTGGGCGATGCGCGCTTCGTCCTGGAACCAGATTTCTATCGGACCCGCCAGCGCCTCAGAGCCGAGCGTCGACGTCAACTGTGCCTCGAACTCCGCCACGAACGACCTCTGCCGCTCCGCGTCGGCTTTGGGGGGGATCGGCCGCCCCGAGACAAAGCGAAACCCGGCCCTTCGGAGCATCATACGGGCACCGCTCTCCGTATAGATGACCCCGAAGGCCTCCTCGATTTTCCGTACGATGTCCTGAACGCGCCAGCGCGTCACACCGTCCCGCTCAAGCTCGGAACCCGCCTCGATCCAGGCGCCGATCTCGGCGATCTGCGCGTCCGTCAACCGGCCCTCGCTCCCGCCGCGCGGGAGATCCGCGAGGCCGTCGAAGCCCTCCGTGTTGTAGCGCAACACCCAGTCGCGCAGGATTTGAAGCTCCATGCCCTGCGCCCGAGCCGCCTCCGTGCGAGACGCGCCCTCCATGATCATGGCGAGCGCACGCGCGCGCGACGCTTGCTTCGCGTCCCCGCAGTGCCTCGAAAGCGCGTGGAGTTCGTCCGCTGTGTGTGCCGTCCAGGTTATCGGCGTTGCCGCACTCATCGTCATCCTCCGGCGCTGGTGAGTCGATCACCACAGTCTATGGAGGTCGTCCGGACCGTCACCCCAACATATGGGGATGGTGAGTCAATTTGGAGCGCGCTTGGTATTAGACAGCTCCGCGCGGGGGCGGAGGTGGCGGAACAACCGGTTCCCGGAGGCTTGCAGCCCGCGTTCCGCCCGGTGGCTGCTTACGGAAGTATCCACAAACTGGAGCGGGCAGCGTTAAGGGAAAGGCGAAATCGAATCGCCTTTCGTGGACGCCTGGAGGCTGTCCGGCTGATGACCTGCGGGGACAGGCTGACGAAAGCGCTTGGCCCGTGACGCGGACTACCGAAACGCTTTAGCCTTGCCGCCCATGCCTGAGCTGCCCGAAGTTGAGACGGTGATGCGGGGGCTGGGGGCGGCGCTGGCGGGGCGGCGGCTCGCGCGCGTCGAGCAGCGCCGCCCCGACCTGCGTTTCCCCTTGCCGGAGCGCTTCGCGGCTCGGCTGGAGGGCCGGCGCATCCTCGGCTTCGGCCGGCGCGCGAAATATATCCTTGCGGAGCTGGACGACGGCGCGACATGGCTCTCCCATCTCGGCATGTCGGGGCGGATGATGCTGGGCCAAGGCCCCGCGCCGGACCCGGACCGCCACGACCATCTGATCGTCGAGACCGATGACGGGCAGCACCTCATCTACCGTGACGCGCGGCGTTTCGGCTTCATGGACCTGATCGAACGCGGCGGACTGGCGGACCATCCGCGCTTGGCCGGCCTCGGCATCGAGCCGCTCGGGCCGGAACTCACCGGCCGCCGGCTGCGGAGCCTGTTCGCGGGCCGGCGTGCGCCGCTCAAGGCCGTGCTGCTCGACCAGCGGCGCATCGCCGGGCTCGGCAATATCTATGTCTGCGAGGCGCTGAACCGCGCGCGGCTCGACCCCGACCGCCCGTCCGGCAATCTTTCGCCAGCGGAGGCGCGCGCGCTCGCAAAGGCCGTGCGCGCGACGCTGGAGGAGGCGGTGGCGGCCGGCGGCTCGTCTCTGCGCGACTATGTGCAGGCGTCGGGCGAACTCGGATATTTCCAGCACCGCTGGCGCGTCTATGGGCGCGAGGGGAACCCCTGCCCCTGCGGGCGCAAGGGCGCCGTCGTCCGGCGCAGCGTCCGGGCCGGCAGGTCCACCTTCTTCTGTCCTGTCTGCCAGCGATGAGCGCCGCGAGGCTTCCCCTGCCGGACACCGGGCGTCAGGCGGGGTTTCGCCGCGCGAGCCAGTCGGAAACGCAGTCCGAGAGCCGCGCGCCACCGGCGTCCGCCCCTCGATGCCGGGGATCTGCGCGGCGGTGAACGCGACCGCCCGTCGGGAGGGGTCGCCGCAGCACAACAGGGCGAAATTGTGGAAGTCGCGGCCTGCGGCGCCCATGATAACGATCTTCCGTCGAGGACGCCGAAGCCGAGCGTCGAGGGAATCCCGATCGCGAGGCTGGCGGCGGTGCAGAGCACGGCCGTCCGCGCCCGGGACCGGCCGCCCGGCGACTCCAGCCGTTCGACTGGAACTTCGAGGATCGAGACCATGGAAATGACCGCGCCGGCCGCCAGCAGCGCGAAGAAGGCGACCGCGACTACCCTGCCGCCCGGCATGGCGAGGAAGATCTGCGGCAGGGTGACGAAGGCGAGTTCGGGGCCCTCGGCCGGGTCCATGGAAAAGGAGAACACCGCGGTGAAGATCGCGATTCCGGCGAGCGCGGCGATCAGCGAGTCGCCGACCGCGACGGCAAAGGCCGATTCCGCGATCCGGTGGGGCGGACGCAGATAGCGCCCGTAGGTCGCATAGATCGACATGCCGACGCCGAGCGAGAAGAACGCCTGCCCGAGTGCGGCGAGATACGCCTCCGGGTCGGTGAGCGCGCCGAGGTCGGGCGCGAACGGGAAGGCGAGCCCCGGGTGGCGCCGGGCAGGGTGAGGCCGAAGGCGGCAAGCGCCGCCACCATCGCCAGCAGGCCGGGCATCGGGATGCGGTTGGCGCGTTCGATCCCGGCGCGCACACCGCCGCTCACGATCCAGGCGGTCAGCGTCAGCTATCGCCGCCTGCCAGGCGAGCGGCTCCCAGGCGCTGGCGGCGAAGGCGGAGAAGAACGCGCCATAATCCTCGCCGGCCCTGTCCCACAGCGCGCCGGTCGCGGCGCCGGCGAGATATTTGAGGACCCGCCCGCGACAGTGCTGTACCGTAATAGGACAGGATGAGGAAGGCCACCGTCACCGACAGGGCGTCGAGCGGCTTCGGGCGTCCCTCGCGTTCGCCGGCGCCCTCGGCATAGCCGCCGGCGGCGCGGCCGATGACGAGTTCGGCGATCGGGATCGGCAGGCCGATCGCGAGGATACTGACGATATAGATGAAGAAGAACACGCCGCCGCCGTTCGCGCCGGCGACATAGGCGAAGCGCCAGATATTGCCGAGCCCGGCAGCCGCGCCGAGCGAGGCGAGAATGAAGCCGGCGCGCGACCGCCAATGGCCGCCGTTCGCGCCATGGGATCCCCGCCCGTCCATGCGCGACCCGCCAACTCCGCCACGCAACCGCAGGCCCGGCAGCCTGCCGGACTTGAGGCGTTCGCGACAGGGACTGTCCCTGCCGGGGACATTTCCGGCGGCGTGCGCGGTTCGCCGGCCGGGACGAAACCGCCCCCGCCTCTTCCCCCCGGCATTGCAACCCGTTATCCCGACACCTCCCGAAGACTCCGGCGGACGGCCGGCCCGGCGCCATGACCGACCTTCCCGCACACGCCTCCGTCGTCGTCATCGGCGGCGGCGTCATGGGCTGCTCCACCCTTTACCACCTCGCCGGGATGGGCGCGGGCGACGCGATCCTGCTGGAGCGGAACAAGCTCACTTCCGGGACGACCTGGCATTCGGCGGCGCAGGTCCGCGCGCTCCGGCATTCGCGCAACCTCACCCGCATGATCCGCTACTCCATCGACCTCTACTCCCGGCTGGAGCGGGAAACCGGCCAGAGCACCGGCTGGATCGGCAGGGGTTCGCTGTCCATCGCCACGAGTCCGGACCGGCTGACCCACATCCGGCGCCAAGAGGCGCTCGCCCATGCCTTCGGCGTGGGGGCGGCGTCGATAAGCCCCGGCGAGGCGAAGGAACGCTGGCCGCTCATGAACGCGGACGACGTGCTGGGGGCGGTCTGGTCGCCGGGCGACGGCCGGGTCGGCCCGTCGGATGTCTCGGCGGCGCTCGCCAGGGGGGCGAGGGCGCGCGGCGCCAGGCTGTTCGAGGATGTGCGCGTGACGGGCATCCTCACGGAAAACGGGCGGGTGCGCGGCGTCGAGACGACGGCCGGCGCCGTCATGTGCGACGCCATTGCGCTCTGCGCGGGGCTCTGGTCGCGCGAGGTCGCCGCCATGGCCGGCGCGCGGGCGCCGTTGCTCGCCTGCGAGCACTTCTACCTGCTGACCGGGCCGGTGGAGGGCATCTCCGGCAATATGCCGACACTCTCCGACCATGACGGCCGGCTCTATGTCCGGGACGACAGCGGCGGCCTGCTGATCGGCTGCTTCGAACCCAGGGGCAAGCCGATCGCGCCCGGCGAGCTGGGCGAGAATTTCGCCTTCGGCCTCCTGTCCGAGGACTGGGACCATTTCGAGCCGATGATGGCGAATGCGCTTCACCGCCTGCCGGTCCTGGAGACCGCCGAGGCGAGAATGCTGCTCAACGGGCCGGAGAGCTTCACGCCGGACGGCATGTTCATGCTGGGCGAGACGGCGGAGACGCGGGGCCTCTTCCTCGGCTGCGGCATGAACTCGGTCGGCGTCGCCTCGGGCGGCGGCGCGGGCATGAACCTCGCCCACTGCATCGTCCACGGCCGCACCGCCTACGACCTCCCGGAAGCCGACGCCATGCGCTTCGCGCCGGTATTCGACGGGGTCGAGCACCTGATGGCCCGCGCGCCCGAAGTGCTGGGAACCCATTACGAGATCGCCTGGCCCGGCCGGCAGTTCGCGACCGCGCGCGACCTGCGCCGCCTGCCGCTCGACGCCGAACACCGCGCCGCCGGGGCCCACATGGGGCAGTTCTACGGCTGGGAGCGGCCGCTCTATTTCGGCAAGACCGCCGAACCCGTCCTCCGCTTCGGCCGGCCGGACTGGTTCCAGGCGGTGCGCGGGGAGGTCATGGCCGCCCACGAGCGCGCCGCGGTCTTCGACCTGAGCCCCTTCGGCAAGATCGAGGTGGAAGGCCCCGGAGCGGAGGCCTTTCTGCAGCATGTGTGCGCCACCGACATGGCGCGGGCGCCGGGCGCGGCGATCTACACGGCGGTCCTCAATGCGCGCGGGACTTACGAGAGCGACCTTACCGCGCAACGGCTCTCCGCCGACCGCTACCGGCTCTTCACCGGCGCAGCGGCCATTGCGCGCGACCTCGCTCGGTTCCGCCGCCATGCCGAGAGCTTCGACGTCGGGCTCCGGGACGTGACGGAGGACTATGCGATGCTGGGCCTGATGGGCCCCGACAGCGCCCGGGTCGCCGAAGCGCTGGGCGCGCCGGAGCTGAATGCGCTCGGCTATTTCAGGCATGTGGGCGCGCGGCTCGCCGGGCGACGGGTCCGGGCTGCACGCCTCTCCTATGTCGGCGAGGCCGGATGGGAGCTGACCTGCCGGGCGGCCGATGCTGCCGCTATCTACGCCGCATTGACGGATGCCGGCGCGGCTCCGGCGGGCCTCCATGCGCAGACCTCGATGCGGATCGAAAAGGGCTTCGCGGCAATGGGCCACGAGCTCGACGGGGATATCGGCCCGGTCGAGGCCGGGCTCGACCGGCTGTGCTCGCGCAAAAAGCGGTTTATCGGCTCGGACGCTCTCGCCGAGCGCCGCAAGACGGGGCAGCGGACGCTGGCCACGGTCGTCCTCGACGACCCGAGGGCTGAGCCGCTCGGCCATGAGCCCGTCCGCTTCGACGGGCGCATCGCCGGACAGACGACCTCCGCGGCGTTCGGCTACCGCATCGGCCGTCCGCTGGCGCTCGCCCATGTTGCCGGGGCGCCGGACGGGGCGGAAGTCGAAGTCGATATCGCCGGGGACCGCCATCCCGGCCGCCTCCGTTTCGCGCCTGCCTTCGACCCGGCCGGCAGCCGGATGCGCGGCGCCGCCCGTTGAGCCGCAGAGGCTTGCAACGGATGCCTGCCGGACATACCGTTTTGCGGTCTGCGGCGGGCCTCGCCGCCGGCCCGAATGATCGAGTGGGGAAAATGGCGGCTATTCAGATATGACGGTTTCCCGTGAAACATCGTCCGGTGCGCCGGCCATGAGGGCGGCGCTTGTCCTCGTCCTTTGGCTGTTCGCTTCGGGCGTCCAGGCCGGCGAACGGTTCGTGCCGGGGTTCGAGGCCCTGCCGCTGATGGCGGGGCTGGAAGTCGAGCCGGGATCGGCGATCGTGTTCGACAAGCCGGGCGGCCGCATCGTCGAGGCGGCGGCGACGGGGGCGGCGCCGGCAGCGCGCATTCGCCGCTGGTATGCGGAGGCGCTGCCGCAGCTCGGCTGGAAGCCGGCGGGTGAGGGCCGATTCCGCCGCGAGAGCGAGGTGCTGTCGCTTGCCGTCACCGCCGAAGGGACCGGCGCGCGCGTCGCCTTCCGCCTCTACCCGCAGTAGCGTCCGCCCCCCGCCTATCGCGGCCAGTCGCGGATGGCGAGGAGGCCGGCGTCGACGGGCAGCAGTACGCCTGTGATCCAGCGCGCCTCGTCGCTGGTGAGGTAAACGGCGGCCCAGCCGATGTCCCAGCCCGTGCCTTCCGTGCCGAGCGGCACCATCGCCGCCCGCCGCGCCCGCGCTTCCGGGCCCTGGTGGGCGACCATCGGCGTGAAGACCGTGCCTACGACGATGCAATTGCAGCGGATCGCGTCCCTGGCATAGTCGGTGGCGAGAGACATGGTGAGGCCGTGCAGGCCCGCCTTGGCCGAGGCATAGGCGACGGAGCCGGTGCTGCTCAGCAGGCCGCGCGCGCCGACCACGGAGGAGATGTTCAGGATCGACCCGCCGCCCGCGCGCTGCATGGCCGGGATGCAGGCCCGCGCGCAGAGCATCGCCGAGGTGAGGTTGACCGCAATCGTTGCGTCCCACCCCTCGCGGCCGATCTCCATCACCGCGCCCTGCTGCCGGGAGCCGCCGACATTGTTGACGAGCGCGTCGATGCGCCCGAAATGCGCTTCCGCCGCCGCCGCCATCGCGTTCGCGTCGCCTTCCCCGGTCACGTCGCCCGCGAAGACCAACGCTTCGCCGCCCTCCGCCCGGATTTCCTCCGCGAGACCCTCGGCGCGTTCGGCCGAGCGGTTGACCAGAACCACCCTCGCCCCCTCGCGCGCCGAGAGCAGCGCGATCGCCTTGCCGGTGCCCACGCCCTCGCCGCGCGAGGCCGCGCCCGTCACCACCACCGCCTTGCCGGCCAGCCTGCCACCCATCCGATCCGCCTCCTGCTTCAGTATCCGAGGGCGAGGCCGTCCTTGCGCGGGTCCGAGCCCGCGACCAGCGTGCCCCCCGCGCGGTCGATCCAGATCGCCTGGCCGCCGCCATGCGGCCGGTCGGCCACCGCCAGCGCGTGGCCCCGGCGGCGGAGATCGGCGCAGGCAGCCTCCGGCACGCCGCGCTCGACCTCCACCTTGCCGTCGAAGGCGAACAGGCGCGGCAGGTCCAGGGCCGCCTGCGGGTCGAGCCCGTAGTCCAGCATTGCCGACAGCACCCAGGCCTGGCCGACCGGCTGGTAGTGCCCGCCCATGACGCCGAACGGCATGACCGCGCGGCCGTCCTTCGCCAGCATCGCCGGGATGATGGTGTGCATCGGGCGCCGGTTCGGCCGGACGGCGTTCGGGTGGCCGGGGTCGAGCGAGAAGCCGAGCCCGCGATTATGCAGCATCACGCCCGACTCCGGCGCGAGGGTCGCGCTGCCGAAAGACTTGAACAGCGAGTTGATGAAGGAGCAGGCATTGCCGTCCCGGTCCACCACCGAGAGATAGACCGTGTCCTCATGCGCGGGCCAGCCGGCGGCCGGCAGTTCGAGCGCCGCGCGGTCCTCGCGGATCGTCCCGCCGAGCGCGGCCGCATAGTCTTTCGACAGCAGCATATCCAGCGGGACCTCGGCATCCGCCGGGTCGGCGACGAAGGCGTTGCGGTCCCGGTAGGCGAGGCGCGTGGCCTCGACGAGCCGGTGCATGCGCTCGGCAGAAAGCGGGTCTCCCGCCGGCTCGAAACCCTCCAGCATGTTGAGGATGAGCAGGGCTATGACGCCGACGCCGTTGGGCGGGCATTCGAACACGGTGTAGCCCCGGTAGTCGGTCGAGACCGGCTCGACATATTCCGCCTTGCGAGCGGCGAAATCCTCTTCCGTGTGCAGCCCGCCGAGCGCGCGCAGCTTGCCCACCATGTCCGCCGCAACCGCGCCTTCGTAGAACGCGGACCGGCCCTCCCCGGCGATCCGGCGAAGCGTCCGGCCGAGCTCCGGCTGGCGGAACACGCGGCCTTCGCCGACCGGCCCGCCCCCGGGCAGGAAGCGCGCCGCCGCGTCGGCGTCGCAGGCGAGGCGTCCGGCGGCGTCCATCCAGTCCGAAGCCGTGCGCGCATGGACGACGAAACCTTCTTCCGCATAGCGGATCGCCGGCTGCAGCAGCTCGTCGAGGCCCTTGCCGCCATGGTCCTGCAAGAGCCGCTCCCAGGCATCGACGGCGCCGGGCACGGTCACCGCATGGGGGCTCGACCCGTCGAGCGCATTCACGCCGCGCTCCGCCAGCCACTCCGCCGAAAGCGCGGCCGGCGCGTGGCCGGACCCGTTGAGCGCAATCGGCGCCTCCGCGCCCGCCGGCGTGTAGAGGCAGAAGCAATCCCCGCCGATCCCGGTGGATTGCGGCTCGGTCACGCACAGCACCGCGCAGGCGGCGACCGCAGCATCGACGGCATTGCCGCCCGACCGCAGCACCTCCACCCCGGCGAGGGTCGCGGAAGGCTGGCTCGTGGCGACCATCGCATTGGCCGCGCGGACAGGCGAGCGGCCCGGAAGATGGAAATCGCGCATCGCGGGGTTTCCTCGCATTGAATCGCCATATATTTCATGCACTTTAGGGTCGCATGAACAATCTCGCCACAGACATTCTCGACTCCCTGCCCGATCCGGTCCTGTTGCTGGACGCGGGGCGGGTTGTCACGCGCATCAATCCGGCGGCGTGCGCCGTGCTGGGCGATCCCGCCCTCGGCCGGGACCTCAGCCACAGCCTGCGCCACCCGGATGCGCTGCGCGCCGTGGACGCCGTGCTTGCGGAAGGCGGCCAGCACGGCGTCGAGGTCAGCCTGCCGGTGCCGATCGCGCGCGCCTTCGACCTCCAGGCGCTCGCGGCCCCTGCCGGGCAGGGCGGCGTTCTCGTCATCATGCGCGATGTCACCGCGATCCGGCAGAACGAACGGATGCGCGCCGACTTCGTCTCCAATGTGAGCCACGAACTCCGTTCGCCGCTGGCGACCCTGATCGGCTTCGTCGAAACCCTGCGCGGGCCGGCGGCGAACGATTCGGAGGCGCGGATGCGCTTTCTCGAGATCATGGACGCCGAAGCCGCGCGCATGTCGCGCCTTGTGGACGACCTCCTGTCGCTGGCGCGCGTCGAGACGCGCGAACACATCCAGCCGAAGACGCCGCTCGACCTCGCGCCGTTGCTGACAGGCGTTGCGGAAACGCTGGCGGTTCGCTCGGACATTCCGGTCGCGCTCGATATTGCCGACGGACTGCCGCCGGTACTGGGCGAGAGGGACGAACTCACCCAAGTGTTCGAGAACCTGCTGGACAACGCCATCAAATACGGCGGCGAAGATGTGCGGCTGGAGGCCGCGCCGGTTGCGCGCATCCCCGATATCGGCCTGCCGGGCGCCTGCATCGCTGTGACGGACGCCGGACCGGGCATCGACGAGGCCGACCTGCCGCGGCTGACCGAGCGCTTCTACCGCGCGGACAAGGCGCGGTCCCGGCGCCTCGGCGGCACCGGCCTCGGCCTTGCCATCGTCAAGCACATCGTCAATCGCCACCGGGGCCGCCTTGCGGCCTCGAGCCGGGCGGGCCAGGGGAGCCGCTTCACGGTGTACCTGCCCGCGGCCAGCGGCCCGCATGGCCCATAGGCCATTGCCATAGAGACCCGCCGCGCGGGCCGCACGGCGTCACATTACCGTAACGATAATGCAATATCGGTAACACGGGATGGCAATGTCTGCATCATCGCCGCGCGGCAGGGTGGCGGTGTGCGGCCGGGCGCATGAACGCCGGGCGCCAATACAACACCCACAAGGGATGGTCCCGAAATGAGAAAAACGCTGATCGCCGCGCTGCTTGGCGGCGTAGCGGTTGCGGGCGCTGCGGAGGCCCGCGACCGGATCCGTATTCTCGGATCCTCGACTGTGTTCCCGTTCTCGACGGCAGTGGCCGAGCGGTTCGGCAAGACGACCTCGTTCAAGACCCCGATCGTCGAGTCGACCGGCTCCGGCGGCGGGCTCAAGCTCTTCTGCACAGGGATCGGCGAAGGCCACCCCGACATCACCAACGCCTCGCGCCGCATCAAGGCGAAAGAGGTGAAGAAGTGCGCGGAGAACGGCATCGCCGACGTGATCGAGGTCAAGGTCGGCTATGACGGCATCGTGCTCGCGAACTCCCGCGACACGGACCGGATGTCGCTGACCCTCAAGGACGTCTTCCTGGCGCTGGCGCACGAGGTGCCGGACGGCCAGTGCGAGAGCGCGGACGCCTGCCCGATGAAGGCGAACCCGCACCGGACCTGGAAGGATGTCAATCCGGACCTGCCGGATGTGCGCATCGAGGTGCTCGGCCCGCCCGCGACCTCCGGCACGCGCGATGCCTTCGTCGAGCTCGCCATGGAAGGCGGCTGCAAGCAATTCGCCGGGATCAAGGCGATGAAGAAGGCTGACAAGAGGGCCTACAGGAAGGTCTGCCACACGATCCGCGAAGACGGCATGTATATCGAGGCCGGCGAGAACGACAATCTGATTGTCCAGAAGCTGACGACCAATCCGCGCGCGCTCGGCATCTTCGGCTTCAGCTTCCTCGACCAGAACTCCGACAAGCTGCAGGGCAGCACGGTCAACGGCGTGGCGCCGGAGTTCGAGGAAATCGCTGCGGGCGGCTACCCGGTCTCGCGGGCGCTGTTCTTCTATGTGAAGAAGGCGCATATCGGCCGGGTTCCCGGCATCGCGGAGTATATCGCCGAGTTCACCGGCGAGGCGGCCTGGGGTCCCGACGGCTATCTCGCCGACAAGGGCCTGATCCCGATGTCCGACGCCGAGCGCAAGGAGTGGAGCGCGGCGGCCAACGGCCTTCAGAACCTGTCGATGTAAGGTCCGGCGGCGGCGGAGCCCGGCATGGCGCAGGCAGTCGCAGCAGCAAAGAACGGACAGCGCTCTTCGCTGCTCGCCGCGCCGGAAGGACGGCGCGCGCGCCAGATCCTGGGCGAGCGCATCCTGCTCGGGCTCCTCATCGCCAGTTCCCTCGTCGCGATCCTGACGACCGTCGGGATCGTGCTTTCGCTCCTCTTCGAGACCATCCGGTTCCTCGAGGCGGTCCCGCTGTTCGACTTCCTGTTCGGGCTGAGCTGGAGCCCGCAGATCGCCATTCGCGAGGACCAGGTGGGGTCGAGCGGGGCGTTCGGCGTAATCCCGCTGCTGGCCGGCACCGGACTCATCGCCGCCGTGGCGATGACGGTGGCCGGACCGCTGGGATTGCTTTCCGCCATCTACCTCGCCGAATACGCCACGCCCCGCGCCCGGTCCTTCGCCAAGCCGGTCCTCGAAATCCTGGCCGGCATCCCGACGGTGGTTTACGGCTTCTTCGCGGTGCTCGTCGTGGCGCCGTTTGTCCGCGACGGCTCGGAGGCCGTCGGCTTCGAGGTATCGTCGGAAAGCGCGCTCGCCGCGGGCGTGGTGATGGGCATGATGATCGTGCCGATCGTCTCCTCGCTCGCCGACGATGTGATCGCGGCCGTGCCGCAATCGCTGCGCGAAGGCGCCTACGGGCTCGGCGCAACCAAATCCGAGACCGTCCGGGACATCGTGCTACCGGCGGCGCTTCCCGGAATCGGCGGCGCCCTCCTGCTCGGCATGTCGCGCGCCATCGGCGAGACCATGATTGTCGTGATGGCGGCCGGCCTTTCGGCCCACCTGACCGTCAACCCGCTGCAGGCGGTGACGACGATCACGGTCCAGATGGTCGCCCTGCTGACCGGCGACCAGGAGTTCGACAGCCCCAAGACGCTGGCCGCCTTCGCGCTCGGCCTCCTGCTGTTCATCGCGACGCTGATCCTCAACCTCATCGCGCTCATGCTCGTGCGCCGCTACCAGGAACGCTATGACTGACCCGCAGCGGAGCCCGTCCGAGACGATCCTGGCGTCGCTGCCGCGGCGGCGGCGGGCGGAGGCGCGCTTCCGCATCTACGGCATCGCCGCGATCGGCGTTGCGCTGGCCTTCCTGGTGCTGCTCATCGGCGCGATCGGCTCCAAGGGCATCGGCGCTTTCGCGCAGGCCGAGATCGCCCTCGATGTCACCCTCGACGAGAGCGTCCTGGACCCCTCCGGCGCGCGCGATCCCGAGATCCTTTCGAGCGCCAACTACCGCGCCGTCGTCCGGGCGGCGCTCGGCGAAATCTTTCCCGACGCGGTGCGCAAGCGGCGGGACCGGCGCAAGCTCATGGGGCTGGTGAGCGCCGGGGCCGGCTTCGAACTGCGCGAGCGGGTCCTCGAAGACCCCGAGCTGATCGGCCGGACGATGCGGGTCTGGTTGCCGGCCGACGACGAAGTGGACATGCTGCTGAAGGGCGCGACCGCCCGCGACTCCGGCAGGTTCACAGAGAAGCAACTGGCCTGGCTCGACCGTCTGGAAGAGGACGGCCGCATCCGCAGCGCGTTCAACTGGCGCTTCTTCTCCAGCGGCGACAGCCGGGAACCGGAATTGGCCGGCATACTGGGCGCGATTTCCGGCTCCTTTTTCGCCCTCGTCACCTGCCTGGCGCTGAGCTTCCCGCTCGGTGTGATGACCGCGATCTATCTGGAAGAGTTCGCGCCGCACAATCGCTGGACGGACCTCATCGAGATCAACATCAACAACCTCGCCGCGGTGCCCTCCATCGTCTTCGGGCTGCTGGGGCTTGCGATCTTCCTTGGCTTCATGGGGCTGACGCGCTCCGCGCCGCTGGTCGGCGGCATGGTGTTGGCGCTGATGACCCTGCCGACGATCATCATCGCCACACGGGCCTCGCTGCGCGCCGTGCCGCCCTCGATCCGCGAGGCCGCCATCGGCCTCGGCGCGAGCCGGATGCAGGCCATGCTCCACCACACGCTGCCGCTCGCCATGCCGGGGATCATGACGGGCACGATCATCGGCATGGCGCAGGCGCTCGGCGAGTCGGCGCCGCTCATCATGATCGGCATGGTCGCCTTCATCGTGGACGTGCCCCAGGGCCTGTTAGACCCGGCATCCGCCCTGCCGGTGCAGATCTATATCTGGGCGGACAGTCCGGAACGCGCCTTTGCCGAGAAGACCGCGGCGGCCATCATCGTCCTGCTTGCCTTCCTGGTCGCGATGAACCTGACGGCGGTCATTCTGCGCCGACGCTTCGAACGCCGCTGGTAAGGAGGTCCGACCCTGTTGGATATGTCCCCGAGCAATGCGGCGCCCAAGCTGACGGCGCGCGGCGTCAATGTCTTCTACGGCGACGCGCATGTCCTGAAACAGGTCGATCTCGAAATCCGCGAGCACGAGGTCACGGCGCTCATCGGCCCGTCCGGCTGCGGCAAGTCCACCTTCCTGCGCTGCCTCAACCGGATGAACGACCTGATCGAGATCTGCCGGGTGGACGGCGATGTCCGCCTCGACGGAGAGGACATCTACGACCCGGCGGTGGACCTCGTCTATCTGCGCGCCCGCATCGGAATGGTGTTCCAGAAACCCAACCCGTTCCCGAAATCGATCTACGACAATGTCTCCTACGGACCGAAGATCCACGGGCTCGCGCGCTCGCGCGCCGAAATGGACGACATCGTGTCGTCGAGCCTGGGGCGGGCCGGCCTCTGGGAGGAAGTGAAGGACCGGCTCGATGCGCCCGCTACCGGGCTTTCGGGCGGCCAGCAGCAGCGCCTGTGCATCGCGCGCGCGATTGCGGTGCGCCCGGAGGTCATCCTGATGGACGAGCCCTGCTCCGCGCTCGACCCCATCGCCACGGCGCGCATCGAGGCGCTGATCGACGAACTCAGGCAGAACTTCACCATCGTCATCGTGACCCACTCCATGCAGCAGGCCGCGCGGGTATCGCAGCGCACGGCCTTCTTCCATCTGGGCGACCTGGTCGAGGTCGGCGACACCGACACGGTGTTCACCAAACCTGTCGATCCGCGCACGGAATCCTATATCTCCGGCCATATCGGCTGACGGAAGGCAGGAGCAAGCGTCCCATGAACGACCGCGCCGAGCATATCTCCAAAGCCTTCGACGAGGAGCTGCGCCAGCTCGACAACCGGCTGGCCGAGATGGGCGGCATGGCCGAGGCGCAGCTCGCCAGCGCCGTGGAAGCGCTGCGCCGCAGCAATACCGAGCTTGCCGGGCAGGTTGTTCTGCGCGACAAGGAAATCGACGCGCTCGACCTTGAAATCGACCTGTTCAGCGTGCGCCTGGTAGCGCTGCGCCAGCCGGTGGCCGCCGATCTCAGGACGATCTTCGCCGCCATCAAGATCTCCTCCGACCTCGAGCGGATCGGCGACCTGGCCAAGAACATCGCCGGGCGGACGCTTGCGGTGAGCCGTTTCCCGCCTCTGCCGACAACGGTGTCCATCGCATCGATGGCGCATGTCGTGCAGGCGATGATCAAGCAGGTGCTGGACGCCTGGACCGCGCGCGATGCCGAAGGCGCCGCCGATGTCTGCGCCCGCGATCTCGAGGTGGACCAGCACTATGCGAGCCTTTTCCGCGAACTGCTGACCTATATGATGGAGGATCCGCGCAATATCGGGCCCTGCACACACCTGCTCTTCGTGGCGAAAAACCTCGAACGTGTCGGCGACCACGCGACCAATATCGCCGAGCAGATCGGCTACGCCGTGCTGGGCACACGGCCGCCGGACCGCCAGACGCACGATCCGACCCACACCCTCGTTCCGGAGGCGGACAGCCGATGAGCACAGAACGACCGCATGTTCTCGTGGTCGAGGACGAGATGCCCATCGTCGAACTGCTGCGCTACAACTTGGAGAAGTCGGGGTATTCGGTATCGGTGGCGACCGACGGCGACGAGGCCCTGGAGCGGGTCGCCGCCGCGCCGCCGGATGCGGTGCTGCTGGACTGGATGCTGCCCCGCAAGTCCGGAATCGAAGTCTGCCGGCAGTTGCGCGCCAGGCCGGGGACGCGGACGATGCCGATCATCCTGTTGACGGCCCGGGGCGAGGAAGCGGACCGGGTTCGCGGCCTCGAAACCGGCGCAGACGACTATATCGTCAAGCCGTTCTCGCCGAGGGAGCTGGAAGCGCGGCTCAAGGCGGTGCTGCGCCGCTCGCAGCCCGCTCTGGCGGAGGAGAGGCTCGAATATCGCGATATCGTCATCGACCTCGTCCGGTACCGCGTCACCCGCAGCGGCCGCAAGGTGCATCTCGGCCCCAAGGAATACCGCCTTCTGCGGACCTTGATGGAAAGGCCGACGCGGGTGCTGACGCGCGCCCGGTTGCTCGACGCCGTCTGGGGACGGGATGTCTATGTCGAGGAGCGCACGGTCGATGTCCATATCCGGCGGCTGCGCAAGGCGATCAACGGCGAGGGCGAACCGGACGCGATCCGCACCGTGCGCTCCGGCGGCTACGCGCTCGACCTGGACCGCTGAGCCGGGGCGGCCCGGCGCCGGGATATTGCGCTCGAAGCGGCGACACGCCATACCGGCCGCCGGAGCCGAACGCTTCCTTTCCGACCCGCTGGCGGAGCGCCTGCCATGATCGACGCCTATTACTGGCCCACGCCGAACGGCTGGAAAATCTCCATCGCGCTGGAGGAGATGGAACTCGACTACCGTGTCGTGCCCGTCAATATCGGCCGCGGCGGCCAGTTCGAGCCGGATTTCCTGAAGATCAGCCCCAACAATCGCATGCCCGCCATCGTGGACCATGACCCGCCGGGCGGCGGCGCGCCGGTCTCCGTGTTCGAGAGCGGGGCGATCCTGCTCTATCTCGCCGAGAAGACCGGGAAGTTCCTGCCGTCCGACCTGCGCGGCCGCATGGAGGCGGTCGAGTGGCTGATGTGGCAGATGGGCGGCCTCGGGCCGATGCTCGGCCAGTCCGGCCATTTCCGCTTCTACGCGCCGGAAACGCTCCCCTATGCCGTCGAGCGCTACACCAGCGAGATGCTGCGCCTCTACGGCGTGCTCGACCGCCGGCTGGAGGGGCGCGCGTTCATCGCCGGCGCCTATTCCATCGCCGACATGGCCTGCTGGCCCTGGGTCATCACCTACAAGCGCCAGGAAGTCGATCTCGACAGCTTCCCGAATGTGAAGCGCTGGTACAAGGGCCTGCAGCAGCGCCCGGCGCTCCGGCGCGGCTATGAGGTCGGGCGCGAGTTCGGCAAGCCGACCGGCCAATGGGACGAGGAGGCCCGCAGGCATCTTTACGCCCACCCCAATCCGGGAGCCGCGCAATGATCCGGATCAACGGCATGGCGCATGTCATCCTGACCGTGGGCCGGTTCGAGGAAGCGCGCGCCTTCTACAACGGGCTCCTGCCCTTCCTCGGCCTGCAAAAGGTCTATGACGGCAATAATTTCGTCTATCACGTGGGCGGGCGCACCGCGCTCGGCATCCAGCGCCCGGCGCCGGAACATGAGGGCGAGCGCTTCGATCGGAACCGGGTGGGGCTGCACCATCTCTGCTTCCGGGCGCGCTCGCGCGAGGATGTGGACAAGGCGGCGGCCAGGGTCCGCGAACTCGGCGGAAAGATCGACCGGGGCCCGCTGGAGGGCGATTTCGCGCCCGGCTACTACTATTTCGTCTTCGAGGACCCGGACGGCATCCGCCTGGAGATCAACTACGTCCCCGGCAAGGGCCTCCTCGCCACCGAAACGCCCCTGTCCCCGAGCGACGACCCCGACTGGGACCAGAATCCGTGACGGGACCGCCTGCGCCCGCTCACTGCGGCAGCGAATCGAGGAAGCCCTGGAGGATATAGACGGCCGCGAGCGTGTCCTTGGCGGCGCGGCGTCGGCGGCGGCTGGCGTCGGCGGCGAGCATGACGCGCTCGACGGCGTTGGTGGAGAAACGCTCGTCCCACATCAGCGCCGGCAGGTCCCGGCGCCCCATCAGGTTCACGACGAACTGGCGCACCTGCCGCGCGCGCCGCCCCTCGCGGCCGTCGAGGTCGAGCGGCAGGCCGACCACCAGCGCCGCCGCGCCGCGCTCGTCCGCCGCCGCCAGCAACATGGCCGCCGTGTCCGCAAACCGCTTCGCGCGCCGGATCGTGCCCGCCGGCGAGGCGACGCGCCGGTCCGGGTCCGAGACCGCGAGCCCGACCGTCCGCTCCCCCACATCCAGCGCCAGCAGCCGCCCGCCCGCCGGCAGGGCCTCAGCTTCGACGAAGGGCATGAGCGGGCCGGCTCAATCCTCCTGCGCCAATAACTCACGCTGCGTCCTGCCCTTGTATTCCGTGCGGAAGCGGCCGCGCTTCTGGAGGATCGGCACCACGCGGTCCACGAATTCCTCGATCGCGCCGGGGCAGTAGATCGAGGAGAGCATGAAGCCGTCGCCGCCGGCCTCGTCGAAGAACGCCTCCATCCGGTCGGCGACGCTCTCCGGCGTGCCGACGAATTGCGGCAGGCCGACGCTCTGCCCATGGCGGCGCGCGACCTCCGCCAGCGTCATCGGCGCGCCGTCCGTCTTGCGGAAGCGCGTGCGCATGCGGACCAGCTCCGGCTCCGGGCGCTCCAGCATGATGTCGTCGTCGTCGATCCCGGCGAGGTCCAGGTTGAGATGGGCGGAGAGGATGGCCTTGCCGCCCTCGATCGGCACCAGTTCGTTGTGCTCTTCCTGCTTCTCGCGCGCCTCCGCCTCGGTTGCGCCCAGGATCGGCTGCATCCCGAACAGGATGCGGCAGCTGTCGGGCCGGCGTCCGAAGGTTGCCATGCGCGCCTTGATGTCGGCGAGATAGGCCCCGGCGTCCTCCGCCCGCGGCTGGATGGCGAACACCGCATCGGCGTAGCGGGCGGCGAAATCGCGCCCGCCGGGCGAGGCGCCGGCCTGTAGGATCGCCGGCCCGTTCTGCGGCGAGCGCACCACGTTGAGCGGCCCGCGCGAGCGGAAGAACTCGCCCTCATGCTCGATCCGGCGCACCCGCGAGGCGTCGGCGAAGCGCGCGCCCTCGCGGTCGAGCAGCACCGCGTCCTCGTCCCAGCTATTCCAGAGCTTGCGGCAGACCTCCATATATTCGTGAGCGCGCTCATAGCGCCGTTCCGTCTGCTCGCGCTCCGCGCCGTAATTGGCGGCCTGGTTGCTGTTGATCGAGGTCACCACGTTCCAGCCGGCGCGCCCGGAGGTCATGTGGTCGAGCGTCGCCCAGAGGCGCGCGGCGTAGAAGGGATGCTGGTTGGAGACCGAGAAGGTGGCCGCCAGGCCGATGCGCTCCGTCACCGCGCCGAGCCAGCCGAGCAGCGGCACCGGGTCGTGCTCCGGCGTCTGGACGGCATAGCGCAGCGACGGCTCCAGCGATCCCTTGTAGGTGTCCGAGATGTAGTTGAGGTCGGCGAAGAACACCATGTCGAACAGGCCGCGCTCGCAGGTGCGCGCGATATGCTCGTAGAGGCCCGGCCGCGCCCAGTCCCAGGAGGGGTCGGACCTCGGATGCCGCCACATGGCGACGCTGTGATAAGTCGGCCCGTGCGTCAGGAACTGGGCCAGGTGCATCTTGCCGCCACGCGCCACGGGACGCTCCTTACCCGCCCGTCAGCGCGTCGCCGCCGAAGCGTTCGCGGGTCGCGATCTCGGCGACGCTCCGGCGCCGCAGCCTCGTCAACTGGCGCGCCGGCCTGCCGAGCGGCACGACGGCCGCCACGGCGAAATTCTCCGGGATACCGAGCAGGCGCTTCACTTCCGGCTCCTCGGCGACGGCGAGCGTGGTGATGGTGCCGCCGAGCCCGGCCTGGCGCGCCGCCAGCAGCGTGTTCCAGACGAAGGGGTAGATCGACGCGCCGGAGATGACGCCGACGCGGTCCAGATAACGGTCCATCGAGGCGACGGCGCCGAGATCGACGATGAAGACCAGCACCACCGGCGCTTCCCGGAACGGCTCGGTCAGGCGCGAGGGCGGCCGGGTGGCGGCGGCTTCCTCATCCGTGACCGCCGAGGGATGCACCGTGTTCCAGGGGCTTTCGCCGCGCTTGACCTGGGCCGCGTAGCGCTTCGCGGCCGGCTCGGCGAGCGCCGCCAGTCGGGCCCTGGTCGCCGGGTCGCGGACGACGATCACCCGGTTGCCCTGCCGGTTGCCGCCGCTCGGCGCGAAGCGCGCGGCGTCGAGCAGCTTGCAGATCGCCTCGTCCGGCACCGGGTCGCCGGTGAAGTCCCGGCAGGCGAAGGTGGTCCGCATTACCTCGTCGAGTTCCATGGCCCTGCGTCTCCCCGCTTGCGTCCGGAAACCGGACTCTCGCAGCAACCGCCCCGCCCGGCAAGGGAGCCCCCCGGTCAAGCGCCGTCGTCTATTGTGTGCAATTCGCGGCGCAGGATCTTGCCGGTCGAGTTGACCGGGAGGTCCGGGACGAACTGGACCTGCCGCGGCACCTTGTAGGGGGCGAGATGCTTGCGGCAGTGGGCCAGGATGCCGTCCGCCGTCGGCTCGGCGCCGGGACGCGGCACGATATAGGCCTTGGCGAGCTCGCCCTTCTGCGCATCCGGCACGCTGCCGACGGCGGCCATCGAGACATCGGGGTGGGCCGCCAGCACCCGCTCCAGCTCCGCCGGATAGACATTGAAGCCGGCGGTCAGGATCATGTCCTTCTTGCGGTCCACGACCCACAGGAACCCGTCCTCGTCCCGACTGGCGACATCGCCGGTGCGGAACCAGCCGTCCTCGTCGAAGGCTTCCTTCGTCGCCGCCTCGTTGCCGTAATAGCCCATCGGAACGATCGGGCCGCGGATCAGCAATTCCCCCGGTTCCCCGGCCGGCGCGGTCGCTCTGCTGTCCTCCAGCCCGCCGATCCGAGCCTCCACATAGGGTATCGCGACGCCGATGGAGCCGAGCCGGCGTTCGCAGGCCAAAGCATGGGTCGTGCCGGGGCCGGCCAGCTCCGTCATGCCCCAGAGCTCCAGCAGCGTCGCGCCGAACTTCTCCTCGACCTCGGCGGCGGTCGCCGGCGGGATGGTCTGTCCGCCGGTCGTCATCCGCTCGAGGCTCGACAGGTCGTATTCGCCCATGGCGGGGTCGGCCAGCATGTACATGAAGCCGGTCGGCACCGCTTCCAGCATCGTCGCGCGGTAGCGTTCGACGGCGCGCAGCATCGCTTGCCCGTTGAACCGCTCCAGCAGCACCAGGGTCGCGCCGCAGAGCAGCCCGCAATTCATCACCGCCATGCCGTAGACATGCGAGAGCGGCAGCGCGCTGACGGTGGTGTCGGCCGCTGTCCGGCCGTGCATCAGCGCCGTCCCGGCCGTGCCGACCGCGATGGCGCGGTTCGACATCATGGCGCCTTTCGGATGGCCGGTGGTGCCCGAGGTGTAGCCGATGGCCCCCAGCTCGTCGAGGCCGCGCGGACATGGCTCGAACTCGTCCGGCGCGCCGGCGATGAACTCCTCACAGGTCACGGCCCCGGCCGGCGCCTCGTCCGCCGCGAACACGACCCGTTCCACGGCGGTCCCCGCCAGCGCCTCTGACAGGGCCTCGCCCTTGCCGGGCCCGGCCAGCAGCAGCTTCGCGCCGCAATTGCCGACGATGTAGCCGATTTCGCCCGCGGTCAGCATGGCGGTGACCGGGTTGAGCACGGCGCCCGCCTTGGCCGCGCCGTAATAGGCCGCGATCCAGTCCACCGAGTTCGGCGCGCAGAGCGTCACCCGGTCGCCGGGCTCTATGCCCGCCGCCGCGAGCGCATTGGCGAAGCGATTGGCCCGCCGGTCCAGCGCCTCGAAACTGCAGGGCGCATCCTCGAAAATCACCGCCGGGCGGTCGCCGAACGCCGCCGCGGCCCTGGCCGGCATCTCGCCGAGTGTCACCAACATCGCCGTTCTCCCTGCTTGGGTCCCGCTCCGGTCCGGCCGGGCCGGACAGGCGGCGCGACCGGACAAGGCCAAGGTTAATACCACCGTTCACGGACCGTAACCGGCGCCCCGGCCTCCAATGCTCCCTCCTGCGCTTGCGAGGGAGGGCCTCCCCCGGACCGCGATCCGGAGTTGGGGCGGGAGGCTGTCCCGGCCCGGTATGGCCTTGCTGAAGGAGACCCTTGGATGAAGTGTCATGAAATGTCATGTTCTGTCATGCTCCGGCGTCTCCCTGGTTTCGCCGCCGCCCCGATGCCGTGCGTTCCGGACGGTGTTTTCAGAGATGGAAGCCTCCGTTCTCCAGACCATTCCAGCACATTTTCTCATACTTCAAGCTCAAAACGAAACAAAAAGCGAATATTTCGATTCCAGTTTACTGCGGCCTTCTCCATGTCAAGGCTCCGGTCTGGCCTCCGGTGCCGGGCGGCCTATTATCCCCCTTCTCCGGTTTCCGGCAGGGGCGCCTCTTGGACCGCAGCCCGCTCCATATCTGGCTCGTCACCGCGACGGGGCTGCTGGCGTTCTTCACCATGGTGTTCTCCAGCACCATGGCGAATGTCGCGATCCCGCATGTCATGGGCGCATACGGCATCGGGCAGGACCGGGCGCAGTTCCTCGCCACCGCCTTCCTCGCCACCAACACGGCGAGCCTGCTCATCAACCGCTGGCTGGTCGCCCGCATCGGCCAGCGCAACGCCTTCGCGCTCTCGCTGATCCTGTTCGCCTTCGGCAGCATGATCTGCTGGTGGGCGCCCTCGTTCAGCCTGATCGTGGTCGGCCGCATCGTCCAGGGCCTGTCCTCGGGCATCGTGCAGCCGCTCGTCATGGTGGTGCTGTTCCAGGTCTTCCCGCCGGACAGGCGCGGCCTCGCCATGGGCCTGTTCAGCATGGGGGTGGTGTTCGCGCTCGGCCTCGGACCCGCCATCGGCGGCCTCGCCATCGACCTGCTCGAATGGCGCTACATCTTCATCGTGCCGCTTCCCGCCGCGGCGGTCGCATTCCTGCTCGGGTTCATCTTCATCCCCGAACGCGAGCAGCGCGCGCCGCCCGAACCCTTCGATGCGCTCGGTTTCGCGCTGATCGCGGCCGCGATCTTCCTCCTCACGACCGGCATCGCCTCCGGCCAGCGCGAGGGCTGGTTCTCGGACTACATGCTGGCGATCTGGAGCGGGTTTCTCATTGCCGCCACGGGTTTCGTGCTCTCGCAATGCCGAGCGAACGCCAGCCTGCTCGACCTCAGCCTTTTCCGGAACCTGGGCTTCGCCGCGGCCGGCACGACCAGCTTCGTGTTCGCCTTCGCCTCTTTCGGCACCGTCTATATCTTCCCCGTCTTCGGCCAGATCGTGCCGGGCTACACGGCGACCGAGGCCGGCTCCCTGCTGCTGCCCGGCTGCCTCGTCGCCTCGCTGCTGCTGCCGCTTGCGGGACGGCTTTCGGACCGGTTCCCCGCCCCGCTGATCGTCGTCGGCGGCATGGCGGCGGCGATGGCGAGCGCGGTGATGATGGCGGGCGCGGACAGCGACACCGCCTTCTGGACCATTGCGGGCTACCTGCTGGTGAACCGGATCGGCGTCGCCTTCGTCACGCCCGCGCTCAACAACACCGCGCTCGCCGCCCTGCCGCCCCGGCAGCTCGACAGCGGCGCGGGCGTCGTCAACCTGCTGCTGATGCTGGGCGGGTCCTGCGGCATCAACATTCTGGTCGTGGTGCTCGAACGGCGCATCGGGCATCACAGCGACGCCTTCACGGCAACCCAGTCGCCGGCCAACGACGCCACGCGCGAACTGCTCGGCCGGGTCGGCGGCCTGCTGGGCCGCGCCGGCCTGCCGGACGGCGTGCGCGAGCAGGCGGCGCTCGACTATCTGGGCCGCATGGTGACGGCGCAGGCGAACATGCTGGGCTTCCAGGACGGCTTCATCGCCATGGCGGTGTTCTGCCTCCTGCCGATGCTGCCCGTCTGCCTGCTGATCGGCGCGGCCGGCCGGCCTATTCGACGTTGACGGCCGTTGCGGGAATGCAAGCTGAGTCCCGGTGGACTGGCCTTTCGCAAAGTCGATATCATGCTGTCGTGAAAGATCCGGGGCCGGTAGCGTCCGCCGGCAAACCCGGAGGCGCCGCCATGACAGACGGGAAGCAAGCGCCGGATGTCCGGATACGGCCCAGCGAGGCCGAAATTACACAGCTCCTGCAGGACGCCGCCCGGCAATATGAGGAATATATGACGCTGGCGGACCTAGCCGATATTCCCGAAGATGCAGCGAGCGGGCGGCCCCGGTACGCTTGGGACAACCCGATAGGGCCGGTGCTGACAGGGCGCTCGAATGCCGACGTGGTTTGATCTTCTAGAATGAATTGAATTCGATTGAACCGGAAAGGCGGGGACATTTTCTCGACGAAAAAGGCGGGGAGCAATTATCGGTAATCTCCGATCTTTGTGCCCGCAATGTTCTATATTATGCGTCCGGCTTCCTTCGGAAGCCAGTCATTCCAGGCATTTTCACTTCGATATCCATAGAAGACATTAACGGCTTCATGGCCGGAGTCCATGGATGCGATTTCGACAAGGGCCTCCTTTAATTCTCCACACACCGGGAAGCAGAGTGGAGGCCGCGCAAACGATCGTCGATTACCTCAGAAGCAAATTCGACGAAATAGATGTCCTCATACCCACATATGCAATGTCCGCAGGCACAATGATTGCGCTTGGATGCGACAGAGCCATCATGGGTCGGCAAAGCCGCCTGGGACCGACCGATCCTCAACTTGCAATCGGGAATCTTTCGTTTTCGGCACACTCCGTCATCGACCGATTCGAGGAAGCGAAACGGAACATCTCCGAAAACCCCGTTCTGGCCCATGCCTGGGCGCCTGTGTTGCGGTCTTTCGGGCCTGCCTTGCTTCAGGAGGCTCGAAAGTCGATTTCCTGCGGACAGCGGCTCGTGATGGAATGGCTACAAAGATACATGTTTGCGGAATATTCGGACCCGTTGCAGGCAACAAGGGAAGTATCGGAATATTTCGGCGGAGACCGGCACGGAAGCCATGGGAGAAGAATCGACCGCGATGAGGCGCGCCAGCAGTGTCTTGAAATTGTTGACCTCGAGAATAATCGGGATTTACAGGACCATGTCTTGACCTTGTATCATTTGTTGACAATAGTATTTGGACAAAGCCCTGCCGTGAAATGTGTTATCGGGAGCAATGGCTGTCGATGGTTCCGAAATCTGACTGTGGAGGAAAACAATCTCTAATTTTCATAGCTTGTCCGATTTGTTTGTTCCGTCCGTTTGCCGCGCCGAACCGCTCAAGGCGGTTATTCGACGGTGACCGCCTTGGCGAGGTTGCGCGGCTGGTCCACATCCGTGCCCTTCGCCGCCGCCGTGTGGTAGGCGAGAAGCTGGACCGGCACCGCATAGAGGATGGGCGCCACAAAGGGATCGACTTCCGGCATCCGGACCGCCGCCTCGGCGTCCCCGCCGACCGCCTCGATGCCGGCCGCATCGCTCACCAGGATCACCCGCCCGCCGCGCGCCGCGACCTGGCGGATATTGGAGGCGGTCTTGTCGAACAGCCGGTCGGAGGGCGCAATGGCGACCACCGGCACGTCCTCGTCGATGAGGGCGATGGGGCCGTGCTTCAACTCGCCCGCGGCATGTCCGGCGGCGTGGATATAGGAAAGCTCCTTGAGCTTCAGCGCCCCTTCGAGTGCGATGGCGAAGCTGGTGCCGCGCCCGATATAGAGCACATCGCGCGCGCCGGCGATGCGGTGCGCCAGCGCCTCGATGCCGT
The DNA here is from genome assembly GCA_963422665.1 of Alphaproteobacteria bacterium. Lineage (GTDB taxonomy): Bacteria > Pseudomonadota > Alphaproteobacteria > Bin95 > Bin95 > Bin95. The sequence continues at coordinate 2,688,569 of OY730441.1, forward strand.
CGTCCTGCTCCAGTATGTCGGCCGTGCGCGAAGGCACTTCCAGCAGCGCCTCGGTCAACCGGCCGGCTTCCCTCCCGTCTATCGCGCCCCGCGCAACCGCCGCCGCAATCGCCAGCGCCGCCAGCACGACAAGCTGGGTGGTGAACGCCTTGGTCGAGGCGACGCCGATTTCCGGACCGGCGAGCGTATGGATCACTGCATCGCTCTCGCGCGCAATCGCGCTCTCCGCGACATTGACGATGGACACCGTATGCAGGCCCTGCCGGCGCGCATAGCGCAGCGCCTCCAGCGTGTCGATGGTCTCGCCCGACTGGGAGATCTGGAGCGCCATGCCGCCCGGCGCCAGCGGCGGCTCGCGGTAGCGCAGTTCGGAGGCGATATCGAGGTCGACCGGCAGCCGGGCCAGGCTCTCCAGCCAGTATTTGCCGACCAGGCCCGCATAACAGGCGGTGCCGCAGGCGGACGCGGTCACGCGGGCGACCGTGGCCAGGTCGATGCCGAGCTCCGGCAGCGCGACCGTGCGCGTCAGCGGGTTGAACAGCGCCCGGAGCGTATCCCCGATCACGGTCGGCTGCTCGTGGATCTCCTTCTGCATGTAGTGGCGGTAATTGCCCTTGCCGATCATCGCGCCCGCGAGCCGGTTGCGGCGCACGGGCCGCTCGACCGCCCGGCCCCCGGCATCGCGCACCTCCGCCCCGCTGCGCGAGAACACCGCCCGGTCGCCTTCTTCGAGGAAGGCGACGCGGTCGGTAAAGGGCGCCAGCGCCAGCGCATCGGAGCCGAGGAACATCTCGCCCTCGCCCGGACCGAAGGCGAGCGGGCTGCCCCGCCTCGCGCCGATCATCAGGTCCTGCTCGCCGGCGAACAGGATGGCGAGCGCGAACGCCCCTTCCAGCCGCGTCAGCGCCGCATCGGTCGCGGAAACCGGGTCCATGCCCCGCTCGAGATTGCGCGTGATGAGCTGCGCCACGGCTTCCGTGTCGGTCTCGGTGACGAAGGTGCAGCCCTCCGCCTCCAGCTCGCCGCGCAGGGCGAGGAAGTTCTCGACGATACCGTTATGGACGACCGCCACCCGGCCGGTCGCATGAGGATGGGCATTGGCCTCGTTGGCCGCGCCATGCGTCGCCCAGCGCGTATGGCCGATGCCGGAGGCGCCCGCCACCGGCCTCGCCGCCACCAGGTCGCGCAGCCGGTCGATCTTGCCCTCCGCGCGCCGGCGCCGGATCGCGCCATTGTCCAGCACCGCGATGCCGGCGGAATCGTAGCCGCGATATTCGAGCCGCTTCAGCGCGTCGAGCAACGGCCATGCGACCGGCCCGCGCCCGAGAATGCCGATGATGCCGCACATGCGCCGCTCCCCGGTCAGCCGGCGGCGGGCTGGCGGCTGCGCCGCATGCGCAGCCGCGCGGCCCAGCCCTTGCGTTCGGTTTGCCGGGCGCGCTCCACCACCAGCGCGTCCGCCTCGACATTGCGGCTGACGGTCGAGCCCGCGCCCACCACGGCGCCGGGGCCAATGGACACCGGGGCGACCAGCGCGGCGTTGGAGCCGATGAACGCGCCCGCGCCGATCTCGGTCCGGTGCTTGCGGAAACCATCGTAATTGCAGGTGATCGCGCCCGCGCCGATATTGGCGTCCGCGCCGACATGCGCATCGCCGATATAGGCGAGATGGTTCGCCCTGGCGCCCGCCTCCAGCACGGCGTTCTTCACCTCGACGAAATTGCCGACCCCCGCTCCGGGTCCGACATCGGCCCCGGGCCGGAGCCGGGCGTAGGGGCCGACCCGCGCTCCCGAGCGCACGACCGCGCCCTCCAGATGGCAGAACGCCCGGATTTCCGCGCCCTCCTCCACCGTCACGCCGGGCAGGAACACGGTGTGCGGGCCGACGGCCACATCCCTGCCGAAACGTGTGTCGTGGCTGAGCCAGACGGTTTCCGGCATCGCCATGGTGACGCCGGCGGCGAAGGCGCGCTCCCGCAGCCGGCGCTGCATGGCGGCCTCCGCGCGGGCGAGTTCGGCGCGCGAATTGATCCCGAGCGCCTCGTCCCCGGCCGCCTCGACCAGCGCGGTATCCAGCCCGTCCGCCCGCGCGAGCGCCACGATGTCGGTCAGGTAGTATTCGCCCCTGGCGTTGTCGTTGCCGACCCGTTCGAGCAGGGAGAACAGGCAGCGCCCGTCAACCGCCATGACGCCGGCATTGCAGACCGGCAGCGCGCGCGCCTCCGGCCCGGCGTCGCGCCATTCCACGATCGCTTCCGGCATCCCCGCCGCGTCCAGCGCCACCCGGCCGTACTCGTTGGCGCCGGAGGGCCGCATTCCCAGCACGGCGACGGCCGCGCCTTCCGCCAGCGCGTCCGCGAGCGCCGCCATCGTTTCCGCCCGGAGCAGCGGCGTGTCCGCAAACAGCGCCAGAACCGCGCCCTCGAAGCCGGCGAGCGCCTCTCGCGCCGCGAGCACGGCATGGGCGGTGCCGAGAGGTTCGGCCTGCACCGCCGCCTCCGCCGGCGCAGCGGCTTCGGCCACCCGGTCCATGCCCGGCCCGGTGACGCAGACCACCCGTTCCGGCGCAAGCTCGCCCAGCGCGTCGAGCACATGGGCGACCATTGCCCGGCCCGCGATCTCGTGCAGCGCCTTCGGCGTGGACGAGCGCATGCGTTCGCCCCGGCCTGCCGCCAGCACTACCGCCGCGAGCGCCCGCCGCGCCATGTCCATCCCTCCGATTTCGGAACCCGACCGAAACCTATGCGAAATTCGTTGCGGCGCAATCGGACGCGGTTCAAGCTTTGTTGCGGATTATGACAATCGACACCGTCATCTTCGATCTCGACGGCACGCTGGTGGACAGCGCCGCGGACATCGCCTTCGCGGCGAACGCGGCGCTGGCCGGCGAGGGCCTCGAACCGGTCGGGAGCGAGGAAGCCGCGCGCCTCATCGGCGACGGCGCCCGCAAGGCCGTACAGCGCGCCTTCGCGCTGCGCGGCGGACCGACCGACGCAGGCGCCCTCGACCGAGGCGAGCGCGCCTTCTCCCGGGCCTACACGGACCCCGGGCAGCCGGTTCTCGGCCGCCTCTATCCGGGCGTGGCGGAGACGCTCGGGCGGATAGAGGCGGCCGGCCTCAGCCTGGGCGTGTGCACCAACAAGCCGCAGGCCGCCGCCGTTCGGACGCTGTCCGCCCTCGGCATCGCGGACAGGTTTGCGGTGCTGGTCGGCGGCGACCGCACGCCCTTCCGCAAGCCCGACCCGCGCCATCTGCTCGCCTGCCTCGAGCCGCTCGGCGGCCGGCCCGCCGCCGCCGCCATGGTCGGCGACTCGGTGAACGACGAAGAGGCCGCGCGCAGCGCCGGCGCCGCCTTCGTCGGGGTAAGTTTCGGCTATGGCCGGGTGAGCGGAACAGCCTGTGTCGTGGACCGCTTCCGCGACATCCCGCAGGCGCTCGGCTTCTGACCCGCTCCCCACCCCACCCGCAAGGACCGTCCCCGTCATGGCTTACGACTATGTCTCCATCCGGCGCGAGGGCCGCGTCGCCACCGTCACCTTCGACCGGGGCAACCGGCTGAACCCACTGTCGCTCAAGGCAATCGAGGAGTTGACCGAGGTTGCGCAGAGCTTCGGGGACGACCTCGAAACCTCGGCCATCGTGCTGCGCGCGCCGGACGGCAGCGGCTTCTCGGCCGGGCGCGACCTCGCGGACCCCGCGATGGAGCTGCGCCGCGACAGGCCGATGCTCGCCCGCCGGCATGCGGCCGGGGCGGGCAAGCGCCTCTGCGCGGCCTGGGAAGGGCTCGAGCAGTTCACCATCGCCGCCATAGAGCGGTTCGCCATCGGCGGCGGGCTGGCGCTGGCGGTCGCGTTCGACCTGCGCGTGATGGGCAACGGCGCGCATTTCCGCGCGCCGGAGGTGGCGCTCGGCCTCTCCATGAGCTGGGGCGCGATCCCGCGCCTCGTTGCGCTCCTGGGCCCGGCCCGCGCCAAGCAGATACTCTGCCTCGGCAATGACCGCATCGAGGCCGCGGAGGCGCTCGCCTGGGGGCTGGCGCAGGAGGTCGTGGAGGACGGCCGGGCGGCGGCGCGCGCACTCGAGCTGGCCGCCCGCGCCGCCGCCATGCCGCCGGTGCCGCTGCGCATGACCAAGACCACCGTCAACGCCGTCGCCGGCGCGCTCGCCGGTGCCGCCATCCACATGGACACCGAAGAGGTGATGCTGACCGAGCTGACCGAGGACTTCGCCGAGGGCGTCGCCGCCTTCCGCGAGTCGCGCCCGGCGAATTTCCGGGGGGCCTGACCGGCCTGCCGGTGCTATGCTGCGGGGCGCCGCCGGGCGGGATGTCCGGGCGGAAGCCCCGAAAAGGACAGCGCATGACGGACAGGATGGGCGATGGCGGCAGCGCGGCCGGCCGGCGGCGATGAACGCCCCGCTTGCGCCTTACGCCGCCTCGCCGTCCGACGGGCGGGGCCGGCGCTATCCGGAGCCGGGAATCGCCGACCGGACGCCCTTCCAGCGCGACCGCGACCGCATCCTCCATTCCACGGCCTTCCGGCGGCTGCAATACAAGACCCAGGTGTTCATCTGCGACGAGGGCGACCACTATCGCAGCCGGCTCACCCATTCGCTCGAGGTCGGCCAGATCGCGCGCGGCATCTGCCGGAGCCTTGCGCTCGAGGAAACGCTGGCGGAAACGCTGGCGCTCGCGCACGACCTCGGGCACACGCCCTTCGGCCATGCGGGCGAAGCCGCGCTGGATGCGGCGCTCGGCGGCTTCGGAGGCTTCGACCACAATGTGCAGACGCTGCGCATCGTCACCCGTCTGGAGGCCCGCTACGCCGCCTTCGACGGCCTCAACCTGACCTGGGAGACGCTGGAGGGCCTTGCCAAGCATAACGGGCCGGTCGCGCTCGGCGCCGCTCCCGCGCCCATTGCCAATCTGGACCGCGAGCTGGAACTCCGGCTCGGCGAATGGCCGGGCCTCGAAGCGCAGGCCGCCGCGCTCGCCGACGACATCGCCTACAACAACCACGACATCGACGACGGCGTGCGCGCCGGGCTGATAGGCCTCGACGATCTGCGCGGCCTGCCGCTGTTCGGCGCGGCGCTGGCCGAGGTGGAAGGACGCTACGGGCCGTTGCCGCCGGCGCGCCTCATCCACGAGACCGTGCGCCGGAGCGTGCGCGCCATGGTGGCCGACACCGTGGCCGAGACCCGCCGGCGGCTTGCCGAGGCCCGGCCGGAGACCGCCGACGATGTCCGCCGGGCGGACCGGCCGCTGGTGGCCTTCTCGCAGGACATGGCGGCGACGGACCGCGCGCTCAAGGATTTCCTGCGCGCGCGGCTCTACCGCCACCCGCATGTCGCGGAGGAGAGCGAGAGGGCAAGGGTCGTGGTGACGGACCTGTTCGGCGCGCTCTTCGCCCGCCCCGGGGCGCTGCCCCCGGAATGGCGAAACCGCACGGACGGCGCGAACGCCTGCCGGACGGCGCGCACCGTCGCGGACTATATTGCCGGCATGACCGACCGCTACGCTTTCCGCCAACACACCCGCCTCTGCGCGGGAGGCCGGCAACCGCGATGAACGTCTTTCGCGAGCTCGGACAGGCCGTGCGCGGCGCCCTCCGCGATGTCGCGGACGGGCTCGACGCGCCGGCCGCCGGCGTGGAACTGCCGCGCGACCCGGCGCATGGGGATTTCGCCGCCAATGCGGCGCTGGCGGCGGCGCGCGCCGCCGGCATGAAGCCCCGCGACCTGGCGGAAACGCTTGCCGGGCGGCTTCGTGCGGACGGACGGATCGCCAGCGCGGAGGTCGCCGGCCCCGGCTTCGTCAACCTGCGCATGACGCCGGCGTTCTGGCAGGCGAAGATTCCCGAAATCCTCGCGGGCGGCGCGGCCTACGGAGACTCGGACCTCGGCGCGGGGCGCAAGGTCAATGTCGAATATGTCTCTACCAACCCGACCGGGCCCCTGCATGTCGGCCATGCGCGCGGCGCCGTGTTCGGCGATGCGCTCGCGCGCCTGCTCGCCAGGGCCGGCTATGCGGTCACGACCGAGTATTACGTCAACGACGCCGGCGCGCAGGTGGATGCGCTCGCCCGGTCTGTCCATCACCGCTATCTGGAGGCGCTGGGCGGGACGCCCGGCCCGATGACGGACCAGATGTATCCGGGCGACTACCTGAAGCCGGTGGGCGCCGCACTCGCAGAGGAGTTCGGCCCGCGCTACCGTGACGCTGGCGAATCCGAATGGCTCGCGCCCTTCCGCGACCGCGCCGTCGCCGCGATGATGGCGGTCATCCGCGAGGACCTCGCCGCCGCCGGCATCGAGCAGGACATATTCGCCTCGGAACGCGCGCTCGTCAAGGCCGGGGTCGTCCAGCGAGCCATTGCCGGGCTGGAGGAAAAGGGGCTCGTCCATTGGGGCGTGCTGGACCCGCCCAGGGGCAGGAAGCCGGACGACTGGGAGCCCGGCCGCCGGCAGATGCTGTTCCGCTCGACCCGGGCCGGGGACGATGTGGACCGGCCGCTGAAGAAGTCCGACGGCGGCTGGACCTATTTCGCCTCCGATATCGCCTACCACATGGACAAGGCGGCGCGCGGCTTCGAGGAGCTCATCGATGTGTGGGGCGCCGACCATGGCGGCTATGTCAAGCGGATGCAGGCGGCGGTGTCGGCCGCGACCGGGGTCAGGCTCGATGTGAAGCTCTGCCAGCTCGTGCGCGTGCTGCGCGGCGGCGAACTGGTGCGCATGTCGAAGCGCAGCGGCGACTTCGTGACCCTGCGGGAGGTGCTGGACGAGGTCGGGCGCGACGCGCTGCGCTTCCTGATGCTCACCCGCCGCAACGATGCGCCGCTCGATTTCGACCTCGCCCAGGCGGTGGCGCAATCGCGCGACAATCCGGTGTTCTACGTCCAGTACGCCCATGCCCGCTGCTGCTCCGTGCTGCGCCACGGGGAAGAGGTCGGACCGGCGGACGCAGACGATCTGGCGCATCTGGAAGCGCCCGAGGAACTGGCGCTCGTCCGCCGGCTCGCGGCCTGGCCGCATATGGTCGAATCGGCGGCCGAGGCGCATGAGCCGCACCGCGCGGCCTTCTACCTCATGGACGCCGCGACCGATTTCCATGCACTCTGGACGAAGGGCCGGGAGAACGCGCGGCTGCGCTTCATCCAGGACGACGACCCGGCCGGAACGCGCGCCCGGCTGGCGCTGGTTCGCGCAACCGCTATTGTGGTCGCGAGCGGCCTTCGGACGCTTGGCGTCGAGCCGGTGGAGCGGATGTAGGGCGGTGGCGGCGGCGCCCGACAGCCGATCCCGCACGCTCCGGCTGGCCGGCCTGGGCGTTCTGTCGGTCGTCGCGCTCGGAGCGCTGCTGTGGTTCGGTTACCGGGCGCTGCTCGGATCGAGCGACGCCGACCTCCCTGTCATCGCGGCGCCCGAAGGGGGGTACAAAGTGGCGCCGAAGGATCCGGGGGGGCTGAATGTCGATCATCAGGATGTCAGAATTTACGAAGCGTTGGTGCGCGGCCGGCCGGGAGCGGTGCCCGAGACCATCGGCCCGCTGCCGGAAGCGCCCCGGCCGGTGATCCCGCCCCCGGCGCCCGCTCCGCCGGAACCCGACCGGAAGGCCGCACCCATGCCGGCGCCGGCGCCGCGGAACGGCGGCGCGGTCGTTGCGTCCCCGCCCGCACTGCGGTCGGTGCGGGAGGCCGCCGACGAAATTTCCGTGCAACTCGGCGCGTTCGGCACCGACGCCGGCGCCCGCGAGGCATGGAAGGCCCTCAAGAAACGCTATGGCGACCTGCTCGGCCGCATGGATGCGCAGTTCGTCGCCGGCGGGGGAGTCGTGCGCGTCCGCGCGGGGCCGGTCTCAACGCCGGCGCTCGCGCAACTCGTCTGCGAACAGTTGAAGGCGCGCAATGTCGATTGCTTCATCGTCCGCTGAGCGGACCGGGCCGCGCAAGGCGCCGCTTGCGGCCGTTTTCGGCTGCAGCGGCCCCGCGCTCACGCCCTGGGAACGGGATTTCTTCCGCGATGCGAATCCCCTGGGCTTCATCGTCTTCGATTACAACCTGGCCGACCCCGCCGGCATCCGCCGGCTAACCGCCGAACTGCGCCAGGCCGTGGGGGACGGGCGCGCACCCATCCTGATCGACCAGGAAGGCGGGCGCGTGGCGCGGCTCGCCCCGCCGAGGTGGCCGGCCTTCCCCTCGCCCGCCCGCCTCGCCGAAGGCCCGGTCGGGACGACGCGGAAGACGGCGCGCGCCATCGGCGACATGCTGGCCGGGCTCGGCATCGACGTGAACTGCGCCCCGGTTGCGGATGTCCACGCGCCCGGCGTGACCCATGAGGTGATCGGCGAACGCGCCTTCTCCAGCGACCCCGCCATCGTGGCGGTCCATGCCCGCGCCTATGCCGAGGGCCTGCGGGACGCCGGCGTGCTGCCGGTGCTCAAGCACATGCCGGGGCACGGCCGGGCCCGGGGCGACAGCCACGAGACCCTGCCGGAGACCGATGCCGACGAGCCTTCCGTCGCGGCCTTCGCCGCCCTGGCCGCCCTGCCGGTCGGCATGACCGCCCATGTGCTTTACCGGGACTGGGACGCCGCGCTGCCGGCCACGCTTTCGCCGACGGTGATCGCGGAGATCGTCCGCGGGCGGATCGGCTTCGACGGGCTTCTGCTCACCGACGACCTCTCCATGCGTGCGCTCGCCGGCCCGGTCGGCGAGCGGGCCCGCCAGGCGCTCGATGCCGGTTGCGACATCGCGCTGCACTGCAACGGCGATCCCGCCGAGATGGCCGAGGTCGCAGGCCTGGCCGGCCGGATGACGGCGGCGGCGGAAGAGCGTTGGCGGCGCGCCCGGGACTGGCTGGCCGCGTCGTGAGCGGCGTTTCCCTCGAGGAGTTCCTCTACCAGCTATCGGTCTGGGCGCTGCCCCTGCTGCTGGCCGTCGGATGCCATGAGGCGGCCCACGGCTGGGCCGCCTCGAAGCTCGGCGACGACACTGCGCAGCGTCTCGGGCGGGTCACCCTCAATCCCGTCCGCCATATCGACCCCTTCGGGACGCTGCTGCTGCCGGGGGTGCTGCTGCTCTCCGGCGCGCCCTTCCTCATCGGCTACGCAAAGCCCGTGCCGGTGGCTTTCAGCCGGCTCCGGCCCGTCCGGCTCGGCATGGCGCTCGTGGCGGCAGCGGGGCCCGCGGCCAATCTCGCGCTTTGCGTCGCCTCGCTGGTCGTGCTTCAGGCCCTGGGCTGGACGCCGGACATGCCGGGGCGGGACTGGCTTGTCGAAACCGCCAGGAAGAGCGTGATCCTCAATGCCGTGCTCGCGGTCTTCAACATGCTCCCGATGCCGCCGCTTGACGGCGGGCGCATCCTGACGGCGCTTCTGCCGACGCGCCTCGCCGTCCGCCTGGCAGCCTTGGAGCGCGGCGGGATCGTGCTTATCCTGCTCGTGCTGTTTGTGCTGCCCTGGCTCCTGTCCAGGGCGGGCATCGGGTTCAATCCGGCGGACTGGCTGCTCTGGCGGCCGGTGGAGTGGATCATAGACGGGCTCATAACGGTCATCTGAGCGGAACGGCAGGAATGAGCGCACCCGCCCTGCAGGTCGAGGGCCTCGAGCACGGCTATGACGGCGAGGCCGTGCTGAACGGCGTGAGCTTTGCGGTGGACGCCGGCGAGATCGTGTGCCTGCTCGGGCCGTCCGGCTGCGGCAAGACGACGACATTGCGGCTGGTCGCAGGCTTGGAGCGCCCGGCGGCCGGGCAGGTCGTCATCGCCGGCGAGACCGTGACCGGACCCGGCCGGACGGTGCCTCCCGAGGAGCGGCGGGTCTCGATGATGTTCCAGGACTACGCCCTCTTTCCGCATCTCAAGGTGCGCGACAATGTCACCTTCGGCCTGAGCCGGCTGGCGCGCAGGGACCAGCGCAGGCGGGCCGACGACCTGCTGGACAAGGTGGGCATGGCCGCCTATGCCGGCTCCTATCCCCATGTCCTCTCCGGCGGCCAGCAGCAGCGTGTCGCGCTGGCCCGCGCGCTTGCGCCGGAGCCCAATCTGGTGCTGCTGGACGAGCCGTTCTCCGGCCTCGATCCGGAACTGCGCGGCCGGGTGCGCGACGACTCCATGCACCTGCTGAAGACCAGCGGCGCCGCAACGCTGTTCGTCACCCACGACGCCGAGGAAGCCATGATGATGGCCGACCGGGTGGTGGTGATGCGGGAGGGCCGGGTGGTCCAGAACGGCGCGCCGGAAGAGATCTATTGCGAGCCCGCATCGCCCTTCGTCGCGGCCTTCCTCGGCGAGGTGAACCGGTTCGACGGACTGGTGGCGGAGGGGCAGGTGGAGACGCCGCTGGGGTCCGTCGCCGCTCCCGGCTTCACGGACGGGCGCGCCGTGCAGGTGCTGGTCCGGCCCGAGGCGATCCGCATCGGCGGCCCGGAAAGCGCCGGAGCGGAAGCCCGGATCGAGGCGGTGCGCATGGTGGGCCGCAGCACGCTCGTCCATCTCACGCTTGCCGTGGCCGCCCGGGGCGTTTACGGTCCCGACGCTCCGGACGGCATCCATCTCCACGCTCGGTCCCCCGGCCGCATCGTCGCCGGCGAGGGCGAGGTCAGGCAGCTTTCGCTGGACGGCGAGCAGGTCTTCGTCTTTCCGCGCGAGTGAGCCGCGTTGCGGGCGGCGCGCGCTTCTGCGATAACGGCGCCCAGCAGCAGGAGGCACAGCATATGAGCATCGGTCCCTGGCAAGTCATCATCGTTCTGGTGATCATCCTGATCCTGTTCGGCGCCGGGAAGCTGCCGCGGGTGATGGGCGATCTCGCCAAGGGCGTGAAGAACTTCAAGAAGGGCTTGAACGAGGAAGACCGCGAGACGGCCATCGAGTCCAAGCCGGCGGAAACCGTCGTCGCCGACAGCGAAAAAGACACCGCAGCCCGCACCTGACGCCGGGAGGGCCGGCAACGCGCCATGCTCGATATCGGCTGGACGGAAATGCTCGTGATCGGGGTTATCGCGATCGTCGTCATAGGCCCGCGCGACCTGCCGAAGATGCTCAAGACCGTCGGCGGCTGGGTGCGCAAGGCGCGGGCGACGGTGCGCGAGCTCCAGACGGGCATTGAGGACATGGCGCGCGAGGCCGAGCTCGACGAGGTGAAGAAGTCCGTCGAGAGCGCGACCCGCGTGGACGACTGGCTCGATGACAAGACTGTCGTCAAACCGCCGGCAAGTCCGTCTCCGCCCGCCGCGACCCCGCCGCAGCCCTCCGCGGTATCGGCCGGCGCGGCGGCCGATGCGGGCAAGCCGGCGAAACTCTGGTGAACCAGGGGGCGGAAGAGGACAAGGAGGCGCCGCTGCTCGACCACATCGTCGAGCTGCGCAACCGCCTGGTCTATTCGGTCATCGCGCTGCTGGTGGCCTTCGTCGCCTGCGTCTCGGTCGCAAGCTACATCTTCGAGTTCCTGACCGCGCCGCTGGCCCGCGCGCTCGGCGACGAGGCCGGGCGGCGGATGATCTTCACGGCGCTCTACGAGCCGTTCTTCGTCCATATCAAGATCGGCCTCTATGCCGGGCTGTTCCTCGCCTTCCCGGTGATCTCGAACCAGCTCTGGCGTTTCGTTGCGCCGGGCCTCTACCGCCGCGAGAAGCAGGCCTTCCTGCCCTATCTGGTGGCGACGCCGGTGCTGTTCTTCGCCGGCGGGGCGATGGTCTATTACGCGGTCATGCCGCTCGCCTGGGAGTTCTTCCTGAGCTTCGAGACCCCCGGCGCGCCCGGGGCGGAAGGCGAGGCCGGCGCCCTGCCGATCCAGCTCGAGGCCAAGGTCTCGGAATATCTCTCGCTCGTCATCAAGCTGATGTTCGCCTTCGGCCTGTTCTTCCAGATGCCGGTCGGCATCACGCTGGTCGCGCGCGCCGGCCTCGTCTCGGCCAACCAGTTGGCGCGGGGGCGCAAATACGCCGTGGTCGTGGTGTTCCTGGTGGCCGCGGTGCTGACCCCGCCCGACATCATCAGCCAGGTCGGCCTCGCACTGCCGGGGCTCGTGCTCTACGAAATCTCGATTGTGCTCGCGCGCGGAATCGAGCGCCGCCGGGCCCGCGCGGAGGCGGAAGAGGAAGCCGGGGCCGAAGGGTGAGATGGCGGTCGGCTTCGCGCTGATCGGCGTTGACGGGCGCGCCCGGCGCGGGCGGCTCGAGACCGCGCACGGCACGGTCGAGACGCCCGCCTTCATGCCGGTCGGCACGGCCGCCACCGTCAAGGCGCTCACCCCCGCCATGGTGGCGGAGACGGGCGCGCAAATGGTGCTCGCCAATACCTACCACCTGGCGCTGCGCCCCGGCGCGGCGCGGGTGGCGCGGCTCGGCGGCCTTCATGCCTTCATGCGCTGGCCGGGGCCGATCCTGACCGATTCCGGCGGCTACCAGGCCATGTCGCTCGGCAACCTGGCGACGGTGGGGGAAGACGGGGTGCGCTTTCGCAGCCATATCGACGGCGCGCGCCTCGAACTGACGCCGGAACGCGCGGTCGAGGCGCAATACCTGCTGGACAGCGATGTGGCCATGGCGCTCGACGAATGCACGCCCTGGCCCATCGACAAGGCGGGCGCCGCCGCCTCCATGCGCCGGTCGATGCGCTGGGCCGAGCGCTGCCGCGCGGCCTTTCGCGACCGGACCGGCTACGGCCTGTTCGGTATCGTCCAGGGCGGTGTGCATGACGACCTGCGCGCGGAGTCCGCCGACGCTCTGGTGCGGGCCGGCTTCGACGGCTACGCGGTCGGCGGCCTCGCCGTCGGCGAGGGCCAGGCGGCGATGTTCTCCGTGCTCGATACGGTCCCGGACGCATTGCCGGCGGACCGGCCGCGCTACCTGATGGGCGTCGGCAAGCCGGCCGACATCGTGGGCGCGGCGGCGCGCGGCATCGACCTGTTCGACTGCGTGCTGCCGACCCGCTCCGGGCGCACCGCGCAGGCCTGGACCTGGGACGGCCCGCTCAACCTGCGCAATGCCCGCCATGCCGAGGACCCCGCGCCGCTCGACAAGCGCGTCGATTGCCCGGCGAGCCGCGAGTTCAGCCGCGCCTATCTGCACCATCTCGTGAAGTCCCGCGAAATGCTGGGCGCAACCCTGCTGAGCTGGCACAACACCGCCTTCTACCAGGCCCTCATGGCCGAAATCCGCAACGCCATAGAGCACGGGCGCTTCGCCCGATGGCGCCAGGACTTCGAGCGCCGGCAGGCGGACGCAGGGAGGGAGGCCGCATGACCGACCGGGGCCGCTCGATAGAGGAGCAGTTCAATTTCGCCATGGGCGAGGCGCTGCGGGACACGACGGCGCGCTGGCGTGCCTCGCCCGGCCTCATCCTTGTCGAACAGACCGGAGTCCTCTCCGGACGCGGCAATACAGGCAGGCGTCCCGATATCCTTGTCCTGGACCATCATACCCCGCCGGTCGTGGTCGAATGCTCTTTCGACGAAGCGGACGCCGACAGGGATGCCGCCGCCAGGCTCGGCGCCCGCGTCAGGATTGGCCGCCTGCAAATCAGAACGGCCGTATCCGTGCATATTCCCGAACCGTTTCGGGCGCGCGAACTGCGCTCGGCGATCGAAGCCCTGAAGAATGGCGCCCGCATCCGGTATGCGCTGCACCAGTTGGTATCCGACCCGGGCTCGGGGCCTGCCCCCGGTAGCTTCCGGCGCTGGCCTGCCACCGGCTTCCTGGAAGGAGCCGTGTACGACTTGGCGGCGCTGCTGTCGGCGGCGGCGTTGCCGAAGGAGGACATAGAGCGGGTCGCCGACGAAATAGCGAGGCTGGTGAACGAAGCCGCGGATGGCCTTGAGGCGGCGCTGCCGGAAACAACGAAACGGGCGATAGCGGAGCGTGTCCATCAGAGGTCGTTCCTGAAAGGCCTGCGGACGACGATGGTGCTCTGGCTGAATGCGCTGTTGACGCAACAGAGACTGCATGGACAAGAAGTTGTGTATGCACATCCGCTGGATTTTACTGGTCGAGGATTACCGCTGCCTTCGGAGCAAATTGCAGTCTGGCGGCGCATACAGAGGGAAAACTGGCGCGCGATATTCGACCCTGCCATCGAGGTTTTGGAGATAGCGGGCAATTCGAGTCCACGGGCGACGGGAGAGGCGCTGGCGGCGCTGACTAGAGCCGTTGAAAAGATCGAGTCTGCGCGGCTCGGCTTGCATATCAATGTCGGGGCGGAATTGTTTCCGAAGCTGAGCGAAGACCGCAAACAGGCGGCAGCCTTCTATACGCAGCCAGCGACAGCGGAATTGCTCGCCGGCCTTACCTTGCGGCAAGGCGATCTACCGGATGAGGAACGGGCTGACGGCGCACTGTTCGCCAACCGGTCTCTGGCCGATTTGGCCTGCGGCACCGGAACCTTGCTCCGGGCCGGATACCGCCGCGTTGCGGCATTTCACGAGCGGGCTGGCGGAACGATGGACAGCGTCGCGGCGTTGCACCGTGCGGCGATGGAGTCCGGCTTGGTCGGAACGGATATCAGCCCAATCGCCGCGCACCTTACGTCCTCGTCCCTCGCTGCCGTCGGCACAGGCGAGCCATACGGCGACACGCGCATCGGCTGGGTTCGGGTCGGCGGGGCGACAGCTGCCGTCGGCTCGCTGGAATACTTGCGCTCCGCGCGGGTGGCCGACCTGTTCCAGAGTTTGGCCGGGCGCTCGACGGGCAATGGCGAGATCGACAGCTCCGTCGAGGTGCGGGAACGGAGCGTGGACTGGATCCTCATGAATCCGCCCTATTCGAGAACGCGCGGCGGACAGAGCGCCTTCGATGTCGCGGTCCTCTCGGACGAAGAGCGGAAGAGCTGCCAGAAACGCTGGGGCGTGTTGACGAAGGGTGAACCCGTCAACAGGCGGGCCGGTATGGCGGCCTCCTTTCTGGCGCTGGCGCGCAAGAAGATTAAGCGAGGCGGGCGCATCGGCTTCGTGCTGCCGCTGACGGCAGCCTTCGCCGAAAGCTGGGCCATGACGCGAAGTATGATCGAACGCGAGTTCGAGGACATCGTTGCTGTGGCCGTGGCCGCCGGACAGGCGCTGGGGCGCGATGCGTTCTCCGCCGACACCGGAATGGAGGAAATGCTGTTGGTCGGCAACGCCGCCCCTCCTCCTCGACCGGGACGGCGGAATATTCGTTTGATTACACTCAAGCGGCCCGTAAACCGGGTGGGGGAGGCCGGCGAAATCGCCCGCGCTATACTCGCGACACTGGAGGACGCCGTCGGCGACGGCTCGATTCATCCGATCGTGGCAGGAAGCGAGGAAATCGGACAGGTTTGTGTGTTCGAGGTCTCCGGCGACGGTGCGCCGTGGGGACCGCTGGGCGCGGCGCATATGGGTCTGGCGCTCGCGACGGAGGCTCTTGCGGGCGGGCGTCTCGAATTCAGCGACTTCTCGGAGAGCCTCCGGGTTGAAATGTCGGTTATCGGCGATGTGTTCGAGGTCGGGCCGACGCACGACCGGATTGGCCATCCGGCCGAAGGCGACGGGCGAGGCGCCTTCCGCTTCCATCCGGTGACGGGTCCGAACGATGCGCTCGGCGATGACAGGGCGCTCTGGGCGGCGGACAGCACGGCGCAGCGAAGACTGCTCGTGTCGCCGACCCACAAGGGAAGCGCGCCGTCGAGCGTGGGTTCCGAAGCGCAGCGCGAGGCCATGCGCCGCTATCGCAGCACACTCCATTACGCCCGCAACATGCGCTGGACCTCGCAGGCACTGCTGACAGCGGCGACGGAGCGGCCCGTCATGGGCGGCCGCACATGGACCGCGCTCTTGCATGACGATGAGACCGTGCGCAAGGCGTTCGCGCTTTGGACGAATTCCATACTTGGCATGATGGTTCACTGGACGCAGGGGCAGCGGACGCAGACGGGCCGGTCCACGACGCAGATCGCCGCCCTGCACCGGATTCCCTGCCCCCGGCTGGACCGCTTGCCGGAGGCGGCGCTGCGGCGGGCGGCGGCGCGTTTCGACGATCTGGCGGCGCGGGAACTGCTTCCGGCCTGCCAGGCCCATGCGGACCCGGCGCGGATCGCCATCGACGATGCGGTCCGGGACATGTTCGGCTTTTCCGACGAAGCGGCAAGCGTCATGGCGGCGCTGCGCCGGCTTTGGTGCTCGGAACCTTCGGTGCACGGGCGCAACCGGAAGGCGCTTGCGCTGCTGGGAGATGAAAATGAGGATTGATGCAGCGACGGAAGGCAGCGCGGAACCGGCAAGGCGGGCGGCGGCTCGGGAACGGCGCGCAACACCGGGCCCGGGAGCCGCGGCGCTCGCCCTCGGCATGTCGGCGGCGCGTTCGCAGGCATCTGGCTCAAGGCCGCGACGCCGCAATACGACCTGGTCGGCGGCGGCGTCACGGTGCGCGAGGACCGCGCCCGCGACGCCGCCGGGCGGACGGCGGTGGTCTTCACCTCCGGGCATATCGCGTTCGTCCAGACGCTGCTGGCGTGCGCCGGGGATGTCGGGCGGTTCGCCGGTTATAGCGTTTTCGCGCCGGAGGTCCGCATCGCGGCGGCGCCCGGCACCACCGGGGAGGAGCGCCTGCTGCAACTGGCCGGCTATATCGGACCGGGCGGCGCGCTGCGGCCGGGCGTGCGGGCGCATCTTGCCTCCGGCGCGGTGCTGGAGGCCGGCGGCGGCGAACGCCTCGCCGGCACCGCTGCCGGTTCCTCGCCGGCACTGGCAGGCCGGCGGCGGCTTGAGCCGCCGCCGGCGCGGCGGACATGCCGCAAGTGGCCTATATTCGAGGGGGAAGGCGCTCATCTCGAAGCGCTGCGCGCCGGCGCGGTCGATGCCGTCGCCCGCGGCCTGATCGGCAATGCGGACGCCGCCGCCGAATCCGCCGACACGCTCGCGATCGGCGCGCGCCCCCCGCGTCGAGCGCGGCGATTTCGCGCTGGCGGCCGCGGACCGCGCGCTCGCCGATCGCCTCGACGGGAACATCGACGCCCTGACCGATTCCGGCCGCATCGGCTATGAGCAGTGGCGCGCCGACCCGAACGTGTTCCTGCGCCGCGCGGAGGAGGCGAAGCGACGCGCCGGCGGCTGAAGCGGCCCGGCGCAACAGCTTGCCAAGCAGGCAGCCGAAGAACCCCTGCCGTCTCATATGTCCTGAACCGGGACACCGGCTTGACCCGGCAGCCATGTCGGGCACACACTCGCGCCCAGGAACCCGAGGAGGAAGCGTTCCCATGCCCACCGTCAACATGAATGTGAATGGCGAGGCCGTCTCCGGCGAGGTCGAGGCGCGCACGCTGCTGGTGCAGTTCCTGCGCGAGCATCTGCGCCTGACCGGCACCCATGTCGGCTGCGACACCAGCCAGTGCGGCGCCTGCGTGGTCCATGTGAACGGCGTCTCGGCGAAGAGCTGCACCATGCTGGCGGTGCAGTGCGAGGGCGCCGACATCGCGACCGTCGAGGGCCTTGCCGACGGCGACGTGCTGCACCCGATGCAGGAGGCGTTCCGCGACAATCACGGCCTGCAATGCGGCTTCTGCACGCCCGGCATGATCATGAGCGCGCTCGACCTCGCGAACCGCAACAGCGCGCCGAGCGAGCAGGATGTGCGCGAGTGGCTGGAAGGCAATATCTGCCGCTGCACCGGCTACCACAACATCGTGAAAGCGATCATGGCCGGCGCCCGCGCCATGGCCGCAGGCCAGGGAGGCTGACCTATGCCGAAGGACGGGATCGGCGCATCCGTCAAGCGCAAGGAAGACTACCGCTTCATCACGGGCCAGGGGGCCTATACCGACGACATCGACAGGCCGGGCCAGTCCTATGCCGTGTTCGTGCGCTCGCCGCACGCCCATGCGCGCATCGCCTCGGTGGACACGGGCGCGGCGGCCGCCATGCCGGGCGTCGTGAAGGTGCTGACCGGCGCGGACTACGCCGCGGACGGGCTGGGCGGCCTGCCCTGCGGCTGGCAGGTGACGGGCAAGGACGGCCCGATGGTCGAGCCGGCCCATCCGCCGCTCGCCGCCGACCGGGTGCGCCATGTCGGCGACCAGGTGGCCGTGGTCATCGCAGCGAGCGCCGCCGAGGCGCGCGACGCGGCCGAAGCGGTCGCGGTCGAATACGAGCCGCTGCCGGCCGCCGCCTCCATCGAGGCCGCGCTCGCGGGCGGCGCGCCGCAGGTGCATGACGAGGCGCCGGGCAATCTCTGCTACGACTGGGAAATCGGCGACAAGGCCGACGTCGATGCCGCCTTCGCGGGCGCGCACCATGTCACACGGATCGAGCTGGTGAACAACCGCCTGGTGCCGAACGCGATGGAGCCGCGCGCGGCGGTCGCCGAATACGACCGGGCGACGCGCGAATACACGCTCTACACCACCAGCCAGAACCCGCATGTCATCCGCCTGCTGATGGGCGCCTTCGTGCTCCAGCTTCCCGAGCACAGGCTGCGGGTCGTGGCGCCGGACGTGGGCGGCGGTTTCGGCTCCAAGATCTTCCACTATGCCGAGGAGGCGATCCTCACCTGGGCGGCCGGCAAGGTTGCGCGGCCGATCAAGTGGACCGCCGAACGCGCCGAGAGCTTCGTCACCGACGCGCATGGCCGCGACCATGTCACGGTCGCGGAGCTCGCGCTCGATGCGGACGGGCGTTTTCTCGGCCTCAAGGTGGATACCAGGGCCAATATGGGCGCCTACCTGTCCACCTTCGCGCCCTGTGTGCCGACTTACCTGTATGCGACGCTGCTCGCCGGCCAGTACACCACGCCGAATATCTGGTGCGGGGTGCGGGCGGTGTTCACCCACACCGTGCCGGTGGACGCCTATCGCGGCGCCGGGCGGCCGGAGGCCACCTTCGTCGTCGAGCGGATCGTGGAGACGGCCGCGCGCGAGACGGGCATCGACCCGGCGGAGCTGCGCCGGCGCAATTTCGTGCCGCCGGACGCCTTCCCCTACCAGACTCCGGTCGCGCTGGTCTATGACAGCGGCGACTACGAAGGTACGCTCGCGGCCGCGCTCGCCTCGGCGGACTATGACGGCTTCGCCGCCCGCCGGGCGGAGGCGGAAGCGCGCGGCAAGCTGCGCGGCATCGGCCTCTCGGCCTATATCGAGGCCTGCGGCATCGCGCCATCGGCGGTGGTGGGCGCGCTCGGCGCGCGCGCCGGGCTCTATGAGTGCGGCGAGGTGCGGGTGCATCCGACCGGCTCGGTCACCTTCTTCACCGGCACCCACAGCCACGGCCAGGGCCACGAGACGACCTTCGCGCAGATCGTCGCCGACCGCCTCGGCGTCGATATCGACGCGGTCGAGGTCGTCCACGGCGACACCGCGAAGATCCCCTTCGGCATGGGCACTTACGGGTCGCGGTCGCTTGCCGTCGGCGGCTCGGCGCTCTCCCGCGCGCTCGACAAGATCGAGACCAAGGCGAAGCGCATCGCCGCGCATCTGATGGAGGCCTCGGAGGCCGATATCGAGTTCGCGGACGGCCAGTTCACGGTGGCCGGCACCGACAGGTCGGTCGGCTTCGGCGATGTCGCGCTCACCGCCTATGTGCCGCACAACTACCCGATCGAGGAGCTGGAGCCGGGGCTGGACGAGACCGCCTTTTACGACCCGCTGAATTTCACCTTCCCCGCCGGCTGCCATGTCTGCGAGGTGGAGGTGGATCCCGAAACGGGCGCGGTGGAGATCGTGAATTTCGCCGCGTCGGACGATTTCGGCAACATAATCAACCCGATGATCGTCGAGGGTCAGGTGCATGGCGGGATCGTGCAGGGCGTCGGCCAGGCGCTGCTGGAGGGCTGCGTCTATGACGATGAGGGCCAGCTCGCGACCGGCTCCTACATGGACTACGCCATGCCGCGCGCCGACGATGTGCCGTCCTTCACCGTCTCGACCCGGACCACGCCCTGCCCGCACAACCCGCTGGGCGCGAAGGGCTGCGGGGAGGCCGGCGCCATTGCGGCCCCGGCGGCCGTGATGAACGCGGTGCACGACGCGCTCGGCTCGCGCGGCGTTTCGCGGATCGACATGCCCGCGACCCCGGCCCGTGTCTGGCAGGCGCTGAACGCCGCCTGAACCCTCTGCAGGCGCTGGACGCCTGAGCCCAAGGAGTCTCCTTTCCATGCATGACTTCACCTATCACGCGGCGGGTTCGGTTGCGGACGCCGCCGCCAGGGTCGCCGCCGGCGAGGACGCGGTGCTGATGGCCGGCGGCATGACCCTGCTGCCGACCCTGAAGCAGCGTCTCGCGCAGCCCTCCGACGTGGTCGATCTCGGCGGCGTCGCCGGCCTGAGCGGCATCGAGGTGTCCGGCGGCGCGGTCACCGTCGGGGCGATGACGGTCCACGACGCCGTCGCGACCTCGCCCGAAGTCGCCGCGGCGATTCCGGCGCTGGCGGCGGTGGCGGGCCATATCGGCGACCCGCAGGTCCGCAACCGCGGCACCATCGGCGGCTCGATCGCCAACAACGACCCCGCCGCCGACTATCCGGCCGCCCTGGTCGGCCTGGGCGCGACGGTCTGCACCGACCGGCGCGAGATCGCCGCGGACGACTTCTTCACCGGCATGTTCGAAACCGCGCTGGACGAGGGCGAGATCGTCACCTCCGTGCGCTTCCCGGCCCCGGAGGCGGCCGCCTACATGAAGTTCCCGAACCCGGCCTCGCGCTACGCCATCGTCGGCGTGTTCGTGGCCCGGACGGGCGGCGGCGTGCGCGTCGCGGTCACCGGCGCGGCCGCGGGCGTCTATCGCGAGACGGCGATGGAGGCGGCGCTCGCAGCGGATTTCGCGCCGGCCGCGCTGGAGGGCATGACCGCCTCGGCCGACGACCTGAACGAGGACATCCACGCCTCGGCGGAGTATCGCGCGCATCTGGTCGGCGTCATGGCGCGCCGGGCGGTCGCGGCCTGCGGGACGGGCGCCGTCAGCGGGACGGGCGCCGTCAGCGGATAAGGGGGGATGGCCTGGGCGTATCTGGCGCTCGCCATCCTGCTGGAGACCGTCGGCACCGGCCTGCTGAAGCTGTCCCACGGCTTCGAGCGGGTCGGGATCGGCGGTCTTTCCATGCTGTCCTACGGCGTGTGCTTCTTCTTCATGGCGCTCTCGCTCCGGGTGATTCCGGTGGGCGCCGCCTATGCGATCTGGGCCGGCGTCGGCACGGTGCTGGTGGTGCTGGCGGGCGTCTTGCTGTTCGGCGAGAAGATGAGCCTGGTGAAGGCGGGCCTGATCGCGATGATCGTCATCGGCGCCGCCGGCCTCATACTGCTGACCGAGAAGCCGGCGGCCGGCGGATAGCAGGCGGATCGGAACGTTATCCACTCGCCTCGCCAACCGCCGATCGCCGCTTGACACAGCCTGTTTGTTCTTTATATATTCCATATATTCGTGAAAACAAGCCGAGATGAGGACATGACCTGACGGGCCGGGGGAGCGACCGGCGAGGCCGCTCCGCAAGGGTTGCGCGCAAGGGACGGCCGGCGGTGGGAGGGAGCCGGCGCACAGGAGAGGTGCGCCCGGGCTGTCGGCGGCGGGCGGTATTGTCGCGTGTGAGTTCGCCGGGAAGAGTGGCGGTGTCGTGTTGGAGTTAGGCGGAAACCGGCGGCGAAGCCGGAAAGGGAGGAGACGGGATGACGGCTGGATCGACGGAAGCGGCGGGCGGGCTGCCGGGGCGGAAGCGGGGCCGGGCGGTGAGCGAGGATTTGCGCGCGCTCGCGGTGGCGGCCGTGCTGCATGAGGGCATGAGCCGGAACGCGGCGGCGCAGCGGTTCGGCGTGGCGCGGAACAGCGTCCGCCTGTGGGTGAACCGCTTTCGGGAGCGCGGCCATGTGCGCCCCGACGGGCAGGGCGTCCGCCCGTTGCAGGGCGAACTGGAGCGGGAGCGGATTTTCCGCATCGTGGAGGAGCAGCCGGACATCTCCATGTACGGGCTGAGCGCCGCGCTGGCCGCCGAGGGCGTGTCGGTCAGCGCCGAGGCGGTGCAGCGCTTCCTGAAACGCCACGGCCTCGACCGCGAAACCCGCCGCGCGCGCCGCCGGACGCGGGGGAAGGAGGCCGGGCGGTAGCGGGCGGCGGAACGAGCGCGGGCCGGTCGGGGAAGGCCCCACCCTGCCTGCAAAACGAGAGGGGAGAGGCAAGGCCCCTCCCCTTATTCGTCTGGCAGCCCTGCTTGGAGGACTGCCTTACTGTAGCTGCTCTCCAAAACAGCATCCCATACTTGCACGAGCCGTGCCCGGAAGTCAACATGTTCTCGACATCGTGCTATTGAAACAGTCGAGGACTTTCGATGAAGATCGGATGGGGTATCGACGTCGGCGTCGCCAGTCTCGGTTTCGCGGTCGTCGTATTGGACGAGCAGGGTCATCCGGCCAGACTGATTGATGGGACCGCTCTTGTTTATCCCGCGCCCTTGGGCGGGGCGGAACGGACACGCCATAGATCCACGCGGACGCAATACAAGCGGCGCGCCAAGCGTATCAAGGCGCTGCGGTCGGAACTTGCGCGCCTGCTCGCCCTCGAACCCGGCTTCGATGCTGAACATGTCCATCCCGACCTGGCAGACGGTGAAAAGGCCGACGGGAAGCCGAGGCGGAACACCTCCCGCGTCCGGCTGCGGGCGTATGGCCTTTCCGAACCGCTAACCGCTGGCGATTTGGCCCGCGCCGTTCTGCATATCGCGAAGAACCGGGGCCAACGCCTGACGCGCGGCCTGAAGGACGACTCCAAGGCCGACGCCGAGCAGAAGAAGAGAACCGACAAGGAACGCCAATCCATGGCGGATGCGGCCAATACGACCAGCGAGCAACTGACAGTGCTCGGCGAACGGCTTGGCCTCGGCGGTCCCGCGCACCCTTCGCAACTCTTCAAGGACAAGACCGGGGGGACGGAGATGACCCGGCTGAAGAAAGGCCGGGAGGGGACGCCGGTTTTCACCCGCGGCATGGTGCAGGCGGAACTTGACGCTCTGCTGGAGGCCCAGCGGCCTTACCACGAGGCGCTGACGGACGGGGTTTGCAAGACGCTCAGGGAAATGGTTTTCGAGGAAGCGGAGCCGAAAGCGCCTGCCATCGGGAAATGCCGTTATGGCAAGCGCGGCGCGGACGGCGAGATCGAAACGCGCTTGCCGCGCGGCAGCGACCTGTTCCAGCGCAAACGGATTTTCGAGGAGGTCAACAATCTGCGGATTGTTTCGGCCCGGACGGCCGCGGAACGGCTTCTCACCCTCGACCAACGCAACTGCCTGGTGGAACGGCTGCTCAACGGAGAGAAGCTGACCGCTGCGAAAGTTCGCGATGCGCTCCGACTGGGGCGCGGCGCGCGGGCCGATACGACCAGTCTCGATATCCGGCGCAAAGGCAGGAAGACAGCGGGCGAGCTCCAGGGGCATCCTCTCGCCGCCGCCATGCGGAAGGCGGGCGCGCTCGACCGATGGCGGGAATTCGACGACGGTGCCTGCGAGAGCATCGCCTGTCTTGTCCGCACGGAAGACGATAAGGAGCGACTGTGCTACGAATTGCAGGCGTTCGACCTTCCGCCGAACGCCATACAGGCGCTTTCCGATGCGCGCCTGCCGGCAACCTACTCCGCCGCTGGCGAAACAGCGACCCGGGAGCTGCTGGCGGCGCTCGAAACGGATGTCATCTCAAACCATGAAGCGGAGAAGCGCGCCGGACTCGAGGAATCGGACCCGCCGCCCCCTTGCCTCAACCGGTTGCCCTACTACGGGACAGTCCTGCAAGGCTGGTGCGTCGGGGGCGACAACGACGCTTGCAGCAACAACGAGGCCCGTTTCGGCCGCATTCCCAACCCCGTCGTCCATGTGGCGCTCAATCAGCTACGCAAGACCGCCAACGCATATTTGCGTCTCTATGGCAAGCCAGAGCGAATTTGTGTAGAATTGGCCCGCGATATGAACAAAAGCGCTGAGGAACGAGAAAAAACGGAGGAAGAGGCAAACAAAAACCGTAAAGCGAACGAGAGATATGTCGAGCAAGCAGGCGTTCATACACGTAAACTCACGCCTGCACATTTGCGCCGCATGAAGCTGCACCGTATGCAGGGCGGCGAATGCCTCTATACCGGGAGGAATATCTGCATGGAACAGCTTTTCGATGGCCATTCGGTGGAGATTGACCATATCCTTCCCTATGCTACGACACGAGACTCCAGTATCGCTAATCTTGCCCTGGTATTCGCGGAAGCCAACCAGATGAAGGGCAAACGGACGCCCTTCAAAGCCTTCAGCAATGGATACAAGGGCCAAGACTATGAGCATATTCTCAGACGCGCCAAGCAGCGTGGCGGGAGTGTTTATTGGCGTTTCAGAGAAGACGCCATGGAACGTTACCAGGACCAGGACGCCTTCCAGTCCAGATTCCTCAACGATACCCGTTATATTGCCAGAATGGTTGCGCGTTATCTGTCGAGCGTCTGCGCCGACCCCAACGGCGTCGTTAGTCTGAATGGGCGAATCACATCCGATCTTCGCCACCAATGGGGTCTTCACACCCTGATCCGGGATATTATGGCTGCCGAGGGCTGCCTGGACCTTGCTGACTTCCAGCTTCCCGAAGGAGGTGAATGCCTTGCCAAAATCCGGGAGCGGCGCAAACGCGCGGACAAAATACGCTGGGATCACCGGCACCACCTTCTGGATGCAATTGTCGCGGCCTGCACAACCCGCAGCGATGTGCAGCGCCTCCAGACACGCGCGGCGCGCGACACGCGCCGCGAAAGCGCCGGTGAAATTCTGGCCGAAATCCGTCGCGACGACCGGCATTTTGCTAATGGGAGCCTGTGCTGGCAGCCTGGATTTCGGGAGGTTGTCAAAGCCTTTCTGCAGGAGCGGGCGGGCGACGGCGCGGCAGGTGAACGGCCCCCCACTTCTGTGGTCCGCAAGGCGGACCACGACACGCGGGGCCAGTTGCACGAGGCAAGGAATTACGGGGTCATTTGTGAGGTGCCGAAGAAAACCGGTCAATATGTCGCCCGAGATCACGCCTCGCTCCCGGAGTTGACGGTGGACCGGATAAAGGGCCTCGGCGTGCCGCCAACGGTGGTCCGTGCTGTCGAACAGGCGACCGAAGCAGGGACGCGCATTTGGTGGGGCGGCGACCGCCCCGTTTCAGCCCTCCACAACCTTGCCAAAGACCTTGCAGGTTTGCGAACGGCGCTCCTGAATCTGATGAATGAAGCGCCGGACGAGATCCTTGCGAACGCGCGCACGGAAAATGGCCGACAGCAGGCGCGGGCGAAATGGGCGATTGAGCAATATATCGGAAAAACCGGCCGACGCCGTTATACAAGGGTCCAGATCGTCTCTCTGCGCATCCTCAAGGGACCGCTGCACCCCGGAAAGAAGCCCCGGCAAGCCAATCCGACTGGAGCAAACGACCGGCTGGTCTACTTCATCGACGGCAAGGGCAAACGAGACCTGGAAGTCGTTTCGACCCTGGACGCCAACAGGCCGAGGTTCGAGGAACGCTGGCGGCGCGAGGGCGGACGCCCGTTGTTCGTGCTGCGAAGGGATGACTTGGTGGAGATGACGACGGACTCAAAGGACCCGGCCTCGCCACGCCGCCTCTACCGCACGGTCTCTTTCTCATATTCGGGCAGTCCAGACCTGGAGTTCCTGCCTGTTGAAGAAGCGCGCGCGCCGAAGCAAGCCCCCAAGCATGTGAGAACCCGGATCACGAACACCAGGGCTTTCTCGGACCGCGCGCCGGTAATGGTGGTCTGCGACCCGACGGGCCGCGAACGGTGGCGGAGCCGCCGCCTTAACTGACGATGTGGCGCGTTGTCGATATCGCGGACGAAAACCGGGTCCTTTCCCTGTCGAGAGGCAGCTTGAAAGTTTCCGGCGAGGGCGGCGAAATAGGTCGGGTGCCGCTTTCCGACATCCAGTGCGTCCTGGTGCACGGCCATAGCGCAATGCTCTCGCTTTCCTTGGGCGCGGCGCTGGCCGAAGCAGGGATTCCCCTCGTGCTTTGCGGCCACAACCATGCGCCTGTAGCTCTGTCCTTGCCTGTCTCCGGCAACTTTGAGCAAGCGGCGCGGTTGACTGCGCAGGCGTCCTTGTCCCTGCCCAAGCGAAAACAACTCTGGCGACGGCTGGTTATGGCGAAAATCGCTTCGCAGGCGCGGGCGCTGGAGTTCGCAGGGCAACTCGACCACGCCCGGCTCGCGAGGCTGGCGAAGTCGGTTCGGTCCGGCGACCCGGACAATGTGGAAGCTCGCGCCGCGCGTTACTACTGGCGGCGGTTGATGGGCGGCGATTTCCGGCGCGACCCCGATGGCGACGGGCTGAACGCCCATCTGAACTACGGCTATGCGGTTATCCGCGCCGCCATGGCGCGCGCCGTCGTTGGCGCGGGCCTCGCGCCGGGACTGGGGCTGCATCACCGCAGCCGCCTGAACGCCTTCCAGCTTGTCGATGACCTGATGGAGCCGTTCCGCCCTCTCGTGGACCATGCGGTCTGGCGCAACCGCGAAGACTGGACCGGGGACGTTGCAATAGCAGCGAAACGGGAGTTGGCGGAGATAGTGAACGGGACGATGGCGACAGCCGCCGGTGCAAACACCGTTTCGCGCACTATGTCCAGGCTGGCCCATTCCCTAGCCGAGCTTTGCACGGGACAGGCGGCGGACCTGGCGTGGCCGCTCGACTGGGGCCTCGCGGCGCAAACCGAACTCGACCTTGCCGACCGCTCGTGAACGCAGGCTTGTCCGGAACCGCTTCCGGGGCCGGACCGGCGCATGGATGGAGACCGTTTCCGGCTACAGGGCCATGTGGCTAGTGGTGTGTTTCGATTTACCCGTGGGGACACCGAAGGAGCGACGCGACGCAACCCGCTTTCGTCACCGCCTGCTGGACGAAGGGTTCACGATGAAGCAATGGTCGGTCTATACCCGCTACTTCCTCACGCGGGCCCAGGCGGACGCCGGTGCCGACCGGATCGGCGGCTATGTTCCGCCCATGGGGAAGGTCTCCATCATGTTCATCACCGACAAGCAATTCGGGATGGTGCGCAATTTCGAGGGCCGGGCCGCCGCTGAGCCAGAGCGAAAACCAGACCAATTGGCCCTCTTTTGATCGCCGGGATGCGAACCCCGGACCGAGAACCCATGTATAACCCGTTGAAAATCAACGGGTTATACATGACTCACTGTAGCGGATGCCGTTTTGGAGAGCAACTACAGTCCTGACCCATGTCTGGAAGCGCCGTCGCATACTGTAGCGGATGCCGTTTTGGAGAGCAACTACAGTACCAAGGCCAACCAAGAAGTTCGCTAGGCCACTGTAGCGGATGCCGTTTTGGAGAGCAACTACAGTACCAAAGGGAAGGGGCTGAAGACCCGGTGGACTGTAGCGGATGCCGTTTTGGAGAGCAACTACAGTAGAAGGCCTTCGGCCTCCGCTCGCCGGCGGACTGTAGCGGATGCCGTTTTGGAGAGCAACTACAGTTCCTCAAGATCGATGACCCGAATGACCTCGACTGTAGCGGATGCCGTTTTGGAGAGCAACTACAGTGCTGTCCAGGGCGGTTAGATCGGTGTTGGCACTGTAGCGGATGCCGTTTTGGAGAGCAACTACAGTCTTTCGGGCCCACCGTAATGGTTAGCGCCGACTGTAGCGGATGCCGTTTTGGAGAGCAACTACAGTCCAGTTCCAGTCCGGCCGCGGTGAACCCCGACTGTAGCGGATGCCGTTTTGGAGAGCAACTACAGTGCGGCGCTAGTGTTCGGCAACGCGACGCAGACTGTAGCGGATGCCGTTTTGGAGAGCAACTACAGTACAAGTCATTTTGTCGAGTGCGCCGACGGTACTGTAGCGGATGCCGTTTTGGAGAGCAACTACAGTTACGCGGCGCGGTTGAGCGTCTGGCGCGGCACTGTAGCGGATGCCGTTTTGGAGAGCAACTACAGTCTGGTGCGGATATTCCACCGCCCAGCCCGGACTGTAGCGGATGCCGTTTTGGAGAGCAACTACAGTCCTTGCGGTTACACAGGGCCGACGCCGATAACTGTAGCGGATGCCGTTTTGGAGAGCAACTACAGTCATACATGAACGCCCTTGCGCGTCGGCGCAACTGTAGCGGATGCCGTTTTGGAGAGCAACTACAGCGGGGCCGCGATAGAGCGCGTCGTATTATTGTATTTGACGAGTATAGCCGCTTGGAGACCGGGGACCAGCCGCAACTGCTGCCTCCAATGCAAGCGAATTAGTTCGGCATCGCCCCCCCCCCCCTGCCCGGAGCCTTCGACGGGGGTGTTATTTCTCCTTGCGCCGTTATCGCGTGTTCGCCAGACTCCGGGCATGAACCTTGAGCGGGTCAAAATTGCGCTGCAGGCGGCGGGCGTTGCTCTTGTCGTGATCGGGCTGCTGGGCAGCGCATCCTACTGGGCCATAGAAAAGCTGGTTGCGGCCGAGCTCGCCCCGCTCGCAGGCAGGATCGAATCCCTGGAAAAAGCGGACGAGCGCGCAGCGAAGGCGGCCGAAGAAACGGCGCAAGGCATTGCCCGGCTGGGACAGCAGGTCGGCGGGCTGGAGCAGCAGGTCAGCGGGCTGGGGCAGCGGGTCGGCGGGCTGGAGCAGCAGGTCGGCGGGCTGGAGCAGCAGGTCGGCGGGCTGGGGCGGCAGGTCAGCGAGTTGGACGCCAAGCAGACCGAGGCCCTGGAGTGGATCAAGCAGGCGCTGCAGCGACTCGAGGCCAAGGCGCACGCGCATTAGCCCCGACGGCCCGGCGGGGCGATTTGGAAGCCCTTGAAGGTGAAGGCGACGATGCAGCCGGCGAGGCTCCAGGCGTCGAGGGAGCGGCAGCGCCGGCACGACGGCCTGGAGTTCATGGCCCTCTTCCAGCGGCCCGAGCGTCACCCGGCCGGTCTGCGTTTCCGGCGCCGGCGGCGCGCCCGATGGCAGACCGGTCTCCGTCGCGGCGGTTCCCTTCTCCGCGCCGTCATCCGCCGGGCGCCTTCAGCCCGGCCAGCGCCGCGAACGGGCCCGCCGGCTCTGCGTCCGCCTCCGGTTGGTAGTCGAGCGCGGCGATGTCGGCGTTCGGGGCGCGGGGGTGCGGGTCGAGGCCGAGCGCCAGCGTCTCGCGGACCAGATCCAGGAGATCGACGCCCTCGGGCGGCAGCGGGTCCGGTCCGTCCTCGTCCAGCGCGCCGACCTCGACCGCGCCCGCATCCGCCCGGGCGGGCCCCGGCCGGTAGCGCCGCGAGACCGGCTCGGCGAAGTCCTGGTCGAACAGCCCGCCCGTCACCACGCAGAGCCGCCTGAGCCGCGCCGCCACCCGCCCTTCGAGCGCCAACCCGCCTCTCGGCCGCGGGCGCGCCGCCAGCGCCGCTTCGACCGAGAGCACGGCCGGCAGGTCGAAGGCGGCCGCCAGCGCCGCGCATTCCGCCGGCGTCGCGCGGGCCTCGATGCGGGCCTCGTCCTCGGACCGGGCGATCCGGCGCGTCAGCATGGCGGCGCGTCCGGAAACTGCGCCTCGCCGGCGGCGAGCCGGGCGTCCTCCTGCGCCGCGAGCGCCGCCTCGACCGCGCGGATATAGGCCGCCGCGCGCTCCGGCAGGCCGGGCGCCGCCTCCAGCGTGCCGTAGAGATTGCGTCTGGCCGCCGCCGCGAGGTCGCCGCCGCGGTCGAGCCCCTCGCTATAGGCCTCCAGCCGGCCGTAAAAGGCGGACGCCATCCGCTTCACCTTCTTCCCGACCGAGAGGTCGCCCGCGCCCATCTCGCGCAGGCTTTGGTCCATGTCGGCGACGAACAGGTCCACCAGCCCCTGGCCGAGCGCGCCCGGCGCCGGCGCCCGCTGCACCCGGCGCAGCAGCAGCGCCACATGCAGCACCACCAGCTCGAAGCGCCCGTCCAGCGTGTCCGGCACACCGAGCGCCAGCATCACCGCCGGCCGGCGCGCCGCCTGCACGGCCGCCCGGTAAAGCTCCCGGGCCGCATCCGGCGGCGGCGGCGGCCCGGAAAACAGGCGTTTCAACGCATCGAGATTGACAGCCGGGCTTCGTCTCGCCATCAAGAAGCGGAACTCCGGAGCGGGAAGAGCGCTGCCCATGATACGGATTGCCGCCATGCTTGTCGCGGCCGGCCTCGCCTTCGCCGGCTGCACGCCCATCGTCGACCACCGCGGCTATGTGGTGACGAAAGAGGCGGTCGAGAGGCTCTCCGCCGGCGCCGCGACGCGCACCGAGGTGCTGCAGGCGCTCGGCACGCCGTCCACCACGGCCCCCTTCGACGACAACACCTGGTACTATTTCGGGGAGACGACGCAGCGGGAAGCGTTCTACGACCCCGAGCTGGTCGAGCGCCACATCCTGATCCTGCGGTTCGACGAGGGCGGGCTGCTGTCCGAGGTCGGGACGAGGGACGCCGGCAGCGGACGCGAAGTGGCGCTGGTCAGCCGCGAGACGCCGACGGCCGGCCATTCGTTCGCCCTCATCGAACAGATCTTCGGGAATATCGGCCGCTTCAGCGATCCGGGCGCCCCGCAATAGGGCGCGGTCAGTCGCGGTCGCGGCCCCTGGGCGGGCCGGGGCGCCGCGGGCCGCCGCCCTTGGGCGGGCCGCGGCGGTCGTCATAGCCGCCGCGGCGGTCATCGTAACCGCCGCCCCGGCGGTCGTCATACCCGCCCCGGCGGTCGTCGCCGCGCCGGTCGTCATAGGGCCTGCCCCGCGGCCGGTCGCCGTGCCGGTCGCCGTGCCGGTCCGCCGGGCGGCCGCCGCGCTGCCATTCGAGCGTGATGCGGAACGCCGCGCCCGCGTCTCCCGCCGCCACCACCGGCTCCCCGGCGGCGTCGAACTTGAGCGCGAAGGCGATCGCCACCTTTCCGGGATCGGCGGCCTTCACCTGCTCCAGCAGAGTTCCGGCCAGCGGCTGCAGGCGCGAGGCGGCGCGCTCGAAGCGCGGCACGACCTCCACGCCGCCGGACGCAGCCGGTTCGGCCTCCTCCGCCTCGCCGGCCAGGGTTTCGACATGGATCGTGCTGCCGTCGGACAGCAGGAACTTGAGGGTCTTCGCGGTCATGTGCAGGGCAATCCTATGCCGCGTCCGGCGCGGCGACGGGCGCCCGGGAACAGCCTCCCCGGCGCGGGAGGCGGACCTATAGCACCCGCCCCGGCCGCGCCCAACCTAATTCGGGGCGAGCGGCGCGGAAAACGGCGCGCCCGGCACGCGGATGCCGTTCGGGCGGCCCGACGCCGTCGCCTGCTGGTAGTCCTCCGTCATCGCCGGCGGCAGGTCCGGCCCGTCGGCGCAGGCGAGCCAGGGGCGCAGCAGGCCCATCGCCTCGCCCTGGAGCGCGGAAGGCTCCGGCGGGCCGGGCATCGGGCGCGCCTTCTCGATGGCGCTGCGCACATAGGTCGTCACCGCATTGCCCCGCCACGGCTGGAACACCGGCGCCGCCGCCCAGGGCTTCCGGCCCGCCGGCGCCTCGCCCCGGCGGGTGCGGGCGACCGGCCGGCAGGGCGCCGCCGCCAGGTCCGGCCGGCGGCGGACCATCTCGTTCCAGATCGTGACCGAACTCACCAGCGAGGACAGCCCGCCCGCGCGCGCCGTGCGCAGGCAGAGCAGGCAGGCCAGGTCGGACCCGTCGGTGTGGCAGGGCAGGCGCGCATTCGTCTGGTATCCGCGCGTTTGCGGGCGCGCATAGTCGAGGCCGAGGTCCCGGACATGGCCCAGCACATGGCCCTTGCCGTTCTGCGAGACCGCTTCGCCCAGATGCAGGCCGAGCAGCCAGAAGGCCGCCGCCGCCCGCGCGAGCGGCCAGCGCCCGACCGGCAGGCCGCGGAGCACCTGGAAGCCGATGCCGTGCAACGCCTCCCGCCGGATGCGGGCGAGCCGCGGCGCCAGCTTCGGCAGCGGCTCGCGGGCGATTTCCAGGATTGGCGCACCGTCGAGGCGTTCGGCGGCGGCCTCGATCTCGGCAATCTCGTCCGGCGCAAGCTCATGCGTCCAGAGCGCCGGGCGCGACGCCATGTCCGGCCCGTACCAGCATTGCGGCGTCTCCACCGGATCCGGCCCCGCATTGTGGATGTCGTTCATCGCGGCGTTCCTCCCACCTCGTCAGTCGCTCCACCCAAGGTGACCAGCTACCGCCCCGCTCCGAGCTCCGCATCTACGGCGCTCACGGCGGCGACACCCGGCCCGCCAGATCGACAAACCATAAGCGCAAGTTTTCCGCTTGACGACCCGTAATGCTCCACATAGGGTACCAAGCTGACCCCTGTGATGGCTTCTTTGCGGAAAGACACGAGGCAATAGATATGGATAGCCCGCTTGTTTATCCAATCCCTGATAGCGAGTCTTTCGATCTTTTCGAGATGGAGGAATCTCAGCACTCTATAAATCAATGCGTGTTTAGTGATAATGATGTGGGTGTGTGGCTTTATCAAGTCAATTGTTTAGAGTTTATGGACTTGTTATGCGAAAAGTTTCCGTATGGAAAATTTGATATGATTTTCGCTGATCCTCCTTATTTTCTGTCAAATGGAGGCATTACTTGCCATGCAGGAAAAATGGTCAAGGTCGACAAAGGAGATTGGGATAAATCTAACGGACCGGAAATCAACCACGAATTCAATATGGCATGGATTTCGAGGTGCCAAAACCTTCTAAATCCAAACGGGACTTTGTGGGTGTCTGGAACTCATCATGTCATTCACTCTGTAGGTTATGCGATGCAGCAGCGTCAAATGAAAATACTGAACGACATATCATGGGAAAAACCGAATCCTCCACCTAACTTATCTTGCCGTTATTTTACGCACTCCACTGAAACTATTATCTGGGCTGCAAAGAACGAAAATTCAAAACATACATTCAATTATCAATTAATGAAAGATCAGAATGGCGGGAAGCAGATGAAATCTGTTTGGAGAATTACACCTCCTCAAAAGTGGGAAAAAAAGTATGGAAAGCATCCGACACAAAAACCCGTTGAATTACTTGACAGGATGATATTGTCAAGCACTCGCGTTGGCGATCTGATACTCGATCCGTTTTTTGGCAGTGCAACAACTGGCGTTTCTGCAATAAGGCAGAACAGGAAATTTGTTGGTTGTGAACTCGAGCCGGAGTTTGTGGAAATTTCCAAAGCTAGATTACGCGATGCAATAAATGATCGACCCTACGATTTGTTGGAGTATATGCAATGATAAAGGATGGGATTGGCGGCGGCAATACCGTAACTGGGTTAGCCTTCGAGGGTAAGGTTGATTTTTTGACCCTTATTAAAGGGGTACCGAATTATAGAGTGTGTAAATCAACAACTGTCGGATTCAATGTATTTTTCGGCAGCGATCTTGTTGCTAAATGCTTCAAGAAAAATCAGTTTTATGAATTCTTGGAAACGAAGGGAATTAAATGGCAGGAAAAGATATCTGCAAAACTCCTCCCGGACGATGCACTTCTCGTTGTCGTTAGGGAGACGCTTTTTATCATAGAGGTGAAGTATCAAAAAGTCTCTGGGTCGGTGGACGAAAAGCTGCAAACATGCGATTTCAAAAGGAAGCAATATCTCAAATTGGTGGCACCGTTGAATTTAAAGGTAGAATATGTGTATGTGCTCAACGATTGGTTTTGTAAACCCAAATATAAGGATGTGCTCGACTATATCCATAGCGTGAATTGTCATTACAAGTTCAATGAGCTTCCTTTGGCATGGCTGGGATTGCCCGTAGAGTAAGGGATTAGGTGGCCGCTTGCGGCTCCGGCCGCGCAGGCACATGCCAATAGCGCGACGATAGCCGCTCCGCAGGAACCGGCGTAGCATCGCTTGGTTTCGTCGAAGCGTCTTTCCCGTCAGTCGATGCGCCCGGGGCCCGCCTGACGGACCGGGACCTCCATCAGGTCCCGGCCCCAGACGATGTCGCCGCCGAAGATCGGCGCCATCTCGCGCAGGATGCGCGAGCGCATGACGGGCGTGTCGATCTGGCTGGCGATATGCGTCAGCACCAGGGTCGCGACGCCGGCCTCGGCCGCCACCTGCGCGGTGTCCATATGGTTGCCGCAGGCGCGGCGGTATTCCGGCGAGGGCTCCGTGCCGGTGTAGAAGTGGTTCATGTGGACCAGCACATCCGCGCCCCGCGCCAGCGCGACGATGCCGGGGCACACGCCGCCGCTGTCGCCGGAGTAGCAGATCGAGCCCGAGTCGGCGTCGATGCGGAAGGCCAGGCATTGCAGCCAGGGCTGGAAATGCCAGCCTTCGCCGACCGTGACGCGCCAGTCCCCGCCCTCAACGACATCGCCGGGGCCGACCTCCCGCACTTGCGGGTCGGGCGGCGCGCGCTCTCCTTCCCCGCCGCGCGCCCGGTAGATGTCGAGGCTGCAGCGGTGGCGGGTGCGCGCTTCGATATCGGGGCCGTAAACCCCCTCCGGCGCAAACAGCAGCCCGGTCATGCGCGCGGTCGGCGGCGGGCCGAACACCTGCAGCTCGTCGAGGGCGCCCGCACCCTGGTCCCAGCGGTTCATCACCAGGCGCGCATAGTCCATGCAGTGGTCGTAATGCAGGTGGGTGAGGAAGCAATGGGTGACATCGACGGCCCGCCTGCCGGACTCCAACAGCCGGTGATGCGCGCCCGGCCCGTGGTCGAACAGGATGGTGTCGCCGCCGGTCTCGACCAGGTAGCCGGAACCCATGCGCTCCAGCGAGGGCGCCGGCGTGCCCGTGCCGAGAAGGGTCAGGCGCACGGGGTTCGGTCCGCCGGCCCGCCGCCGTGCGCAAGCAGGTCCGCAACCAGGGCGTCGAGTTCGGCCAGCCGATGCGCGACCGCCAGTTCCAGGGCGTCGAGGACGAAGGCGGGGCCGGCCGGGGGGAGCACTGCGGAAGAGCGCAGTTGCGCCGGCCCGTCCGGAGCCTGGAGGTCGAGCATGACCGCCTCGCGCCTGTTACCGGAAATGTCGAGCCGCCACATTTCGGGCACGCCCAACCGGCGGTGGAAGTCCGGCTTGTCCTCGTCGCCCCGGCTGCGTTCCACCTCGATGACGAGGTCGGGCGGCATGCAGCGCTCCAGCGCCTCCAGCTCCGCTTCCTTCAGACGGCCATACGCCTCGATCCAGCGCTCGGCGGACCGGCCCAGATAGTAGCAGGCATCGGGCTCGGCCCCGGTATTTTCCGGATCCTCCGGCCGGCGCCACCGGGTTGCGCCAAGGGCGATGACGGAGAGGTCCAGTTCCCTGCCCATGGCGTCCATCAGCCGCCCGGTCGCCCAAGCGTAGCGCTCATGCTTCGAGGAGGGGGACATGAGTGCGACGAGGCCGCTTGCGGGGTCGATGAAGACGCGCCGCGCGATAGCGGTCCAGTCCAGTTTCGCCAGCACCGGAATTTCGTCCGGCGGGAAGCGGAACCGGGTGTATTCGGAGCCCATGCTGCCGATACTGCGTTCCATGCTCCCTTCCTCCCGGTGAAAAAGCGCAAGCATCGGGTGGCGGACGCGCGCGGCCAATCCTAGCTTCGGCCCCGAGACCCGGCAAGGAGACACCCGCCCCATGCCCCACAGCCTCTATTCCCGCATCGAAGCGGCGCTCGCCATGATCGCCGAGCACCAGGCCGACCAGCCGGACCTGGACGAGATGGCCGCCGCCGCCTGCATGAGCCCGCACCACTTCCAGCGCACCTTCCGCAGCTGGGTCGGCATCAGCCCGACGAGGTTCCTGCAATATCTGACGCTCGACCGCGCCAAGGCCAGCCTGGCGGCGAACGCAAGCGTGCTGGAAGCCTCATGGGACGCCGGGCTGTCCGGCCCCGGCCGGCTGCACGATCTGTTCGTGACCCACGAGGCGGTGACGCCCGGCGACTACAAGCGGCGCGGCGCGGCGCTCGTCATCCGCTACGGCGTCCACGAGTCGCCCTTCGGCCGCTGCCTGCTGATGGCGACCGACCGGGGCATTTGCGGCCTCGCCTTCGCCGCCGAAGGCGAAGAGCGCGCCGGGCTCGAAAACATGCGCCGCCGCTGGCCCGCGGCCGCGTTCGCGGCCGCGCCCGGCGAGACCGCCGCGCTCGCGGAGCGCATCTTTGCGCCGAAGGCCGGCGCGCCGGCGCTGCCGCTCTGCCTGCACGGCACCAATTTCCAGATCCGCGTCTGGGATGCGCTGCTCCGCATTCCGGCGGGGGGCCTCGCCACCTACGGGAGTGTCGCGGCGGCGGTCGGCGCGCCGCGCGCGGCGCGGGCGGTCGGCGCCGCCATCGGCCGCAACCCGGTCTCCTGGCTCGTGCCCTGCCACCGGGTCATCCTCGCGAACGGCTATCTCCACAACTACGAGTGGGGGCTGGCGCGCAAGGCGGCGCTGATCGGCTGGGAGGGCGCCCGCAGCGAGGAACGGCGCCCGGCTGCGGCGTAGCCTGCGGGCTCAGCACGTCCTGGAGCAATGACCGGCGGGACCGCACGGGCTCCGGCGTCACCCCGGCGAGCCGCTTCGCCGCCTCGGCGATCACCACGCCGCCGAACACCGGCAGGCAGCGCCGCCCGAAGCGCTCCCAGGCTTCCGCGGCGCCCGGTCGGACCAGCCGGCGAAGCGGCGGGGCGAACAGCGCCTCCTCGCTGCCGAGCGGCGTGAACATCGCCTCGCGCAGCAGGCGCTCCAATTGCGCCCGCGACCAGGGCCGGCCGTGGCCGAAGGGCGTGTGCTCGAAGCGCGCCCAGAGGCCGCGGCGGCTCGGCGCCACGACAATCAGCCGGCCCTCCGCCGCCAGGATGCGCCAGACCTCGCGCAGCCGCCCCGCCAGATGGTCCGAGGTCTCCACATCGTGGGCGAGCAGCACGCGGTCGAAGACGAGATCGGGGAAGGGCAGCGCGTCCTCTTCGGTCAGCACCGTGCGGCAGCGCCCCTCGGAGGGCCAGCGGACCGCGCCCTGCCCCGCCGGCATCGCCGCCACGACATGCGCCGCGCCCTCGGCGAGCCCGTCCAGCAGGGGCGGCGCGTAGCCGAGCCCCAGTACCTGCATCGCGCCGAGCGCCGACCAGCGCCGCCGCACCCGCTCCGCCAGCACAAGCCCCGCCGCCCGCCCGAGCGGCCCGTCATAGAAATCGCGAAGCTCGGTGACGTCGCTGCGCATCGCCGCTGTCCATGGGCAGGATGGGAGGAATCGTACACGTTCGGGGCGCGCGCACAATCGCTGCGCTCCGGGCGGACCGAAGCCGGCCTTGAGCGGTATGCGCGCCCGCGGATAAGCTGCGGGCGGTTTGGAAACGGGAGACGCGGCCGTGAACCGGATATTCCAGTTGAAGATAAGCCTGCTCGATGTCGAGCCGGAGATCCGGCGCCGCGTGCTGGCGGCGGATTCGCCGACATTGCGGGAGCTCCACGCCGTCATTCGGGGGGCGATGGGCCGGCGGGACTGCCACCTGCACATGTTCGATATCGGCGGCCGGCAATTCGAGATACCCGAGGGCGACAGCTACGACCCGGAGCGGGAATTCGAGGATGAGCGCAAGCACCGGCTGGCCGGGCCGGTCCGCGCGAGATCGCGGTTTCTCTACGCCTGCGACTTCTGGGACGACCGGAACCATTCGGTCAAGGTCGAAAGGGCCGTGCTTCCCGAGCCTGGCCGGTCGGACCCGGAGGGCCGGTATGCGCCGCAAATCCTCGGGCGGGCAGGCGCGCGCGAGGATTGCGGCGGCCCCTTCGGCTATCCGGAACTCCTGCAGGCGCTCGCCGATCCCGACAATCCGGAATATCGGGACCTGGCGGACTGCGCGGAGGGCTTCGAGCCCGAAGCCTTCGATCTCGCCGAGGCGAATGCGGCGATCCAGGCTGCCTGCGGCATGTGCAGGGAGCTTGGGTGGGGTTTCGCGAAGGGGATCGGCTTCAAGCGGCTCATCGCCATGTTCCCCGATGACGACAGGGCGCGCGCATGGTTCGAGGAACATATGTGGCCGCAAGGCGCATATTGCCCGCATTGCGGCAGCTTCAATGTGCAGCATCCGATCGAGCGCCGGACGATGACGCATCGCTGTCGCGACTGCCTCGATCGATCCCAATTCAGCCTCAAGAGCGGCTCGCTCATGGAAGGCTCGAAGCCGGGCTACCGGACCCGGGCCATTGCGCTTTATCTCGTCGTGACGAACTTGAAGGGCGTCAGCAGCATGAAGCTGCACCGGGACCTGGAGATTACGCAGAAGAGCGCATGGCATTCGACGCATCGGCTCCGCAAGGGGCTGGAAGATGGAACGGTCCCCATGTTCCACGGCCCGGCGGAGGCCGACGAGACCTACATTGGCGGCAAGCGCAAGAACATGAGCAACGCCAAGCGCAAAGAGTTGACCGGGCGCGGCACAGTCGGCAAGGCGGCCGTCGCCGGCGTGAAAGACCGGGAGACCGGGCAAGTCGCGGCGCGGCGCATGGAAGCGACCGACGCAAGCGCCCTAAAGGGCTTCGTTCGGGACACGGTAGAGCCGGGCGCGACGCTCTACACCGATGAGACAGCCGCCTATCGCGGAATGCCCGAATTCGAGCACGAAGCTGTCGATCGCTCCGCCGGGGAATATGAGCAGGACATGGCGCATACGAACGGCATGGAGAGCTTCCGGGCCCTGTTGAAGCGCGGCTATGTCGGGACCTTCCACAAGTTCAGCGAGAAGCATCTCGATCGCTATGTCGCCAGGTTCGCGGGCCGCCGCAATGCGCGCCCGCGTGACACTCTCGACATGATGCAGTCCGGCGCTGCCGGTATGAAGGGCAAGCGGCTCCGCTATCGGGACTTGACAGCCGATAATGGCTTGCCCGGCGGCGCAAGGACGGTGGCATAGCCATGGCGCAGAACACTTCGCACGCCGTCATGGCGCAGCGCAAGGAAGCGACAGACAGCCTCGACGATTTCCCGACGCCACCATGGGCGACGCGCGCTTTGGTCGAGCATGTCATTGCCGGGGACGACAATCTGTCGGCCATGGAACCGGCTTGTGGGCGCGGATACATGTCGCAAGCGCTGGGTGAGTATTTCGGCGCCGTCGCCTCCAGCGACATTCACGACTACGGCTTTGCCGAGACCCGCGATTTCCTCGGGCCGGCCCATGCGGCCGCATCCGTAGACTGGATAATCACCAACCCGCCGTTCCGTCTCGCGGAAGACTTCATAAGCCGTTCCCTGCCGATTGCCCGCATAGGCGTGGCAATGCTGATGCGGACGGTATTCCTCGAAAGCGTAGGCCGCTATGAGCGGTTGTTCGCAGTCTCTCCCCCGACCATCGTTGCCCAATTCAGCGAGCGCGTTCCAATGGTGAAGGGGCGCGTGGACAGGAAGGCGTCAACGGCGACCGGCTATGCCTGGTTTGTATGGCGGCATGGACAATCAGAGGTCGCGCGGTTGGCATGGATACCGCCTTGCCGGAAGCAATTGGAGCGAGACAGCGACTATCTCGCCAGCTTCTTGCGACCGGACGCCGAACAGCCGGCCCCGCAGCATGACTTGTTCGCTCATGCCTGAGCTTCTCGCCATCATGGAACCGGAAATCGACGCGACGATAACCCGGCTCAATGCCCGCGAATTCCGGGCGGACCCTGTTGCAGGGCCGCACTTCTCGAAGATCGTCAGTGTCATGAGTTCCGCCTACAAGCGACACGGCTTCATCATCGAACGCGCCATCCTGGAACAGTTGAAGCGCAACCCGAACTTCGAGGCCTGGGATGACCGGGCGTTCCAGGTGACGCCGGCGGCGGACCACATTGTGGATAGCGCCATAGGCCACCCGGAGGAAGTATTCGGTTCCGAAACAGTGTATCGGGACGGCCATCGAACCCTTCAGGTCGATGCGATTGTCTATGACACCAAGAGCCGCCGCATACGAGCATATGAGATAAAGCGCGGGTCCGGCAAACACGATGCAGGGAAACGCCGCTCAATCCTGCGAGACTTGCTTTGCCTGCAGATACTGCTGCGTTCCTACGGCCAATCGCGCGGCTTGGAAGCGGTGGAAGCGAGCGCGCATATCATCTTCTACTACGGCCAATGCTCGATCCATAAACCGTTCAGCCTGACGAAAGACGAACTGGACGAGCATTTCGGCTGGCCGGTGCTGGAACCGGTCGAGCGGGTCAACGCGCTGTTCAAAGAACGCCTGTTTGCAATCCTGACAGGGTGAGGGAGGAAGCCATGTCCATTGAGCGCCCGGAAGTTCGGGTCGAACCGAACCGCTATCAACCGAGCAAAGCCGAGGTGGAGGAGGTGTTCGGACCGCCGCACAAGGCCGATGGCTCGCCCTGCACTGTCAACGAGGCGATCCGCACTATCGTGCAGCCCGTGCAGCCCGTGCAGGTCGTGGAGGATCCGGAGGCTTGACAGCCGAAGGAGTCAACCGATTTGGGACTTTCGTATATAATCCCCTTACATATCGCGGCGCGCGAATCCGGATCGTTTCGGTTCGCCGCGCCCGCAAGGAGGAGATAGAGCGTTATGAAGGCGCGTGAATTCGACCGGGCGTTCGACGATGGGGAGGATGTCGGCGCGCATGTTGACTGGCCGCGGGCGCGGCGGGTCAACACGGAGTCCAGGCGGGTCAATGTGGATTTCCCGGCCTGGGTCGTCGCCGCCCTCGACCGCGAGGCCGGGAAATTGGGCGTCCCCCGGCAGTCGCTCATCAAGCTCTGGATCGCGGAGCGGCTGAAGGAAGCCTCGTAAGCCCGCCGCGCCCCGGCAGGCCGAGGGCGGAGCCGGGAGGCCGGCCGGGACCCTTCGAGGGACCCCGATGCGGCATGGCGGCGCCTCGCGGCAAGCGGGCGCATGAGCCGCCCGCGTCGGAAGGCTTGACTTCGCCGCCCGGGGATTGCAGATTGAGTGGCTGCGTTACATTCGTCTGGTGCTCTCCGCAGTTCCGGTTCGCCGGGCTGGCCGGCATCCTCCCAACAATGTGAACGTCAAACAACAACGCTGCCGCGCAATGCGACGCACAGAATTCCACCGCCTGGAGAAATCGAACATGCCTACCGGTACCGTCAAGTGGTTCAACGCCGTCAAGGGTTACGGGTTCATCGAGCCGGAAGACGGCTCGAGCGACGCCTTCGTCCACATCTCCGCCGTCGAGCGGGCCGGCCTCGCCACGCTCAGCGAAGGGCAGAAGGTCAGCTACGAGCTGCGGCCGGGACGCAACGGCAAGTCCTCGGCCGAAGACCTCTCCGTCAGCTAGCCGCCGTATCCTCTCTGGTCAGGCCCGGATCCGTTCCGGGCCTCTCCCTCCGGGCCGGCGCCGCAGGGGGTGGGAATAGCCGGGAGATCCGGGACCTGTCACGGCCGGAGCCGCGCCGCATGAGGCCTTGGACCGTCCTTCCGGGCGTCCGGGGCGGCGGTGCGGCATCCTCCACAAGCCGCAGGCCGGCGCCGCTGGTATAACCCGCTTCGGCGCCGGGCCGAATCGCGCTCTAGCGGCGCAGGCGCTCCAGCAGGTCGTCGAGCTGGTCCAGGCTGCGGTAGTGCAGGGTGAGGCTGCCGCCGTCGCCCTTTTGCGCGAGCGACACCCGCAGGCCGAGCGCATCCGCCAGTTCCCCCTCCAGCGCCAGCGCATCGGCATCCTTGCCCGCGGCCGGCCGCCTGCGGCCGGCCTGGCGCTCCCTGACCAGGCGTTCGACGCGGCGCACGCTCATCCCCTGGGCCACGACCCGGCCCGCCAGGCTGGCCGGGTCCGGGTCCGCGAGCAGGGCGCGGGCATGGCCGGCCGAAAGCGACCCCTCATCGACCAGGGAGCAGACCTCGCCCGGCAGGGTGAGCAGCCGCAGCATGTTGGCGATATGCGGCCGCGAGCGGCCGACGACGACCGACAACCGCTCCTGGGTGCAGCCGAATTCGTCCAGCAGGCGCTTGTAGCCTTCCGCCTCCTCCATCGGCGAGAGCGCCCGGCGCTGGACATTCTCCGCCAGCGCGGCCTCCATCGCGGCCCGGTCGTCCAGTTCGCGCACCGTGACCGGCACTTCCGCGAGCCCGGCGCGGCGGGCGGCGAGCCAGCGCCGCTCGCCGGCGACGATCTGGTAGCGGCCGGGCGTCTCCGCCAGCGGCCGCGCCAGGATCGGCTGCAGCACGCCCTGCTCGCGGATCGACTGCGTCAGCGCGTTCAGCGCCTCTTCCCCGAAACGCCGCCGGGGCTGGAACGGCCCGGGCTCGAGCTGGTCCTTCGCGACCATGCGGGCGCCGTCCGGCGGGCCGCTGTCCGGGGCCGGGGCGTCGGGAATCAGGGTCGAAAGCCCGCTGCCGAGGCGGGCGGGTCTGTCGGTGCTCATGGGGCGCCCTCCTCCCGGCGCAGGAACTCGCCGGCAAAGCGGATATAGGCTTGCGAACCGCTGGCCCTCATATCGTAAACGATCGCCGGCTTGCCGTGCGAGGGCGCCTCCGACACGCGCACATTGCGGGGAATGACGGTGTCGTAAACCAGCCGGCCGAACTCCGGATGGCCCCGCACATCGGCTTCGACCTCCGCGGCGAGGCTGTTGCGGCGGTCGGACATGGTGAGCAGGATCCCGGCCCAGGCGAGGCGCGGGTTGAGGCCGGCGCGCACCGCCTCGACGGTCCGCTTCAGAAGGGCGAGACCTTCGAGCGCCAGGAATTCGGTCTGGAGCGGCACGAGCACCCGCCGGGCGGCGGCCAGCGCGTTGACCGTCAGGAGGCCCAGGGACGGGGGGCAGTCGAGCAGCACATAGTCGTAACGCCCGCCAGCTCCTCCCAGGGCGTCGCGCAACCGGGTCTCCCGCGACGGCGCGCCCGCCAGCTCGAGCTCCGCGCCGAACAGCCGCGCCGTGGACGGCACGAGGTCGAAGCCGGCGACAGCCGTGCCGATCGCAGCGTCGCCGAGCCCGGCGCCGGCGAGCATGAGGTCCCAGGCGCCCAGGCCGCGGCGGTCGGGACCGATGCCGAGGCCGGTGCTGGCATTGCCCTGGGGGTCGAGATCGACCACAAGCGTGCGCCGGCCGGTCGCCGCGAGCGCCGTGGCCAGATTGACGGCGGTCGTGGTCTTGGCGACGCCGCCCTTCTGGTTGACGACGGCGTGGATGCGGGCGCCGCTATCCGGCACGGCGGAGTCCGCCGAGTTCCAGCACGACGCCCGCGGGCGCGCTGCGGCTCGGATGCCGGCGCACAGTCATTCGCCAGCGGGCGCGCGCCGCTTCCAGTTCTTCCTCGGCCCGCGCGCCCTTCGGGAAAAGGCAGACGCCGCCCGGCGCCAGCAGCGGCAAGGCGAGGCCGAGCAGCCGGTCGAGCGGCGCGCAGGCCCGCGCGGTGACGACGTCCGCCCTGAGGTTCAGCGTCTCCGCGCGGGCATTGCGCACTTCGGCCGGGGCGGCGGTCGCCCGGACCGCTTCGCCGAGGAAGGCCGCCTTGCGCGTATCGCTTTCGATGAGATGGACCGGGCCGCCGCGCAGGATCGCGAGCACCAGGCCCGGAAAGCCCGCGCCCGAGCCGAGATCGGCGAGCCGCGCGCCGGCCGGGACCAGCGGCGCAAGCTGGGCGCTGTCGAGCATATGACGCCGCCAGGGGTCGGCCAGGGTGGCGGCGCCCACAAGGTTGATCCGCTGCTGCCATCGGCGCAGCAGGTCGAGATGCCGGGCGAGGCGGTCCGTTGTTTCACGTGAAACATCGGCCATGCGGGCGAACGCCTCAGGCGTGAGCGCGCCGGACATGCCGCAGCAGCAGGGTGACGGCGGCGGGCGTGATCCCCGGCATCCGCCCTGCCGCGCCCAAGGTCGCGGGCCTGGCCGCGGCGAGCCTTTCGCGCGCTTCGCTGGACAGGCCGTGGACGGCCGCATAGTCCAGGGCCTCGGGAGGCGCAGCGACTCATCCTTCCGGTAGGCGCGGATGTCGGCCGCCTGCCGGTCCAGATAGGCCGCGTAGACCGCCTCGATGGAGAGCTGTTCGGCGACGGCGGCGGGAATATCCGCCAGTTCCGGCCAGGCGGCGGCGATCTGCGTCCAGTCCACATTGCGGTATCCCAGCAGGTCGAACGCGCTCCGCCGCCGCCCGTCGGCATTGACCCGGAAGCCGAGCGCCGCAAGCGCCGCGGGCGAGCCCCCGAGCCGCCGGACGCGGGCCCCGGCCTCGTCGAGCGCGCGCCGCCGCGCCTGGAACCGCTGCGCCCGCCCGGCGCCCACGCAACCGAGCGCCATGCCGCGCGCCGTCAGGCGCAGGTCGGCATTGTCGGCGCGGAGGCTCAGCCGGTATTCGGCGCGCGAGGTGAACATGCGGTAGGGCTCGTCGGCGCCGCGCGTCACCAGGTCGTCGATCAGCACGCCGATATAGGCCTCGGCGCGGTCGAAGACGGCCACGGCGCCGGCGGCGTTCAGCCCCGCGGCCAGGCCCTGGGCGGCGGCTTCCTCATAGCCGGTGGTGCCGTTGATCTGCCCGGCCAGATAGAGGCCCGGCACGGCGCGCAGCTCCAGCGTGCGCCGGAGCGCGCGCGGGTCCACGAAATCG
This sequence comes from Alphaproteobacteria bacterium, assembly GCA_963422665.1. Lineage (GTDB taxonomy): Bacteria > Pseudomonadota > Alphaproteobacteria > Bin95 > Bin95 > Bin95. The sequence goes on from OY730441.1 coordinate 2,732,932, forward strand.
TATTCGATGGCATAGCCCGGCCGCAGCATGACCGCGTCCTCAAGGCCGGGAACGGTCTTCAGCAGGGCGCGCTGGACCGCCTCCGGCAGCGCCGTCGAGATGCCGTTCGGATAGACCGTCGGGTCGTCGAGCCCCTCCGGCTCCAGGAAGATGCGGTGCCCGGCCCTGTCGGGAAAGCGCACCACCTTGTCCTCGATGGAGGGGCAGTAGCGCGGCCCGGCGCCGTCGATGCGCCCGGCATAGACGGCCGTTTCGCCGAGATGGGCGCGCACCAGGGCGTGCGTCTCCGGAACGGTCGCCGTCACATGGCAGACCGTCTGCGGCACGGTTATGCGGTCGGTCATGGCCGAGAACGGCGCTGGCGGGTCGTCGCCCTGCTGCTCTTCCAGCCGGTGGAAGGCGATGCTGCGCCCATCGAGGCGCGGCGGGGTGCCGGTCTTGAGCCGGCCCATCGGCAGGCCGAGGCCCTCCAGCCGGCGCGCGAGGCCGATGGCGGGCGCATCGCCGACCCGCCCGGCCGGCGCGGTTTTCCGGCCGATATGGATCGCCCCGCGCAGGAAGGTGCCTGTCGTCAGCACGACGGCCCCGGCGGCGAGGCGCGCCCCGGCGGCCAGCGCAACGCCCGCGATCCGCCCGTTCCGGTCGAGCACGAGGTCCTCCACCGCGCCGGCGCGCAGCTCCAGGCCCGGCTGGTCGTCCAGCAGCGCCCGGACGGCGCGGCGGTAGAGCTTGCGGTCGGCCTGCGCGCGCGGCCCCTGCACGGCCGGGCCCTTGCTGCGGTTCAGCATCCGGAACTGGATGCCCGCCCGGTCGATGGCGCGGCCCATGAGGCCGTCGAGCGCGTCGATCTCGCGCACCAGATGGCCCTTGCCGAGCCCGCCGATGGCCGGGTTGCAGGACATGGCGCCGACGGTTTCGAGCTTGTGGGTGACCAGCAGCGTGCGCGCCCCCCGCCGCGCCGCCGCCGCCGCCGCCTCGCACCCCGCATGGCCCCCGCCGACCACGATGACATCGAACCCGCTCATGGCCCGGTCCAATAGTCCGATGCGCCGCGCGGGACAAGCCCGGCGGGGTTGAGATCAGGCCGAGGTTGCGAGGGCGTGGCCCAGAAGGCGCGGCGCCCAGCTGGCGTCCTCGAGGAAATACACGCCCCGCTCTTCCCACTCTTCCCGGCTGCGCAGGTCGTCGCCGATCCTGTCCGGCGGCGTGACGGAGAGCACATAAGCGTGCAGGCGCAAGTTCGGGTCGCTGCGGCGCACCCGCTCCTCGACCTGCTTGATGTCGCTATGCAGACCCACTTTCCGGCGCTCCTCCGGGCCGTAGCGGACCAGTCCCTTGGGATCGAGGAACAGGATGTGCTGGTCCTCGCCGTCCGCCAGCCAGACGATGAAATCGGGATAGTAGGAATGGTCGTCGAATAAGGACACGCCCCGGCCGCGGCTCATATTGCGGATCAGGAACAAATCCCGGCCCTGCAGGCAGGAATCGCCGCTCTTCGCCAGATCGGTCAGCCGCTCGACGACTTGCTTCTCGTCTTCGTTCAGGAGCACGGGCTGGACGGTGACGACGCGCTTGCCCGCCGCATAAAGCAGCGGCTTGTAGGCGTGTTCGTCGCGCATCAGGAGGCCGAATCCCAAGCCGGGGATCGCGCCTTCCCGGAGATTGTTCGAGACCGCGCGGATATCGTCGATCAGCGTCTCCTGCCCTGCGTCCACCGACAAGGCGTATTCACCGATATTGTTGCGGTCGCCTTCGTCGAGCGTCCTGACTTCGAGATTCTCGTATTCCCATCTGCGCCGCCGCCTGCGCCAGAACCGGCCCGCGTAGTCGGCGATCAGCTCTACCGCAATATCCTCCAGTTTCAGCAGGTCGGCCAAACTCTTCGGCTCCAGCCGCTCCGGCGGCAGGCGGAGTTCGTACCAGTCGTCCCGGTCCAGCAGCGCTTCCACCGCGGCGCGGTCGATGGATAGGTTGTGCCAGCCCTCCCGTTGCTTGCGCGCCAGCAGCCCGTCGTAAATCCGGATGCGGTTGAACAGGGCAATGTGCCGGGGCTTGAATTTGACGGACGGCCTTTCCGCTTCCGCGCCGGTTTCGCCGCCGCGGGATTCCAGCGCCTGTAACCGGGAATACAGGTCCAGTTCCGGCTTCGGGCTGTCCGGGCCGCCCGGCGCGGGCAGGACGGGGCGGTCGTCCGAGCGGTCGTATTCCAGCCCTTCCTTGAGCCGGACGACTTTCAGCTTCTTCCTTGCGAAATTCCATGTGACCGGCAGCGGAATTTCCTCCCGCTCCACGGCAATGCCGTCCTTGTCCAGCATCTCCCGGAAGGTCTGCATGTAGTTGGCCTTGAGGCCGAAGATGCGCAGCGTCTCCAGTTCCGTCAGCCCGTCGCCGTCGGCGGGCGGCTCGCCCGGCGTGTAGCGGTGGCGCTTGAGGCTCATGTCCCGGCCCTTGAGCCGCACGCCGCGGCCGAACATCTGGATAATTTCCGGCCCCTCGCCGACGCCGACATGCATCAGCCCCATCGCGCTCACGCGCCAGGAATTCCAGCCGGCGATGAAGCGCCGCGCGCCGATGACGATATTCACGGTCGAATCCGCCCGGTCCACATCGGCGAACAGCCGCCGCGCGAATCCGGCCTCCCGTTCGAGCGCAAGGTCGGGGTTGCCGCGTTCGCCGAGCAGCTTGTAGAGCGCCTGCGAATCGCCGACATTCACGATGCCGAACGGTTCGTTGTCGGCGGTGCGCAGGTGGAGTTCGCCTTCGCCCTGGGTCAGGTAGCGCACATGCAGCCGCCCGGCCCCGTGGAACAGCATCCCGCATATGTCGTCGTAAAGCGCGCCCACGCCGATGCCTTGCAGACCCTCGAACCGGCCGGCGAAATAGTCCTTGCCGTCCTCGCCGGTCAGCCCCGATTCGCCGTCCAGCAAGCGGACCAGCATCGGGCGGGCGTCGCCGCCATGAGCGAGGACCCAGCCGAGGAAGTCCAGGATCGACACGACATCCGATCGCGTTTCCCTGTTGTCCTTCTTTGCGGCTCCGCCCGTTACTGTCTTGCCTATAAACACCCAGAGCGGCCGTGTGACATTGAATTCCGTCCAGCCGGCGCGGCCCCCGCGCCAGATGCGGCATTGGCGGTAGAAGCTCAGCAGCGCGCCGAGCAGATACATGCGGCTGTTATCGTCTTCCGCCCCCTGCGGCAGGTTGGCGATGGCGTAGTCCTTGCCGTAGCCGTCCGAGTGGAAGGCGCGGTAGGAGTAGTCGAAGATGAGGCTCTTGCCGTAGGCGTCGCGCAGGGCGTCGTCCCCGCCGACGATCTGGTTGAAGGTGGCCGAATACTCGAAGGTGAAGCCGCCCTCCGCCAGTTCCCTCCGCCGCTCGCGCCAAACCTTGCCGGACGCGCCAAGATGGCCTTCGTCCACCAGCACGAGATTGTTGTCGCCGAAATCGCGGACGGCGACCCGCTTCACGCCCTGTTTCTCGGCGAGCTTGTTGACATCGACGATCTCGACCGGCGCCAGCATGTCCGCGCCGGCCTCGCTGGAGAAAATGCGCGCCGGCAGGTTGCTCGCCAGCAATTCGCGCTCGTGCTGCGTCGATAATTGTTCGTTCGGCGTCACCAGGATGACATTGCGGGACGGCTTGCCCGCCTCGCCGGCGATGCGCCGGTATTGCAGGATATGGGCGTGCATGACGAGCGTCTTGCCGGAGCCGGTGGCGCTCTGCACGGCCACGGTGCGCAACTCGTCGGCCGTGTAGTCCGGCATCCGCGCGGTCAGCGTGTCCCGCCGCTTCTCCGCATTCAGCGCCGCACACAGCCGCTCCGGATCCTCGAAATAGCGGCGCAGATAGTGTTCGGCGAACAGCAGCGCCAGCCATTGATGCGGCTTCCAGCCCCGTCCATGCTCCGGCGTCATGCGTAGCCGGCGGCCGGTCTCGGTGAGCGCGGCGTCGTATTCCGAGAAGCGGTCCGGGCCTATCGCGGCCTTTTCCGGGTTCAGATAGAGCGCCTTCGCATATTCGCTTTCCCCGCCGGCGTCAGACCCGGCGGGCGCGTCCCGCAGCCGGTTCAGCATGGCGGCCAAGTCGGGGTAGCCGAATTCCCGGCAGAGGAAGCGGTGCAGGACGAGGCGGTTCTCAAGCGGTGTCATGCGCCGCCAGCCTGCCGGTGCTTTTGCGTCAGGTAGGCCACGAAGGAGGCGCAAGCCCCGAACATGAACATGGCCTCTTCCAGACCGACATCGGCGGCGTCCTTGTCGAGCAGAGCATGGCGAATGCCCTGTTCGGTGTTCGTGTAGCCGTAGAGTTTCTCGAATGCTTGTTTAAGCGCCCGATGTTTGAGTAACCTTGCTTCTTCCAAAGATTTCAACGCAGCCCCCAAGGTGGTGGACTTTGCGTCGATAGTTCGCGCAACGGACTCAATGGCATGAATGCTGTCGGCAATTGCGTCGGCGTATTGCCTGGCATTGATATGTTCCGCTGCTTGGCGCAGATGCAAGGCCGCCCCGTCCATGCCGCCGGCTCGGATTGTTTCGAGTGCGCATTGCGTCGCTTCGCCGGCTGCGCGGCTCACCCGCGGGACGACAGTCGGATGTCCGCCGGTATCATCAACAAAGTAGGAGATCGGAGTATTATCGAACGCCTCGATCAGGTTCCGAGAAAGCATTGGCGGGCAGTATCGGTGCCGTATGACAAATTCAATCAGATCCAATACCTCGTTCCAAGGCCCATATTTTACCACCACACGAAAAAAACTGTGACACATACTAGGATCAGGATGAGAAATTTCATCATGGTAATTTTCAAGTATCTCGTAGTGATAATCAACCACGATCTTGCCCAAATTCGAGGTGGATAAAAACTCATTCGATGTGGATGAAAACCCAACTGCATAGTTTATATCCGGATCCCATTCGGGATGTGCACCTCTCCTTATAGCTTTGTCTATAGATATATGTATTTCCTGTCTGAATTTTTGGGGAATGTGCTCCAACCGCATTGGCTCCGGCAGGTCTGCATAACCGTGGCGCTGCGAAAACCTGAGATGGTCTCCAGATTGATCTCTATTACCTGCCATCATCGACCTCGAACATCAATTCGCGCAACAGGGGTTCGATAGTCCCGGCCTTCCAGAAGTCTCTCTTGCGCCGGACGGCGTTCAGCGTGTGGTCGCCATTGGCGTAGATGAGGTCGAGCGCGTCGGGGAGGTGCGTTCGGTTGCGCCGGAACCAGCGGTTGAGCGACTCGTTGTCTGTCTCGTCCAGGTTGCGCCAGAGGATCAGGCAGCTTTGCCCTTGCCCGTCCCTGCCGGCGATGGCGAGCACGCCGTCGAGGCGGCGGCGGGATTCGACGCGGAGACCAAGCAGCAGGTTGAAGGTCTCCGGCAAATCGACCGGCGTCTCCCGGCGCACACCGTCGTGAACGACCGAGAGCGTGCAGGCAAAGGGGTCCCGGAATTCCCGGCCCAGCAGGCAGGGGCTGCTGGCGGTCTCCGCGCCGAGCGCATAGCGCAGCCTGTAATCCTCGATCAGCGACGGATCGTTCTCCGCCAGAAGGTCGCCCTCCGGCGGCATCATCACCAGCCCGTCCAGCGTGTCCTCATAGGATTCTAGGCGGACATAGCGGACAAGCTGGCTCGCGCCCCCGTCGTGTGCAACCGGCTTGCCGCCCTTCCACTCCGGCGCATAGACCGCCTTCTTGAGCCGCGGCAGCATCACCGTATCGAAATGCTCCCCCATCTCGACAAGGACATATTTGCGCTTGCCGTCGTCCTCGCGGTTAAGATTAATGACTGCATGGCCGGTGGTACCGGAACCGGCGAAATAGTCCAGTATATGTGCATCTGAAACCGACGCTCCTGCAATCCATATTGCATCGACAACCGCATGGATTGACTTTGGATATGAAAAGACTGATTCCCCGAACATCTCCTTTAAGAGTGCCGTTCCGTGTTCGACGGAAGAGTGTTTGCCATCATACCAGAGCGATATTGATACTACTCCCTGTTGATGTGGCCGTCTTTTGTAGTAAATAAATATAATTGCGCCCTGATCGATCCTTGCGAACCGCCAAATCTCCTAACGATTTCTTTACTGTTTCCGCTTTCCAACGCCAAGTTTTTTGCACACCATTTTCATTGTCCGGGAAAACAATCGTTTCTCCGAATTGGGGAAATTCCTCCACCAACCATTCCTTAGTTTCGACATTCCAAGTCATTTCAGGAACACGGATAGTTTCTTCACTAAGGTATATCGGATAGTATAAGTGACGGCGTGCAGATCGGTCTGAATTCGATCCCTCGCGACGTAGATTTCTCCATTCAAATAATCCATTGCCATCCCTTTGAGAGAAGCGAGCCATTTGCTCCTCGGTAGGGGGCATCCTTCCGATAGCAGAAAGATCTCCGCGACCAACATACAAGAGATATTCATGTGCAACAGAATATCCTGTTTGTGTTGGTCTTCCGGATGGATTAACACGAACCAATATTGTTCCAAGAATACGGCGACCATAAATATCAGTAAGAATGTAATTTAATTCTCTGTGTTGCTCGTCATCAATTGCTGCAATCAGTACCCCATTTTGTGCCAATAGTAATTTTGAAACACGAAGATTGTTTTCCATTAATGAATTCCAAGTGGCAGACTTATAGCCATTCTTGTACATAATCGGCGAAGCGTCCGTGTTGAATGGCGGGTCGATATAAATACACCGCATCTGCTCGCCATAGCGTACCTGCAATAGGCTCAGGGCCTGGAAGTTCTCGCCATGGACAAGCAGCCCGTCGGTCTGTTCGTCCAGTGGCCCGGCCTCGGAAAGCGTGGCCAGCAGCCGGTCCGTGAAACTGCGGTCGAAATGGCGCGTGTCCAACACCAGATACGGATTGGCATTGAGGAAGCCAAGAGGTAGCGGCGCCGCTTGACGGCTGTCCGCGAGATAGCCAGGGCTGGCTTCGGACAGGCTGGAAGCGAGCACCTCGCCGCCGCCTTCGCCGGCCGGGCCATCCGCGATGTCGTCTATCGCGAATAGTTCTTCCCACTCCGCCCGTTGCGCCTCGTTGGCGGCGATTTCCGGGTAGAGTTCCTCCGGCACCCGGTCCAGCGTGACACACCATTGGGTTTCCAGAACGAATTTCTTCTTGAGCCACAGACGCTTCTGGAAATCCTCCAATTGCGCGAGGAAGGCGATGAGCTTGTCGCCGATCTCGCGGACGGCGCGCATCCGGGCGAGCGCGCGGCGCAGCCGGTCGGCGTCGCCCAGCGCAAGGTCGCCGAGGTCCAGCACATCGGTTTTCAGGTAAAGGTCCAGTTCACGGCGCAGGAAACCGCCGAGGTCCTTGTGGATGAAATAGTCAAAACTGTTCTTCGCCGTGTAGCGCTCGACATGCTTGGCCAGCAACGTGCGCTCCGGGTCAGCGTCTGTCGGGGCCAGCGCGGCGAGCGCCAGCCGCCGCTCCGGGGCCAGCGTCTCCAGTTCGGCGAGGATATGCCCCGCCGTGCAGGTGTCGATCCGGTCCTGCTGTCTCGCGCCGTTGCCGGGCCAGTCCTGCTTCTCGCGCTCCGTCAGCGGCCGGTGCTCGAAGCGGACGACGATCTCGCCGCTTTCGAGCGCAACAGCGTCTTCCGCAAGCACGAAGCGGCGCTGCTTGCTTTTGGCCTCCTTGATATTGTCCTTCTCATTGTCTGCCGCCGCGATCTCGAAGCGCACGCGGAATTCCGCTTCGCCCTCCCCGGCGGTGAAGGCGTAGGAGGCGTAGTTCTCGGTCGTCTTCACATAATACTGGTCCGCGTTAGCCCAGTGCAGCTTCACTTCCTCGCCGTCATAGGGAATGAGATAGGTCGGTTCGCCGCCGCCGGAATAGCGCCGCAGCGACATGAAATCGCCCTCGTTGTAGTAACGGTCGAAGAAGTTGAAGAGATGGCCGTAAACATCCGCCTCCGCCTCGGCGTCGGCTTGCGCGTGTTCCAGTTGGGAACGAAGAGACAGAACCGTCTCGTTGTCCTCTACTGGGGCTTTCAATGTCGTGAGCTGGGCGACGGTGTTCTCAAGTTCGATACTGACTCGCATACGTTCTTCATCTGTCACCCCCGCAAGCGCCGTCTTCACCTGCGGCAGCAGGTCGCGATCGAGGAATGCCTCGATTTCGGCCGCCTTCATGTTCATGATGCGATAGAGGCCGAAATCCAGATCGCCGCGGTCGAGCTGGAACATCTCCCGCAGCAAGCACTTGAGGCGATTGAAGTTCCGCCCGGATTCCGGCGCCGGGCCGGGCGATGCCGGTCTGCTCATCGATTGTCTCCCCCATGTTCCATACAAGCCGAGCGCCCTGCCGGCAAGGCGCGCCCGCCCTCACGCCCCCGCCAGCGCCAGCAGCACCGCCAGTTCCGTTGTCTGCTGCACCGCGCCCAGCGTGTCGCCGGTGTGGCCGCCGAAGCGTCTTGCGGCCCACCATGCTACAGCAAAGGCCGCGAGCGCGGCGGCCGGGAGGGACTGCCAGCCGAGGGCCGCGCCGATGGCCGCCGACAGCAGCAGGGCGGCCGCCGCGTCCGTGCGCCCGGCTTCGGCGGCGAGGCCGTCGGCGCGGGCGGGCGGCGTCCAGGCCATTGCGGCGGCCATGGCACCGCGCGAGAGCGCGTGGGCGGCGAGCGCCGCGGCCGGCCCGGCCGCGGCCAGCGCCAGCGCCCGCATCGGCACGGTCAACGCCAGCGCGAGCGCGCCGAACGCCCCGGCGCGGGGGTCGCGCATGACCTCCAGGGCGCGCTGCGGGTCCCGGACGCCCAGGCCGTCGGCGGTGTCGGCCAGGCCGTCCTCATGCAGCCCGCCGGTGAGCGCGATGCCGGCGCCGACGGCGAGGAAGCCCGCCAGCGCCGCCGGCAGGCCGAGCGCCTCCGCCATCAGGAATACAACCGCCGCGCAGGCGCCGACCGCCAGCCCGACCAGCGGGAAGCACCAGGCGGCCCCGCCCAGCGGCCGCGGCTCCGGCCGGCCGACGGGAAGCACGGTCAGGAACTGGAAGGCGAGGCGCATGTCGTCCAGGGCGCGCATGGACTTCCCCGCGCGAATCCGCAATAGACCGCCAGCATGGCCGAAACCGCTCCCCCTGTCTCGCCTGGCGAGACTACACCCGGCGCCTCGCCTGGCGAGACCGCTCCGATCGTCTCGCTGGCCGAGATCGCCGACATCCTCGCCCACCTGCCCGGCCCGGACGAGGCGGCGCGCGCGGCGGCGCACGCGCGGGACGCCCTGTTGACCAAGCCGCCGGGCGCGCTCGGCCGGCTGGAGGCGCTGGCCGCGTGGCTCGCCGCCTGGCAGGGCCGCCACCCGCCGCGCCTCGAAAGGCCGCGCGTCGCGGTGTTCGCCGGCAATCACGGCGTCGCCCGGCGCGGCGTCTCCGCCTGGCCCGCCTCGGTGACGGCGGAGATGGTGCGGAACTTCATCGACGGCGGCGCGGCGGTGAACGCCATTTGCGGCGCGCTGGACGCCGAGCTCCGCGTCTATGAACTCTCGCTGGAGACGCCGACGGCGGACTTCACCCGCGCCCCGGCGATGACCGACGAGGACTGCGCGCGCGCCGTCGCCTACGGCATGATGGCGGTCGAGCCCGGCATCGACGCGCTGGCGGTCGGCGAGATGGGCATCGCCAACACGACCTCGGCCGCCGCCATCGCGCACGCGCTTCACGGGGGCCGCGCGGAGGACTGGGCCGGCCCCGGCGCGGGCGTTTCCGGGGCGCGGCTGGACGCCAAGGTCGAGACGGTGCGCCTCGGCGCGGCATTGCATGGCGGCCGGCCGCCGCTGGAGGTGCTGCGCCGGCTCGGCGGCTTCGAGACCGCCGCGATGTTCGGCGCGCTGGTGGCGGCGCGCATGGGCCGCGTGCCGGTGCTGCTCGACGGCTACGGCGCGGCGGCGGCCGCGGCCGTGCTCCATGCGCTCGACCCCTCGGGCCTCGACCATTGCCAGGCCGGCCACCTCTCCGCCGAGCCGGCCCATGGCCGCCTGCTGGCGCTCTGGGGCAAGGCGCCGCTGCTCGACCTGGGGATGCGCCTCGGCGAAGGCTCCGGCGCGGCGCTCGCGCTCGCTCTGCTCAAGGCCGCCGCCGCCTGCCATGCGGAGATGGCCACCTTCGAGAGCGCCGGCGTCTCGGGCCCGGAAGCGCCGCCGACCGGCGGAACGTGACAGGGTTCTACAGCACCGGCGCGCCGAACAGGGCGGCGTGCAGATATGCGAAGAGGCCGGCGGCGGCGATGCCCGCAGCGAGGGCGGCGGCATCCATCGCGAGGCGCGGCGGCTTGTCGGCCGGAGGCCGCTTGCCGCGCGCCGCGGCGCTCGCCCACGCCGCCAGCGAGAAGCCCGCAAAGCCCCCGAAGAGCAGGAGCGAGCGCAGGTCGCCGTTCGCCGCCAGATGGGCGAGCGCCCAAAGCAGGAGCCCGAGCAACATCGGGTGCCGAACGACGGACCGGATATGCGTCGGCATATTGGCCGCGGCAAACAGCACGAACGCCACCGGCGCCGCCCATATGGCCGCATCCCGGCCCCAGCCCGGAGGCGAATAGACGGGCTCGAACGGCGCCGTCGCATAGCCCCGCACGATCATCGCGAGTCCGATGAACGCGAGGACCGAGAACGCGCCGCGATAGCGCTTCTCGCCCATGCGGGCGGCCAGGCCGGCGCGAAGCGGGGCAAGGCCCGGAATCAGGTGCAGGACGATGAAGAGCGCAAGGCCGGCGACGAGAAGCGTCACGACGCGATGCCGAGGAACAAGGCCGGGGCGCGGTTCACGGCGCGCATGGCGTTTTCTTCCAGGCGGGCGAATGGCGGGCCCAGTTTTTCAGTCCGTACCGTCGTGGCTTTATCGGCCATGACGAACGACCGTTTTCGCAGGCCATTGACTGAAGAAGGTTCGACCGGGATTCGAAACAAGAGCGTCTCCACCTCGGAAGACGTCACGAGCAGGACCGTTACGGTCGCCAAATCGCGGGATCGGTCCGCTTGCACCAAAAGGGCGGGACGGGGCTTGCCGAAGTCGCCCGGCGCGACAACGGTCACCAGATCGCCGCGCGTCATCGCCAATCGCCCAGGTCTTCCAAAGCAGCGTCCAGAAAGGCCATGAGCTCGGGGTCGTTCCGGTCCGCCGCCGCCAGCCTCGCCTGCCGGCGGCATTCCTCCTCGAAACCGGACTGGCGGCTGTCGGGGACCCAGATCTGCACGGGGCGGAGCCCCTCCGCGCGCAACGCTTCCCTCCGCTTGCGGACCCGTTCCGCATTCGACGATGGCATGGCGCAACTCTGTCCCATTTTTACATGTAACATGGGGCCGATCCCCGGCGCGGTCAAGCCCCGCCCCGGCCCGCCACATGCTCCTGGAGGCGCGGCATGATTTCCACGAAGTTGCAAGGGCGGAAGCGATAGTCGAGCTGCCAGTGGAGGATGCCGTCCCAGGCGTCCCGGCACGCCCCGGTCGAACCGGGCAGGGCGAACAGGTAGGTGCCGCCGGCCGTGCCGGCCGTGGCGCGCGACTGGATCGTCGAGGCGCCGATCTTTTGCAAGCTCCGCCAGCGGAACAGTTCGCCGAAGCCGTCGATCCGCTTCTCGTAGAGGCCCTCGAAGGCTTCCGGGGTCACGTCCCGGCCGGTGAGGCCGGTGCCGCCGGTCGCGATCGCGCAATCGACCCCGGGATCCGCAATCCATCCCTGCAGGACCGCCCGGATGGCGTCGATCTCGTCGCGGACGATGGCCCGGTCGGCCAGAATGTGCCCGTCGCGCTCCAGCCGCTCGACCAGCGCATCGCCCGACCGGTCGTCGGCTGCGCTGCGCGTGTCGGAGACGGTGAGCACGGCGATGCGCACAGGAACGAAGGGGCGGCTTTCGTCGATGCTGCCGGGCATTGCGGGGCGCTCCCGGTGCGAAGGGCGGGGTCACACGCCCGGCGGGCGGGCGTCTGCGCCCGCCCGCCGGGTGTCGAGGGACTTATAGAGCGGCGTCCGCCCGGCCGCCAGCGCGGCCAGGCTCGGCCGCTGCTGGCCGAGGCGCGCGCGGTAGGCCCAGATGTTCGTCAGCACATGCTCGACGAACAACCGGGTCTCCTTTGCGGGCAGGCTCTCTATGAACAGGAGCCGGTCGTCCATATGCCGGACCGTCGAACGCCAGCGGCGCAGCCGGCCGGCGCCGGCGTTGTAGGCGATGGCGAGATTGAGGAGGTCGCCGGCGACGACATTCTTCTCCAGCAGCAAACGAAGATAGTTGCGGCCGAGCGTCAGGCTGAGCTCCGGCTCCAGCAGGCGTTTGAGCGTCCTGCCGCTGAACCGTTCGCCCCCGGAAACGGCGTTCGCCGTCGCCGGCATGAGCTGCATCAGACCGCGCGCCCCGGCGCGGCTCGTCGCGCGGGTGTCGAAGTCGCTCTCGCGGCGCATGAAGGCCAGCAGCAGCGCCCGGTCCAGGCCGTAGCCGCCCTTCGGCTTCCAGGGCGCCAGCGGATAGAGCGCGAGGTCCCGGGGCGCCTCGCCGCGGCCGAGCAGACGGCGCCCGGCCAGCAGCGCCGCGCGCGGCAGGCTGGCGGATACGGAAGCGGCGAGCAGGGCGCGCGTCGTGTCCGCGTCGGCGTCGGCGAGCGCGCGGCGCATCTCCCATTCCGCCTCGATCGGCCGCCCGACCTGCGCAAGCGCCAGCGCCCGGACAGCCTCCGGCTCGGCGAAGACCAGCAGGCGGCCCGCATCGTCGAGCGGCGGCGGCTCGAAATTCAGCCCGTGCGGCAGACCGAGCATTTCGCGGGCGAGCATGCCGTAGAAGGTCCGCTTGTGGACCGCCGCCTCCCGCAGCCACGCTTCGGCCTTGTCCGGCCGCCCGGTCTGCCGATACATCCTCGCCGCCCAGAACGCGCCGGCGGCGGCGTTCCAGGGCGACGCTGCGGGAGACTTCGCGTGGGCTGCGAAATGCCGCGCTGCGCCGCCGCGCCAGCCGAGCCTGAGCGCCGCCAGCCCGGCCACCCAGTGGAGCAGCGAGACCCGGTCCTGCGCGGGCTCGGCCCGCCTCGAGGCGAGGCTGTAGGCGTCCGCATCCTTGCCGAGGAGGTAGAACGAGAAGGCGATATCGGCGCGCAGCTTGTCGGCGTAGTCCTGGCCGAGCGCCCGGCGAACGGCGGCATCGCGGAACAGGTCGCCCGCAAGGTCCGGCCGTTCGTTCCCCAGTTGCTGCACGATGATCCGGGCGTAGATCCTGCCGACCGCGCTCTGCGGTTTCCGCAACGGCGGGGCGACGAACGGCGGCGTGGGCCGGCGCACCGGCGGATGCTTCTCCGGCGGCGGCGGCAGCATGCCGGGCGGGCGGCGCCTGAGCGCCAGGCGCGACACCCGGTGCGCCCCCGGATGGTCGCCGTAAGCCTCCAGCCAGGCCCGCAGTTCCTCATAGGGCGTGACATAGTCGTGCGAGACGATGTAGCGCCGATACAGCACATGGCCCATCAGCAGGGGGTTCTCGAGCTGCCGCGCCAGCGCGTCCGAGTCCGCCCAGCGGTTCTCCGCCTCCAACTGGAAGAGGCGCTCGTAGCGGCCGACATCGGCCGCGGACAGGATCCGGAAGTCGGCGGCCTCTGCGGCGCCGCTGCAGACTGTCAGCATGGCCAGCGCCAGGGCCCTCACGGGGCGCGGCCCTCCAGCCGCGCCTTGACGGCCAGGAGATCGCGCCAGGACTCGCGCTTGCGCGCCGGCGAACGCAGCAGGAAGGCCGGGTGGAAGACCGGCATGACATCCACCGGCCCGTCCGCGGTCGCGAAAGTCCGCCAATGCCCGCGCAGGCGCATGATGCCCTCCGTCGTCCCGAGCAGCGTCTTGGCGGCCGCGCCGCCCGCCAGCATCAGCACTTCCGGCGCCACCAGCGCGATCTGCCTGTCGATGAACGGTCGGCAGGCTTCCACCTCCTCCGCCGAAGGCGTGCGGTTGCCCGGCGGGCGCCAATAGACGGTGTTGGCGATATAGACCTCCTCGCGCGCCAGCCCGATTGCGGCCAGCATCCGCTCCAGCAGCCGCCCGCTCGGCCCGACGAACGGGCGGCCCTGCCGGTCCTCGTCGGCCCCCGGCGCCTCGCCGACGATCATCAGCCGGGCGCCCGCGGGCCCTTCGCCGAACACCGTGCTGGTCGCCGTCTTCTTCAATGCGCAACCGTCGAAGGCGAGCAGGAGCGCGCGCAGCGCATCCAGGTCGGTTGTCCGAGCGACATCCCCTGTGGAAGCCGGTTCTGCGGCGGCCGGCGCGGCGGCAGCCGGGCGCGCGGAAGCTGGCGCCGCCCTGGGTGCAGGGGGCGGGGCAGCCGGCGCCTCGCGTTCCGGCGGCGGGGCGAACCGGTCGGCCGGCTCGAAGCCGACGACCTCGTCCACACCGGCCGCCAATTGCCACTCCAGCGCCGCGAGCAATGGTTCCCGTTCGATCATGGCGCAGCTGGAAAGTGTAGCCTATGTTGGCGCAAGATGCGCGCCGGATGGAGAGGGCGGGGGCATGGAACGGGAGAGCATGGAGTTCGATGTCGTTATCGTCGGCGGCGGCCCGGCGGGCCTGGCGGCGGCGATACGCCTGAAACAGCTTGCGGCAGAGGCCGGTTCGGAGCTTTCCGTGTGCCTGATCGAGAAGGGGTCCGAGATCGGCGCCCATATCCTGTCCGGCGCCGTTCTCGACCCGCGCGCGCTCGACGAATTGCTGCCCGACTGGCAGGAACGCGGGGCGCCGCTGGAGACCCCGGTCACGGAGGACCGCTTCCTGCTGCTGGGCGAAAAACGCGCCTTCCGGGTGCCCGGGCCGTTCATTCCCCCGGCGCTGCGCAACCACGGCAACCATATCGTCAGCCTCGGCAATGTCTGCCGCTGGCTGGGCGAGCAGGCCGAGGCGCTGGAGGTGGAGATCTATCCGGGCTTCGCCGCCGCCGAGGCGCTGTACCGTGAGGACGGGGCGGTCGCCGGCGTGGCGACGGGCGACATGGGCATCGGCCGCGACGGCGAACCCAGGGCGACGCATGAGCCGGGCATCGAGCTGCGCGCCAGCTACACGCTGTTCGCGGAGGGCTGCCGGGGCTCGCTCGGCAAGCAGCTCATGGACCGCTTCGACCTCCGGCGGGACTGCCAGCCGCAGACCTACGGCATCGGCCTCAAGGAGCTGTGGGATGTCGATCCCGCGGTCCACGAACCGGGGCTGGTGGTCCACACCGCCGGCTGGCCGATGGACGGGCGCACCTATGGCGGGTCCTTCCTCTACCACCTGGCGGGCGGACAGGTCGCGGTCGGCTTCGTCGTCGCCCTCGACTACCGCAATCCCTGGCTAAGCCCGTTCGACGAGTTCCAGCGCTACAAGACCCATCCGAAAATCCGTCCCTTCCTGGAAGGCGGGCAGCGGGTCGCCTACGGGGCGCGAGCGGTCAATGAAGGCGGAATGCAGGCGCTGCCGAAGCTGGTGTTCCCCGGCGGCGCGCTGATCGGCTGCGAGGCCGGGTTCCTCAACGTGCCGCGCATCAAGGGCAGCCACGGCGCCATGAAGACCGGGATGCTGGCCGCCGAGGCGGCGTTCCGGCGGCTGTCGGAAGGCTCGGAAGGCGGCGACGAGCTGGCGGCCTATCCGGAGGCCTTCCGCGCGTCCTGGCTGCATGACGAGCTCCACCGGGCGCGCAATGTCCGCCCGGCGTTCCGCTGGGGCCTTGCGGCCGGTGTGCTCCATGCCGGCATCGACCAGGTGCTGCTGCGCGGCCGGGCGCCCTGGACGCTCCGCCACCACGGCGCGGATCATGCCGCCACCGCGGGGCGGAACGATTGCAGGCCGATCGAATACCCGAAGCCGGACGGGGTCGTGTCCTTCGACAAGCCGTCCTCGGTGTATCTTTCCGGCGCCAACCACGAGGAAGACCAGCCGGTTCATCTGGTGCTGAAGGATGCCGAGGCGCCGATCCGGGTCAATCTCGCGGAGTTCGACGCGCCGGAGCAGCGCTACTGCCCGGCGGGAGTCTATGAGATTGTCGAGGACGGCGGCGCGCCGCGTCTCCAGATCAATGCCCAGAACTGCGTCCACTGCAAGACCTGCGATATCAAGGACCCGACCCAGAACATCGTCTGGACGGTGCCCGAAGGCGGCGGTGGCCCCAACTATCCGAACATGTGAAGCCGGGCGCGTGCGGGCACTCCTCCTGGCATTTGCGCTGCTGCTCTTGGCCGCATGCCGCCCGCACGCGGCGCCCGCTCTGAGCGACTGGCTCGCCGCCGGCCATGCGGAGCGGCAGTTCGACCTTGCCGCCGCCGCCGATTTCTACCGGCGCGCGCTCGAAGCGGACTCGGGCAATCTCAAGGTGCAGCGCCGCCTGTTGCGGATGCGGATCGCGGCCGGCGACGTCGGGGCAAGCCTCGCTCTCGCCCGGCGGATGGACAAATCCCTGTCGGCCGACCGGCCCGGCGGGGAAGCGGCGCTGGACAGGACCCTGGTCGCGCTCCGCCTCGCGGTGAACCACATAAACCGGGGAGACTGGCCGGCGGCGGCCGCGCGGCTCGAAGGACCGGCCGGCAAGACCCTGCCCAACGCGGTCAAACTGCTCGCCCTTGCCTGGGTGCGCCATGCGGCGGGCGACGCCTCCGGCGCGGAAGACGCGCTTTCCGGGGCCGGGAAACTCCGGGAGGCTGCGGGCTGGGCGAGGCTGCACCGCGCCCTTCTCCTGCATGCCGCAGGCCGGACGGAAGAGGCGCGCGGCGCCTTCGAGCGCATCGGCCGCGTAGGCGCCGGAACACGCGGCATACTGGCCAAGGCGGCGTTCGAGCGCACCGGCCGCGCAGTCGCCGGAACACGCGGCATACTGGCCGAGGCGGCGTTCCTGATGGCCGCCGGCGACGCCGAAGGCTCCCGCCGGCAATTGCAGCGCTACCGCAGCATGGGCGGGCCGCTCCTTCCCGGGGACCCGGCCCGCCTCGAACCCCTGGCCTCGACGCCGTCCGAAGGCGTCGCCGAGGTGTTCTACGGCGTGGCCGAAGAGTTGCGCCGCCGCCGCGCCGCCCTGGCCCTGATCTATGCCCGGCTCGCGGCGATGCTGGAGCCGGACCATCATGCCGCCCTGTTGCTGACCGGGGACATACTCGCGGGCCGGGACAGACACGATGAGGCCGCGGCGGCCTATCGATCGGTGCCCGCCGACTCGATCTGGCGTCTCACCGCGCAGGCGAACCTGGCGCGGGCCTATGCCTCCGGGGGCCGTCTCGACGAGGCGGTCGCGCTTCTGGAAGCGGAGGCGGCGGCCCGCCCGGACGATCCCTTCCCGCTCGGAGAACTCGGCCACCTGCTGCGCGGCGAGGAGCGGTTCGAGGAGGCCTTCCGCGCCTATGACCGCGCCATCGCCCGGATCGAAGGACAGGCCGGGACCGAGCACTGGCGGCTCTATTACGGCCGCGGAATCGCCCTCGAGCGCACCCGCCGCTGGGAGCCAGCGGAGCGCGACCTTCTGAAGGCGCTGGAATTCGTGCCCGACCACGCCCACGTGCTGAACTATCTCGGCTATTCCTGGATCGACCGCGGCGAGCGCTACGAACGCGCCGAGGAGATGGTGGCCCGGGCGGCCGGTCTCCGGCCGCGGGACGGATACATCGCCGACAGCCTGGGCTGGGTGTATTTCCGCACGGGCCGTTACCGCGAGGCGGTCGAGGAGCTGGAGCGCGCGGCGGCGCTGACGCCGCTGGAACCCGTGGTGAACGAGCATCTGGGCGATGCCTACTGGAAGGTCGGCCGCCGGCGGGAGGCCCGGTTCCAGTGGCGCCGGGCGCTGGACTTCGATCCCGACCCGGAGCGCATCGAAGGGCTGCGCCAGCGGCTTGACTGCGGGCTCGATTGCGACTGAGCGCGCGGAGCGGCTGACTCCCGTGTTGCGCGAGCCCGCGCCAGCGAAGGTCAACCTCTACCTGCATGTCGTCGGGCGGCGCGCGGACGGGCTGCACCTGCTGGAGAGCCTGGTCGCCTTCGCGGATGCCGGCGATGTGCTCTGCGCCGAGCCTGCGGACGCGCTCAGCCTGGAAGTCACCGGGCCGTTCGCGCGCGCGCTGGCGGGCGAGGCGGACAATCTGGTGCTGCGGGCGGCGCGCGCGCTGGCGCCGGGGCGCGGCGCGCGGCTGGTGCTGGAGAAGAACCTGCCGGTCGCGGCGGGGCTCGGCGGCGGCTCGGCCAACGCGGCGGCCGCGCTCCGACTGCTCTCGCGGCTCTGGGGCGTCGAGGCGGACCTGGCGGCGCTGGCGGCCGGGCTCGGGGCCGATGCGCCGGTCTGCCTCGTCGGCGCCACCTGCGCCGTGGCCGGAATCGGCGAGCGCCTGACACCGCTGCCGGACTGGCCCGCGCCGCCTCTGCTGCTCGCCAATCCGGGCGCGGCGCTGGCGACGCCGCAAGTGTTCGGCGCGCGCCGCGGCCCGTTCCGCGAGAGCCGGGCCTGGCCGCAGACGGCGGCCGACCTCGCCGGCTGCACGAACGACCTGACCGAAGCCGCCATATCGCTCGCGCCGGAAGTCGCCGACACGCTGGCGGCGTTGCAGGCGCTCGACGGCGCACTGTTCGCCCGCATGTCCGGCAGCGGCGCCACCTGCTTCGCCGCCTTCAAGAACCCCGCCGCCCGTAACCGCGCCCGCAAGGCGCTGCGCGCGCGCCATCCCGGCTGGTGGGTGGCCTGACGCCGGCTGCTGCAATCCGCTATCGGTTCAGGAAGTTGAGGGGTTGGCCGGGGCGGGGCCAGGGGCGGGAGACCAGGCGGCCGGACATGGAAAGGGTAACGAAGGCCGTGCGGAGCTCCGGCCCGCCGAAGGCGATATTGGTCGTCACCGGGTCCGGCATCGGCGTATGCTCCGCCGCGCCGCCGTCCGGCGGGATGACGGTGATGCCGCCATTGTGGATCGTGGCGACGCAGATGCGCCCGTCGGCCTCGACCGCCAGCGAGTCGAAATATTGCAGGCCCGGCGCGCCGTGGAGGCAGCGCCCGCGATGGCCGCGCACGCGCCTGGCCCCCGAGCCGGCGATGACGCCCGGCGCCTCCAGGTCGAAGGCGATCAGGCGCGCGGCCTCGGTCTCGGCGACATAGACCCGGTCCTCCTCCGGCGAGAGGCCGACGCCGTTCGGCCCGTGGAGCGGCCAGACGGCCTCGCGGACCGGGCCGCCGTCCGCCGGCGCGTAGAACAGGCCGGTCACGTCGCGCAGCCGTCCGCGCTCCTTGCCGTGGTCGGTGAACCAGAGGCCGCCGGTGCGGTCGAAGACGAGGTCGTTCGGCCCCTTGAGCGGCTCGCCCTCGCAATCCCGCCAGACGGTCTCGACCGCCCCCGTCTCCAGGTCCACGCGCTGGATCGACCCGCCTTCATAGTCCCGCGCGCAGCCGATGGGGAACAGCCTGCCGCCGCGGTCGAACCATTCCATGCCGCCATTGTTGCAGATCCAGAGCCTGCCGTCGGGGCCGAGCGCGGCGCCGTTGGGGCCGCCGCCCGTCTCGGCCGCCACGGACTTCCGGCCATCGGGCGCGATGCGGGTAATCCGCCCGGCGGCGATCTCGCAGACCAGAACATCGCCGCCGGGCAGCGCCACCGGCCCCTCGGGAAAGCGGAGCCCGCCTGCGATTTCCTTGAGTGCGCCCATGTCGCGCCTGCGCCTCCCCTCCGTTATACTGGCCGGCCGCAACGGCGAGGAGCGGCCCCACCCATGGACGGATGCCCGACCATCCATTTCAGCGCCTGCCCGCATGATTGCCCCTCGACCTGCGCGCTCGAGGTCGAGCGCTTCGACGCGCGCCGCATCGGCCGCGTCCGGGGCGCGCGCGAGAACGATTACACCGCCGGCGTGGTCTGCGCAAAGGTCGCGCGCTATGCCGAGCGCATCCACCATCCGGACCGCGTGCTCCATCCGCTGGTCCGCACCGGCCCCAGGGGCTCCGGGCGCTTCGAGCGAATTTCCTGGGACGAGGCGCTCGACCTCTGCGCGCAGAAGTTCCTCGAAGCGGAAGCGCGGCTCGGGCCGGAGACCGTCTGGCCCTACTATTACGCCGGCACGATGGGCCTGGTGCAGCGCGACGGCATCAACCGCCTGCGCCACGCCAAACGCTATTCCGGCTTCCACGCCACGATCTGCACCACGCTCGCCTGGAACGGCTTCATCGCCGGCACCGGCAAGCTCGCCGGCCCGGACCCGCGCGAAATGGCCAAGGCCGACCTGCTGGTGATCTGGGGCACCAATGCCGCCAGCACCCAGGTGAACGTGATGACCCATGCGGTCCGCGCCCGCAGGGAGCGCGGCGCGCGCATCGTCGTCATCGACGTCTATCGCAACGAGACGGCGAAGCAGGCGGACCGCTTCCTCTGCGTGCGCCCCGGCACGGACGGCGCGCTCGCCTGCGCGGTCATGCATGTGCTGTTCCGCGACGGCCATGCCGACCGCGCCTGGCTGGAGGCGATGACCGACGCGCCGGCGGAGCTGGAAGCGCATCTGGCAAGCCGCACGCCGGCATGGGCGGAGGCGGTCTGCGGCGCGCCGGCGGCCGAGATCGAGGCGCTGGCGGGCGAGATCGGCCGCACGAAGCGCACCTATCTGCGGCTCGGATACGGCTTTTCGCGCCACCGCAACGGTGCGGTCGCCATGCACGCCGCCGCCTGCATCGCCGCGGTCACCGGGGCCTGGCAATATGAGGGCGGCGGCGCGTTCCACAATAATGGCGGCATCTACGGCTGGGACAAGGCGCTGATCGAGGGGCTGGACGTGCGCGACCCGGAGGTGCGTCTGCTCGACCAGACGCGCATCGGCCCGGTGCTGACCGGCAATCCCGCCGACCTGCAGGGCGGCCCGCCTGTCACGGCGATGCTGATCCAGAACACCAACCCGATGACGGTCGCCCCGGAGCATCTGCTGGTGCGCGCCGGCTTCGAGCGCGAGGACCTGTTCGCCTGCGTCCACGAGCAGTTCATGACGGCGACGGCGCGCATGGCCGACCTCGTGCTGCCGGCGACCATGTTCCTGGAGCATGACGACATCTACCAGGGCGGCGGGCACAGCTATGTGATCGCGGGGCCGAAGATCGTCGAGCCGCCGGGCGAATGCCGGTCGAACCACGAGGTGACGGCGGCGCTCGCAAGGCGGCTCGGGGTCGATCATCCGGGCTACGCCATGACCGCGGCCGAACTGGCCGACGCCACGCTCCGGCGCTCCGGCTATCCGGGCTTCGAGGCGCTCAAGCGGGAACGCTGGACGGACGCCCAGCCGGATTTCCGCACCGCGCACTATCTCGACGGCTTCGCCTGGCCGGACGGCAGGTTCCGCTTCAAGCCGGACTGGGGGGCCTTCGCCCCGCGCGCCCACAACAACGCCGGCGCCATGCCGCGCCTGCCGGACCATTGGGACGCGATCGAGAACGCCGACGACGACAAGCCGTTCCGCATGGCGACCTCGCCGGCGCGCGGCTATCTCAACTCCTCCTTCACCGAGACGCCGACCTCGCGGCAGCGCGAGGGGCGCCCGACCGTGTTGATCCATCCGCAGGACGCCGGCGCGCTCGGCATTCCGGACGGCGGGCGCACGCGGGTCGGCAACGACAAGGCGTCGGTCGTCCTCCACGCCCGGCATTTCGACGGGGTGAGGCGCGGCGTCGTGGTGGTGGAGAGCATCTGGCCGCATGAGGCGTTCGAGGAAGGGCTCGGCATCAACGCGCTCACCTCCGCCGATGCGGCCCCGCCGGTCGGCGGCGGCGTGTTCCACGACACGGCGGTCTGGGTGCGCGCCGCCTGATGGCGGTTGCGCTCGAGGCGGTCGCGGCCGCGACCGAAGGGCGCTTGCACGGCGACGGCGGGCTTGCGGTCGAGCGGCTGGCGCATCCCGTCGAGGCGCGGGGCGCGGGCGATCTGATCTTCCTGATGGAGGCGCGCCACGCCGCCATGCTGGCGGACTCGCCGGTGCGCGCCGCGGTGCTGCCGCAAGGGGCCGAGCCGCCCGAGGGCGCGCTCGACGCCTGGGTCGAGGTGGCGGCGCCGCGCTATGCGCTGGCCGGGCTGGTGGCGCTGTTCGAGCGGCCCCCCCATGCGCCGCCCGGCGTGCATCCGACGGCGGATGTCGCCAAGGGCGCGGTGCTGGGCGCGGGCGTATCGCTCGGGCCGTTCGTGTCTGTCGGGCCGGGGGCGGAGATCGGCGCGGGCGCGCGCCTCCTCTCCCACGCCTCGGTCGGCGCGGGCGCGCGCCTCGGCCCGGACTGCCTGGTCCATGCCGGTGCGCGCATCGGCGAGGGGGTGCGCCTCGGCGCGCGCGTCATTCTGCAGCCGGGCGCGGTCGTCGGCGCGGACGGCTTCAGCTATGTGACCCGCGGGCCCGCCTCTTTCGAGGCCGCGCGGCGTTCCGGCGACTATCACGGCGTCGTCAATGAGCGCGTCCGGCGCATCGGCTCGCTCGGGCGGGTCGAGATCGGCGACGATGTCGAGATTGGCGCCAACAGTTGCATAGACCGGTCGAATATCGGGGCGACCCGCATCGGCGCGCGCACCAAGATCGACAATCTCTGCCAGATCGCCCACAACATCGTCATCGGCGAGGACTGCCTGATCTCCGGCAAGACCGGCATCGCCGGCAGCGCGCGCATCGGCGACCGGGTGGTGCTGGGCGGGAACGCGATGCTCGCCGACCATATCGAGATCGGCGACGATGCGGTGGTGGGGGGCGCGGCGGCGGTGTGGAAGTCCGTGCCGCCCGGCCAGGTGTGGGTCGGCTATCCGGCGCGTCCCAAATCCGTCTATCTCGCCGCGCAGGCCCATCTGGCGCGCATGGGCCGCGTCACGCGCCAGCTCCGCCGCCTCGCCGCCCGCGTGCTCTCCCTGGAGGGCGGCGCCGGCCGGCCCTGAACCGCCGCCGCCAGCCAGCCCCCGCACTCCTTTCGCCGTCCCGGCCGGCGCGCTTCTCCCTTCGTCACCCCGGCCCGCTGTTGCACGTCTGCAACAGCGGGCGGTTTTTTCTTGGAAACCCCAGTTTTCAATTGACCCCCCCCCCCCCCCGTCTATGGTCGCCTCATGCCAGCGGGGAATCGCCCCGCCGGCGAACCAGAAAAGGGAAGGATCAGGGGGACATGAGAAAAACCCTGCTTGCGACCACTGCACTCGCCTGCGCCGGCGCGCTCGCCGCCGCTCCTGCCAGCGCGGCCGACAAGCTCAGCGTCGGCGTCGGCGGCTACATGCAGCAATGGTTCGGCTATGTCGACCGCGACGACAACAACAGCGAAGGCGGCGTGGACACCCAAGCGGACAGCGAAGTCTATTTTCAGGGTTCGATGGAGTCCGACGCGGGGCTGAAGTTCGGCGTCCATGTCCAGCTCGAGGCGAATGCCCCAACCGGCATCGACGAGTCCTTCGCCCATATCGGCGGCGCGTTCGGGCGGTTGGAGATCGGCGCGCGCGATTCGATTCAAGCGCGCACCCACTACGGCATCAGCGATGTCGGCGTGGCGCTGAACGCCGGCGACACGCAGAAGTGGATCCCGGGCGCCTATCTCGACACCAATGGTTGGCTCGGCGACAACCTGAACCTGATCTACATCTCGCCGCGCGTCTCCGGCGTACAGGTCGGCCTGTCCTACGGGCCGGATGCGGGCAATGAGAGCGCGGTCACCACGGCCCCGAACGACAATGACGACGCCGTGTGGGCCGCCGGCATCAATTTCAACCAGGCGGTCGGCGACGCCAGCTTCAAGCTCTCGCTCGGACACCGCGTTCGCTCCCAGGCGGACAGCACGATCGAGTTCAAGACCGGGGATGACGACGCCGCGCGGAAAGGCGCCGCGCCGCTGACTCCCAATGATCTCGCGGGCGCCATGGGAGACATTACGGCTCACGAGAACGCTCGCGATCTGAAGCCTGCGGGGACGGCCGTCCCGTGGACGGAGGCCATCGCTAAGGACGCCGCAGATGGGACGAACGCCATCGCCAAGGCCACGGACGGCAAGGCCATGGTGGGCGACAACGACACCTTCACCAATGTCGGGATGCAGGTCGGCTTCGGAGCCTTCCAGTTCAATGTCGCCTACGCCCAGCGCGACAAGGGAACCTACAAGGCGGTGCGGGCTGATGTGCCGGTCAAAGCCGACGGCTCGCCGGTGATTGAAGACGGGCACGCCTGGGACCACGATAGCGATAGCAAAACCGATGCAGTTGCCGAAACTGCGGAACGCAACGATCCCGGCAATGACGTCTATGTCGCGGAGCAGGTTGTCAAGGACGGTGCGGGCGAGTGGGACGTCTGGGGCGTCAGCGTCAGATACACCGACGGCCCGATGGCGCTGAGCCTCGGCCACATGGTGCATGAGACGGAAGCCGGCGGCGAGCGCACCGCGACCATGCTCTCGGCCAGCTACACGCTGGCGCCGGGCGTGGCGTGGAGGAGTTCGGCCTTCGCGGTCGAGGACGACACGGGCGCAGGCGCCGCGAACGAGGGCACGGCCTTCGTCACCGGCATCACGCTCAACTTCTGACCGCCTGCCGCCGAATGGCCGGACGGGGCCGAGACGGGTAGATCCCCTACCCTCCTTCCAACCCCGGCCGGCCGCCGGGGGAGCGGGTTGCAACGCTCCTCCGGCGCCCTTCAGGCGAAAGCCGGAGGCCCCCGAACCGGGCCTCCGGCTTTCCTTTTGCGGCCCGGCCCGCGCCGCAATTACCGCCTGCCGCCGCCCGGCGGGAGGGCGGCGAGCGCCGCTTCCACCTCCGCCCGGCCGAAACGCCGCGCCAGCGCGCGCACATGGCCGGCGCACACGGCCCCCGGCTCCCGGCCCGCTTCGGCCGCCCGCAGGCGGTCCTCCGCGAGCGCGGCCGCGGCCTCGATCTCCGCCTCCCGGACGCGCCGCTCCTCGGCCTCCGACACCGCCGGCCCGGGCAGCCACCGGCGGATCGCCGCGAACGTCGCGCCGGCGTCCGGCCTCTCCCCGTTCGGGCCGACCAGCTCGGGCTCCAGCCCGCGCCGGCCGAGATCCGCCGTCAGGCTCGCCCGCAGCAGGCCGAGCGCGTCCGCCACCGTCCAGCCGCCGTCCACCTCCTCCGCGAAGGGGCGGTATTTGAATATCCGGTCGCGGCGCACCGCCCGGCCCGAACGCGCGCTCCTGAGAAGCGCCTGCGACCCCTGCGGCAACCCGCAATGCAGGACGAATTTGCGCGAAATCACCCACCATTCGTCCTCCCGCCATTTCCGCATCTGCATCTGTCGTCTCCGCGCCGGGCAGCGCCCCGGCCGTTCCTGCGCCTTGTGTAGCAAACCGGCCCGCGGACGCCGAACGGCGCAACCCGCCTTGTTCGATTCCGGAAACTCGTCCACCGGAATCCCCGCCTGTTTGGGGCGTTTGACGACCGTGCGGTAACGGAACCCCGCAAGCCGGCCCATTCAGGCGCCGCCGACCACCAGCGGATAGTCGAGACAATTCCCGACCGGGACCGGCCCCGGTTCATCGGGTTCGGGCCGGACGCGCCGTTCGAACCGGGCCTTGAGAAGTTTCCTTGCGACATCGCGGGCGATTTCCAGCGTTTCGGTAACCGTTCGCCCCTGTGCGACAAGACCGGGTATCTCCTCGGAGGTTGCCAGCCAGACGCCTTCCGGCTGCTTCTCGATATGCAGCTTCACGATTCGCTCCATCGGCAACCTTCTTCGAACGCCGCAACATAGCTTGCCCCGACGCCCCGAAGTCAAGCGCGCCGCTTCGTTCGCTACGGCCTCCTGCGGAACCAGCTCGGGCCGGGGTGCGTCAGCCGGGCAGGGGGTTGTGCGTTGCGAGGCCGGGGAAGCGGTCGAAATCGCGGTCGGCAGTCCAGAGTTCCGTTGCGCCATGCGCGAGGCAGAGCGCGGCCACCCGTGCATCATGGACCATCGGCCCCCGAATGCGCCCGGCAAGAAGCAGTTCCTTCAACACCGTCCAGTGCGCGCCGGTTTCGGCCAGCAGTTCCGCAACCGGCGATTCGAGCCAGCATTCCACCTGGTCCAGGGCTTCAACCGTCGAAGATGGCGGGTCGTAGATTTTCGGGTGGGTCGCGATGGCGGTGAATTCATGGATGCACGGCCAGGGGAGGCCCCAGCGCACTCGTCCTTCCGCGAGTTCCCGGATGCGGGACCGGGCCGGCTCGTGCCATTGCGAATCGGCGCGGTGCGCGTAAACCAGGACATTCGTATCGACGGCGATCAACTCCCCCGCCCTTCATAGGCGGCGTCGCGGATACGCTCCCAGCCGGCGTCCCGGAACGCAGCCTGCAAGCCCTTGCCGCCGACACAGGCGTCCCGCAACACGAACGGCTCATGCTCCCGTTTGGCGCGGAGCACTTCGCGCAAACCGCGTTCGACCACCGAACGGAAGGTCACGCCTTCCCGAGCAACATATGCCCTCACCTCTTCGGCGAGGCCGTCGGATATCTCCACGGTGGTCTTCATGCCGCACTTCCGCATACTTCAATATGGCAACCCATATTACAGACGCGGAACAAAGGGTCAATATTCCTGCCGGTCGCGCCGGCCGGACCGCGCCTCAGGGCCTCATGCGGAACCAGCTCGGGCCGGTTTCGCGCAGCGGCGCGGAGAGGTTGGCGAATTCGCACAGCAGCGGGCGGGTGTCGCGCGGGTCCACGATCTCCTCGATCCAGAAAGTCTCCGCCGAGCGGAAGGGCGAGCGCAACTTCTCCAGCCGCTCCTCGATCTCGGCGAGCCTGGCGTCCGGGTCCCCGGCCTCGTCGAGCTCCGCCCGGTAGGCCGCCTCGATGCCGCCTTCCAGCGGCAGCGAACCCCAGAAGCCGGAGGGCCAGGCGTAGCGGTAGGAGAGCCGCCCACCGTTCTGGTGCGCCGCGCCCGCCACGCCGAAGACATTGCGCAGGATTACCGCGCACCAGGGGATGGTGGTCTGCCAGATCGCCGACATCGCCTCGACACCGTAGCGGATCGTCGCCTCGCGCTCGGACTTCGAGCCGATCAGGAAGCCGGGGCAATCCACCAGATAGACCATCGGCAGGTGGAAGGTCTGGGCGAGATCGACGAAGCGGCGCACCTTGCGGCAGGCGTCCGCGGTCCAGCCGCCGCCGAAGAAATAGGGGTCCGACGCCATCACCGCCACGGGCCAGCCGTCGAGCCGCGCGAAGCCGGTGGCGACCGACCGGCCCCATTCCCGCCCGAACTCGAAGAAGCTGCCCCGGTCCACCACCGCCTCGACGATGGGGCGCACACGATAGACCTTGCGCCGGTCGCGCGGCACGGCCTCGAGCAGCCAGTCCTCGCGCCGGTCGGGGTCGTCGGTCTGCGGCCCCTGTTCGGCAAGGCTGTCGATGGAGGAGGGCAGGTAGGAGAGGAAGCGGCGCGCGAGGTCGAAGGCATGCGCCTCGCTGTCGGCGGCGTAGTCGATGGCGCCGTTGCGGGCATGGATCCTCCAGCCGCCGAGCTGCTGCTTGTCGAGCGTCTCGCCGAGCCGCTCGACCACGGGCGGGCCGGCGACGAACAGCGCCGCCTGCTCCTTGACCAGCACGGAGAAATGCGCCGCCGCCAGATGCGCCGCGCCGAGCCCCGCGACCGAGCCCAGCCCCAGCGCCACGCGCGGCACCGTGCCCATGTTCTCGACCACCCATTCCCAGCCCTTGACGCCGGGCACGTTCGAGCGGCCCTCGGTCTCGATGGTCTTGACCGAGCCGCCGCCGCCCGAGCCCTCCACCATGCGCACCAGCGGCAGGCGAAGCTGGTTCGCCATCTGCTCGCACATGATGTGCTTTTCCTTGATGGTGGCGTCGGCCGAGCCGCCGCGCACGGTGAAGTCGTCGCCGCCGACCGCCACGGGCCGCCCGTCGAGCCGCGCGCGGCCGAAGACGAAATTGGAGGGCAGCAGATGTTCGAGGTCGTTGCGGCCGTCATAGCGCGCCAGCCCGGCGATGGCGCCGAGTTCGTGGAAACTGCCCTCATCGACCAGCGCCGCGATCCGTTCGCGGACATTGAGCCGCCCGCCGTCGCGCTGGCGCTTGACGCGCATCTCGCCGCCGAGCTGGCGCGCGAAGGCCTCGCGGCGGCGCAATTCATCGAGTTCGGGTTGCCAGTTCATGGCCGGTTTCCTGCCGTTTCCTGCGTGCTCCGGGCGGATGCTACCCCGACCCGCGCGCCGTTGGCGAGGGCGGCGCCGGGCGCGCTGCATTCTATTCGAACGTCAGTTCGATGTCGGAGACCCAGCCGGCCAGCTTCCGCTCCAGGCCCCGGTCAATCGCCGCGTTGAGCCGCGCGCCGACATCCTTGACCGCCAGGACGAAATCTTCCCGCCGCGGATCGAGATAGGCGGTCCCCACGCGCCCCTGGGCAGCGGAACCTGCTTGTCGCCGATCGTCACGGTGTTGGCGACCGCGGCGCCGGCGGCCATCTCCATGAGTTCCTGCGCCCCGGCGCTCGAAGCGGCGAGGACAAGCCACGCCGCCGCGAAGAGTCCGATCCCGGTCATCCGTTCCTCCGTTTCCTGTTCCTACACACGGCGCATCGCCGTATCCCAACCCCCATCGGCGAGCAAGCTTCGCCGAACCGCGCCGTCAGTCCTCCGTCCAGACGGCGAGTTCGTGGCCGTCGGGGTCGGCGAAGTGGAAGCGGCGGCCGCCGGGGAAGGGGTAGGCCGGCTTCGTGATCCTGCCGCCGGCCGCCTCTATGCGCTGCCGGGCCGCCTCCAGGTCCTCGTTGTAGAGCACCACCAGCGGACCGCCGGGCGCGGGGCCGGCCTCCAGCGCGTTGAAGCCGCCCTTCATGCGCCCGTCGGAGAATTCCGTGTAGCCGGGGCCGAAGTCGGTGAAGGTCCAGCCGAAGGCGCGGCCGTAAAAGGCTTTCGACCGGGCGGTGTCCGCGACCGCGAACTCGATATAGTCGATGCGGGTGTTGCGGCCCGCCGCCGCCTCGTCACGCCCGGCCATGGTCGCCCTCCGCGCGGACCCGGGCCATCAGCGCGAGGCCGATGGCGAGGAGGACCAGGATCGGCGCCACGCCCAGGCGCTGGCTGCCGGACAGATCGGTCGCCAGCGCGACGAAGAAGGGGGCTAGGAAGGACGTGGCTTTGCCGGTCAGCGCAAAGAGGCCGAACGCCTCCGCCATCCGCTCCCGGTCGGCCTGGTGGACGAGCATGGTGCGCGAGGCCGCCTGCAGCGAACCGGACGTGGCGCCGATGACCGCGCCGCAGACATAGAAGGCGGCGGCCGGCAGCGCGGAGGGCGCTTCCGCCGTGCCGACGGCGATGAACAGCACCTCGTTCGGCGCGATGGTCATGATGGCGGCCGCGGCCGCCGTCAGCACGACGATATTGACCAGGATCACCGGCTTCGGCCCCCGGCGCCGGTCCTGCAGCCCGCCGGCCCAGGCGCCGAGCGCGCCGGCGAAGAGGATGACCAGGCCGAAGAGGCCGAGCTCGAACATCCCCCATCCGAGCGCGCCGGTCGCGTAAATGCCGCCGAAGGCGGCGATGCCCAGTATCGCGTCGCGGTAGAACATGGAAGCGAGCAGATAGGCGAGCAGGCTCGGCCGCGACGGCAGGCCCGCCAGCGTCGTCCTCAGGCCGCGCAGGCCCCTGGCGACCGCGCCGGCGGCCGCGCCCGCGCGCCGGCTCACATCCGGCGACCAGAGGAAGAAGGGCGCCATGAAGACGACATACCAGAGCACCGAGAACGGCCCGGTCGCGCGCGCGCCCTCGCCCAGCACCGGGTCGAGGCCGAAGACCGGCGCCACGCCGAGGATCGTCCTGTCCGAGCCCGGCGCCGGCGTCATCAGGCCGAGCACGATGGCGAGCGCCAGAAGGCCGCCCCAATAGCCGAACGCCCAGCCGGAGCCCGAAATGCGCCCGAGCTCCTCTCGCGGGCCGATTTCCGGCAGGAGCGAGTTCACGAACACCAGGGTGATTTCCGCGCCGATCAGCGCCACCGCCAGCAGCACGAGAACCGGCAGCGGGTCGGCCATGCCCGGCTCGGCGTACCAGAGCCCGGCCGCGCCGACGACATAGACCAGCGAGAAGGCCAGGATCCAAGGCTTGCGCGGCCCGAGCGCATCCGCGACCGCGCCCAGCACCGGAGCCGAAAGCGCCATCAGCACCGATCCCGCCGTGATCGCATAGCCCCAGATCGCCTGGCCGCTGACGATGTCTGCCGCCACCCGGGACGCGAAATAGGGGCCGAAGACGAAGGTGACGATGACGGTGTGGAACGGCTGGTTGGCCCAGTCGAAGGCCATCCAGCCCCAGATGCCCCTGCTTCCCGCCCTCACCGGCGCCTCCCTTGCCGCAGCCGGCCCGCCCGGCAGTGTAATCCCCCTGCGCCAGCAGGCGCTACCGGCGCGGCGGGGCCGCTGGCGGTCAGTCCTTGCGCGGCCTTGCGCTGTAGTCGCCGAAGGGGGCGTCGCGGGCGGCGGCCGTGCGGCGCATGCCCTGTTCCGCGAGGCTCTCGGCCCAGCGATAGGCTTCCTCCGTGTGCCGCGTCATGCCGTCGAACAGCGTGCCGAGCAGTTGCGTCGTGCGCAGGCCCATGTTCTCGAACGCCTGGTTGACGAGCAGCTTGTTGAGCGCAAGCTGGTTGGCCGGGATGTGCTCGAAGCGCCGCGCATGGGCCAGGATGCGCGCGTCCAGCTCCGCCGCCGGGCAGACATACGAGACGAGGCCGATGCGGTGCGCGGTCGCCGCGTCGATGGCGTCGCCGCTCAGCAGGAACTGCTTGGCGTGCTCGAGGCCGAGGCGATAGACCCAGAGCATGGTCGTCGGCGTGCCGAAGATCCGCGACGGCGCGTAGCCGATGAAGGCGTCCTCGGCCATGAACAGCAGGTCGCAGCAGAGCACGAGGTCCGTCGCGCCGCCGACCGCCCAGCCCTGAACCGCGCCCAGCACCGGCTTCGGGCAGTCCCAGATTTTCATGAAGCGCTCGACATTGCGGCCCATGGCGCGGTGGTCGCGCACCGGGTCCCAGGCGCCGGGGCGCGGCTCCGGGCGCGGCGCGTCGAACGGCTGCGACCAGCCCTCCAGGGACGCCCCGGTCGCCTCAAGGTCGTAGCCGGCGGAGAGCGCCCGCCCCTCGCCCCGCAGCACGATCGCGCGCACGGTGCGCGCGGCGGCGGCGCGGTCGATGGCGCCGGCCACGCCCTCGACCATCTCCTCGGTCAGCGTGTTGAGGCGTTCCGGGCGGTTGAGCGAAACGACGGCGACACTGCCGCGCTCCTCATAGAGGACGACCGCCTCCGCCATGCGCCGTCAGTCCAGCGCGAGCAGCCGGTCCAGCGCCTCGCGGGTCAGCGCGGCGCCGGCGAGGAATGCGCCGTCCACCTCTATCGCGGGCGTTCCCCGGATGCGGGCGGCGTCGAGGCGGTCCTGCGCGTCCTCGTCCATCATCAGGTCGCGCCGGGCAAAGGCGACGCCGCGCGATTCCAGATAGCGCTTGATCTGTTCGCAGGGCGCGCAGAGGGGCGTGGTGTAGAGCGTGACAGCAGGGGCGGCCGCCATGGCGCTCACA
Organism: Alphaproteobacteria bacterium; assembly: GCA_963422665.1. Taxonomy (GTDB): domain Bacteria; phylum Pseudomonadota; class Alphaproteobacteria; order Bin95; family Bin95; genus Bin95. Next base: position 2,764,381 of record OY730441.1, read on the forward strand.
CCCTGCCTGCCGCGCGGAGCCGCCGGTAATCCTCCTTGCGCGCCATCCACTGGGCGTACGCGGCCTCGTCCTGCCAAGGCTGCTCGGCGGTGAACACGAGGCGCTTCCAGTCGTCGCCGGCGCTCCAGCGGAAGCCGGCTTCGCGGGTGGTGCGGGGGCCTTGCGCGTCCTCCAGCAGGTCGAGCGCCATCTGGAAGATCGCGCGCTGCTGGTCCACGTTCCAGGGCTCGCCGCAGGGGCTGCCGAGCGGGAAGTCGGTGAAGACATAGCGGGCGACGCCGCAATGCTCGACGATGTCGCGCGCCGCGCCGATCACCACGGTCGGGATGCCTGCCGCCTCGATATGCCTGCTTATCAGACTCACGGTCTGATGGCAGACGGGTCAGACGGGCGCCATGAGGAGCGCGTCGATGCCGTCCTCGCGGCACCAGGCGAGCGCCTTGGGCGCCTCTCCGGTCATCACCTTGCGCTTGCTGTAATTGTTGTAGCAGCCGTAGAGCCGGTCCGGGATGCCGGCGATCCGCCCGTCCGCCGCGGCTTCGCGCAGGCGGTCCACCGGATAGTAGGCGTTGACATCCTCCAGATGGGTGGCGAAGCGGTCGAACGAGGCGGTGCGGCTGTAGAGCGCCTCCGTCGGCGTGTCGGCGGCGAAGCCATAGACGCCCCGGAAGTCCTCCTCGACCACGGGGTTGTCTTCCGTCTCCGGGTCGTAGCGCACCGCGATCTCGCTGGTGCCAATCAGCCCGACGCGGCATTCCGACAGCGGCTTCGCGAGCCGCGCGAACGGCGCGTCCTCGAAATGCGCCCACTCATAGGGCTTCTCGTAGCCCTGCCGGATATAGTCGTCGCGCGTACGGTCGATATAGCGCACCGGTTCCATGCACCGCCTCCTTCCAGCCTCGACCCCGATTAGACGCCCTGCGCCGCCCCGCGGTCAAGCCGCACCGTCCCTCCCCCGGGATGTGTCATGAAATGTCATGTTCTGTCATGGTCCGCCCTGTGGCGGCCTCTTTTTCGTCGCCCCGGACTTGATCCGGGGCCTCCTGCGGCAAGGGCGGCGTGTGGGCGTCGTCGTCCCGGCTCGCTGCTGCGCAGCGTCCGGGACGACGAAAGGGGGAGGGGGTGTTGCTCATCGGTTCTCCCTTGTCCGTTCCGTTAGGGCCGCTTCATCCCGATCTCATTCTACCACACTTTTCCACAGATCAAGCTTCAATAGGGAATTATTCCAGATTTTTCGAGCGGACAGATATATCTCCACTCCCGCTTTGCCCCGGCTTTCCCCATGTCAGGCTGCCGGACGCGGGGCCGGCAGGGCGAGGGTGAGGGCGAGAGCGGCGATGGAGAGGATCAGCATGAGGACGAACGCCGCGTCGTAGGAGCCGTAAGCGTCGAAGATCGAGGCGCCGACGAGGGCGCCGAGGCCGCCCGCCGAGTGGTGGACCATGGTGATGAGCCCGGTCACCGTGCCGAGCAGCGACAGGGCGGCGATCTCGCGGCCGAAAACCACGGTGAGCGGCGCGGTGACCCAGAAGGTCGCCCCGAAGAGCAGCGCCGCGCCGGCGATGACCGCGGGCTCCCGGCTCACCAGCAGGACCGCGCAAAGGACGGTCCTGAGGACGAAGCAGACCGCCGTGGGCGGGACCGGGCCGAAGCGGTCGTTCAGCACGCCCGTCAGCAGCACGCCGCCGAGGCCGGTCAGCCCCATGAAGGCCAGGATGTTGCCGGCGAGCAGGGAATCGACCCCCTCGTCCACGGCGAAGGCGACCACATGGGTGGCGACCAGGAAGTCCTGGAAGCCGCAGATCGCATAGATGACGAGCAGCATTTGCAGGCGCCGCGAAGCGAGGGCTTCGCGGAGGGTCGCCGCCCCGCCTTTCGGCGCCGTCGTCCGCCGGGGGCCGCCGGCGGAGCCGAGCGCCGGGGCCGGGTCGGCGGCCCGTCGCGCCAGCAGCACCAGGGGCAGGACGCACAGGAGGGTCGCGACCCCGAGCGCGAGGAAAGACCCGCGCCAGCCGAGCGCGGCGAGCTGCGCGGCGAGCAGCGAGATGATCAGCAACTGGCCGAGCCCCATGCCGGAGATCGCGATGCTGTTGGCCATGCCCATCCGGTCCGGATACCAGCGACTGAGCAGCACCCCGACAGGCGTGATCGAGGTGCCGGCGCTGCCGAGCGCAAACACGATGCCGTAGAAGAGCAGCGCTTCCCACGGGTGTTCGACGAAGCTCATGCATACGAGCCCGAGGGCCGAGACCAGCGCCGCGCCGCCCAGCACCGCCCCCGCGCCGGCGCGATCCACAAGGCGGCCGACGAAGAACAGGGCGCAGGCGGACAGCGCCATGAACAGCGTGACATTGAGCGAGAGCGCGCTGCGGCTCCAGTCGAGGTCCGCCGCCATCGGGTGAAGCAGCAGCCCGATGGCGAAGCGCGCGCCGCCATTGAACAGCAGTACAAGGAAACAGACCGCCAGCATGAAGCGGGCCGCCGCGGCGCGGGTCACGGGCTCCGGCCTTTGCTTGGCAACCCTTCGAGCATTTTCCGTCCTGTCTCCGCCAATGTTCGACGGCGCTCCGCGCCAGCCTGCAAAATACGCCGCGGACCTCCGGACAGGCCCCGGCCTCCCATACGCCGCCCGGGCTTGATCCGGGGTGACGAGGGGTGCGCCGTTCGGGGCGACAGGCCGGAGCTTGGGAGAAATGGCGCGATTTCGGCCTATGATGGAGTGCGCAGCGCCTCTTGCAAGAGGCGGCTGCCATGTTCCGGGCCGGCTCTGTTCGGCGCCCCGACGATGCCGCCAACCGCCGGGAGGCCAATCAATGCGGAAGAGTGCGCGCAAGTATGTATTTGAGGGCATGGAAATGCTGCCGGAGGTTTTGGGCCCGTTCGTGAAGGAGCGTCTCAATAATGCGCGTCCCCGCGACTGGCAGCGCCGCCCGGTCGAAAAAGAATTGAATCTGCGCCGCGCCGAAGGCAAGGTCGAATGGGATCAGGCGACGCTTCTTCGGGCGATGGACATCTACTGGCCCGAGGCTTTCGCTCGCGTTATGGGCCGCGCCGAACGATCGATGGTCAATGAGTTGCGCGAGGTCCGCAACCGGCTCGCACACAACGGATCGTTCTCTTTCGACGACGCTGAGCGCGCATTGGACACCATGGGCCGGTTGATGGCCGCAATCGACGCAACGGCCACGGCGCGACGGCTCCAGGCTATGCGCGACGAAATTGCCCGGACAAGACTGGCGGACTCCCCACAGGAACAAGACAGGGCGGAAGACTCAAACCGGCGGCCGACAATCATGCGCGACGCAGCCGCCCGGGAGAGCCTGGCGAACGCCCGCAGGGAAAGAAGCAGGGTGGAAAACACGCTTGCCCCGCGGCCCGCCGCCCGGAGTTCCTTCCGGCAGGCGGAATTCGAGGCGGAGCTGCTCCGCATGTTGGCCGAGGCGCGCGCGGCGGGGCGCGCAACTTGCCGAGTGGTCTCGCGGGAATTGCACCGCCGCGTGGTCGGCGGCGCACAGCCGAACCGCATGCCGGCGGCCTGCAACGCCATGTGGAAACTCTGGCGGAAACAGGGCAGTGCGGAAGCGCGCATTGTCCATACGACGCCCAGCGGCCGGTCTTCGACTATCGAGATCGAATACACGGCATGACAAGGGTCCGCTGCCGGTTGCCCATCTTCACGGCCGCTCGAAACGGGCCGGGGCGAAAGGCGCGGGATCGGCGGCCGGGGCGCGGCCGGTTGCAAGCTGGGCCGCGAGGAGGCCCGCGCCCGGCCCGAAGCCGAAGCCGTGCCCGGAGAGCCCCGCGGCGAGCGTCAACCCCTCCAGGCCCGCGACCGGCCCGATCAGCGGTACTTCGTCGGGCGTCACGTCGATCATCCCGCCCCAGTCCTCGACCGCCGGCGCGTCCCGGAGCTGCGGATAGGCCCGCCCGGCGGCCCGCATGAGGGCGGCCGACATCCTCCCGTCGGGAGCGGGGTCGAGCGCACGGGCCTGTTCCATCGGGCTGAACTGGTCCGCCCGCCAGCGCCGCCGGCCGAGCGCGCCGAAAAATTCGGGGCCGAGCCGGATCCGCGTCGCCCGCCAGCTTTCCCGGAGCAGCGGCAGGAAGGCCCGGAAATGGGCGAAGGCGGCGGGGATGAGGTCGAAGCGCGCCGTCCCGACCCGCCCGACGGTGTAGCCGCCATCGACGCGCGGGCGGACCGAGGCCGTGCGCATCCCGACCGGCCCCGGCGCAATCGCCGGCGCGGGCGCGGTGCGCAGCGCCTGGGCGCGCACCGCGAGTTGCGGCAGGGCATGGCCCATATTTTCGAGGAACGGCCGGCACCAGGCGCCGCCCGCGAGGATGACCGCGCGGCAGGCGACGGTTCCGTGCTCGGTGACGACCCCCGCAACCCGCCCGCCGGCAAGCTCCAGGGTGCGCACGGCCGTGTGTTCGAAGAGCGCCGCACCCGCCTCGGCAGCAAGCCGCGCGAGCGCCGGCACCGCCAGCGCCGGCTCGGCATGCATGTCGGTCGGCGTCAGCAGCCCGCCGGCGAAGCGCGCGCCATCCTGTCCGATCCGCGCGCCGGCCTCGGCGGGCGAGAGCATCCGCGAGGAGAGCTGGAAGGGCCGCGCGGAGGCGAGCCAGGCCTTGTGCCCGGCAAGCTCCTCCTCGTCTTCGGCCACATAGGCGATGCCCTGCTGGCGGAGGCCGAAATCGAGAGGGCTCCGCTCCCCGAAGCGCCGCCACAGGGCTTGCGCTTCCAGCATCAGCGGAATCTCGCGCACATCGCGCCCCTGGACGCGGATCCAGCCCCAATTGCGGGACGACTGCTCGCCCGCGATCCGGCCCTTCTCGCAGAGCGCGACCGGCACGCCCCATTCCGCCAGCGTGAGCGCGGCGGTGACGCCCGCCACGCCGCCGCCGATGACGACGACCTCGGCGGCCCCGGGCAACGGGCGGTCCGGGCCGGGCGGGAATTCGGGCGCTGCGGTCATGCCGGGCAGCATGGAGCAGCCCCGGACCGCCGCGCAACCGGCCCGGTCACGCCCGTTCGATATTGCCGCTTCTCGCCGGAATCCCGAACTCGCGGTGGCAGATTTCGGCCAGCTTCTTCACGCCGGCCCGGATGTCCTCGACGGTCGGGTTGCCGAAACAGAGCCGGATGCGCGAACGGGCGGGTTCGGCATCGGCGGACCATTCCGGGCCGGGATTGATCGCGATGCCGGCCGACGCGGAGGCAGCGGCGAGCTTCATCGCGTCCACGGCTTCGGGGAAGGAAATCCAGAGGAAGATGCCTCCTTCCGGCGGCGCGAACTCCGCAGCCGTGCCGAAATGCTCTTCCAGCGCCCCGGTCATGGCGTCGAGCTTTTCCTTGAGGAGCGCCGAGACGCGGTCCACATGGCTGTCGAAGCGCGTGCGGCAGTATTCCGCCAGCATCATCTGTTCGAGCGCCCCGGTGCCGCCGTCGGTCTTGCAGGCGGCCATCCGGGCGATCAGCGCAGGCGCCGCGGTGATGTATCCGACGCGGAGCGCCGGCGCGATCGTCTTCGAGAACGACCCGCAATGGATGACCCGGTTGCTCTCGTCCATCGCCGCGATGGCCGGCGGGCGCCCGCCCGTCCACAGGAGGTCCGCATAGCACTCGTCCTCGAAGACCGGCACGCCGTATGCCGCCGACAGGCGCAGGAGCTCCGCCCGCCGCGCCTCGGGCATGATGCTGCCGCCGGGGTTCTGGATCGTCGGAATGACATAGATGAACTTCGGCCTCACGCCCCCGGAGGCGAGCGCCGCCAGCGTTTCGGCGAGCAGGTCCATGCGCATGCCGCCGCCGTCGAGCGGGACGCCCACCGGCTCGACGCCGAGCTTGCGCAGGCGGGCCAGCGCGCTTCCATAGCTGAACTGCTCCACCAGCACCGTGTCGCCCGGCCGCAGGAACATCTCGTTGACGAGGTCCAGCCCCTGGTTCGAGCCCGAGGTGATGAGGACATTGTCGGGCGAGACCGCGAGGCCGCTGCGTTTCCGGAGCTTGGACGCCACGAACTCCCGCAGCGGGCGGTAGCCGAGCGGGCCGCTGTCCATCCCGTAGGTCGCGAGCGTCGTCCCTTCGCGGCGCAGCGCGGCCGCGGCCGCCGCAATCATGTCCTCGACCGGCATGCTCGCCGCATCGACATTGCCGCCGATGAAATTATAGGGCGCGAACCCGTTCCAGCGGGGGGCGGGCGGCGGCAGGTCCGGCGCCAGCAGGGCGTCATAGTCGATGGAGGCGGCCACGATGCGGCTCCTTCGCTTCGATCCCGGGGCAGTGCGGCGTCCTCATCCTGTCGTTCGGGCTATTCGGGCGAGACATGCCGGCGGAGAACCGCCAGGTCGGCGATCCGCGCATGGCCGCCTGTCACGGCGACCCCGTGCTTCCTCAGGCTCGCCAGCGCCCGCGAAAGGGTTTCGGGTTTCATGCCGAGCCGGTTCGCGATCAGATTCTTGTCGTAGGGCAGGCGCACATCGACGGCGCCGCCGCCGGGCCCCGGCGGCGGGCAGAAATGCAGCAGGAAGGCGCCGACGCGCTGCGAGGAGTTGAGGCTGCTGCCGGTCTCGATCCTGGAGACCAGGCGCTTCAGGTTCACGGCGAGCGAGGCGAAGGTTCTCATGACCAGCTCCGGGTCCTCGCGCAGCCGTTCGACATAGTCCGCGACGGGCACGGCCAGCAGCCGGCCGTCCTCCACCAGCTCGGCGGACACCGGATAGCCGTCCGCCATGCCGATCGCGCCCTCGGCGAAGGACTCGCCGGGGCCGAACACCTCGATGATCACCTCGGACCCGTCCGGGCGCAGGCGAAACAGCTTCACCCACCCCGACAGCACGCCGAAAAAATGGGTGGCCGGCTCCCCCTGCTCGAAGATCGTGGTCCGTTTCGGGCAGGCGAGGACCTTCGCGCCCCGGACCAGGGCGTGCAGCGCCTCCGGCGCCAGCCCTTGGTACAGGGGCAGATGGCGAATGGTCTCCAGATCGTCGCGGCTGACGGCCAAGTTCGTCTCCATCCCGCCGAAGGAACGCTCCAGCATAACCCGGCGAGGGTTACAACGCCGAGGGACGTCCTGCAAGAAACCGCCGGCCTATCCACCCGATTTCCGCCCGGCCGCGTCCAACGCCTCCAGCACGGCGCCCTCGGTCAGCAATTCCGGCAGCGGGATGCCGGCGGGCGCGCCCGGGCCGTACACCGCGTTGAAGGGGATGCCGTAGCGGGCGAAGCGGGCGAGATAGGCCGAAATGACGGCGTCCGGGCGGGTCCAGTCGGCGCGCATCGCCACCACGTCCCGGGCGAGCCGGGCCGCGACCGGGCCCCGGTCCAGCACCGCCGCCTTGTTGAACTTGCAGGTGATGCACCAGTCGGCCGTCACATCGACGAAAACCGTCCGGCCGTCCGACACCAGCGGCCCGATCCGGGCTTCCTCGAATGCCTGCCAGCGGCCGCCCGGGGCCGCCGGCTCCAGGGAGGCCGGCAGGACCAGCACCGTCGCGAGGCCGGCCGCGGCCGCCAGCGCGGCCCCGCCCGCAAGGAGGCGCCCGCGCCGCCGCGCCCAGGCCGCAAGAAGGGCAGCAGGCAGCGCGGCCGCCGCGAGGGCCGCCGCGGCCGCCGCCCAGCCGAGCTGCGCCGCGAGCACGGTCAGCAGCCATGCCGCCGTGCCCGCCAGCGCCAGTCCCAGGACGAAGCGCAGCCGCACCGTCCAGCGGCCCGGCTTCGGCAGCGCCGCCGCCAGGCCGGGCAGGGCGGCCACCGCGAGCCAGGGCAAGGCGAGGCCGAGGCCGAGCGCCGTGAAGATGAGCGCGACCTCCAGCGGCCCCCGCGTGAGCGCGAAGCCGACCGCGGTGCCGACGAAGGGCGCCGAACAGGGGGTCGCCAGCAAGGTCGCGAACATGCCGGTGAGGAACGGGCCGCCCCGGAGCCCGCCCGCAAAGCGCGGCGCCGGAATCTCGAAGACGCCCCAGAGATTGGCCGCGAACAGGAGCAGCAGGAACAGCATCGCCGCAAGGAAGACCGGCTGCTGGAACTGGACGCCCCAGCCGACCGCCATCCCGGCCTGCGCCGCCGCGACCGCCGCGCCGGCCAGCAGCCAGAAGGAGAACACGATGCCCGCCGCGACAGCCAGGAACTCCGCCCGCGCCCGGCCCCGCCCGGCCCCGCCGAGACCCGCGAAATGCATGAGCTTGATGCCGAGCACCGGCAGCACGCAGGGCATGAGGTTCAGGATGACGCCGCCCGCGAGCGCGAGCGCCAGTACGATCGCAATGCCGTATGCGGCCGCCTCGCCGGCAGGCGCCACCCGCAGGCGTTGCTCCACGGCCTCGCCGGCGCCCGTGACGGTCGCCACCAGCTGGCGCCCGATCAGCGCCTCCGGCCCGCCTTTCGCCCAGGCCACCGGCACCGCCAGCCCGCCCGCAGCGGGCGTCGGCCGGCCGAAGGCGGCGAAGTTGCCGGCTTCGATGAAGATGTCCTCCGCCTCAATGCCGGGCAGGGCCACATGGAGGACCGCCCCGTCTCCCGCGCGGACCAGCTCCGCCCGGCCCGCCGCCGGTTCCGGCCGGGGCGCGCGGCCCCGCCAGCGGTCGATGGCGAATGCCTCCGCCGAGGGCCGCGCCGGGCCGGCAGGCAGGGCCAGCGCAAGGTCGGCGCTCTGCGGCACGCAGATGTCGGAGCAGGTGAGATAGTCCACCCGGAGCCGGGTCCGCACCGGCGCGCCCGGCTCGGGGACCCGCATGTCCATGGGCAGGAGCAGGCGGTTCTCGTAGCCGATGCTGTCGATGCCGAGGATGGTGAAGCGCGCGGGCGCCGGCCAGTAGAGGCGGGCCTCGCCGAGATTGCCGCTTCCGGACCAGTCGAGCGCCGGCGGCAGGCCGCCCTCGCCGGGGCTGCGCCAGTAGGTCTTCCATCCGGGCGCCAGCTTGAATTCGAGTCCGAGGCGCAGCCGGTCGAGGCTCCCGACGGCCTCGCTCGCCGACACGAGGCGCACGGCGGCCTCCGGCGTCCGCGCCCAGGGCGACGCCGCCGCCAGCACCTCGCCCGCGACTCCCGGCGCCGCCAGAGCCAGGGCGAGGAGCCGCACCCGGAACGCGCCCGTCAAACCCATCGCCCGCTCCGCTCGCCGCCTGCCGCTGCGGCGTCATCCGCCTTCACACCCGCCTCCGCTGTGCTACACTCGACGCCATGACGCAAGATCGCTCCGAAGACGGCTGGTTGACCGGGCAACTCCTGATCGCCATGCCCAGCATGAGCGACCCGCGCTTCGAGCGCACGGTCGTCTATATGTGCGCCCACAGCGAAGAGGGCGCAATGGGTCTCGTCATCAACAAATCGCTGGAATCGCTCTCCTTTACGGACCTGCTGGAGCAATTGGGAGTCGAGGACAGCGAGGCCGACATGTCGATCCTCTCCGGCGGGCCGGTCGAGACCGGGCGCGGCTTCGTGCTCCACAGCGCCGACTACGACCGGGAAGGCTCGCTCGCCGTGTCGGACAATATCCGCCTGACCGCGACGATCGACGTGCTGAAGGCGATCGCCGTCGGCCACGGCCCGCAGAAGCGCCTGCTGGCGCTCGGCTATGCCGGCTGGGCGGCGGGGCAGATCGAAGGCGAGATCCAGGACAATGGCTGGCTCACCGCCCCGGCCGACGACGCCATCCTGTTCGACGACGCGCTCGAGTCCAAGTGGTCGCGCGCCATCGCCAAGCTCGGCGTGGACGCCTCCATGCTGTCCTCCTTCGCCGGCCGCGCCTGATGCCGGCTCCCGTGAAGGGCTGACGGCCGGCAGGCGCTGCCGCGCGACCGCCGGTCCGGAAGCCGAGGGAGCGCCCCGCGCTCATGTCCGACAGTTCCTTCCCCAGCGTCGAGGTCCGCTACGGCTGGGTGGTCGTCTGGGCGTCGCTCGTCCTGAACGGCATCGCGCTCGGCGCGCCGACATTCCTGTTCGTGGCGCTCAAGCCCATCGCCGCCGATTTCGGCGGCGAGCGCTGGGTGCCTTCCTTCGCCTATTCGGTGCTCATGGTCGGCACCGGCATCGGCGGCGTCGCGATGGGCTGGTGGATGGACAGGCGCGGTATCCTCCAGCCGATCCTGTTCGGCTCCGTCATGATCTGCCTGGGCAGCCTCGTGGCGAGCCAGTCGGAGGGGCGGTGGGGGCTCTGGGTCGCCAACGGCCTGCTGATCGGCCTGCTCGGCAAGGCGGCGATGATCGCGCCGCTGGTCGCCAACGCCACCCGCTGGTTCGACCGGCGGCGCGGGCTCGCCATCGCCGTCATCGCATCGGGGCAGGGGCTCGCCGGCGCCGTCTGGCCGATGGTCTTCGGCCATCTCGAACGGACGGTCGGCTGGCGGGAAACCTATCTCTACTACGCCGTCTTCGCAGCGGTGACGATGCTGCCGCTCTGCTGGCTGATCCGCCCGAGGCCGCCGGCTCCGCCGCCGGGGCCGATCCGCCTGGCGGCGTCGCGCGGCGGCAAGGTGCTGGAATGGCCGCCGGAAATGGTGCAGGGCGCGCTCTGGATCGCCGTGATCGGCTGCTGCGCGGCGATGTCCATGCCCATCGTCCATCTGGTGTCGCATACCTCCGATCTCGGCTATGCGGAGGAGCGCGGGGCGGAAATCCTGTCGCTGCTCATGGTCGCCGGCTTCTTCAGCCGGATCGGCTTCGGGATGCTGTCGGACCGGATCGGCGCGGCGCCGACCCTGCTGATCGGGTCGCTCTGCCAGTTCGTCATGATGATCGTGTTCGCCATGGTCGAGAGCCTGACGGGGCTTTATGTCACCGCGGTCATGTTCGGGCTCGGCTTCGCCGGCATCATGCCCTGCTACCCGCTGCTGCTGCGGCTCTGGTTCCCGGTCTCCGAGATCGGCTGGCGGGTCGGCGCGCAATACATGTTCGCGGGCGCCGGCATGGCCATCGGCGGCACGTTTGCCGGCTACATATTCGACCAGACCGGCTCCTATGCGCCGGCCTTCCTCTCGGGCGCGGCCTTCAATGCGGTGAACTTCCTGCTGATAATCATGCTCCACCTGCGCTCCCGCAGCCTGGGCCTCAACCCGAAGGCGGTCTGAGCGCGGCGGGGCCGGGCGGCGCCATGCCCGCGAAACGATCCGGAGGTTTGTCAGGAACTCCTTGACCTCCGGCGCCGGCCTCTTACCCGAACAGTCCCGGAACCGGACGATAGTGTCGTAATGTTCGTCCGGCGACCGATTCTTCGCGCCGCGGCCGAGAAGTGCCGACATGCCGAGCACGCAGGCTGCGCTCGTGGTGTTGTCTGTCGCTTGCGCGACCAGTCCCGCGCGGCAGCCGTGTCTGCCGATGCGTCCGCTTTCGAGATCGCGCTGATGCACGGTGTAGCCCTCCAGGAAGCGCCTCATGTCCGCCAGAGCCGTCGGCATATCGTTGAAGCTTTCTGTTACCTGTATGCTGAAGATCGAATAGGGGCCGCTCGGATGCTCCACGGTCAGGCGGCCGCGGCCGTCGAAATCCACTCGCTGATGAACGATGTGGTTGTCCCCGATACTCTGCTCCGCTCAGGTTATCTCGGCGCCGTCGAGGGCTTCGAAATTTACGATCAGTTTCGACGGCTCGATTTCCCGCCACTCCGTCAGGCAGGTCCGCACGCCGGTGGTGGTTTGTCCTTCCGTAACCTTGCCCGCCGGTCCGCAGGCCGCCAGCATGGCGCTCATCATCGCGGCGGCCACCCGGATTGACGCTTTCGTATGTCGATGTCCTCCTTTCCGGCCCGCCGATCCTCCGAATCTTCGCCGCGCCGTCAATCCTCCGGGTCCGCCAGCACATCGGCCAGGCGGCCGAGCGCGTTGAGGGCGAGCGGGAAGCCGGCATAGGGGGCGGTCTGGGCAATCGCGGCCGCGATCTCGGCCGGCGCAAGCCCCAGGGCGCGGGCGGAGGCGGCGAACTTCGCCAGCGTGTCGTACAGGCCCAGCACAGCCATGCTCGCCAGCGCCACGATCATGCGCCGCCGGTGCGAGAGGCCGGGCCGGCGCCAGATGGCGCCGTAACCGTAGCGGATCGCGACCCGGTAGAGGCTGGCGGACCCCGCATTGCCGGGCGCGGCATAGCCCGTCTCGGCGCGCGCGCCGTGCAGCTTGTGCATCGTCGCGCGCCCGTCCGCCTCCAACGCGGCGAGATCGCGCAGGTCTTGCTCTTCCCGGTCCGGGAAGCCCAGTTGAGCATTCAGCGTGTTCAGCGCGTGCGCCGCCATCGGCAGCCCGCCATAGAGGCCGCACTGCACGAAAATCTCGCGGATTTCCCGCGCGTCCAGCCCCGCCTCGACCGCCGCGCGGATATGGGCCGCAATATCGGCTTGCCGGTCCTTCTGGGCGAGCGCGGCGAGCACGGCCACCATGCGGTCGGCGGGCGGCAGCGCCGGGTCGGCCCAGAGCGAGCCGAAGCTCGCTTCGAGCGCCAAGCCGTCCAGCCCCGGCGCGCCCTCCGGCACCGGCAGCCCGAGCTCTTCGGCAAGGTGCGCCCCGGCCTCGCGCAGTTCTGTCCGGTCGTTCGGATCGGTCATGGGCATCTCTCCGCCGCCGCCGGCTCTTCCAGCGGGGCGTTTCGTCTCAATATACAGTCCTGAATGAACGAGACCCGGCCCCTGAGCTCGGCCAGGTCGGCCTTGACCGCGCGCAGCCGCCCGTCCAGGCCCTTGATCCGGCCCTGCATTTCGGAGCGCATATCGTTCATCCCGGAACGAAACCGGTCCTCCATGCCGCGGATGTCCGCCCGGAGCCAGGCGAACAGCCCCACAAGCAGGGCGGGCGTGGTCCAGGGCGCAATGTCTTCAAGCATGGCGGCACGATCATAGCACGGAAAGCCGCCGCCGAACGCGCATAGCAAGCCGTTTGATCCATCGAGACTGTCCCGACCCGGCCTTGCCGGAGGAGACCCCCGCGAAATGTCATGAAATGTCATGAAATGTCATGTTCTGTCATGGTCCGGCGGCGCGCAGGCGGTCTGGCGGGCGGGGCGTTCGGCGGTCGCATCGGGCATGGGGCGGCGTCTCCCCGGTTTCGTTGCCGCCCGGCTCGGGGGCGGCCCTGTTGCGCGCGTTCACATAGTTTTCGGAAGCGAGAGACGCGGCCCCGGACGCCTCGGCTCCTGGAACTATTCTAGCACACTTTCTCCCCGGTCGCGCTCTCTTAGAAACAAATAGTGAATATTCTGGCTCCCCGTTTCATCGGATGAGGGCGCGCAAGGCGGGGCGGCCGGATACGGATGGGTGACTCCGGCAGGCTCGCGGAAAGAGAATCCGCCCCCGGCCCCTCCCGGAGGAAGAGGGGATTACGGCCGTTCCCGTCAGGCCATGCCGGCTTCGACGCGGGGGTCGGCGCCGGCGCGGTCTTCGGCGGCGTCCGCGAGCGCCGGGTTGGGGTTGCGCGGAAGCTGGATCATCACGCGCAGGATCTGGTCGCCGCGCGGCCCTCCCGCGGGGTCGGGCACGCCCTTGCCCTTCAGCCTGAGCCGTGCGCCGGAACTCGTCATCGGCGCGATCCGCACCGTCACCGGGCCGTCCGGCGTCGGCGCGCGCACCCTGCCGCCCCGGACCGCCTCGGCCAGCGAGACCGGCAGATCGACCAGGATCGTGCGTCCCTCGCGGCGGAACCAGGGATGGGGCTCGACCGCAATCTCGACCTCGGCATCGCCGGGCGGGCCGCCGGCCGGGCCGGGCTCGCCACGCCCGGCAAGGCGCAGCCGCGCGCCGTTCCCGGTCCCGGGCGGCACGCCGACCGCGATGCTCCGCCCCGATTTCAGCGTGAGCCGCACGGCGCCGCCCTTCACGGCGTCGAGAAAGGGCACCGAAACCCGGTAGCGCGTATCGGCGCCGCGCCGCGGACGGTTCCGAAAGCCGGAGAAGATGTCGCCGAACAGGTCTCCGGGGTCGAACCCGGTATGCCCGCCGGAACCGCTGAAGCCGCCGAAAGGCGCGCGCTCGCGGCCCTCGGCGTCGATCTCGCCGCGGTCGAAGCGGGTGCGCTTGTCCGGGTCGCCCAGCAGATCCCAAGCGGCGGCGGCCTCCTTGAAGCGCGCCTCGGCCTTCCGGTCGCCGGGCCTCCGGTCTGGATGATCCTCCTTGACAATACGCCGGTAGGCCCGCTTCAGCGTCTCCGCGTCCGCGTTCCGGGAGCAGCCGAGAACCGCATAGGGATCTCGCATCAGGCCGCCGGCTGGACAATCTTCCAGCTGCCGTCCGGCTGGCGGCAGGCCGTGCCATAGGCGGCCTGCTCCTCGCCGCCGACGATGATGCCCGTCTGGAATTCGCGGCAATACCGGCCCGAATCCTCCTGCCAGGTCCGCGTCGGCACGACCCAGCCGGAATTGCCGCTGTCCGGGTTCTCCCATTCCGACCGGTCGCCGGTGCGCCCGCGTTCCAGCGCGCCCTGCGTCGTCTGCTCGGCGACGATACGGTCGGCCTCGTCCAGATCCTTGCCCAGCTTGCTGCCGAGCATGGCGCCGAGTAGCGTGCCGGCGGCGATCGCCACCTTGCGCCCCCGGCCCTTGCCGACCTCATTGCCGAGCACCGCGCCGCCGACCCCGCCGATGATGGTGCCGAGAGTCTGCTTGGGCCCCTGGTCGGGGCCGCAGGCGGCCAGCAGGAAGACGGCCGCCGCAACGGCGATAACTTGTTTCATCGTAAGACCGCCCCTTGTTCCGGCCGGAACCGCGCGCTTGCCTCGGCGGCAGCCCGGCCTATTGTGGATATCCACCCATCAATAAGGGGCGCGGGGGGCGGTTCGTCAAGGGATGCAGGAAGCCGAAGAGAACGAAATCGGGCGCGATCCGGTGCTGGCCGCCGGGCGTTGGATCGAGGAAGCCGAGGCCTGCGAGCCGGTGGACGCCAATGCAGCCGCGCTCGCCACGGTGGGCGCGGACGGCATGCCGTCCTGCCGCATCGTGCTGGTGAAGGCGGTCGAGCCGGAGGGGCTCGTCTTCTACACCAACTACGACAGCCGGAAGGCGCGCGAGATCGCCGCCCGGCCGCTCGCGGCGCTGACCTTCCACTGGCGCGTGCTGGATCGGCAATTGCGGGTCGAAGGGCGGGTTGCGCGCGTGGAGGACGCCGTTTCCGACGCCTATTTCGCGAGCCGCGACCGCGGCAGCCGGATCGGCGCCTGGGCGTCGCGTCAGTCGGAGCCGGTCGCCGACCGCGCGGCGCTCGAGGCGCGCGCGGCCGAGCTGGAGGCGCGGTTCGGCGAGGCCGACATTCCGAGGCCGGTCTTCTGGGGCGGGTTCCGGCTCCGGCCCTCGCGCATCGAGTTCTGGCGGCGGGGAGAGCACCGCCTGCACGACCGCATCGTCTGCCACGCCGAGGGGGGACGCTGGACGAGGGAGAGGCTTCAGCCATGACGGCCCGGCGCGAGGCCCGGCCCGCACCTTGATCGCCGACCTCTTCAAGGCCTTCGGCCAGCTTTCCGACCGGCGCTTCCGCCGTGTCGTCCTGTTGTCCTGCCTGCTGGCCGCGCTGTTGCTGGCCGCGCTGGCGGCGGGCGCCGGCTGGGCGCTCGGCGGGCTTGCCGGCGTCGGCTGGCTCGATCTCGCGGCCGGCCTCGCCGGCGGGATTGCGGCATTTGCAGCCGGCGCCATGCTGTTCCCGGCGGCCGCGGCCGCATTGCAGGGGCTTTTTCTGGAAAGCGCCGCGCGGGCGGTCGAGGCCCGCCACTACCCGAATCGGGGACCGGCCAACCCCCAAGGCTGGGACGAAACATGCCGCCAGACCGCGTTCTTCGTCGGCGCCGCGCTCGGCATCAACCTGCTGCTGCTGCCGGTCTGGCTGTTCGCGCCGCCGCTTGGCCTCCTGTTGTTCTGGCTGGCGAACGGATGGCTCTGCGGGCGGGAATATTTCGAGGCCGCCGCGCTCCGCCGGCTGGAGCCGGAAGCGGCGCGCGCGCTCCGCCGCCGCCACCGCTTCCGGGTATGGCTCGCGGGCGTGGCAGTCGCCTGGATGATGACCCTGCCGTTCGCGAACCTGGCCGCGCCCGCCGTCGGCACGGCCTTCATGTTGCACCGCTTCGAACGCCTGCGGAGATCGTGAGCGGCTTCTCGGGGCGGCTGTCAGACGGCGCCGTTGGGAATATGGTCGGGCATGCTGGCGACCACGACCCTGCTGTCGGCCTCGTCCCAGAAATAATAGATGCGCAGGCAACGGGCCGGATCGGTTGTGTTGCCGCCGTTCTTCACATGCCATTCGACCTCGACCCGCTTTCCGCTCCAGTCGAACGGGAAGGAATCGCCGCCGCAGCGGTCGTTCCACAGCCCGGACCCGATCGGTCCGCGAAGATCGTCGCCCGCGCCCTCCAGCCTTGCGCGACGATAGTCGCCGGCGAGCCACAGCAGGCATTTCGCCGCCGTCCCGAAATCCTCATATCGCGTCTTCTTGATCGTGTTGCGGGCCCTCGGCGACAGGACCAGGCGATCCGCCAGATGCGTCTCGCACCACGTCGGAAACTCCTTCCACGATGCGGGCGGCGGCAGGCCGGGGCATGTCGCCTCTCCTGCCGCCGCATCGTCCTCCGGCCGGCGCCGCGTCTCCGCCGCCCCGGCGTTGCCCGCGGCCTGGGCCTTGCGGCGGCGGCGCTCCGGAACGGCGGCAGCGGGGGCATCGGCGGCCGGTTCCCCGGCGTCGATGGCGGCGGCCATCCGGCCGAGCGCCGTATCCACCGCCGCATCCCGGCGGGCTCTTTCAGCCTCGAGTTGCGCCAGAGCTTCGGCCAGCCTCGCGATCGCCGCCCAGGGCGCACCGTCGGCCCGCAGCCTTTCGAAGTCCTTCTCCTTCGCCGCCAGCCCGATTTCCGCTTCGGCCAGCGCCCGAATATGCTCCTTGGCATCGACCGCGGCTTCGGCGAGCGCGGTCAATTGCGAGCTGTCCAGAGAGGCGAGACGCTCCAGAATTCCGGCGGCGCGGTTCCGGCCGGAGCACGATTCGAGCAGGTTGCGGATTTCGGCGCGGCGGCGCTCCAGTTCCGCCGCCAGCTTTCCGATTTCCCTGCCGGCTTCCAGCAATGTCTGCGCGGCGGCCTCTATCCGCTCGACGGCCTCCGGCGTGGGGCGGTCCAGATCGTCGAGGAGGCTCCGCAGCTCCGCGGCGGCCGATTTCCATCGTTCCTCGACACACGGGACAAGGCGGGCCTTGGCTTGTCTCTCGATCCGCCGCATGTCCGCTATGATGTCGCGCAGGTCCCGCTCGGCCGTGGCTTCGCCGAACAGGCCGGACGGGGCGCCGAGAATGTCGTCGTAATCCACCAGGTCGGGGATCTGCCGGAACAACCATGTCCCGGCGCGGGAGGTAAAGGCCTTCTCCTTGTCCTTCTTCTTTTTCGACCCGAGGAACCTTCGGTCCAGATCCACTATGAATTCGCCGTCGCGCCGGAATTTGTGCAGCAACGCTTCGTAGAACAGCTCGTCGTCGTTCCTTTGCGCCTCCGCGATCCCGGTTCCGGCCAACAGGTCCCAATGCTCGCGCCGGAGCGACGGCGCAATCGGGAACACCTGCTTCAGGATTCTCCAGGTCAGCCCCCCGCGAACGATATCCGCATTGTCCGGCATGAACGGCGATTCCTCCCATCGAGCGGCATTATCCGTCGTTCGACCGGCCCCGCGCCCCGGCCGCGCCTTTCAAATATGCCGCACATTCTCCGGCGCGGGCGCGATCTCCCTGCGCTCGACGCGCTTCACCACCTCGATAATGGCGCGGTTGGCGTCGGCGGCAAGGCCGAGGCGCTCGGCATAGTCCACGACCAACCCGTTGAGGTAGTCGATCTCCGTGCGCCGGCCCTTCTGGATGTCCTGGCCCATGGAAGGGCGCTGGCCGCCCGAACGGCCCCGGGCGTTGCGCTCCAGCGCCTCCTCGATCTCGGTCATCGCCTCGTTGCCGCCTTCCGCCGCCTCGGCGACGCGCTCGGGCTCCATGCCGTAGAGCTTCTCCAGGGTGAAGCCGTGCGCGAGCCCGATGCGGATCGCCTCGCCGGCAATGCGGATCGAGAGACGGCGCGTATAGTCGAGCCGGTCGGCGTCGTTGCCGCCGAGGCCGGTCGCCGCCGACATCGGGTTGCGCATCGAGTTGATGACCAGCTTCGACCAGCGTTCGCCCCAGAGGTTGGAGGTCGCCCTGGCGCTGTCCACATGGGAGAGCATGTCGGCGATGAGGCGCGCGCGGTCCGTGACCCGGCCGTGCGGCTCGCCCACGCGGAAGACGGTGTGCCGCTCGCCGCCGAGCTGCACATTACGGCGCACCTGGCCGGGGGCGTGCAGCTCCACCGCGATCAGGCTCGCGATGGCGCCAAGCGTCTTGCCCCAGCCGACCGCGCCGGCGACCCGCTCCTCGTTGATGCCGTTCTGGAGCGATACGACGAACCCGTCCGGCGCCAGATACTGCCGGATCATCTCGGTCGCCCAGACGGTGTCGTAGGACTTGGCGCAAACGAACGCGATATCGACCGGCCGCTCGCGCGACAGCCGTTCGAGTTCGGTGACATGCCATGCCTCGACCGGCTGGGTGAAGCATTCCGCCTCCGTCATGCCGGTCAGCCTGAGCCCGTCGCGGCGCATGGCCTCGACATGCTCGGGCCAGAAATCGACCAGAATCGGCGCATAGCCGGCCCTGGTCAGATGGCCGCCGACATGGGAGCCGACGGCCCCGGCGCAGACGATGGCGATCCTGGGCGCGCTATCGGGCGCGGTCTTGCTGTTCATGGATTCTCCGGAAGTTTGCGAGGACCGCGCCTCAGGAGGGCCGGTCGCCCTCTATGGTGCAGCGATGCATATGGCGGCGATGGCCGTGATAGTCGTTGAGGGCGAAATGGTGCGTGCAGCGATTGTCCCACAGCGCGATCGAGCCCGGCTCCCAGCGGAACCGGCAGGTGAACTCCGGCCGCGCGATATGCTCGCACAGCCACGCGATCCAGGGCCGGCTCTCGGCCTCGGTCCAGCCCTCGAAGCGCACCGTGTGGGCGCGGTTGAGATAGAGCGCCTTCTCGCCGGTATCGGGATGGGTGCGGACGACGGGATGCCGGGCCTCCAGCGTCTCCTCGCGGTCGAGGCCGGTTGCGGTCATCGCGCCCCTGAAGCGGCTGAACTGCCCGGACCGCCCGCCGTCGGCATAGCGGATCTTCGCGCTGGAAAGCCCCCGGAGGCCCGCGAGCGCCGCCTTCATGCCGTCGGACAGCGCGTCATAAGCAAGCTTCGTGTTGGCGAACAGCGTGTCGCCGCCATGCGGCGGCGTCTCGACGGCGTAGAGCAGGGTGCCGAGCGGCGGCTTCTCCAGATAGGTCGTGTCGGAATGCCAGAGACCGCCGAAATTGAAGGTCTCCTCCGGCTCCTTCACGATCGGGATCACTTCCGGGCATTCCTCCAGCCCGGCAACGAAGGGATAGCGGTTGCAGGGGCCGAACCGGGCCGCGAAATCACGCTGGCGGCGGGGCGCCAGCGTCTGGCTCCGGAAGAAGATCACCCTGAATTCGAGGAAAGCGCGGCGGATTTCCTCGAAAGCGCCGTCGGCAAGCGGCTGCGAAATGTCCACGCCGCCGATCTCGGCCCCGAGCGCGCCCGCGACCGGCTCAACCTCGATCAACCGGTATTCCATCGCCTTCCCCCCGGGCCGGCGCGCCCGCCTCGGCATGGGCCGCACGGGCGCAGAACTGGAGCGGGCGATGGGGATCGAACCCACGGCACTCGGCTTGGGAAGCCGATGCTCTACCACTGAGCTACGCCCGCTTCCATCCGCCATTCTGCCCCGCCTGCCCCGCCTGTCAACCGGGCGCCGGCGCAGGGCATCGGTGTGGCAGGACCGATTTGCCGTTGCCGGCTCCGGTCGTATAGCCTTCGCCGCCATGTCGAACCGGATCCAGAGTCCGCCCTTCCCGTTTCGGATCCGCGCGGTGTTGGCGGCCGGCCTGCTGGCGGCGGCCGGTCCGCTGGACGACGCCCGCGCCGCCTGGACCGAGGGCCGGTTTCTCGAGGCCGCCGATATGGCCGAGGCGACCGCCCGGATCATGGGCCGCCACGGGCAAACGCTGAGCCGCTCCGAGGCAAGCAGCCGCGGCTATGCCGGGAATATCCGCAACGCGCTCGACCGGGCGCTGGAACTCGACCCCGATTCTCCGCCGGCGCTGACCGGCAAGGCGGGATGGCGCGCGGGGGTAGTGGACGCCGCAGGCTCCTTCATGGGGCGGCTCCTTTTCGGCGCTCGCGAGGAGGAAGCGCATGCCCTGTTTGCGCGGGCGCTCGGACGCGCGCCGGAGGCGAAGGCGCCGCTTTTCGAGTATGCCCGCGCGCTGCAAATGCTGGATGGCGGCACGGACCGCGCGCGCGCCCTGTTTCGCCGGGGCCTGGCGCTGCCCGCGGGGAACGCGCTCGACCGCATTCTCGACGAGCGCGCCGCCGCCCTTCTTGCAGAACTCGACGCCGGCGGCTGACCGCGTTCAGCCTTCGATCAGGCGGCGGTAGCGCGCAAGCCATTCGGCGGCGAGCGCGGCCTCCACCGCACCGATGTCATAGGCGGGCGACACGACCATCTCCGCGCCGGTGACGGCGATCTCGAATATGCCGCGCATCCGGGGCTGCAGGTCCGGCCATTCCGAGAAATGCGGCATCAGGGCGTCGAATTCGGGAGCGCCGCGCGCATGGCAGGAGCCCCGCCCGCGCACCCGCACCGCCTTGCGCCGGAACACATCGACGAAGGCGAGCTCGCAGGCCGGATTGGCGGCGAGGTTGCGCCTCGTGCCCGGGGAGCGCAGGTCCGAGAAGGCAAGCCGGGCCGGGTCGAGCACCACGACGGTCGCCTTGGGCGAGACCGCCGGTTCGCCCTCCGGCGTCACCGTCGCCACCAGCGCCAGCGTGTTCTCGCGGATCAGTCCTGCCATTTCGGGAGTGAGCATGGGCGCTGCGTCCTTCGGAGCATCGCGTCCCGTCAGGCTTGGAGGCGCGGGCGGTTCGATATAGACTGGCGGCGCAACGAAGGGAAGGAGAGGCTCGCATGGCCGGGTTCCAGCGCATCGAGGTCAGGCCTGTGGCCGGGGCGCTCGGCGCCGAGGTAGGCGGCGTCGATCTTGCGGATGTCGATGACGAGACCTTCGCCGAGATCCGCCGGGCGCTGCACGAGAATCTGGTGATCTTCTTCCGCGGCCAGGACATCACGCCGGAACAGCAACTCGCCTTCGCGCGGCGCTGGGGCGATATCCACCTGCATCCCTTCATGAAGGGGATGGACGACTATCCCGAACTGCTCGAAATCAGGAAGACGCCGGCGGACACGAGGAATTTCGGCGGCGCCTGGCATTCGGACCAGATGTTCTCGCCGCAACCCGCCATGGGCACCATCCTCTACGCCAAACAGGTGCCGTCCAGGGGCGGCGACACGCTGTTCACCAACCAGTATCTCGCTTATGAAACGCTCTCGGACGGCCTCAGGGAGACGCTGGCGGACCTGCGCGCGATTTCCGTCGGCGACCGGTTCAAGAGCGCCGGCGGCAGGACGCGCAAGGAAATGTATGCCGGGCGCACCTCGATGCAGGTCAAGGACCCCGGCCATGTGCAGACCATCTCCTCCCATCCGGTGGTGCGCACCCACCCGGAGACCGGGCGCAAGGCGCTCTATGTCGGCGGCCACTGCCAGCATTTCGACGGGCTGACGGACGCCGAGAGCGAGCCGCTGCTCGACTGGCTGCGCAGTCACTCGATCAAGCCGGAGTTCCAGTGCCGCTTCCGCTGGGAGGAGGGGGCGCTCGCCTTCTGGGACAACCGCTGCACCCAGCACTATGCGCTCGACGACTATCCAGGCGAGACCCGCATCATGCACCGCGTCACCATCTGCGGCGACACACCCGTCTGACCGGCCCGGCGGAAGCGATGGAGGGAGATGCCCGGAACAAGTCCGGGCATGACGTCTTATACCAAGCGCGCTCCAAATTGACTCACCATCCCCATATGTTGGGGTGACGGTCCGGACGACCTCCATAGACTGTGGTGATCGACTCACCAGCGCCGGAGGATGACGATGAGTGCGGCAACGCCGATAACCTGGACGGCACACACAGCGGACGAGCTCCACGCGCTTTCGAGGCACTGCGGGGACGCGAAGCAAGCGTCGCGCGCGCGTGCGCTCGCCATGATCATGGAGGGCGCGTCTCGCACGGAGGCGGCTCGGGCGCAGGGCATGGAGCTTCAAATCCTGCGCGACTGGGTGTTGCGCTACAACACGGAGGGCTTCGACGGCCTCGCGGATCTCCCGCGCGGCGGGAGCGAGGGCCGGTTGACGGACGCGCAGATCGCCGAGATCGGCGCCTGGATCGAGGCGGGTTCCGAGCTTGAGCGGGACGGTGTGACGCGCTGGCGCGTTCAGGACATCGTACGGAAAATCGAGGAGGCCTTCGGGGTCATCTATACGGAGAGCGGTGCCCGTATGATGCTCCGAAGGGCCGGGTTTCGCTTTGTCTCGGGGCGACCGATCCCCCCCAAAGCCGACGCGGAGCGGCAGAGGTCGTTCGTGGCGGAGTTCGAGGCACAGTTGACGTCGACGCTCGGCTCTGAGGCGCTGGCGGGTCCGATAGAAATCTGGTTCCAGGACGAAGCGCGCATCGCCCAGAAGGGGATGACGACACGGGTCTGGGCGAATGGGAAGCAGCGTCCGCGCATCGTGCGCGACCATCGCTATGGCTACATCTATCTGTTCGGCGCCACCTGCGCGGAGCGCGGCGTCGGCATCGCCCACGTGGCGGACAGGACGAACACGGCGTCGATGAACGAGCATCTGGCGGCGATCGGCGCGGCCGTGGCGCCGGGTGCGCACGGCGTGATTGTGCTGGACGGGGCGGGCTGGCATCGCTCGGGCGACCTTCTCGTTCCCCCCAACCTGACGCTCGTGCATCTGCCGCCCTACAGTCCGGAACTCAATCCGATGGAGCAGATCATTCTGTTCCTGAAATCGAACCGCTTCGCCAACCGCGTGTTCAAGGATGTCTCCGCCCTGAGGGACGCCTGCCGGACGGGGTGGCAATGGCTGACCGACCAGCCCGACGTCATCACCAATACGACCCGGCGCAGCTGGGCCGTAGCCCCATCGTGCTGATCCCGATGCCTCACTGTATCGGTTCATATGACTCGCGGTTGGTATAACAGACAGAACCCCGATCCACCTACACGGTATGAGAAATCCGGGCTAACGTGCGTTCGACCGCCCACCGCCTCGGCAAGACCTCGCAGCCCTGCGCGGTGTCGGGCCGCTTGACGATCTCCAGGGTCCATCGGCCGAGCCGCTTCAGCGCCGCCTGGAGTTTGGGGCCGGCGCAGGCCCCATCGGCGAAGACATGGCGCAACTGCGGGACGCTGTCGCAGATGCCGGCAAGCACGGTCGGGGCGCCGTCGCGGTCCCGGATATCGCCGCCATGGACCCGGGCGGCGACCGGCAGGCCGCCGGTGTCGGTGAGGATGTGGCGCTTGCGGCCCTTGACCTTCTTGCCTGCGTCAAAGCCCCGTGGACCGCCGCTTTCGGTGGTCTTGACCGACTGGCTGTCGCAGATGCCGGCTGAGGTGCCAGCCTCCCGGCCCCCGGCCACGCGCGCCACCGCCAGCAGGGTTCGATCGATCCGTTCCCGGAACCCGTCACGGCGCCAAGCGTAGAAATAGCGCTGCACTGTTGAGCGCGGCGGAAAGTGCTTCGGCATCGTGCGCCACGGACAACCGCTGCGCAGCACATACAGGATCGCGCCGATGACCTCGCGCAGGTCCGTCGTCCGCGGTCGCCCCGGCGCCTCGGCCGGGGGCGCAAAGGGGGCGAGAACGGCCCACTCCGCATCCGTCGGGTCGCTTGTATGGCGCAGCCCGTCGCGCTCATACTTCGGGCGAGTGATTTCAGGCCACATCTTGCGCCTCGCTGATGGTTCGACACAAACAATGAATCACAACGCGCTGAAGTCACTCAACTCTTTTCGGGCCGGACACTTAGACAGCCGCGCGGGCGCGGGGGCCGAGGCGCGGGTCGCCGCCGACCGTCCAGATGAAGGCGTGCGTATCCAGCAGGATCACGTCATGACGTTCCAGTCGGACGGATCGGCCGCCGGTTCTGAGAGTCCGTTTGAGAATTGGCTCAATGGGCGATTCTTCGCAGCAAGAGGCTTTCCATTGCGACATGGATCATGGGGCTTCGGAGACATCGGGGCGCTGCTCGTAGTCTCGTACCGAACGGCGCCATCGCGTGAGCCATGCGAAGGTCCTCTCGACAACCCATCGGCGGGGCCCGACCTTGAAGCCCGGTTCGTCGTCGAGACGGCGCACGACCTCAATGGCGAAGTCGAGGAAGGCGGCCTTATCCATGAGTTGCGTCTTGTCACAGGCGCCGTCGGCGAACAGATGCTTGACCCAAGGCCCGCGCTTGCACAAGGCATCGAGGATCGCCTGCGCGCCGGCGCTGTCGCAGATATCGGCGCCCGTGAGGTTGACCATCGGAAGGCGCCCGTCGGTGTCTACCGCCACATGCCGCTTGCGCCCGACTGTCCGCCTGGCCCCGTCCCGGCCTCGTTGCGCTCCGGGCGCAGGCGCCTTGACCGTTTGTCTGTCGATGACCCCGGCCGACGGACCGCTCTTGCGACCGACCCGCTTCCGGTCGAGCATCGACGCAATATCGTGAACGGTGCGAAACAGCATCAGCGGCACAAAGCGCCGGAACCGCCAATACACCGTCTGCCGGGGGGAAAGTCCTTCGGAAGCATCCGCCAGCCGCCGCCCGTGCGCGTCATGTAACGGATCGCGTTCAGCACTTCGCGCAGGTCCACGCCCGGCTTGCGGCCCCGTGCCGCCGGCTTCGGCGACAACGGCGCAATCCGCCCCCATTCCCCGTCGGTCGGATCGGGGGGATAACGCCTCGTTTTCCGCTCGATCGCGGCCATCCGGCCTCGCGTCTCTCGTGTCCACATGAAAAGCGTGACTCACATACCCAAAACCAACGCAACAACATTCTCAAACGGCCTCTGAGAACCTATGTGTGCATTTTCGTGTTCCGATTGAGGTGATTTGGTTTGGCTGTGAGACGAGTTTATTCGTGAGCATCCGGCGCAGGCCTCAGGTTGTGTTGTTCCGGAACCGGGACCGGCTATGCCGGCGATGACGCCTGGGTCGGAGATATCGGGTTATGCCACCTGATCGTGTCGCCGGTCGTCCCGCCAGTTCCACGGCAAGAGTTCGTCGAGCCGGCTCTGCGGCGTCCCGGCGATGCGGTCGAGCGCGTCGGCGAGCCAGGTCCGGGGATCGACATTGTTGAGCTTGGCGGCGCCGATCGGGGTGCAGATCGTTGCCGCGCGCCTGCCGCCGCGGTCGGAACCGGCGAACAGCCAGGAGCGTCTGCCCGGGGCCAGAGGCCCGATTGCGCGTTCCGCAGCGTTGTTTGACAGGCGGATACGTCCGTCGTCGAGGAAGCGGGCGAAGCCGTCCCGGCGCTTCAGCATACAGTCCATGGCCCTGGCCACGGGGGAATGGCGCGACAGCCCGGCGCGCTCGGTGCGCATCCAGTTCTCGAGGTCGGCGAGGAGCGGCGCGCTCTGTTCGCGCGGCACCGCGAGGCGGTGCCCGGCGGCCTCGCCGTTGATGGATCGGTCGATGTCGAACAGCGCATCGATCCGCTTCACGGCCTCCACCGCCAGCGGCGAGATCGGCGGCGCCTGCCTGCCGCGCCTCTTGCCGGCCGCGATGTCGGCGCGCTCGTGGAACTTGCGCCCGGCATGCGCGAAGCAGGCAGCTTCGGTCACGGGTCCCGGCGATCGGGCGGTAGGGTGAATTGTTGAAAATGGGAATCAGGACGGTGGGGCTAGGTCGGATTGTTAGGGATATGTTCGGATGACGAACTTGAGCGAACCTGGGCGAAGCGTGGTGAACAGGCATTGGCATGCATGGCGAATGAGCGCACACGCGCCGATCATGAATCGGCGGCGGCTGGCCTATAAAACCGCCGAGGCCGCCGCCGCGCGGATCGAGCCGGACCCGGAGCGCCGCGCCGTCTTCCCCTGCTACGACCCGGACTGCCGCCCGGAATGAGAGCTTGAACGCCGCCGCCGAATCGTGAATGATGGTGGGGCGAGACGGCTGCAACCGTCCCGCCCCTGCCCGCCGGTGCTAGGAACACCGAACGGGCCAGGGAACCCCAAACAGGACTTGGAGGTCCCATGGTGAAAAGTGCCATGGCCCCGGACGGGCCGCAATCCGAAAACGCCGCAATCCTCGCCGGCCTGGATGGAGCGCAGAATCGTGTGTGCGCCGCGCTGATAAAGATGACAGCGGCAGAGTGGCTGCCCAAAGAGGCGGTCCAGCACCTGACTGTCGACGCGCCCACCATGGAGGCCGTGATCGTCTCCATAGAGTGCGTGATTGAGAGTCTGAAGCTGGACCTTGAGGCGGCGGAGGAAGCACTTTGCGGCGCGCTCAATAAACTGCGCGCCGCCGAATAGCGGCCTCGCGGGCCGGTCCGTGCGACTGGCCCGCCTTTCCCTTCACCATGACAACGCGGAGCAAGAGCCGCCGCGCCCGCATGGGCAACCGTGCGAAGTGGCTTCGCGCGCGCAAGCGCTGCATCGAGCGCGCCGGCGGGCGCTGCGAGGCATGCGGCGCGGATGGCCCGCTGGAGGTTCACCACCGGCGCCCGCTGGCGAGGGGCGGCCATCCCTGGCGCAACGACAATCTCCAGGCGCTTTGCCCGGCCTGCCATCGCGCGGCCCATGGTGTTTTGAACGCAAAAGTATGATAGGATAATTCCAATGAGGCCCAACCTTTCTCAAAGCGCGCCGGGAAGGCGCAGCGCAAGATCGACTTGATACGACCGGCGCTGGCGCATCCGCCCGGCTCAAGCGAGCGCCGGGAGGCGGTCAAGGAAGCGGTGCGGGCGAGCGGGATGGGCAAAACGACGATCTATCGCTGGATCGCGGCCCATGAAGCGGACGGGTCCGAGGCGCTCTTGCCGTCGCGCCGCCCGCCTTTGACCGGGCGCAAGGTTTATATAACCCGTGCCTGGGATGCGGCGGTTCCGTTCGACGATGAGACGAAGGCGGCGATCCGGGACAAGCTGGACCTGCGCATCCGCTCGCTATGGGCGGCCTCACCGGATTACGGCTGGCGCTGGGTCGCGGACCTTGCCGCGCGCTATCTGGCGGAGCTGACGGCGGAGGCCGGTTTCGATCCGGCGAAAGCAAATCACGATTCGCTTTTCCGCCTGGGCCAGCTGCGCGTTTCAAAGGACGGGCGCAAGTATCGCGCCGTCGCGATCTACGATCACGACCGGAAGCGCTGGGAAGACGAAAACCGCCCGCGCATCCGCCGGACGCGGGCGACGCGCCGGCCCATGGAGATTGTTTTCGGCGACATGCACCCGATGGATTTGCTGCTGCCGCGCGCGGACGGCTCGACCTTCACGGCGCTGCTGGCGGCCTTCGCGCGCGACGCCTCGCGCGTCATGGGCCGCGACGGCTTCAAGTGGGCCGGGCGGACCTATCGCGCGCCGGAGCTGGACGCGGTGGCAGCGGGAACGCCGCTGCATCTTCGCGTCCCGATTTTCAGCGGGACGGACGCGATCTCCGTCATGCGCGGCGAAGAGCTGCTTTGCGTCGCATGGCCGGACGCGGCCTATGACGCGCTCGACACTGCCGGGGCGCGGGATGCGGCCGGGCGTCATGCCGCCGCCCGGCGCGCCGTGAAGGCCGCGCGCGGCGATACCGAGCCGCTGGACCTTCGGGAGCTGCTTGACCGCATGGCGGCGAAGGCCGGCCCGGCGTCGGACCCGGAGGCCGAGGCCGTTGTCCGCCTGGACGATGCGAGCCGGACCATGGGCCGCGCCATGCGGCAAACGCCGGCGGCGCGCCCGGCCGACGAAAACGAGATTGAGAGGCTTCGAGAGGAACGCCGGCGGGAAGCGTTGCGCTGGTTCCTGCCGAAGACGGGGACGGACGGATGACGGCTTCATCCGCCCATCCCCTGACGCAACCCCCTGACAAGAAGAGGGATACGCTTATGGGAGTTTGTCACCTGCGCCCGGAGCTGCTAGAGCCGGAGGCGTTCTGCCGGACGCCGGCGGCCGCCGCCATGCTGGAAGTCCTGGACGCTACGATCGTGTTCAAGCGCCTGGGCACGATCGTCGGCGATCCGGGCGTCGGCAAGACGACAACGCTGCGCTGGTATGCGGCCCGCGACTATGAGGGCGTCCGCTATTGCGTCATGTCGCCGGCGGAGGCGTCCATGTCCGGGGCGCTGCGCCGGGTGGCGGAGGCGTTGCGGCTGGGGATGTATCACCGGGGCGCATCGGCGCTCGCGCTCACGATCCGCAACGATATGCGGTCGTATCGCCCGCGCGCCCTGCTAGAGCACTATCCGATCGGACACGTTCATATCCTGCAGCAGTGAAGTAGTTTTGGCACTCGGCGGATGTGAAGGTGTTTGTGGCTTCGCCGATGGCGTCCCGGAGTTCCGGGATGGTGCGGGCGGCGTGTCGCTTGAGGGAGGCCTTGAGCTTGGAGAAGGCCATCTCGATCGGGTTGAAGTCGGGGCTGCAGGGCGGCAGGAAGCGCAACTCGGCCCCGGCCCTGTGGATGGCGTCTCGGGCGGGCACACTGCGGTGGGCGGGGAGGTTGTCGATCACCACGATGTCGCCGGGTTTGAGGATGGGCGCCAGCCTTTTCTCGACGCAGGCGAGGAAGGCGGCGCCGTGCATGGCGCCGTCGAGCACCATGGGGGCGGTCATGCCGCTCAGTCTCAGTGCGCCGACGAAGGTTGCGGTCTTCCAGTGCCCATGAGGCGCCGGCGCCTGGCGGCGCTGCCCGCGCAGCGCCCGGCCCGAGCGTCTCGGGGTCGAACCCGGGCTGGGCTTCGAGCCGGGTGCGCCGGCGCCTCAGCACGTCAGGGCGTTGCTGCTCGCTGGCGTGCGCGGGTTTTCGAAGGTGATGCTGCGGCGGTGGAAGAAGCGCCACACGGTGCTCCGGGACACCCGCAGCCCGTGCTCGTCCTCCAGATGGGTAGCGATCGCCGCCAGCGTCATGTCCGGGGTCTCTTCGACCAGTGCCAGAACCACCTCGGCCCGCGCCTCGATCCGCTGCGAGCGCCTGTCGCCGCCTTGCGCCCTCGACCGATAGCTGCCCGTGCGACGCCAGGCGTGGACCCACTTGATCGCCGTCGAAGGCGCGATCCCGAAGCGCCGGGCCGCTCCTCGGCGCGACATGCCGCCATCAACCACCGCCCTCACCGCCCGGCGGCGCAGAGCATTCGAAAGAGGTCGTGTCATGCAGGCGGGCCTCCTTCACCAGCCTGCATCTTGAATCACATCTGCAACCGATTGAAAATTCCAAAGATTCTATAAGCTCGAAAAATGCTCTAGCATGGCCGTCGGCGGTCTTCGGATCGCCCACCGCATTATCGGAAACATCGAGCAACGGGAGAACCCTGATGAAATCATATAAGGCCCGCCTTCTTTCCACAGCGGTCATCGGCGTGGGCATGGCCGTCGGCGCCGTTGGCGCCGCGAGCCTCGCCGGCACGGCCTACGCCGCCTGCAAGCCCGTGGCCGCCGCCTGCAAGCCTTGCAAGCCCGCTTGCGGCGCCTGCAATCCCTGCAAGCCCGCCTGCGGCGCCTGCAAGCCTTGCAAGCCGAAAGCCGCCTGCAGCCCGTGCAAGCCGGCCTGCGGCGCCTGCAACCCCTGCAAGCCCAAGAGCAACTGACGCCCGATCGGGCCGCGGCCGGCTCACGAGTCGGCCGCGCTTTCCGGGACCGCGGCGCAGACCGGCGCCGCACCCGCCTCAGGCGGCGTCGGGAACCGCCCGCGCTTCCGGCTCCAGGTCGAGCTGGAGGGCGTCGTTGAAACGGTTGAACGCCCCGCAGAGCGCGACCCGCCAGGTCAGTTCGACGATCTGCTCCTCGCTGAAATGCGCTTTCAGCCGCTCGAAAATCCCGTCGCGCATGCCCCCGGCGCGGTCGTTGACCTGAACCGCGTAGTCGACCACCAGCCGGTCGGTCCCGCCGAGTTCCGGATGGTTTTCCGGGTCGTCCAGCAGGCTGGCGACGCCGGCGGCGCTCATTCCCTCCACAGCCAGCATCGGCCCGTGATGGGCCACGCAATAGTCGCAGGCATTGCGCTGCGAGACCGCGACCAGCGCCAGTTCCAGATAACGGCGCGGCAGCACGGCTTCCCGGCGCAGCGCCGTCAGCAGGCCGAATGTGTGCTCCAAAATGGGCGGCCGCCGGCCGAGCGCGCCGACCAGGCTGGCGAACGGGCCGTAAGACGCGGCGTCGTCCACAAGCGGCTGCAGGGCGGGCGGCAGGTCTTCGCGTGCGGCATAGGCGATGCGGGCCATGAGCGGACCCTCCGTCAGGCGATTTCGATGACGATGTTGCCGTATCCGTCCAGCCGGGCGGAATCCTCCGGCGGCACGAGGCAGGTGGCGTCGTATTCCTCGACGATGAGCGGGCCCGGGGTCGCGTCCCGGCCGAGATCGCCGCGCGCCAGCACCGCCGCCTCGCGCCATCCATGCGCGCGGCCGAACCAGGTGCGGCGGCTGCCCGCCCCGCCCGAGGGCGCGGGCGGCGGCGGAGGCGGCGTCCGGTCGAGGGAGAGGCCGCGTCCGATGACCTGCACGGTCATCAACTCCACGGGTTCCTCCGGCCCGGCCCGGTGGCCGTAGGTGCGCTCGTGCTCGACGCCGAACGCCTCCTCCAGCTCGGCAATCCACGCCGCATCCACACGGCCCGGCGGGGCGGCGACCTGGAGTTCGAAGATCTGGCCGTGATAGTGGAGCTGCGCGCTGCGGGCTAGCGCGCGGCGGTCCGGCAGGATTCCGTCGGCTTCGAGCTGCGTGTCGGCCTCCGCCTCCAGCGCGGCCCATGCGGCTTCGAGTGCCGCCGGGTCGGCCCCGCGCAGGATGCGCCGATGCGCGTGGGAATAGTGGTGCTCGACCTCGGCATGGAGCAGGCCGAAGGACGAGAACAACCCCGGCGACGGCGGCACCAGCACCCGCTGGATGGCGAGTTCCCGCGCCATGCCGGCGGCGAAGAGCGGCCCGTTGCCGCCGAAGGCGAACAGCGCATAGTCGCGCGGGTCGCGCCCGCGCTCCGAAGAGACGGCCCGGATGGCGCGGATCATGTTCGAGGCGGCAATGCGGTGGGCGCCCAGCGCCGCGTCTTCCGGCGCGAGCCCCATCGGCCCGGCGATGCAGCGTTCGAAGGCCTCCCGCGCCGCCTCGAAATCGAGCTTGAGCGCACCGCCGACGAGGTGTCCCGGGTTGAGGTATCCGAGCAGCAGGTTGGCGTCGGTGAGGGTCGGTTCCGTTCCGCCCGCGCCGTAACAGACGGGGCCCGGATCGGCGCCGGCGCTCTCCGGCCCGACCTGCAGGGCGCCGGCGGCGTCCAGGCGGAGCAGCGAACCGCCCCCGGCGCCGACCTCCGCAAGGTCGATGGCCGGCGTCTTGACGACATAGCCCGCGCCGGTCATCAGCCGGGAGCCGGCGATCACCCCCGCGCCGACGCTGAATTCGAGCGCACGCGAGACCTCGCCGCGCTCGACGATGGACGCCTTGGCGGTGGTGCCGCCCATGTCGAAGGTGAGGACATTGTCCAAGGCGGCGGCCCGGGCCAGCGCCTGCGCGCCGATCACTCCGCCGGCCGGCCCGGACTCGACGATGTGCATGGGCAGGTTGCGCGCCGCCGGGGAAGGCATGAGCCCGCCGCTCGACTGCATCAGCAGCAGCGGCGCGCGGGCGCCTATGTCGGCAAAGCCCTCTTCCAGCCCGGCCAGATAGCGCGAGACCACCGGCTTCAGGCACGCATTCACCACCGTTGTGGAGGTGCGTTCGTATTCCTTCGCCTCGGGCAGGACGCGGCAGCTCACGCTGGTTTCGACTTCCGGCGCGAGGCGCTCGACGATTTCGGCGACGATTTCTTCATGGGCCGGGTTGGCGTAACTGTGCAGCAGCGCCACGGCGACGGCCTCGACGCCCTCGTCGAGCAGGCGCCGGACGGCTGCTTCCGCCTCTTCCGGGTCGAGCGGCGCCTGGACCCTGCCGTCATGCGTCATGCGCTCTGCGACCGTGCGGCGCAGATAGCGCGGCACCAGCGGCGGCGGTTTCTGCCAGGCGATGTCGTAGAGGCGCGGCATGCGGAGATTGCGGATCTCCAGGATGTCGCGGAAGCCCTCGGTGGCGATCAGCCCGGTCTTCGCCCCCTTGCCTTCGAGGATGGCGTTGGAAGCCACCGTGGTGCCGTGGCGCAGTTCGGCGATGTCGTCGCCGGCGAACGCGCCTTCCGCAATCAGCCCGGCCAGCGCATCGACGATGGCGCAGGCGTAATTGTCCACGGAGGAGGAGACCTTGCGGGTCAGCAGCCGGCCGCGCCCGTCGAGGCAGACGATGTCGGTAAAGGTGCCGCCGATGTCGATTCCGAGGCGCCAGCGGGCTTCAGTCATGGGATGTCGCTTCCACCGGGCCTTCCCCGCCATTGAGTCCGAACGCCGCCCTTCCGCGAACAGCTTACCACGGTTTCCCCGCGCCGGAGCGACGGGGGCAGCACCGGCAGCGGCTCGTCACGCCGAAAGGCCCGCCCCCGACCCCTCCCGCCGAGCGGGAGGGGAGGGCAACGGCGCGCCCCGGCCCCCGCCTTTCCGCCCTCCCGAGCAGCCGACCGGTAGCCCCCTCCCCTCATCCTGAGTAGCGCCCGCGACAGCAGGAGCGTATCGAAGGACGACACACCACACCACACCACACCGGACGCCGCCGTCCCTCGATACGCGGCTTCGCCGCTACTCGGGATGAGGGGGGAAGGGGCCGGTGGCCAGTGGTCGGTGAATAGTGGATAGCGAATGTAACTGCCCGGGATGTTGACGATATACCCCCATCGTCGCCTGCACCCGGCGCAACGCCCCCTTTGTCACCCCGGCTGGAGCGCAGCGAATAGCCGGGGTCCAGCCTGCCGGGGCCTCGCAGGGTCGGGCGGGCGGTTCTGGGCCCCGGCTCGGGGGCCGGGGCGACGGGACGGGGAGGCCTCCCGCCGGAATCCCCTCCCCCGCGAGCGGGGGAGCCGGGCGGCGGCGGCAACGGCGCTGTTGCACGTATGCAACAGGGTTCGAAAATCGGCATTCGGCGCATGACCTCGTTCATACAGATATGAGACGGTCCGCTTGAAAGCGGTTTGGGGGTCTCCGCAGCTGTTGGCGCAGAAACGAGCAGCCTGGAGGAGACCTCCATGCAGGTGATTGGCCTGCCTCGTCATGTTACACGAGGAGCCGCTCTTGCGCCGCACAGACGCGCCGTTCCGGCCCGCTGGCGGCACGCGCGGGACAAGGGCTTGAGCGCCGCAGAGGCGGCCGAAGCGCTCGGCGTGTCCCGCGCCACCCTGTACCG
Organism: Alphaproteobacteria bacterium; assembly: GCA_963422665.1. Classification (GTDB taxonomy): domain Bacteria; phylum Pseudomonadota; class Alphaproteobacteria; order Bin95; family Bin95; genus Bin95. The sequence goes on from OY730441.1 coordinate 2,797,742, forward strand.
CTGACGGACGCGCGCCGAGCCGCGCTCGCGCCGGGCGGACTGGACGCCGGCGCCGGTCGCAGCGGTCAAGGGCTGGCGTGAGGACTACCCGATGCGGGGCAAGGCCGGGATCGCCCTCCTGCTCCACCGCCGGGGATACCGGGTCGGCGAGAGCACTACAGGGCGCATCCTCAAGAGCCTCATGGAGCGCGGCGCGGTCACCCCGGCGCTCCTCCTGCGCCGCAACGGGCCGCGCGCCGCAAGGCGCGTCCGGCCCTGCGCCGGACGCCTGCCCAAAGGCCGCAAGCCCACAAGCCCCGGCGAGATCGTCCAGCGCGACACCCTCGCCATCCCGACCCACCCCGGACGGCCCGCGATCAAGCCGTTCACCGCACGCGCCCCCGTCGCCAAGCGGACCTGCGCCCGGGCCCGGAGACGCGCCACCGCCCACAACGCCAAGCGCTTCCTCGACAAGCTCCAGGACCGCATGCCCTTCCCCCTCGAGGCCATCCAGGTCGATGGAGGCTCCGGGTTCAAGGCCAACTTCGAGGCCGAACGCCCGCGCCGCCGCAGCGCACTCTTCGAACGCCCGCCCCGGTCGCCCAGGCTCAACGGCCCTGTCGAGCGCAACAACGGCGCAGGGTGATACGAGGTCTGCGCCATACGGGACCTCCCCAACGACGACCTCGACGACATCGACCAATGGCTCGACGCCTGCGCCGAGGAGGGCAACACCTTCAGACCACACCACGCGCCTGGCGGACAAACCCCCGCCGAGCACCTTGCCAATCGCACAGCCAAAGAAACCCGCCCGTCTCATATGTCCTGAACCGGGACAACCCATGTAATACCAAGCGCGCTCCAAATTGACTCACCATCCCCATATGTTGGGGTGACGGTCCGGACGACCTCCATAGACTGTGGTGATCGACTCACCAGCGCCGGAGGATGACGATGAGTGCGGCAACGCCGATAACCTGGACGGCACACACAGCGGACGAGCTCCACGCGCTTTCGAGGCACTGCGGGGACGCGAAGCAAGCGTCGCGCGCGCGTGCGCTCGCCATGATCATGGAGGGCGCGTCTCGCACGGAGGCGGCTCGGGCGCAGGGCATGGAGCTTCAAATCCTGCGCGACTGGGTGTTGCGCTACAACACGGAGGGCTTCGACGGCCTCGCGGATCTCCCGCGCGGCGGGAGCGAGGGCCGGTTGACGGACGCGCAGATCGCCGAGATCGGCGCCTGGATCGAGGCGGGTTCCGAGCTTGAGCGGGACGGTGTGACGCGCTGGCGCGTTCAGGACATCGTACGGAAAATCGAGGAGGCCTTCGGGGTCATCTATACGGAGAGCGGTGCCCGTATGATGCTCCGAAGGGCCGGGTTTCGCTTTGTCTCGGGGCGGCCGATCCCCCCCAAAGCCGACGCGGAGCGGCAGAGGTCGTTCGTGGCGGAGTTCGAGGCACAGTTGACGTCGACGCTCGGCTCTGAGGCGCTGGCGGGTCCGATAGAAATCTGGTTCCAGGACGAAGCGCGCATCGCCCAGAAGGGGATGACGACACGGGTCTGGGCGAATGGGAAGCAGCGTCCGCGCATCGTGCGCGACCATCGCTATGGCTACGTCTATCTGTTCGGCGCCACCTGCGCGGAGCGCGGCGTCGGCATCGCCCACGGGGCGGACAGGGCGAACACGGCGTCGATGAACGAGCATCTGGCGGCGATCGGCGCGGTCGTGGCGCCGGGTGCGCACGGCGTGATTGTGCTGGACCGGGCGGGCTGGCATCGCTCGGGCGACCTTCTCGTTCCCCCCAACCTGACGCTCGTGCATCTGCCGCCCTACAGTCCGGAACTCAATCCGATGGAGCAGATCATTCTGTTCCTGAAATCGAACCGCTTCGCCAACCGCGTGTTCAAGGATGTCTCCGCCCTGAGGGACGCCTGCCGGACGGGGTGGCAATGGCTGACCGACCAGCCCGACGTCATCACCAATACGACCCGGCGCAGCTGGGCCGTAGCCCCATCGTGCTGATCCCGATGCCTCACTGTATCGGTTCATATGACTCGCGGTTGGTATAACCGGTCCGTAGTGCTACCTAATCTTTTCGGTCGCTCAGCGTGACGGGCTGCGCCCGCCGCTTTCGCCGGCGAGAAAACGGCCCCCCAACCCGGCCTCCCCCGCAAGCGGGGGAGGAGGCTTCGACGGCAAGCGGTTAGCAGGCGGGCCGGAACGCCACTCGCTATTCATTATCGACCGGCCGCCGGCCGCTCCCCGCCTTGCGGTCTAGGGAGTGTTCACACTAACGCAGTGCCTCGACGATGAGCGCGAAGGTGATGAAGCCGAGGAAGATGGCGTCGAGCTTGTCGTAGCGTGTGAAGATGCGCCGGAAGCCCTTGAGCCGTCGGAACAGCCGCTCCACCTCATTACGGCGTTTGTACAACTGCCGATCGTATTTCCAGGGCGCGGTACGAGTCCTGAGCGGCGGCGCCACTGGCGTAAACCCCAGCGCTGACGCCAACCGCCGTGTCGCGTCGCCTTCGTATGCACGGTCCATCAGCAGGGACCGGGGTGTCTTCTGGCGCCCCAGACGTTCGAGTAGCTTGCGTCCTTCGGGCGCATCGTGGGCTTGGCCGGCAGACAGCGCGAAGGTCACGGCCGTTCGCTCATCTGCGGCAACCAGATGAACTTTGGTATTCCATCCGCCCCGCGACTTGCCGATGCATTGCGGACCGTTTTTTTCAGCGCCCCGGCGCCATCGGGATGGACCTTCACGCTGGTGCTGCCCAGCGAGACCACATCGAGCGTCATATGCACCATCCGCTCGCGCTGCAGGTGCTCGAAGACCCGCGCGAGCACACCGTTCTTCGACCACCGGTTCATCCGGGTGTAGACGGTATGCCACTTGCCGAAGCGAGGCGGCAGTCCGCGCCACTTGCAGCCGTGCTCGACGACATAGAGGAAGGCATTGAGCACCTGGAGGTTGGACACGGCGACGTTGCCGCGTTGGACCGGCAGATGCGGGGCAATGCGTTCGTACTGGGCTTGGCTGAGTTCCATACCGAATAACTCGCTGGCGAGGGACCGGCCGACACGATAGCATTATTGAACATTAGTGTGAACACGCCCTAATCCTCTGCCGGCCCGTTGCCCTGGCGCAGCTTTCCGGCCGGGACGCCGCCGGGTTGCAGGCCGGCGGTCAGCAGCAGGTCGTCGAGCGCCTTGCGCTCCGGCTCCGACAGGTTGTTCCTAGCCGCGTCCAGAGCCAGTTCCAGAAGGCCGTGCAGGACGGCGAGGCGGACATCGCGGGGGTCCGGCGCTTCGAGCCGGTCGTCGAACAGGGCGTCGTGCGCGCGCAGGGCCCCGACCGCCTTCGGGAGGAAGGCCAGCCCGCATTCCGTCAGTTGCGTGCGCCCGACCTGCCGCGGCTCGCGGGGCCATGCGGTTTCGAGCGATTGCCGCCCGACCGCTTTCTCCACGGCGACGACATGCTGGTTGACGCTCTGGCGGGGCATTCCCAAGCGGCCGGCGGCTTTCGCGCTGCTGCGTTCCTCCGCCATCGCCGGGAAGGAACGCAGATGTTTCGTGTTCATACGCGCCACGGCCTGGCACCCTGAAAAACAGGGCGAAAATCGCAGAATGGAGATTATGAGAAAACCCTCATGGCGACTACTGCGCTGGCGTTCGCCGGCCTCGGCCGCCGACATGCTCAGCGTCGGCGCCGGCGGCTACATGCAGCAGTGGGTCGATGTGACCGACCGCGGCGACAACCCGGCCGAGGGCGGTGTCGACATCCAGTGGGATTCGGGAATCCATTTCCGGGATTCGCTCGAATCCGACATGGGCCTGAAATACACCGTCCATATCCAGCTCGAAGCCAACCGGGACAACAACAAGGCGGCGCAGATCGAAGAGTCCTTCGCGCGCATCGGCGCCGACTTCGGAACGATCGGGATCGGCGCGCGCGACTCGATCCAACGGGGACGCATTACGGGATCGGCAATGTCGGCGTCGGGCTGAACGCCGGCGACACGCAGAAGTGGATCGGGGGCGCTTATCTCGACACCAGTGGCTGGATCGGCGACAACCTGAACCTGATCTACATCTCGCCGCGCGTCTCCGGCGTGCAGGTCGGCCTGTCCTACGGAGCCGACTCGAAGAGCGAGAGCTCGGTCACCTCGCCGCCGGACGGCAACGACAACGCCGTCGTGGCCGCGGGCATCGACCTCAACCGGACAATCGCCGACGCCAGCGTCAATATCTCCCTCGGCCACCGCGCCGCCTCGCAGGACGGCATGGACGACGACACGTTCACCAATGCGGGCCTTGCGTTGGGCATGGGCGCGTTCGGTTTCAACGTCGCCTATGCGGAGCGCGACAAGGGCACGGGCATGTCCGCGGACGAGTGGACGGTCGTGGGCGCCAGCGTCAAATACACGGACGGCCCGATGGCGGTCAGCCTCGATTACATGGTGCATGAGACGGAAGCCAGAACGGCGCGGAGGGTCGCGCGCCGCGTTTCGCCCCTCGCCGGATGATCTTGTTCTTCCGCCTGACGCGGGCCTCGTCCCGCCACCGGACTTCGATCTCGACACCGCCACCGAGGTCGTGTCCCCGGGGGTGTTGTAGGAGGCGAGGCTTCCGCTGTTATCTGTGGGTAAGTGGCCCGCCGCAGCGACCGCGACATGTCTGGCGGCGGGGGGCCGCCTATCCATAGCGGAGGCCATCGCGGCGCCGGTCAGGGTTGGGCCTGGATAGTCCACCCGACCGGAGGAAGACCACGATGACCGCCAACGACATGATGACCTTGCGGGCGCTGTTGGCGAAGAGTTCCGAGGCGGACCTGCTTCGCGAGACGATCGCCTTCACGGTCGAGCGTCCGATGGCGCTTGAGGTCGAGGGCCTTGCCGGGGCCGCGCCCGGCGAGCGTTCGCCGGCCCGGATCGCGCAGCGCAACGGCTACCGCGACCGGGTCCGGGAGACGCGGGCCGGCACGGTCGAGTTGAAGCGCCCGCAGCGGCGCAAGGGGCGCTACCGCCCCGGCTTCCCGGAACCGCGCCGGATGGCGGAGAAGGCGCTGACTGCGGTGATCCGGGAGGCCTGCATCGAGGGCGTGTCGCCCCGCTCGGTCGACGACCCGGCGCAGGCCATGGGGATGTCGGGCCTCTCCGGGAGCCAGGTCTCGCGGCTGTGCGGCGGGATCGACGACAAGAGCCGCGACTTCCTCGACCGCCCGCTGGAGGGCGACTGGCCGTATCTGTGGCGGGACGCGACCTGTGCGAAGAGGCGCGAGACCGGGCGCGTCGTCCCGGTCGCGGTCACCATCGCGGTGGCGGTCAACGACCGGGGCCGCCGCGAGGGGCGCCGCCTGCGGCGCGTCCGAGGCCGGGACCTTCCGGACCGCGTTCCTTCGCTCCCCGGCCCGCCGCAGGCGGCGCGGCGTCAAGCTGGCGATCTGCGACGACCGCAAGGGCCTCAAGGCCGCCGCGACCCGCATCCCCGGCGCCGCATGGCAGCGCTGCCGCGCGCACTTCATGCGCAACCCGCTCGCTCATGCCGGCAAGCAGGGCCGGCGCGTCGTCTGCGCCTTCGTCGCGACCGCCTTCGCCCAGGAGGATGCCGACAGCGCGTCCGCCCCGTGGCGCCAGGGCGCCGACCGGCTCGGGGCCAGGGCGGCGAAGCTCGCCGCCATCATGGACGAGGCCGAGCACGACGTCCCGGCCTGTATGACCTTCCCGGCCGCGCATCGCGCCAGGCTGCACGCGACAAACCCGCTCGAACGCCTCCATGGCGAAGGCAAGCGACGCACCGATACCGTCGCCATCTTCCCCAACGAGGACGCCATCGCCCGGCCGATCGGCGCGAGCCTCCTCGAGCAGAACGACGAAGGGGCCGTCCAGAGAGCCGGATACATGACGCTGGAAGCCATCGCTCCCGTGAGCGACAATACAACCGTCAAGATGCCCGCCGCAGCAGCCTGAGCGGCCCGGCCCCACCCGCCGGATACCGCAACCGACGACAGGCTCTTACACCACCGCCTGGGACACGATCGTGTCGCTGGCGGAGACGACGGGCGGGCGGGAGCTGCGCCGGACGGGCTCTGCCAACCTCTCCGCTCGCCCGCGCCACTACGCCCGGGACGAAGCTGCGCCGGCGACGTTCAAGAAAACTTCTCCAAACGCCTGAGGGAGATACGCGCCGGGGTCGATGACGGTGTCGAGATCGAAGTCCGGTGGCGGGACGAGGCCCGCGTCGGGCGGAAGAACGAGATCGCCCGGCGAGGGGCGAAACGCGGCGCGCGACCCTCCGCGCCCAGGGACCGGAGAACGACCCCGGCCTGCATCTTCGCCGCCATATGCCCGAAGAAAGGCAAGGCGGGCGGGATCGTCATGCCCCACGCCGACACAGACGCGCCGAACGCCCCTCTCGAAGAGATCGCCCGCACCGTCGAACCCGGCGCCCATGCCGTCGTCATGCTCGACCGGGCGGGAGGGCATACCTCCTCGACCCTCAAGGTCCCCCGCAATATCGCCCTGTCGGCACTCCCGCCCCGTTCGCCCGAACTCAACCCGGTCGAGAACATCCGGCGGTTCCTGCGCGACAACGGGCTCTCGAACCGTGTCTTCCAAAGCTACGACGATATCCTCGATCGCTGCTGCCAAGCCCGGAACAAACTCGTATCTCACCCGGGCCGCATCGCCTCTATCGGAACCGGAAAATGGCCCCATGGGTTCCAAACCATCGCCGCTGGTATTATGTGTTGTCCACCGACCTCTTCGAGGAATACGCTTCTGCAATGCGCCGCCCGGCAGTGGTTCGCCTGCACCGCCTCGCTGACAATGAACTCCGCGCGCTGCTTGAGGACATCGCAGCCAATGCGGTTTGGAGAGAACCCGAGGCTGCCGCCCGCGCTCCGGATGCCGGAGACGACCATGTTTGGGCGTTGCTTGCGGACATGGAAGGCAGCCGGCTTGTGACCGGAGACCGGCTGCTGCCGGAGAACCCGCCGGATGGCGTCTCGGTCATGTCGCCGCGAGACTTTGTCGATGCCTGTTTGCACGCGCCCTCTCCCGACGATCCGGAAAGCGGGGCGTGAATCGATTCGGCGGCCGACAAGGAGGCGGGCCGGGGTGAGTGCGCCTGAGCGCCCGCCCGTCAGGGGTGTGGCCCCCAGGGGGCGGCGAGCAGGAGTTGGTTCTGCTGCGACATGATGAGCGGGCGGATCCTGCCGGCGAAGGTCCTGAACGCTTCGTCGGCGTAGAGTGCTGCCCAGTGCCGGCGGCGGTCGGCGTCGTCGTCGAATTTCCAGAGATGCACGATCTGGTTGAGCGCGCCGGCGTCGGACTGGAAATAGCCGACCAGCTTGTCCTTGCGCGGCTCCAGCGCCGGCCAGCCGTAGTTCCGGTAAATCTCGACCGCCTCGCCCATCTTGCCGACGAAGAGCGTGTAGGTGCGCAGTTCGTAAAGGGCCATCGCCGTCCTCCTTGCCGTTGTCCCGTTCCCTGTCAGCCGCCGACGACCTTCACGTCGGCATTGCGTTCTATCGTGTGGATCAGCGCATTCACATCCTCGCCGCCACCATGCTGATTGACGGCCTGCTGGAACAGGTTGCGCACCACATTGGCGACGAACATCGGCGCGCCGCTGTCGGCGCCGAGCTGCGTGGCGAGGCGCACATCCTTGAGCATCAGCTCCAGCGCGAAATTGGACTTGCCGGCGCCGTCCGCAAGGCGCGGCAGGGTGAATTCGGTCGTGTAGCTGCGCGCGGAGCCCTTGTGCAGCACCTCGGCGCAGGCGGCGAGGCTGAGGCCGTTCTTCACGCCCATCGCCACCGCCTCGAAGGTCGCCGCGCGCACGCTGGCGGCGATGACATTGTTCACCAGCTTCATCGCATGGCCCGCGCCGACATCGCCGCAATGGAACACATTGGGGCTGATCGCCTCGAAGACCGGGCGCATACGGGCGAATTGCGCCTCCGTCCCGCCGGTCATGATCGCGATGGTGCCGGCATGGGCGCCATGCGGGCCGCCGGAGACCGGCGCGTCGATCAGCTCCAGCCCGCGCGCCGCAAGTTCCGCCGCCATGGCCCGCGTCGCGTTGGGATCGCCCGTCGTCTGGTCCACGATAATGCCGCCGGGCGCCATGCCGGCGGCGAGCCCGCCCGCGCCGAAAATCGCCTCGCGCACCTCGTTCGAGGTCGGCAGGCAGAGCAGCACCGCACCGCAGGCCTGCCCGAGAGCCTCCAGGCTCTGCGCCGGCTGCCCGCCCGCCTCCGCCATGTCCCGCACCGCCTCCGGCCGCAGGTCGAAGGCTCTCAGCTTGCGGCTCAGAAGCAGCCGCCGCGCCAGCGCGCCGCCCATATTGCCGAGCCCGACATATCCGAGATTCATGGAACGCGCGCCCTCTCTTCCGCTATGCCTCTCGGGGCAGAATAGTCCGGCCGGCGGGCAATTGCACTGCGCGGGCCCGGCCTCAGCGCTTCTTCGGCAGGTCGAGGCCGATGGAGAGCTCCTTCAGCCGGGCGGCCTCGACCGGGGCGGGCGCGCCCATCATCACGTCCTGGCCCTGCTGGTTCATCGGGAAGGCGATCACCTCGCGGATGTTCGGCTCGTCGGCGAGCAGCATGACGATGCGGTCGATGCCGGGGGCCGAGCCGCCATGCGGCGGCGCGCCGAACCTGAGCGCCGAGAGCATTCCGCCGAAGCGCGCCTCGACCACTTCCGGCCCGTATCCGGCGATCTCGAACGTCTTGTACATGATGGCCGGGTCGTGGTTGCGGATGGCCCCGGAGGAGAGCTCGACGCCGTTGCAGACGATGTCGTACTGGAACGCCTTGACCTCCAGCGGATCCATGCTTTCCAGCGTCTCCAGCCCGCCCTGCGGCATGGAGAACGGGTTGTGGCTGAAGCCGACGCGGCCGGTGGCGGCGTCGCGCTCATACATCGGGAAATCCACGATCCAGCAGAAGCGGAACGCGCGTTTCTCCAGCAGGTCGAGGTCGCCGCCGAGCTTCGTGCGCGCCGCGCCGGCAAGCTCCGCGGCCTTCTCCGGCTTGTCGGCTGCGAAGAACACGGCGTCGCCCGGGCCGGCGCCGGTCGCCTCGCGCAGCGCCGCCACGCGCGTCTCGTCCAGAAACCGGGAAATCGGGCCGCGCGCGCCCTTTTTGTCGAGCGTGACATAGGCGAGGCCACCCGCGCCCTGCGCCTTTGCCCAGTCCTGCATCCGGTCGAAATAGCTGCGCGGCTGCGCCGCCCCGCCGGGTGCGGGAATGGCGCGCACCACGCCGCCCTGCGCGATGGTGCGCTCGAAGATCGAGAAGCCGGAGCCGCGGAATATCTCCGTCGCCTCGGCGATCTCGATGGGGTTGCGCAGGTCGGGCTTGTCGCTGCCGTATTTCAGTATCGCGTCGTCGAAGCCGATGCGGGGGAAGGGCGGCGGCGTGACGCTGCGGCCGTCCGCGAATTCCTCGAACACCCCGGCCAGCACCGGCTCTATGGCGGCGAACACGTCCTCCTGGGTCACGAACGCCATCTCGAAGTCGAGCTGGTAGAACTCGCCGGGCGAGCGGTCGGCGCGCGCGTCCTCGTCGCGGAAGCAGGGCGCGATCTGGAAATAGCGGTCGAAGCCCGCGATCATCAGCAATTGCTTGAACTGCTGCGGCGCCTGCGGCAGGGCATAGAAATTGCCGGGGTGCAGGCGAGACGGCACCAGGAAGTCGCGCGCGCCCTCGGGGCTCTCGGCGGTCAGGATGGGCGTCTGGAACTCGCGGAAGTCCTGCTCGATCATCCGCCGGCGGATGGAGGCGACGATGTCCGAGCGAAGCGCGATATTGCGCTGCATCTTGTCGCGGCGCAGATCGAGGAAGCGGTATCGGAGCCGCACATCCTCGCCATAGTCCTCGTCGCTGTTCACCTGCAGCGGCAGCGGCGCGGCCGCGCCCAGCACGGCGACCTCGCGGATGGAAACTTCGACCTCGCCGGTCGGGAGCGCCGGGTTCACCGTCCCGGCGTCGCGCTCCACGCATTCGCCGGTGATCGTGAGCACCGTTTCGTTGCGGACCGCGTCCAGCACCGCAAAGGTCTCCGCCCGGCTCGAATCGATCACGCATTGGGTCAGCCCGTGGCGGTCGCGCAGGTCCGCGAACAGGAGGCTGCCATGGTCGCGCTTGCGGTGGACCCAGCCCGACAGGCGGACGGTGCGGCCGACATCGGCACGGCGGAGCGCGCCGCAATCGTGTGTGCGGTAGGGGTGCATGGAATTCGGGCTCGTCTGGCGAAGGTGGCGCGGGAATGGAATGAGCGGGCCACGCTTGTCAAGCCGCGAGGCGCGGCTTATGAGCCGGGGCCATGCCCTCCTCGACAGTGCCGACCCCCGACCCGCGCCTCATCGAGGCCCAGGCGGACCTCGACGCCTTCTGCGCCCGGCTGCAGGAAGCGGATTATGTGACGGTCGATACCGAGTTCATGCGGGACGTGACCTATTGGCCGAGACTCTGCCTGCTCCAGCTTGCGGACGGACAAGCGGCGCGGGCGGTGGATACGCTGGCGCCCGGCCTCGACCTCGCGCCGGTCTGGCGGCTGCTGGCCGCGCCGGTGCCGAAGGTCATGCACGCGGCGCGCCAGGACATCGAGATCTTCTTCCATATGGGCGGCGTCATCCCGGAGCCGCTGCTCGACACCCAAGTGGGCGCCATGGTCTGCGGCTTCGGCGACCAGGCGGCCTATGACACGCTGGTGAAGCATTTCGCCGGCCGGCGGATCGACAAGCGCGCCCGCTTCGCCGACTGGGCGCGCCGCCCCCTTCCGGACCGCCAGATCGACTATGCGCTCGCCGATGTGACCTGGCTGCGCGCCGTTTACGAGGGCCTGATGGCCGAGCTCCGCCGCAACGACCGCGCCGACTGGGTAGCGGAGGAAGAGGCCGTCCTGCTGGACCCGGAAACCTACCGGCTCGATCCCGACCGGGCGTGGAAGCGGCTGAAGACCCGCAGCGCCGATCCGGCCTTCCTCGCGGTGGTGCAGGCCGTTGCGGCATGGCGCGAGCGCGAGGCGCAGCGGCTCGACCTGCCGCGCAACCGCATATTGCGCGACGACGCCCTGCTCGATGTCGCGGCCCAGGCCCCGGCGGATGTCAAGGCGCTGGCCCATTGCCGGGGCGTCACGCAAGGCATGGCGGCCGGGCGGCTCGGCCCTGGCCTGCTGGCGGCCGTGGCCGAGGGGAAGGCCGCCGCGCCCGAAGACCGCCCGAAGCCGCCGCCGCAGAGGGAGCGGCCGAAGGGAGTCGGCCCGGCGATGGAGCTGTTGCGGGTGCTGCTGAAGGCGCGCGTGGAGAATGAAGGCGTGGCGCAGAAACTCGTCGCCAGCAGCGAGGACCTCGAGGACCTGGCTGCCGGGGCCGAAGACGGACGCTTGCTGCGGGGCTGGCGCAAGGAGTTGTTCGGCGCCGACGCCGAGCGGCTGTTGCGCGGCGAATTGGCGCTAACGCTGAAGCGCGGCCGGGTGGTCGTGTCCGAGCTCCCGTAAGTCCGGCGCGAGGTCGAGAGCCGCCGCGAGCGCGGCGAGGCGGCGCTCCACTTCCGGGCTCATGAAATCGCGATGGACGAACAGGGCGAGGGAGTCGGCTTCGCGCTGCAGCCTGGCGCCCGCAATCCCCGGGGCGAGGGTCATAGCGAGCCGCAGGGCAAGGCCGATCGAGAGCGCCCGGCTGTGGGCGTCCTCAGCGGTCAGCGCCCGCGCCGGCTTCGTCCAGCCCTGGTCGATGCGTCCGTCGTAGCGCGCCGCCAGCACAAGCCCGAGAAAGGCGCGCTCGGGATGTTCGATGGCCACGGCGGGCAGGCGGAAGGCCCGCATGAAGGCGTGCTCGGCCCGGTAGGACGGATGCTCCATGCCGGCGATATCGACGAGGCGGCAGGCTGCCTTCGCGATGCGCTCCTCCGCGGGCGGGAGGCCGAGGCCGAGCGCCGAGACCCAGTCCATGAGGGAGCCGGGGGTCATGCGCTGGCGGGCGCCGCTGCGGCCGATCCGGGTGCAGACGGCAAGCAGCGGGTCCCGCTTGCCGGGCTTCTTGCGCCGGCGGTGCAGCATCAGCCCTTCGCGCAGTCCGGCGCTGGAAAACACGACCCGTTCCGGGGCGATGCGGTCGACAAGCTGCAGCATGATCTCGGCGGCGGCCGGCAGGTGCGGGCGGCGCCGGCTCGATACGGCCGCCAGCTCGGCGAGGCTGCCGCCGCTCATCCGGGTCAGCATGGCGCAGAAGTCGCGCGCCTCGCGCGCCGGCACCGCATACTGGTGGACGATGTCCAGCGGATGGCGGCTGTGGGTGAGGTGGAGCCGCGCCCAGGCCCGCCAGGAGCCGCCGATGCAATAGAAGTTGCCCGGCGGGTCCGACGGTTGCAGCCAGCCGGCGCGGTCCAGGCTTGCAGCGACATGCCGGCCGAGCTCCTTGCGGCTCCCGGGATCGGCAAGCCGCAGCACGCCCAGCGGGAAGCTGTCGCTGTCGGCGGCGCGCCCGTTCGCGATGCGCACGAGTTCCAGGCTGCCGCCGCCGAGGTCGCCGACCACGCCCGCGGCGCCGGGTATGGCCCCCAGAACGCCCTGTGCGCCCGCCAGGGCCTCTTCGGCGCCGCTCAGTATGTCGATCTTCCGGCCGCTCTGCCGCTCCAGGCGTCCGGCGAAGGCGGCGCCGTCGCGGGCGTCGCGGATCGCCGCGGTCGCATAGGCCTCGAAACGGTCCACTTCGAGCAGGGTCGCGATGTTGACGAATCGCTGGAACGCCTGCTCCGCGAGCCGGCATCCCTCCGGGTTGAGCTTGCCGGTCCGGTTGAGGTCGGCGCCGAGCTGGCAGGCGGTCTTGTCGTTGAAGAGCGGGCGGAAGGTGTCCGGCCGGCTGCCATAGACCACCAGCCGCACGGAGTTGGAGCCGATATCGACAATGCCGACCCGTCCGGTGGCCCGCGTCTGCTGCAACATGCGGTGCGCTTGCCGGCCTAGACGGGAGCGGGCAGGGGTTCGGGCTTCCTGGCCGAGCGCTCGAGGGCGCTGCCGCGCCCGGAGAGGCTCGGGTTCGTCATGAAATACTGGTGTGCGGAGAACGGAGCCGGGCCCGCCTCGACGCGGGTGTAGCCGCCGTCCGGACCGAGCAGCCAGCTCTGCGCCGTGTCGTTGAGGTTGGCGACCATGATCTGGTCCAGTATCTGGCGGTGGACGGTCGGATTATCGACCGGCACGAACGCCTCGACGCGGCGGTAGAGATTGCGCGGCATCCAGTCGGCCGAACTGATGAACACCCTGGCATGCGGCGAGGGCAAGCCGTGGCCGGCCCCGAAACAGCCGATGCGCGCATGTTCGAGGAAGCGTCCGACGATGCTCTTCACCCGGATATTGTCGGACAGGCCGGGGACGCCCGGCCGGAGGCAGCAGATGCCGCGCACGATCAGGTCGATCTCCACGCCGGCGGCCGAGGCGCGGTAGAGCGCGTCCACGACTTCGGGATCGACGAGCGCGTTCATCTTGGCCCAGATCTGCGCCGGCCGGCCGGCCTGGGCGTAGCCGACTTCCTCTTCGATGAGTTCGAGCAGCCGGGGCGCGAGCGTCAATGGCGAGACCGCGATCTTGTCGAACCGCTCCGGCTCGGCATAGCCCGTGGTGTAGTTGAAGAGCCTCGTGGCGTCGCTGCAAAGCTGCCGGTCGGTCGTGAAGAAGGACAGGTCCGTATAGATGCGCGCATTGACCGGGTGGTAGTTGCCGGTGCCGTAATGGGCGTAGGCGCGGAGTCCGCCGGCCTCGCGGCGCACGACCAGCGAGAGCTTGCAATGCGTCTTGAGGTCGATGAAGCCGTAAACCACGAGCGCGCCGGCGCGCTCCAGATTTCGGGCCCAGCGGATATTGGCCTCCTCGTCGAAGCGGGCCTTGAGCTCGACCAGCGCCGTGACCGACTTGCCCGCCTCCGCCGCCTCGATCAGCGCGGCGACGATGGGTGAGTCCTCGGAGGTCCGGTAGAGCGTCTGCTTGATCGCCACCACATCCGGGTCGCGCGCCGCCTGGCGCAGGAAGCGCACGACGACATCGAAGCTCTCATAGGGATGGTGGACGACGATATCCTTGGCGCGGATGGCGGCGAAGCAGTCGCCGCCGAAGTCGCGAATGCGCTCCGGGAAGCGCGCCTCGAAGGGCTTGAACAAAAGGTCCGGCCGCCGCTTGTCGATGAGCTGGTCCAGGTCGCCGAGGCCGACCGGGCCTTCGAGCGTGAACACATCGCCGATCTCGGCGTCGAGCCGCCTCGTCAGCGCGACCGCGAGCGCCTGGGGCATCCTCGCATCGATCGACAATTGCACGACATTGCCGCGCCGGCGCCGCCGCAAGGCCGATTCGAACAAACGGACCAGGTCCTCGGCTTCCTCCTCGATCTCCATCTCGCTGTCGCGGATCACGCGGTAGCTGCCGGCTCCGCGCAGTTCGAAGCCGGGGAAGAGGTGCCCCAGGAACAGCGCCACCATGTCCTCGATGGCCAGCCAGCGCCGGGCGGGGCCCGGCAGGGCGACGAACCGGCCGAGCATGCCGGGAATCGGCACCAGGGCCTCGAAATCGCGTCCGTCCTCCCGGTAATGCAGGTCCACCGCCAGGCCGAAGCCGGAATTGGGAATGAACGGGAAGGGATGCGCCGGATCGACCGCGAGCGGCGTCAGCACCGGGAACACGTCGCTCATGAAATAGGCTTCGAGCCAGCGGCGGTCTTCCTCGGAGAGCGTGCGCCCGTCCACCAGGTCGATCCCGGCCCGGCGCAACTCGGGCAGCAACCGCTGCCAACACGCCTGCTGGCCCGCCACCAGGCCGCGCGCGCGGCTGTCGATGGCTTCGAGCTGCTGCGCCGGCGTCAGCCCGTCGGCGCTCGGCGTGCGCACGCCGGCAGCCTCCTGGCCCTTCAGTCCGGCCACGCGCACCATGTAGAACTCGTCGAGGTTCTGGGCGGAGATCGACAGGAAACGCAAACGCTCCAGAAGCGGGTGAGCCGGGTTCGATGCCTCTTCCAGCACCCGCTCGTTGAAAGCCAGCCAGGAAACCTCACGGTTGATGAACCGCGCCGACGAGTTCAGCCCGGACCAGTCGACTGCGCCTCCGTCTATCGGCATCGCGGTCTGCGGCTCCTTTGCGACCCTGCGCGGCGTTTATACACCAACTCGCGGGCGGAAGCGCCTGGCGGCATGCGCGCTACCGCGCGCCTCCGCGTCGGTGGCGTTCCGGCGCGGCGTGTTCTAGCTTGTCCGCGTCGATCCGATTGGAATGTTGCTATGGCGGGCGTCTCCCGGGCCAACGGCCACCGCTTCAAGGGCTTGCAGACGACCGAAAGCGGCGTGCCGGAGAAGCTGCGGCCGGACCCGGACAAATGGCCCTTCGACCTCGACGAGGCGCTGGGCGCGGTGTTCGCTTACCATGCCGACATCCCGGAGGACGCCTTTACCGCCTCGACGCTCGGGCAGGAGCGCGAGGGCAACGCCGTCCTGATCGACGACAAGGGCCATTTGCTGACCATCGGCTACCTGGCGACCGAAGCCGATGAGGTGACGTTGACCGATGTCGAGGGAACCCTGTTCCCCGCCCGCGTGGTCGGCTACGACCAGGTGACCGGCTTCGGCCTGCTTCGCTCCGACGGGCCGCTGGACCGGCGGCCGATGACGCTCGGACGCGCGGACGAGTTGCGCGTGGGCGACGAGGTTGTCGCGGCCGCTGGCGGCGGCCTCGACTTCGCCATGGTGGTGTCGGTGGTTTCGAAGCGGGAGTTCGCGGGCTATTGGGAATACCTGCTGGACGAGGCGGTGTTCACCTCGCCGCCGCATCCCCGCTGGAGCGGCGCGGCGCTGTTCTCCCGGCAGGGCATGCTGGTGGCGATCGGCTCGCTCTATGTGCAGGACAGCCTGCCGGGGGAGCAGACGCGGCCCGGCAACATGTTCGTGCCCGTCGAATTGCTGCACCCGATCTTCGAGGAGCTGGCGGCCTCGGGGCGTGCGGCGCGCCCGCCGCGTCCCTGGCTCGGCATGTTCGGCGCCGAGGTCGAGGACCGGGTGGTCATAGCGGGCCTCACCGACGACGGGCCGGCCGACGATGCCGGACTGAAGATCGGCGACCTGGTGCTGGGCGTCGCCGGCGAGCCGGTCGGCGGGCTGTCGGATTTCTACCGCGCCGTATGGGCGCTCGGGCCGGCCGGCGTGGAAGTGCCGCTGGATGTCTATCGCGACGGGGAGCTGGTCCATGTCGCGGTGCATTCCGCCGACCGCCGCTCCTTCCTGAAGACTCCCAACCGACACTGACCGGGTTTCGGGGATGAATGAATCGGAACGCATATACCTGCTGGAACGCCTCGAGCGCCTGGGCGCGGAGGACGATGCAGACGCGCTGCAGGCGGCGCGGGAACTCGCTGCGCGGGTCTCTGACGGCGGCCTCGACTGGGACGACCTGATCGCCCCGGAGGACCCGCCGGAAGACGATTTCGCCTCCGCCGACCTCGACCTCGAAGAAGGCGTCGAAGACGATGCGGAAGACGACCCGCCGCTCGAGGGCGACGGCTCGGCCGAAATGCAGCTCCTGCAGAAGCTGCTGGAACGCAAGGGCAACTCGCGGGCCCTGAAGGAGGAGCTTCAGGAGATCCGCCGGGACGCGGCCAGCGAAGGATTGTCGGACATCGACCGCCGGTACCTCCAGGCGCTTGCCAGGAGGCTATCCGTCAGGTGACGCCCCTGCGGGGGTAGCGGGCGCGACATCGGCGGCGGCAGGGCCGAGTTGCTTCGCGAGCCCGTCGATACGGTTCCGCACCGGTCCGAGCCAGGGCGCATCGGTCCCGGAGGCGGCCTCCAGGCCGCGCCAGAGCGCCAGCGCCCCCTCCTCGTCGCCGGATTGCAGGCGTTCGAGCGCGAGATAGTGCCAGGCTTTCGGATGCCCGGCTCCTCTCCTGAGCGCAGCCCGGAAGGCGGCCAGCGCCTCCGGCGTGACAATACCGGCCGACGCCGCGGCCCGCGCTTCGCCGTAATCCGCCAGAAGGCCCGCCGGGGCGGCGTCGAGACCGCCTTCGGCCTGCACCGCCCGGGCGAGTGCGTCTGCGGTTTCCTCCGTCCGCCCGAGGCCGCGCCAGGCTGCAGCGAGCGCCCGCCAGCCGCGCGCATTGTCGGGCGCCGTTTCGAGCTGCGCTTCGAGACCGGCGGCGAGACGGAGCAGTTCGGCATGTTGCGCGGTTTCCGCATCCCGCTCGCCGATGGGCATATCCGGCAGACCGGGTCGGCCGATCCAGAGATAGAGCGCGAACGCAAGGACGGCGGGCGCAGCCGCAAGCGCCGCGGCCGGCAGGGCGCCCATGCCGGCCCGCGCCAGCGGCCGAAGCATAAGCAGGGCCGCTGCGGTTGCCATGACGCCCACCGCGGCCCAAAGCCAGATTTCGCCGCTCACTCCCGCCGCCGGAAGGTGCGCACGGCCAGAACCAGGGCGAGGACGGCGAAACCGGCCGGCGCGAACCAGAGCGCCCAGGTCGCCGGCTTCAGGGGCGGCTCGAGCAATACATAGTCGCCATATCGATGCGTCAGATAGGCGAGCGCTTCTTCGTCGCTGTCGCCGGCCAGCAGCCTTGCGCGCAGCGAGCCGCGCAGGTCCCTGGCGAGGTCGGCGCCCGAATCGTCTATCGACTGGTTCTGGCAGACCACGCAGCGCAACCCCTTGGCGAGCGCGCGAGCGCGGGCCTCCAGGGCCGGGTCCGCGAGCATCTCGCTGGCGTCGAGAGCGGCCATGGCCGGGGCGGGCGCCAGCGCCGTCAGGAGCGCCAGGATTACCGCAGGCCACGTCATCGCCGGAGCGCGGGCATCAGGTCGCGGCGCACGGCATCGGGCGTCAACGGGCCGGTATGCTTGAAGGCCACGACGCCCTCGGCATCGAGCACGAAGGTTTCCGGCACGCCGGTCACGCCCCATTCGACCCCGGCCCGGCCGTCCTCGTCGAAGCCGACCCGGCGGTAGGGATTGCCGAGTTCGGCGAGGAAGGCGTTCGCCGCCTCGGGCTTGTCCTTGTAGGCGATGCCGTAGATGGCGACGCCTTGCTCCTCCGCCAGATGCGCGAGCAGGGGATGTTCCGCCCGGCAGGGCACGCACCAGGACGCGAAGATATTGACCAGCGCGGGGCCTTCGAGGTCGGCGGTCGCGAGGCCGTCTGCGGCGAATGCCGGCGCGGGCCGTCCGACCAGCGGCGAGGGAATGCGCGCCGGGTCGCCGCCGAGGCCGAGATAGAGCCAGGTGGCGAGCGCGGCGAAGACCGCGAGCGGCAGCAGGAACAGCAGGCGGCGCATCAGGCCGTTGCCGGCTGTTGCCGCCGCCGCGCCGGCGCGGCGAGGCGCAGGCGGCGGTCGCTGAGCGACACCAGCGCACCGAACGCCATGACGATGGCGCCGATCCAGATCCACGGCACCAGCGGGTTGTGGTAGAGGCGCACCGTGCGGCCCGCCTGCGCATCGTCCTCGCCGATGACCGCATAGAGGTCGGCGAGGAAGGTCGTGCGGATCGCCGCCTCCGTGGTGTGCTGGCGTTCGACGGAATAGAAGCGCCGCTCGGGAGCCAGCACGGCCGCCGGCGCGCCGTCGCGGAGGATCGAGAGCGTGGCGCGGTCGGCCCGGTAGTTCGGCCCCTGGACGCGGGCGGCGCCGTCGAAGCGGATCGTGTAGCCGGCGATCCGGGCGCTGTCTCCGGGTTTCATCGCGAGGATGAGTTCGGACTGGAAGCATTGCGAGGCGGTGATGCCGGCGACGACGATGGCGACGCCCAGATGCGCGAGGCCGGCGCCCCACGCGGCGCGGGGCATGAAGCGGGCGCGCCGCCAGACCTCCCCGGCCGGCGCCCGGCCGAGACGCAGGCGCTCCGCCCACTCGACCAGCGCGCCCAGCCCGATCCAGGCGGCCGCGCCGAGCCCGAGCGCGGCCAGGGTCTCGCCATAGGCGAGCGCCGCGCCGGCGCCGAGCGCCGCGCCGAGCGCCGCGAGCCAGAGCCGGCCGAGCGCGCCGGCAAGGTCGCCGCGCTTCCAGGCGAGCATCGGCCCGACCGCCATTGCGATCAGCGCCGGGGCGACCAGCGGCACGAAGGTTGCGGTGAAATAGGGCGGCCCGACCGAGACCTTGCCCGCGTCGAGGGCGTCGAGGAACAGGGGGTAGAGCGTGCCGAGCAGCACCGTTGCGCAGGCGGTCACCAGCACGAGATTGTTCAGCAGCAGCGCGCCTTCCCGCGAGACCGGGCGGAACGGGACGCCCGTGCCGAGCGCCGGCGCCCGCCAGGCGTAGAGGACGAGCGCGCCGCCCGTGGCGAGGCCCAGCAGCAGCAGGATGAAGACGCCGCGCTCGGGATCGGTCGCGAAAGCATGCACCGATGTCAGAACCCCCGAACGGACCAGGAAGGCGCCGAGCAGGCTCAGCGAAAAGGCGACGATGGCGAGCAGCACGGTCCACGACCGGAGCGCCTCGCGCCGTTCGGCCGCGATAGCGGAATGCAGCAGCGCCGTGGCCGCAAGCCAGGGCATGAAGGAGGCGTTTTCCACCGGGTCCCAGAACCAGAAGCCGCCCCAGCCGAGCTCGTAATAGGCCCACCAGCTCCCGAGCGCGATGCCGGCGGTCAGCCCCGCCCAGGCTGCAAGCGTCCAGGGCCGCACCCAGCGCGCCCAGGCCCGGTCCACCCGGCCTTCCAGCAACGCCGCGACGGCGAAGGAGAAGGCGACCGACAGTCCGACATAGCCGAAATAGAGGAGCGGGGGATGAAAGGCGAGGCCGGGATCCTGCAGGAGCGGGTTCAGGCCGGCGCCGTCCAGCGGCGGCGGCCAGACGCGCGCAAAGGGGTTGGAGGTGAGCAGCGTAAAGGCGAGGAAACCCGTTCCGATCATCGCCTGGACGGCAAGCACGCGCGCCTGAAAGGCCTTGCGCAGACCGCCGCCGAACACGGCGACCATCGCGCCGAACAGCGTCAGGATCAGAATCCAGAGCAGCAGCGATCCTTCATGATTTCCCCAGACCCCGGTCAGGCGGTAGAGCAGCGGCTTGAGCGAGTGGGAGTTCTGCGCCACCGCCGCCACCGAGAAGTCCGAGGAGATGTAGGCCTTGGTGAGCGCCCCGAACGCGATGGCGGCGAGGAGGAATTGCCCGAGCGCCGTATGCCGGGCGAGGTCCATCAGCGCCGGCCGGCCCTTTGCCGCGCCATAGAGCGGCAGCGCCGCCTGCAACAGGGCCAGGCCGAGCGCCAGCGCGAGCGCGAAATGGCCGAGCTCCACGGTCACGAGCCATCCGCCTTCCGTGCGCGGCGCAGCGCCTCCGCGGCCTCCGGCGGCATGTAGGTCTCGTCGTGCTTGGCGAGAATTTGCGTTGCAAGGAAGGTCCGTCCGCCGTCCAGCGCGCCCATCGCCACCACGCCCTGTCCTTCCCGGAAGAGGTCCGGCAGCAGCCCCGTATAGCGGACGGTGACGCCGTGCGCGCCGTCCACGACCCGGAAGCTGAGGGAGGCGCCGGACCGCTCCAGCGAACCCTCTTCCACCAGCCCGCCGAGGCGGAACTCACGGCCGGGCGGGACGACCCCTGCGGCAACCTCGCTCGGCGAGTGGAAGAAGCGCATCGTGTCGTCGAGGGCTGTCAGGGCCAGCGCCGCCGCCCCTCCCAGAAGCGCGAGCGCCGCGGCCAGCAGCACAAGGCGCCGGCGCTTAGGCCGCATCGTCCGGGTTGCCGCCGGAGGCTTCCAGCGCCGCCAGCCGCCGCTCCGCCCGGCGCAGCTTCAGCACGCTCTCGGCAAGCAGGCCGCCCAGCACCAGCGCCGCCGCGCCATAGGCCGGCCAGACATAGACGGCATAGCCGCCCATATGGAGAAAATCGCCGAGGCCGCTCATTGTCGCCGCTGGATAGCACGGCCGGGCCGGCGGTCAAGGCGAGAGGGCCGGAGGGCTTGAAGGACCGCAAGGCTCCGGGTCCGCCTTACAAACTGAACGAGGAGCAACGCGCGGCCCCGGCGGCGGTAGTGGAGAGCGGCCCGGCCCCGGCGCTCCACGGCGCGGTGCGCTGGCGACGCTGCGACCCGGCGGCATGGCTTCGGAACCGGTTTGGCGTGTCGTTGGCGGAAACGACAATCGGACAGGAGTTGCGCCGGATGGGCTACGCCGGGCTTTCTGCGCGCCCGCGCCACTATGCCCGGGACCGGGAGGCCATGGCGGCGTTCAAACAAACTTCCCCGAACGCCTGAGGGAGATCCGCGCCGGGTTCGGTGGCGGTGTCGAGATCGAAGTCCGGTGGCGGGACGAGGCCCGCGTCGGGCGGAAGAACGAGATCGCCCGGCGAGGGGCGAAACGCGGCGCGCGACCCTCCGCGCCCAGGGACCGGAGAACGACCCCCGCCTGCATCTTCGCCGCCATATGCCCGAAGAAAGGCAAGGCGGGAATAAACTCGTCTCACTGCCAAACCAAATCACCTCGATCGGAACACAAAATGCACACATGGGTTCTAACCCCTGCCGATGGTATGAGTTGGTCGATGCGCTTTATGCGCATGAGATTGGCGCGCACGAGGGGGGCGAAGGCGAGCGGGGATTTGACGGCGCCCCGGTCGGCCTTGGCGGGGTGGAGCAGCAGATAAGCGACCGGGGCGACGGCGCCCTGGATGCGGACCGCATTCTCGCTGGCGCCGAGGAAGTGTTCGATCTTGAGGTTCTGCTCGATCCATTTTGAAGAACAACTCGAGGGCCCGGCGCCGCTTGTGGAGGTCGGCGATGTCCCGGGCCGGGGCCTCGAGGTCGTTGGAGAGGATGCGCAGCACCTTGCCGGTGTCGGTCCTGACCCGGACCTCGCGCAGGCTGTGCGCCCCGGAAAGCTGGCCGTAAAGCAGCGCGATCAACCGTCCCGGCTGCGCAGCCGCCGCACCCCGCGGTCCGCGCCGCGGGCGGCAACCAGACGATCGAACGCAGCCCGCGGAACGCGCTTCAACAGATCGTGGAAGACGCTGTTGCGGTGCGCATGGCATTGAGCCTCCTTCGTGTCCCGGATGTCCGTAAACGCCTGGACAACAGTAGAATCAACGCCACGCAGCCCGTCCAAAAAATAAACCGGACACCAGTGGACTTGTTCCGGGCATCTCTCTCAACCGCCTCCGCCGGGCGACCGCATGGATGCCCGGAACAAGTCCGGGCATGACGGGAAGAGGGCCGGACATCTTTGGACTCATTCCGGGGCCGCCATACGGATTTGCCCTTGAACCGGCGGGGAATCGGACCGACCCTCTGCTTATGCGGGCAACCGACGGGCAGGCGCGGGTCACGGCGCTACTCGGGCCGACCAATACCGGCAAGACCTATGCCGCCGTGCAGCGCATGCTCGGGCACGAATCGGGCATGATCGGTTTCCCGCTGCGGTTGCTGGCGCGCGAGAATTACGACCGCATCGTCGCCATCGAGGGCGCCAATGCGGTTGCGCTGGTCACCGGCGAGGAGAAGCTGATTCCGCCCAGGGCGCGCTATTTCGTCTGCACGACCGAGTCCATGCCGCTCGACCGGAGCGTCGCCTTCCTCGCCGTGGACGAGGTGCAGATGGCGGCCGACCCGGAACGCGGCCATATCGTGACCAACCGCCTTCTCCATGCCCGCGGCCAGCACGAAACGATGTTTCTCGGCGCCGAGACGATCCGGCCGCTATTGCGGCAATTGGCGCCGGAGGCGGTTGTCGAGGACCGGCCCCGCTTCTCCCGGCTCGATTACGCGGGCTACCGCAAGGTGACGCGGCTGCCGCCGCGCTCCGCGGTGGTCGCATTCTCCGCCAGCGAGGTTTACCGCCTGGCCGAGCTCGTCCGGCGGCAGCGCGGCGGCACGGCCGTGGTGCTGGGCGCGCTCAGCCCCCGCGCGCGCAACGCCCAGGTCGGCATGTACCAGGCGGGCGAGGTGGACTACCTGGTCGCCACCGACGCCATCGGCATGGGCCTCAACATGGATGTGCGCCATGTCGCCTTCTCCGCGCTCGGCAAGTTCGACGGCCGGCGGATGCGGAAGCTGGCGGCCGCCGAGGTCGGCCAGATTGCCGGGCGCGCCGGACGGCATGTCGCCGACGGCACATTCGGCGTTACGGCCGAACAGCGGCCGATGGACGAGCGCACCGTCGCGCGGGTGGAGGAACACCGGTTCGAACCCCTGAAAACGGTCTTCTGGCGCAATGACGACCTCGACTTTTCGAGCGTTGACGGGCTGCTGTCGAGCCTTGGGCGCCCGCCGCCCTTCCCGTTCGTCGTGCCGGGGCGGGACGGCGAGGATCAGCAGGCGCTGGCGGTGCTGGCGCGCGACCCGGCGATCCGGGCGGCGGCGGTCGGTCCCGAGCGGATCGCGATGCTGTGGGATGTCTGCCAGGTGCCGGACTTCCGCAAGACGCTGACCGACGCCCACGCCCACTTGCTGGGACGCATCTACCGATATCTGGCGGGCCGCGACGGCCGGCTGCCGGCGGACTGGGTGGCGCGGCAGGTCGGCCGGCTGGAGCGCACGGACGGCGACATCGACACGCTCATGGCGCGCATCGCCGGCGTGCGAACCTGGACCTATATCGCCTATCGCGCCGCATGGCTGGACGACGCCGCCGGCTGGCAGGAGCGCACCCGGCGGCTGGAAGACCTGCTTTCGGACGCCTTGCACGAACGGCTGACCCAGCGCTTCGTGGATCGGCGAACCGCCGTGCTGGCCCGGCGCCTGCGGGAAGGCGGCGATCTCGCGGGCGCCGTCGCGCGGGACGGCTCCGTCCTGCTCGAAGGCGAAGCGGTCGGCCGCCTGGACGGCTTTCGCTACACCGCAGCCCGGACGGAGCGCAGCGGCCGGCCTCTGGTGCTGGCCACCCAGCGCGTGTTGCGGGAGGAGGCGGCGCGCAGGGTGGAGGCGCTGGCGACGGCCGATGACGGGAGTTTCGCTCTCGACGCCGATGGCCGGGTGCTCTGGAACCGCGAGCCGGTCGCCCGCCTGGTTGCCGGCGCGACGGCGCTTTCGCCCGGCCTGCGGATCCTGCCCTCGGACCTTCTGGAGACGGGTCCCCGGCGCCGCGTGGAAGACCGCCTCCGGGACTGGGTCGCCGGCCTGATTGCCCGCGACCTCGCGCTGCTGGCGGCGCTTGCAAGCCCCGAAAGGCTTTCCGGCCGCGCGCGCGGCATTGCCTACCGGATCGCCGAAGCGCTGGGCACGCTCAGGCGCGACGCGGTTGGCGACCTCGCGGGATCGTTGTCCCGCGCCGACCGTCAGGCGCTCGGTCGGCTGGGCGTGCGCCTCGGCCGCGTCGCCGTGTTCGTGCCGGCGCTGCAGAAGGCGCGGCCTGCCGGACTGCTCGACCTGCTTTGGCGGGTTCACCGGGATACCAGCGGCGAGCCGTTGGCCGCGGGCCGGCAGGTGCTGCCTCTGGACCCCGCAATACCCGCCGCCCGCTATGCCGCCGCCGGCTATGTCGTTGCGGGCCCGCTGGCGCTCCGGGCGCCTGTGCTGGAGCGGCTGGCGAAGGCCGCCGCGGGCCTCGCGGAACAGGGACCGTTCGTCCCTACCCTGCAGCTCGCCCGGGTGACGGGCTGCCGCCTCGACGACCTGCCGGCCGTTCTGGCGGATATCGGATATGAGGCAAGCGACAGCGCAACCGGCCTGCAGATGACCCGCAGCCGCTCGAGGCCGCTGCGCCGGATCCGGGCCAAGCCCGGTTCGCCTTTCGCGAAGCTCGCCGCTCTCAAGGCCGGATCGTGAGCGGGACCGGGGCGGCGGGACAGCGGCTCGACCAGTGGCTTTGGCGGGCCCGTTTCTTCAAGACGCGCGGGCTGGCGGCGAAACTGTGCCAGGCCGGCCGGATCAGGGTGAACCGCCGGCCGGTGCGGAACGCCCATCACATTCTTCGCGTGGGCGATATCCTGACCTTCCCGCAGGGGAGCTCCATTCGGGTCGTGCGGGTCGAGGCGCTGGCGGAACGGCGCGGCCCGGCGCCCGAAGCGGCCCGTCTCTACGCGAGCCTCGACGGTTGACAGGTCCTGCCTGGCTGCTAAATGGCGCCATCCATTGCGCCGTACCGCCCGCGGCACGGAGACCCCGTCCATGACCTATATCGTCAACGATGCCTGCATCCGGTGCAAATACACCGATTGCGTCGAGGTATGTCCGGTCGATTGTTTCTATGAAGGCGAGAACATGCTGGTCATACATCCCGACGAGTGCATCGACTGCGGCGTCTGCGAACCCGAATGTCCCGTCGAGGCGATCAAGCCCGATACCGATCCGGGCATGGAGGAGTGGGTCGAGTTCAATCGCCGCTATTCCGAAAGCTGGCCCAACATCACCTATCGCAGGGACGCCCCGCCGGACGCCGGGGAGTGGGAGGGCGTCGAAGGCAAGCTCGAAGCGCATTTCAGCCCGAACCCGGGCGGGTGAACGCGGCGCCGGCGACAGTGTCCCGGTTTTGACATTATCGGGCAGGCGGGGCTCCCCCATGCGTCGCCCCGGATCAAGTCATTGGTGTCCGGTTTGGCCATCGGGCGGAGCCGATTGCGACCCGACAGGGGGATGCAAGTGCGCGGCATCCCCGGTCGGCCGCCTGTCTGTCATGCCCGAACACCCCCTCCGTCATGCCTGAACGCCCCCACGTCATACCCGGACTTGTTCCGGGTATCCATACGACCGCCCGGCGGAAGCGGTGGAGAGAGATGCCCGGAACATGTCCGGGCATGACGAGAAGGGGCCGGGACACCGGGCGTCAATCCGAGCCTCGATGCAACCGGCCCCTTCAAACCCGGGTGAAGCCAAGCCATGCGCCTTCCACACCAAATCCAGACCGGGGCGCGACCCGACTCGCCTGCCCGCCGATTTTGTGCTAGCCTCCAAGCCGAGCTTGAAGGAAGCCTCGCCAACCGCAGCAGCTTGCTGGCGTGCTCCGCTCGGTGAAGCGGGCGGGCATTTTGCACTTTCGGTTGGCGCATTCGGCAAGGAATTGGGGGCCGACAGGACGGGATGTCAAAGCGCGCGAATTTCAAGGCCGGCAATCACGTAGTCTATCCGGCGCATGGCGTCGGCAGGGTTCTGGCCGTCGAGGAACAGACAATTTCCGGTTACGAGCTGGAGATGCTGGTCATCGAATTCGAAAAGGAGAAGATGCTGCTGCGCATCCCGACCGCCAAGGTGCAGACGGCGGGCCTGAGGACGCTTTCCACGAAGAAGGAGATGCAGAACGCGCTACGCACGCTCAAGGGCAAGGTGCGCATCAAGCGGACAATGTGGAGCCGGCGCGCCCAGGAATACGAGGCGAAGATCAACTCCGGCGACCCGATTCTGATCGCCGAGGTCGTGCGGGACCTGCATCGCAACGCGGACCAGCCGGACCAGTCCTACAGCGAGCGCCAGATTTACCAGGCGGCGCTCGAACGGCTGAGCCGGGAACTTGCGGTGGTGGAGAAGATCGACGAGGACAAGGCCGTACAACGAGTAGAAATGGTGCTGCAGGCGGCCTGACCCCGATAGCGACAAGATATCGCATCGCGAGGCGGTCTGCTCTCCACGGGGCAGACCGCCTCTCGGCTTTCGGGAGGCCGGAATCGCAGGACAGGTTGAATAAGCGCGCGGCGCCGCCCTACTCTTGAAGTGCGGTGCGCCCGTTCGGCAACCGGAACGCGGCGCAGGAAGGAACGGGATGAGCTATCTGGACCGGTCGGCGAACAGCAGGGGGGCGTTGAACTTCGTCCGCCATGCGATGAGCACGCCGCTGCTCACTCGCGAACGCGAACAGGAGCTGGCGCTGCGCTGGCGCGACCGGCAGGACGAGGCCGCCCTGCACGAGCTGGTCAGCGCCTATACCCGCCTTGTTGCGGCCACGGCGGCGAAATACCGGAACTACGGCCTGCCCATGGCGGACCTGATGCAGGAAGGCGCGGTCGGCCTGATGCAGGCGGCCGCCCGCTTCGAACCGGAGCGGGAAGTGCGTTTCTCGACCTATGCCTCCTGGTGGATCCGCTCGGCGATGCAGGACTATGTGCTGCGCAACTGGTCCATCGTGCGCACCGGCTCCACCTCGTCCCAGAAGTCGCTGTTCTTCAATCTGCGCCGCCTGCGCGCCCGCATCGAGGGCCGCACCGGCAAGCCTCTCGACGACCGGGGGCGCGAGCGCATCGCGGCCGAGCTGAAGGTCGCCAAGAGCGACGTGGAGACGATGGAAGGCCGGCTGACCGGCGCCGACCGCTCGCTCGACGCGCCCGTCGGCGAGGACGGCGACGAGACCTGGGTGCAGTTTCTGGCCGACCAGCGGCCCTCTCCCGAAGACAATGCCATGGAGCATCTCGATGGCGACCTGCGCGCCCGCTGGATCCGGGAGGCTCTGGACGAACTGCCCGGCCGCGAGGCGAAGATCATCCGCGAGCGGCTGCTGGAAGACGATGCGCGCACGCTGGAGTCGCTGGGACAGGAACTCGGCGTCAGCAAGGAGCGGGTCCGCCAGCTTGAAGCCCGCGCGCTCGCCAAGCTGCGCCGCAGCCTGGAGTCGCGGTGGCGCGCGGACGGCAACCTCCTGCCCGACGCATAGCCGCATAGCCGGAGCGCCCCCCGCAGGCTACAACAGGCCCTCGATGCGCACGGACGACAAGCCGGCTTGCCGCCGGACCGGAAGGGAGCTCATGCGCCGAATGGCGGCAGCGTTCAGATGAGGCACTACACCGAACGGGTGCTCGTCACCGGAGGGGCGGGCTTTATCGGGTCGCATCTTTGCGAGCGCCTGATGGCCGACGGTTGCGATGTCATCTGCCTCGACAACCTGTTCACCGGCGCCAAGGCGAATATCGCGCATCTTCTGGGCGCGCCGAATTTCGAGTTTGTCCGCCACGATGTGACGGAGCCGCTGCGCCTGGAGGTGGACCGCATCTTCAACTTCGCCTGCCCGGCGAGCCCGGTGCATTACAAGCACGACCCCGTGCAGACCGTGAAGACCTCCGTGCACGGCGCGATCAACATGCTCGATCTCGCGCGGCGCTGCGGCGCGCGCATCCTCCAGGCCTCGACCAGCGAGGTCTATGGCGACCCGCTGACCCATCCGCAGAAGGAGGACGACTGGGGCAATGTGAACCCGGTCGGCCGCCGCGCCTGCTATGACGAGGGCAAGCGCTGCGCGGAGACGCTGTTCTTCGACTTCCACCGCCAGCACGGCGTCGATATCCGCGTGGTCCGCATCTTCAACACTTACGGCCCCCGGATGCATCCGTCCGACGGGCGCGTGGTCTCCAATTTCATCGTCCAGGCCCTGCTCGACCGTCCGCTGACGCTCGCCGGCGACGGCGGCCAGACCCGGTCCTTCTGCTATGTGGACGACCTCGTGGACGGGCTGCTGGCCTACATGGCGCTCGACGACGCGCCGCCGGGCCCGGTCAATCTCGGTAACCCCGAGGAGATCGCCATCGCGGCGCTGGCCGAAACGATCGTCCGGCTCTGCGAAAGCCGCTCGTCCACTGTGCTTGTGCCGCTGGAGAAGGACGACCCGTCCCGGCGGCGCCCCGACATATCCCGCGCCGGCGACCTGCTCGGCTGGGCGCCCGCGACGGGACTGGAAGAGGGCCTCGGCGCCACGATTTCCTGGTTCCGCGACCTGCTTCGGACCGTTCCGGAACACCGGATCGATGTCGCGCAACCGTGAAGCCGTCTGGGCGGTCGTCACCCCGGTCTACGAGGACGGCGACTCCTTCGCCGCGCTTTGCCGGGACCTTGCTTTAATATCCAGGGGGGAAGGGGGGTTAGTTCTGGAAATTCTCGCCGTGGACGACGGAACGATAGGCGCGCCGCCTTCCGTCGATGCCATCCGCGAGGCAGGGCTGGCCGGCCGGATCGTCCGCCTGAAGCGCAATAGCGGCCACCAGACGGCGATCTGGGTCGGCCTGACCGCGGCGGCTTCGGACCCCCGCTATGCGGGCGCCATCGTCATGGACAGCGACGGCGAAGACCGGCCGGAGAGTGTGCCGCAACTGGTGGCCGCAATCGGAGCCGGCTGCAATGCGGTCGGCGCGCGGCGCGGGAGACGAACGGAATCCCTGTCCTTCCGGCTCTTCTACCGGCTCTATCGCAGCTTTTTCCGCCTGCTGACGGGCCGGGAAATCCGGTTCGGCAATTTCTGCGCCCTCGACCGCCGCGCCCTGCTGCGTCTCACGGCCATGCAGGAGACGCGCATCCACCTCGCGGCCGCGCTCATCAAGTCGAGATTGCGGCGCGTCGAAATCTCCTGCGACCGGGGCGCCCGTTACGATGGCCGGTCGCGGATGAACTTCTACGACCTGGCGCTGCACGGCATCCGGGCGGTGGCGGTGTTCGACGACGCCGTGCTGACCAGAATGGGCGCCATATGCGCTGGCGCGGCGATATCCGGCGTTCTGGTCTTCCTGGCGGGCGTCGTCCTGAAGCTCTCCGGCCAGACGACGCCCGGCTGGCTCACCTTCGTCACCGGCTTCCTGGTCCTGGTCTTCCTGCAGACCGCGGTCCTCAGTCTGGTCGCGCTCATCATGAATGCGCTCGGCTACCGCTCGCCGGCGGACCTCGACGCGGCCGCGGCGTCGCTCATCCTGGAGACCGAAACCACCGGGATCGACAATCCGGCCGATGCGTGAAGAAGCCCGGAGGGTCCTGCGCTTCGGGTTGAACGGGCTGTTCGCGACCGCCGTCCACTACGGCGTGCTTGCCGGGTTGATCGAGGGCGCGGGGATGGGTTCGGCGGCCCTCGCCAATGCGCTCGCGGCCGTT
The DNA here is from genome assembly GCA_963422665.1 of Alphaproteobacteria bacterium. Taxonomy (GTDB): domain Bacteria; phylum Pseudomonadota; class Alphaproteobacteria; order Bin95; family Bin95; genus Bin95. The sequence goes on from OY730441.1 coordinate 2,827,455, forward strand.
TGCGGCATCGCGGTCTCCTATGCCGGCAACCGCAGTTTCGTGCTCAGGAGCCGCGCGCCCCACCGGCGGGCGGGGCCCCGGTTTCTCGCCGGCTACGGGGCGGTCGTCGCGCTTCACGGCGGCGCGATGGCGCTCTGGGCGGATATGGGCGGGCTGGACTACCGGTTCGGCTTCCTGCTGTTCACCGGCCTGGCGGCCGTCCTCACCTATCTGCTCAACCGCTTCTTCGTCTTCAGGGAGCCCGGGGCGGGATTGCCGTCCAGGTAATCCGGATCGGACGAGCCGCGGCGGAGCCGCTCCATCGGAAACTTTCCCGATGCTGCGCCCTGCCGGCGACCGGGGCCGCCAGCGCCGGCGGCAGCTCCGACCCCGTGCGCCAAACGACGAGCGCGCCCCGTTCCGCCATGTCCTGTCCAGTCGCCCAGGGCGACTTCCGTTCATCGCCGTCGATGGAGACCGACGGTGCGCCCGGCGCCGCCAGCGCGACCAGCCCCGCCTCCCAGACCGGTCCGGCGACAATGCGCGGCGGGGCGCCGATCTCGCTTTCGTAGCCGCGCAGCAGCCGGGTCGCGATTTCATCCTGCGGCCAGACGACCCGCGAGGGCTTTTCCGAGCGCTCGGCGCGGAGCAGGACCGAAGCCGCATAAGCGGCCGGAACCAACGCGACCAGCAGGGCGGCCATGACTGCGATCCGCGCCAGCCCGCGCCCCTCGAAACGCCCCGGCAGCAGCGCCAGCAGCAGCAGGCCGGAAAGATTGAACATCGGCATCCCCCACATGTCCTTCAGCCCCATGCCGGTTGCGGCCGCGGCAAGCGCCGCCAGCAATGCGGGACCAAGACCCATGAGAGCGAGGAAACGCCGCCCGCGCGCTTCCTCCGCCGGCAGCCGCCCTGCCCCCCGGCCGAACAGGCCGGCGGCCAGCGCCATCAGCAGGAAGACGCCGTGGTCGGCGATCTGCGTCAGCAGGAACGAGAGCGGCCCCCCGACCCTGCCCGACCCCGCCCGCGCCAGCGCATAGTCGAACGGCAGGAAACCCGTCCCGACCAGGAAATGCGCCTGCGGCGCGGCGATGAGCGCGAAGACCGCAAGCGCCGCCCACGGGCCGATCCGGGCAAGCTGCGCGCGCGCGTGGACATCCGTCAGAATCCACACTCCCGCCGCCGCCAGCAGCAGGCCGGAGGAGTATTTCGCCCAGAGCGACAGGCCTGCGAAGACGCCCAGCAGCAGCCACCAGACGGTCCGTCCGCCCTGCGCCGCACGCCAGAGCGCCAGGCATGTCCACGCCCAGAGCGGCATCTGCACCAGGTTGTGGTTCATCTCCGGCGTGGGCCACGAGTAGTAGAAGACGCCGGTCAGCAGCAGCGTCCCCGCAAGCGCGCGGCCCGTCCCCAGCAGGTCGCGGCCGAGCAGCCAGACGGCGATGAAACTTGCGGCGACGCAGATTTGAGCCAGAGCATAGGCCGGCCAGAGCGCGCCGGAGGAAAGGCGCCGGACGGCTTCCAGCAGCAGGCCGGGCAGATTGGGATGCTTGTAGGTCGCAACGACCCCTTCCCGGCCCCAGACCAGCATCTCGACGACATCGAGCGGCGGCGCGCTGTGGGTCAGCGCCGGCGCCAGGGTCCAGAACAGCGTCTGCGCCGCGCACAACAAGGCGACGGCATGGACGGGGCGCGACAGGAGCCTTTCCGAAAGCATCATCGCCGGGAAGTCTCGCCGCCCTTGACGTCCCCCGCACAAAGGATCGATAACCTGCCGTCCACAGCGATAATGACGATTGGCCGGAAATGCATACTCGCGCGGACCTCGCCGTTTACAACTCCCACGGGCGATTGACTGCTATCGCCGAAGTGAAGAATAAAATGGGCGCCTCGGCCGACTGGGCCGCCAGGACGCGGCGTAACATGCTCGCTCATGGCGATTTCGGCAACGCAGAATTTTTTCTTATGATAACGCCCGAGAAATTTATCTCCGGAGGGACGCAGGGACCGACCCCGTTCCCGTTCCGCCCACCTGCGTAGCGGATGCACAACCAGAATTTCAGCCTTATTTCCAAGGCATCGGCGACGGGTCGGGGCGCATCGGCGGCCAGGCATTCGAAATGCTGGTCTCTGCCTGGCTCAGCAAGGTAATCCGGTCGGCCGAATCCCCCAGAGACGACGATCGCATTCCAGGATGGCTTGCCGAGTCAGGGCTTCTTGAGGCAGTCAGGGATGGACGAATCGAATACGAAGCCGTCCTGTGAACATTTATGTGGAAACGAATTTCGTGCCTTAAATTGCCTTGCAACAAGAGCAATGGGAAAATTGCGAACGCATTCCGAACTGGCGTGAAGAAGGTCGGGCGAGGCTTGTCGTGCCCGGCTACAGCCTTGCCGAACCGCATGAAACACTCACGCGACGGCGGAAAGGCCGCAAGGAAGCAGGGAGAATGCCCGGTGAAGAGCTAAAAAGGATAGCCAGAACCGCAATGCATGAGGAAAAGCTCTCTCGATTCGATGAAATTATGAAAATACTAATGGGAAGCATCGAAGAAGACGATAGCAGTCTGGACAGGATATGCCTGCGGCTGCTGCAGGTCGCCGATGTGATTCCACTCGATGCGACAGTTCTGGAGATGTCGAAACAGCATCGTTGCAAACACGATCTTTCCCCTCAGGAAGCCATCGTATATGCGTCGGTTTTGTTGGACCTTGACAAGCGCCGTTCTCCGCAAAACTTCTTCATAAGCAGGGACCGGGATTTCGCCGGTCGGGATATGGTGGAGGAATTAAACGGATATAACTGCACGCTGATTTCGAATTTCAATCAGGCTGGCGGAATTATCGGCCGCGCGTTGTCCTGAGTCCCCTCAGCCGGCAGCCGGCCGGCGCTGTATCACCGGCAGAAGAATGCCGGTCAGCGCCGTTTCGACGTGCTGGTTCCGGGCGCGGAACGACATGCGCATATTGCCCCGGTCCGGACGCGACGACGGCAGCAGTTCCACGACCTGGCAGGCGACGCGGAGCGTGTCGCCCGGCCGGACCGCGCGCCGCCAGCGCAACTCGTCCATGCCCTTGCCGCCCAGATTGCCGGACCCGAACACCCGCGCCTGGACGAGCAGGCGGAATACCACCGACAGCGTGTGGAAGCCGCTCGCGACCAGCCCGCCATAGATGCTTCCTGCGGCGCGCTCCCGGTCGAGATGGAAATATTGCGGGTCGTATTGCAGCGCGAAGTCGATAATGCTGCTTTCGGTGAAGGTGTAGCCGTCCGTTTCGAAGCGCTGGCCGATCCTGAAGTCGTCGAACCAGCGCCCGGATTCGCCTGCTTCCATCACCAGACGCCGGTGTTCCCCATCGACGCCCAGGGCTCGGCCGGCTCGCGCGGGCCGCCCGCCTGCAGCAGCTCGATGGAAATGCCGTCCGGGGAGCGGATGAACGCCATGTAGCCGTCCCGCGGCGGGCGGTTGACGGTCACGCCGGCGTCGGAGAGCGACCGGCAGAGCCCGTAAATGTCATCGACCTCAAAGGCGAGATGGCCGAAATTGCGCCCGCCGGCATAGTCTTCCGGGTCCCAGTTGTAGGTGAGCTCCAGAACCGGCGCCTTCGCATCGCGGGCCGCCGCCTCGTCCGCCGCCGCGGCAAGGAAGATATTGGTATAGCGGCCCTTCTCGCTATCGGTGCGCCGAGTCTCGACCATGCCCAGCAGGCCGCAATAGAAGGCTAGCGACTTGTCGAGGTCCGACACGCGGACCATGGTGTGCAGATAGCGCATGGCTGCAATACTCCTGGATTGGATCGGGCAGCCGGCAGCATAGCGCGGCCTACCGCCCTTGAAAGACCGGCGCGCGCTTTTCCATGAAGGCGGCGCGGCCCTCGCGGTAATCCTCGCTGTTCGACGCCCGCATCTGGAGGTCGCGATATCCCGCTTCGGTCTCCGCCATACGGCCCGAGACGACGGCGTTGAGGCCCATCTTGGCGCCCATGAGGGAGAGCGGCGCATTGCCGGCCATCGACTCCGCGAACTCGACCGCGGCCGCCACCGGGTCGCCGTCGACCAGCATGTCCACCAAGCCCATCCGCTCGGCTTCCCCGGCGGTGAAGCGGCGCGCGGTGTACATGATTTTCTTCGCATTGGTGACGCCGACGATATTGGCGAGTTTCCGCAGCCCGTCCATGCCATAGACGATGGAGAGGCGCGCCGCCGGGACGCCGAAGCGCCCGGTGCGGTCCGAAACGCGGAAGTCGGCGCAGACGATCAGCCCGCAGCCGCCGCCGACCGCATAGCCGCGGACCGCCGCAATGACGGGCTTGGAGAGCTCGGCAATGGCATGCTCGGCGAACACCACCTGCCGGCCGTAATCCGCCGCCTGCTCCGCATCGCCGCGGACTTCGGCGAACTCGGAGATGTCGGCCCCGGTGCAGAAGTTGCCGCCGGCCCCGGTGAGCACGACGGCGCGCACGCCCCTGTCCTGCTCGAGCTCGCTGAACAGCCGGCCGAGCTCGGTCCACATCGCCTTGGTGCAGCAGTTCTTCTTCTCCGGCCGGTCGATGGTGACCACCGCGACCCGGCCCTGCCGGCGAAGCTTGATCTCGTCCATGGAACCCTTTTCTCCCTGGTCGCCCGCGCCCGTTATGCCGCGCCGGCGCCGCTCTTGCCAAGAGAAACCGGTTGGCGAGAATGGCCGCAGGTCTCGCAGGGGAGGAAGAGCGCCATGGCCGGGGCACTGGAAGGGCTCAGAGTTATCGATTTCACCACCAATCTCTCGGGCCCCTATTGCGCCATGCTGCTGGGCGACCAGGGCGCGGACGTCATCAAGGTCGAGCGCCCCGAAGGCGAGGCAATGCGCCAGACGCCGCCCTTCGTGAACGGCGAGAGCGCGCCCTTCATGCTCTGGAACCGCAACAAGCGCTCGGTGACGCTCGACCTCAAGTCGGAGGACGGCTTCCAGGCCGCCTGGGACCTGTGCGTCTCGGCCGATATCGCGGTCGAGAACTTCCGCCCCGGCGTCATGGCGCGCCTCGGCCTCGGCTATGAGGCGCTGGCGGCCGAAAACCCCGGCCTGGTGATGACCTCGATCTCCGGATTCGGGCAGACCGGGCCCTACGGCTCGCGCGGCGGCTTCGACCTGATTACCCAGGCGATGTCGGGCCTTGCGGCGACCAACGGCCCGGAGGACGGTCCGCCCTTCCGCCTGCCGATCGCCATCTCCGATGTCGGCGCCGGCATGTTCGGCGCCTATGCCGCCATGGTCGCAATTCACGGCCGCTCGCAGACCGGCAGGGGCCAGCATGTGGACGTGTCGCTCTACGAGAGCGCGATGTCGTTCTGCGTCTATGAGGCGGCGGGCTATTTCGCGACCGGGAAGACACCGGAACGCATCGGACAGCGCCACCGGGGCAGTTCCCCCTACCAGATCCTCAGGGCGAAGGACGGCTATCTCGCGGTCGGCGGCGCGCAGCAGAACCTGTGGTTCCGCATCTGCAACGTGCTCGGCCGCCCCGACCTGCCGGAGGACCCGCGTTTCAGGACGCGCGCCGACCGGGTGGCGAACAACGATGCGCTGATCGCGATCATCGAGGGCGTCATGCAGACCCGCTCGCGGAACGAATGGCTGGCCGAGCTGGAGGCGGTCGGCGTGCCGGCCGGCCCGGTCATGGACCACGGCGAAGTGTTCACCGACCCGCATACGCTGGCCCGCGACATGGTGGTCGCGGTGGACCACCCGGCCGCCGGCAGGATGAACACCATCGGCACGCCGGTGAAGCTCGCGTCCACGCCCGGCGCCATCGACCGGCCGGCGCCGATGCTGGGCGAGCACACGCAGGAAGTCCTGGCCGAACTCGCCGCCCGCAAACGCGCCCCGCTCGCCGTCGCGGAGGAATAGCCGCCGCGTTCTCGACAGGCGGCGCGGAAAGGGATAAATCTCGCACCCGGTGGGGCGCATAGCTCAGTTGGCAGAGCAGCTGACTCTTAATCAGCGGGTCCTAGGTTCGAGTCCTAGTGCGCCCACCAGACCCGGCAAGGGTTCAGCCCTTTCGGCCCCTCCTTTTCCTGCCACAGTGTCGGTAAGCCGGGCATCGTATCGGCGTTTGCGCCGCCTTGCGCGTCCATCCGCCTTCGGTTAGACAGGACGGAGTGAAAAAGCGGGGATGACCGGCATGGAAACGCATTATGACACGCTGGCGATTGTCGTTTCCATCATCGGAGTCGGCATCGCGCTTTGGCGCGGCAACGTGCGAATCCATAACGATCTGAACGGCGTAAAGCGCGACATTGCCGATCTGCGCGAGCGCATGGCGCGACTGGAAGGAACGGTCGATATGCTGGCGAAGATGTTGATCGGACGCGAGCGCCCGACTCCCCGCGTCGCGGACTGACGGACGGCGCTGCGCGGTCGCCGGTCGCGGAATCGGAACAGCCCGGCAGGAGGCAGGCATGGCACTCAAGGATAGCGTGAACGGACTCCTGGAGGCTGCGGTTTCGAGGGGCGATGTGCCCGGCGTCGCGGCGGCGGCGACGACGGCGGAGGGCGCCGTCTATGAGGGCGGGTTCGGCGAACGCGCGGCCGGCGGCGGCATCGCCATGACGCCGGACACCGTGGGCTGGATCGCATCCATGACCAAGGCCGTCACCGGCGCGGCGGCGATGCAATTGGTCGAGCGGGGCAGGCTGGAACTGGACGGACCGGCAAGCGCGGTCATCCCGCATCTCGGCGAAGTCGAGGTTCTGGAAGGCTTCGACGGCGACGGCCGGCCGAAGACGCGGCCGCCGAAACGCCCGGTGACGCTGCGCCACCTGCTCACCCACACCTCCGGCTATGTGTACGAGATCTGGAACGCGGACATCCTCGCCTACCAGGAGGCGATGGGCGTGCCGCAGATCACGAGCTGCGAGAATGCGGCGCTCGCCACGCCGCTGCTGTTCGATCCCGGGGAGCGCTGGGACTACGGCATCGGCATCGATTGGGCCGGCAAGATGGTCGAGGCCGTCAGCGGCCAGCGGCTCGGGCAATATATGAAGGAGAACATCCTCGACCCCCTCGGCATGGGCGACACCGCCTTCAGGGTCTCGCCGGCGATGCGGGAGCGGCTGGCGACGGTGCATGTGCGCGGCGAGGACGGCGCCTGGGCCCCGATGGAGTTCATGGTCGAGCAGGACCCCGAGTTCGAGATGGGCGGCGGCGGCCTCTACTCCACCGTCGGCGACTATCTCAAATTCATCCGCATGATCCTCAACAAGGGCACGGCCAACGGCCACCGGGTGCTGAAGCCGGAAACCGTCGAGGCCATGGCGGCCAACAGCATCGGCGAGGTCCGCGTCGTCAAGCTCTCCACGGCCATGCCGCCCTTCTCCAACGATGCGGAGTTCTTCCCCGGCATGGAGAAGACCTGGGGGCTGACCTTCATGATCAACAACGAGGAGGCGCCGACCGGCCGCAGCGCCGGCAGCCTCGCCTGGGCCGGGCTCGCCAACTCCTATTTCTGGATCGACCCGGCAAAGGGCATCGGCGGCGCCTACCTGACCCAGGTCCTGCCCTTCGCCGACGAAAAGTCCCTGCCGCTCTTCCTGGACTTCGAGACGGCGGTGTATCGGAGCCTGTAGCCGCCAGGCGCGCTCACGGGTTCTCCGCCGGACAGTCGCCCGCCTCTTCCCGCGCCGCCGCAACCGTGGCGCGCACCTGTTTCATGACGAGGAACAGGCGGGCGGGATTGCCGGCGAAGGCGGCGAACCCGAAACTCTCGTACCAGGCCTTGCGGCGCGCAAACGCCTCGCCGCCTCCGTCCGAGACCACATCGAGGACGACCGCATGACAGCCGGCTATTTCGGCGGCCGCGCAGGCTTTTTCGAAGACGTGGCGCATGAGGACGCCGCCAAGGCCCCGGCCCTGCGCCGCCCTGTCCACGGCGACCTGCCCCAGGAACAGCACCGGGATTTCGCCGTGGCCCGGCGCCCCGCGCGGCCGGCGCGCAAGCGCATCCACATTCATCACGCCCATACCGATCGCGTGGTAGCCGGGAATCCGCGCGCCCCCGTCCTCGACGAGAACATAAACGCGGGTCATGTCGTCCTTTCGCCGCTTCGAAGCGTTCAGCCTGAGATAGTTGTTCAGGCGAACGACGCCGCAGTCGAAGCCGGCGCGGTCGCGCCGGGCCGGATCGAATCGCTCGATCCTGAAGACCGGCGGTTCAATCGACATGCGCGACGAGCGCGCGATAGTTCCGCGCCGCTTCCAGCGCGCGGGGCGTTGGAGCCGGAGGGGCGTCGAGGGCCGCAGCGAAGAGGGCCGTGTCCTCCGGCGTCAGCACATGCCGCAATTGCGCGTCGAGGACCCGCCTGGCCTCCTTCTCGATAGCGGCGCGCAGGAAGACCGACTTTTCCACGGCGAGGGATTTCGCAGCCCGCTCGATCAGCGCCGCCAAACCGTCATCGTGGCGAAACTGGGTCGTTCTGGTCCGCTTCGAAGAGCCGGTCGATGCCGTGTCGAAATCCAACATGCCAGTCCTTTCCCGAAGGTCGGCCGTAATACAAACGCACTACATGTCAAGGAGCGAACACGGCGCACCGCCCGCCGTCACCCGTTCTCCGCCACATAGTCCTCCACCAGCGAGAATTTGCGGATCTTGCCGGAGCCGGTGAGCGGGAAGGCGGGGGTTTCGCGCCAGACGACGGGCGTCTTCTGCGGCGAGAGGCGGGCGCGGCAGTGGCGGCGGAGCTCCTGCTCGTCCAGCGCGCAGCCCGGCTCCATGCGCACGAAGCAGGCGACGATCTCGCCCCATCTGTCGTCCGGCAGCCCGACCACCGCCACCTCCGCCACATCGGGATGCTCGAGCAGCGCGTTCTCGATCTCGGCCGGGAACAGGTTCTCGCCGCCGCGGATAATCATCTCCTTCACCCGCCCGGTGATGCGCAGATAGCCCTGCCGGTCGAGCGCGCCGAGATCGCCGGTGTGCAGCCAGCCGTCGGCGTCGATAGCGTCCGCCGTCGCTGAAGGGTTGTCGTGGTAGCCGATCATCACGCAATAGCCGCGCACGCAGATCTCGCCGACCCCACCCGCCGGCAGCACCCGATTCTCCCCGTCCACGCTGCGGATCGAGACCTCCGTCTGCGGCATCGGCAGGCCGGCCGTGTTGCAGACGATGTCGAGGCTCTCGCCGAGATGGTGCTGGGTGACGAGGGGCGACGCCTCGGTCTGCCCATAGACCGTCTGGAAGGCGCAACCGAAGCGCTCGGTGGCGTTGCGCACCAGTTCGGGCGCGACCATCGAGCCGCCGGAAACCGCGACCTCGACCGACGAGAGGTCGAACGGCTCCCGGTCGAGGCATTCCATCATCGCGACCAGCATGGTCGGCACGCCGAGGATCGCCGTCACCCTCTCGCGCTCGATCAGGCGCAGGATCGCCGCCGGGTCGAACAGCTTGACGAGGAACATCGCGCAGCCCGTCTGCAGCGCGCCGAGCGTAATCAGGCCGCAGCCGCTGGTATGGAACATCGGCATGAAGTTCGCCCAGACCGAGTCCGGCCGGGTGCCGGAGCGAATGGCGCAGTAGCGCGCATTGTTGGTGAGCGACCGGTGGGACAGCACGGCGCCCTTGGGGAAGCCGGTAGTGCCGGAGGTGTATTGTATCTGCGCCGCATCGCCCGGCACGACCTCGGGCAGCGCCGCCGGCCGGTCTCCGACACGGTAAAGCGCCTCGGCGTCGTCCAGATCGACGAGCTCGCGCACCGCCGGGAGGCCGCCGGCGGCGGCAATGGCGATCTCGGCCATCGGATTGCCCCGGTAGCTCTCCACCGAGAACAGCGCGGACGCGCCCGACTGCTCCAGCACATAGCGCAGTTCGGCCGTCTGGTAGGAGGGGTTGGCCGTCACCAGGACGAGCCCCGCGAGCCCGCAGGCATATTCCATCAGCGCCCATTCCGGCACATTGGGCGCCCAAACCACCAGCCGCTCGCCCGGCGCGAAGCGCGACGCCAGCGCCCTGCCGAGGCGCTCGCTGTCCGCCAGCAGCTCGGCATAGGTCCAGCGCCGCCCGGTCTCGCCGCCCTCGTCCACCTCGACCAGCGCCGCGCAGCCGCCGCGCTCGGCCGCCATGCCGCGCAACTGGCCGCCGACCGTCGTCTCCAGCACGACATCGTCGGTCTGGGCCGGAATGTATGACTCGGTCAGATCGAAGCGGTACATGGAAAGCCTCCCGGACGCGGATACGAAAGCCTTGTTCGCGGCGCCCGCCCCGTCAAGCCGCGAAACCGGCGGTCCCGACCTCGCGCTCCAGCCGGCTTCCAAGCAGCCGGCGCGCCTCCTCCAGATCGTAGTCGGCCTGCAGGCCGAGCCAGAAACGTTCGGAGGTCCCGAAATAACGGGCCGGACGCAGCGCCGTGTCGGCGGTTACGCGGCGTTTGCCATGCACGATTTCGTTGAGACGGCGCGGCGGCGCGCTCATGTCCCGCGCCGTCCGGTTCTGGCTGAGTTGCAGCGGTTCGAGAAATTCCTTCAACAGGACGTCCCCGGGACGAATGTTCGGAAGCCGATCCATCGAGCGAAGCCTCCCTTGCGTTGTCTTGTTTGCGAAGTTTCCAACCATCTGTGCCGCGCCTCCACCGCGTCATGGCCGGACTTGTTCCGGCCATCCACATGCGGCCACCGCGCCGGCCCCGAAAGAGATGCCCGGAACGAGTCCGGGCATGACGTTGTGGGGGAACGGGGCGCGCGATGTTGCGGGGGAAGGGGCGCATCAACATGCCGGCGTCCTGCTTGTCACCGTCACAAGGCCGGCGGGGGGATCGACGATGACGCGGTCGCCGGTGGCGATCAGGCGGGTGATGTCGCCGTCCTCGAAGCGGTCGCAAAGCGCCATGCCGGCGAAGGCCGCGCCCTGGGCGAGGATGGTGTTGGCCGCGTTGAACAGGAGCGCCTTCGGGGCCAGTCCGCGCGCCTTCATCTCGCGCAGCATCCAGGCCGACGCTACCCCGCCCTTGGCGGTATTGAGCACCAGCACCCTGTCCACATAGGAACGCCCGGCGAGCCTGTGCCCCGGCCGCGAGAAGGTCCCTGCCAGCCGGTCGAGGTCGTAGCGCGCGGAGAAGTCGTCCGCCGCGGCCAGCGCCTCGCCTTCGACCCGCGGCCCGATGCCGGGGTGGCAGCGCAGCAGGACCGTCACGGGACGCGCCCCGTCACGGCCGCCGCCACGCAGTCCTCCATGCCCGCCAGCGCCGGCCGGTAGCCGTAGCCGCCGAGGATGTTGACGATCTTGACCGAGTTGCTGAGCAGGCGGGTCCAGCCGTTCGCCTCGCCGATCTCGCGGGCGTACTGGTTGTAGAAGCAGGTGCCGCGCAGCACGACCGCGCCGGCCGCCTCGATCCGCCCGACAATGCCGAGCCGCTCGCAATCCGCCGCCACCGTCGGCGAGGCGCAGACGATGAGCGCCGTCCGCTCATGGACATGGCGGCCCTCCAGCAGCTCGGCGACGCGCGCCATCTCCACATGGCTGAGCTGCGGCGCGGCGAACACCACGACATCCACCTCGTCGCCGCTCGCGCCGAAATCGCCGCGCAGGCGCGCAAGGTCCTCCGGCCGGATGACGACCGGCTCCGGCGGCGGGCCGTCGCAGACCGCCGCCAGGTCGGGCGCCTCCGGCGTCACGCCGACGATGTGGAACAGCGGCGTCGAGCCGAAGCTCGCCATGGCGGCGCCGAAATGCTTCATCTCGTCGGAGGTCGGCGCGCCCTCGATGCCCTCCAGCACGGGCGCCTCCCAGTAGGAGCCGCAGAGCCGCCCGACCAGCCCGCCGAGCACGCCCCAGTCCGTCAGCCCCTCCGGGCGCCCGGCCACGACGAAGCGCTTCGTCGCGCGCCGGTTGCGGTCCAGATGCAGGCCGTAGCGCGGCGTGCGCCCGGTGAGGCCGGCCGCCAGCGCCGAAGGGCCGCCCTCGAAATTGGAGCGCGCGCCCAGCACGCTGTTGCAGTAGATCACCACGCCCGTGTCGCCATAGGCCACATGCTCGCCCTGCACCGGCGGCATGATCGTCTGGTAGGTGACGCAACTGTCGGTCATCAGGATGCCGAGCGCCGTGCAGGCGGCGACGGTCCGGCGTTCGAGGGCCGCCATCGCCTCGGTCTGTCCGAGCGGCCGGTAGTGCGAGAGATCGACGCCGCGCGGATCGGTCAGCATCGGCACGCGCACGCGGCGTTCGGCCCGCGGATGCGCGGCGAGGCCCTCCAGGAAGGCCACGCCCGCCTCGCCCAGCGATTCCGTGTCGGCCATCATGTGCGCCTGCGCGACGGGCACGAAGTCTTCGGCGTCGAACATGCCGCCGACCTCAAGCATATGCGCCATGGCCCAGCGGCGGGGCTCTCCCATCCCGCCGGCCAGCATGGCCTGTTCTTCATCGTTCAGCTTCACGGGTGCAACGCCCCCTCCCGACAGGCGGCGACTCTACATGCCCGGCGGGTGCTGCGGAAAGACAATGCGACAGGCTCAGGCGGCCTGCCCTTCGAATGGAACGAGCTCGATGTCGCCTTCCCGCCTGCGCGTTTGGGCAATGTCGTAGCCGGTCTGCATCCGCATCGGCGTATCCATCGAGACGCCGAACACCTTCTCGATCCTGAGCGCCATTTCAGGCGAGAGATTCGCGCGCTCGTTGAGAAGTGCGGACAGCGCCGGGCGGTTGACGCCCGGCGCCCGCGCGGCCCCAGTCACCGACAGGCCCGGCGCCTCGACGATCTCGCTCTTCACGAACCCGCCCGGATGGGCCGGGTTCTTCATCCACACACCCTGCGTAGCACCCATCGCCGCCTCCTGCTGTCCCGGTTTCGAAGTTCGTATCAATTCGGTCCGAAGCGCCCGACTGCTCTTCCGTCATGTCCGGCCTCGCTCCATCGGTGTCCCGTTTAGCCGTCGGGCGAAGCCGACCGAGACCCGAGGGGGGAAAGCGTGAGGAACCTGTAACTGCCCGGGATGCCGACGATGCGCGTCCATCGTCATCCCGCCCGGCGCAACGCGGCGGGCCTCCTCGTTCCCCTCGCCCCTCATAGCGCCCGCCATTTCCCCCTTGTATCTCCTCGAACTGCCGCCGGGGTTATGTTTCCGGTGGCGGAAGCGGACGAGAGACCGGATCCCCCACCCGGCGCCGCCCGGCGGCCATGATCGCGGCATAGCTCTCCGGGTCGGTGACGCCTTCGGAGCCGACGAGCAACACGCGGGACTCCGCATCGAGCCCGAGCGCGCCGCGCAGCGCGCCGCGCCGCGCGGCGGCGACCGCCGCCGCAAGCCCGGCGACGGCGCTCTCGCCGGCTTCGATCTGCGGGTCGTTCCCGGCCGGGCGGGCGAGGAGGCGCATGGCGGGGCCGACGAAGCTCTCCGGCACGGTCAGGAAGTCGCTTGCCTCTTCCGACAGGATTTCCCAGGCCATCCCGGACGGCTCGCCGCAGGAGAGGCCGGCCATCGCGGTTTCCTCCTCGACGCGGATGCCGGTCATCCTGCCGGCGCGGGCGCTCTCGAACAGGCAGGCGGCGAGCTCGGGCTCCACGACCGCGATGCGCGGCGCCGCCGCGCCCCAGTGCTGTCTGAAGCCGGCGGCCACGGCGGCGGCCAGCCCGCCGACGCCCGCCTGCAGGAAGGCATGGGTCGGGGGCCGGTCCACCGCGCCGCAAATCTCCTTCGCCATCGCCCCGTAGCCCGCCATCGCATCGCGCGGGGGCTCGGTGTAGCCGGGCCAGGAGGTGTCCGAGACCGCGAACCAGCCGTTCGCCTCTGCCTCCTCGCGCGCGAGAGCCACCGAATCGTCGTAATTGCCGTCGATGCGGACCACCCTTGCGCCGAGCGCGCGCATGGCCTCCGCACGGGCGCCGCTGACTTCGGCATGGATGTAGATGCGGCAGGCCGCGCCGAAACGACGGCAGCCCCAGGCGAGCGAGCGGCCGTGATTGCCATCGGTGGCCGTCACCAGCGTAATCCCCGATGCAAGGGACGCATGCCTGCCCTCGCGGATATCCGCCGGCGAAACCGGCCGCCCGAGCGCTCGCGAAATCTCCCGCTGCAGCACCCGGAGCGCCGCATAGGCCCCGCCGAGCGCCTTGAAGCTGCCGAGGCCGAAGCGCGGCCCCTCATGCTTGTAGAGGACTTTCCCGAGGTCCAGCCGGGCCGCGAGGGCGTCGAGCGCCAGCAGCGGCGTCGGCGCATAGCCCTCCCATTGCGCGATCTCGGCGACCGCCTCGGCGAAATCGGCGGCGGTCAGCACCCGGCTCGCGGCGTCCCCGCCGCGGCGGAGCCCCGCAACATGGTCCATCCGCGCGCTATCGAACTCGTCGAGCATCCGGTTCGTCCCCCTGGCGGCGAACGGCCGGCATGGCAGCAGCGGCGGCGCTTGTCGAGGCCCTTTGCCGCCAACCCCGAATATGCTGCTATGCGGCGGTTTTCCGAGGCGCGGGACAGCAGCGATGGAACAGCTCAGGACGATCCGCAACGGCGCGAAGGCGCGCCCGACATTTTCCGCCGCCGAGATGGAGCGCCGGCTCGCCGCGCTCCGCGCCCATATGGCGGAACGGCGGATCGACGCCTGCCTGTTCACCTCCTATCACAACATCAACTATTTCAGCGACTTCCTCTACACCGCCTTCGGGCGTCCGTTCGGCCTCGTCGTCACCCACGAGGGCCAGACGACGATCACCCCCAATGTGGACGGAGCGCAACCCTGGCGCCGCACCTTCGGGGACAACCTCGTCTATACCGACTGGCATCGGGACAATTATTTCGCCGCCGTGAAGACCCTGATCCCGGACGGCTGGCGGGTCGGCGTCGAGTTCGACCACATCAGCGTCGAGGCCCTGCGCAAATTGCAGGGCGCGCTGCCGACCTCGGAGCTGGTCGACGCCGGCAAGCCCGCCATGCGGATGCGCATGGTGAAGTCCGATGAGGAGATCGCCTGGATCAGGGAAGGCGCGCGCATCGCCGATATCGGCGGGGCGGCCGCCGTCGAGGCCATCGCCGTCGGCGCGCCGGAATACGAGGTCGCCATGCACGCCACGCAGGCCATGGTGCGCGAGATCGGCAGGAGCCAGCCGCATGTCGAGCTCCTGGACACATGGTCCTGCCTCCAGTCCGGCATCAACAGCGACGGCGCCCACAACCCCGTCACCTCGCGGCGGATCGAGCGCGGTGACATCATGGTGCTCAACTGCTTCCCGATGATGGCCGGCTACTACGCCGCGCTCGAACGCACGCTGTTCGCCGAAGAGTGCTCCGACGCGCATCTCAGGCTCTGGAAGATCAATGTCGAGGTGCATGAGGCCGGGCTCGCGCTCATCCGCCCCGGCGCGCGCTGCTGCGACATCGCCGCCGAACTCAACGCCATCTACGACCGCCACGGCCTGCTCGAATACCGCACCTTCGGCTACGGCCACAGCTTCGGCGTGCTCTCCCACTATTACGGCCGCGAGGCCGGCCTGGAGCTGCGCGAGGACGTGGAAACCGTGCTCGAGCCGGGCATGGTCCTCTCCATGGAACCGATGATCGCCATCCCCGAAGATCAACCCGGCGCCGGCGGCTACCGCGAACACGATATCCTTGTCGTGACGAAAAACGGAGCCGAAAACATCACCGGCTTCCCGTATGGCCCGGAGCACAACATCGTGCGGAAGTAGCGCTGCCGCCGCTACACTCCCTGCCGACGCCTTAGCCCCATAATGGCTTCCCGGTTTTGGCGGGAAATGCGCATGTGCCCGTGCCCGGGCTGCTCGCCATGGCAGACTGCGCACAAGGCTTTCAGGTTCGACGGGCGATTGTTTGTCTTGACGCCGTCGAGGTGGTGCACGTGCAGCAATCCGGTATGATCGCGCAGATTGACTCGGCAATCTTCGCAAATGAAATCTCTACCGCACTTGTATGAAGTGGATATTCGTCCCCAATCCTCCGAGTATTCCCCGTCGAATTGCCCGGCGAGACGACGCGGTTTGGATATGAAGTGCGCTTCATAGCGTTGAAAAAACTCTTTCAGGTCGAAATTCGAAAACACTCGTTCACGATCCTTGATATATTCTTGATTGAATAATTTTCTTAGACAATTCTTGCAAACCTTCAAACGGGCATTTCCTTCCATTTTCCGGCGTTGAAAACTATCCGTTCCCGTAATGTAGAAATATTCACTTGTATTGTTTCTTACAACATAGCGCTCGAACGTTCCTTTCTGCCGCTTATCTTCAAGTGTTCCGCAATCGGCAATATGAAATTTCCTCCCCGCTTCTCCATTCCTGATAACTTCCGCGACATTCCATCCATGATCCTGTATGTATAGCACCACCTGCCTGCCCCGATATCCGAGCAACCCGTCCGCGGAAACCTCGATTTCATCCAGCGGCGCCTCTATTCCCCGGCCGCTCAATTCGATATCTATCGGGTCGAGCTTCGGTCTGCTATCGTCCAAAATGCGGCCGACATCGATGCTGTCCGCCCCTATCCGGCGAGCAATATCGTCGAGTGCGCGGAGATCGACATGGAGTTTCATCGGCCGGTCAATCCTGGAGAATGCTGCGAATTCGGGTTTCGGCGTTCGTCACGACCCGGAAGACGACGCGCCGGGAAGCCTGGCGGTCTTCCCGCCCCTTGGAATCGAGCACCAGACGCGACGAGGAATAACCAACCGCCGCCATGTTGGCCTTGACCCAAGCGCGATCCGACGCGGCGCCGGCGAGGCTGTAAGCGTATTCCAGCACGGCGCGGGTTCGCCCCTGCGACAGCGCCATGTTGCGGAAATAGGCTTCGCGTTCGGCGCCGGTCGCGTCCCATTCGCTGGAGGTATGGCCCTCAATGCGCACCTCCTGAACGGTGTCCTCCCGGTCCGCGCGCTCGAATCCTCTCAGCACTCCCAGATATCGCGGAAAGAAGTCGTCGAGGATTTCCCGGAAACGCTGCCGCAAGGCGGTCTGTCCGGCGTCGAACAACACTTCCGGGGACTTGAATTCGAACGCGAGAGTGTCCGCGTCGATGTCGGCGTCCCACCGCTTGAGATCATCCCTGAATTCGTCCATCAATGCGTCGTAGATAGCCACCTGTCCCTCGCGGTAGGTGACGGCGATCTCTTTAATCCGGTCGCGCTCGATATAGGCGTGGCGCATCAGTGCGACGGAGATGAACAGGAAGACCATCATCAGGCCCGCCATCAAGTCGGCGACGGAAAGCCAGTTCTCGCCCGCCTCCCGCTTGGCCGGCCCCGCCCCGAAAATCCGTTCCATCGTCATCGTCGCGCCCTGCCCTGCCGTATCTCGTCTACGACCCTGACCATCTCTTCATATTGTTGCGCATACCGATTGCTGATCTGGACAAGTCTCCGCCCCATCGCTTCCATAACCCGATTGAGCTCGCCTTGCATCGCCTTGTCCAAGGCCTCAAGCTGCGCGTTCACGGCGTCGCCCGTCCGCGACATGGACTCCTGCATATGCCGGCTCAGACCCTGCGCAGCCTGCTCCGCGGCCCGCTGCAATTCGCCTGCGCCGGCGGCTACCTGCTCTTGCGCCGTCTTCGTGTCGCGCTGCGCCTGTTCTCCGGCCTGCGCAAGCATCGTCAATATCTCCCGCGCCTTGTCGTTCTGCTGCCGAACATGAGTTTCGGCGTCATTCATGAGCTCGCGGTGACGGTCCTGCGCCTCACGGGCGGCGGAAGCGATGTCGCCCATCATTGCCTCGACTCGTGCCTGCGCCTGCGGCACGGCCTCGACGGCCCGGTTGCGCAGTTCGGCAAACGCCTCCAGATGCCGTTGAAGTTCGTCAATCTGTCGGCCGGCCGTCTTCACGGCCCGCTCAAGCTCCTCCATATGCCCGGGAATCGCGGCGCTCGATTCGGAGATGCGGGCCGTTGACGCCGCGACGGCTGCAAGCGCCTCGGCGGACCGGGCGTGTAGCGTCTGGATCCTGTCCATCTCCTCCCGGTTCTGATCCTGCCATGTCACCAGCTTTTGCACCGAAGCGTCCAGAGCCTTGAAATTATCACCAAATTGCTCGGTAATTTTTGCGTTGAAATCTTCGATAACCTTCCTCAACGCGTTGACAATCTCTTCTGTCGCCGACTTCGACAGCATATCTGCGAAGGACGCAAGCTCCTTCCACAGTTTATCGGAAAATTCTGTCCGCTCGTCGCGAGCACGCCTTTCGGCGTCTCGTGAATCGCTTCGTATCAGTTTCAATTGGCCAGCTAGGCTTGATTCTTCATCTCCGGAGATCGAATCTCGAATCGCACCAAGGGCCTTCGTTTGATCTTCCAATGCGGCAAGGATATTTTCCGGTCCGATGAGTTCTTCCGTCTCAACCCCGGTTCTCCCACGAAATATCTGTAGTACAAATATAGTTGGTCTGAAAATAATACCGAAAAACATCCCAGCAAGACTTGTGATGAAGGCGGTTTTCAGCCCTTCCAACAAATCGCCGATACTGGTGTCGAGTCTTTCCGTATCGAAATCAAGAAGTCCTATGACAATGCCGATAAAGGTTCCGAAAATGCCTAACATTGTGAGCAATGTCGGCGCAGATTCCGTAAATCGCCCCGCTTTTCCCCACAAGGCAAGACCAAGAGCAAAAATAAACAGGGAAGGAATTCCCCAAAGGAACAACTCTGTAACATCGACGGCGTTCACGCCGCGCAAGAATGCCTCCAGCCGGGGAGCCAGATCGATTCCGGTCACATCGTTCAAGATCACGGCTGTTCGCCTTCCCCTTACGCCCCGCGGTCCTCCCGTCTCCCAACGCCCTCGGAGCACTCACGCAGAAGGCCAGGGAAACAAATACCATAGCCGGGACGGGGCGGGATAGAGCCGCGCCGCCCACCCGCTTGCAACCTTGCCCCCGCCCCGCTCTAATGCGGCCCCATGAAATACATCCTTGAAGACCGGCGGGTGGAGGCGGATGCGAGCGCGTGGATCGCGCCGACTGCGGTGTGCATCGGCAGCGTGCGCGTGCTGGCCAGGGCCTCGATCTGGTGGAACTCGGTGCTGCGCGGCGACTACGAGCCCATCGAGATCGGCGAGGAGACCAACGTCCAGGACGGCTGCGTGCTCCACACCGACCCCGGCTCGCCGCTGGTGCTCGGCCGCAATGTCACGGTCGGCCACATGGCGATGCTGCATGGCTGCCTCGTCGGCGACAACACCGTGGTCGGCATCGGCGCGGTGGTGCTGAACGGGGCGAAGATCGGCAGCAATTGCGTCGTCGCGTCCAAGGCGCTGGTGCGCGAGAACGCCGAGATCCCCGACAATTCCATGGTCGTTGGCATTCCCGGCAGGGTGATCCGGCAAGTGACGCCGGAGATGTCCGCCTTCTTCGCCGAGCAGAACCGGTGGTATGTGACCAACCGGGCCCGCTTCAAGGAAAGCCTCCGGCCCCAGGACGACTGACAACCCGCGAGCGAACGACATGACAGACGACAGCAACCGCGCCCTGGCGGGCGTCCGCGTGCTCGACCTCACCCAGTTCGAGGCCGGCCCCTCCTGCACCGAAGCGCTGGCCTGGCTCGGCGCCGATGTGGTCAAGGTCGAGCGGCCCGGCAGCGGCGAGCAGGGCCGCTTCGCCTCCACCGACCGGCCGGGCGTGGACAGCTACTATTTCATGCTGCTGAACGCGAACAAGAAGAGCGTCACCGTCAACCTGAAGAGCCCGGAAGGGCTGGAGACGGTGAAGGCGATGATCGCCCGCGCCGATGTGATGATCGAGAACTTCGCGCCCGGCGCGATCGAGCGCCTCGGGCTCGGCTACGATGTGGCGAAGGCGGTCAATCCGGGCATCGTCTACGCCCAGATCAAGGGCTTCGCGCGCGGCGGCCCCTACGAGAAGTTCCTGTCCTTCGACATGATCGGCAAGGCGGTGGGCGGGGTCATGGCGATCACCGGCGACCCCGACGGGCGGCCGATCAATCCGGGACCCACCATCGGCGACACCGGCACCGGCCTGCACATGGCGATCTCGATCCTGGGCGCGCTCTACCAGCGCGGGCGCACGGGCAAGGGCCAACATATCGAGGTCGCGATGCAGGACGCGATGATCAATTACTGCCGGCTCGCCTATGCCGTGCAGGCGACGACGGGCAAGGCCGCCCAGCGGCGCGGCAACGAGGTCATCATGGCCGGCAGCGCGCCCTCGGACGTGTTTCTCTGCGCGCCCGGCGGACCCAACGACTATGTTTATATCTACACGACGCGCGCCTCGAACCTCCACTGGGAACGGCTTTGCGAGGTGATCGGGCGCCCGGAGCTCAAGGACGACCCGCGCTTCGCCGACGCGCCCGCGCGCTCCGCCAACCAGAAGGCCCTCGACGAGGCGATTACCGCGTGGACCTCGCAGCGCAGCAAGGACGAGGCGATGCAGGCCATCGGCGCGGTGGGCGTGCCGGTGGGCGCGGTGTTCGATTCCAAGGAGCTTTCGGACAGCGAGGACATGCGCGCGCGCGGCATTTTCCAGACCGTGAAGCACCCGGAGCGCGGCGACTTCCTCATGCCGGGCTGGCCCGTGAAGGCGTCCGGCAACGACGTGCCGGTCCAGTGCTCGCCCGCGCTCGGCGAGCACACCGACGAGGTGCTGTCCGACTGGCTCGGCCTTTCCGGCGGCGAGGTTGCCGCGCTGCGCGACAAGGGCGCCGTCTGACGGGCTGCGCCTCCATCCGGACCCGATAGAACGAAGGAACCCTGCGTCCCATGCCAGACAATATCGCCGAACAGCTTGCGCCGACCGGCGTGCTGCGCGCCGGCATCAACATGTCGAATTTCCTGCTGGTTACCGGCCGAACGGAGTCCGGCGATCCCGACGGGGTGTCGCCCGACATGGCGCGCGCGCTGGGCGAGCGGCTGGGCCTGCCGGTCAGCATGACGCCCTTCCCCACGCCCGGAGAGCTGGCGGATGCGGCCGAGGACGATGTCTGGGATATCGGCCTGATCGGCGCCGAGCCGCAGCGGGCCGAGAAGATCGCCTTCACGCTGGCCTATTCGGAAATCGAGGCCACCTACCTGGTGCCGCCGGGCTCGCCGATACAGTCGGTGGAGGAGGTGGACCGCGCCGGCATCCGCATCGCCGTCTCGGCCCGCAGCGCCTACGACCTCTGGCTCACGCGCAATATCCGGCACGCCGAACTGGTGCGCGCGCAAGGCCTCGGCGCCGCTTTCGAGCTGTTCGTCGAGCAGGGCTGCGAGGCGCTGGCCGGCCTGCGCCCCGGCCTGATCGGCGATGTCGGGAAGCTGCCGGGCGCGCGCATCCTGGACGGGCGCTTCTCCGCCGTGCAGCAGGCCATCGGCGTGCCCCGCTCCCGGCCCGAATCCGCCGCAACCTTCGTTGCCGGGTTCGTGGAGGAAGCCAAGGCGAGCGGCCTCGTCGCCAGCCTGATCGCCCGCCACGGCGTCGAGGGCCGGCTCATGGCGGCGGCGGCGGGCTAGATCCCGGCCTCAGGACCGGCGATGTCGCGGTCGCCGACCGCCGGGGCCGGTATCTGGAGGCCGTGTTCGCGCGGAAGGTCGGGGACGGCCGGGAGAAACCTCCGTTCTTCGAATACCCCTGCGCGAATTTCGGCATGAT
Source organism: Alphaproteobacteria bacterium (assembly GCA_963422665.1). Classification (GTDB taxonomy): domain Bacteria; phylum Pseudomonadota; class Alphaproteobacteria; order Bin95; family Bin95; genus Bin95. Next base: position 2,848,974 of record OY730441.1, read on the forward strand.
GTTCCCGCGCTCGGTAACCGTCGGCCGCGCCGGCGCGGCCGGGACCGAACCGCGCTTCCGGTTTCCCGTGGACGAAACTCTTCTCGACGGCGCGCGGCGGGCCGCAGCCGAAGTCGTTTTCGACCGCTGCACCGATGAAAACCGATGCCTCCCGCATGTCCCGAGGATCGTCATCGGCGGCTCCGGCGTGTCGGGCGGCGCCTTCATCGACGATGCGGAGTTCCGGAACTACGCATTCCGGACGTTCGGCGCGCGCGCGCTCGACATGGAGAGTGCGGCCGCCGCCCATGTCGCCCGGGCGAACGGCGCGCCCTTCATCGCCGTCCGCAGCCTGTCGGACCTGGCGGGCGGAAGCGGACAGGCAAACCGGATAGAGGTGTTTTCCGCCTGGCGGCCGCCAACGTCGCCCGCATCGTCAAGGCCATGCTTGCGGAAATGACGGACCGCTGAAGCCGGGAAACGAGGAGAGCCCGATGCGCATTCTCGACATTGCCGATTGCATCAACGAGACCTGCCCCCGGTCGGGCAAGCCGGTGCAGGCGGACTCGCTCATCGAATTCGACGGCCAGGTCGTCGGGTTCTGCAATACCGGCTGCCGCGACAAGTTCGAAAGCGCGCTCCGCCATTTCGAGACGGCGAAGGCGTTGAAAGCCCGCGGCTGAAGAACCGCGAACCGGCAACCGGATCGACGGCCCGGGGGCGGACCGATGCCCGCCCCCAAAGGCGGCGCTACTTCAGTTCAGGGCCGCATCGGTGACCTCGTGCGTCCAGGCGCCTTCCGGGGCCCTGGTAATCACCGGGTCCGAACCGCCCTTCAGAAGCGTCTGGACGGTGCGTTCATAGTCGGCGGGGTCCAGCGCGCCGCTGCTGCCGGCGGTCAGCTTGGCGATCTCGCCCATCATGCGCTTCTGGTGCTTTTCGGTCTGGGCGCCGGTCGCGTCGTTTTCCAGCACGATATCGGCAGCGGCGTCCGGGTTCGCCTCGGCCCATTTCCAGCCCTTCATCGAGGCGCGCACGAAACGCACCATCCTGTCCCGGAAGGCGGCGTCCTCAAGCGCGTCCTCGAGCACATAGATGCCGTCCTCCAGCGTGGCGACGCCCTGGTCCTCATATTTGAAGACCACGAGGTCATCGGCGGAGAGGCCGGCATCGATAACCTGCCAATACTCATTGTAGGTCATCGTCGAAATGCAGGCGGCCTGGCCCTGCAGAATCGGATCGACATTGAAGCCCTGTTTCAGGACGGTCACGCCCTCCGCACTGCCGTCGGTCGGGATGCCGAGCTGGCTCATCCAGGACAGGAAGGGGTATTCGTTGCCGAAGAACCAGACGCCGATCGTCTTGCCCCGGAAGTCCTCGGGCGTCTTTATGCCGGTGTCCTTGCGGCAGGTGAGCATCATGCCGGACCGCTTGAACGGCTGGGCGATATTGACCAGCGGCAGGCCTTTCTCGCGGGTGGCGAGGGCCGAGGGCATCCAGTCGAGGATGACGTCGGCGCCGCCGCCCGCCAGCACCTGCGGCGGCGCGATGTCGGGACCGCCGGCCTTGATCTCGACTTCCAGCCCTTCCTCGGCATAGAAGCCCCGGTCCGCCGCCGCATAGTAGCCGGCGAACTGCGCCTGCGTGACCCATTTGAGCTGGAGCGTGACCTTGTCGGCGGCCTCGGCGGACGCGGCCGACAGGGCGAGCACCGCCGCCATAGCGAAGACTGCTTTCGTTCTCATCTTGCCCTCCCTGGCAATACAGGTTTGCGATCGCCGCTAACCCCGGATCGACGGATGCCAATGCGTGACCGTCCTCTCGACCAGCGTTACGGCCCCATAGAAGGCCGACCCGGCCAAAGCCGCAACCGCAATCTCGGCCCAGACCATGTCGAGCGCCATGCGGCCGATCTCGGTCGAGATGCGGAACCCCATTCCCACAATAGGCGTCCCGAAAAACTCTGCAACGATCGCGCCGATGAGCGCAAGGGTGGTGCAGATCTTCAACCCGTTGAAGAGGAACGGGCCGGCCGCAGGCAGGCGCAGCTTCCAGAGCGTCCGCCAATAGCCGGCCGCATAGGTGCGCATCAGGTCGCGCTGCATGGGTTCGGCCATGCGCAACCCCTCCATGGTGTTGACCAGCATCGGGAAGAAACACATGACCACGACCACCGCGGCTTTCGATTGCCAGTCGAAACCGAACCACATCACCATGATGGGCGCGATGCCGACGATAGGCAGGGCCGCGGCGAGGTTGCCCATGGGCAGGAGCCCCCTTTGCAGGAAGGGGGAGCGGTCCACGGCGACGGCCGTGAGGAATGCCGCCCCGCACCCCATGGCGTAACCCGGCAAGACCGACCGGACCACCGTCTGCACGAAGTCGGCCCAGAGGACCGGCAGGTTGGACGCGAACGCGCCGGAGATCGCGGAGGGCGCCGGCAGGATGACCGACGGCGCCTCCAGTCCGCGGACCAGCCCCTCCCATATTGCGAGCAGCGAAACCCCGAATATCGCAGGCGCCAACAGGCGCGTCGGCCATCCGGGCCGGCGCGCGAGCCGGACATTGGCGGCCCATCCCCCCAGCCAGGCGGCAATTGCGACCGCAACCCAGCTCATCGCGCCTGCCCCGTTCGGCCGAGCACCGCGCGCTGCACGACCCCGACCGCGCCGACCATCAGCGCCGCGCATATGGCGGCGCCGAACAGGGCCGACCAGATAATCAGCACCTGGCCGTAATAGCTGCCGTTCAGCATCCGGGCGCCGAAGCCGCCCTGGCTGCCGGTCGGCAGCTCGCCGATGATCGCGCCCACCAGGGCGATGGCGGCGGCGACCTTCAGGGACGCGAACAGGTAGGGCAGCGAGGAGGGCCACCGCAGCTTCCAGAAAACCTGCCATGCGGACGCATTGTAGGTGCGCATCAGGTCGAGCTGCATGTCGTCGGGCGCGCGCAGCCCCTTCACCATACCGACCGCCACCGGGAAGAAACTGAGATAGGCCGAGATCGCGGCCTTCGCGATCAGTCCCGAGATCCCGATATTGTAAAGGACGACGATGATCATCGGCGCAATCGCCAGAATGGGCACGGTCTGGCTGGAGATGACCCAGGGCATGACGGAGAGGTCCATCGCCCGGTTATGCACGATCCCGACCGCCAGCAGGATCCCGAGGCCCACCCCCATGGCGAAGCCCGGCAGCGTCGCCGACAGCGTGATCCAGCCGTGGTAAACGAGGCTGCGCTTGGACGTGATGCGTTTGTCGACCGTGGTCTCCCAGATCTCGACAGCGACCTGGTGAGGGGCCGGCAGGACAGGGCGTTCCTGGGACATGGCGGCGGGAACGATCTCGGCCCAGCCGACCTCGACGCCCTTGCGGGCCGCCTGGTCGCGCTCCCACTTGGCGTTCAGGAAGACGGCGCCGGCATACCAGACCGCCACGATGGCAAGGCAGATCGCCGCGATCGGGAGGAGTGTCCGCACCGCCCCCGCCGCGAACCGGGCCGGGAGTTCCCGCCGGCCGCGTCCCTGCCCGCCTCCGGGGCGGCGAACGCCGGGCGGGGCCTCGCTCATCGTAGGGGGATTATATCTAAAAGTAACATTTCGCCCGTCATTCCGGGTCTTCGCGCTCGACATTGAAAGGCCGGAAAATCGCGCTGCGGATCGTGTCCAGTGACGCACCCGGCATATCGTATTCGGCTTCCATGTCCGCCTTTCTCGGCTGAAAGTCCTTCCCCGGCAGCGTGATCGTGCGCGGCTCCGGCAGCGGATGCTTCGGCTTGTCCTTTGCAGTCATGGCGCAATCTCCATTTGTCAGGGGTTCGGGCGGCTATCGTGCGCCTTTGCTACGGTTGCAACTCTTGCAGAGCATTTGCAGGTTGTCATCGTCAGTCAGGCCGCCGTCTTTCCACGGCGTAATGTGGTCGCCTTCCATCTGCCGGAATTCGAAGCCCTTCCCGCAGTCCGCGCACTTGCCGCCCTGCCTCTCATAGGCGGCAGTCTTCTGGGCGTTGTCGAATGTGCGCAGGTTCAAATGGCGCTCATCGCCGTCGAGCGCATACGCATAGACGCCGGACAGCTTGCGGATCGGGCTTGTCCTGCCTCTGCCGCCCAGACTCACCAGGCGTCCGATCTCTTCCTCCAGCGCGGGCGCGTCCAAGGCGTCGCCTCTGTGCTGCGCATGGAGCGGTCCCCAATCGACATCCCGCATGATCTGCGGCCGCACCCCTATGTCTTCAACATTCGGGACGTGCTCGCCATCACGGAACCCGTCATATTCCAGCTTGATCGCCCGTTCCACATCATGCTGCGAAAACAGGCCGAGATTCTGGTTCCTGTAGCAAGTGGTTATCAACTTCTTCAGGCCAGGGTCAGCAAACTTCATGGAGAAATACTTGAAGAAATTGCTGACCGTTGGATCGTCGCAATTGCAATAGACGATCTTGTCCCGGAATTGGTCTGAGTAGTGGGAAAGTTCCTTCTCAATGTCAGGAATCCGGGTGTAGAATTCATCATTCTTTGCGACAGCCGCCGCATTCAGAGCGGCATTCTTGACAACTGAACGGTTCATCCGAACAGCGTTTCTTCAAGTGCCTTACGCCGGACCTGCCACGGCTTCCGCCTCTTCTCCTGTTCGTCGGTCAGGATACATTTTCTATCATCGTCCAAGCGAACGGTGAGTGCCATTAGCGGTGTGTGCTCGCCCATACAGGACCAACGGCCAATGGTGATTTTCGAGTCCGTCAGTTCATAGACGACGCGATGAGAGTGTCTGCGGCCGACATAGAAACGGTCCGCGCTGCATTCCTCGAATTCACAAGATTGCGCCGGGCCGGGATGAAGCTGCCGGCAGGACGCAAAGTCCTTCTGCACAGCTTCCGCCAGTTCCTTGAAGACCTCGCTCGCCGTGCATTGCGAACGGGCTTTCACCCAGTCGAATTCGCTCATCCCCTCGCTCCCGATGCCAACCCGTTGTCGGCGATGAGATCGCGGTAGCGAAGACGCTTCCCGGCCATGCCCGCCGCCACGCCCGACATTTGGTCGATTGTGTCTGCATTGCGGGCGTTATGGAGCCCCGCGAATTCCCGCACATACCGCTCAAGGTGCTTCGGGCTCACCTTGTGATAAATGCCCTGATGCCCGCGCTTGAGCAGGGCCCGGAAGCTCTCCATGCCATTCGTCGAATCCATGCCCCGGACATACTCGCCAACCGAGCGATTGACGGCCTCATGGTCGAAGTCCCGGCCCAGCCCGATATAAGCCGTCGCTTCGTCCGTACAGACCGTCGCACCCGGCGCTGTGTGCTGGCGCACAAAGCCCTGAAGCGTCTTCCCGGTCGTATCGGCCGCAACCTTCACCCGCACCTTGTTGCTTGCCCGGTCCTTCGCGCCGACAACCGGAGTCATATCGACCGCGCCGCGCCCGGCGCCGGCCAGTTCCTTGCGCTTCGCGTTGGACTCGTTCTTGCGCTTGCCGCCCATGTGAGTTTCGTCGGCTTCCACCGGGCCGGCGAACTGGCCCGGCTCTTCCTCGAAAGCCAACCGCAGCCGGTGCAGCATGAACCATGCCGCCTTCTGGCCGATCTTCAATTCCCGGTGCAACCGCATGGACGAAACGCCCTTGATGTTGACCGACAGCAGGTAGACGCCAACGGCCCATACGCGATAGGGCATTTTCGTCCCGGCCATGACAGAACCGGTGCGGACTGTGAACATGGGCTTGCCAGGGCAGTCGCGGCAGCGATGCGTTTGGCTCGTGTGCTTGATGCCGCACTGGACATTGAACGAACCGCAGCGCGGGCAGTATGCGCCTTGCGGCCAGCGCACCGACTCAATCCATTCCCGCGCCGTGCCCTCATCGCCGAACATGTCTGCGATCTCCAGGAGCGACAGTCCCTTGCGATGAGCCTTACCCGGTGCTTTCTTGGCCATGATCGCCCCCTTTGTGTGACTATAAGATAAATCAGGCAGGCCGCCGCGTCAAGCGGAAAATGTTACTTTTCGATATCATCCCCCATCGTAGCCGCGCCCCGCGCGCAGCCCCGCGCGCACCCGCGCGGCCAATTCCAGAAAGGCCGCGCTTTCGCGTATGTCGAGCGGACGCTCCGCCGGCAACGGACTCTCGATCACGTCGATAATCCGCCCCGGCCGCGGGCTCATCACGACGATCCGGGTCGAGAGGTAAACGGCTTCCGGAATCGAATGGGTGACGAAACAGACCGTCTTCCCGGTGCGCGCATGGAGCGACAGCAACTGCTCGTTCAGGTGGTCCCGCACGATCTCGTCGAGCGCGCCGAAGGGCTCGTCCATCAGCAGCAGGTCGGCATCGAAAGCGAGCGCGCGCGCAATCGAGGCCCGTTGCTGCATCCCCCCCGAAAGCTGCCAGGGATACATGCGGGCGAAGTCGCCGAGACCCACAAGGTCCAGAACGCGCGCAACCCGCGCGGCCCGCTCCTCAGCCGGGTAGCCCATGACCTCCAGAGGCAGGCGCACATTCTTCTCTATGGTCCGCCACGGATAGAGGCCGGCGGCCTGGAACACGTAACCGTAGGCCCGGTTCAGCCGCGCCTGCCCCGGCGTCATCCCGTTGACGGCGATCGCGCCGCCCGTCGGCTGTTCCAGGTCCGCAATCGCGCGCAGCAATGTCGTCTTCCCGCATCCCGAAGGCCCGATGAAGCTGACGAATTCGCCGCGCGCCACCTCCAGATCGACATTCGACAGCGCATGGACGGGGCCGTCCCCGGTCTGAAAGACCAGATCGAGCGAGACCGCGGTTATCGCGCTTGTCTCACGCATGGGAGAACGCCGCCCCGGTTCCGCCGAAACATTCGGGCGCCGCGCCGGCCGGGATCAAACCCCGCTCGGTATGTTCAGCGGGTTGCGCTGGACCTTTCGCGGCGCGGTCAGCTCCTTCCAGCGGGCGAGCGCTTCGTGCACCGCAGGAAACGCCCGGCGCCGCACGAACCGCCCGCGGCCGGGGCGGGGCTGCGAGTTGCCGCCATATTCCCAGACGACCTCGCCGCGGCTCAGCGTATAGCGGGCCTGGGCCGAGACCTCGATCCCCTCGAAGACATTGTAGTCGATGATCGACTTCTGGGTGGTGGCGGAGATCGTCTTCCCGATCTTCGGGTCCCAGACCACGACATCGGCGTCCGCCCCTTCGACGAGAGCGCCCTTCCTCGGATAGACATTGAGTATCCTGGCGATGTTGGTGGACGTGACCGCCACGAATTCGTTGGGCGTGAGCCGCCCGGTATCGACCCCCCTGGTCCAGAGCACCGGCATCCGGTCCTCAAGGCCCCCGGTCCCGTTCGGGATCATCGGGAAGCCGGCCAGCCCCATGCGCTTCTGGCCCGTGGTGAAGGCCGCGTGGTCGGTGGCCACTACCTGCAGCGACCCCGCCGCCAGCCCGTTCCAGAGTCCGTCCTGATGCGCCTTGCCGCGGAAGGGCGGCGACATGACCCGCTGCGCGGCATAGTCCCAGTCCCGGTCGAAATATTCCGACTCATCGAGCGTGAGATGCTGGATCAGCGGCTCGCCGTAAACCCGCATACCCTTCTGGCGCGCACGCCTTATGGCTTCGTGCGCCTGCTCGCAGGAGACATGCACGATGTAAAGCGGCACGCCCGCCGCATCGGCGATCATGATCGCGCGGTTGGCCGCTTCGCCCTCGACCTCCGGCGGGCGCGAACAGGCGTGCCCCTCGGGCCCGGTGAGACCCTCCTCCATGTATTTTTCCTGCAACGCCGCCACCACGTCGCCGTTTTCGGCATGGACGAGCGGCATTGCGCCGAGCGCGGCGCAACGGCGGAACGACGCGAACATCTCGTCGTCGTCGATCATCAGCGCGCCCTTGTAGGCCATGAAGTGCTTGAAAGTGTTGATGCCGCGCCTGACGACCTCGGCCATCTCGTCGTGGATCCGCTCGTTCCAGTCCACGATCGCGCAGTGATAGCCGATATCGATGCAGATCCGGTCCTTCGATTTGGCGTCCCAGGAATCCACGGCGCTCAACAGCGAACCGTCCTCGCCCGGCAGCACGAAATCGACCAGCATGGTGGTCCCGCCGCTGGCCGCCGCCCAGGTGCCGGACTCGAAGGTTTCGGCGGCGGTCGTTCCCATGAACGGCATTTCCAGGTGCGTGTGCGGGTCGATGCCGCCGGGGATCACATAGGCTTCCGAAGCATCGACGACCTCGTCGCCGGTCAGGTTCTCGCCGATGGCGGCGATCTTCTCGCCCTCGATCAGGACATCGGCCTTCCAGGTCCGGTCTGCGGTAAGGACGGTGCCGCCCTTGACGACTTTGCTCATTCGAGGCCTCCGCTGCATCTCGTTCCCCCGGGGACGTCCCGGTCCGGCCCGCCCGCAACCGCCGCGGTCCCCCTCAATCCAGGAGTTCCGCAGTCTCGACGACCGCATGGAAGAGCACATCGCAGCCCCTGGCGGCCCATTCCGGCGTGATCTCCTCGGCTTCGTTGTGGCTCAGCCCGTCCACGCAGGGACACATCACCATCGCCGCCGGCGCGACGTTGTTGATCCAGCAGGCGTCGTGGCCGGCGCCCGACACGATATCCATGTGGGAATAGCCGAGGCGCCCGGCCGCATCGCGGACGGCCGCGACGCAACCGCGGTCGAACTCGGGCGGGTCGAAGCTGCCGACAATCTCCGTCTCGATCCCGCAGCCCAGCGCCTCGCAGATCCTCGGCGCCTTCTCCATGATCTCGGCCACCATGGCCTCAAGCGTCTCCAGGACGTGGCTGCGGAAGTCGATCGTGCACACGACCCGGCCCGGGATGATGTTGCGCGAGTTCGGATAGACATCGACATGCCCGATGGCGCCGACCGCGTTGGGCTGGCGCTTCATGGCGGCCTCGTGGACCAGCTCGGTTATCTGCGCCAGCCCGCGCCCGGCATTCCGGCGCATCCGCATGGGCGTGGAGCCGGTGTGGCTTTCCTTGCCCGTTATCCGGCATTCGATCCAGCGCAGCCCCTGGCCGTGGGTGACGATGCCGATATCGCACTCCTCGGCCTCAAGGATCGGGCCCTGCTCGATATGCAGTTCGAAATAGGCGTGCATCCTCCGCGCGCCCACCTCTTCCTCGCCCTGCCAGCCGATGCGCGCCAGTTCGTCCCCGAAGCGCTTCCCTTCCGCGTCCGTCAGGCCGTAGGCCCAGTCCTCGGCGTGGACGCCGGCAAAGACGCCGGACGCCAGCATGGGCGGCGCGTAACGGGTCCCCTCCTCATTGGTCCAGTTGACGACCACGATCGGGCGCTTCGTCCCGATACCCAGGTCGTTCAGGGTCCGCACGATTTCGAGCCCGCCGAGCACGCCGAGCACGCCGTCGTATTTGCCGCCCGTCGGCTGCGTATCGAGGTGGCTGCCCACGAAGACCGGCAGCGCGTTCGGGTCCGCTCCGGCCCGCGTCGCGAACATGTTGCCCATCCGGTCGAGGCCCATTTCGCAGCCGGCCGCTTCGCACCACCGCCGGAACAGCGCGCGGCCCTGCGCATCGGCGTCGGTCAGCGTCTGGCGGTTGTTGCCGCCCGCCACGCCGGGGCCGATCCCGGCCATGTCCATCAGGCTGTCCCATAGCCGCTCGCCATTGATCTTCAGATTCTCCCCGGGGGCGGGCATGGACACCTCACTCTCTGGATCTCTGGGCGAACGCGACGCTACCAAGCTCGTGGGGCCGGTCAAGCGGAAAGTCGGACGGCGGCGCTACCGGAACGCGGGAACGATCGACTTGCCGTATTCGGCAATGATTTCCTCCTCGTCCCCATTGTCGAGGTAAATGTTGAACTGGGTGACGCCTGCGGCCTGAAGCTCCTCCAGTTTGGCGACATGTTCTTCGGGAGCGCCAAGCACGCTGAACCCGTCGATAATGTCATCCGTTATGAAGTCGAGATAGGAATTGTCGCTTTGCCCATGCCTGGAATAGTCATAGCCCCTGCGGCCCTTGATGTAAGCCGTCAGCGACGGGGGAATATCCTCGCGGTCTGTGCCGTATCTTGCGACAATATCCGCCACATGGTTGCCGACCATGGCCGGGAACCAGCGGGTCGCTTCCCGGCATGTCCGCCGGTCGCCGAAATAGGCGGGCGCAGCGGACATTATGCGGTAGTTCGACATGTCCCGACCGGCTTCCTCGCCCGCAGCAATTGCCTGGTCGGCGAGCCATTTGCAAATTGAGGGTTCGGCGATTTGAAGGACGAGGCCGTCGCCGACGCGGCCCGCCGAATTCAACGCCCTGGGGCCATAGGCGGCGACCCAGACCGGGAGCTCGTAGCCCGTCGCCCACGGGAACCGGATCGGATTGGGCGCATCGCCGTATTGCGCTTCGTCTCCGCGCACAAGCGCGCGGACCACATGTATGAATTCCTCCATCCGGGCCAGAGAGGAAGGCCTGTTGCCCATCACCCGCACGGCGCTGTCGCCGCGGCCCACGCCGATATCGAAGCGGTCGTTCGATTGCAGCGCCAGCGAACCGAACAGCGAAGCGGCTGCGGACCAGTCCCGCGTATTGGGGTTGGTCACACAGGGGCCAAAGCGCAGTTTCCCGGTGTGCTCCATGCACATGGCCATCGCCGGGTAGCTTTCGCGCCAGAGGATATGACTGTCGTAGAACCAGCAATAACCGAAGCCCGCATCCTCGGCCTGCTTCGCCAATGTCCGCGCGCGGTCGGGCGTCACGAACCCCTTGAAGGTGATTGCGAATTCCATGTCTTCCTCCCTGGCGGGTTCGGGGTCCCGGCCCGTGCAGAGCGAACGCATGTCTTCGCAGCAGGGCGCGGCATCGACGATCCACCATAGCCGAACACCGCCTGCCTCGACAGGCGCCGCGCCGGCGCCGGATGCGCCGGCGAGCGCGCGGACGCCGCTTGACATCGGGCGGACCGGGCCGGAGCCTCCGCCTGCGGACGACGGACACGGCAGACATGCCCCTGGCGCGCATCGACGGCGGCGACATCCATTACGACGAGAGCGGCGGCGCGGCGCTGGCGGTGCTGCTGCCGCAGAGCAGCGGGCCGGTCGGTATCGGCCCCTTCCTCGGCCGGCTGGCCGCGCGCTTCCGGGTCATCCGCCACGACCGGCGCAGCGCGCCCGCAGCCACGCCCGCAGGCATGACCATGGCGGGCCGGGCCGATGAGCTGGCGGCGTTTCTCGACGCGCTGGGGATCGACCGGGCGCACCTGTTCTGCCACTCCACCGGCTGCGGCGTCGGCCTCGCGCTGGCCGCGGCCCGGCCGGACCGGGTCGCCGGGCTGGTGCTGGCCAATCCGTGGAGCCATGGCGATGCGCATCTCACGGCGATGCAGCGCCTGCGCGTGGCGGCCGCGCGGGCGCTCGACCCGTATCGCTACGCCTGGTTCAACGCCAGCCTGCTGTTCCCGCCCGACTACCGCCGCGCCCATGCCGGGGCGTTCGAGGCGCAGGCGAGAAACGCCGCGCCGCAGGACGCGGACCGGATCGAGGCCCGGCTGGAGGCGATCCTGGCGTTCGACGCCCGCCCGCTGGCGCCGGGCCTGGCCTGCCCGACCCTGGTCGCGACCGCGGCCGACGACCGGTTGATGCCGCCCCGGTTCGGCGCCGAACTCGCCGCCCTGATCCCCGCCGCCGTCCACCGCGCGCTGGACGGCGGCGGCCACATGCTGCCGGAAACGCGCGCCGGCGCGCTGGCCGGGGCGGTCGCGGATTTCCTCGGCGCGGTCGGCTGACCCTTTCGCCCCGCCGAGCCGCTCTCTCGTCTCTTCACGATGTCAAACAACGAACGCAAAGGCGGCCGCTCCCGACCGGGGCAAACCGCCTTCTCCTTCACCCATTATAGCGCAATTATTTTCCTGTCAATCCTCTATGAGGAAAAAAATCTGTTTCGATGCGCGGCCGGCGCCACTACTCGGGACGAGGGAGGACAGCGGGCGCGTATCGAAGGACCGCCCCGCCGCCCCGCGAGGTCGAACGCGACAGCGCCGCCGCCGCGAGGCCGACGATTCGGCGAAGTCGAACACCACAAGCCGGCGTCCGGGCGCACTTCTCCGGCGGGCCGCCCGCCGGCCGCCGCATCGCTGTGTCTCCCCAGAAGCATCCGGCCGGCCCCGCTTCGCTCGCGCTCCGGGGCCGCAACCGCCGCTATCCGCAACCGTAATCCATCCGTTCCATGCGTCCTCCTCCCGCCCCTCCGGGCGTCCGTTGGGCCAGGATATGGGGTATTGTTTCCCATATTCAAGCCCCCGGAAAAAGAAAGCGGGAATCGTCCCGCCTGCCGGGCGTTGCGCTTCGCCGGATACGCCCTGAAGACCGGCTCCGGTCCGGCGGCGTCTTACGGTTTGCGCCCGGCGCTTTCAGCAAGAGGAGCGAGACATGAATTAGGCGTCCAGCGAAGCCGTCGTCGTCCGCGCCTTCCTGCTCCCGGGATTCGTTGCGCCCGCAGTCTTCCATTCGCTGACTTCCTTCCCCCGGCCGGGCGCTTTCGAGCGCATCGTCCCGGCATTCGTCTTCACTGCGATCGGGCAGGCGATAACGGAATACGGCTTCTCCTTCGCAGATGCCGAAGAACACGCCGGAACCGTAAGGGAAGAAGATTATAGGGATAGCCAGCCAAGAACAAGGTTTGTGACGGCGCCGCTTATAAAGGACCTGTCTACGGGCTTGTATTATCCTGAAAGGTCCTTTAGAAGGGGCATCGTGATTTCGGGATGAAATCTCCGGCGGGATGCCGTTCGACTACCCCCCTTCCCTTGGAGATGAACCATGGCGAACACCTTCACAAATTTGATGCCGCACGCCTACGCGGCGCTGCATCGCGTCAGCCGCGAAAACGCGGGCTACGTCCGAGCGATCAACGCAGACGCCCAAATTTCCGCCGCCGCGCTCAACGAGGAGATCCGGGTTCCTGTCGTCCAGGCGGCGACCGTGCGCAATATCACGCGCGGCATGAACTTCCCGGCGGATGCCGATTCGGCGGTCACGACGACCGCGGTGAAGCTCACCAAGTCTCGCAAGGCCGCCTTCCAGTATTCGGGAGAAGAGCAGCTTCGGCGCGGCGCGGGGCTGCCCCCGATTGTCCAACAGAATTTCCAGGAGGCGTTCCGGGTTCTGGTGAGCGAGATCGAGAGCGACATCGGGGCCGAGTTCGTCAAGGCCGGCGCCGGCCGCGCGATCGGAACCGCCGGAACCACGCCGTTCGCCTCGAACCACGACCCGCTCATCGATGCGCTGCAAATCTTGACCGAACAGGGCGCGCCGCTTTCGATGCTGCGCTGCGTCCCGACGCCGGCCGCATTCGCCAACCTGTTGAAGCTCGGCAACCTCATCAAGGTCAACGAAGCGGGAACAAGCGAGACGCTCCGCGATGCTGCGCCGTATCGGCTTGCGAATTTCGATCTCTTTCCCACCGCGACGACGATCCGGCACGACCAGGCCGCCGGCGTCACCGGCTATACGATCAACGGGGCCGAGGCCAAGGGGCAGACGACGCTCACGGTCGATAGCGGCGGCTCGAACCTCGCGGCCGGCGATGTCATCAGCGCGTCGGGCCACTCCGCAAGCTACGTCGTCCAGGATGGAATCACGGGGGCGGCGGGAGACATAAAGATCGCCAAGCCCGGCCTGGTTGCAGCGCTCGCGAACAACACGGCGCTCACTTTCGGGGGCGACTACGCCGCGACGGCGCTGTTCCATCCCTCGGCGATGGCCTTCGGAATGCGGCTGCCGGCCTGCCCGGAAGGAGGCGACATTGCGACCGACCGGAGGCTCATGCAAGACCCTTCCAGCGACATGGTTTTTGAAGTGCGTACGATCCCCGGAAACCGAATTAATCAGATTACGGTCGCTGCCGTGTGGGGCGTGAAGGCCATCCAGCCGGAACGCGGCGTCCTCCTGATGGGCTAGACGGGAGTATGAGCGCCGCCGCGACGATATTGAGCTTGGCTAGTCAACCCTATAATCCTCAAAATTTCTTGGATTGATCTAATGGAAATAACGAAATTAGAATTGATTGAAGGTCGGAAACAATTTCAAGGTATAGTATGTATCTTATCTGAAAACGCATGTTCCGACGAACCTTCGTTCATACAGGACGGCCTATAGCGGTTCTCCGCCGTCTCCCCTTCCCCCGCATCCCCGCCTCCAGCGGTGCGCGCATCTTCTCGTATAGCGCGAACAGATGCTCCACCCGCTCCCGTTCCGAAGCGAAGCCGGTGCGCCGGTAGAGCCGGTCCACGGCGCGGTCGAGGGCTTGGTGGGCGCGGCGCAGGTTCGGCGGCATCAGATCGGGATCGTAGAGATCGGCCAGGGTCGCACCCGGATGGACGGCGCGGGCGTCGAGCACGGCCTGGGCCAGCGGCTCCAGCTTCGACAGGCCCGCCTCGCCGGAGCCGAAGCCGGGCGGCGTCGGGAAGGTGTTGTAAACCACGCCGACGGAATACATGTAGTCGCTCTTCATGCGCCCCGTCACCGCCCGCATCCACGCCATGTGCATGGCGGAAGTCAGCAGCGCGAAATCGGTAAGCGTCGCATCGGGAAGAAGCCTGAGCTTGTCGCTGGGAATTACAGGAGGTTCGAGCCAACCGATGGGCACATATTCGCGCCGTTCCGAACTGACTTGCGGAACAACCAAGAACGGCGCGTCAGGCAAAACATTGATATGATAAACCGTTGGCGTTTCGGCCAGTTTTAGCGTAGGGATGCTGCTGCTTGCTTCGCGGTAAGCGCGGACCGCTGCAATGCATTCCCGCACCAACGGCAGACTCTTCAGCGTATTCGGGGGCGCTTCGTGCAAGGCAAGAATCCAGCGTTCGCTACCTTGCAGATATTCGCGCGCACCGACAAAGGGGTGAAGAAACGCCGCGGCCTCCGGCTCGGTTTCCAAGAATGCGGCGCGCTCCTCCGCATTGAAAATAAAGTTGCCGCCGTCTATCGGCTTCGAGCCGGTAATCAGGCGGCGCATCCCGTTTATCGGCCGGCTTTCCTCGCGCACCGTCAGATGCGGATCGGCCAGCCCGCCGGCGTCGAACAGATAGGGGGAAAGCGCGTTATGCCGGCTTTCCTCCGGCTCGCCGTCGATGTCGGGATAGCTGAACAACCGCTTCTGCGCTCGCGCGTCCTCCCGGCGGTCGAGGCCGAGGACGACGACATGCACATGCGCCTTGCCGCGCGCGTCCGACCCCCAGGCGAAGGTGCGGTGGGCGAAGACGATTTCGAGCCCGCAGCGGTCGAACAACAGCGGCCAGAGCTGGGCGGCCTGCTCCCCCTGCGTCACCGAATTGGTGGCGACGAAGCCGATCCGCGCCCGGCCCGCGCGCGCATAACCGCCCGCCTTGAGGAACCATGCGGCCACATAGTCGAGCGTGCCGCCCGCCTTGCCAAGAGCCGCGATCCGCCGCACCTGCGCGCGCTGCTCCGGCGTCTGGAACTTCGCGCCGACGAAGGGCGGATTGCCGAGCACATAATCGCACTTCTCCGGCGCCAGCAAGGCCGCCCAATCGGCTTCCAGCGCGTCGCCGTGGAGGATATGCGGCGCGGCTTTCAGCGGGATGCGGGCATAGGTGCGGCCGAACTCCAGGCTGAGGCGGTTGTTCATGATGTGGTCCATCATCCACAGCGCGGTTTCGGCGATCCGGGCCGGGAACTCGCCGATCTCGATGCCGTGAAAGCGGTCCACATCGACGACCGAAAGGATGTCCGCCAGCGCGAACTGCCCGTCGGAATAAACCTCCTTCAGGACCTCGGTTTCGAGCGCGCGCAACTCGCGGTAGGCGACGATGAGGAAATTGCCGCAGCCGCAGGCCGGATCGAGGAAATCGAGCCGCCCGAGCCGCTGCTGGAAGGCCAGCAGGTCCGGCCGGCGGCGGCTGTCGCGCCTGGCCTTCAGCCGGGCGAACTCCGCGCGCAGGCCGTCGAGGAACAGCGGCTCGATGACCTTCAATATGTTCTTCTCGGTGGTGTAATGCGCGCCCTGCGCCCGGCGCTCCGCCGGGTCCATCACCGACTGGAACAGCGCGCCGAAAATCGCCGGCGAGATGTTGGACCAGTCGAAGCGGCAGACGTCCAGCAGCGCGCCGCGCATGGCCGCGTCGAAGGAGGGAATCCGCAGCGGCCCGTCGAACAGCGCGCCGTTGACATGCGGGAAACGCGCCAGGTCCTCGTCGAGCGCGGCGGAGCGGCCTTCCTCCGGCGTGTCCAGCACCTGGAACAATTGCGACAGCCAGGGGCCGAGATCGGCCCCGTCTTCGCCCGTGCGCGCCTCGATGAAGTCGAAGAAAATGTCGCGCGGCTCGAAAATGCCGGTGTCGTCCGCAAACAGGCAGAAGACGGTCCGCACCAGGAACCGCTCCAGGTCGCGCCCCCGGTATCCCGCCGCCGCCAGCATGTCGTGCAGCCGCCCGACAAGCTCCGCCGCCTCGATATTGGCGGGGTCCTGGTCGCGGAACGTCCGGCGCTGGACGCCCATGACGAAGCCGAACTTCTCGACATGGGCCGGCAGGTCGGCGAGCGCGAAGGCGGCGGTTTCGCGCTCGTCGAGATCGTGCAATTCGAAACTCTGGAAGTCGCTCAACAGGATGTAGCGCGGGCGTTCGCGCTCCGGCAGCGCGTCGAAATAACCGCCCGCCTGCCCGTAGGCCTTTTCGAGGCCGCGGCCGGCGCTTTTCTGCTCGACAAGCAGCACGCCCGGCCAGAACAGGTCCATGAAACCGGAGCGGTTGTCGAGCTTCTTCACATGCTCCTCGTAGCGCGCCACCGAGCGGCGGCGAACGCCGAAAACGGCGAAGAAATCGTTGTAGAAGCTCTGCGTCTCGCCCTTCTCGTAATGCGCGTCCCGCCAGTCATGGGCGAAGGCCGCCGCCCGCGCCCGCACCTCGTTCCAGGACAATCTCACGCCTGCCGCCCCTCCCCCGCCCCATGCAGCGCCCGCAGGCCCTCGCGATAATCCGGGTAGC
The DNA here is from genome assembly GCA_963422665.1 of Alphaproteobacteria bacterium. Lineage (GTDB taxonomy): Bacteria > Pseudomonadota > Alphaproteobacteria > Bin95 > Bin95 > Bin95. The sequence goes on from OY730441.1 coordinate 2,865,882, forward strand.
GCAGGCGGACGCCCAGTTCCGCCTTGATGCGGGCGTTGGAGACGCGCTTGCTGTCGCGGTAGAAGCTTGCGGCCATCGGCGAGAGTTCGGCGCTCTCGAAGGGTGCGGCCGGGGGCGGCGCCAGGCCCAGCAGGCGGCAGGCGAATTCCGTGACCTCCGCGGGCGGGGCCGGCTTGTCGTCGGCCAGATTGTAGGCCCGGCCGGGATTGGGGCGCGCGATGGACGCCGCCAGCACTGCCGCAATGTCATCGACATGAATGCGCGAGAACACTTGCGCGCGCTTGACGATCCGCCGCGCCCGCCCGGCCCGCGCCGCCCGGAGCGCATTGCGGCCCGGCCCGTAAATGCCCGCGATCCGGAAGATGTGCAGCGGCAGGCCGAGGGCCGTCCACGCCGCCTCCGCCTCGACCCGCCGGCGGCCCCGTTCTCCCGTCGGCAGGAGCGCGCTGTCCTCGTTCACCCAGCCGCCGCCCCGGTCCCCGTAAACGCCCGTGGTGGAAAGGTATCCGGCCCAGACGAGCCCCGGCGGCGCCTCGAAGCCGGGCAGGAAGGGATCGCCCGCCTCGCCCGGCGGCGCGGAGAGGAGCAGGTGCGTCGCCGCCGCCCGGCCGAACCGGTTCCAGCCGCGCGCGGCGAAGCGCGCCACCTTCCCGGGATCGCGCGTCGTGCCGGCGATGTCCCAGCCTTCCGCCGCCAGCCGGCGCGCAAGCCGTTCCGCGGAATAGCCGAGCCCGTGGACGAAGAGCCTCACCGGACGGACGCCGGCCGGCTCAAAAGTCGAGGTCCGCGTAATGGGCGACCGGCCGCCAGCCCGGCACCCGGTCGGAGAGCAGCGGCCTGACCGCCGGGCGGGACTTGAACCGCGCATACCACTCATGCGCCGGCGGATGGTCGGCCCAGGGAACCGAGCCCGTGTAATCGAGCGAAGAAAGATGGGCGCCGGCGGCGATATCCGCGAGGGAGAACCTGTCGCCCGCGAGCCAGTGCCGCTCCGCCAGCAGCATGTCGATATAGCGCAGATGCTGCTCCAGGTTCAGAACGCCCGCGCGCACGAATTCGGAGTTCGGCGGCCCCCGCCCCGCCAGGCGCTTCATGATGCGCTCGCCATAGAGGTAGTCGGTGACCTCGGCAGCGAATTTGCCGTCGAACCAGAACGCCAGCCGCCGGATTTCCGCGCGGTCCCGTGCGCCCTCGCCCAGCAGGGACGGGGCTTCGGCGGTCTCCTCCAGATATTCGACGATGGCCTGGCTCTCGGCCAGCGCGTGGCCGTCATCCAGCAGCAGCACCGGCGCGGTGGCCGCCGGATTGAGCGCGACGAAGGCCTCGCGCCGTTCCCAGACCGGCTCCTCCTCCAGCGCAAACGGGATTTCGAGTTCGGCCAGCGCGATGCGCACCTTTCGGCAATAGGGCGAAAGCGGCAGGTGAAGCAGGGTCGTCATGCGCCCTCCCGACAGCGGCGCCGCAGTTTAACCCGCAACCGCCGGGCGGTGCTATATCCTCGCCGCTTCCCCGGATTCGGACCGCCTTTGCCGTTCTTCCTCATCGTCGCCCTCGCGCTCGTGCAGGGCATCACCGAGTTCCTGCCGGTCAGTTCTTCGGCGCATCTCGTGCTGGTCCACGCCGCCTTCGGGGAGCACCGCCCGGAGGACGCGGCCGCGCTCGTCCTCGATGTCGCAGCCCATCTCGGCGCCCTCGGCGCGGTGCTGGTCTATTTCCGCCGCGATATCGGCGGTCTGGTCAGGACGGGCCTGACCGGCCTCGCCGGCCCCCGGCCGAAGGGCTGGGCGCTTGGCTGGCAGGTGGCGGCGGCGGCGGTTCCGGTCGCGGCAGCCGGCGCGCTGCTGAAGGACACCGTCGCCGCCGATGCGCGCAGCGTCGAGGTCATCGCCTGGATGACGCTCGGCTTCGGCCTCGTCCTCTGGGCCGCGGACCGCCGGGGCCGGCGAACGCAGCGGCTCGATTCGCTGCGTCTGCCCCACGCTCTTGCTATCGGCATGGCGCAAGTCCTGGCGCTCGCGCCGGGCGTCAGCCGCTCCGGCATCGCCATGACGGCGGCGCTGGCGCTGGGTTTCGAGCGGGCCGAGGCCGCACGCTTCTCCCTCCTCCTCTCGATCCCGGTCATTCTCGGCGCCGGGCTGTGGACGGCGCGCGACCTCGTGCGGATGGGCGATCCCTCCATTGCCATGGCAGCGGTGCTGGCGGCCCTGCTGGCCTTTGCGGCTGCGCTGGCGGCGATCGCGGCGATGATGCGCTGGCTCGCGCGGTCGAGCTTCACTCCCTTCGTCGTCTATCGCGTCCTGCTCGGCGGGCTGCTGCTCGCATGGGTGTATTCCTGAACTCCGGCCCGCGGCTCCGCGGCGATGGAACGGCTATGCAAGCCTGAAACGAAAGACGCCCCGCCGTTGCCGGCGGGGCGTCCCGTGACCGCTTGCCGGCTACCCGGCTTCCGGCCTATTTCGAGAGACGGATGACGACCCGGCGGTTCAAAAGCTCGCGGGTGTCGTCCGGAGTCCGGACCGCAAGGCCGTCCTCACCCATCGCCGTCATGGTGACGCGGTCCTCCGGAACCAGCAGGTCGAGGGTAAAGACCTCATAGACCGCTCTGGCCCGCATCTCGGAAAGCTTCCGGTTGTATTTGGACGGGCCGCTGGTGTCGGTATGGCCGGAGATGTTCACCACAGAACCCTTCGCCTTGCGGGAGGAGTTGTAGGCCTTGTTGATCTCCTGCTGGGCCGCGCCTGTGATCGCTGCGCTGTCCCAGGCGAAATAGATCTCCCACGGGCCCATATCGACCGGCTTCTTCGGCTTCGGCGGCGGCGGGCGCAATGCCTCTTCCGCGGCGCTCGCGCCTTCCTCGAACATCGCCTTGCAGGCCGCGATATCGTCGGACTGGAAGTTCTCTTCCTGCTCCTGCATCCAGCAGTCGAAGCCGACCTGCGCCATGGCGGCCGCCTTGCCGGCCTTCTCGCGGCCGCCTCCGTCCAGAATGGTATCGAGGCGCGCGCGCGCAATCTCCAATGGAAGCATCGCATCGGCGGGCAGTTTGCGCGCCGAGAGATCTTCCGGCATCACATCGGCGCCGCTCGCAACCGCGAGCGCCCGGCCGGAAAACACACGGGCGTCGTTCCAGTCCGCTTCCGCCGCTTCCATGTTGGCGAGCTTCTTGTAGCCGTCGATCAGCCCCATCTGGAACTCGGCGCCGGTCGCCTCGGCCATCTGCGCGTTCTTCAGGTTCGAGGCGCATCCCCCGAGCGCAAGCGCAGCGGCCCCGACCACCGTGTATGCAGCGATCCGTGACAGCATGTTATTTCCTCGCGATTGTCGTGTGTCTCATTTGGCGGGCGGCCCTTCGGCTCGTTCAGCCAGCCGCTAAGATAAAGCGTTGCGCCCGATTCGCAAACATTAATCGCATGTTCGCGACGGCCTCCTTCAGCGGCGCGCACTCTCCGCAAGGCGCCTTATAGCGGATAGGCGCCGGCCATGCGCCCCCGCAAGCGGATGAGCGCCAGGACCGTGTCGATCGCCGGCGTCGGGACGCCCGCGCGCCGGCCGAGCTCGCCGACCGCGCCGACAAGCGCGTCGATTTCCATCGGTCGGCCGCGCTCCAGGTCCTGCAGCATCGAGGTCTTGTGCGCGCCGACGGCGACAGCGCCCTCAAGCCTGCGCTCCAGCGGGATGCGGAACCGCACGCCGAGCGCCTCGCCAACCGCCTGCCCCTCGCGCATCATCGCTTCGACCAGCCGGCGCACCTCGCTGTCCGCGCCGATTTCGGCCAGCGTTGCATGGGTAAGCGCCGAAATCGGGTTGAAGCAAAGATTCCCCCATAGCTTCACCCAGATCTCGTCGCGGATGCGGGGGCGCACGGGCGCGCGGAAGCCCGCGGCGATGAGCAGCCGGGAGAGCGCCAGGGTCCGCTCGCTGCGCGTTCCATCGGGCTCACCGAGGGTGTAGGCGTTGCCGTCGATATGCCGGCAAACGCCGGGTTCGACGATCTCCGCCGCCGGATAGACGACGCAGCCGATGGCGCGCTCCGGCCCCAGCCCGAACCATTGCGCTCCGCCCGGATCGACCGCCTCCACCGGCCCTGCGGGAAAGCCGGTCTCGATGCCGTGGAAATACCACCAGGGAACCCCGTTCATCGCGATGACCACCGCCGTGCCCGGCCCCAGCAGCGGGCGCATCGCCTCGACCGCGCCCGGCGCCTGGTGGGCCTTGAGCGTCACGATCACGATATCCTGCACGCCGAAGGCCGCCGGGTCCTCGCTCGCTGCGACGGGCAGGGTGAAGTCCTCCCCGCCGGAGAGGAAGCGCAATCCGCTGGTTTGCATGGCGGCGAGATGGGGCCCGCGCGCGATCAGGCCGATATCGGCGTCGCCCTGCCGGGCGAGCAGCGCGGCCAGGTGGCAACCGATCGCGCCTGCCCCGAAGATCGCAATCTTCACGGAACGAGGCCGAGTTTCCCGGCGAGCCCGATGCGCTGGAGCTTGCCCGTCGCGCCCTTGGGAATCTCGTCCACGAACACGATCCGGCGCGGCACCTTGAAGTCGGCCAGCCGGGTGCTGGCGAACGCCTTGAGGTCCAGGTCGTTCGCCGCCGCGCCCTCGGCCAGGACCACCGCGGCGGCCACCTCTTCTCCCAGCGTCCGGTGCGGCACGGCGAATGTCACGACCTGCTGGACCGCGGCATGGTCCATCAGGACCTCGTCCACCTCGCGCGGAGAAATCTTTTCGCCGCCCCGGTTGATGATCTCCTTGAGCCGGCCGGTAATCGTCAGATAGCCCGCAGCATCCACCAGGCCCTGATCGCCGGTCCGGAACCACCCGTCCGCAAACGCGCTCTCATTGGCTTCCGGATTGTTCTCGTAGGCAGCCATGACGTTCGGCCCCCGGATGATCACCTCGCCCGTCTCGCCGGCCGGCAGCAGGCGGCCGGCCTCGTCCATGACGGCGATGTCGGGCCCGGCCGCCACGCCGACGGAACCGGCGCGGCGCTCCGCCGGCGGCAGGGGGTTGCTCGCCATCTGGTGGGCCGCCTCGGTCATGCCGTAGCTCTCGATCACCGGGCAGCGGAACAACGTCTCCAGTTCGCGCATCACCTGCGGCGGCAGGGACGACGAGGACGAGCGCACGAACCGCAATTGCAGCGCGTCCGCGATCTCGGTGTTCCGCCGCGCCCGGGCCAGGATCGCCTGGTGCATGGTCGGCACGGCGGAATACCAGGTCGGCCTGGCGTCGGCGAACCACTCGAACACCCTGAAGGCGTCGAAGCCGGGCGTACAATAGACGCTCACGCCGGCGCGCATCGGCGCAAGCACATTGGCGATCAGCCCGTGGATGTGGAACAGCGGCATGATGTTCATGCTGCGGTCAGCCGGCTCGAGCCGGAGCGTCTGCACGATATGTTCCGCCGAAGCGCAGATATTCGCCTGGCTGAGCGGCACGATCTTGGGCCGCGAGGTCGTGCCGGAAGTGTGCAGCACGAGCGCGGTGTCGGCGGCGCCCGCATATCCCTTCACCGGCGTGCTCTCGCCTCCGGTTCCCTCGGCGAGCAGCGAGAAACTGCCGGCCGGCCGATCCCTGTCGCCGACCAGCCGGAGCACCGGCACGCCCGACCGGGCCGCGGCATCGACCGCGGGGCCGTCTTCTTCCTCCGACACGATCAGCGCCTTGGCGGAAAGGTCGTCCAGGTAGAAGTGGAATTCGTCTTCCCGATAGGCCGGATTGAGCGGCGCCACCGCGGCTCCGGCGCCGACCGCCAGAAAGGCCGCCGCCATCTCCGGACCGTTGGGCAGCATCACCGCGACCCGATCTTTCCGGCCGATCCCGAACGCGTTCAGCGAAGAGACGGTTTCGTCCGCCAGCTTGCCCAGCGCCCCGAATGTCAGGGACGCGCGGCCGGGGGCGGCCAGGGCAACGCGGTCGCCGGGATGCGCCGCGATCAGGTCGGCCAATGTGCAGGGCAGGTCCATATGCGATCCTCGTTCGGTCAGGGCTCGACGACGACCGTGCCGAGCTTGTCGAGGCTTTCCACCAGCTCGTGCGCGGCAACGATCCCGTCCAGCGGAAACCGCGCCGCGACGGGAAACAGCCCGGCGCCGCCCGCCGCCCAGCGCGTCACATCGCGTTGCGCCTGCCGGCGGGCCTCCAGCGGGATGCTGTTCAGCACCACGAAGTGCAGGGTGGCGTTCAGGCCCATGAGGGCGCGCACATCGATCTCCGGCCTCGCATTGCCGTCGCTGGCATAGATTGCGACGGTGCCGTTGCGTTTCAACAGGCCCATGGAAATGGCGAGATTGCCGCCGAAATCGACCTCGACGATCCGGTCCACGCCCTCGCCGCCCGTAAGTTCCCGCACCCGTGCGACAACATCCTCCTGCCGGTAATTGACGACTGCATCGGCCCCGCCGGCCAAGGCGTGCGCGGCCTTCGCCTCGCCGCTTACCGTCGCCAGCACGCGCGCCCCGCTCCATTTCGCAAGCTGCACGGCATAGTGCCCGACGGCGCCCGCGCCTCCGGCGACAAGCACCGTCTTCCCGGCAACCGGCCCGTCGGCGAAGACGCAGCGATGCGCCGTCATCGCGGGAATTCCCAGCGTCGCCCCTTCCGCAAACCCAAGCTCGCCAGGCAACGCATGAACCAGCCCGGCGTCGAGGGCGATATATTCCGCCGCCGTGCCGAAAGCCCGGCCGAGCCGCTGGCCGTTATAGAGCCAGACCCTCCGGCCGACCCATGCGGGATCGACCCCGGCGCCCACCCGGTCCACCTTGCCGGCCCCGTCGCTGTTCGGGATCACGCGGGGAAAAACGAAGCCGTAATCGCTTGTGCCCGCGCGCAGCTTCACATCGGCCGGATTGACGCCCGAAGCCGCCAGGCGGACGCGAACCTCGCCCGGCCCTGCTTCCGGCGCCGGCATCTCGCCGATTTCCAGCACGTCCCGCGCCGGCCCCTTGCGCTCGTACCACGCCGCCCGCATCGATCCCCTCTCCCCGATCCTGCATCGCATGATTTAATACGCGCCCGCAACAAGTCGAGAGGCAGGCGGCAGGACCATGAAGCGAATCGTCTTTCTGGAGCGCAACTCCTTTCCGCCCGGCGTGCCGATACGCCGCCCCGGCTTCCCGCATGAGTGGGTCGAGTTCGGGGAGACCCGGCCCGACCGGGCCGCGGACCGGCTTCGGGGCGCCCATGTCGCGGTCACCAACAAATGCCGGATCGACGCCTCGGTGTTCGCGGCCGCGTCGACGCTGGAGCTCGTGGCGGTTTCGGCTACCGGCACCGACTGTGTGGACAAGGAGGCCGCGCGGACGGCCGGCGTGCCGGTCACCAATGTCACGGGCTATGCCGCGGACAGCGTTGCGGAACACGCGCTCGCGCTTCTCCTCGCGCTCGCGCGCGCCGTGCCCGCCTATGACCGCGCCGTGGCCGGGGGGCGCTGGGCGAAGGCGCGCCAGTTCTGCCTGTTCGACTATCCGATCCTGGACCTTGCCGGGCGGCGTCTCTGCATTGTCGGCGCGGGCGTCATCGGGTCCGCCGTCGCCGAAAAGGCCGCGGCTTTCGGCATGGAGCCGGTCTTCGCCGCGCGCAAGGGCGCGGCGCCCGGCCCCGGCCGGATCGCCTTCGACGAGATGCTGGCGAGCGCGGACGCAATCTCGATCCATTGCCCGCTCAACGAAGAGACCCGAGGGCTGATCGGCCGTGCGGAGTTCGCCGCCATGCGCCGGCGCCCCTTCCTCGTCAACACGGCGCGGGGAGGGATTGTGGACGAAGCCGCGCTGATCGAGGCGCTGGACCGGGGGGCGATCCGGGGCGCGGCCTTCGATGTCGCAACGGCCGAGCCGCCGCCGGAGGGCCACCCGATACCCGCGCTCGCCGGCCGTCCCGATGTCATCGTCACCCCGCATGTCGCCTGGGCAAGCGAGGCGGCCATGGCCGCCCTGGTCGAGGGCCTCGTTTCGGGGCTGGAAGCCTGGGCGCGCGGCGAGATGCGCAATCGCGTCGCTTGACCCGCCGGGCGGCGGATGATTGCGAATTTCCGCCAAGGGACCATATATGCCTCATCATGCCGTATGGTGGGCCCCGCAATGGGTCAAACTGGAGGAGACGACCCCATGGTGCGCTGTTGCAACATCGACCTGCTCCTCTGCGAGGAGAGCGGCGTTCTGGTGGCGACAAGCAACGACATACCCGGACTGGTGCTGGAGGCCGAGACCTTCGGCGGCACCCTGGACGCGCTGATGGAGTGCGCTCCCGATCTCATCCGCGAGACTCCCGGCAGTTCGCCGGACGGCCGCTGGCGGTTCTCGTTCACACCGACGCGGCACCCGGTGCTGCGGTCGTGCGCCATGGAGACGACGCTGGCCGCAGCCGCCTGTTGAAGGGCGCCGGCTGGTCGAAGGTGCGTCAGGGAAGCGAGGCCAGTCACGAAACCCAACGGGATGGGGCTGAAGGTGTCCGCGCCGACCAAGATAAAGAGCCGGCACACGGCGAACGCAATCCCGAAACATGCCGGTATCGGGGAATCGGTTCGATTGACTGCCGCCCTCGGCGCATCGCAACTGTGTCGCTTGACCCGCTTGGCGGCATTGGACGAAATCGGCTTCGAAATCTCGCGAATCCCGTACCTCCGGAAAGGCAGAGCACCTCATGCCCATCGTCAACCGCATCGCCGAATTCCACGACGAGATGACCGCCTGGCGGCGCGATCTCCACATGTATCCCGAAACCGCGTTCGAGGAGGTGCGAACCTCCGCCTTCGTCGCCGACAAGCTGAAGGAATTCGGCGTGGACGCGGTCCACACGGGCATCGCGAAAACAGGTGTCGTCGCCGTGCTGCGGGGACAGGGCGGCAGCCCGCGTTCGATCGCCATCCGGGCCGACATGGATGCGCTCGACATCGAGGAGGCTAACGATTTCGACTACAAGTCGCGCAATCCGGGAAAGATGCATGCCTGCGGCCATGACGGCCACACGGCGATGCTCCTCGGCGCCGCGAAATATCTCACCGAGACGCGCAATTTCGACGGCACGGTCTATTTCGTCTTCCAGCCGGCGGAGGAGAACGAGGGCGGCGGCCGCGCCATGGTGGAGGACGGCCTGTTCGAGCGCTTTCCGGCGGATGCGGTTTACGGCATGCACAACTCGCCCGGCGTGCCGGTCGGGCGTTTCACAACCCGGGCCGGGCCGGCCATGGCGGGCTTCGATATCTTCGAGATCGAAATCGACGGCTACGGCACGCATGCCGCCCGGCCGCATCAGGGCGTCGATACCGTGGTGGTGCAAGCCCAGATCGTCACGGCGCTCCAGACCATCGCAAGCCGGTCGGTCAACGCCATCGACTCGGTCGTGCTCACGATCACGCAGGTGCATGGCGGCGACACCTGGAACGTGATCCCCCAGAAGGTCGTCCTGCGCGGCACGGTCCGGGCCTTCAAGCCGGAGGTGCAGGACCTGACCGAAGCGCGTATGCGGCGCATCTGCGAGAGCATTGCAGAGGCCTTCGGCGCCAGGGTGTCGGTGCGCTACGAGCGGCGCTACCCGCCGACCGTCAACGACGCGGAGCATGTCGATATCGCCGCCGCCGTCGCGGCGGACGTGTTCGGCGCGGGCAATGTGCGCACGGACGCGCCGCCCGGCATGGGATCGGAAGACTTCTCCTTCATGCTCGACGCCAGGCCGGGCGCCTATGTCCGCATCGGCAACGGCGCCGAAGGCGGGCATGGCGGCGTCGTCGTCCACAACCCGCATTACGACTTCAACGACGAAGCCCTGCCCTGGGGCGCCACCTACTGGTCGCGCCTGGTCGAAACGACGCTGGCGCGCGCATGAAGCTCCGGGATTTCGACGCGCTCAGCTTCGATTGCTACGGTACGCTGATCGACTGGGAAGCCGGCATTCTCGCCGCCTGGCGCCCGTGGGCGGCAAGGGAGGGCGTCGAGGCCGGGGACAGCGCCGTGCTCGAATGCTTCGCCGCCAACGAGTCCCGGCAACAGGCGGAAACGCCCGGCCTGCCCTATCCGGAGCTTCTGGCGCGGGTGTTCATGGCGATGGGCGGGGCGTTCGGACGCATGCCGGTCGAGGCCGATGCGGTCGCCTTCGGCCGTTCCGTGCCGGACTGGCCCGCATTCCCGGACAGCGCCGAGGCGCTCGATTATCTGGGCCGTCACTACGAACTCATCGTGCTGTCCAATGTGGACCGGGAAAGTTTCGCCGCCTCCGCCGAACGCCTCGGAACGCGCTTCGACGCGGTTCTCACGGCCCAGGACATCGGTTCCTACAAGCCCGCAGCGGCGAATTTCGACGCGCTGATCGCCGGCCTTCAGGCCCGCGGCATCGCGAAGGCGCGCGTCCTGCATACCGCCCAATCCCTGTTCCATGACCACGTGCCGGCTGCCGCAGCCGGGCTGGCGACCTGCTGGATCGACCGGCGCAAGGGCCGGCCGGGCTGGGGCGCCACCATGCCGCCGCCCTCGGAGGCGCAGGTGGATTTCCATTTCGGCTCGATGGCGGAGCTGGTCGAGGCGCATCGCCGCGAGGGTTGAGCCGGATTTGGGTTAACCCCGGCGCCGGCGAGGGCTATAATGGCGCCGGGCGGCCGGAGAAAGCGCGAGTCATGCTCAAGAGCATCGTGGTGGCGGTGGACGCATCGCCTTCCAGCGTGGAGGCGGAGAAGCTGGCGCTCGCCATCGCCAGCAACCACAGCGCGCGGCTCGTCGGAATCGGTGTGCTCGATACGCCTTTCTTCACCGCGCCCATGGCCCAGCCGATAGGCGTCGGCGCCCACAAGGAGCATCGCGACGAAACTTCTGGTCGCGGCGGCGCGCGAGCGCCTAGAGGCGCGCATGGCGGAGTTCGAAGCCGACTGCGCCACCGCCGGAGTCATCTATGGCGCCATCGAGGCCGAAGGCGTGCCGCACGAACTGATCGAGGCGGAGGCCGACAGCCACGACCTTATCGTGATCGGGCGCGAAACCAATTTCCACGGCGTCGAAAAGCACGATATCGCCAATGTCGTCCAGCGCCTGCTGCGCGACAATCCGCGGCCGGTGGTGATGGCGCCGCCCGCGCCGCAAACGAACGGCCGGGTCATCGTGGCCTTCGACGGCAGTCGCGAATCCTCCCGCGCCATGCACATGTATATCCTGCTCGGCCTCGCCAGGGAGCAGGAGGCGCATGTCGTCTCCATCGCCGCCGACAGGGCCGCGGCTGCGGAAACCGCCGCCAAGGGAGCCGGCCTGTTCCGCTCCCACGGTTTCGCCGCCGAGGCGCACGGCATTGCGGCGCGCGGCAATCCGGCGGACGTCATCCTGTCGCAGGTCGAGACGATGGACGCCGGGATGCTCGTCATGGGCGCGTTCGCGCGGCACAGCGTCGTCCACAACATCCTGGTCGGCTCCGCCACCCGCCGCCTGCTGCACGACTGCCCGGCCCCGGTGTTCGTGCATCACTGACGGCCGGCCCGCGCCGGGCCGGCGGGCTTACGCGCCCCAGTGCTCCCCGAGATGATTGGCGGCGTCGCGAACGGCGCCGGCGGCGACCTCCACTTCCGGGGCCATTTTCAGAAAGCCGTGCGGCGCGCCCGGATACAGGATGTAACGGTGCGGCACATGGGCTGCGGCCAGCTTCAGACCCAGCGCCTCGGAATCGTCGCGCAGAGGGTCGAGCGCCGCCGCCGCCAGAAGGACCGGCGGCAGGCCGCGGAAATCCATGTTCAGGGAACAGAACAGCGGGTCGCAGCCGTCCTCCTCCCCGCGCAGATAGTCGCCATAGAAGCGCCGCATGATGTCGAGGCCGAGGCCATAGCGGCCGTCCCCATACGCCGCGGCGGCGGACCCGAACGCATAGCCGTATTCCGGCATATGGCCGTAGCAACCGTAGAACAGCAGCGCCGTGCCCAGCGCCTCGCGCCGCCGGTCCAGCACGGCCAGCGCCAGGTTGGCGCCCGCGGAATCGCCTCCCACGGCCAGCCGCGAGACGTCCACCCCGATCTCCGGGCCATGCTCCGCCAGCCAGTCGCAGGCGAAGATGCACTCCTCGACCGGAACCGGAAACCGATGCTCCGGGGCGAGCCGGTAATCGACCGAGACCACTGCCGCGCCGGCTTCCCTCGCCAGCAGGCGGCAAAGCGTATCGTGGGACTCGACACCGCCGAGCATAAAGCCGCCGCCGTGAAGGTAGAGCAGCCCCGGCAGGCCGGCATCGTCGCGCGGCCGATAGACCCGCACCCGGAGTTCGCCGTGCGGCCCGGCCAAAGCGAGATTGACGACCGAGGCAACGGGCGGAGGATTGGCGTTCCAATAGGTCGAGGATGCGTCATACGCCGCGCGTATGTCTCCGGCCGGCGCATTCGCCAATGCCTTGAGGTCGAGCGGGGGCGACGCCGCAGCGGCGCGTCGGCCGGCTTCGACGATGGCAGGATCGATGGTATCGACGCGGGTCATGGCCCCTCCCCCAAGGCGATGCTCGATGCTGCGGATTACAAGGCGGCGCCGCCTCCCGCAACCCCGCTGGCCCTTTTCACCATCCGGCAAGACCTCGACAGCCCGGTCGGAGCGAGACTGCCCGGCCGGGTTCACCCTTCCGTGTCCGGCCGCCCGCCTTGCGCGCCCTCGTCCGACGAAGCGGGGAGCCGGAATATTCGCTTTTTGTTTCGTACAGGGCTTGACCGGGGAGAAAGTGTGCTGGAAAGATCCTGAGAGCCGAGGCTTCCGGAGGCTGCGTCTCTCGCTTCTGAAAACCCCGTCCGGAACGCGCGGAACAAGTGCGTCCCCGAGCCGGGCGGCAACGGAGCCAAGGAGACGCCGGAGCATGACAGAACATGACATTTCATGACACTCTACGGGGGCCTCCTCCAGCAAGGCCGTGCCGGGTCGGTACAGCCTCCCGCCCCAACCCTCCTTCGCTTGCGAGGAAGGCTTGCCCCGGACCGCGATCCGGGGGCCGGGGCCGTCAGGCAATCCGGCCCTCCTTCATCGCCTCCTCGGTGAAGACGAGGCCGTGGCCGGGCGTCTCCGGGGCGCGGACGATGCCGTTCCGGGCGAGCGGCGGATCGGTGAACAGGTCCTGCATCAGCCCCATGTCCTCCAGGATGAGGCCGTTCGGGATCGAGGCCATGAGCTGGATCATCAGTTCGGGATAGAGATGCGGGGCGATGGCCATGCCCCAGGTGTCTGCAATCGCCGCGGTCTTGCGCAGGTCGGTCAGCCCGCCGCGCACGACATCCGGCTGGAGGATCGGCAGCTTCGGGTTTTCGAAGAAGGGCTTGAGGTCGAAGCGGGTCATGTGGCTCTCGCCGCCCACGACGCGGAGATCGAGCGCGTCCGCAATCCGGAAATAGCCGGCGAAGTCGTCCGGCACGACCGGCTCCTCCAGCCAGTAGATGCCGTATTCCTCGAGCCTGCGGCCCTGCAGGACCGCATGGTCCGCGGTCCAGGCCATGTTGACATCGACCATGATGTCGGTCTCCGGACCGACCGCCTCGCGCACCCGGCGGACATGCTCCAGGTCCTCCGCATCGGTATATGCGTGGCCGACCTGCATCTTGATCGCCGGGTAGCCCCCGGCCTTGAAGCGCAGCGCCTTCTCCACCATCGCGTCGGGGGAGAGACCGCGCCAGACGCCCGAGCCATAGGCCGGGACCTCCGTGCGGTAATGACCCCAGAGCCGGTGCAGCGGCATCCCGGCGGCCTGGCCGACAATGTCCCAGAGCGCGACATCGACCGCCGAGAGCGCCAGCACCGGCGCCCCGCCCCGCCCGTCCGCCAGCGACGCGGTCCACAGCTCGCGCCAGATCGCCTCGACCTCGCTCGCGTCGCGCCCGATGAGATGCGGGATCATGGTCTCTTCCAGGCAGGTCTTCACCGTGCGGAAGCCCTCGCGCAGATAGAGCTGGTAGCCGAGCCCGACATGGCCGGAGCGCGTCTCGATCTCGATCGCCAGCACATTGCGCTCCCGCGCATAGCCGCGCTGGAAGGCCGGCTGCTCCCGCCAGGGCAGCACCAGCAGGTGAACGCGGATGTCCTCTATGCGCATGGGGCCTCCTTTTCGCCGGCCACGGTCATCCCCGCCACTCCCGGACGATGCGCCGGGCATCGCCCTCGCGCCGGGTGAAGCCTTCCTTGTCGAAGAATTCCAGCAGCTCGATGGCGACATTGCGCCCGATGCCGGAGCGGTCCTTGTAAGCCGCTGCCGTAAAGCGCCCGTCGGCGCTTTCCGCCGCAAGGGTTTCGGCGATCTCCGCCAGCCCCTTGAGCGCGGCCGGCGGGAACCAGCGATTGTCCGCGACGCGCCGCACCAGCCCGAAACGCCCCGCCTGCCGCAGCACGCTTTCGACCCGCACATGATCGACCTTGAGCATGTCGGCCAGCTCACGCACGCGCGGCGGGCGCAAGCCGCCTTCCACGACCAGCGGCTCGATGCGCCGCCAGAGCGCCTCGTCTTCGGCGCCGAGCGCCGCCCGGTGGCCGGGGCGGTGGACGAAGCCGCCGGAGCGCGCAAGCCTGCCCGCCCGCGCCAGCGCCGCCAGCGCCGCCTCGGCGATGTCGCGCGGCGGCGCCGGGTCCAGCCGCCGACGCAGCGCCACGGGCCCGAGGCCCGGGCTGTCGGGATGGGCCGCGGTCCAGGCGTCCACGTCCCGCTCGAAGGCGTCCGAGAGCGCCTGCCAGCGCCCGGCATCGACGGCGACCGGACCCGCAAACACCACGCCCTGCCGCCGCCTGAGCGCCGCCTGCTCCGCGTCGTTCAGATTGTGCGCGAGCGCGAAGCGGGGGAAATCGAAGCCGAAGGGCGCCTCCTCCACCAGCCCGGCGAATGCGTCCTCCCCGGCGCGCGCGGCAAGCTCGGCAAGGCGCTCCGGCCGCGCCCGGCCGCGCGCCGGCGGGAACGGATCGACGACCCGCCCGCCCGCCACGGTGCGCATCGCCGACTGGTCGCGCAACACAACGCCGTCGCCGGCAAGCGCGCCGATCTCGCGGTCCAGCAGCAATTGCGCCCAGCCGACTTCGCCCGGCGCGATGGATGAGCCGTCCAGCACCGCCACCCGCCCGGTGACGTCGGCAGCGCCCAGATGGACATGGACGGGCGTGCGGTCCCGCAACGGCCGCGCCTCGCCGCCCAGCACCCGCAGCCTTATGTCGATCCGGCGCGTCGGCCCGTGCGCTTCCGGCTCAAGCAGCCAGTCGCCGCGCGATATCGCATGGCGGCGCAGCCCGGCCCCGGCGAGATTGAGCGCGACCCGCTGCCCGGCCTGCGCGGCATGGGTCTCGACGTTCTCGGCATGAATGGCGCGCACCCGCGCTTCGACGTCGCCGGGCGAGACCAGCAGCCGGTCGCCGACCTTGACGGCGCCGGAAAACGCCGTGCCGGTGACCACGAGGCCGGCGCCGCGCAGGGTGAAGCTGCGGTCCACCGCCAGGCGGAACCGCCCCGCCGCCCGCCGCCGCCCGACCGCGCCCGCCAGCCGCTGCAGCGCGCGCCGCAGTTCCGTCACGCCCTCGCCCGTTATCGCGGAAACAGGCAGCACCGGCGCGCCGCCAAGCCCGGTACCGGCTGCAAGCGCCCGCGCTTCTTCCGCAACGGCTTGCACCCGCTCCGGCTCGGCGCGGTCCGCCTTGGTGACGGCGATAATGCCGCGCTGCACGCCCAGCAGGTCCAGGATCGCCAGATGCTCGCGCGTCTGCGGCATCGGCCCGTCGTCGGCGGCCACGATCAGCAGCGCCGCGTCGATGCCGGTGACGCCGGCCAGCATGTTCTTGATGAAGCGCTCATGCCCCGGCACATCGATGAAGCCGACCGTCACGCCGGGGCTGGCCGGCCAGTAGGCGAAGCCGAGGTCGATGGTAAGGCCGCGCGCCTTCTCCTCCGGCAGCCGGTCGGCGTCGGTGCCCGTCAGCGCCTTCACCAGCGAGGTCTTGCCGTGGTCGATATGGCCGGCGGTCGCGACGATCATGGGCGCAGTTGGGACAGGAAAGCGTCTTCGTCGTCAAGGGTGCGGAGATCGAACAGCAAGCGCCCTTCCGAGATGCGCCCGATGACCGGGATCGGCAGCCGGCGGAAGGCCGCCGCGCGCGCCGCCAGCGCCTTGCCCCCGGGCGCGGAAAGCGCGAGCGCGCGGCTTTCGAGGCTCTCCGCCGGCAGCGACCCGGAGCCGATCCGGCTTGCGACCGCCACGACCTCGGCGCCCTCTATCGCCGGCGCGAGCCGCTCTGCCTGGGCTTCGACCTCCGCCACCGGGCGGGTGAGCGCGCGCAGCGCCGGCAGGCGTTCGGGCAGCCGGTCCGGGTCGCGGTAGAGTCGCAGCACCGCTTCCAAGGCCGCGAGGGAGAGCTTGCCGAGGCGCATGGCCCGGCGCATCGGATTGCTCTTGACCGCTGCGACGAGGTCCGCCCGTCCGACGATAACGCCCGCCTGAGGACCGCCCAGCAGCTTGTCGCCGCTGAAGGTGACCAGTCCTGCCCCGTCAGCGAGCGCCTGCCCCGGCATGGGTTCCGGCGGCAGGCCGTAGCGGGCGAGATCGACAAGCTGGCCTGCGCCCAGATCGACAGCAAAGGGGGCGCCAGCCACCCTGGCGATGCCGGCGAGGCGGGCGTCCGGCACCGAGGCCGTGAAGCCGACGACCGCATAGTTGGAGGTATGAACCTTCATCACGCAGCCGGTGTCCGGACCGATGGCGGCCTCGAAGTCGCTGGCGTGCGTGCGGTTTGTGGTGCCGACCTCGACCATGCGGGCGCCGGCGCGGGCCATGATCTCCGGCATGCGGAAGGAGCCGCCGATCTCGACGAGTTCGCCGCGCGAGACCAGCGTGTCCCGCCCTGCCGACAGGCTGTTCAGCACCAGCAGCACGGCGGCGGCATTGTTGTTGACGACCGTCGCGGCTTCCGCGCCGGTGAGTTCGGTCAGCAACGCCTCGATATGGGAATCGCGATCGCCCCGCCGGCCGGTCTCCAGATCGTATTCGAGATTGCAATTGCCCGCAGCCGCAGCGACCGCTGCGACCGCCTCCTCCGGCAAGGACGCCCGGCCGAGATTGGTGTGCAGCACGACGCCCGTCAGGTTGAAGACACGGCGGAGCGAAGGCCTCGCGCGCGCCGCAATACGGGCCGCCGCCGTCGGGCCGAACTCAGTCGGGCGGAGCGCGCCGCCGACTTCCAGCACCCGCCGCGCTTCCGCCAGAACCCTTCGCGCGCCCGCCAACGCTTCGGTGCGCCCGTACTCCGCGGCCGCTGCGGCAAGGGCAGGCTCTTCGAGCAGCCGGTCCACGGAAGGCAGGATCGAGAAATCCGGGCGCGCCATTCTTTCACCATATCGCTACCGCGTTCGCTGCGACACCAAAGTCGGCGTTCCGTATCATTTTTTGCTTGGACTCGGCGCGCAGCTTGGCTACCAAGCCTCTCCGCACACGCCTCGGACATCGCGACCGTAGAACGACCCGATCCAAGCGTTCGCACTCGCCAGAGGGAGACCGAAGCCATGGCCGGCGCCCTACCGGACGTTGCGCAATACGACACCTTCCCGAAGCTGCTGCGCTACAACGCCGAACACCGCGTTTCGCTGGCGGCCGTCCGCGAGAAGGACCTCGGCATCTGGCAGACTTGGACCTGGGCCGACTTCCGCGAGGCGGTGCGCAAGCTTGCCGCCGGTATGAAGGCGCTCGGCCTGAAGCGCGGAGAGAAGATCGCCATTGTCGGCGACAACCGGCCGCGGCTCTATTTCGCCATGAGCGCCGCGCAGAGCCTCGGCGCCATTCCCGTGCCGGTCTATCAGGATGCGGTGGCGGACGAGATGCGCTTCGTGCTGGACCACGCCGAAGTCGCATTCATCGTGGCGGAGGATCAGGAACAGGTCGATAAGGTCCTGTCCCAAAAGGAACATCTCGCTGCCCTACGGACGATCATATATGACGACCCGCGCGGTATGCGGGACTATGGCGAACCGTTCCTGCATGCCTATGACGACGTCGTCGGCATGGGCGACGAACGCGGCTGGGACGAGGAGGTCGATCTCGGCAAGGGCAGCGATACCGCAATCATCCTCTACACCTCCGGCACCACCGGTACGCCGAAGGGCGTGGTGCTCTCCTACGACAACCTCTTGCTCTGCGCCAAGATCGGCGCGGACTTCGAACATTTGCGCGAGGACGAGGTCGTGCTGGCCTATCTGCCGATGGCGTGGGTCGGCGACAATGTGCTCTCCTACTGTCAGGCGCATCTGGTCGGGTTCTCCTTCGCCTGCCCGGAATCCCCCGAGACGGTGCCGCACGACCTGCGCGAGCTCGGCCCCACCTATTTCTTCGCGCCGCCGCGCGTGTTCGAGAACCTGCTGACCCAGGTGACGATCCGCATGGAAGACGCCGCGCCCCTGAAGCGGCGCCTGTTCCGCTTCTTCATGAATGTCGCCGACCGCGCGGGGGCGGACATTCTGGAAGGCCGCAAGGTAGGCATTGCAGACCGGCTGCTTTACCGGCTCGGCGAGGTTCTTGTGTACGGGCCGCTCAAGAATGTGCTGGGCCTCTCGCGGCTTCGGGTCGGCTACACTGCCGGCGAGGCCATCGGGCCGGAGATCTTCCGCTTCTTCCGTTCGCTCGGCATCAACCTGAAGCAGCTCTACGGCCAGACCGAAGCAAGCGTGTTCGTCACCATCCAGGCCAATGACGGCGTCCGCGCCGACAGCGTCGGCCCGCCGGCTCCGGGCGTGGAGCTGCAGATCACGGACGAAGGCGAGGTGCTCTACCGCAGCCCCGGCGTTTTCCAGGAGTATTACAAGAACAGCGAGGCCACCGCCGAGACTAAGACGGCCGACGGCTGGGTCCACACCGGGGATGCGGGCGTGATCGACGGCGACGGCCACCTGCGGATCATCGACCGCGCCAAGGATGTCGGCAAGCTCCGCGACGGGACGCTCTTTGCGCCGAAATACCTGGAAAACAAGCTGAAGTTCTATCCGAACATCCGTGAGGCCGTGACCTTCGGCCATGAGCGCGACTTCGTGACCGCGATGATAAACATCGACATGGAAGCGGTCGGCAACTGGGCGGAAAAACGCAACATTCCCTATTCGAGCTACCAGGAGCTCGCTGCGCGGCCAGAAGTGCTCGATATCGTCGAAGGCCATATTTCGGAACTGAATGAGAGCCTTTCGGCGGACCCGCAATTCGCCGGCTCGCAGATCCACCGCTTCATCGTGCTGCACAAGATGCTGGACGCCGATGACGGCGAACTCACCCGCACGCAGAAGGTGCGCCGCCGCTTCATCGCCGAACGCTACGCCCCGGCGATCGAGGCGCTCTACGGCGGCGAAGGCAATATCGTTCTGGAGACCCCGGTGACTTTCGAGGACGGGCGTTCGGGCACGATCACCGGCGACCTCGTCATCCGCGACGCTCATGTTGTCGAACCCGGCGGCGAAAGGGCCGCTGCATGAGCCGGTCGGGAGACATCCTGCTCAGCGTCAAGGACATTTCGCTGCGTTTCGGCGGCGTCCGGGCGCTGACGGATGTGAGTTTCGATATCCATGAGGGCGAAATCTTCGCCATTATCGGCCCCAACGGAGCCGGCAAGTCTTCGATGCTGAACTGTATCAACGGCTTCTACCATCCGCAGGAAGGCACGATCACCTTCAAGGGCGAGCAACGCCGCCAGATGCGCCCGCACGAGGCGGCGGCCCAGGGCATCAGCCGCACCTTCCAGAACATCGCGCTCTTCAAGGGCATGACGACGCTGGAGAACGTCATGACCGGGCGTATGCTCAAGATGCAGGCTTCTTTCGTGGAGCAGGCGCTCTATATCGGCCGGGGCCGGCGGGAGGAGATTGCCCATCGCGAGAAGGTCGAGGAAGTGATCGACTTCCTGGAAATCCAGTCGATCCGCAAGACGCCCGTGGGGCGACTGCCCTACGGCCTGCAGAAGCGTGTCGAACTGGCGCGCGCGTTGGCGGCGGAACCCGAATTGCTCCTGCTGGACGAGCCGATGGCGGGCATGAATGTCGAGGAAAAGGAGGACATGTGCCGCTTCGTACTCTCCACCAACCACGAGCTCGGCACCACGATCGCGCTGATCGAGCATGACATGGGCGTCGTCATGGACCTGTCCGACCGGGTGGTCGTGCTCGACTATGGCAGGAAGCTCGCGGAAGGCACGCCGGACGAGGTTCGCGGCAACCAGGATGTCATCGACGCCTATCTCGGCGTGAGCCACGACTAGGACGAAGCGGCGATGGAAACCCTCTACCTCATCTTCATCGACCCGTTCGTCCAGATGGTCGTCGAACCGGCCTTCCTGGTGGAGGTCCTGATCGGCGGGCTGACCTCCGGCGTCATGTATTCGCTGGTGGCGCTCGGCTTCGTCTTGATCTTCAAGGCCTCGGGCATCTTCAACTTCGCCCAGGGCATTTTCGTCCTGTTCGCGGCGCTGAATTTCGTCGGGTTGATGGATCTGGGCGTCCACCCGATCCTCGCTTTCATCATCACGATCGGCATCATGACGGCGCTGGCGTTCGCCGTGGACCGGCTCGTCCTGCGCCCGCTGGTGAACCAGGACCCGATCATCCTGTTCATGGCGACCATCGGCATCGCCTTCTTCCTCGAAGGGTTCGGCGAGACGCTCTGGGGCGGCGATGTGCGCCCGGTCCGGGTGGGCATCCCGGATGCGGCCCTCTTCTGGCAGCTCGGCTTCGGCGAAATCCTCGTGCAGTCCGCGGACCTGTTCGCCGGGGTGATCGCAGCCTTTCTGGTCACGGTGCTTGCGCTCTTCTTCCACTTCACCCCGGTCGGGCGGGCGCTGCGCGCTGTCGCCGACGACCATCAGGCGGCGCTCTCGGTTGGCATCCCGCTCAACAATATCTGGGTGATCGTCTGGGCGGTGGCCGGTTTCGTGGCGCTCGCAGCCGGCATCATGTGGGGCGCCAAGCTCGGCGTGCAATTCGCGCTCTCCACCATCGCGCTCAAGGCGCTGCCGGTCCTGATTCTCGGAGGGTTCACTTCGATCCCGGGCGCCATCATCGGCGGACTGATCGTCGGCGCGGGCGAGAAGCTGTTCGAGAATTACTGGGGCGTGCCCCTGCTCGAAGGCGCGACGGAGGACTGGTTCGCCTATATCGTCGCGATGATCTTCCTGTTCTTCCGGCCCCAGGGGCTGTTCGGCGAAAAGATTATCGAACGGGTGTAACGCCATGCTTTACCGCGAAGCCGGACAGTTCAAGACCAGCTATTCCGCCGACCAGGCAATGCTCACGATCCCGCTCGACCGCTGGTTCGTGTTCGCGCTGGCCGCCTTTGCGACTGTCGGAGTGCCGCTCCTCGCGAGCGAATATCTGATGGTCTCGATCCTGATCCCGGTGCTCATCCTTTCGATCGCGGCGCTGGGCCTCAACATCCTGACGGGCTATTGCGGCCAGCTTTCGCTCGGCACCGGCGCCTTCATGGCGGCGGGCGCATATCTCGCCTACAAGATCGCGACCAATATCACCTGGCTGCCGATCTGGGTCGTGATCCCGCTGGCCGGGCTTTGCGCCGCCGCCATCGGCATCGCGTTCGGCCTGCCAAGCTTGCGCATCAAGGGCTTCTACCTCGCAGTCGCCACGCTTGCGGCGCAGTTCTTTCTGCTCTGGCTGTTCGTCAAGGTGCCGTGGTTCGTCAACAACTCGATCTCGGGCGTGCCGCCGGCGCCTCCGCGCAGCGTCTTCGGTTTCCAGGTCACGGGCGCCGCCGCGGGCAACGAGGCGAAATACCTGTTCGTGCTGGCGTTCGTCATCGCGCTCGCCTGGATCGCGCGCAACATGGCGCGCTCGCGCATCGGCCGGTCCTGGATGGCGATCCGGGACATGGACATCGCTGCGGAACTGGTCGGCATCCGGCCGCTCCCGACCAAGCTTTCCGCCTTCGCGGTCTCGAGCTTCTACTGCGGCGTTGCCGGCGCGCTCTGGGCGATGTGCTACATCAACACCGTGGAGCCTACCGCGTTCGACATCAACCGGTCCTTCCAGGTGCTGTTCATGGTCATCGTCGGCGGCCTCGGCAGTGTGCTCGGCTCCTTCCTCGGCGCGGCGTTCATCTTCCTGCTGCCGATCTTCCTCAACAGCGCGCCGGGATGGATCGGCTATTCCGTGGCCAGCGATACGATTACCCATATCGAGTTCATGCTGTTCGGCGTTCTCATCATCTTCTTCCTGATCGTCGAACCGCATGGTCTGGCGCGGCTCTGGCAGATTGCCAAGGAGAAGCTGCGCCTTTGGCCGTTTCCCTATTGACCATGGCGGAAACCGGCCGCAATGCCGATGAGGCACAAACCCAAGGGAGGTCCCCATCATGCTCACGAAGAAACTGGTGACGGCGGGTGTGGCCGCAGCCATTGCGGCCGGCGCCGTCGGCGTGGTTCAGGCCGAGGAAGGCCAGTTCATCCCCGCACTCACCTATCGCACCGGCCCCTACGCGCCCGGCGGCATTCCGACCGCCAACGGCTTTACCGACTACTTCCGCCTCGTCAATGAGCGCGATGGCGGCGTCAACGGCGTCAAGTTCATCGTCGAGGAGTGCGAATACGGCTACAAGACGGACCGTGGCGTCGAGTGCTACGACCGGCTGAAGGACAAGCATGGCGGCGCCACTGTCGTCAGCCCGTATTCCACGGGCACGACCTATGCGCTGATCGAAAAGGCCACGAACGACAAGATTCCGATCCTGTCGATGGGCTATGGCCGCACCAGCGCCGCCGACGGGCGGATATTCCCCTATGTCTTCAACTTCCCGGCGACCTACTGGAGCCAGGCCACGGCCGTCATCCAGTACATCGCCAACGAAATGGGCGGGCGTGAGGCGCTGAACGGCCAGCGGTTCGCCTTCATCTATCTCGACCACCCCTACGGGAAAGAGCCGATCCCGACGCTGGATATTCTGGCCGAGAAGTTCGGCTTCACCTACGACAAGTATCCCGTGCCGTTCGCAACGGGAACCGAGCAGAAGTCGATCTGGCTCCAGATTCGCCGCACCAAGCCTGCCTACATCATCATGTGGGGCTGGGGCGTGATGAACGCCACCGCCGTCAAGGAAGCTGGCAACATCAGATTCGACATGAGCAGGTTCATCGGCAACTGGTGGTCCGCTTCCGAGCAGGACGTGCTGCCGGCCGGCGACGGCGCCATCGGCTATAAGGGCGCAACATTCAACGGGTCCGGCACCGGCTACAAGGTCTTCGACGACCTGGAGGGCGTAAGCGGCCTGAACGGCGGCGACGACATGGGCACGGTGCTCTACAACCGCGGCATGGTGAACGCCGCCTATGTCGTCGAGGCCGTGCGGCTGGCCCAGGAAAAATACGGCAAGGGCAAGCGCGTCACCGGCGAGCAGGTGCGCTGGGCATTCGAGAATCTCGACCTCACCGCGGAGGATATCGAGGCTCTCGGCCTGACGGGCCTGATGCCGCCGACCAAGGTGACCTGCCTGAACCACGAGGGCACGAACCCCGCGATCCTGATCCAGCAGTGGAACGGCAAGGCCTGGGAGATTATCACCGACTGGATCCCGGCGATGACCGACGTCGTCCGGCCGCTGATCGAGCAGGACGCGGCGCAATACGCCCAGGAGAACAACATTACCCCGCGCGACTGCTCGTAGAGCGGCGCGGCCCCACCGGCGGGAGAGGCCCGGAAGCCCATGAGCGAGACCGTTCGCAACGAACTCGAAGTGAACAATGTCGAGGTCATTTACGACCACGTCATCCTCGTGCTGAAGGGCGTCTCCCTCCACGTGCCGAAGGGAGGCATCGTCGCCCTCCTCGGCGCGAACGGGGCGGGCAAGACAACGACTCTCAAGGCCGTTTCCAACCTGCTGCGCGCCGAGCGCGGCGAGGTCACCAAGGGCTCGATCCTCTATCGGGGCGAGCAGATCGACGCGCTGACCCCGACCGACCTCGTGCGCAAGGGCGTCATCCAGGTGATGGAAGGCCGCCATTGTTTCGAACATCTGACCGTCGAGGAAAACCTGTTGACCGGCGCCTATACGCGCCATGCGCGCCGGTCGGAGCTCAATGACGACCTCGACGCGGTTTACGGGTATTTCCCGGCCCTCAAGAGCCGCCGCAGGAGCCTCGCCGGCTATATTTCCGGCGGCGAGCAGCAAATGTGCGCTATCGGCCGCGCGCTCATGTCGCGGCCGGAGATGATCCTTCTGGACGAACCCTCAATGGGCCTCGCCCCGCAGCTGGTCGAGCAGATCTTCGAGATCGTGAAGCGCATCAACGAGGAAGAGAACGTCTCGATCCTGCTGGCCGAGCAGAACACCAACATGGCGCTCAAATACGCGCATTACGGCTATATCCTGGAGAACGGCCGCATCGTCATGGACGGCGATGCGGCAGTCCTTCGGGAGAACGAGGACGTCAAGGAGTTCTATCTCGGTATCGGTACGGCCGGGCGCAGGAGCTACCGGGACATCAAATTCTATCGTCGGCGCAAACGCTGGGTATGAGGGACCATGACCGCAAACGGAGACTTCTACGACAAGCTGGAGATCCGGGACCCGGAACAGCGTGAGTGCGAGCAATTCGCCGAATTGCGCAGCCTGATCACGCTTGCCAAGGACAAGGCCCTCTATTGGCGACGGGCGCTCGCAGGCATGGAGGCCGGCGACATCGATTCCCGCGTCGCCCTGGCGGCCCTTCCCGTCACCCGCAAGTCCGACCTGATGGAAGTGCAGGCGGCGGAACCGCCCTTCGGCGGCATGACGACCGTGCCCGCGGGCGAGTTCAAGCGCGTGTTCCGCTCGCCCGGCCCGATCTGCGAGCCGATGGGCGCGAAGCCCGACTGGTTCCGGGGCGCGCGCTCGCTCTACGCCGCCGGATTCCGCAAGGGCGATGTCGTCCATAACACCTTCAGCTACCACTTCACGCCCGGCGCCTTCATGATGGAAAGCGCAGCCGAGGCGCTCGGCTGCGCGGTGTTTCCCGGCGGCGTCGGCCAGACCGAGCAGCAGGTCGAAGCGATCCGGCATTTCAGCGCCGTCGGTTTCATGGGCACGCCGGACTTCCTGAAGATCGTGCTGGACAAGGCTGCGGAGATGGGCGTCGCCCTGCCCTCGCTCGCCAAGGCGCTGGTCGGCGGCGGCGCGCTCTTTCCCTCCCTCCGGGCGGAAATCCGGGGCAAGGGCGTCGATGCGATGCAAAACTACGGCACGGCGGATGTCGGGCTGGTCGCCTATGAGACGCCGGCGCTGGAGGGCATGGTGCTGGACGAGGGCGTGATCGTCGAGATCGTCCGCCCCGGCTCCGGCGACCCGGTGCCGGACGGCGAGGTCGGCGAGGTCGTGGTGACGACGCTCAACAGCGACTATCCGCTGTTTCGGTTCGCGACCGGGGACATGTCCGCCGTGGATGCCGGGCAAAGCTCCTGCGGGCGCACCAATACCCGCATCAAGGGCTGGATGGGCCGCGCCGACCAGACCGCCAAGGTGCGCGGCATGTTCATCCGCCCCGAGCAGGTCAATCGCGTACTCGCCCGCCACCCGGAGATTGCGCGGCTCCGGCTCGTGGTCGGCTCCGAGAACAATCTCGACACCGCCACCCTGCAGGTGGAGGCGCCGACCCGCGAGGACGCCTTCCGGGATGCCGTCGCCGAGAGTTTCCGGGCCGAATGCAAGATGCGCGGTCGCATCGAGTTCGCCGACTCGCTGCCGAACGACGGCAAGGTGATCGACGACCGGCGCAGCTACGACTGAGGCCAGGTCGGAGCGGACAGACCACCGAGAGAGGTTCGATGACCTGGCTTACCAATGACCGGTGGATCAAGGAGCCGGCCGGGGAGCGTTTCGCCGCGCTTCTGACCCGTCCCGGCATCCTGCGGGTCCCCGGCGCGCACAATGCGATGGCCGGCCTGCTCGCCAGGCGGGCCGGCTTCGAATGCCTCTATATCTCGGGCGCGGCGGTGACCGCCTCGATGGGACTGCCGGACCTCGGCGTAATCGGCCTGGACGAGCTCTGCCACCACGTCCGCAGCGTGTACCGGGCGACCCAGCTCCCTCTCGTCGTCGATGCCGACACCGGCTACGGCGAAGCGCTGAACGTCATGCGCACGATCCGCGAGCTGGAGGCCGCCGGCGCCGCCGCCGTGCAGATCGAGGATCAGTTGCTGCCGAAGAAATGCGGCCATCTGAACGACAAGCAACTGGCGAGCGCGGAAGACATGGCGCGCAAGGTGGATGCCGCGCACCGGGCGCGCACGCATCTGCGTATCGTCGCGCGGACCGACGCGGTCGCCCAGGAAGGCCTGGAGGCCGCCATCAAGCGGGCCAATCTCTATATCGAAGCCGGCGCGGACATCGTCTTCGCGGATGCGCTGACCGGCGAGGCGATGTTCCGGCGGTTCTCGGCGGCGGTGAACGCCCCGCTGATGGCGAACATGACGGAGTTCGGCCGCACGCCCTATTTCACCGGAGCGCAGTTCGAGGCGATGGGCTGCAAGCTGGTGATCTGGCCGGTCTCGTCGCTGCGCGTCGCCGCCAGGGCCATGGCCGACATGTATGCGCATCTGGCTCGCGCCGACAGCACGGAGGCCTTGCTGGACTCGATGCAAAGCCGGGCAGAACTCTACGAGGTGATCGGCTACGGCGAATTCGAGGCTCTCGACGCCTCGATTGCGGCCAGCGTCGCGCCTCCCGACCTGCGCGACCTGCGCGGCCACAATATCGGTGGTTCGCCTGCCGGAGAGAGCTGACGCGGGTCAATAGGCCGTCCCTTCGCGCCGGTGCAGATCGACCAGCGCCCGGTTGTAGGCCAG
Source organism: Alphaproteobacteria bacterium (assembly GCA_963422665.1). Lineage (GTDB taxonomy): Bacteria > Pseudomonadota > Alphaproteobacteria > Bin95 > Bin95 > Bin95. The sequence continues at coordinate 2,892,635 of OY730441.1, forward strand.
CATGACGTCGCGTTCGTGGACAAACCCGACCAGGCGCCGGTCCACCCGGTTGTCCACCACGGCGATATGCTCCTCATGCCGCGTCTCCATCAGGTTGAAAGCGCTCTCGAGGTCGTCTTCGACGGTCAGCATGGGCGGGTTCAGCCTTGCGGCGTCGCCGGCGCAGATCAGGTCCTGGATCACGGGATCGAAGGCGGCCTCGTCCAGGTCCGCCAGCGTGATCGTGCCGAACAGGCGGTTCGACGGATCGACGACAAAGAGTTCGTTGTAAGGAGCCGTCGCCAATGCCACGCGCAGGTCCCGCATCTTCATGGTGCGGGGCACGGATGAGAACGACCGGCTCATGACGCCGCGCACGCGCATCTGCCGCATGGCGTCCGTCTCGAGCCTTTCGTCCAGGTCGATGCCGCTCTCCGCCAGAACGGTCCGGAAATACGAGGCGCCGTTCAACGCCCGGGTGAGCATGGCGGCTGTCACCGTGGCCATGGTGACGGCCATGGTGAGCTGATAGTCGCCGGTAAGTTCGACCATGATGAGGACGGTCGAGATCGGCGCGCCCAAAACCGCGCCGGCCATCGCGCCCATGCCGACCATGGCGTAGGCGCCGACGCCTGCGAAGAGATGCGGGGCAATCGAACCTGCAACGGAGCCGAACGCGCCGCCGAGCATGGCGCCGAGGAACAGCGACGGGCTGAAAACCCCGCCGCCGAAGCCGCCGCCTATGGTGAGAGATGTCGCCGCCGTCTTGGCGACAATCAGCCCGATGAGCAGCCAGAGGCCGTATTCCGCCTTGAGCGCATTGTCCGTCGCGCCGTAGCCAACGCCCAGCACCTGCGGGAAGACCACCGCGATAAGGCCGACCGCCAGACCGGCAAGGGCGGGACGCATCCATGCCGGCACGGTCGACGCTTCCGCCAGCCGGGCGGTGATGCGGATGGACCGGATGAAGATCACGGCCACGACCGCCGTCAGGCCGCCGAGCAGCACGAAGGCGGGGAACTCCAGCCAGGAGCCCAGGCTGAATTCGGGAACGCTGAAGGCCGGAAAGGCCCCGTAGGCGGCATGCGAGATCAGGGTCGCAACCACCGAGGACACCGCGACCGGCACGAGCGCACCGAATGCGTAGCGGCCGATCACCACCTCCTGGGCGAAGAAAATGCCGGCGAACGGCGCATTGAACGAAGCGGCAACGGCGCCGGCGACACCGCAAGCGAGCAGCGTCCGGGCCGCGCCCCGTCGATTGTGGAACTGCTGCGCGAGCCATGAGGCCATTGCCGCACCCAGATGCACCACCGGCCCTTCACGCCCCGAAGACCCGCCGGCGCCGAGCGTCAATGCGTTGGCCACGGCGCCATGCAGGGCCGGCGCCAGCTCCATGCGCCCGCCTGCGGCGCTCGATTCCATGACCTGAGCCACGCCCATGGGCCGACCGCGCAGAAAGACGCGGATATAGACGCCGACAGCCAGCCCGCCGACCGTGGGCGCAAGCACGACCTGCCAGGCCGGCAGGCCGGCGACGAACTCGGTCAGATCTTCCTCGCCCGTCCCGAGGAAGAACGATTGGAAGATCGCGAGCAATTCCCGGAACAACACGGCGCAGCATCCGGCAGCCAGCCCGACGACGAGCGCTACTCCCAACAGCGCGATCTGTTCATCGTCGAACGCTTGGCGGATCCCGGTGGCGATACGCCGCCATATCTCCCTGGCCGGATTCACCGCAGCCGACCTACCTGCATTGGCCGACAGAACCCTGCGCGCAGACATGCTGGCCGTCGGTCCATACAGCTCCGGAAAGGTCGGCGTCGAAGAAGTCAGCCTGCCTGAGGCGCGCGCCGGTGAAGTCCGCCCCCTCCAGCCTGGCCCTGAAGAAGCGGGCCCGGCGCAAATCGGCATCCTTGAAAACGGCGCCCCTCAGGTTTGCCTTGGTGAAGTCGGCTTCGTTCAGCCTGGCCCCTTCGAAACGCGCGTCGCGGAGTCCGGCGGAGATGAATTTGGCGCGCGGTCCGACAGCACCGGTGAAATCCGCCTTTTCGAGATTCGTCCGCTTGAACGACGACGAACGAATTTTCGCGCCCGCCAGATTGGCTGCCGGCATATTGCGCTCGTCGAAAATGCAGCGGTTCCAGTCGACGTCGGGTGCGGCCGCGTCGGTACAGAACGCTGCTGCAGAACCGGCGAAACCGGCGAGGAAGAGGATCACGGTTCGCACCAACATGGGCCTGCCCATCATCCTCTTCACCGACGCTCCAATCAAGTGCCGGATCTTCGTCGGATGCCGATGACGCGGCCCGCTTTGTCGGGGCGCGGCAAAGTCCCGTGCCGCTCCTTGATCTCCGCCAGCTTCTCCAGGATGTCCGGCGGAAACGGCGAGGAACGGCGCAGGTCCATGTCGACATGCATGGCGATCAACTCGTTGGTTGCCGCCGCATAACCCTCTTCATCGTGATACATGATATGGAAATAGTGAAGGCGTTTCTCGTCGAAATCGAGCAATTGCGTCGTGAAACGCAACGGATCACCTTCCAGAACTTCCCGGTCGTAGGTAATGTGACCTTCGAGCGTGAAGGTCGAGAAATTTCCACCCGCCTTGTAATGTTCACCGCAGCCGATAGCATCGTAAAATGCGTCGGTGGCGTGATCGAAGGCGAGAAAGTAAAAGGCGACATTCATATGGCCGTTATAGTCGATCCATTCAGGCTGGACGACCTCGCGGTGTTCATCGAACAGGACAGGCATAGCTCGCTTCCGTATCCGTTTCTCAAGCTGTTTTTCTGGGCAGGGCGACTGTGGCGGCGCCAAGTGCGGATGTGCGGTCATGCTGGTTGACACAGCGAACCGAACATTCGACGCGGCCTTCGCCGTCAACGACCGATGTGCGGACCACCTCGCCCCTGCACCATGTAGCGTCGCCCACGATATTGTGGCCGCGGACCTGGACATTGAGCCGCTTCAGGAAGCCGTCATCGCCCATCCAGTCGGTCACCAGGTGGCCAAGCCACGCTATACGTTCCGGCCCGAAATCGTAGGCCCCCGGAACGCCCACTTCCTGGGCGAATTCGCGGTCCCAGTGCACACGCACGGGCGGTTCCGGAACATTGTTCCGGTTGCGCGCCGCCAGCTTCGGATGCCGGTTGTAATACTGCCAGGCTTGGCGGTGGTTTCGGACCGCGTAATTGCCCCAAGCCTGCATGAAGGCCACCGCCGCGGTGACAGTATAGGGCCCCTTCAGGATCGGCCCCAGAATGTCGCCCTCCTTGACATCTTCGAAATACCGGGTCTCCGCGCCCCGCGACGCTTCGGAGAGGTATTGCGCCTGAAATTCGGCAATTTCCTGCTCGCTGTAACGGTGCGGTTCCCTGAGTTTCGGTTCGTATTTGGAACCGCCGGTCCGCGCCGTATCCCGTTCCGTGCGGAAACACCAGGAGTCCGCTTCGGCGACTTCGCAGTCGTTCTGGTCGAAGAAGCGGATGCGGTAAATCTGCTGGATGGCGAGGCCCGCAAACCGGGTCCGGTGCTCGACAATATCGTGGAGCCGCGACTCCGCGCGGAACTTCATCCCGACTTCAATCGGCCGCGTCCACCGGAAATCCGTCCCGGCGAACATCGCGTGGACCCCCGGCAGGCCCTCGACGGCGCCGGAAACCGTATTCTCCAGGCTGTAGAGGATCGAGGGCGGCGCCAGTTGCCGGCCCCAGCGCGTGCCTGCCGCATAAGCGCCGTCGTGGTAAAGCGGGTTGTCGTCCCCGATCGCCCAGGCAAAGCGGCTCGCCGCGTCGGCATTGACCTCGGTATAGAAAGGCGGCGTGACACGGCGCACGGGTTGGCCGACGCGGGCGCGAAGCCGGGCGACATCCGCTTCGGTAATCCGGCTGTGCGCCATGAGCGGCTCCTTCGGGATTTTTCGGACGGGCGCTTTATAGAACCCGTCAGGCGAGCGCGTCGAGGGCGCCCTCCAATTCCGGCCGGTGCGCCGGGTCCGCAATCGCGATCATCGCGCGGGCCCGCTCCTGCAAGGTCCGCCCGGCGAGCGCCGCAATGCCGTGTTCGGTCACAACCGCATCGGCGTCCGCCCGCGCCGTCGTCACCGGCCCCGACAGGCGGGCCACGATGCGCGAATGCCGCCCGGCCGTCGATGGCAGGGCCACGATGCCCCGGCCTCCGGGGCTGTGCAGGGCCGCGCGCTGAAAATCCCCCTGCCCGCCGATGGCGCCGATATAGCGGCCGTTCAGCGCCTCGGCATTCACCTGCCCCGTCAGATCGACCTCTATGGCGGAGTTGACGGCGAAGAAGCGGTCCAGGCCCGCGAGCACACGCACGCCGTGGATATGGTCGGACCCGCGCATCCCGAACACGGGGTTGCGGTCCGCATAGCGGTAGAGCCGGGGCGTGCCGAACAGGAAACCCGCCGAGACGAGGCCGGGATCGGTCTCCCGGTATCGGTTGGTGACGGCGCCGCTCTCGATGAAATCCACCGCGGCCTCGTCCAGCAGGCCGGTGTGGATGGCGAGGTCGCGCTTGCCCGCCAATGCCTGCTGCACCGCCGCGGGAATCGAGCCGATGCCGAATTCGAGCGTGGCCCGGTCCGGCACCAGCCGCGCCACATGCTCGCCGATGGCGTGCTCGACCGGACCGGGGCGGCGCGGGATCAGTTGTTCCAGAGGCGCGGCTGCCGGCACCAGAAGGTCGATGTACTCCTCCCCGATGAGCGCGTCGCCCCCGGTCCGGGGCAGGTTCGGGTTTTCCTGCGCGACCACTCTGGCGCCTTTTGCCATATGGGCGGGGTTGTGGCCGACAACGGTGCCCAGGCTCCGCCGGCCGGACCCGTCCGGGGGCGTCACCTGGATGAGCAGCACATCCGGGCGCAGATCGGCCATTCGGGAATAGTGCGATGGCCGGATATCGACCGCCCCGCGCTCGAACAGGTCGAAATAGCGGAACAGCGTGCAATAGGTAGAGACGGCGAACCGGGAGGGGTCGATATCCCGGAGCGTGTCGGACAGCGTGACGCCGATGGAAAGCTCAGCTTCGAGGCGGTCCTGCTGGGCGACCAGGCGTGCTGTCAGTGCTGTCGGTTCCCCGGAGCCCTCGGACCAGGCAATGAGCGCGCCGGGGGGTACGATCCGAGCGAAGTCGAGCCGCTCCAGAGGACAGACCTCCATGCCTTAGCTGCATCTGATCGGGAAGAACCGGAGCGCGAAACGCTGGGCATCGTCATTGTCCTCGAACCAGAAGACTTGGGTGAGGTCGGGTTCCAGCACCGCCTTCCACGGGCGCCGCACCTGCTTCTCGCACCAGGCGACCATGGGCCCGGGGTCGCGGCGGGCGGGCGGCGCGCTCCGCCGACGCCACATGCTGCGTTTGGGGAGGATGCGCACCGGATGCCATGTCTCCGGCGGCAGCGCTGCTGACCGGCTGTCCATGATCGGCTAGTCTGGACGGACCTGCGGCGGGGACGCAAGCCCATGACTTTCGAACTGACGGACCGGCAGCGCGCCTTGCAATCGGCCGCGCGGGAACTGGCGGAAGGACCGGTGCAGGCGCGCGCGGCCGAGGTGGACCGCACCGAATCCTATCCTTGGGACCATGTCGAGCGCCTGGTCGAGGCGGGCTTCGCGGGCATGACGATTCCGGAAGCCTATGGAGGCCGGGGGCGTTCCTGGCTCGACGCCGTGCTGGTTATCGAGGAGATGTCGAAGGCGTGCTCGGTCACCGGGCGGATCGCCGTCGAGACCAATATGGGCGCGATCAGCGCGGTCATGGCCTACGGCACGGAAGAACAGAAGCGCATGGCCGCGGACATGGTGCTGGCCGGCGACAAGCCGGCAATCTGCATTACGGAGCCGGACGCCGGGTCGTCCGCCAGCGAGATGACCACGAGGGCGGACCAGCGCGGCAACCGCTATGTCCTGAACGGCGGCAAGCACTGGATTACCGGCGGCGGCGTGTCGCGCTTGCACCTGATTTTCGCGCGTGTGTTCGACCGGGACGGCGAAGAGCAGGGAATCGGCGGGTTCCTCGCCATTCGCGACGAAACGGAAGGGCTTCGGATCGTCAGGCGCGAGCCCACCATGGGCCTGCGCGGGATTCCGGAAGCCGAGATCGCGTTCGAGGACATGGAGCTGCCGCCCTCCATGATGCTGATGCCGCCGCGCGGCCTCAGAAAGGGATTTGCCGACCTGATGACCGCCTATAACAGCCAGCGTGTCGGCGCGGCGACGGTGGCGCTGGGCATTGCCGAGGGCGCCTACCGGATGGCGCTCGACTGGTCGGCGGAACGCGAGCAATTCGGCCGGCCGATCAACGAGTTCCAGGGCCTGCAATGGAAGCTCGCCGACATGTCGATCAAGCTCGCCGCAAGCAGGGCGCTGGTCTATGGCGCGGCACGAAGCGGCGAAGGCGGCTTTCCCGACATGCTGCTCGCGGCCCAGGCAAAGGTGATGACTTCGGAAAGCGCAATCCAGGTGGTCAACGACGCCTTGCAGTTCTTCGGTGCGCGGGGCTACTCGCGCAACCGCCCGCTGGAGCGCATGGCGCGCGACGTGCGCATGTTCACCATCGGCGGCGGCACGGCCGAAGTGCTGCGCAATGTCGTCGCCAGCGCGATTCTCGGCAAGAAACTGCCCCAGACGCGCGACGGATACCTCAGGGCCTGACCCTGCCGGACTCGCCCATCCATATCCGGCCGCTCCGCCTTGCGCGCCCTCATCCGACGAAACGGGAAGCCAGAATATTCACTTTTTGTTTCGTTCGAGGCTTGACCAGGAAGAAAGTGTGCTAGAATGGTGTCGAGAGCCAAGGTTTCCGGGGCCGCGTCTCTCGCTTCCGAAAATCCGCCCGAAACTCGCGGGAGAGCTGCGTCCGCCGCCTCGCGCGCGCAAGCCCGCGCCCGCGACACGCACGGAACAGGGTCGCCCCGGAGCCGGGCGGCAACGAAACCGGAGAGACGCCGCCCCATGTCCGATGCGCCCGCCTAACGCCCCGCCCGCCAGACCGGCGGCGCGCCGGAACATGACATTTCATGACATTTCATGACATTTCATGACACTCTGCGGGGGTGTCCTCCAGCAAGGCCATGCCGGGCCGGAACAGCCCCCGCCCCAACCCGGATCGCGGCCCGGGGCAGGTCCTCCCTTGCAAGCGCAGGACGGAGCTTTGGAGACTGGGGGCGCCGGTTGCGAGCGGAGCGGGATGGGGACGTGCGGTAGCCGGATAAACCCGGGTCTTCGCGAAATCCCCGTTCCATGACAGGCAGGCCGACGAAGCGCCGGCTCGACAATTCATTTCAACGATTCTGGGACCTTACGACATGGCGCCGAGGGCGATCGGGGTGAGGAAGCTGCCCGATGACGGGCCGTGCAACGGCTGGTTCGAGAGCCTGCCCCCGCTGCTGCCCGCACGGCGGGTCGAGGGCCGGGTCAGAGTCGATTTCGCGGTCGTCGGCGCGGGCGTCTGCGGGTGCTCCACCGCCCGGCGCCTGGCCGAACTCCGTCCCGGCGACAGCATTGCGCTGGTGGAGGCGGGCCGGGTCGGTTACGGCACGTCGGGGCGTAATTGCGGGCTTCATGCTGGACCACCACAGCCATGGCGGCATGAAGCATATGGAGGCGGCGCGGAAGAACGACCGCCTGTTCGCGGCCGGCACCGACTGGCTCCGCAGCTTGGTGCAGGAGCACCGGATCCAGTGCCAGTGGAGCGACTGGGGCCGGATCTATGTCGCCGCCGGCACGGGCGCGGAATCGGAGCTCAGGGGCGTTTCCGGCGGCTTCGACTCGCTTGGCGCGCCATGGCGGGAGCTCGACCGGGACGGGATCGAGGCCGTCACCGGCTCGCGCTTCTACCGGCGCGGCGTCCGTGTGGACGGCTCCGCCCCGGTCCAGCCGGCAGCCATGATGCGGGGCCTCGCCGCGACGCTGCCGGCAAATGTCGCGCTCTATGAGGAAAGCCCGGTGCTGGAGATAGGCGCACGCGGCGGGTTCCGCCTTGTCTGCCCCGAGGGCGCCGTTGAGGCGCGTCAGGTCGTGCTCTGCACCCATTTCTTCACCGAGGAGATGGGTATCCTGAAGCACCGGGCAGCGCCGCTCGCGAGCTTCGCCAGCCTCACCGAGCCGCTGTCCGACGCCCAGGCGGCGCCCGTTGGCCGGGAAGGGGAATTCGGCCTCCTGCCCGCCCGCCCGACCGGCAGCACGGTCAGGCTCACCCGCGACCGCCGCATCCTCATGCGCAATACGCTCTTCTATGCGCGCGAGAAGCGTTTCCCGCCGGGGCTGATGGAGCGCGTGGCCGATATCCACCGCCGCAGCGTCGCGGCCCGCTGGCCGGACCTCGGCGATACCGCCTTTGCCGGCGCCTGGGGCGGCATACTCGCCTTCACGCGCAATGAAGGCGCGATCTTCGGCCCGGTCAGCGACGAGCTCTGGGCGCTCATGTCCTGCGACGCCGCGCCCATGACCAAGGGGGCCATCGGCGGCAAGCTGCTCGCGGAGCATATCTGCGGCGAGGACAGCGAGTTGCTGCGGGTCATGCTGTCGCTGCCGCGGGCCGCCCTGCTGCTGCCGGACCCGATCCTGCGCTTCGTCGTCAACCGCAGGATCGGCCGCTTCGCCGCGGCCGGGGCCGCCGAACGGTAATGCCGGGCGCGACATCGCCGCTGGGTGACGGCGGGGCGGGCGGCTGCTATCGGGAGCGGCGAAGCGCGAACCCGGAGGGCCGCTCGTGACCGCCTGCGACCGCATATCCATTCGCCGCGCCCTGATCTCCGTGTCCGACAAAACGGAGCTGGAGGCGTTCGGGCGCTTTCTCGCGGAGCGCGGCGTTGAAATCCTCTCGACAGGCGGCACAGCCCGGCAACTGGGCGCGGCCGGCGTTCCCGTCGTGGAAGTCTCGGAGCGCACCGGCTTCCCGGAAATGCTGGACGGGCGCGTCAAGACCCTGCATCCGGCGCTGCATGGCGGGCTGCTGGGGCTGCGCGACGATCCCGCCCATGTCGAAGCCATGGCGGCGCACGGTATCCGGCCTATCGACCTGCTGGTGGTCAACCTCTATCCCTTTGCGGAGACCGTCGCACGCGGCGCGGACGAAAAGACCTGTATCGAGAACATCGACATCGGCGGACCGGCGCTGATCCGCGCGGCCGCCAAGAACCACCGCTTCGTCGCCGTCGCGACCGCCCCGGAGCATCTGGACGAGATCCGGAAGGAGATGGAAGCCGACGGCGCAACCGCGCTGGCGCTTCGCCGCCGGCTCGCCGCCGAGGCATACGGCCATACAGCGGCCTATGACGCGGCAGTCTCCAACTGGTTCGCGGCGCGGGCGGGCGAGGCCTTCCCGCCCCGCATGTCGCTGTCGGGCGCCCGCCGCCAGTTTCTGCGCTACGGCGAGAACCCGCACCAGTCCGCAGCCTTCTACACGGACGGCAGCGGCCTGCCGGGCGTCGCCACCGCCGAGCAGGTGCAGGGCAAGGAGCTCAGCTACAACAACCTGAACGACGTGGATGCGGCGTTCGAGCTGGTGAGCGAGTTCGAGCGTCCGGCGGTCGTCATCGTCAAGCATGCCAATCCTTGCGGCGTGGCCGTTTCGGACGATCTGCCCGCGGCGTGGGACAAGGCTCTTGCCTGCGACCCGGTGAGCGCGTTCGGCGGCATCGTCGCCGTCAACCGCCGGCTCGACGAGGCGCTGGCGGAGCGGTTGAGCCGGCTTTTCCTCGAGGCGGTGATTGCGCCGGAAGCGGATGAGAGCGCCCGCGCGCGGCTCGCCGGCAGGACCAATCTCCGGCTGCTGCTGACCGGAGCCGTGCCGGACCCGCTCGCTTCCGGCATGACCTTGCGCTCGCTTTCCGGCGGTTTCCTGTTGCAGAGCCGTGACAACGGACGCGCGGGTGAATTCCGGACCGTCACCAAACGCGCCCCGAGCGAGGCGGAGATGGCCGATCTCAAGGTGGCCTTCACCGTCTGCAAGCATGTGAAGTCGAACGCCATCGTTTATGTGAAGGACGGGGCGACGGTCGGCGTCGGCGCGGGCCAGATGAGCCGGGTGGACAGCGCCCGCATCGCCGCGCGCAAGGCGGAGGACGCGGCGGGCGGCGGCGAACCCGCGACCGTCGGTTCGGTCGTGGCGTCCGACGCCTTCTTCCCCTTCGCCGACGGGTTGCTGGCCGCTGCGGAGGCGGGGGCTACCGCCGTCGTGCAGCCGGGCGGCTCGGTGCGCGACGAGGAGGTAATCCGAGCGGCGGACGAGCATGGCCTTGCCATGGTATTCACCGGAATGCGCCATTTCCGCCACTGACCGGACCCCTGCTTATGGAAACCGGACGGGCCTTGCCCCAGTCAGTCGCCGAGACCGGCGAACTCCTCGAAGCCGGCGACTATGTGTCGGACACGGCGCTGGCGACGGCGGTGTTCCTGTCGCTGAAGCTCGGCAGGCCGCTGTTCCTCGAAGGAGAGGCGGGCGTGGGCAAGACGGAGATCGCCAAGGTGCTGGCGGAAACGCTCGGCCGCCGTCTGATCCGCCTGCAATGCTACGAAGGCCTCGACGTGGCGTCCGCCGTCTATGAGTGGAACTACGCCCGGCAGATGATCGAGATACGGCTGGCCGAGGCGTCCGGCGGGGCCGACCGCGAACGCCTCGGCCGCGACCTCTTCGGGCCGGAGTTCCTGATCGAGCGACCCTTGCTGCAAGCCCTGCGGAGCGACGATGCCGGGCCGCCCGTGCTGCTCATCGACGAACTCGACCGCGCGGACGAGCCGTTCGAGGCCTACCTGCTGGAAGTGCTGTCCGACTTCCAGGTGACGGTGCCGGAGATCGGCCCGATCGCGGCGACGGTTCCGCCCGCCGTCATCATCACTTCCAACCGCACGCGCGAAATCCACGATGCGCTCAAGCGGCGCTGCTTCTACCACTGGGTCGGCTATCCCGACGCGCAGCGCGAACTGGACATCCTGAGCCGGAAGGCGCCGACGGCTCCCGGCGACCTCTCGCGCCAGGTCGTGGCTTATGTGCAGAAGGTGCGCGAACTCGACCTCTTCAAGCTGCCGGGGATCGCCGAGACCATCGACTGGGTGCATGCGCTGATGCAGCTTGACGTCGTGGCCCTCGACCCGGCGACGGTGAACGATACGCTGGGTGTGCTGCTCAAATACCAGGACGACATCGCGCGCCTGCAGGGCAGCAAGGCCGAGCGCATCCTGAACGAGGTGCGATCCGAACTCGCGGCGGCGGGGGCGGCATGAACGGCGGGCGGCTGCCCGAGAACATCATGCATTTCGGCCGGGTGCTCCGCACTGCCGGCCTGCCGGTCGGCCCGGACCAGGTGCTTAAGGCCATCGAAGCGGCCTCGGTCGTCGATGTCGCCGACCGTACGCAATTCTACTGGGCACTCCATGCCGCACTGGTCAACCGGCGCGGGCAGCGCGAGCTGTTCGACCAGGCGTTCCACATTTTCTGGCGCAATCCGCGCCTGCTGGAGCGGATGATGTCGCTGGCGATCCCGACCTCCGGCGTCGATGCCGGGTCGGAGGAGGCCGAACCGCTGGCGCGCCGCCTCGCCGAGGCGCTGACGCCCCAGGAAACCGGGCTTCGCGAGCGGGAGGGGGATGAGGAAGTCGAGATCCACGCAGAGCTCACCTGGTCGGACCGCGAGGTGCTGCGCGCGATGGATTTCGAGACCATGTCGCTGGCGGAGCAGGAGGCGGCGAGGCGCGCCATGACAAAGATGCGCCTGCCGCTCCGGCCCGTGCCCGCGCGGCGCTTCCGGCTGCATCCGCGGGGCCTGCGCCCGGACCTGCGCGCAACCCTGCGCGGCGCGATGCGCACCGGCGGCGATTTCGTGGCGCTCCGGCGCAGGCGCCGCCTGCGCCGGCCCCCGCCGCTGGTCGTGATCTGCGATATTTCCGGCTCGATGGCGCGCTATTCCCGGATGCTGCTGCACTTCATGCACGCCGTCACCAACGACCGCGACCGGGTGCACTGCTTCCTGTTCGGCACGCGGCTTGCCAATGTCACCCGGCAGCTTCGCCAGAAGGATGTCGATACCGCGCTCGCCGGCGTCGCGGATGCGGTCGAGGACTGGTCCGGCGGCACGCGCATCGGCGCCTCGCTCAGGACCTTCAACCGGCTCTGGTCGCGCCGGGTGCTGGGGCAGGGCGCCGTGGTGCTGCTCATCAGCGACGGGCTCGACCGCGACTCGGGCGACGGGCTGGCCGTCCAGATCGAGCGCCTGCACAAATCCTGCCGGCGGCTGGTCTGGCTCAATCCGCTCTTGCGCTATGACGCCTATGAGCCGCGCGCGCGCGGCGCAGCGGCGCTGATGCCGCATGTTGACGAATTCCGGCCGGCGCACAATCTCGATAGTCTTGAGGATCTGGCCGCCGCGCTTGGGCGCGAGCCGGTCCGCCGGCAGGAGGGAGTGAGCGAATGGCTGACGCGGCTGTAGGCGAAGCGGACGCAATTCTCGACAGGGCGGCCGCCTGGGCGGCGGCCGGCAAGGGCGTTGCCATCGCCACCGTGGTCAACACCTGGGGCTCGTCGCCGCGCGCGGTCGGAAGCCAACTCGTGGTGGACGATTCAGGCGCATTCGAGGGCTCGGTGTCGGGCGGCTGCATCGAGGGCGCGGTCGTGATGGAAGCGCGGAGCGCCATCGCTGACGGCAAGCCGCGCCTGCTGGATTTCGGCGTGAGCGACGAGGAAGCCTGGGAAGTCGGGCTCGCCTGCGGCGGGTCGATAGAGGTGTTCGTAGAGAAGCTGGCATGAAGGCGGAGACGCTCGCCCGGCTGCGCGCCGCGCGCGCTGGACGGCGCCCGGTGGCGCGCGTCGCGGCGCTTGACGGCAGCGTGGATGCGGTTGTGGAGGATCGCGAAGGGCCGTTGCCCGAGCCGGTGCTTGCGATCGTCCGCGCCGCGCTGAAACAAGATCGCAGCCACGATTTCGAGCATGAAGGCGAACGCTGGTTTGTGCAGGTCTTCAACCCGCCACTCCGGCTGATCGTCGTGGGCGCGGTGCATATCTCCCAGCCGCTGATCGGGATGGCGGCCGGCCTCGGCTACGATGTCATGCTGGTCGATCCGCGCGGCGCGTTCGCAACAGCGCAGCGCTTTCCGGATGTCGCGATTTGCGACGAGTGGCCCGACGACGCGCTTGAGGCCCTGGGCGTGGACGGACGCACGGCCGTGGTGACGCTGACCCACGACCCCAAGCTGGACGACCCGGCGCTGCATGTCGCGCTGCGCTCGGAGGCGTTCTATATCGGTGCGCTCGGCAGCCGCAGGACGCATGCGAAGCGGGTCGAGCGTCTGGTCGAGGCCGGGTTCGATGGTGAGGAAATCGGGCGTATCAACGCTCCCATCGGTCTCGACCTCGGCGGCCGGGCGCCGGCCGAGATTGCGCTTGCCATCGCGGCGCAGATGACGGAGGCGCTCTACCGATGAAATTCGGGCCGCTCGCGCTGAAGGATGCGGAGGGGGTGCTGCTGGCGCATTCCATTCGCGTGGAGCGGGCGGTGTTCCGCAAGGGGCGGCTCCTTTCGGCCGCGGACCTGGAGGTATTGGCGCAAGCGGGCGTCGAGACGGTTACGGCTGCCCGGTTCGAGCCAGGCGATATGGACGAGGACAGCGCGGCTGCGGCTATTGCGGCGGCCGTTGCCGGGAGCGGGTTGGAAGTTGCGGCGCCGTTCACCGGGCGGGTCAACCTCTTCGCCGGGGAGCGCGGCGTGTTGACAGTCGAGGCGGAGCGGGTGGACCGGCTGAACCTGCTCGACGAGAGCATAACCCTGGCGACGCTTCCGCCTTGCAGCCTTGTCGAACGCCGCCAGATGGTGGCGACGGTGAAGATCATCCCCTTCGCCGCTCCCGAAGAGGCGGTCCGGCGGATCGAGGGACCGCTGCTGGCGCTGCACCCGCTCAAGACCAACCGGGTGGCACTGATCCAGACGGAGCTGCCAAGCGTCAAGCCGAGCGTGCTCGACAAGACCGTCGAAATCACCCGCCGGCGCGTCGAGGCTCTGGAGGGAGAGTTGATCGACGAGCGCCGCGCCGCCCATGACGAGGCGGCTCTCGCGCAGGCGATAGGGAAGAGCCTGGACCAAGGCCCGGACATTCTGCTGATTGCCGGCGCTTCGGCCATCGTGGACCGGCGCGACGTGTTGCCGACCGCCATCGAAGCGGCAGGCGGTACGGTGGAACATTTCGGGATGCCGGTCGACCCCGGCAACCTGATACTCCTCGGGCGAATCGGGACGGTGCCGGTCATCGGCCTGCCGGGCTGCGCCCGCTCGCCGAAGCCCAACGGCTTCGACTGGGTGCTCCAGCGCCTCGCCGCGGGCCTTGAGGTGGGCCGGCGCGAGATCATGTCGATGGGCGTCGGCGGTCTGCTGATCGATATTCCGAGCCGGCCGCAGCCTCGTGTGCGCGACCGGGCCGCTGCCGAGCCGGCCCGGCTGCCGCGTATTGCGGCTGTTGTCCTGGCCGCGGGGCAGTCGCGGCGCATGGGGCCTGCGAACAAGCTGTTGGCCGAGTTGGGCGGCGAGGCCATGCTCCGGCGGGCGCTGGAAGCGGCGCGCGCCTCGCAGGCGGCTTCCCTGCTGGTGGTCACGGGCCATGAACGCGAACGTATCGAGGCAGCCGTCAATGCGCCGACGATCCACAATCCGGACTATGCGGACGGGCTCTCGACCTCGCTCGCTGCGGGCATCGCGGCCCTGCCCGAGGATATCGACGGCGCCGTGGTGTTGCTGGGCGACATGCCCTTCGTCTCGGCCGCCCATATCGACCGTCTGATCGCGGCCTTCAACCCGGTGGAAGGGCGGTCGATCTGCGTGCCGACCTTCAACGGCAAGCGCGGGAATCCCGTTCTGTGGGGCCGGGAGCTGTTCGCGGAGATGCGCAGCGTTTCGGGCGATGTCGGCGCCAAGCACCTGATCGGGGCCAATGGCGACCTGTTGGTGGAAGTCCTGATGCCGGATGCCGGCGTGTTGCGCGATGTCGATACGCCGGATTCGCTTGCCGCAGCCCGATCGGATTAGCCGGTCCGCCGCAGGCTAACGCTTCGGCGCATAAACGAAACCGTCCATCAGCCGGCGGGCCGTGCGGTAAACGACGGCGCGTTCGGCATGGGCTTCGGCGCCGCCGCCGGAGACCTCGGCGGCGACGAGCGCAACGCCGGAGGGATGACCGATGCCGATGTCGCTTGCGCCGGATGCGCCGCTCGCCTCCCGGACCAACGTGCCCTCCATACACGCTGCGACTCCCAGGCAGAGGGCGGCGGTCAGCGGCACGGCGCGGTGCGGGCGACCGACTGAAATCATCCGGGCAGCGAAGTCCATGTCCGAGGCGTCGAGGCGTTCGCCCGACAGCGATTCGAAGGCGGCCGGAGGGGCAACCATGCCGACTTTCGGGATGCCGGTCGGAACCGGGGCGAGGCCCGCCGCCGTTCCTGCCGCACAGCGCACGGCTTCCAGCCGGGCCAGCGTCTCGGCATCTCCGTCCAGTGCGGCCGGCATCTCGACCCCTGTGAGGCCGAGGTCGGCCGCACGGACGAAGCAGCAGAGATTGGCGGCGTCCACTATGGAAACGTCGAGAGGACCGATTCCGCGAACGTCCAGCCGGTCCACCGGCCGGCCCGTTGGCAGCAGCCTGCCGGTGCTGGCGCCGCCCGGTTCGAGGAAGTCGAGGCGTACAGGCGCGCCCGTGCCTGCCACGCCCGGCAGAGAAAAATCGCCCGCGACGACCGCGCGGCTATCCCGCACCGGAAATCGGGCGTGGATTATCCGGGCCGTGTTGGTGTTGTGGATGCGGACCACCGCCTCGCCGTCCGCGGCCGCCACCAGCCCCTCGTCCACCGCAAAAGGACCCATGGCGGACGACATGTTTCCGCAATTGGCGGAGCTGTCGGCTTCGGGCCGGTCCACGGCGATCTGGAAGAAGGTGTAGTCGATATCGGCGTCCGGCCGGGTAGGCGGGCCGATAACACACACCTTCGAGAGCGAGGAGATGCCCCCGCCCATGCCGTCCAACTGGCGGCCGTTCGGGTCGGGACTGCCCATGGCGGCGCAGAAGAGCGCCGACCATTCCTCCCGATCCGCCGGCAGGTCCCGCGCATGGAAGACGAGGGCGTTGGAGGTACCGCCGCGCATGAAGGCGGCCGGCAGGCGTGTCTGCGCAGTCATGGCGCCATTCTAGCGCAATCATGCGTGGCCGCATCCCGCCTCGATATGCTGGCATGCCTCTTCGATCCGCTGCTCGAGGCAGGCCATGAAGGCGCGCCGGTTCATGCCGGGCCGGATCGGTTCGAGAAATTCGAGCCGGATGGCGCCGGGGCGCATCCGGAAGCCGCGCCGGCTCCAGTGGCGGCCGGAATTGAGCGCGACCGGCACCACGACAGCGCCCGTTTCCCGGTAGAGCGCGGCAATGCCGGGGTGGTAGGGGCGGCGCTCGCCCGGCGCGATCCGCGTACCCTCCGGGAACACCACGACCTGCGCGCCGTCGTCCAGCGCCTCCTTTGCCTCCTGCACCATGCGCCGCAAGGCGGAGGCGCCGCCTTCGCGATCCACCGCGATCTGCCCGGCGCGGCGGAAATACCAGCCGACACCGGGAATGGAGAGCAGCTCTTGCTTGACGACATAGACCGGGTTCGGAAGCAGAGCCGCCAGCACGAGCGTTTCCCAGGCGGACTGGTGCTTGGCCGCGACGATGCTGCCGGGCGGCGGCAGGGGGCCGCGCACCTCGTGCCGGATGCCGGCAAGCGCCCGTAGCAGGAGAATCGTGACATGTCCCCATATGGCGCCTGCCCGCCGCGCGGCGCGGCGCGAGGCAAAAAGCGCCGGCGACAGCAGGAAGACGAGCAGCGTGGTGGCGGCGACGAAACCCGTCGCAAAAAGGGCTGAACGAACCATCGTCACCCGCTGTCCTTCATGGAGCCGTACCATTCGGCGAGGCGGTCCAGCGTCATGGCGAGAAGGTGTTTGTGATAGGCGCGCAACAATATCTCCCGCGTGCCCGGCCAGCGCCACCACTGCTCCAGCTTCAACGTCTCCGGGACGACCGGTTGCGCCAGTATCTCGATACCCGGCGCAGCGCGGCGCAGCAGGCGGAGCGCACGCGGCAAATGGTAGGCGGCGGTAACGATGCGCAGGCTGCGGGCCTTCCGGTTCGCTGCCCAGACCGCCACTTCGGCGGCATTGCCGACAGTGTCCTGCGCAGCATGGCCGAGCTCGATGCAGCAGGCGAGGGCGGGGTCCGCGCTATCTCCGGCGAGTGCCAGCAAGCGCGCCACCGTAACGCCTTCGCCGACGCCGGAAACGAAGAGAACCGGCGCCTTGCCCTCGTTCAGCAGGCGCACACCTTCCGCCACGCGGTCGGCCCCGCCCGTCAGCACCACGATGGCGTCGGTCTTCCTGTCGGGCGCCTCGGGCCGATCGGGCAGCGTCTCGGCAAACCGCACGAGTCCGCCGGCCCAGAGCGCGGCGAGCAGCAGCAGAAGGACGACGATACGACTCGTCAACGCAGGTCCGGCAGCGGACCGGTTTCCTCGGATAAACGCCGTCCTTCGCCCGTCGGCACGTTGCGATTACCTTGATTCGATCCGGCCCGCAGCCTATACAAATTCACCCCGTCTGCAGGGGATTCCAGAGGCGCCTGCATGATCCTCGTTTGTCCAAGCTGTATCGCACGATATCGCGTAGAGGTCGAGGCGCTGGGTGCGACGGGACGGCGGGTCAAATGCAGCAGATGCGGCTATATCTGGCACGCGGAACCACCGGGACATGTGGTGGAAGTCATCCATGCCGAACCGGAAGCCCCCGCCCCATCCGATGTCCCCGAGCTTCCGTCACCGCCGCCGAGAGCCGGGCTTCCTGTCCCTGCAGGGCCGGCAAGGCGGCCTCGCGAGCATTCCCTGTGGACCTGGATTCTTTGCCTCCTGGTGCTGGCCATATGCGTGGCGGGATATGAGGCGCGCCATCCCATCGCGAATGAATGGCCGTGGCTGGCGCCGGTTTACGAAGGGCTCGGCATCGCCGTAGGGGCGGGGCGGGGAGCGCAGCCCGGCCGGCCGGAATAGTCCCGCGCCTTGAGATACGCCATCTACTACACGCCGCCGCCGGAAACGGCTCTGGCGCGCTTCGGCGCCGCCTGGTTCGCCCGCGACGCGCCCTGTCTCGACGCTCCGCGCCGCTACGGCTTCCACGGCACGCTGAAGGCGCCGTTCCGGCTCGCAGCCGGTGCAAGCGAAGCCGAACTGCTTTGCGCGGCCGAGAGCTTTGCGGCGGCGCGCCCGGCGTTATCCGCCCCGCCGCTCCGCCTTGCCGTGCTGGCGGGCTTCCTTGCGCTCCTGCCGTCGGAGCCGTTCGAGGCGCTCGATCGGCTGGCGGCCGACTGTGTGGCGGCATTCGACAGGTTCCGTGCGCCGCTCACCGATACCGAGGCGGCCAGCCGGCGCCGCGCCGGCCTCAGCCCCCGCCAGGAGGCGCTGCTGCGGCGCTGGGGCTATCCCCATGTCATGGAGGCATTCCGCTTCCACCTCACCCTGACCGACCGGCTGGACGAGGCGGGGGCGGCGCGGGAGCGCGCCGCGGCGGAAGCGATGCTCGGCGAGGCGGCCCATTCGTTCTCTGTCGACGCGGTGACCGTCGCGGTCGAGCCGGCGGACGGGGAAGCCTTCCGCGTGCTGCGCCGCTGCGGCCTCGCATCGCCGGCTGGCGTTCGTCCCCGCCCAGGTGATACAAGTTGACGCGCTTGCGACGGGAGCGGGAGGCAGGTGCGGCGAGTATCGCCCGATGCGAGGGAGGAGGCATGGCCGAAGCCGGCAAAGGACCGAGGGAGGAGCGCCGGAAGGCGCGCGTCTGGGACCGGCCGACCCGGATCTTCCACTGGGTCCTCGTCGTGCTGGTCATCGTCTGCTACCTGAGCGGGCGCAACGGGCGGTTCGATATCCATATCCCGGCCGGACAGGCGCTGCTCGTGCTCGTCGCCGCGCGGATTCTCTGGGGTTTCGCCGGCAGCGCTTCGTCCCGCTTTCGCGCCTTCGTCCGCCCGGTGCGGGAAATCGCGGCCTATCTGCCGACCCTCCTCCGGCGCGATCCTGACGGACGCGCCGGGCACAACCCGCTCGGCGGGCTGTCGGTAGTCGCCATGCTGCTCGTCCTGGCCGCGCAGGCGAGCCTCGGGCTCTTCGCGGTCGATGTGGACGGACTTAACGACGGTCCGCTCAGCTTCCTTGTCAGCTACGACGCTGCAAGGGAGGCGGCCGAGTTGCATGCGATGGCGGTGGACGGCCTGCTCATCCTTGTCGGTCTCCATATTGCAGCCGTGCTGTTCCACCTTCTCTACAAGCGGGAGAACCTCACCGGGGCGATGTTGACCGGGCGCGGGCGGCTCGCGGAAGGGCAGACCCCGCCCCGCCTCGTCTCCGACCGGCGCGCGCTCCTTGTGCTCGTGCTGGCGGCGGCGATAGTCCTCGGCGGAATCGAGATCGCGGCGCGCCTCCTTTAGGCGGCTAGTTGCGCTTCTCGCGGAACTGACGGTGGCAGCCGCCGCAGCCGTTCTTGCCGAGGTCGCGGGCCGCCGCGCCTACCGCGCCCGCATCCCCGGAGGCCAGGGCCGTTTCGAGGGCTGCCGTCTTGTCCCCGAGCAGGGCCGCCGCCGCCTTGAAGTCATCCCATTTTTCCCAGATGACGTCTTTCGACTCGGACTTCGGATCCGCGCCCATGCCGGTGCCCGGCGGGAAGACATCCGGAATCTTCGCCGCCGCGGCGGCAATAACGGCGACGGCCTCGGACGCCTCCCCGGCCGAATTCCGCCCTTCCATGAAACCCTTGAGGGCGCGCATTGCGCCGCCCATGTCCTTCATGAGCTTGCTTCGTTCTTCCGCCGCCTTTCCGTGCCGGTCGGCGACCGCCGGCCGCTCCGGGCCGAACACGACAACCGCCACCACGAGGACAAGGGCCCAACCGGTCGCCCATTTCAATATTTTGGCTTGCATTGCTCCTCCCGATGCTGGGGCCTCACCAAATCCTGAGATTGCAAGGATAAACCATGGCCGTGCGATGCGCGAACTATAGTTGCCGGGCCAGCCTTATGTCGAACTCGGCGGTGCAGAAGAGAACCTCCATGCCGAGGTCGTGCGCCCGCGCGTCGTCGTGCTTGCGGAACTCGACCAGCAAAGACTCCTTGACCCCGAACACGGCGTCCGAGTCGACATAGGGGTCGTCGCGGGCGAAGATATGCGTCACGAGCCGCCGGTAGCCGGGCTTGCCCACGATGAAGTGGATGTGCGCGGGCCGCCAGGCATGGCGGCCCATGCGATTGAGGATGTCCCCCACCGGGCCGTCGGTGGGTACCGGATACGACACCGGCTTGACCGTGCGAAAGGCGTAACGCCCGTCCGGGTCCGTCAGAAAACGTCCGCGAAGGTTCATTTCCGGCTGCGCGTCCGGCTGCTGGACGTCGTAGTAGCCATCGGCGTTTGTCTGCCAGATGTCCACGCTCGCCCCGGCCAGGGGTCTGCCATCGATATCCGTGACGCGGCCCGAGACATGACAGGGCATCCCCTTGCCGTCGCGGCAGATATTGCTGCCGAGCTCGAGTTGCGGCGCCCCGTCAACATGGAAGGGGCCGAGCACCGTCGCCTCCGTGCAGCCGTCTTCGGCGCGGTTGTTGAGGGTCTCCACCAACATGGAAACTCCTAGGACATCGGACGCCAGCACCCACTCCTGGCGCCGGTCGTCGCACATCTGCCCGGTGGCGGTCAGGAATTCGATGGTCTTGCCCCACTCGTCGATGGTGGGCTGCACCTCCTTCACGAAGGCGTGCAGGCGCCGGATGGCGGCCTCCATGACCTCGCGAAACCGGGGATCCTCGCACCCGGCCAGCCGTTCGACGACGATGTCCGCGGATTCCGCTTCGGTGAACAGTCGATTCATGTCGAACTCCCGCATTGCGCCACTCAGGCCTTGGTTGGGCCCCTGCCGCAGGCACACATCCCGTTTCGGTCCGCAACCGGCGCCCCCCGGCCTGCAATGCTCCCTCTTTCGCCTGCGAGGGAGGGCCTGCCCCGGACCGCGATCCGTGGGGCGGGAGGCTGTCCGGGCCCGGCATGGCCTTGCTGGAGGATACCCCCCGCGAAGTGTCATGAAATGTCATGTTTTGTCATGGTCCGCCCCGCGGCGGCCCTGTTCTTTCGTCGCCCCGGCTCCCCCCGCTCGTCGCCCCGGACTGCGATTCGGGGCCTCCTGCGGCAAGGACGGCGTGCGGGCGTCGAGGTCCCGGCTCGCTGCTGCGCAGTGTCCGGGACGAGGAGTGGGGGGCATGTTGCTCATCGGTGCTCCTTGTCCGGTCCGTTCTCCCCGCCGCCGGCTTGCCGGCAGAGCGACCATGTTTCGCGTACCGCGCGCGAGGCGGCGGACGCACTTCTCCCGCGAGTTTCGGACGGAGTTTTCGGAAGTGAGAGACGCGGCCTCCGGAAGCCGCCACTCTCAGAACCATTCTAGCATACTTTCTCCCCGGTCAAGCCTCCAACGAAACAAAAAGTGAATATTCTGGCTCCCGGTTTCGGCGGATGAGGGCGCGCAATGCGGAGCGGCCGGATACGGATGGGTGAACCCGGCAGTCTTATCCGGTGGCGATGTAATCCTTGAGCGCCTGCGCCTCGGCCTCGATTTCGCCCATGCGCGCCTTCACGACATCGCCGATGGAGACGATGCCTGCCAGGGCGCCGTCTTCCAGCACCGGCAGGTGGCGCATCCGCCCTTCCGTCATCCGCGCCATAAGGTCGTCGATATGGTCGGCGCGCGTGCAGGTGATGACCCGCCGCGTCATGATCTCCTCGACCGGCCGGTCGAGCACATCCCTGCCGCGCCGGGCGACGGCAGCGACGATATCGCGCTCGGACACGATGCCGACCAGAGAGCCTCCGGGCGAGGACACCGGCATGGCGCCGATGCGCCGCTCGGCCATCATCGCGGCGATGCTGGCCACGGACTCGCCAGGATTGGCCGTCACGACCTCATGGCCCTTGTCGTCGAGGATCCTTGCAACGAACATGTTCCAGTCTCCCTGGCGAAAAACGAAACGACCCCGCCGGAACTCGAGTTGCACGGCGGGGCTCTATCGATGGTGTTTCGACTGGTCTCTTTCGAAACCCGTTGCCCGCCGCCGGGCGGCCGGGCCTGTCTGTATCGCTTGTCGGATGGCCCCTATGAGGGGCAATCCTCGACCGGTGGTTTCATGATGGACATCCTCCCTCAACCTAGCCGGCAACGCCCACCGCATTCCCGTCTTTGCAGGACAAGTCTGCGACCTTCCGCCGCAAGGTGTCAACAAAAAATTAATGCGTGAAATTAGCCTGTTAGAGATTTTCTGCGGCGGCAAGGCACAGTTCTTTCGGCTCGAAGCGCGCACTGTACCGCAGGCTCCGAACCGACGCCCCCGGCGGCCCGTTGCGGCTCGGACAAGGACCTCCCTGCCCCCGGCCGGTCAATGCGCCATGAAGACGGGAAGCGCGCTTTCCGCAAGGATGTGGCTGGTGGGGCCGCCAAGGATCATCTGGCGCAGGCGGCTGCTCGTATAGCCGCCCTTGAAGACGAGGTCGGCGCCGAACGCAGCAGCTTCCGCCAGCATCGCCTCACCGTCGCTGCGCCTTCCCCGCTGCCGCACCGCCGCCTCGACCGGCAGGCCGTGCCGGGAGAGCCCTTCCGCCATGTCTCCGGCGCTCGGCCCCGGGACGAACACACCCTCGATGGTTATCACCTGAATGCGCTCCGCCCGCTTGAGCCACGCCATGCCCATGGCGATCGTGCGCGCGGTCTCCGTGCTGCCGTTCCAGAGGATCGCGATATTCGCCCCGAAATCCTCCGGCGTGTCGGGCGGGGCGACCAGCATCGGGCGGCCGCTCTCGAACAGCACCGCCTCCAGTGTGCTCATCGACGGCGAGTCGCCGCCGCCCGTCGGGCGGCCAACCACGGTCAGGTCGAAGGCGCGGGCGCGCTCCGAGACATCGAGATGACGCGCCACCTCTTCCCGCCATCGATGCGGATACCCTTCGAGCGTGGATTCGAACAAGTTGCGCGAGCGGGCCGACGCCTCGTTATCGCGGCGTTCCAGATCGTCGAGCAATGCCGGCGACGCCGCGTCCGCCGCCCCGGCCGCCATGATGTCCGGCAGCGACCGGCGCTGGTAGAACCCCTCCACATGGGAGCCGAAGCGCCCGGCCACGACCCTTGCGCAGGCCAGCATCGAGGCAAGCCCCCCGGCCTCGTTCATCGGCACAACACGGTTTTCATCGATCTCTCCTTCCGCTTCGGTCGCATTAGGGAATCCCCGCGGCTACGATTTGCGGCAGTTTCATCAAGTCGCGTCAAAGTGCTGCGGTCAATAGCGCGCCATTACACCGGCGGTTTGGCCCTGCTCCGCGAGGTCGCCACGGGCGGCCTGCAACAACGGACGGATGGCCTGTTTGGCCATCTTGCCGCTTCCCGTCTTCGGCAGCGTGTCGCTGAAGAGCAGCACCCGCGGGCGCTTGTAGCCGGCGAGCGCCCCGCTGCAATGCGCCCGGACGGCGGCCTCGTCGATTTCCAGGCCGGGCTTCGGCGCGATCATCGCCGCCACGACCTCGCCCCATTCCGGGTCCTGCACGCCGCAAACGGCGGCCTCCAGCACCGCCGGGTGGCGGTAGAGCACGTCCTCCACCTCGCGGGCGTAAACATTGAAGCCGCCGGTGATGATCATGTCCTTGATGCGGCCGACGATGAACAGATAGCCCGCCTCGTCAAAGCGCCCGAGGTCGCCGGTGTGGAACCAGCCGTCGCGAACGGCCTCGGCGGTGAGGTCCGGCCGGCGCCAGTATTCCACCTCCGCCGCGCCCTCCGACCGGATGACAATCTCCCCGACCTCGCCCGGCGCCAGGCTGCGCCCGTCCGGCCCGAACACCCGGATATCCAGGCCGGCGACCGGCCGGCCGCAGGAAGCGAGCCGCGCCGTTTCTCCCGGCCTGCCGTCGCGCGCATGTTCGTCGGGATAAAGCAGGGTCAGCGGGCTGTTGGCCTCGGACATGCCGTAATGCTGCCGGAATACCGGACCCAGCAGGCCGATGCCCCGACGCAGCGTTTCGACCGGGATCGGCGCCGTGCCGTAATTGATTCGCGTGAGGCTGGAGAGGTCGCGGCGGCCCGGCTCAATGGCGTCCACGAGCCTCACGATCATGGTCGGCACCAGCAGCGTGTGATCGATTCGGAAGCGCTCGACGGCATCGAGCGCCGCTTCCGGGTCGAAACGCGGCAGCACAACCCCGCGCGCGCCGCGCATGAAGCAGGGCAGCAGGTAGTTGCCGGCGGCATGGGAGAGCGGGCCCACATGCAGCATGGTATGGTCGCGGCCGAGCGCGTATTCGAGCGACGCAAAGAAATTGTCGAGCCGCGCCTCGAAGCGCCGGAAGGTGCCGACCACCCCCTTCGGCCGGCCGGTCGAGCCGGACGTGTAGGTCAGGCGCATGAGGCTCGACGGCTCCACCTCGACACCCGGCTCATCGGGAGGCGCGGCGGCCGTGAACCGCTCATAGTCCGCGTCTCCCCAGCCAACCCCGACGACGATCCGCACCGAAGGCGCCGCCGCGGCTGCCGCCGCCATCGCATCCTCGAATCCGGGCCCGGCGAGCACCGCGGAGACCTCGCCGTCGTTCAGGATGTCGGCATATTCGGCAGGCGTGTGGCGGTCGTTGAGCGGCACGCCCGCGAAACCGCCCTTGAGCAGGCCGAAACTGGCATCCACCGCCTCGACCGAATTCCGCATCAGCACGCCGACCCGCTCACCGGGAGCAATGCCTGCCGCCCGCAAGGCATTGGCGAGCCGGTTGGCCCGCGCATTCGCCTCGCGGAAACCAAAGCGGCGGCCTTCAAAGGGGAATTAAATCCCATATTAGGCATCGACCTTGCCGTCGTCGGGCGTTTTCGGCGGCTTCGGCTTGCGCAGGGCGAGCTTCTCCGGCGTAGCGCCCTGAAAGCGAGGGTCGGCGGGGAGGGGGGGCTTCTGGTCGGTCATCCTCGCGCTCCCGATGGCAGGCCGTTGTCGGCGATGAGGTCCTTGTAGCGGAGCCGCCGGCCGGACAGGCGCTGCGCCATGACGGCCATCTGCATCAGCGTGTCCGCGGCCCGCAGATTGTGCTTCCCGGCGAACTCCTGCACATAGCGGTTCAGGTGTTTCGGGCTGATCTTGTGGAAGGTGCCCTTGTGCGCCCGCTTGAGCATCGACCGGAACGATTCCATGCCGTTCACATGCACCTGCTGGCGGACATATTCGCTGACGCCATGATTGACGCTCTCGTGGTCGAAGTCCGCGCCGAGCCCGACATAGGCCGCGGCCTCGTCGGTGTAGAGTCTCGCGCCAGGCTCCGCGTGCTCGCGCACGAAGCCCTGTAGCGTCTTCGCGTCAGTCCGCTCAATGGCGAGCGCAGCGACCTGGCCGGTCTCCCGATCCTTCACACCGACAACCGGCGTCATGTCCACGGCGCCGCGTCCGGCACCGGCGGCCGCCAGCTCCTTCCGCTTCGCGTTCGACTTGTTCGCCCTACGGCCGCCCACATGGGTCTCGTCGGCTTCCACCGGGCCGGCGAGCAGTGAGCCGCCGCTATTGTCGGCCCATGCTTCCCGGAGCCGGTGGAGCATGAACCATGCCGCCTTCTGCCCGATTTTCAGGTCTCGGTGCAGCTTCATGCTGGAGACCGATTTGAGGCTCGTCAGGCAGAGGTAGATGCCGATGGCCCATTTCTGGAGCGGCAGGTTCGATCCCGCCATTGCGGTGCCCGTCTTCACGCTAAAATACTTCCGGCAGTCCGAGCACCACCAGGGCATCGGCTTGCCGGATGCGACGGCGCGCACACGCGCCCCGTCACAGTGCCCGCAGCGGGCGCCGTCCGGCCAGTAGATGGCCTCGAACCATTCCCGCGCGGCGTCCTCGGTCGGGAACATCTCCATCAACTCGATGAGGGAGATACCTGACCGGAACGCCTTGCCCGGCGCTTTCGTCATTCGGAGGCCTCCACCAAGGCGATCTTTTCACCAGACCGGCCATCCAAACTCTTGCCTTTCTCAGCGTCAATCGTTTCTAAGTCGGGAAGGATTGAAAAGAGACGGTCCAGGCACTGCTTCACCTTTTGCACATCAAGGACGCCGGGAAACTGTTCCGTATCTGCGATGCGCACGATCCGCAGCTGCCCTTCTACGAAGTCCCGTGCCAAGGGTTCCCACGATGACATTCCGGGCCACTTTGCCACTTCTTCCGCCTGAGCCGCCCACCGCCGGGCTTCACCGACTCTGCGGCTCAAATTCTCCTCTGAGGTCTGAGGTAAAGCCGATCTTCACACGGTCGCCACCCGTGCTGACGAGGGAAATCCATCCAATGCTGTAGCCGCCTTTGTGGCCTTGGGCCATCTCACCATCCCCTATGTCATCGGGGCTGTAAAATACCGATACATGCAGCTCGTTGTCAATCATTGGATATAATCCCCCAACGAAGCGGCGCGTCGCGCCGCACGCGCTTGCCCGGTTCAAGGCACGGGTCCGGGAGATGACGCGCCGTAACAGGAGCGTCAGCCTTGCCCGCCTCGTCAGGGAACTCTCCCGCTACTTCGCAGGGTGGCGGGGCTACTTCGGCTTCTGCGAGACCCCCTCGGTACTGCTCACCCTCGACCGATGGGTCAGACGGCGGCTCCGCGCCATCGTCTGGAAGCAGTGGAAGCGCGGGCATACCCGCTTTGCGGCGCTACGCCGCCTCGGCGTGGGCAAGGAACTGGCGGCGAAAACCGCCGGCAGTGCCCACGGCCCATGGCGGCTCAGCAACAGTCCCGCGCTCGCATACGCGCTACCCAATGCCTTCTTCGACAGGATCGCCCTCGCCTCTCTGCGAGGCCGGCCCGCAGCCTAAAGCCGTCGAACCGCCGTGTACGGACCCGTATGCACGGTGGTGTGGGAGGGGCGGAGCCGTGAGGCTCCCCCTATCCCGATTCCTCATCTGGGTAATGGTGGTCGTCGGCGGCTCCGGCAACAATCTGGGCGCGGTGCTGGGCGGCTTCCTCGTCTGGTTCGTCTGGATCGAGGCGGAACCGGCGGGCCTCTGGCTGATGCAGGCGCTGATCGCCGGCCTGCCCGAGGGCAGCGCCGTTGGCGAGCATCTGCTGGCCGGCGCCCCGCACATGCGCCCGCTGGTCATGGGCCTCATCCTGCTCCTCGTCATGCGCTTCCGCCCCCACGGCCTCGTCCCCGCCCGAAGCGGCCCCGCCCCGGAGCGGTGAGGCGCGCGGCATTTCCCCATGGCAAGGAGGCAGGCATGGTTCGGGCCATCGCAACCGTGCGGAAAGCAGGCCGATTCTTACGCCGGTCCTCGCGGCGGCGCAGCGCCTGTGTCTGCCGGACGACTGGACATTCGCCGATCATGTCCCAGGCGGTGGTGTAAGAGCCTGTCGTCGGTTGCGGTATCCGGCGGGTGGGGCCGGGCCGCTCAGTCTGCCGCGGCGGGCATCTTGACGGTTGTATTGTCGCTCACGGGAGCGATGGCTTCCAGCGTCATGTATCCGGCTCTCTGGACGGCCCCTTCGTCGTTCTGCTCGAGGAGGCTCGCGCCGATCGGCCGGGCGATGGCGTCCTCGTTGGGGAAGATGGCGACGGTATCGGTGCGTCGCTTGACTTCGCCATGGAGGCGTTCGAGCGGGTTTGTCGCGTGCAGCCTGGCGCGATGCGCGGCCGGGGAGGTCATACAGGCCGGGACGTCGTGCTCGGCCTCGTCCATGATGGCGGCGAGCTTCGCCGCCCTGGCCCCGAGCCGGTCGGCGCCCTGGCGCCACGGGGCGGACGCGCTGTCGGCATCCTCCTGGGCGAAGGCGGTCGTGACGAAGGCGCAGACGACGCGCCGGCCCTGCTTGCCGGCATGAGCGAGCGGGTTGCGCATGAAGTGCGCGCGGCAGCGCTGCCATGTGGCGCCGGGGATGCGGGTCGCGGCGGCCTTGAGGCCCTTGCGGTCGTCGCAGATCGCCAGCTTGACGCCGCGCCGCCTGCGGCGGGCCGGGGAGCGAAGGAACGCGGTCCGGAAGGTCCCGGCCTCGGACGCGCCGCTCGCCATGCCGCGCCCCTCGCGGCGGCCCCGGTCGTTGACCGCCACCGCGATGGTGACCGCGACCGAGACGACGCGCCCGGTCTCGCGCCTCTTCGCACAGGTCGCGTCCCGCCACAGATACGGCCAGTCGCCCTCCAGCGGGCGGTCGAGGAAGTCCCGGCTCTTGTCGTCGATCCCGCCGCACAGCCGCGAGACCTGGCTCCCGGAGAGGCCCGACATCCCATGGCCTGCGCCGGGTCGTCGACCGAGCGGGGCGACACGCCCTCGATGCAGGCCTCCCGGATCACCGCAGTCAGCGCCTTCTCCGCCATCCGGCGCGGTTCCGGGAAGCCGGGGCAGTAGCTCCCCTTGCGCCGCTGCGGGCGCTTCAACTCGACCGTGCCGGCCCGCGTCTCCCGGACCCGGTAGCCGTTGCGCTGCGCGATCCGGGCCGGCGAACGCTCGCCGGGCGCCGCCCCGGCAAGGCCCTCGACCTCAAGCGCCATCGATGGATATGTGGCGCCCCGCCGCCAGACTCGTCGCGGTCGCTGCGGCGGGCCACTTACCCACAGATAACAGCGGAAGCCTCGGCTCCTACAACACGCCCGGAGACACGACCGCTTGACGTTTCCATTGTCCCGGCGGATGAACGCCGCCGCCGCCTTCACCCCATCCGGACGAGGCGGGCGGCGTAGAAGCCGTCCATGCCGCCTTGCTCCGCCAGCATGGAGGGCAGGGTGCGCAGCGCGCCGTCGGGCGCGGCGACTTCCGGCAGGCCGGGGAAGGACACCGGCTCCAGCGCGAAATCGGGCCGCCCGGCGAGAAACGCGGCGATGCGCTCCGGCCCTTCCTCCGGCTCCAGCGAGCAGCAGGCATAGATCAGCCGGCCGCCGGGCGCCGTGGCGCGGGCCGCGCCGGCGAGCAGACGGTCCTGGAGCGCGGCCAGCCGGTCGAGCCGGCGGCCGGCGCGGCGGTGCAGGATGTCGGGATGGCGGCGAACGGTGCCGGTGGCGCTGCAGGGCGCATCCAGCAGCACGGCGGGAAACGGGCGGTCCGGCTGCCAGTCCCCGGCGTCGGCCTCGACCCATTCCGCTGCGAGGCCGAGGCGGGCGAAATTGGCGCGCGCCGCCGCCAGCCGCTCCGGCGCGCGGTCCACCGCCGTCACATGCGCGCCGGCGGCCGCGAGCTGTGCAGCCTTGCCGCCGGGCGCAGCGCAAAGGTCGAGCGCGCGCTCGCCGGCGACCGGGCCCAGCATCCGCGCCGGCAGGGCGGCCGCCATGTCCTGCACCCACCAGTCGCCCTCCGCGTATCCCGGCAACCGGCTTACGGCCCCCGGCCGCGCGAGGCGCAGCGAGCCGGTCGGCATCGTCTCGCCGTCCGGCAGCGGGCCCGGCGCCTCCGGGCGGCGGAGGGTAAGGTCGAGCGGCGCGTCCCTCAGATGCGCCTCGGCGACGGCGCGGGCGGCGGCTTCGCCATAGGCCGCCTCCCAGCCTCGCAGCAGGCGCGGCGGCGTGTTCAGCCGGGCGGCGTCCTGGACCTGGATCAGGGCCGATCCCTCGCGCGCCGAGCGGCGCAGCACGGCGTTGACCAGCCCCTTCATGCGCGCATCCGCCAGGCCGACGGCGGTATCGACGGCGGCATGGGCCGGCACGCCCTCGAACAGTATCTGCGCCATGCCCAGCATCAGCAGCAGCCGGGTCCGGGCGGCCCGGCGCGGCAGGGGCCGGGCGAGGAAACGGTCCAGCAACGCCTCGATCTGGCCGGCCCGGCGCAAGGTCGTCGCGACGAGGCGGCGCGCGAAGGCGCGCGTCTCCGGGCTTTCCCTCTCCGGGCCGGCGTCTTCCAGCGGCCGCCCTTCCAGCAGGACGGACGAGAGCAGGTCGAGGGCAAGCGCGCGCGCTGCGCCGCCGCTCACCCCCAGGGGCCCCTGCCGCGCGGCCCCTGCATCCAGGAGGCCCCGGTCGGCGCCTTGCCTGCCTGCCGGGCCGGGCGCGGCCGTTGCGCCCGGGCCAGCTCCCGGAGCGCCCGCACCCGGTTCGCCGTCGAGGGATGCGTGGAAAACAGCCGGTCGGCCCTGTGCGCGTGCAGCGGATTGACGATGAAGAGGTGGGCGGTGGCGGGATTGCGCTCGGCCGCGTGGTTGTCGATGCGGGCCGCGCCCCGCTCCAGGCGTTCGAGCGCCGAAGCGAGCGCCAGCGGGTCGCCGCAGATCTCCGCCCCCAGCCGGTCGGCCTCGTATTCGCGCGCCCGGCTGATCGCCATCTGCACCAGCATGGCCGCGGCCGGCGCCAGCACCGCAATGAGAATGGCGCCCGCGAAGCCGAGGGGATTGTTGCGCCCGCCGCCAAAGAAGAGGCCGAAATTCGCCAGCATCGACACGGCGCCGGCGACGGTTGCGGTGATCGTCATGATGAGCGTGTCGCGGTTCTTCACATGGGCGAGCTCGTGCGCCATCACGCCTTCGACCTCTTTCGGCGAGAGGCTCCGCAGCAGGCCCGTCGTGGCGGCGACGGCGGCGTTCTCCGGGTTGCGCCCGGTGGCGAAGGCATTGGGCTGGTCGTTGCGGACGATATAGACGCGCGGCATCGGCAGGTCCGCCCGCTGCGAGAGGCGCCGCACCATCGCGCAAAGCTCGGGGCGCCGCCGTTCGTCCGCCTCCTCCGCGCCGTACATCGAAAGCAGCACCCGGTCGGAGTTCCACCAGGCGAAGGCGTTCATTGCGAGCGCGAAGACGAGCGCAACAGCCATGCCGGCGGGGCCGCCCAGCATGTAGCCGACGGCGAGGAACAGGCCGGTCAGGCCGGCGAGCAGGATGGCGGTGCGGGCGAAATTGGGCATGGGGCGTCGCGGCTCGGACTGGCAACAGGGCTCGTCATGCCATATGTAGGCGACATGTCGCGCAAGTCACACCCCGACGAGCCGGAGACGCCCGGCGCGGCGCCCGGAGACGCGCGCCGCCGCGCACCGGAAGACCGCGACAAGCCCGAGACGCCCGCGAGGCCCGACCCGACGCGCTACGGCGATTGCGAGATCGACGGGCGCTGCATCGACTTTTGACCCCGCTCTGGCGGGCCTGGCTCACCGTTCCGGAGGACCGGACGGCGGCTGCGGAGCGTGTGCTGGAGGGCTGGGCCGAAGCCGTCTCCGTGTTCGAGCTGGCCTCGATCGACCGGCCCGGCCGCGAAGCGCCGGACGCGGGCTGGGCTGGCGAACTCTGGCTGGCGGACGTCTGTGTGGTGGAAGGCATTGCCGCCGCGCCGCCGGATGCGCCCACCCTCGCGCGCCGCGCGGCCGGGGAGGGTCTGCCGCCGCCGGAGACCGCCCCGCTCGCCGCGCGCGACTGGGCGGCGGAGAGCCAGGCGGGCCTGCCGGTGCGGCGCATCGGGCGCATTGCCGTCGGCGACCCCGGCAAGGCGCTGCCGCCGGCGCCGGTGCGCCTGCGCATTGCGGCCGCCACCGCCTTCGGCACCGGCGCGCATCCCACCACGGAAGGATGCCTTGCCGCGCTCGACCGGCTCCGCTGCCGGACGGGTCCGGGATTGCGGCCGCGCGCCGTGCTGGACCTCGGCGCGGGCGCCGGCGTCCTCGCCCTTGCCGCCGCGCGACTCTGGCCCGGCGTCCGCGTCGCGGCAAGCGATATCGACCCCGCCGCCGCCGCGCCGTTCGCCCGCAACGCGCGCGCCAACGGCCTCCGCCTCCGCCTCGTGCAGGCGGACGGGCCGGCCCATCCCGCGCTGCGCGCCGCGGCGCCCTATGACGCGGTGCTCGCCAATCTCCTCTACCGGCCCCTCATGCGTCTTGCGCCGCAGATCGCCCGCCTTGTCGCGCCGGGCGGCCTCGTCGTGCTGTCCGGCATTCTGGAACGGCAGGAATTGCCGCTGCGCCTCGCACTGCGCCGCCAGGGCCTGCGGTTCCGCCGATCCCGCCGCCGCGACGGCTGGTCCACCGTCGAGGCGGGGCGTCCGCCGGGCGGGCAGCCGAAGCGCGGGGCCGGTTGCCGACAACGGCCGTTCCGCCTATAATTCTTTCGACTATCGTTCAATTTCGCAGTGAGTGAAGCCCATGGCGCGCGTCACCGTCGAGGACTGCGTCCTCAAGGTTCCGAACCGTTTCGATCTGGTCATGCTGGCGGCGCAGCGCTCGCGCGACATCTCCGAAGGCGCGGAGATCACGGTAGACCGCGACAGGGACAAGAATCCCGTGGTGTCGCTCCGGGAGATCGCGGAGGAAACCGTCGAACTCGACGAGCTCGAGGAAGGCCAGATCCGCAGGCTGCTGCGCCACCGCGAGGAAGAGGAAGAGCCGGGCGACGCGCTCGACATGCTGCCGGCCCCGGACCTCCCCGACAGGCCCGCGGCGGGCCAGGACCTCGACATCGACTCGCTCAAGCGCGAGATAGCCCGGCAGGACGACGAGCTCCAGCCCCGCGACAGCGGCTAGGACGACACATGCCGGGGCGCTGCGGAACTTCCTGCCGCCGGGCGCGGTAAGCGCCTCCGGGTTCGCCGGATGATTCGGCAATACGAGCTGATCGAACGCATCAGGGCCTACAACCCCGATGCCGACGAACTGCTGATCAACCGCGCCTATGTCTATGCGATGATCCAGCATGGAAACCAGATCCGTGCGTCGGGCGCCCCCTATTTCTCGCATCCGCTGGAAGTCGCGGGGCTCCTGGCCGACATCAGGCTCGACAGCGCCTCGATCATCACCGCCCTCCTGCACGACACGATCGAGGACACCGACGCGACGCTCGCCGATATCCGCCGCATGTTCGGCAGCGAGGTCGCCCGCCTCGTGGACGGCGTCACCAAGCTTTCCCGCATCGAATCGCAGTCCACGCACACCCGTCAGGCCGAGAACCTGCGCAAGCTGGTCCTGGCAATGGCGCAGGACATCCGTGTGCTGTTGGTGAAGCTTGCCGACCGGCTGCACAACATGCGCACCCTGCATTTCGTCTCCGGAGAAGACAAGCGGCGGCGGATCGCGGCCGAGACGCTCGATATCTATGTGCCGCTGGCCGAGCGGATCGGGATGCAGCACTGGAAGGAGGACCTGGAAGACCGCGCCTTCGCCGTGCTCCAGCCCGAGGCGCACAGGAATATCGTGCAACGGCTCGAACTTCTCGACCGGGAACGGGGCGACCAGGTCGGCAAGATTATCGGGGCGCTGTCGCAGGCGCTCGACGACGCCGGCCTCGAGGCCGAGGTCACCGGACGGCGCAAGCGCCCGCATTCGATCCATACCAAGATGCAGCGCAAGGATGTCTCGCTGGAACAGGTATCGGACATCATGGCCTTCCGCATCGTCGTGGACTCGGAGATGCGGTGCTACGAGGCGCTCGGCCATCTGCATGCCGCCTACCGCGCGGCGCCGGCGCGGTTCAAGGACTATCTCTCGAACCCGAAGGGAAACGGTTACCGCTCCCTGCACACGGTGTTGATCGGTCCTGACGGGCATCGGATCGAAGTGCAGATCCGCACCCGCGAAATGCACGAATTCGCCGAGAACGGCGCCGCCGCCCACTGGCTCTACAAGCAGGAAGGCGGAGGCGTGGACGGGCGGCAGTACAAGTGGGTGCAGCAGTTCCTGGACATCCTCGAAAGCGCGTCTAGCCCCGAGGAATTCCTGTCGCACACCAAGATGCAGCTCTTCCCCGAACAGGTGTTCTGCTTCACCCCGAAGGCGGACCTGAAGGCATTGCCCGCCGGGGCGACGCTGGTCGATTTCGCCTATGCGATCCATTCCGAGGTCGGCGACCGCTGCGCCGGCGGCCGGGTCAACGGCCGGCAGGTGCCGCTGCGCACCGAGTTGCGCAACGGCGACAGGGTAGAGATCGTCACGGCGAACAGCCTGCGCGTTACGCCGGAGTGGGACCGGTTCGTCGTCACCGGCAAGGCGAAGGCCCATATCCGCCGGCATGAGCGGCTGCGGCGGCGCGAAGAGTTCGTCAGGCTCGGCCGCCAGCTTCTCGATACCGAGATGCGCGAAGCCGGGCATGCATGGCGCGAGCGCCAGCTTGCGCCCGTCGCGGTCCGGCGCGAACTGGACTCGCCGGAAGACCTGCTGGCCGCCATCGGCGACGGGCGCATCCCGGCGCGGGAGGTCGTCCGGGCGCTGTATCCCGAAGCGCCGGTCGATGCCGATACCGAAACGGTGGTCTCGATCGAGCGCGCCCGGCGGCGGCGCGGCGACCGGCCCAGGCCGCTGTTGATCCGGGGCGTGATCCCCGGCCTCGCCACGCATTTCGCCCGCTGCTGCCACCCGATCCCCGGCGACCGGATCGTCGGGATCATCACCACCGGCAAGGGCGTGACCGTCCATACCGACGAATGTCTGACGCTGGAGAGCTTTTCGCACACCCCGGAACGCTGGATCGAGCTGGACTGGGAAGACGAACCGGAGCAGGAACGGCCGGGCCATGTCGGGCGGATGCGCCTGACGGCCGCCAACAAGCCCGGCACGCTCGCCCATGTGGCCTCCCTGATTGCGGGCAACCAGGCGAATATCTCGAACCTGAAGTTCGTCAATCGGCAACCGGACTTCTTCGACATACTGATCGATGTCGAGGTCAACGACACGCGGCATCTGAACGAGATCATGGCCGCGCTCAGCGCCCGGCCGGAGATCGCCTCGGTCAAGCGGGCAAAGCGCTGACGGCCGTGGCGATCCTGGGGCGCAAGAGGCGGCAGGGGCTGTCGTCCCGGATCGGAGGCTGGGTCTGGCCGTCCGGCGGCTGGCGGCGCGCCTCGCGCTATCTCGCCATGCGCCTCAGCCGCATCCCGGGCACGCCCTACTCGCTTGCCGCCGGCTTCTCCTGGGGGGCGTTCACCTCGTTCCTGCCCTTTCCGGGGCTGCACTTCATCATGGCGGCGCTGTTCGCGCTCGCCACCCGCTCGAACGTGCTCGCCGCCGCCATCGGCACGATAGTGGGCAACCCCTGGACCTTTCCCTTCATCTGGGTCGGCACCTACGAACTCGGCGCATGGCTCGGCTTCGGCGCGGAGGACGTGGAATTCGCCGACCGCTGGGGGCGGGCCTTCAAAGCCGGCATAGACGGCCGTTTCGGCACCTTCCTGGAGACGGCGCAACCGCTGCTGCTGGCGATGACGGTCGGCGGCGCCGTGCTGGGCGCGATGGCCTGGGGGGCGTTCTTCATCATGCTGGCGCCGCTTGTGCGAGCCTACCAAAGGCGCCGGCGCGGGCGCATCGCCCGCGCCGGCGCCGGGGATGCAGAAGCATGACGCACCGACCGAGACTCGGCGTGAACGTCGATCATGTCGCGACCGTCCGCAATGCGCGCGGGGTTGCCTGGCCGGATCCGGTGCGGGCGGCCTTGCTGGCTTGCCAAGCTGGCGCGGACGGGATCACCGCGCATCTGCGCGAAGATCGCCGCCATATCCGCGACGGGGACATGCGCCGGTTGAAGGAGACGCTCCCCGCGCCGCTCAACTTCGAGATGGCGCCGACCGACGCCATGGTGGACATCGCCTCCGCCATCGCGCCTCACGCGGTTTGCCTCGTGCCGGAGCGCCGCGAGGAGCTGACCACCGAGGGCGGCCTCGACGCGGCCGGCCTCGGCGGCGCCCTGGGTTCCAGGATCGAGGCCCTGGCGGCGGCGGGCATCCGGGTGTCGCTGTTCATCGAACCGGACCCGAAACAGCTTCGCGCGGCGGCCGCGCTCGGCGCGCCCGTGGTCGAATTGCACACCGGGCGCTATTGCGAGCTGGCGGGAGAGGCGCAGCAGGCCGAACTGGAGCGCATCCGCTCGGCGGCGGCGCTCGCGGAGGAGCTCGGCCTCGAATGCCATGCCGGCCACGGGCTGACCTATGACAATGTGGGCCCCGTCGCGGCCATCGAGACGGTGGCCGAACTCAATATCGGCCATTTCCTGGTCGGCGAGGCCATCTTTGTCGGCCTGGCCGAGGCGGTCCGGCGGATGCGGGCGGCGATGGACCGCTCGCGATGATCGTCGGGCTCGGCAGCGACCTGATCGACATCGCCCGGATCGAACGCACGCTGGAGCGTTTCGGCGAGCGCTTCACCCTGCGCGTGTTCACCGAGGCCGAACGCCGGCGGTCCGACCGCCGGCGCCTGCGCGCGGCAAGCTATGCACGGCGCTTCGCCGCCAAGGAAGCCTGTTCCAAGGCGCTCGGCACCGGGCTGCGCCAGGGCGTCTATTGGCGCGACATGGGCGTGGTTAACCTGCCGGGCGGGCGCCCGACCCTCGAGCTGACCGGCGGCGCGGCCAGGCGGCTGGCGAGCCTTTTGCCGCCGGGCACGGACCCGCGCATCGACCTCACCATCACCGACGAGCCGCCGCTGGCCCATGCCCTGGTAATTATCACCGCAGTGCCGGAAGATGCGGCGAATGGCTGCGGTTGACAGCCCGCCCTGCGGCGGCGTTCTATCCGGTCCGTATCCGCGCCGGCGGCGAACCGGCATTTCCCGTTCCAGGTCGCTTATCCCGTGAAAGAAACCGTCAAGACCATCGTCTATG
The DNA here is from genome assembly GCA_963422665.1 of Alphaproteobacteria bacterium. Taxonomy (GTDB): domain Bacteria; phylum Pseudomonadota; class Alphaproteobacteria; order Bin95; family Bin95; genus Bin95. The sequence goes on from OY730441.1 coordinate 2,929,196, forward strand.
CCGGTCTGATCGCGCTTGGCATCCGCAGTTTCCTCTTCGAGCCCTTCACGATCCCGTCCGGTTCGATGCTCCAGACCCTGCTGATCGGGGATTTCCTGTTCGTCTCGAAATATTCCTACGGCTACAGCCGCTACTCGCTGCCGTTCGGCCTGCCGCTCATTCCGGGGCCGGGGCGGCTGTTCGGAGAGGGGCCGGAGCGCGGCGATGTGGCGGTGTTCAAGAACCCCGTCGCGCCGAAGATCGATTTCGTCAAGCGCGTCGTCGGCCTGCCGGGCGATACCGTCCAGATGCGCAGCGGACGCCTGTTCATCAATGGGACGCCGGCGACGCGCGGACGCCTCGGGCCAGCGAACTACCGCGACAAATACGGCATCGTGAAACAGGCGATCCGCTACCGCGAGACCCTGCCGAACGGCCGTTCCTACGAGATTCTGGAGGAAAGCGACTCCGGCCCGGCGGACAACACCCCGGTCTTCAAGGTGCCGGACGGGCACTACTTCGCGATGGGCGACAACCGCGACAACTCCACCGACAGCCGCTTCCGCAACCATGTGGGCTTCATCCCGGCGGAGAATTTCGTCGGGCGGGCGGAAATCCTGTTCTTCTCCCTCGACCACGACACCAGCTTCTGGGAGCTATGGAGATATCCGAGCGGGGTTCGCTGGGAGCGCATTTTTGACGCGATAGGCCCGTGAACGCCCGGTTCCGCGCCGCGCTCGGCCACGATTTCGCCGATCCCGGCCTGCTTCCGCAGGCACTGACCCATCCGAGCGCGCCGGGGCGCGAGGGCGGCGCCTTCGAGCGGCTGGAATTCCTCGGCGACCGCGTTCTGGGCCTCATCGTAGCCGAGATGCTGCTCGAACGCTTCCCGGAGGTCGATGAGGGCGGGGTCGGGCGCCGGCTGTCGCTTCTGGTAAGCCGGGAGGCGCTGATCGAGGTGGCGGCGGAGACGGGCCTGGACGAGGCGCTCGCGCGGGCGCGGGACCCGGGGGCCGGGGGCGGGCGGATGGCCGCGACGGCGGCGGCGGATGCCTGCGAGGCAGTGATTGCGGCGCTGTTCCTCGATGGCGGGCTCGACGCCGCCCGGCAGTTCATCCGCCGCCACTGGCGGGCGCTTGTCGAACGCCATGCGGAGGTCGAGCGCGACGCGCGCAGCCGCCTGCAGGAGTGGAGTCACGCCCGCGCGCTCGGCCAGCCGGCCTATACGGTCCGCGCGCGCCGCGGGCCCGCGCACCGGCCCGAATTCGAGGTCGAGGCCGCGCTCGCCAGCGGCGAACGGGCCAGAGGTTCGGGAGGGTCCAAGCGCGCCGCCGCCGCCGCCGCCGCCGCCGCCCTGCTCGAACGGCTGGAATGAGCGCGCGCCGGGCCGGCTTCGTCGCTCTCCTGGGCGCGCCGAACGCCGGCAAGTCCACCCTGCTCAACCGCCTGGTCGGGGCCAAGGTCTCCATCGTCACGCCCAAGGCGCAGACCACGCGCTCGCGTATGCTCGGTATCCGCATCCACGGCCCGGCCCAGGTCGTGTTCGTGGACACGCCCGGCATTTTCGAGCCGCGCCGCCGGCTGGAGCGCGCGATGGTGCGCCGCGCCTGGCGCGCCGCAGGCGATGCCGACATCGCCGTGCTGCTGGTCGATGCCGCGCGCCGGCCGGGCGCCCGCGAGGAGGCCATCGTCGCCGGCCTCAAGGCGGGCGGCAGGCAGGCGGTGCTGGCGCTCAACAAGATCGACCTCCTCCCGCGCGAGCGGCTGCTGGAGCGCGCCGACCGGCTCTACGGGTCGGGCTGCTTCGGCGATGTCTTCATGATCTCGGCGCTGACCGGAGACGGCGTGGACGACCTGCTGGAGCATCTAACGGCGCGCCTGCCGGAAGGCCCCTGGCTCTATCCGGAGGACGACCTCTCCGATGCGCCGTTGCGTTTCCTCGCCGCGGAGGTCACACGGGAGAAGCTGTTCCTGCGCCTGCATGACGAGATTCCCTACGACATCGCCACCGAGACGGTCGGCTGGCAGGAATTCGACAATGGCGGCGTGCGCATCGACCAGACCGTCTATGTGCGCCGGACGAGCCAGCGCGCCATCGTGCTCGGCAAGGGCGGCGCCCGCATCAAGGCCGTCCGCCAGGCGGCGCAACAGGATCTGGCCGAGACGCTGGACCGGCCGGTCCACCTGTTCCTGACCGTGAGGGTGCGCGAGGGCTGGCCCGAAGACCCGGAGCGCTTCCGGGACCTCGGCCTCGACTACAATGTCTGACACCCGGCGATGATCGACTGGACCGACCGCGCCGTCATGCTGTCCGCCCGTCCGTTCGGGGAGGGCAAGGCCGTGGCGCAGGCGCTGACCGAGGCGCACGGACGCCATGCCGGCCTTGTGCAGGGCGCCCGGCGGCAGGCGGAGGCGCTGCAGCCCGGCACGCTGGGGACGGTGCGCTGGCGGGCGCGGCTGGCCGACGGGCTCGGCACCTTCTCATGCGAGGTCGAGACGGTCCATGCCGCGCTCTGGCTGGACGACCCGCTCCGTCTGGCGGGGCTGCGGAGCGCCTGCGCCGTGGCGGAGATGGGCCTGCCGGAGCGCGAGCCGCACCCGGCCGCGTTTTCCGGGCTCGCGGCCTTCCTGGAGACGCTGGCGGGCGACGCCTGGCCGGCGGCCTATGTCGGCTACGAGGTGGCGCTGCTGGCCGAGCTCGGCTTCAGCCTCGACCTGAAGCGCTGCGCGGTCACCGGCAGCGGCGCAGGGCTTGCCTGGGTCTCGCCGCGGTCCGGCCGGGCCGTCACGCGCGAGGCCGGCGCGGACTGGCGGGACCGCCTGCTCGCCCTGCCCGGCTTCCTCTGCGGCGCGCCCGACTTCACGCCGGGCGATATCCGCGACGGCCTCGCGCTCACCGGCCATTTCCTCGCCCGCCATATCGCCGGGCCTGCAGACCGACCGCTGCCCGCCGCGCGCCTGCGCCTCGCGGATTGTTTCGCGAGTTGAGGCGGCCTATGCTGGTGTGAATCCCGAATCGGAGCATCCGCAGCGCGCCGTGTCCGACGAGATTGCCGGAATCGTCGAGCCCGTCCCGTTCAGCACGGCGCTGGGCGAGCGGTATCTTGCCTATGCGCTCTCGACGATTACCGCGCGCTCGCTCCCGGATGTGCGCGACGGGCTGAAGCCGGTCCACCGCCGCCTCGTCCATGCCATGCGCGAACTGGGGCTCGACCCCGCCGCCGGCTTCAAGAAATGCGCCCGTGTCGTCGGCGATGTCATGGGCAAATACCATCCCCACGGCGATGCGGCGATCTATGACGCCATGGTGCGCCTGGCCCAGGAATTCGCCGTCCGCTACCCGCTGGTCGAAGGCCACGGCAATTTCGGCAATATCGACGGCGATAACGCCGCCGCCATGCGCTACACCGAGGCGCGGCTGACGGCGGTGGCCAAGGCGCTGCTGGAGGGCATCGACGAGAACGCGGTCGATTTTCGCGAGACCTATGACGGCGAGGGGCGCGAGCCGGCGGTGCTGCCGGCGGCCTTCCCCAACCTGCTGGCCAACGGGGCGCAGGGGATCGCGGTCGGCATGGCGACCAACATCCCGCCGCACAATGCGGGCGAACTCGCGGGCGCCCTGCTGCACCTGATCCGCTGGCCGACCGCGAAAGACGAAAAGATCGCGGAACTCGTGCCGGGGCCGGACTTCCCCACCGGCGGCTGCCTGGCCGAGGACCCGGCCGCCGTCGCGGAAGCCTACCGCACCGGGCGGGGCAGCCTGCGGGTGCGGGCGCGCTGGGAGGTCGAAAGGCTCGAACGCGGCGCCTGGCGCGCAGTCGTGACCGAAATCCCCTACCAGGTGCAGAAGGCGCGCCTGCTGGAGAAGCTCGACGCCGCCATCGAATCGCGCAAGTTGTCGGCGGTCGAACAGGTCGTCGACGAGTCCGCCGAGGACGTGCGCATTGTGCTGATACCGCGCAACCGCACCGTCGACCCCGACGCCATGATGGACCAGACATTCCGCCACTCGGAGCTGGAAATCCGCTTCGGCCTCAACCTGAACGTGCTGGACGCAGGCGGGCGGCCGCGGGTGATGTCGCTCAGGGAATGCCTGCTCGCCTTTCTCGACCACCGCATGGAGGTGCTGGAGCGGCGCACGCGCTACCGCCTGGAGCGGATCGCCCGGCGGCTCGAGGTGCTGGAAGCCTATCTCGCCGTCTATCTCAATCTGGACGAGGTCATCCGCATCGTGCGGGAGGAGGACGAGCCGCGCGCCGAACTTTGCGCCTGTCTCGGCGTCAACGAGGCGCAGGCCGACGCCATCCTCGCCATGCAGCTCCGGGCGCTGCGCAAGCTCGAAGAGGCCGCCATCCGCGAGGAACATGCGAAGCTCACGGCCCAGCAGGCGGAGTGCCGGGCGCTGCTGGCCGACGAGAAGCTTCGCCGCCGTCGCCTCTCGGAGGAAGTCAAGGAAATGCGCAAGCGCTTCGGCGGGGGCGAAGCCGGGCGGCGGCGGACGCTCCTTACCGAGGCGCCGGCCGCGAACGGCGCGGTCGGGGCGCCCCTCATGCCGGGCGAGCCGGCGACCGTGCTCGTGTCCGAGATGGGCTGGGTCCGCGTGTTGAAGGGCCATATCGGCGCCGATGCCGCGCCGCGCTACAAGGAAGGCGACCGCGAGGCGTGGCGCCTTGCCGTCGAGACCTCGGACCGACTGCTGCTGTTCGCGGCTTCGGGCCGCGTCTTCACGCTGGCGGTGGACCGGCTGCCCGACGGCCGGGGCATGGGCCGGCCGCTCCGCCTCGACGTGGACATGGCGCAGGACGACCGCATCGTAGCGATCCGCGCGGCGCGGCCGGACGGCCGGCTGCTGCTGGCGGCCGAGGACGGGCGCGGCTTCGTCGTGCGCGAAGAGGACGTGGCCGCCCAGACGCGGACCGGCAAGCAGGTGATGACCGGCGCCCTCAAGGCGGTTGCCGAAATCCGCCCGGACGACGACGGCATCGCCGTGATCGGCGGGAACCGGCGTCTCCTGGTCTTCCCACTCGACCAGGCGCCGGAGCTGACGCGCGGTCGCGGCGTGCGCCTGCAGCGCTACGAACGCGGCGGGCTTGCGGACGCGGCGGCGCTGCGCCTGGAGGACGGCCTCGTCTGGCGCCTCGGCGGGCGCACAAGGCGCGAGACCGACCTCCGCGCCTGGCTCGACCGGCGCGGCGGCGCCGGCCGCCTGCCGCCGCACGGCTTCCCGCGCGACAACCGCTTCACGCCGCGCGACCCGCCCGAGGAGGCTTAGGCGGCCTCAGAGCGCCGGGCGCTTGTCCGCCCAAGGGCGCGCGGCTTCGAAGGCGGCTGCGGCCTGCAACACGCCCAGATCGTCCAGCCGCCGCCCCGCAAGCTGGAGGCCGACCGGCAGGCCCGCTTCCGTGAACCCGCAAGGAATCGAGGCCGCCGGGTTATGGGAAAGATTGAAGGGGAAGCTGAATTGCGCCCATTGCAGCCAGTTCCAAGGATGGTCGGGCCAGTGGGTGGGGGAGAGGCGGTCGGCGGGGAAGGCCGCGACCGAGACGGACGGCGTCAGCAGGAAGTCGTAGTCCTCGAAGAAGCGGTGGATCGCCTCGACATAGGCGAGCTTGCGCGCCCGCATGTCCAGATAGTCCTCGGCCCGGTAGCCCAGCCCGTCGCGGATGCAGGCGACGAGGCCGGGGTCCATCCGGTCCTCGAATTCCTCCAGCAAGCCGGCATAGATCGTCTCATGCGCCGCCCAGAAGAAATGCTCGATCTCCGGCCCGTCCGGCCCCCAGGCGGGCGAGACCTCCTCGACCTCGGCCCCGAAGTCCGCGAACGCCGAAACCGCATCGGCCGCCAGCGCCGCCACCTCGGGATCGACGCGCGCATGGCCGAGATCGGGGCTCCAGGCGATGCGCGCGCCCCGGAGCCGCTCGCCCGCGCCCAGCAGCGCCGGATAGTCCGCCGGCGATGCTTCGAGGCTGTAATGGTCGCGCGGATGCGGCCCCGCCATCGCGCGGAGCATCAGCGCCGCGTCGGCGACCGTGCGGGTCATCGGCCCGACATGGCTGACCTGGTCCGTATTGCCGACCGGCAGATGCGCGACGCGCCCATAGCTCGGCTTGATGCCGAAAACGCCGCAGAAATGGCTTGGCATCCGGATCGAGCCCGCGCCGTCCGAGCCCTGGTGGAGCGGCCCGTAGCCCGCCGCCGCGCCGGCGCCGGCGCCCGCCGAGGACGCGCCGGCATTCATGCCGTGCGCCCAGGGATTGTGCGTGATCCCGGTGAGCGGGCTCTCGCTCACCCCCTTCCATCCGAACTCCGAGGTCGTCGTCTTGCCGAGCGAAATCGCCCCGGCGGCCGCCAGTCGGTCCACGCAGGGCGCGTTCTCCGCCGGCACCGCGCCCTTCAGGGCGTGCGAGCCCCGCTGAGTCGGGATGCCGGCCGTGTTGGTCAGGTCCTTGATCGTGACCGGCACGCCGTGCAGGGGCCCGAGCGCCGCGCCCGACATCACCCTGGCCTCGGCCGCCTTCGCCGCATCGCGCGCGCGGTCGGCCGTCAGGGCGGCGAAGGCGTTGATCCGCGGTTCGAGCCGCTCGATCCGGGCGAGCACCGTATCGACGATCTCGACCGGCGACAGCTCGCGTGCGGCCACGGCCGCCGCCAGCGCGGTCGCCGGCGTGAAACAGAGGTCTTCTTCGTTCATCGGCCCTCTCCAGCGCCCCGGATGCGTTCGGGAGGCAGCCTAGCCCGGATGTCTCACCGATGTCATGGCCTGCGCGGCGGGTCGTGCTAACCTGCGCCCCGCGAGGCTAGGGAGGACAGGCAGATGGCGGAGGTCGCGACATTCGCGCCGGGCGGATACCGCTACATCCGGGGGCGGTTCCAGTATTCGGGCGGCGTCGCGGCGGCGCCGGGCTTCCGTATCGAGCGCGTGCGCTTCCACCGCCTCGCGCCGCTTGAGGCGGGCTTCCGCCGGATCGAGGCCTGGCTGCAGGCCGCGGGCCGGCCGATGACGGCCTTCTGCGCCTGCGAGCTGCGCTCGCCCGGCCAGTTCTCGGAGGAGGGCTTCGTGGCCTTCAACCGGGCCTATGTCCGAACGCTGGAGCGCTGGGGCCTTTTCCGGGACGAGGAGAACCCGGTGGCGCGCTCCAATGTCTGCCCGGAGGCGGACCCGCCCGCCGAACCGGGCTTCCACGCCTTCTGCTACACGGTTCCCGAGGGCGAGACCGGGGGAACCTTCGTCATCGCCGGCTCCGGCGAGGCGCCCGAGGGGCCGGGGCGGTACCGGGACCGGATCGTCCGCCCCGGCGACACCTCGCCGGACGCAATGCGGGAGAAGGCGCGCTACGTGCTGGGCGCCATGGAGAGCCGTATGGCCGCGCTCGGCTTCGGCTGGACGGACGCGACCGCCGCCCAAGTCTATACCGTCCACAGGATGGACGACCTGTTCGGCCCGGAAATCGCCGCCCGCGGCGCCGCGCCGGACGGCATCCAGTGGAGCTGGGCGCGCCCGCCGGTCGAGGGCCTCGCCTTCGAGATGGATGTGCGCGGCGTGTTCTCGGAGCGCGTCACCATCTGATGCGAGCCGTGGTTATGCGTTTATTTCCCTGATTTTCCATTGTAATGCGCCGCTTTTGTCCCGTATTTGTTCCCGGAAGAAGCATCCGGCGGGAGCGGACGGGGCCATGACCTGACGGGACAGCGGAGGAGCGGGCGGCTGCACAGGCGCCGCGCGCCACTCCGCAATTCGACGAAACAGGCGCACAGTCCTGGCGGCCGGCCGGCGGCCGCTCGAAGGGCAAGGTGCGTCCGCCGGCCCGCCGAACCGGCGCAAATCCGGCTCATGCCGGCGCAAATATCCCTTCAACCCGTCGCAAGGCTGCGTTGCAGCGCAGAGGGACGATGACGAACATATTGGCGAAACGGCGGCCGGGCCAGGCCGTCGGCGAGCAGTTAAGGCGCCGGGCGGTGGCGGCGGCGGTGGAGAAGGGCATGAGCGCGCGGGCCGCCGCCCGGCTTTTCGAGGTCGCCGGAGCCAGCGTCCCGCGGTGGGTGCGGCAGTACCGCCGGCGCGGCCAGCTCCGGCCCGCCAGGCAGGGCGGCTGCCGCCCGTCGCTCATCGAGCCGGAGCGGGAGCGGATTTTCCGCCTGTTGGAGGCGCAGCCGGAACTCGGCATCCACGCGCTGCGCGACGCGCTCGCCGCCGAGGGCATGGTGTTCGGCTTCGGAACGGTGCAGCGCTTCCCGAAGCGCCGCGGCCTCGAACGCAAGCAACGTCTCGCCCGCCGCCGCAAGCGGGCGCGCAAGGCCCCGGCCGCGCCGGGCGAGTGACCGGGCGCTCCGCAGGCCGCGCGGCGCGCATCCTCCGGGCGCCGGCGCGGCCCGAAGCGCGGGCCGGGGGCGTTGCTCCTAACCCCCGATTCTCGCGCGCAGTTTCAGCAGCAGCCCGTCCAGGCCGCCGGATTCGAGCACGATCGCCGAAAACTCCTCGCGCTGGGCGATCACCATGCTCACGCCTTCGATCACGAGGTCGGTGATCGCATACCGCCCGTCCTTGCTGTCCACCCGCCAGTCGAGCAGGACGGGCGCGCCGCTCGGGCGCGCCGCCGTCGTGTAGACCATCGACCAGCCGTCGAAATCCCGGACCCCGTCCACCCTGATCTCCAGACCCGCCAGGTCCTCGAACCGGCGGGCGTAAAGACCGGAGAGATAGTCTTCCAGCAGCTTGCGGAACTCCGCCCGTTTCGCCGGCGCCGCCCGGCGCCAGTGCCGCCCCAGCACGAGCTTGCCGATCTTGTCCAGGTCGAAGTCCCGGTTCAGGACCGTGCGGAAGCGGGCCTTGCGTTCCTCGAGCCGCATCGAGGGGTCCGTCAGTTGCGGGAGCACCTTCGCGGCAAGCTCCTGGATGAACCCGCCCGCGCCGCTGTCGGCCGCGGCCGGCCCGGAGACGAGGAACAGGAGGAAAGGCAAGGTGAGGGCAAGGCCCAGCGCACGCATGGCGGATGCTCCCGGTTTCATTGGCCCGGCCTGTCGCGGGCGAAATCGGGCCGCGGCGGCGGGTAGGCATAGTCGTCGCCCGATTCGTCCTTGCCGCCGGACAGGCGCATCTCGGGGTCGTCTTCGGTCTCGAAAGCCCGGCGCTGACGGTAAAGTGTGCGGACGAAGGTGTAGTAGTCGAGCGCGTTCGCCTTGAAATCGTCGATCGTTTCCAGGTTGCGGTAGCGGAAGTCGAGGGTTGCGGCGCCCGCGCGGACCAGCGGCAGATGGTCGTGAGCGGTCCTGCGGAACGCGGCATCGACAGGGTCGGCCGCGCCCTGGATGAGCATGCCGGCGGCATCGCGGACGCTCGACGGCCCGGCGACCGGCAACACCAGATACGGACCGTCGCCGACGCCCCATGCGGCGAGCGTGCTCCCGAAATCCGTGCTGCGATGGGGCAGGCCCTGTTCTGCGGCGACATCGTAGAGGCCGGCGAACCCGACCATCGTGTTGATGACGAACCGCTGCGCCGTGTCGCCGGACCGTTCCCATTCGCCCTGGGCGACATCGTTGACGAAGGTGAACGGCAGCGACAGGTGGCGCACGACATTTCGCACGCCCCTGCGGACCGCGCCCGGCACGACCGCGCCATAGACCTCGGCGGCGGGGCGCAGGATTATCGTGTCCAGCGTTTCGTTGACTGCGAAGACCAGCCGGTTCAGCGGCTCCAGCGGATCGTTGAACGCCGGCCCCTGCGGTTCGTCGCCGGCGCCGGACGGCGGCGGCGCGGCGACGGAAAACAGGCCGGTCAGAAGGATGGCGCCCGCCAGGGCGCGCCGCCGCCGGACTGCCGCAAGGCGCCCGCCCGCAACGAGGCCGCGGCTTGCGCCGGGCGCCGGCTTGAATCCCTCTCGCATCTGCGTTTTCGGACCTTCGGGACGTGTCGCAGCAATTGGTTAGCATACAAGTCCGGGCTCGGAAACCGCGCTGCGGGCGCGCGGAGGTGACAGGGCGGGCAAGCGGCCCTATAAGGGGTCCTCATCATGCAACAGCCGGCCGCCCCCCCTCTTCCGCCGCCCGCCTGGCGCGGACCGGAGCCTGCCTTGTGACGTCGGCGGTCTCCTTCGAATTCTTTCCGCCGAAGACGGCGGCGGGCGAGGGCGGCCTTCGGCGCGCCCTGGACGGTCTGGCGCCGCTCGGGCCGCGCTTCGTGTCCGTCACCTGCGGCGCCGGCGGCGGCGGCGGGGCCAGCGCGCGCGGGCGCACTGCGGCCGTCGCGGCCCGGATCGCCCGCGAAACGGGCCTTGCCGTTGCGGCGCACCTGACCTGCGCCGGCGCGGCGCGCGCGGAGATCGACGACGCCGCGAGGGCCTATTGGCAGGCAGGCATTCGCCATATCGTCGCGCTGCGCGGCGATCCCCCCTCGGGCATCGGCGGGCGCTACCGGCCGCATCCGGGCGGCTATGCCTGGGCGCTCGACCTCGTTGCCGGACTCCGCCGCCTGCACGAGTTCGAGATCAGCGTTTCCGCCTATCCCGAGGGCCATCCCGACGCGCCCGACCCGGCCTTCGAAATCGACTATCTGAAGCGCAAGCTGGACGCCGGCGCGGCGCGCGCGATTACCCAGTTTTTCTTCGAGACCGACTGCTATCTCCGCTTCCGGGACCGCTGCCGCAAGGCCGGGATCGATTGCGAGATCGTCGCCGGCATCATGCCCATCGGCAATTTCGGCCAGGCGGTCCGGTTCGCCCGGCTTTGCGGGGCGCGCGTGCCCGGCTGGCTCGCCGCCCAGTTCGAGGGCCTCGACGACGACCCCGAGACCCGGCGCATGGTCGCCGCCACGGTGGCTGTCGAGCAGTGCCGGCGTCTGGAGGCCGAGGGCGCGCCGGGCTTTCACTTCTATACCCTGAACCGGCCCGAACTCACGCGCGCGGTCTGCCACATGCTCGGCATACGCCCCAAATTGCGGCAGTCGGCGGCCTGAGCGGGCTCACTTCCGGGTAAGCGAGAACTCGATGCGGCGGTTTCGCCGGTAGGCCTCTGCGGTATCGGCCGGGTCCAAGGGGTGGAATTCTCCGAGTCCGGTGGCGGCAAGGCGCGCGGCGGGCACGCCGGCCTCGACCAGCAGCCCGACCACCGCAACCGCCCGCGCGACCGACAGCTCCCAGTTGTTCCTGTAGCGCGACCCGCCGCGAAGCCGCCGCCGGTCCGTGTGGCCGTCCACGCGCAGCACCCAGTCGAGGTCTTCGGGGATCCGCGCCGCCACATCGGTCAATGCCGCGCCGATGCGGCGCACCCGCTCCTTTCCGTCCCTGTCGAGGTCCGCCGAGCCGCTCAGGAACAGCACCTCGGCCTGCAGGTAGAAGCGGTCGTCCTCGGTCTGCACCAATTGCTGGCCGGCCAGCGCCTCGCGCAACTGGCCGACGAACTCCGAGCGGAAGCGGCGCAACTCGTCGATCTTGCGCACCAGCGCGCTGTTGAGGCGGGCATCGAGAACCAGCGTCTCCGCCTCTTCGGCCTTCGCCTCCGAGGCCTCCAGCGCGGCGTTCAGACGGCGGACCTGCTCCTTGAGCGCCCGGATATTGGCCGCCAGCCGGGCGCTCCAGGCTTTCGCCAGGCGCGACTCGGCTTCCGCCTTTTCGGCCCGCGCCCCGAGACGCGCCAACCGGTCCACCTGTTCGGCCTTGTCCGCTTCGAGCTTCTCCCGCGCCGCCGCAAGCGCCCGGCGGAGCGCGTCCAGCCGCTCGATCTCGGCGGCCTGCTCGTCGATCCGCTGGCGCAGCGCGGCGAGTCTGGTCCGGCCGTCGCGGTCGATGGCGTCGAGATTCGCCAATTGGTCCCTGAGGCGGGTATTCTCGACCGCGAGCCGAACGATGCGCGCCTCGGCATCGTCATAGACGCTTCTCGGCACTGTCTCGTCGATATCGACCTCGCCGACCCCGGCGACCGTGCGCCTCAATTGCAACTCCTCGCTTTGCCGCGACAGTTCCTCGCGGGCTTCGGAGAGGCGCCGACGCGCCTTTTCGAGCTGCTCCCCGAGCAGGACGGCGTTCGCGCGCGCCGCTTCCCGGCGGCCTTCCGCAAGCCGTCGTTCACCGGCCGCATCGGCAAGCGCCGCCTCGAGGCGGGCGGCCTCGTCCCGCCTCGCGTCCCGCTCGCGCGCCGCGGCGGCCAGCCGTTCGTCAAGGGACACCGCTTGCGCCTGCGCCGCGGCAAGCGCCTCCCGGAGCTTCACGGCCTCCGCCAGTTGCGCATCCCGCTCGGCCTCGGCGCTTTCGAGCAGGCGGCCGCGCGCGGCCGCCTGCGCCGTCGCCGTCGCCAGGGCCTGCCGCAGCGCCGCGATTTCCTCACGCCCCGCGGCGCGGCCGGCCTCGGCCTCCGCAAGACTCCCGGCAAGGGCGCCGGCCTCCGCCCCGGCCGCGGCGAGCGTCCGCCTGAGGCCGGCGATCTCCCGTTCTCCCGCCGCCTGTCCGCGTTCGGTGTCCGCCAGTCGTTCGGCGAGACTGGCGGCCCCGTCCTTTGCCGCCGCCAATTCCCGCTCCAGCGCCGCGAGTCGAGCCGCCGCCCTGTCGGCGTCCGCCGCGAGCTTCCGCCTGAGCCGGGCAATTTCGTCCTCCCCGGCAGCCTGCCGGCCCTCCGTTTCGTCAAGTCGGGCCGAGAGGGACGCAGCTTCCGCTCCCGACGCCGCGAGCTCGCCTTCCAGCGCGGCGATCCGTCGGGCCGCCGTCTCCGCCCCCTCCGCTACTGCCGCCCTGAGACGCGCGATCTCCTCCTCTCCCGCCGCCCGCCGGCTCTCGGTCTCGCCGAGGTCGGCGGAGAGGGAGGCAGCCTCCGCCCTTGCCGCCGACAGCTCCTCTTCCAACGCCGCGATGCCGGCGCGCGCGATCCCCGCCTCCGCGGCCCGCGCGGCTTCGATGCGGGCCAGCTCGTCCAGCCCTGCGAGCCGCCGTCCTTCGATATCCGCCAGGCGGGCGGCAAGCCGGCCGATTTCCGCCTGCGCGCCCTTCAGAGCCCGTTCCAGCGCCGCGACCCGCGCCCGCGCCGTTGCCGCTTCGCCGGCGCGCGCCGTCTCCAGCCGCCCGATTTCCTCCCGTTTCGCGGCCCGGTCGGCCTCGGTCTCCGCCAGCCGCGCCGAAAGGCGCCCGATTTCCGTTTCCGCCGCGGCCAGCGCCCGCTCCAGCGCCGCGATATCCGACCGCGCCGCCTCCGCCTCGCCGGCGCGCGCCGTCTCCAGCCGCCCGATTTCCTCCTGCCCCGCCGTCCACTCCGCCTCGGTGTCCGACAGCCGCGCCGAGAGCCGCCCGATCTCGATTTCGGCCGTCGCCAGCGCCTTTTTCAGCGCGGCGATGTCGGCGTCGGCCGTATCGGTCTTCTCCGCCAGCGCCGTCTTGAGCCGGGCCGCCTCGTCATTCGCCTGGGCAAGCGCGCGCCTCGCCTCGCCCAGCGCCGCCTTGAGCCGGGCCGCCTCGGCGGCCTGCGCGTCGCCCGCGGTCCTGAGCGTGGCAAGGTCGTCCTCCAGCACCGCGCGCGCCGCCATGAGCCCGGCGATCGCCCGGTTGAGTTCCGCGAGCCTTTCCGCCTGCGCGGCGGCCTCCTCCCGGCTCGCAAGGAGTGCGGCGTCGAGGCGCGCGATCTCCCCGGCGCGGCCGGCGGACTCGCTCTCCACCGCCTCGATCCGGGTCGTGAGCGCCTCCGCCTCCCGGTCGCGCTCGGCGAGGCGTTCGCGGTTGGCGGCGAGCAGGCGGCGCGCTTCGGCGAGCGTCCTGTCGGCATCGCTCGTCTGCCGGCGCGCTTCGGAAAGCGCGGCCTCCAGCGCATCCCGGCTGCGCTGGAGCGCGGCCAGGTTGCGCTCCAGGCGTTCGATCTCGCTCGCCTGGACCTGCAACCTGCCGCGGTCGGCGGCGGCGCTGTCCGTCAGCCGGGCGAAATCCTCGCGCAGCAGCGCGACCGTGCCGGCGGCCTGCCCGGCCTCCGCCGTCAGCGCCTCCAGCCGGCCGGCATAGTCGTCGCGCGTCTCGGTGACGATGCGCAATTCCGCCGTCAGCGCCTCCAGGTCCTCGCGCAGGTCGGCATTGGCCGTCTGCTCGAGCGCCAGCATCTCGGCGAGCTCGGCCAGCTCGCGGTTGAGCCGCGTCAGCGCCGCATCGCGCCCGGAGAGCGCATCGTTCAGGAAGAACTGCGCCAGCACGAAGACCATGACCAGGAAGACGACGACCATCAACAGGCTCGCCAGCGCATCCACGAAGCCCGGCCAGGTATTGATGTCCCGTCTGCGTCTGCTCGTCCTGCCCGCCATGTCGGCGCCCGTTGCCGCCGGCCTCCCGGATCAGAGGCCCAGGATATCGCGCATGGAGTAGAGGCCCGGCGGCTTGCCCGCCGACCAGCGCACCGCCCGGAGCGCGCCGCGCGCAAACAGCGAGCGGTCCATGCAGCGATGGGTGAATTCGAGCCGCTCGCCCTCGCTGACGAACATCACCGTATGCTCGCCCACCACATCGCCGCCGCGCAGTGCCGCGAAGCCGATAGCGCCGGCGCGGCGCGCGCCGGTATGGCCCTCGCGGCTCCACTGCGCCGCCTCGGCCAGATCGACGCCGCGCCCCGCCGCCGCCGCCCGGCCGAGGCCGACCGCCGTGCCCGAGGGGGCATCGACCTTGTGCTTGTGGTGGATCTCCACGATCTCGATGTCGTAGTCCTCGCCGAGCAGGCCCGCCATGCGTTCGACGGTCGCGAACAGCGCGTTCACCGTCACGCTCATATTGGGCGCATAGACGATGGGCAGCCTCTCCGCCGCCCTGGCGAGCGCGGCCTCCTGCCCGGCGTCGAGGCCGGTGGTGCCGATGACATGGCGCGCGCCGGCCGCGGCCGCCATCGCGGCATGTGCGACGGTCGGGCCGGGCAGGGTGAATTCGATCGCCGCGTCCGCCGCTTCGAACACCGCCGCCGCGTCGTCGCCTATGGAGACGCCGCCGCCGAGGCCGCGGCCGATGGCCGGGTGGCCCGGCGCCTCGCAGGCCGCAACCAGCTCCAGGTCGTCGGCCGCGGCCACGAGTTCCGCCAGCAGGGCGCCCATGCGCCCGCCGGCCCCGATGATGCCAATCCGCATTTCCTTGCCTCCGCTCTTGCGGCAACAAGGCTGCATGTAGCATGAAACACCCAGAAATGACCGAAACCCGTATCTATGTCCTCGGCAACGAGAAGGGCGGCACCGGGAAATCCACGGTGGCGTTCAATCTCGCCGTCGGCCTGTTGCGCGCCGGCAAATCCGTCGGCTGCATCGATCTCGACCCGCGCCAGGCGACGCTTGCGCGCCAGGTCGAGAACCGCCGCGCCTTCGCCGGGCGCACCGGAACCGCGCTGCCGGCCCCGGAGGTCGAAGTCGCCGACGGGCCGGACGCGCTCGACGGCGCGCTGGAGGCGCTGGCGGCCCGCCACGACGCCCTGGTGGTCGATACGCCGGGCCGGCCCGACCCGGCGGCGCAGCGCGCGCACGCCCATGCGGATGTGCTCATCACGCCGGTGAACGACAGCCATGTCGATCTCGACCTGATCGGGCGGCTGGACCCCGGCGCGCGCGCCTCGGCGCGTCCGGGCGTCTATGCCGAGATGGTCTGGAAGCAGCGCATGGTCCGCGCCGGCTCCGGGCGCAAGGCGCTCGACTGGATCGTGATGCTGAACCGGGTGCGCCAGGTCGATTCCCGCAATACGCGCGAGATCCGCAGCCTGCTGAAGAACCTCGCCGGGCGCTTCGCCTTCGAGATCGCGCCCGGCTTCGGCGAGCGCACGATCTTCCGCGAGATGTTCCCGGACGGGCTCGGGCTGATGGACCTGCGCCAGCCCGGCATCGAACGCGCGCTCTCCATGAGCCATGTCGCGGCGCGCAACGAGGTGCGCCGGCTGCTCGACATGCTGGGCGTGCCGCCGGTCTGACGAGGATTTGCCGCCCATGCCCGACTCCTCGTTCCTCTCCGAGCTGGCGCCCTGGATCGCGCTCGTGCTCATCGTGGCGGGGGGCCTGTGGCTGCGCTCCCACATCCGCCGCTCCACGGACCGCCTGGGCGAGGGCATCGACCGGATCGGCGAAAGCGTGGACCGGATGGGCGAGAGCATCGACCGGATGGGAGAGAGCATCGACCGGATGAACGAGAGCGTGGACCGGCTCGGCGAAAGCGTGGACCGGATGGCGCAGGGCCTGGACCGGATGGAGGACAAGCTCGACCGGAGCCTCGGGCGGATCGACGACCGCATGGACCGGATCGAAGACCGCCAGGACCGGTTGCAGGACCAGATCGAACGCGCCGGCGACAGGCCGGCCGGCGCGCTGGAGGACCGGGCGGAGAAGGACAGACGACGGCTGGAGGAGAAGGACCGCGAACAGGCGCCGGCGCTTCAGCCGCCCTCCCGGCGCCAGGCCTCCCGGTCGAAGGCCACATGGTCGCCGAAATAGTGGACCGCGCGGTCGAGGCCGCGAAGGTCCGCCGCCGCATAGGTCCGGCTCGGGCCGTCGATCCTCTCCGCGCGGGCGCGCGCCGCCACCCAGGCCTCGGCGGACTGCAGCGTGCTCTGGCGCTGCACCACGTCCCAGATGTAGTAATGGTGCGGGATGACGACGCGGGGCCGGAGCGTGTCGATGATGTGTTCGACCATGCCGAAGCCCATGACATGCTGCGAGCCGTCCACGGGCAGGAGCGCGATGTCGATCCGCCCGAGCGCTTCCCGGACCTCCGGCGGCGGGTCGTGGCGGTTGTCGCCCCAATGGAGGATGCGCAGCCCGCCGGTCTCGACCGTAATGAGGCAATTGTCCCAGGAGCGCGGATTGTCCGGCGGCTCGATGCGCGCGCCGCCGAACGCCTCGTGGATCTTCTTGAAGTCGTAGAGCGCCGCGCTCGAGTCGGTGGCGTGCTTGTCGGCGATGCCGCGAATGGCGACATCGGCGAACTCGTAGCGGCCGATGGGCCTGTCGAGCAGCACATGCGCGTCCAGCCGGTGCAGCGCATCGTGGTCGAAATGCGCATGCGTGGACGCGCCGATATCCACCGCCGTCACCGGGAAGTCGCGGAAATACCAGTCCCAGCGGCGCGAGGGGTGATTGCGCCAGGGATCGACCATGACGCTCACCCCTTTCGGCGAGGTGATCCGGAAGGCGGAACTGCCGAAATAGGCGATCTCGACCGGCCCGTCGCGCGCCGGCGAGCGGTCGGCCTGCAGCGCGATCATCCGGTTGTGATTGCTCGTCATTCGCCAGGCCGTCAGGCCCGTGTCGATATCGGTCATCGCGCCTCCCTTGCCCGGCCCCGGGCGTCGCCGCGGTCCTCGCGCCAGAGGCCGAGTTTCTCCTGCGCCGCGCGGTCGGAGAAGCTGAACAGCACCGCGTCGGTCCGCGCGCTGTGCCGGACCGTATGCCAGCTCGGCGCGACGAAGATGTCGCGCGGCCCCCAGGAGAACGCCGCCTCCCCGCCGATACGGGTCTCGCCGCTGCCCTCGACGACCGCGAATACCGCCGCGTCCGTTGCCCGGCAGCACGCGGTCTCGAAGCCGGCCGGCAGCAATTGCAGATGCGCGGCGATGGTCGGCATGGCGTAGCCGCCGTCCACCGGGTTGGCGTAGCGCAGCTTGAGGCCGTGGCAGGGGTCCCAGGCGTCGCGCCGGCGCATCGCCTCCAGCGCCTCGCGCGAGCGGGCATAGGGATAGTTGAACACCGGCGAGGCCGGCGAGCCGGCCTCGTGGTCCACCGGCAGCAGCCCCTGGCCGTAGCGGGCGAGGCTGTCGCCCTCGGGGCGGGCGAGCGGCTGGCGGTCGCCGCCGAGCCGTTCGGCGAAGGAGGCGTCGAAGAACTGCACCATCGGGATGTCGAGCCCGTCGAGCCAGATCATCGCCCGGTCGGACTCGTTGCCGTGGTCGTGCCAGGTCCAGTGCGGGGTGATGACGAAATCGCCCTCCGCCATGGTGGTGCGTTCGCCGTCCACCGCCGTGTAGGCGCCGTCGCCCTCGATCACGAAGCGCAGCGCGGACTGGCTGTGGCGGTGCGCCGGCGCGACCTCGCCGGGCAGCACCAGCTGCAGCCCGGCATAGAGCGAGGTGGTGATGCGCGAGGCGCCCCGCAGGCCCGGATTCTCCAGCACCAGCACGCGGCGCTCGGCCTCCGCCGCGCTGATGACGCCGCCGGACGCCATGACATGGGGGCGCACCTCGTCCCAGCGCCAGAGCGCCGGGCGGCAGGCGCTCGCGGGCTCGGGCGTAATCAGCCCGGCCATAACCTCCCAGAGCGGCGCCAGGTTCCGCGCCCCGATCTCCGCATAGAACGCCACCCGGTCCGTCATCGCCGCCTCCGCCGCCATCGCCGCTCCACCATAGCCCGCCCGGACGCGAATCCGAATAAACCGGAGCGGAAGCCACCGCCCCCCGTTCCCGGCCCGCCTCTTGTGTGCGTGCGTGCAAATATATCCATGGCGGGAACAGGTTGCAGCGGGGAGGCGAGAATGGCCCGCTATCCAGCGCAAAGCATGGCCAGCGCCTCGTTCGGCACATTTCCGATACGGTTGCGTCCCGAACGCCCCCTCCGTCATACTCGGACTTGTTCCGGGTATCCATCACGCCCGGCGGAAGAGCAATCGCGCGCTTCGGATCAAATCGAGGCAAATCCCGGAAACGGGACGCCAGCATAATCAAAGCGGTCGGGAAACGGCTGAATCTTTCACGAAGCCGGCGGAATCGACTTTCAGGTCGGGTATAATGCGGCCGGTTCCATGGCAGGATCGGCCGATCGGGGAGAACGCGCAATGAGCGCAACTGCACGGCTTCACATTCCCGGGACGCATGGCCAGGCCGCCGGACCGCCCGCGCCCTTGACCCGGACAGCGGCCGCGCTTGCCCTGCTGGGCGGGTTTTTCGTCATTCTGCATCCCGATGCCGCGCAGGCGGCGGTCGGGACGGAGACGAAATTCGTCCTCGACAGCTTCGCCTTCCTCGTCTGGGGCGCGCTCGTGATGTGGATGTGCGCAGGCTTCACCATGCTCGAATCGGGCTCCGTGCGCACGAAGAACGCCTCGGTCATCTGCCTGAAGAATATCGGCCTCTATTCCATCGCCGGGCTCACCTTCTACTTCCTCGGCTACAACCTCATGTATGTGGGCGTCGGGGAAGGCGGCTGGATCGGGTCGTTCTCCTTCCTCTACGGCGCCACCGCCGACGAGATCGCGCTGCTGGGCGGCGACGCATCGAAGGCGGAGGCCGTTGTCGGGACCGGCAAGGCCGCCATGTCCGACTGGTTCTTCCAGATGGTCTTCGTGGCGACCACGGCCTCCATCGTCTCCGGCGCGCTGGCGGAGCGGGTCCAGCTCGTCTCCTTCTTCGTTTTCGTCGCGATCCTGACCGCCATTGTCTATCCGATCGTCGGCGCGTGGACCTGGGGCGGCGGCTGGCTCGCGGCGATGGGCTTCCAGGACTTCGCCGGCTCCACCATTGTCCATTCGACCGGCGGCTGGGCGGCGCTCGCCGGCGCGGTGATCGTCGGGCCGCGGAGGAACAAGTTCCGCGCCGACGGCAGCGCGAGGGCCACGCCGCCCTCGAACGTGCCGGGCGTGACGCTCGGCGTCTTCATCCTCTGGCTCGGCTGGTTCGGCTTCAACGGCGGCTCGCAACTGGCGCTCGGCGGCGCGGCCGATGTCGTGGCGCTCGCCAACATCCTCGCCAACACCAATCTCGCCGCCGCCGGCGGCGTGCTGGCCGCGCTCGCGCTCGCGCGGCCGCTGTTCGGGCGCATCGACCTGCTGGCGGGCCTGAACGGCGCCATCGGCGGGCTCGTCGCGATCACCGCCGGGCCGGATATCGTCGAGCATTACTGGGCGGTCGTCATCGGTCTGGTTGGCGGCGCGGTCACCGTGGCCGGCCTGAAGGCGCTGGAGATCCTGAGGATCGACGATGTCGTGGGCGCGATCCCGGCGCATCTGTTCGCCGGCGTCTGGGGCACGATGGCGGTCTGCATCGCGGCCGGCGGCGATGTGCTGGTCCAGTTGACCGGCGTGCTCGCCGTCGGCGCGTTCGTGTTCGGCGCCTCGCTCCTGGTCTGGACAGGCCTCAAATACACGATGGGCGCGCGCGTGTCCGACACGGTCGAGCAACTCGGCCAGGACGCCGCCGAGCTCGGCATCGAGGCCTATCCGGAATTCGTGCTGATGCCGGAGGTGGACGACGATTAATGGCCCGGTCGAGAGGTTGAGCGCCTTTGCGCCGTGTCCTCTCCCGTCATGCCCGGACTTGTTCCGGAGGCCGGTCATGACGGCCGGGGTCGCCGCGCCGTCAATCCTCCGGGTCCGCCGACACGCCGGCGAGGGCGGGCGGGAAGCCGGCATACGGGGCGGGTTCGGCCGGGGCTATTCCGCCGGCGCAGCCGACGCCTCTTCCGGCGGTGCGTTTCGTCTCAATATGTAGTCCTGAATGAACGAGACCTGGCCCCTGAGCTCGGCCAGACCCGCCTCGACCGCCCGCAGCCCCCCGTCCAGACCCTCGATCTGGCCGCGCAATTCGGAACGCATGTCATTCATTTCGGAGCGCAGGCCGTTCATCTCCGAGCGCAGCCGATCTTCCCCGGCGCGCATCTCGGCGCGCAGGCCGCTCATCTCCGCGCGCAGGTCGCCCATCTCGGACCGAAACCGGTCCTCCATGCGGCGGATGTCCGCCCGCAGCCAGGCGAACAGCCCCACGAGCAGGGCGGGCGTGATCCAGGGCGCAAGGTCTTCAAGCATGGCGACGCGATTATAACACGGCAGGGCGCCGCCGCGCTCCCTCGGGAATGCCGCGGAGGATGTCGTGAAATGTCATGAAGCCGCCGGACGGCGAACGGACTATTCCGCCGGCGCAGCCGACGCCTCTTCCGGCGGTGCGTTTCGTCTCAATATGTAGTCCTGAATGAACGAGACCTGGCCCCTGAGCTCGGCCAGACCCGCCTCGACCGCCCGCAGCCGCCCGTCCAGGCCCTCGATCTGGCCGCGCAATTCGGAGCGCATGTCATTCATCTCGGAGCGCAGCCGGTCTTCCCCGGCGCGCATCTCCGCGCGCAGGCCGCCCATCTCGGACCGCAGATCGCCCATCTCGGACCGCAGATCGCCCATCTCGGACCGCAGGTCGCCCATCTCGGACCGCAGGTCGCCCATCTCGGACCGAAACCGGTCCTCCGTGCGGCGGATATCCGCCCGCAGCCAGGCGAACAGCCCTACGAGCAGGGCGGGCGTGATCCAGGGCGCAAGGTCTTCGAGCATGGCGACAACATTGTAGCACGGATGGCCGCGGCCGGCAGACCCGTCCGCGCCAGGGCCGCAAACGGCTCCAAAGGGATAGCGCCCCGGCTTACGCCCCGCCCCCGCCGACGAAGCCGCGCACGATGTTGCAGGCCTCCGCGAGGCCGGTGCGCTCCAGCGCCACGCCTTCGGGGAAGGCGCCGGCGAGGCGGGTGGGCATGGCCGGGTCGAGCAGCACGAACACGCCGCGGTCGCCCTGCCGGCGCACGAGGCGCCCATAGGCCTGGCGGAGCCTGAGCCGGGTCAGCATGTCGTCATAACCCCGGCCGCCGAAATGCGCGCGCCTCGCCTTGTGCAGGATGGTCGGCCGCGGCCAGGGCACGCGGTCGAACACGATGAGCCTGAGCGCGCGTCCCGGCACGTCCACGCCGTCGCGCGCCGCATCGGTGCCGAGCAGGCATGAATCGGGCTCGGCGCGGAAGATCTCGATCAGGGTTGCGACATCCATCCGGTCCACATGCTGGGCCAGCAGCGGGAGGCCGGCCGCATCCAGCGGCGCCGCCAGACGCCCGTACACGGCGCGCAGCCGCGCAACCGCCGTGAACAGCCCGAGCGCGCCGCCGCCCGCCGCCAGGAACAGGCTGCGATAGCCCGCCGCGACCTGCTCGAGCGAGTTCTTGCGCACATCCGTCACCACCAGCGCGCGGGTTTGGGCCGGGTAGTCGAAGGGCGAGGGCGCGGCGGCGCGCATGGCGGGCGCGGGCAGGTGACGCGCGCCGGTGCGCATCTCCGCCGCCCGCCAGGCCTCCTCCGGCTCGCGGGCGCTGTCGCGCAAGGTCGCCGAGGTGACGAGCAGGCCGTGGGCGGGCGCCGCCACCTCCGTGGCGAAGGGCGCGGTCGGGTCGATCCAGCGCCGCCTCATGCCGACATCGCGCTCGCGGCCCTGCGCGCGTTCCAGCTCGAACCAGTCCACGAACGCCTCCGGCGGCTCGGCGTCGAGGGCCTCCAGCATGGCGCCCCAGGCCGCGAGCTGCGTCTCGGCGCGGCGGTGGAGCACGCGCGCCAGCGCCTCGATGCGGATGCGCGTGCGGCTGTCGAGGTCTTCGGCCTCGTCCGCCAGGCGCGCCAGCAGCGCGCGGCGCAATACGCCGAGCGGCGCGCGCAGCGCCTCCAGGGCCGTGCCGAGGGCGCGCGCCGCCTCGATCAGACCCTCCACCGGCGGGCGGCAGTCGCATTCGATGCCGTAGGCGTCGTTGCCGCGCTCGGCCGCCCGCGCCAGCACCTGCTGGCGGACAGCGGCGAGGAAACGCTCGGCCGCCCCGCGCGGCGCGCCGGCGGCGAGGCGGGCGAGCCAGCCCTCCTCCGGCAGGACGCCCGCCGCACGCCCGGCTTCGGCGAGCGCGGTCGCCGCCTCGCCCCCGTCCGGCGCCAGGTCCTCGGCGCGCCGCGCAAGCCCGCGCGCGCGCGAGCCGCCGCCCTCCGCGCCCAGCAGCCAGCGGCGCAGTTCCGCCGCCTCCAGCCCGGAAAGCTCGGCCGCGAAGGCGCTGTCGGCCGCATCGAAGAGGTGGTGGCCCTCGTCGAACACATAGCGGGTCGGCAGCCAGGCGTCGTCGAGCCCGCCCAGCGCCGCCTGCACCATGACGAGCGCATGGTTGGCGATGACGAGGTCCGCCCGCCGCGCCCGCCTGATGCCCCGCTCTATGAAGCAGCACTGGTAATGGGCGCAGGCCGAATAGAGGCATTCGCCCCGCCGGTCGGCGAGGCCGCGTATGCGCGCCGCCCCCTCGAGGTCCGGGAGCCATGAGGGGAAGTCGCCGCCGGTCATGTCGCCGTCGCGGGTCGCGTCCGCCCAGCGCGCGGCAAGCGCGAGCGGCACGGTCTCGTTCGGCGTCAGGCGCGCCCCGCGCACCGCCTCCTCCAGGTTGAGCAGGCAGAGATAGTTCTCCCGGCCCTTGCGGAGCACGACCCGGCGGCGCCTGGCGGCCGGGTCGGGGATCAGCCGGTGGAGTTCGCCGTCGATCTGGTGCTGGAGGTTGCGGGTATAGGTCGATATCCAGACCGGCGCCTCGTTCTTCTCCGCCCAGAGGCTCGCGGGCGCCAGATAGCCGAGCGTCTTGCCGACCCCGGTGCCGGCCTCGGCGATCACGGCGCGCGGCTCGCCGGCCCGTTCGCGCGGCTGGAAGGCGGCGGCGGCCGCGGAGGCGAAATCCGCCTGGCCGGGCCGGTCCTCGGCATCCGGCCCCAGCATGTCCGCAAGCCGCCTTCGGGCTTCCCCGGGCTCCACCGGCCGGTTCGAGGGCGCCGGCTCCGGGGCGGCCTCGGCCCAGGGCGGCAGGCGCTCCCAGACCGCGAAGCCGGCCCCGCCGGCCGGCCGACGCTCCGTCACGCCGAGCGCCGCCAGCACGAACGGCCCCCAGAGCCAGCCGGCTTCCGCCGCATCGAGCGCGAGGTCGGCCGCGCCGGCGCCGGGGTCGTCCATGCGCGCGAGTTCCGCCAGCAGGGCGCGCGCCGCGCCGAACAGCGTCTCGGCGGCGCGCTCCAGCGAGGCCGGGCGCGGCAGGCCGGCGGCGTCGGCCAGCCCGTTCGGGGTCGGCAGGCAGAATTGCGCCGGGCGCACGAAGGCGAACAGCTCCAGCAGGTCGTAGGAACGGAACGGCCGCGCCTGTGCATCCAGCCGCCGGGAGGTCGCCGGGCCGTGCACCACCAATGGCGGCCGGCTTCGCGCCCGCACCGCCGCCTCGGTGGGCGTGAGCGTCTCGACCGCGCCGTCCGGCTCCAGCCAGACGGCCCGCGCCGGGCTCGCCACCAGGGCCGGCGCGCGCGGCGGCACGATGCTTCGTTGCGTCGCCATGCCCGGTTTGTAGAGCGGTTCCGCCAATCGGGAAAACGCAATAGGCTGCCGGCGCCCTTTCCGGGAAGCTGATCGCCCATGCCCAACGACGCTGCAAGCTCTGCCCGCGCCTGGCCGTTCGAGGAAGCGCGCAAGCTGCTGGCGCGCGTGGGCGGGCGGGCGCCGGACAAGGGCTATGCGCTGTTCGAGACCGGCTACGGCCCCTCCGGCCTGCCGCATATCGGCACCTTCGGCGAGGTCGCGCGGACCGCCATGGTGCGCCGCGCCTTCGCCGAGCTCTCGGACATCCCGACGCGGCTCTTCGCCTTTTCCGACGACATGGACGGCCTGCGCCGGGTTCCCGACAATGTGCCGAACCGCGAGGCGCTGGAGGCCCATCTCGGCAAGCCGCTGACCTCCGTGCCCGACCCCTTCGGCACGCATGAGAGCTTCGGCGCGCACAACAATGCCCGGCTGCGCGCCTTCCTCGACCGCTTCGGCTTCGACTACGAATTCGTGAGCGCGACCGAGCGCTACCGCTCCGGGCGGTTCGACGAGACTCTGCTCGGCGTGCTGCGGGCCTATGATGCGGTCATGGAAATCGTGCTGCCGACGCTCGGCCCGGAGCGCCGGCAGAGCTACAGCCCCTTCCTGCCGGTATGCCCGGAGACCGGCATCGTGCTGCAGGCGCCCATCCTCCACCGCGACCCCGATGCCGGGACCGTCGTCTATCGGGATGCGGCAGGCAGGCGGGTGGAGCGGCCGGTCACCGGCGGCGGGTGCAAGCTGCAATGGAAGGCCGACTGGGCGATGCGCTGGCGCGCGCTCGATGTGGACTACGAAATGGCCGGCAAGGACCTGATCGATTCCGTCCGGCTCTCCGGGCGCATCTGCCGGGCGCTCGGCGGCCGGCCGCCGGAAGGCTTCGTCTACGAGCTCTTCCTCGACGAGCGCGGCGAGAAGATCTCCAAGTCCAGGGGCAACGGCCTCTCCATCGAGGACTGGCTGGCCTATGCGCCCCGGGAGAGCCTGGCGCTCTTCATGTTCCGGAAGCCGAAGGCGGCGAAGCGGCTCTATTTCGACGTCATCCCGCGCGCCGTGGACGACTACCGCGCCTTCCTCGCCCGCGCCGCCGGCGAGGACGAGGACAAGCGGCTGGAGAACCCGGCCTGGCATATCCATGGCGGCGCCCCGCCGGCGCCGGAGGACGGCCTGTCCTTCTCGCTGCTGCTCAACCTGGCGGCGGCCAGCGACGCGCGGGACAAGAGCACGCTCTGGGGGTTCATCTCGCGCTACGACCCGGAGGCCTCCCCGGAGACGCGGCCGCAACTGGACCGGCTGGCGGACCATGCGGTGGCGTATTGCCGCGATTTCGTGGCCCCGCACAAGGTCTGGCGCGAGCCGGACGAGCGCGAGGCGGCAGCACTGGCGGAACTGGCCGACCGGCTGGCCGCGCTGCCGCGCGGCGCGGATGCGGAGACCGTGCAGACGGAAGTCTATGCGGTCGGCAGGGCGCATGGCTTCGAGCCGCTGCGGACATGGTTCTCCGCCCTCTATGAAGTCCTGCTCGGACGCAAGCAGGGGCCGCGCTTCGGCTCCTTCGCCGCGCTTTACGGGCTGGCCGAGACGGAGGCGATGATCCGCGGCGCGCTCGCCCGGGACGCCGCATGAGTCCGGCGCTGCCGGCGGATTTCCGCATCGACGCCAGCCCGCGCATCCCGCTCGGCGGGGGGCACGCGGCCTCGCGGGGCTGGACGAAGGCGACGGGCGGCGCGCCGCAGGGCGTGACCTGGCACTGGACCGCGACCCGGGACCTCGCAAGCTGCGACCGCCTGCTCGGCGGCGCCGAACCCGAGCGCAAGGGGCAGGCTTCCGCGCACTACGCCGTCGGGCGCAGCTTCGCGGAGGGCGTCTCGCGCTATGTCTCGCCCGCCAACCGCTCCTGGCATGCGGGCGTCGAGCAGAAGCTGCGCTGGGACGGCCGGCCCTCGACAACCCGCACCAAGGGCGCGCGCGCCTGCATCGGCGTGGAGACGGTGAATATCGGCTATGCCCGCGAGGGCGTGCCGGCCGCCGCGGACTGGATAGAGGCGGCGGCGCCCGACAGCCGCCATGTTTACCGGGTCCAGCCCTGGACGGAGGAGCAGACCGCCATGATGGCGGCGGTCGGCCGGGAAATCGCCGCGCGCTGGCCGCAGATCGGCCCGCGCGGCCATCACGGCCATCACGACCTCTGCCCGACCTGGAAGCAGGACGTGCTGGGCTTCCCCTTCGCCCGCGTGCTGCGCCTCATCTATGACGACCCGGACCTGCCGGATGTGTGGTCGGGGGTGTGGATGCCGGACGGCCGCCAGCGCGCGCTCGCCCGCCTCGGCTTCGACCCCGGCCCCGTGGACGGCGTCTGGGGCCCCCGCTCCGACGCCGCGCTCCGCACCTTCCAGGCCGCCGCCGGCCTCGAAGTCAACGGCTGGTGGACCACCTGGGTCTGCTGGGCCGTCCACGACATGCAGGCGCAGCAGGCGGCGACGGCCTGAAACGGCGGGCGCGCCCCCAACGCTCAGAACGGGACGCCGACGGCCTCGGAGAGGAAGCGGACGAAGGGGCTGCCCGTGCGGGCGATGCCGGCGAAGCGGTCGAGGAAACCGGGTTCGACGGCCTCCGCCTCGGAAAGCCCGACCCTCGCGATGAAGTCCTTGCGCTTCAGGTCCTCGATCAGCGGGTGATCGGCGTCGTGGCCGCGCGGCGGGCGCTTCAGGGACTCGCCGTGCATCGAGAAGGTCCGGCCGAAGGCCGCGCCGGTGACGCGCCGCCACACGATCGGCCGGGCGGCGATGGCGTCCCGGATATGCGCCACCGCCTCGCCGCCCGGACGCCAGACGCCGCAGCCCGCGAAACAGCGGCCCGGCTCCAGATGCAGGTAGAAGCCGGGCGCATGGGCGTCCCGGCCCGCCGCATGGCGGAAATGCGCGCCGACATTGGTCTTGTAGGGCGTCTTGTCGCGCGAGAAGCGGGTATCGCGATAGATGCGGAACAGCGAACCGCCATTCGCCCTCGGATCGGCGCGGAAATGCGGGCTGATCTCCGCCAGCGGCCCGCCGAAGGCCGCGATGAAGTCCAGCATCGGGTCGCGCGCCTCGGCGACATAACGCGCCCGGTTCGCCTCGAACCACGCCCGGTCGTTGTTTTCCTTGAGCTCGCGCAGAAAATCGAACAGCGCCGGCGGGATGGCGGGCGCGGTCATTGGCCGTCTTCTTCGCGGTCCGGGGATATGACGCCCAGAAGCTGCGGATTGTGCAACCGCCACCGCTGGCCCGACCGCTCCAGATCACCCGGCAAGGCCGCCGCCGACCTGCTCCGGTGGGCCTGAATCGCCGTCTCGCAATCGGATTGCTTCGGCATCGCTGCAACGGAGCGGATTTGGCTGTCTATTTCGGTACGCCGGTAAATCGTTCCGTCATCCTCGTCTTCACTGCGCTGCAATCGCTGTACGAACCCGAACAGCCGCGTATCCGGCTTCGGCTCCCGGGCCCGGAACGATTGCGCCGCTCCCCGCAGGATCGATGCGTCCGCCTTCGCGAAACGCACTTGTCGGCGGGGCGTCTTCACCGGGCGGGTCCACGCCCGGTGGATCCGATGTCGAGTGCGGCAGCTTTCCGATTAGCGACTGCGCGGTAAAGCCGCTGCGGTCGGGTCCGCAGGGAGCAAGCCGCCGCCAGCAGCGGGTCGCGGGCGCCTCCCACCAGACGAACGCCGTCATCGACCGGGATGCTGCCGTCCTCGCCTTCCGCCGCCCGGATGCGGATCGCATCGCGGTCGGCGGTCGCAAGGTCGCGGTAGAGCGAGAGTTCGTCGCGCTCTTTCGATGCGGCGAAAATCCCGATGACCCCCGAAACGGCGCTCGCATAGTCGCCGAGCCGCTGGGTGCGCGGCAGGATGATTTCCGGCTTGTCCGGCGCGGCATAGACATCGGAATGGTCGCCATAGCTTTCGGTCCGGCTCCAGCCGGCGGCCCGCGCCCAGGCGGACAGGGCGGCCGGGGTCACGGCCCGGAGGGCGTCGCCATCGCGTATCTTGACCCTCATGCGATCCTCCCTCCCCCTGACTGCTCCACCGGGTCGCGCAAGGCTTCGACCGTGAACAAATTGCCTTCCGGGACCGGGACCGCGACACTCGTTCGATTGCCGGTTTCCTCCCGACCGCGCAGGTTGAGCCAATACGCACACTTCCTCGGTATGAGCTTATCCGGAGCCGTCGTCATCCATTCCCGCTCATCTTCCGTTAGTGCGTGCACGATGAGCAGTCGCGGAATTCGCGTCTCGGCGCGCAGGTCCTCGTAGTTTTTCCGTTTCAGCCGGCACCGGAACACACCGTCCTTTGGAGCGCCGAGACCTGTCGTCGCCTTGAGTTGCAAATCGAGCACAGGCCGGACGCCGCCGCCCGCACGGATTTTCAGGTCAATGCTGTCCCGGTCGAAATTCGGGCGTGGCCGTGTCGTATCCGGCGCGCGCGGCAATGGCCCTTGCATAGACCCGCGACAGGGCTTCCTTGCGGTCCTCCGGAGACAGCAGGGCATCGTCCATCCGTCCCTACTCGTCGGCCTTGAGCACGGCGTCGATGGCGGCCTTGTCCACTTCGATCCGCACGCCGGCGCGCTCCTGCTGGAGGATGAGGAAGGCGCGGGAGTCGCGGTCGCCCCAGCCCCGGCCCATCGCCTCGCTCATCTCGGCGCGGGTCATGTCGATGAGCCGCATCGGCACGCCCATGTCGCGGCCGAGCTCGGCGGCGAGCGAGACGTCCTTGTGCGCGAGCCGGAGCGCGAAGTCCGGCGGGTCGTAGTCGCCCGGCAGGAAATGGTCGGCCAGGCTGTCGAAGCCGCGCTGGCGCCCGCGCACGCCCTGGCGGATCGCCTCCCAGAGCGCCAGCGGCTCCACGCCCGCCTTGACGCCGGCGGTGAACATCTCGACCACCGCGCACTGCATCGCGTAGCCCGACGCATTGTGGACGAGCTTGGTGACCGCGCCCGCGCCGAGCGGCCCGACATGGCGCACCTGGTCGCCCATGGCGTCGAGCGGCGCGCGGTTGGCCTCGAACACCGCCTTGTCGCCGCCGACCAGCACCGCGAGCTTGCCCGACTGCGCGCCGCGCGGCCCGCCGCTCACCGGCGCGTCGAACAGCTCCGCGCCGATCTCCGCGAAGGCCGGATGCAGGCGGCGGATCAGCACCGGCGAGTTGGTGGTGAGATCGAACCACACCTTGCCCGCAGCGAAGCCCGCCAGCAGCTCCGGGGCGACGGCCTCCACCTCGGGCGGGCCCGGCAGCGAGGTGAGCACCACGTCGGACGCTTCGGCCACGGCGCGCGCGCTCTCCGCCCATGCCGCGCCGGCCGCCTCCAGCGGGCCGGCGGCCTGGCGGTTCAGGTCGTGCACGACCGTCTCGAAGCCCGCCTTGCGGATATTGAGCGCCATGGGGCCGCCCATGGTGCCGAGGCCGATGAATCCGATGCGCATGGGTTCCCTCCCTTCGGGCGGCCGCCCCCGGCCGCCCTGTCTCAATCCCGGTCGCCGCCATGCAGGATAGCCTTGGCCATCCCGGTTTCGTAGTCCTTGCCGGCGGCCGTCAGCACGGTGCGGCCGGCAGCGTCGCGCACCAGCCCCCGGCGGATCAGCGCCGACCGCACGGAGGAATTGCCGAGCCCGGTCGCATCGCGCGCCAGCACGATCCAGGGCCCGAGATGGAAATGGTCGCCATGCGCGGGCGGCAGGGAGGCGATCGCGGTCTCGCCCTCCTCCGGCCCCTCGACCGCATAGCGGGGCAGTCCGGCCAGCGCCTGCAGCAGGGCGAGCGTCTTGCATTGCAGGCGGTTGAGCTTGAGCGGATTGTGGCGGGGCGCAGGCATGGCGGGTCAGATCTCCGGCGGTTCGACGCCCGAGGCGCGGAGTTCGGCGGCGAGCGCGGCCTTGAGCCGGTCGAGCCCGGCCTCGCCCGCCCCCGCATGCGCCTCGCAGCGCGCCACGAGCGCATCCTGGGTGTTGGAGGCGCGCAGCAGCCACCAGCCGTCTTCGGTGGCGACGCGCACGCCGTCGGTGGCGTTCACATCCGCGCCGGCCGCGGCCAGCCGCCCGGCGACCTCGCCCGGCACCTCGAATTTGCGCGCCTCCGGGCAGGGAAGGCGCAGCTCCGGCGTATTGATCCAGACCGGCAGCGACCGGCGGAAGTCCGCCAGCGACATGCCGGCGCGCTCCAGCGCTCCCAGCAGCCTGAGCGCGGAATAGAGGCCGTCGTCGAAGCCGTACCAGCGGTCGGCGAAGAAGATATGGCCGCTCATCTCGCCGGCGAGCGGCGCGCCGGTCTCCGCCATGCGGCTCTTGATGAGCGTGTGCCCGGTCTTCCACATCTCCGGCCGGCCGCCCGCCTCCGCCACGGCGTCGAACAGCGCCTGGCTCGCCTTCACATCGGCGATGACGCCGGCGCCCGGCCGTTCGGCGAGCAGGTCGCGGGCGAGCAGGATCAGGAGCTGGTCGGCCCAGAGCACCTCGCCCTCGCCGTCGACCGCGCCGATGCGGTCGCCGTCACCGTCGAGCGCGATGCCGAGGTCCAGCCCTTCGCGGCGCACCAGATCGACAAGCTGGGCCAGGTTTTCCAGCACGGTCGGGTCCGGATGGTGGGCCGGGAACGTCCCGTCGATGCGCTCGTTCAGCAGGAAATGCGCGCCCGGCAGCCGCGCCGCCAGCCGCGCCATGACCCGCCCGGCCGACCCGTTGCCGGCGTCCCAGCCGACGCGCAGTCCCGGCCCGGCGCCGGCCTCCTCGGCCAGCCGCGCAACATAGGCGTCCTCGACCGCCGCCTCCGAGACCGCGCCCCGGCCGGCGGTGAAGTCGCCCGCGGCGGCCAGCAGCCCGAGCGCCCGGATGCGTTCGCCGAAGAACGCCTCGCCCGCCAGCACCATCTTGAAGCCGTTATAGTCCGGCGGGTTGTGGGAGCCGGTGACCATGACGCCGCCGTCGAGCCCGAGATGGTGTATCGCGAAATAGAGCATCGGCGTCGGCCCGAGGCCGATGCGGGCGACCGTGATGCCGGCGGCGGCAAGCCCTTCGACGAGCGCCGCCTCGAGGCCGGGGGAACTCAGCCGGCCGTCATGGCCGACCGCCGCGCTGCCCCGGCCGCCGCGCGCCAGCACGGCGCCGAAGGCGCGGCCGAGCGCGCGCGCATCCGCCTCGGACAGGGTCTCGCCGACAATGCCGCGCGCATCGTATTCGCGCAGGAAGCTCGGATGGAAGCTGTGCCCGGTCATGACGCCCGCCCCTTGCCGACGCCGCGATAGGCGAACCCCGCCGCCGCCATTTCCGCCGGCTTGTAAACATTGCGCAGGTCCAGCAGCACCGGCGCCGCCATGACGCCGCGCAGCCTCTCCAGGTCCACCGCGCGGAACTCGTTCCATTCCGTCACCAGCACGGCGCAGTCGGCCCCCTCAGCGGCGTCATAGACATCCCGGCACCAGGCGACGCCCGGCAGCAGGCGGCCGGCGGTCTTCATCGCCTGCGGGTCGTAGGCGCGCACCTTCGCCCCGGCCGCCTGCAGGGCCGGCACCAGGTCGAGGCTCGGCGCCTCGCGCATGTCGTCCGTATTGGGCTTGAAGGCGAGGCCGAGCACGGCGACGGTCCGGCCCGCCGCATCGCCGCCGAGCGCCTCCAGCACGCGCCCGGCCATGGCGCGCTTGCGGTCCCCGTTGACGGCCGCGGCCGTCTCGACCAGGCGCAGCGGGGCGCCGGCGTCGCCCGCGGTCCGGGTCAGCGCCAGCGTGTCCTTGGGGAAGCAGGAGCCGCCATAGCCGGGGCCGGGATGCAGGAACTTGCCGCCGATGCGCCGGTCGAGCCCCATGCCGCGCGCCACATCCTGCACATCCGCGCCTACGCGCTCGCAGAGGTCGGCGACCTCGTTGATGAAGGTGATCTTGACCGCAAGGAAGGCGTTGGCGGCGTATTTGGTGAGCTCCGCCGTCTCGCGGTCGGTGAACAGGATCGGCGTCTCGCGCAGGAAGAGCGGGCGGTAAAGCTCGCGCATCGCGGCGCGGGCGCGCTCGGTCTCCGCGCCGATCACCACCCGGTCGGGGTGCAGGAAGTCCTCGATCGCCGCGCCCTCGCGCAGGAATTCGGGGTTGGAGACCACATCGATCTCCGCATCCGGCCGCAACGCGCCGGCAATCTCCGCAACGCGCGCGCCCGTGCCCACCGGCACCGTCGATTTGGTCACCAGCACGGTATAGCCCCGGACCGCCGCCGCGACCTCGCGCGCCGCCTCGAAGACGAAGCTCAGATCCGCATGGCCGTCGCCGCGCCGGCTTGGCGTTCCGACCGCGATGAACACGACTTCCGCCTCGCGGACGGCCTCCTCGAGGTCGGTCGTGAAGGACAGGCGGCCCGCAGCGACATTGCGCGCCACCAGATCGTCGAGGCCCGGCTCGTAGATCGGCATGCCGCCCTGCCGGAGCCCGCCGATCCGCTCCGCGTCCCTGTCCACGCAGACGACGTCCGTGCCGAACTCGGAGAAGCCGGCGCCGGTCACCAGGCCGACATAGCCCGCGCCCACCATCGCAATGCGCATGTCCCGTCTCCCGCCGCTTTCCCGGCGCCGGCCGCCTCAGGCGAAGCGGGCCAGGATGTCCCTTGCCGCCGGCGCCAGCTCGGGCCTGGCGAGCGCACAGGCGATATTGGCTTCGAGGAAGCCCATCCTGTCGCCGCAGTCGAACCGCCGTCCCTCGAACCGCAGGCCGTGGAAGGGCACGTCGCCGACCGTGCGCGCCATCGCGTCGGTCAACTGGATTTCGCCGCCGGCGCCGGTCTCCTGCGCGCCGAGCGCCGCCAGCACCGAGGGGTCGAGCACATAGCGCCCCACAATGGCGAGCGTCGAGGGCGCATCCGCCGGCGCCGGCTTCTCGACCAGGCCCCGGACCGAGGCGAGCCGCCCGTCGTCTTCCGCAACATCCAGCACGCCGTAGCGGCCGGTCTCCTCCGGCGGCACGTCCATGACCGCGGCGACATTGCCGCCATGCGCGCGGTGGACATCGAGCAACTGGGCGAGGCAGGGCCGCTCGGACAGCACCAGATCGTCGGGCAGCAGCACGGCGAAGGGCGCATCGCCGACGACATGGCGCGCGCACCAGACCGCATGGCCGAGGCCGAGCGGCGCCTGCTGGCGGACATGCACGACCGCGCCAGCCGCCGGCACCATCGCGGAGGCCGCCGCGCGCAGCTCCTCCTTGCCGGCTGCCGCCAGCGCGTCGTCGAGTTCGGCGGCGCGGTCGAAATGGTCCTCCAGCGCCGCCTTGCCGCGCGCCGTGACGAACACGAAGCTCTCGATCCCGGCGGCCTGCGCTTCCTCGACCGCATACTGGATCAGCGGCTTGTCCACCACCGGCAGCATTTCCTTCGGCACCGCCTTGGTGGCCGGCAGGAAGCGCGTGCCGAGCCCGCCCGCCGGAATGACCGCCGTCTTGACCGGTCGCGTCATGGATGAACGCCCCTTGTTTTCCGCATCGGGTGTCCTGGGTCTCAGGACCCGAGCAATATATCCTTGGCCTGGTTGATTTGCGCGGCGAAGAATGTCGAGCCGCCCCGGTCGGGGTGGTATTCGCGCATCAGCCGGCGGTGCGCCGCGCGGATTTCGGCCGCGGCCGCCCCGGGGCTGAGGCCGAGCACCTTGTAGGCCTCGCTGCGGCTCATGCCGGCGCCGGCGGCGGGGGGGGCCTCGTTCGAGGCCATGTCGCGCCAGTTCTCCGGCCCCTCGCGGTCCAGCCAGCTTTCCAGAAGCTGGGCCGAACGGGGGTCGTTGCCGGTATAGAAGCGCAGCAGGTCCATGAGGTCGCCGTCGTCCAGCCGGTCCAGGCTCGCGCCGGCATGGGGGCCGTCTATGACGCGCCCGTGCATGGCCCCGCTGTCGTGGTCGAGGCGCATGGCGAGGAAGCGGGTCTGCACCTCCGAGCCCTGGCCCGGCGTCGGCCCCTTCGCGGTCTTCGCCATGTTGCGCGCGCGCCGCCACTGCATGAACAGGCCGAACAGCAGCGGCGCCAGCAGGCTCAGGACGAGGCCGCGGCCGAACACCGCCAGCAGCAGGACGGCCGCGCCCATGACGAGGGCCGCCGCCAGCCGCAGGACGCGCAGCAGCACTTTCGGGTCGGCATTGGCGGCCCAGCGCGCCAGCATCGGCAGGCAGATCAGCAGCGCCAGGACCAGGACGACGACGCCGATCACCGCCGCTTGCCCCTCCCGCCGCCCGGCAGGGCCTTAATCTGTCCCGCCAATTGCTTCGCCGCGCTGCCGGGCAGCGATGTCAGCGCGGCCCGGCCGCCGGCTGCGAACGCCGCCACCGCGCGCAGCAGGGCGCGGAGCTGCTCGGCGCTCCCGGTGTCGAACCGGCAGCAGGCGCCGCCGGTCAGCCGGGCGATCTCGTTGAAGCCGCGCGTCGCCAGCGGGTCGCCGCCTTCCTGGAACAGGAACGCCGGCGTGCCGAGCATGCCGAGCTTTCCGGCCTCGTGCGAGACGCGGTCGATATCCTCCTCGAACGCATCGCCCACGAACACCAGCGCATCGACCTTGCGCTTGTTCGTCTCCCCGGCGGCATGGGCCAGCACCCGGCCGATCTGCGTCAGGCCGCCATAGCAGCGGATCTGCAGCATCCGCTTCAACAGGTCGTCGGCGTTGCGCACCCAGCCGCTCGCCTTGCATTCTCGGAAGCCGCGATAGAAGACGAGCTGGACTTCGAGGCCGCCGAGCGCCGCGGCGGTCTGGAACATGTCCGCCTGGAGGTGGCTCGCCCGGTCCCATGTCGGCTCCCGGCTGGCGGTGGCGTCGAGCGCGAAGATCAGCCGCCCGCCGCCCCCGGGCCGCGCCGTCCGGGCGGCCTTTTCGAGGAAGGCGTCGATATCGCCCTCGGGCGAGAAGCGTGTCGGCGTTCCGGCCATGGCAACACGGGACCATACACTATCGCAGCGCCCCTGTGTGCGCGGCGCAGGTTGCCAAAGAGCCAGCGCCGCGCCATCACGGAGGGGTGACCTCCACTCATCGGATACAATCCTTCGGAGAACGCGAATGGCCGAATGGAAGTCAGCCGCCCGACGAGCCCCCGAACGGCCCCGCTTGCAGGAACTCCTCGAAAAGGCCCGGTGTCCTTCGACAAATATCCGCTATGGGCGCTGTATCGTGTCGCGGTAGCGAATATTTGTCAATTCGGTGGAAGGTTTCGACGGGAACCGATTTATGTCGGGAGTCATAAACCGCCGCATTTCAATGAAGTGTCCGAGCGGGTGAACCGATTCATTTCCACCGTGCAGAAAAACCTGTATATCCGGACACTTGCCGAGATGGCGGCATATGGGCTTTGGCGTCTGAATTGGATACACCCCTTTACAGAGGGGAACGGCGGAACTGCCCGAGCAGCCTGTTATTTTCTCCTGTGCGTAAGGTCCGGAGCGCTTTTGCCGGAAAGAATTAGGGAGAACAGGGAAGGATACCAGGAAGCCCTCATTACGGCCGGCAAGGCATGGGATGAAGGGAATCTGGACTTCACGATAATGGAGAATTATCTCGCCGGTCCGCTTAGAGCATATTCGATCCGGCTGAAGCGGCCGTCGCTTGTCGGGTAGCCGCCGGTCTCAGCTCCATTCGTCGCCCCGCCCCCAAGCGGGAACGAGCGGGGTCGCGCGAGGCCGGTTCGACTCGAACGGATCGGGCGCCAGCGGCAAATCAGCCGGACCGGGACCAAGGCCCGAGTTCGCCCTTTGGCGCAGGAATGTCCGGAGCAAGCGCCATGTGGTGGACGCGGTCCGCCGGTTCGCCCGCGACCGAAACGCCGACCGTATCGGCCGGGCCGAAGCCGAGCGGCGCGTAATAGGTCCGCTCGCCGACCAGGAAGACATGGGGCCAGCCGCAGCCGCGCGCCGCATCGAGGCTCCGGCCAAGCAGCGCCCGGCCGATCCCCTGGCCGCGCAGCGCCGGCAGCACCGCAAGCGGGCCGAGCAGCAGGGCGCGGGCGCCGGCATCCCCGACCGCGACCGGCGTCTGCTGCACGCTGCCGACAAGGCGCCCGTCCATCCACGCGGCGAAGGCAAGCGCCGGGCAGGGCGGGTTGCCGGCGCGGAGGCGACAGGAGGACCTGTTGCTGCGGCCCGGCCCGAATACGAGGTCGAGAAGCGCTTCGATAGCGGGCCGGTCGGCGGATTCGAGCGGACAGATATGGAAAGGACGCATGGTCGGACGGCTCCCGGACGGACAGGACGGCGGCGATGCCGGCCGGAGCCTTGTCCGGCCGGTTCAGCCGCGTCGTCGTCGGAGCCGGCGAACCATGACCGCGACACTAGCGAAGGAGTCCGGCCAATGCCAGCGGCTCCAGGATGAATTTCCGGGGTCTCCATGCGGCGAAGTGCGGGCCGCGAAGGGAGTGACCGCCTTGTTATGTTCCAATATTATTCCTGTATTTCACCGAAACGGGAACAGAACGGCGGCTTTGGCGAAAGCGTATTCCCTCGAATTGCGGGAGCGGGTGCTGGAGGCGGTCGCGGCGGGGTTGTCGCTCGCGGAGCCGGCCCGAAAGCCCCCTCACTTCAGCCAGACCGGGTCTTTCAGGCCCGCGACAAACGCCTTGTGGGCGACGAGTTCCTCCGGCGTCGGCGCATGAGGGCGCGGGGGGCGGAACGGCCCCGTCCGCTGCGCCTGCCCTTCCTTGCCGGCGCCGCCCGCGCCGGTCTGGAACGCAAGGCCCGGCTGGCGCCCTCCGGTCAGGTGCAGATAAACCTCGGCCAGCAGGCGGCAATCGACCAGCGCGCCATGCAGCGTGCGGGCCGACTTGTCGATCTCGAACCGGTCGCAGAGCGCGTTGAGATTGTTCGGGGCCCCCGCGAAGCGTCTGCGCGCCATCTGCAGCGTATCGACCAGCCGATCCCCGTCGAGCGGCGGCAGGTCCAGGCGGGCGAATTCGGCGTTGAGGAACCCGGCGTCGAACGGCGCATTGTGGATCACCAGAGGCGCCGCGCCGACGAATTTCAGGAATTCGTCCGCGATGTCCGCGAAACGCGGCTTGTCGCTGAGGAACGCCTCGGACAACTCATGGATCCTGAACGCATCGGGCGGCATGTCGCGCTCGGGATTGATGTAGCTGTGCCAGACCTCGCCGGTCGGGACGCGGTGGACCAGCTCCAGCGCGCCGATCTCGACGACGCGGTGCCCCTCCTCCGGAGCGAGCCCGGTGGTCTCGGTATCGAGGACGATCTCACGCATTCCGCTTTCTCCCCTTGCCGAGCCGCCGGCGCAGCATGGCCTTCAGCCGGGCGCGGGTCAGCCGCCGGCCGGCCCCCGTCGGTATCACGATATCCGCCCGCTTGCGCTTCTCCGCATCGGGCGTCTGCCTGGCGCGCACGGACTCGAGCAGCGCCCTCGTGACGCCCGGCCGGGCGAGCACGCGGGCGGCCTGGACACGCGCCGGCGCCGAGACCACGACGGTCCAGTCGCAGCGCTTCTCGCCGCCCGTCTCGAAGAGCAGCGGCACATCGCGCACCACCGCCCGCCGGCGCTCGCGCCCGGCCCGGCGCAGGAAGGCGCGCTCGGCCCGCCCGACAAGCGGATGCACGATGCGCTCCAGCCGCCGGAGTTCCGCCGTGTCGGCAAAGACGCGATCGCCGAGGGCGCGGCGGTTGACCGCGCCGCCGCATACCGCGCCCGGAAACGCCGCCCCGACGGCCGCCACCGCCGCGCCGCCCCGCGCCATCATGCGGTGCACTTCGGCATCGGCGTCAAACACCGGCAGGCCGGCCTGGCGCAGCATGGCGGCGGCGGTGGACTTGCCCATGCCGATGGAGCCGGTGAGGCCGATCACGCGGGGGCGTGTGCGCCGGCGCTTCACAGCCCCGCCAGCACGCTCCGCCGGAGCGCGTCGTCCACTTCGGGATCGGCGCCGAACCAGGCCGCGAAGCCGGGCCGCGCCTGGTGCAGCAGCATGCCGAGCCCGTCCACGGCGGCGAGGCCCCGACCGCGCGCGGCGGCCAGCAGCGGCGTTTCCAGCGGCGCATAGACGATGTCGTTCACGACCGCGCCCTCCGGCAGCGCATCCAGGGCGATTTCCAGCGGCGGACCGCCGGCCATGCCGAGGCTCGTCGTGTTGACCAGCAGGCCCGCCCCGTCGAGCGCAGCGTCCCGCTCGTCCCAAGCTACCGGCGCGACCGGCCCGCCGATCTCCCGGGCGACCCTAGCGGCGCGCGCCGCCGTGCGGTTCGCGAGCCGGACTTCGCACGCGCCCGCATCGACCAGCGCCGCCGCCACAGCCCGCGCCGAACCGCCCGCGCCCAGCACGACCGCGACACCCGGGCGCCAGTCCGGCGCAGAGGCGCGAAGATGCTCCAGAAAGCCGTAAGCATCCGTGTTGCCGCCATACAGTGAGCCGTCCGGCCGCACAATCACCGTATTGACCGCGCCGATGCGCCGGGCGACCGGGTCCGTCTCGTCCACGGCCCGAAGCGCGGTTTCCTTGTGCGGGAGCGTGACATTCGTGCCGGAAAAGCCCAAGCGCGGCAACATGCGGATAGCGTCATATCCGTCCTCGGGACGCACGGAGAACGGGATATAGGCGCCGTCTATGCGGTAGCGCGCCAGCCAGTGGCCGTGGATCGCCGGCGAGCGCGAATGCGAGACCGGCCAGCCCATGATGCCGGCCACCTTCGCCGCCCCGGTCAGCGGGCCCATGCCGGCGCCCCCTCGCTGCGCAGAAACGCCAGCAGCGGCAGCAGCGGCAAGCCCAGCACGGTGAAGAAATCGCCCTCCACGCGCTCGAACAATTGCGCCCCCGGCCCCTCCAGTTGATAGGCGCCGACCGATGCGAGCGCCGCCGGCCCAACCGTCTCCAGATAAGCGTCGACCGCGGCCGTGCTCAGGCGCCGGACATGCAGTCGCGCCCGGTCCGCGCAGCGCCAGAGGACATCGCCGCCGCGCAGGACGACAGCGGCCGTCACCAGCTCATGCGACCGGCCCGAAAACGCGGCCAGATGCGCGGCCGCCTCCGCCCGGTCGCGCGGCTTGTCGAAGCGCCTGCCGCCCATGACGAGCAATTGGTCGGCGCCCAGCACCAGCCGTCGCGGATGCGCCGCCGAAACGACCCCGGCCTTCGCTTCCGCCAGCGCCAGCGCCAGGGACTCGTGGTCGAGCCCGCCGAGCTTCGCCTTGAGCGCGTCCTCGTCCACGCCCGAGGTCATTTGCTGCGCCTCGACGCCGGCGGCGGCCAGCAGGCGCGCCCGCACCGCGCTCGCCGACGCCAGCACCGGCGGCTCAACCGGCGGCGCTGTCATGCGTGCGCCCTTCCAGCAGGCGGATGATGCCGGCCGCGGTTTCCTCTATGGACCGGCGGGTGACGTCGATCGACGGCCAGCCCCTCTCGGCGAAGAGCCGCCGGGATTCGGTGACCTCGGTGCGGACGCGGTCGATATCCACATAGTCGGTCTCGCGCTGCTCGCGCAGCGAGCGCAGCCGGTTGCGCCGGACCTGCACCAGCCGGCCGGGATCGACGGTCAGGCCCACGACAAGCGGCCGCGTCAACTCCAGAACCTGCCGGGAAAGCGGCACTTCCGGCACGAAGGGCACATTCGCCGCCTTGTAGCCGAGATTGGCGAGATAGATGCAGGTCGGCGTCTTCGAACTGCGCGACACGCCGATGACGACAACGTCCGCCTCATCGAGATTTTCCTCCATCTGGCCGTCATCGTGCACCATGGTAAATTGCATGGCGTCGATGCGCGCAAAATACCTCTCGTCCAGCGTCTGGCGCCGGCCGGGCCGGTGATGCGCCGGCCGGCCCGCCCATTCGCTGATCGCCGCCACCGGCTCGTCGAGCAGCGAGACGAAGGGCGCGCCGGCCTCGCGGCAGGCGACCTCCAGCAGATGGCGAAGCCGGTCGTTGACCACTGTCGCCAGCACCACGCCCGGCGCCGCCCGGACGCCCTCGATCACGCCCAGAAGCTGGTCCCTGTTACGGATCAGTACCCAGAAATGCTCCCTGACCGCAATGCCGTCGAACTGGCTGACGCAGGCCCGGCCGAGCGTGCGCACGGTCTCGCCCGTCGCGTCGGAGACCAGATGCAGATGGACGACCGGGTTATCCACGCAACCTCCGGGGAAAAGCGGTGCGGAACTGGTCCCGACTGATAACATACCCGCCTCTCCCGCCGCGCCCCCAAACCGTCCCCAGGCGGAAAGGGGCAAGTTCAATCCCGTGGATAACGCGAGCGGGAGCGGCCGACCTTAATCCTGCCGCGAGCCCGGCGGGGGATAACGCCTGTTTCCACAGCCGGGAGCGGCTATATAAGAAAGACAAGAATCAGGAATCCCTTGTACTCGGTTAAGGAAGCGTCGCCGGCCGGCATGGACAAACCCCTCCTGAAAGCCCTGGCCGGCAAGGCCATGCGCCCGGCGCCCTTCTGGCTCATGCGCCAGGCCGGCCGCTACCTGCCGGAATACCGGAAACTGCGCGCTTCGGCAGGGAGTTTCCTCGATCTTTGCTTCTCCCCAACGCTCGCGGCCGAGGCCACGCTACAGCCGGTGCGCCGCTTCGGGACAGATGCGGCGATCCTGTTTTCAGACATCCTGACCATCCCTCATGCGCTTGGCCAGGAGGTGCAGTTCGTCGAGGGCAGGGGGCCGGTTCTCGGGCCGCTCGATCCCGATGCCCTGCAGCCTGTCGGCGGCCGGTTGGATGCCGTCTATGAGACCGTGCGGCTGGCGCGCGCCGGCCTGCCCGGAGAAGCGGCGCTGGTCGGCTTCGCCGGCGCGCCCTGGACGGTGGCTGCCTACATGCTCGAGGGAGGCTCCAGCCGCGACTGGCTGCAGGTTCGGAGAATGGCGCTTGGCGAGCCGGAACGTTTCGCCGAACTGCTGGACTTGCTCGTCGAGGTGACGGTCGATCACCTGTCGGCGCAGGCGGAGGCCGGCGCGGAGGCGCTGCAATTGTTCGATAGCTGGGCCGGGCTGCTGCCGCCGGCGGGGATCAGGCGCTGGTGTCTCGAACCGGCGCGGCGGATCGCAACCGGGCTGAGGCAACGGCATTCCTCCGTGCCGCTAATCCTCTTTCCGCGCGGCGCCGGGGTGCTTGCGGCGGAATTCGCCGGGATTGGCGATTGTGTCGGCCTCGACACGACCGCAGACCCGGCCTGGGCGGCCGGCGCCGTGCAGGGACAGGCCGCCGTCCAGGGCAATCTCGATCCCATGCTGTTGGCGATCGGCGGCGAGGCCATGGAACGGGCCGCGCGGGACATCCTGTCAGCGCTCCGCCGGGGTCCGCATGTGTTCAATCTCGGCCACGGCGTGCTGCCGATGACGCCGCCGGAGCATGTGGTTGCGTTGCGCCGGCTCGTGCAGGAGGCGCGGTGAGCCGGCTTGCCGTCATCCTCTTCAATCTTGGCGGTCCGGACAGCCCGGAAGCCGTCAGGCCGTTCCTGCGAAATCTGTTCAGCGACCCCGCTATCCTGCCGGTCCCGGCTCCGGTCCGTTTCCTGTTGTCGCGCTATATCGCCGGCCGGCGGGCCGCTCCGGCGCGCGCCGCCTGTGAGCAACTCGGCGGCGCCTCGCCGCTGCCGGAGCAGACCGAGGCGCAAGCCCGCGCCCTGGAAGCGGCGCTGGCCGGGCGCGGCCGGGAGGCGCGCTGCTTCGTGGCGATGCGCTATTGGCATCCACGCGCGGCGGCGGCAATTCGCGCGGTCCGGGACTGGCGGCCGGATGAGATCGTCGCCCTGCCGCTCTATCCGCAATTTTCGACGACAACCTCGGGGTCGTCGCTCGCGGAATGGCGGAAGGTGGCAGGCGGGGATTGCCAGCTGCGCGTGCTTTGCTGCCATCCGCTGCTGGACGGCCTGATAGACGCTTGGGCGGATCCTCTGGCCGAAGCGGTCCGCCGCGCCCGCGCCGCCGCGCCGGTCAGGGTGTTGTTCACCGCGCATGGCCTGCCGGAGCGGGTGATTGCAAAGGGCGATCCTTATTCCTGGCAGGTGGAACGGACGGCCGCTGCGCTCCGCGCCGCCGTGGAGACCCGGCTGGGGACGGCCGGCGACATCGACTGGCGCGTGACCTGGCAGAGCCGGGCCACGCCGGAGAGATGGCTCCAGCCGGATACCGAAGCCGAGGTCGAGGCCGCCGCGAGGGAAGGCCTGGCGCTGGTGCTCGCCCCCATTGCGTTCGTCTCCGAACATTCCGAGACGCTGGTCGAGCTCGATATCGAATACCGGGCCGCGGCCGAGCGCGCCGGCGCCGCAGCCTGGGAGCGGGTAGCGACGCCGCGCACCGCGCCTTCCTATATCGAGGGCCTTGCGGAGCTGGTGCTGGACCGCCGGCCGCAGCCTCGCCTCTGCCCCGCGTCCTGCGCCGGCTGCCCGACGATCGCCGCCGGATGATCTGGCTCTTCGCGCTCTACCCCTGGATCAAGGCGCTGCATATCGCGGCGGTCGTCTTCTGGATGGCCGGGATGCTCTACCTGCCGCGCCTCTATATCTACCATCTGGAGACCGAACCGGGCGCCGCCGACAGCGAGCGCTTCAAGCGCATGGAGCGGCGCCTGCTGCGGGTCATCGTCAACCCGGCGATGATCGCCGCCTTTCTGTTCGGCGGGCTGCTGCTCTGGGTCTCGCCGAACATGGACTGGTCCTCCGGCTGGCTCTGGACCAAGCTTGCCGCCGTCGCGGCGCTGTCCTGGCTGCACCACCTCTTCGCGCGCTGGCGCAAGCATCTCGCCGGGGATGGCAGGAGCCTTTCCCCCCGCCGCTGTCGCCTCGCCAACGAGGCCCCGGCGCTGCTCACCCTCGCCATCGTCCTCCTGGTCGTCGTCAAGCCGTTCTGATTCCGGGAATCGGCAGTAGTATGACGGCGGAGGAGAGTCCCGCATGACCGCTGACGAACCACGCTTCCTGATCGTGGCGATGGACGGGCTTCGGCCCGACATGATCTCGGAGGACGCCTGCCCGAATGTGGCGCGATTCATCGCCGAGGGCTGCATCTGGCCGCGGGCGCGGACCGTGTTCCCGAGCGAGACCCGCGTCGTCACGCCGACCGTCGCCACCGGCGCCTGGCCCGGCCGGCACGGGCTGGTCGCCAACACCTTCTCCGCGCCGGGCAATGGACCGCTCATCAATACGGCGCCGGTCGAGGGCCTCCGGTCGGCGGTCGCGCATTTCGGCGATGCGCTGGTGGCGGCGCCGGCCCTGGGCGACCGGCTCGCGGCGGCGGACAAGCGCCTCGCCGTCGTCTCCGCCGGCACGGCCGGCAATGCCTGGTGCCTCAACCCCCGCGCGCGGGGGCGGGGCCAGGCGACTTTC
Organism: Alphaproteobacteria bacterium; assembly: GCA_963422665.1. Lineage (GTDB taxonomy): Bacteria > Pseudomonadota > Alphaproteobacteria > Bin95 > Bin95 > Bin95. The sequence goes on from OY730441.1 coordinate 2,972,538, forward strand.
TCGGTTCAGGGGCCGGACATCAGCACACCTGCCGCCGACCATGCGGGAATCGAGCGGCGGCTGGGGCCGGCGCCGGCGCCGGCATTGCCCAACAATGCGCGCTGCCGCTACGCGACCCGTGTGTTGCTGGAGGAGATGTTTCCCCGGCACGACCCGCATGTCGCCATCGTCTGGTATTCCGAGCCCGATGTCGCCATGCACTATGCGGGCATCGGCTCAGAGGCCTGCCGGGAGGCGCTCTCCTGCGTGGACGCGGAATTCGCGCTTGTGCTCGCCGCGCTGGAGGCGAGGCCCGACGCCGCGCGCTGGAATGTCATCCTGCTCTCCGACCACGGCCAGGTGACGATTCGCGGGAAGATCGACGTGGCGGCCGAAATGCGCGCTGCGGGTTTCAGGGCCGGGCCCGCGCTCGACGCGGATACCGACTATGCCGTGGTCTCGTCCTCCTGCGGCAATGTCCGCAGCCGCGACGGAAAGATCGCCCGGCTGGCGGACTGGATGCGCGAGCAGCCTTGGGCGGGGCTCTTGTTCGCGCGCGGCGTCAACGAGGTCGAAGGCCATGTCGCCGGCAGCTTTGCGCTCGGCCTGGTCGGCCTGGACCATGAGCGCACGCCGCATCTCGTCTATACGCTCGGCCAGGACGACGACGACAACCGCTGGGGCTTTGCCGGCGGCGCGATGGCGGGCGCGGACGACTCGCCGCCGCCGGTCTTCGGCGGCATCCATGGCGGGCTGCACCGGCAAGAGCTTGCCTGCCTGCTGGCGGCGCGGGGGCCGTTGTTTCCCGCCGCCGCAAGGGCGGAGGCGCCGGTCGGCCCCATCGACATCGCGCCGACCGTGCTCGAGGCCTTCGCCATCGCTCCGGCGGAGACGGCCGCCGGCGGGCCGCTGGTGCGTCCGGGTCTGCCGGAGCGCCGGGCGTTCGAGACGGGCGCCGGCGGCTATGCGGCGCGCATCGACATGCTGGAAATCGGCGCCCGGCGCTATCTCGACTCGGGCCGGCGGGCGAGCTGAGCCTCGCGCCGGACGATGTAGAAGGTCGAGGCGAAGATCACGCCGCCGCCCGCCAGCGCCCAGACCGACGGCGTCTCGTCGAAGACCAGCATGGCGACCAGCACCATCATCGGCAGGCGGGTGAACTCCCACGGCATGACCACCGTCAGGTCGGCGAGGGAAAGGGCGCGGACGAATGCGACATGCCCGAGCGAGGCCACCCCGGCGAGCGCGAACAGCACGGCCCAGACCTCGGCGCCGGGCCACCGCCAGACGAACAGCGCCGGCGCGAGCGACAGCGCCGCGATAATGGCCGAGGCGAGGAACACGATGCGCTCGACCGGCTCCCGATGCGCCAGCCGCTTGATGACCAGCGTCGAGGCGGCGATCATCACCGCATTGGCGAAAGCGAGGCCGGCGCCCGCGCCCAGGCCCGAGAAATCCGGGCGCAGCACCAGCATGGAGCCGAGGAAGCCGATGACGATGGCGGTCCAGCGCCGCGCGCGCACGGTCTCGCCCAGCACCAGCGCCGCGCCGGCGGTCGCGAACAGCGGCATGGTGAAGGACAGCGCCGTGACATCGGCGAGCGGCATGACGATGACCGCCCAGAAGCCGCAAATCATGCCGACCGTGCCGAAGGCGCCGCGCATCGCGTAGAGATGCCAGGGAAAGCCCGGCCGCCTGAGCGCCGACAGGTCCAGCCGCCGGAAGAACGGGGCCATGAAGGCCAGCACCAGAAGGTTGCGGAAGAAGACGATCTGGAACGGATGGAGTTCGACCGAAGCGAAGCGGATGCACACGCTCATGCCGGTGAACGCGGCCATCGCCGCCATTGCCAGAATGCCGGCCCTGGCCAGGACCGGCAGGCCGTTCCAGGCGGCTGTCAGCCGAATAGCGGCGGCTCGTTCTCGACGGGCGGCGGTTCGGTCTGGGGCCGGTCGGCGGCTTCCAGCGCCTCGCGCTCCTCCGGGGGTAGCTTGGCGCGCGCCTTTGCGGTTTCCTCGGCGAGTTCGATATAGGTGCAGAGGCCGATATCGACCGGGTGCTGCGGGCGGATATTGGAGGCGTTCCAGTGCGTGCGCTCGCGCACGGCGGTGATGGTGGTCTTGGTGGTGCCGATCAGCTTGCCGATCTGCGCGTCCGAAAGCTCGGCGCGGTTGCGCAGCAGCCAGGCGATGCCGTCCGGTTTGTCCTGGCGCTTGGAGACGGGCGTGTAGCGGGGCCCGGTGCTGCGCGCCGTGGCGCGCGGCGAGTCGCGCCTGGCCATGACCAGCCGCGCGTCCGGCAGGGCTTCGCAGCGGGCGATCTCGTCGCGGGTGAGCTCGTCATTGGCAATCGGGTCGCGCCCGTTGATGCCCTCCCCGATATCGCCGTCCGCCAGCGCCTGCACTTCAAGCATGTGCAGGGCGCAAAACGCGCCGATCTGCTCGAAGGTGAGGCGCGTGTTGTCGATCAGCCAGACAGCGGTCGCCTTCGGCATGAGGGGCGTGTCCATGAGAGAAGCGCTTCCGGTTAGAGGGAGGGACAGCGGGAGATTTAGGGTGTTTCGGCCGGATTGCAAAGGTCGGGGCGGCCGGATCGGTCCGGAGCCGCCTCGGCGAATTGCGGCAGGTCGTCGGCGACCGCGTGCCAGGGCGCCATGGAGGCGGTGAAGATGTGGCGGTCCACGCTGCGCTGCGGGTCGCCGTCGAGGGCGCCCATCGGCGTGACGGCGAGGCCGCGCGCCGGGTCGCGCCGCGGGACGCCGGAACCGCAGACGCCGCAAAAGCAGACGGCGAAGAACCGGGCCTCCGGCAGCTTCCATTCCACGGCGAGGTCCGCGCCGCGGAGGAACCGCACGCCGTCCGCGGCGGTAAAGCCGTTGGTGGCGTGGGCCGCGGCGCGCGCCCGGCGGCAGCGCGAGCAATGGCAGTTGTGAACGCGGCGGAACGCCTCCCGGACCTCCCAGACGACGGCGCCGCACACGCAGCTCCCGCCAAGCCCCTCCACCCCCTCCGGCGGGGCGCGTTCTATTACGGGCAACCCCTTGTTCGGCGGCCAGCCGTCGAAGCGGGGCAGGTCGTCGGCAACGATCTGCCAGGGGGCCCTGGAGGCGGCGAAGATGTGGGCGTTCGGGCGTTTGCCGGGATCGTCCGCGAACAGCCCGGCCGGCGCGAACCACCCGCCGGCCGGCGAGCGCCCCGGCAGCGACGAGCCGCAGGCGCCGCAGAAGGAGCGGTGGAAGCCCGGCGAGGACTCGTACTGGCGGACCGCCGCTTCGCCGGCCGTCCACCGGAAATCCTCCTCCCGGACCCGCGCCATGGTGGCGAAGGCGGCGCCGTGATGCTTGCGGCAGATCGAGCAGTGGCAATGCGCCATGTCGCGCACGGCGTCCGCCTCGAAGCGCACGGTCCCGCACAGGCAGTGTCCTGCGGTCATGTCGGTCCTCCCGGAGAAACGCCGGCGAGCATAGCGCAAACGGCGAGCGGAACGCCCCTCAGGGCGCCAGCAGGATCTTGCCGATATGCGCGCTCGATTCCATCAGCCGGTGGGCGTCGGCGGCTTGCGCGAGCGGGAAGCGGGCGTGGGTGACCGGGCAGAGCTTGCCGGAGGCGAACAGCGGCCAGGCGAAGTCCGACATTTCCCTGCAGATCCGCCCCTTCTCCTCGACGGAACGCGGCCGGAGCATCGAGCCGGTCACGATGAGATGCTTGCGCTGGACGAGGCCGAAATCCGCTTCCGCCACCGCGCCCCGCATGAAGGCGACGAAGCACAGCCGCCCGCCATGGTTCAGCAGCTCGAGCTGGCGGTTGATATAGTCCCCGCCCACCATGTCGAGGATGACATCGGCGCCGCCCGCCGCCTCGCGCGCGGCCGCCACGAAATCCTCCTCGCGGTAGTTGATCGCCCGGTCGGCGCCGAGCGCCTCGCAGGCGGCGGCCTTCTCCGCGCTGCCGGCCGTCGCCAGCACGGTGCAGCCCCAGGCCTTTGCGAACTGGATGGCGGTGACGCCGATGCCGCTGGAGCCGCCCTGCGCCAGGAAGGTCTCGCCGGGCCTGAGCGCGCAGGCCTGGAAGACATTGGCCCAGACGGTGGCGCAGGTCTCCGGGAGGCCGCCCGCGTCCACGAGGTCCACGCCGTCCGGCACGGCCATGCACTGCGCGGCCGGCGCGGCGGTGTATTCGCAATAGCCGTCGCCGGAGAGCAGCGCGCAGACCGGATCGCCCACGGCCCAGCCGGCGACGCCCTCGCCGAGCGCGGCCACCGTGCCCGAGCATTCCAGCCCGATTATGTCGGAGGCGCCGGGCGGCAGCGGGTAGTTGCCCGCGCGCTGCAGGCAGTCGGCGCGGTTGACGCCGGCGGCCGCGATGCGGATGAGCACCTCGCCGGGGCCGGGCGCCGGCGTCGGGCGGCGCCCGGTCACGAGCGCCTCCGGGCCGCCGGGCGCGCGCGTCTCGATAACGGTCATTTCGGCGGGCAATGCGTTGGCCATCTCGGTCCATTCCGGGTAAAGGGCGGGGCCGGCGACATTCGCAAGCGGAGGCCCGCCATGCAAGACGAAGACGACACGCCCCGGCCGCCCGGCTACACGCTCGGCGACGACCTCTCCCGGCTCTCGGTGGGAGATCTGGAGGCGCTCGCCGCCCGGCTCCGCGCCGAGGCCGGCCGCGTCGATGAGGAGCGCGCGCGCAAGAAGGGCGCCATCGGCGGCGCCGCGGCCCTGTTCAAGAGCTGAGCGGGGTCCGCCCTTCGAGCCGCGCCGCCAGCCGCGTATCGAGGGAGGGCCGCCCGGCCCTGTTCAAGACCTGGGCCGGGCGTGCTAGCATCGGCCGCGACACCCGGATGAGGCGGAGGGCCGCGAGCCGTGAGAATCAAGGTCGATCCCGAACTCTGCGAGGGCCATAACCGTTGTTTTGCGCTGGCGTCGGCCCTGTTCGAGGTCGATGACTACGGGCTGTCGCGGGCGCTGAACGACGGCGTCGTGCCGCCGGGCCGGGAGGACCGGGCCCGGCTCGCCATCGACAATTGTCCCGAATTCGCGATTTCGGTCGTGGAAGAGGACTGACGGGGGATACGCCTATGACCGACGCGCCGGAAACCTGCCCGGTTCACGACTGGGCGTCCGACTACGACATTTTCGACCCCGGCTATGTGCGCGACCCCGCGCCGGTCTGGGACGATCTGCGCGAGCGCTGCCCGATCGCCCATACCGAACGCTGGGGCGGCTCCTGGATGCCGACGCGCTACGAGGACCTGCAGGCGCTGGTCAAGATGGTGCCGGCGCTCTCCTCGCGCTCGGCGGTGGTGGTGCCGCCGTCGCCGGAGCTGCGCGAGGTGCTGGTGGCGGAGGCCAGGAAATACGGCAGCGAGAACCCGCCGATCACCTCCGATCCGCCGGAGCACAAGCCCTTCCGGCGGCTGATCCTGCCCTTCTTCTCGCCGCATGCGGTCGAGCGGCAGATCCCCTATACGCGCACCCTCTGCAACCGCCTGATCGACGGCTTCATCGACAGGGGCGAGGCGGACGCGGCGGCGGACTATGCGCAGCAGATCACGCCGCGCGTCATCGCGCATGTGCTCGGCATCGACCCGGCGCGCGCCGACGATTTCGTCGAATGGGTGCGCGGCATTCTGGAGCTGGGCCAGACGCAGCCGGAAATGCGCATCAAATATCGCGGCATCATCCGCGACTTCTTCCGGGAGATGGTGGCCGAGCGCCGGAAGAACCCCGGCGACGACGCGATCTCGACCCTGATCGAGGCCGAGGTCGAGGGCGCGAAGCTGGACGACTACAAGATTGTCGGCGTTTGCTTCCTGCTGCTGGTGGCGGGCATCGACACCACCTGGAGCTCGATCTCCGCCTCGCTGCTGCATTTCGCGACGCACCCGCAGGACCAGGCGCGGCTCCGCGCCGAGCCGGAGCTGCTGCCGACGGCGGTGGAGGAGCTGCTGCGCTTCTATTCCCCGGTCACCATGGGCCGCAAGGTGACGGAGCCGGTTTCCGTGGGCGGGGTGGACATGGCGCCCGGCGACCGGGTGCTGATGAACTTCCCGGGCGCCAACCGCGACCCGGCGGCCTTCGACCGGCCCGGCGAGGTGGTGCTGGACCGCAAGCGCAACCGCCACATCGCCTTCGGCCTCGGCATCCACCGCTGCGCCGGCTCCAACCTCGCGCGCATGGAAATGCAGGTCGCGCTCCGCACATGGTTCGACCGCATCGGCCCCTTCGAGCTTGCGGACCCGGAGGCGGTCACCTGGGCCGGCGGCCAGGTGCGCGGTCCCCGCACGGCGCCCGTCCGCTTCGCCGCCGGGTGAACCGGCGGCAAGCGCCAGGAGAGGGAACGCCTTGACCGACAGCCCCGGATACGGCCCGGTCCGCGACTGGGCGTCGGACTACGATATTTTCGACCCCGGCTATGTGCGCGATCCGGCGCCGGTGTGGCGGGAGCTGCGCGGGCGCTGCCCGATCGCGCATACGGAGCGCTGGGGCGGCTCCTGGCTGCCGACGCGCTACGAGCATCTGCAGAAGATGGTGAAGATGGCGCCGGCGCTCTCCTCCGCCTCGCCGCTGGTGGCGCCGCCCTCGCCGGAAATGGTGGAGATTCTGGAGGCGGAGACGGAGATATACGGCGAGACCAGCCGCGCCCCGCCGATCACCTCCGACCCGCCGCGCCACCGGCCCTACCGGCGCATCGTCATGCCGCTGTTCAGCCCCCATGCGGTCGAGGCGCACATCCCCTACACGCGGGATCTCTGCAACCGCCTGATCGACGGCTTCATCGGGGAGGGCCGGGCGGACGCGGCGGCCGACTATGCGCAGCAGATCGCGCCGCGCGTCATCGCGCATGTGCTTGGCATCGACCCGGCGCGCGCCGACGAGTTCGTCACCTGGGTGCGCGGCGTGCTGGAGTTCGGCCTGACCGAGCCGGAGCAGATGGTGCAGTACCGCGCCGCGATCCGGTCCTTCTTCCAGGAGATGGTGACCGAGCGGCGCAAACGGCCCTGCGGCGACGCGATCTCCATGCTGATCGAGGCGGAGGCCGAGGGCGGGAAGCTCGACGACTACCGGATCCTCGGCATGTGCACGCTGCTGCTGGTCGCCGGCATCGACACGACCTGGAGCGCGATCTCCTCGTCGCTGCTGCATTTCGCGGCCCACCCGGCGGACCGGGCGCGGCTGCGCGCCGAGCCGGCGCTGCTGCCGACGGCGGTGGAGGAGCTGCTGCGCTTCCATTCGCCGGTCACCATGGGGCGCATCGTGACCGAGCCGGTCGAGATCGACGGGGCGGCGCTGCAGCAGGGCGACCGGGTGCTGATGAACTTCCCGGGCGCCAACCGCGACCCGGCGGCGTTCGAGCGCGCCGACGAGGTGGTGCTGGACCGCCGGCGCAACCGCCACATCGCCTTCGGCCTCGGCATCCACCGCTGCGCCGGCTCCAACCTCGCGCGCATGGAAATGCAGGTCGCGCTCCGCACATGGTTCGACCGCATCGGGGAGTTCGAGCTTGCGGACCCGGACGCGGTCGCCTGGGCCGGCGGCCAGGTGCGTGGCCCGCGCAGCGTGCCGGTGCGATTTACTGCCGCCTGACGCCGACCTCGGCCTCGAAAGAGCGGCCAGCCGGAGAGCGAGGATTACAGCATGCAATACCGGGTCTATTCCGGCAGCGACGGGCAGTCGCATATCGAAGAGTTCGAGATGAGCGGGGCGGGCGCGTTCGGCTTCGCCACGATTGAAGGGGAAGAACTGGTGTTTCGCCGGGAGCCGATGCCCGGTTGGCGCAATTGCCCCCGGCGCCATTTCGTCATCGCCGTGCATGGAGAGGTGGATCCGGGATTCGGCGACGGCGCGGTGCAGCGGGTGAAGCCCGGCGACCTCTGCCTCATGGAGGACCACACCGGCCGGGGCCACACCACCACTGTCGCGAAGGCCCCCTGGCTGTCCATACAGGTCCCGGTGAGCATGGATGCCGAGATCGTTTCTTCGCCGGCCGGCGAACAGGGCGCCTGATCCGCATTTCCCGCCGCCGTCCGGGACTGCTTCCCGGGCGGCTGCCGGGTCCTCGGGAAATGGCTCTCCCGACGCGAGCGCCCCGTCCTCGCCCGCCCGCTGCCGTTCGAGGCGGCGGGGCAGGCGGCGCCGAGCCGGCCCTTGTCCCGCGCCGTCCGGGTTCCTATGCTTCCGGGCATGACCGGGGCCGTTGCCTTCGACACCCATCGCTTCGTGAAGCGCCTGACGGAGGGCGGCTTCACGGAGAGGCAGGCCGAGACGCTGGCCGAAGAGCATGTCGCGCTGCTCAACGCCAACCTCGCCACCAAGGCCGACATCGCGGCAGTCCAGGCCGACATCGCGGGCGTCGAGGCCGGCCTCAAGACCGAGCTCGCGAAGGTCGAAGGCCGCATCGAGGCGGTCAAGTCCGAGCTTCTGAAATGGATGTTCGGCGCGATGATCGCCCAGGGCGGGCTGATCGTCGCTCTGGTCAAACTGCTGTAGCGCCGCAGCGGCGGGGCGAGGCCGGCCGCCCCTCGTTGTTGACAGGCCCGGTTGAAATGTCCAGGCTGTATCCATGAAGGTAAAGCGCCACGTGATTGCATGGAGCTACTCGGCACTTGACGCCATTCCGAAAGATGCGGTCGGCCTCCACGCTTTTTGGGTGCGCGACAAGCGAAAATGTGTCTATGTAGGACAAGCGACGGACCAGACGATCCGGCAAAGGCTGCGCCAGCACTGGCTCCGTTCGTCGAATGACGAGCTACGAGGCTGGCTGACCAATTTCGGAGAGTTCCTCGATGTATGCTTCTATCCGACGCCCAGAAACAGGATCCGACGGATGGAGCGCGCATTGATCAGAATGTGGCGGCCCCATGCCAACAAACAGCACAACCGCTGATCTGAAACGAGCAAGATAACGACATCCCGCAGACGATTGCCGCCATGAAGGGTCGCTTCGGCGACACTGACTATTATGTCTTCACGATGAAGGCTGCGGAACTGGTTAGAAGCGTCACCATCCCGAAGGACATGCCCGGCTGGAAAGACCTTTCGGTCACGGAGATATATCAGCGGGAAATCAATATTCGTAGGGTTCGTGACAGTATCGCCCCCTACTTCCTTCAGGATCCATCTCGATTCATTGGATCGTTCATAATTACCGCCATTAGCGAGAACGAGGATGAAAAGCCGTTTTCCTTCGAGCGACTCTCGGACGCCTTGGGTTCGTCGGGATTCAGCAAGCTGCATATTACTTATAAGGGGCTTGCCGATAGATTCGGGTTTCTTACGCTCGCCGACAGTACGAGGTTGGTTCCGCTGGATGGGCAGCATCGTCTGCAAGGCATCAAATATGCGATAAACAAGCAAGACGATGCTGGGCGCCCGATTCAGGGAGCGACAGATGGCGAAAGCATTGCAGAAGACGTGACAACATTGATCATGGTGGAATATGAGCCGAGAAAAGCAAGAAAAATATTCACCAAGGTCAACATGTATGCGAAGGAGCCGACCACAGGGCAGACAATAATAACGGACGATGACAACTATGTCGCGGAATTTTCCAGAGTCATTGCCGACAGCATCGGAGGGCGGCTGGTGAAGATACAGGGAAACACCCTACGGGATTCCGACGGTGAATTTACCACGTTATCGACGATCTTTAACTGCAATCTGATTATGCTGAATGCAATCTACCCCGGTGCTCGTATAAAGGGCGATGAGCATATAGACGGAGGAAAGAAGGTGCAGTATTTGGAGAAGTTGGAGGAAATATGGGGGGTTCTTCTGGAAAATATACAAATCTTCCAGGATAGCCTGTCGAACAAGGAGGAGTCGGGGGACGCGAGACGGAGCGAGATACGAAAAGGAAATCTGCTTGGGAAGCCGGTGGGACAGGAAATCTTGATTCGTGCATTTATGCGATTGGTCGCTGCGCCGACGAACATGTCGTGGCCCGAAGCCTGCCGCAGGCAGAACCAGATTCCGTGGTCTATAAGCGATGCCAATATCGAGGAGCGGTGGAAGGATGTTGTGTGGCAGGGAAACGAGAAGAGAGGTCGCATCGTCACGAAAAACAGAGCCATTGCCGGACGCTTGATTGCATATTGGGCCGGAGAAAAGCTTTCCCGAGACCAGCTCGCAGAGTTGGAGCGAGATTATTTGCGCCTTCTTCATCGATCAAGAGGGCCGGACATTGCCGGCGCCAGTGGCTTGAGTGCCGGAAGCGGTCAGCCTCGGTTGGAAAAAGGAGTAAAGCACCATAAGCGCGCTGCCGCTTGGGCGAGTTTTCTGGACCGGGCGTCGATGACCGCAGGCGACCATTCTTGGTGCTGCGCCAAGTCCCGGGTGATGACGAATGGACTGTCTTCAAATACCAACCGCTTCCTCTCGAAGGACTCGTTGAAGCGGCCTCTGGAGTAGCCGTCATTGTGACCCAACAGGGTCAGATTGCCGAGCCGGGCAACCCAATCACTCAAGTCCGACCCTACGGCGGCGAAATGCTGCCATCCTGGCCAGTATTGCGAGGATTGTGGAAGCACATGCTCAACAGTGCATCCTGTATAGGTGAATGCTGTCGCGTCCCGCTGCTCTTGACTGTTGACGCCGAACAGTAACCGCTTGGCTCTTCGACTTCGACGATCCGTTATGCGCGCGTTCGTCAACCGCTCAACAAAGTTTGCGTCCGACATAATTTGCGAACTGTCGCAGCCTTGTAGGTCATCCAGAATGTCTAGGTCCGCTACATTCACGTTGTCGATACCGGCGGCAATACGCTGGGCACAGCCTGCCAAAGCCGATTCTATCCGCGACGGCTCGAATTTGCCTTCGGCAAGAGTTGTTCTTACTATGAAAGCTGCGAGGTTGCTTATCGCACGATGGACCGCTCGAGCTGTAACACGCTGCTGAACTGGTCCGTACATGGCGCTGGAAGTGAAACTGCGAAGAAGCGCAAACAGGAGGGGGTAGGTGACAGTGTATGGTCGAAGTTCCTCAAGGAAGACGGAAATGTCTCGTTTGTTGTTGGTGGTGCGGGATATCCTTTTGAAATTCAGAAGGAATTCTGGACTGGAAGCTGTAGAGGCTATTGCTCGGTATAGTTCAACATTTTTAGGAACTGTAAGATCATTTACAAGGTCTAGAATGCAGCGTCTTGTATCGTGTTCGGAGGCGAAAACAGAAATTTCTCGTGTAATTTCTGCCCGAGCACTTCGGTAAAACCGCGTTTGTTGTAGATATCCGTACCGATTTTGCAGGTAACACCTGAAGTAATCTTGAGAACGCTTGACGCCTCTCAATGTAGCTAGAGCTTCTTCGATTTTGAAATGAATTGATTCGTATTGTTGAGTATCTTCGCTTCTCGAAAAATATGAATAAATATGATTGCGAATTAAGTCTATATCTTCGAGTGACTTCCCGCGTGCATTTAAAGATTCGAATACAGCATTCGCATCATCGGTTTGCGGTATGTATAATATGGCTATTTCAACTTGGTGAGCTAAAAAGTCGAAAAATTCTACCAATTCATTCGCATTTGAATTCCCTAAGAATGAAATAATTTCCTGCCACGCTGATATGAGTTTACTGTTGGAACCTACATCATGTCCCTGTATAATTTTATAAAATTGGGACCGATTGCGGCGCGGTGGAGCTAGTCTTGGGGTTTCATTTTCCAAATTTTCAGAGTCAATTTTGCGGCGTCTTGGAACATCGAATAAAGTGTTTAGCGAGATATTTTTCCGGTTCTCGTCTATATTTTTCGGATTGTCGAAATGTCGGGTAAATGCAGCAAAAATCAGAGATAGGGTCATCAGTCGCTGCTGTCCGTCGTTGATCTCCCAATGACCGCCTCTTTGGATGAGCATGATGGAGCCGAGGAAATAGGAGGGGCGACGTTGGTCATGCGCTTCCTTGATGTCCGCCAGAAGTTCGCGCACATGCTCGGTGTTCCAATCGTAGAATCGCTGGCGCCGGGGGACCTGGAAGCGGCCCTTGTCGAAGAGATCCGATACGAGGAGAACTTCGGAGCCGATGGAAGTCATGCAGGAGCAGTCGCCGCATTAAGCGCAAGACGGGCGCGTTCGGCGGCTTCGTCGCGCCACCACACGTCCTCGATGCAGTCGATCTCGGCCGGGAGGATGAGCGTGTCGCCGAGCCTGTCCTGCAGCGCCAGCAGCCGGTCGAGGATATGCCGGCGAACCTCGAGGCGGAACGGCCCCAGCACACGGGAGCCGTCCCGGCGCCAGCGGGGGTTGCCGTCGCGGCGCACGGGGAGGCGGTTGTTGTCGTCCTCGCGGAGTTCGATGAGCCATTCGCGGAAATCGAGCAGGTCCTCCATCGTCTCCGTTTCGGCATGGCCCGAGTCGATCAGGCCCTGGAGGCTGCGGTCTTTCCTGACCACGGTGCAGGTCCAGCAGCCGAACCGGGGCGAGGAGCTGCCGCAGGAGGGCGCGTCCTCCTTCGTCATCACCAGCGGGCACTCGCCGCCGCCCGCCGAGCGGTAAAGCGCGATCAGCCGGCGGTGGCTGCCGCCCCAGGGCGGGCGGCGCTGCATCAGCACCATCCAGACGTCCTCGTCATCGAGATCGGCGAGCGGCGCGAACATCCGGCATTCCGCGATGGAGCCGTGCGGGTTGAGCGCCGCGGCGGACACCTCCCGGCGCTCCATGGCGCGCCGCCGGTTCTGCGACTCGCTACGCCGCGTGCCGACCAGCAGCACCGCCCCGCCATGCCGGCCGGCGACCTGCCGGATAAGGCGGTCGGTCGGCAGGATTTTCATGCGGTCGGTGCACCAGCGGAAGTTCCGGGTCGGCGGGATATAGCCGCGCCCGATGACGCTGACCCAGAATGTCTGGTCTATGGCCGGCGTCGTGATGCGAACCGTGACCGGCATGCCGCCGGCTTCGGCGGCGGCGCGAATGGCGTCGGCGGACTCCCGCAGATGCCGGATCACCAGGGGAGATTCGACCCGCGTATCGTTGCCCACCACAATAATGTCGCGCCGGGGTTGCCCCGGAGGAAGGGCCGCAACCGTCTCCCAGACCAGTTGCAACAGAAGCGTCGAATCCTTGCCGCCCGAATAAGCGACCAGCCAGGGATGCGAGTGTTCCCGGCAATATTCTTCCCGGAGAACGGCCCGGATGCGGTCCAGACGCTCCTTCAAGCTGGCGAGGCCGTCCCGAAGCACCGGCGCGGCTGCGCTCATGCGGCGATGCTCCGCAACACGGACACCGCTTCCGCGACGCGGCCGGCGGCAAGGTCGATCTCCGTCCCGGTCGTATAACGTCCGAAGCTGAACCGTACCGATGGCAGCGCGGCGTCGGCGCTCAGGCCCAATCCCAGCAACACATGGGACGGCTCGACGGTTTCCGAGGCGCAAGCGGAACCGGCCGACAGGGCGACGCCGTCCAGGGCCAGCAACAGGGACTCCGCCGCCACGCCGCCGAAACGCATGTTGAGAATGCCGGGCGCACGGTCGGCGCCGCCATTGACCGTCGCACCGTCGATGCGCTCCAGCCGCCGCAACAGGCGTGCGTCGAGCGCAGCGATGCGCCGGGAGTCGCTGTCGAGCCGTTCGCGCAGCAGGCGGGCGGCGGCGCCCATGCCGGCAATTTGATGCGTTGGCAGCGTGCCCGGCCGGAAGCCCCGTTCCTGTCCGCCGCCATGCGTCTGCGGAACGAGCGCCGGCAGCAGCCCGCGCCGGACATAGAGCGCGCCGACGCCCTTGGGACCGTACATCTTGTGGCCGCTCAGCGAAAGCATGTCGCAGCCGAGTTCGGAGACGTCCAGCGGCAGGCGCGCGGCGCTTTGCGCGGCGTCCACGTGGAGCATCGCGCCGGCTTTCCGGACGGTGCGGGAGACGGCCGGAATGTCCGTGACCGCGCCGGTCTCGTTGTTGACCTGCATGAGCGAGACGAGGGCGGTGTCCGGCCGCAACGCCGAGGCGACGGCTTCCGGGGTAATCCGGCCGGCGGCGTCCAGAGGTATCGTTGCGACTTCGAAGCCCGTTTCGGAGAGCCGGCGCGCCGTGTCGAGGACGGCCTTGTGCTCCAGGGGCGAGACCGCAAGGCGGCGCCCGCGCGCCTGCCGGGACAGCATCAGGCCCTTGAGGGCGAGATTGACGGACTCGGTCGCCCCGGAGGTCCAGACGATTTCATCGGGCGCGGCCCCGATCAGGGCGGCGACCTCCCGGCGGGCCGTCTAGACGGCTTCCTGCGCCGCATGGCCGTAGCCGTGGGTAATCGAGGACGGGTTGCCGAAGATGCCGTCCGCCGTGAGGCAGGCCGCCATCGCCTCCGCCGCCTCCGGCGCGACCGGGGTCGTTGCGGCATAGTCCAGATAGATTCCGTCGCCTGCCGGCGCAATCCCGGTTTTCTGGCGTCCCATGCGGCGCTCCCACTCCAATGCCGGCCGGACCCGAGTCGCCGGTCAAGCCCCCGGCGCCGGGGGTCATTCGGCCGGGACGGGCTGCTCCTCGTTGCGGCCGAAATGCAGGCGCAGCATGCCCTCGATGCGCGAGACCCGGTCGCCGAGTTCCGCAAGCCGGCTTTCCATCCGTTCCATGCGGCTCTCGATCCGGTCCATGCGTCCGGCGAGCTCGGCGCGCATGTCGCGCTGATCCGTCCGCATGCTGCGCTGCCCCTGCCAGAGAAGCCCCGCAACGGACATGATCAGGCCCGCCAGGGAAACGCCGACGGCCAGTATCGCGATCATCTCGGGAGTCATGCGGTCCGCGCTTCCCCTTGCCACGGAGGCCGATCCTGCGCCTGCCCGGACCGCCGGTCAAGCGTCTGTCCCGGGGGCCGTCCTGCCCGGTTGATTATGTTCCCTTTATGTGCTTTCGATTCGCATCGAAACAAGGAGGACGGCGGATATGCCGAAGGCGCTTTCCCTGGACCTGCGGAGGCGGGTTCTGGAGGCCGTGGCGGCGGGGATGAGCCAGCGGGCGGCGGCGCGGCGGTTCGCTATCGGCGAGACCACCGTCGCGCAATGGCGCAAGCTTCAGCGCGAGCGCGGCCATCTGCGCCCCGGAAAGCCAGGCCGCCCCCGCCCGTCGCCGATCGAAAGCGAGCGCGGTTTCCTGCTGGGCCTTCTGGAGGAAGACCCGAACCTCTCCATCGCCGAACTGCGCGCGGCGCTCGCAAGGCGGGGCCTCGCCGTGAGCTGGACCACCGTGCAGAAATTCCTCAAGCGCCACGGCGTCAAGCGCTGGCCCGGCCGCCGCCCCCTCAAGCCGCGCCGGCGGCGCTGAACCGACTGGGCGGCCCGACCGCAGGGAATAATTGGCAGGCCGGCTCCAAACCGCGCGTGCAGCTCTCCCGCCCGGCCGGGGCCGGTTTTCCTGTTGTCGGCTCTCATCTGGACAGCGGCGGCCCGCCGCCTTGCGCTCAGGTCATGTCTCCGCTCTCATCTCGCGCCATGTTCTGAACATAGAGAGAAACATTCGGAAATCAATCCCCGGAAGGAAAAACCGCCGGCCGGGCGTCTCGACCCGCGCGCGCCGCTGGTGTAGCTATGCGGGCCTTGACGCAACGGGAAAGGCCGACAGGACATGACCGGCGATCCTCCGCGCCGTCCGGACCGCGCGCAAGCCGAGCGGGCGGTGCGCATCCTGCTGCAATGGGCGGGCGACGACCCCGACCGCGAGGGCCTGCTCGGCACGCCCGACCGCGTACTCCGGGCCTATGGCGAGTTCTTCGCCGGCTATCGCGAAGACCCGGTGACGGTGCTCGAACGCACCTTCGAGGAAACTGCCGACTATGACGAGATGATCGTGGTGCGCGACATCCGCCTGGAAAGCCACTGCGAGCACCACATGGTGCCGATCATCGGCAAGGCCCATGTCGGCTACCTGCCGGCCGGGCGCGTGGTCGGCATCAGCAAGCTCGCGCGCGTCGTGGACATTTTCGCCAAGCGCCTGCAAATCCAGGAGAAGCTGACGGCGGAGGTGGCCGACACCATCGACCGCGTACTGCAGCCGCGCGGGGTGGCGGTGGTCATCGAGGCGACGCATATGTGCATGGCGATGCGCGGCATCCACAAGACCGCCTCCTCCACCGTGACCAGCCGGATGCTGGGCGGCTTCCGCACCGACCCGACGACGCGGCGCGAGTTCCTGACCATGATCGGGCGCGGTGGCGATTCCGTCTGAGCCGCGCTATCCTTGTCCCCCGACCGACCGCCGGAGGGGAACGGGATGACCTATACGCTGGATCAATTCGCCGCCGAATGCCGCGAGGCGCTGGCCGCCGACAGCGGCAGGGCCGGCAAGGAGGGGGTGCTCGCCTGCGTGAAGAAGGCGCTGGCGAGCCCGGAATTCCTGCAGATCCATCTGGGGCCGGAGGCCACGGCCGAGCGCGAGGTCATCTATGAGGACCCGGATTACGACTTCTGCATCTGCGCCCATGTCTACCAGGGCGCGCGGACGGGCGGCCCGCACGACCACGGGCCGACCTGGGCGATCTACGGCCAGGCTTTCGGCGAGACCGAGATGACCGACTGGCGCATCGTCGCGCCGCCCGCCGACGGCAAGCCGGGCAGGGTCGAGCTCTCCTGCGTCTATACGATGCGGCCGGGCGACGCGCATCTCTACGATGTCGGCGACGTCCATGCGCCGCGGCGCATGTCGGCGACCCGTCTGATCCGCATCGAGGGCTGCGACACCATGAAGGTCAAGCGCACGCCGCTGATGGCGGTGGAAGAAGCGGGCGCCGCGGAATGAGCGTGCAGATCCGGCGGCTGACGCCGGTCTTCGCCGGCGAGGTCTCGGGCGTCGATACCACCCGCCCGCTGCCTCCGGGCGCGGCGGCGGCGGTCGATGCCGGCATGGCGGAGCACGGCGTCCTGGCGTTCCGCGGCCAGGCGCTGACGGACGAGCAACAGACGGCGTTCAGCCGGAATTTCGGCCCGCTGGAAATGCCGTCCGCCGTGTCGAACATCACCAGGGAGCATGAGCGCCGGCTCGGCCCCGCCATGGCGGACGTGTCCAACCTCACCGGGGAGCACCGGCTCTTCGACCGCGAGGACCGGCGGCGCATGTTCAATCTCGGCAACCGCCTCTGGCATTCGGATTCGTCCTTCCGGGCCGTGCCGGCCGGGTACAGCCTGCTTTCGGCGCGGATCCTGCCGTCGAGCGGCGGCAACACCGAGTTCGCCGACATGGCGGCGGCATACGATGCGCTCGACGGGGCGATGAAGGCGCGGGTCGAGGACCTGGTTTGCGAGCATTCGCTGCTCTATTCCCGCGGCCGCCTCGGCTTCGATGACCTGACCGAGGAGGAGAAGGCCAATTTCCGCCCCGTGCGCCAGGCGCTGATGCGCGTCCATCCGCAGAACGGGCGCAAGTCGCTCTACCTCTCGGCCCATGCCGGCAAGATCGTCGGCTGGCCGGTCCCCGAAGGCCGCCTGCTGCTGGAGGATCTCACCGAGCACGCGACGCAGAGGCAATTCGTCTACGTACACAGGTGGCGGGCGCACGACCTTGTGATCTGGGATAACCGGCGCACCATGCACCGCGCGCGGCCCTTCGACGATGTGAACGAGGTCCGCGACATGCGCCGCACCACCGTCGCCGGCGAGGAAATGACGGCCGCCCAGGCGGCGTGAAAGCGGTGCCTGACAGCGGCCGTCCAGGGCCTGACCCGGCGGCGCGGCTGGCGGCCTTTGCCGCGGGGCTGCGGTCGGAGGAGGTGCCGGCGGCGGTTCGGGAGCGGGCGCGGCATCTGATCCTTGATGCGCTCGGCGTGGCGGCGGCCTCCAGTCGGCAGGAATTTGCGCGCGTGATGCTGGACGGCTTCCGCGCGGCCGGCGGCGAAGGCGGGTCCGGCGTGGTGGCGATGGATGCGCGGCTCTCCCTGCGCGATGCGGCGGCGCTCAATGCCGCGCTCATCCACGGCCTCGATTTCGACGACACCCATCCGGGCGCCGTGGTGCATTGCACGGCTGTTTCGCTGCCGGCGGCGCTGGCGCTCGGGGAAGAGCGCGACGCGCCCGGCGCAGAAATCCTCACTGCCTGTATCGCCGCAATGGAATGCGCCGCCCGGATCGGCCTCGCTGCCGATTACGGCTTCCACCGCCGCGGCTTCCACGCCACCGGGATTGCCGGGCATTTCTCGTCGGCGCTCGCGGCCGGCCGGCTCATGGGCCTCGATGCGGCCGCGCTCGCCTCGGCGCAGGGCGTGTGCGTCTCGACGGCCGCGGCGAGCCGGGAGTTCTGGTCGGACGGGGCCTGGAACAAGCGTCTCCATCCCGGCTGGGCGGCCGGGGCCGGCATCGCGGCGGCGGGGCTCGCGGGCGCGGGTTTCAAGGGCTGCGAGCGGCCCTATGACGGGCGTTTCGGCCTCTTCCGGATGCTGATGGGCGAGGCGGCCGACAGCGCCGATTTCTCGCTGCTTGCGGACGGGCTGGGCGAGCGCTGGGAGTTGCTCGAATCCGCCGTCAAGCCCTTCCCGACCTGCCACTACACCCATGCGATCGTCGACAGCGCCATCGCGCTCCGGCGGGAGCATCGCCTCGAGCCCGGCGACATCGACCGCATTACGGTGCTGGTGCATGAGGACCTGATCGCGGCGTTGATGGAGCCGGAGGCATTGAAGCGCCGTCCGCCGGAAGACTACGCCGCCCGCTTCAGCGCCCCCTGGGCTGCGGCCTGCGGACTGGCGCTCGGCAGGCTCGGCCTGGCGGAACTGGAGCCCGAAGCGCTCGGCGACCCGCAATTGCTGGCGCTGGCGGCCCGCGTCGCGTGCCGGCCCGACCCGGACTCCCTGTTTCCGCGCTATTTCTCCGCCGGCGTCGAGGTCGAGACCCGGGCGGGCGCGCGTTTCAGGCATCACGAGCCGGTCAATCGCGGCGCAGGAGACCGGGCGCTCACCAATGCCGGGATCGTGGAGAAATTCCAGGCCAATGCCGCCCCTGCACTGGGCGTGGCATGGGCCGAGACGGCGGCCGCGCGGGTGCTGGATATGGAGCGCCTGACCGGAAGGGCGTTGATGCAGGGACTGGTTTAGCCCGGAACCCCGGTTTGCGCCGGGCTCGCGGCGCTCGCTATTCTCGCCGCCCCGATCCGAAGCTCCTGCAAGGCGGACCCCATGACCCGCGAGACGGCCCTCTACGAACGCGATGGCGCGATCGTCACGATCACGCTGAACCGGCCCGAGAAGCTCAACGCCTTCGACGACGAAGCGGTGGAGGCGCTGTCGGCGGCGCTGGCCCGGTTCGATACCGACGCGGAGGCCAATGTGGCGATCCTGCACGGGGCGGGCCGCGCCTTCTCCACCGGGGCGGACGTGCTGCGCCGGCAATTGCGGCCGCGCGAGGAGCTGACCCGGTTCGGCGGCCCGCAGGGGCGCGGAGCGGATTCCGGACGGCTCTTCACCCATGCCGTCAACTGGAAGCCGGTGGTCGCCGCCGTGCACGGCTATGTCATGGGGCTTGCGGTCGGCATCGCGCTCGATTGCGACCTGCTGGTAGCCGAGGCGGGCACCCGCTTCCAGATCACGGAGACCTCGCGCGGGCTCGGCGGCTCGATCTATTGGGGGCTGATGCGGCTGCGCGGCGCAGGCGCCTTCGGCGACGAGGCGGCGCTGACGGGGCGGTGGTTCACCGCCGAGGAAGCCGCGGCGGCGGGCGCAATCAACCGGCTGGCGCCCGCCGGCGGCCATCTCGAAGCCGCCCGCGAGCTCGCCGGGATGCTGAATGCCAACCCGCCGCTCAGCGTGCGCTCCACCGTGCGCGCGCGCCGGCGCGAGCTCGCGCGGGTGCGCGCCGAACTCTCCGCGGCGGCGCAGCCGGAACGGCTCTATCTCACCGAGGATTTCCACGAAGCGGCGCTCGCCTTCAAGGAGAAGCGCGCGCCGCGCCCGTTCAAGGGCCGCTGACCGGCGGCTCCAGCCCCTCAAGAACCGGGCGGGAGTCGACCGGAATGTGCTTCAGACCGGCCGGGCGGCAGACGCCGCAGCCGCTGTCGTCCCAGGACCCGCCCTTGACCGGAAAGCGCCCCGGCCCGGCCTCGGCAGCAGTCCACTCGAAGACTTGGCCGGCCGCGTCCAGCAGGCCGAAAGGCGAGGCGGCTTCGGGGAATTGCCCGATCGGCAGCGTGTCGAACGGCCCGCCGTCATGGCTGTTGAGGCGCTCCGGCGCGAAACCGTCGCCTCAGGGGAAGCGGCGCCCGTCCGTGCCGCGTGCGGCTTTCTCTCATTCGAGTTCGGTCGGCAGCCGCCAGACGCGCCCGGTGCGCGCCGAGAGCCACGCCGCATAGGCCCGCGCGTCCCCGTGCGAGACCAGCACGACCGGATGCGCCTCCCGGCCTTCCGGCGGCCGACCGCCGGCCCAGGCGTGGCGGCGGGTGCGCGCCCAGGGGTGGACGAGGCCGTAGCCCTTCCAGGTCCCGGCATCGACATCGGGCGCCCTGCGCCCCGTTTCGGCGATGAAGAGAGCATATTGCGCGTTGGTAACGGGCGTACGCGCGATCCGGCAGGCGGGCAAATGCAGCGTCCGGCGCTCGCGCTCGCTGTCGTACCAGCCCTGCCGGCGGGTGACGGCGCGGCCGTAGGCGGCTTCGTCCAGGCGCTAGGCGGCCTCGCGTTCCGCCGCGTCCGAACCGGCGATGAAAGGTCCGGCAGGCACCGGCGCGGTTTCCGGCGCCCGGGAGGCTGCCGTTCCGGACGCCGCCGGCATAGCGCTCCCGCCAGCGCAAACCGCATCTCTCCGCTCCCTTCGCCGCGCAGCCGGACCTCCCGGCGCGGCGCTCAAGGACCGCTCACGCGGTTGTGACCGCTGCGGTCCGTTTTCCGGCCGCCATATCGGTTAGAGCACTATCCGATCGGACACGGTCATATCCTGCGGCAGTGAAGTGGTTTTGGCACTCGGCGGATGTGAAGGTGTTTGTGGCTTCGCCGATGGCGTCCCGGAGTTCCGGGATGGTGCGGGCGGGGCGTCGCTTGAGGGAGGCCTTGAGCTTGGAGAAGGCCCTCTCGATCGGGTTGAAGTCGGGGCGGCAGGGCGGCAGGAAGCGCAACTCGGCCCCGGCCCTGTGGATGGCGTCTCGGGCGGCCACACTGCGGTGGGCGGGGAGGTTGTCGATCACCACGATGTCGCCGGGTTTGAGGATGGGCGCCAGCCTTTTCTCGACGCAGGCGAGGAAGGCGGCGCCGTGCATGGCGCCGTCGAGCACCATGGGGGCGGTCATGCCGCTCAGTCTCAGTGCGCCGACGAAGGTTGCGGTCTTCCAGTGCCCATGAGGCGCCGGCGCCTGGCGGCGCTGCCCGCGCAGCGCCCGGCCCGAGCGTCTCGCCATCTTGGTGGAAGCCCCGGTTTCGTCCACGAAGACGAGCGTCTCGGGGTCGAACCCGGGCTGGGCTTCGAGCCGGGTGCGCCGGCGCCTCAGCACGTCAGGGCGTTGCTGCTCGCTGGCGTGCGCGGTTTTTCGAAGGTGATGCTGCGGCGGTGGAAGAAGCGCCACACGGTGCTCCGGGACACCCGCAGCCCGTGCTCGTCCTCCAGATGGGTAGCGATCGCCGCCAGCGTCATGTCCGGGGCCTCTTCGACCAGTGCCAGAACCACCTCGGCCCGCGCCTCGATCCGCTGCGAGCGCCTGTCGCCGCCTTGCGCCCTCGACCGATAGCTGCCCGTGCGACGCCAGGCGTGGACCCACTTGATCGCCGTCGAAGGCGCGATCCCGAAGCGCCGTGCCGCCATCAAACACCGCCCTCACCGCCCGGCGGCGCAGAGCATTCGAAAGAGGGCGTGTCATGCAGGCGAGCCTCCTTCACCAGCCTGCATCTTGAAGCACATCCGCAACCGATTGAAAATTCCAAAGATTCTATAAGCTCGAAAAATGCTCTAGACGGCCGCCAAGTGTTGAGAAGCCGTTCGCTTCCAGCAATCGGTAGACCTCGTCGTTTATCTCGGCCCCCAGTTCTACTGGCAAAGTTGGTCTTAACTCCGCTTTACCTATAGCACTCCACGTCAGAGAAAAATCATCCTGAGCAAGCGCCCGTATCAATTGTGCTTGTGGTTCGTACTTATCGCCTTGCCGCGCTATTGCCACCGCTTCACGGACTACAGCCTCGCCAAGCGTCATTCGCCCCTCTAACGTATCCAACGATGTATCCGGCTTCCTCACCACGATTCCCACCAATTCAGCACGCTTCCTCTGAACGTTCATTGCTGTATTGGCCGGGATGACTTGCTCAAGTTCTAGACGAATCGCCATTTGATTGAACGCTGCTTGCGTGTGCATCTCAAGTAGTTCGGACGCCGCTACCAGTGTGACTCTGCTGAACACTGATGTCTTGCTCCTCAATTCACCCCCGCCATGCGACGGAACTCCGCAGCGTCGATGCCGACGGAGGCGGCGGCGGCTTCGAGCTCCCGCCAGGTCTCGTCGTCCACGGGGATGCCGTTGGCGGTGCGCTCGGCGAGGGAAGCGCGTTCGGGGTCTCCGGGGACGAGGACGGGGAGCGCGGGGTCGGCGGGAGGCGAGCCTTTTACATGCGCGATGGTGGCGTCCATCTCGCTGTTGTAGAAGCCGGGCTCGACCAGCCGCGCCGGGTCGAACACGACAGAAAGCATGTTGTTCAGGATCGTGTCGTGCTCATGGTCGGTCTCGGGCCGGCGGGTGCGGCCGCCGGAGAGCACGCCCGCCATCATCTCGCTCATCAGCGCCATGCCGTAGCCCTTGTGCTCGGCGAACGGCATGATCGCGCCCATCGGATGCTCGAACATGACGCCCGGATCGGTAGTCGGCCGGCCCTTGTTGTCGATCAGCACGCCCGGCGCCATCTGCTCGCCCTTGTTTCTGGCGACGCGGACCTTGCCATGCGCGACGATGCTGGTCGCCATGTCGAGCTGGGTCACCGGGTTGGTCTCCGTCGCCGGCATGGTGATGCAATAGGGGTTGGTGGCGTAGCGCGCATCCGAGCCTCGCCAAGGCGCCACCAGGCCCGGATGGCCGACGACATTGACATAATGGATCGAGACGAGGCCGGCCCGAGCGCATTGCTCGCCCCAGGCGCCGATGCGGCAGAGATGGAACGACCGGCGCACCGCCATGACGCACATGCCGTGCGCCTTCGCCCGCTCGATGGCGATCTCCATCGCCTGCCTGCCGACCGACTGGCCGTAACCCGCCTTGCCGTCCACCACCAGCATGGCGCCGAGGTCCACAGCCAGGTCGATCTCCACATTGGGCCGGAGTTCGCCCTCCTGCACCGCCTTGATGTAGCGCGGCAGCATGCCGACGCCGTGGCTGTCATGACCGGTGAGGTTGGCATAGACGAGGTTCTCGGCCACATCCGCCGGCTCCTCCCCGGTGCTTCCGGCAGCGGCGCAGACGGCGCGCACGACGGCGCGCAGGTTCTCATGGCGAACGGTGGGCATGGACGTCGGTCCGTTTCTGTTCGACGGCGGCGGGATATTCCGGGAAGAGCCGCCCCAGGCCGTCGGGGGTTGCGAGGCCGCGTTCAGTGATGAAGCCGGTCACGAGCCGCGCCGGCGTGATGTCGAAGGCGTAGTTGGCCGCGGGCGAGCCCGGCGGCGTCACGGCGACGGTTGCAAGGCCGCCTGCGTCCGTCCGGCCCCGGACCTGCAGCACCTCGGAGGCGTCGCGCTCCTCGATGGGAATCGAGGCGAGGCCGTCGGAAACCGACCAGTCGATGGTCGGGCCCGGCAGCGCGACATGGAACGGCACGCCGTTGTCGAAAGCGGCCAGCGCCTTGGTATAGGTGCCGATCTTGTTGCAAACATCGCCGGTCGCGGTCGTCCGGTCGGTGCCGACGATGCAGAGATCGACGCGCCCGCGCTGCATCAGGTGGCCGGCGGCATTGTCCACGATCACGGTGTGCGGCACGCCGTGCCTGCCGAGCTCCCAGGCCGTCAGATGCGCGCCCTGGTTGCGGGGCCGGGTCTCGTCCACCCAGACATGGACCTCGATACCGGCGTCGTGGGCGCGGTAGATCGGCGCGAGCGCCGTGCCCCAATCGACCGTCGCCAGCCAGCCGGCATTGCAATGCGTCAGGATATCGAGCCGGTCCTGCTTGCGCTCGGCCGCCGCCCGGATGACGCCCAGCCCGTGGCTGCCGATGGCGTAGTTGATCGCTACGTCTTCGTCGCAGATTTCGCCTGCCCGCTCGAAGGCCGCGGCGGCGCGCTCCACCGGCAGCAGCGGGCGCACCTTCGCCGCCACATCCTCCAGCGCCCAGGCGAGGTTCGCCCCGGTCGGGCGCGTGGCGAGCAGGGTGCGCCGGGCGCTTTCGAGCGCGGCGTCGGAGGGGTCGCGGAAGAGCGCCAGCGCGAGGCCGTAGCCGGCGGTCGCGCCGATCAGCGGGGCGCCGCGCACCAGCATCGCCCGGATGGCATGGGCGGCATCCTCCAGGGACTCCAGCCGCGCGGTCTCGAAGCGGTGCGGCAGCCGGGTCTGGTCGATGATGCGCACGGCGCGGCCGTCCGCTTCCGGCCAGATGCTGCGATAGGCGGCACCGTCAACTTTCATGCGCCGCCGTTTAGCACTCGCCCCGCAACGGCGTCCAGCTTGGCCAGCAGGGCCGGGTCGCGCGCCTCCGGCGCCGTTATCAACGCATGCTCCAGCGCCGTGTGGCAGCCGGCCGCACAGGCTTCGCGCCGCCTCGTCAGCGCCGGCGCGGCATGACGGACCAGCCCCCGGCCCCGCTCCGCATTGTCGAGCAGCACACGGATCACCGTCTCGACCGAGACATCCTCGTGCTCTTCGTGCCAGCAGTCGTAGTCGGTGACCATGGCGACGGTGGCGTAGCAGAGCTCGGCCTCGCGCGCGAGCTTGGCTTCGGGCATGGCGGTCATGCCGATGACGGCGCAGCCCCAGCTCCGGTAGAGGGCGCTTTCGGCGCGCGTGGAGAACTGCGGGCCTTCCATCGCCAGATAGGCGCCGCCGCGATGCAGCGAGACGCCGGCGCTCGCAGCAGCCTCGGAAAGCACATCCACCAGACGCGGGCATACCGGGTCGGCCATCGACACATGCGCCGTGCATCCCTCGCCGAAGAAGCTCTTGGCGCGCGCGAAAGTGCGGTCGATGAACTGGTCCACCAGCACGAAGTCCCCGGGCGCGTGCTCCTCCCGGAGCGAGCCGACCGCCGAGAGCGACACGATCTCCGTCGCGCCGGAACGCTTGAGCGCGTCGATATTGGCGCGGTTGTCGAGGTCGGTCGGGCTTATGCGGTGCCCCCGTCCGTGGCGCGGCAGGAAGCGCAGCTCGACCGCCCCCAGCCGGGCGTGGAGGATTTCGTCGGATGGCTCGCCCCAAGGGCTTTCGACCGCAATCCAGCGCCTGTCGTCCAGCCCGTCGATATCGTAGAGGCCGCTGCCCCCGACGATCCCGATGACCGGGGGCGCGGTCAATGCAGGTCGCTCCAGACCTTCCGTTTCAGGGCGTAGAGCAGGCCGGTCAGCACCAGCAGGAAGATGACCACCTTGATGCCCAGCCGGTGGCGGTCCTCAAGCTGCGGCTCGGCCGCGAACATGAGGAAATGCGAGACATCGACGGCCATCTGCTCGACCGTGGCGGGCGTCCCGTCCGCATATTCGACCAGATCGTCGGCAAGCGGCGGCGGCATCGAAATCCGGTGGCCGGAGAAATACATGTTGTAGCTCTGCGTCTCGCCCATCTCCATGCCTTCCGGCGGGTCCGCATAGCCCGTCAGCACGGCGGCGATATAGTCCGGCCCGGCGGCCTGGTTCTTGGCGATCAGGCTCAGGTCGGGCGGCAGCGCGCCGCCATTGGCGGCCTTGGCGGCGTTGTCGTTCGGGAAGGGCGAGACGAAGCGGTCCGAGAGCTTGCCGGGCCGCTCGAACATCTCGCCTTCCGAGTCCGGCCCGTCAACAATGAACGCATTTGCCGCCTCGACCCTGGCCGCGGCTTCGGAGAGGCCGATCTGCGTGAGATTCCGGTAGAACATCAGCCGCATGGAATGGCAGCCGGCGCAAACCTCGCGATAGACTTGGTAGCCGCGCTGGAGGGCGGCGCGGTCGAAGCTGCCGAAAATGCCGTTGAAGCTCCACTCCCGCTCCGGCGGCTGCGGACCTACCCCGGCGGCCGAAGCGGCGCCGGGCAGGACGGCGAGTCCCAGGGCGGCGGCGAGCGCGGCGCCGATCAGCCTGCTCTGCATCACGCTCTCTCCATCGCGCCGGTGCTGCCTCCAACCGGGGGCGATGAGCCTCCCAGCACCGGCTCGCCGATGCTGAGCGGCAGGGGCCGCGGCCGCTCGAATACCGAGAGCAGCGGCAGGATCACCAGGAAATGCGCGAAATAGTAGATCGTGGCGAGCCGCCCGATATGGATGTACCAGCCTTCCGCCGGCTTGGAGCCGATATATCCGAGCACCAGGCAGTCGATTACCAGCAGCCAGAAGACCTGCTTGTAGATCGGGCGGAAGCGGGCGCTCCGCACCGGCGAGCGGTCCAGCCAGGGCAGGACGAACAGCACCGCGATCGCCGCGAACATGGCGATGACGCCGAGCAGCTTGTCGGGAATCGCCCGGAGGATCGCGTAGAACGGCAGGAAATACCATTCCGGCACGATGTGCGGCGGCGTCACCAGCGGGTTCGCCGGCACATAGTTGTCGGGATGGCCCAGATAGTCGGGAGCGAAGAACACAAACAGGCAGAAGATCGTCAGGAACAGCCCGAGCCCGAAGAAGTCCTTGATGGTGTAGTAGGGGTGGAAGGGGATGCTGTCCTGCTTGCCGCGAAGCTCGATGCCGAGCGGATTGTTCGAGCCGTGCGTGTGCAGCGCCACCACATGCAGCACCACGACGCCGACGATCACTAAGGGCAGGAGATAGTGCAGCGAGTAGAACCGGTTGAGCGTCGGGTTGTCGACCGCGAAGCCGCCCCAGAGCCAGCTCACGATATGCTCGCCCACGAGCGGTATCGCCGAGAACAGGTTGGTGATGACCGTGGCGCCCCAGAAGCTCATCTGGCCCCAGGGCAGCACATAGCCCATGAAGGCCGAAGCCATCATCAACAGCATGATGACGACGCCCAGGATCCAGAGAATCTCGCGCGGCGACTTGTAGGAGCCGTAATAGAGCCCGCGGAAGACATGGATGTAGACGACGATGAAGAAAAACGAGGCGCCGTTCATGTGGATGAACTGGATCAACCATCCGAAGGGCACGTCCCGGCGAATCCGCTCCACGCTGTCGAACGCATGGTCCACATGCGGGGTGTAGTGCATCGCCAGCAGGATGCCGGTGACGATCATCACGACCAGCATGAAGCCGGCGAGCGAGCCGAAATTCCACCAGTAGTTCAGGTTCTTCGGGGTCGGATACTCATGCAGCTCGTGGTGCATGAAGGTGAAGAGCGGCAGCCGGTAGTCGATCCAGCGGACGATGGGGTTATCGAATTTGGGCGCAGCCATCGCAACTCAACCGATCAGGATGCGGGTATCGTCGAGGAAGCGGTAAGGCGGCACCGGCAGGTTCTCCGGCGCCGGCCCCTTACGGATGCGCCCGGAGGTATCGTAGTGCGAGCCGTGGCACGGGCAGAACCAGCCGCCGTATTCGCCCTTCTCGTCGGTGTCCTTCTGTCCGAGCGGAATGCAGCCGAGATGGGTGCACACGCCCACCAGGATCAGCCATTCGGCCTTCTGCACCCTGTCCGCGTCGGCCGTCGGGTCGGGCAGGCTGTCGAGCGGGGTCGCTTCGGCGTCCCTGATCTCGGCCTCGGTGCGCCGGCGCACGAATACCGGCTTCTTCTGCCAGACGACCGTGATCGACTGGCCGGGCTCGATGGGCTCCAGATCCACCTCGGTGGTCGAGAGCGCCAGCACGTCGGTCGCGGGGTTCATGTTGTCGATCAACGCCCAAGCGGTCGCGCCCGCGCCGACCGCGCCCATGCCGCCCGCCGCATATTCCAGAAAGTCGCGGCGCGTGACGCCGTCGCCGCCCGCCCCGTCCGCCGTTGCCGCCATGTCCAAAAAACTCCCCACGCCTATGGACAGCGGGCGCTCGCCGCATAGCCCGTTGGAGTATGTCTTGCGGCCCCCGCGCCGCTATGCGACCCGATGCCGCGTAAATGCCCTTGCCGGCCTGCAATCGTTCATTTGCAGGCGGATATGCCCCACATTGGAGGGCGGCTTTGCCCCAGGGGAGGTTCACGGTGACGGACGCAGCCGGGATACGCCGGAACCGGGCGCGGCTCTGGTTCGAGGAGCTGCGCGACGCCTTCTGCGCCGCCTTCGAGGCGCTGGAGCCGGGCGGCGCGCGGTTCCAGCGCAAGCGCTGGGAGCGGCCCGGCGGCGGCGGCGGCGTCATGTCCGTCATGAAGGGCGAGGTGTTCGAGAAGGTCGGCGTCAATGTCTCGACCGTGCACGGCGCTTTCCCGGAAGGCTTCCGGGCGGAGATTCCCGGCGCGGCGGCAGACCCGCGCTTCTGGGCCTCCGGCATTTCGCTGGTCGCGCACATGGCCTCGCCCTTCGTGCCGGCGATGCACATGAACACCCGCCATATCGAGACGACGAAGGCCTGGTTCGGCGGCGGGGCGGACCTCACGCCGATGTTCCCCGAGCGCGCGGCGGCCGAGGGGCGCGCATTCCACGCCGCGCTCGAAGACGCCTGCGAACGCCACGACGCCGGCTATTACCCGCGCTTCAAGGCCCGGTGCGACGAGTATTTCCACCTGCCCCACCGCGACGAGCCGCGCGGGCTCGGCGGCATCTTCTTCGACAATCTGGCGAGCGGCGACCGGGAGGCGGATTTCGCTTTCGTGCAGGATGTCGGGCGCGCGGTGCTTGGCGTCTATCCCCGGATCGTGCGGATGCGGATGGACGACCCCTGGACCGAGGCCGACCGCCTGCACCAGCTCCGCCGGCGCGGGCGCTATGTGGAGTTCAACCTGCTCCACGACCGGGGCACCCGGTTCGGCCTGATGACCGGCGGCAATATCGACGCCGTGCTGATGTCGCTCCCGCCCCTCGCCGCCTGGGACTGAGGGGGTCCGGCATCGCCCCTGGCTGGACAGGGACGAGCGCCGCCTCTAGATTTCCCTCAAGGTCGCGACGATTATAAATGACGGACGGACCGCTTATGGCGACGCAACCGAAAGAGCGACTTCATCGTCTGGTGGACGCCCTTCCCGCAGCCGAACTGCGGGCGGCTGAGCGCTATCTCGAATTTCTGGCCGGGCCGAGGCATCGATTCATCCAGACGCTCCTGAATGCCCCGGAGGCGGACGAGCCGCTAAGCGTTGAGGACCGTTCGGCGCTCGCCGAAGCCCGGAGCGCGCTGGAAGCGGGCGAGGTGGTTTCCGACGCGGAGTTGCGCGCCGAACTCGGGATATGACATGGGCGCCGATCTGGACCCGTCCGGCTCTCAGGGACATGAAACGGCTTGACCCGGTCCTGGCCCGCCGGATTCGGGACGCGATGATCGAACTGGCGGACACCGGACGCGGCGACGTCGCGAAGATCAAGGGCGCAAGCCCGCCGGAGTGGCGGTTGAGAGTAGGAGACCGGCGGGTGTTCTTCCGGTTCCGGAGCGACCAGCGGGAAATTCTTGTGTTGCGCGTCCGCCGCCGGAATGGGGCGTATTGAAGGGCGGCGCCACCCTCGCCATATTCGTTCGCCACGCCCGCGTCCGGAAGCCGGCGTCGCTCAAGCGGTAGCGCGCTCCAGCGATTCGGGCCGCCAGGCCGACAGGGGGGCGCCTTCCACGGTGACGCGGTGCATGAGGCGGCGGTGGCCGGCATAGTCGTTCAGCGCGCAATGCCAGGTCGCGCGGTTGTCCCAGAAGACGACCGCGCCCGGCTCGAACCGCACCCGGCAGGTGAACTCCGGCCGCGTCCCGTGCTCGTAGAGCATCTGCAGCAGCGGGCGGCTCTCCTCCGCCGTCCAGCCGTCGAAGCGCAGGGTGAAGCCGCGGTTGACATAGAGCGACGCCCGCCCGCTCACCGGGTGGCGGATGACGACCGGATGCACGGCGTCCTGCGTCGCGGCCTCGTGGTTGCCGAGCCGGCCGGCGAAATCGTCGCCCTTCAGGCAGTTGGCGCGCTTCCCGAAGACATGGCGGCTGGAATGCACCGCCCTCATGCCGGAGAGCGTCGCCTTCAGCCCGTCCGAGAGGGCGTCCCAGGCGGCGTACATGCTGGAGAACTGCGTATCCCCGCCGACGGGCGGCGCCTCGCGCGCGACCAGGATCGAGCCGAGCGCCGGCGCGGCGTCATAGGTATGGTCGGTGTGCCAGTCGCCGCCGATATTCGCCTTCTGCTCCGGCTCCTTGCGCACCTCGGCGATGCCCGGCCAGCCGTCCGCCGCCTTGAAGAAGCGGTTGACATTGACGCCGCCGAACGCCTCGCCCATCGCAAGGTGGCCCTCCGGCGACAGCGACTGGCCGCGAAACACCAGCACGCCGTAGTCGCCGAGCCCCGCCTTCAGGGCCTCGACGCGCTCCGGGGTCAACTCCCGCGCCAGGTCGATGCCCGAGACCTCCGCGCCGCACAGGCCCGCAATCGGTGTGAAATCCATTGTCCCGCCTCCGCCGTTATGCGTGCAATATAACGGGCCAGGAGAAAACGGGGAGAGCCGGAATGACCGGGACCGCCTTCAAGTCCGCAACCGAACTCGCCGCCATGATCCGCAGGCGGGAGATCGGGGCGGAGGAACTGCTCGACCTCTACTTCGCGCGCATCGACCGGCACAACCCGGCCCTGAATGCGGTTATCTGGGAGGATCGCGAGAGGGCGCGCGAGACGGCGCGGGCCGCCGACAGCCGGACCGTCCGGGGCGGGGACCTGCCGGCGCTCCACGGCGTACCGATGACGATCAAGGAGAGCTACGACCTGGCCGGTTCGCCGACGACCTGGGGCGATCCGGAGTTCCGCGGCAATATCGCGGCGACGGACAGCGTTGCGGTCGCCCGAATGAAGGCCGCCGGCGTCAACCTGTTCGGCAAGACCAATGTGCCGCTGATGCTGGCCGACTGGCAGAGCTACAACGACATCTACGGCGTCACCAACAATCCCTGGGACCCCGGGCGCACGCCGGGCGGCTCCTCCGGCGGGTCGGGCGCGGCGCTTGCGGCGGGACTTACCGGCATCGACGCCGGCAGCGATATCGGCGCCTCGATCCGCAACCCGGCGCATTATTGCGGCGTGTTCGGCCACAAGCCGAGCTGGGGCCTCTGCCCGCCGCGCGGCCAGGCCCTGCCCGGCGTGCTCGCGCAGTCCGATATCTCGGTGGTCGGACCGCTGGCGCGTTCCGCCGATGACCTGGAAGCGGCGCTGGATGCGATGGCGGGACCCGACGAGATGGCGGCGGCGGGCTACCGGCTGGACCTGCCCGGCCCGCGCGCGCCCGGTTTCGAGGGGCTGCGCGTCGCGGTCATGCTGGAGGCCGGGCCGTCCGAGGTCGATTCGGTCTATCGCGACCTGCTGCAGGACCTGGTGGACCGCATTGCCGCTGCAGGCGCCGTCGTAAGCGACACGGCCCGGCCCGATATCGACATGGCCGCGCTCCACGAGACCTACATCCTGCTGCTGCGCGCCGCGACCAGCGCCCGCCAGCCGGAAGCCGTGCTGCGCGAGCATGAGGACGCCGTGGAGCGCCTCGGCGCCGACGACCCGAGCTATTACGCCCGCATGGCGCGCGGCAACACCATGAGGCACCGCGAATGGCTCGCGCTGCGCGAGAAGCGCGAGCAATTCCGCTGGGCTTGGCACCGCTTCTTCCGGGACTGGGATGTGCTGCTCTGCCCGGTCGCCGCCTCGACCGCCTTCCCGCATGACCATGAGGGCGAACGCTACCGGCGCACGGTCAGGGTGAACGGGCGCGATGTGCCCACCACCGACCAGTTGTTCTGGGCGGGTTTCAACGGCGTCTGCTACCTGCCGGGCGCCGTGGCGCCGGCCGGCATCGCAAGCGACGGCCTGCCGGGCGGCGTGCAGATCGTCGGCCCCTATCTCGGCGACCGCGCCTGCATCCACACCGCCCGCCTGATCGAACGCCATTTCGGCGGCTTCCAGCCGCCGCCGGGTTACTGAGGGGCGGGCAGGCGGAGTCTTTCACGATAGTCTCATATGGCAGGGTGCAACGGTCCGGCATCGGCCGGCGCCGCCTTCATCTTGGTCAAATCCCTCCACACGGCCTAGTGTCCCGACCGGGAACACTGCTCCGAAGCTGCGGGATACGGGATATGGCGGACGACAACACGGTCGGATTTATCGGACTCGGCGTGATGGGCGAGCCGATGTGCCGGAACATTCTCGGCAAGTCGGGCCGGCGGGTGCTGTGTCACGACCTCAGACCGGAGCCGGCAGCCCGCCTCGCGGCCGAAGGCGCGGAGGCGGCGGGGCCGGAGGAGATCGCCGGCCAGGCCGGAACGGTGCTGCTGTCGCTGCCGGGCGGTCCACAGGTGCGCAGCCTGTGCCTGGGCGACGATGGCGCCGGCGGGTTGGTTGCCGCCATGGGCCCCGGACAGACGCTGGTCGATTGTTCGACCGCGCCGCCGGCGCTCGCCCGTGAACTGGCGAAAGCCTGCGCCAAACGGGGCGTTGCCTTCGCCGACGCGCCGGTCGCGCGCACCGCGCAGGCTGCTATCGACGGCACGCTCTCCATCATGATGGGCGGCGCGGAGGAGACCTTCGAACACATCCGCCCGCTGCTCGACTGCATGGCGGCCGAGGTCACCCATTGCGGCGGCGCGGGCGCGGGCCAGGCAGTCAAGCTGCTGAACAATATGGTCGTCGCGATGACAGTGGTAGCGCTCGCGGAAGCGCTCTCGGCCGCCCGCGCCTCGGGGACGGTGGACGGCAAGGTGCTGTTCGAGACGCTCGCGCGCAGCTCCGCCGACAGCTTCGTGCTGCGCAACCACGGCATGAAATGCCTGTTGACCGGCGAGCACCCGACCGAGGGCGCCTTCCCCACCGACTATATCCTGAAGGACCTCTCCTACGCGCTCGACTTCGCGGAAGGCGCCGGCGCCGAGATGCGAGCCGCCAATGTCACCCGCGACCTCATGGAACGCACCCGCGACGCCGGCTTCGCAAGGAACTACTACACGGCGGTCATCGAGACCCTGGGCCGGCGTTAGCGGGCGGCAAACACTGACGGGGAAAAGATCGACGCCAAGGCGCATTTTCTGTCTTGAAAACCAATGATTCGGAACACACAACAAAATAGTGTTGAGGTAATCGCCCAGGATGCTTGTTTTGAGGGGGCGCTCCACAGGCGCTGACTTGTTTGGCGAATCGGGGCCATCCCCCCCTTCTCCTGTTTTCGTCGCCCGGGACGCCCGGAAGGGCGATCCGGGGCCCCATGCGGCGCGGCTCCGGCCGTGAAAGTCCTGGATCGCCCCCGGATCGGGTCCGGGGCAGGCTGCCGACGCGCTGTCCGGGGCGACGGGAGCGGCCTGTCGGTTCTTGCTTGTGGCCGTTGGTATTCGTCACGCCGCTGACTTGGCAAGACCCGGCAGATGGCCGGACGACAAGCCTTCTCAAGCGAGGCTTTCCTCTATGCGGATCGCCTCGTTCCACTTGGCCATGCGCTCCGAGCGGGCGAAGGAGCCGACCTTGAGGCCGGGCGCGCGCCAGCCGACGGCGAGATGCACGATGGTCACGTCCTCCGTCTCGCCGGAGCGCGCGGAGACGATGCCGCCGAAGCCGGCCGCGCGCGCCGCGTCCCAGGCGGCCTTCGCCTCGGTGAGCGTACCGCGCTGGTTCGGCTTGACGAGCAGCGTGTTGGCCGCGCCCCGCCGCGCCGCCTCCTCGACCCGGCGGGCCGATGTCACCAGCAGGTCGTCTCCGACCACCTGCACCCGGTCTCCGTGTTCCGCCGTGAACGCAACGAAGCCCTCCCAGTCATCCTCGCCGAGCGGGTCCTCGACCGAGACGACCGGATAGCGCGCGAGCCACCCGCCGACGAGGGTGCCCATGCCTCCGCTGTCCAGCTTCCGGTCCTCCAGCGCGAGCCGGTAGCGCCCGGCCCGCCCGAACTCGCTCGCCGCAACATCGAGCGCGATGGCGACCTGCTCGCCCGCGCGGAACCCGGCGCGCTCGATGGCGCGGGCCAGCATGTCGAGCGCGGCCTCATTGGTGTCGAAGTCCGGCCAGAAGCCCCCCTCGTCCGCCACGCCGCGCAGCCGTCCGGCCTCGGCCATCAGCAGGCCCGCGGCGCGATAGACCTCGGCGGTCCAGGCGCAAGCCTCCGCGAAGCTCGCCGCGCCGGGCGCCGTCACCATGAAGTCCTGGATATCGACCCGCCGGCCGGCATGGGCGCCGCCGCCGAAAATCTGGATCTCCGGGGCCGGCAGCGAGACGGGGCCCTCGCCCGCAAGCCACCGCCAGAGCGGCAGGCCCGCCGCCGCAGCGCCTGCCCAGGCCGCAGCCATCGACACCGCGACGGAGGCATTGGCGCCGAGGCGCGACTTGTCCTCCGTGCCGTCGAGCGCGATCAGCCGCGCGTCCAGCGCCGCCTGGTCCTCGACGCTCACGCCCCGGAGCGCGCCCGCGATCTCGCCCTCGACGGCCGCCACCGCCTGCATGACATCGAGCCCGCCAAAGGCCGCCCCGCCGTCGCGCCGGTCGAGCGCCTCGCCCGAGCCGGTGGAGGCCCCCGCCGGCGCAATGGCCCGCCCGACCGCACCGCCCGCCAGATGCACTTCGGCCTCCACGGTGGGCCGCCCGCGCGAGTCCCAGACCCGCCGCCCGCGCACCCTCTCGATCTCGAACCCGCTCATTCCGCTCCCCCCTCCGCCCAGGCCGCCACGATCTCGCCGAGGCTTGCCGGCGGGCGTTGCAGAAGGCGGCGGGCGAAGGCGCGGGGGCGGGCCTTTTCGGCCTCGCGCGTCAGGTATTCGACCGGCGACTTGCCGTCGATGCGCGCGAGCAGCAGGCCGGGCAGCAGCCGCGCCGCGCGCTCCTCCAGCACAGCGTCCGGCCCGTAGCCCTCCGCGAGCGCGCGGAAGCAGGCGAGACAGGCCGCCTCGTGCCGGGGCTTCCAGACGCTCTTCAGCAGCATGTGGTTCAGGCAGAAGGCGAGGTCGAAGGCCGGGTCCCCGTACCAGGCGCATTCGGCGTCGAGGAAGACCGGCCCCTCCGGCCCGGCGAGGATGTTCTTCGGGCTGACATCGCCATGCACCAGCGTCTCGCGCCGCCCGGCCGTCGCTTCGGCGAGGCCGGTCAGCACGGGCGCGAGGTCTGGATGGCGCGCTGCCGTCGCCAGCAGGTAGGGTTCCAGCCGGATGGCGTGGAAGATCGCGTCGGTGGCGAAGGCGGCGGCCGCCGCCTCGTCGCCGGCATGGGCGCGGTGGATGACGGCGAGCCGCCTGCCGACCTCCCGCGCGAAGGCGGGATCGGCGCGGCCGGCGGCAAGCTCCGCCTTCCAGACCGGATGCGTCTCCGGATCGAGCCACGCCATGGCAAGCGCATCCGCCTGTTCGTCCTGCCCCAGCAGGCGCGGCGCGGCCTCCGGCAGCAGTGCGTTCACGGCCGTGAGCCAGCCCGCCTCCGAGCCGTTGCGCGCCACCGGCGCACGCCAGTCCGCCTCGACCTTGAGCCGGGCGAGCGCGCGCTTGACGCAGACCGGCCCCGCCGCCGTCTCCACCCGGTAGATGTCGGAGGAAACCCCGCCCTCCAGCGGCTCGAAGCGGGGGCGCTCTCCAGGTCCAATAAGCCCCATGCGCCTCAGTGCGGCGGCGAGCGCCTGCACACCGCCGGCTTCGCTCACGGGGCGCGCGCTCAACCGTCAGGCGGCGGCCATCGCATAGACGCCTGCCACCTCGTCCGGCAGCTCGACCTGCGCCCAGCTCCTGCCGCCGTCCTCCGTGCCGAAGGTGCGCCCGCCGCGCGCCCCGCACCAGACGCGGTCCGGGTCCGATGCGCTTTCGGCGACGATCATCAGGGTCGAGTTCACATCGACGCCGCTGTCGAAGCGTTCCCAGGTCTCGCCGAGGTCGGCGCTGCGCCAGAGCGAACCGGCATCGCTTGTCGCCGCCTTGCTGAACGCGCCGAACAGCACTTTCGGGTCGTGGTGCGAGACCGTCACATCGCGGGCGTAGGTCAGCGGCGAGAAGGCGCCGATGCCCAACTCCCGCCAGGTCTCGCCCCGGTCGTCGGAGCGGAAGAGGCCCATGCGCGTCGCCAGGAACAAGGTGCCCGGCAGCGCGGGGCTGACCGCGAGCGCGTGCGTGTCCATCATGCCCTCGCTGTCCATGTCGGAACCGATGGCGCTCTTCAGGTGCGCCTCGCCGGCAAGGCGCAGCAGATCCGCATTGCAGCTTTCCCAACTGTCGCCGCTGTCGAGCGAACGCAGCACGCCGCCGACCTCGAGCCCGGCATAGATCTCGTCGGGCGCGCTCGGGTCCGCCGTCATACGGATAACGCGCGTCGGGAAGCCCATGTCGCAATGCCCCTCCGGCACGGCCGGGCGGAGCCGCTCCCAGCGCGCGCCGCCATTGGTGCTGCGGTAGATCGAGGTGCCCGTGGCGCCGGCATAGAGCGTGTCCGGGTCGCCCGGCCGCGCCATCACCGACCAGGTGGTCCGCGCCTCCGACGGCAGGTTGAGCGAGCGCCAGCTCTCGCCCCCGTCCTCGCTGACATAGGGCCCGACCTGCGTACCCGCATAGGCCTTGCCGCCCACGATGCCGAGCGCGCGGATCTCCGGCTCGTCCGGCAGCCCCCGGCTGATCCGCCGCCACTCCGAGGCGCCGTCCTCCAACCGGAACAGCCCCTGGCGATGCTTCATGCCGGGCTGCGCGGCCCCGGCGAGAACGATGCGGTCCATATTCCCTGCTCTCCCGGCTTGAGGCCGCGCAGTCTATCGCCGGCAGCCCGAGGATAGAAGCCCGCGCGCCGCTGCTCAGTGCGAGTGGCGGGGCGGTTCCGCTGCGACGCGGCGGTAACGGGTGGCGAACTCCAGGCAGCCGCCCTCGGCAAGCTGGCCGACATGGGCCCGATAAAGCTCCTCCCAGGGCGTGTGGTTCTCCAGCGCCGGCGGGTCGTGGGCGGCCTGGCGCTCGGCGAGCACCTCTTCGGGAAGCAGGATATCGACGCGGCGCTTGCGCAGGTCCACCCGCAGCCGGTCGCCCGTTTTCAGGATGGCGAGATTGCCGCCGACCGCGCTTTCCGGGCTCGCATTCAGGATCGAGGGGCTTCCCGACGTGCCCGACTGCCGCCCGTCGCCGATGGTCGGCAGCTCGCGCACACCGGCGCGGATGAGCGCCGCCGGCGGCTGCATGTTGACGACTTCCGCCGAGCCCGGATAGCCGACCGGCCCCGCGCCGCGCATCACCAGGATGCTGGTCTCGTCGATGCCGAGCGCCGGGTCGTCGATGCGGGCATGGTAGTCCTCGGGCCCGTCGAAGACGATGGCGCGGCCCTCGAAGGCGTCCGGGTCGCCGGGGTTCGAGAGGAACCGGGCGCGGAAGTCGTCCGAGATCACGCTGGTCTTCATCACCGCGGCGTCGAACAGGTTGCCGCCCATGACGACGAAGCCCGCGTGCTCCTTCAGAGGCCGGCCGTAGGGGCGGATGACGTCCTCGTCGAGCGGGGCGGCCTTGCCGATATTCTCGGCCGCGGTCCTGCCGGTGACGGTGAGCGCATCGCCGTTCAGCCTGCCGGCGCGCAGCAATTCGCCCATGACGGCCGGCACGCCGCCGGCGCGGTGGTAGTCCTCGGCCAGATAGTCCCCGGCCGGCTGGCAGTTGACCAGCAGCGGAATGTCGTAGCCGCACGCCTGCCAGTCCTCCAGCGCCAGCGCGACGCCCACATGCCGCGCGATGGCGTTGATGTGGATCGGCGCATTGGTGGACCCGCCGATGGCGCTGTTGACGGCGATGGCGTTCTCGAAGGCGGCGCGGGTCAGGATGCGGTCGGGGGTCAGGTCTTCATGGATCATGGCGACGATGCGCCGTCCGGTCTCATAGGCGTATTGCGCGCGCTCCTTGTGCGGGGCGGGCGGGGCGGCGGAGCCGGGCAGCGACATGCCGAGCGCCTCGGCGAGCGAGTTCATCGTCGAGGCCGTGCCCATGGTGTTGCAATGGCCGGGGCTGGGCGCCGAGGAGGCCACCATCTCGATGAACTCCTCATAGCCGATCTCGCCCGCCGCCTGGAGCTTGCGCGCCTCCCAGACGATGGTGCCGGACCCGACGCGCCTGCCCTTCCACCAGCCGTTCAGCATCGGCCCGCCATTCAGCGAAATCGCCGGCAGGTTCGCCGTCGCCGCCGCCATGATCATCGCCGGCGTGGTCTTGTCGCAGCCCGTGGTCAGGATCACGCCGTCGATGGGATAGCCGTGCAGCACTTCGACCAGGCCGAGATAGGCGAGATTGCGGTCGATGGCGGCGGTCGGGCGCCGCCCGCTCTCCTGGATCGGGTGGACCGGGAACTCGATGGCGATGCCGCCGGCCTCGCGGATGCCGGCGCGCATCCGCTCGGCGAGGCTCTGGTGGATGCGGTTGCAGGGCGAGAGGTCGGAGCCGGTCTGCGCGATGCCGACGATGGGCTTGCCGGACTGTAACTCCTCCCGCGTGATGCCGTAATTCATGTACCGCTCGATATACATGGCGGTCATTCCCGGATCCTGTGGGTCGTTGAACCAGTTTCGGCTCCGCAACTGCTTCCCGGCCATGGCGCGGTCTCCCCTCTCGCTTGCCCGCAGAGCCTAGCGAAGCGTTTTGCCGCCGGGAAGGCGTGCGCTACAATCCGGCGCGCGGCAGGACGGGGGCCGGGAACGGTCATGCAGGGAATGCGGGTAACGGTGTTCGGCGGCGCCGGGTTCGTCGGGCGCTACATCGTCAAGCGGCTGGCGGCGACCGGCGCCGGCGTCCGGGTCGCAGGCCGGGACCCGGAACGGGCGAAGTTCCTGAAGCCCGCGGGCGGCGTCGGCCAGGTCGTGCCGGTGCAGGCCAATCTGCGCTATCCGGCGAGCGTGCGCGCCGCCGTCGAGGGCGTCGATGCGGTTGTCAATTGCGTGGGCATTCTGGCGAGCCGCGGGCCGCAGTCCTTCGCCGCCATCCATGCAGCGGGGGCGGGCGCGGTCGCCTCCGCTTCCGCCGAAGCCGGCGTCGGCAAGCTCGTGCATATCTCCGCCATCGGCGCGGATGCGGACTCCACGGCGGAATATGCCCGCTCCAAGGCCGCCGGCGAGGCGGCGGTGCGCGAGGCCTTCCCCGACGCCGCCATCCTGCGGCCGAGCCTCATCATCGGGCCGGAGGACGACTTCTTCAACCGGTTCGCCATGCTCGCCCGGTTCGTCCCGGCGCTGCCGCTCGTCGGCGGCGGCCTCACGCGCTTCCAGCCGGCCTATGTGGGCGATGTCGCCGATGCGGCGGTCGCGACGCTCGACCGGCCGGTCGGTCTGTTCGAGCTCGGCGGGCCCAGGACCTACACATTCAGGCAGTTGATGGAATTGCTGCTTGCGGAGATCGGGCGCAAGCGCCTGCTGGCGCCGGTGCCGTTCGCCGTGATGAAAGCCCAGGCCGCCCTGCTGCAGTTCGCGCCCGGCGCGCCGGTCACGCCGGACCAAGTCGAATTGCTGAAATACGACAATGTCGTCTCCGAAGGCGCGGCCGGCTTTGCGGCGCTCGACATCGAGCCCCACGACATCGAAACCGTCATCCCGGCCTATCTCGACCGTTTCCGCATCCGCGGCCGCTTCGCCCGGCGCGACCCGGCCTGACGCAGCAGGCGGCAACCCGGCCCGCCGGAGGGCGCGAGGCGCGCGCCGTCGCGGCGGCGCTCCTGGCGATGGTGTTCTGGGGCGCCTGGTTCCCGCTGTCCCGGCTTTCGGTCACCGAATCCATTACCCCGGAAGACCTCGCGATCCTCCGGGTCGGCCTGCCGGCCGTGCTGCTGCTGCCGGTTGCGCTCAGGCTGGGCTTCAAGGCGGGCAAGGCCGGTTGGTGGGGAACGGCGGCGATGGCGGGAACCATCGGCATTCCCTTCGCGCTGGTGCTCGGCACGGGGCTTCTCCACGCCCCGGCCGCGCACGCCGCGATCTTCATTCCCGGCGCCTCCCCGGCGCTGACCGCGCTGCTCGGCATCCTGCTGCTGCGCGAGCGGGCCGGCGCGCTCAGGCTTGCGGGCGTCGGGCTGATCGTGGCCGGAGTGGGCCTCACCGCCCTCTCCGCACTGGAAGAAGCGCCGCCGGGCGATCTCGGAGGCTA
The DNA here is from genome assembly GCA_963422665.1 of Alphaproteobacteria bacterium. Taxonomy (GTDB): domain Bacteria; phylum Pseudomonadota; class Alphaproteobacteria; order Bin95; family Bin95; genus Bin95. The sequence goes on from OY730441.1 coordinate 3,012,627, forward strand.
CGCGCTGTTCCACCTGGGCGCGTGGATGTGGGCGGTCTATACGGTGACGGCGCGCCGGGCCGAGGTCTCGCCGCTCCACGCCGCGGCAATCCTGTCCACCGTCTCTACGGCGGCCTTCCTGCCGCTCTTCCTGCTGTTCGGCGAGAGCCGGCTGCTGGAGATTCCCCTCGCCTCGCTGGCCTGGCAGGCCCTTGTCCACGGCATCCTCGGCGGCATCGTCTCGATCTGGCTCTACAGCTATGCGATCGGAGTGCTGGGCGCGGGCCGCACCGGCGTCTTCGCGGGCCTGGCGCCGGGCCTCGGCGCGCTGTTCTCGGCGCTACTGCTCGGGGAGAGCCTTGCCTGGCCGGAACTCGCCGGCCTCGCCATCGTCACGGCCGGCATCGTGATGGTGCAGGCAGGGCGGTAGGCCGGATGTCTCACCGTCCCCGGGCGACGCGGCGTTCGGCGGCCATGTTCCACCAGGCGCCGGCGACGATCATGGAGGCGCCGAGGAGCACCATCGTCTCCGGCACCTCCAGGTAGAAGACGAAGCCGACCAGCCCCAGCAGCGGAAGCTGGATATAGGTGACCGGCACCACGACCGAGATGTCGCCGAGGCGGATCGACTGGTTCATGGTGAGATGCGCGACCACGCCCGTGAACCCGACAATGGCGATCCAGCCGGCGTCGCCCCACACGACCGGCGTCCACTGCCCCCAATTGGCGAGCGCGGCGATGGGGAGCTGGATCGCCAGCATGTAGAGGACGATCTGGATCGGCGTGTCGGTGCGCATCAGCTCCTTGGAGAGCACGTTCGCGCCCGCATAGCCGGCCGCGCCGAAGATGCAGACCAGCGACGCCCACTCCACCGGCACGGCATGGGGCCGCAGGATGACGAGCACGCCCGCGAAGCCGAGCGCGACGACCGCCCAGCGCCGGAGCCCGGCGCGCTCGCCGAGGAAGCCGACCGCGAACAGCGTGGCCCAGATCGGCGTGGTCGCCATCAGCGCGCTCATGTCGATCAGGCTCAGCGCCGCGATGCCGTAGAACCAGGCATATTGCCCGACGAAATGGACGCCGTTGCGCGCGAGGTGCAGCAGCGGCCGGCGCGTGGCGAGGCGCCCGGCGGCGAGCGCGAGCGGCAGGGCGGCGAACAGGCCCACAAAACTCCGCAGCACCATGATCTGGGCCGTGGACATGGTGTCCGAGAGTTGCCGAGCCGCCACCGCCATGGCCATGAAGCAGAGCACGGTGGCGCACATCCAGAGCGCGCCGACGATATTGTTGCGGGCGGCGGCGCGTCGGTCGGGCGCTCTCATCCGCGCGCCGGGAGGCGAGCGAGCAGGCGGTCCACCATCTCGGGCGCCTCGCCGACATAATTGCCCGGCTCGCAGAGCCGGGCGAGCGCGTCGCGGTCGAGCCGGGCCGTGACCTCCGGCATGTCGAGCAGCACATCGAGCAGGGCGCGCCGCTCGTCGGTGGCGATCCGGCAGGCCTCATAGACGAGGTCGTGCGCCGCCTGCCGGCCGAGCGCGGGCGCGAGGCCCATCATCACCGCCTCGGAGACGATCAGCCCGCGCGTGCGCTTCATGTTGGCCCGCATGGCTTCCGGATCGACGCGCAGGCCCTCGACGAGGAACCGCGCCTGGGCGAGCGCGCCCGAGGCCAGCACGAAGGCCTCCGGCAGCGCGGCCCATTCCACATGCCAGGGCCCGGTGGAGCGTTCGAGGTCGGCCGCCATCGAGTCAACCACGAGCGCGGCCCGGCTTTGCACCTGCTTGGCGCAGGCGAGAATGAGCTCGCTGGATACCGGGTTCCGCTTCTGCGGCATGGTGGAGGAGCCGCCGCGGCCGGGCTTGAAGGGCTCGAAGACCTCGCCCGTCTCCGTCGCCGTCAGCAGCGCCACATCGGTCGCGATCTTGGCGAGCGAACCCGAGACGAGGGCGAGGAAGGTCGTCGTCTCCGCGATGGTGTCGCGCGCCGTGTGCCAGGCGATGGCGGGCCGGGCGAGGCCGAGCTCCGCCATCAGCGCATCGACGACCTCCAGCCCGCGCCCGTGCAGCGAGGCGAGCGTGCCGGCCGCGCCGGCGAACTGGCCCATGAGCACGCGGGGGCGAAGCTGGTCGAGCCGCTCCAGATGGCGCTCTATCGGCGCGAGCCACACCGCTGCCTTGTAGCCGAAGGTGATCGGGAGCGCGTGCTGGAGGTGCGAGCGCCCGGCCATCGGCGTGTCGCGGTGCTCTCGGGCAAGCCGCGCCAGCCCGTCCCGGATGGCGGCGAGGTCCGCTTCCACCAGCTCCAGCGCGTCCCGGATCTGGAGGACGACGCCGGTGTCCTTGATGTCCTGCGTGGTCGCGCCCCAATGGACAAAACGCCCCGCATCCTTCCCGCAGAGCGCCGCGAGGCGGTGGACCAGCGGCATGATGGCGTAGCCGACCCGGTCCACCTCCCCGCGCATGAGCTCCATGTCGATGAGCGCGGCGTCGGCCCTGGCGGAAATCTCGGCCGCAGCGTCCTTCGGGATAATGCCGAGCCGGCCCTGGACGCGCGCCAGCGCCGCCTCGACATCCAGCCATTTCTGCACCTGTCCGCGCTCGGAAAACACCGCCCGCATCGTCTCCGCGCCGAAGAGGTTCCCGTAGATTCCGCTGTCGATGATGGAGACTGGCATCGCCCCGCATTCCCCCGCTGCCGCCGGCGGCGGCAGCCTAAAGCGTTTCGCCCCATGCTGGAATCGTCCGCGCTTGCGGGCGCAGGGGCGAGGGGGCAGTTTGTCCGCCTCATTGCGGAGGGGGAGACGGACGATGGTGAAGGCGCTCTTGTTCGATGTGTTCGGCACGGTGGTGGATTGGCGCGGCTCGGTGGCGCGGGAAGCGCGCAGGGCGCTGGCGCCGAAGGGCCATGACCTCGACTGGCACGCCTTCGCACGGCGCTGGCGGGACCGCTATCAGCCCGCCATGGAGGAAGTCCGCAGCGGCGCCCGGCCCTACACCATTCTCGACGTGCTGCACCGGGAGAACCTGGAGTCCCTGCTGGAGGAGTTCGGCGTGTCAGGCCTGAGCGAGGCCGAAAAGGACGGCCTCAACCGCGCCTGGCGCCGTCTCGACCCCTGGCCGGACGCGGTGCTCGGCCTCTCGCGGCTCAAGCGCAAATACATTATCGGCACCTGCTCCAACGGCAATATCGCGCTCATGGTGAACATGGCCCGCCATGCCCGGCTGCCCTGGGACGCGATTCTCGGCGCGGAGGTCGCGCGGACCTACAAGCCGGAGCCGGACGCCTACCGGCTGAGCTGCGCCGCGCTCGGCCTCGCGCCGGAAGAGGCGATGATGACGGCGGCCCACAATGGCGACCTGCACGCCGCGGCCGCCCAGGGTATGGCGACCGCCTTCGTGCCGCGCCGGACGGAGCACGGTCCCGGCCAGACGACCGACCTCGAGGCCGACCCCGGCTTCACTGTCGTGGCGGAGGACTTCATCGACCTCGCGGGCCGGCTGGACTGTCCGTAACGGCGGGCGGCGGCGCGCTTTCAGGCGGCCAGCGCCTCCTCGACGAAGTCGAGCCGGTCCTGGCCGAAGAACATTTCGTCGCCGACGAAGAAGATGGGTGCGCCGAACGCGCCGCGCGCTACCGCCTCCTCGGTATTGGCGATCAATTGCTGCTTGATCGCCGGCTCCTGCGTGGCGGCGAACAGCGCGCTAGCGTCGAGGCCGGCGGAAACGAGCACCTCGCGCAGCACGTCGAGGTCGCCGGTGTTCTTGCCCTCGACCCACATCGCGGTGAAGACCGCGTCGGCATAGGTCTTGAAACAGCCGTCGCGCTGGGCCACCAGGCAGCCGCGCATGAGGCCGAGCGTCATGATCGGGAAGAACGGGTTGCGCTGGAACGGCACGCCGTAGCGTTTGGCGAAACGCGGCAGGTCGATGCCGTAATAGGCGGACTTGGCCTCCACGGTGCCCGGCGGCGTATTGCCCGTCGCCTTGAAGACGCCGCCAAGCAGCATCGGCTTCCAGGCGATTTCCGCCCCGGTGCGCTCGGCGATGCCGGGCATCTGCGTGTGGGCGAGATAGGCGGTCGGCGAGCCGACATCGAACCAGAATTCAAGGCGTTTCGACATGAGCGGTTTCCCCGTCTCCTCGGAATTTTCCGGACTATAGCGTTTCCGGCACGGCTGAAAACGCCCTGCGCCTTTTAGGCAGCGTCCCGGTTCGATTTGCCTCGATGGGACCGGGGCGACGAAACGGGGAGTCAATATATTCACTTTTTGTTTCAGCACGGGTTTGATTGGAGAGAAACTGTGCTGGAATGATTCTAAGGGAAGAGGCTTCCGCTTCCGAAAACTCCGCCTGAAACTCGCGGGAGAGCTGCGTCCGCCGCTTCGCCCGCGCGAGCCCGCGCGGGCTCGCGCTAAACTAGGGTCGCCCCCAAGCCGGGCGGCAACGAAACCAGGGAGACGACGCCGGAACATGACAAAACATAACTGCCCAGAATGAGCGATCTGGTTATGGGTCGGCGGGTTTGTGGAAAAATGGGTCAACTTGGCCATGGTTGGTTCCGGTTCGCGCGGAAGCGGTTATCCGGGGTCTGTTATGGAGACTGCGGAGGAGAAGGTTGCGCGTGTTGAGTTGGAGAACGCGCAGCTTCGGGATCGGGTTGCGGGTGTTGCAGAGCGGCCGGGGGAGTTGGAGCGCCGTCCCGGTCTGAAGATCGTGTCCCAGGCGGTGGTGTAAGAGCCTGTCGTCGGTTGCGGTATCCGGCGGGTGGGGCCGGGCCGCTCAGTCTGCCGCGGCGGGCATCTTGACGGTTTGTATTGTCGCTCACGGGAGCGATGGCTTCCAGCGTCATGTATCCGGCTCTCTGGACGGCCCCTTCGTCGTTCTGCTCGAGGAGGCTCGCGCCGATCGGCCGGGCGATGGCATCCTCGTTGGGGAAGATGGCGACGGTATCGGTGCGTCGCTTGACTTCGCCATGGAGGCGTTCGAGCGGGTTTGTCGCGTGCAGCCTGGCGCGATGCGCGGCCGGGAAGGTCATACAGGCCGGGACGTCGTGCTCGGCCTCGTCCATGATGGCGGCGAGCTTCGCCGCCCTGGCCCCGAGCCGGTCGGCGCCCTGGCGCCACGGGGCGGACGCGCTGTCGGCATCCTCCTGGGCGAAGGCGGTCGTGACGAAGGCGCAGACGACGCGCCGGCCCTGCTTGCCGGCATGAGCGAGCGGGTTGCGCATGAAGTGCGCGCGGCAGCGCTGCCATGCGGCGCCGGGGATGCGGGTCGCGGCGGCCTTGAGGCCCTTGCGGTCGTCGCAGATCGCCAGCTTGACGCCGCGCCGCCTGCGGCGGGCCGGGGAGCGAAGGAACGCGGTCCGGAAGGTCTCGGCCTCGGACGCGCCGCTCGCCATGCCGCGCCCCTCGCGGCGGCCCCGGTCGTTGACCGCCACCGCGATGGTGACCGCGACCGGGACGACGCGCCCGGTCTCGCGCCTCTTCGCACAGGTCGCGTCCCGCCACAGATACGGCCGGTCGCCCTCCAGCGGGCGGTCGAGGAAGTCGCGGCTCTTGTCGTCGATCCCGCCGCACAGCCGCGAGACCTGGCTCCCGGAGAGGCCCGACATCCCCATGGCCTGCGCCGGGTCGTCGACCGAGCGGGTCGACACGCCCTCGATGCAGGCCTCCCGGATCATCGCAGTCAGCGCCTTCTCCGCCATCCGGCGCGGTTCCGGGAAGCCGGGGCGGTAGCGCCCCTTGCGCCGCTTCGGGCGCTTCAACTCGACCGCGCCGGCCCGCGTCTCCCGGACCCGGTCGCGGTAGCCGTTGCGCTGCGCGATCCGGGCCGGCGAACGCTCGCCGGGCGCGGCCCCGGCAAGGCCCTCGACCTCAAGCGCCATCGGACGCTCGACCGTGAAGGCGATCGTCTCGCGAAGCAGGTCCGCCTCGGAACTCTTCGCCAACAGCGCCCGCAAGGTCATCATGTCGTTGGCGGTCATCGTGGTCTTCCTCCGGTCGGGTGGACTATCCAGGCCCAACCCTGACCGGCGCCGCGATGGCCTCCGCTATGGATAGGTGGCCCCCCGCCGCCAGACACGTCGCGGTCGCTGCGGCGGGCCACTTACCCACAGACACCAGCGGAAGCCTCGCCTCCTACAACACGCCCGGGGACACGACCCGCCACCGCAATGCCTCCTCCGATGGTGTCCACTAGAGCGGGATGATTTAATTGGGGATTACATACCACAGTCACATTTTATTGACCGGGTCGGCGAAGGCGGCTACGGTGCGGTCGCCAATCGGGAGGGCGGTCGATGGTACGGAAGGCGCCCGGCAAGGCTCACAGGAAGGGAATAATACCAAGCGCGCTCCAAATTGACTTACCATCCCCATATGTTGGGGTGACGGTCCGGACGACCTCCATAGACTGTGGTGATCGACTCACCAGCGCCGGAGGATGACGATGAGTGCGGCAACGCCGATAACCTGGACGGCACACACAGCGGACGAGCTCCACGCGCTTTCGAGGCACTGCGGGGACGCGAAGCAAGCGTCGCGCGCGCGTGCGCTCGCCATGATATGGAGGGCGCGTCTCGCACGGAGGCGGCTCGGGCGCAGGGCATGGAGCTTCAAATCCTGCGCGACTGGGTGTTGCGCTACAACACGGAGGGCTTCGACGGCCTCGCGGATCTCCCGCGCGGCGGGAGCGAGGGCCGGTTGACGGACGCGCAGATCGCCGAGATCGGCGCCTGGATCGAGGCGGGTCCCGAGCTTGAGCGGGACGGTGTGACGCGCTGGCGCGTTCAGGACATCGTACGGAAAATCGAGGAGGCCTTCGGGGTCATCTATACGGAGAGCGGTGCCCGTATGATGCTCCGAAGGGCCGGGTTTCGCTTTGTCTCGGGGCGACCGGTCCCCCCCAAAGCCGACGCGGAGCGGCAGAGGTCGTTCGTGGCGGAGTTCGAGGCACAGTTGACGTCGACGCTCGGCTCTGAGGCGCTGGCGGGTCCGATAGAAATCTGGTTCCAGGACGAAGCGCGCATCGCCCAGAAGGGGATGACGACACGGGTCTGGGCGAATGGGAAGCAGCGTCCGCGCATCGTGCGCGACCATCGCTATGGCTACGTCTATCTGTTCGGCGCCACCTGCGCGGAGCGCGGCGTCGGCATCGCCCACGGGGCGGACAGGGCGAACACGGCGTCGATGAACGAGCATCTGGCGGCGATCGGCGCGGTCGTGGCGCCGGGTGTGCACGGCGTGATTGTGCTGGACCGGGCGGGCTGGCATCGCTCGGGCGACCTTCTCGTTCCCCCCAACCTGACGCTCGTGCATCTGCCGCCCTACAGTCCGGAACTCAATCCGATGGAGCAGATCATTCTGTTCCTGAAATCGAACCGCTTCGCCAACCGCGTGTTCAAGGATGTCTCCGCCCTGAGGGACGCCTGCCGGACGGGGTGGCAATGGCTGACCGACCAGCCCGACGTCATCACCAATACGACCCGGCGCAGCTGGGCCGTAGCCCCATCGTGCTGATCCCGATGCCTCACTGTATCGGTTCATATGACTCGCGGTTGGTATAACAGCCTCGCTTGCCCGCAGGGCGCCTCTCTTTAGCTCCAGCGGCGCAACCCAACCGGCCTCGCCCTGCACGCCCTCCGCGACGAACAGGTAATCGCAGTTCGGTCCGTTTCCGCGGACCGGCGCGCCCCGCTTGTCGAAATCAACGATCAACCTCTCTCCGGGTGCGTCATTTAACGACACGGTGCAGCCTGCCTTCCGCATTCCGGAAACGAGGCAAGCAGGATCGACTTTACGCCGGACCGATTCGATCAGACCCATCAACCGGTCTCTTGGCTCCGGCTGGAAATATTCGCCCAATCGTTATGGAGCGCAGCAGCGACCTCGCCGAATCCGGTTGGATACAGCCCGGAGTCGTCGAGTGGGATTTCTCGCACCATCGACCCCTTGGGGCGTTGCTTCGGTTCGAATAGCCACACCCCGACGTCACTGCCGGACAGCGCGGTCCCTTCGGGCTCGGAGAGCCTGGAGCGGCCCACGATATTGGCCAGTTCCTCCAACACCCATTCGCTGTGTGTAGTTACGACCACTCGGATGCCAGCCTGCACAAGCGCCGCAATCTCCCGCGTCAATTGCACCTGCATGGCTGGATGCAGGTGGGATTCCGGTTCCTCTATAATCAGCATGTCATCCGCTTCCACGACATGGCGCAGATACAGCACAAGGGGGGCCAGTTCCGATACCATGGAAGACGCGCTTGCCAGAGACAGGCTGTCTTTCCATCCTTTGGGCTTGTAAGTGAAATGCGGATAACCGACAGCTTCCGATTTTTCGACGCCAATTTTTCCCCTCAAAATCGACTCTTCAATCCCGTTTTCAAGCGCGGGGAAAACGTGATTCCTCCATTCCGCCTGTAAGACCGCGGCCAAGCTTTCTACGACGACTTGGACTGTGCCCCAACGCGATCAGTTCCTCCAGGAAATCCGCCAAAATGCCGGCAAGCATGGGCGTCCGGGCGACCGGGCGCAGACCGGCCATCGCGGCGCTGCCGATCAGGGCGCCGACCACAACATTGTGAGCATGCATGATGCCTGTTCGGTCTGCTGGAAGGTAATAGGCATCATGCGCTAAAGGGCCGACAAACAGGGGATGAACAGCGGACGCCAGCGCCTCAACAAGTTCATATTCGTGGAATTGGCGCACTTCCTCAGGCGTTTCGTCGTCGTGCGCGCCCTCGGCACTTACGAAATTTTTCAACCTCCGAATCATCCTGCCGTGCCCATCTATATCGATAGGCACCAATAAATCCCGGGGAATAGTTATCTTAAAGCTTGTGCCAGATTCATCGATATTAAAATCATGATTAACCGATGTTCCGAGGCTTGTATAGAACATCCGAGTTGTAACACTACCGCCCGCCTTGCAGCCTCGCCGTATTAGCGATACCGTCTTCTCGATACCGAAGCAACGGCGAATTTCTTCTTCCATGTAGATACTATGATTAGCATAATTATTCTGAAGCATATTGGCGAACGAGGCAGGAATATGAACACCGCTCGCCGGTGAATTCTTTCTACTTCTGTCGAATATCGTTTTTGCAAACTCGAAGGCCGCTTCGGAGACATTGTCCGTGTGCCTGTAAAGGCCACCAGGATAGAAACTCCTCAAGCCTCCCCTGAAATAGCGCGGGCCAGAAACGGTAGTGCTCCAAAGGCGATGCAGCGCGTAGATGAGAATGGCCAGATAGGACTTTCCGGTGTTGCTGGGACCAACCAGAACTGTCAGCGGGCGCAAATCCATCTTCGCCTCGACAATCGGGCCAAAGTTCTTGACCTCAAGTTCGAGGCGGCCTTGCGCGATGGCGTTCTTGTTTGCGGGCATGATGACCGGCCGGAAGGAGCGGGCGCTTGAGTTCCACGACAATATCATCCGGCGGGGCTTTCCGGCAAGGGCGCCTCCTCCGGGCGGACAGCCTATCGAACCCGTTGCTGCCGCATTATGCTCCGGGCGATGAGCGGGACAAGCGGCGACAGAGTGGATTTCGGGTTTCGGGAGGTGCCGAGGGAGGACAAGGCCGGTCTCGTGCGCGGGGTATTCGACAGCGTGGCGCCCCGCTACGACCTGATGAACGACCTGATGAGCTTCGGCATCCACCGGCTGTGGAAGGCGGCGCTGGTCCGCGCGCTCTGTCCGCGGCCCGGCATGGCGCTTCTGGATGTCGCGGGCGGCACCGGGGACGTCGCGGTCGCCGCCGCGGCCGGTGGCGCGCGGGCCGTCGTGGTCGATATCAATGCGGACATGGTGTCCACCGGGCGCGACCGGGCGCTGGATCGGGGCTGCCTGGATGTCGGCTGGGCCGTGGCCGACGCCGAGGCGCTGCCCTTCGCCGACATGAGCCAGGACGCGGTGACCATCGCCTTCGGCCTGCGCAATGTGACCGGCCGCGAAAGGGCGCTCGCCGAGATGCGCCGGGTGCTGAAGCCGGGCGGGCGGTTCCTTTGCATGGAGTTCTCGCAGGTCGAGGCGCCGGCGCTCCGGGCCCTCTACGAGCGCTATGCTTTCGGCATGCTGCCGCGCCTGGGCGCGCTGGTCGCGGGGGACGCGGAGGCCTACCGCTACCTGGCGCAGAGCATCGCCCGGTTCCCCGACCGGGAGGCGCTCGCGGCGTGCATGCGCGCTGCCGGCTTCGGCCGGGTGCGCTGGAGCATCCTCTCGGGCGGCGTCGTCGCGCTGCATCGCGGCTGGCGTCTCTGACGTGCTGGATTTTGCGCGCCACGTCCTGCGGCTCGGACGGATCGGCTGGACCCTGGCCCGCCACGACGCGCTCTGGCCGCTGGAGCTCGCCCACGGGCTGGAGACCCCGGCGATGCTGGCGCGCCTGGTCAGCCGCAAGCGGCCGGGCCGGCGCCGGGGCGAACGGCTCGCCGCCGCGCTGCAGGACCTGGGGCCGACCTTCGTCAAGTTCGGCCAGGCGCTCTCGACCCGCGCCGACCTGCTGGGCGAGGAGGGCGCCGATGACCTCGCAGCCCTCCAGGACCATCTGCCGGCGCTGCCCTTCGAGACCATGCGCAAGCGCATCGAGGAGGAATTCGAGGCGCCGCTGAGCGAGATGTTCCGGGATTTCGAGACCGAGGCCGTTGCGGCGGCGTCCATCGCGCAGGTCCATCTCGCCAGGACGCCGGAGGGCGCCCCGGTCGCCGTCAAGATATTACGTCCGGGAATCGAGCAGGCGATTGCGAACGACCTGCGCCTCTTCCTCTGGATCGCGCGCTGGCTGGAGCGTCTGGCGCCCTTCGCAAAGCGTCTGCACCCGGTCGATGTGGTGCAGACCTTCGCAACCACCGTCCGCATCGAGATGGACCTCCGCCTGGAGGCGGCCGCTGCTGTCGAACTGGCGTCGAATTTCGAGACCGAGGCGCATTTCCGTGTGCCTTCGGTCGATTGGCGGCGCACCTCCCGGCGGGTCCTGACGCTGGAGCGCGTGAAGGGCCTGCCGGTGGACGAAGTGGAGGCGCTCCGGGCCGCCGGGCACGACCCCGACGCGATCATGGCGATTGCCGCCGAAGTCTTCTTCAAGCAGGTCTTCCGGGACGGCTTCTTCCATGCGGACATGCATGCGGGCAACATTTTCGTCGCCCCCGACGGCGCCATCGTGCCGGTCGATTTCGGCATTATGGGCCGGCTCGACCGCCCGACGCGGGAATATCTGGCGGAAATGCTGCTGGGCTTCCTGTCCCGTGATTACGGGCGTGTGGCGGCGGTGCATTTCCGCGCCGGCTATGTCCCGGCCGATCAGTCGGAAGCCCTGTTCGCCCAGGCGGCGCGGTCCATCGGCGAGCCGATCCTCGAACGGCCGCTCAACGAGATTTCCGTCGCTCGCCTGCTGCGCCAGCTCTTCCAGGCCACGGCGCAGTTCAAAATGGAGACGCAGCCGCAATTGCTGCTGCTCCAGAAGACCATGCTGATGGCCGAAGGCATGGGCCGGCGGCTGAACCCGAATGTGAACATCTGGGAAATGGCGCGCCCGCTGATCGAGGAATGGATGCTCGCCCGGGTCAATCCCGTCTTGCGCGCGCAGCGGGCCGCGATGGAACTGCGCGGACGTTTCGACCGGCTGTTCGTCACCCTGGACCATATCGACCGGGCGCTGGAGCGCATTGCGGAGAGCGAGTCCGCACCGAGGCGCGGCATTCCGGTCCAGATTCAGGGCCTTCTCGGCGGCCTCGCGCTGCTGATCCTGCTGGCGGCGCTCGTCTTCGATTGAGCCGGCGCCGACGCGCGACGCGGTCTCGGATGCGTCGATGCGCGACGCGGTCTCGGATGCGTCGATGCGCGACGCGGTCTCGGATGCGTCGATGCGCGACGCGGTCTCAGATGCGTCGATGCGCGACGCGGTGCCGGTCGAGAAACGCCCGGATCGCCTCGGCGTGCACGCCGAGGCCGACATTCAGGAACTGCGGCGCGGTGTGGCCCCTGGCCCGGCCGGGAATTTGCGGCTGGAACCCGAGCGGATAGTGGCGGGTGTGGGACTGGAGCGCCCACACCGCCCCTTCCGTATCGAAGATCGGGCCGCCGCTCTGGCCCTGGAGCCCTGGCGAGGAGGTCTCGATGAAATGGCCCGGCGCATCCGCCGGCTGGCCCGGCATCGGCGCGCGCAGACTGCGCGCGAACATGCCTTCGATGGGGAACAGCGGCAGTGGAACCGCGCCCGCCGGCAGCACGAAGGCGCCGCGCTTCTCGTCGAAAGCGGGTTCGATCTCGTGGAACGGAAACCCGATCCGGCAGAGGCTGCGGCCGGGCGCGTAGTCGGACCCTGCGGTCTTGAACGCGGGATAGCGCGGCGCGCTGGCCGGGTCGAACGGCTCCAGGCGCCCCAGCGCCAGATCGGCGGCGAAATCCGCCTGGACATCCACCAGCCGCGCGCCGTCCGCGCCCCACCACACGGAGACGTCGCGCGCCGAGTCCGGCGACGGACGCTCCATGTGGCGCAGCCTGCTCCGGCGATGCGGGTTATGAGAGGAGAGATCCTGTTCCATCTGCTGGACATCGGAGCGGTAGTTGCGGAAAGTCCGCGCGCTTTCCTCAAGCTTGCGGATCAGGCCGACCAAATGCGCGGCGGTCAAAATCCAGCCTTCCGGATTGACCGCCACGCAGGCGCCGACGGCGCTGCTGCACCGGCCCTTGACGGTGCGGCTGGAAATCACCACCGGGCGGGTGAAGCCGGCGGCGATGGCGAGCGCCCTGCTGAACATGGAACTTCCCCGGCGGCCTTGCCAGCCGAACCTATATCGCTTCCCCCTGCAGCGGAACCATTCTAAAAGCGGATTCCATGCTGGACGGCAAACGCATTCTGCTGATCGTCGCGGGCGGCGTCGCCGCCTACAAGAGCCTCGTCCTGGTGCGCCGGCTGCGCGAGCGGGGCGCGTCGGTGCGCGCGGTGCTGACGGCCGGCGGGGCGGAGTTCGTCACCCCGCTTTCGCTCGCCTCGCTGACCGGGGAGAAGGTTTACCGGGAGCTGTTCTCGCTGACCGACGAGAGCGAGATGGGCCATATCCGCCTGTCGCGCGAGGCGGACCTTGTCGTCGTCGCGCCGGCGACCGCCGACCTGATGGCGAAGATGGCGGCCGGGCTTGCCGACGATCTCGCCTCGACCGCGCTGCTCGCGACCGACAAGCCGGTGCTGGTCGCGCCCGCCATGAATGTCGAGATGTGGGGCCATGCCGCGACGCAGGCCAATATCGCCCTGCTGGAGCGGCGCGGCGTGCTGCGCGTCGGGCCGGGGGCGGGCGACCTTGCCTGCGGCGAGACCGGGTCCGGGCGCATGGCCGAGCCGGAAGAGATCGTCGCGGCAATCGGGAATGCGCTCGCCGGCCGAGCCTCGGGGGCGCTCGCGGGCAGGCGCGCCCTCGTCACCAGCGGTCCGACCTGGGAGCCGATAGACCCCGTCCGCTATATCGCCAACCGCTCCTCCGGCAAGCAGGGCCATGCGGTCGCGGCGGCGCTCGCCCGCCACGGCGCGGAGGTGGTGCTGGTGACCGGCCCGACGCACGAGCCGGACCCGGCGCATGTGAAGATCGACCGGATCGAGACGGCGCGCGAAATGCTGGACGCCTGCATGGCCGCGCTGCCGGCGGACATCGCGGTCTGCGCGGCGGCGGTCGCCGACTGGCGCCCGGCGGCCGAGGCCGGGGAGAAGTTGAAGAAGGAAAACGGCGGCCTGCCCGCGCTCTCGCTCACCGAGAACCCCGACATCCTGCAGAGCCTCGCCAGGCTGGACAACCGCCGCCCGCCGCTGGTGGTCGGGTTCGCCGCCGAGACCGGGAATGTCGTCGCCTACGCCCGCGAGAAGCGCCGGCGCAAGGGCTGCGACTGGATCCTCGCCAATGATGTTTCGCCCGGCACCGGCACCTTCGGCGGCGAGCGCAACACGATCCACCTCATCGACGAGGAGGGCCGCGTCGAGGACTGGCCGCCGGCGAGCAAAGGGGAGGTGGCGGAACGCCTCGCGCGCCGCATCGCCGGCCGTTTCGCCGGCGCATGACGGAGGCGGTCAAGGTCCGCATCCAGCGCCTGCCCCACGCGCCCGGCCTGCCGGCCTACGCCACGCCCGGCAGCGCCGGCCTCGACATCGCGGCCGCCCTTGCCGAGGACGAGCCGTTGGAGCTGGCGCCCGGCGCGCGCGCGCTGGTGCCGACGGGGCTGCGCCTCGCCGTGCCGGAGGGCTGGGAGGCCCAGGTGCGGCCCCGGTCCGGCCTGGCGCTCAGCCGCGGGCTGATGCTGCCGAACAGCCCCGGCACGATCGATTCCGACTATCGCGGCGAACTGCAGATCATCGTGATGAACGCCGGCGCCAAGCCCGTCCGCATCGAACGCGGCATGAAGATCGCCCAACTCGTCCTCGCCCCCGCTCCTCGCGTCGCCTGGCAGGACTGCGCGGAACTCGACGCGACAGAGCGGGGAGAGGGCGGTTTCGGCTCGACCGGGGCGGTGTAGGGCCCGGGCCGTTTTGACGCTCGCCCGGCGGGAAGCCATGCTGCCCAAGTAGAGGGATGGATTTCAGAAGGCGTTCGCGACGGCCGGTTTCGAGCAGGCGTTCGACAACGCGGAACAGGCTGCTGAAGCGGCGCGCAAGTCCGCAGCGCAGTTGGTTTCCAGGGTCAACGCGCTAAAAAAAGCGGCGCAGACCGGCAATATTGCCGCAATTCGACGCGAGCAGGGCAGACTCACAGAGGCGCTGGAGGCGGCGCGGCAAGAAGTGAAGAGCGCCGCCGCCTGCTGGCCCTTCTCCGAAAGCGAGGAGACAGACTATCTGAAAGACGGATACTCTGCGGAATTGCTGGAAGCCGCCGCGGAAAAGAGCCTGAGCATTTACGAACGCGACGGGCAACTCATATCTCCGCCGTCCATCCTGAGAATTGCGCCGGACAGCCGCTCCGTTGTGCTCGACAGAAAACGCATCCCGACAATCCGTCCGTCCTGGCTCGCGGAGTTCCTGTTTCACAACCGAGGCGGGTCCAGCGGCTTCACGCCGGCACAGTTTCTGGAGGCGCTCTACCTCGTTTACGCCGATATAACCGGCTCGTCGGCATTGATGTCGAAGCAGGGCGGTGGCGTCGTGCCGCTGGCCCGTATTTATCGGCTGATGACCTCCCTGCCGGGTATGGGCCGCAAGCACGATCGGATGGATTTCGGCAGGGACTTGTATCTGCTGGATTCGAAGGGGCCGCGCAGGACCAGGAAAGGGGCGGAGGTATCCTTTTCATACTCCGGCGGAAAATACCGTCCGCGCGATCTGTTCCATTTCGTCGATCCCAATGGGACCAGCATCGACTATTACGGGATTCGCTTCAGGGAAAACGCTGAATGAGCAACAGGGTCGCGCTCAACGACTGGCTCGATGTCATCGACCGGGAATATCTATCCACCTTTATCGGCGACGGCGGCGCAGCCGTCAAATTCGCCGTCGCCGAGGAAGACGGCCGACAGGCCTTGCGGCAGGCGTTGAAGGCGCGTGGCGAACCGCTCGGATACCTGTTCGTCGGTCTGGATGCCGCCACCTGTCGAGCCTACATGCCGCAGGACCTGTTCTTCGGTATGGCGCGCCAAGTCGATTGGCGATATCTGGCCCGTCGCGCCATCCTGGGCTTTCTGGCCGAAGAAGGGTTCAAGATCGAGGGAATCGATGCGAGGTAACCCCGCATGATCGACGAGGTCATCGCCGAAAACGATGCCGGGCTGAAATTCATCGGCCACGTCCTGATGCCGTATCTCAAAGACCGGATTTTCCGAAACACCGATCTTTCCAAGGCGTTCCGTATCGCCATGCTACATCTTTGCCGGTTCGAGATTCAAGACACCGCAGGGGTAGACCGATATCCGGGCAAGACCCTTCTGGAGTGGTTGAGAGGAGAAAACACCCTGATCGGCCCTTTGAAGGACTTCCAGATCCGAACTAAAATCGACCGGACGACGGCCCGGTATTTCCTGGAGTCCGCTTGCCACTGGATACGGCAATCTGGCTGTCGCGGCGTGATCGTGCTGCTGGACAATGCCCGGGCGACCGTCGGGAAAAACCCAAAGGATGGACTGAAATATTATACCAAGGCAATGACGCTGGACCATTACGAGGTGCTGAGGGAGTTAATCGACGATGCCGACAGGCTTGTCGGTCTCCTGTTCCTGGTGGCGACCGACTACGAGTTCCTCAACGACTCGCCCCGGAGCAGAGGCTGGGGCATCTACACGGCCTTGCGCACGAGAGTTATGGACGATGTTCGGGACAGGAATGTCGTCAACCCGGTTTCCTCTCTGATCAGAATATCCTGAATAAGCGGTGAGACATGGCGATGCCCACGCAATCGGACAATAATGCGGCCATAGCGTCCAGGCGGGCGATAGAGGCGCTCAGGAGCGGAGTCCCCAGCCGAGATGCCGTGCGGGAGCTCGGCAGCAGTCAACCGGATGCGGAGCAGCAATTCGTCGACATGCTGGACCGGAGCGTCGATTTCGGACGGCCGTTGCCGGCAACGCGCGGAATGCTGATTTCGGGAGATTTCGGGACGGGGAAGTCCCATCTTCTGGCTCATCTGGAGCAAATCGCACTGTCAAGAAATTTTGTTTCCAGTCGGGTAGTGATAAGTAAGGAAACTCCGCTATACGACTTGGGAAAAGTTTTCATTTCTGCGGTGGAGAATGGACATATACCCGGACGCAACGGCCGATTCATTGAAGAATTG
Source organism: Alphaproteobacteria bacterium (assembly GCA_963422665.1). Taxonomy (GTDB): domain Bacteria; phylum Pseudomonadota; class Alphaproteobacteria; order Bin95; family Bin95; genus Bin95. The sequence goes on from OY730441.1 coordinate 3,029,343, forward strand.
TCTCTGGCTCTGAAACCGGGAACGGAAAAATACAATCTGTTTTCCGGCGCCATTGCAGAAGCGGCATCGGACGGACAGTTGAACATGATATTCTCCGCGACTCGTATCGTGCACGAGCGGTCGCACGACCCGGACCTGATTCACGAGATTGAGTCGTTCTGGGCCGGGGAAAGAATTGCGGTCGCGAGGGTGAAGAATGGATTGAAGTCAATTGGGGAGGCGCAGAATTATCATTTCCCAGCGCCGAAGGCTGCCGAGCTGCCTTCGCAACGACTTCGGTTTACCGCTGAGCTCATCCGAGGCGCGGGGTACGAGGGATGGGTTATCTTTCTGGACGAGATCGAACTGGTCGGCAACTACTCGATATTGCAGCGCGGTCGATCTTATGCGGAGATCGCGCGCTGGACGGGATGCGCGCCGGGAGAAAGCTATTCCGGTCTCATCGCGATCGGTGCCGTTACGGTTGATTTTGCGCCGTCGGTTATCGGCTCGGCCAGCAAGCAGGATGGAGACAAGATCGGCTCTAAACTGCGGGAAAGCTGGCGATATGGAGGGCTTGTCGAGGCGGCCGAGGCGGGTATGAGTGCGCTGGAGCGGGAAGCCTCCGAATTGAGGCCGGTTCGCGAAGAGGATGTCGTCGAGGCGCTGGAGAAGCTGCGCGACATTTACGAGAGGGCGTACCGCTGGCAGCCACCTTCCGCGTCGGCGGTGTCCGAGACTGCCGGGCACATGAACCAGATGCGCTACAAGGTCCGGGCGGCGATCAACGAATGGGACCTGCTCAGACTGCGGCCTGGACACTGCCCGGACATCGAGATCGAGAAGTTTCGGCATAGTTACGATGAAGGCTCCGACCTTGAGAAACCGGCCGCGGACAATGCGCAATAGGGGCGGGCGGTAACCAGCCGGGGTTCGGGGTGGCCGCCGGGCCGGACGGGGCGGCGGCGCAAACGGGCGTCGTCGCATGGCTGCGAATGGCGGCCGCAGAGCACGAAACCGGCTTTCGCGTGGGCCTGCTGGAAACTCTCTGGACGGGAAGCCGCTTGGCTTCAGCGTTGCGCGCGGCGGCGACCGGGCTGCGGCCGGAAGGCTGGCCGGAGGGTTGCTCCAGGCGGCGGCGCATTCGCCGACGCTGGTCGTTGTGTGCGCGAACGAACTGCCTGCCGGCGAATTGCAGGAGGCCGTGCGGCTTGTTGCGCCGCTCAGCCTTGTCGGCGCGCAGGACGGACGTCCGGTTTGCGGCGTATCGTGGCCGGGCGGCCCGCCTGCGCTGGCCTCCCCTGCCGGGCGGGCCTTCGCGGCGCTTGCAGCCCGCCGCGACCCGTTCGAGCCCCTGGAGCGGACGGCGGCCGGGCTGAAGACGGCGTTCGCCGATGCGCGGGTGCGGCAGGCGGGAATTCCGGGCCTCGACACCATGTTTTCGCTGCCGGCGCCGGCCGCACACGGGCTTGCGGCAGGCGTTCCCGAAGACCTGGCCGGGTGGCTGCGGGCCGTGCTGAGGCCGCCGTTCGCCGGGCTGGACACGCCGTTGGAATGGGCCGGAGCGTTGATGACGTTCCAGCAGGAGGGCGTGCGGGCGCTTCTCGATATGGATCGCCTGCTGCTGGCGGACGATATGGGGCTCGGCAAGACGGTGCAGGCCGTGGCCGCGCTCCGGATCCTGGCGACGCGGGACAAGGCGGGGCCCGCCCTGGTAGTGGCGCCGGCAAGCGTGCTCGACCAGTGGCGGCGGGAACTGGCCAAATGGGCGCCGGAGCTTTCCGCCATCGTCATTCGCGGGTCGGCGGACGACCGGATCTGGCAATGGCGGGCGCGCAGGGATGTCACCCTGGTCAGTTACGAGACGCTGCGCTCGGATGCCGGCCGCATCCGGACGCTGCGGCCGCCCGGAGAAATCTGGAGCGCGGTCGTCGCCGACGAGGCGCAGCGGATCAAGAACCGAAACGATACAAGCCGGGCTGTGAAGACCCTTCCGAGAGCCCGCTCCTGGGCGCTCACCTGCACGCCCATCGAAAACCATGAGGATGAGCTGGCGTCCATCATGGAGTTTGTGGACGGCGACGAGAGCGCGCCGCCCCCGCGCTACCATCCCGGCCCGGCGCTGCTGAAGCGCCACCGGGAGTTACAGCTTCGGCGCAGGAAAAGCGATGTTCTGGCGGACTTGCCGCCGAAGCTGGAGACAAAGCTCACGGTCAACCTCCTGCCCGATCAGAGGCGGAGTTACAATGTCGCGGAACGGGAAGGAATCGTCTATCTCAAGTCTCTTGGGGCAAATGTCACAATCCGGCACATTCTGGAGCTTGTCACCCGCCTGAAGCAGATATGCAATTTCGATCCGAAAACCGGATCTTCAAGCAAGGTGGACGATATAAGGGACAAATTGCGGGAAATATCGGCCCGCGGGCATAAGGCGCTCGTGTTTTCGCAATACGCCAACGATGTTTCGGGTATTGCGGCGGTAGTGAAATATCTCCACGCATTCAATCCGCTTCTCATGAGCGGAGAAACGTCCCCGGCGGAGCGCCCCGCCCTTGTCGATCGATTCAAGACTTCGGATTTTCACAAGGTCATGGCGATATCGCCGCGCACCGGCGGTGTAGGGCTCAATTTGCAGGAGGCTTCATACGTCTTTCATCTGGACCGCTGGTGGAATCCTGCGGTGGAGCGGCAGGCGGAAGACAGGGCGCATCGAATCGGACAGACGGTCAAGCTGAATGTGATCAAATATATCTGCGCGGACACCATCGAGCAGCGTATCGACCGGATACTCGAAGAGAAGCAGCAATTGTTCGACGAACTTGTCGATGATGTGTCTATGGATTTGTCACTGCGGTTAAGCCGCAGGGAATTGCTGGGATTGTTCGGGATTTAGATACTCCGGCGCGTCCTGCGAATGGTAGCACCGGCTTTGACCATAGACACAGGGGAAAGTATGATAGATCACGATCCGTTCCAATAGAACCGCATTTCGGTCCGAACCCGAACTCGTCGCCCCGGCCTCCGAGCCGTGTGTGGGGCCTCCCTGGATGCAAGCAGTTTTGGGGCTTGGTCGGGCTTATGCGGTCAGGCGCAGTTGCGTGTCCGGCCTCTGTGTGCGGCCTTGTGAGCACCGCAGGCCTGTATGGAGATACGCGGACCGGGTCCATATCGGGGCCGCGTGCCTGGAAGCCCTCCGGCTCGGCCTGGTTTTCCCGATCCCGTCTCATTGACCGTTTGCCCTTCCCCTTGCCGGCCTGCATCCTCCGCCGCTCGCCGCGCCAGCGCCGCTCAGGCGGCCGCCGGTGCGGGAGCCCGGCGGGTCTCTTTCCTGGTCGCCAGCGCCCGGAGGATGTGCGCCGTGCGGTTGGCGAGCGCCACGGCCACCAGCTTCCTCGGCTTGCGCGCCAGCATGCCCGCCAGCCAGGGATCGTGGATCCGGCCGCGGCGCACCGCATTGCGGATCACCGCCATGGCGCCCACCACCAGCAGGCGGCGGAGGTCGCGGTGTCCCATCTTCGATATCTTGCCCAGCCGGGGCTTGCCTCCGGTGCTGTGCTGGCGCGGCACAAGGCCCAGCCAGGCCGAGAAGTCCCGCCCCCGCCGGAAGCCCGCCAGCGGCGGCGCCATCGCCGTGATCGGCCCTACCCCCGGCACGGTCATCGCGCGCGCCGCCTCCTCATCCTGCCGGGCCGCCGCGCGCAGCTCCTTCTCCTGCCCCGCAATCTTCCGGTCGAACGCGGCAATCTGCTCCAGCAACAACCCGCCCAGCTCGCACACCTTCGCCGGAAGCCCGGTCTGCGGGTCCGCGAGCGCCGCCGCCAGACGGCGCACATGCACCGGCCCCTCGGGCGCAATCACCCCGAACTCCGCCATATGGCTCCGGAGCGCGTTGATCGTCTGCGTGCGCTGGCGCACCAGAAGGTCGCGAACCCCGAACGGCATCATGCCCGCCTGCTGCGCCTCGCTCTTCACCGCCACGACGTGCATCGTCGGACGCGACGGCGCCTCGCAAATGGCCTCCGCATCCGCCGCATCGTTCTTCCGCCGCTTCACAAAGGCCTTCACATAGACCGGCGGGATCAGACGCGCCTCGTGGCCCAGCCTGCCGATCTCACGGCCCCGGTAAGGCGCGCTCCCGCACGCCTCCAGCGCCACAAGGCAACGCAGCTGCGACGACAGAAACGACAGAACCCGGCCCCGAGACAGCTTGCGACGGAACGCCACCGAACCGTCCGCATACGCCCCGTGCGCCTGAAAACTCGTCTTCGGCAGGTCGATCCCGATGATGTTAGCCTGTTCCATGGACGCCTCCTTCCCATAGGGTTGTTCAGACAACGCTACCTTGGCGCATCGCGATGCCGGCGGAAGGAGGCGTCCACTCCATCGGTCGCGACGTCCTGACTCCGCCCTTGCCGCACGAGGCCCCGGCTCTCCGCTGCGCTCGGGCCGGGGCGACGGAAGGAGGCGCCGGCTGGCAAAGGTTCACTACCTGTCGAAACCCGTGTCTCCGCTTCCGTCAACAAGTGCGCCGAAGTGTTCGGCTTCGCAGCGTTTCTGCCTTGCGTTCCATGCCTCGAATTCGGGCGTCGTCCGCTTCCCGACATATTTCCGGTCGCCGAAATAGCATTGGTCCTCGCTGCCGTCATAGTCGGAGCCGGCGGGGCGCGGCTCCACAACTGGCTCGTCGAGAGCGGCCTATCGGTTCTTACCCATGGCTGTTGGTATGAGACGGTCCACGACATTGACGCGGCCGTCATAGGTCTTTTCGACGTCCCGGAACCGGACGAGGACTTCGGGTCCGGGCGCCATTTCCAGCGGCGCTCCCGGCCCGCTCCGTCAGCCGGACTTCGGGTGTGGAAACCTGCAAGGCGAGCCGCGCGGCCGGAGAAGCCGCCCCACCGTCGGCGGGAGAGCGGCAGCCCGGCCGGCGGCCCCGGTGACAAGGCGCTACAGCCTTGCCGGGTTATGCGACGGCTTGGCCCTGCCTCGTCAGCAGGTCGAGCCCCTCGTCGAGCGCCTTCGCATACCGGTCGAACAGCTCGTCGATTTCGCTCTTCGTAATAATCAGGGGCGGAGAGAAGCACATCGCATCCCCGACCGGCCGCGTGATCAGCCCTTCCCTGGCGCAAAGGTCGTTGACCAGCGCGCCGACGCCGTCGGATGCTGCGAACGTCTCCCGGGTCGCCTTGTCCTTGACGAGCTCGGTCGCTCCGACCAGCCCTACGCCGCGCACCTCGCCGACCAGCGGATGGTCCGCGAAGCCGTGCAGGCGCTCCTGGAAGTGCGGGGCGGTGCTGCGGACATGGCCCAGCATGTCGGTTTCCTCGTAGATCTTGAGTGTCTCGAGGGCGACCGCCGCCGCAACCGGGTGTCCGGAATAGGTGTAGCCGTGCCCGAACACGCCCATCTTGGCGCTGGCGTCCGCGATGGCCTGATAGACATGGTCGCTGATCATCGTGGCCGAGATCGGCAGGTAGCTCGACGACAGCGCCTTGGCGCAGGTCAGGATGTCGGGCTCGATCCCGAATGTCTGGGACCCCCAGAAATTGCCCGTCCGGCAGAAGCCGCAGATCACCTCGTCGGCGACGAACAGCACGTCGTGCTTGCGGAGCACGGCCTGTACCTTCTCGAAATAGGTGGCCGGCGGCACGATGACCCCGCCGGCGCCCATCACCGGTTCGGCGAAGAAGGCGGCCACCGTCTCGGGCCCTTCGGCCTCGATTAGCGCATCGAGTTCCGCCGCCATCCGCGTCGCGAACTCCTCTTCGCTCTCGCCTTCCTCGCCGCAACGGTAGTAATGCGGATTGCCTGTGTGAATGAAACGGTCGAGCGGCGCATCGAAACCGGCATGGTTGAGCGACCGGCCCGTCAGGCTGGCGGCCGCCAGCGTGATGCCGTGATAGCCGTTGACGCGCCCGACGATCTTCTTCTTCTGGTGACGGCCGCGGGCATTGTTGTAGTACCAGATGATCTTGATCGCGGTGTCGTTCGCCTCGGACCCGGAATTATTGAAGAACACCTTGGAGACCGAGGTCGGCGCGAGGCCCATCAGCTTCTCGGCGAGGTCGATGCCGGGAAGGTGCGATTTCTGCCCGAACTGGTGGTAGTAGGGCAGCGTCTCCATCTGCTTTACGGCGGCGGCGACGAGGCGCTTGTGCTGGAAGCCGAGCGAGGTGGACCAGAGTCCCGCCATGGCCTCGATATACTGCTTGCCGCCGGTGTCCCAGACATAGACGCCGTCGCCGCGCTCGATGACCATCGGCCCCTGTTCTTCGTGCTGGCGGAAATTCGTGTAGGGGTGAAGCAGATACGCGACATCGCGCGCTTCAGGCGAATTCGGTTGCAACGGCATGGGGCGGCCTCCCGGGGACACTGATGGCAAGGGGAGCCGGGAGTGTAGCACCCCTTGGAGGATTGCCCCAAATGCCTGTACGGCCAGGCGCCGATTGCTTGCTCATCGACGCGGAAGTTCGGGCGACTGACACCGGGCCGGAGTTGGCGGGGGCGGGTCTCGGGATTCCATGCGCGGCCAATCGTCCCAAATCCCCGACCGTCGTTGAGCGGTCGTTGGGTTGTTGGGCTGACTGTGTGTTGTTCCGGGTTGTATGGAGCACGGGGCGGGGCGGCCCGGCGGGGCGATCGGGTGGAAACGCAGGGCCTTCATCCTCCGGGCAACCCGGGCCGGCCCCAACACCGGGCGCTTCATGAGGGCATTGAGGTTGTGCGCCAGATTGGCGCACGCCCACCCCGCTGCGTTCGCTCCGAACGGCCCGGACGGCATGTGCCCGCCGGCCAGGTCGCGCTTGAGCACCGCGCGCACTTCCTCGCTCTTGCCGCAGCGCTCGCGATGCCACAGGATCGCCCGATCCGCCGGCCGCGTGAGGTTGGTTGCCAGCGCAAACAGCTTGCAGCGGCCCCTGGCCTCGAACTCTTCGGTTGGGAACGGAAGTTGAGCGGCGTCGCCCGGGTCCAATTCGCCCGGAGGCTCGCGGATCGCCAGGAAGCGATAGTCCGCCCGCCCCTTGCTGTAGCCGGCCCGGTTCGGCGCATACGAACCCTCCGCCCATTCCTGGCCGGTCCATTGCGCCCGGCCATCGACCCTGCGCAGCAGAGGCTGCCCCGCCGCCTCCGGCAGTGACCGCACAGCCGCGCGCAGCGCTCCGGCGCCATCGATTACCCCGAAGCGCGGGTCCTTGCCTTCGCCGCAATAAGAGCGGCAGGTCCTGCCGGTAGCCCGCAGTGTCGGTGCGCAAGCACATCTTGCGCTCCCTCGAAGGCAGCGCCGCAAGGCTGTCCCGCAACGCCCGCAGATGCTCATGCCCCGCCGGCGCGTTGCCGTCGCGGAACTCCGAATGAACCATCACGCCCTGTTCCGCCCACCGGCAGTTCAGCGGCCGGTAAGCCCGGAACTTCTTGTAGCAATACATCGCCTGGCGCTTGCGGGTCTCGATCAGGGCGGCGTCCATGTCCAGCGTCGCCATCGCCGCCGGACGCCGGCCCTGAAGAAACCCCGGCATCGCCCGGTTGACCGCCCATAGTCCGCGCAACGCCGGCGTCGGCAACGGAATGCAGGCCTTGCCCGGAACCCGACGCCCCATCGCCGGATCGTGAAACTTCTCCAGCCAGTCCCGAAGCGCCGTCGCAGACGGAACCCGACGGCATCCCGCCGCGCCGGAACCGCAACGCAAGACCCCGACGCTCACAGCGCCTCGGCAACGCCTTCTCCGCAGACCCCGACAGCGCCGCAAAACCCCGGTCCCCGGACAGACGCTCCACGCCCGAAACCCGACCCCCGCCCACAAGGTTCGGCGTCAGGACCGTCACCACCATCCGAACGTCCAGCCAGCCCCGATCCCCGGCAACCCGAAGAGGACACCGCACCAGCGCCCCAAGGTCCAGCGCCCGCATCGGGTCCGGATAAATCCCGAACCCCGCCAGCGCCGTCACTTCGCTACCCCGGTCCGCCGACGCATACCGGAAATCCAACAAACCCTGTGACAGGTTTCCGCGCCCCGTCGGTGACGCTGCGTTTGCTCAACCAGCATCTTGAATCCAAACAGATTCAACGCCAACGGGGGACCGCAAAAAAATCCTGGTCGGACATCGGGGGCGTTGCGTTGACTTGAGCGGTGGTTGGTGCATCGTCTCCGAATGCCCTCGGGGTTCCTGTCGGTTAACGAGCGTTGACATACGCCCCGCGCCCTCAAGCGCGGCGTATGCCGATCCTCAGGGACCGGGAACGACTGCCAACTGTCCCGTCGGCGCCAAACAGGGAGAAGACACAGATGAGTTTCAGGAAACTTGCCGGCGTTGCGGCGTCGATCGCCGGCGCGGCGATGATCGCGACGTCGGCCAGCGCCGGACCGGACGACGATTCGCTGGTCATCGCATGGGGTTCGACCGGTCCCATCGAGAATGTGGACAACTATTTCAACACCAACCGGACGGGCATCTGGTTCAGCCGCATGGTCTGGGACCAGCTCATCTACCGCGAGCCGAAGACCTTCGAATACAAGCCGTTGCTGGCGACGAGCTGGGAGCTTCTGAATGACACGACCTGGCAGTTCAAGCTGCGTCAGGGCGTCAAGTTCCACAATGGCGAGCCGTTCGACGCCGACGACGTGGTCTTCACCATGAACTGGATCTCGAACCCGGACAACGGCGTCAAGGTGCAGCGCAACGTCAACTGGATCGACCGGGCCGAGAAGGTGGACCGGTACACCGTCAACCTGCACATGAAGAAGCCGTTCCCGCAAGCTTTCGAGTTCCTGTCGGGTCCGCTGACGATCTATCCGAACGAGTATTACGCCGAGGTCGGTCCGGAAGGCATGGGCCGGAAGCCGGTCGGCACGGGACCGATGAAGGTGGTCTCGATCAAGACCGCCGAGGAGTATGTCTTCGAGAAGAACGAGGGCTACACTTGGGGCAGCCCGAAGGGCGAGGCGCAGGTTTCCAGTATGGTCGTGCGCGAGATCGCCGATGTGCAGACCCAGATCGCCGAACTGCTGGCGGGCGGCATCGACGTGACCGCCGACATTTCGGCCGACCATGTGGACCAGATCGGCCAGGTGCCGGGCTACGAGGCCCTCCAGGCCGGCACCATGCGCACAGGCTATATCGGCTTCGACGCTGCTGGCCGCGGCAATTTCGAGCCGACCACCAAGCTGAAGGTCCGCCAGGCGATGGCCCATGCGATCGACCGCGCCGCGCTCGTGAAGAACCTGATCCGCGGCGATGCCGGCGTCATCCACACGCCCTGCTTCCCGACCCAGTTCGGCTGTGACGCCGAGGCGGCGGTCAGATACGAATTCGACCCGGAGAAGGCCAGGGCGCTTCTCGCCGAGGCGGGTTATCCGGACGGGTTCGAGATCGGCTTCTACACCTTCCGCCCCGCGGACTGGGCCGAAGCGATCATGGGCGACCTGGCCAAGGTCGGCATCAGGGCGACGCTCACCAAAATGCCTTACTTCGCGCTGCGCGACAAACAGCGCAGTGAGGGCACGACGCCGATGTTCCTGATGGACTGGGGCTCCTATTCGATGAACGACATGTCGGCGATCACCAGCCATTTCTTCAAGAAGGGGCCGGACGATTTCGCGCTCGACGACGAGGTGGCCGCCTGGCTGGAAGAGGGCGACACGAGCTCCGACCCGGAGGTGCGCAAGGCTGCATACCGGAAGGCCGTCGAGAAGATCACGCGCGAGGTCTATTGGCTGCCGATGTTCAACCATGTCCGGAACTACGCCTATCGCGAAGAGCTGAACTTCATCCCCTACCAGGATGAGATTCCGCGCTTCTGGCAGTACGGCTGGGCAAGCAGCTAACGGCGCCCCGCCCTCGCAAGGGGGCGGCGACAAGGCAGGGCGGGCCGCGCGCCCGCCCTGCCGTTCCTTTGACCGTCGGAGAGCGGCGGAATGCCTGCCTACACGCTCAAGCGAACCTTCGTTGCATTCCTGATCCTGATCGTCGTGTCGGGGCTGACCTTCTCGCTCAGCCACCTCTCGGCCGATCCGGCGCTGACCATCGGAGGCGAGCAGGCGAGCGAGGAGGACATCCAGGCGATCCGCAAGCTCTACGGCTTCGACCGGCCGATTTACATCCAGTATTTCGACTGGCTCGGCCGCGCGCTCGCGGGCGATTTCGGCGAAAGCTACCACTACAAGCAGCGCGTCTTCGACATGGTCTCCGAGCGGATCGGGCGGACCATGCTTCTCGGCACGCTGGCGATCCTGTTCGCGCTGGTTGTCTCGATCCCGCTCGGGACGCTCGCCGCCATGCGGCCCAATTCGATCATCGACAGGATCGCGCTGTTCATCGCGGTTCTCGGCCAGGCGCTGCCGACCTTCTGGTTTGCGCTGATGATGATTATCGTCTTCGGCGTCTGGTGGCGCTGGCTGCCGATCTCCGGCCATACGCAATGGGCGAACTATGTCATGCCCACCATTGCGCTCGGCTACTACGCCACGCCCGCGCTGATGCGCCTGACCCGCGCAGGCATGATCGAGGTGCTGGCCTCCGACTATATCCGTACGGCGCGCGCGAAGGGGCTGAGCCCGGCCTCGGTGCTCTTCAAGCATGCGCTCAGGAACGCGATCATCCCGGTCGTCGCGCTTGCGGCCGTGTGGTTCGGGTTTATGCTGGGCGGCTCGATCGTCATCGAGACGATCTTCAACCTCAAGGGCATCGGCTGGCTTTCCTACGATGCGCTGCTGCGCTCCGACCTGCCGGTGGTGCAGGCGATCGTGCTGGTGTTCGCCTCCTTCTATGTGGTGCTGACGCTGCTGGCCGACCTGCTCAACGCCTATCTCGACCCGCGAATCTCGGTGCGCTGAGGCCTGGCCATGACAGATACCGGCGCTGCAAGGCCGCTCGCTTTCCGACAGCGGCAGACGACCGAGGAAATCCTCGAGCCCTCGCCCTGGTCCAAGCTCCGCCGGCGCATTCTCGGGAACCACAGCTTCCTGATCGGCGCGGTCATCCTCGCCGCCGTCTTCGCGGTGGCGATCCTCGCGCCGCTGCTCGCGCCGCATGACCCCTACGACCAGGACCTCGCGAAGCGCCTGACCAACCCGTTCTGGCACGAGAAGAAGGTCGATCCCGAACATATTCTCGGCACCGACAAGGTGGGCCGGGACTATCTCTCGCGGCTCATTTACGGCAGCCAGATTTCCCTGCTGATCGGCTTTTCGACCATGCTGATCTCCGGCGTCATCGGCACGGTGCTGGGCGTGACGGCGGGATATTTCGGCGGCCGGGTGGATATGGTGGTGAATTTCATCATCAACACGCGGCTCGCCATGCCGGTGTTTCTGGTCGCGATGGCGGCCGTGGTCGCTTTCGGCGCCTCGCTCACGGTGGTGATTCTCGTCCTCGGCCTCTTCCTCTGGGACCGCTTCGCCGTGGTGATGCGAAGCATCACCATGCAGGCGCGCGACCTGGACTACGTGAAGGCGGCGCGCGCCATAGGCTGCTCGACGCCCTACATCATCGTGCGCGAAATCTTCCCGAACGTGCTCTCGTCGCTGACCGTTGTTGCAACCGTCGAGATGGCCAACGCGATTCTGCTCGAAGCAGCGCTCTCCTTCCTCGGCTTCGGCGTGCAGGCGCCGACGCCGAGCTGGGGTCTGATGCTGAACGAGGGGCGCGAATACATGTTCTTCTCGCCTTGGCTGCTGGCATTGCCCGGCGTCTGCCTCTTCATGCTCGTGCTGGCGATCAACCTCTTCGGCGACGGGCTGCGCGATGTCACGCTCGAACGGGAGCGTTGAGGTGGCGTCGCAGAAGATACTCGAGGTCGAGAACCTTTCCGTCGACATTCCCGTCTCGGCCGGGATGCTGCATCCCGTGCGCGGCATCGGTTTCTCCGTCTCGCGCGGCGAGACGCTCTGCATCGTCGGCGAGTCGGGCTGCGGCAAGTCACTGACCTCGCTCTCGATCATGGGGCTTCTGCCCAAGATCGCCCGGCGCCGCGCCGACCGGATGGATTTCCTGGGCCGCGATATCCGCAATCTGCGCGAGCGCGACATGGCGCGCCTGCGCGGCGGCTCGATGTCGATGATCTTCCAGGAGCCGATGACCTCGCTGAACCCGGCCTATGCCGTCGGCAACCAGCTTGCCGAGGTCTATTTGCGCCATGTCGGGCGGAACCGCATGACGGCGCGCGACCGCGCGGTATTCCTGCTCGAGAAGGTCGGGATTTCCTCCGCCGGCTCGCGCCTGGGCCAGTATCCCCATCAGCTCTCGGGCGGGCAGCGCCAGCGCGTGATGATCGCCATGGCGCTGATGTGCGGTCCGGAGCTGATTATCGCCGACGAGCCGACCACCGCTCTCGATGTCACCATCCAGGCCCAGATCCTGCACCTGCTCGCCGAGCTCCAGCGTGAATTCCGGATGGGCATGATCCTCATCACCCACGATCTCGGCATCGTTGCGCGCGTCGCCGACAAGGTGCAGGTGATGTATGCCGGCAAGACGGTGGAGGAAGGCCCCTGCGAGACGGTCTTCGACGCGCCGATGCACCCTTACACGCAAGGGCTGCTGCGCTGCATCCCGGTTCCGGGCAGGACGCGGCGCGGCGAGCGCCTCGGTTCGGTGCCCGGCATCGTGCCGAACCTCGTGGGAGAGCTTTCCGGCTGCATGTTCCGCAACCGCTGCGATTATGCGACCGAAGCCTGCGCCGATATGCCGGACGAGCCGACGCGCATGGGCGACGGCCACGCCTATACCTGTCTGCGCGCGCCGGAGGAGGTCCTGGGTGAAGGGCGGGCGGCGGAAGCGCTATGACCGAAGCTGCCGCCCCCGCGCTCGAGACGGTCGATGTCACCTGCGTCTTCCATGTGAGCCAGGGCTTTCTGCGCGGCTCGAAGCCGCTCCGCGCGGTCAACGGCGTCTCACTGAAAATACCCAGGGGCCAGGTTGTGGGGCTGGTGGGCGAGTCCGGCTGCGGCAAGAGCACGATGGCGAATATCCTGCTTGGGCTGCAAAAGCCGAACTCCGGGGACGTGCGCTATTCCGGCGACAGTGCGGCCGGATTCTCCCGCCGCGAGATCGCGCGCCGGATCCAGCCGATCTTCCAGGACCCCTATTCCTCGCTCAACCCGACCAAGACCATCGAGTCCATCGTCTTCCAGCCGCTCAGGATCCACAATGTCGGCGAGCCTTCGGAATGGTCCGTCAGGGTCGGCGAAATGCTCGATGTCGTGGGCCTGCCGCGCCGGGTGGCGTCCAGCTATCCGAGCCAGCTTTCCGGGGGCCAGCGCCAGCGTGTGGCTATCGCCCGCGCGCTCATCATGCGCCCGGAAGTGGTGATCTGCGATGAGCCGACCTCGGCGCTCGATGTCTCGGTGCAGAGCCAGATCCTCAACCTGCTGCAAGACCTCAAGGAAGAACTCGGGCTCACTTACCTCCTTATCAGCCACAATCTGGCCGTGGTCCAGCATATGGCCGACCGTGTGGCGGTGATGTATCTCGGCCGCATCGTCGAGGAGGCGGATTCGGACACGCTCTTCAACGACCCGCGCCATCCCTATACCCGCGCCCTTCTCGGTTCGGTGCTGACGCCCGACCCGCGCCTCGGCGTGCCCGACACGCATCTCGGCGCCGTCTTCCCGAACCCCGTCGACCCGCCGCCCGGCTGCTCGTTCCATCCGCGCTGCCCGGAATGCATGGAGATCTGCAGGTCCGAGCCGCCCCGGCCGGCCTCGGACGGCGGCCACCGGATCGAGTGTCATCTCTATGGCGGCGCCGGCGCGCCCGGAACCGCGACCCAGTGAGGGACAACCCATGAAAGTCTTCATCGCCTGCCTCGGGACCGAGACCAACACCTTCTCGTCCATGCCGACCGGCGTGCGGACCTTCGAGGACACCATGCTCTTCCGCGGCGATGCGACCCGGCATCCCGCTTCCACCTTCAGCCTGCCGCTGCATGTCTGGCGCGCCGCCGCCGAGGAGCGCCAGGGCCGGGTCGTCGAGAGCCTGGCCGCCTTCGCCCAGCCTGCGGGGCTGACCGTGCGCAAGGTCTATGAAGGCTTCCGCGACGAGATTCTGGAAGACCTCCGCGCGGCCATGCCGGTCGATATCGTGCTGCTGTCGATGCACGGCGCCATGACCGCCGAAGGTTACGAGGATTGCGAGGGCGACCTGCTTGCCCGCGTCCGCGGGCTCGTCGGGCCGGATGTCGTCATCGGCGGCGAACTGGACCTTCACTGCTCGATCACCCCGGCGATGGTCGAGAGCGCCGATGCGCTTGTTGTCTTCAAGGAATATCCGCACATCGATGTCGGCGAGCGCGCGGGCGAGTTGTTCGATATCTGCCTCGCCGCGCACCGGGGCGATGCGAAGCCGGTCATGGCCGTCCACGATTGCCGGATGGTCGGCATGTGGCGCACCCCCGTCGAGCCGGTGCGGAGCCTTGTCGGGGAGATGCAGGCGGCCGAAGGCAGGGACGGCATCATGTCCGTCTCCTTCGCGCACGGTTTTCCGTGGCAGGACGTGCCCGAAACCTCGGCGAAGATGCTCGTCATCGCCGATGGCGACGCCGGCCTCGCAGCCAGGACCGCGCGGGCCTTCGGGCGGAAGATCTGGGACCTGCGCGACGAGACCGGGCAGGACACCGTGACGATAGACGAGGCGCTGGACCTGGTCGAGGCGGGCCCCGGCCCGGTGGTCGTGACGGATGTCGCCGACAATGCCGGGGGCGGTGCGCCCTCGGATTCGACCTTCCTGCTTGCCCGCGCGCTCGAACGCGGCGCCACCGGGCTGCTCTCGGGCTATTACTGGGACCCGGTCGCGGTGCGCTTCTGCGAGGAGGCGGGCGAGGGCGCCGCCTTGCGGCTCCGGGTCGGGGGCAAATGCGGGCCGGATTCGGGCGACCCCGTGGACCTGACCGTCACGGTGAAGCGCATTCTGGAGGACGCCAGCCAAAGCTTCGGCGACGCGACGATGAGCATGGGCACGGCCGTCTGGCTTTCGACGGATGCGGGCATCGACCTCATCCTCACCTCGACCCGAACGCAGGTCTTCCACCCGAACGGCATGACCCAGCTCGGCATCGACCCGGCCGGCTACAAGGGCATCGCCGTCAAATCGACCCAGCATTTCTATGCCGGCTTTGCCCCGGTCGCATCGCGGATCGCCTATATCGCCTGCGAGGGCGCGATCCCGCCGGACTTCGCGGCCATCCCCTTCCAGCGCTTCACCGCTCCCTACTGGCCGCGCGTCGCGAATCCCCACGAGGGCTGAAGGCTGTCCGGCCGGCTCCCGCCGGCTTTCCGGCTAACCGGCGGGAACGCCTCGGGATGCGGGTGGTGCCGCGCGAGGGTCTCGAACCCCCGACCTGCCGATTACAAATCGGCTGCTCTACCGACTGAGCTAGCGCGGCGTCCCGTCCATTCTACGCGCCGGGCCCCGTCTGCGAAACGGCCGGCCGCTGGACAGCGGCGCGGCCTCGGGGAAGATGGGCAAAACGCCACAGGACGGATGCGGGCGCACCCCTGTAGTCGGGGAAGCTCCTGGCTCCGGGAGGGACCGCCCATGCTCCGCCTCTACGACAACCGTCTCTCCGGCAACGGCTACAAGCCGCGCCTGCTGCTTGCCCATCTCGGCCGCGCCTTCGAGCGGGTCGAGGTCGATATCCTGGACGGGGAGTCCCGGACTCCCGCCTTCCTCGCAAAGAACCCGAACGGGCGCATTCCGGTGCTGGAACTGGAGGACGGCGCCTGCCTCGCGGAGTCCAATGCGATCCTGTTCTACCTGGCGGAGGGCTCGCGCTTCCTTCCTTCGGAGCGGCTCGCCCGCGCGCTTACCCTGCAATGGATGTTCTTCGAGCAATACAGCCACGAGCCCTTCATCGCCGTGGTCCGCCACTGGCTTCATCTTGGCGCGCTGACGGACGAACAGCGCGCGCAGCTTCCGGCCAAACGGCAGGGCGGCCATGCCGCGCTTGCCGTGATGGAGGGCCATCTGGGCCGGGCGGACTGGTTCGGCGGCAGGGGCATGAGCATCGCCGACATCGCGCTCTACGCCTACACCCATGTGGCCGGTGAGGGAGGTTTCGACCTCGCCGCCTACCCGGCGGTCCGCGCCTGGCTCGATCGGGTTGCGGCGGAACCGGGGCATGTTCCGATGGCGGTCGAGGGGCTATCCTGAGGCGGAGCCGCCGAAGCCTGCCGCCGGGCGGCAAGGGAACGAGCGATGACGAACGACAGCGCGCCGGCCGCCGTCGCGGCCGCGGACGTGCCGCCCCGGACCAAGCCTTCCAGCTACCCGGAGCCCTTCGCCGGCCGCATGGCGCGGCGGGAGAAACGGGCGCTCGGCGATTTCTTCGGCCTGAAGAGTTTCGGCGTGAACCTGACGAGGATCGCGCCGGGCGGCGAGTCGGCGCTGATGCACACGCACAGCAAGCAGGACGAGCTGGTCTATGTGCTGGCAGGCGAGGCGGTCTTGGCGACCCCGTCCGGCGAAACCCGGCTCTCTGCCGGCATGTGCGCCGGTTTCCCGGCCCGGGGCGAGGCGCACCATATCCTCAACCGCTCCGACCGGGATGTGACGATCCTCGAAATCGGCGACCGGCCGGAAGGCGACGAGGGCAGCTATCCGCAGGACGATATCCAGGCCGTGATGGGCGCGGACGGCAGGTGGCGCTTCACCCGCAAGGACGGCGCGCCTTACTGAAACGAAATCCGGCGGCGGTCTGCCGCCAGAGGAAGCGCACCGGGTATCGGCCCGTTTCCAGGTTCCCCGAGCCGCCGTTGTCCTTTGACGGTGGTGGCGGCGGCGGGTCGGGAATTTTCTTTGTGTCGGTTGCCAAGAGGACCGGTCTTCGTAGGACGGCGGCCTTACCGGGCGTTCGGATGCCTGATTGTTCACGCTGTTTGCCCTACGGTCCGTTGGGATCCACGAATTCGATCCTTGTTACGTTGTCCAGTGAAAGATGGACGTCCTCTACGGTCCGGCAGTTGTTATTCCCAACCGCTGTAACCATCGGTGAAGCCGTGCGTTCGACCATATCTTGGCGGCTGCAAACCCCAAATGATGGCAATCGGCGCCTCCAGTCACTCTTCGGCCCAAGGTGCGCCTTCCATAGTCCGCTTCCATCGGCATCCGGACCGATACGTCGATGACAACGTTCCAAGCCAGCGCCGTGGCTATCGGTATCGTACCGGCGCCTTCCGACCTCGGTGTGACCAGCCGGAATACGCATACTGTCAGGAATCCCGGCAGGACGACATCGATTAGCGCCACCAATCCGGCCGACATTCCGAGAACGCCTGCCTCGCTCGCCCACGCTGACCGTCAGCCGGGCCGGACGGCGATCGCCTCGATCTCGACCTTGAGCTCCGGCATGGCGAGCGCACTCACCTCGACAAGGGTCGAGACCGGGAAATCGCCCCGGAAGAACTCCCGCCGTGCGCGCCACACCTCCTCGCGCCGCGAGATGTCGGTGACATAGATCACGACCTTCACGACATCGGCCATCGACGCGCCTGCCGCCTCCAGCAGCCTGGCGATCTTCCCGAAGATCGCGCGCGCCTGTCCGTATTCGTCGTCGGCGAGGATTTCCGCGCCGTCTCGCGCTGTCATGCCGGCGACGAAAATCTGATTGCCTGCGACCAGGCAGTTCGACCAGGTCTCCGGCGGCGGTTCCGCCACATCGGGATGGGTGACGCGCGTGGCCGCCATGGCGCTCTCCTCCGTCAGGCTTTGACGATCCGCGCCGGGCGCGGCCGCTTATCGTAAACATTGCGCGTATCCACGACCAGCGGCACGGCCGCGGCCAGGCTCTCCCAGTCCACCGCGTCGTGGTCCGTTACCGCCAGCGCGGCGTCGAAACCGGCGAGCGCCTCACGCGACCAGTCGATGCAGGACGAACCGGCAAGTCCGGGATAGGCGCGGGTGGCGGGAAGCGCCGGCACATGGGGATCGAAATAGGCGGTCTCGGCTCCGCGCGCCGCCAGCAACTCCCAGAGCCGGAGCGCCGGGCTCTCTCGCGTGTCGTCGATGTTCTTCTTGTAGGCGACGCCGACCAGCAGGATGCGGCTGCCGGCCAGCGCCACCGGCGCGAGCGCCTCGGCCAGCCGGGCGACCACGCGCTCCGGCATTTCGGCGTTGATCTCGCCCGCCAGCTCGATGAAGCGGCTCGGCAGGCCGACGCCGCGCGCCTTCCAGGCGAGATAGAACGGGTCGATCGGGATGCAGTGCCCGCCCCAGCCGGGGCCCGGATAGAAGGGCATGTAGCCGAAGGGCTTGGTGCCGGCGGCCTCGACGACTTCCCAGATATCCACGTCCATCGCGGCGTAGATGCCCTTGAGCTCGTTCACCAGCGCGATGTTGACGGCGCGGAAGACGTTTTCGGTGAGCTTCGCGGCTTCGGCGGCGGCCGGCGAGGAGACCGCATGGACCGACGGCGAGACGGCTTCGTAGAGCGTGCGGGCGAGCGCCAGCGCCTCCGGGCCGTCGGCGCCGACAACGCGCGGGATGCGCCGCGCGCCGCTGCCGGGGGATTCCCGTTCCGGCGCGTAGGCGAGGAAGAAGTCGCGCCCGCTGCGCAGCCCGCCCGCTTCCAGGACGGGCTTGACGACCTCCTCCGTGGTGCCGGGCCACGTGGTCGATTCGAGCGCGATGAGCTGCCCCGGCCGCAATGTCGCGGCGACGGCGCGCGCGCTTGCCTCGACGAAGCGCAGGTCCGGTTCGCGGTTCGTGCCGAGTGGCGTCGGCACGCAGACCGCGATGGCGTCGGTCTCGCCGAGGCGGCCGAAATCGTCCGTCGCGTCGAACCGCCCGCTCGCGGCCATGGACGCGATGTCGCTGTCCGGGACATCCATGATGTAGGACCGCCCCGCGGCGAGCCGCGACGGCTTCTCCGGATCGGTGTCGAAGCCCGTCACGGCAAAGCCCGCTTCGTGGAAGGCGCGCGCCAGCGGCAGCCCCACATAGCCGAGCCCGATGACGCCGATGCGCGCGCAGCGCTCCCTGAAACTGCGCAGCAATGCCGCGGCCGTTGCCGCGCCCTCCTTCGATACGCCCTCGACCATGAGGAATCGCTTCTTCTTCCGCTTCTTCCGAACCGGGCCGAAACTCGTTCCCGCCGGGTTTCGCGTCAAGCCGCCGCCATCCCGCCGGCCAAGGGCCCCCGCAACACCGCCGTCGAGCTCGGCGGGAGACCCCCTCCGCGATGTGTCATGAAGTGTCATGGAATGTCATGTTTTGTCATGCTCCGCATCTGCATGGCGCCTGTCGGAGGGGGCGTTCCGGCGCGGCGTGGTCGTTTCCGGGCGGGGGCTCCGGGTGTTCCGTGCGGTGTTCCTGTTTTGTGTGTTCGACATGGGGCTCTCCTCTCGATCCCGTTCCGTCCGCCCCGCTGCCAGCCCGGCTGCGGCGGGTCCCTGCTTCCGCGCGTATCGCGCGCCTGATTGCGCATGGGCGCGCCCGCGCGCGCCGGACAGGGCGCGTATCTCCCGTCAGTTTCTCGGGATGTTTTTCGCGTCGGCGCCAGGCGGGAGAGGAAGCGGCTCCGCGGATGCCGCTTCCATCCTCTTGCCTCGATACTACCACAGTTTTTTCAGGATCGGTCCCTGTTCGGGAATTGTTTCATAATTTTCTTTCGGGCACGCCGCCTCGCTCCGCCGTTGGGGCGCCGGCGCCGTAATAGGTCCGGTACCAGGAGGCGAAGCGTGGCAGTCCTTTGTCGATGGCGGTTCGGGGGGCGTAGCCGAAATCCCGCGCCGCCTCGCCGATATCGGCGCAGGTCTCCAGCACGTCTCCCGGCTGCATCGGCTGGAAATCGAGGCGCGCCGGCGCGTCGAGAGCCGCTTCGAGCGTGCGGATGAAGCGCATCAGCGGCTCGGCGCGGCCATTGCCGATATTGAAGACCCGATGGCCATCCCCGGTCCGGTCGAGCGCGCCGAGCGTGCCGGCGACGGCATCCTCCACGAAGGTGAAATCGCGGGCGAGCCTGCCCTCGTTGAAGACCGGTATCGGGTCGCCGGCGAGCATGGCGCGCGCGAACAGGGTCGGCGCCATGTCGGGCCGGCCCCAGGGCCCGTAAACCGTGAAGTAGCGCAGCCCCGTCGCGCGAAAGCCGTAAAGATGCGCATAGCATTCGGTCATCAACTCGTCCGCGCGCTTGGTGGCGGCGTAGAGCGACAGGGGCCGGTCGGCTGGCGCATGGACGGCGAGCGGGCCGGCGCCGGCGTCGCCATAGACGGAGGAGGAGCTTGCATAGACGAAATGCGAGACGCTGCGCCGCCGCGCCAGTTCCAGCAGGTTCAGATGGCCGGCGATGTTGGCCCGGACATAGGCGCGCGGGTTCTCCAGCGAATAGCGCACGCCGGCCTGGGCGGCGAGGTGCAGGATGCGGTCCACGCCGTCGAGCGGCAGCCGATCCATCGCCCCGTCGTCGGCGATGTCGGCGCGCCGGAACGCGAATCCGGGCAGGCCGTTCAGGCGCGCGAGCCGGGCGCGCTTCAGCACCGGGTCGTAATAGCCGTCGAGATTGTCGATCCCGATTACGGCCTCGCCGCGGGCCAGCAGGGAGGCGGCGGCGTGCATGCCGATGAAGCCGGCAACGCCGGTGACGAGAATGCTCATGGACTGTCGGTTTGCGTTGCGGGCGCGCCGGCACCATAGCCGACGCGGGCAGGCGTTCAATCGCGGAGGCGCGCGCCAGCCTCGACCCGGCCCCGCGGGGGCGCTATACCCCGGCGCCTGTTCGTCCGGCCGGGGGCCGCCATGCACGACAACCGCCTCTACCTCTTCGACACGACGCTGCGCGACGGCGCCCAGACCCAGGGCGTCGATTTCAATATCGCGGACAAGGCCGCCATCGCCCGCGACCTCGACGCGCTCGGCATCGATTATGTCGAAGGCGGCTGGCCGGGCGCCAACCCGACCGATGACGGCTTCTTCGCGGAGCCGCCGGCGCTCTCCCGCGCCCGCCTCACCGCCTTCGGCATGACGCGCCGCGCAGGGCGGTCGGCGGCCAACGATCCCGGTCTCGCGGTCACGCTGCGCTCCCGTGTCGATACGGTCTGCCTGGTCGGCAAGGCGGACGCCCGCCACGCCGAGTCGGCGCTCGGCGTGTCGCTCGACGAGAACCTGGCGATGATCCGCGATTCCATCGCCGAGATCGTCCGGCGCAACAAGGAGGCCCTGTTCGACGCCGAGCATTTCTTCGACGGCTGCAAGGCCCGCCCGGACTATGCCCTCAAGGTGCTGGAAACGGCCCTGGAGGCGGGCGCGCGCTGGGTCGTGCTTTGCGACACCAATGGCGGCACGCTCCCCCATGAAGTCGAGGCGGCCGTTGCGCGGGCGGCCGACGCCGTGCCGGGGAGCCGGCTCGGTATCCATGCCCATAACGACACCGGCAATGCCGTCGCCAATACACTCGCCGCGGTGCGCGCCGGCGCGCGGCAGGTGCAGGGCACGCTGAACGGCCTCGGCGAGCGCTGTGGCAATGCCGACCTGGTGACGCTGCTGCCGACCCTCACCCTCAAGATGGGCTTCGAGACCGGCGTTCCGGCGGACGGGCTGGAGCGCCTCACGCAGGTCTCGCGGGCGTTCGACGAGCGGCTCAACCGCCCGTCGAACCGCCACGCCCCCTATGTCGGCGTCTCGGCCTTCGCGCACAAGGCGGGCCTGCATGTTTCGGCGGTCGAGAAGGACCCAGGCTTCTACGAGCATATCGCGCCGGAGGCGGTCGGCAACCGGCGCCAGATCCTGGTCTCGGACCAGTCGGGCCGCGCGAACATCCTGGCGCGTTTCCGGGAGACCGGCCTCGACGTGGACCGGGACGACCCGCGTGTCGCGCGCCTGGTCGATCTGGTGAAGGAACGCGAGTTCCAGGGCTATGCGTATGACGGCGCGGTGGCGAGCTTCGAGTTGCTGGCCCGGCGGATGCTCCAGACCGTGCCGGACTACTGGTCGCTCGACAGCTTCCGCGTCACCGACGAGCGCCGCCTCAACGCCCGGCGGGAACTGGTGACGATGTCGGAGGCGGTGGTGAAGCTCTCCGTGGACGGGCGCCGGTCCATGCAGGTGGCGGAGGGCAACGGGCCGGTGAACGCGCTCGACGCCGCGCTCCGCCAGGCGCTGCTGCCGGCCTATGCCTGCCTCGAAGGCGTGCGGCTCACGGACTACAAGGTGCGCATCCTGACGCCGGGCGACGGCACCGCGGCCGTCACCCGCGTGCTGATCGAGAGCGCCGACGAAACCGGCGCTCGCTGGACCACGGTCGGCGTCTCTGCCAACATCATCAATGCGTCCTACGAGGCGTTGAACGACAGCCTGACCTACAAGCTGCTCAACGCGGAACGGTGAGCCGCCCGCCCGCCATCGTGCTGGTGCGCCCGCAACTGGGCGAGAATATCGGCATGGCGGCGCGCGCCATGCTGAATTGCGGGCTGGACGAGCTGCGGATCGCCGCTCCGCGCGACGGCTGGCCGAACCCGGCGGCGCGCACCGCGGCCGCCGGCGCGGACAGCGTAATCGACGGCGCGCGCGTCTTCGACACGGCGGCGGCCGCGGTTGCCGATCTGCAGCTTGTCCTGGCCGCGACGGCGCGGCGGCGCGATGTCGAGAAGCCGGTCCACGCCCCCCGCGAGGCGGCCCGGCTGCTCCGTCGGTCGGGCGCGCGGACGGGCGTGCTGTTCGGCCCGGAACGCAGCGGCCTCGACAATGACGAGGTGGGCCTCGCCGCCGCCATCGTCGAGGCGCCGCTCAACCCCGCCTTCCCGTCGCTCAATCTCGGCCAGGCGGTGTTCATGGTCGCGTGGGAATGGCGCATGGCCGGCCCCCCGCCCGCGCCGCCGCCCCCCGCCAGCAAGCGCGCCTCGGCGGCGGCCTTCGCCGGCTTCTGGCAGCATCTGGACGGCGCACTCGACGACGCCGGCTACTACCGCGAACCGAAGCTCAAGCCCACGGTGCAGCGCAATCTCCGCGCCGTCTTCGCCCGCGCCGGCCTCACCGATCAGGAAATCCGCACCCTGCGCGGCGTCATTGCCCGGCTCGTCTCCGGGGGCCGGGGGAAGGCGTGACGGGCGTTGTATCTTCTTCCATGGACGCGCCCTGCACCTTCCGTTCAGCCCTTGATTTGCGTATCGAATGTCGATACGCTCGAGCCTTGATTGACAGTTTCGCGGACAAGCAGACTGCGGCAGTCTTTGCAGGGCATGTTGTCCGTGGCCTGCCGGCATCGATTCAGAAGCGGGCGCGCACCGGGCTCCTGATGATCGATGCAGCCGGCCGGCTCGACGACCTGCGGGTTCCTCCGGGCAACCGGCTGGAGGCCCTGAGAGGCGGACGGCGAGGGCAGCACGCCATCCGCATCGACGACCGGTGGCGCATCTGCTTCGTCTGGCGCGGCGGGACGGCGCGGCAAGTCGAGATTGTCGACTATCATTGAGGAGGCATTCGATATGACCGTTCGGCGCGAGGACCTGAACCGGGGCGCCGCGCAGTTTTCGGAGGTAGCCACGGGAGACCGGCTGGCGCCCGTGCATCCCGGAGAAATCCTGCGCGACGAGTTCCTGGCGCCGATGGCGCTCAGCGTTTATGCGCTGGCCCAGGCGCTCAAGGTCCCGCGTGCACGGTTGAACGACCTCGTGCGCGGCCGACGGTCCGTCACGACCGATACCGCGCTGCGCCTCGGGCGCTATTTCGGCACGACGCCGGAGTTCTGGATCAACCTCCAGCACCGACACGACCTCGACGCCGCCGGCGCTCTTCGGGACAGGATCGAGCGGGAAGTCGCGCCCCGCGCCGCGTGAGGGCCTCCGCCCGCCCCTCACTCCAGCCCCATAAGGCTGCGGGCGAAGTCGCGGGGATGGAAGGGGCGGAGGTCTTCCTCGCCTTCGCCGACCCCGACGGCGTGGACGGGCAGGCCGAAATGCTCCGCCAGCGCCACCACCACGCCGCCCCTGGCCGAGCCGTCGAGCTTGGTCACGACCAGCCCGGTCACCTCCGCCATGTCGCGGAAGGCGCGGACCTGTTGCAGCGCGTTCTGGCCCGTGGTGGCGTCCAGGGTCAGCAGCGTGTCGTGAGGCGCGCCGGCGTCCTGCTTGGCGACCGCGCGGGTGATCTTGCGCAACTCCTCCATCAGGTTGGCCTTGTTGTGCAGCCGCCCGGCGGTGTCGATCAGCAATAGGTCCGCGCCTTCGCGGATCGCCCGCCCGTGGGCGTCGAAGACGAGGCCGGCAGCGTCCGCCCCGGTCGGCCGCGCCACCACCGGCGCGCCGACCCGCTCCCCCCATAGCTGCAATTGCTCGACCGCCGCCGCGCGGAAGGTGTCGCCCGCCGCCAGCAGCACGGACCGCCCTTGGGTGCGGAAAGCGTGGGCGAGCTTGCCGATCGTCGTCGTCTTGCCGGCGCCGTTCACGCCGACGACCAGGACGACATGCGGCTTGTGCGCCGGGTCGATACGCAGCGAGCGCGCCACCGGCTTCAGCAGGCCGGCGATCTCCTCCGCCAGCGCGCCGCGCACCTCCTCGCTCGATACTTCCTTGCCGAAGCGCGTGCGCGCCAGGCCCGATGCGAGGCGCGCGGCGGTGGCCGGCCCGAGATCGGCCATGATGAGCAGGTCTTCGAGCTCCTCCAGCGCCTCCTCGTCCAGGCGGCGCCGGTTGAAGATGCCCGCAATCCCGTCCGCGAGGCGGTCGGAGGACCGCGACAGCCCCCGCCTCAGCCTTTGCAGCCAGCTCACCCCGCAAGCACCTCGGCGACCAGCCGCCCCGCCTCGACCCGGCGGACCCGCGCCTCCCGGACGGAACCGGGACGCGCCGGCCCCCGAAGCGCGGCGGGCGCGAACTGCTCGGTGCGTCCGGCGCCCTCGCGCTCGACCGCAACGCGCTCCGTCAGCCCGACCCGGCTTTCGAGGAAGCGCGTGGCGGCCGCATCGCCGGCGGCCCGGAGCCGCCGGGCGCGTTCCCTGCGCTGCGCCGCCGGCGCCTGCGGCATCCGCGCCGCCGGCGTGCCCCGGCGCGGCGAATAGGGAAACACATGCAGCCAGGTGAGCGGGCAGGCCGCCACCAGGTCGAGGCTGCGGGCGAACATCGCTTCGGTCTCGGTCGGGAAGCCGGCGATCAGGTCGGCCCCGAAGGCGATCTCCGGCCGCAGCGCCCGGAGCCGGCGGCAGAGCGAGACGACATCGCCGGCGCTGTGCCGGCGCTTCATGCGCTTCAGCACCATGTCGTCGCCGGCCTGCACCGAGAGGTGCAGATGCGGCATCAGCCGGGGCTCCTCGGCCAGCAGCCGGAACAGCTCGCCGTCGATGGCGGCAGGATCGACGGAGGAGAGTCGAAGCCGCTGGAGTTCCGGCGCCTGCGCCAGCAGGCGGCGGACCATCCGGCCGAGCCGGGGGGCGCCCGGCAGGTCGGCGCCCCAGGAGGCGATGTCCACGCCGGTCAGCACGATCTCGGCCGCCCCCGCTTCCAGCAGCCGGCGGGTCTGCGCCGCGATCTCGTCCGGGGGCACGCTGCGGCCCGGGCCGCGCCCATAGGGGATGATGCAGAAGGTGCAGCGGTGGTCGCAGCCCTGCTGTACCTGCACAAAGGCCCGCGCCCGGCCGCCGAAGCCGTCGAGCAGGTGCGCCGCCGTCTCGCGCACGCTCATGATGTCGTTCACCAGCGCCGGCGGCGTGTCCGGCTTCCAGGCCTCGGCGGTCAGCTTCTCGGCATTGCCGACGACCCGGTCCACCTCCTCCATCGCCAGCCAGCGTTCCGGTGCGATCTGGGCCGCGCAGCCGGTGACCACGATCTTGGCGTCGGGCCGTTCCCGCCGGGCCTTGCGGATCGCCTGCCGCGCCTGCCGCTCGGCCTCGGCCGTCACCGCGCAGGTGTTGAAGACCACGGCGTCCGAAAGCCCGGCCTCCGCCGTCAGCCGGCGCATCGCCTCGGACTCCCAGGCGTTGAGGCGGCAGCCGAAGGTGACGACCTCGGCGGTCACGCCGCCGCCTCCGGCACATGCGCCTCGAGCGCGCCCCGGAAGCTCACTTCGGCCGGCCCGGTCATCAGCAGGCGGCCGTCGCTCTCGCGCCATTCGATGCCGAGCGCGCCGCCGTCGAGGCGCACCTCCATCCGGCGCGCGCCAAGGCCCCGGCGGACGGCGGCGGCCACGGCTGCGCAGGCCCCGGTGCCGCAGGCGCGGGTAATGCCGACGCCGCGCTCCCAGACGCGCAGCCGCATCGCGCCGCGTCCTTGCATCGCCGCCGCCCCGACATTGACGCGCTCCGGGAATGTCGGGTCATGCTCGACCCGCGGCCCCCAGGTTTCGAGGTCCAACGCCTCGGCGTCCGCCACGAAGAAGGTGGCGTGCGGATTGCCGATATTCGCCGCCGCCGGCGCGGACAGCGGGCCGTGGGCGAGGTCCAGGCAGAGCGTGTCCGCCGGGCCGGCGAGCGGAATCTCGTCCCAGGCGAGCCGCGCCGGCCCCATGTCCACGCGCACCAGCCCGCCGTTCGCGCGCTCTGCCCGGAGCATTCCCGCGACGGTCTCGACCGCAGCCTCATCCCGGCCGCGCTCGTCGAACATGAGCGCCGCCACGCAGCGCGCACCGTTGCCGCAGGCCTCGACCTCGCCGCCGTCGGCATTGCGGATCTCCATGAACACGTCGCCGCCGCGCACGGGCGCGCGCAGCACCATGAACTGGTCGCAGCCGATGCCGGTGCGCCGGTCGGCAACACGGCGGTAGCCGGCCTCCGGCCATTCGAGCGCCCGGGCGCGTGCGTCCAGCACGACGAAATCGTTGCCGAGCCCGTGCATCTTGACGAACGGAATACCCATGGCCTGCCCGCGACCTCCGAATGCCGCTGCCGGCAGCGGCCGGACCCTATCTAGGTGCGAAGCCCGTCCCGCGCAATGGCCGCGGCCGCCTTGACGGGTCCGCGGCCGATCCATACGACTCGTCGAGACGGATACGGCCCCGGCCGGACCATGCGCGGGGCACAGGGAGTGGGACCGATGGCCGACCCCGACGCCAGACCCTATGTCGTCGAACGCCGCGAGACAGTGGCCCGGACCGACACGCTGCGCGTCGGCATCCTGACGCTCGCCGAAGGGCAGGAGGTGCCCTGGCACTACCACAGCGAGATCGCCGACACCTTCTATTGCCTGGAGGGCGTGTTGTCCGTCGAAACCCGCGCGCCCGGGGCGCACTACCTGCTGAAGGTCGGCGAGAGCTGCGCCGTGCCGAAGATGACCGCGCACCGGGTCACGGGACAGGACGGCAGCCGGGCCCGTTTCCTGATCGTGCAGGGCGTAGGCGCCTACGACTTCCGCCCGGTCGGCTGAGAGCCGCGTCTTCCCGCGAACCTTCCCGCCGCCGCCGGTCCCTCGCCCGACCCGGCACGACCTCGCCGGGTGGCAAGGACCCCCTGCGATATGTCATGGAATGTCATGTTTTGTCATGGTCGGGTCGGGAAAGGACATGCGTCGGCGGCTCCTTCCTTCCGTTGTCGCGCGGCATCGGAGCGACCTTGTTTCGCGCATATCGCGTGTGCGCGAGCCGGAGGGCGCAGTTCGCCTGTTGGCTGAATCGGGGTCGTTCCGGCGCCGGGCCGGGGCGAAGGAAGACGGCCTGCGGACGTCGCTTCCCTTCGACCCATTCTAGCACGAATATTTTGTAGTCAAGTATCATTCGAGAATTAGTTCTGTAATTTGAACGAAAGCGGTTATTCTCCTGTGGAAAACAATGCAGCCGGACCGGCTTCCGGAGCCGTCGTTCCCGCGAAGGCGGAGGCCTTGGGCGGTCTGCGGGGGGCTGACCGCCGCCCGCCCGGTCGATCCGGCGGATCGATTCGCGCCCCGGCCCGGATTGGCGGAGGAGAGTGGGAGTCGAACCCACCTGGCAGCGATGCGCCGCCGCAGCGGTTTTGAAGACCGAGCCGGCCACCGGACCGGATTCCCCTCCGCAATGTATTTAGTGGCAAGTCCGGGCGGGGCGGGTCAAGCGGCGAAAAGCGGCCGCAGCCTCGCCTTCTCCTCCGGCCCGCACCAGGCGCCTTCCAGCGCGGCGGCCGCGAGCCTGCGGATTTCCGCGCGGCTGAAGCCGAAAACATCCATCAGCACGGCATATTCATCGGCGAGGCTGTTGTGGAACATGCCTGGATCGTCGGTATTGACCGTGACATTGAGGCCGCGCTCCCAGTAGCGGCGCACCGGGTGGTCCGCGATCCGCCCGATGACGCCGGTGGCGAGGTTGGAGAGCGGACAGAGTTCGAGCACAACGCCGCTGCGCGCGAGCAGATCGACCACCGCTTCGTCCTCCTCCGCGCGCAGCGCATGGCCGATGCGGTCCGCCCGGAGGGCCTCGACCGCGCCGCGGACGCTGGCCGCTCCCGCCGCCTCGCCCGCATGGGCGCTGGTGCGCAGCCCCGCCTTGCGGGCCGCCTCGTAAACCGGCGCGAAGGGCTCCGGCGGATAGAGATGCTCGGAACCGCCGATGCCGATGCCGAGAATGCCGGCTTCCTCTGCAACCTCGACGATTTCGCCAAGTGTGGCGCCCGCCCGCTCGGGTCCGTGGTCGCGAACGAGGTCGGCGACCAGGTAGAGCGCGGTTTCCGGCGCCCGCGCGAAGCCGCTGCGGATGGCCGCCGCCAGCCGGGCAGGCTCAAGGCCCCGGTCGGCGAACCGGCTCGGGGAGAAGAACAGCTCGGCATAGCGGATGTTCTGGCGCGCGAGGTCCACCGCGACGGCCTCGGCGATGAAGGTGAAATCGTCATAGGTCCTGAGAAAGCCGTTCTTCCAGATCCAGGCGTCGATGAAGGCCGGGAAATCGGGATAGACGAGGCGGTCCCGCAGCGCCTCCACGGTCGGAACCGCCGGGTCGCCGCCGGCGGCCTCGACCAGCGCGAACAACGCCGGCAGCGGGATGGCGCCTTCCAGATGCAGGTGCAATTCGGCCTTCGGCAGGTCGGCGAGCCAGGCGTCGCGTTCCGTCATTCAGCCGCTCCTCCGGACGATCAGCCCGGATTGTTCGGGTTCACCGCCAGAAACGCCGCCGCCAGCGCCAGGAAGACGGCGAGCGCGAGGGCGAGGCGGCGGGTCTGCCACGCCCTGTCGATGTCCGGGCGCTTCCGCGAGCGCACGAGCTTCACCGCAGCGTCCACGGCGACCCCGAGCGCGACGAGGACGGCCAGCGCAAGGATCTGGTTAAGGGCCATGGCCGCGCTCAGCCGCCGGGGCCGAACACATCCCGCGTATGCGCGCCGAGGCCGGGCGCGGCGCTGCGGACCGGCGGCCGCACGCCGTCCAGACTCACCGGCAGGCCGAGCACCGGATAGCCGGTATCGGGCTCGGTCAGCACCGCGCCGAGAGCCTCCGTCTGCGGGTCGTCCGCCGCCTCGCTCACCTTGTTGATGGGCGCGTGGGGGACGCCCGCCGCCTCCAGCGCCGCCTGCCATGCGGGCCGCGGCCGGGTCAGCATTGCGAGCTGGATAAGGGGGATCAGCGCGGCGCGGTTGCTCAGCCGGTCGCGCACGGTCGCGAAGCGTGCGTCCGCTCCCCATTCGGGCCGGCCGAGCACCTCGCAGAGCCGCCGGTAGAGCCGGTCGTTGCCGGCCGCGACCATGACCGGGTCGGTGGCGGTCTCGAACACCTGGTAGGGGGTGAGCATCGCATTGCCGTCGCCCTGCCGTTCCGGCTCGCGCCCGGTGAACAGATAGTCCGAGATCGGCTGATAGACCCAGCCGAGGCCGGTCTCGAACAGTGAGACATCGACCCGGCCGCCCTTGCCGGTGCGGTCCCGCCGGCGGAGCGCCGCGAGGATGCCGATGACGGCCCACATGGCGGTGCCGGGATCGACGATCGAGACGCCCGCGCGCATGGGCGGCCCCTCCACCGGCCCGTTCATCGCCATGATGCCGGCATAGGCGTGGGCGAGCGGCTCGTAGCCCGGCTTCGAGGCCAGCGGCCCGGCCCGCCCGAAGGCGCCGACCTCGCAATAGACGAGGCGCGGATTGCGCGCCTCCAGCGCCGCATGGCCGATGCCGAGCGCTTCCGCCTGGCCGGGGCGCAGATTGTGGACCAGCACGTCCGCCCGCTCGGCCAGTGCCAGGAACCGGGCCAGCGTCTCCTCGTCCTTGAAGTCCGCCACCGCCGAACGCTTGTTGCGGTTGAGGATGTGGAAGGCCAGCGGATGGCGTTCGCCGTCTTTCTCCACCAGCCAGAACCGGGCGTCGTCGCCGCCCGGCTTCTCGATCTTGATGACGTCGGCGCCGAGGTCGGCAAGGATGGCGCCGGCGAAGGGGCCGGCGATGTTCTGGCCGATCTCGACGACGGTGAGGCCGGAAAGCGGCATGGGCCGGCGCGCTCCTGCTGGGCCCGCCGGCAGACCGGGCAGGGCGGAAGACCTTGACCCCGGCGGCGGGTATCGATTCGATGGCCCCGACTCTAGCAGGGGCGGCGCATGGAACCCAGAAAACTGGCCGCGGACCTCTTCGACGAACTCGCCGGCGCCACCCATGACGGGGTCGGCATCACGCGGGCGAGCTACGGCGAGGGCGAGGCGTTCGCGCATGGGGCGGTCGCGCGCGCGGCGCAGGCGCTCGGGCTCGAGGTCGAAACCGACCCGGCCTGCAACACCTATATGACGCTGCCGGGGACCGACCGTTCGGCGGCGCCGGTCATCATCGGCTCGCATCTGGACTCGGTCGCCGAGGGCGGCAATTTCGACGGCGCCGCGGGCGTCGTCGCCGGCCTGGCGGCGATAGCCTCGCTCCGGCGGGACGGCGCCGCGCCCGGCCGCGACATCCGCGTCATGGGCGTCCGCGCCGAGGAGAGCGCCTGGTTCGGCACCTCCTATATCGGCAGCCGGGCGGCTCTGGGCGCATTGCCGCCGGGCGCGACGGAAACCGCCAGGCGGGCCGATACCGGGCGCACGCTCGCCGAACACATGCGCGAGGCCGGCGGCGACCCGGATGCGCTCGATCCGCCCTTTCTCGATGCGAAGCGGATCCATGCCTTCCTGGAAGTGCATATCGAGCAGGGCCCGGTGCTGGTCGAGCAAGGCCTGCCGGTCGGCATCGTCACCGGCATCCGCGGCAACCGCCGCCTGCCGGCCGCGCGCTGCCTTGGCGCCTACAGCCATTGCGGCGGCATGCCGAGGCGCTCGCGGCAGGACGCGGTGATGGCGGCCACGGACCTGATCGGGTGGCTCGACGCGCTCTGGGACGAACGGGAAGCGGCCGGGAAGGACTTCGCGTTCACCGTCGGCAAGCTCTCCACCGACCCCGAACGCCACGCCATGACCATCGTGCCCGGCGAATGCCGTTTCTCGCTCGACATGCGCTCGCTCGACGCCGCGTTCCTCGACGGCCTGGAAGGCCGGCTGGCCGAAGCGGCGCAGGAGATCGAGGCCCGGCGCGGCGTAGCCTTCGAGCTGGGTGCGCCGACCCGCGCTGCGCCCGGCGTGCTCGACGAGACCATCCACGCGGGCCTGCTCGACTGCGCCCGGCGCCTGGGTGTGCCGCATAACGAGATGGCGAGCGGGGCCAGCCACGACGCCGCCGCCTTCGCCGCCGCCGGGGCGCCGACCGCCATGATTTTCGTCCGCAACCCGGGCGGCAGCCACAATCCCGACGAGGCGATGGACCTCGACGATTTCATGGCCGCGGTGGACATATTGACCCGCTGGCTCGCAACCGAAGGAACGCGCGCATGACCCGCATCGCCATTCTCGACGACTATCAAGGCATCGCGATGCAGATGGCAGACTGGGACAGCCTGCCGGAAGGCTGCCGGGTCGAGGTCTTCCACGACCATGTCGCCGACCCGGCCGTGCTGGCGGACCGCCTGCGGGATTTCGATGTCCTCTGCATCATGCGCGAGCGTACGCCCTTCCGGCGCGACATGCTCTCGCGGCTGCCGAACCTGAAGCTGCTGGTGACCACCGGCATGCGCAACGCCTCCGTCGATGTCGCGGCGGCCGGGGAGCGGGGCGTCACGGTCTGCGGCACGGCCGGCAGCGCGCACACCACGCCCGAACTCACCTGGGGGCTGATCCTCGCGCTCCAGCGGCATATCCCTGCCGAGGACCGGGCGATGAAGGCGGGCGCCTGGCAGACGACCGTCGGGCGCGGGCTCGCCGGCGCGACGCTCGGCCTGCTGGGCCTCGGGCGGCTCGGTTCCGAGGTCGCGCGGGTCGGCCGGGCGTTCCGGATGAACCTCATCGCCTGGAGCGAGAACCTGACGGCGGAGCGCGCCGCCGGGCATGGCGTTGCCTGCGTCGGGAAGGACGAGCTCTTCGCGCAGTCCGATGTGCTGTCGATCCACACACTGCTGAGCGGGCGCACCGGGGGGCTGGTCGGCGCGCGCGAGCTCGGCCTGATGAAGCCTTCGGCCGTGCTGGTGAATACCTCGCGCGGCCCCATCGTCGATGAAGCGGCGCTGGTCGAGGCGCTCCGGAACCGCACCATCGCCGGGGCCGGCCTCGATGTATACGACACGGAGCCGCTGCCCCGCGGCCATCCGCTGCGCAGCCTCGACAACGCCGTGCTGACGCCGCATCTCGGCTATGTGACGGCCGACACCTTCGCCGTCATGTATCCGCAGACACTCGAATGCGTGCAGGCTTGGCTTGACGGAAACCCGGTGCGCGTTATCTCCGCCTGACGGCAGGGCCGGGGAATGTCCTGCCGAGCGTGCAGAATACAGCCATGATGCAGCTTCGAGACCTTCCCGGCCCGAGGGGCCTGCCCGTGCTGGGCGTGCTCCACCGGCTGCGCTTCGACCGGCTGCACCTCAGGCTCGAGGCGTGGGCGGAGCGCTACGGGCCGCTCTTCCAGATCCGCATGGGGCCGCACCCGATCGCCGTCGTCTCGGACAGCGCAGCCATCCAGCGCATCCTGGTGCAGCGCCCGCAGGGTTTCCGCCGCACCCGCCGGCTGGAGTCGGTGGCGGCGGAAATGGGACTCCGGGGCGTGTTCGCCGCCGAGGGCGAGGACTGGCGCCGGCAACGCCGGGTCGTCACCGCCGCCCTCAACCGCCACAAGCTCACGGACTTCTTCCCGAAGCTCGCCCTGATCGCCGCCCGCCTGCAGCGGCGCTGGGAGGAGGCGGCGGACCGGGACGAACCGGTGGACCTCTGCCCCGACCTCATGCGCTTCACCGTCGATGTCACCATGCAGCTCGCCTTCGGCGTCGACGCCAACACGCTGGAGACGCCGGGGCCGGCGATCCAGCGCCATCTCGACAAGGTCTTTCCCGTGCTGCACCGGCGCGTGAATGCGCCCTTCACCTGGTGGCGCCTTTTCCGCCTGCCCTCGGACCGCGCGCTCGACCGCGCCCTGGAGGCCCTGCAGCGCGAAGTGGGCGCCATGGTGCGCGCCGCGCGGGAGCGTCGGGCGGCGGACCCCGACCGCGAACCCGCCGACTTCCTGGAGGCCATCCTGGCGGCGGTGGAGAGCGAGGGGTCCGGTTTCTCCGACGCGGAGATCTTCGCCAATGCCGGCACCTTGCTGCTGGCTGGCGAGGACACGACGGCGAACAGCCTCGCTTGGGCGATGCACTATTTCACGCTATATCCGGACCTGTTCGAGCGCGCCCGCAGCGAGATCGATTCGGCGGTCGCGCCGGCGCCGGCGATGGACGACCCGGAACAGGCGAACCGGCTGCCCTTCCTCGACGCCTTCTGCAACGAGGTCATGCGGCTCAAGCCCGTCGCGCCGATGCATGTGGCGGAGCCGCTGGCGGACACCGAGATGCTCGGCTGCCTGATCCCGAGGGGCACGCCGATCATGATGCTGCTGCGTCATGCGGCGACGCGGGAGGAGCATTTCGCCGGCGGCGCGCGCTTCGATCCCGAACGCTGGCTCGCGAAGCGCGAAGGCTGCCCGCACAACCGCCGCGTCTTTCTGCCCTTCGGCGGCGGCCCGCGCCTCTGCCCGGGCCGGGCGCTCGCGCTGCTTGAAATCCGCGCGGTCCTCGCGATGCTCTGCCGCAATTTCGACCTGGAGCCGGTCGACTCCGGCAAGCAGGTCCACGAACACTTGGCCTTCACCATGATGCCGGCGGGGCTGCGGGTGCGGCTGAAGCGGCGGCGGCAGACTGCCGGCTAAACAGACCAAGCGCTTGACCAAGTGTATCTCTCAGCCCAAATTTCGGATCGTACCGGGGTCCCCCGGATAAAGGCCGTTCAGGGAATGCTGCCGATATGACGCGCCATGTGAAGATCGGAGAGGCCAAAACCCACTTGTCCGCACTGCTGACGGAAGTGGAAGCGGGCGAGGACCTCGTCATCTGCCGCGGCCTGACGCCTATCGCCCGTGTGACGCGGGTCAGCGGCGGCGAAGGCCGTGCGGCGCTGTTGGCAACCCTCCGCCGGGAACGGGCGAAGCAGAAGGCCGTCACGACGTCCGAGATTCTGTCCTGGCGCCACGAAGGTCACACGCGCTGATGGCGTTCGTGCCGGACGCCTCGGTCGCCGCCGCCTTGTTGTTGCCGGACGAGGAGGCGCCGCTGGCCGCTCTTGCTCTTGAGCGGCTGGTGGATGAGGAGGCGAAAGTCCCCAACGTGTTCTGGCACGAGTTACGGAACTTGCTGCTGTCGGCCGAACGGCGGGGAAGGATCGACGAACGCTACGCCGACGCCTCCATGGCCCGCCTCCGCCGGCTTCCCATCCATTGTCCGGGCGAAGCGGACGACGGTCATGTCATGGCCCTGGCGCGCGGCCGTCGCCTTACGGCCTACGATGCCAGCTACCTGGCTCTCGCAATCCGCGAAGGCTGCCCGCTGGTCAGCCTCGACCGCCGGTTGAATCGCGCGGCAGCCGCCGAAGGCGTGGCATTGCTGGAATAGCCGGAGCGGCGAATGCGCCGGGATCGGCGCATTCGGGGGACAAACATTGAGCGGGCCCGCAGACCCCATCGCGGTCCGACCGCCCGTCGATGGCGGTCGCGGACGGGAAGCAACCCCCTTCGCCGCTCCGTGTTCCCCTACCCCCCGCGCCCCGCCGCCCGGAACGCCCATTTCACCGCCGCGCCCTCCGCGCCCGTGCGGCCTTCCACCAGGATGGCTTGCGTGTCGCGGCGGCGGCCGTCGCCGAGATAGATGCTGGGGCCGAGGGTGAGGCGGCCGCCGGCGGCGCTGAATCGCCATTCCTGGCGGCCGGGGAGCATCAGTTGCACCGCGCCCGCTTCCAGCCGCGCCTTCACGTCGGGATGGAGGTGGAAGCGCAGGCTGAAGGGCCAGCCGGCATCGCCCTCCAGCAGGTCCTCGCCGCGCAGGTCCCCGCCCCGGCGCGTGAGATAGAGCCGGCGGCGGTGGATGAGGCCGAAGGGCGCGGAATAGCCGTCATGGCAGAGGTCGAGCCAGAGGCCCGCTTCGCCCTCGGAGCGCCGCGCCTCCACATTGAGGCCGCCCGCGCGCACACCGCCGCCCTCGTCGATCTCCACGGCATGCACGTCATTCACCGTCAAGGTGGAATGCGCCGCGGTCGCCCGCGCCAGCTCGCTCCAGGGCGTGGAGCCGTCCGCCAGCGCGCCGCAATTGACCACGATGCGCTGCGCCCCGTCGCTGAACTCCATGGCGAGCGGGCTCGAATGGCCGCCCCGGTCGAAGCCCCTGGCCGTCGGCAGGCCGCTATCGACCAGCACCAGCGTGCGCCCGGCATGGAGGCGATCGAACCCCGCCTCGATGCTGCGGGTCGGCGGCCGAGCGTGACGGTCCACCCGCGCGAGCGCGAGATCGACCAGCACGCCCTCCGATTCATGCCCTCCGTGGAAGCAGGCGAGTCGCTTGTCGCCGTGGCGGAAGAAGGAGAGCGCCGGCCCGGCGTCGCGGATGGCCCCCGCCAGCCGCTCCGGCGGGGCGGCGCCGGCCGCGCGCAGCAGGCCCTGGACCTCGATCAGCCGGCGCAGCGCCGACAATTGCGCGGCCGGGTTGCGCGAACGGTGGAAGCCGTCGTCGAAGAACTGCTCGTCGAGCGCGCGCTCGATCCTGCGCAGCACCGCCGCCGGCGGCTGCCCGAAGCCGACGGCGGCGGCGAGCGCGCCGGTGAGCGCGGCGAGGCGCGGCGCGCCTTCGGGCGCCGACTCGATGCCGCGCGCGAGCAGCCTGGCATGAGCGCCCATGCTCTCGGTGATGCGGGCGCGGAACAGGTCGCCCGCGCTCGCGGCGAAAAACTCGAAACTGCCGAGCCAGGAACAGAGCCGCGCCCCGGCGATATCGGCGCGCCAGACCTCGCCGCGGCCGGACTCGTGCGCGTCCAGCCAGAGCAGCGCCAGGCGCCTTGCCTCGCGCCGGCCCTGGTCGCCGCCGATGGCGCGCAGATGGCGCAGCCAGTCGAAGCGGTGCAGGAGCAGCGCGGCATTGTCCTCCGGCCGGGCCCGCAAGGCCGCCGCCAGCCGCCCGCCGTCGTTCAGCAGCATCTGGCCCCGGTCGGACGCGCCGGGCCAGAGGTCTCGCGGCGCGGTCGCGAGGCTGCGCGCGCCGCGGCCGGTCCGTCTCGAGAATCCGGCAGGGAACAGCCGCCGCCTCGCAAGGCCCGGCACGCCGATCAAGGCGCGGCCTCGCGCAGCCGGCGGATACGCCCGGCGCAGCCCTCAAGGCCGTCGGCGAAGACGAAACTGCCCGCGACCAGCACATCGGCCCCGGCGGCCCGCACCTCGGCGGCGGTCTCGTCGGTGATGCCGCCGTCCACTTCCAGGTCGATCCCGCGGCCCGATTCGTCGATGCGCGCGCGGAGCGCTGCGATCTTGGCGCATTGCGCACGGAGGAAGCTCTGGCCGCCGAAGCCCGGATCGACCGTCATCGCCAGCACCAGGTCGATATCGCCCAGCACCGCATCGACGGCGCTTGCCGGCGTGCCGGGGTTGAGCGCCACGCCCGCCCGGCGGCCGGCCTGCCTGATGCGCTGCACGCTGCGATGGAGGTGCGGACCCGCCTCGGCATGGACGGTCACGATGTCCGCCCCGGCGTCGAGGAAGTCGGGAAGCAGGGGCTCGACCGGGGAAATCATCAGATGCGCGTCGAAGGGCCGGTCGGTCCGCTTGCGGAGCGCCTGGACGACCGCCGGACCGATGGTGAGGTTGGGGACGAAATGCCCGTCCATGACATCGATATGGATATAGTCGGCCCCCGCCGCAGCAAGACAGTCCACGGCGGCCCCGAGTTCCGCGAAGTCGGCGGAGAGTATCGACGGGGCGATCCGCGTTGACCGGCGCATGAACAATTGATAGCAGCAGCCCGGCGGGCCATCAATCCGGTGCGCGCCCATAACCCCAGCGAGGCAGGCATGGCCGCGCCGATTCCCTTCTGCCGGGATTTCGATATCGAACCGGAACGGGTCTATGAGCTGACGCCGCTGGTGCGCCGCATCACCAGCGCCAATCCGAGCCTGTTCACCTTCAAGGGCACCAATACCTATATCGTCGGGCGCGGCGAAGTGGCGGTGATCGACCCCGGCCCGGAGGACGCCGCCCACAGCCGTGCGATCCTGGACGCGCTCGCAGGCGAGACCGTGACCCATATCGTCGCGACCCACACCCACCGCGACCACTCGCCCGGCTGCGCCGCGCTCAAGGCCGCCACCGGCGCGCCCGCCTGCGGCTTCGGCCCGCACGGCATCGGCGCCCGGCGCAACTGGCCCTTCGACTCGCCGGAAGGCGGCGACACGGGCTTCGACCCGGATATCCGCGTTCCCGACGGCGGGCGCATCGAGGGGCGGGGCTGGACCCTGGAGGGCGTGTTCACGCCGGGCCATATCTCGAACCACCTTTGCTTCGCGCTGCCGGAAGAAGGCTCGCTGTTCAGCGGCGACCATGTCATGGGCTGGTCCACCTCCATCGTCTCGCCGCCCGACGGCGACATGGCCCACTACATGGCGAGCCTGCGCAAGGTGCGCGCGCGCGCGGAAAGCCCCTGGTGGCCGGGGCATGGACCCCCGGTTACCGAGCCCGGACGTCTCGTCGATGCCTTCATCGCCCATCGCGAGGAGCGCGAACGCGCGATCCTGGCCTGCCTCGAAGACGGCGTGGCGGCGATCCCGGACATGGTCCGGCGCATCTACGCCGATGTCGACCCGAACTTGCACCGCGCCGCCGGGCGCTCCGTGCTCTCGCATCTGCTGCACATGGTCGAGGACGGCCGGGCGGCCTGCGGCGACGACCCGCCGGGGCCCGACTCGCGTTATGCCCGTGCGTGACACGGGACAGGGCCGGCAATCCGGGAGAGGGGCGATGACGGACGGGATCGAACGGCTGAGGGCGGCGATCGGCGAGGCGCGCCGCGCGGTGGTGTTCACCGGGGCCGGCATCAGCACCGAATCCGGCATCCCGGACTTCCGCAGCCCCGGCGGCGTCTGGGACCGCTACAAGCCGATCATGTTCGACGACTTCATCGCCTCCGAGGAGATGCGGCGCGAGACTTGGCGGCGCAAGATCGAGACCGACAAGACCATGGCGACCGCGCGCCCGAACCGGGGCCACAGGGCGGTCGCGGCGCTGGTGGAGCGCGGCGCCGTCTCCGCCGTCATCACGCAGAATATCGACGGGCTGCACCAGGCCTCCGGCGTGCCGGACGACAGGGTGATCGAGCTGCACGGCAACTCCACCTATGCCGCCTGCCTCGATTGCAGGCTGCGCTACGAACTGGACGACATCCTCGCGGCGTTCCGCAAGGACGAGACCCTGCCGCTCTGCGCCTCCTGCGGCGGCATGGTGAAGACGGCGACGGTCTCCTTCGGCCAGGCCATGCCGGAGGACGCCATGCGCCGGGCCGAGCTGGAGACGATGGCGGCGGACCTGTTTATCGTCTGCGGCTCCTCGCTGGCGGTCTATCCGGCAGCGGGCTTCCCGGTCGCGGCAAAGCGCAACGGCGCCTTCCTCGCCATCGTCAACCGCGAGCCGACCGACCTCGACCGGTTCGCGGACCTCACCGTGTGTGACGAGATCGGGGACGCGCTGGGCGGCGCGGTCGGCAACAACTGATGACGGTCCCGACGCTGGACGGGCTCGACACGGCCGGGCGGATCGTGCTGCTGCGCGCCGACCTCAATGCGCCCATGCGCGGCGGCCGGGTCGGCGACCGCACGCGCATCGAACGGACCGTGCCGACGATCCGGGAGCTGGCTGCGCGGGGCGCGCGCGTCGTGGTGCTCTCGCATCTCGGGCGGCCGAAGGGCAGGCCGGCGCCCGAGCTTTCGCTGCGCCCGGTGGCGGAGGCGCTGGCGGAGGCGCTGGAGGCGCCGGTAGCGTTCGCGGCGGAGGACCCGGCCGCGGTTATCGCCGGCCTGCCGGCGGGCGGCGTCGCGCTGCTGGAGAACCTGCGCTTCGATCCTGGCGAGGAGGCCAACGACCCGGACTACGCCGCCCGGCTGGCCGCGCTCGGCGATGTCTATGTGAACGACGCTTTCTCGGCCGCGCACCGGGCCCACGCCTCCACCGAGGCGCTGGCGAGGCTGCTGCCGGCCGTGGCCGGCCGGCTGATGCAGCGCGAGCTGGAGGCGCTGGAAGCCACGCTCAACGCGCCCGTGCGCCCGTCAGGAGCGATCGTGGGCGGCGCCAAGATCTCGACCAAGCTCGACCTGCTCGGCAATCTCGTGGCCCGGGTCGATATGCTCGCCATCGGCGGCGGCATGGCCAACACCTTCCTCCATGCGCAGGGATTCGAGGTCGGGCTCAGCCTCTGCGAACGCGGTATGGCGAAGATGGCCCGCTATGTCCTTGACGACGCGAAGGCGTGCGGCTGCACGGTGGTACTGCCGGAGGACGTGGTCGTGGCGCCCGCCCTCGAAGCCGGCGCGTCGACCGAGGTCGTGGCGGTGAATGATGCGCCGCCGGACGCCATGATCCTCGATATCGGCCCGGAGAGCATTGCCGGCCTGATCGACCGGCTGGGGCTGTTGCGCACGCTGGTCTGGAACGGCCCGCTCGGCGCGTTCGAAGTGCCGCCCTTCGACCGGGGCACCAATGAGGTGGCGCGGGCGGCGGCCGGCATGAAGGGGCTGCTGACGGTCGCCGGCGGCGGCGATACGGTGGCCGCGCTCGCGCAAGCCGGCGTCATCGAGCAATTCGGCTATGTCTCGACCGCGGGCGGCGCCTTCCTCGAATGGCTGGAAGGCCGGGTGCTGCCGGGCGTCGCGGCGCTGGAGGCTGCGGCATGACGCTGTCCCGGCGCCTCGCCGCCGAGTTCGTCGGCGCCGCCATGCTGCTCGCCGTCGTGGTCGGCTCCGGCATCATGGGCGAGACGCTCGCCGGCGGGAATGTGGCCATCGCGCTGCTCGGCAACACCATCGCAACGGGCGCGATCCTGGCGGTGCTGATCCTGATCCTGGGGCCGGTCTCGGGCGCGCACTTCAACCCGGCGGTCACCGCCGCTTTCCTGATGAGGCGCGAGATCGGGCGCGGCGACGCGGCGCTCTATATCCTCGTGCAGGTAGCAGGCGGCCTGCTGGGCGTGGCGGCCGCGCACATCATGTTCGCCCAGCCGGAGCTGTTCCTGGCGTCCGGCAAGGCGCGGTCGGGCTTCGCGCAGGCGTTCTCGGAGGGGATTGCCGCCTTCGGGCTGGTGCTGACCATCCTGCTCTGCCTGAAGGCGCGGTCGGAGGCCGTGGCCTGGGCGGTCGGGCTCTACATCACCGCCGGCTACTGGTTCACCGCCTCGACCTCCTTCGCCAATCCGGCGGTCACGGTCGCGCGTTCCTTCACCGACACCTTCTCCGGCATCCGCCCGGAGGACGCGCCCGCCTTCATCCTCGCCCAGTTCGCCGGCGCCGCGCTCGCCGTCGCCCTCGCACGCTATCTCGGCGCCGGCGGGGCAAAGGCGTAGGGAGGCGCGTCGGCCGGCCTCAGCGGCTGGCCAGCACCTCGATATCCGGGCAGTCGAGCAGCCGGGCGTCCGCCGTCACCAGCGTCAGCCCGAAGACGAGGGCGCTTGCGACGATGAAACGGTCGGCCGGGTCCTTGTGGTCGAGGGCGATGTTGCGGCTGGCCATCGCTACCTCGAAAGTCATCGGGACTTCGGTGACGGGCGCGACTGCGAGCGCCCTGTCCAGCCAGCGCCTCGGGTCCGGCTCCAGCACGACCCGGCCCTTCTCCGCCAGCACCAGCGCCTCCCAGACGCTCACCGGGGAGAGCCGAAGCGTCTCCGCCGGCGAGGCCAGGAGCGCGCGCACCCGGCCGGAAAGCCGGCCCGGCTCGAGCAGCGCCCAGAGCCAGATATGCGTATCGAGAAGCAGCAAGGCCTAGTGGAGCGCTTCCCATTCTTCCGCATCGAGCGCGGGTGCGACAAGATCGCCCTCAATCCGGCCCGCGCCCGCCATGGCGCCGAGCCAATTGCCGGCGGGCGGCGGGACGATCTGCGCGACCGGCTGGCCGTACCGGGTCACCAGCACGGGCTGGCCGGTCTTCCCGACCCGTTCGAGAACCGCGAGGCAGGTGGCCTTGAAGGTGGATATCTGCATTTCCTCCATCCTCGCCGGCAAGGCCGGCGTCTGCGGCAGTTCGAATACGGACCGGGCGTCCTGCAGCCCCTGTTCCATCCCGGATTCGTCCACCGTGTCTTTCACGGTGCAGCGTTCGTTGCGCCGGCGCATCGCTCTGCCCTCCCGCCACCGTTTCATCGCCCGAATATACTATGGTCGGAAACCATAGTCAACACTAATTCATCCTTCCCACCATTGCCCGCCGATCACCATTCCGGCCGGGAACAGGCGTTGCCCGCCGCCGAGCACGACACCGTCGGAGTCCTCGTAGTCGAACCGCCCCGTGCGCAGTTCCAGCACCGAGGCATCGGCGGCCGCGCCCGGCTCCAGATTGCCCAGGTCGGGCCGGCGCAATGCCGCTGCGGGCGCGCTGGTCGCCGCGCGCAGCACCTCGACCAGCGGCATGCCCAGGCAGAGGAATTTCGACATGGTGACAAGCAGGTCGAAGGCGGGGCCGCCGATGCTGAGGGTGTGCGCGTCGCTCGATATGCAGTCCGGCATGAACCCTGCGGACAGCATGGCCCGCCCGGTGCCGAAGCCGAACGAGCCCTTGCCGTGCCCGATGTCGAAGATGACGCCCCGCCCGCGAGCCGCCAGCGTCTCCTCGCGCACCGCGCCGTCGGCGCGCGCCGGGCTGTTCGGGAAGGAGCGGAAACAGTGCGTCAGCACATCGCCGGGGCGCAGCCGCTCCATGACCTCGCGGCGGCTCGGGGGCGGGAAGTCCAGATGCGCCATGACCGGCAGGCCCAGCTCCTCGGCCACCTCGATGGCGATGTCGAGCGGAGCGACGCCGCTCGACCCGCCGGCGCCGAGGCCGACCCTCACCTTGATCCCGACCACAAGGTCCGCATGCTCGCGCGCCGCGCGCACGCACTCCCGGGCGTCCAGCAGGCGCATGTCCTGGCACTCGCCCACCATCACGGCCTCGCTGAAGGCGAATATCCCCGGGAAGGACACGTTCAGGAACGGCAGGACGCGCGGCGTTGCCGGCTCGATCACATGACGGCGGAAGCCGGCGAGGTTGGCCGGTCCCGCCGTCCCGGCATCGACCAGCGTCGTCGTCGCGCCCTGCCTTGCCAGCGCCTCCGGATCGACGCCGATCGACGTGCCGCCCCAATAGACATGCGTGTGCAGGTCGATGAGGCCGGGCGCCACCAGCCGACCGCTCACGTCGCGCACATCGCGGGCGCCGCCGGGCGGGAGGTCCGGCCCGATCTCCGCAACCCGGCCGTCGGTGAAAGCGATATCGGCCGCCCTGTCCAGGTCCCGCGCCGGATCGATTACCCGTCCGCCCTTCAACAACAGGTCGTGCATGCCGGCCTCCTTTGCGACGCGCCCCTCAGCCGCCGCGCAACAGCGTTTCCAGTTCGTGCGGGTCGGTAACGGGAAGCGAGCAGACGGGGCCGCTGCAGACATAGGCGGTCGGGCGGCCCTCCACGGCCGTCTTGCCGGCGGCGGGGTGGCCCGCCGGCAAGCGTTCCGAGG
The DNA here is from genome assembly GCA_963422665.1 of Alphaproteobacteria bacterium. Taxonomy (GTDB): domain Bacteria; phylum Pseudomonadota; class Alphaproteobacteria; order Bin95; family Bin95; genus Bin95. The sequence continues at coordinate 3,072,213 of OY730441.1, forward strand.
CGTCGAGCAGCGCAAGGACGCGGTTCGGCAGCGAGACCCGCTCGACCGCCCGGCGCAGCCGCCCGTCATCGCCCGCCAGCACCACCTGCACCGCCTCCTGCAACAGCGCATTGGCGTTCAGCAGGGTCGACAGCGGGAAGATGTTGCGCGCCGTCTCCCCGGCGAAGGCCGCCACCGCCGCTTCGGCGCGCTGCCGGTAGCGGTCCTCGCCGGTCAGCCACCAGAGCCGCGCCAGCGCCTCCACCATCATGCCGTTGCCCGAGGGCGTCGGATTGTCGGCAGCGGTCCGGGCGCGCACGATCAGGCGTTCGGTGTCGTCGGCGGCGAAGAACCAGCCGCCCGTCGTCCCGTCTCCGTAATGGCGTTCCACCGTCTCCAGCCAGCCGAGCGCCCGGTCGCGGTAGCCGCGCTCGCCGGTCGCCTCCTCCAGCAGCAGCGCCGCGCGCGTCATCGCGGCATGGTCGTCGAGGCTCGCGGGATGGCGCGCCCGGCCGAGCCGCCAGCTATGCCGGAGCCGCCCGTCGGGCCCGGCCATATGCGTCCCGACGAAGGCGAAGGCGCGTTCGGCGAGCGCAATCCATCCCGGCTCGTCGAAAGCGGCGCCGGCGCGGGCGAGCGCGCCGATCGCGAGGCCGTTCCAGTCCGCCAGCACCTTGTCGTCGCGCAGCGGCCGCTCGCGCCGGGCGCGCACGGCCAGCAGCGCGGCGCGGGCCTCCGCCAGCGCCGGGTCGTCGGGCACATCCATCGAATGCAGCCGGTTCAGGATCGTGCTGCCTTCCCAATTGCCGGCTGGCGTCACGTCATAGACCTCGCAGAACCTGGCCGCCGCCCCGCCGAGGACCGCCTCGATCTCGGCGCGGCTCCACACATAGAACCGGCCTTCCTCGCCCTCGCTGTCGGCGTCGAGCGCGGCGGCGAAGCCGGCGGTTCCGTCTTCGGCGGCCGGCGCCGTCATCTCCGCTTCCAGCCAGCCGACCGTTTCGCGCACCCGCTGCTCGAAGAGCGGCGCGCGCGTCTCCTGCCAGACCAGGGTCAGCAGTTCGATGAGCTGGGCATTGTCGTAGAGCATCTTCTCGAAATGCGGCGCCAGCCAGCGCTCGTCGGTGGAATAGCGCGCGAAGCCGCCGCGCAGATGGTCGTAGATGCCGCCCTCGCACATATGCGTGAGCGTGTTCAGCACCTGGTTGCGGAAAACGCCGCCGCCGCGGCGGCGCCGGACGCGCCAGAGATGGGTGAAAATGCCTGTTTGCGGAAACTTCGGCGCGCCGTCGATGCCGCCGAAGAACGGGTCCACCGCGCGGGCGAGGCGCATGGCGATGCGCGCATCCGTCTCGGCGTCGATGCCGGCGCCCGGCGCGGGTTGCGACAGTCTTTCGGCGGCCTTCCGGAGCCGCCCGATATTCTCCGCCACGGCGTCGGGCTGCGCGCGCCAGGCCTCCGACAGCGAGCGCAGCAATTGCGGGAAGCCGGCCCGTCCCCAGCGCGGCTCGGGCGGGAAGTAGGTGCCGCCCCAGAAGGGCTCGCCGTCGGCATTGAGGAACATGGTGAGCGGCCAGCCGCCCTGCTCGCTCATCCCCTGGAGCGCGTGCTGATAGACGGCGTCCACATCCGGGCGCTCCTCGCGGTCCACCTTCACATTGACGAACAGCTCGTTCATCAATCCGGCGATGGCTTCGTTCTCGAAGCTCTCATGCGCCATGACATGGCACCAGTGACAGGCGGCGTAGCCGACCGAAAGCAGCACCGGCCTGCCCGTCCGCCGCGCTTCCTCGAACGCTTCCTCCCCCCACGGCCGCCAGTGGACGGGGTTGCCGGCATGTTGCAGCAGGTAGGGGCTGGTCTCGCAGCCAAGCAGGTTTTCGCTCATGGGCTGCGAGGGTAAACTGGCGCACTCCCGGACGCGAGGAAGGAAATCATGGCGGACGCGCTGTTCTACGACGCGCATGTGTTCTGTTGCACCAATACCCGTCCGCCCGGCCATCCGCGCGGCTGCTGCAGCGAGAAGGGATCGGAGAAGCTGCGCGCCTACATGAAGGCTCGCGCCAGGACGCTGCCGAAGGCGCGCATCAACATCGCCGGCTGCCTCGACCGCTGCGAGCTCGGGCCGACCATGGTCATCTATCCCGAGGGCATTTGGTACCGCTACGAGAACGAGGCGGATATCGACGAGATCCTCGAAACCCACCTGAAGGGCGGCGGCCGGGTGTCCCGACTCATGCTCGACCCCGACGCCTGACGGACCGGCTCGACACGATCTTCGCCGAGGCGACGGCGCCCGGCCGCGCCGGCATCGCGGTGCTGCGCCTGTCGGGGCCGAAAGCGGGGCGGGCGCTGGAATCGCTTGCGGGGCCGCTGCCGGAGCCGCGCCGGGCGGTGCTGCGCACCGTCCGCGACCCTGAGAGCGGCGAGTTGCTGGACCGCGGGCTTGCGCTCTGGTTCCCCGGCCCGGCGAGTTTCACCGGCGAGGACGCGGCCGAGCTGCACCTGCACGGCGCGCCCGTGGTGGTGGACGCCGTGCAGGCGGTGCTGATGCGCATGGACGGCCTGCGCCCGGCCGAGCCCGGCGAGTTCACCCGGCGCGCCTTCGACGCGGGGCGCGTGGACCTGACGGCCGTGGAGGGCCTCGCCGAACTGATCGACGCCGAGACCGACGGCCAGCGCCGGCAGGCGCTCCATGCGCTCGGCGGCGGGCTCGCGCGGCAATTCGACGGCTGGCGCGGGCGGCTGGTGCAGGCGCTCGCCCATATCGAGGCCGCCATCGACTTCAGCGACGAGGAATTGCCGGAGGGGCTGGAGGCGGAGGTCTCGCGGACGGTGGCGGAGGCCCGTGCCGGGATGGCGGCGGCGCTCGCCGCCGGACCGCGCGGCGAGGTCGTGCGCGACGGCTTCCGGGTGGCGCTGGTCGGCGCGCCCAATGCCGGCAAGTCGAGCCTGCTCAATGCGCTGGCGGCGCGCGAGGTCGCGATCGTCTCGCCCGTCGCCGGCACCACGCGCGACGTGCTGGAAGCGCGGCTCGCGATGGAAGGCTATCTGGTGCGGCTGATCGACATGGCCGGCCTGCATGAGAGCGCCGATCCGGTGGAGCGGGAGGGGATGCGCCGGGCGCGGGCCGAGGCGGCGTCGGCAGACCTCTGCCTGCTGCTGACGGCCCCCGACACGCCTCCGCCGCCGGAGATGCCGGGCCTCGCGGTTCGCACCAAGGCCGACCTGAGCGCGGCGCCCGGCCCCGACCTCGCCGTCTCGGCCCGGACGGGAGAGGGTCTGGAGGCGCTGCGGAGCGCCGTCGTGGAAGCCATGCGGTCGCGCGTCGCCGGCCCGCCCGGCGCGCTCCGCGCCCGCCACATCCGCGCTCTCGGCGACGCCGTGGACGCGCTCGACCGCTTCGCCGCCGCCCCCCAGACCGACCTCGCCGCCGAAGACCTGCGCCTCGCCGTGCGTGCGCTTGGCCGCGTCACCGGCCGCGTCGATGTCGAAGACCTGCTCGACGCCATTTTCCGGGAGTTCTGCATCGGGAAGTAGGCGATACCGGTCATTGACGAGATTCTGGCGGGCCGTCGACGATCGGTGCACTGGCAGCCTCGGGGCCTGCGACAACGATTTGTTTGATTATTTGAAATAATTCCTGAAATAACTTGACTTCCTGGTAATCTGTAGTAATGTAGGGCGGAAGGACGGAAGCGGCAATCGGCGCGGCCGCTTCGTCTCCAGTTTCGCGCCGGCGCGAAAAAGACCCCCAACGGAACGCACAGGAGAGGGGCGCACTGCGCCCGCCTCTCTCTCGCGCATGCGATACGCGCGAAACTTGAGGGACCCGCCGCATGGGCCGCCGGACGGCGGGGAGAACGGAACGGACAGGGAGGACCGATAAACAGTATGCCCCCTATCGTCGTCCCGGACGCTGCGCAGCAGCGGGCCAGGGCGGCGATTGCGCCGGAGGCGCGGCGGACCGTGAAAAACATGACATTTCCGGCGGGCCTCATGACGAAACATGACATTTCATGACACTTCGCGAGGGGTCTCCTCCAGCGAGGCCGCGCCGGGCCGGGACTGCCTCCCGCCTAACTCCCGGACCGCCGTCCGGGGCAGGCTCTCCCGCGCAAGCGAAAGAGGGAGCATTGGAGGCCGGGGCGCCACGCGCGTAATCGGGCGCGCGAAACTGGGGTCGCCCCGGCGCCGGGCGGCAACGGAACGAAGGGGCCGCCGCCCCATGCCCGATGCGCCCGCCGCAACCGAACGCGCCGCCCGCCAGACCGGCAGCGCGCTGCCGGACCATGACAGAACATGACATTTCATGACATGTCGCGCGGGGGAAAAGAGGCGCTGGCGCCCGTTCGTCCCGCCTTTTTGCACTGGCGGGCGGGGCGGTTTCGGGTTAGATATATCTCCCGTCCGACATTCCGTCCGTCCTGCGCCGGCTCAGCCCGGTGCGCTTGTGCGAGGACCCCGAGCCGTGATCGAAGTGGCCCTTGTCGTCCATGTGCTGATCTGCATCTCGCTGGTCGCCGTCGTGCTGCTCCAGCGCAGCGAGGGCGGCGGGCTCGGAATCGGCGGCGGCGGGGGCGCCGGCGGCGGGCTGATGACCGGGCGCGGCGCCGGCAACATGCTCACCACGATCACCATGTGGCTGGCGGCGGGCTTCTTCGCGGTCAGCCTCTTCCTCGCGATCGTAATGTCCACAACGCGCGAGCCCGCCTCGATCCTGGACCGCCCGGTGCAAGAGACCCCGTCCGGGCCCGCGGCGCCGCTCGGCCAGTGAGTCGGGAGGCCGGCCCGCGCTTCATCTTCGTTACGGGCGGCGTGTCCTCGTCGCTCGGCAAGGGCCTGGCCGCCGCATCGCTCGCCGCGCTCCTGCAGGCGCGCGGCTACAGGGTGCGGATGCGCAAGTTCGATCCCTATCTCAATGTCGATCCGGGCACGATGAGCCCCTACCAGCACGGCGAGGTGTTTGTGACCGCCGACGGCGCGGAGACCGACCTCGACCTCGGGCATTACGAGCGTTTCACCGGCAATGACGCGACCCGCGACGACAGCGTCACCGCCGGCAAGGTGTACAAGCAGGTGCTCGACCGCGAGCGCGCCGGCGACTATCTGGGCGCGACCGTGCAGGTCATCCCGCATGTGACCGACGCGATCAAGGCGTTCATCCAGGCGGGGCTGGACGGCGAGGATTTCGTGCTGGTCGAGATCGGCGGTACGGTCGGCGATATCGAGGGGCTGCCCTTCCTGGAGGCGATCCGGCAATTGCGCCATGAACTCGGGCCCGAGCGCACGATGTTCGTGCATCTGACACTCGTGCCCTTCATCCGCTCCGCCGGCGAGATCAAGACCAAGCCGACCCAGCATTCGGTCAAGGAGCTGCTCGGCCTCGGCATACAGCCGGACCTGCTGCTCTGCCGCTCGGAGGACCCGCTGCCCGGCGAGGCGCGGCGCAAGATCGCGCTCTTCTGCAATATCCGCGCGCGCCGGGTGATCTCGGCCCACGATGCGGACTCGATCTACGCCGTGCCCGCCGCCTATCACGAACAGGGCTTCGACGGCGAGGTGCTGGCCGGATTCGGCTTTCCCCGCGGCCCGGAGCCGGATCTCGGGCGCTGGCGGGAAATCACCCGGCGCGTCCGCACGCCGGAAGGCCGCGTGCGCATCGCCATCGTCGGCAAATACACGGAGCTCAAGGACGCCTACAAATCGCTCTCGGAAGCGCTCCGCCACGGCGGCATCGCCAACAATGTGAATGTCGAGGAAGACTGGGTGGAGGCGGAGCGGTTCGACCGGGAGGACATTGTCGGGCGGCTCGCGGGCGTCCACGGTATCCTCGTGCCGGGCGGCTTCGGCGAGCGCGGAACCGTCGGCAAGATCGGCGCCGCGCGCTTCGCCCGCGAGCGCAATGTGCCCTATTTCGGCATCTGCTTCGGAATGCAGATGGCGGTGATCGAGGCGGCGCGTTCGCTGGCCGGGCTTGCGGACGCAAGCTCGACCGAGTTCGGGCCGACGCCGGAGCCGGTGGTCGGGCTTCTCGAAGAGTGGGTCACGGGCGGGCAGGTCGAGCACCGCTCGGAGGCCGACGGCAAGGGCGGCACCATGCGCCTCGGCAACCATACCGCGGAACTTGCGGTCGGCAGCCGCGCCGCCGGGATTTACAGCGCGCGCCGGGTCGAGGAGCGCCACCGCCACCGCTACGAGGTGAATATCCGCTATCGCAACCGGCTGGAAGCGACGGGGCTGCGCTTCTCCGGCCTCTCGCCCGACGGCAGCCTGCCGGAGATCGTCGAGATCGGGGAGCACCCCTGGTTCATCGGGGTGCAGTTCCATCCCGAATTGCGCTCGCGCCCCTTCGATCCGCACCCGCTGTTCAAGTCTTTCGTGACGGCCGCCGTCGCGCAGTCACGGCTGGTCTGATGCGCGAGGTCCTCATCGGCCCGGTTCGGTTCGGCAACCGCCTGCCGCTGGCGCTCATCGCGGGCCCCTGCGCGATCGAGAGCCTGGCGCATGCGCTGGAGACCGCCGAGGCGCTCACCGCCATGACCGCCCGCATGGGGCTGCCGTTCGTTTACAAGTCCTCCTATGACAAGGCGAACCGCACCGGCGGCGAGAGCCCGCGCGGCGTCGGCATGGGACCGGGGCTGGACATCCTGGCGGAGGTCCGCGAGCGGTGCGGCTGCCCGGTGCTGACCGATGTGCACGAGCCGGGGCATTGCGCGCCGGCGGCCGCGGCGGTGGATATCCTGCAGATTCCCGCTTTTCTCTGCCGCCAGACCGACCTGCTGGTCGCGGCGGCCGAGACCGGAGCGGCGGTGAATGTGAAGAAGGGCCAGTTCCTCGCGCCCTGGGACATGGCGCATGTGGCGGAAAAGGTCTGCGGCGCGGGCAATGAGCGCATCCTGCTGACGGAGCGCGGCGCTTCCTTCGGCTACAACACCCTGGTCTCGGACATGCGCGCGCTGCCGGAGATGGCGCGGACCGGATGGCCCGTGGTGTTCGACGCCACCCATTCGGTGCAGCAGCCGGGCGGGCTCGGCGGCAGGAGCGGCGGGCAGCGCGAATTCGCGCCGGTGCTGGCCCGGGCGGCCGTCGCCGTCGGCGTTGCCGGCGTATTCATGGAGACGCACCCGGACCCGGACAAGGCCATCAGCGACGGCCCCAACATGATCCCGCTCGGCCAGCTCGCCGGTATTCTGGAGGTGCTGCTCGCGCACGACGCGATCGCCAAGAGGACTCCGGAGAGGACCGCATGACCGCCATCACCGACATCCACGCCCGCGAGGTGCTGGACAGCCGCGGCAACCCGACCGTCGAGGTCGAGGTGCATCTGGAGGACGGTGCGACGGGCCTGGCGGCCGTGCCGTCGGGAGCCTCCACCGGCGCGCATGAGGCGCATGAGCGCCGCGACGGCGACCCGGCGCGCTATCGCGGCAAGGGCGTGCTCGCGGCCTGCGACGCGGTGGACGGGGAGATTTTCGATGCGCTGGGCGGCATGGAGGCGGAGGACCAGCGCCGGCTCGACCGCGCCCTGGCCGAGCTCGACGGCACCGCCAACAAGAGCCGGCTCGGCGCCAATGCGATCCTCGGTGTCAGCCTCGCCTGCGCGAAGGCGGCGGCCGACGCCGCCGGCCAGCCGCTCTACCGCTATGTCGGCGGCATCGGCGCGCACACCCTGCCGGTGCCGATGATGAATGTGCTGAACGGCGGCGCGCATGCCGACAACCCGATAGACATTCAGGAGTTCATGATCGTGCCGGTCGGCGCGGAGAGCTGCGCCGAGGCGGTGCGCGCCGGGGCGGAAGTCTTCCACGCGCTCCGCGCCCTGCTGCTGGAAGCGGGGCAGAGCGTCAATGTGGGCGACGAGGGCGGCTTCGCGCCCGCGCTCTCCGGGGCGGACGAGGCGCTGGGCTTCGTCATGCGCGCCATCGGGAAGGCCGGCTACCGGCCAGGCGAGGACGTGGCGCTCGCGCTCGACGCGGCCGCTACCGAGTTCCGGAGCGGCGGTCGCTACCGGCTGGAGGGCGAGGGCCGGACGCTCGATGCGGACGGCATGGCCGGCTATCTGGAGGATCTGTGCGCGCGCTATCCCGTCGTTTCGGTCGAGGACGGCATGGCGGAAGACGACTGGCAGGGCTGGAAGGCGCTGACGGAGCGGCTCGGGAATCGTGTGCAGCTCGTCGGCGACGACCTGTTCGCCACCAATCCCGAACGGCTGGCGCGGGGGCTTCGCGAGGGCGCCGGCAATGCGGTGCTGGTCAAGGTCAATCAGATCGGCACGCTTACCGAGGCGCTCGATGTCGCGGCGCTCGCCATGAATGCCGGCTGGCGGGCGGTCATGTCGCATCGCTCGGGCGAGACCGAGGACACCACCATCGCCGACCTTGCCGTCGCCACCGGCTGCGGCCAGATCAAGACCGGCTCGCTCGCCCGCTCCGACCGCCTCGCCAAATACAACCGGCTGCTGCGCATCGAGGAGGAACTCGGCGACATGGCGGCTTGGCCCGGACGGGCGGCGCTCGCGCGCGGCGCGGGTTGACCCGCAGGCCGGCCGGGCCGATAACGAACCCGTTGCAGCAAGGCGATGGAGCGGCAGCGAACCCATGCGAGCATGCATCTACAGCCCGGCCCGCACGGCGATGCAGCAGGGCCGGGGGCGAACCGGCATGTGGGTGGTCGAGTTCGAGCAGCAGTCGGCCCGCCGGCCGGACCCGCTGATGGGCTGGACCGGCTCCAGCGACACCCCCCAGCAGGTCAGGCTGGAATTCGCCTCGTGCGAGGCGGCGGAGGCCTATTGCGAGAAGCGCGGCTTCGAATACAGCGTGCGGGCGCCGCATCCGCGCCGCGTGAGACCGAAGGCCTATGCGGATAATTTCCGCTGGAACCGGGTCGCCGAGTGAACGGACATGCGCGCCCTTAGCTCAGCCGGATAGAGCAGCGGACTTCTAATCCGCAGGTCGGAGGTTCGAGTCCTCCAGGGCGCGCCAGCATTTTCAGGGACCTGGAGCGAAATTCGCGTCCCGATGGATCGGGGACGGAGACCTATTCCGCCGCGTCGGCCGCCTTGCGCCTGCCATCCTCGCCGGCGACCCGCACCGAGGCTTTCACCACCGGCACATCGGCCTCGGCGAGCGGCTGCATATGGCTCTTGCGGGCAAGCGCCGCCTCGATGAACGGCGCGAGCTCGGCGGCCTTGGCCGCTTCGCGCGCTTCGACGTCGCGGGCGAAGTCCGGCATCACGGTGCGCGCGAACAGCTCCAGCGACTCGCAGATATTCGCATGGCTGTTGCGGCCGGCCTGCTGGAGGAAGATTACCTGGTCCACCCCGGCCGCCTGCATGTCTGCGAGATGACGGGCCATGTCGTCCGGCGTGCCGATGCCGGCGCCGTCATATTCGGCGCGCGCCAGCGCCGCCTGGATCAGCGCGTCGGTCGCGGCCCCGCGCTTGGCCGTGAACTCGCCCCAGATGTCGGAATAGCCGGGCGTGAAGTCCTCGGCGACAAGCTTCTGCTGCGCATAGCGGAAGAACTCGAAATGGTCCTGGCCGCGCCGGATCGCCTCCGCCCGGTCCTCGTGCATCGAGAAGGCCGAGACCATGGCGAGATTGGCGTTGACCGACCAGCCGAGCGGCACGCATTCCCCGCTCCTGATCGTGTCGTAATAGATGCCGGACCAGGTGCGTGCCTCCTCGGGGTCGAGGAAGGAGAAGGCGAGCGCGCCGATGCCGTTCTGCGCGGCCACGCGGATCGTGTCGCGGTTGGTGCAGGCCATCCAGAGCGGCGGATGCGGGCTTTGCAGCGGCTTCGGCAGCACATTGCGGCAGGGCATGGAGAAGCCCTCGCCCTCGAAGCCGGGATAGGGTGTGAGCACCATCATGTTGCAGATCTGCTCCGCGGCCTCCAGCGCGAGAGCGCGCTTGCGCCGGGCGGAGATGCCGAAGGCGCCGAGCTCCAGCCGCGTCGCGCCCTCGCCGATGCCGAACTCGACCCGTCCGTCCGAAACGAGGTCGAGCGTGGCGAGGCCCTCCGCCGTGCGGGCCGGGTGGTTGTAGGCGGGGATGACCTGGCGGATGCCGTGGCCGAGCCGGATGCGCTTCGTCCGGGCGGCGGCGGCGGCGAGGAACACTTCCGGCGCGGAGGCGTGGCTGTATTCGTCGAGGAAATGGTGCTCGACCTCCCACGCATGGTCGAAGCCGAGCCGGTCGGCGAGCGCCACCTGGTCGAGCGCCTCCTTCATCAACCGGTGCTCGGCGCCCTCGGCCCACGGCCGCGGCAATTGCAGTTCGTAGAAGACTCCGAAGCGCATCGGACGGCTTGCCTCCATCGGAAACGGATTCGGTGAGCGGGCGCCAGCCTCGCCTTGTCGAACGCCCGTGTAAACCGTGCCATAGTCGCAGGGCGGACCGAATACAGGAATAACGGGGGCCAGGCCGATGAAGATCCGGGGACTCGAGAATCTGCATGTGGACGCCGGCTGGCGGAACATTTCCTTCCTGAAGATCACTACCGACGAAGGGCTGGTCGGCTGGTCGGAATATAATGAGAGCTATGGCAGCCAGGGCCTGAGCGCCGTCATCGCCGCGCTCGGCGAAACGCTGATCGGCGCCGACCCCCGGCCCGTCGAGCGGATCGGCGCCATGCTCCAAGCCCGGACCCGCCAGGCGCCGGGCGGCATGAATGCGCAGGCGATCGCCGCCATCGAAAACGCGCTGCTCGACATCAAGGCCAAGGCGCTCGGCGTGCCGGTCTATGAGCTGTTCGGCGGGCCGGTGCGGGATCGTTTCCGGCTCTACTGGTCCCATTGCGGCACCTATCTGGTCAATCATGCGGATATGGTCGGCGAGCAGCCGCTGCGCAGCCTCGACGATGTCGAGGCGCTGGGTGCGCGGGTGCGCGAGCGCGGCTTCACGGCGCTCAAATGCAACATGTACCGCTTCGACGGCCCCGAACCCTATGTCTATATGCCGGGCTTTGCGCGCTCCGCCGGCGACCGGCCGGAACTGAACCTGTCCCGCGAGACGGTGCGCGCGCTCCGCAACCAGATCTCGGCCTTCCAGGAAGGCAGCGGCGGGCGGGTCGATATCCTGGTGGACCTCAACTTCAACTTCCGCACCGACGGCTACATGGCGCTCGCCCGCGCGCTCGACGATCTCGGCCTCTACTGGATCGAGATAGACAATTACGACCCCGAAGGGCTGGCCATGATCCGCCGGTCGGTCGAGACGCCCATCGCATCCTGCGAGTCGCTCTACGGGCGGCGCCAGTTCCGGCCCTTCCTCGAGCGGTATTCCATGGACGCGGCCATCATCGACGTGCCCTGGAACGGTTTCCTCGAAAGCCTCAAGATCGCCGCCATGTGTGACGCCTGGGAGGTCAACATTGCGCCGCATAATTTCTACGGCCACCTCTCGACGCTGATGAGCGCGCATCTCTGCGCGACCGCGCCGAACTTCCGCATCATGGAAATCGACATCGACGACGTGCCGTGGAAGGACGATCTCGTAACGGCGCCGCCCCGGATCGACAACGGCGAACTCATCCTGCCGACGGGTCCCGGCTGGGGCGCGGAGGTCAACGAAGAGGCCGTTCGCGCCCACCCGCCGAAATAGCGGCGGCGTCAGGCCCCGTCGCGGAGGAAGCCGGCGCAGCGCTTGCCGATCACGATCGACGCGCATTGGTGTTGCCTGACGGCATGGTCGGGAAGATCGAGGCGTCGGGAGCGGCGGCGGTCAGACCACCTTGTCGGTCGCCGGGTCGATCAGGTGCATGCTGTTCATGTCGATGGTGAACATCATCTCCTCCCCCAGATTGCCGACCGACCTGGGAGCCGCGCGCGCGGTGACCTCCGCCCCGTTAATCTCGACGAACACCATGGTGTCGATGCCCATGGGTTCGAGCACCTCGACGGTGCAGCCGAAGTCTAGCTGCTGCGCATTCGTGTGCTGGCGCTGCTCGGTCACATGCTCGGGCCGGATGCCGAACACCATGTCCTTGTCCAGATGGCCGCAGTAGCGCTTCTCCAGCGCCGGAGGCAGGTTCAGGGTGATGTCCTGCGAAAGCCGGACCGCAAGGCCGGACCCGCTCCGCACGATCCTGCAGGGTATGAAGTTCATGGCCGGAGACCCGATGAACCCGGCCACGAAGCGGGTCTGGGGAGACTCGTACATCTCCTGCGGCGAGCCCACCTGCTCGATGACGCCATGGTTCATCACCACGATGCGGTCCGCCAGGGTCATGGCCTCCACCTGGTCGTGTGTCACATAGACCACCGTGGTCTGCACCCTCCGGTGGATCTTCTTGATTTCGGTGCGCATCTGCACCCGCAGCTTGGCGTCCAGGTTGGACAGCGGCTCGTCGAACAGGAACGCCTCCGGATTGCGCACGATGGCCCGTCCCATGGCCACGCGCTGGCGCTGCCCGCCGGAAAGCTGTTTCGGACGCCGGGCCAGCAGTTCGCCGATACTGAGAATATCCGCACCGTGGTTCACGCGCCGGGCGATCTCCGCATTCGCAACCTTGCGCAGACGCAGGCCGAAGGACATGTTCTGCTCGACCGTCATGTGCGGATACAGCGCGTAATTCTGGAAGACCATCGCAATATCGCGATCCTTCGGCGGAACATTGTTTATCAGGCGGTCCCCGATAAAGATCTCCCCGCCGGTGATTTCCTCCAGGCCGGCGATCATGCGCAAGGTGGTGGTCTTGCCGCAGCCGGACGGGCCGACGAGAACGACGAACTCGTTGTGTTCGATATGCAGGTCGATGCCCCGGACGGCCTCGGTATCGTCATAGCTCTTGCGCAGGTTCTTCAGGACGATCTGGGCCATTGGCGTTTACCCTTTCACCGCGCCGGTCATGCCGGATACATAGTGTTCGACAAAGAACGAATACACGATGGCGACGGGCACCGAGCCGAGCAGGGCGCCCGCCATCAGCGAACCCCAGAAGAACACATCGCCCTTTATCAGTTCGCTGGTCACGCCGACCGGAATGGTCTTGGTTTCCGGCGAATGGATGAACACCAGCGCATACAGGAATTCGTTCCATGACAGGGTGAAGGCGAAAATTCCGGCCGACAGGATTCCGGGCACGGCAAGCGGGATCACGATCTTGAACATCGCCTGCAGGCGCGTTGCGCCGTCGATGCGCGCACACTCCTCCAGTTCCTTGGGAATGGTCTGGAAATAGCCCATCAGCAACCAGGTGCAGAAGGGCACCAGAAAGGTGGGATAGGTGAAGATCAGCGACCAGGTGGTGTCCTGCAGCCCCATCCAGGTCACCACGCCGGTGAGCGGGATGAACAGCAGGGTCGGCGGCACCAGATAGGTGACGAAGATCATGATGCCGAACATGGTCGAGCCCCGGAACACAAGGCGCGACATGGCGTAGCCGGCGAGCACGCCGGCGAACAGCGACACGGCGGTGGACGCGGCCGCGACCCAGAGCGTGTTGACCGCCCATTCGACGAACAGGGTGGTGCCGAAGAGGTTTTCCCAATGCTCCAGCGTCGGTTCGCGCACAATGAACGGCGAAAGGCGCGGATTGTAGAGCTCGGCGTCCGGCTTGAGCGAGGTGATGAGCATCCAGAAGAACGGGAACAGCATCGCGAACACGAACAGGAACAGCGGGATGTAGAAGACCAGCAAACGGCGGAAATAGGTTTCGCCGACCATCGCGTTCATGGCTACCGCACTCCCTCGCGCCGCAGGTACCAGAGCTGGAACACGATCACGACGGCCAGCAGGGGCAGCATGAACAGGGCCACCGCGGCGCCCTGTCCGATATTTCCCGACCCCATGCCGAGCTGGTAGGCCAGCGTGGCGAGCAGGTGGGTCTCGTTGTTGGGGCCGCCGCGGGTCAGTATGTAGACGAGCTGGAAATCGGCGAAGGTCACGACGATGGAGAACACCACCACTACGATCGCCACCGGCTTGATGAGCGGCAATGTCACATGCCAGAACTTTTTCCAGCCGGTCGCACCGTCGATATCGGCCGCATCGTAGAGATCCGGCGGAATGGTCTGCAGGGCGGCCAGGAAGGAAATGGCGAAAAACGGCAGGCCGCGCCAGACATTGACCAGAATGACCGAGGCCATCGCCAGGCCGGGGTCGCCAAGCCACAGCGGGCCGCGGAAGAACCCCCAGTTCTCTTTCAGGACCAGCCCGAAAATGTCGATATTCACTTGCCACAGCCAGCGCAGGGTCCAGTTGAAGACGCTGAAGGTGGCGTCGAACATCCACAGCCAGGCGAGCGTGCTGAGCACGGTGGGCACGATGAAGGGCAGCAGAACGGTGGCCCGGGTGATGTTCGCAAAGCGGAATTTGCGGTTCAGCAGCACCGCCAGCCACATGCCCAGCACCGCCTTGAAAATCGTGGCGACCGTGGTGAAGAACACGGTGTTCCAGGCGGCGGTATGGAAAATGTCGCTGGCGAACAGCTTGTCGTAATTACCGAGCCCGATGAACGTCCCCGAGGTGCCGACGATCTTGTCGGTGAGCGACATCCACACGCCCAGCACGAAGGGGTATGCGATGAAAATCAGGATCAGCAGCAGGGCCGGCGTCATCAGGACGTAGCCGAGCACCCGCTGGTCTTCCAGGCTGGCGGCGATCCGGGCCTTGAGGGAGGGTGCGGATGCCGGTGGCGGTGATTGCATCGCGGTGGGGCAGACCGTTGCGGGAGTGGACGGGTTCGGGCGCGGGGAAACGGCCTGCGGCGGCGCGGACCGCCGCAGGCCGGTCATGCCGGCGGCGGTCTAGCCGTAGACATTCTCCATTTCCTTCTGCCCCCAGGCGGCGATCGCCTTGGGGTCTTCGCCCCGGACCGCGCGGGCGAACATGTCCACCACGATGTATTTCTCCGCCACTTCGCCGGAGGCGCGGTTCCACGGGCCGGCATGGCCGTAGCTGCGCCCGTATTTGGCGTTGGTGCTGAAGATTCCCAGCGCCGGGTCGGAGCTCCAGACCGGATGGCCTTCCCACTTCGGCGTCAGGCCCTGGACATAACCGCTGTTCACCGAAATGAACTGGCTGAAATTGTCCTCCTGGAACAGGAAGCGGATGAAGTCGGCCGCGGCGTCCTTCTCCGCGGAGTATTTCATGATCGCGGGGCTGCGCGGGCCGATGACATGGTAGCGCCCGCCCGGGCCTTCCGGATTGTTGACATGGGCCAGCTTGTTCGCCAGGTCCGGGAACTTGCGCCGGGCCACGAAATAGATGCTGGCGCCGTTCAGCGTCGCCCCGATGGTCTGGCCGAGGAAGGCGCGGTTGTTGCTGGTGTCGTCCCAGGCGAGGCCGCCCGGATCGCAGGCCGCTTCCCAGAACTCCTTGGCGAAGGCCAGCGCGCGGTGCGTTTCGGGCGAGTCGACGACGACCTTGCCGGACTCGTCCACCTCCATGCCGCCGAAGCTCCAGAGCAGCGGATAGGCGAAGGACGGGGCGTCGCCAAAGGTGTGGCCCAGGGTCTGGCCCACCGGCAGGTTGTTGTTCTTGAGCGTCCTGCCGACGGCGAGATACTCGTCCCAGGTGTTGGGTGCGGCGAGGCCGAGTTCGTCGAACACGTCCTTGCGGTACACGATGGCGTTGCCGATGTTGAAGAGCGGCACCGCGCGGGGCACGCCGTCCACCGTTACCGCCCCGTTGGCCCAGTCGTAAAGGCCGCCGCCGGCGAGCTCGGCCATCAGGCTGCTGTGATCGGCCATGCCGTTGGCGAACAGATGCGGCTGGTTGTTGATCATCAGCATCACATCCGCGCCCTGGCCGCTCTCGATGGCGGCAGTGATGCGCGGGGTCATGTCGTTCTGGTTGATCATCTCGACAGTGACCTCGACGCCAGTCGCCTTGGTGAACTCCTCGGCCTGGCGCCTGATCTCCGCGTCCGCATCGGGAATGAAGCTGCTCCACTGCAGGTAATGCAGCTTCCGGCTCTGGGCGTAAGCCGGCGGCTTGCCGCCGAAGATGGACCCCGTGGCGGCGACGGCGCCGACAGCGGCGGTCCTCTTCACGAAATCGCGGCGCGTCACGCCGGACGGCGTCTGCACAGGCTGGTGTTGTTCCGTCTTTTTCATGCGCGTTTCTCCTCGGTCTCGGGAACAGTCGCTTCTTTCCTGCAAGCAGGTTATTCCGATTTTCCCGGACGGACAATCCGGGCGGCTTGTTGCGGCGCGACGACGGCGCGGGCCGCAGCGCTTCCGGGAAAGGGCGCGGCGGGTCTATGCGCGGTCGCGGAGGAAGTCGGCGCAGCGCTCGCCGATCATGATCGAAGGCGCGTTGGTGTTGCCCGAGGGCATGGTCGGGAAGATCGAGGCGTCCGCAATCCGCAGCCCTTCAAGCCCGCGCACGCGCAGCCGGTCATCGACCACGGCCTCCGGTCCCGGCCCCATGCGGCAGGTGCCGATGGGGTGGTAGGCGGTCTGCGAGTTGTTGCGGATCCAGTCCAGGATCTCGTCGTCGCCCGCCACCTCCTCTCCGGGCGAATATTCCGCCCCCCGGAGCGGCGCCATGGCCCTGGCTGCCATGAGTTCGCGCATCATGCGGAAGCCGCCGGTCATGGCCCGCCGGTCGATTTCGTCGTGCAGGAAGTTGAACCGGATCGCCGGCTGCGCGTCCGGATCGGCCGAGCGGATGTGGATCGAGCCCAAGCTCTCCGGCCGTAGCTGGTAGCAGGAGATGGTCATGCTCGGAAAGGGCTGCAACAGCCGGCGCTTGGGGTCTTTCACGGCATAGGGCACAAGGTGCATCTGCACGTCCGGCGTCTCCAGCTCCGGCCGGGTGCGCAGGAAGGCGAGCAGCGGCGCGGAAGGCAGGCTCATGAAGCCGCCGCGCGTGAAGGCGTATCTGAGCACCTGGCCGGCCTTGCCGAACAGCGTGCCCATGCGCTCGTTGTAGGAAACGCCCTTTGCGGTCACCCGCCACTGGATGCGGGCGTTGATATGGTCGCGGAAGTTCTCGCCGACGCCGGGCAACTCGTGCTGCACCTCGATGCCGTGCGCGCCCAGCATCTCCGGGCGTCCGATGCCGGAGAGCTCCAGAATCTGCGGGGAGCAGACGGCGCCGGCGGCAAGCACCGTTTCGCGCCCGGCGCGGGCCTCGATCGTGCGCCCGCCCTTCTCATAGGCGACGCCGACGCAGCGTTTGCCCTCGAGCAGCACGCGGCGGGTGCCGGCTTCCGTCACGATCCGGAGGTTGGGGCGGTTCATGGCGGGCCGCAGGTAGCAATGGGCGGTGGACATGCGCCGCCCGTTCTTGATCGTCACCTGCGTCTTGACCACGCCTTCCTGGTCGGGGCTGTTGTAGTCCGGGTTGAGCTTGTGGCCGACCTCGGCGGCGGCGGCGAACAGCGCGTCGTAGAGCGGGTTCCGGTCCGGCACCTCGGTGACCTGGAGCGGGCCGTCCTCGCCCCTGATGCCGTCGCCGGCCTTCTCGTAGCTTTCCATGCGCCTGAAGACGGGCGCGACATCCTCCCAGGTCCAGCCGCGATTGCCCATCTGCGCCCAGGTGTCGTAGTCGAGCGGCTGGCCGCGCACATAGACGAGCCCGTTGATGCTGCTCGACCCGCCGAGCAGCTTGCCGCGCGGCACCGGGATTTCGCGGTTCGCGGTGTTCTCTTCCGGCTCGGACGTGAAGCACCAGTTGGCGGCCGGGTTGTCGATCAGCAGGCCGAAGCTGACCGGGAAGCGCGACCAGGGATGCCCTGCCTTGCCGGCTTCCAGCAGCAGCACCTTGCAGGCGGGGTCCTCGGTCAGCCGGCTGGCGAGCGCCGCCCCCGCAGACCCTGCGCCCACGACGATATAATCGAACTCGGCCTCCGCCATCGCGCCGCCTCCTTCCGTCCCTGCCGTTTCCCGGAAGCGTAAGCGGTTTCGGGCGGCAGGGGAATTGGCGGCTGCGACCTGTGCTATTCGGCCGGGGCCGGCGACGGTTCGTTCCGCCGGGTGATGTAGCGTTCGACGAATTCGAGCTTGCCCTCGACCCACGCCATCCGCTCGCCCAGAAGCGCCATCCGCTCTCCCGGATCGGTCACTTTGGCATCGACCGCCTTGATATCGGCGCGCAACCAGAGGAAGAGGCTGACGATCAGGCCGCCAAGCGCCACGACCGCCTCACCGGAAGTCGCGCGATTTCGGGATCGTGCGGAGGTTGCGCGGATGGCGCGAGGGAAAGACGGCGGGGTCGGGAGGCGGCCCGGCGGACTCGCCGTCCGGCGTCAGCAGGTCGAGCCAGCCGGTCAGGTCCTCCAGCCGGTCGGCGACGAGATGGACGATATCGGCGGTGCGCTGGATGCGGCCCCGGACCATTGCGACCCGCGCGCCCAGCACCGCCTTGCGGAAGCTCTCCAGCACGCGCGGCCAGACCACGATGTTCACGACGCCGGTTTCGTCCTCCAGCGTCATGAAGATAACGCCGCTGGCGCTGCCGGGGCGCTGGCGGACGAGCACGAGGCCGGCGGCGGAAGCGCGCTCTCCGTCGCGGGCGCGGGCGATGGCCTTGGCGTCCAGCACCCTCCGGGCCGCCAGGCGTGCGCGCAGGAATGCGAGCGGATGCGCCCGGAGCGAGAGCCGCAGGGTGCGGTAGTCCTCCACGACCTGCTCGCCGGGAGCCATATCGGGCAGGGCGGCTGGCGGTTCCGCCCCCTCGGTCGGCCCATCCGCCGCCCCGAAGAGGGGCAGCGGCGCCGATTTCTCCAGGGCGCCCGCCTGCCAGAGCGCCCGGCGCCGGTCGAGCCCCATGGAGTCGAAAGCGTCGGCAGCGGCCAGCGTCTCGATGGCGGCGGTCCCGAGCCCGGTCCGGCGCTGCAGGGCGGCGATATCGGCCCGGGGCTGCCCGTCGCGCGCGGCAAGGATGCGGTCGGCGTCCTCCTCGCGCAGGCCGCTGATCTGTCGCAGGCCGAGGCGGAGCGCATGGCTCCCGTCCGCCCTGCGTTCCAGGCTGTTGTCCCAGCTGCTCGCATGGACATCGGCCGGGCGAACCTCGACGCCGTGCTCGCGGGCGTCGCGCACGATCTGGGCGGGGGCGTAGAAGCCCATCGGCTGGGAGTTCAGGAGCGCGCAGGCGAAGACCTCGGGATGGCGGCATTTGATCCAGGACGAGACCCAGGCCAGCAGAGCGAAGCTCGCGGCGTGGGATTCCGGGAAGCCGTAATCCCCGAAGCCCTCGATCTGGCGGAAGCAGCGCGCCGCGAGTTCCGGGTCGTAGCCGCGTGCGGTCATGCGGCCCACCATCCGGTCCCGGAGCCGGCCGAGCGTGCCGCGCTTGCGGAAGGTGGCCATGGCGTGGCGCAGCGCATTGGCCTCGTCCGGCGTGAACCGCGCCGCCTCCATGGCGACGCGCATCGCCTGTTCCTGGAAGAGCGGCACGCCGAGCGTCTTCTCCAGCACCTTGCGCAGCTCGTCCGGCGGCCCGTGCTCCGGCGCGGGCGCGGGATAGGCCACCTCCTCCAGCCCCTCCCGCCGGCGCAGATAGGGGTGCACCATGTCGCCCTGGATCGGGCCGGGGCGCACGATCGCCACCTCGATCACCAGGTCGTAGAAGGAGCGCGGCTTGAGCCGCGGCAGCATGTTCATCTGCGCCCGGCTCTCGATCTGGAAGACGCCCACCGTGTCGGCCCGGCACAGCATGTCATAGACCTCCGGGTCCTCCGCCGGCACGGTGGCGAGCGTCAGCGCCAGGCCCTTGTGCGCCGCCAGCAGCTCGAAGGCCTTGCGGATGCAGGTGAGCATCCCCAGCCCCAGCACATCGACCTTCATCAGGCCGAGCGCCTCCAGGTCGTCCTTGTCCCACTCGATGAAGGTGCGGTCCTTCATCGCCCCGTTACCGATGGGCACGATTTCCTCCAGGGGACCGCGGGTCAGCACGAAGCCGCCCACATGCTGGGAGAGGTGGCGAGGGAAGCCCTGCAGCTCGGTCGCAAGCGCGACGGTGCGGCGAAGCAAGGGATCGGCGGGGTCGAGCCCGGCTTCGCCGAGGCGCTTTTCGGGCGCCCCCTCGCGGTGCATGTCGCGGACGGCGGCGGCGAGCGCAGCGGCCGTGTCCTCGGATAGCCCCATCGCCTTGCCCACGTCGCGCACGGCGCTGCGGGCGCGGTAGGAGATGACGGTGGCGGCGATTCCGGCGCGCTCGCGCCCGTAACGCCCGTAGATGTACTGGATCACCTCCTCGCGCCGCTCATGTTCGAAATCGACGTCGATATCGGGCGGCTCGCGACGCTCGCGGGAGACGAAGCGCTCGAACAGGAGGTCGATCCGGGCCGGATCGACGGCGGTGATGCCGAGGCAGTAGCAGACCGCCGAGTTCGCCGCCGAGCCGCGCCCCTGGCAGAGGATGCCCTGGCTCCCGGCGAAGCGCACGATGTCGTGGACGGTGAGGAAATAGGGCGCGTAATCGAGCTCGCCGATCAGCCCGAGCTCGTGCCGGAGCGCGGCGGACACTTTTTCGGGGATGCCGTCCGGATAACGCCATCGGGCGCCCTCCCAGGCAAGCGCCTCCAGATGCCGCTGCGGGGTGCTGCCGGCCGGCACGGGCTCGTCGGGATACTCATAGGCGAGCTCGTCGAGACTGAAATCGCAGAGCGAGGCCGCTTCGAGGCTGCGCGCAACGGCGTCTTCATGGCCCCGGAAGAGCCGGGCGGTCTCGGCCCCGTCCTTGAGGTGGCGTTCGGCATTCGCGGCGAGCCTGAAGCCCGCTTCCGCCACGGTGACATGCTCGCGAATGGCCGTCAGCACGTCCTGAAGCGGCCGGCGCTCGGGGCGGTGGTAGTGGACGTCGTTGGTGGCGAGGAGCAGCGCGCCGGTGCGCTCGGCGAGCGCCGCCAGGCGGTCCAGGCGGGCGCGGTCGCCGCCCCGGTAGAGCATGTGCGCGGCGAGGTAGAGCGGGCCGTCATGCGCCCGCCTGAGCCCGGCAAGCTCCGCCTCGAACCCCTCGCGCCACGGCTCCGGCGGCAGCGCGACCAGAAGCTGTCCCTCGGCATGAGCGAACAGGTCCTCCGGGTGCAGTACGCATTCGCCCTTGGCCGCGCGCCGCTGGCCGAGGGTGAGCAGCCGGCAGAGGCGGCCGTAGGCGGCGCGGTCGCGGGGATAGCAGAGGAGCGAAGCGCCGTCCGCGAGGTCGAGCCTCGCGCCGGTCAGGAGGCGGATGCCGGCCCGCTTCGCCGCCACATGGGCGCGCACCGCGCCGGCGAGCGTGTTGCGGTCGGCGATGCCGATGGCCGCGAGCCCGAGCCGCGCGGCCTCCTCCACCAGCTCCTCCGCATGGGAGGCGCCCCGGAGGAAGCTGAAATTGCTGACCGCCTGCAATTCCGCATAAGGGATGCCGCCCGGTGCGCGGCTCATCCGTAGAGCCCGTGGATGTACCAGCGGGGCGGCCCCTTGCCGCCGGCGTCCCGGTAAAGGCCGACGCGGAAGAGCCAGTAGCGCCGGCCTTCCGTGTCCTCGACGCGGTAATAGTCGCGCGGCGCATCTTCCGCGCCGCCGGCCCACCATTCCGGCTCGATGCGCTCCGGCCCCTCGGCGCGGGCGATCCGGCGGCTCAGCCGACACCAGGCGAACAGCGCCGGCGGCCCGTCCGGCAGTCCGGCGACGGCATCCACCGGCTCGGGCCGGTCGAACAGGCGGAAGGGCCGTTGCGGCAAGTCCGGCCGCATGGGCCAGGCCGTGCCTTCCCGGCCGGGGTCCGCCCGCCGTTCGGCGCGCTCCGGCAGATGGCTTGCGACCGGTTCGAGGCGGGAGACCGACCCTTCGCCGAGGCGGGCCTGCAAGCGGTCGATCAGGGGGCCGAGTTCGCCGCTGCCGCGCCCGCCCTCCGCCAGCCGGAATTGCTCATGCGCGAGCGGCTCGGCGCGGACCGCGTGGAGCGCCATCGCGTCGATCCCGAAACCGGGATCCACGGTCTCGATCTTCCCGTCGAAAAGGCGCCGCAAATGCGCGCTGTCGCGGGTGGCGCGCGCGGTCGAGACGCCGCGCCGCGCCGCGCCGCCGTCCACCCGGCAGAACAGCAGCGCGAGTTCCCGCGCGCCGAGCCCGTCCCGTTCCAGCGAGGCGCAGAGGTCTTGTATCAGCCGGGCGAGCGCCGTCTCCAGCCCGGCGAGGTCGATCAGAGGGTCAGGGAAGGCGAGGCGCGCGCGGCAGGCGGGCGGCGGCGGCAGGGATGCGACCGGGTCGGGGCTGCGGCCGAGCGCCCGGTCGAGGCGTTGCGGCACGGCCCCGCTCCGCCCCCGGAACCGGCGCGCGAGCGCGGCGCGCGGCAGGGCGTCCACCGCGCCGATGGTCGCCAGGCCGAGGCGGCGCAGCAGGCGGGCGTCCTCGGGCGCGATCCGGAGCGCCTCGACCGGCAGCGCCCTGAGTGCCGCAAGGGCGTCTCCGGGCGCGGCGATGCGCCGGCCGCCTCCGCCGAAGCGGGCGAGCGCCCAGGCGGCGCCCGGCGTGTCGGCAAGGCCGGTCCGCGCCTCGAAGCCAAGCCCTGCGAGGCGCGCCTCGACCTTCGCCGCCATCGCCGCCTCGCCGCAGAAGAGATGGGCGGCGCCGGCGATGTCGAGCAACAGACCGTCTCCGCCATCGACCGCGCAGCAGGGCGTGAAGCGGTTGCACCAGAGCGCAAGGGATTCGAGCCCGCGCCGGTCCTCCGCCGGCCGGGCGTCGGCGGCGGCGAGGCGGGGCAGCAGCGCGCGGGCGTCGGCGAGGCGCATGCCGGGCGCGATCCCCGCGGCTTCGGCCTGCCGGTTGACCGCCGTCAGCACCGTGCCGTGGCGGCCGGGTGCGGTGAGCGCGAACGGGACCGGCTCAACCGGCGACTTGCGCAAGGGCAGGGTAGCGGGCCGCCGCGCGCGGCGCAGCCGGTCGATCGGCCAGCGCGGCAGCCACACCGAAATCACCCGTCTCACGGTTCCACTCCACAGTGCAGGTCATGGGCCGGCCGCCGCGGCAGCGCAGCAATTCGAGCCGCCAGCGCGGCAGGCCGGGCGCGGCGGCGTCGAACGGGTCGGGGCGTCCCGGCAGCGCCGCGACGCGCCAGCGCGAGAAGGCGGCGCTCGCCGGCCCGAGGCCGTCCCGGCGCAGCAGCAGGGCGGGGGTCAGGCTCTCGCGGGCGGCGAGCGCCAGCCGGCGGCTCGGGGTGAAATCGAGGCTTTCGACCTCTCCAAGCACCGCTGCCAGGCCGGCGCTGCGCAGGCCCTCCTCCATCGCCCAGGAAACATCCCGGTCGCGGCGGGCGGAGAGCAGCAGCAGGTCGGCCGGTTCGAGGCCGAGATCCTGCCAGCCCGGCCCGTGGAGCCGGCCGAAGGGACTCGTCCGGCTCTGGCAGACCAGCACCGCGCGCCGCCCGTCCCGGCGGTCGAGGCGGACCAGCAGGGCGGCCAGGAAAGCGGCGGCCGCCGGCCCGTCTCCCACCGCGCCGCCGCCCGCCTCATGCAGCCCGCCCACCGCCAGTCCCCGCTCCGGCAGGGCCTCGTCCAAGGCGTCGAGGCCGAGTCGCCAAGCCTCCGCCGGCCCGCCTTCCGCCGGCTCCGCAACCGCCGTCCGGTGCTCCAGCAGCGCGATGCGCCGGCGCAGCGCGGCGAGCCTGGCGGGGTTTTTTCGGGGAAGGCAGGACGACATGTGTTCATTATTCGTTCGATTGATGGACGAGTCAACAAGGGGACAGGCCGGGGCCCTCCGGGTATGTCATGAAATGTCATGTTTTGTCATGCTCCGCCCTGCAGCGGCCCCCATTTTCACCGCCCCGGCTTCCCCTTATCGTCATCCTAGCTCGCTGCGCATCGTCCTGACGATAGGGGGCGTGTTGCTCATTGGTCCTCCTTGTCCGTTCCGTTCTCCCCGTCGCCTGCCTGGGGCGGGTCCCTGTTCCGCGCGGGCTCGCGCGCGCCTGACTGCCTGCGCGAGCCCGCGCGAGGCGGATGCAAGGCGCACGTCTCCCGCCCGTTCCGTCGGGGTTCTTTTTGCGCCGGCGCGAAGGGAGGCGACCTCCGGATACCGCTCCCTGTCAGCCCATATTGGCATGGACTCCCGGAGGGCAAGCTCTTGAATAAGAATTATTTCTCAAATTATGAACATGGCCTGCCCGGTCAAGGGGCGGGTCAGGGCTCGCGCGAGAGGCCGCCCGCTTCCAGCGCCTCCAGATAGGCGTTCCAGAGTTCGGGCCGGCGTTCGCCGAGTTCGCGCAGATAGGCCCAGCTATAGATGCCGGTGTCGTGCAGGTCGTCGAAAACCAGCCGGACGGCGTAATTGCCTTCGGGCAGGATTTCGATGATGCCGACATGGGCGCGGCCGGAAACCGGCGTCTTGCGCCCGGGCCCGTGGCCCTGCACTTCGGCCGAGGGGCTCTCGACGCGCAGGAATTCGGCCGGCAGGGCGAAATGCGCGCCGTCGTCGAAGACGACATGCAGCACGCGCCCGGCTTTGGAATAGCGCAGCTCCGTCGGGCGGCTCAACGCCCGTCCTCGTCGAGCGCCCGCGCCTCCTCGACCAGCATGATCGGGATGCCGTCGCGGATCGGGAAGGCCAGTCCCGCCGAACGACTGACCAGCTCCCCCGCCTCGCGGTCGTATTCCAGCGGCCCCTTGGTCACCGGGCAGACCAGCAATTGCAGCAGCAGCGCATCGACCTCTCCAGACTCCATCATCGCGCACCTCAATTCATCCGCGCCGGATCGTCGTCGTTCGCCGCCTCGAAGCCCGACATCGCGAACAGCGCCTCCAGCATCCGGGCGCGCTCGCCCGTGTCGCGGCATTCGAGCAGCCCCTGTTTCTCGTTGGCTGCGAACGGGCAGCCCATGGAGAGCGCGTTGACCAGCATTTCGTCGTCGGCCTTCGCCACGGCGTCCCAGTCGGCGCTGAGCCCCCGCCGCGCGAGGAAATCGCCAAGCGCCTCCAGCAGGCTCTGGCGGTTCACCGGGCTGCTGCTGCGCGCATCGAGATCGTCCCCGAAGCCCTCGAAATCGGCGTGGACGGTGCGGTAGCCCTCGGGATGGAGCGCAAGTTCGCGGTCGATGCGGAAACGGGCGATGCCCTGCAGCGCGATCGTGTAGCGTCCGTCATCGAGCTTTTCCGAGCTCTGGATCTTTCCCGCGCAGCCGACCTCGTAGATCGGCGGGTTCGCGGGGGCGGCTGCCTCGGGGCGCGGCTGCACCATGCCGACGATCCCCTCGTCGTTCAGCGCGTCGCGGACCATCGCCCGGTAGCGCGGTTCGAAGATATGCAGCGGCAGCATCGCGCGCGGCAGCAGCAGCACGCCGGGCAGCGGAAAGACCGGGATGACCTCCGGCAATGACCGCCTGAGGGACACGGGTGCCGCTCCCTAGTGTCCCGGTTTCGAAGTTCGCATGACTTCGATTGGGGTGCGGGACCTCTCCGGCCCGGCGCCCCCGCCGTCATGCCCGGCGCCCCCGTCGTCACGCCCGGACTTGTTCCGGGCATCTCCCTCGGGGCCGGCGCAGCAGGGGAAAGGGATGGTCGGAACAAGTCCGGCCATGACGGAGGATACGGCGCTGGAGCAGTCAGGCTTCCCGATCATGACGCTAGCTGAACATCAGGGTCGAGAGGCGCCGCCGGATGCCGGTGGTGAGTTCGTGCGCGGGCCCCCACGCCTCGAAAAATTTGACGAGCTGGCTGCGGGCCGCCCCGTCGTTCCACTCCCGGTCGCGCCGGTAGAGCTCCAGCAGTTCCTCCGCCGCCTCCTTGTGGCGCGCGGCGCCGAACAGCGCCATCGCCAGGTCGAAGCGCGCTCCGTGGTCGCCCGGGTCGGCCTCGACCGCCCGGCGCAGGTCGGCCGTGTCGCCCGCATCCGCGCTCTGCTCGGCAAGCTCGACCGCGCTCACCGCGGCCGCCACCGCCGGGTCGCGCGCCGCGCCTTCCGGCAATTGTCCCAGCATGGCGCGCGCCTGCTCGACCTCGTCCACGGCGAGGAACACCTGGGCGAGGCCCGCGATCGCGGCGGCGTTCTCCGGTTCCTGCCTGAGCACTTCGTTGAGAAGCGCGCCGGCGGTCTGCGCATCGCCGCCCTCCAGCGCCGCCCGCGCCTGCTCGATCGCGGCCTCGACGGCGGATTCGACCGGTTCGCCCACCAGCCGCTCGACGAAGGCCTTGACCTGGCTCTCCGGCACCGCGCCCATGAAGGCGTCGACCGGGCGGCCCTTGTCGAAGGCATAGACCGCCGGGATCGACTGGATGCGCATCTGCTGCGCGACCGCGGGGCTCCGGTCGATATCGACCTTGACCAGGCTGACCTTGCCGCCGGCATTGGCGACGACCTTTTCCAGCACCGGCCCCAATTGCTTGCAGGGGCCGCACCAGGGCGCCCAGAAATCGACGATCACCGGCGCCGTCATCGAGGCTTCGATGACATCGGCCATGAAGGTCTGGTCGGTGGCGTCCTTCACGACGCCGGACGCGTTCGCCGCAATCTCCATCTCTACTACCCCGGTTCCGGGACGGCTTCCGCAACATGGCGGCACTCCCGCCCGCCGGCAACCCCCGCGCCGAAGAGGCGCAGGCAATCTCCGGAGCGGAGGCGTCCGCTTGCGGGCGGATGCTATCGAAGGCAGGCTCGGCGCCGGATCGCGAAAATTTCTCTTGTGTTCCTGAAATATTCTCTCTATCCCTATGGCAATCGAGTGCAGCGGAGGCAGAAAATTGCCTCCTGACGAGTGGGGAGCGAACATATGGCGCGGAATGTCGTGACGATGCCGGAGCAGCAGGACAGGTCCGAGAAGCAGCGCGCGCTGGAAGCGGCGCTCGGGCAGATCGAGCGGGCGTTCGGCAAGGGCTCGATCATGAAGCTCGGCCAGCGCGAGACGGCGGTGGAGACCGAGGCGATTTCGACCGGCTCGCTCGGCCTCGACATCGGACTCGGGATCGGCGGCCTGCCGCGCGGGCGGGTGGTCGAGATCTACGGGCCGGAGAGTTCGGGCAAGACGACGCTGGCGCTCCATGCCGTCGCCGAAGCGCAGAAGACGGGCGGCACCTGCGCCTTCATCGATGCCGAGCATGCGCTCGACCCGGCCTACGCGCGCAAGCTCGGCGTCGATCTGGAGGAGCTGCTGATCTCCCAGCCGGACACCGGCGAGCAGGCCCTCGAGATCGCCGACACGCTGGTGCGCTCCGGGGCGCTTGACGTGCTGGTGATCGATAGCGTCGCGGCGCTGGTGCCGCGCGCCGAGCTCGAGGGCGAGATGGGCGATTCGCTACCGGGCCTCCAGGCGCGGCTGATGAGCCAGGCGCTGCGCAAGCTCACCGCCTCGATCAACAAGTCGCGCACCCTGGTCGTCTTCATCAACCAGATCCGGATGAAGATCGGCGTCATGTTCGGCAATCCGGAGACGACGACCGGCGGCAACGCCCTCAAATTCTATGCTTCGGTGCGACTCGACATCCGGCGCATCGGCCAGATCAAGGAGCGCGACGAGATCGTCGGCAACCAGACGCGCGTCAAGGTCGTCAAGAACAAGATGGCGCCGCCCTTCAAGGTGGTGGAGTTCGATGTGATGTACGGCCGCGGCATCTCCAAGATGGGCGAGATACTGGACCTCGGCGTCAAGGCGGGCATCGTCGAGAAGTCGGGCTCCTGGTATTCCCATGCCGGCAAGCGCATCGGCCAGGGCCGCGAGAACGCCAAGTCGTTCCTGCGCGACAATCCCGATATCGCCCGCGTCATCGAGCGCGCGATCCGCGAGAATGCGGGGCTGGTGGTCGAGGCGATGATGGGCGAACCGACGGCCGCCGAGGGCGAGGCTTCCGAGTAGCTGCGTCTCAGGACCTCGGATCGAGCGCGTCCTGGAAGGCGTCGCCGCCGGCGGGTACGGCGCACATCGGCCGAACCACCTTCGTCCAGCCGAAGAGCGCCGCGATGGCAACGACGCGAAGCGGAATGGCGTCCGCCCCGCCCTCCAGGCAGAGCTTGCCGGGATCGACCGTCGTTAGCTCGACAGGTTGTGCTCTAACCCGCCTCGCCGGCCGCCGGCCGCTTGGTGAACCCCTTGAACAGCCCTTCGATCCGGGCCATGCGCTCGCGCAATTCAGCAATGTCGCGGCGCATTTCCCGTTGGCCGGGGACGATCAGCATCGCAAGCGTGACGCTCGTGCCGAGAATAATGACGATCAGCGTTCCGGTTGCAAGTAGGAGGCTCGTGTCAGTCATGCTGTAAACAGTGGGAACAGCGGGCGCCGGAGTCAACCGGCGCATATGTCGATGGTCGGAGCGGCCGCTTTTGCGTCTGCCTTGGAAACTCGTCCGGCGACAGCGTTTCGGGCGCCTTCAGGACCTCGGGTCGAGCGCGTCTTGCAGCGCGTCGCCGAGGAAGTTGAAGGCGATCACCGTTGCGAAGATCAGCAGGCCCGGCCAGACGGCGAGGCGCGGGGCCTGCCAGATCGTCTCCTGGGCGTGGGCGAGCATGTTGCCCCAGCTCGCCGCCGGCGGCTGGATGCCGAGCCCGAGAAAGGAGAGGACGCTCTCGAACAGGATGATGTTCCCAACAGAAAGCGTCGTCGCGACCAGGATCGGCGAGGCGACATTCGGCAGGATGTGCCGGAGCGCGATGCGCCCGCTGCCGGCGCCCAGCGCGCGGGCGGCCCGCACATAGTCCTGGGCGCGGGCGGCGAGCGCGGCGGCGCGCACCAGCCGGGCTACCGTCGTCCAGCCGACGAGCGCCACGATGGCGATGACGCGGAAGAGGCTCGCATCCGTCCCGTCATCGAGGCCGAGCTTGCCGGGATCGACCGCCGCCAGCACGATCAGCAGCGGCAGCAGCGGCAGGGCGATCACGCCGTCGGTCAGCCGCATGAGCGCGGTGTCGAACGCGCCGCCGCGATAGCCCGCCAGCAGGCCGAGGCCCGTGCCGATGAGCGCGGCGATGAAGGCGGCGGCGAGCCCGACCGAGAGCGAGACCTGCCCGCCCCGGAGCAGCCTTGCCAGCAGGTCCCGCCCGAGATCGTCGGCGCCAAGCGGATGGGCGGCCGACGGCGGCGCATAGCGGGAGAACAGGTCCACCGATTCGGCGTCGATGCCGAGCGCCGCTTCGATGAGCGGCGCGGACCAGGCGGCGGTCGCGAACAGCAGCAGGAAGACCGCCCCGGCCAGCCCCGCCTTGTGGCGCCGGAACCGGAGCCAGGCCAGCGCGGCGGGACTCATGCCCCGGCCCGGAAGGCGATGCGCGGGTCGAGCGCGACATAGGCGCCGTCCGCGGCGATATTCGCGGCAAGCGTCGTGAAGGTTGCGAACAGCAGGCCGACCAGCGCGAGATTGTAGTCGCTCGCCATCACGGCGTTGTAGATGAGCGCGCCCATGCCGGGATAGCCGAACATGATTTCCGTGATGAGCGCGCCGGAGAAGAGCGCGCCCATGTCGAGCGCGAGGATCGTGACCACCGGGATCATCGCGTTGCGCAGCGCATGGCGGCGCAGGACGGCAGCGCGTGAGAGGCCCTTGGCCCGCGCGGTGCGCACATAGTCCTGGCGCAGCGCCTCGCGCATGGACGCGCGGACATAGCGTGCGATGCCGCCGGCGGAGAGCAGCCCCAGCACGGCCACCGGCAGGACGAGGTGGCGCAGCCGCTCCGCCCAGCCGGCGTCGCCCGCCGCCGGGTAGCCCGTCGCCGGCAGCCAGCCGAGCGTCACCGAAAACAGCAGCATGGCCATGATCGCGAGCCAGAAGGGCGGCGTGGAGATGCCGGCGAAGCAGAGGAAGTTGATAGCGTAATCGCCGAAGCGGTTGGCCTTGAGCGCGGCGAAAATGCCGGCCGGGAGCGCGATGGCGACCGAGAGCGCAAAGGCGAGCCCCATCAGCAGGACCGTATGCGGCAGCCGCTCGGCCAGCAGGTCGAGCGCCGGGCGGTGGTAGATGCGGCTGTGGCCGAAATCGCCGCCGAGCGCCCGGCCCGCCCAGGCGAGGTAGCGTTCCCAGACGGGGCGGTCGAGGCCGTAGAGCGCCTTCAGCCGTTCGGTGTCTTCCGAGGTGAGTTCCGGGTCGGCCGCGATCATGGCGTCGATCGGGTCGCCCGGCATCAGGCCGATCAGCCCATAGACGGCGAAGGACATGACGGCCAGCACGAGCGCCGCCTGCAACAGGCGGCCGGCGAGAAAACGGCTCATTCCCCGGCGCGCCACTCCTCGATCCAGAGCGTGGTCGGGTATTGGTGGCCGGTGGGCGTCACGCCCTTGAGCCATTTCGGGAAGACATAGGGCGTGGCGCGGAAATAAAGCGGCAGCACCGGCAGGTCGCGCGCGTAAGCCGCCTGGAGTTCCGCCCAGAGGCCGCGCCGCCTTTCGCGGTTGAGCTCGGTCTCGATGCGGTCCAGCAGCCTGTCCACCTCCGGGTTCCGGTAGCCGGTGTAGTTCTGCCCGGACCAGTTGTTCTCCGCCGTCGGAATCATGGCGGAGTGAAGCGTCGAACGCGGCACGCTCTCCGGCGCTGACAGCCAGGCATACATTGCCAACCCGCTGAATTGCCGCTTGGAAACCGTTTCGCCGAAGAACACGCGCGCCGGCTGGTTGCGGATGCGCACATCGACGCCGACATCCTTCCACGCCGCCTGCAACACTTGCTGCACCAGTTCGCGCGAGCGGTTGCCGGCGGTGGTGCCAAGTTCGAGCCGGAGCGGCTCGCCGGCGGCGTTGCTGCGCCGGGTCCCCGGCCCGTCATTGGTCCAGCCCGCCTCGTCCAGCAGTTTCCGTGCGGCGTCCGGGTCGAACGGCGTGCGCGGCAGGTCGGCGTGATAGACCCGGTCGAGCGGACTGACCGGCCCGTGCGCCACCGGCTGGCGGCCGAAAAAGAGGCGCTCCGAAATCGTCTCCCGGTCGACGGCGTGCAGCAGCGCCCGCCTGACGCGGATGTCGGCCAGCGCCGGATTGTCGAGATTGAGGTCGATATGCTCGTAGATCAGCCCCGCCTTGTAGGCGAAGTCCCAGGCGCCGCCCTCGCGCTGCTCCATCGCGGCCGCCTGGTCGAGGCTGAGGCCCAGTTCGCCGGCGATATAGTCGATGGCGCCCGAGCGCAGGTTGACCTCCAGCGCGGCGGTATTCTCGACGATGCGGACGATGATGGTCTCGAAGGCCGCCGGCTCGCCCCACCAGGTCGCGTTGCGCCTGAATTCGATGACGGCGCCCGGCTCCACGCGAACGACCCGGTAGGGGCCGAACCAGAGGCCGGGATTGGCGCTGTCGGCGTCATAGGCGGTGCGGGTGCGGTAGTCCGCCGGCCCGGCCTCGAAATTGGCGCGGTCGATATGCGCCGGAAGCACGAGGCCGCCGATGTCGTTGTAGTCGAAGGTCACGCGGTCGATATGCAGGGTGAAACGGCGCTCGTCATGGACCTCCAGCCTGAGGATGCGCCGGAAGAGCTCCGCCGAGGCGACGCCGGATTGCGGGTGCTTGCCGACCTCGACGGCGAAGGCCACATCCTTCACCGTCACCGGAACGCCGTCGCCCCAGCGCGCATCCGGGCGGATCGTATAGGTGACGGCGATGCCGTCCTTGCCGTCGGGCGTCTTCTCCAGCACCGCGCCGCCGTTCTCGACGGTCGGAAGCTCGACGCAGAGCATGCAGACGAGCCGCCAGTCCGGGTCGTAGGCCGTGAACGGGCGCAACCCCATCGCGAGCGCGTAGCTCTTGGCCAGCATCGAGTCGATCTGCGGATGCAAGGTCGAGGGGAACTGGGTCATGCCGATAACAAGCCGCTCCTTCGCCCCCGCCGGCAGGGCGGCGGCGAACAACAGCAGGACCGCAGCGGCGACGACGCGGATCATGGCCAAACCTCTCTGAGCGACGGGAGGAAATTAGCCGCTCCGCCGGACCGGCGGAATGACGTTTGCCGCGGCTTCACGCCGTCGCTGCCGCCAGCCAGTCTTCCAGCCTGTCGGCGATGTGGTGGACGGCGACCGGATCGAGGCCCCGGGCGGCCTGGGGCCGTTCGGTGCGCAGCCAGACGGTCGTCATGCCCGAGGCGGCGGCGGGGATGAGGTTGCGGGCCGTGTCCTCCACCATGACCGCACGGCGGGGATCGACCGCGTGGCGGGTGAGCAGGCGACGGTAGCCTTCCCGGTCCGGCTTGGGAAGGAACCCGGCGGCCTCGACATCGAACACCGCCTCGAAATGGGCGCTGAGGCCGAGTCGGTCCAGCACGCGCTCGGCATGGGCGGTATTCGCATTGGTGTGGATGAGCCGCCGGCCCGGCAGCCGCGCCAACAGCCGCTGAAGGCGCGGGGAGGGATGGAGCGAGGAGAGGTCGAGGCGATGCGTTTCCTCCAGATAGTCATGGGGGTCCACGCCGCATTCCGCAATCAGCCCCCCGAGGGTCATGCCGTAGCGACCGAGCCAGTCCTTGCGCAGCCGGTGCGACTCGCGCGCCGAAACGCCGAGACGACGCTCGATAAAGGCGGAGATCGCCGCTTCCATCTGCTGCGAGAGGTCGCATTCCGACGGGCTGTAGAGTGTGTTGTCGAGGTCGAAGACCCAGCAGTCCACGCCGTCGGGGTCCGGCGCGGTCGTCATCGCCGCCGGATCAGCGTGCCCACGCCCGAGCGCGTCAGGATTTCCAGCAGCACGGCATGGTCCATCCGCCCGTCAAGGATGACCGCCGCCTCGACCCCGCCCTCCACGGCCTCCAGGCAGGTTTCGACTTTCGGGATCATGCCGCCCTTGACCGCGCCGCTGGCGATCATGCGCCGGGCGCGGTTGCGGTCCATTTCGGCAATAAGCCGGCCGTCCTCGTCCAGCACGCCGGGCACATCGGTCAGCAGCAGGAAACGGCGCGCCTTGCAGGCGGCGGCGATGGCGCCGGCGACCGTATCCGCGTTGACATTGTAGGTCTCGCCGTCCGCGCCGAGCCCGATGGGCGCGACGACCGGGATGAAACCTGCCTGGGCGAGCGCGTCGATCACCGCGGTATCGACGGCCGAGGGCTCGCCGACGAAGCCCAGGTCGAGCGCCTTTTCGATATTCGATTCCGGGTCGCGCCGTGTGTGCTTCAGACGTTTCGCCGTCATCAGCCCGGCATCCTTGCCGGACAGCCCGACGGCGCGGCCGCCCGCCGCGCCGATGGCCGCGGCCACCGCCTTGTTGATGCGGCCGGCCAGCACCATCTCGACGATCTCGACCGTATCGGCGCTGGTGACGCGAAGGCCGTCCACGAAATCGCTGCCGATGCCGAGGCGCTCCAGCATCCGGCCGATCTGCGGGCCGCCGCCATGAACCACGACCGGATGGATCCCGATCTGCTTCATCAGCACCACGTCGCGCCCGAATGCGGCGAGCGCGTCGGCATCGCCCATCGCGTGCCCGCCATATTTCACCACCACGGTCGCGCCGGCATAGCGCGCGATATGAGGCGCCGCTTCGGAGAGCACGGCCGCTTTCGCGATGCCCTCGGCAATCGGGCCGGAAACGGCGGCGGCAGCCTCGGTCATGGGCTCGAGTCCTCTGCAAGGGCGGCGAGTTCGGCGCGCAACCGGGGGATGCCGCCGCCGGCGCGCGCGCTGGTGGCGATGACGGACGGGTGGGCCGCCGCCCGCCGGGCAATGCCGGCCTCGACTTCGGCAACCGCCCGGCCCAGCGCCGGCGCGCTCAATTTGTCGATCTTGGTCAGCACCACCTGATAGACGACGGCGGCCCGGTCGAGCGCCTCCATCAGCGCGCCGTCGCTGTCCTTGAGCCCGTGCCGGGCATCGACCAGCAGGCAGAGCCGGCGCAGCGTCGCCCGCCCGGCGAGGAAGTCCCGCGTCAGCGCCGTCCAGGCCGCCGACTTGCTCCGGGACACCTTGGCATAGCCGTAGCCCGGCAGGTCCACGAGCCCGAGCCGCCCGGCGAGGTCGAAGAAGATCAGCGCCTGGGTCCGGCCGGGCGTATTCGAGGTGCGCGCCAGGCTGTTGCGGCCCGTCAGCGCGTTCACGAGGCTCGATTTGCCTACGTTGGACCGGCCCGCGAAGGCGACTTCCGGCAGCCCGGCCGGCGGAAGCTGGGCCGCCTCGGCGGCGGCCGCCACGAAGCGACACTCCCCGGCAAAGAGCCGCCGGCCCCGCTCGATCCTGTCCTCGGGGGCCTCTCCCAGGGGGCCGGGCGCGCACACGGGCCTGCGGGCCTCAGGTCTTGCCGGCCGTCGCGCGGGTCACGCCTGCCCGGCGCATGATGACCCATTGCTGCGCCATGGAAAGCAGGTTGTTCCAGGTCCAGTAGATCACCAGCCCGGCCGGGAAGGTCGCCAGCAGGAAGGTGAACACCAGCGGCATGAACTGGAAGATCTTGGCCTGGATCGGGTCGGCGGGCGTCGGGTTGAGGCGCATCTGCGCCCACATCGAAATGCCCATCAGGATCGGCCATATGCCGAGATGGAGGAAGGAGGGCGGCCCCCAGTCCACCAGGCCGAAGAGCGTGAACAGGTTGGTCGGATCGACCGCAGAGAGGTCCACGATCCAGCCAAAGAACGGCGCATGGCGCATCTCGATCGCCACGAACAGCACCTTGTAGAGCGCGAAGAAGACCGGAATCTGGATCAGGATCGGCAGGCAGCCGGCGGCCGGGTTGACCTTCTCGCGCTTGTAGAGCGCCATCATTTCCTGGTTGAGCTTCTGCCGGTCGTCGCCCAGCCGCTCGCGCAGCTTCACCATTTCCGGCTGCAGCGCCTTCATCTGGCTCATCGAACGGTAGGACTTGTTCGCGAGCGGGAAGAAGACGAGCTTGACCGCGACGGTAAGCGCGAGGATGGCCAGGCCGAAATTGCCGAGCACGCCCTGGAGCCAGGACAAGGCGTAGAAAAACGGCTTGGTGAGGAAGTAGAACCAGCCGAAATCGATGGCGAGATCGAATTTGGCGAAGTCCAGATCGTCCCGGTAGCGGTCCAGAAGATGGGCTTTCTTCGCGCCGGCGAACACATGGTTGCGGACCGTTGTCCGCCCGCCCGGCGGAACGGTCACGGCTTCGCGCAGATAGTCCGTCTGATACTTGTCGACGCCCTGCTCAAGCCGGTGCAGGAAGCGCGCCGTGAAGGCTTCGCCCGGCTCCGGGATCAGCGCCGTCAGCCAGTATTTGTCGGTGATGCCGAGCCAGCCCTGCGTATTCTCGACCTTGATCTCGCCGTCGTCGACGAGGTCGTCGTAGTCGTGCTCCTGCAACCCCTCGCCGAGAACCCCGAGCGGCCCTTCATGCAGGATGAAGAAACCCGAGGTCTCCGGCGTGCCGGAGCGGGAGACAAGGCCGTAGGGGAAGAGCGCAACCGGCGAGCCGGTGTCGTTGGCGACGGACTGCTCGACCGTCACCAGATAGTCGTCCGCGAGCACGAAGGTGCGGGTGAAGCGCAAGCCCGCGCCATTGTCCCAGGCGAGTTTCAACGGCCGCTCGCGGGTGAGCGTACGGTCGTTGGTGGACCAGAGCGCGTCCCGCGTCGGCGTCGGCGTCGCGCCGTCGGCGGCGACCCAGCCGATCTCCGCGTAGAAGGCGCTGCGCTGGCCCGGCGGCGAGAGCAGGGTAATGCGCGCGCTCCCGGGATCGGTCGTCTCGTGGTAGTCCTTCAGCGTAATGCTGTCGATACGTGCGCCGGCGAGCGGGATCGACCCGGCGATGCGGGCGTCGTCTATCGGGATGCGCGGCGTTTCGGCTCCGCCCGAAGCGGGCGTGGAGGCGGTTTTCGGTCCGGCAGCGGCGCCCGGCAGGGCGGGGCGGCTGCCGGAGGGCGCCGGAATGGCATCGGTCGCGGCGCCCGGAACAGGCGGCGCGCCTGCCTCCTCCGCCGGACGGGGCGGCGTTTCCGGCGGCGGCATCAGCATGTTGAAGCCGAGCAGGATGGCGATCGAGATGACGATCGCGAGGAGGAGGTTGCGGTTGTCGGGCACGGGGCGGAAGCGTCCGTTCAGCGGCTTTGGGCACTGTCGTCCAGCGGCACCGGGTCATAGCCCGAACCGCCCCAGGGATGGCAGCGGGCGAGGCGTTTCGCCGCAAGCCAGCCGCCGCGCAGCATGCCATGCGTGTCGATGGCTTCCAGCGCAAATGCGGAACAGGTCGGCATGTAGCGGCAATTGGCGGGAAGCCACGGCGAGACCAGCCAGCGATAGGCGTAGATCGGCGTCTTGAGGAGCAGCTTCATCGCCGTTCGACCCTATTGGCGGCGGCTTTCAGGTCGCCGACCAGCGCCTCCCAGCGCCGCGAGAGCGCGGCGCGGCGGCCGATCACGACATAATCCCTGCCGGGGCGCCGCCCCAGCGACTCGCGGACGGCCGCCCGCAGGCGCCGGCGCACCCGGTTGCGCTCGACGGCATTGCCGACCTTCTTCGACACGGTATAGCCGATCCTCATGGGTCCATCGTCGTCGCGGGGGCGCATTTGCAACACCAGTCCCGTCGCAGCCCAGCGCCGCCCGCCCGCCCGGACACGGAGGAATTCGGCGCGATTCTTGAGCGTCCGGGGGGCGTCCATGCGCGTCGGCGGGGTCGGGCTCAGGCCGAAAGGACCTTGCGCCCCTTGGCGCGCCGCCGTTGCAGCACACGGCGGCCGCCAACGGTCGCCTTGCGGGCGCGGAAACCGTGGCGCCGTTTGCGCACGAGGCGGCTCGGCTGGAAAGTGCGTTTCACGGAATATGAGCTCCATCGCGGACGAGATGAACGGCCACCGGCCGCATCCGGATGACCCGAATAATGGTGATACCGGCGCCCGCTGTCAACGCTATGATGGCGGCAGCGGACGATGCGGAGGTGCGGGCGATGGCCGCAACCGGGCGGCGCTCCTGGAGCGCCGCGGCGAAACGCCTCTCGATCCTGGCGGTGCTGGCGGCAGGCCTTGCCGTGTTTTTCGCCGCCGGGCTCCAGGAGCATTTGAGTTTCGAGGCGCTGCGGGACAACCGGGAAATGCTGGCAAGCTGGGTCGAGGAGAACCGGTTCGCGGCGCTGCTCGCCTACGCCGCCGCTTATGTCGTCGTCATCGCCTTCTCGCTGCCGGTGGGCGCGGTGGCGACCATTTCCGGCGGATTCTTCTTCGGGCTCTGGTTCGGGACCGCGGCAACGGTCGTCGGCGCCACGCTCGGCGCGACGGCGCTGTTCATCGCGGCCCGGACCGTGCTCGGCGGCCGGCTGCGCGCCAGGGTCGGCGCCGCGCTCGAACGCATGGACAGCGGCTTTCGGCAGAATGCCTTCAACTACCTGCTCGTGCTGAGACTGGTGCCCCTGTTCCCCTTCTTCCTCGTCAATATCGCGCCGGCCTTCGCGAATGTCCGGCTCGCGACCTATGTCTTGGCCACCTTTCTCGGCATCATCCCCGGCACTTTCGTCTATACGAGCGTCGGCAACGGGCTGGGAGCGGTGTTCGACAGCGGCGGCGAGCCCGATCTCGGGCTCATCCTGCAACCGGAAATCCTGCTGCCGATTCTCGGGCTTTCGGCGCTGGCCCTGGTCCCGGCGATCTACAGGCGCTTCCGGCGCAGCCCGCCGCCGGCATGACGCAGCGGTTCGCGGCGCACTCCATGCGGCGTTCCCCGCCCCGCTTGCGATAACGAGCCGGGGCGATGCGGCTGCCGCGCTCGTTTCGTTCGCTTTCGGCGCGCCTGCTCGTGCTGACCGTATTCTTCGTCATGCTGGCGGAGCTGCTGATCTATGCGCCGTCCATCGCGCGCTTTCGCATCGCCTATCTGGCGGACCGGCTGGCGGACGCGCATATCGCCGCGCTTGCGTTGGAGGCGGCGCCGACGCGGGCGGTGGACGAGGCGCTGGAGATGCGCCTGTTGCGCCATGTGTCGGCCTACAGCGTCGAGCTGCGGGTGGGCGAGCACACGACCTACGTGCTTGGCGACGGCATGCCGCCGGAAGCGGATGCCGCCTTCGAGCTCGACGAGGCCATGGCGGTCTCCTCGGTCTGGGAAGCCGCCTCCGCCCTGGCCCGGCGGCGAAACCGGGTCTTGCGGGTTAGCGGCAGTTCCTCCCACGAGCCGGGCGCGCGGGTCGAGATCACGATGGACGAATGGCCGATGCGCCGCGCGATGATCGCCTATTCCGAGCGTACCCTGCTGCTCTCGCTGGTCATCTCGGCGCTGACGGCCGCGGCCGTCTTCCTGACGCTGCACTGGCTGATGGTCCGCCCGATGGGCCGGTTGACCGAGGCGATGGTGCGGTTCGGCACCGATCCCGAAGACCAGAGCCGCATCCACGCGCCGTCGGAGCGCAGCGACGAGATCGGCGCCGCCGAGCACCAGCTTGCCGGAATGCAGCGCCGCCTCCACGCCGCGCTCAGCCACCGGGCGCATCTGGCGGCGGTCGGGGAGGGCGTGGCGAAGATCAATCACGATCTGCGCAACATGCTGGCCTCCGCCCAGCTCGTCTCCGACAGCCTGGGAGAGAGTCGCGACCCTCGCGTGCGCAAGGCCGTCCCGACCCTGGTCGGAGCGCTCGACCGGGCGGTCGGCCTCTGCACGCGGGTGGTGGATTTCGCACGCGCAGGCGGCCCCCGGCTTACCCTGGAGGCGGTGCTGCTGGCGGAGGTGATCGACGATGCGGCGGGCGTCGCCGGCAAGGGCGCGGCATGGGCCAACGGCGTCCAGCCCGGCATCGCGGTGGAAGGCGACCGTGAGCAATTGTTCCGCGTCTTCGCCAATCTCGCCCGCAATGCGGCGGAGGCGGGCGCCAGGGCCGTTTCGGCGACCGCCAGAGTGCGCGAAGGGCGCGTGCATGTGACGATCGCGGATGACGGTCCCGGCCTGCCGGAGCGGGCGCGCGCGAATCTGTTCCGGCCCTTCCAGGGCTCGACGCGGCCCGACGGCTCCGGGCTCGGCTTGGCGATCGCGCGCGAGATCGTGCGCGCCCATGGCGGCTCGATCCGGTTGATTTCTTCCGACGGCGAGGGGACGGTGTTCCGGCTGGATTTCGCGATGCACAGGGAACGGCGATGAGCACACGAGGGGGCGGGGCCTGGGACCCCGGGCAGTATCTGCGCTTCGGCGGGCACCGCTTGCGCCCGGCGCTCGAACTGTTCCAGCGCGTCGAGCACGATGCCGTCGGCCTCGCCGTCGATATGGGTTGCGGCACCGGCGATATCGCCCGCGCCATGGCGGCGCGCTGGCCGGAGGCCGAGGTGCGCGGGCACGACCTCTCGGAAGCGATGCTGGAGGAGGCGGAGGCCGCGGACCCCGACGCCCGTGTTGCCTGGTCGAGGACCGACCTCCGGGACTGGCGGCCCGACCGGCCGGTGGATGTGCTCTACGCCAACGCCGTTTACCAGTGGGCGGACGACCACGAGACGCTTTTCCCGAGGCTGCTGGGCGCGCTGGCTCCGGGCGGCGTGTTCGCCGCGCAGATGCCGATGAGCTGGTCGGAGCCGAGCCATAGGGGGTTGCGCGACGTCCTCGCCGAACACGGCTTCGGCACGCCGGAATTGCGGACGCGGCTAGCGCGCAAGTGGGTGGCGGAGGCCGACCGGTATTACGGCCTGCTCCGTCCGCTCGTGGCGGAGCTGGACATCTGGGAGACCCGCTACCTCCAGGTGCTCCAGGGCGGGGACCCGGTGCTGGAATGGGTCAAGGGTACGGGGCTGCGTCCGGTGCTCGAAGCGCTCGAGGGCGAGGAGAAGGACCGCTTCCTCGCCCTCTACGCCGCCCGCCTCCGCGAACTCTATCCGAGGCGCGACAGCGGCGAGACCCTCTATCCCTTCCCCCGCCTGTTCATCGTGGCCCGGCTGTAGGCGCGGGCGCCGCGCCGGATTGACGCCGAACGGCTGCTACGCCATCTTGACGGCATGGCTGTTGCGCTCGATACCTTGGCCGCCATGCGCCGCATGGAAGACGCCGGCATGGAGCGCGAGCACGCGGAAGCCGTCGCCGAAGCAGTTCGCGAAGCCGCTTCCAGCGCCAGTGCGGCTGCGGTCGCCGACCGGGACCGCATGGCGACCAAGGCGGACCTTTCGGCGCTGGAAGCCCGTCTCACATGGCGGATCGTCGGCTTCGTCATCGCAGCCAATGCGCTGCTTGTCGCCGCGGTGAAGCTGATTCCGTGATATCGAGCGGTGGGCCAGAACGCTGCGCAACTGCCCAGGAGATTTGTGTTGATGGGGGTGACGCGGCGGCTTGAACATGGGTCAAGCGGCTTCGTCATGCGCAGTTCCTGCCGGAGCGGCGGTTGTCGGAGATGTTGGGTATGTGTTGTTCGGGGCGCGCGTCAGCCCTGTTCGAGTTCGCTGTCCCAATAGAGGAAGTCGGACCAGCTTTCATGCAGGAAATTGGGCGGGAACCGGCGCCCGTTCTCCTGCAGGCGCCAGACGCTCGGCCGGACGGGAAGCTTCTGCAGGCGCATGCCCGAATCGCGAAGCAGCCGGTCGCCCTTGGCGCGGTTGCAGCGCCCGCAGGCGGCCACGACATTGGTCCAGCCCGTGCGCCCGCCGCGCGAGCGCGGCAGCACATGGTCGAAGGTCAG
This sequence comes from Alphaproteobacteria bacterium, assembly GCA_963422665.1. Lineage (GTDB taxonomy): Bacteria > Pseudomonadota > Alphaproteobacteria > Bin95 > Bin95 > Bin95. Next base: position 3,112,540 of record OY730441.1, read on the forward strand.
GTCCTCCGGCGGCAGCCTCGAACCGCAATACTGGCAGGCGAAGCGGTCGCGCAGGAACACGTTGAACCGCGTGAAGGCCGGATGGCGGGCGGGCGCCACATAATCTCTGAGCGCAATGACGGAGGGCAGCCGCATGGCCCGGGTCGGCGAGCGCACCTCGCGATCGTATTCCGCCAACACCTGCACCCGGTTCAGGAACACGGCCTTGACGCTTTCCTGCCACGACCAGAGCGACAGCGGGAAATAGCTCAACGGGCGGAAATCCGCGTTGAGCACCAGCGTCGGCGCGCTCTCCCCAGGCGGCGTCACAACCCTCTCCCTGCAACCGGACCCGAATCGGCCCTGCATCACCATAGGTGCGCCGAGCGCCAGGGCGCAAGCTGGGGAGGGCGCAAAGGCGGTGTCGGATGAATAGATATTACGGCGGTAATACGATGACGGGCAACGAGCTCGGTTCGCGCCGGTTGCAGTTCAGCGTCCCTGCTCTCCGCCCTCCGCCTCCTCCAGTTCCCGCGTGACATGCGACAGCAGCCTCCGGGCGAGCCCCGTCGCTGCCTCACGGTCGATGGCGTCCGTTTCCGGGTCGGCACCGGTGTAGCGGAACTGGACGGCGTAGGGCGTGTAGCGCTCCATTTCGCGCCAGGGTCCGGCATCCGGGCCGCATCGGGCTAGATGGTCCAGCAGGGTCTCGAGGCTATGGGTCAGCGGGTAGAGCTCGCCCAGCAGGGCCAACCACGCCTTGAGCGCCTTCTCCGCTGCCTGCTGGACATGGAAGCCGAACGATTCGTCCGGAACCGAAGCCGCCATACCGTCCAGCGTGAGCAGGTCCCGATCGGCGGAACGCAACATCAGCCGGGCGCATTTAAGGTCGCTCATAGAGCACCTTGCCTTCCCGGAGCGCGCGGGCGAGGACGTGGTTCAGGGAATCGCGCCAGTAGTCCACCTCGGCGAGCGTGAAGACGAGGATGTCCTTCGGGACGCCAAATCGGGACGCCGCCTTGTAGAGCCGCTTGGCCTCGTCGATCCGGCTGCGCCCTGGCCCGAAGGGCTCGGCCTCGATGACGATCAGGTCCACATCCGAGTCTTCCCGCGCCTCGCCCCGGGCGCGCGAGCCGAAGAGGATCACCTGCTCGGGATCGACCGCCGCCACGATCGCCCGGGCCATCTCGTCCAGCAATTCGTCCGTAACCGGGACCATCGCCCCTCCTTGCCGGGCGCGCACTACTGGCGATGATGCCGGCGGCGGGCGGGGCCGGCAAGCGGCGCCGGTTCCGCCTTAGGCGCCGGCGGCGCATAGTGAGCCGGGGCGCGGGGGAGGAATCGGATATGGCGCAGACTGCGCGGGCGGGAGCGACGGCCGGGGAGGCCCGGACGCTGGCGCTGATCGGCGCCGGGCATTTCCTTAGCCACTTCTACGCGCTCACCCTGCCGCCGTTGTTCCTGTTCTGGGATGAGTTCGAAGCCAGCTATACGATGCTGGGGGCGCTGGTCACGGGCTACGCCCTCGTCGGCGGCATGCTCCAGGCGCCGGTCGGGCTGGCTGTGGATCGCTGGGGCGCGCGCCCGGTATTGCTGGCCGGCCTCGCGCTCAACGCCTCCGCCATCACGGCCATCGGGCTTGCCCCCGACTATTGGGTGCTGGCGTTGCTCGCCGTGGCGGCCGGAATCGGCAACAGCGTCTTCCACCCGGCCGACTATGCGGTGCTGGCTGCGCGCATCCGGGAGCAGCATCTGCCGCGCGCTTACAGCCTGCACACGTTCCTCGGCTTCTTCGGCACCGCTGTCGCGCCCCTGACCGTGGCGGCGCTGGCGGAATGGATGGGCTGGCGAAGCGCGGTCATGCTGGTCGGCGCGGCGGGCATCGCAACCGTTGCAGTCATGGCGATGAGCGGCGCCGCCGTCGCATCCCCGCCGCGCCCGAAAGACATGGCGGGCGCCGCGCCGGCGCAGGGCCACTCCCTGCCGATCCTGCTGTTCTTCGGTTTCTTCGCGGCCTACGGCCTAGCGAGCGGCGGCATCATGGCGTTCACGGTGATCGGGCTCGGCAAGCTCTACGGCCTCGACCCGGCGTCCGCCGGCGCGGTGCTAACGGCGGCCCTGCTGGCGCTTGCCTTCGGTATCCTCGCCGGTGGCGCGTTGCCCGACCGCGAGCGGCTGCAGGTGCGGATCGCGGGCGCCGCGCTGGTCGGCGGCGGCGCGCTGACCGCGCTCGCGGGCGTCGCCGATATCGGCGACGTCGGCCTTGCCGTGCTGCTGGGGGCCGCCGGCTTCGGGATGGGCCTCGTGCTGCCGGCGCGGGACCTGATGCTCCGGCGGATCACACCGCCTGGCAGCACCGGGCGGGTGATCGGCTTCGTATTTGTCGGGCTCTCCGTCGGCGGCGGCCTCGCGCCACTGCTGTTCGGCTGGGTGATGGACCGGGACTGGCCGGCGCTCCTGTTCTTCGGCTGCGGGGCGTTCCTCGCCGCCGCATTCCTCTGCTCTTTCGGCGCGGTCCGCGCCGCCCGGCGCAGCGCCCGAAGAGAAGGGCCGCCGCGCGCTGCGCGGCGGCCCCTGTAGTCAGCGACGGTCCGGCTGCCGATCAGGCGAACCACCAGCGTTCGGTGATGCGCGCGGAGTCGAGCGCCCAGACATTGCCGAGATGCTCGCCATGCGCGAGCTTCTTCGACTTGGCGTCGATCCAGTTGGCGTACATCGGCACGGCCACGCCGCCCTCGTCGCGGACGATGACCTGCATCTCGTGATAGAGTTCGCGGCGCTTGGCGTCGTCGCGCTCGGTCCGCGCCTCGGCGAGCAGCATGTTGAACCGCTTGTGGTCCCAGTAGCTGTCGTTCCAGGGCTTGCCAGCCGCGTAGGCGGTCGCGAACATCAGGTCCTCGGTCGCACGACCGGACCAGAAGCAGGCGCAGAACGGTTTCTTCATCCACACATTGGACCAGTAGCCGTCCGCCGGCTCCTTGATGACATTGATGGACACGCCGCCGGCGCGCGCCGACTCCTGGAAGAGCTGCGCCGCGTCCACCGCCCCGGCGAAGGCCGCGTCGGACGCCGAGAGGTCGAGCTGCAGGCTGTCCACCCCGGCCTTCTTAAGATGGAACTTCGCCTTGTCGGGGTCGTAGGCGCGCTGTTCCAGGTCCGCGTGGTAGAAGCGGTTGGCCGGCCCGATCGGGTGGTCGTTGCCAACCTTGCCGTGCCCGAGCAGGACCTTGCGCACCAGTTCCTCGCGATCGAACAGCAGTTTCAGCGCGAGGCGCACATCGTTGTTGTCGAAGGGCGCCACATTGGTGATCATCGGGAAGGTGTAGTGCTGGTTGCCCGTGGTCTCCGATATTTCCACGCCCGGGTTGCGGTCGAGCAGGCGCACCGACTTGGCGTCGATGCGGCTGATCGCGTCCACCTCGCCGGTCATCAGCGCGTTGACGCGCGCCGCCGGATCGGTGATCGAGATCGCCTCGATCTCGTCGAACCAGACCTTCTTGTGGGCGTTCGGGTTGCGCTCGAGCTGGAGGCGGACGCCGGGGTCGAAGCCGACATTGCGGTAGGCGCCGGTGCCGATGCCCTTGCGGATGCTCTCGTCAACCATCCCGGCCGGATGGATCAGGATGTGGTAGTCGGAGAGCAGGTAGGGGAAGTCGGCATTGCCGGCGTTGAGGACGAACTGGACCTGGTGGTCGTTCATCTTCTTCATCTCGACGATCGGCTCAACGAGTGGCTTGGCCGGCGATTTCGCGCCTTCCGCCACATGCAATTGCAGCGATTCAATCACATCGTCCGCGCCGAAGCTCTTGCCGTTGTGGAATTCGACGCCTTTGCGCAGGTTGAAGGTCCAGGTCGCGAGATCGGCCGAAGGCTCCCAGCTCTCCGCCAGCTCTCCGACCAGCGAGCCGTCCGCAGCGATCTCGGTGATGCAGTCGAAGACGCTGCCCATGGCCGAGACCTGCATGAACACGTCGGAATGGGTGCGCCCGTCCCAACTGTCCGTGGTGTTGCCGCCCGAGAGGCCGAGCCGCAAGATCCCGCCGGCCTTCGGTCCGGCGGCGAAGGCCGGCCCCACGCCCGCCGCCAGCGCCGTCGCGGCGCTCGCCTTCAGCAATGTCCGTCTGTCCAGTGTGAGTTTCAAGGCGAAAGCCTCCCTGCGATAGTTCCGGTTGTTGTCCGTCCCAGCCTGTCCAGGTTCCCGCCCGGATATATTACCCGTCGAGCCTGACGAGCGCCGCCTCCCCGATATTGTCCACGCCGCGCTGCTCCAGCAGGCGGTCGAGCCAGTCCGGGTCCATCTCCGGCACCGAACTCAGCAGCAGGTCAGTGTAGTCGTGATGTGGCGGCGTGAACATTTCCGTCTTCGGCCCCGCCTCGACGACGCCGCCATCCTTCATCACGACGACTTCGTCGGCGATGGCGCGCACGGTGGCGAGATCGTGGGTGATGAACATATAGGCCAGGTTCAACTCGCGCTGGAGCCGGTCCAGCAGTTTCAGGATGCCCTCGGCGACAAGCTGGTCCAGGGCCGATGTCACCTCGTCGCAGATGATGAACTGCGCCTCGGCGGCCAGCGCTCTCGCGATGCCGACGCGCTGCTTCTGCCCGCCCGACAGCTCCGAGGGCAGGCGGTCGATATAGAGGTCCGGCTCAAGCTCGATCTGCTCCAGCAGTTCCTCCACCCTCCGGCGCAGATCGGCGCCCCTCAGCCCACCATAGAACCGAACCGGCCGGCCGACGATATCCCGGATGCGCAGCTTCGGGTTCAGCGCCGTATCGGCCATCTGGTAGATCATCTGAACCTGGCGGAGCTGATCCTTGGAGCGGTCCCGGTAGCGGGCCGGCAGGGCCTCGCCATTGAACCGCACTTCCCCCTGGCGCGGCGGCAGCAGGCCGGTGATGCAGCGCGCGACCGTCGATTTGCCGGAGCCGGACTCGCCGACCACCGCGACCGTCCGCCCGGCATGGATATCGAAGGACACGTCGTGCAGCACATCGGCGGCCTTGCCGTAGCCGGCGGTCACGCCCGCCACCGAGATGACCGGCTGGACGCCGCGCCCGGCGAGCGGCTGTTCGGGGCGCTTGAAGCTCCGCACCGCCCAGAGCGATCTGGTGTAATCCTCCTTCGGGGCCAACAGCATGGCGCGCGTGTCGTTCTCTTCCACCTCGCTGCCCTTGAGCAGCACCTTGATCCGGTCGGCCATCTGCGCCACCACCGCGAGGTCGTGGGTAATGTAGATGGCAGCCGTGCCGAACTGCTCGACGATGTCGCGAATGGCCGCCAGCACCTCGATCTGCGTCGTGACGTCGAGCGCCGTAGTCGGTTCGTCGAAGATGATGAGGTCCGGCCGGCAGGACATCGCCATGGCGGTCATGGCGCGCTGCAACTGTCCGCCCGAGACCTGGTGCGGATAGCGGAAGCCGATGCTCTCCGGTTCCGGGAGGCGGAGCCGCGCATAGAGCGCCCTGGCGTCTTCCTGGCTCTCCCGCAGCGTGGAGACGCCGTGCAGCACCGGCCCTTCGGTGTGCTGGTCGATCAGCTTGTGCGCGGGGTTGAAGCTCGCCGCCGCCGACTGTGCGACATAGGCGATACGCCGCCCGAGCAGGCCGCGTTTGGTTTCGTCCGGGGCTGCGACGAGGTCGATATTGTCGAATTCGACGGAACCGCCCACGATGCGGCAGCCGTCGCGGGTGAACCCCATCGCCGCCAAGCCGACCGTCGATTTGCCGGCGCCCGACTCGCCGATCAGCCCCAGGACTTCGCCGCGGGCGAGGTCGAGATCGACGCCGTTCACGATCAGCAGCCATTCTTCGCCCGCAAGGCCTGCGATCTTGAGGTCCCGGATCGTCACCAGCGGGCGGTCGCCAGACATCGCGTCAACCTCCTTGCGTCAGCTCTTCAGGCCGGAATAGCGGTCCAGCATCCAGTCCACGGTGAAATTGATGGCGACCGTCAGCAGCGCAATTGCCGCGGCCGGCAGCAGCGGCAGCGACGCCGCCTGCCAGTCGCCGTATTCCGCATAGCCGATATAGATCGACAGCTCGCGCACCATGGTGCCCCAGTCCGCCAGCGGCGGCTGGATGCCGATGCCCAGGAAACTAAGCGCTGCGATCAGCAGGAACACGAAGCAGAAGCGCAACCCGAACTCCGCCAGCAGGGGCGCGGCGGCATTGGGCAGGATTTCCTTGAAGATCAGGTAGCCCAGACCCTCGCCGCGCAGCTTCGCGGCCTCGATATAGTCCATCACGACGATGTTGCCGCCCACCGCCCGCGAGAGGCGGAACACGCGGGTCGAGTCCAGCACGGCGATCACGAGGATCATGTTGATCGTCGATTGTCCGAGGATGGTGATGAGCAGCAGCGCGAAGATGAGCTGCGGAATCGCCATCAGCACATCGACGGTGCGCGACACGACCTGGTCCAGCCAGCCGCCGAGCACGGCCGCGACGAAGCCTAAGGTCGCGCCGATGAGGAAGGCGAGCGCCGTCGTCATCAGCGCGATGCCGATGGTGTTGCGCCCGCCGTAGAGCAGCCGGGTGAGCAGGTCGCGGCCCAGTTGGTCGGTGCCGAGCACGAAGTCGGCATTCTCGCCGGGGAAGAGGTTGAATTCGTCGAAGACCTGCGACTCGCCATAGGGCGCGATCGCCGGGGCGAGCAGCGCCGCCAGGATGTAGAGGCCGACGACCGTAAGGCCGAAGGCCGCCGTCAGCGGCATGGCGCGGAAGACGGCGCCGAACCGGCCTGCGACGCTCCGGAGCCCGGCGCGGAGCGTCCAGGCCGCGCCGGTCAGGACGGCCAGCGGCAGGACGACATAGGTGAGGAAACCCATCGCGCCCGCCTATTTCGGATGCCGGAGGCGCGGATTGGTGAGCACCGAGAGCACGTCCGCAAGCAGGTTCAGCAGGATATAGGCGGCGGCGAAGACCAGGCAGCAGGCCTGCACGGTCGGCATGTCCCGCAGCTTCACGGCATCGACGAACATTTGCCCGATGCCCGGATAAACGAACACCACCTCCACCACCACCACGCCGGTGACCAGGTAGGCCAGGTTGAGCGCGATGACATTGATGATCGGCGCGAGCGCGTTGGGCAGCGCGTGGCGCACGATCACCCGCCAGCGCGGGACTCCCTTGAGGCGCGCCATCTCGATATATTGCGAGGCCAGCAGGTTGATGATCGCAACGCGCGTCATGCGCATCATGTGCGCGGTGACGACGAGCGTAAGGGTGAGGGCCGGCAGCACGGTGCGGTAAAGCCGTTCCCAGAAGTCGAGACCGGCATGGATCTTCGAGATCGAGGGAAAGATCGGATTGGCCGCCGCCAGGAAGAGGATCAGGATATAGGCGACGAAGAATTCCGGGCTGGAGATGGAGGTGAGCGTGCCGACATTCGTCGCCCGGTCGAAGATCGAACCCCGGTAGAGCGCCGCCAGTATGCCGAGCGTGAGCGACAGCGGCACCGCCACCGCGGCGGCCGTCGCGGCGAGGAAAATGGTGTTGGCGAAGCGCGGCGCGAGCTGGTCGGCAACGGTGACGATATCGCGCTCGCCGGTCCGGCCGTATTGGGACTGGAAGCTCAGCTGGTTGAAGCTGACGCCGAAATCGCCGCTGAACACGCCTCCCAGCCAGGCGAAGTAGCGTTCGACCGGTGAGCGGTCCATGCCGAGGCTCTCGCGGATCGCGGCGACCGCCTCGGGTGTCGCGCCCTGTCCCAGGATCGCCTGGGCGAAGTCCCCCGGCAGCGCCTCGATGGCGGCGAAGATCGCCATGCTGACGACCAGAAGCGTCAACACGCCAAGCGCCAGCCGCTGCCCGGCCATGCGCGCAAGACCAGACATGTCCCTCCCCGCTACCGATGGTTTATTAGGGCACGGTCGAGGCGTCTCGTCCAGCCTGCGGAACCGGGCCGGCGATCGGCGGTCGTGACCTTGCGCGTCTATATCGTTGCCGGCGAGCCTTCCGGCGATGCGCTCGGCGCCCGGCTGTTGCGCGCCTTGCGGGAAGACGGGCCGGTGGAGGCGGCGGGCGTGGGCGGCGAACTCATGGCCCGGGAGGGCGTCGCCAGCCTGTTCCCCCAGGCGGAAACCGCCGTCATGGGGCTGTTCGAGGTGCTGCCCCGGGCCCGAAGGCTGCTGCGCCGGATGGACGAGACGGCCGCCGACATCCTGCGCTTCCGGCCCGATGCGGTGGTCACCATCGATTCCGGCGGCTTCAACAAGGGCGTGGCCAGGCGGCTGGTCGCGGCGGGCTGTCCGGCGGCGCGCATCCACTATGTCGCGCCCATGGTATGGGTCTGGGCCCCGGGCCGCGCGCGCCGCATGGCCCGGCTTTTCGACCACCTGATGGCGCTCTGGCCGTTCGAGCCGGCGCTGTTCGAGCGCGAGGGGCTGGCGGCGACCTTCGTCGGCCATTCGCTGGTCGAGGCGAAGGCGGGCGACGGGGCGGCGTTCCGGGCCCGGCACGGCATCGCGCCGGGAAGCGCGCTCGTGGCGGTGCTGCCCGGAAGCCGGTCGGGGGAGGTGCGCCGGCTGCTGCCGGTGTTCCGCGAAACGCTGGCGCGGCTGGCCGGCGACATGCCCGGCCTGCATCTGGCGGTCCCGACCGTCGGCACGGTGGCGGCGCCGGTGCGGGACGCGGTGGCGGGCTGGCCCTGGCCGGTCACGGTGACCCTGGGCGAGGACGAGAAGCAGGACGCCTTCGCGGCCAGCCGCGCGGCGCTCGGGGCGTCCGGCACGGTGGCGCTCGAACTCGCGCTCGCTGGCGTGCCGCAGGTCACCGCCTACCGGCTCAATCCCGCGACGGCGCTCATCGGCCGGGCCGTGATCCGGCGGCGGCGATTCTGTCCCGTCAACATCCTGCTCGACCGCGAGGTCGTGCCGGAACTGATCCAGGGGGAGTGCCGGGCGGGGCCGCTCGCGCGCGCGCTCGGGCCGCTGCTGGCCGACGAGGACGCGCGCGCCGCGCAGCTTTCCGCCTTCCGGGAACTGGCGGACAAGCTCGGCGGCGGCGGCCGGCCCAGCCTTCGCGCGGCCGAGACCGTGCGGCGGATCGTCCGCGAGGCCGCCCGCCCGGGGCGGGGCGGCATGTAAGCGCCGGCCTCGTTCCGGGCTTGAAAACATCCTTTTGTTCTATATATGTTTCTACCGCCCTTCGAGGAAGCGAAGGAAGGCATGATCTGGACCTGACGATCCGGCGGACCGCTGCGGCGCGCACAAGGCCCCGCACCGGTCATGCCGCAGCGAACGCGGGCCGGCTGTTCACCGGGCAGCAGACGGGAGAAGTGCGCGCGCGCGGCGCGTGGCGGCGTTCGGTTCGCCGGCGGAAGGGCGGCCCGGCGGTGGCGGGCAGGGCGGAATGCTGCATTCGGGTTTGGCGTTGCGAAGGACGGCCGGATCGACCCGGCAGCGCGGCGGCGGGGCGGAATGTTGCGTTCGGATTCGACGTTGCGGCGGCCGCGCCGGCGCGGCCGGAGGACGGCCGGATCGACCCGGCGGCGCGGCGGCGGGCGGGGATGTTGCGTTCGGATTCGGCGTTGCGGCGGCGGCGACTCAATCGGAGGAGGAACGATGGCGAAGGAATCGGCAGGCGGAACGAAGGGCGGCCCGGCGGGCGGGCTGCCGGCGTTGCGGCGGGGCCGCCCGGTCGGCGTGGACCTGCGGGCCGCGGCGGTGGCGGCGGTGGTGGAGCGGGGCATGAGCGCCGCCGCCGCGGCCCGGCATTTCGGGCTGGAGGCGTCCAGCGTCGGCCTCTGGGTGCGGCGCTTTCGCGAGCGCGGCCATGTGCGGCCCGACCCGATGGGCGGCAGCGCCTCGCGGATCGAGCCGGAGCGGGAGCGCATTTTCCGCATTCTGGAGGCGCAGCCGGCGATTTCGGCCCGGAAGCTGCGCGATGCGCTGGCCGCCCAGGGACTGGCGTTCGACGCGACCACGGTGCAGCGTTTCCTGAAGCGCCACGGCCTGGACCGCGCCCGGCGCCTCGCCCGCCTCCGCCGCAAGCGCAAATCCGGGCCCCGCAACCCGCCCCGCCCCGTCTGACCCGCCCGAAGCGCCTCCCCCTGCCGCCCCGGCCGGAGCAGAGCAGCCTGCTCCGGCTCCCGATCCGGGGAAGAGCCGGGGCGGGGCGGCGGACCGTCCGCGAAACGCATCTGTCATCGAAGCGATAATGGAGTATCATCCAGGTTCGGCATCTGCCGCTGCACATGGTGACGGAACCGGAGGAGCTTCATGCCCGATCACGCCAGCGAACTTTCGTTCGATGAATTCGACGAGCTGAACGACCCGCGCGACGAGCCGACCGCCTTCGAGCGCATCGTCTCCCGCCGCCGCTTTCTGGGCGGCGCGGCCGCCCTCGGCGCCGCCGGCGCGTTCTTCGGCCTGGGCGCGTTCCGCCCGGCGCATGCGGCCGGCATGGGGGGCCTCGACTTCGAGCCCGTCGCCGCCAACAGCCTGGACACGGTGACCGTGCCGCCGGGCTTCTCCTGGCATAATGTCATCGCCTGGGGCGACCCGCTCTGGTCCGACGGCAAGCCGTTCGACCACGAGACGCGCGGCACCGGCGCCAGCCAGGAGCGCGCCTTCGGCGACAACAATGACGGCATGGCCGCCTTCTTCGTTGACGGCAGGACCGTCCTCGCCGTCAACAACGAATATGTGAACCTGTCGATCATCTACGGCAACCGCGCCTCCGGCCTGCCCGAGAACGCCGACGATGTGCGCAAGGGCAAGGCCGGCCACGGCGTCAGCGTCTTCGAGGTCGAGATGAAGGACGGCGCGTGGCGGGCGGTCGTCGACTCCCCCTTCAACAGGCGCATCACCGCGGACACGCCGATGGAGATCACCGGGCCGGCGCGCGGCCACGACATGCTGAAGACCGCGGCGGACCCGACCGGCGCGGCGGCGCTCGGCACCTGGAACAATTGCGGCAACGGCGAGACGCCCTGGGGCACCTATCTCGCCTGCGAAGAGAATTTCCACGGCTATTTTTCGTCCTCGGACCCGGACCATGCCGTGTCGGACGCGATGAAGCGCTACGGCGTCGGGCCGAAGGACCGGGGCTACGCCTGGGCGACGGCGGACGAACGCTTCGACATCTCGAAGCACCCGAACGAGCCGAACCGGGCGGGCTATGTCGTCGAGATCGACCCGCTCGACCCGGGTTCGACGCCGAAGAAGCGCACCGCGCTCGGCCGCTTCAAGCATGAGAACGCCGAAGTCGTGGTCGCCGCCAACGGGCATGTCGTGGTCTATATGGGCGACGACGAGCGCGGCGAGTTCCTCTACCGCTTCGTCTCCGAAGGCCGCCATGTCGAGGGCGGCGACAATTCCGGTCTTCTGGAATCGGGCTCGCTCTCCGTCGCGCGGTTCGCCGAGGACGGCAGCGGCGAGTGGCTGGCGCTGACGCCGGAGACGACCGGCATGACGTCCCCGGCCGAGATCGCGGTGCTCACCCGCATGGCCGGCTCGGCCGTGGGCGCGACCACCATGGACCGCCCGGAATGGGTCGCCGCGCATCCGCAGCGGGCCGAGGTCTATTGCTGCCTCACCAACAACAAGAACCGGGGCAGGAAGCCGAACAAGGGCGGCGACCCGACCCCGGTGGGCGGCCCCAATCCGCGAGAGGGCAACAAATACGGCCAGATCGTGCGCTGGCGGCCCGCGGGCGGCGACCACTCGGCCGCGGGCTTCGCGTGGGACCTGTTCGTGGTGGCCGGCAATCCGGCGGTGCACAGCGACGCCAATGCCGGCTCCGCCAATGTTAACCCGGACAACATGTTCAACTCGCCGGACGGGCTGGCGTTCGACAGCAAGGGCGGCCTCTGGATCCAGACCGACGGCAAATACACCAACGAGGGCGACTTCGCCGGCCAGGGCAACAACCAGATGCTCTACGCCGACCCCGACACGGGCGGGATCGCCCGCTTCCTCACCGGCCCGAAGGAGTGCGAAGTGACCGGGCTCTGCTGGTCGATGGACCGCAGGACCATGTTCGTCGGTCTCCAGCATCCGGGCGAGAAGGGCGGCAGCAGCCATTTCCCCGGCGGCGGCGGCACCGCGCCGCGCTCGACCGTGATCGCCGTCACCCGCGACGGCGGCGGCGAGATCGGCTGATCCCGCGCGGTCGGCTGTTCGGGGCAAGGGGGTGCATGGGCGGGCGGCCATCGTCTCCCCTCCCGCCGCTCCGCTATGGGCATGGCGTCCCGCTGCCTGTATATCGGGGCGAGCGGGTTGGCGGGAAGGATGCGGGGCACGTGCCGGAAGAAGCGGTCAAGCAGCGCCGTCGGGGGCGCACCCGGCCCAAGGGCCGCCAGGTCGAGCCGGAGGCGCTGGCGGACGTGCAGGCGCTGCTCGGCGCTGCGCCGCGCCGCCGGGAACTCCTGATCGAGTATCTGCACCTGGTCCAGGAGCGCTTCGGGCATCTCTCCGCCCGGCATCTGGCGGCCCTGGCGCAGGAAATGCGGCTCGCCATGGCCGAAGTCTGGGAGGTCGCGACCTTCTACGTGCATCTGGACACGGTGAAGGAAGACGAGGCGCCGCCGCCGGCGCTCACCTTGCGCGTCTGCGACAGCCTCTCCTGCGAGCTGGCGGGCGCGCCGGCGCTGCTGGACTCCCTGCGCTCCGCTTTCCCCGGCGCGCGCGTCGTCACCGCCCCCTGCATGGGCCGCTGCGACTGCGCGCCGGTCGTGGAGGCCGGGCGACGGCATGTGGACCGGGCGACGGCGGACAGGGTGCGCGCGGCCGTCCCGGACATGTCCGGGCGCGCCGTTCCGACGACGCCGGAAGGGGACTATGCGCAGTTTCGCACTTGTCTCGAAGGGCGGCGCAGCCGCGAGGAAGTCGCGCGCGAGATCGAGGAGGCGGGCTTGCGCGGCATGGGCGGCGCCGGCTTCCCGAGCGCGCGCAAATGGGGCTTCGTGCGCGCCGGGCCGAAGCCGCGCCACCTGGCCGTCAATGCCGACGAGGGCGAGCCCGGCACCTTCAAGGACCGCCATTTCCTGGAGACCGCGCCCGGCGCCGTGCTGGAAGGCGCGCTGATCGCCGCTTGGGCGGTCGAGGCGGAGACGGTCACGATCTATCTCCGCGACGAATATCCCGATGCGCGGGAGATCGTGGCCGCCGAAATCGCCCGGCTGGGCGATCTGGCGCCGCCGGGCGGCGTGCATCTGCGCCGGGGCGCGGGCGCCTATATCTGCGGCGAGGAGTCGGCGATGCTGGAGAGCATCGAGGGCAAGCGGGGCTTGCCGCGCCACCGGCCGCCCTATGTGGCGCAGGTCGGCCTCCACGGGCGGCCGACGCTTGTCCACAATGTCGAGACGCTCTACTGGGTGCCCGCGATCCTGGAGCGCGGCGCGGCCTGGTTCGCGGATGCCGGACGCCACGGCGGCACGGGCTGGCGGGCCTATTCCGTCTCCGGCCGGGTGAGGGAGCCGGGCGTGAAGATCGCGCCCGCCGGCGTCACCGCGCGCGAGCTGATCGAGGAGTTCTCGGGCGGCATGGCCGAAGGCCGGCGGTTCAAGGCCTATCTGCCGGGCGGCGCTTCGGGCGGCATATTGCCGGCCGGCCTGGCGGACATCCCGCTCGATTTCGGCAAGCTGGAGCCGCATGGCTGCTTCACCGGCTCGGGCGCGGTGGTCGTGCTGGCGGAAGGCGACGATATCGGCGCGGCGGCGCTCAACCTGATGCGCTTCTTCGCCTATGAAAGCTGCGGGCAATGCACGCCCTGCCGCGTCGGCACCGAGAAGGCGGCCCGGCTGATGGCGGAGCCCGCATGGAACCGGGAGGTGCTGGAGGACCTGGCGACCGTCATGGCGGATGCCTCGATCTGCGGCCTCGGTCAGGCCGCCCCCAACCCGCTCCGCTGCGCGATGCGGTATTTCCCCGAGGATGTGGGGCTGTGACGATGCGGATAAAGCCGGTGCGAAAACCGCCGGCGACGGTTCAGGGAATGAGTTTTACGGCTGCGACCGTCAGGCCCACGATGGCGATAGCGACGGCGTAGAGTTTGTTCGTCATGCGCAATTCGAGCTCGGCGAGGTCCGTTTTGGTCGCAAGCACGGCAAGGTCCGCCTTGGTCGCGAGCTCCTCCCGCCCTGCGGCGGCGGCCCGCACGGTGTTGGCGATGGCTTCCGCATGCGCAGGCTCCACGCCAGCGTCCTTGAGGGCGCTGGCGACGGCGAGCGTATCGAAGACGATTTTAGCCATGGATTGCTTTCTACCGCTACCCCCGACGCCCGTGCAAGTCCCGAAGCCGCCCGCCGGCCCCGCCTATCCGCGCGTCAGCGGCTTGTAGCGGATGCGGTGGGGGCGGTCGGCTTCTGCGCCGAGGCGGCGGCGGCGATCGGCTTCGTAGTCGGCATAGTTGCCCTCGAACCACTCCACATGGCTGTCGCCCTCGAAGGCGAGGATGTGGGTCGCGATCCGGTCCAGGAACCAGCGGTCGTGGCTGATGACCAGCACGGAGCCGGCGAAGGCCAGCAGCGCCTCTTCCAGCGAGCGCAGCGTCTCGATATCGAGGTCGTTGGTCGGCTCGTCCAGCAGCAGCAGGTTGGCGCCGGACTTGAGCATCTTCGCCAGGTGGACCCGGTTGCGCTCGCCGCCCGAGAGGGAGCCGACCTTCTTCTGCTGGTCCGGTCCCTTGAAGTTGAAGGTCGAGACATAGGCCCGGCTGGCGACCTCGCGCCCGCCGAGCGCGATGGCGTCGAGGCCGCCGGAAATCTCCTGCCAGACGGTCTTGTCCGCATCGAGAGCGTCGCGGCTCTGGTCCACCGCGCCGATCTTCACCGTCTCGCCGACCTGCAGCGCGCCCTTGTCGGGCGCCTCCTCGCCGGTCAGCATCCGGAAGAGCGTCGTCTTGCCGGCGCCGTTCGGCCCGATCACGCCGACGATGCCCGCAGGCGGGAGGCGGAAGGAGACGCCCTCCATCAACAGCCGGTCGCCGAAGGCCTTGGCCACGCCCTTCGCCTCGACCACCACATCGCCGAGCCTCGGCCCCGGCGGGATGACGATCCCGGCCGCGCCCGGCGCCCGGCGCGCGCCCTCGGCCAGCAGCTCCTCATAGGCCCGGAGCCGCGCCCGGCTCTTGGCCTGCCGGGCGCGCGGGCTCTGGCGGACCCATTCGAGCTCGCGCTGCAGCACCTTGCGGCGCGCGCTCTCCTGCTTCTCCTCCACGGCGAGGCGGCGCTCCTTCTGCTCCAGCCAGGAGGAGTAGTTGCCCTCGAACGGCACGCCGCGCCCGCGGTCGAGCTCCAGTATCCAGCCGGCGACATTGTCGAGGAAGTAGCGGTCATGGGTGACAGCCACCACCGTGCCCTCATATTGCTCCAGGAAGCGCTCCAGCCAGGCGACGCTCTCCGCGTCCAGATGGTTGGTCGGCTCGTCCAGCAGCAGCAGGTCCGGCCGGGACAGCAGCAGGCGGCAGAGCGCCACCCGCCGGCGCTCGCCGCCGGAAAGCGTGTCCGTGCCGGCGTCGCCGGGCGGGCAGCGCAGCGCGTCCATCGCGATCCCGACCATGCGCTCCAGCTCCCAGCCGTTCGCCGCGTCGATCCGCTCCTGGAGCGCGCCCTGTTCCTCGATCAGCGCGTCCATCTCCTCGCCGGTCAGCTCCTCGGCGAAGCGCGCGCTCACTTCGTTGAAGCGTTCCAGCAGCCGCGCCGTCCCGGCCACGCCCTGCATGACATTGCCCATGACGTCGCGCGCGGGATCGAGCTCGGGCTCCTGCGGCAGGTGGCCGATGCGCACGCCGTCCGCGGCCCATGCCTCGCCGTCGAACTCGGTCTCGATGCCCGCCATGATGCGCATGAGCGTCGATTTGCCGGCCCCGTTCGGCCCGAGCACGCCGATCTTGGCCCCCGGCAGGAAGGCGAGGCGGATATTGTCCAGCACCCTGCGCCCGCCCGGATACGCCTTGGCGAGACCGTGCATGACATAGACATATCGATGTGCAGCCATGGCGCCGCTCATACCCTGCCGGCCGCTTCGCCGCAACGCAGCGGCGCGCGCGGCGGCGACCGGCTATACTCGCCCGGCGATGCAAGAGGGAGATACGGTCATGGAAGTCCCGTTCGGCGGCGGCTGCGCGTGCGGCGCCATTCGCTACGAGGTCACCGGCGCACCGCGCTATATGGGCAATTGCCATTGCCGCGACTGCCAGCAGGCGACCGGCAGCGCCTATTTTCCGGCCGTGGTGGTGAGAGAGAGCGAGTTCACCCTGCTCAGCGGCGAGCCGGGCTGGTTCGAAAGGCCCGCAGACAAGGGACACCCGATGCGGCGGGCCTTCTGCCCCTCATGCGGCTCGCCGGTGTTCCTCGTCAATGGGGCGAACGAGTCGGTCCGGGCGCTCTACGCGGGCAGTCTGGACGATCCGGGCGGCTACACGCCAAGCCGCGATATCTTCGTCGGCAGCGCCCAGCCCTGGAACCCGATGCACCCGGACCTTCCCAAGGACGAGGGTATGCCGGGGCGGTAGGACCGGTCGTCTTCAGGCGGCCCTGGCCCGTCGGCGCTCCAGGCCGCGGGCGAAGTTGTCGAGCGTGATCTTGCGGTCGAGCGACAGGTCCTCGCGGAGGATGTCGTAAACCTCGCCGTCCACCGCCTGCATCGAGAGCAGGATGATCGCGCCTTCCGGCCCGCCGCCTTCGACATGGGTCTCGTCGCCCCGGTTCTCGGAGAAGGCGCCGGCCGGGCGGATGTCGGGGGGCCCCAGCGTCCCGTCGGGCGCAGGCTTGTAGATGCGGTGCTCGCCCTCGAGCACCAGCGTCTTGGTGACGCCGACATGGGTGTGCGGCGCGCATCTGGCGTCCGGGTCGAACTTCATCAGCATATCGACCCGGTTGAGCTCCCGGTCCACGCTCTGGATGGCGTAGTAGAGGCCCTCGAAACCGTTGAACGGGGCCCAGTCGATGGCGCGGTCGTCGAATTTGTATGCGGTCACGGCGGTTCGCTCCTTCCTGCGAGTCGGGAATCGACCGCCAGTAGAGCGCAGGACCGGAGGGACGGGAAGGGCGAACGGGTTTGCATCGACCGGCTATCCGCCATAGGGTGGATCGGTCAATCTTGAATCTACCCTTGGATCGGCAATGGGCCTCAACATCGAGAATGAAGAGACCTGCCGGATTGCCCGCGAACTCGCGCGATTGACCGGCGAGACGATGACCGGCGCCATCCCGGTCGCGTTGCGCGAACGGCTGGATCGGGAAAGGCGCGCGCGGGACAAGGAAGCCCGACTGCGGGAGCTCCGCGCCATTGCCTACAGTTGCGCCGGGCTCATGGGGCCGGGGCCGTCCGCCGTAGAGCACGGCGATTTCCTGTATGACGAACGGGCAGAACGGCGATGAAATCGGGTCGGGTGGCGTTCGGGCGCATGGACGCGGTGAGTTTCGGCGCGCCGCTGGAACAGGCGGTGGCCGAAGAGGCGGAGCGGCTCGGGGCGGCGCGCATCTTCCTCATGGTGAGCGGCACGCTCAACCGCGGGACGGGCGAGATCGAAAAGCTGCGCCGCGCGCTCGGCAACAAGGTCGCCGGCCAATTCGACCGCATGGCGCCGCACACGCCGCGCCGGGATGTGATCGCCGCGGCGGAGGCCGCGCGCGCCGCGGATGCCGACCTCATCGTCACCTTCGGCGGCGGCTCGCTGACCGACGGGGCGAAGGCGGTGCGCATGTGCCTCGCCAACGATATCCGCGCGCCGGAGGAGATGGATGCGCTGCGCGACCCGGCGGCCGGGCCGACGATTCCGCAGGTCAGCATCCCGACCACGCTTTCGGCCGGCGAGTTCAGCGCCATTGCCGGCGTCACCGACGAGCGCGTGAAGCTGAAGGAGCTGTTCCGCCATCCGGACGCCATCCCGAGCGCCGTCATCCTCGACCCGGCGCCGAGCGTGCATACGCCGGAATGGCTGTTCCTCTCCACGGGCGTGCGCGCGGTGGACCATTGCGTCGAGGGCGTCTGCTCCGGCGAGGCGCATGCTTACGGCGACGCGCAGGCGCTCAAGGGGCTGGCGCTGTTGACGCAAGGGCTCGCGCGGGTGAAGGCGGACCCGGCCGACATCGAGGCGCGGCTCGATTGCCAGCTCGGCTCCTGGCTGTCGATGGCGCCGCTCGCCTCCGGCGTGCCGATGGGCGCCAGCCACGGCATCGGCTATGTGCTGGGCGCGGTGTTCGGCACGCCGCACGGCCACACCTCCTGCATCATGCTGCCCTTCGTGATGCGCTGGAACCGGCCGGCCAATGCCGAGCGCCAGAAGCTGGTGGCGGCGGCGATGGGCGAGCCGGACGCGGATGCGGGCGATCTGCTCGACCGCTTCATCGCCGGTCTCGGCATGCCGCGCAGCCTTTCCGCGGCGGGCGTCGGGCGCGAGCACTTCCGGAGGATCGCGGAACAGGCGATGGGAACGCCCTGGGCGCCGCGCAACCCGCGCCCCATAGACGGGCCGGCGCAGGTCATGGAAATCCTGGAATTGGCCGCCTGACGCGCCTCCAGCCCGCTGCAGCAAGAGGAGACGCAACCCGTGCCGATCATCGACGCCCAGGTTCACGCCTACGAACGCGACCGTCCCGGCCGGCCTTGGGCCGGAACGCTGGCGGGGCCGCCGGAGGTCACGGGCGCCGACATGGTGGCCGCAATGGAGGCGGTCGGCGTGGACGGGGCGGTGCTCGTCTCGCCCTACACCATGTACCGCTACGATGCGAGCTATGCAGTCGATGTCCATGCCGCGCATCCGGGCCGTTTCTGCCTGGTCAAGCCGGTCGATCCCTCCGACCCCGGGGTCGCCGAGACGGTCGCCGACTGGGCGAGGGTGGAGGGCGCGGTCGCCGTGCGGATCATGCTGGCCTACGGGGTTTCGAGGGACCCGGACGATGCCGGCGTCGCGCGCATCCTGCGCGCCGCCGCCCGGTGCGGACTGCCGGTCAACCTGCTCTGCTGGGGCCTGCTCGACCAGGCTTTGGCGCTGGCGAAAGCCCATCCGGACACCCGGCTGGTCATCGACCATCTCGGCCTGAAGCAGCCCTTCGACCCGCCGGCCCCGCCGGAGCCGTTCGCGGACCTGCCGCGCCTGCTCGCGCTGGCCGAGTGCGAGAATGTCGTCGTCAAGATCACCGGCGCCTGCACGCTCTCGCACGCGCCCTATCCCCATGACGACATCTGGGACCCGCTCTGCCGCATCTTCGAGCGCTTCGGCATCGACCGCTGCCTCTGGGGCACCGACTGGACCCGCGCGGTCAACCTCATCACTTACGAACAGGGGGTCGAGCCGTTCCGCCGGACGGACAGGCTGACGGAGCACGAGCGCGCGGAACTCATGGGCGGCGCCCTCCGGCGGGTTTACGGCTGGTCGCCCTCGGCGGGCTGACCGGCGGCGCCTCCTCCTCTCCCGGCCCTGCGCTCCCGATCCCGGCTGCCGCCGCCGGCTACTCGTCGAAGCGGACCTCGCCTTTCCACAGGTACAGGCGGCCGTCTTCGCCGGGAATGTACTGCCCGGCGCGGACGGCGGCGATGCCGTAACGGGGCAATTGCAACTCGAGCCGGCGCGTTCCGGCGGCCTGGAAAATTCCGATCCCCGGATCGGCGGCGGCGCTCAGGAACGGGAAGTCGATATTGTGGAAGCCGTATTGCCGGCGTTCGGGCGGCAGGTCATCGACGTTGGCAGGAACGATGTGCGGAAAGAACCGTCCGTCGGCGCCATTCGAGCCGCAATCCCGATTGACATAGACGATCCCGGCGCCGCGCCGATAAACATTCCAGGTGTTGGAACGAATGACCGGCTCGCCCGCCGCCTTCAGCGCCAGCGCAATGCTGTCATAGGCGCGCATGGACGCCATTGCGGCCAGCCGGAGCGAAAGCACGGTCGGCAGAACGGCCACGAGCAAACCGATTCCCCCCCCGGCTGAACAACGCACACGCTCCGGCAATGACGCGCTTGCCGGCATCCGCCAGCCAGTGCGTCTTCGGCTCCCCGACCGGTAGAAGCAGATTGCGGGAATAGGCACAGGAAAAGGCCGCGAAGGCAATGCCCAGTTCGCCAGGCTCCGAATGGCCGGAACAAGTCCGGCCATGACGGTGGAGAAAGTGCGCGAAGCCTCGCGCGCGCAAAACGCCCGCCGGCGCCAAAGGCGCGCACGCCCGCACCCGCCCGCGCCGCGTCGTCCCCATCGGAAGCCGGCGATGGACTCCCGGCGCTGAAGGGCGGCCCAAGGCCTTCCATCGCCTGCGCGGGCGGCGTCTAGCTCCCCTGGCGCACCTTCGGGAACACGTCCTCGGCAAGCCGCTGCAGGGTCTCCAGCGCAAGGCTCTGCGGCATGCCCGACCACTGGACGCTCATCACGACGTGGTTGACGCCGGTGGTGCGGGCCAGCGCGATCATCTGCTCCGCCACCTCGTCAGCGGAGCCGACAAGGAAGCGGTCGCGGGCGAGGTCGTCGAAGGCGGCGGTCAGGTCGGCATCGCCCGCCGGCATCGCCTTGTCCTGCCCCCAGGAGGCATAGACGGCGTATTTGCCCGCAAGGTGCGGGCCGCAAAGCCGAACCGCTTCCTCGCGGCTGTCGGCGACGAACACCTCGCGCCGGATCGGCAGCTCCCCGGGCATGGGCCTGCCGAGTTCGTCGAGCGCCCGGCGATAGACATCCAGTTGTTCGAGGATCGTCGAAATCCGGTTGTGGGGATTGATGTACCAGCAGGTCCCGAGCCGGGCCGCCCGGCGGATTGCGCCGTCGGCATTGGCGCCGATCCAGATTGGCGGATGCGGCTTCTGGACCGGTTTGGTAGGGCAAGACGCCTCCCGCAGCGCGAAATGCGAACCCGCCATGGTGACGGTCTCTTCCGTCCAGAGCCGCTTCATCGCCTCAAGGTTTTCCTCGAAGCGGCGAATCCGTTCCGGGCGGTTCGTGCCGAAACCGTCGAACTCCACATCCCGGTAGCCAAGGCCGGCGCCGACGATCACGCGCCCGCCCGACATCACATCCATGGTCGCCAATTGCTCGGCCAGGTCGAGCGGCTTGTGCAGCGGCAGCAGGATGATGCCGGCATTGAGGCGCAGATTGGGCGCCTCCGCCATCATCCGGGTGAGATAGGGCAGTTGCTGGAAGTCCTGGTAGGGCCAGGCGCTGTAATGGGAGCCCTTGGTCAGGGATGCGAACCCGAGGCGGTCCGCCAGCCGCACCTGTTCCGCAAGCTCCGCGAAGCGCTGCTGCATGTCGTCGCCGAGCTCGTACTGGCCGCGTGTCATCAATCCGAACTGCATGGCCTACAGCCCTTGCTTCACAAGGGGAACGACCTCTTCCGCCATCACATGCATCTGCTCGACGACGACTTCTTGCGGCATTCCCGGCCACTGGATCGGGCAGGACAGCTGGTTGGCGCCGGTCGCCTTCATCATGCCCACGATCTGTTCGGCGACCTCGTCGGCGGAGCCGAAAAGGAAGCGGTCGCGGGCGAGCTCGTCGAACTCCTGGCCCAGGTCGTTGTCGCCTTCCGGCATGGCGTCGCCCTGGCCCCAGTCGTGATACGCCTTGTATTTGGCCTCCAGATAGGGCCGGGCGAGCCGGACCGCCTCGGCGCGGGTCCGCGCCACGAACATCTCTCGCGCCAGCGGCAATGTTTTCGGCCAGGGCTTGCCCGCTTCGTCCAGACCGCGCTTGTAGACTTCAATCTGGCGCAGGATCGTGTCGATGCGGTTGTGCGGGTTGATCATCCAGCTATCGGCAATATGCGCCGCACGGCGAATCGCCGGGTCGGCATTGGCGCCGATCCAGATGGGCGGCGGGCGGCGGGGCTTCAGCGAGCAGACGGCGCCGTCGAGCTCGAAATGCGAGCCCTTCATCGTCACCGCGTCCTCGGTCCACAAACGCCTGATCGCCTGGATATTCTCCACCAGGCGCGGCACCCGCTCCTCGCGGCCGGTGCCGAAGGCCTTGAACTCCACATCGCGGTAGCCGATGCCGACGCCGAGGATGAAGCGCCCGCCGGTGAACAGGTCCAGCGCTGCGGTCTGCTCGGCAATCTCCAGCGGCTTGTGCAGCGGCAACAGCACGATCGAGGTAAGGAAGGTCAGGCCGGGCGCTTCCGCCGCCGCGCGGGCGAGGAAGGGAATCTGCTGGATTTCCTGCCAGGGCGAGGAGCTGTAGTGGCAGGACTTGGCGATGCCGGTGAAACCGAGCTGTTTCGCCAGACGGACCTGCGCCATCAACTCTTCGAAACGCATATTCATGTCGTCTCCGGGCGGAAACTGGCCCCGGATCGCCAGAACGAACTGCATGGAAAGGAATCCCCGATTTGCGTTGCCGGCATTATGCACGAATTGGCGAGCGCGGCCGGCATGGCGGGCGTCTCCGGATCGCTACGGATGGCGCGCGGCGCGCCGATGCTCCCGCCAGATCGCGAAGATCCCGCTCGCGACAACGACGGACGCCCCGACGATCGTCCACCTGTCCGGGAAGGCGCCGAAACCGACCCAGCCCCAGACCGTCGCCCAGACCAGCAGGGTGTAGCTGAACGGCTGCAGGACGGCTGCCGGGGCCTCCCGTGCGGCGAGAATGAGCAAGCCGTGTGTGACAACTCCCAGTATCCCGATCGCACCCAGGAGCGCCCATCCATGGGTGTCCGGCGGGACCCATGCGAAGGGCGCGGTCGTACTCCACACGACAAGACCGACAATCGCCGTGTAGAGCAGGGTCGTCTCGGGCGGGTCGTCGCGCAAACGGCGCAGCAGCAACTGGTAATAGGCCCAGGCGAACGCGGCCACGAGCGGCAGAATGGTCAACGGATCGAACACGCCGATACCGGGGCGAATCACGATCAGCGTGCCCGCAAAGCCCAGCGCCACGGCCGCCCACCGCCAGGGACCCACACGTTCGCCCAGCAGGGGAACGGCAAGCGCTGTCGCGATCAGCGGCGAGACGGCGGCAACGGCATGAACATCTGCAAGCGGCAACTTCGAGATCGCATAGACGAACAGCCACATCTCGAGCGCCAGCAGGAAGGAGCGAAACAACTGGAGGCGCCAGTTTCGCGTCCGCAGCATCGGGCGGACGCCGCCCCGCCGGGCCGCGAGCGCCAGTGCGAAGGCGAGGAAAACGGCGAAGCGCAGGAAGAGCACCTGCGAGACGGGATAAGTCTGGGTCGCGAGCTTTCCGACGGCATCGAGGCTCGCCAGCATTGCCATGCCCGCGATCATGAGGGCGATGCCGCGTCCGGGTCGATCCGGCCTCATGGAAAAGGATGCAATGCGAAGCGGGAATACGCGCGGGTCATGCGGCGGTTTCACACGACCCGGATCGGTTGTATCGACCGGAAGCAGCGGGCAATATCCACCGCTCTCTCTTCCCCGGACAAGGTATGACCCCCGAACAATTGGAAAAGCTGGAGTCCATTGAGCGTGTCCGCGAAGGCTATGCGGAACTCGGCTATATCTGTTCGCGCCAGATTGCAACGGCGATCTATGTTGCAGGCCATCTCGGCAAGCCGGTTCTGGTCGAGGGGCCTGCGGGCGTCGGCAAGACCGAACTGGCGAACACGACGGCTGCCTATCTCGACCTGCCGCTCATCCGGCTGCAATGCTACGAAGGTCTCGACGAGGCCAAGGCGCTCTACGAATGGCGCTACGCCAAGCAGCTTCTCTACACGCAGATTCTACGGGACAAGCTCGGCGAAGTTCTGGGCGAGGCCCAGGGGCTCAAGGAGTCCATGGACCGGCTGCACGCGCATGCGGACGTCTTCTTTTCCGAGCGTTTCCTCGCGCCGCGGCCTTTGCTGAAAGCGCTGCGCGAACCCGGCGGCGCGGTGCTGCTGATCGACGAAGTGGACAAGTCGGACCACGAGTTCGAGGCCTTCCTTCTGGAAATCCTGTCCGAATTCCAGGTCTCCATTCCCGAACTCGGGACGATCAAGGCCGGGCGCCGCCCCGTCGTGTTCCTGACCTCCAACAACACCCGGGAGATGAGCGACGCGCTCAAGCGGCGTTGCCTGCATCTCTATGTGCCGTTTCCCGATGCGCCGCTCGAACGGGAGATCATCCAGGCCCGTATCCCGGAGATTCCGCGCAACCTGAAATACCAGCTCGTGTCCTTCGTGCAGCAGGTGCGCGGACTGGACCTGAAAAAGCAGCCCTCCGTAAGCGAATCCATCGACTGGGCGCGCGTGCTGCTGCTGCTGCATGCCGACGAACTCGAAGCGGACATGGTTCGGGAAACGCTCAATGTCTTCCTCAAATTCGAGGAGGACATCCAGTCGGTCGATGCGGAACTCTACGGGCTCACCCGCCAGGCGAAGAAGGCCGACGGCGCGCGCGCCTGATGGAGCGCATCTTCACCAACTTCCTGTCGGCGCTGCGCGGGGCCGATATCCGGGTCTCGGTCGCCGAGACGCTCGATGCCATGGAAACGGCGCGGCTGATGGGCTGGTCGGACCGGCAAAGCCTGCACGACGCTCTTGCCATGGCGCTCGCCAAGACGCCTGAGGAAAAGACCGGATTCACCCGTATCTTCGACGAATTCTTCGCCTTCGAAAGCTTTCACGAGCGCCGGGACGGGGAGGAAACAGAGGAGAGCGGGCAGGCGGACGGCGGAGACCTGCTGACCATGCTGGAAGCCGGCGACCGCGCCGCGCTGGCGCTCGCCATGCAGAAGGCGGCGGCGGAGGTCGGCGTGGAGAACATCCGCTTCTTCACGCAGCGCGGCCTTTATACCCAGCGTGTGCTCCAGCAAATGGGCGTCGAAGGCGTGGATGCGCAGATCCAGGCGATGGGCAGGCAGGGCGGCGGCGGCAGCGCCGGGCAGGCCTTGCAGGAAAGCCGAGCCTGGCTGTTCGAGCAAGTGCGCAACCATGTCGAGCAACAGCTTTCGCTGCAAGGCGCGGCAACGTCGCAGGAATTGAGGGAAGACCGGCTGCGCCGCTCCCGGCTCGGGAATCTCGACCGCCGCGACCGGGAGCAAATGCGCCGCATCGTGGAAAAGATCTGCCGCCGGCTGGTGGCGCTCCATTCCCGGCGGCGCAAGATGAAGAATCGCGGCCAGCTCGATATCCGCCGCACCATGCGCCGCAATTACGGCAATGACGGCGTGCTGTTCGAGCTGGAGTGGAAGAAGCGCAAGCTCGACCGGCCCCGCGTCATGGCGATCTGCGATGTCAGCGGCTCCGTTGCCAGCGTCGCGCGGTTCCTGTTGCAGTTCCTCTATGAGCTGCACGAACTCCTGCACGATATTCGGAGCTTTGCCTTTTCCGGCTACCTCATCGAGGTCTCGGAGCACTTCAAGGACAATATCGCCGACGAGGCCGCCGACAAGGTAATGCAGAAGGTCGGCTACATGCCGACGGACTACGGCGAATCGCTCACCAATTTCCGGGAGAGTTTCCTCGCCGATGTGGACCGGAACACAACGATCGTCTTCCTCGGCGACGCCCGGTCGAACAACACCGATCCCAGGGCCGAATACCTGAAGGAGATGCACAAGCGCTGCAAGCGGCTCATCTGGCTCAATCCGGAACCGCCGCCGCTCTGGGGCACGGGAGACAGCGAGATGCGCCGCTACCGGCCCTATTGCGATCTCTTGCGCGAATGCAACACGCTCAACCACCTGGAGCGCGTCGTCAACGATCTGCTCGAAACCGCCCGAAGGGCCGCCTGAGGCCGGGCAGGATTATCCGCTCTCAGCGGCTTCCTCGACCCAGTGGCGGCGGAACACCGGTATCTGCGCCAGCGAGAAGGCGAATGTGAAGCCGATGGTGCCGAACAACTTGTAATTGACCCAGAAGTCCGTGGACTGTGTGCGCCAGACGATCTCGTTCAGCACCGCCATCGCGATGAAGAACAGCCCGAAGCGTAGCGTCAGCTTGCGCCATCCGTCGTCGTCCACCTTCCAGACCCCTCCGAACAGCGGTTTCAGCAGGGGCTTGCCGAAGGCAAGGCCGCCGAGCAGCACGGCCGCGATGAACGTTTTCACGATGGTCGGCTTCATCTTGATGAAGGTTTCGTCCGCGAGCAGCAGGGTCAACCCGCCGAACACGGCGACCAGGCCTGCGGTAACGAGCGGCAACGGCGCCAGGCGTCGCTCGAAATACCAGGAGACACCGAGCATGACGGCGGTGGCCGCCATGATCGCAGCCGTCGCCCACATGATGCCGGCGGCGTAGTAAGCGAAGAAGAAGACCAGCAGCGGGCCGTAATCGACCGCGAAACGGAGGCCCTTCGGCGGCGCGCCCGGTTCAGACATTGTAGATGTCCAGAGCCACATCGACCCCGTCGTTCAGGAAGGTCACCGTCTTGGCTGCAATCCGCCATTCGCCGTCTTCGAGGCGGAGCCGGTAGCGGTAGCGCCCTCCATGCACGCGCGCGCCCTTGAGCGAGGCATATTGATGGACCGTCCAGGACGCGGCCGCCTCGACCTCGCCGTTGCCTGCGGAAAGGATCAGCACATTGCCGACCACATGGCATGAGCGCGGCAAGGGCAGCGAGGCGTAACTGTCCCGCGTGCCTATCCGGAATACCCGGTCGTCCAGCCCTGCCTTGCCCCGGATGTAGATGAGCGCCAGCTCGGTCTCGGGATCGCGGGCCAGCGTTTCTTCGCCGGTCCAGGCAGGAACCCAGAAAGTCACGTCATCGGTGAACAGCGCCAGCCATTCCTCGAAGCGGCGCTCGTCCAGCAGCCAGGCGTCCATATGAACAACCCGCTCGACGGCAAGTTGCAGTTCCGGGTCGATCTTCACGCTGCGGCCCTGTCGGCGCGCGCCATAAGGCGGCGCCATTGGCGATATTGGCCGTGATAGAGCGTCTCGTGGTCCCAGCGCGGGCTGCTGGAAACCGGGCGGATACCGAGGTCGGTTGCGGCATCGTCGCCACCGTGTCGCATTGCCCCGAGCCCCCGCGACAGGTCGTTCCAACGGTCGAGACGCCCCTCGCATCCGACCTGAGTATCCTCCAGCGCCGCCGAATCATCCGGCGTCGCCAGGCCGCTCATCAGGAAGAAATCCCGAAACTTCGCCATTCGTGCAGTGCGCGCGGCCCGGCTCTCGCCCTTCGGCGCTATGCAATGGACCGTGATTTCAGTGCGGCTCGGCGATAGCGGGCGAATGACCCGGATCTGCGTCGAGGACTGGTCCATGAGGAACACGTTCGGGAAGAGCAGCAGATTGCGCCCCCGCGCGCACATCCAGGTCCATTTGCGCTCGCCAACCAGTGGCAGCAGGCGTTCGCGCGCTTCCCACAGCGGCGCCGACTCGGGCATGCCCCGCTCGGTCCAGATCAGGTTGTGGCCGTTGCCGAGGTCGTAGCAACCATTGCGGGTCGCGCCCATGAAGCGGCTGTTATCGGTGCGCCTTGCACCGGTGGCGCCGGATTGCAGGTCGCGGCGCTGAATAGTGGTCACGAAGTTCCGGTGCACGGTGGAGACATGGTAGCCGTCCACGCCGTTTTCGGTCTGGAGCTTCCAGTTCCCGTCCACGACATAGCTTGCCTGCCCCGGAACGACCTCCATGCCATCGGGCGACTGGTCCGCGAGCAGGTCGATGACCGGGACCGCCTCGCCCAGATGTTCGGCGAGCGGCGGCGCATCCGGATTGAGCGAGCCGAAGACAAAGCCCTTGTAGCTCTCGACCAACGGCACCGTCTTGAGGCTGAAATCCGCGCGCGACGCGCCGGACGGCAAGGCGGACGTACGCTCGTCCTTGATCTTCGTGCAGGCGCCGAAGGTGTCGTAGCACCAGCCGTGATAGCGGCACACGAAGGCGGTCGCCTTGCCCTGACGAGTGGGCGTCAGGCGCGCGCCGCGATGGGCGCAGGCATTGAGCATGGCCCCGACAGAGCTGTCGGCGCGCCGATTGACGATCACCGGTTGGCGGCCCATCCAGACGGCGAGGTAGTCGCCGGGTTCCGGGATCTGGCTCTCATGCGCCAGATAGATCCAATTGCCCTCGAAAATCGCCTCGATTTCCGCAGCAAAGACATCCGGGTCGGTATAGATGGTCCGGTCCACCCGAAAAACGCCGTCGCCGGCGCGGTCGTCCACGAGCGATGCCAAGGCGCTCATCGCATTGCGTCTCCTCAGCGGATATCGCTCTATACCCCAAATCGCCGGCTATTGGGGAGGGAGGCGCATGGCGCTCCGGCTTGAAGAGGGACTGAAGCTCGGTATCCAGACGATCCACCGCGAAGGCGACGCGCCAACCGGCCCCTGGCAGCCGCGTATCGACGACCTCGTGACGTTCGTCGAAGACGTGGATGCCAAGGGCTTCGACGAAATCTGGTTGGGCGACCACGTCTCCTTTGCAATCCCGTTCCTCGACCCGTTGCTGATGATTGCGCAGGCCGCTGTGGCGAGCCGGCGGCTGGTCTTCGGCACCGGCGTCTATCTCCTGCCGCTGCGGCATCCGGGACCGGTCGCCAAGATGACAGCCACACTCGATCACCTGACCGAAGGACGGTTCATCTTCGGCGTCGGCGTCGGCGGCGAATTCCCGAAGGAATACGAGGTATGCGGCGTGCCCCGCGAGGAGCGCGGACAGCGGCTGACCGAGGGCATCGAAGCGATCCGCGCGCTTTGGTCGGGACGGCTGGCAAGCTATTGCGGGCGCCATTTCTCCTTCGAGGATGCGCCGATGCTGCCGCCGCCGAGGCAGCCGGGCGGTCCGCCGATCTGGTGCGGCGGTCGGCGCCCGCCGGCATTGCGGCGCGCCGGCCGGCTTGCGAACGGCTATGTCTCCTATGTGGTGACGCCGGAAATGTTCGCGCGGGCGCTCGACGAGATTGGGCGGGCGGCCGAAGCGGCAGGGCGCGGCGAGGCGCCGTTCGGCACCGGGCATCTGCTGTTCGCCCGCATCGACGACAGCTATGAGCGTGCGCTCGATATCGCGACCGGGTCGCTGTCCCGCCGCTATGCGATGGACTTCCGCAAGGCCGCGGCGCGCTACGCGGCGCTGGGCGCCGCCGAGCAGGTGGCCGGGCGCATCCGCGACTTCCACCAGGCGGGCGCCAGGCATGTTGTGGTCGATCTTGTCGGCCCCTATGACCGGCGCTCGGAACAGATCGAACGTTTCGCCAGCGACGTCATGCCGCTCCTCGCCGACCTGAGGCGCTGACCGGCCAGCCCCGGACCGCCTCGGTCACGGAGAGCGTGCTGCCGAAGGAAGGGATGACACAGGAATGGCGTCCGGCCCCGCCGGCGACCATGACCATGAGCTGTTTCCGCTCGCTGACGATGCGCACGCCGTCCCTGCCGTCGAGCCCGACGAAGCGCTCCGGCACCTGTTGGCGGTAAAGCGCCATCTGCGCCTTGCCGATATGCCAGCGGGGGATAATCGCGCGCTCGATGATGAAGCGTTCGACATCCTCCTTCGACCAGCCCTCGCGCGCGATGACCTCGGCATGTTCGGGGCCGATCACGACCAGGTATTCGCCGTGGAAATAGGAGTTGTTGCAGCCGGGCGTGGCCATGGTGCCGCAGATCGTCAGCAAAACGTCTTCGGCCGTCTCGCTGTAGTGGTCGTTGACATTGTGCGGCCCCTCGACGCCGCAAAGCGTGACGGCGTTGTCCTCAGCCGCGATGCCGCGTTCGACCTGGAAGGGCGCCCAGGGGTTGGCTTCCTCGTTCTCCGCAAAGCAGTAGCTGTATTTGGCGGGCGTGCCCATGGTCGCGCGGTCGAGCACGCCGGGCTGGGCGCCCCCGATATTGGTCAGCACCAGCCGGACGGCGCGCCCGATCGCGGCATTGGCGTGCGCGCCCTGGCCCATGCAGTTGGTGCCGGAGGCAATGTCGAGTTCTTCCGCCATCGGCCCGTGCACGACGGTCAGCAGGCCGCAGGGATGGGTCGTGGACTGGAGCGCCTTCAGGTTCAGCCGCTCGGCGGTCATGGCGCGGGTCGCGGCCAGGATGACCGGCATCATCGCGGGCGCCGCCCCGGCCATCACGGCATTGGCGGCCACCTTGCCGACCGTCGCAAGACCGAGGCGCGGTTCGATGAGGCCGATCTCCTCGTCGGGGTCGCGCCCGCCCAGCATGGCGTCCCGGCGGTCGGGCGTCGGCGCCACGAAGGGCAGTCCGTCGGTCCAGCCGCGCTGGTAGAAGACGCGGTTCAACGCTTCCGGCGAATCGGGGCCGGAAATCCGTTCCGGCGCGCCGGGCGCGTTGTAGTCGCCTTCAAAAAGCGAACGGTAGCGCATCCGCCCCCGCTTCGGCAGCGGACGGTTGCGGCATTCCTCCGCAAGCGCCGCCGCATCGGCCTCCAGCATGTGGACGATCTGGTCTATGGCCTCGTCGGCGATCTCCGCCACTCCCGCCGGAAGCAGCTTCGCCACCGGATGCGGCACGACGGCGATCGGCAGTCCGGCCATGCCGAGGCATTCCGCCTCCGCCTTGCCGAGGGCGAAGAATTCGTCGGTGCAGGTGACGGCTACGGGAATGCCGCGCTCTTCAAGCTTGATCGCGTCATGGATACACCACGACGTGCAGGAGCCTCAGTCCCCGAAAGCGGCCGCCACAGCGTGGACCCGGTTGAGCCATTGCTGCGAAAAGTCGGCGGGCTCGCTTGCGATTTTCTGGAAGAGCTCGAACTCCAGGTGCGGGTAGCGCGCCTTCAGCCGGTGCGATACTTCCTCCAGGTAACGGTCGGCATTGGCCTTGAGGTTGGAGAACAGGCCGACGACCCCGATGTCCTCCAGGGGCCGTCGGGGCGCCAGCGCGCCGTTATTGCGCTGGTAGATGCCGCAGGGATTGATAAGCTCGCGCGCCATGGGCGCAAACCTAGCGCCGGGATCGGAAGGAAGGCAAGAGATGGGACGCCTCGAAGGGAAAACCGCGATCATTACCGGCGCCGGGTCCGGGATCGCCAGGGCGGCCACCGGAATCTTCATCCGCGAGGGGGCGAAGGTGATGGTGGCGGAGATCGACGAGGCGGCGGGTGCAGCAACGGCGGCGGAAGCCGGTGCGGCCTTCCACCGCACCGACGTGACCGACGATGCCTCGGCGGCGGCTTGCGCCGCAGCGGCGATGGCCGAGTTCGGGCGCATCGACATCCTGTTCAACTGCGCGGGCGGGTCGGTCGTCGAGGACACGAAGATCCACGAGGTCGATCTCGATGTCTGGAACCGCACAATCCCGCTCGACCTCAAGGGGCCGATGCTGATGTGCCGTCATGTCGTGCCGCCCATGATTGCGGGCGGCGGCGGGGCTGTCATCAATATCTCCTCCGTGGTGGCGCTGCGCGGCAACCATCCCGCGCACATCTATTCGGCGGCCAAGGGCGGCTTGATTTCCTTCACCCGCTCGCTTGCGGGCTCCTATTCGGACGAGGGCGTGCGGGCCAATGTGATCTGCCCCGGCCTGATCCTGACCGAGCGCATCCGCGCCCGCTACCGCCAGCCGAACGAGGAGCGGCCGCGGGAGGGATCGGTCTCGACATTCGAGTCATACCCGTTCGGCGTGGGCCAGCCCGAAGACATCGCCAATATCGGGCTCTTCCTTGCCTCCGACGAGTCGCGCATGGTCAACGGCGCAGTCATCCCGGCGGAGGGCGGTATCTCCGCCTATTGAGCGGGGCGGGCGGCCAGGTGCGGCATCGCCAACCGGAACGGAATGAGCATAGCGAGCGCGAAGGCGGCTTTCCAGAGGAAGTCGCCGATGCCGAGCGTGATCCACGGCAGGCCCGTAGCGTAGAAGGCGATCGAGAAGAACAGCGCCGTATCGACCGCGGAACCCAGCATCGAGGAGACCAGCGGCGCCTGCCACCACGCCCGGCGCCGCATCCGGTCGAACACGGATACGTCCAGAAGCTGCGCCGCCAGGAACGCGAGGCCCGAGGCGACCGCGATGCGCGGCGTCGCAAGCAGGACGGACAGGACGACGGCCGCGGCGAACCCGACATAGACGACCCGCCGCGCCGTCGCCGCGCCGTGCATCCGGTTGGTGAGGTCAGTGACCAGGAAGCAGACGGGATAGGTGAAGGCGCCCCAGGTCAACCAGTCGCCGAGCGGATACTGGACGAGCACATTGGAGAGCGCGACCAGCCCGGCCATGGCGGCCAGCGGCAGGAGAGGAAGGCGCACGGCGCAGGAATCCCGGTAGCAGGCGGGCGCGGAACCTAGCCGCGCCCGCCCTTTCCGGCAACCGTTTCGCCCGTCGGAAGCGTCAATGCACGTCTTCCGGGCCGAGCATGGCGCGTTTCAGCTTCTCGAAGGTGAAACCCGGGCCGCGGCAGACATCCAGCACGATCTTTTCCTTCGCCGCGACCTCGGCCGCCGCCTTCGGCACCTCGCGCGCCCGGTCGATGGGAATGACGGCTGCGCCATGTTGATCCGCATGCACGAGATCGCCGCTGTTGACGACCATGCCGGCGACGCTCACCTGTCCGCCGAAATCCACGACATGCACATGGGCGTGCGCCGGCTTGATCGAGCCCGCAACGGCCTGGAACCCGTCCGCCCAGTCGGGAATGTCGCGGATGCAGCCGTCCGTGACGACGCCGAGGCAGCCGAGCGCCTTGTGGATGTTGGAGTTGACCTCGCCCCAGAAGGCGCCGAAGCCGGCGCGCGGGCCGTCGAGGTCCTGCAGCACGACGATCTGCGGCGCCGGGCCGCCATGGGCGACATAGTCGTAATAGGAGACTCGGAGCTTCGCGGCGTCGCTGCCGACGACAGAGCTCGGGAACTGCGAGCGGATGGAGCCGGTGCGCGCATAGCCGACGATGGGCGGCAGGCCGGGAAACGGACAGACCAGCGGCTCGACGGTGAAGCCGGTATTCAGCCGGCTGCCGGCCACCACCTCCAGCGCGTTGCAGATCGTCGGGGTATCGAGCGCGCGGAGCGCCGTGAAATCGTCTTCGGTCAATGCGGACAAGGGTCGTGTCTCCTGACAGGGAAATAGCGGATGGAGCCACTATGCCGCGCGCCGCAAGGCGCCGGAAGTGGCCCCGGCGCTCATCGGCCGGTAAAGGCGGGCTTGCGCTTCTCGCGGAACGCGCGCCCGCCTTCCTTCTGGTCCTCGCTGCGGCTGATCGAGAGCAGCTCGCGCCGCGCCAGCGCCTGGAGCTCCGAGGGGCCGCGCGCCACCACGGTATCGCGCACGAAACGCTTCACTGTCCTGAGCACGAGCGGCGCGCTGTCCCGCAGGACGGTTGCATATTCCCTCGCAGCGGCCATCAGCTCGCCTCGCGGCACGGCGCGGTTGACCATGCCGATCTCGGCGGCGCGTTCTCCGTCGAAATGCCGTCCCGTCATCATGAATTCCATCGCGAGCTTGTGCGGGATACGCGCCGCCAGACCCGCAATGAGGCCGCCGCAAAAGCCGATCTGGGCCTCGGGATAGAAGAAGTCCGCAGTCTCGTCGGCGACGGCGAGATCGCAGAATTCGACCAGGCAGAATGCCCCGCCGACGCAGTAGCCATGCACGGCGGCGACGATCGGCTTGTCCACCATCACGCCGACGCCCGGCATACATTCCCAGAGTTCCGGGTCGCGGGGCGGGTCGCGCAGGTCGGCGCCGACCGAGAAGGCCCGTTCGCCGGCGCCGGTCAGGATCGCGACGCGGTCGTCGCCCTCCTGCAGCCGCTCGAAGGCCTCGACGAGTTCGGCGACGAGCCCGTTCGACAGCGCATTCATCTTGTCGGGCCGGTTGAGCGTAATCGTTGCGATTCCGTCTTCGGAGCGATAGTCGATCAGCGGCGCACTCACGGATGCGTTCTCCCATTGGTGAATCCGGTATAGGATAGCGCCTCCCCGCGAGGGAGGGCGACTCTTGGCCGAACGACCGCAGGTTGAGGCGCTGTTTCACGAGCCGAGTTCGACGGTGAGCTACATCGTGTCCTGCCCCGAGACGGGCAGGGCCGCCATCGTCGATCCGGTGCTCGACTACGACATCCATTCCGGACGGACCGAAACCGTATTCGCGGAGCGGCTCATGGAGCGGGTCCGCGGGCGCGGGCTTGCCGTCGAGTGGATACTCGAAACCCATGTCCACGCCGATCATCTGAGCGCCGGCGCCTTCCTGAAGCGAGCCCTTGGCGGTCGAACTGCTATCGGCAGCCACATCGTCGATGTGCAGGCGGTCTTCAAGGACATCTACAACCTGCCGCCGGAATTCCTGACCGACGGTTCCCAATTCGACCGGCTGTTCGACGACGAGGAGCGGTTCCGGTTCGGCCGTCTGGAAGCGCGGGTGTTGCACACGCCCGGCCATACGCCGGCCTGCGTTACCTATGTCATCGGCGATTCCGCGTTCACGGGCGACACGGTCTTCATGCCGGATTTCGGCACGGCGCGCTGCGACTTCCCCGGCGGCGACGCAGCCGCGCTCTACCGTTCGGCGCGGCGCATCCTTTCGCTGCCGCCCGAAACGCGCATCTTCGTCGGCCATGACTACGCGCCCGGCGGTCGGGCGGTCGCCTGGGAGACGACGGTGGCGGAGGAGCGCAGGGCGAACCGGCATGTACGCGACGGCATCGACGAGCGGGCCTTCGTCGCCATGCGCACCGAACGGGACAGGACGCTGGACGTGCCGGCGCTGCTGCTGCCGTCGATCCAGGTCAATATGCGCGGCGGCGACCTGCCGGAGCCGGAAAGCAACGGCCGCGCCTATCTCAAGATTCCGCTCAACGCCTTCTGACCCATGGCCGATGTGCTGGACGCCACGGGCCTTCGCTGTCCGATCCCGGTCCTGCGGGCCCGCAAGCGCCTCAAGGCGATGGCGCCGGGCGGCCGGCTGGAGGTGTTGACCGACGACCCGGCATCGCCCATCGACATGCGCCATTTCTGCGCCACGGAAGGCCATGACATCGTGGAAGCCCAGGAGGCGGACGCGCCCTTCCGCTTCGTGATCGCAAAGGCCGGGTAGGATCGACAGCACGATTCCACATGGCTGAAGCGACTGCCGGTCGACAGCCCGTCTGCGGTTCGGCATCCGGGGCCGGCCGCCGCCCTCCGGGCCGGGCAAAGCCGCACCGAGGAACACCCCGCGCGAAGTGTCATGAAATGTCATGTTCTGTCATGGTCCGGGGTGAATTCCTCATCCTCCGGCCCGTCCGTGTCGTCCGGTTCGTCGGGGTCGAATTCCTTCTCGCCGGGCCAGCGGGCCTCATCCCGTTCGGTGCGTTCCCACGACAGGCGGATGCGGCGCAGGCGTTCGACGATCCGGGGCCGCTCCAGCAGGGCGCAGCCGGTCTGGCGGGCGAAGCGCTCGGCATTGCCGGCGCGCCTTGCGGCGTCTGCAGCATTGCCGGAGACGGTGAAATGGCGGCGGAAGGCTTCCTGCCTTGTGGACAGGGCGACAGTCGGGTCGAGAAAGGACATGGGGCGGCGGTTCCTTCGTTTCGTTGTCGCCCGGTTTCGGAGCGAGCCTGTTTCGCGCGTGTCGCGGGCGCGGGCGTGTGGGGGCGTGCGCGCCGTCCGCGCCAGTGCTCGTGTTGCGCGCGGGCTGAACGCAGGGCGCACTTCACCTGTTGGCTGAATCGCGGGCGTTCCGGCGCCGGGCCGGGGCGAAGGACGACGGTCCGCGGACGCCGCTTGCCTCCAGCCCATTCTAGCACGGATATTCTGTAGCCAGGCCCCAATCGGGAATTATTTCCAAAATTCCGCGAATCCGTGCCGGGTGCCGCTGAATCGGACCTGTGCTGGTTGCCGCCGGCGTCCGGGGCGACGGAAGAGGACGGAGACCGGTCTGGCCGGGCCAGCGGGCCGCGTCCGTTGAGCCGGGGCGCCACGACTGCGGGACTCGCCGGACAGGCGCTCCCTATCGGGAACGCCGGTATCGGCGCAGGCCGGGCCTCCTGGGGAAGCGTTGACGGATGCGCGCCTCGAGATCGCTGCGCACCGACCGGAAAGCGATTAGCCGCTGCTCGCGCGATCCCTCGTTCAATGTCGGGTCCGCGACATCCCAATATTCGACCGCCGTGGGCGAACCCGCGGCGTACGCTTCCGCCTCCGAATTTGCGCTTTTCGACAACGCGACGATGAGATCGAAGCGGCAATCCGAAAGCTCCTCGAACGTTCTCGCCCGATGGCCGCGAATATCGAGACCGATTTCGTCCATGACGACAACCGCGAACGGGTTGACGGGGGCGGGCTCCACTCCTGCCGAATCGATAAAGACCCCGGAACCGAGCCAGCGTCCGGCGAGCGCCTCGGCCATGGGCGAGCGGACCGCGTTCCGGGTGCATGCGAAGAGCAGGCTGCGAGGCAGGCCGTTCATTCGGGCCGGGCCCGGAAATGCAGAACGCAGAGCAGGGTGAACAGCCGCCGGGCCGTATCGTGGTCCAGATCGACGTGAGCGGCGAGCGCCTGTTGCAGCTTGTCCGCGCCTTCGTCATGCAGGGCGCGCCGGCCTATGTCGATGGCTTCGATCCGGGATGGCGACAGACGCTTGATCGCCTCGTAGTAGCTGTCGCACACGACGAGATAGTCCTTGACAATGCGCCGGAAGCCCCCGAGCGACACCGTTATCTTGAGCGGAGGCGTGCGGTCGGGAGCGGCGATCCGCAGATTCAACCGCCGCTCGACGACAGCCAGATGCAGAGCATAAGGACCGGAGGGACCCTCCAGGAGGCGAAACCGGTTGTTTTCGACCAGATCGAAGATCGCTACGGCGCGCTCCTGCTCGATCTCCGGCGTGCGCCGCAGGACGAGCCGCTCGTCGAGGCTGACCGAAGCAATCTGGAATCGATTGTCCGCCCCGCTGTCAGCCATCGAGCCGGAGCGAAACCGACAGGCCGTGGGCGTCCAGCCCTTCGGCGGCCGCGAGCGCGGCCGCGGCCGGGCCTATGGCGGCCAGCGAGTCCGCACCGCAGCCGAGCAGGGTCGTGCGCTTCATGAAGTCCATGACGCCGAGCCCGGAGGCGAAGCGCGCCGTGCGCGATGTCGGCAGGACGTGGTTCGGCCCGCCAACATAGTCGCCGACAGCCTCGGGCGTGAGCGCGCCCAGAAAGATGGCGCCGGCATGACACACTCGCGCAGCCAGCGCATCGGGGTCGGCGACCGCCAGTTGGAGGTGCTCCGGCGCCACGGCGTCAACCAGCGCCGGCGCCTCGTCGAGGTTCCGGACGACGATGCTGGCGCCGTGACGCTCCCAACTCGCTCGCGCGGTCGCAGCGCGCGGCAGGGTTTCCAGATAACGGCCGATTTCCGCTTCGACGGCATCGGCATAATCGTGCGACAGCGCAATGAGAATGCTTTGCGCGGCCTCGTCGTGTTCCGCCTGCGCCAGCAGGTCGGCTGCGATCCAGGATGCGGGGCAACAGCCATCCGCGACGATGAGCACCTCCGAAGGGCCGGCAATGGTGTCGATACCGACATGCCCGAATACCTGGCGCTTGGCGGTTGCGACCCACATATTTCCGGGGCCGACGATCTTGTCCACCGGCGGAATGCTCGCCGTCCCGAACGCCAGCGCGCCCACCGCCTGCGCGCCGCCGATCCGGTAAACCTCCTCTATGCCGGCGAGCCGGGCGGCCGCAAACACCAGAGGGTCGAATGCGCCCGCCGGCGTCGGCGCCGTCATGGCGAGCCGTTCGACGCCGGCAACCCGCGCCGGGATTGCATTCATCAGCACCGAACTCGGATAGGCGGCGGCGCCACCGGGCACATACAGGCCAACCGCCTCGACAGGAGTCCAGCGCAAGCCCAAGCGTACTCCCAGCGCGTCGCGGTAGTCGAGGTCCGCCGGCATTTGCGCTCGATGGAACGCCTCGATCCGCGAGGCCGCCAGCTCCAGCGCGTCCCGCGCCGGGCCTGGCGTTTCCGCGAGCGCCCGATCCAGAGTCTCCGCCGGGATGCGCAGCGGGCCGGTCACCCCGTCGAAACGTTCGGTGTATTCGCTGACGGCCGTGTCGCCGCGGGCGCGGACATCGGAGAGGATGGAGGCAACGGCTGCAGCGACATCCTCCGCGCCGGCGCGCTCCGAGCGTATCAGCGCCTCGAAATCGCGGGCGAAGTCCGGGTCGACGGTGTCAAGCCGCCTGGGCAAGGGACGCCTCCCGAAAGCGCTCGATCCAGCCTTGCAGTTCGGCCGTCCGGGTCTTGAGCGCAGTGCGGTTGACGACCAGGCAGGAAGTGATGTCGGCAATATGCTCGACCTCGACCAGGCCGTTGGCCCTCAGGGTCGCGCCGGAGGAAACGAGGTCCACGATGCGCCGACAGAGCCCGAGCGATGGCGCCAGTTCCATCGCGCCGTTGAGCTTGATGCACTGCGCCTGCACGCCGCGCGCCGCGAAGTGGCGTTTGGTGATCTCGGGATATTTGGTCGCGATCCGGATCTGGCTCCAGCGCCGGGGGTCGTCATTCGCGACCATGGCCGCGGGTTCGGCGACCGCCAGGCGGCAGCGTCCGATGCCGAGGTCGAGCGGCGCATAGAGCTCGTCATAGCCGAACTCCATGATGACGTCCCGGCCCGCAACGCCGATCGCCGCCGCACCGAAGGCAACGAAGGTGGCGGCGTCGAACGACCGAACCCGGACGATCGATACGTCAGGCAGGTTTGTCCGGAAATGCAGCCGGCGGTCGCGGGGGTCGTCGAATCCCGCTTCCGGCTCGATCCCGGCCGCGCGGACCAGGGGCATCGCTTCTGAAAGGATGCGCCCCTTCGGCAGGGCCAACACGAGCGGAGTCGTCATTTTCCGTCCCCGTCATGGTCGGGCCGCCAGATCGTGGGCCAGGGTTCGCCCAGGTCGTCAAGGATGCAATCGAGCGGCTCGCTTTCGATCCGCACGGTGGCGCCGCCGGCAAAGGCGAGATCGACAGCCGTGCCTTCGCTTGCCGCGAGGGTCAGCAGGTTGAGCGGCCGGTCCGGCCGGTCACGGTCCACATTCCTCGTGCGGACGGCCTGCGCATTCTGGAAGGACAGCATGGTGTGCGTGCGCTCGAACGGCGGCGCGATCGCGTCCTGCACACATGTCGCGATCGCCTGCAACTCCTCGACGGATGTGGCGCGCAGTTTGAGCCGCCCGCTCATTGGACCGCCAGATCGCTTTCCAGCGACGGCACGACATCGATATCGGCGCCGATGCTCGCCAGCCGTCCGGGAATGTCCGCGTAGCCACGCTCGATGAAGCGGGCTCCGAAGACCTCGCTTTCCCCCTCGGCGATAAGGGCGGCGAGCAGATAGGCGAAGCCTGCCCGCAGGTCCGGCACCTCGATCCGCCGTCCGACAAGCGGCGTTGCGCCCTGCACGACGGCGCTGTGCGGAAAGTTCCGTTCGACGAACCGGCAGGGTTTGCCGCCGAGGCAAGCCATGGAGAGCGCGATATTGGCGCCCATGTCGTTCAGGGTCCGGGTATAGCCGAAGCGGTTTTCATAGACCGTCTCGTGCAGGACGGAGACGCCTTCGGCCTGGGTCAGCAGCGTCGCCATGGGCTGCTGCCAGTCGGTCATGAAGCCCGGATGGACGTCCGTCTCGATATGGATCGGCCGCAAGGCGTCGCGGGCGCGGAAGAAGGTGATGGCGTCGTCCACGATCTCGAAACCGCCGCCGACCTTCCGCAGCACGTTGAGGAAGGTGACCATGGTCCGCTGGTCCGCCCCGGTAATGCGGATGCGCCCGCCGGTCGCAACCGCCGCCATGGCGAACGAAGCAACCTCGATACGGTCCGCCATCGGCCGGTGGGTCGCCCCGGAAAGCCGCTCCACCCCCTCGATAACGATTTTCCGGTCGGTTTCGATCTGGATCAGTGCGCCCATCTTCTGGAGAAAGAGGACCGTATCGACGATCTCCGGTTCGATGGCGGCGTTGTGGATCACGGTCGTGCCGTCCGCGAGGCAGGCGGCCTGGATGGCGTTCTCCGTGGCGCCGACGCTGGGGTAGGGCAGTTGGACGACGGCGCCCTGGAGCCGGTCCGCCCTGGCGGTATAGCCGTCCCTGTCGGCGTCGATGCGGGCGCCCATCTGCTCCAGCAGCCCGATGTGGAAGTCGATGGGCCGCTCGCCGATATGGTCCCCGCCCACCACCGGGACGCGCGCCACGCCCGCCCGGTGCAGCAGAGGGGCGATCAGCAGCACGGGCAGGCGGTTGACGCCGGAATAGCGCTGGCCGACGGCGGTGGAGGCGATGTCCGCGGTCTGGATATCGACGGCGCCGGATTCGTCGCGGGACACGGTCGCGCCGATCTCGGTCAACATGCCGAGCGCGAGGTCGATCTCGGAAATGTCGGGCACATCCAGCAAACGGCTCGGCTCGGCAGTCAGCAGGGAAGCGACCAGCTGCTTGCTGACGGCGTTTTTCGCCGTCCGGGCGCGGATTGCGCCGTTCAGCGGCCTGCCGCCGCGAATACGGTAGGCTCTGGCGCCGGTTTCGAGCACGAGTCGAGCCCTCGTTGTGGACCGCGCGCCGCGGGACCGATTTTCGTCCGCCGCAGCGTTTTGCGGCCCGCTTGTAGCTTCAGCAGTCCCGTTCGGCAACGCTGTCGGGCGTTTCGGTGCTCTCGCCGCTCTCGCCGCGTTGCCGCGCTTTGCGGCGGCGCAGGTTCCGCCTGAGCGCTTCCGCGAGGCGCCGTTGCTTCTCTTCCTTCGTCTCCCGGTATTCGGAGGCTGCCATGTCCGCTTGCCCTCCCGGCGTCCCCTGTGGCATAGACGCGCCCGGCGGGCCGCCGTAGCTCAGGGGTAGAGCACACCCTTGGTAAGGGTGGGGTCGAGTGTTCAATTCACTCCGGCGGCACCATCGCCCGGCGCATGGCAAGCATGGTTTCGCGCGCCGCGGACAGCGCCTCCCCGACCGGAAGGTCGAGGGAATGCAGGAACACCCGCTCGGTCGCGCGCACGCCTCCCGGTCGAAAGCCGCGAGGGCTTCCGCCATTGCAAGCGCCTCGTCGAGAACCTGCTCGTCCGGCACGATCCGGTTGATCATCCCGAGTTCCAGGGGCCGGTTGGCCGAGACATTCTCGGCGAGTGTCAACAGCTCGAACGCCGCTTTCGGCCCGACCCGGTGCGCGAGCCCCGGCGCCACCATGGTCGCGGCCAGCCCGCGCCTGACTTCGGGATAGCCGAAACCGGCGCTCGCGCCCGCAACCGCGAGATCGCAGGCGATGGCGAGGTTGCATCCGCCGCCGAGCGCATAGCCGCGCACCGCCGCGATCGGGGGCTTGTCGGTCAGCCGCCCGAGTTCGTAGATCGCCGCTCCCGCCTCCGCCCGGTCGCGTGCGGCGCGCAGACCTTCGCCGGCATGGTCCGCAGCCTCCTTCATGTCAGCCCCGGCCGAGAATGCGCGCTCATTGCCCTGCAGCAGGATGCAGGCGACCGCGTCGTTTCGGTGGGCGCGCGCACCGCGCCGCAGATGGCCTCCACCAGCGCCCCGTTGAGCGCATTCGGCCTGCGCGGTCGGTCGAGGGTCGGGATGCGGATGCTGTCGCGGTCTTCCCGGAGGGGGATATCGGTTTCCGGCATGGCCGAGGCGTCCTTGGAGCGGGCGGCGCAGTGTATGGTGGATTGTGAGGAACGGAAGAGGGGAAGACCATGAGCGATCTCAATCAATGGCTCGAGCGGGTTTACGACGCCGGCTCCACGGCAGAGAACCGGCGCCTCTACGATGACTGGGCGGACAGCTACGACGCCGATATGTCGTCGGGCGGCTATGCCTATGCGCCGATGGCGGCAGGCCTGTTCGGCCGTCATGTCGAGCCGGGCGAAACGCCGGTTCTGGATGCGGGCTGCGGCAGCGGCCTCATCGGTGCGACGCTTGCGCGGCTCGGATACGCCAACCTGACCGGCATCGACCTGTCGGACGGCATGTTGCGGGCAGCCGAGCGCAAGGGAGTCTATCGGGACCTGCGCCGGAGGGTTCTGGGCGAGCCGCTCGATTTCGACGACGGCGCGTTCCGGGCGGTCGTCTGCACGGGCGTCTTCACCCCCGGCCATGCGCCGCCCGAATCGCTCGACGAACTCGTGCGCGCAACGGTGGAAGGCGGCGTGCTGATCTTCTGCTGCACGGACGCCGCGCTCTCGGACGGCGGCTTTCAGGCCAGGATCGATGCCCTCGCCGAGGCCGGCCTTTGGACGCGGATCGACACGGCGGGGCCGGTGACGGCGCTGCCCCGGGCCGCCATCCGCCACGACGCGATGTTTTTCGTCTATCGGCGCTGAAGCGGGGCCTCCCCGTCGCCGTTCGGGGCTGCCGGCTCCAGTTCCTTCAACTGTTTGGCGGCCTGGACCCGCCGGTAGACCAGCCAGATCTTGAGGCCGGCGACCAGCGCGAGCGCGCCGAAAACGACCAGCGCCTCGACGATCATGAAGCGCCTTGGCCGCGTTCGGTGGCGTTGACCAGCACGGCCATCTGTCCGGCCGGATGGCGGTTCTCGTGCATCAGTTGGTGGGCGTGGCCGAGCTCGTCGAAGTCGAACACCTCCGACAGGC
Source organism: Alphaproteobacteria bacterium (assembly GCA_963422665.1). GTDB lineage: Bacteria > Pseudomonadota > Alphaproteobacteria > Bin95 > Bin95 > Bin95. The sequence continues at coordinate 3,154,816 of OY730441.1, forward strand.
AGGGGTCGATCTTGCCGTCGATGACCATCCGGTTCACCGCCGCCGCCTGTTCGTCGTTCGACAGGTGGCTGCCCTGGAAACGCTTCTGCCGCATCCAGTGGTAGCGGAGGTCCAGCGTCACATTGTAGCCGGTGGTGCCGGCGCAGATGACGATCATGCCGCCGGTGTCGCAGACGAACTCCGAAGTCGGCAGGGTCGCTTCGCCCGGATGCTCGAAGACGATCTTCGGGCTCGCGCGCTCGCCGAGCGCCTCCCAGATCGCCGCACCGAAGGCGCGGGCTCCCTTCGCCCATGCGCCGTAGGCTGCGCTGTCGTTCGTGTCCGGCATCGGCCCCCAATGGTCGAAGGCCTTGCGGTTGATGACGCCGACCGCGCCCATTTTCATGCACCAGTCGCGCTTGGCGTCGTCCGAAATGACGCCGACCGGCCGGCCGCCGAGCGCGGCCGTGATCTGCAGCGCCATGGCGCCGAGTCCGCCCGACGCGCCCCATACCAGCACCGGATCGCCCGGCTCGACCGTATGCGGCGGCCAGCCCATCAGCATCCGGTAGGCCGTCGAGGCGCAGAGCAGGTAGCAACCGGACTGCTCCCAGGTGAGGTGTTTCGGGCGCGGCTGGCACTGGTGCGCCTGCGCCTTCGCAAACTGGCAATAGGAGCCGTAATTGGTCTGGTAGCCCCAGATCCGGGTGGAGGAAGCCAGCATCGGGTCCTTGCCCGCCAGGACCCACGGGTCGTCCGGCTCCCACCAGCCGGAGTGGATCACGACCTCGTCGCCGACCTGCACGTTCGTGACGTCCGACCCGACGGCCTGGACGATGCCGGAGCAGTCGCTGCCGCCGGCATGGAAGTCCTCCGGCTCGCCCTTGCGCATCCGCTCCTGGATCACGTCCAGCGGATAGCCGAGCGCCGCCCAGACATTGTTGTAGTTGATCCCTGTCGCCATGACATAGACGAGCACCTCGTCCGGCTTCAGCGCCGGAACCGGAATGACCTCCCGCTGCCAGGCGTCCTTCGGTTCCCCGAAACGGTCCTGGCGCACCATGAAGGCGTGCATCTTCTCGGGCGCTTCGCCGAGCGGCGGCTGTTCGCCCAAAGCGCAGAGTTCCATCGGGCCGGCTCCTCCATCGTTTCGCGTCAGCAACGATACGCTCTAGGCGGTTGCCGTCCGGAATTCAATTCCCGGTCCGCTCCGGCGCCGCCGGAAGGATACTCGGGAAATGTCATGAAATGTCATGTTCCGGCGTCTCCCTGGTTTCGTTGCCGCCCGGCTCGGGGGCGACCCCGTTTCGCCCGTATCGCGGGCGTGTGCGGGCTTGCGCGCGGGGCGGCGGACGCAGCTCTCCCGCGAGTTTCGGACGGAGTGCTCGGAAGCGAGAGACGCGGCCCAGGAGGCCGCTGCTCCCAGGATCATTCTAGCACACTTTCTCCCCGGTCAAGCCCCAAACGAAACAAAAAGTGAATATTCCGGCTCCCCGTTTCGTCGGATGAGGGTGCGCAAGGCGGAGCGGCCGGATACGGATATGTGAATCCGATGGGCGCCGCGGGAGGGACATTCGTGTCATGTCATGAAATGTCCATGCGGTGTCTTGAGACCGGTTGCCGGCAGCTACCGGAGGTCCTCGCGCCGCCTCCCGGAAGCGCCTTATTAAGCTTTTCCCTATGTCAAGCTGCTCCCGCTTCCGCCCGTGCCGCCGAGGTGCTATCCATCCGGCCCCAGCGGAAAGGGAGGGATCGTCATGGCCGGAGCATATGAGACCGCGTTCCGCCGCTCGCTCGACGAGCGCGAGGCGTTCTGGGCGGAGGCCGCCGCTGACCTGCATTGGTACAAGGCCCCGACGCAGATCCTGGAAATGGAGTCCACCCCGGCCGGGCGCTGGTTCGCGGACGGCGTGACCAACACCTGCTTCAACGCCCTCGACCGGCATGTCGAGGCCGGGCGGGGCGAGCAGGCCGCGATGATCTACGACAGCCCGGTGACCGACACGATACAGACCTTCACCTACCGCGAATTGCGCGACGCGGCGGCGCTCTTTGCCGGGGTGCTCAAGAGCCGGGGCATCGGCAAGGGCGACCGGGTCGTCATCTACATGCCGATGATTCCGGAGACGGCGGTCGCCATGCTCGCCTGCGCCAGGCTCGGCGCGGTGCATTCCGTGGTTTTCGGCGGGTTCGCATCCAGCGAGCTCGCGGTCCGCATCGACGACAGCGCCTGCAAGGCCGTGGTCGCCGCCTCCTGCGGCATCGAGCCGGGGCGCGTCGTGGAATACAAGCCGCTGCTCGACGGCGCCATCGAGCTCGCCGGGCACAAGCCCGAATTCTGCCTCGTCTTCCAGCGGCCCGAATGCGAGGCGTCGATGGTCGAGGGGCGCGATGTCGACTGGGCCCGGGCCGTCGCCGGGGCCGAGCCGGCGGATTGCGTGCCGGTCGGGGCGCTGGACCCGCTCTATATCCTCTACACCTCCGGCACGACCGGCCAGCCGAAGGGCGTGGTGCGGGACAATGGCAGCCATATGGTGGCGCTGCACTGGACCATGAAGAATGTGTACGACGTCGAGCCGGGCGAGGTGTTCTGGGCCGCCTCCGATGTCGGCTGGGTCGTCGGCCATTCCTACATCGTCTATGCGCCTCTGCTCGCCGGCAATACGGCCATCCTGTTCGAGGGCAAGCCGGTCGGCACGCCGGACGCCGGCGTCTATTGGCGCGTCATCGAGCAGCACAAGGTCGCCGCCCTGTTCACCGCGCCGACCGCCTTCCGGGCGATTCGCCGGGACGATCCCGAAGCGAAGCTGCTGCAGGGACGCGATCTGTCGCATTTCCGCACGCTCTTCCTCGCCGGCGAGCGCAGCGATCCGGACACTCTGAAATGGGCCGAGGACGTGCTTTCGCGTCCGGTGATCGACCATTGGTGGCAGACGGAGACCGGCTGGCCGATGTGCGCCAACTGCGTCGGCATCGAGCTTCTGCCGGTCAAGCATGGCTCGCCGACGCGCCCGGTGCCGGGGTGGGACCTGCGGGCGGTGGACGACGGCAACAGCGAATTGCCCGCCGGCACCATCGGGGCGCTGGTGGTCAGGACGCCCTTGCCTCCAGGCGCCTTCCCGACGCTCTGGAACGCGCATGAGCGCTATCTCGACACCTATTTCACCGAGTTCCCCGGCTACTACAAGACGGCGGATGCCGGCTATATCGACGAGGACGGCTACGCCTACATCATGGCGCGCACCGACGACATCATCAACGTCGCCGGCCATCGGCTCTCCACCGGCGCGATGGAGGAGGTGCTGGCCGCGCATTCCGATGTCGCGGAATGCGCCGTCATCGGCGTCGCCGACCAGTTGAAGGGCCAGATTCCGGTCGGCTTCCTGGTGCTCAAGGCGGGCGTCAACCGTCCGGTCGAGGAAATCGAATCGGAGGTTGTCGCCCTCGTGCGCCGCCGGATCGGCCCGGTTGCGGCCTTCAAGACGGCGGTCGTGGTCGAGCGCCTTCCGAAGACGCGCTCCGGCAAGATCCTGCGCGGCACGATGCAGAAGGTGGCCGACCGGGAAACCTGGAAGATGCCGGCAACCATCGAAGACCCGGAGATCATGGCGGAGATCGAGGCCGCGCTGAAACAGGCCGGCTATGCGGGCGGCGCGGCGGCGGCGTAGCCGTCCCAGGACCCTCTTTCCATCCGAACCCCTTACCGAGATGACCATACGATGCCCGATTCCATGAAGCAGAAGCGCGCCGCCTTCGTCTGGGAAGATCCGTTCCTTCTGGGCGACCAGCTCGACGAGGACGAGCGCCTGGTGAGCGAGACGGCGCGGCGCTTCGTCGCCGAAACGCTGGCCCCCGGCGTGCGCGACGCCAACCGCCGCGAGACCTTCGATCCGGCCTTGATGAAGGCTTATGGAGAGGCCGGGTTCCTCGGCGTGGGCCTGGACGGCTATGGCTGTCCCGGGGGCAGCGCGATCATGTACGGCCTGATCGCGCGCGAGGTGGAGCGCTGCGACAGTTCCTACCGCTCGGCGATGAGCGTGCAGTCCTCGCTGGTCATGTTCCCGATCCACACCTACGGCGCCGAGGCGCAGAAGGAGAAATACCTCCCGAAGCTGGCGTCCGGCGAATGGATCGGCGCCTTTGGGCTTACCGAACCGGACCACGGCTCCGACGCCGGCGGGCTGACGACGCGCGCCCGCAAGGTTCCCGGCGGCTACCGCCTCACCGGGGCCAAGATGTGGATCACACAGGCCAATATCGCCGATGTCTTCGTTATCTGGGCGAAGGACGACGAGGACGTCATCCGCGGCTTCGTGCTGGAGCGCGGCATGGAGGGGCTCACAACGGCGAAGATCGAGGGCAAGTTCTCGCTGCGCGCCTGGCCCACCGGCGAGATCGCGATGGACGATGTCTTCGTGCCGGAAGAGAACCGCTTTCCTCATGCGCGCGGCCTCGGCGGCCCGTTCGGCTGCCTCAACAAGGCGCGATACGGCATCGCCTGGGGGTCGATGGGGTCGGCCGAGTTCTGCTGGCATGCGGCCCGGCAATACACGCTCGACCGCCATGCCTTCGGCCGCCCGCTGGCTCAGACGCAGTTGATCCAGAAGAAACTCGCGGACATGCAAACGGAGATTGCGCTCGGCCTCCAGGGGGCGCTGCGCGTCGGCCGGCTGATGGACGCGGGCCGGGCGGCGCCGGAGATGATCTCGTTGGTCAAGCGCAACAATTGCGGCAAGGCGCTCGACATCGCCCGCACCGCCCGCGACATGCACGGCGGCAACGGTGTGCATGACGAATACCATGTCGTGCGCCATTCGATGAACCTGGAAGCCGTCAACACCTATGAGGGCACGCACGACGTCCACGCCCTCATCCTCGGCCGCGCCCAGACCGGCCTGCAGGCGTTTTCCTGACGCGGCGGGGCGGAGGGCGGACGCGCGCCGCCGGGCTTGCGCTCGGCGCGGCGGCGGTCGCGCTGCTGCTGTTGTTCCCGGTCGATCCGGGCAATCTGCCTGCCAGTCGGCTGGCGGCGGTCGCGGCGCTCATGGCCGTGTGGTGGATGACCGAGGCGCTGCCCCTGTTCGCGACGGCGCTGCTGCCGCTGGCGCTGTTTCCCGCGCTCGGCATCATGGCGGGCCGCGAGACGGCGCCGGTCTATTTCAACAGCGTGATCGTGATGTTCCTCGGCGGCTTCACGATTGCGCTCGCCATGCAGAAATGGGGCTGCACCGGCGCATCGCGTTGAACATTATCCGTCTGGCCGGCGGCGGGCCGGCGCGCATCGTGCTGGGTTTCATGGCCGCGTCGGCGTTCCTCTCCATGTGGATTTCGAACACTGCGACAGCGGTGATGATGGTGCCGATCGGGCACGCATCCGTTGGCGTTGACGATCCCGGCGACGCTCTCGGCCTCATGCGCCTTCATGCTGCCGGTCGCGACCCTGCCGAACGCGGTGGTGTTCGGCAGCAACCGCCTGTCGATAGCGGAGATGGCGCGCGCCGGCATCGTGCTGAATCTCGTGGGCGCGCTCGTCATCGCGACGGTCGTCTCGACGCTCGGCTTCGCGGTCTTCGACATCGACCCCGCCGCCCCGCCGGCCTGGGCCATTGACGGGGCAGCGGCTGGGCCTCGCTAGCGCCGCCGCGCCCGGCCGCGCTTCTTCCGGCCAGCGACGGCGCCGCTTGCGATGCGGGCGACCGGCCTGGCCATGGCGGCTTCCAGGCCGAGGTCCATGGATTTGAGCCGCTTGATTTCGTCTCGCAGCCGCGCCGCCTCCTCGAATTCGAGGTCCGCCGCCGCCGCGCGCATCTGCTTTTCGAGGTCGGCGATCGTTGTTTCCAGATTGTGGCCGAAGACCGCCGGTTCCTCGGCGAAGCCCGCCTCGACCGTCATGCTGTCGCGCGCATAGACGCTCTTCAGGATGTCGGAGATGCCCTTGCGCACGCTTTCCGGCGTGATGCCGTTGGCTTTGTTGTAGGCGTGCTGCTTCTCCCGCCGGCGCGCCGTCTCCTCCAGCGCCGAAGCGAGCGACCGCGTTTCCCGGTCCGCATAGAGGATGACGCGCCCGTCCACATTGCGGGCCGCGCGGCCGACGGTCTGGATGAGCGAGGTGTAGGAGCGCAGATAGCCTTCCTTGTCGGCGTCGAGGATAGCCACCAGCGCGCATTCCGGTATGTCCAGCCCTTCGCGCAGCAGGTTGATCCCGATCAGCACGTCGAAGGCGCCAAGGCGCAGGTCGCGGATGATCTCGATGCGCTCCAGCGTCTCCACGTCCGAATGCAGGTAGCGCACCCGGATGCCCGCCTCGTGCATGTATTCGGTCAGGTCTTCGGCCATGCGCTTGGTCAATGTCGTGACCAGCACGCGCTCGCCCTTGAGAGTCGCTTCCCGACACTCCGCCATCAGGTCGTCCACCTGGTGCTCCGTCGGCCGGACGAGGCAGACCGGGTCGATGAGGCCGGTCGGCCGGACGACCTGCTCGACGACGACGCCCTCGACGCGCTCCAGCTCCCAGGGGCCGGGCGTCGCCGACACGAACACCGTCTGCGGCCGCATTTCGTCCCATTCCTCGAATTTCAGCGGCCGGTTGTCGATGCAGGAGGGCAGGCGGAACCCGAAGTCGGCGAGCGTCGATTTGCGCGCATAGTCGCCGCGGAACATGCCGCCCACTTGCGGCACCGAGACATGGCTTTCGTCCACGATCAGCAGCGCGTCGGGCGGCAGGTATTCGAACAGCGTCGGCGGCGGCTGGCCCGGAGCGCGGCCGGTGAGGTAGCGGGAATAGTTCTCGATCCCGGCGCAGGAGCCGGTGGAGACGATCATCTCAAGGTCGAACACCGTGCGCTGCTCCAGCCGCTGGGCTTCCAGCAGCTTGCCCTGCGCCGTCAATTCGGCGAGGCGCTCGTCCAGTTCGACCCGTATGCTCTGGGCCGCCTGCATCAGGGTCGGCTTCGGCGTCACATAGTGGCTGTTGGGGAACACGCGAATCGAGCCGAGGGCCGCCGCGCGGTCGCCGGTCAGCGGATCGAATTCGTGGATCGCCTCCACCTCGTCGTCCCAGAGCGTCAGCCGCCAGGCGCGGTCCTCCATGTGCGCCGGGAAAATCTCGATACTGTCGCCCCGGACCCGGAAGGCGCCGCGTTGGAAGTTATTGTCGTTGCGCCGGTATTGCAGTTCGACGAGCCGCTTGAGGAAGGCGTCCCGGTCGAGCCGCTTGCCGGCCGTCGCCACCGCCGTCATCTCGGCATAGGTCTCGACCCCGCCGATGCCGTAGATGCAGGAGACGCTGGCGACGATGACGACATCGCGCCGCTCCAGCAGGGCGCGCGTCGCCGAGTGGCGCATCCGGTCGATCTCCTCGTTGATCGAGGCTTCCTTCTCGACATAGGTGTCGGTGCGCGGGACATAGGCTTCGGGCTGGTAGTAGTCGTAATAGGAGACGAAATACTCGACCGCGTTCTCCGGAAAGAGGCCCTTCATCTCGGCATAGAGCTGGGCCGCCAGCGTCTTGTTGGGCGCCATGACGAGGGTCGGGCGCCCCATTTCGCGAATGACATGGGCGGCGGTGAAGGTCTTGCCGGAGCCGGTGACGCCCAGCAGCACCTGTTCGCGCTCGCCGCGGCGGATGCCTGCGATGAGTTCGGCGATGGCCTCCGGCTGGTCGCCCGCCGGCTCGAAATCCGACGAGATGCGAAACGCCGCCCGCTCCGGGGCCGGCATGGCGGCTGGCGCGGCGAGCGGCGTTTGAAGCGGTTGAGCCATCGGCGCCGTCGGTCAGAGCCAGTCGGGGGCCGGCAGGCCGGCTTCCTTCAGGAAGGCCGGGTTCCAGATCTTGGCCGAATAGCGCTGTCCGAGGTCGCAGAGCAGGGTGACGACGGTGTGGCCGGGTCCGAGTTCCTTCGCCGCGCGGATCGCGCCCGCTACATTGATGCCGCTCGAAAGTCCGACGCAAAAACCCTCTTCCTTCAGCAGGTCGAAGACGATCGGGAGCGCCTCGGAGTCCGGTATCAGATAGGGGAAATCGACCTCCAGACCCTCCAGATTGGCCGTTACGCGCCCCTGGCCGATGCCCTCGCTGATCGAGCTGCCTTCCGACTCGAGCACGCCGTTGGCATACCATTCGTAAAGCGCGGCGCCCTGCGGGTCGGCGAGCGCGATCTTGATGTTCCGGTTGCGCTCCTGCAGGCCCATGGCGGCGCCGGCCAGCGTCCCGCCCGTGCCGACGGCGGAGACGAAGACATCCACCTTCCCGTCGGTCTGTGACCAGATTTCGGGCGCGGTGGTCTCGATATGGATCTGACGGTTGGCGAGATTGTCGAACTGGTTGGCCCAGATCGCGCCCTGTTTGTGCGTTGCTGCAAGCTCTTCGGCCAATCGTCCGGAGACATGGACGTAGTTGCCGGGATCGCGATACGGCACGGCCGGCACTTCGCGCAGGTCCGCGCCGCAGAGCCGCAGCATCTGCTTCTTCTCTTCAGCTTGCGTTTCCGGGATCACGATGACCGTCCGGTAGCCGCGTGCGTTGCCGACCAGGGCGAGTCCGATGCCGGTATTGCCGGCGGTGCCCTCGACGACGATGCCGCCGGGTTCGAGCTGTCCCTTGACCTCGGCGTCGCGGATGATGCCGAGCGCTGCGCGGTCCTTCACCGACCCGCCCGGATTGAGGAATTCCAGCTTGGCCAGCACCTCGCAACCGGTCAGCTCGGAGGCTTTCCGGAGGCGCACCAGCGGCGTGTTCCCGATGGTGTCGATGAAACCGTCGCGAATGTTCATGGCTCTCCAACCCTTGCCGCGCGCCAAGTGCAGGTCATATAAGCGGATTATCGGCGGCGAGGAAGGGCGCGCGGCGATGGGCCTGTTGAAGGAGATCGACAGCTATATGGACCGCGATCCGGCGCTGCGTTCGCGCCTGGAAGTGATCCTGGCCTATCCGGGGTTCCATGCGCTGGTCTTCTATCGCACCTCCAACTGGTTCTGGCGCAAGCGGTTCTATCTCGTCGGGCGGTTCGTCAGCCATCTTGGGCGCTGGTTCAGCGGCATCGAAATTCATCCGGGCGCGACCATCGGCAAGCGGCTCTTCATCGACCACGGCATGGGCGTCGTGATCGGCGAAACGGCCGAACTCGGCGACGATGTCACGCTCTACCAGGGGGTGACGCTGGGCGCGACCTCGACCGCGAAGGGCAAACGCCATCCGACCCTCGCCGACGGCGTCATCGTGGGATCGGGAGCACAGGTGCTCGGGCCGTTCACGGTGGGCGAGGGCGCGCGGATCGGCGCCAACGCGGTGGTTCTCAAGGAGGTGCCGCCCGGCGCGACCATGACCGGCATCCCGGCGAAGATGGCCGCGCCGCGCAGCCGGAAGCAGCCGGAGAGCTTCGTCGCCTACGGCACGCCGGAAGGCGTGACCGACCCCGACAGCCGCTCGCTCCGCACGCTTGTCGAGACGGTGAAGCGGCTGGAGGCGCGGGTGGCCGAGCTGGAGCGCGAAGCCGGCGAAGAGGACCGTCCACCGCGAATCGGCGTTGCCGGTTAGCGCTGCACCGTTCGAATTACGACAAGGAGAAGACCGTCATGGCGCGTCTGCCCATGCCCGAAACCCTGACCGAACGCCAGCAAGAGGTTCTCGATGCGATTTCCGCCGGTCCGCGCGGCGGCGCACGGGGGCCGTTCGCCGGCCTGCTGCGCAGCCCTGAGCTCTGTGAGCGCGCCCAATTGCTGGGAGCGTTCTGCCGATTCGGCACGAGCCTCGGACCGCGCCTTTCGGAGCTTGCCATCCTGGTGACGGCCCGGGAGTGGACTGCAGTGTATGAGTGGTATGCCCATGCGCGGCTGGCCCGCGAGGCTGGCGTTGACGATGCGATCATAGAGGCAATCAAGGACCGGCGGCGGCCGGAGGGCATGGCGGCGGACGAGGCCGCCATCTACGACCTGTCCGCCGAACTCTATGCGACGAAGCGCGTGAGCGACGCCACCTATGAGCGCGCCGTCTCGGAAGTGGGGGAAGTCGGCGTCGTCGAGACCATCGGCGTGATGGGGTACTACTGCCTGGTCTCGATGGTGCTGAACGTCTCCGGCGTCGAACTCCCGGAGGGCGCGCCGGAGCCGCTCAGCCTTTAGCCGGGTCAGCCGCGGCGTCCGTGGTCGCGGCGTTTCAGCAGCCCGTCGAGCGCTTGGCGCTGCTCATCGTTCAGCGTGGCGTACCAGCCGTCGAAGGCGGGCCGGACATCGCCGAGGACCGCCGCCGCCGTCCTGGTCGCGGCTTCCGCCAGGGCGAGCTTCGCCGGGAGCGTCCTTTCGGCCCGCAGCGCTTCGGTCTCGGCGCAGGTCTCGCCGACCTTGTCGCTGCCCGCCCGCACCGCGCCGATCAGGCGGTCCCAGGCCACGCGCTGCTCCGGCGTGAACGCCATGAAGGTTTCGGCGAAGGCAATCGCGGCCTCGATATGCTCGCCGCGGGCGTCGCTGCACAATCTGCGCTCCATGCCGCCCCGGCCGTGGCGGTATCCGGCCAGCGTGATCGCCGCCTTGCCGGCCTCGACGCCCTGGCGGACGTCCGGCGACACGGCGTAGGCCCCGACCGCGCCCAGGCTTGCCAGGCCCAGCCCGCCGGCGATGAGGATGACCTTGAGTTTCATGGGATGTCCTTCCTTCGGTTCTGCCGGCCATCGCGGCCGGATTGCTCCCTGTATAAGGTCTCCATGTAACGCGGCCATGTCCCGGCTCCCGGCATTCGGCAACGCTGCGTTGCCGGAGGGCGTTCCGTTACGCTTCGTTACAGGAAATCCTCCGATGGGGCGCCGGGGGGCCTACACTCCCGGGCATGAAGGACGGGCCGCATATCCTGGTGGTCGATGACGACCGCGAAATCCGCGACCTGCTGGCGCGGTTTCTGCGCAGGCACGGCTTCCGGGTGGAGACGGCCGCCGACGGCAAGGGGATGTTCCGGACCTTGTCGGCGGGCCGCTTCGACCTGGTCGTGCTCGACCTGATGCTGCCGGGCGAAGACGGGCTCAGCCTCTGCCGCAGGGTCCGCGCGGAGTCCGACCTGCCGATCGTCATGCTCACCGCCATCGGCGAGGACACCGACCGGATCGTCGGGCTCGAGATGGGTGCGGACGACTATCTCGCCAAGCCGTTCAACCCGCGCGAGCTGCTGGCCCGCATCCGCGCGGTGCTGCGCCGGGCGCCGGACATGCCCCGGCGGCCGGAGGCGGACCCGTCCCGGACCTTCGAATTCCAGGGCTGGGCGCTGGATGTCGGGCAGCGCAGCCTCCATGCGCCGGACGGCGCGCTGGTGGACCTGACCGCCGGCGAGTTCGACCTGTTGCTGGCGCTCATCGGGCATCCGGGGCGGGTGCTGAACCGTGACCAGCTCCTGGACCTCACGCGCGGGCGCGAGGCCGGCCCGTTCAACCGCAGCGTCGATGTCCAGGTGAGCCGCCTGCGCCGCAAGATCGAGGCCGACCCGAAGCAGCCCGCGCTTATCAAGACGGTGCGCGGCGGCGGCTATGTCTTCGCCGGCGCGGTCAGGGAACGCCCGTGACCCGCTGGCTGCTGCGCCTGTGGCCGGAGGGGATAGCCGCGCGTCTCGGCCTGCTGCTGCTCGCCGGGCTGGCGGCGTTCGGCATCGTCGCGGGCCTCGTCTATCTGGACGAGCGGCGCGCGCGCGCCGTCGAGCATTTCGCCAGGGCGCTTTCGGTCCGGATGGTCGCGATGGTGGAAGCGCTGGAAGAGGCCTCGCCGGAGGGACGGTCCCGCTTGCAGGCGGCGCTGTCCGACCGGCGGCTGCATGTCAGGCTGCTTGCCGGACGGCCGCAAGGGGCGGACTGGCTGCCGCCGGCGGCCGTCGACCGCGATGCCGCCCACCACCTGCTGCGCCTGCGGCCCCGGCCGGTCCTCGTGCGTTCGGGCGGTTCCGGCGCGGACGGCTCCTATCGCGGGCCCCGCATTGCCGTGGCGGTCGGGCTGAAAGAGGGCGTGTGGGCCGAATTCGTCATCCGGCCGCCCTATTCGGGTGCGGGAGCCTTGATCTGGCTGGGGCTGACGGCGCTGCCGGTGGTCGGGGCGCTGGTCTGGGGCGCGCACCGGATGACCCGCCCGCTGCGCCGTTTCGCGGAAGCCGCCGACCGGCTGGGGCTGGACGCAGGGCCGCCGCCCCTGCCGGAGCGAGGCCCGCGCGAATTGCGCAACGCCGCGCGCGCCTTCAACCGCATGACGGCGCGCATCCGCCGGCTCGTGGACGACCGCACCCTGATGCTGGGCGCCGTTTCGCACGACCTCAAGACCATGCTGACGCGCCTGCGCCTGCGCGCCGAGTTCATTGAGGACGCCGAGCAGAAGGGGAAGGCCGCGGCCGACCTCGACGAGATGCAGGCCATGCTGGAGGCGACGCTCGCCTTCGCGCGCGACGACGCGGCGGACGAGCGGCCCGTGGCCGTCGATCTGGCGGCCATGCTGCAGAGCCTCGCCGCCGATCATGCCGATGCCGGGCGCACGGCTTCCTATGACGGCCCCGACCGGCTGGTCCTGCGGGCCCGGCCGGTCGCGCTGCGCCGCGTCTTCGAGAATCTGCTCGACAATGCGCTGCGTTACGGCGGGGAGGCCGCCGTCTCGCTGCGGCAGGCGGACAGGCGGGCCGAGGCGTGGATCGACGACCGCGGCCCCGGCATTCCGGAGGCGCTGCGCGAGCGGGTGTTCGACCCCTTCTTCCGCGTGGAGGCGTCGCGGAGCCGCGAGACGGGCGGCAGCGGCCTCGGCCTCGCCGTGGTCCGCGCCATCGTCCAGCGCCATGACGGCGAAATCGCGCTGGAGGACCGCCCCGGCGGCGGGCTGCGCGCGCGTATCCTGCTGCCGTTGTAGCGGACCGCGCCATGCTTTTCTTCCTGAAAAACAGTTGATTCCGGGTCCAAATAGCCTATATTCCTTCTTTAATCGTATAAATCAGGAACAAGTGGGCGGATGACCTGGCGGTGAGAAGCGCGTGCGGCATGAGCCGCATTGTGACGCTGTTCCGGATTTCGAAGGGCGAAACCGGCTTTCCGCCGAACGGGGGAGGCGCGCGCGCTGGCTCCGGGGGCCCCGACCGGCCTGTCGCAATTCCGGGCGCGCGGCGGAGCCGGCGGAACCGGCGGAACGGGGGGCGCGGCCGCGCTCCTGCACCGTTCGAAGCGGACCGAAACGAAGCGGAGCCGCGCGCGCTGCGCGGCCGGGGAGGAGCGATGACGGAATCGATGAAGGCGCAGTCGCAGGGCAGGGCCTATGGCGAGGACCTGCGCCGCCGGGCGGTCGCGGCCGTGCTGGAGGAGGGCATGAGCCTGGCGGCGGCGGGCCGGCAATTCGGTGTACACTGGCGCAGCGTCGCCCGCTGGGTGAGGCGCTACCGGGACCGCGGCGACCTGCGGCCCGACGCCAGGGGCGGCGACCTGCGGTCGTGGCGGATCGAGGCGGAGCGGGAGCGCATCCTCCGCCTGCTGAAACGGGCGCCGAGACTCAGCGTCCGCGCGCTCCGCGACCGGCTGGCCGCCGAAGGCCCGGTATTCGGAATCTCCACGCTGCAACGCTTCCTGAAGCGCCACGGCCTCGACCGCGCCCGCCGCCTCGCCCGCCGCCAAACCGGGGCCGGCCGGCGCGGATGACGGCGCGCGGCCGGAATGGACCCCGGCTCGGAGGCTGCCCTGTTCACACATCCCGTCGGGACGCCTCCCTCGATACGCGGCTTGCGCCGCTACTCCGGATGAGGGGGAAATGGCCGGCGCCGTTCGGGACGAGGGGAGTGGCCGGTGAATAGTGGATAGCGAATGGCGTTCCGGCCCGCCTGCCGACCGCTTGCCGCCGAAGACTCCTTTCCCGCTTGGGGCGGGATGGGCCGGGTGGGGGGCCGCTTCCGCGCCGGCGGAAGCGGCGGCCGGCGCAGCCCGGCAACGGCCCGTCGCGCCGGGCGAATAACCGCCCCGGCCCCTCCTTGTAGTTCGCCCTCTATTCGCGGGTGGTGTTTTCGCTGTAGTTGTTGCAGCGTCCCAATGACGTTGGTGTAGTCCCCCTTTATTCGGGGGTGATGTTCCCACAAAGACCTGAAACTCAAACGGAAGGTGCGGTGTAGTCCCCCTTTATTCGGGGGTGATGTTCCCACTCGCCGACGTCGAAAATCCGACGCTGGAGGTGTAGTCCCCCTTTATTCGGGGGTGATGTTCCCATCGGCAGGCGGCTGGGTAAGTTGCCGCAAGGTGTAGTCCCCCTTTATTCGGGGGTGATGTTCCCATCGGCAGGCGGCTGGGTAAGTTGCCGCAAGGTGTAGTCCCCCTTTATTCGGGGGTGATGTTCCCCCAAACGGTCGCTCTACCGAGTGACCGCTGCGGTGTAGTCCCCCTTTATTCGGGGGTGATGTTCCCCAGACTCTACTCCCTTATCTCCCCACGAAACGGTGTAGTCCCCCTTTATTCGGGGGTGATGTTCCCCCAACCTGAATGGCTGCACGGGGCTGACGGCGGTGTAGTCCCCCTTTATTCGGGGGTGATGTTCCCCGGGTATTGGCTCCCTGTCGTTGCCACGGGAGGTGTAGTCCCCCTTTATTCGGGGGTGATGTTCCCCGACTATAGTGCAAGCCGTTGTGCCGTAGCAAGGATTCCTTTGTTGCGCGCATGAAAAACGATGCAGCCCGGGCGGCGGGTGACCGTTCGGCGCCATTTTTCCGATCTTCGGCCGCGCTTCGTTCCGTCACCGTCGTCCGCCTTTGGGCCATTCCCTGCGCCGGGGCGCTTTCGGCTGCGCCAGCCGCGCTTCGACGTCCTGCGACGGCCACTCGAAGCTGGCGTTGGCCGGATTGGCGACCCTGACGATGAGCTCCGCCGCCCGCCCGGGCGCCGCGTCGGACGGAACCTTGCCGGAGTTGAAAATGTCGCCGACGATCCGGCGCCCGTCCACAACGACCGCCGCCTTCCAGCCGCCCTTTTTCGTCTTTTCCTCCACCAATACCGCCTCGATGCGCTCTCCCGACGCGAACGGCGCCCGCCGCGCTGGCGGCGTCTGCGCCGGGCCGCTCCTCGTCGCCCCCGCGCCCCGGCGCGCGTTCCGATCCGCGTCTTCTTTTCCCGGCGCGCGTGCGCCGCCGGACGGCAGCGCCTCGCCGGCGAACAGCTCCGCCGCCATGGCGACGAAGGCCGGCCCATGCAGGTCTTCGGTTATGTCCTTTTCGCCCAGATGGACGGCCTGCCGGGATTTCACCGTCGCCCCGCCGAGTCCGTGGTCCTTCATCTCCCACGTCAGATCGAGGCCCTCGCGCGCCAGCAGCTCGATAATCGACCGGGAGACGGCGTTCTTCAGCTTGCGGTCATAGGCCATGAGCCGGCGCGTCTCGTTGACGGCCGCCGTCAGGTCGAAAGGCGCGTTCTCCTTGCGCTGGAGCATGTTGAAATGCGCCAACCGATTGCGGATGCCGGTAGCGCCAGTCCTGTTGTCCAGGAAATCCTTGCCGAACAGCCTTCGCAATTCCTCCTTGACAGCGGTCTTGTCCTCGGAGTCTATTTGGTCATTCTTGACGTACAACGCTTCGACAATCTGACCGTTCTTCAACGATTCGAGCTTCTCGGCCGTGAAGACACCCGAGGGCTCGGCACCTCGCAGTCGGGCCAACGCGAGGGTTGTGAAATAGAGGTCGCGCTCCCAGAGGCCGGCGTAGTCGGCGAGCCGGGCGAGCACCGCCATCGCCAGCCGGTGCAGCCGGGCATGGTTCGCCAGCCGGACATGAGCCGCGAGATGCCGGTGGCGGACGACCGTGTCGAGCGCCTCGCGGTAAGCCGCCTTGTCGTCGCGGGGCAGCTTCTTCTTCTCGACCCACAGCGTGTGCAGTTTCTCGCGCTGCTCATGCGCCCCCGCGACGCGCGAAAGGCCGGCGCCTTCCAGGGGCGCTTCCAGCTTCCCGATCTCGTCCACCATCGGCGCGTCTATGGGCTGCGTCCGAAACGCCGGCATCAGCCTCGGTTCGTTCCCGCCGAACCGCAGCATTTCCCGCAGGCCGCGCAGCGGAACATGGCTGTCGGCATCCGCGTCTTGCGGGCAGACGCGCCGGAACACCTCCGGGGACGCGAACAGACCCTTGAGCGCTTCCGCACCGGCAAGGCCTTCGCCGCCCTCGAACTTCGCGTCGTGCATGTCGAGATAGAGCTCGAAAATCCGCTCGACCGAGGCGACGTTCGGGTTCGGCGCGGGTTCGAGGATGGACCATTTGCGTAGTTGGTGCTGCAGGCCCGAGATGGCGTCCGTCGGGACGAGGTGGATGAGAAAATAGAGCCGGGCGAGCCAGTCTTCCGGCGCCCCGCCGCCGTCCGCGGGCGGCCGGTCGATTTTGTCGAGATCGGCCTTCTTCTCCTCCGGCAACGGCCCGTCGGCCGGGTTTTCCAGCGTCCAAACGAAGCCGTCTTCCTCCAGATACGCCTGAAACGCCTGGGCCACGACATCGCAGCGCAGGTCCTCGATATGTTTCGCCTGCTCCCGGGCCTTGTCCGGGGCGCTCGCATAGCCGCGCTGGACGCGATATTCGATCGCCGTCTCTCGGGCCAGCCGGTCCATGAGCTCGGCAATGCCTTTGTCCTTTGCCAGCCGGACAAGCCCGGCGGAACGAGCGATGGCCTCCGGGTCCTTGTTGATGCTGCGCGCCGCTTCCGTCGCGCGGTCCGCCGCCCGGCCGATCCAGCCATTGAGCGCCCTGTCGTCCCGCGCCTCCAGCCAGCGCGGAAAGGCGCGCTCGTAAAGCGTCTTGAGAACGATATAGCGGGCCAGTCGACCCGGATTCGCCTCCATGTCCCGCCGGTTCTCCGGCCCCGGCAGGCGGAGGGCAAACGGCTTGCGCCGCCAAGCCTTCTCCGCCCGGTCCAGCATGCGGCGAAAGCGCGGCAAGGACGCCTCCCGGGCCGGCGCGCCGCCAGCCACAGCGCCAAGCAGCGCCTCGACCCGCGCCCGCTTCCAATAGTACTCGACGCGGGCGGCGCGAAGCGAGTCGACCAAGCGCTCGCGCCGGTCCGCAATATCCTTCTCCAGAAGTTCGCGGACGACCTCCGGGGCGCCGTCGCCTTGGCTCTCAAGCCCCTCGCGCAGGGCGCGCGCGAAGGCGCCGCGGCCCCTGAAATGGAAGGAGCCGTTGCGCAGCGCCGCCCAACCCTCCAGCGCGAGCCGCAGCACGACCCTCCCGTCCGCCTTCTCGCGGAACAGACGCGCCCGGTCGCCGAACAGGATCGGCAGCCTGGCGTCGTAGGCCTCTTCATTGAATGTTTTTTTACCGCAAGCCTTGCAGATTTCTCCGCTGCCCAGAATGTCCCGGTCGTTGTCCCTATCCGGGTCCGCCCAGTCGGTCAGCGTCCGCTGGGCCAGCGCGATGACGCCGCGCCAGACGCGCACGAAGGCTTCGTTGCGCTTGATTTCCGACTGGCCGGCGCTGGTCCGGTAGCGGCTGCGCTCAATGTCGGCGTTGCGCGGCCAGCGGTCCACGGCGTAAACCGGCTCGTCCCCGTCTCCCGGCCTCTCGTTCGGGATTGGCGCCGCTTCGTAGTGAATCAGCTTGCCGAGGCGAACCAGCGCATCGAGTTTGCGATTGCGCTCCATCGCCCCTGCAAGCCGGAACAGGGCGTCCATATCCGCCGGCAGCAGCGCGGAGACCTTACGCCGCCGCGGGTCGTGCTGCGGGCGGTCCTTGCCATGGTTCTTGAGAATGCGCGTGTAGGCGTCGCGCACCGCCATATGCAGGGCGAACAGGCCGGGCTCGCGCTTCTTCGCCTCGGCCACGGAAAACAGCTCGCCGTTTTTGCCGCAAAACAGCTTCGCGTAATGCCCGTGAAGCGCCTTTGCGGCGACGGCAGGGCCGACGCGGCGATTCTCTGTTTCCTCCCCCTCGGCTGCGCACTTTATCACCCCCGCAACATCGCCTGCCTTCCGGTAGCGTTCGAGGTCCGCATCCGCCCATCCGGTCTGCGGCAGTTCGCGAACGGGCGCGGCGACGTTGCCGGCGATGCTCTCGGCCCGCGCGGCGATCCGGCCTTGCCGCTTGTTCGGCCGGCCGCGGTCGATGCGGTATTCGGCTTCATGCAAATGTTCTTCGATCTTCCGGGCGATCTTCTTCGCCTCGGGCTCCTTGACGGCGCCGGGTTCGGTCGCGCCGGCAAAGCGGGCATACCACCGTCCCTTCTCCCGGCCCGAAGCGCGGTCGTCGTTCCCGTCCCCATAAGGACGGAGCTTGCGCCGCCACAGCTTTTCGAGTTCGTCCGCCCGGTCCGCCGGCAATTTGCCCTTGAGGACGGCCCATGCCGCCCCGCCCAGCGCTTCCCGCAATTGCCGCTGTTCCGGCGTCGGCTTCTTCGAGCCGGCGGGCTTGCGGGCGATCTTGTCTATCGCCGAAATCCACTGCGCGACCAGCAGTTCGGGACGCTTGCCGGCGAAGTCCGGGATTTCACACGGACCGGCGTCTTCCGGCCGGAGCAACAGCCGCCGGCGGAGCGCGCCAGCCTCGGCCTCGCGATCCGCATCGCTCCGGCCATAGGGTTTGACGATCAACATCTCGGTGCCACCCCCTTTGCTTGCTACGGGATGCCGCATACAGGCATCGTCCCGGCGGCGGCAACCCCATGCTCCCTCCCGCTGGGCGGGAGGCTGTCCCTTCTTTACTCCCCCCGCCCGGCGGGGGAGGAGGTTTTCGGCGGGGATCGGCGGGGCGGCGAAAGGCGAGCGCCTCCGGCGGGCTGTCGTTCGCTCGGAAACGGCGCCGCGTCGGGCTCCAGGCGTCCACTCCGACGCACTGCAATAGTTCGTCGCGCAGTTTCACCTCGTAAACCTTGCGGACCTGCTCTACTTCGGTTCCGTGCTCGTATGCTCCTGCGCGCATCGTCCTTTGCAGGGCTTCATCCTCTGCGAACCGTCGGCCCACATGCTCCACGCACAGATCGAAAATCTCGAAGGGCAATTTCCCACTCGCTTTGTCGGCGAGATTCCGGGCTTCGCCCGCCGCCCACTCCCCGACCGAGAGACCGGCCGGGATTTTCTCTCCGAAGCCGGTCAACCGGACGGGACTGCCCGGCTGCACGGTTGGCGGCGGGGGCAGGCGCTCCAGTATCCTGTCCAGCTTTTCCCGTATCCCGGCCATGAACGCCTTGAACGATCTCCGGTCCGCATTGACCGCCCCGACCCAATTGCCGATTGCGGCCGCCGCCGCGACCGCCGCCGCGACGATACCGAGTATTTCCCACAAGTTCTGTTAAACGAATTCGGTCATGCGGTCGGTTGCTCCGCATTCCGGGCGGGGACGCAAGGAGGCGGGACGATATTAGGCCGCTTCCGGGCGGCTGCGCAATGCGCCGCCTTCCCCGCGCCTCAAGCCGCCGCGATCTCCTCCTGGAAGCGCAGTGCGGCGGTGCGGGGGTCGGGGGCCTGGAGGATTTCCCGGGCGGCGACGATGTGGCTTGCGCCGGCGGCGATGGCGGCGCGGGGGGTGGCGATGCGCTTCTGATCGTCCGCCGGGGAGCCGGGCAGGCGGATGCCGGGGGTGACGATCAGCATGTCGGGGCCGAGCGCCTCGCGCAGCCGGGCGGCTTCCCGCCCTGAGGCGACCACGCCGTCCATGCCGGCCGCCCTTGCATGGCGCGCGCGGGCCAGCACCAGCGCCTCGACCGGGCCGCGCCAGCCGAGTTCGCGGATGCCCGCCTCGTCCATGCTGGTGAGCACGGTGATTGCGAGCAGGCGGGTTGCGGAGCCGCCCTTGCCGCGCCGGGCCGCCTCCACGATGCGCCGGTCGCCGTGGACGGTCAGCAGGTCGGCGCCCAGCGTCGCCGCGCCGCGCACGGCGTTCTCCACCGTCCGGTCGATGTCGTAGAGCTTGGCGTCGAGGAACACCCTGCAGCGCGCTGCGACGAGTTCGCGCGCGAGGTCGAGGCCGCCGATATAGATGAGGCCGAGGCCGATCTTGTAGAAGGTGGCGGCGTCGCCGATCCGCTCGACGACGCGCCGCGCGCTGTCGCAGTCGGGCGTGTCGAGGCCGACGATCAGGCGGTCGCGCGGGTCGGTCACGACGCGGCCCGGAAGCCCACGAGCTCGACGCCTTCCTCCACCCGGTCGCCGACGGCGAAGGGCAGGGACTCGACCGTGCCGTCGGCCGGGGCGGCGATGGTGTGCTCCATCTTCATCGCCTCCAGCACCAGCAGCGGCGCGTCCCTGGCCACGGCCTGTCCGGCCGCCACCAGCAGCCGCACCACGGTGCCGGGCATGGGCGAGGTCAGCCGCCCGCCGCCGGCCTCCACGCTCTGCGCCGCCGCGCCGGGGTCTTCGAGCAGGAGGTCGCGGCGGGCGCCGTCCAGGAAGACGGCGAGCCGGTTGCCGTCCGCGATCACCGCGCCGCTTCGCCGGCGGCCGTCGATCTCCGCCGTCAGGCCGCCGTCCGCGCCGCGCGCGACGGACGCGACCCGGACCGTCCGTTCGCCGTCGTCCAGCCGGTAGCCGTCGCCGGCATGGGCGACTTCGTATGCGGCCTGCTCGCCATTGTCGTCGAATTCGAGCCGGTCGCGACCCCGGCCGTTGAGGCGCCAGGCATCGCCGCGGCCCCAGGGTGAGAAGCGGTCGGGCGCGGCGTCCTGCCGGGCGCGCCGGCGGGCGGCCCGGTCTTCGAGCACGGCGGCGGCCGCCATGGCGCGCATCGCCTCCAGATCGCCCGCAGGCGGCGCGGCTGCGGCGACGCCGTGCGTCTCGATGAAATGCGTGTCGAGCGCGCCCTCCGCGAAGGCGGGGTGGCGGACCAGCGCCTCCAGGAAGGACAGGTTGGCGCCCGGGCCGGCGATGCGGGTGCCGGCCAGCGCATCGGCGAGCGCGAGGCGGGCGCGGTCGCGGTCCTCGCCCCAGGCGACGAGCTTGGCGATCATCGGGTCGTAGAACGGCGTGATCTCGTCCCCCGTCTCGACGCCGCTGTCGATGCGCAGGCCCGGCCGCCCTTCGGGAAAGGCGAGATGGGCGAGCCGCCCGGTCTGCGGCAGGAAGCCCCGCGCCGGGTCCTCGGCATAGAGCCGCGCCTCGATGGCGTGTCCGGAGGCCGCGATGTCGCCTTGGGAGAATGCGAGCGGCTCGCCCGCGGCGATGCGGAGCTGCCACTCCACCAGGTCCAGGCCGGTCACCATCTCGGTCACCGGATGCTCGACCTGGAGGCGGGTGTTCATCTCGATGAAGCGGAAGGCGCCGCCGTCCTCGACCAGGAACTCCACCGTGCCCGCGCCGGCATAGCCGATGGCGCGCGCCAGCCTGACGGCGGCCTCGCCCATGTCCGCGCGCAGCGCCTCCGGCAGGCCGGGGGCGGGCGCTTCCTCGATCACCTTCTGGTGCCGGCGCTGGATCGAGCAGTCGCGGTCCAGCAGGTGCAGCACCGCGCCCTGCATGTCGGCCAGCACCTGCACCTCGACATGCCGGGGCCGGGCGATGTAGCGCTCCAGCAGCAGCGCGCCGTCGCCGAAGGCCGCCGCCGCCTCGCGCTCTGCGGCCGCGAGCGCGGCCGGCAGGTCCGCCGCGCGCTCGACGATGCGCATCCCGCGCCCGCCGCCGCCCGCCGAGGCCTTGACGAGCACCGGGTAGCCGATCTCCGCGGCCGCGTCCGCCAGCCGCTCCGGCGTCGCGCCGGCTTCGTGGAAGCCCGGCGCCAGCGGCACATGCGCCGCCGCCGCAATCTCCTTCGCGGCGCTCTTGGACCCCATCGCCCGGATCGCCGCCGCCGGCGGGCCGACGAAGACGAGGCCCGCGCCCGCCACGCGCTCGGCGAACTCCGCGTTCTCCGAGAGGAAGCCGTAGCCGGGATGCACCGCCTCCGCGCCGGTGCGCCGGGCCGCGTCGATGAGCGCGTCGATGTCGAGATAGCTGGCCTGCGCGCGCGCCGGGCCGATGCGCACGCTCTCGTCCGCGAGCCGGACATGGCGGGCGCCGGCGTCGGCGTCGGAATGCACCGCGACGACATGCAGCCCCATGCGCCTTGCGGTGGCGGCGATGCGGCAGGCGATCTCGCCGCGATTGGCGATCAGCAGCCGCCGGAACATGATGCAAGCACTCCCTGACAAGGCCCCCGCTGGACGCCGCCACCATAGCCGTCCCCCCGCCCCGGCGGAAGACGGCGGGGCGGGGGGGCGTCGTTGTTGCATCCTGCAAGGCGGGCGAGCATATTCGGTAATCATGAAAGTGGGATTATATACCTGAAAGACCGGAAATAACGCTATACATTCAGCATATCGACGCTGAAACAGGGGCTTGGGTCATGGCGAAGCGCAAGGGACCGGGGAAAGCGGACCGCGAAGGCATCGGCCTGATGCAGTTGACCGTCATGTTCCCCGATGAAGCGGCCGCGACGGCGTATTTCGAGTCGCTGGTATGGCCCAATGGGCGCCATTGCCCGCACTGCGGTTGCACGGAGACCGTCCCGGCCGCCGCGACGGCGAAAATGCCTTACCGTTGCACCGGCTGCCAGAAACGGTTCTCGGTCAAGATCGGAACGGCGCTGGAGCGGTGGCGCGTGTCGATGCGCCAGTGGGTCTTCGCCATCTATCTCGAAATGACGAGCTTGAAGGGCGTTTCGTCCATGAAGCTCCATCGGGACATTGGCGTGACGCAGAAAACGGCGTGGTTTATGCTTCATCGCATCCGCGAAGCGTGGGGCGGCGTGTAAAGAGACCTTTGACGGCTCCGTCGAGGCGGACGAGACCTGCATGGGCGGGCGCAGGGCGAACATATCCAGGGCGAAGCGCAAAGAGCTTGCCGAAGCTGGCGCCGGGCGCGGCGCAGATGGCAAGGCGGCTGTCGTCGGCGTGAAGGACCGCGCGACCAATGAGGTCCGGGCCAAGGCGGTCACCGACACGACAGGCGCGACCCTGCAAGGCTTAGTGCGCCAGCACGCCGCGCCCGGTGCGAAGGTGTTCACCGACGAGGCGACCGCCTGTGCCGGGCTGGGCCGCGACTTCGACCGCGAAGCGATCAATCACGGCGTCGCCGAGTAGGTCCGGGGGCAAGCTGACGCCAACGGCATCGAGTCTTTCCGGTCGATGCTCAAGCGGGCGCACAAGGGCATCTGTCACAAGCTCTCCGTCAAGCATCTTGATCGCTATGTCCGTGAGTTTGCCGGGCGGCGCAATGTGCGGGAAGCCGACACGATGGAGCAAATGGGCGCGGTCGTCATCGGCATGGTCGGGAAGCGGCTCATGTATCGGCAGCTTATCGCCGACAACGGGCTGCCTTCCGGGGCAAGGTCGTGAATGCGGAACCGTCTCTACAGGGCTGACTGTAAGGCAGTAATAAACAATCTCATCCGGGAACGTGTGCGGGTCGATTTGATCTATCTTGACCCGCCATTCAACTCGAATCGGACCTATTCCATGATCTTCCAGCAGGACGGTGTTACCGCCCAGCAGAAGGCATATCATGATATGTGGGATTTTACAGATCAGACCAGACAGCTTGTGATGGAGTTCCGTTCCGAGATTGAAAAATGGGATCTGGCACAATCGTTCAAGCAATTCATTTTAGTATGGGTAAATATATTGGAGCAAAGTTCTTCGGATGAGAAAAAGCTACTTAACTATCTCATGCATGGCTTATCCCTTTGCTTCCGGTCACCCCATATGTTGATCGGCGTTCTACGTTCCAGGCGCGGTTTTCGGACCGTGCCGGGGGATTTGCGGGAGTTTGGACTTGGGGGAGTTGGTTTCGAGCGCTGTCAGGCAGGTTGGCGGGACGGCATTCGGCCCCGATTGAGGCAGATCGGCGGGCGGGCGGCGGCTGGCGCCCGGCCTGCGGCGATCGGACGTGTTGTCCGGCGCTGTCGCGGCAGTCGGCGGGTCCCAGGCGCGTGCCGATGCCGAGCGGGGTGTCGAAAGCCGTTGCGGTGTGGCGGCGACGGTTCCAGCGGAACACGCACTCGTCGAGGTAGCGGCGCAGATGGGCGCGGCGCAGGCCATGGAAGGTTCCGAGCGCCCGGCGCGCTTCAGGTTCGAGAACACACGATGGATCCACGTCAGCACGAGAGGGGCGGGCGTTGCGCCAACGACCCTGGGCTGGCGGTCGTGGTCGGGCAGGCCGCAATACCCTCTCCAGCCATCGGCCATCACCCGCGCGCCCGGCGCCGGGGTCCCGGCAACGAAGGCACGAAGGCGGCGCGCGGAGAAATCCCCGATCAGCGCCAGCCGGATGCGGCATGGCTCGCCCTCGGCGATAGCTCGACCGCGCCGGCAATGCGCATCTTGCCTTGTGGGCTGCGACCTTGCCCGCCCGTGGCCGGGTCTCTTGCGGTGCGGAACGGGAGGGGGGCCTCATCGATCTCGATCGGGTCCTCAAGCAAGCTACGATCCGGATCGACCATGGCGCGGCGCCGCTTGTGCAGCCCGAGCCGGGCACTCTTGTAACTGCCGAGCCCGAGCCGGGCCTGGAGTTGCAGGGCGGAGATACCATTCGAGTGCCTGGTCGCGATGTGAACGGCCATGAACCGGATCTTCAGGGGCAAGGGGCTGCGGTGCACGATCGTGCCTGCGGTCACCGGGGTCTCCTTCCCGCAGGCCGCACATTCCCGGCTCGCCCGGCGCCGTTTCAGTTCCCGGCCCCTGTCATGGCCGCAGGCGGGGCACACGAAGCCGTCGGGCCAGCGTCTGGCGGCGAGAGGCCGGGCACAGGAGGCTGCATCGGGAAAGCGCGCCTCGAAGGTGGCGCGGGACATCGGGCGGTCATATTTCCAGCGGCTGGCCATATCGGAACACTATACGAACATGATGCCCACGACCGCCGGAAACTCAATATCTCGTCAAACCGGACCCAAGGGGATAAGCCCTATATGGAAATATAACAGTGGAGGCGTTCACGCACACGACGAATCTGCGCAAGGTCTGCGGGTCCGCGATGCTCGCAGTCCCCCGGCCCTTCTCGATGTCCTCAATCTCGAGGCCGGGACCAGGGTGGATATCGGCATCGAGGACGGCTGCCTTGTCATCGCGCCGAGGCCGCGTCCACGTTACTCGCTCGACGAGCTTCCTGCGCAATGCGGGGCGAACGCCGCCCTCTCCGCCGAGGACCGCGCCTGGCTCGACACGAAGCCGGTCGGCAACGAGTTGCGGTAGTGGAGCGCGAAGACATCTGGCTCGTCAGCCTCGACCCGGGGTCTCCATGCAACATTGCCCGGCCTCGCGAGGCCCCGGAGCGGGGTCCGGGGCGGCGAGTTCGGGTTCGAACCGAAATGCGGTTCCATTGAAACGGATCGTGCTCCGGGCGGCCGTCCGAGGCAGGCTCCTCAAACCACCGCCGGGCTCCTGCGCTCCAGCAGCATGACGTCGCGCCATTCGCCGGCGAGGGGGCCGTGGGTCATGCGGCCGAGGCGTTCGCGGATGCCGACCACGCGAAAGCCGAATTTGCGGTGGAGCGAGACGCTGGCGGCATTCTCCGGGAAGATGCCGGCCTGGAGCGTCCAGAGGCCCGCCGCTTCCGAGGCATCGATCAGCGCGCTGAGGAGCCGGTCGCCGACGCCCCGTCCGCGCACGCCGTCCGCGAGGTAGATCGAGACCTCGCCGACGCCGGCATAGACCGTTCGCGACGAAACCGGCGCGAGCGCGGTCCAGCCGACGACCTCGCCGCCCTGCTCGGCCACCAGCCGGCAGCATTCGAGATGCCCGGCGTCCCATTCCTCCCATGCAGGCACCGTCTCCTGAAAGCTCGCATGGCCGGTGGCGATGCCGCCGCCGTAGATCGCGAGCACGGCCGGGCCGTCCCCGGCCCGCATCGACCGGATTTCAACCATTACTCGTCATAGACGACGAGGCTGACGACCGGGGCGTCGATCCGTGCGCGGCCGCCGAGGAAGCCAAGTTCCACCAGGCAGACCGCGCCCCGCACATCCGCGCCGATGCGCCGCAGAAGCTCGATGCCCGCGCCGAAAGTGCCGCCCGTAGCCAGCAGGTCGTCCACCACCACCACCCGCTCGCCGGGCCGGACCGCGTCCGCCTGTATTTCGATGGTGTCGGTCCCATATTCGAGGTCGTAATGATGCGAAACCACATCGCCCGGCAGCTTGCCGTGCTTGCGCAGCATGGTGAAGCCGATGCCGAGCCGGTCCGCCACCGGCGCCGAGACCAGGAAGCCGCGCGCCTCGATGCCGGCCAGCCGGTCGGCGCCGAATTCCTCCACGGCCTCGCAGAGCCGGTCCACGGCGCAGCGCCAGGCCCGGCCGTTCCCGATCAGGGTCGATATGTCGTAGAACAGAATGCCGGGCCTCGGGTAATCGGGAATCGTCCGGATACAGGATTTGAGGTCCATGAACGGTCTCGCGGGTGAAGGCACGGAAGGGAGCCTAGAGCATCGCCGCCGCAAGCCCAACGGTCTCTCGGGCCTGCTGCTGGCGCTGTCCGCCGCGCTGCTGGCCCCGGGGCTGCTCCTGCCGGCGATCACTGTCGAGCGGCTCTGGTTCGAGATCGACTATTCGATCCTCGGCGCGGTCGGGGCGCTCGCCCGGGATGGCGACTGGTTCCTCGCCGTCGTTGTGGGCGGGTTCTCGGTTGCGCTCCCCATAGTCAAGCTCGCCGTTGCCGGCCGGGCGTGCTTCGCCGGCGGAGCCGGGGGACGCGCCTTCACCGCGATGGGCGCGGTTTCGAAATATTCCATGCTGGACGTCTTCGTGGTCGCGCTCACCGTGCTCGTACTGGACGGGCGGCTGTTGACCAGCGCGTCCGCCGGGCCCGGCATCTTCTGCTTCGCGGCCTCGGTGCTGCTCTCGACCTGGGCGCTTGCGCGGTTGGGTCAGGAGGACCGCTGAAGCGCCAGCGCGGCGAGCCGGCGTTCGTTGAGCTCGGCGCGGATGCGGATCAGCAGCACCGCAATCCAGAAGAAGAAGAAGGCGGCATACATGACCAGCAGCGGGCGCAGCATCGCCGGGTCGATGGCCGGCGCGCCGAAGCGACTGACGCTCGCCGGCTGGTGCAGCGTGCTCCACCAGTCCACCGAGAACTTGATGATCGGGAGGTTGATGGCGCCGACCAACGCCAGCACGGCCGCCGCCCGCCCCGCCCGGCGCGGATCGTCGAACGCCCGCCATATCGCCATGTAGCCGATATAGAGGAACAGCAGTGCGAGCACGGAAGTCAGCCTCGCATCCCAAACCCACCATGTGCCCCAGGTCGGCAGGCCCCAGAGCGAGCCGGTGACCAGCGCGATGAGCGTGAAACCGGCCCCCGGCGCGGCCGAGGCCTTCGCGGCGAGGTCGGCGAGCGGATGCCTCCAGATGAGCGCCCCCGCGCTCGCCAGCGCCATGACCGCGTAGGTGCTGAGCGCCATCCACGCCGCCGGGACATGCACATACATGATGCGCACCGAGTCCTTCTGCTGATAGTCGATGGGGGATTCGACCAGGGCCAGCCAGAGCCCGGCGACGAAGGCGAGTCCGGAGACGCCCGCCGTCCAGGGCAGGATGCGGCCGGCGAAGCGGCGGAAGCGGCCGGGACTGGCGAGGCGGTGCAGGCTGCGAACCAAGGGACTTACTGCTCCACAGCGTGACGGAGCGCCGCCGATGCGACCGCCGGGGCCAGCGCCAGCGTGGCAAGGGTCAGAGCGGCGAGCAGGGCAAACGCGCCGTCCCGGCCTTCGGCGGCGGCGGCCCCGAAGATCAGGACGGGAATATAGAGCGGCAGCACGAGAATGGCCGTCAAGACCCCGCCCAGCCGCGCGCCGAGGGTGAGCGCCGCCGCCGCCGCACCGATCAGCGTGAGCGCGGGCGTGCCGGCCAGGAAGGAAAGCACCAGCAGGCCGAGCCGTTCGCCCGGCACCGCAAGCATGGAACCCAGCAGGGCGGAAACAACTGTCATCGGCAAGCCGGTCGCGAGCCAGTGCGCGGCGCATTTGGCGAGCACGACTGTCGCCAGCGGTTCCGGGCGCGCGGCCAGCAGGTCCAGCGCGCCATCCTCCCAGTCGGCGCGGAACAGGCGCTCCAGCGACAGCAGCGCCGCCAGCAGCGCGACCACCCAGAGCAGGCCGGAGCCGGCGCCGGCGAGGGGGCCGGGATCGGATCCCAGGCCGAGCGGGAACAGCACGGCGCCCAGCACGAAGAACAGGAGCGCCAACCCGCTTTCGCCGCCTTGCCTGCCGGCGAGTGCGAGGTCGCGGCGCAGGACGGCGAGGAATGTCCTCACGAAACGGCCGCGCCGAGGTCGATGCGGTGGGCGGGCTCAATCCCGAGCGGAATATGGGTCGCGATGACGGCCGCGCCGCCGCTGGCGATATGCGCCTTCAGACCGTGCTCTACAGCGTCCGTCGCGGCATCGTCGAGACCGCCGGTCGGCTCGTCCAGCAGCCAGAGCGGGGCCGGCGCGGCGAACAGGCGGGCAAGGCCGAGCCGGCGGCGCTGGCCGGCCGAGAGCAGCCGCGCCGGCAGGTCGGCGAGAGTGGTGAGGCCGACGGCTTCCAGACCGGCCGCTGCCGATCCCCGGCCGGCAAGCCGCACCCAGAAGGCGAGGTTCTCCGACACGCTGAGCGCCGGCTTCACTGCATCGGCATGGCCAACATAGTGGAAATCCGCCTCGCCCCGACCGGTCCAGGCGACCGTTCCGGCCGAGGCCGGCAGCAGCCCCGCCAGCACGCGAAGCAAGCTCGACTTGCCGGCGCCATTGGGCCCCGTGACGAGTGCGGCGCCGCCGGGCGCGAGCGCAAGGTCGAGGCCCCGGAACAGCACGCGCCCGCCGCGTTCGCAAGCGAGGCCGCGCGCCTCCAGCATCAGCCGCCGAGCGCTACTGCCGCCGTCGGCGACTGCACATGCGCCGCCGCCGCGTTGAACGCGGCGAACCGTGCATCCAGCGGCGTCGGCGCTGCCCCTGCATTGCCGCGCATGACGATCTGCGGATTGGCGAACAGCTTCTGGCCGACGGCGCTCTCGGTCACTTCGGTCCGGAAGCTGCCCGCCAGCGCGGCCCGGATTTCGGGCGGCAGCTCCCGGTCCATGGTTACCTTGCCCTCGCCGCTTGCGTCGAGCCGCGGCCGGTGGACCGCATCGTCGAGGTCGAGGCCAAAATCGAGCAGCATGGAGGTCAACTGGAAGACCGCAGGCGCGATCCGCCGTCCGCCCGACGCGCCGAGCGCGAACCGCCCGGTCCCGTCCGGGCCGGTCACCACCGCCGGCGCCATGTTGTTGAGCGGCTTCACCCCGCCTTTCAGCGAGTTCGGCCGTCCGGGGCGCGGGTCGAACCAATAAACGCCGTTGTTCATCAGGATGCCGGCGCCGGGCAGCATGAAGCGCGAGCCGAACCGCTCCAGCAGCGTGTTGGTCAGCGTCACCATATTGCCCGCCGCATCGACGACCGAGAGATGGGTGGTGCAGCCGCGCCCGGCCGCGTCGCCGTCATGGCCCATATGCGCGAGGCGGTATTCATACGCCTCCGACAGCGCCTTAGCCCAGGCGATGTAGGCGGCGGCGTCGAGGCCGGCGGCGCGGTCGAGCCGGGCATCGAGGTTGCCGAGCGCCCGCGCCATGGTCGGACCGGCGTTCAGGCCCGGCATCAGCCGCACCACGCCGTCATGGTGCGGCACGGCCAGCGGCTCCACCTCGAAGGCTTCGTAGGCGGCCAGGTCGTCGAGCGACAGCGGACCGCCCGATGCGGCCATGTCGGCGGCGATGCGCCGCGCGGTCTCGCCTTCGTAGAAATCGCGCGGGCCCGCTTGCGCCAGCCGGCGCAGCGTCTCCGGCAACCGCCCGAGCAGCCGGCGCACCGGCGCATGCGGCGTTTGCGAGACCAGCGGCGCGCCATCGGGAAGGTAGGTCTCCCGCGCCTCCGGATAGCGCCCGAGGCCCGCGCTCATGCCGAAGGCGATCTGGAGCGTCGCATACCAGGTGGCGGCGAGGCCGCGTTCAGCGGTCTCGATGGCGGGCGCAAGCGCATCGGCCCAGGCGAGCGTACCGTAGCGCTCCAGCGCCATGGCGAAGCCGGCGACCGCGCCCGGTACCGCCACCGACTCCGGCCCGATCATGTTGCGGTCGCCCTTCACGCGCGGCCAGACGAACAGCGCATCCTCCGGCCCCTCCCCGCCGCTCAGCGGGTAGCGGGCGGGGTCGAGCGACGCCGGCGCGGTCATCGAATAGTCGATGCCGACCGTGCGCCGCTCCTCCGCGAGGTGGATCAGCATGACGCCGCCGCCGCCGATGCCGCTCATCCAGGGCTCGGTCGTGGCAAGGCAGAGCGCGGTGACGACCGCCGCATCGACAGCATTGCCGCCCGACTTTAGCACGGCCGCGCCCTGTTCGGCCGCCTCGCTCTCCTGCGCGGCAACGAGTCCGTGCCGGGACCGCACGACCGGCTTGCGCAAATTCCAGTGTTCGGCGCGGAAGGTCATCGCCGTTGCTCCCCGGGCCAGGGTTCGAGTGTTTTCTTCAGCTTGCGCTCCGCCGGCACAGCGCATTCGACCGCATACCGAAGGTCTGCAAAACCCGCGTCCGGCGCCAACTTGCGGACCACAGACAGCGCAGGTGTCTTCTGGCCGGGCGGCAGGTCCGGTTCGGCGACGGCATGGAAGCGCCATTGCCCGGCGTCGCGGTGGTCGGCTACGCCGTGTTCCCGCCGGCCGTGCCAGGCGAACACATAGACATCCGCCGGGCGCACAGGTTCCGGAAACGGAATCCATGCGCTCCCGTCCCGTGCCCAATAGCCGGTGCGGGGCGCAATATCGAAGCTGGGGCGGCGGCGCCGCGCCGTTCCGTCGCGGTCCCATGACTGGCGCGCCGCGGCCTGCTTGATTTCGAGCCGGACCCCGGTATGCCGGTGCTCGCAGTCCCAGGGAGCCCAGTCCCAGCCCGAAGCCCAGGTCAATCGCCAGTCGGACCCGAGCGCTTCCCTGACCAGGCATTCGGCGTAGATGCCGCGGTCCAGGTTATCCATGACCGCCGTGTCGAAACGGCGCTTGAGCATCTCCAATATGCGGCGATGCGGGTCTGGCCAAGCCGGGCCGCCGCCCGCTTCTTCCGATGGGGCGGCCATTCCCCCTCCCCGGAAGCGCCTCATGCCGGCAGGATCGGGCCGCCGGAAACCGTCGTGCGCAGGAAACGGCGCAACTCGTCGCGCGGATAGTCGAGCCGCCCGCAATGCATGACGCCGCCGCGATTGTCCCACATCAGTGTGTCGCCGACGGACCACCCGTGCTCCCAGTGGAATTCCGGCCGGTCGAGCATGTCGTAGAGTTCATCCAGCAGCCGGTCGCCTTCCTCCCGCTCCATGCCGACCACGCCCGCAGTCAGCAGCGGGTTGGCGTAGATTGCCGTCCGGCCGGTAACGGCATGGGCGTTGACGACCGGATGCACGGCGCGCTGCTCCTCGTCCAGCGTGCGCGCCGCCACGACGAGGCTCCTGCTCCGGTGGTTCGTGCCATAGACGAACAACGCTTCGAGGCCGCGCGCGCGCTCCCGCGTCTCCTTCGGCAGGGCGTCATAGGCGGCGGCCGCGCTGGTGAAGCAGGTGTTGCCGCCCGAGGACGGCACATCGGTGGCGTGCAGCAGCGTCGCCTTGGCGGGTTCCGCGTCATAGGAGAGGTCCGAATGCCAGCCGTAGCGAATGTCTTCGATGGCGCCGCGCCGGGCGCCGGTCTCGTCGAAGCTGCCGTCGGCGTGCTGGTTGGTCATCACCACCACTTCCGGCGCTTCCGGGTGGCGGTAAGCGCGCTGCACATGCGGCTGGAGCGGGCCGAAACGGCGCGAGAACGCCATCAGTTCAGGCGGAGTCATGGGGGCCTCGCGGAACAGCAGCACACCATGCTCAGCGAACGCCGCCTCAAGTTCCGCAACCGTCCCGGCGTCGAGCGGCTCGCGCGGGTCCACGCCCCGGACTTCCGCGCCGATGGCCGGCGACAGCTTTTCGATATGCAGACTCATACCGGCTTCGACCCCTTGAGCAGAACGCGCTGGTGGCGGCGCTCCTCGCCGACCGGAAAGTCCGTGTTCACGGAATGCAGGAGGCAGCGGTTGTCCCAGAGCAGGATATCGCCGAGCCGCCAGGAATGGTCGTAGCGGAAGCGGTCCTCGGTCATGTGCGCATAGAGGCCGTCGAGCAGCGCGTCGCTCTCGGCGCGCTCCAGCCCGACGACGCGGTCGGTGCGATTGGGGTTGAAATAGACGGCTTTCCTGCCGGTGTCTTCATGGGTGCGCACCAGCGGATGCACCACGTCCGGCGTCTCGGCGGCCTCCTCCGCCGTGCGTTTTTCGGCCCGACCCGGCGCGCGCGGCGTGTCGTATCCGTGGACCGCCTCGGCGCCGTAGATCCGCGCCTTCAGCACCTCGTCCAGCGTCTCCCAGGCCCGGCGAGTATTGCAGAAGCGGGTTTCGCCCCCGGAAGACGGCAGCGCCAGCGACTGGAGCATCGTCGCCTTGGCGGGCGCGGCGAAATAGCTGTCGTCCGTGTGCCAGCCGGACAAGCGCACCAAGGCGAGGTCGTCCGGCTTGTCCTCGGGGCGCTTGTAGGTGCTCTCCAGCACCGACACTTCGGGCACCTCCCCTTGGCGGCGATGGCGGAGAAGCTGCAATTGCGGCTCGCCGAACAGGCGCGCGGCCCGCAGGAAATCCGCCGGAGACAGCGGCTCGGAACGAAAGCAGAGCAGGTGCCGGTCGAGGAAGGCCTCGCGCACCGCCGCCGCATCGGCCCCGCCGAGCGGCTTCGTCAGGTCGAGGCCCGTGACCTCTGCGCCGAGGGCGTTGCTCAACGGCCGTATCTCAAGCGCCATGGAAACGGTCTCCTTACCTTTCACTCCGCAGCCGCGGCATCCGCAGTCCGAGGCTCCTTCAGGCGCAGCAGGAACCGCATCTCGCCTTCGAGCACCAGCTCGCCACGCTGGTTCCGCACGCGGCTGGCCAGCGTCATCACGCCCGTGGTCCGTTGCGGCTCCAGCGCCGCGATCTCGAGTTCGGGATAGAGCGTGTCGCCGGAGAACACCGGCTTCAGGAAGCGGCTCGACTGGTCGAGAAAGCCGACCAGCGCGTCCTCCATCTCGGCGGCCAGCCCGGTCGCGCCCGGCGCCGTCTGGATCAGCGTCTGGAAGCCGTGCGCCATCAGGCCCGGCCAGCCCCGGCTGCGGCAGTGCTCGATGTCGTAATGCACCGGCGCATTGTCGCCGCTGGCGAGCTGGAAGGCATAGAACAGCGCATCGCTATGGGTGCGGGACGCCGCATGAAAGATCTCCCCAACCCGGAAATCCTCAAAGCCGCGCTGCGGCGGCCCGGCATGGAGCGCCATGGCCAATCCTCTCCCCCGAACAAGCATCCCCATGCTGCCACGGCGCGCCGGCGGGTGGAAGGGGCGGCACGGTTGCCGGAAGCCGCCCCCATGCCGGACCTCCAGTTCGGGAGCAGATCCTTAAGCAGAAAACCCGTGCCTGTCAGAGTTCCCCGGCATGGGTCTCTTGTCGAGAACGCTGGTATAAGGTCGGACCGTCGCAGCAGCGGAAGGGAGGGACGGTACGTGGAACCGGGATCCAATGCTCATTTGATCGGGGAACCGGGCGGCCGCGCAAGGCTCGACACCCCTTCCCTGCTGCTCGACCTCGACGCGCTCGACCGCAATATCGAGCGCATGGCCGCCCATTGCCGGCGGACCGGGCAGGCGCTGCGTCCGCACGCCAAGACCCACAAGAGCGTCGAGGTGGCGCGCCGGCAGGTCGCGGCGGGCGCGGTTGGCCAGTGCTGCGCCACGCTCGGCGAAGCGGAAGTGCTTGCGGGCGCGGGCATTCCGGGCGTGCTCGTCACCTCGCCCGTTGTTGGCCCCGGCCGCACTGCCCGGCTGGTTGCGCTGAATGAGGCCGCCGAAGGGCTGATGGCGGTCGCCGACGACGCAGGCGCGGTCGCCGCGCTGGCGGAAGCGGCGACCGGCAAGCCGCTCACCCTGTTGGTGGATATCGATGTCGGCACACGGCGCACCGGCGTGCTGTCGGCGCAGGCGGCGGTGGCGCTCGCGCGGCAGATCGAGGAGGCGCCGGGCCTCGTCTTCGCGGGCATCCAGGGCTACGCCGGCCATCTCCAGCATATTTACAACTATGGAGAACGGGCCGAGGCGGTGGCCGAGGTCTCGCGCCGGCTCGCCCATGTCTCGTCGGTGCTGGCGGATGCCGATCTCGCCCCGCCGCTCGTCACCGGCGGCGGCACCGGAACCCACGACCTGGACTACCGCCACGGCGTGCTCGGCGAGCTCCAGGCGGGCAGTTATGCGGTGATGGACGTGGATTACGGCAGGGTGGCGCTGACCGCGGACGGCCCCGGCCCCTTCGAGCCCGCCCTGTTCGTGATGGCGACTGCGGTGAGCGCAGCGGGCGACGAGTTCGCGATCGTCGATGCAGGGCTGAAGGCGCTGGCCACCGATGGGCCGATGCCGCTGTTTGCGCGCGGGGCTCCGGAGGGCGCCACCTTCACCTTCGCAGGCGACGAGCACGGCCGCGTTCACTATGCCGAGTGGAACCCGGCGCGCCTCAGGGTCGGCGGTGTCGTCGAGCTGCATCCGCCGCATTGCGACCCGACGGTCAATCTCTACGACGTCTATCACGCCATGCGCGGCGAGGTGCTGGAGGCCGTCTGGCCTGTGGACGCGCGCGGGCGACGGTAGCGCGCCGACGCGCGAAAAAAACAGTAGCGCGCCGACGCGCGGAAACAGCGGTAGCGCGCTGGATTCGCGCGCCGGCTTCCGGTCTACTCCGGCGCGACGGTAAACGGAGGCGGCGGCGGCCCCATGGATACGATGAACGATGCCGGTCCCATCACGATGGAAGTGGGCGAGACCTGGCCCGAAATCCGCGAGGCGGTGCGGCGGCTGTGCGCGCACTATCCGGGCGAATACTGGCGCGAGCGCGACCGCAACCGCGCATATCCCGAAGCCTTCGTCAAGGCGCTGACGGACGCCGGCTATCTGGCGGTGCTGATCCCCGAGGAATACGGCGGCTCGGGCCTGCCGATCTCCGCCGGCAGCGCGGTGCTGGAGGAGGTCAATGCCTCGGGCTGCAACGCCGGAGCCTGCCACGCCCAGATGTACATCATGGGCACGCTGCTGCGCCACGGCAGCGACGAGCAGAAACAGCGCTACCTGCCGAAGATCGCCACCGGCGAGTTGCGGCTCCAGGCGTTCGGGGTGACGGAACCGACCAGCGGCACGGACACCCTGAGCCTGCGCACGACCGCCATGCGCGACGGCAACGGCTATGTCGTGAACGGCCAGAAGATCTGGACCAGCCGCGCCCAGTATTCGGACCTGATGCTGCTACTGGCGCGCACGACGCCCAGGGACCGGGTGGCGAAGCGGACGGACGGGCTTTCGGTATTTCTGGTCGATATGCGCGAGGCGCTCGGTAACGGGCTGGAGATTCGCCCGATCCGCACCATGATCAACCACCAGACCAATGAGCTGTTCTTCGACAATATGCGCATCCCCGCCGATGCGCTGATCGGCGAGGAGGGCCGGGGCTTCCGCTACATTCTGGACGGCATGAACGCAGAGCGGATCCTGGTCGCCTCCGATGCGCTGGGCGACGCGAAGTTCTTCATCGATCGCGCCGTCGCATACGCCAACGACCGCAGCGTGTTCGGCCGGCCCATCGGGCAGAACCAGGGTATCCAGTTCCCGATTGCGGAAGCGTATGCGCAGACTGCCGCGGCCGAGCTGATGATGCGCAAGGCCGCCGTGCTGTTCGAGGCGGGCGAGCCCTGCGGGCCGGAGGCCAACATGGCCAAGCATCTCTGCGCCGAGGCCTCATGGAAGGCGGGCGACGTGTGCATGCAGACCTATGGCGGCTTCGCCTTCGCGGAGGAGTTCGACATCGAGCGCAAGTTCCGCGAGGCGCGGCTCTACCGCACGGCGCCGATCTCGACGAACCTCGTGCTCGCCTATCTCGCCGAGCATGTGCTCGGCCTGCCGCGCTCCTACTGATCGGGGAGGCGCACGGGCCGGCCGTGCGGGGTCTCCGCATGGGCGCGGCGCCAGGCTTGCTCGCGGTCGTCGAGCTCGGTTGTGGCCGCCAGACCCCCTGCCGCAGCCAACTCTTCCAGTGCGGCGAGCCAGCTTTCCCAGTAGGGCCGTTCGGGCTCGGCGCGGAGCGCCCGGCCCAGATGCCTGGACCATTTCGACCAGGTGAAGTGGCCCGCCTCGTGCAACCGCACCGTCATGGCGAAGGCCCGCGCCTGCCAAGGCTCCTCGAACGGCGCTTCCGGAGTCACGCCCGCTCCAGATAGGGTTCCCAAAGGTCGACCATCACGCTGTCCGATGCGGGCGCGGACGGCCCCCAGAGTTCGCGGGCGGAAAAGCGCACACTGTAGAGGTGGCGCGGGTCCGGGTCCCCTTTCGCCGCATGGGAGTCCGGGAAGACATGCGCGCCCCGGCGCCGCGCGATCCGGCCCGTGCGGCCGCGGCAATAGCGCGGCAGGCGCGTATGGCCTTCGGGATGGATGTTCAGCGCCCGCACCTTGTCGCCCGGAGCGAAGGCCGGGGCGGCGTTGGTCTCGCGCCCGGTCGGGCCGCCGGTCTTCAGCACCTTCGCGACATTCTCCGCATCCAGCCGCCTGAGCTTCGCAGGCTCGCCCTCCAGCAGGCCGCGCTCGGCCAGCAGCGCCTCCAGCCCGAATAGCCAGTGCTCGTAATAGGTTGTCGTAAGGTATTCCCCGGGCGGCATGGCCTCGCGCGCATGGCGCGACTTGTCGAGGTTCCATTGCCCGGTGAAGCCCATGGCGAGCGTGAGGGCGAAGGCGCGCCGTTCCCACTCGTCGTGGAAGACGGGCTCGTCTTCTTCCTGCCCGACGGGGCCGAAGCCGTGCATGCCGCCGAGGTCGTGCGCGCCGTTCACGGGGCCGCGACCCTGGCCGCGCCGATCATGGCGTCGCGCGTCACCAGCCCGGCGAGCGCCTCCGCGCTCCAGCCCTCCGTGCCGACGGGCCGCTCCGGCAGCACCAGATAGCGGATCTCGGCGGTCGAATCCCACACCCGCACCTCGACCTCCTCGCCGACCCCGGCGCCGAATTCGGCGAGCACGGCGCGCGGCTCGATCACGGCGCGCGCACGGTAGGGCGGCGCCTTGTACCAGACCGGCGGCAGCCCCAGCACCGGCCACGGATAGCAGGAGCAAAGCGTGCAAACAACGAGATTGTGGACTTGCGCCGTGTTCTCGACGACGACCATATGCTCGCCCTGCCGCCCCGTGAAGCCGAGTTCGGCGATGGCGGCGGAGCCGTCGGCCAGCAGGCGTTCCCTGTAGTCCGGGTCGGTCCAGGCGCGGGCCACCACCTGCGCCCCGTTATGCGGCCCGACCTCCTGCTCATAGGTCTCGATCAGCCGGTCCAGCGCCGCCGGATCGACATAGCCGCACTCCACCAGCAACGACTCCAGCACCTGCACGCGGAGTTCCGGCGCGCCCGGCTCGTGGTCGTGCATCGCCACCCTCCCATGCCGTCATGCGATGGGGCGACTATAGCCGTCGCCGCAGGGCAGGCATACCCGACGCTCAACCGCCTTCCGCCCTGCCGCACGCTGGCCTAAAGTGGCGCGCAACTTCTCCGCATCGCACCGCAACACCGGGAGACGATTGTCCCATGCCACTCGACGAAGGGTCCCGTTTCGACAAGTCCAGGCTGCCGAGCCGGCATGTCACCGAAGGGCCGTCCAGGGCGCCGCACCGCTCCTTCTACTACGCCATGGGCATGACGGAGGAGGAAATCCATTCCCCGCTCATCGGCGTCGCCACCTGCTGGAACGAGGCCGCCCCCTGCAATATCACCCTCTCCCGGCAGGCCCAGGCGGTGAAGGCGGGCGTCAAGGCCGCCAGCGGCACGCCGCGCGAGTTCACCACGATCACCGTCACCGACGGCATCGCGATGGGCCACCAGGGCATGAAGGCCTCGCTGGTCTCGCGGGAAGTGATCGCCGACTCCGTCGAGCTCACCATGCGTGGCCACTGCTACGACGCGCTGGTCGGCCTCGCCGGCTGCGACAAGTCGCTCCCCGGCATGATGATGGCGCAGGTGCGGCTCAACGTGCCGTCAGTCTTCCTCTACGGCGGGGCGATCCTGCCCGGCAATTTCCGTGGCCGGAATGTCACCATCCAGAATGTCTTCGAGGGCGTCGGCAAGCATGCGTCGGGCGAGTTCTCCGACTCCGACCTCAAGGAGCTGGAGGAGTGCGCCTGCCCCTCCGGCGGCGCCTGCGGCGGGCAGTTCACCGCCAACACCATGGCCACCGTGGCGGAGGCTATCGGGCTTGCGCTCCCGCATTCCTGCTCGGCCCCGGCGCCCTACCTCTCCCGCGACGCCTATTGCGAGGATGCCGGCCGGCAGGTGATGGAGCTCGTGGCGCTCGGCCTGCGCCCGCGCGACATCGTCACCCGCAGGTCCCTGGAGAATGCCGCCCGCGTGGTCGCGGCCTCCGGCGGCTCGACCAATGCCGGGCTGCACTTGCCGGCCATCGCGCATGAGGCGGGCATCGATTTCGACCTGCTGGAGATCGCCGAGATCTTCCGCAAGACGCCTTATATCTGCGACCTGCAGCCGGGCGGGCAGTATGTCGCCAAGGACATGTACGACATCGGCGGCATCCCGGTGCTGCTGAAGGAGCTGCTCGACAACGGCCTGCTGCACGGCGACTGCATCACGGTCACCGGCAAGACCATGGCCGAGAACCTGGCCGGCCTCAGCTTCCCGACCGATCAGAAGGTCGTCTATCCGGTGAAGACGCCGCTGAGCGATACGGGCGGCGTGGTCGGCCTGCAGGGCAGCCTCGCTCCGGACGGCGCCATCGTGAAGGTCGCCGGCATGGACGTGCTGAAGTTCGAGGGCCCGGCGCGCTGCTTCGACCGCGAGGAGGACGCCTTCGACGCCGTGATCGACGGGCGCATCCAGGCGGGCGACGTCATCGTCATCCGCTATGAAGGCCCCAAGGGCGGGCCCGGCATGCGCGAGATGCTGGCGACGACCTCCGCCATCTACGGGCGCGGGCTCGGCGAGTCGGTGGCGCTGGTCACGGACGGGCGGTTCTCCGGCGCGACGCGCGGCTTCTGCATCGGCCATGTCGGGCCGGAGGCGGCCGAAGGCGGCCCCATCGGCCTCCTGCGCGACGGCGACACCATCCGCATCGACGCCGCAGCGGGCACGCTGGACGTGGACCTTTCCGAAGCCGAGATAGCAGCGCGTGCGAAGAGCCGCGTCTCGCCCGCGCCCGAATTCGGGTCCGGCGCGATCTGGAAATACGCCCAGACCGTCGGCCCCGCGCGCAAGGGCGCCGTCACCCATCCGGGCGGCGGCGGCGAGGTTTCGCAATACGCCGACATCTGACGGAGCGAAGGGGCGGCCCGCATCAGCAGGTGTAGTTGAGGCCCAGCCGGCCGCCGTCGACATAGATCGTCTCGCCGGTGATGTAGCTTGCCTTGTCCGAGGCGAGGAAGGCCACGACATCGCCGATCTCGCGCGGCGCGCCCAGGCGCTTGAGCGGCGTGCGCGACATGGCGGTCCGCATCGCCTCCGGGTTGGCGTTCACGCCCGCCATCATCTCCGTGTCGATGGAGCCGGGCCCGACGGCGTTGACCCTGATACCGTGCGGCGCGAGCGCGAGCGCGGCCGCCTTGGTGATCTGCGTCACGCCGCCCTTCGACGCGCAATAGGCCGGGATTGCCGGGATCGCGACCTGGGCGTTGATTGACGACATGTTGACGACGGCGCCCCTTATCCCCTTTTCGACCATCGTCCTGGCGGCGCGCTGCGTGGCGGCGAACACGCCGACCAGATTGACGCCGATCACGCGGCGGAAGTCGTCCAGTTCGTAGCTGAGGAATTCTCCCGGCAGCGCGATGCCGGCATTGTTCACCAGCGTTGCGACCGGCCCGTAGTCGATCTCGATCCTGTCGAACAGCGCGGCGATGGCAGCCGGCTCGCCCATATCGCAGATCAGGCCAACGGCCCCGTTCCCGAGCCGTTCGGCGGCCTCCCGCACGCCGTCTTCCCGGATGTCGGCGAGGATCGGGCGGTGCCCGTCCTCGGCCAACGCTTCGGCGCAGGCATAGCCGATTCCCTGCGCGCCGCCGGTCACCAATGCAATGGGCTTGTCGGACATGGTTTTCCTTTCAGGTCTTGCGGCGGCGGTTGCTATCGGCCCTGTGCAGAGCCGGCCGGCAGCCGCGCCAGGCGTTCCGTCAGCAGCGTGAAGAAGCCGTCGGCATCGATGCGTTCGAGCACACGGGCATTGGCGAGCCTGCCGCTGCGCCCGCGTATGTCGCAGACCGTGCGGCCGAAGCAGGGGCCGTCGGCGGTGTCGATATCGACCCGCATTTCCCGGCCCTCGAAGAGCTCCGGCCGAAGCAGGCAGGCGATCACGCAGGGGTCGTGCAGCGGCGCGCCGTGATGGTAGGCGGTCATGTTCTTCGCGCCGTAGAGGTCGAGCATGCCGCAGACCGCCGCCGCCGGGTCCGTGCCGAGCGCGCGGATTGCCTCCAGCCTCGGCGGCGTCGCGATGGCCTGGTGGGTCACGTCGAGCCCGATCATGGTGAGCGGCGCGCCCGCCTCGAACACCACATGCGCCGCATGCGGATCGGCGAAGATGTTAAACTCGGCGGACGCCGTGACATTGCCGGTCCCGATAGCCCCGCCCATGGCGACGATTTCGCGCACATTCGCCAGGATCGCCGGGTTCTTGACGATGGCGAGCGCGATGTTGGTCAACGGCCCGAGCGTGGCGAGGGTGACGGGTTCCGGGACCGCGAGGAGCGTTTCCACCAGGAAATCCACCGCATGGGCTGCTTCGGCCGGGCGGCTCGGCTCCGGCAGGTCCGCGCCGTCGATGCCCGTCGGCCCGTGGATGCGCTCGGCGGTCACGGGCTCGCGCATCATGGGGCGCGGGCAGCCGGCATAGACCGGCATGTCGGGCCTGCCGCCTAGGTCCCGGACCCGGCGCGCATTGCTCTCGGTCAGCGCCAGCGGCACGTTGCCGGCAACGGCCGTAATGCCGAGCAGGTCGAGTTCCTCGGGCGCGGCGAAGGCCATCAGCAGGGCGACGGCATCGTCCTGGCCGGGGTCGCAATCGACGATCAGCGGGCGCGGGCTCATGGCGGGGTCCGATCATACTTTGTGGAAACGCTGGCGGAAGCGCTTTTCACCGAGCCTCTCGCTGCAAGCCGGCCGGGAACGCCGCGTGAAACCGTTGGGCCCCGGAGCCTCCCCTGCGATGTGTCACGTCCTGTCGTAACTTCCCAGCATGTTTGCTATTGCCTTGGGCTTGCCTGGTTTTGTTTCAGGCGTACCGGATGTCCTTGATGAAGCTTTCGGGCGGCCCCGTCAGGGTGTTGAGGATGTCCCGGCGCTGCTTTTGGGCTGTGGCGATGACGGAGCGCAGGATGGCGAAGTCGTCGGCGTCGCGCCGGGAGCGGAAGCGGCCGGAGATTTTCTGTCGCCGTTTCATCGTGCGCAGGTCGCGCTCGGCCTCATTGTTGGTGAAGGGCGCCGGCGCGTCGATGAGGAAGCGCAGGGTCTCGTCCCGGCCCGCATGGCCCGCCTGACCGCCCGGCTTCCGGCCCGTCTTGCCCCTCAGGCTCCGCGTCCGACGCTCCGCCGCAGGCTTCTTCAACCCATCGCTCGATGAAGGCCTGCCGCTATTGCCGCCGTTCAGACCGGGACGGCGCTCCAACTCCCCCGGCCGCTCTGCAACACGCGCAACCCGATCCCGAAGCTGCGCGTTCTCCAACTCGACACGCGCAACCTTCTCCTCCGCAGTCTCCATAACAGACCCCGGATAACCGCTTCCGCAAGAACCGGAACCACCCATGGCCAGGCTGACCCATTTTTCCACAAACCCGTCAACCCATAACCGGATCGCTCATTCCGGGCAGTTACGATGTGTCATGACATATCCCGGGGGGTCCTCCGGCGAGGCCGGGCCGGGACGAGGAACGGGAGCGGCGGTTGACGCCCGCCCGGCGGCTTCCTAAATGCTCGCAACACCGCATGAAAGAGTTTTTGCCGCATGGCCGGCTCGCCGGGACTTGCCGATCTCGACGAACGCTCGCGCGAGGTCTTCGGGCTGATCGTGGACGCCTGGATGGAGACGGGCGAGCCGGTCGGCTCGCGTACGCTCGCCCGCAAGCTCGGCAGGCCGCTCTCGCCCGCCACGATCCGCAATGTGATGGCGGACCTCCAGGAACTGGGGCTGCTGTTCTCGCCGCACGCCTCGGCCGGGCGGCTGCCGACCGATGGCGGCCTGCGCCTGTTCGTGGACGGCATCATGCAGGCCGGCGGGCTGACCGACGGCGAATGCGCGGATATCGAGGCGCTCTGCGCCGGCGCCGGCGTCACGCTGGAGCAGAGCCTGGAACGGGCGAGCCGGCTGCTGGCGGGGCTGACGCGCCATGCCGGCCTGGTGGTGGCGCCGAAGCGCGCGCAGCGGCTGAACCATATCGAGTTCGTCAATCTGGGCGAGGCGCGCGCACTCGCCGTGCTGGTGGACGAGACGGGCCAGGTCGAGAACCGGATGGTGGCGCTGCCGCCGGGCCTGCCGGCCGACGCACTGCAACGCGCCTCCAACTATCTCCAGTCCCGGCTGTCCGGGCGCACGCTGGACGAGGCGCTGGCGGAAATCCGCGCGGAGCTGGAGAATCGGCGCGCCGAGATCGACGCGCTGGCGCAGAGCGTGGTCGAGGCCGGGCTCGCGGTCTGGGCCGGGGAACGCAGCCATGACGGCGGGCGGCTGATCGTCACCGGGCGCGCGCGCCTCCTGGACGACGTGCAGGCGGTCGAGGACCTCGAACGGCTGCGCGGCCTGTTCGACGCACTGGAGACGCGCGAGAACATCCTGCGCCTGGTGGAGGCGGCCCAGACGGGCGAGGGCGTGCAGATCTTCATCGGGGCGGAAAACACGGTCTTCAGCCAGACGGGCATGTCCATGGTGGTCAGCCCCTACCGCGACGGGCAGGAGCGGGTCGTGGGCGCCATCGGCGTGCTGGGGCCGACCCGGCTGAATTATGCCCGCATCGTGCCGATGGTGGACTATACCGCTCGGGTGATCGAACGCATGCTGGCGCCGGAGAGAGGGTGAGAGGAATGGTGGACGGGGAACCGAAAGCGCAAACGGAAGAGGAGGCGCCGCTGGACGCGGAGGCGGAGAAGGAAGCCGCCTCCGGAGACGGCGCGCCCGAACCGGAAGCGGCCGATCCGCTGGCCGAACAGGCGGCGCGCATCGCCGAACTGGAGGCGGAGGCGCAATCGCTCCGGGACGAGCGGCTGCGCGCGCTCGCCGAGGTGGAGAACATGCGCCGGCGCAGCGAGCGCGAGCGCCGTGAGGCGTCGCGCTACGGCGCCGCCGGCTTGGCGCGCGACCTGCTGGGCGTCGCCGACAATCTGCGCCGGGCGCTCGCCAGCGGCGGTGGCGAAGGGCTGCTGGAAGGCGTCGAAATGGTGGAGCGCGAACTCGCGCAGGTCTTCACGCGCCACCACATCGCGCGCATCGAGGCCGAAGGGGAACGCTTCGACCACAACCGCCACCAGGCGATGTTCGAGACCGAGACCGCCGACGCCGACC
Organism: Alphaproteobacteria bacterium; assembly: GCA_963422665.1. Lineage (GTDB taxonomy): Bacteria > Pseudomonadota > Alphaproteobacteria > Bin95 > Bin95 > Bin95. The sequence continues at coordinate 3,198,309 of OY730441.1, forward strand.
CGGGCGCCATCGTGCAGGTCGTCCAGGACGGCTACCTCCTCCACGACCGCCTGCTGAGGCCGGCAATGGTCGGCGTGGCGAAAGCGCCGGCGACGGGAGAGGATTCCGCTGCAGAGGCGGCCGGGGACAATGGAACGCCGCCCGCGCCGGAATGAGATCCGGAATGAGATAAAGCGCCGCCACATGCAGTGAATCGCCCGTTCCGGAGATGAGGAGAGTAGAACGATGACGAGACTGTCAGCCACTTCCAGCCTCCTGCCGGCGGTGCTGCCCGCCGGTTGCGTCACGGCGGGAAAGGGTATGGAACCGGCAGCCCCGATAACGCCGGTCATCGACCCCGGAGCGCGCAAGGCCGCACTGGCCCGGCTTCCGGCGACAGAGCGGAGACGGTATTGCCTCGGCATGGTGCGGCATGCCGCTCTCAGCGCCGAGGCGTGGATCACCGGTCCGATAAGGCGTCAGCAGTCGAACGCTCAGAGCGCCGGAACGCCATTTTGGAGACTGTCGAGGGCTGGTATGCCGGTCATCCGCGAGCATCGGAATATATCCGCAACACGCTTGAGGAAGGCGCCCGAATCGGAGCTTTCACGAAAATCCTGCCGTATTCCCCGGCCGAGTACACGAACTACAACCCGATCAACGAAGCGTTTTCAGGTCGGCAACTTCCTGCTTGTCCTCGCGCACGGCTATGCGGTCCTGAAGGAAGAATATCCCGGAGATACGGAACTGCTTGCATCCGTCAGGCGGTGGGGCGACCGGCTCTTCGAGCTCACCAGCAACGCCGGCGATACCTTCGGGGGGCGTTCCAGGGGAATCGACCGCCGCTTTTTGATTGCGCATGGACGGGCTCACTGGGGCAACGTCACCGGTAACCGCGAGGCATTGGCCGCAGCATACCGCTACTATATCCGCGGCATGAGCGTCGTCGGGCGCGGCGGCAAGGACAGGGTCTGGCGGTTCGTTCACCCACGCCGGCTTCTCTGTTACGCGAATATGACCTATGGCGCGGCGATGGTGACAGCCTGCGCCCTTTCCCGTTCCGGCGCGGGCGACGTATATGAGGTTGCGCCCGGAGGCGGATCCTTGGTCGAGGGCGCGGCCTGGCTCTGGGATGCACTGCTTGAAGAGCGGCCTTACGAACTCATGAGAGATAAGGAATTCGGGAAGCCGGGCAGTGGCCTGGACGGAGTTGTTGGTCGCTGAATTCCCGGATCGTCCGGCCGCCAGGAAAATGATTTCATGGCTGGCGGACAAGGCGTTGCCGAGATACGCCTTCACCAGCGGCGGCGGACCTTCGAGCTGTCTCTATCGTCGGATTCCGCCGCAATCCTGAGTATTCGCCCTCTCGTCAGCTTGCGCCGGACGCGCTTGAGCGTGCTCGTATCTCCTCAGACGACCCGCCACTGCACCAGCGTGTAGGGCGGGTCCGCCTTGTCGTGGCGCTCGAACACCGCCTCCACTTCCGCGCCGATGCGGACCTCCTGCATGGGGTCGCCCGGCAGGTTGCCGACCATGCGGACATCGCCGGCGTCCGGCAGTTCCACCAGCACGACGATATAGGGGTCCCGGCCGCGGAGCGCGGGATGCACCGGATGGTGGTTGCGCTCCCAGGAATAGATGCGGCCCCGATACCGTCCCTCCCGCCGCGGGGCCTCCGCCCAGCCGATATCGAAGGACCGGCAGGCATGGCAGCACCATTCCGGCCCCCATTGCCAGACGCCGCAGGCCCGGCAGCGCTGCACGACAAGCCGCTCCTCGCGCGCGGCCGCCCAGAACGGCGCGGTCAACTCGTCCGCGACCGGGCGCGGCATCCCCTCCGGCAGATAGCTCACAGCGCCGCCTCCCCGCCGAACACGGAGCTGCTGACAGGCGTCACCATCGGCCCGGAGCCTACGACGGAAATCTCGGCCCCCTCCACCTGGTTCGGCGAGAGGCCGCGGACCTGGCGGACCGCCTCGATATTGAGCTCCAGCCCGTGCATGTAGCACTCGGCGAGATTGCCGCCGCTGGTGTTGAGCGGCAGCCTGCCGCCGCGCCCGCCGGGGCGCTCGTCCGAATCGGGCGGCGTTCCGGCACCGCCGTCGGCGCGCAGATTGTCGAGGGTGAGGAAGTCGTTGGCCTCCTCCGGGGCGAAGAAGCCGTGCTCGACCAGGCTCATCAGCACCCCGCCGGTGAAATTCTCATAGGACTGCGCGACATCGACATCCGCCGCCGCGATTCCCGCCATGGCGAAGGCGCGCGGGGCGACGGTGGTGAAGCTCGAGGTGCCGTAGAGCGGCGCATTGTGGACCGGCGCGCCGTTGCGGTATTCGGAGCCGGCGGCCGCGCCCAGCAGGTAGCAGGGCCTGTGCGGCAGGTCGCGCGCGCGCTCGGCCGCCACCAGCAGGAGGGCCGCCGCGCCGTCATTCTCCTGGCAGCAGTCGAACAGGCGGAACGGCTCGGTAATCCAGCGCGAGGCGTCGTAGTCCTCTTCCGAGAGCGGCCGGCCGTGCATCACCGCGCGCGGGTTCTGCTGCGCATGGTGGTAGGAGGCCATGGAGATCGCCCGGAGCGCGGCCCTCCCGATGCCGTGCTCATGGGCGAAGCGCTGGTAGCGCATGGCGTATTTCTGCGCCGGCGACATGACGCCGTAGGGCACGGTGAAGGCGTCGTGCCCGCCCGCCGCGCCGCCCGCCGCCGCCTGTCCGAAGCGCTGGAACTGCCCCTGGGCGAGCGCGCGGAACACCACGACGCAGCGCGCATAGCCGCAGGCGATGGCCGCGGCCGCGTTCGCAATCGCCGCCGAACCGCCGCCGCCGCCGCCGCCCCATTGCATGTTGGAGAAGGCAAGCTCCCGGCAGCCGAGCGCGGCGGCGATGCGCGACGGGTCGTTGCGGTCGTTGGAATAGGAGGCGAAGCCGTCGATCTCCGTCGGGTCGATGCCGGCGTCCTCGGCGGCGGCCAGGATCGCCATCAGGGCCAGCTTGAACTCGGCATGGGGACTCCGGCTGTGTTTCCAGTAGGTCGTCTCGCCGACCCCGGCGACCGCTGTCTTGCCCCTGATCGTGAAATCGCCCACGGCTTCCCTGCCCCCTGCCGGATGGCGCGGAGCCTATAGCGTTTCAGCACCGGGGGGAATCGCCGCGCGCGCCCTGCAATCCGCCGCAGGCGCAGGCCGTGACATCGGCGAGAAAGGCGGGCTAGGGTCGCGCGCCATACGGAAGACAAGGATCGACACGCCCATGCCGGAGAACAGAACCGTCGCCCGCCTGCTGGTGGAAAGCCTGGAGGCGCACGATGTGGACCGTGTCTGGTGCGTGCCCGGCGAGAGCTATATCGGCCTCACCAGCGCCATGGTCGAGCGCAACTCGATCCAGGTCGCGGTCTGCCGGCACGAGGCGGGCGCGGGCTTCATGGCCGCCGCCGACGGGCGGATGCGCGACCGGGCGGGCGTCGCCATGGTCTCGCGCGGCCCCGGGCTCGCCAACGGGCTCGTCGCCATGCACTCCGCCTGGCACGACGCGACGCCGCTGGTGATGCTGATCGGCCAGGTCGAGCGGCGCGACATGGGCCGCCTCGCCCTACAGGAGCAGAACTATTCCCGCCTGCTCTCGGACATCTCCAAGGACGTGATCGAGGTAGGCGAGCCGGAACAGGCCTCCGAGGCGATGGCCCGCGCCTTCCATCTTGCCGAGTCCGGCACGCCGGGGCCGGTGGCGGTCATCCTGCCGGAGGACATTTTCGACGAGGAGACGGACGCGGCCCTCGCCCCGCCGCGCCCCCGGCCGATCCCCGCCGCCCGGCCGGAGGATCTCGACCGGCTGATCGCCATGATCGAGGCGGCCGAGCGCCCGCTGCTGCTGGCCGGCGGCGGCGCGATGGCGGACGCGGTGCGCGATCCGGCGCTGTTCGGCGACCTGGTGCGCCTCGCGGAAAGCTGGGTGCTGCCGGTTGTGCCGACCCACCGCCGGCCGCAGCTCTTCGACTACGACCATCCGAACCATGGCGGCTATATGGGCATCAGGGTGCCGAAGGAGCTGCTCGACGAGATGAAGCGGTCGGACCTGATGATCGCGCTCGGCGAGCGGCTGACCGACAGCGTGAGCCAGTCCTACACCTTCCCGACCGCGCCCGAGCCGCAATTGCCGCTGGTCCACATCTGGCCGGACCCGAACGAGATCGGCCGCGTCTGGCGCCCCGCGCTCGGCATTGCCGCGAGCCCGCATGAGGTCGTGAAGGCGCTGCTCGCCCGCCCGGCCCCTGCCGACGGCGAACGCCGGCGCGGCTGGGTCGAGGGGCTGCACCGCACCCACCGCCGCCTGCTGGAGCGGCCTTGGGAGCCGCGCGGGGACGGCGTGAACTTCTCGGCCGTGGTGGCCGAGATCGGCAAGTATCTGGCCCCCGACGCCACGGTCACCTCCGACGCCGGCAATTTCGCGACCTTCCTGCACCGCCATATCGGCTTCCGGCAGGGGCAGGTGTTCCTCGCCTCGGTGGTGGGCGCGATGGGCTCGGGCATGCCGATGGCGGTGGCCGCCGCCATCCGCCGCCCGGGCACGCAGGTGGTCGCCTTCATGGGCGACGGCGGCGCGCTGATGATGGGCAACGAGCTCGCCACCGCCTGCCAGTACGGCGCCTGCCCGATCGCGGTGATCGCCGATAACGGCATGTACGGCACCATCGGCATGCACAGCCACCTGCGCTATCCGGGCCGCCCGTTCATGGCCGGCACGCGCCTCACCAACCCGGATTTCGCCGCCTGGGCGCGCTCCTTCGGCGCGGAGGGCATTACCGTCGAGGCGGAGTCGCAGGTGAAGGAGGCCGTCGCGCAAGCCTTCGCCGTCCGCTCGCGCCCGGTCGTGCTGCATGTGCGCGCTTCGCCGCTCCAGATCAGCGCCTGGCAGCGCTACGAGGACGGCGACCGACTGCCGTAGCAGCCGCGGCGCCGCTTGCCGGCGCGGGCGGTTTGTGGCGCTGTTTGAAGCCTGTTACGGGAGGCGCCTGCGTGACCGGGGCCGCATTCGACGACATTGGAAGCCGCGAAGCGATTGCGGGACGCCGGCCTCAAGCAAGAGTATGCCGAGGCCATCGCCGGCATGGAGCGCGAAGCGGCGCAGGCGGACCGCGAAGAGCTTGCGACCAAGGGGGACATGCTTGCGGTGAGGTCAGACCTGAAGGCGGACCTGGCGGCGCTGGAGGCCCGCCTGACCTGGCGCATGGTCGGACTCGCCGCGTTCATCGTCGCGGCCGTCAAGCTGATCCCCGCCCCCTGACCGCGCCGGGGGAACCGCTGGCGGGCGGCGCCGGGGCCGGGGTATAAGGCCGCCATGACGTTCTTCGCGGACACCCCGGTCCAGGTCATCGGCGGCGGGCTTGCCGGCGCGGAGGCCTGCTGGCAGCTTGCGCAGCGCGGTGTGCCATCGGTGCTCTGCGAGATGCGGCCCGAAACGCCGACGGCGGCGCACAAGACGGACAAGCTCGCCGAGCTGGTCTGCTCCAATTCCTTCCGCTCGGACGATGCGGAATACAATGCCGTCGGCCTGCTGCATGAGGAGATGCGCCGGGCGGGTTCGCTTGTCATGGCGTGCGCCGACCGGACACGCCTGCCGGCGGGCGGCGCGCTGGCCGTGGACCGCGAAGCCTTCGCCGGCGCCGTCACCGCCGCGCTGGAGGCCGAGCCGCTCGTTGCGATAGAGCGCCGGCGCCTCGACCGGCTGCCCGAGACGGGGTCCGTCATCGTCGCCACCGGGCCGCTCACCGACGGCGCGCTCGCCGATGCGATCCAGGCGCTTACCGGGCGCGAGGCGCTCGCCTTCTTCGACGCCATCGCGCCCATCGTCCATGCCGAGTCCATCGATCTCGATACCGCCTGGTTCCAGTCCCGCTACGACAAGCCGGGGCCGGGCGGCACCGGCGCCGACTACATCAACTGCCCGCTCGACGAGGCCGGCTACGAGGCGTTCATTCACGCGCTGCTGGAGGCCGACCGGATCGAGTTCAGGGAGTGGGAGGCGGTCACGCCCTGGTTCGAGGGCTGCCTGCCGGTGGAGGTGATGGCGGCGCGCGGACCGGAGACGTTGCGCTTCGGCCCGATGAAGCCGGTGGGCCTGACCGACCCGCGCACCGGCCGGCGGCCCCATGCCGTCGTGCAGCTCCGCCGGGACAATGCGCTCGGCACCCTCTACAACATCGTCGGCTTCCAGACCAAGCTGCGCCACGCTGAGCAGGCGCGCGTCTTCCGCATGGCGCCCGGCCTCGAAGGGGCGCGGTTCGCCCGGCTCGGCGGCATCCACCGAAATAGTTTCATCGACGCGCCGGCGCTGCTGGACGGCGAGCTGCGGCTCAGGGCGGCGCCGCATCTGCGCTTCGCGGGCCAGATCGCGGGCGTGGAGGGCTATGTCGAGAGCGCAGCGCTCGGCCTGCTCGCCGGGCGTTTCGCCGCGGGCGACGCCGAAACGCCGCCCGCCACCACGGCCTTCGGCGCGCTGCTCGCCCATGTCACCGGCCCGAGGCCCGCCTCTGCCGGGGCCTACCAGCCGATGAATGTCAATTTCGGCCTCTTCCCGCCGCTCGACGGGCGGTTCCGGGGCCGCGAACGCAAGCGCGCGTATGCGGCCCGCGCGCTCGCCGATCTCGACCGCTGGCTCGACGGCCGCCGGGAGGCCGCCTGACATGGACGGAAACGGCGCGGCCGGCGCGAACCGCCGGATCGATCTGCGCAGCGACACCGTGACCCTGCCGACGCCGGCCATGCGCCGGGTCATGGCGGAGGCGGAGGTCGGCGACGACGTGCACGGCGAGGACCCGACCGTCGCCCGGCTGGAGGCGCGCGTGGCCGATATGCTGGGGCTGGAGGCGAGCCTCTTCCTCCCCTCCGGCACGCAGTCGAACCTGACGGCGCTGATGAGCCATTGCGGGCGCGGGGAGGCGTATATCACCGGCGAGACCTATCACACGGTGGCGTCCGAAGCGGGCGGCGCCGCCGTGGTCGGCAGCATCGTGCCGGTCACGCTGCCGGTGGAGGAGGACGGCACGGTCGCCCTCGACCGGCTCCGGGCCGCGATCCGTCCGGAAGACTTCCACCGCCCCGTGCCGCGCCTGATCGCGGTGGAGAACACGACGCTCGGCCGCGTGCTGCCGGAGGGTTACATGGAGGAGGTCACCGTGCTCGCGCGCGAGCACGGGCTCAAGGTCCATCTCGACGGCGCGCGCCTGCTGAACGCAGCCGTCGCAACCGGAAAGACGCCCGCTTCCGTCGCTGCGGGGGCCAATTCCGTCTCGCTCTGCCTCTCGAAAGGATTGGGCGCGCCGGCCGGCACCGTGCTCGCCGGCGACAACGAGTTCATCGCGCGCGGACGCCGGGTCCGCAAGATGCTGGGCGGCGGCATGCGCCAGTCCGGTGTGCTCGCGGCCGCCGGCCTGCATGCGCTCGAAGCCCATGTCGAACGGCTGGCGGATGACCACGAGCTGGCGACGGCGCTGGGTGAGCGCCTCGCGCCCGTGGTCGAGGTGCATCGCGTCTCCACCAACATGGTCTATGCCGGCCTGCCGGGCGGCGCCGCGCTCAAGCAGCATCTGGAAGCGCGCAATATCGTCATCGCGGCGCCCGGCCCCGTGACGCGGCTGGTGGTGCACAGGGATATCGAGCAGGGCGATGTCGAGCGCGTCGGCGCGGCGTTCGAGGCGTTCTACAACTGAGGAAAGCCCCCATGCACGATCTGGTCATACGCGGCGGCACGATCATCGACGGGAGCGGAGGCGCGCCCTTCGCCGGCGACATTGCGGTCGAGGACGGGCGCATCGTCCGGGCCGGCGGCAAGGCGGGAACCGGCCGGCGCGAACTCGACGCCGCCGGCGCGCTGGTGACGCCCGGCTTCGTCGATGTCCACACCCACTATGACGGCCAGGCGACCTGGGACAGCGAGCTTGCGCCCTCCTGCTGGCACGGAGTCACCACGGTGGTGATGGGCAATTGCGGCGTCGGGTTCGCGCCGGCCCGTCCGGACGCGCATCATGCGCTGATCCGCATGATGGAAGGCGTGGAGGACATTCCGGGCGCGGCGCTCGCCGAGGGCCTCACATGGGAGTGGGAGACCTTCCCCGAATATCTTGACGCGCTGGAGGCGCGCCCGCGCGCGATCGACATCGCCGCCCAGGCGCCGCATTGCGCGATCCGGGCCTATGCGATGGGCGAGCGCGGCATCGCCAACGAGCCGGCGGACGAGGCGGATGTACGCCTGACGGCCGATATCGTCCGGGAGGCGCTGGCGGCGGGGGCGCGCGGCTTCACCACCACGCGCACCATCGCGCATCTGACCGCGGACGGAGACCGCGTGCCCGGCGCCTTTGCCGAGGAGCGCGAATTGCTGGGGCTGGCGGACGCCGTGGGCGTGGTCGGGGGACGCACCATCGGCTGGATCTCCGACCTCGACGAGGAGGCGCACGAGCTGGGCCTGCTGCGCCGTATGGCGGAACGGTCGAACGGGCGCAGCTGGCTCACCGTGGTGCAGCGCGACGAGCGGCCGGACCAGTGGGCGCGCGTGCTCGGCTGGCTGGAGGAGGCGGCGGCCGACGGGGTGGCGCTGTATGCCCAGGTGGCGGCGCGGCCGGTCGGGCTGATGCTCGGCCTCTCCGCCTCGCTGCATCCCTTCTCCACCATGCCCGCCTATCGCGAGATCGCGCATCTGCCGCTCGCGGAGCGGGTGGCGATCCTCCGCCGACCGGAGTTCCGCGCCCGCCTGCTCGGCCAGCGCCGCAACCATCGCAGCCGGCTGATGCAGGACGTGACCGGCGGCTTCCACAAGATGTTCACCCTGGGCGACCCGCCCGAATACGAGCCCGCGCCGGAAAGCTCGGTGCTCGCCGAGGCGGAGCGGAAAGGCCTCGACCCGCGCGGCCTGGTGCTGGACCGGATGCTGGAGCGTGAGGGCCGGGAGCTGATCTTCTTTCCCTTCGTGAACTACAGCCGCCTCGACCACGGGGATATCCGCCGGATGATGGACCATTCGCAGACCGTGCTCGGCCTCGGCGACGGGGGCGCGCATTGCGGCCTCATCTCCGACGCCAGCATCCCGACCTATGTGCTGACCCACTGGGGCCGCGACCGTCGCCGGGGGCCGGGCTTCCCGCTGCCCCGGCTGGTGAAGGCGCTGACGGCGGAGACGGCCGCCCTCTACGGTTTCTCCGACCGGGGCCGGCTCGAAGCGGGGCTGCGCGCCGACATCAATGTCATTGATTTCGACCGCTTGCGCCTCCGCCCGCCGGTCATGGTCCACGACCTGCCGGCCGGCGGGCGCCGTCTTGTGCAGCGGGCGGAGGGCTACAGGGCGACGGTCTGCGCCGGCGAGGTCACGTTCGAGGACGGCGAAGCCACCGGCGCGCTGCCCGGCCGGCTCGCCCGCGCGGCGTAATGGCTGCGCCCGGCGCATCGCCGAAACTCGAAATCCACCTGGGCGACAATCTGGAGGCACTGTCCCGCTTCAAGGACGGCAGCTTCGACCTCATCTATATCGACCCGCCCTTCAACACGGGGCGCGCGCAGGCCCGAACGCGGCTGAAGACGGTTCGGGACGAGCAGGGAGACCGGACCGGCTTCCAGGGCAAACGCTACCGGACCGTCCGCCTCGGCGCCTCCTCATTCGACGACGCCTTCGACGACTTTATCGGATTCATGGAACCCCGGCTGCGGGAGGCGCACCGTCTGCTGGCGCCCGCCGGCTCCTTCTTCCTCCATATCGACTGCCGGGAATCCCATTACTGCAAGATGTTGCTGGACGGCATCTTCGGGCGTGCGTCCTTCATCAACGAGATCGTCTGGGCCTATGATTACGGCGCTCGCTCGAAGCGGCGCTGGTCCGCCAAGCACGACAACATCCTCTGGTATGCGAAGGACCCGGACAACTACACCTACCGCTATGACGACATAGACCGGATTCCCTATATGGCGCCGGGTCTCGTGGGGCCGGCGAAAGCGGCGCGCGGCAAGACGCCGACCGATGTCTGGTGGCAGACGATCGTCAGCCCGAACGGCAGGGAAAAGACCGGCTACCCGACGCAGAAGCCGATAGCGATCCTGAACCGCATCGTGCGCGTACACTCCGATCCGGGCGACCGGGTGCTCGACTTCTTCGCCGGCAGCGGCACGACCGGCGAAGCGGCGATCCGCAACGGCCGGCGCGCCGTGCTGGTGGACAGCAACCCCGAGGCCGTCCGCATCATGGCCCGCCGCCTCGCCTTCGCCAGCCCCGCCTTCTACGAAGCGAGCCGCCGCGTGCCCGCGCCGGACTATTATCCGGTCCATGCCGGTTGATAGGCTCCATATTGGAAGCATGGGAAAAAGCGCCGCAATCGCCGCCCCGGACGCCGCCGGCTCTCTCTTGGTCACCTGCCCGATAATGTCAAACTGGGGCATGACCCAATTTTGCACTTGGAATAACCTTTTTTGTTCTATATATATTCCCGCAAGAAGCATTTGACGGGAGCGAACGGGCCATGACCTGACGGGACAGCCGGAGGAGCGAGCGGCATCGCAGGCTTCGCGCGCCGCTCCGTATTCCGGCGAAATTGATGCGCAACTCCGGCGGCCGGCAGGTGGCCGCTCGAAAGGAGAGGTGCGCCCGCAGGCCGGGCGCACCGGCGCATATGTCCTTTCAACCTGTCGCAAGGCTGCAAGGCGGAAAGCGAGACGTTGCGATGGACATACGGGTGGGGCGGAAACGGCGCGATGGCGCATGGAGACCCCGGATCAAGTCCGGGGTGACGAGCAGGGGGGGGGCGGCCGGGACGACAGTTCGGGTCCCGGGAGAAAAGGCTCGACTTCGCTCCTGAAATTCAAACTGGCCCACTGCCGGCGATTTGCGCCGCTTGACACCGCCGATATTTTCACCATATTGGAATCATGGAAAAGAGTGCCGCAATCGCCGCCCTGGGCGCGCTGGCGCAGGAGACGCGCCTCGACGTGTTCCGGCTGCTGGTCGAGCGCGGGCCGGAGGGCCTGCCTGCCGGCGCGATTGCGGGCGCGCTCGACATTCCGGCGGCGACGCTTTCCTTCCATCTGAAGGCGCTGAAGGAGGCCGGTATGGTGCGGCGTGCGCGCAAGGGCCGCGTGCTCGTCTATGCCGCCGACTTCCCGCATATGGAAGCGCTGCTGCGGTTCCTCACCGATAATTGCTGCCGGGGGGCGTGCCCGCCGCCGGCCCGACCCTGAAGGAGAACGCCATGCGTGTGCAACTCGCCCTCAATGTGGACGACCTCGAACAGGCCGTCGAGTTTTACTCGAAGATGTTCGATGCGCCGGTCCACAAGCGCAAGCCGGGCTACGCCAATTTCGCCATCGACAACCCGCCGCTCAAGCTCGTGCTGTTCGAGCGGCCCGGCGCGGGCGAGCGCATCAACCATCTGGGTGTCGAGGTCTTCCGCCAGGCGGATGTCGCCGCCGCGACGGCGCGCCTCGAGGCCGCCGGCCTCGACCATCTGATCGAGCAGGAGACGCGCTGCTGCCATGCAACCCAGAACAAGGTCTGGGCGACGGAGCCGCAAGGGCTGCGCTGGGAATGGTACCGGATCGCCGACGACACCGACGCCCTGTTCGATGCGCTCGGGCCGGCGGCGGAGGAAAGGCAAATGGCCTGCTGCCCGACCGGAAAGCCCCTCGGCCCTGCTGTCTGAACGGGCCCCGCCCGCTCAACGCCCCGCTTCCATGAGGAAACGGCGCAGACTCGGAATCGGGCAGGCAAGGCGTCCGGCGCCGTCGTCCTGAAGCGCGCGCCGGTGGACCGGACGGTCCGGACAGGCTTCCGGCCCCAGGCCCGCCGCCCGCCGTTTGCCTCGCCCGCGTTCTCCTCGATGGCGCGGAGCGTCCCGACATAGCCGAGACCGTCCTCGGGAACTGCGTCCATCGCCGCGGCCGGCAGCAGGCCGGAGCCGAGCATTTCGGGGCTGCGCCGCGCGCGGCAGGAGGCCAGCCGCCGTTCCTCCGTCCCGGCCAGAACCGCGCGCTCATCGACGGAAGCCAGTGCGCCGCCGGAGGCGAGCAGGCCCTCAGCCAGCGCGCGCATTCCGTTGCGAAGATGCTGCGGCCAGCGGTCCGACCGCTCTTCAAGCGGAGCCGCCCAGCGCGCAGCGCCGGCCTCGTCCGCATCGACCCGGAAGCGCTCCAGCATCATCCTCGCGGACTCCGCCGGCTGGCCCGGCTCCAAGCGTCCCAGCATGTGGACCGTCCCGACCGAAAGCCGGGAAATGCCGCGCCTTGCCAGCACATGCTGCGCATTGGCCAGCCCCGCCAGCACCGGCGCAATGGGCAGGCCGTCCACCGCCTCGTGAAGGCGCCGGATGACGCCCGCCTGGCCGGGCTCCAGGTTCTGCACCTCATCGACCAGCAGGCAAAGCGGACGCTTCCAACGCTCCGGCGGGAACATCTCGCGCAGCGCCCCGAACCCGGCCGGCGGCGCGGTTTCGGCAGCCCATGCGCCGCCGCCGCTGAAGCCGACGGAGCCGCCACGGGTCTCCGTGCGCCGGAACCATGCCGCCCGGCGCGGGGCCAGCCGAGCCGCGATTGCCTGCGCAACGCGGTCGGGGTCCGCCAGTTCCTCCAGATGGGCCGGAAGAACATGCGACGCCGCTTTGCCGGCCTGCGACCGTATCTCCGCCAGATGGGCAAGCAGGGCCGACTTGCCGGCCCCAGGCGCTCCCTGAATGAGTCGGGTGGCGCCGGCATACCGCCAACCTGCCGGAGCGTTGCGGAGCGCCGACGCCGCGGCGCGCTCAAGGTCGTCGATCGGTGCAGAGCGTCCGACGAAGAAAGACGCAACGCCTCTATCCAGCGGCTCGCTGAAGAAGCGCAGTCCTTCGAGGTCCGGTTCGCCGCGCACCACGGCCGCCCGTTCCTCCGAGCGCCCGGCCGCCCTCAGAGGCGGATGCGGAAGTCGTTGCGGCCGGAGCGGTCCTCGCCGCGCATGAGGAAGAGCGTGCGGGCGGAATGGTCCACCAGGCCCTTGTCGCGGGCGAGGCCGGCGGCGGTCTCGCGGTCGAACACGGAGGTGGTCGGCATGTAGCGCAGCGTCATGCCGCGGCGCGGCCTCGGCGAGCGGTTGGCCTCGGAGCCGTGCACCAGATAGACGTCGTGCAGCGAGACCTGGCCGGCCTCGAGCTCGACGGGAACGGCAAGGTCCTCGTCGAATTCCTCCTCGCGCAACTCCTGGTTCAGCGTGTAGTCCGGGTCGTCATTGGTGTTGTGCGCGCGCAGCCGCCTGTCCCGGTGCGAGCCGCGCAGCACGTTCAGGCAGCCGTTCTCGCGCGTCGAGGCGTCCACCGCGATCCACACCGTGCAGGTGGCCAGCGGGCGGAGCGGCCAGTATTCGCCGTCCTGGTGCCAGGGCGTCTTGCGGCCGTTCAGCGCCGGCTTGGCGAAGAAGCTGGAGTTCCAGAGCGCGATGTCCGGGCCGATGACCTGCTCCACCATGTCCAGGATTTCCGGCGCCCGCGCCCAGTTCAGGAACGCCAGGTCGTGGGCCAGCAGGTTGGGGCAGTAGTCGCGGTATTCGGGGTGGCGCGCGACCAGCCGGTCGTGATGCGCGCGGATGTCTTCCAGGTCCCGTTCCGGCAGCCGGAAATCGGGCGTCACATAGCCGTCCGCATGGTATTTTTCCAGTTCGGCCGCGCTCAACATTGGTTTCCCCTCGCGAATCCGGGCTGCTATACTGTGCGGCTACCTAGAAGACAGCCGCGCGACACCATAGCCGCTCCGGGAGCGACGATGAAGCTCACCATCGAACGCAGCCAGTTCCTGAAATCGCTTTCCCATGCGCAGAGCGTGGTCGAACGGGCCAACACCATCCCGATCCTGGGCAATGTCATGCTCGAGGCGGCGGACGGGCGGCTGCGCCTCTCGGCGACCGACCTGGAGCTGGGCGCCGTCGAGACGGTCGATGCCAAGGCGGTCTCGGGCGGCGGCACCACCCTGCCGGCGCAGGTGCTCTACGACATCGCCCGCAAGCTGCCCGACGGCGCGCAGGTGGAGCTGGAAACCGAGGACGGCACGGACCGCATCCGGCTGCGCTGCGGGCGGTCCACCTTCACGCTTTCCGCCCTGCCGCCGGAAGAGTTTCCCGCGCTGTCGCAGGCCGAGTTCGCCTGCCGCTTCCAGCTCGCCGCCGAGGACCTGCGCGGGCTGATCGACCGGACCGGCTTCGCGGCCTCGACCGAGGAGACGCGCTACTACCTGAACGGCATCTACCTCCACACCACCGAGCATGAGGACGTGCCGGTGCTGCGCGCGGTCGCGACCGACGGCCACCGGCTGGCGCGGGTCGAGTTGCCGAGGCCCGCCGGCGCCGAGGACATGCCGGGCGGCGTGATCGCGCCGCGCAAGGCGGTCCAGGAGTTGCGCAAGCTGCTTGAGGGCGAGGACGGGGACGTGTCGGTCTCGCTGTCCGAAACCGGCATCCGGTTCGTCATCGGCAGCGTCGAGCTGACCTCCAAGCTCATCGACGGCACCTATCCCGACTATGAGCGGGTGATCCCGACCGGCAACGACAAGCGGCTGGAAGTCGAAAGCGGCCTGCTGGCCGAGGCGGTGGACCGGGTCGCGGCGATCTCCTCCGAGCGCACCCGCGCGATCAAGCTCTCCATCGACGCGAGCAGCCTGCAGCTCTCCGCCGCCGACCCGACCTACGGCATGGCGACCGAGGAGATCGACGTGCGGTTCGACGGGAAGCCGATGGAGATCGGCTTCAACGCCCGCTACCTGCTCGAAATCCTGCGCCGCATCGACGGCGGCACGGCGGCGCTCGAACTCGCCGACCCGGCGGCGCCCACCCTGGTGCGCGACATGGTGGATTCGAGCGCGCTCTATGTGCTGATGCCGATGCGCGTGTGATCCGTGGCCGAAGCCGCCCTTCACACATCGGGCGGGGCGCCGGTCGTCAGGCGTCTGGCGCTCAGCGATTTCCGAAATTACCGCGAGGCGAAGCTGGAGGCGGACGCCCGCTTCGTCGCGCTCACCGGGCCGAACGGCGCCGGCAAGACCAACCTGCTGGAAGCGCTCTCCCTGCTGGCGGCGGGGCGCGGGCTGCGCCGGGCGCGTCCGCGCGAGATGACCCGGCTGGGCGCGGAACGCTGGACGGTGACGGCGCGGGTCGACACGGCCTGGGGGACGGTCGATATCGGCGCCGGCCTCGGCGAGGGCGACCGGCGCGCGGTGCATATCGACGGCGCCGCCCGGCGCGGGCGCGGTGCGGGGCCGGCCGTCGTGTGGCTGACGCCGCATATGGACCGGCTGTTCCTCGACGGCGCCGGCGCGCGGCGGCGCTTCCTCGACCGGCTGGTGCAGGCGGTCGATCCGGCCCATGCCGGCCGGGCGCAGGCTTATGAGACGGCCATGCGCCAGCGCCTCGCGCTCCTGAGGGCCGGGACCGCCGACGGCGACTGGCTGGCCGCGCTGGAGCGCAGCATGGCCGAGCGCGGCATTGCCGTCGCCGCCAGCCGGCGCGACCTGGTCGAGCGGCTGCGCGGGGCGCTTGCGCCCGCCGGCGGACCCTTCCCGAAAGCGCGCGCGGCGCTTCAGGGCGATGTCGATGCCTGGCTCGAGGAAGGGCCGGCTCTGGAGGCGGAAGACCGGCTGGTTCGGGCGCTGGCGGACGGACGCGCCCGCGATGCCGAATCCGGACGCACCGGCGCCGGGCCGCATCGCAGCGACTTCGCCGTCGCCGACGCCGAACGCGGCATGCCTGCCGCCGGCTGCTCGACAGGGGAGCAGAAGGCGCTGCTGATCGCGCTGGTGCTGGCTTCCGCGCGCCTCGCCGCCCCGCCGCCGCTGCTGCTGCTCGACGATGTGGCGGCCTATCTGGACGAAGGCCGGCGCCTGGCGCTGTTCGACGAGATCGGGCGGCTCGGCTGCCAGGCCTGGCTGACCGGCGCCGACCCCGGCGTCTTCGCGCCGCTTGCCGGGCGCGCCCTGCATGTCGGCGTCGAGGACGCCGTCCTTGCCCCCTTGCCGCCGGAGCGGCCATGACCGAACCCACAGACGATATCCGGACGACGGACGGGACCGGCGAATACGGCGCCGACGCCATCAAGGTGCTGCGCGGCCTGGAGGCCGTGCGCAAGCGCCCCGGCATGTATATCGGCGACACCGACGACGGCACCGGCCTGCACCACATGGTCTATGAGGTGGTGGACAACGCCATCGACGAGGCGCTGGCGGGCTGGTGCGATACGGTGGAGGTGACGCTGGAAGCGGACGGTTCGGTCACCGTGACCGACAACGGGCGCGGCATCCCGACCGAGATCCACGACGAGGAGGGCGTGTCGGCGGCCGAGGTCATCATGACCCACCTCCATGCGGGCGGAAAATTCGACAGCAACTCCTACAAGGTGTCGGGCGGGCTGCACGGCGTCGGCGTCTCGGTGGTCAATGCGCTTTCCGAGACGCTCGACCTCACGATCTGGCGCGGCGGGCGCGAACATGCGATGCGCTTCCGCCACGGCGAGGCGGAGGCGCCGCTCGCCGATGTCGGCCCCGCCGGCGAGGACGGCGATCGAACCGGCGCCCGCGTGCGCTTCCTGCCCTCCACCGACACCTTTTCCAAGGTCGAGTTCGATTTCGCCACGCTGGAGCGGCGGCTGCGCGAGCTCGCCTTCCTCAATTCGGGCGTGCATCTGGTTCTGACCGATGCGCGGCGCATCGAGGTCCACAGCGTCGATCTCCACTATGAGGGCGGGCTGGAGGCCTTCGTCACCTGGCTCGACCGCAATCGCGCCGCCGAGCATGACTGCATCGCCATCGGCGCCGAGCGGAACGATATCGTTGTCGAGGCGGCGCTGCAGTGGAACGACAGCTTCCACGAAACCATGCTCTGCTTCACCAACAACATTCCCCAGCGCGACGGCGGCACGCATCTCGCGGGCTTCCGCGCCGGGCTGACGCGCCAGGTCACCGGCTACGGGGACCGCATCGGCGTCACCCGCCGGGACAAGCTCGCGCTCACCGGCGAGGATGTGCGCGAGGGCCTGACCTGCGTGCTGTCGATCAAGGCGCCGGACCCGAAATTCTCCTCCCAGACCAAGGACAAGCTGGTCTCCTCCGAGGTGCGCCCGGCGGTTGAGAGCGCCGTCAACGAGGCGCTCGGAGCCTGGCTGGAAGAGCACCCGAAAGAGGCGCGGATCATCGTCGAGAAGGTCCAGCGCGCCGCCCAGGCGCGCGAGGCGGCGCGGCGCGCGCGCACGCTGATCCGCGAGCCGAAGAACAGCATCGCGTCGCTGCCCGGCAAGCTGGCGGACTGCCAGGCGCGCGACCCGGCGAAGGCGGAGCTGTTCATCGTCGAGGGCGACAGCGCCGGCGGCTCGGCCAAGCAGGGCCGCGACCGGGCCTTTCAGGCGGTGCTGCCGCTGCGCGGCAAGATCCTCAATATCGAGCGCGCGCGGCTCGACAAGATGCTCTCCAGCGACAGCATCGGCGCGCTCATCACCGCGCTCGGCGCCGGCATTGCGGAGACCTTCGACGCCGACAATGCGCGCTACCACAAGATCGTCATCATGACGGATGCGGATGTGGACGGCAGCCATATCCGCACGCTCCTGCTCACCTTCTTCTACCGCCAGATGCCGGCGCTGCTGGACCGGGGCTACCTCTATATCGCCCAGCCGCCGCTGTTCCAGGTCCGGCGCGGCGGCCAGTCGGTGCGCTACCTGAAGGACGAGGCGGAGCTCGACGCCTTCCTGACCGACAGCGGGCTGCAGAACGCCGTGCTGGCGCCGGGCGACGGCAGCCAGCTTGCCGGGGAGGACCTGCGCGCCCAGGTCGAGCTCGCAGCCCGGGTGCGCCGGCGCATCGAGGCGCTTACCCGGATCGTCGGCCATCGGGGGATTGTGGAGCAGGCGGTGCTGGCGGGCGCGCTCGGTGCGCCGGCATTGCGGGGCCGGGAAGAGGCGGAGGCTGCGGCCGGCCGGGTCGCCGCCCGGCTCGACGCGCTGGAGGAGCCGGCGGCGCGCGGCTGGACGGGCCGGGCGGAAGACGATCTCGGCCTTGCCTTCAACTACGAGAACCAGGGCACGGTGCGCGGCTGGCGGATCGAACGGCGCCTGCTGCATCATGTCGATGCCGTCCGGCTCGACCGGCGGGCCAATGAGCTCCGGGCGGTCTATGACAAGCCCGCGCTGCTCCGGGTGCGCGAGCGCGAGGACCGCATCGCCGGCCCTTGCGGCCTGCTGGAACGGGTGCTGGAGCACGGCCGGCGCGGCCTCACCCTGCAGCGCTACAAGGGACTCGGAGAGATGAACCCGGAACAGCTCTGGGAGACGACGCTCGACCCGGAGGCGCGCACGCTGCTGCAGGTGCGGGTGAACCATGCCGAGGAAGCGGGCGAGCTGTTCTCCACCCTGATGGGCGACCGCGTGGAACCCCGCCGGGCCTTCATCCAGGACAACGCCCTGAAGGTGGCGAACCTGGATGTGTAGAAGGCGACGACCGGATATTCGCTGGAGGCTCGGGCTTGAGTCAAATTGCCGCTTCTCCGGATCGACCTCTGGACGACCCCCAACTAATATGCTTGCGCATGATGAATGCTGCGTTGCGAAGAGGGAAACGATCGAGAATGACAGACCAACCCGATGATCTGTCGTCTGCCGCCGATCCACCTTCTGCTGTGTAAGTATCGACAATCGAACCAGTGCGGCCGCGCCCCGGTCAACTCCGGGCTGCATTAGAAGATACTCAACGCGCCTGTAATGACTTACCGGAATGGCGACGACCCAAACTTGCCGGCTGGTCCCGAACTGGCTAGTCAATCCGGTTCGCAGCTTTGGCCTTGGCGAATCATGACGCCGCATTATGACAACCGAGGATTACTTGCGAGCGGATGCACGCCGGAGCATATTTTATCTGACCAGGAGCATCGGAAGGCGATTTTCGAGTCCAGGGTTGGGGAGATAACGGAGTATGGACGGATGGTTCATGCCGAGATGAATGCCATCGCAGACGCTGCACGGCTGGGAAGGTCTGTGAAGGACGGCACGATGTATGTTAATACATTTCCATGCCACAACTGTATGAAACATATCATAGCGAGCGGTATCACACGAGTAGTATTTATGGAACCTTATCCGAAAAGCAGGGGCTGCAATTATATCGTTATGCATTGAGTTCAGACAAAATGACAGACAGCACGGTGCAATTCGGTCCGTTTTCCGGTATCTCACCTCGGCGTCTTTTCGACATATTCGAGAAGCGGAAGCGAATCGATGGAGATACGGGAGAGATATATGAATATGATCGAAATAGAACCTACCCTGGGGTCGGGCTTGGAACCTTCGACCGTATACGCAACGGAATTGCGGCGATAACGAAGAATTTTCGTTCTGAAACGAGTAACCGAGCCAGTAGTTTGAATACGAAAAATGGGGCGGAGAAGATTGCTGTTGGCAGGCCGCCGTCGGCGCCAGCCCTTGACCCGCACTGCGACGGCGGGGCAGGCTCTCCGGACTGCGAGAACCGTCCATAGCGACCCGAGGAGCGCATCGTCCCCATGCATGTCGGCCTGAGCTGCTTTTTCCAGAACCCGGACAAGAGACTGACCGACCGGGAGGTCTGGCTGCAGGAGGTGGCGCTGGCCGACGCCGCGGAGCCGATGGGCTTCGACAGCATCTGGTCGGCCGAGCATCATTTCACCGACTACACCATGTGCCCGAGCGTGACCCAGTTCCTGACCTACATGGCCGGGCGGACCTCGCGCGTCGGGCTCGGCACCATGGTTGTCGTGCTGCCCTGGCACGAGCCGGTGCGGGTCGCCGAGGAGCTGGCGCTGCTCGACCACCTCTCCGGCGGGCGGACGATCTTCGGCATGGGGCGCGGCCTCGGGCGCGTGGAGTTCGAGGGCTTCCGCCTGAACATGGGCGAGAGCCGCGAGCGCTTCGTGGAATATGCCGAAGCCGTGATGAGCGCGCTGGAGACGGGCGTCATCGAGAGCGGCGGCAAGCATCTCCGCCAGCCGCCGACGGCGATCCGCCCCGCGCCCTTCAAGTCCTTCCGCGGGCGCACCTACGCCGCTTCCGTCTCGCCGCAGTCGGCGGAGATCATGGCGCGGCTCGGCATCGGCATCCTCATCATCGCCCAGAAGCCGTGGGAGAAGACGCTGGAGGAGCTGGAGCACTACCGCGAGCTCTACCGCCGGCACAATAACGGCGAGGAGGCGCCGAAGCCGATCGTCGCCAGCTTCGTCGCGGTGCATGAGGACCGCGAGACGGCGCGCGAAATGTATGAGAGCCACATCGTCGGCTACTGCCGCTCGGCGCTGCAGCACTACGAGTTCCACAATGAGGGCCTGGCCGACATTCCGGGCTACGAATATTACGGCGCGCTGGCCCGCAACATCCGCAAGCACGGCATCGAGGCCTTCGTGCGCTTCCTCGCCGACCTCCAGGTCTGGGGCACGCCGGACGAGGTGGTCGAAGGCGTGCTCGCCAATGTCGAGCGGGCGGGCTGCGGCGGCTTCCTGGCGGCGCTCTCCTATGGCGGGATGCCCTATGCGATGGCGCGCGAGAACCAGCGCCTGTTCGCCGAAAAGGTGCTGCCGCGCCTCAAGGCGCACGACGCCGGGGTCGAGATCGGCACCGCCCCGAACGCGGCGGGACACAGGATTGGCGGCGTCAGCGCCGCCGCGGAATAGGGCGGCGGGCGCTACGGCGTCGAATCGCGGGCCGGCTCCTTTACAATCCACAGCGACGCGGGCCGGCCGCGCTCCATGCGCCGGCCCTGCCCGGCGGCTGGCGCGAAGAGCCCGCTTTCGCGCACATGGCGCTGGAAGTTGCCCGGCTCGACCGGCGCGCGCAGGACATCAAGGGCTGTTCCTGTTTCATGGATGCGGACCGGGTCGGCATCTGCCGGATTCCGGAAAGCGCTTGGCTGGAGGCCCGGGAAGCGCTCAAGGGCCAAAGCGCTCGAGGGCCACGCCCATGCGGTCGTCATCCTGGTCGCATTCCCCGCCCTGCCGGACCGGGACAATCCGGCCCGCGCCTGGGTGGAGGACGCCGTCGCCGCGACGGCCGGGATGCGCGTGCTGGAGATTGCCGCCTGCACCGCCGGCCATATCCGCCAGATGGACTTCGAGGCCCGTATCCACCATGCCGGCGGCGCACGCCTCGACCGGTAGCCGCTCGCCGTGCCGGCGGGGTTCTGCCTGCGCTCGGGCGGCGGGCTCCTGAACCCCTATATCGAGGGCGGGTTCGCGCTTGCCGCCATCTCGACGAACTACGAACCCGAATGCGACAGCCCGCTCGGCCCCGGCGCGGCGCACACGCGCAACCGGGCCTGGCGCAAGGGCATCGCCGGCCGTCTCCGGACGCGAATGCGCGCGCCGCGCCCGGCGGAAATCGCACCGGAGCCGCTACCCGATGGAGCAGGTCGGGCGGGTGGACCGGCCGACCGCGCTCATCGTCGACGAGGAGGCGCCGCGCGTGCCGCAGCGCGCGGCCTTCTTCACCCGCGCGGCGAAGGGCGACCTCGGCGAGAAGTCGCGGCGCGAGCGCGCCCGCTTCGCCTTCAAGCACCCGCTCTCCTTCAGCCAGCTCCAGCTTCCAGATAAACAGCCGGGGCGGTTACGACACTTCATGACATCTCATGACACTCCGCGCGGCCTCCTCGCGGGCGCCGGCGGCGGCAAGGGCGGCCGAGGCCGATGACCGCGGCGGAAAATGCAGGCTAGAATGGCCGCGATGCAGCGCTATTCGATCTTCTCGCTCCTCAGGGGCGCGCTCTCCGGGCACCGGGACTGGCGGCCGGCCTGGCGCGCGCCGGAGCCGAAACCGTCCTACGATGTCGTCATCGTCGGCGGCGGCGGCCACGGGCTCGCCACGGCGTACTATCTCGCCCGCAATCACGGCATCGCCAATGTCGCCGTGCTCGAGCGCGGCTGGATCGGCGGCGGCAATACCGGGCGCAACACCACCATCGTGCGCTCCAACTACCTGCTGGCGGAAAACCAGCGTTTCTATGAGCACTCGCTCAAGCTGTGGGAGGGGCTCAGCCGCGACCTCAACTACAATGTGATGTTCTCGCCGCGCGGCGTCATCAACGTCTTCCATACCGACGCCCAGCGCGATTACTGGATCCGGCGGCATAACGGCATGCGGTATGCCGGCATAGACGCGGAATTGCTGACCCGGGCCGACCTTGCGCGGCTCGTTCCCGCGCTCGACCTCTCGCCCGGACTCCGCCACCCGATCGTCGGCGGGGTCATCCAGCCGCGCGGCGGCGTCGCGCGGCACGACGCCGTCGCCTGGGGCTATGCGCGCGCCGCCGATGCGCTCGGCGTGGACATCATCCAGGACTGCGAGGTGACCGGCATCGACGTCGAGGCCGGCAGGGTCACCGGGCTGCAGACGAGCCGGGGCCCCATCGGCGCCGGCCGGATCGGCCTCGCCGTCGCCGGCCATTCCTCGCGGCTGGCGGGAATGGCGGGCATCCGCCTTCCCATCGAGACGCACCTGCTCACGGCGACGGTTTCCGAGCCGGTCAAACCCTTTATGGACAAGGTCGTCTCGGTCGCCGCGGCGCATGTCTATGTGAGCCAGACGGACAAGGGCGAAGTGCTGATCGGCGGCAATCTCGACGGCTACAATTCCTGGTCGCAGCGCGGCAGCCCCGCGCGGCTGGAGGACATATTGTCGGCGGCCTCGGAGTATTTCCCCCGCGTCTCCCGCCTGCGCCAGCTCCGCCATTGGGCGGGCGTGATGGACATGAGCATGGACGGCAGCCCGATCGTCGGCAAACTGCCGGTGGAGGGCCTCGCCATGACCGGGGGCTGGTGCTATGGCGGCTTCAAGGCGACGCCCGCCTCCGGCTGGTGCCTCGCCTGGACGCTCGCCAACGACGCGCCCCATGCGCTGAACGCGCCCTTCTCGCTCGACCGCTTCCGCACCGGAGCGGTGCTCGACGAGAACGGCGCCGGCCCGGTGGCGTGGGGGCACTGAGGGGACCCGAACGCATGCTCCTGATTCCCTGCCCCTTCTGCGGCGACCGCGACGAAACGGAGTTCGCCTATGGCGGCGACGCCGGAATCGAGCGCCCGGCCGACCCCAAGGGCGCGACCGACGAAGCCTGGACCGACTATCTCTGTTTCCGCGACAACCCCAGGGGGCCGCATCGCGAGCTCTGGTTCCACCGCGACGGCTGCCGGCGCTGGCTGACGGTCGAGCGCGATACCCACACCCACGAACTCCGCGCGGCGCGGTTGAGCCGGCCATGAGGCGACAGCCTTTCCGCACGGCGGAAGGTGGGCGCCTGATCGACCGCTCGGAGCCGCTGCGCTTCGATTTCGACGGCCACCGCTACGAGGGATACCGGGGCGACAGCCTGGCGTCCGGGCTGCTGGCGGCAGGTGTGCGCATCGCGGCGCGGAGCTTCAAATACCACCGCCCGCGCGGCGTCTGGGGCTTCGGTTCCGAAGAACCCAACGCCATGGTCACCACGGGCGTCCGGGAGGAGGCGCGGCCGAACCTGAAGGCAACCGAGATCATGCTCTCGGAGGGCCTCGAGGCCTTCGGGCAGAACGCCTGGCCTTCCGTCGCGTGGGACCTCGGCGGCGCGTTCGGCCTTGCCGGCGCCATCCTGCCGGCGGGCTTCTACTACAAGACCTTCATGTGGCCGGCGCGCTGGTGGCGCGCGCTCTACGAACCGGTGCTGCGCCGCATGGCGGGCTTCGGGCCGGCGCCGTCCGCGGCCGACGACGCCTTCTACGCCAAGCGGCGCATCCATGCCGATGTGCTGGTGGCGGGCGGCGGGCCGGCAGGCGCGGCGGCGGCGCTGGCGGCGGCGCGCGCCGGGGCGCGGGTCGTGCTCGCGGACGAGAACATCCGCTTCGGCGGCGACCTGTTGCGCGCGCCGGGCGAGATCGGGGCCGGCGACGGCCTGGCCTGGATCGACGCCGCAGTCGCCGAACTGGAAGGGATGAGCCATGTCCGCCTGCTGCCGCGCGCCACCGTCACCGGCTGTTACGACCACAACCTTCTCCTCGTGGCCGAACGGGCCGGCGCGGACGCGCCGTCCGGCACGCCGCAGACACGCCTCTGGTTCGTGCGGGCGCGCGAAGTCGTGATCGCCGCCGGCGCGCATGAGCGGCCGTTGCTGTTCGCCGGCAACGACCGACCGGGCGTCATGTCGGCATCCGCGGCAGGCGGCTACGCCCATGCCTATGGCGTGCTCGCCGGCCGGCGCGCCGTGGTCGCGGGCAACAATGACAGCATCTACGCCGTCGCCCGGCTGCTGCGAGGCGCGGGCGCCGCCATCGCCGCCGTCGCCGATACCCGCCCGGCCGGCGGCGCCCGGGACCTGCCCTGCCGCGCCGGCCAGACCGTTGAACGGACACTCGGCAGCCGCCGGGTGCGCGGCGCGCTGCTTCGCCGGGCGGACGGCAAGCCCGGGGACAAGGGCGAGCGTATCGCCTGCGACCTCGTGGCCGTTGCCGGCGGATGGAGCCCGGCCGTGCATCTGCACGCCCAGGCGCGCGGCAGCCTGCGCTACGACGAGGAGCGCGGATTGATTCTGCCCGACCGGCCGGGCGGCGCAAACCGGAGCGCGGGCGCGGCGGCCGGGCGCTTCGACCTCGACGGCTGCCTGGCGGAAGGCTGGGCCGCGGGCGTCGCCGCCGCGGCGTCTTCCGGACATGAGCGGGCCGCGGGGGAGCCGCCGCGTTCGCCGGACCGTGAAGCCGGGGAGGCGCCTGTCTTCTGGCGGATGGGCGCCGGCAAGCGCTTCGTCGATCTGCAATACGATGTGACCGCAGCGGATGTGGAACTCGCCGCCTGCGAGGGCTACCGCTCGGTCGAGCATGTGAAGCGCTATACCGCGCTCGGCATGGGCACGGACCAGGGCAAGACCTCCGGCATGGCGGGCCTGGTCCTGCTGTCGGAGGCGCTCGGACGCCCCGTGGCCCAAACCGGGACGACGACCTTCCGCCCGCCCTATACGCCCGTGCCTATGGCGGCCATGGCGGCGGGCCTGATCGGCGAGGGCCGGGACGCGCTGCGCCGCACCGCGGCCGACGACTGGCACGAGGCGCGCGGCGCCCCCTTCACCGCGGCCGGCCACTGGCGCCGTCCGCGCTACTATCCGCGCGAGGGCATGGGCGAGCGTGAGACCATCGAGGCGGAGGTGCGCGAGACCCGCGCCGGGGTCGGCATCGTGGATGTCGGCACGCTCGGCAAGGTGGATCTCCAGGGGCGGGACGCGGCGGCCTTCCTCGACCTCGTCTATGCCAACCGGCTCTCGACCCTGAAGACCGGGCGCGGGCGCTACGGGCTGATGCTGCGCGAGGACGGGCGCGTATTCGACGACGGCGTCGTCATGCGCCTCGGCGAACGCCATTTCCACCTGACGACCACGACCGCCCACCAGCATGCCGTCATGCAGCATATCGAACTCCTGCTCCAGACCGTCTGGCCGGAACTGGAGGTCTATGCGACCGATGTCACGGAGCACTGGTTCGCCGCTGCCCTTGCCGGCCCCGGTTCGCGGGCGCTGCTCGGCCGGGCCGCGCCGGAACTCGACCTGTCGGACGAGGCCTTCCCGATGATGGCGGTGCGCGCGGCGACCGTAGCCGGCCTTTCGGCGCTTGTCTTCCGGATGAGCTATTCGGGCGAGCTGTCCTACGAGATCGCCGTCCCCGCCGATCGCGGCCTCACGCTCTGGACACGGCTGCTGACCGAGGGGCGGGAGGACGGCCTCACCCCTTACGGCGCCGAGGCCATGGGCGTCATGCGCATCGAGAAGGGGCATGTGACCCACGCCGAGGCCGACGGCCGCACGACTCCGGACGATCTGGGGCTCGGACGCATGGTCCGGGCGGATGCGCGCGGCATCGGCGTGCGCTCGCTGGACCTGCCGGCGCTCCGCCGGAAGGGCCGCCAGCAGCTTGTCGGCCTCTCGGTCATCGACGCGCAAGCCCGCATCCCGCCCGGCTGCCAGGTGGCGGAAAGCGGCGACATGCGCCCCGCCCCGCCGCTCGGCCATGTCACCTCCTTCTGCTACAGCCCGACGCTCGGCCGCTCGCTCGCGCTGGCGCTGGTCGAGAACGGGCGGGCCCGGACCGGCCAGACGGTCCATATCGCCTCGCCGGTCATCGGCTTCTCCACCGCAGCGGAGGTCGTGCCGCCGGTGTTCCACGACGCGGAAGGGAAGCGCCTCCATGTTTGACGATCCCGCCGAGGCAAGGCGCAGCCCGCTTGCCGGGCTCGACCTCGGCTCGCGCGCCGGCGGGGCGGGCGGCGTGCTGCTGGGCGAGAGCCCGGCGCGGGAGAGCTTCGTGCTGCGCGGCCGGGCGGAGGACGCGGCGTTCGGGCGGGCCGTCGAGGCGGCGCTCGGCGCGGGCCTGCCGCTGGAGCCGGGCGAGGCCCGGGAATGCAGTGACGATGCGCTGTTCATCCGCCTCGGCCCCGACGAATGGCGGCTCGTCGCGCCCTTGTCGGACGACGGAGCACTCGCCGCCCGCCTTGCCTCCGAACTCGGCAGCGGGCTCGGCGCGCTCGTGAACGTCTCCTCCGCCTCGACCGTCATAGCCGTCACCGGGGAGCGGGCGGCGGACCTTCTGGCGACCGGCGTCGGCATCGACCTCGATTCCGCGGCCTTCCCGCCGGGGCGGGCGGCGCGCACCCGCATCGGCAATGCGCAGGCGCTCATCCACCGCAAGGCGGAGGACGCCTTCGAGCTCCATGTCCCGCGCAGCTACGCCCGCTCCTTCTGGGAATGGCTGGAAGAACGCGGCCGCGAGTTCGCCGCCGCCGTCGCGCTCTGAGGCATCCGGTCGGAGGCGGAACCTTGGCAATTCGGGTTTCAGGGACTATATCCGACAGGGCTGCTTGGAGGCGGCCGGGAGGTTTTCAGGTGGGAGAAATCGGCGTCACCGCGAAGCTGGAGAATGCGAACGACCGCGGAAGCTTCGAGCAGGGCTACCGCGACGTGTCCGATATCCGCTCTACCAGCGTCGAAGCGATCGTGGACACCGGCGCTGCAATGCTCATGCTGCCGCAGAATGTAGTCGATCGTCTGGGCCTGCGGGTGCGGCGCACCGCGATCGTGACCTATGCCGACGACCGCAAGGAGGAACGGTCCATCGCGGGGCCGCTGACCGTCGAGCTTTGCGGGCGCTTCATGCACACGTCCTGCATCGTCGGCCCGCCGCTCAGCGAAGCGCTGATCGGGCAGATCGTCCTCCAGGAACTCGACCTTATCGCCGATTGTTCCCAACACAGCCTCTATCCGCGCCAGCCCGACTACCCGCTGTTGAGCCTCAGGTGAGCGCCGCCCTTCGGGTGGAGCCCCTGACCCGCGCCGCCTTCCAGCCTTTCGGCGATGTGATCGAGGCGGATGGCGCGCAGCGCTTCGAGATCAACAACGGCTCGACGACCCGCTTCCACGATCTTGCCCGTGTCGATGTCGCGGCGGAGGGCGGGCATGTGCAGGTCAACATCTTCCGCGCCCGGCCGCTGCCGGTGCCGCTCACCGTGGCGACGATGGAAAAGCATCCGCTCGGCTCGCAAGCCTTCGTCCCGCTTGAAGCCGCGCCCTTCCTGGTCGTCGTCGCACCGCCCGAAGACGCCGCCGCTCCGGAAGACCTCCGCGCTTTCCTCGCCAGGGCCGGTCAGGGCGTCAACTATGCGCGCGGCGTCTGGCACCATCCCGTCATCGCGCTGGACCGCGAGACCGACTTCCTCGTCATCGACCGCGGCGGCCCCGGCGACAATCTCGCCGAGTTCTTCTTCGGCGAGCATGAGCGGCGCGTCGTCAGGATCAATCGGGCGGCGAAGGCGGCAACTCCCTGAGCGCCTCCAGAAACGCTGCGCCGTAGCGCCGGAGCTTTGCGGCGCCGACGCCGGGGACTTCGGCCATTTCCGCCAGGCTTGCGGGGCGGCGGTCCAGCATGGCGGCGAGCGCGTTGTCATGGAACACCACATAGGGCGGGACGCCCTGTTCCTGCGCCAGCTTCCGGCGCAGCGCCCGGAGCGCCTCGAAGCCGGCCCTGTCGACAGGCGCGGCGGCGCGCTCCCTGGCCTTCCGCGCGGGCCGGGCCTCCTTGTCCCGGCGGAACCTCACCTCGCGTTCGCCGCGCAGCGCCGCGTGCGCATCCGGCCCGAAGCGCAGCCCGCCGAAATTCTCGCTGTCCACGACCAGCAGCCCGGAGACCGCCATCTGGCGGAGCACGGCGCGCCAGGCCTGCTCGCCGCGTTCGCTGCCGACGCCGAATGTCGGCAGCCGGTGATGGTCGAAACGGCGGATGCGTTCGGTATCGCGACCCCGCAGCACATCCACGATATGCGCCGCCCCGAAACGCTGGCCGGTCCGGTAGATCGCGGAGAGCGCCATCTGAGCGGCCTCCTTGCCGTCGAACGCCTCGGGCGGCTCGAGACAGACATCGCAATTGCCGCATGGCGCGCAGTCGTCGCCGAAATAGGCCAGCATGATGCGCCGCCGGCAGGTCGCCGCTTCCGCATAGCCGAGCAGCGCATCGAGCCGGGCGCGTTCGACGCGCTTCTGCTCGTCGGAAGCGGTCGAGCCCTCGATGAAGCCCCGGAGCCGCGCCACGTCCGCAAGGCCGTAGAGCATCCAGGCGTCGGCGGGCAGGCCGTCGCGCCCGGCCCGGCCGGTCTCCTGGTAATAGGCTTCGAGACTCTTCGGCAGGTCCAGATGGGCGACGAAGCGCACATCCGGCTTGTCGATGCCCATGCCGAATGCGACGGTCGCCACCATGACCGCATCGTCGGCGGCGACGAACCGGGCCTGGCCGGCGGCCCTGTCTCGCGCGTCCATACCGGCGTGGTAGGCGAGCGCCGGAATGCCCGCCTCGCGGAGCGACCCGGCGACACTCTCGACCCGGGCGCGGGTCATGCAATAGACGATGCCCGCCCGGCCCCGCCGGTCCCCGACGAAATCCAGAAGCTGGCGCATGTCCTGGCCGCGGGGCCTGACGGTGTAGCGGATATTGGGCCGGTCGAAGCCGGAGACGAAGCGCCGCGCCTCTTCCAGCCGGAGCTCGCGGGCGATGTCGGCGCGGGTCGCCTCGTCCGCGGTCGCGGTGAGCGCGATCCGGGGCACGCCGGGAAAGCGCTCGGCCAGCACCTCCAGCCGCCGGTAGTCCGGACGGAAGTCATGGCCCCACTGGCTGACGCAATGCGCCTCGTCGATGGCGAACAGCGCAAGCGGCGTCTGCTCCAGGAACTCCAGGAAGCCGGGCGCGGCGAACCGCTCGGGCGAGACATAGACGAGGTCGAGCCGGCCCTCGCGCATCGCCCGCTCGACATGCGCCCGTTCGCGCCCGTCGAGGGTCGAGTTGAAGGCCGCCGCGCGCACCCCGTTCTGGACGAGAGCCGCCACCTGGTCCTGCATCAGCGCGATCAGCGGCGAGACGACGACCGCCGCGCCCGCCCGGACGAGCGCCGGCACCTGGTAGCAGAGCGACTTGCCCGCGCCGGTCGGCATCAGCACCAGCGCATCCCCGCCTGCGACCACGGCGTCGATGACCGCGCGCTGGTGGCCGCGGAACGCGTCGAAGCCGAAGACCTGCCGGAGGACCTCCAGCGGGTCCGTCATGCGCCGCCCGCCTTCCGGAGGCGTCAGCCCCTGAGCGCCTTCCCGAAGAGCGCCGCGGTGCGCCCGTTGGCGAGCGCGGCGTTCTCCTCGTCATAGGGCTTGCCGCCGATGCGGGCGAAGGCGTGGTCCATGCCGGGATAGGAATGGACCTGCGCCAGGGCGTTGCCGGCGAGCCCGTCCCGGACCGCCGCCTGCGCTTCCTTCGGCACGAAGCCGTCCTCCTCGGCGATATGCAGCATGAGCGGGGCCGAGATGTTCGCCGCCTCGTCCAGCATTTCCTCGATGCCGACGCCGTAATAGCCGACATTGGCGTCGAGGTCCGCCCGGCAGGCCAGCATGTAGGCGAGCTTGCCGCCGAGGCAGAAGCCGACCGTGCCGACCTTGCCGTTGCAGCCCGCCATGGCGCGCATGTGCGCGGCCGCCGCCTTCAGGTCCTCGATGCCCTTGTCCACGTCGAAGCCCCGGTAGAGCTCGAAGGCCTTCTTCCACTCTTCGTCCGTCCGGTCCGTAATGTCCACGCCCGGCTCCTGGCGCCAGAACAGGTCCGGCGCCACGGCGATATAGCCCTGGCCCGCCCAGTAGTCGGCGATGTCGCGCATGGCGTGGTTGACGCCGAAGATCTCCTGGATGCAGAGCACGCCCGGCCCGGAGCCCGAGGCCGGCATGGCGCAATAGGCGGTGAACTCTCCCGAGCCGTCATTCGCCCGGATGGTGATGGTCTCGGCCATGTGCGGCCTCCCTCTCTCGAACTGCCGGACCCTTACGCCCGGCCCGCGAACCGGTGCGCTCCCCGACAGGACAGCCGGCCCGCACCCTCTCCGTCACCATAGCCGCGCCCTCCGCCGCCGCACAAGCCGCGCGCACACCGGCCGCGCGGTCCCTTGCATTTGATTCAGCCGAAACGCTGCTCTACGCTCCCCGGACCAAACGCCGCGAGTCATGCAGGTCGGCGAACGCTCCGGTAGCGCAAGGAGGCGGATCGGCCGGATTACGCTGGCGGCGCAACAGCGAGGACATCCCATGAAACGCCGTAAATTCGTTCAGGGCGCCGCGACCGCCGGGGTCGCCGCCGCCGCATCGACGCTGGCGGCCCCCGCCATCTCGCAAGGCCTCAAGCAATGGAAGCTGGCCATGTCCTGGCCGCTCAACTCGCCGGGGCTGGGCACGTCCGGGCAGCGGGTCGCCCGGCGCATCACGCAACTGTCCGGCGGCAAGATCTCCGTCAAGGTCTATGGCGGCGGCGAGCTGGTGCCGGCATTCGGCGTATTCGACGCCGTCAGCGCCGGCGACGCCGACCTCTACCACTCGGCGGAATACTACTACCAGGGCAAGCACAAGGGCTTCAACTTCTTCACCGCCGTGCCCTACGGGCTGACCGGCACAGAACACGCCGCCTGGATGAATTACGGCGGCGGCCAGGAGCTCTGGGACGAGCTGTCGGCCGAGTTCAACCTCAAGGGCTTCATGGCGTCCAGCACCGGGACGCAGATGGGCGGCTGGTACCGCAAGCCGATCGAGAAGCTGGACGATTTCAAGGGCCTGAAATTCCGTATGCCGGGCATCGGCGGCGAAGTCCTGCGCGCGCTCGGCGTCACCGTCGTCAACCTGCCGGTGGCGGAGATCTATCCCTCGCTCGCCTCCGGCGCCATCGACGCGGCCGAATGGGTCGGCCCGTGGCACGATCTCGCCTTCGGTTTCCACAGGATCACCAAGCACTACTACTATCCGGGTTTCCACGAGCCCGGCACGACCGCCAGCGTCGCAATGAACAAGACGCTGTGGGACAGCCTGACCGCAGAGGAACAGGCTCTGGTGAAGACCGTGATCGAGGCGGAAGCCTACCTCCAGTTCGCCGAGTTCAACGCCCGCAATCTGGGTTCGCTGAACGTCCTGTTGAGCAAGCACGGCGTACAACTGCACCAGTATCCGCGGGACATGCTGATCGCCATCGGAGAGCTCTCCGGCCGCGTCGTCGCCGAGATCGGCGACACCGACGCCTTCACCCGGCGCGTTTACGACAGCTTCATCGCCTATCGCAAACACGCCATTTCCTGGGCCAAGATCGGCGAGCAGGGCTACATGAACGCGCGGCTTCTGCCCTTCGAATACTCCTGATACGGCGGCCGACCGGCCGCCGGGCGGCCGGCGAGAAGCCCGCGCCGCGCCGGCGCGGGTTCTCCGTTCCTGCCGTCTAGCCAGCGGAGAACACCGTTGAGCGGACTCAAGCTTGTCGTTCGGGCGATCGACGCCATGAACGAGCATCTGGGCCGGGCCGTGTCCTGGTTTGCCCTCATCATGGTGCTGACGCAGTTCGCCATCGTCCTGCTGCGTTACGTGTTCGGGCTGGGCTTCATCCCGATGCAGGAGTCGGTCCTGTTCATGCATTCCCTGCTGTTCCTGGCCGGCGCCGGATACACGCTGCTGCATGACGGCCATGTCCGGGTCGATATCTTCTACGGATCGGCGAGTCCCGAGCGCAAGGCGCTGATCGACTGTGTCGGCGTGCTCGTTTTCCTCTGGCCGCTCTGCGCCGTCATGACATGGAAGGGGCTGGTCTTTGTCGGCGCGTCCGTGCGCGTCCTGGAAGGCTCGCCGGAAGGCACTTTCATGCCGTTCTGGCTGCTGAAATTGCTGCTTCTCGTCTTCCCGCTGGTGTTGTCGCTGCAGGGGCTGTCCATGCTCGTGCGGTCGCTCTTCGTCATGCGCGGCCTCGAGGGCGCGGCGAAGCCGGCCCCCGAAGACCGGGGGGCCGGCGTATGACGATCAACGAATATCTCGTCTGCCTGATGTTCGTCAGCGTCTGCGGCATCCTGATGGCCGGATTTCCGGTCGCCTTCTCGCTCGCCGGCGTGGCGCTCCTTTTCGCCGGCATCAGCGCGCTGCTCGGCGTGTTCGACCCCGCCTTCCTCGGCATCTTCCCGAACCGGGTGTTCGGCAACGCCATGATCAGCGAAATCCTCGTTGCGGTCCCGCTGTTCGTCTTCATGGGCGTCATGCTGGAGCGCTCCAGGGTCGCCGAGGAATTGCTCGACACGATGGGCATGTTGTTCGGGGCGCTGCGCGGCGGCCTCGGCATTTCGGTCTGCGTCGTCGGCGCCCTGCTGGCCGCCTCGACCGGCATTGTCGGCGCGACCGTCGTGACCATGGGGCTGCTGTCGCTGCCGACGATGCTGCGGCGGGGCTACAGCGCGTCGCTCGCCTGCGGGTCGATCTGCGCCTCCGGGACGCTCGGCCAGATCATCCCCCCGTCCCTGGTTCTCGTCGTACTGGGCGACCAGATTTCCGACGCCTACCAGGAAGCGCAGCGCAAGCTCGGCAATTTCGCCCCGGACCCGGTATCGGTGGGCGACCTGTTTGCGGGCGCGCTGCTTCCCGGCCTCGCGCTGGTCGGCATGTATATCCTTTATCAGATGTTCATCGCCTGGCTGAGGCCGGAATCGTCGCCGCCGATCCCGCGCGACGAGCTGGTGCAGGGCCGCACGAACCGCGAGATCGCCATGCAGGTCGGCCGCGCCCTGGTCGCCCCCGTGGTGCTGATCGTCTCGGTGCTGGGCTCCATCCTCGCCGGCATCGCGACGCCGACGGAAGCGGCCTCGGTGGGCGCGATCGGCGCGACCCTGCTGGGCGGCCTCAGGCTTGACCCGGACAATGGGCGCCCGATCTATGCGGCGGCGATCGGATTGGTGGCTGTGCTGATCCTCACCGGGTTCATGGATTTGCGGGTCTCGCGGGACGATATTCCCTCGATGGACGCGGTCGGCATCGCCGCCGCCATTCTTTGCTGCATCGCGCTCGCCTGGGGCATCTGGGTCAGCCTTGCCCGCGTTTACGGCAGCGGCGGCCTGCACGAGGTCATGCGCGGCACGATGCGTGTCAGCGCCATGGTGTTCGGCATCGTCATCGGCGCGCAGTTGTTTTCCTCCGTCTTCCGCGGCCTTGGCGGCGACGACCTGGTCCACGGTTTCCTGACATCGCTGCCCGGCGGAGCGGTCGGCGCCATGTTCTTCGTCATGGCGCTCATGTTCCTGCTGGGTTTCGTGCTCGACTTCATCGAGATCACCTTCGTCGTCGTGCCCATCGTGGCGCCGATCCTGCTGCTGATGGACCTGAACCCGGTTTGGCTCGGAATCATGATCGCGCTCAACCTGCAAACCTCGTTCCTGACGCCGCCCTTCGGCTTCGCGCTCTTCTATCTCAGGGGCGTCGCGCCGCCCGAGGTGACGACGGTCCAGATCTACAGGGGCGTGGCGCCCTTCGTCGCGATCCAGGTACTGGCGCTCGGCGTGGTCGCGGTCTTCCCGGAACTCACCACCTGGCTGCCGAGGATCGTTTTCGGGTCGTGAAGCCGGCGCGGCTGCGGGCGGGTTCGGATGCGCCGCCCCTCAGCGGCCCTCGGTCAGCTCCCCGGCATAGGCGAAGATGAGCGGCAGCCCGCCGGTGTGGACGAAGACCACCGTCTCCCCGGCGCCCACGGCGCCGCGCTTCGCATAGTCGATGAGCCCGGCCATGGCCTTGCCGGTATAGACCGGGTCGAGAAGGATGCCCTCGGTCTCGGCGGTGAGCCGAACGGCCGCGCGCGCCTCCGGCGTAAGCAGGCCGTATCTCTCGCCCGCGTAGTCCTCGTCGGCCACGAAGTCCGCCGGGGCAATTGCCAGATTGAGGTCGAGCGCCCGCGCGGTCGCGGTCGCAAGGCGCGCGATGTCGAGCGCCCTCTCCTCTTCCCAGCGGATCGGGCTGATCGACCGCGCCGCCGCGGTAATCTGCCGGCACCAGTTGGACTGGGTATAGGCCCCGGCGACCACGGTGTCGGCGCCGGATTGAAGGATGTCGGCGAAGGTGAACTCCAGGTGGCGCGTCTTGTTGCCGCCGAAGGCCAGGCCCGTAAGGTCGTCCCGCTTGATGTGGAGGGCGCGCACGCCGATCGCCTCGGCAAGCCGGGGGCAGGGATCGAGCGGCGTCGGCAAGTGGGTCAAGCGGATACGCGGCTGCGCCGCGATGCGGGCGGCGAGGTCGTCCCTTGCCGTCGCTGTCTCGGCGCGTGCCGCTTCCGCCGCCATACCGCTCCACCCCCAGCCTCGCGGCTCAAGCTAGCGTCGCCCGGACCGGCGGGCAACTTGCGGCGCAACAGCAGGCAGGGCCGGCTACGGCGCGGGGAGCAACACGCCGGGATTCATGATGCCGGCCGGGTCGAGCGCGGCCTTGGCGCCCTTCAGCGCGGCCGCGAAGACATCGGAGCGCTGGCGCGCATACCAGGGCATGTGGTCCCGCCCGACGGCGTGGTGGTGGGTGATGGTGCCGCCGGCGTCGACGATCGCGTCCGAGACGGCGTTCTTGACCATGTCGTATTGCGCCGAAAGCCGGCCCTGCTCGCCGAGGCCGATGAAGGTGAAATAGGGCGCCGGCCCGTCGGGATAGACATGGGTGAAGCGGCACGCGACGATTCCCGGCCGTCCGGTGGCCTCCTGCAGCGCCCGTTTCGCCGCGCCCGCCACTTCGCGGTGGAACGCCTCGAAGCGGTCCCAGGTGGTCGCGGTCTCGAAGGTCTCGCGGATGATGGCGCGCGCGGTGAGCATCTCGCGCATATGCCCGCCCTTGATGAAGGCGTCGCGCCAGCGCGCGGCCGCACTGCCGCCGCCGGCATTCGCCTCCTCCGGCAGCCGGCCGCCATGGTCCCGGCAACATTCGAGCGCGCGCGCCATCCAGGCGTCGAGCGGATGGTCGGCGCTCTCGAAGCCCAGCACCAGCACGGCCGCCGAGCCGTCCCCGGCGCCCGACCAGCGCACCTCGGCATGGTCGAGCAGGCGCAGATTCGCCGGATAGAGCCCGGCCTGGGAAATGGCGCGCACGGCCTCCGCCCCGTCCATGAAACGGTCGAACTCGACGGCATGGCCGGCGCGGAAGGTCGGGCGGTCCTGGAGGCGCATCCAGGCTTCGGTGACGATGCCGAGCGCGCCTTCCGAGCCAAGGAACAGCCGGTCGGGGCTGGGGCCGGCGCCGGAGCCCGGCAGGCGGAAGCTGTCATGCACGCCCGCCGGAGTCACCGCGCGCACGCTCTCGGTCATGTCGTCGATATGGGTCAGCATGGTGGCGTAGTGGCCGCCGCCGCGCGTCGCGATCCAGCCGCCCAGCGTCGAATATTCGAAGCTCTGCGGATAGTAGCGGAGCGTCAGGCCGTGCGGGCGGAGCTGGTTCTCCAGGTGCGGCCCGTACACGCCGGCCTGGATGCGCGCCGCGCGCGAGGCCCGGTCGATTTCCAGCACCCGGTCCATGGCGCCCATGTCGATGGACACCGAGCCCTTGAAGCCGCCGCCGACATCGGGATGCACGCCGCCGACCACCGAGGACCCGCCGCCGAAGGGAATAGCCGCCGCGCCGGCGTCCGCGCACCAGTCGAGCAGGGCGGCGACCTCGCCCTCGTCGCGCGGGCGGGCCACGAGGTCGGGCGCGCCGGCGAAGTCGCGGTCCATGATGCGGACCTGCTCGCGGAAGGACCGGCCGAAGGTGTGCACCAGGCGCTCCCACTTGTCGTCCGTGCATATGGGCGCGAGCGGGGCAGGCGGCGCGAGGCGCGGCGGGTCGATCTCGATCTCGTCGACGGTCGGGAACGGCCGGGCCTCGAAGCCGTCCACGCCGAAGGCCGCTGCATAGTCCGCCTCGAAGGGCTTCATCTCCTCGTCGGTGAAGCCCTCGCCGATCTTGCCCCAGCCCCAGAATTTGCGCCGCGCCATCGTCCCGCCTCCCTGCCGCATGATTGAATTCTGGCATGTCGGCCGCCGGGGTGGAAGGGGCCGCAGCGAGTTCCGCGTGCTGCGAAATTCGATTTGGAACCCGCCGGTTGAAGTCGTTTAGATTGCGGCCAATGTCGGCGAGACCGGAGACTATGAGAGCGTCAGCGAGTATGTCCGCGACCTGATACGGCGCGACAAGACCCGCTCGGAGCGCGAGGCCTTCGACCGTCTCGAGGCGGAGCTGGAACGCGCTTTCGCAGCGCCGGACGACACCTGCCGCGAACTGTCTCCCGCCGGTGTCATCGCGCGAAGCGGGCGGCGACCCGACGCATGACGCCGGTGCGCGTCCAGAAAGCCGCCATATTCCGCATTGAGGAAATCTGCCGCTACAGCCTTGAGCGCCGGGCCGAACGCTTTCTGGAAGGTCGCGAGCCGTAAGCCGGCCGCAGCCGGTCAGCGCCTTGCGCGCATCAGTAACACCAGCGGCAGCGCGGCGAGCGCGACGGCGGTGTAGGCGGTGAAGGCGTTGAGATAGCCGATCATCGCGGCCTGCTGGCCGATCTGGCCGCTGAGTGCCGCCAGGCCCGACGCCGTGCCGGTGTCGATCACCGCCAGCGCTTCGTTGTAGGGCGAGACGAATTCGGTGAGCCGCCCGTAGTTCTCGCCGCCCGTGCGCACCAGTACCGTCACGCTCACCGAGATGAAGAAACTGGAGCCCAGATTGCGCATCAGGTGATAGACGGATGAGGTCTCCGCGAGATAGCGCGGGTCGAGGGTGGAGAAGGTCGCGACCGTGAGCGGCACCCAGGTGATGCCGACGGCCACGCCCTGCATCCAGGAAACCAGCGCCACGTCCCACCAGGCCGCATTGGCGTCGAACTGCATCATCGTCCAGCCGGAGACCGCCATGATGGCGAACCCCGCCGTCATGCCGATGCGGGGGTCGAGCTTGCCGACATACATGGCGAGGAAGAAACCCAGGATCGCGCCCACGCCGCGCGCCGCCACCAACTGGCCGACCACGGCATTCGGGAAGCCCGCCAGGTCCTGCAGCATGGGCGGCAGCATCACCATCGGCGTGAAGTTCAGCATTCCGTATATGCCGACGATGCAAAGCCCAAGCGTGTAATTGCGGTCCAGCAACAGCTTCAGGTTGAGGAAAGGCCGCCGGCTCGTCAGGCTGTGGGCCAGGAAGATGTAGAGCCCGATGCCGGCGAGGCAGGCTTCCAGCAGGATTTCGGTCGAATCGAACCAGTCGCGGCGCTCGCCCCGGTCCATCGTCAACTGGAAGCAGACGACGGCGGCGGAGAGCGCAAGGAAGCCGGTCCAGTCGAGGCGGGCCGCCCGGAGCTTGCCGCCGTCGGTCAGCGCCAGCCACAGCGCAAGCCAGCTCAGGCCCGCCACCGGCGCCACCATGAAGAACGCCCAGCGCCAGTTGTAGGCTTCCGTGAGATAGCCGCCCGCGACCGGGCCGATCACGGGCCCGACGACGACGCCCATGCCGAAAGCCGCCATGGCCGTGCCGTGCAGCGCGCGCGGATAGGTGTCCTGGGTAATGGCCTGGGCGAGCGGCGTGAGCGGCGCTCCGGCCGCGCCCTGGATGACGCGGAAAAGGACGAGCGTCTCCAGCGATGCCGCGAAGCCGCAGCCAAGCGTGGCCGCGCCGAAGATCGCCATACCCCAGAGCATCACCGCGCGGCGCCCGAAGCGGCCCGTGAGCCACCCCGTCATCGGCGTCACGATGGCGGTTGCGACAATGTTGAAGGTCATCGCCCAGGCGATCTGGTCCTGCGTCGCCGAGAGCGATCCCTGCATTTGCGGCAGCACGGTCGAGACGACAAGCACGGTGGTGCCGTAGAGCGTCGTCGCCAGCGTCACGGAGGCGAGAATCAGCGCCCGCCTGAGCGCCGAAAGACCCTTGCCGCCGAACGCCTCCTCGCCGTTCACGGAGCCAGGACGCGCAACAGGAAACGCCCGGCCTCGGCGCCGATGCCGGGCGCCTGGCTTTCGCGCGGGCCGGCGATATTGAGCCGGACCACGCCGTGGCGCCGGAGCCAGGCGGCGGCGGCAGGCGCCTGCACCCGGCGCGAGAGGTCGGCGACACGCAGCGGACGCCCCATCTTGCAGGCGATGTCGACCGTGAGGCGCGTGCCGCCGCTGAGCGGACCCCGGCAGAGGATCAGCGTCGCGTCGCTGTCGCGGACATTCAGCCGCGTCCGCACCCGGTAGGAGGCGCTTGCCGTTTCCACGAGGGGATAGCGCCCGGGAATCGGGCCGTCCTCGGCGCGTCGCCCGCGCGGGCACCAGCCGCCGACTGCGAAGCCGAGCGCAAGGCCGACATCGAGCCCGACGCGGTCCACGCCGGTCTGTCCGCCCGAAACGATCTTCTCAACCGGATGCCTCACGGCCGTCGCGATAGCATGACGAAGCGGGCGCACAGAAGCCCCAGGGATATCGCCGTCGAGACAATCACCGCCTCGAACAGTCCGGCTACGCCCCGCTCCAGGTGGAAGGCGAACAGCAGCGCGAGCGGCACCATGCAACCGATGAAGGCGAAGGCCTGCAGCGCCGTCGGGACCCAGGCGTCGGCGCAGCCGCGCAGCGCGTTCAGCATCAGCGTCTGCCCGCCGTCGCAGAACGGCATCAGCCCGGCGAGCACCATCACCGGCGCCGTCGCCGCGAGCACGGCCGCCTCGGACGTGTAGATGGCGGCGAGAGGGCGGGCGAAGACGGCCATGAGGGCGCCGGCAGCCGCCATGAGGCAAAGGATGACCGCGAGGCCGAGCCAGCCCGCGGCGATCCATCGGCCGCGGTCGCCGCGGCCCCAGGCATTACCGATGCGTACGCTGGTGGCGATGCCGACGCCGTTCGCGACCATGAAGACCACGGAAATCACATTCAGTATGATGGTGAAGACGGCGAGCGGGACGGTCCCGAGCCAGCCGGCGAACAGGTGGATCGCGGTGAAGGCCCCCATCTCGACTGCGATGGCGACGGCCGCTGCAAAGCCCACCACGCGCTGCACCCGCCAGCGCCGCCAGTTCCAGCCGGCGCGGGTGCGCACGCCGTGCCTCGCGCGGTCCGGCATCCACCAGGCATAGGCGAGCAGGAAGGCTGCGAGCCCCCAGCGTATGCCGGTGGTGGCCCAGGCGGAGCCGTCCGCGCCCATCTCGGGCAGGCCGAACAGGCCATGCACAAGGACGAGGTCGGCGGGGATATTGAGCAGGTTGGCGGCGACGATCGCCCAGGCGACCGGCCGCGGGCGCCGGATGCCCTCGAGGAAGAAGGCGGTGGCGAAATAAAGGAAACCGGCCGGATAGCCGAGCGCCAGGATGAAAAAGACGCGCCCTGCGCCCGCCGCCACATCCTCGCTCTGCCCGGTGAGCAGCAGCGCCTCGCGCCCGAACAGGCCGAGAGCCAGGCCGACGGCCCCGAAGCCGAGCGCCATCGGCAAAGCCCGCCGCCAGGCCGCCCCGCTCTCCGCCGGTTCGCCCCGCCCCATCGCCTGCGCCGCCGCCACCGTGGTGCCGGTCAACAGCCCCATCACGGTCAGCAGCAGCGGCAGATAGACCGCGGCGCCGAGCGAGAGATAGCCGAGCTCCACCGAGGCGTAGCGGCCGACAATGATGGTATCGGCGACCGTCATCGCCATCACGCCGGCGCGGCTCACCACGACGGGCAGGGCAAGCCGGTAGAGGTCGGCCAGATGGCCGAGGACGAGGCGGCGGCGCAGGCGCATGGGAGGCGGTCGGCCTTTCTGCTAACGTCGCTGGCCCCGAAGGGAGGCGGGCCCATGCGGATTGCGGTCGGCGGGTTTCACCATGAGACGAATACCTTTGCGCCGACAAAGGCAAGCTTCGAGATGTTCCGGCGCGCCGACGGCTGGCCCGGCCTCTGCCGGGGTGAGGCCGTGCTCGCAGACACGGCCGGCATCAACCTGCCGATAGCGGGCTTCCTGGAGGCGGCGCGGGCCTCCGGGCGGAGCTTTGCGCCGCTGGCCTGGGCGAATGCCAGCCCCTCGGCGGAGGTGGAGCGGGACGCCTATGAGCGCATCGCCGGCATGATGATCGACGACCTCCGGGGCGCGGGGCCGGTGGATGCCGTCTATCTGGACCTGCACGGCGCCATGGTTGCGGAGCATCTGGAGGAC
Source organism: Alphaproteobacteria bacterium (assembly GCA_963422665.1). Classification (GTDB taxonomy): domain Bacteria; phylum Pseudomonadota; class Alphaproteobacteria; order Bin95; family Bin95; genus Bin95. The sequence goes on from OY730441.1 coordinate 3,238,738, forward strand.
GGCGAGGGCGAACTGCTGCGCCGCGTGCGCGATGTCATCGGCCCGGATATCCCTCTCGTCGCAAGCCTCGACCTGCATGCCAATGTGTCGCCGCTGATGGCGGGCGAGGCGGATGCGCTGGTCGTCTTCCGCACCTATCCGCATGTCGACATGTCCGGGACGGGCGCCCGCACGGCCCGCCTGCTGGAGCGCATCCTCGCCGAGGGGCGGCCGGCGAAAGGCTTTCGGCAAATTCCCTTCCTCGTCCCGCTCACTGCGCAATGTACGCTGGTCGAACCCGCGCGGAGCCTCTATGCGGGCCTGGACGGGCGGGAACGGGGCGCTGTCCGCTCCGTGTCGCTCGCAGGCGGCTTCCCGCTCGCGGACACGCCGGATTGCGGGCCTGCCGCGCTCGCCTATGCGGGTGACGAGCGCAGCGCCGTCGAGGCCGCGGATGCACTGGCGGAGGCGGTGCTGGCGGCGCGCGGGCGATTTGCCGCCGGGTTCCTGTCGCCCGAGGAGGCGGTGGCGCGCGCCGACCGGGCGGGGCGGCCCGGACGACCGGTCGTCATCGCGGACAGTTGCGATAATCCGGGCGGTGGCGGCAATGGCGACACGACGGGCCTGCTGCGCGCGCTTGCGGCCGGGCGTCTGGAAGGCGCCGCGCTGGGCCTGCTGATCGATCCGGACGCGGCCGCGGCGGCGCATGAGGCGGGCGAAGGCGGCCGGCTGGCGCTCGCGCTCGGCGGGCGCTCCGGCATTCCGGGCGACGCGCCCTTCGAGACCGACGCCGTCGTGCGCCGGCTGGGCAGCGGCAGCTTCACCTGCACGGGACCCGTTTATGGCGGCAACCGGATGCAGCTCGGGCCCATGGCGCTGCTGGAGGTTGCGGGCAAGGTGCAGGTGGCGGTGGCGAGCCGCAAGGTGCAGGCGGCGGACCGGGAGATGTTTCGCCATCTGGGCGTGGAGCCGGCGGACTGCCGCATCCTCGTGCTCAAGAGCTCGGTGCATTTCCGCGCCGATTTCGGGCCGATAGCGGGCGAGGTGCTGATCGCCGCCGCGCCCGGCCCCGTGGCGGCGGACCCCGGCGCGCTCTCCTTTACCCGGCTCCGTCCGGGCGTGGCGCAGCGGCCCTGAAGAAGGGCAGCAGCGCGATCCCGGCCGCGAAGCCGCCGATATGCGCCCAATAGGCGACGCCCCCGGCGTCTCCGAATGTGGAAAGCCCGAAAGCGAACTGCACGACGAACCAGCCGGCCACCAGCATCCACGCCGGCAGGCGGATCGGCACGACAAAGAACAGCACCAGGATGCGCGCGCGCGGGCTCAGCACCAGGTAAGCGCCCAATATGCCGGAAATCGCGCCGCTTGCCCCGATCAGCGGCACCGCCGATCCGGGTTCCGTCAACCCGTGCGCGAGCGCTGCGAGCACACCGCAAAGCAGGAAGAAGACGGCGAAACGCACATGGCCCATCGCATCCTCGACATTGTCGCCGAAGATGTAGAGGAACGCCATGTTGCCGAGCAGATGCGCGAAATCGCCGTGCAGGAACTGGGTCGTCACCAGCGAGAGCGGCGCGGGCAGGATGGCGAGGTCCGGACGCAACTGCAGCTCGCCGAGCAGCCGCCCCGGCACGAAACCCAGCGCCAGCAGCCTCCGGTATTCCACCGCCTCCGGCAGCCCCGCCTGCCAGATGAAGACGACCACGCAGAGCAGGATCGCGCCCCAGGTAACGAACGGCGTCTCGATGCGACTGCGCTCATTGTCGTCGTGGATCGGCATGAAGGGCATGGGCGCCAGAGTAGAGCAAATTGCGGCCCGGCCGAATCGACCGCCCTTCGGGACGCCCTCTCCCATACCATGCCTTCCCGAATCGAGAATAATATCGGTGGCCATTGACCGGAACCGACGGTGGGGTCGGAGAGGCTCACTTCGCCGCGCCGCTGCACCACCGCTCCGACGCCTCTTACTCGTCGCCCCGGCCTTGAGCCGGGGCCTCGCGCCACAGGGGCGACGAAAGGGGGAGCCGGGGCGACGGTTCGGGTCCGCCATCGCTGCTACGAGCCTCGAATTGAGATTTTGGGTATAATTTCCAATATATCCACTTTTTATTCGATAATTGACTGGACATAGAAATAAATGTGGTAAACTGCTCCTGAGGGAAGGGGCGTCCGGAGCCGCTTCCCACGGATCCGAAAAAATCCCCGTAAACCCGAAGGGGGACGTGCGTCCGCCGTCCCGCGCGCGCCGACGCAAAGGCGAGCCCGCACACCTGTGCGGTACGCGCGAGACAGGGCCGCTCCGCCAACAAGCCGGCGGCGGGAAGAACGGAAAGAACAAGGAGGACCGATGAGCAACACGCCCCCACTATCGTCGTCCCGGACACCGCCCCTGCCTCGCGAGGCCCCGGCTCAAGGCCGGGGCGACGTGAAAATGGGGCCGGAACGGCAAAAAAGAGGCTGCTGCGCCCTGCCGGGGCATGACAAAACATGACATTTCATGACACTTCGCGGAGGGTGACGGAGGGGCGGCGGTTGTGGGCGCGGGCGGCTTTCGCGGCTATAAGCGCCCGCAGGCGGCGAACAAGGGGCGCGGCGGCTCATGAAGACTCTCTGGTCCGACCGGGAGGCGGAAGCGGCGGTTCGGCGCTACGGCGCGGAGGGCGTGGGCGCGGACCTTGCGCTCAGGGTCTATACGACACGCCTGCTTGGCGGCGAGCCGCGCCTTGTGCTGCACGGCGGCGGCAACACCTCGCTCAAGACGCGCATGGCCGACCTTGCCGGCGACGAGGCGGAGGTGCTCTGCGTCAAGGGCTCCGGCTGGGACATGGCGCAAATAGAGCCGGCGGGCCTGCCCGCGGTCCGGCTCGCGCCGCTGAGGCGGCTGAGGCGGCGCGACGCGCTTTCCGACGAGGACATGGTGGCCGCGCACCGGGCCAACCTGCTCGACCCCGCCGCGCCTTCGCCCTCGGTCGAGACCTTGCTGCACGCCTTCCTGCCGCACCGCTATATCGATCACACCCACGCCAATGCGGTGCTGGCGCTGACAGACCAACCGGACGGGGCGGCGCTCTGCCGCGAGGTCTTCGGCGAGAGCGTCGTGCTGGTGCCCTACATCATGCCGGGCTTCGCGCTCGCACGGAAAGCGGCGGACCTGTTCGAGGAGGCGCCCGATTGCGAGGGCATGATCCTGCTGAACCACGGGGTCTTCACCTTCGGCGAGACGGCGCGCGAGGCCTATGAGCGCATGATCGGCCTTGCGACCCGCGCCGAAACGCATCTGGCGGCGGCCCCGGCGAAGGTATTTGCAAGCGCCGCGCCGCCGGTCCGGTCCGCCGGGCCGGAGGAGATTGCGCCGCTGCTGCGCGGCCTGCTCGCCCGGGCCGCCGCAAAGCCGGACGGCGAGCCGAGACGTTTCCCGCTCGCCTTCCGGGACGGGGAGCATATTCGCCGCTTCGTGGACGGGACGGAGGTCGCCCGCTACGGGCTCGCCGGCACCGTGACGCCCGACCATTCGCTCCGGGTCAAGTCCTGGCCGGTATTGCTGCCGCCGGCGCAGGCCGGCCGGCTGGAGGAGTTCGCGCAGGGGGCGGAAGCGGCGATCCGCAAGTTCGAGACGGACTATCTCGCCTATTTCGAGCGCGGCAATGCACGGGCGGGCAACAGCCGCACGGCGCTGGACCCCGCCCCGCGCGTGCTGCTTGCACCGGGCATCGGCCTCTTCGCGGCGGGGGCGGACGCCAGGGCGGCCGCCATCGCCGCCGATATCGCCGAGGCCGCTGTCGAGGTGATTGCCGACGCCGAGCGCATCGGGCAGTTCACCAGCATCGGCGAGGACGACCTGTTCGACATCGAATACTGGCCGCTCGAGCAGGCGAAGCTCGGCAAGGCCGCGCCGCCGCCGCTCGCAGGGCAGGTCGCCGTGGTCACGGGAGCGGCCGGCGCCATCGGGCAAGCCGTCATGGCGGCCTTGCAGGCCGAGGGCGCAGAGCCGGTCGGCCTCGATCTGGAAGCGGGCCCGGACATCCTTGAGTGCGACGTGACCCGGCCGGAGGCGGTCGAGGCGGCCTTTGCCGAGGTCTGCCGGCGCCATGGCGGCGTCGATATCCTCGTCTCGAATGCGGGCGCGGCCTGGCAGGGGCGCATCGGCGAGGTCGAGGACGCCGTGCTGCGCCGGAGCTTCGAGCTCAACTTCTTCGCCCACCAGAGGGTTGCGCAGGCGGCGGTGCGGATCATGCAGGCGCAGGGCACGGGCGGCTGCCTGCTGTTCAACGTCTCGAAGCAGGCGGTGAATCCCGGCCCCGATTTCGGCCCCTACGGCCTGCCCAAGGCGGCGACGCTGGCCCTCATGCGCCAATACGCCATCGATTACGGGCGCGACGGCATCGCCGCCAACGCCGTGAATGCCGACCGCATTCGCAGCGGCCTGCTGGACGACCGGATGGTGGCGGCGCGGGCCGAGGCGCGCGGCGTCAGCGGAGAGGATTACATGCGCGGCAACCTGCTCGGGCGCGAAGTGCTGGCGGAGGACGTCGCCCGCGCCTTCGTCGATCTCGCCCGCGCGCGCAAGACCACAGGCGCGGTGCTCACCGTCGACGGCGGCAATATCGCCGCCGCCATGCGCTGAACGGAAACAGGGAGAGAAACCCAATGACCGATGCGATCCGGGGGATCGACCATGCCATCATCGGTGTCCGCGACCTGGACGCCGCGCGCGTGCAGTTCGAGCGGCTCGGCTTCACCGCCGCCCCGCTCGGCAACCATGTCGGCAAGGCGACGGCGAACCACTGCATCATGTTCGCTGACAGCTATCTGGAGCTGCTCGGCATCAACGAGCCAGAACATCCCGACACGCTGGGGCTCGGTGCGTTCCTGGCGGCGCGCGGGGAGGGGCCGGTGAAGATTGCGCTCGGCACGCCGGACGCCGACGCCGCCCGCGCCGACATCGCGGCGCAAGGCTTCTCCCCGACGGGACCGGACGACCTTGCCCGGCCGTTGACCGACCGGCCCGACGCCATCGTGCGTTTCCGCAACCTGCAAATCCCGGAGGGGGAGACGGGCGGCCTCGGCACCTTCCTCTGCGGCCACAAGACGCCTGAGCTGATGCGCCCGCCGGGCTCGATGGATCACGCGAACGGCGCGCGCAATCTCGCCGCCGCCGCCGCCGTCGTGGACGATGTGGAGGCGGTGGCCGGCCCCTGGGCGCGGCTGCTCGGCCGCCCGGCAGCCGGCGGCGCACTCGATATCGGCCGCGGCCATGTCTGGCTGGCGACGCCGGCTGACGCCGGAGCAAGCGCCGGACCCTACGGGCCGATGCCAGACCCGCTGCCGGAGCGGCCCTTCTATCTGGGCCTCCGGATCGAGGTCGCCTCGGTCGAGGCGGCGCGGGAGGCGCTCCGCCGGGGCGGCATCGCGCCCGCGTCCGAGGCGCCCGGCCGTGTCCGCATCGCCTCCGCCGACGCCTGCGGCGTGGCGCTCGAATTCGCCGAGGCCTGACCGGAGGCGCAGCCCGGCCGCCTCAGCCGAAGCAGGGCTCGTCCCACCAGGGATAGAAGGCCGGCATCGCCGCGCCGGGCGTCGAGGCGAAGGCGGGCGGGCGCTTCTCCAGGAAGGAGGCGACGCCCTCCCGCGCATCCGGCGAGGCGCCCGTATAGCCCATGCCGAGGGAATCGACCCGGTGCGCCGCCATCGGATGGTCCGCGCCCAGCATCTTCCACATCATCTGCCGGCAGAGCGCAACCGACATGGGCGAGGCATTGTCCGCGATCTCGCGCCCGAGCGCGCGCGCCGCCGGCAACAGGTCCTCCGGCGCGTGCAGCGAGCGCACCAGCCCGCCGGCCAGCGCCTCCTCCGCGGAAAAGACGCGGCCGGTGGCGACCCATTCCATCGCCTGCTGCATCCCCACCAGGCGCGGCAGGAACCAGGAGGACGCGGCCTCCATCACCACGCCGCGCCGCGAAAAGACAAAGCCGAACCGCGCCTCCGTGGACGCCAGGCGGAGGTCCATCGGCAGAATCTGCGTGACGCCGAAGCCGACCGCCGGGCCGTTCACCGCCGCGATCACCGGCTTCTTCATGTCGAACAGCCGGAGCGCCACCAGGCCGCCGCCGTCGCGGTGGCGCGCGCCCGGCCGCGGCGGGGCGCGGTCGAAGGCGCCCGGCCCGCCCGAGAGGTCCGCACCGGCGCAGAACGCCCGCCCGGCCCCGGTAACGATGACCGCGCGCACGGCATCGTCGCGGTCGGCGGCGTCCAGCGCCTCCAGATAGTCGCCGATCATGGCCATGTTGACGGCGTTCAGCCGGTCCGGCCGGTCGAGCGTGAGCGTCAGCAGGCCGTCCTCGACCTCGGTCCTTAGTGTCTCATATGACAACGGCGCATCCCCCCGAAGAGACATGCGCCGTCCCCTACAGCATTTCCGCTGCGGGCGAAACCGCCGCCCCTTTTCCCGGTCCCGGGGCGGGACAGAATTGACCGCGTCGCCGCTACCGGACTGCCCATCCGGAATCACGCCGCATCCCTGCACAGCAACCGCTTCGGCGCCCGGATCAGTTCAGCCAGTCGGCATTGTAGCGAACGCTCTCGAATCCTGCGGTCCGCGTACCAGCTGCGTCGAGCAGCCGTAGATATGGATCCGCAAATTTGCTAAAATCCCGCATGACGAACCGATGGGAATCGGCTGGCTTCTTGAGATCGATATCATGGGTATTGTTTCGGACCCAGAGGTGATATTCTGTGCCGATCAAGTCGAAATCTTCTGGTTTTTCATCTTTCCTCCGTTCCCTGATTTCGGAGGCATATTGCGAGCGCAGCCACGCCTTGATAAAGTCAGCATATGTCTCTTTGCCATGGTCCGCAAACAAGTTCAAATACTTCTTGAACCGTTTGTCGGCTCCAAGACGCTTGGCTGCGTCATCTATATTGGCCAGAAGGTAGCCTCTGAGCATATCCGTTGGGGCCAGAGACAACCCTCGATCATTCATTGTCTCGAAGATTGTGTATGCGTCCTCATCTGCATAGGCGGAGATTTCCACGAGTGTCACCTTCCGCGTCAACCAATAGATGAAGAGCGGTAAAGCGTCGTCCCGAAGCTCTTCGGGGAAGAGTTCGCTCAGGTCCTGATAGTAGGCAGCCAGATTGCGAACGAATTCCTGGGCGTTCTCCATGTTAGGCGATGTGTTGTTGAACAGAGTCTCCATGCAACCATTGCGCTCGGGAACATGCAGTTTGAAGATCTTATCTCCAAAATCATCCGCATAAATAAGCGATTCGATTGAGACCGCCATGTCTCGCCCTTTCTGGACATTATTCAGATATATGAGCAGAATTGTTAGCGAGGCGAGGCGCTGTTGTCCATCGACGACATGCCGGATTTCGCCCTTCTTACTGACTACGATGGAGCCTGGAAAGTAGTGGTCATATTTGGCAACACCCTTCGATGTATCACCCGGCCGGTGATTGTCAAGGAATCGACCTGTCAAATCATCGACAAGCTCCTGAAGCTGTTTTCGGCGCCACTTGTATTCGCGTTGGTAGTAGTCGATGCCATAGCTTCCGCTGGAAAGCAGTTCCTGAACCGAACGGTCATAGCCCTTGATTTCCTGCACAAGTTTCGCACTCCGCTCCTGTGACGATCGTGTCCGGGCCCGGGGAGCGGGAGCGTCGCGTCCAACCCCGCTCCCCGTTTCTGCCGGGGAGCGGGGCCTCGGGACTACATCGCCGAGGTGCGGCCGTAGATGGAGAGGGCTATGGCCTCGAACTCCACGCCGTCGCCGGTGATCTCGTCATACATGAAATCGTCGGGACGGGAGCTGGAGCGCAGCACCTTGCCCTCCGGGCCGCGCGGCAGCTCGTTGGTCGGGCCGAATTCGGCCTCGAGCGCCGCGACCTCCTCCGGCGTCAGCGCGGTCAGCGAGCACGGCATGCCCTTCATGTGGGGGATGCCCTGTTCACGGTCGATCAGCGCCGCCTCGTCGTCCGGCGTCACCCGTCCGTCGCAGAAGGTCCAGAGGCCGGACATGTTCTCCAGCCCCTGCCGCGACTCCGGCTTCCACCAGCCATGCGGCACCCGCACCAGGCCCTCCGGCATGGACGACCGCCCGTAGACGCGGGCCACCATGGCGCCGGTCGAGGTCTCGAGCCGGGCCCAGGCGCCTTCGTCGAAGCCAAGCCGTTCCACATCCGCCGGGTTCACCATGAAGATCGGGTCCTCCGCGCGCCGGCGGAGTTCCGGGATATGGCGGTGGCCGGAGCGGAAATACTCGTCCTCGGGCCAGCCCACGAACATCGCCATCGGGAAGCGCTCGGAGGGCTCCGCCGCCTCGCGGTAGTAGGGCAGCGGGTCGAAGCCGAGTGCCTCCAGCACCCCGGAATAGAGCTCCACCTTGCCGGACGGCGTGGCGAAGCCGGTCTTGAGATACTGCCTCTCCTCGGGATCGGGGGCCTGGCCGCGATGCAGGTTGGGCGGGCGCCCGGCCGCGACGACCTCCGCCCAGCTCGCCCCGCCCGGCTCCAGACGGTAGTTGATGAACTCCTCCTGGTTCTTCCAGGGGAAGACATGGCCGAGCCCCATGCGGCTGGCGAGCGCATGCCAGAAGAAGGTGACATTGCGGCACTCGCCGGGCGGCTCCATCGCCTGGTCGCTGATGCCGGACTGCATGGAGGGCCGCTCCAGCCATGAGTCGCCCGGCAGCACATAGTCCGAGATCTGCGCGGTCGGCGTCATGTTGTGCTCGAAGGAGACCAGGAGGTCCTGCTTCATCAGCGCCCGGTACACGCGGTCGGCGTTGGCGTAGGCCATCAGCGCATTGTTGGCCATCATGAAGAACGCCCTGACCGGATAGGGGTCGCTCTCCTCCATGGCCTTGAACACCGCCATCGGGTTGGCCATGTAGCAGCCGTTGACGAGATTGACGAAGCGCTGGCCCCAGACCCGCTCGGTGGCGTCCTCGAAGGCCTTCATGCCGCGATAGGTGAACACCGGGAACTCGTGCGAGCCGAGCTGCTTCGCCTTCTGCTCCTCGGACAGCAGGTGGTGCATCTCTATCTCGGAATCGGAGCGCACGACGGGGCTCGGGCCGACGAACACATCGCCGCCCTTGACGTCGAGATTGCCGGTGAGCGCCCGCAGCATGCCCTGCAGCCGGATCGCCGAGGTGCTCGACACCTGCTGGTCCGTGATCGGCGACCACGGGATGCAGGCGGGCTTCGTCGTCGCATACATTCGGGCGGACTCGCGGATCGCCTCTTCCGACAGGCCGGCGATTCGGGCGACGCGCTCGACCGGATAGTCCCGGAGGCGCTCGACCAGCTTGTCGAAGCCGACCGTCCAGTCGCGCACGAACTCCTTGTCGTAGAGCTCCTCGTCGACGATGACCCGGAGCCAGCCGAGCAGGACGGCCGCGTCGGTGCCGGCGCGCACGGGCAGCCAGATGTCGGCGCGCTCGGCGTTCTCGCTGCGGCGCGGGTCGAGCACGATCAGCTTCGCGCCCGCGGCCTGCGCCATGCGGATCGCCTTGTATTCCATCGTCCAGCTATGCCGGCGCGGGTCGTGGCCGATCAGCACGATGCATTTGGAGTTCAGGATGTCGCCGCGCGGGAACCAGCCATAGACATAGCGGTTCACCGCTGCCGTGTTGCCGGCGCAATAGGCGACGCCGCTGATCCAGTTGGGCGAGCCGATATGGTTCATGAAACGCCGGCAGAGGCCGTGGTCGGAAAGGCCGGTCGCGCCGCTCTGGCCTACCGCGAAGGCTTCCGGCCCGTGGCGGTCGATCACCGCCCGGAGGCGCTCGGCTATGTCGTCCATCGCCTCGTCCCAGCTCACCTGCCGCCACTGGCCGTCGCCGCGCGCGCCCACCCGCTTCAACGGATGGAGGATGCGGTCGGGATGCGCGAAATGCTTCGGCGCATAGGCGCCCTTCATGCAGAGCACGTCTTTGAGGATCGGGTGGTCGCGCGTCGTGACCTTGACCACGCGCCCGTCCTCTACCTTGGCCGCGACCGGGCAGAACCCGTCGCAGCTCGTGCAGACCACGTTCTTGAGAACGCTGCCGCTCCCGTTTTCGAATCGTTCCTGTCCGGACATCCCGTCGGGCATTGCGCTCCTCCTCCTGCAATGTGATCGCGCGGCCGCTCCACGGCCGGCCCCGTAGTCAAGCAAGAAGATCCCGCAAGGTCAACGAGTAGGCGGACAGGCGCGGCGGAGGCCGGGCCTCAGGGCCAGACGACCGGGAACTGCGCGCTGTCGAGCGGGGCGCCGTCGGCGAGCGCCGGATTGCCGAGGTCGCGGTTGGGGCCGGGGCCGGCGAAATAGGCGCAGCCCTCGCCGCAATAGCGCACCGCATAGCCGCGCCGGCGCGTGCCGGAAGTGAGGTTGCCGCCCGCGCCGTGGACCGTCATCGCATGAAAGGCGAGCGCGTCGCCCGGCTCCATGTCCCAGGAGAGGATGTCATGGCCGCCGGCGTCGATATCCGGCATCGGCTCGTAGTTCTCGCCGCGTTCGTAGGCTGCGCCGCCCTTCGCGAAGGGCTCCGGCTGGAACCAGCGGTCCCAGCGATGCGAGCCCGCCACGAAGGACAGCGCGCCGCTCTCGCGCGTCACCGGGTCGAGCGGCAGCCAGAAGGACATGACCGGCCAGCCGCGCACCGGCCAGTAGGGCTGGTCGTTGTGCCAGCGCGTCGGCTGCGGCGTGCCCGGCTCCTTCACGAAGAGCTGGTCGTAGAAGAGGTTGAGGCGTTCGGCGCGCAGGAACCGCGCCGCCACCTCCCGGAGCGGGCCCTCGCAGCAGAAGGCGCGGAAGCCCTCATGGCTCTCCCAGAGGCGCAGATTGCCGTGGAAGCGCCCCGCCTCCGGCCGGTAGCCGTTGAAGAAGGGCCCCGGCTCCGCAATGTCGCGCTCGACCGCTGCCGCCAGCACGCCCAGCCACGTCTCCGGCACGACGCCCTGCATCAGCACCGCGCCGTCGCGGTCGAAGTCTGCTCGTTCGCGTTCCGTCGGGCGCATGCGCCTCTCCTTTCCCGGCCGGTATCGCGAGCCGGGTATCATACCACCGTTCGAGGACCGGAACCGGCGAGCGCGCCGGACCCGTCATGAGATGTCATGAAGTGTCATGTTTTGTCATGGTCCGGGCCGGCCGGCGCCTCCTTTCGTCGCCCCGGCCGGAGCCCGGCAGCCCGCCCCGGACCCGATCCGGGGGAGAGCCGGAGCCTCGTGCGGCAGAATGGAGCCAGGACATCGAGAGGCCCCGCATCGAGCGTCCGGCCTCACCGTCGGTCGCAGTCCGCGCCCTGGCCCGGGGCGGGGGTCGGTGCGGTCATCGGGTCTCCTTGTCAGGCCGGGAGCGGCGCGCCCTGTGTCGTGCGGGCGCGCCGGCGGACGCACGTCTCCCGTGCGTTCCGGACGGATGTTTCAGAAGTGGAGAGACGCGGCCTCCGGAAGCCCCTGTCCTCGGGGCCATCTTACCACATTTTCTCTCATATCAAGCTCATAATGAAACAAAAATGGAATTAAGAGCAATTTTTTCGTAACTGTCCAGGATGCAGACAAGGCGCGTCCATCGTCATACTGTCCGGCGTAACGGGGCGGGCCTCTGCGTCCCTCTCGCCCCTCACAGCGCGCGCCGCTTCCCCTTCATCCCGAGTAGCGGCGCCAGCCGCGTATCGAGGGAGGGCGGCGCCTGTGGAGCGCCCCTCAAAACAAACATCCTGGGTAATTACATTTTTTCATGAATTCCCGGCGGCGACCGGCGGTCGTTGGTATTATGGCCGGAGGATCAGCCGGCCGGTGGCCTTGCGGTCCATGATCGCGCGCAGCGCGGCGGGCGCCTCCTCAAGCGGCAGTTCCGAGGAGACATGGGGCCGGATGCGGCCGGCGGCGGCCCAGCCGAGCAGCGCCTCGGCCGAGGCGCGCAGCCGGTCCGGGCGGCGCTTGCGGTAGTTGAACAGCGCGAGGCCGAGCGCGGCGCGGTTCTTGACCAGCAGGCGGTTCGCCCGGAAGGCCGGGACGGCGCCGCCGGCGAAGCCGACCACGATATGCCGCCCGCCCCAGCCGAGCGAACGGAAGCTCTCCTCGAAGAGCGCGCCGCCGACGGGGTCGAACACCGCGCCGCAGCCTTCGCCGCCGGTCTCGGCCATGACGCGCTCGCGGATCGAGTCCGCCGGATATGTCACGACCGCATCGGCGCCGCGCTCTTCGGCGAGCGCGCATTTCTCCGCCGTCGAGGCCGCCGCGACGACGCGCGCGCCGAGCGCCTTGCCGACCTCGACCGCCGCGAGGCCGGCGCCGCCGCCCGCGCCCAGCACCAGCAGGGTCTCGCCGGCTTCCAGGCGGGCCTCCCAGAACAGCCCGGCATGGGCGGTGAGATAGGCCGCGCCCAGCGCCGCCGCCGCCGTCATCGACACGCCTTCCGGCACGGGAAATGTCTCCGCCGCCGGCGCGACGGCGCATTCCGCATGGCCGCCGTCATAGACCAGCGCCATGACCCGGTCGCCGGGCGAGAACCCCGCGGCGCCGGCGCCCGTCCCGGTCACGCGGCCGGCCACTTCCATGCCGGGCGCGAACGGCGGCTTGTGCTTGTTCTGGTGCAGGTCGCGGATCATCAGCGTGTCCGCGAAGCTCACGCCCGCCGCCTCGACCCGGATCGCCACCTCGCCGGCCCCCGGCTCCGGCGCCGGAAGCTCGCCGGGTTCGAGTCCTTCCGGCGGGCCGAAGGCCCGGCAGACGACGGCGCGCATTGGCGGGAGTTCCGGGCTTATTCCCGGTAGCCCGGGTCGATCCGGTCCATCTTGCGCATCAGGGCCGCGAATTCGAGTCCGCCCATCGCCTCGTTGCTGTCGCGCCCGGCAAAGGCGTTGGTGTCCCGCCCCGACTGCGCCGCAACGTCGTCGGACAGGACGCGCAGTGTGCCGGCCGCGCCGGCATCGACCTGGACCTGGCAGGCCCGCTCCAGCCGGTAGAGGCGCGCGAACGCCTCCGCGACCGTGCGCCCGACGGTCAGCAGGCCGTGATTGCGCAGGATCATCGCCTTCTTCCCGCCGAGTGCCGCCAGCAGCCGCTCGCGCTCGTCGAGATAGAGGCTTGGCCCCTCATAGTCGTGATAGGCGATGTCGTCGAAGAAGGTGGTGGCGGTCATCGAGATCGGCAGCAGCCCTTCCTCGACCGCCGCCACCGCCATGCCGGCCCGCGTGTGGGTGTGCATGACGCAAACATTGTCGCCGCCCGCCATATGGATGGCGGAATGGATGACGAAGCCGGCGAAATTGGCCTCGTAACCGCCTTCGACGACATTCCCGTCCAGGTCGATGCGGACCAGGTTCGAGGCCGTCACCTCCTCGTAGTTCAGGCCGAAGGGGTTGATGAGGAAATGGTGGTCCGGCCCCGGCACGCGCGCGGTGAGATGGCCGTAGATGAGCTCGGTCCAGCCGAAATGGTCCACCAGCCGGTAGGCGCAGGCCAGTTCCGTGCGGACGCGCCGTTCCTCGTCCAGCTCGTCGAGCGCGGGGTAGGGCCCGCTTGCCTGCATGCCGTCCATGACCCTGTCCTCCTCAGCCGACCGCCGCCCCGGCCGGGGCCAGCGCCGCCCCGACATCGCCGGCGTCGTCCAAGCTGCCGACCGCCCCGATCAGCGCCTCCGCCGCCTCCGCACCCAGCAGCGGGGCGGCAAGCGCGCGGAACTTGCCCTGCAGCTTGTCCCATTGCCGGTTCCTGTCGCCGGCCGGCACGCCGACATCGGCGGCGCCGCGCAGCACGATGCCGTTCCCGAGATGCACGACGACATCGGCGGCGAACTTCGCCATGTCGTCTGAGCCCTCGACCGAGACCGTCTCCCGGATCGCGTGAACCTCGGGCCGGTCCAGATTTTCGTCGAAATAGATGTCGAGCGCGCCGGTCGCCTGGCGCGTCAGCCCGAGGCCGGCATTGTAGGCAAGGCTGAACTTGGCCTCGAGACCCGTCGTCGGCGCCGGGATGTTGCACATCCGCAGTGCATTCATCGGGACCTTAACTTCCACCCGCTCCACATCGCCGGCGTCGAAGGCGGCGTTCTCCGCGACGCCGAGGCACGCCTCGATGGTGGCATGGGTGCCGTAGCAGGCCGGGTGGTACTTGAACAGGGTATCGAGGATATGGAACCGGTCCGGCTCCTCCAGCAGCGCCTCGGGGCGGAAGGTCTCGGTCTGGGTGTCGGTGAAGCCCTGCACGCAGTCGAGCACGTCGTCCCGGCTGGTGAAGCCGCGTTCGGCGAGCGTGGCGGCCGTGAGGCCGTTGCGCGCCGCCTTGCCGGCATGGAGCGGCTTGCACATGGTGCCGAACATGGACTTGAGCCCCGCTGCCTGGGTGCCGGCGATGCCGAGCGCGCAGGCCGTCCGCTCCGCATCGAGGCCGAGCATGTTGGCCGCCGCCGCCGCTGCCCCGAACGCGCCCACGGTCCCGGTCGCGTGCCAGCCCTTCGCATAGTGGCTGTCGCCGAGCACGCGGCCGAGGCGCGCCTCGACCTCGATGCCGGCGACGATGCCGGCGACGACCCGCCGGCCGTCCAGCCCGCGGCCCTCCGCCAGCGCGAGCGCGGCGGGGGCCACCGGCGCGGTCGGGTGGCCGGTCATCGCGCCCAGCACGTCGTCGAAGTCGAGCGCATGGCCGGCCGCGCCGTTCACCAGCGCCGCCTGGCCCATCGAGGTCCTGGCCCCGCCGCCGAACAGGGTCGCGCGCGGCGCGCCGCCCTCCTCGGCCGCCTCGGCCCTGAGCATGAGGGCGAGCGGCTCCGCCGCGCCGGCCAGCGTGACGCCGAGCCAGTCCAGCAGGCATTGCCGGGCCATGAAGCGCACATCCGCCGGCAGGTCCTCGTAGCGGATGCCGGCGGCGAACCGCGCGAGTTCGTGCGTGACATGCGGGGTTTCGGCCTTGCGGCCGGCGGTCTGGCGCATCTTTCCGGTCCTCCCGGCGCTCTGTCTTCGCAACGCGCTGCGCGTTGGCGCGCTACCCGGCGTCGGCCCGGCGGCCGGCGGCGAGTTCATGCAGCTTGCGGTCGATTTCCTCCCGATGCAAGCGGAAGCGGGCCAGCGCCTCGCCCTTGAGGCTCCTGCCGCTCGGCAGGTTGAGCCGCACCGGGTTGACCTGCCGGCCGTTGACCAGCACCTCGTAATGCAGATGGGGGCCGGTCGAGCGGCCGCTGGAGCCGACATAGCCGATTACCTGGCCCTGCTTGACCCGCCTCCCCTGTCGGAGACCCTTGGCGTAGCGGCTCAGATGGGCATAGGCGGTCTGGTAGCCGTCGCGGTGGCGGATGCGGATATAGCGCCCGTAGCCGCCCTTCCAGCCGCGGGACACGACGGCGCCGTCGCCGGCGGCGCGGATCGGCGTGCCGGTCGGCGCGCCGAAATCCACGCCGCGATGCATCTTGTTGTAGCCGAGGATCGGGTGGCGGCGGCGCCCGAAGCCGGAGGTGATGCGCGCCGAGTCCACCGGCGTCGCCAGCAGCGCCCGGCGCGCGCCCTCGCCCCGGGCGTCGAAATACTCGAAGGCGCCGGGCTCCGGTTCGAACCGGTAGAACTGAATCCGCTGTCCGCCCGTCTGCAGCGCCGCATACCGGATCTCGCCATGGTCGGCGACGGCGCCGTCGGCTTCGCTGTAACGGTCGAAGAGCAGCTCGAACCGGTCTCCCGGCTGGATGTCCCGCTGCAGATCGACGCTGTAGGAGAACAGCCGGAAGACATCGAGCATGACCGCCGCCGGCGCGCCGTGCCTGACGCCGTCGGCGTAGAGGCTGGACGCGATCTCCCCCCGCACCGAGATCGGGGTGCGCAACAGCCGGCGCTGCCGCTCGAAGGACTGGAAGGAGCCGTCGATCAGCCGCCCGACGCCGACTTCGGTGCGGGCGTCCTTCTTGATCCGCAGGCCGGACAGCGCCCCGGACGCCCCCGGCGCCCGCCCGCCCGCAAGCGTGAGCGCCACCGTCTCGCCGGCCCTGAGCCGGCGCAGGTCCATCACCCGCGCCAGCTCCCTGGCCGCGCGGTGGGCGTCGCCGGCGTGAATCCCGGCGCCGGTCAGCAGGGCGATCAGGGACTGGCCCTTGCGGATTTCGAGGGCGCGTTCCACCGGCGCCGCGCCCATGCCGGGCTCGAAGACCGCCCGGGCCGGCATGGGCAAATCGGGCTGCAGCATCGCGAACTTCGATTCCCAGGCGGGACCGGGCATCGGTGGGGCCGGCACAGGAAGCGGCGGGCCGGCCGCGGCCGTCGAGGCGAGCGCGGCCGACAACGCCGCCAGTCCCGCGATGAACGCATGCGACAGGCG